>NZ_CP021659.1 GCF_003122425.1 Candidatus Fukatsuia symbiotica
GGTTTATACATTTTTGATCGCGTAATGTTTACTCTGTTGTGTGTAATTTGATCCAATCAACTAACCATTCTTCTGCGGGATCTTCTGGTACGCTACACTTGAGGACATTGATTTCAAGTATTTGGCCGATCCTTTTGGCTCCTCGCCTGAGTAACTCTTGATCCAGTTTTTTGATGGCACCACAAAAATGATCGTAACTCGAATCGCCGAGACCTATTGCGCCGAAACGGATCTGTGATAGATCGGGTTTCTGTTGTTCAATTTGCTCTAATAAGGGCTGAAGATTGTCCGGTAACTCACCTGCACCGTGGGTAGACGTGATAACTAGCCATTCGCCGTTGAGTACTAGTTCATTTAGTTTAGGGCCATGCATCACTTCGGTGGTAAAACCAGAAGCGTTTAATTGTTCAGATAAACATTCAGCGACATCTTCGGCATTGCCAAGTGTACTGCCACTGATCAAGGTAATGTGAGACATAAAAGACCCAGTTAAAGAGAAGAAAAGTTGCCATTGTACGCTGTGAATTGACTGGGATCTACCTGTGGATAATATGGGGATAATGGCAATTGTTCGGGATAAAGTGTGGTGTTTATTATTTTAGTGTCGCCAACGACGGAGTAAGCGACTTTTTAATCCGTTATCAAAACGCCAGATATGATCGAAGATCTGCATGATCCCAGGCTTACCATAGGATGACATTGCTATAGCATGAAATCGATGTTGATGAATTTGCTGTTGTGTTTTTATTTTTTTGATCAGATCTTGTGGTAAGCGCTGGGCAATAAAATCTGAAATGATGATGGCATCGGTATCAATCCACTGCTGTTCTTCCATTTTTGCTAAAGTATTCGCCAGACAGGCTGCCAGATCTGTTCCACCGCGAAAGCGTTGGCCGAGGAAACGTATTGCCTGTTCGATACCGTTGTCTGCTGAGAGTTCATAATGGACGACTTCAGTGGCAAATAGCATAACGTAACAGCGTCGGCTATCTGCTAGCGCAATACGTAATAACGCCAAACAGAATGCTTTGGCACATTGTTCACTGAATTGTCCCATCGACCCTGATGTATCGACACATACGATAAAGGGGCCGCGTGGCTGCTGTTCACCGCCTTGTTGGTTGACCGTTCGTTGCCATTGTTGTTTTTGCCAGTGATCTCCTTGTAAACGGTACGTTAATAAGCGTCGTTCGAGTAAACGGCGATAAAATTCAAATTCTAGTTCATTGATCCCCAATAGCATTAATTCAGTTGGCAGTAAACGTAAAATATCATTGCTTTGCTGGATCCCACTGACTTCTTCGGGAAAGGTATCGGGTTGCCGTACCATTAGGGTATAGGATCCAACATGGGTCTCTGCGTTCGGTTGTGTTTTCGCTGTTTTACTACGACCTAATTGCTCGGCTATTTGTTGCAATTCTGTTTGTTGCTGTAGAAAATCAGTGTATTGCTGGAGTAGTTGGTAGTCGTTTTGTTGTAGTTGGCCGTGGCTCATATCCCAAAGTCGACCCGCTGCGGTGTCGTTATCCGCTAGTAAAGGTTCGAGAGCACCGCTTAATGCTAGCCGCTGTTGTAATTCTGCCAGTAATTTCTCTTTTTCCTGTTCTAATAATGTGTGGTGAATGTTCAAGGTTTGCAGGGTTAAGCTAAGACGCCAGCGTTGGAGAAATAAGCATTGTAAACTTTCTCCTGATGGTGGATTTTGTTCGAAATCAGACGCATCGATTATATTTTTTGCCTGAGTTAAAAAAGGTGAATTGAGCGTCGTTAGCTCATCGACAATCGCTGTCAAATGTTGATAAAAAAGAGTACTGTTTTCCTGTTGACTATGCTGATATAAAAAAAATTCTTCTGCTAAATTTGATGGTACCCTGGCTTCCTGGATGCGTTGTTGAAAATTCTGTTTCCATCTGGGGATATCTTTAGTCAATGCGCGTTTAATACGCGGAAATTTTGCAAACAATGTCGCCAGTTGCGGTGTTGCCAGTACGCCAATCACTATTTCTTCTACCAAGGTTCCTTCGCTGATAGAAAGCAGCATATCCAGTGTCGCTAGGCTTAACATCGATGATGATCCGTACCGTCTTTGTTGCAGGTGAGTTTTAATTCTTCAGCGACGTGAAGCAGACTGGCTTCGATTTTTACTCGCCAGGAAGAGGGAATAAAAAGGCAAGCTTGCTGTTGGTTGAAAAATTTTCGTTGTTCTGATAGGTGAGTGGCTACATCAGCTTTTTCTGTCAGTAATTCTGGTGGTGGATTTTCTATCAATGCTTTGGGCAATGATAATGCGGAGGTTTGACGGCTGATGTCCAGTACGACGATTTGACCTTGCTGGTTAATCTCCGCATCAATGGGTTGAGTAAAACCGATGCCATTTAATTTAGTGTGTAACTTTCCTCCTTTGTTGATCCAGAGAGATAAAGTTTCTTTATCGATTTGTAGGTAATTAACCTGGATATCATGCAAATAGAGTGGTTTTTGCAGTAACAACGTGAGTGTTGTTTCAAGCAGTGTTTCTGGCAAAAAGTAGTGGATCTTGCGACTAAAACCGCTACTTTTTTTCACCAAAGTTAATGCCTGTTGATCGTGTTGTTGTTGTTGAAATTGCAGCCATCGGCGATGAATATGTTGGAGTTGCATTAACAATCGCTGTTGTTGATACGCTTGCTCACATAACAGTTGCTCGAGTTGTTGTTGCAACAATTTTTGCGAGTCAAGATCATGCCACAGGCAATTTTTCAGCAAAATAAGATCAATGGGAGCAATGGTTTCACGACCACTAAAAAAGGCACTGGCTTGAAGTAACCTGAGTGATTTTTTCCAGCGTCGATCAGAAATATAAGGGGCTTGATCCAGGGTATTTAGCCGTTGACGTAGCAGAAAAATAAGCTCAAAACAGTGATCCGGCAAGTCGATTTTATCGATTAATGGTTGCCATTGACGAAATTCTTCATCGTTGATACTGAGATTTTCGGCTACCGGATTGTGATGATCATCCTGACGATTAAGCAGTAGTGCATGGAAATTTTGTTTATCTTGAACTTTATCTAACCACAAGCGGACTAACATGCGATCATAGAGTGCTTCCAGGCTGCTATCGGCATCCGGTAATTCATTGGAAGCCGTGATCAGTAAACGCATCGGAATTTCGTCTTCATGGTCGCCATTCCTAAAACGACGTTCGTTAATCGCGGTCAACAAGGTATTGAGAATAGCAGGTCCTGCTTTCCATATTTCATCAAGAAAGACGATTTCAGCCTCAGGTAAATAGCCCTTGGTTAGGCGTTGGTAGCGTCCTTCTTCTTTCAGGGCTTGGATGGATAATGGACCAAATACTTCCTCTGGGGTTGAAAAGCGGGTCATCAGGTATTCGAAAGCACGCGCATCGCGGAAGGCAAATTTCAGACGGCGGGCGATCAAACTTTTTGCTATCCCTGGTGGCCCGAGCAAAAATACACTTTCTCCACTTAATGCTGCTAATAGACATAAACGGATGGCCTCTTGTCTTTCGTAGAGTCCCCTTTCAAGCGCATTGCTTAGACGTGATATTCTTTCCACTAATTGAGATGATTTTTGCATAATTATTCTGTCTATTTCATTAGAACCTGTTCGAAATCTCTTGTGCTCGTTTGTACACTGCGGTTGCTGCACGCCGTGCGCCTTGACTTCACACCACTCTCTGATTTTGTAATAAGTCTATTGTGTAAACAATTTTTACTTGAGAATAAAAAACAAACCCTCTTTCTAAGTACATAGTTTGCTGATTAATAGAATTTTTCTAACCTTAAGGATAGTTCTACTGCCATTTACTGTCGTTTTTGCTGCTAGATTTAGGCTAGGCAATCATTCTAATTAATGCATACTGGACAAGCTACGGTTGGTACCGATGATTTCTGGCGAACGATGGTACTCATGTTCGATAATACAGTAATGTTCGATAATGCAACAAGGTATCGGTGATACAATGTTCAGCATGTTGTTAAGTTTACCATTATGTTAAGCAGGTTATGTAAGAGGTCTCATGGTGCCGCAAATTTTTAACCCGTTTTTAAACAATAAATACTAGTTTGTGGATGTTCAGGCAAAAAGAAATAAATTATGAGTACAGAACATAAACAATCTTTATCGGCAGTAACCTTGGCAGCAATAGGTGTGGCTTATGGTGATATTGGTACGAGTCCTCTCTATACATTGCGAGAGTGTTTTTCGGGGAATTATGGTTTTGATGTTCGTCCTGGTGTGGTGTTTGGGTTTTTATCACTGATTTTTTGGCTGTTGATTCTGGTCGTTTCACTGAAATACCTCACCTTTGTTATGCGAGCAGATAATGCCGGCGAAGGAGGCATTTTAACGCTGATGTTATTGGCCGGACGTAACACTTCGGCTCGTACTACTTCAACACTGGTCATGATGGGTTTGATTGGTGCTAGTTTTTTCTATGGTGAAGTGGTGATCACGCCTGCTATTTCCGTGATGTCAGCGATTGAAGGGTTAAGAATTAGCTCACCGTCATTGGATCATTACATCGTACCTTGCTCGATTGTGGTGTTAACTTTACTCTTTTCGATTCAAAAACATGGCACAGGCAGTGTAGCCAAGCTTTTTGCGCCTGTGATGTTGATTTGGTTTTTGACGCTGGGACTGTTGGGGTTACGTAGCATTATCGCTAATCCTGAGGTGTTAGCTGCGTTTCATCCCAAATGGGCGATCGCCTTCTTTACTGAGCATAGAATGGTTTCCTTTTTTGCCTTGGGTTCCTTGGTATTGGCGGTGACTGGTGTAGAAGCCTTGTATGCCGATATGGGACATTTTGGTAAATTTTCTATTCGCCTGGCCTGGTTTATTTTGGTGTTGCCTTCTTTGGTACTTAATTATTTTGGTCAGGGGGCATTGTTATTGAAAAATCCTGACGCTATTAAAAACCCCTTTTTTTTACTTGCTCCTGATTGGGCAATGACACCTTTGCTGATACTGGCAACCTTGGCAACGGTTATCGCCTCACAGGCGGTTATTTCCGGGGTTTTTTCGTTGACTCGTCAGGCGGTGCGTTTAGGTTATTTACCGCCCATGCGCATTGTTAATACTTCCGAAATGGAATCAGGGCAAATTTATATTCCAGTTATTAACTGGATTTTGTATATCTCTGTTGTTTTGGTGATTATCGGTTTTAAACACTCGAGTAATCTGGCCAGTGCCTACGGTATCGCGGTAACGGGTACCATGGTGATAACTAGCGTGCTATTTTGCACGGTAACACTGAAAAATTGGCACTGGAATCGCTTTTTTGTTGCCACCGTATTGCTAGCTTTATTATTCATTGATATTCCACTATTCTTGGCCAATGCATTAAAACTGTTTTCCGGTGGTTGGTTGCCACTGACCCTCGGTTTGCTGATGTTTATTATTATGACCACCTGGAAGAGCGAACATTTTCGTTTATTGCGCCGTATGCATGAACACGGCAATTCGCTAAAAGCAATGATAACTTCGTTGGAAAATTCACCCCCGATCAAAGTGCCAGGTACAGCGGTTTATATGTCACGAGCCGTTAATGTTATCCCTTTCGCACTGCTACGTAATCTTAAACATAACAAGGTATTGCATGAAAGGGTACTATTGCTGACTTTGCGCACAGAAGATGTCCCTTACATACATAATGTTCAGCGAGTAACAATCAAACAACTTTCGTCAACTTTTTGGCAGGTTAGGGCCAGTTATGGTTTTAAAGAGACGCCCAATGTTGAAAAAATTTTCCATCTCTGTGGTTTGGAAGGACTGCCATTCCAGATGATAGAAACCTCATTTTTTATGTCGTATGAATCTCTCATTTTAACTAAACGGCCGTGGTATCTTTTTTTTCGTGGCAAATTATTTATTGTACTTAGACGTAATTCGTTACGTGTATCCGATCAATTTGAAATACCACCGAATCGGGTGATTGAGTTAGGCACACAGATAGAAATTTAAAATATATAGAAAATTCAAAGTGTGATTTTTTCGTTGACATTTTTTTTGCATAAAACAGGAGTACAGTGAATGGATAGTGAAAAAAGTATTTTCCGTTCTATTGGTTTTTCTTGTATACGAAAGAGTTAATGAAATTATTCAGATTTTGTTCTCAATAATTGGATTTTACATTCAGTATAAAGCCAGTTTTTCTTACTGGCCTTTTAATCTGCGTTATTAAATTTAAATTATGCCTTTCAATTCGTAGGGTAAATATTTTGTCGGCTCTGTTTCTTATTGATAACTTCCCCCATCATTTAAATTATCTATTAGGAGATAATATATGGCTGCACGTAGTATTAAAATCAATATTTTTATAGCACATACTTTAAAATTTTCTCTGTTTCCACCTACGTTAAAATATGGTATTTTGACTGTCGAGCCACCAAAAATATTAAGTATTTTTCAAAAGTTTAGTTACCAATCCGAATCCTATTATTTTATGACCGGTACCGAAGGTCAATGAAAAAGGATCACCGATAATGCAACACGAAGAGATTATTAAACAACTTAAAAACATTACAATAGATCAAACAGAATATAACAAAAAAGGCCATTATTATGAATTTATCACAGCCCGTAATGAGTATTTATATCCCACCGAGCCTCTATTACCATCAAGAGAAACCAGACTGTTATTAAAAATGATAAACTGTCTTACTAAATGGATTGTTATCAATAATAGAAGGGGAGAAAGACGTTATAATCCTTTTTTATCCCAAAGACTCTCTGCACGTAAAGATTCTTTAATGGAAAACGTGCCTAAAATTCTACATTTTGTCTGTCTTTGTAAGATAACCGACATACAGAGAGACTACATCGATCTTTGGATACAAAACAATCCAGATTATGAAATCAATATCTGGATGGACGAAAATGCGTTACTTGCGCAAGAACTCGCTATACGTATACAAAAAAAAGCAAGTAAGCAGGCACTCATTTATGCAAATATCAATTTTGATGATTTTAAAAAAATGCTAACATCTTTCTTAAAAGTTTATTTCAAAGATTATTCATCACATCAGGAATTGGCTACGCAGGAAAAAATAGCGGTTGATTTTTTCAAAACATACTTCTACGAGAAAAATTTAAATATTGCTTTCGACAGGATTATAAAAAATTATCTTCAGATTATTAGAAAATTCATTATTGATAGGAAAATGATAGAAGAAGCAATCGCTAGTGGAATACAACAAGATCTAACCACCTGGGACCCTGAGAGAAAGGCAAAATGGCAATGGCATGAAAATTTTATTACTCCTAATGGTATTACCCTTATTAAAAAAGAAAAAATTTTTCAAGATACAATAACCAGATTGATGGATTTTATGCAGGTTGCTTTTACCGGTTATATCAATCATTCTAACCAGTTTACCGAAGAAAAAAAAGAAACAGTGATTTTCGAGAAGTATGAACTAGAAATAGAATTCAGTTTTAATACAAGAGCTAAAAGCATTATTGATGAATTTATACTTAATTTTGACAATATGGAATTATTCAAGCCAGATGAAGTGCACATCATTAAGAATACTTTTTATACTTGGAAAAAAAATGTTTTTGCTCGTGTTTTGCTACATTGGCAAGATAAAAGTTATAAGCATATAAAAATGATAAAAGGTGGCAATAGCATTGATGACGGTATTATTGATTTTTGTAAAAAATATCAATTAGGAGAAGAAGAAGAACTGGAAAAAATTATTATAAATAATGAAAATAATTTGTTAACGACTAGGACAGAACTGAATTCAGCCAATCCAAAGAGCAATATCCATATCATAAATAAAAATCCTGACTATGACTTTTATCGATATTACCTAGTAGAATTGATTTTACGAGGTAATCTGATTTCTGCGAGTAATATTATATGCTTAGAAATATTAAATGAATATGGTGGTGTTTATTTAAGTACTGATTTACTGCCTGCTATTAATGAAAATTTATTCAGATATTTAATTGATAAAACGTCGGAAGATCCAGAAGGAATACAAAATCAAGCAATTATTATAAAGTTTATTTTAAACGAATTGGTGCAAGATGGAAAAATGCTAGGGAGAACAAAAAAACCGATTGATGGTATGGATTCGAAAAAGAAAGCCGCTATACAGGAAAGGCTAGAAGAGGCAAAACAAAAAAATATCCCGCTGTTTGTCGGATTGGGAAACATTAAAGTCGATCCTTATTTTCAGTTTTTGTATAGTGCTGATGATGTCAAAGCGATGGTAGCGAAAAAGGGTGATGTTGTAAAAGGCAATCCATTTATTATTCAAATGCAGGCAAACCTAAAACAGACATACGATATTATATTCAAATACGATATCCATACGTCTAAAGAAGTCAGGAAATTATTGATATTAGCGTCGAATCAGGATCCAACTCTCATATTCTTACAGAAAGAAATGATCCCTAAAATCCAAACGGCTATTAAAAATGCAGGGTTGAAAATAAATATTAAAGCGATCTTTCATTATCGATTGGATATATTGAATCAATATGAACAGGCTACTCCTGAGATTTTGGGTATGCCTGCCTATGATTTTGCTTATTCTCAGTTACTAAATAAAATATTTAATAAAATACTGGATGAAAATGGCAATGAAGTGTCACCAACCGATCCCTACTTTTTTCAACAAAAAATTACTTTTTCTTTCAAAGCTGCAACCTTCCTAACCGAAGAAGCCACGCAATCCAGTCTGAGGGGATCCAACCGTTATCTTGAACCACTGACCAACCGTCCACAATACGGTGGTCAATACATCATACAAGCCAATGATGATGCGCAGAGCACTAAGATCGCATTATTTTTGTACAATCAACACAGAGATATGAGTGATTGGTATCTTTATGATGGAAAAAATGATCGCTTGATCTATCGGATGGCTACAGAGGATGAGAATACAGAAGCTAAAATACAGCAGGGAAAGAACATCATTTTAGTTGGCAATAGCAGTGCGATGACTTTTCTTTATGCTCTACGGATAGTAGAGCAACTAAAGAAAATTCTCCAGCCCGCCAGTCCTCATTATAGAACACGAGTGAGCCTATTAGCTTGTCAGTCTGCTACTGTGATATCTGGTGATAAAAACCTATTTATTAGCACGCTTTACAACGCTTTTGAACAGAGTATTCCCAAAATCAAAGTTGCATATATCATCAGCCAGAAAAGCTTATTCACTGTCGATGTAATGGGGCGTCGATGGAAAGGCAATCTGCCTGAGTTTAATGCCGATGTACCGCTAGCTGCGGGTATCCACTGGTGCGACGTAACAGATAATGACACTGAAATCATGGCTAGCAGATGTTCCACTGGGCTAGCGCTTTCCTATACAACTCAGTCTCTTGGCAGCAGCATGTTGATGCACAATAACGTTATTACTGAATTTAATAACACAGCGTTTGGATTGGGTTCTGTAATGGAAACGTTAAACTTTCACCCTGAGAAACGTGTAGCATGGATGAATAATCTGGAAAATCTCGATGGATGGATAGATTTAACGGTAGCTGAAGGGCTACTGAAAAATCTGAGAGAAGGCGTTGTTATTATACCTGCCGAAAGCATGGCACTGGCCGTGGCGATGGGGAAACTCACACATGAACTGATTATCAATGATCCTAATCTTGACAGAATCATTGCCCTTATGAAGGCACTAAAACGAAGTTTAGAGGCTGAAAGTTACGTAGATTGGCTTGAAAGCCTCAATTTAAGTTGTGGAAAAAAACAGTTTGAACGTCTTGTCAACACGCTTTTCAAAACACCCAATACGCTTGAGCAAGCTTTTAAACGTCTTCAATCGAGGGTACGTGCTAATCGCTTTACGTTTTTTAATCTTAATCTGGATAAAGAAGGTGCGGCCAGGCATATATTGCAAGGAATGAAAAGCGACTCTGTCATTAAAGCCATTTTCTTGGGAGATATTGAAAGGCAGCTATTACGTAACATTGCAATAAATGACGATGAACAGTTTCAGATTACGGAAGTTGCCCGCACGATTAAAATACTTGAAAGCAATTTTAAAATTTTAATCGAAAAAAATGCAGATCAAAGTAACCCTCCTCCACTCACACTTTACAGTTATTCTTTATGGGATCCTAACGCTAATGTGAGTTTGGAACAGCAAAACATAATTTTTTTGCAAAAAAATTATGTTAATAGTCAATATATACAGAGAGTGGGGCAATTAACCTGGAGCAAAGGATTTCATCCCAGCTTGATTAACGCGGATCAATATAGCCATGCACAAGCATGGATACGTGAACATCAAGCATTAAGGCAAAAAAATCGCGTGCTGGCTCAGGGGGAATGGTTAGAGTTATTATCGCAGCTAAAATATGATCCGATAGATGCTACTTACACTGTCAGTTATCTTAATCTCCGCAGTCGTAGTATTACTGAGGTCAGTAGCAAAAATTCTATGTTTGCTGACATGACATTGTATCTTGATAAGCGTGCTCAACTGATTAGAAAAAATTATTCGTTAACCAGAAAAAAGCAAGTGCTCGCGCGATCTATTGGTCATATGGGGGAGCGGGGGGCATAGGTAGTTTTGATGATTCAATAGTTTCTTTATACCATTCTTTTAAACAACTGATTACCTCTTCCGAAGGGGAAGATGATCCTCTTTCTGCTACCATGAAATTTCATGTCTGGGTTTCCCTGGTTTCAGATTTTAATAATGTAGTCAGTGCCGCATCGACTCTAACAGAAGGCAGCTATCGATTCGCGGAATCTATCATTAATATCGGTTGGCTTTTTAAACGATTAAGAGAGCCAATTAATTATTTGTGGAATTATAGTCATCATATCAATGAATCTCCAATTATGAAAAGGATAGGAAAATCTACAACAGAGCTGGGGTTAACCTTGGGTTTCACTGGTTTTTTGCTCAATGCTTATGAATATTATGAAGCTGAAAATGATCGTCAACGTAACCTAGCATTAACCAGAATGGTTTTTGATGGTGTAGGACTGACTTTTAGTATAGGGAGCTTGTCAGTTATGGAATCGACATGGACACTTCCTCCGATGCTGGCAGTCATTTTGGTAGGCTATGGTTTATCTAAAGTGAGTGAAAAAATTAGTGCCAAGATAGAAGGTACGATTAACAATACAACTAAAGCACGATTGTGCGGCATGTGTTTTAATCATCTCAAAAAAAGTCTTGAGCAGGGTGGATTTACGATAATAAATAAAGCGCTACAGCCTTTAGAAGGTGCGGTTATAAAAACTATTAATCTGGAGGACAGCAGAGCACCTACTGTGATATTTGATGAGACAGGTGTACAAATACGCAAAAAAACGACCCAAGGAAAAAATCTCATTAATAATACTGAAAATTCAAAAGCCTACATCAATCTCTATCATCTAAGTGGCATGAAAAAAGATCAAGTCATCGCTATAACAGATTTGCCTGCTGCCGATCAGCCTGCGGTGAATACACTGATTCTACCCAGATCCCCTAGGACAAAAATTGATCCCGTTTATGCTAAAACCGATTTTATAAAATGGAGAGATGATGCTGAATTTGATGCGATGCGCTATTTTGCTAAAAAAGATCCTCATTTTATTTTTAATTTTTATAAAAAAACGGGATTTCTGACGGACTCTATTGAAAAATTTATCGGTCTAGATTGGATGGCACTCACCGAACTAAAGTGTCGCTATGAAAAAACGGATGTGAATATTTATCTCGGTAGAGAAGAATACAATTTGATTGCACCAGGAATTAAGGAAGATCAAAAAATAGAGGATTCTGTATACAGAAAATACCTACACTATATTTTACATGCACCTAAAGAAGGAAAAGCGATAATTTTTTTAGTATTAAGCCGGGGGCAGGCCGATATCACCCTTGAATGTAATAATATGGATGTTACCTGGATCATCAGTGCCAATCATAAATATCTACGTGATATGAGATTGCAAAAAACCCTAGCGGGTTATAAATTTATTGAAAATGTGCCTGCTAAGCAGGGTGAAAAAGACAGTATTGTATTAAATATTACCAATTTAGCCAGGACACAGGCTACTTTCCATTTGTATATGGGGGTTGCGACCACGGATCTCCATGGCCGATTAATTGTTAGGGAGCTTAATGCACAAAAGGTATTGGAAGAACTAAGACCGGCTTCACGATCGATAAATTATATGAACACGGAAGGAATAATAAAAGCCGATCTTGCCGCTATGATCCCGAAAGCAAAGAGTCGGCAAGTAGCACAATATACTCGCATACAAAATTTTACTTTAAAAGGTGACGAAGAGAGTTGCCATGTTTATTATTATTCTTATACAAATGATTTTGTTCGGACAGAAAATAAAATAGGTACATTTTTTTATAATACCAAACGTCAGAATGTCCAGTTACTTCTCTTCAGTGAACGTTATGCCTGGTTTAAGGGGGATTTGCTGATACCTATTGATGTAAATGGCATAAAATATATTTATGCTTATCGAAATATTATTTGGATGTCAGAAGCGGAAAATAAAGAATTAGTACAGATTTATTTTCCAATCGGTTATCTGCCTGATATTCTTAATCCTGATGGGACGATAAAATTTTCTTCTCCAGCAAAGTTAAAAATAATCACTAAACTGAAAGACGAAAATAGATTTATTTTTTTAGAACAAAGCTATACTTATAAGCGACGTGATATTGATGAATGTTTTTTTCTGCAATATTGTATTGATAGCCAATATCCTGAAAAAGGATTGACACTGATTGAGGCGCGTAGCTTACCGGCAAAGATAAAAAATGAAATAATTGAGACAATTAGCGTAGAGGCTTTCAGTCGTTTTATGCAAGCACAATCGCATTCTGATTTTTATAAAATACCTGAGTTTCTCAGAAAAATTGATCCTTGGACGCGTGCTGGAAAGAATATAAAGCCGTTATTCAATGGGATAACAGATACAATTATTTCGATAAAAAGGCGATTTATATGGCCATTAAAGAACAGTATTCATAAGAAGGGGTATATTATTGAGCGTATTCCTCTTATTCTGAGTGGCCACACTGATAACATTCACTATGCTGGCACAACGATGGTAGAAATACATGAAAATAATTTTGTTAATCAACCTACTAATCGCCGTTACTACCATTTTTGGAGTACTACTTATAGGGAACAAAAATTTGAAAAATTGTATGTTCAACAGGATGATGATACTGCGACAGAAATGTTATTGATTGATTTTAATATTCAGAATGATCAGGTGTTAAGCATAAAAGAAACGATTATTACCACGACTGATGGTCTGTTATATGCTTTATATGATGATCAGAGTCTCTCATTTGTTGGCATGGGTAAAAATTGGTTAAGAGAACACGCTGATTGGTGGGTTTATTTTAGAGAATACATCGATGAGCTGACAAATAAAATGGAAGGTTTGGTTCCATTATCAATCGGACAAACAAAGACGATTAAAATTTCCTCTTATCTTACTCTCTCTGGTTTACAACAGAATGATGAGGCAGGATTATTGGCCGTTTGGTATGACAGAGACAGTAAGAGCTTTATTATTTGTCAACGTGATAACAACCAACAGTTAAGCTACCTAGGAATAGATAGAAACAGCCAAAAAGGTGCCTGGCTAATGAATATTAGGGAAGATAAAAGTAAAGAAATTGGTTATATCAATACTATGACAAGCGATGAAGTGATGCACTCTTTTCATAAAACAGTCTTAAGAAAAATGGCGGTAATACCGGATTTGATCAAAGTCATTTCAAAAAGGGAGCGAGGTACTGTTCTCTACTTTACACAGGTCAATGCAGAAAATAATGGATATATAAAAGGGACTACCACCGATGGTCTGTTATTGCAAATTAGTAGAGAAAACAGAACCTTTAAAATCATATTATTAGCAGTTACACCGGCGTTTACTGATCATTATGTTAATAATTTATCAGGTATGAAAAATGAACTTTCCGAACTAACTAAAGTTTATACTTACCCCGAAATAATAAAAATTATGTTATCTAATGATCAGCAAGGTTGGTATTATCCAAAAATAAATATACTGTTTATGCCGATTAAAAAAAATGAAGCGACTATCAAGAATATCTATAATTTAAATCAGTATCTTGGTTTTAATCAGCAAACCCACTGCGCATACTTTATTAGTAATAGTAATCATCAATCTGTTTTAATTAAAATGTATCAAAATGATCAGCAGAATGGTGCAATAAAAGAACCTGAAATTATTTCTAACCAAGAGCTGCTTTACGAACGTACGGATGCTCTGCTTATTTTAAATAGTGGGCGTGTTTCCACCCTTGCTAATAATGAATATGTTAATATTCACGTGCCTGCTTTACTGATAACTACGCCAGTTACGCAAGATAAAAGTGCTACTTTTACCTTTAAAGTAGATAAATTCAATTATCCAGTGATATATCTTGAGCATGCAAACGAAGGGAGTATGCGATGTATAATGCCTGATGCCATACCTGAGACTGTATTGATCTCGAGAAAATTTAATTTTCTCTGCCTATTTGTAAGAAATAATTTATTTATCATTAATCATTCTTTTAGAGCTACCGGTAATCACTCTAGCTCACGTCTACAATTATTATTCAAAGGTATTATAAAACCGGCATCAAATTTTTCTAATCATTATTCTGTGATTCCAGGTGATGTTATAACGGATAGAGATACGCTTCTTTTTGATGTTTTTATTACCGTTGAAAAATTAACAAAATATTATATTGAGCAAGCAGATGAGAACACAAAAGATGGACATGTCATTATTCCTCTCCCCAAATTATCTTCATAAAATTAGATGTTTTTAAAAAATATCCTTTGTTAATTAAAATGTAACCTGAATTTAAACTATTATTCTGATAAGACTCCGATAGCAATAGCAAAAAAATAACAGATAAATAAATACTATGGAACGCTCAATAATTATTAAAAAATTAGTCAGTGTTATCAAGAATAATAATTATTATAATGTAAATTTTATTTATAGAAAATTTATCGATACCAAGAAAAAATACCAGCTCATGTCCCAAAAAATGAGTGCACAACAAAAAATGGCGTTATTATTAGGGATGATTAACAGTACTTTTTATCCGATGTTTTGACCAATAAAAATGGGCAGCGACAGAATAATTATGTGCTACAAAATTTACTGTTATTCCGTAAGAAAACTATTATGGAATCAGTCGATGAAATATTACATTTTATCTGTTTAAATAAAATAGAAGATATTCAACGAGAAAACATTAATTTATGAATACAACAAAATCCTCATTATCAAATAAAACTTTGATAGACAACAATGCTTATCTGGCACGAGAGCTGTTTATACGTATACAAAAAAAGCCACCAAGGAAGTGCTTGAGAGTACTTCTATTGTCCAGGATAATTTTTATGCACTTTTTGAAAGCCAAATAATGAAATGGCAAAATAAAATCTACCGGTACATACAATCAAATAATCGAATGGTTTTTGATATGGCAGTCAGAAATTTTTTAATCGAGCATCATTTAGGCCAGTCAAAATAATTATCAGAGATCTGGGATAATAATTATTACAGCTTTCAAGCTGCTTTAACTCAATTAAAAAAAGATAATCCTCATACTTTTATTTATGTTGGGAATATAGATCAGATCCATAATAGGCAAAAAGAACCTCAGTTGTATATTAAAGAACTTGCTCTGCGTGGGAATATCATCGCTGCAAATGATATTCTGCGCTTGCTAATATTAAAAAAACAGGGTGTAGTGTGTTTAGATACCGATGTACTATATATGAACGACATAATAATCACATCATATATTCTGAAAATAAGGTATTGATGTCACAATTGAGGTCTCTTCTCTTACTTTTAGCCTGTGCCCATTTATGTTCAATGGGATTGAGGTCAGGAGGGTAAGGAGGCAGGTATTGAATCAGATGCCCGGCGTTGATAATCGCGAGTTGAATGTCCTGACGCTTGTGAAAACTGGCGTTGTCCATGACGATGACACAATGAGGAGGGAGAGAAGGCTGGAGAAGCTGTGTGACCCAGGCGTAAAAGACATCACTGTTAACCGGGCTGGAAAACAGGACAATCGCCATCAACACCGTGCCCAATAACGCACCGATAACATTCGTTCGCCTCTTGGCCTGCCCATTTTGGAGGCCAGAACAGCGTTGACCTCGCGGAGAATATCCATGGGTTCGTGGCATATCTTTTGCGCAACCGCTTTCGTCAAGATAACCCAACGATTTTCCCTGCTCTTTATAGCCGTCTCTCTTTTCCTGGAAGGTACACCGTACGTCTTCGTCTGCCCTGGGATGACGCAGGTTTTTTTTATAGGTGATGCCCCATTTTTTCAAGGCTTGCCAAATGGATTTCGTGCACACCTTAAAAGGGGCCGCGTGTTCCCGTTGGTAAGCATCTGGATAAAGCTCAACATCTTTGACCAAGGCTTCAGGGAACTTCGATTTAAGCGGATCATAGCCCATGTTTTTGGGAGGAGAGGTATCCCAACGCTTCAGAGCCTCCTTGAGCTGTTAGCCCCTTTTCACGTTGCCTTCTTCTGTACAGATAATTTTACGGCTTATTCGATCTTACCTTCCGCAAATCACATCGTTGGCAAGCTTTATACACAAAGGATAGAAAGAGAAAATTTAACACTGAGAACGAGACTTAACCGATTGAATCGTAAAACGATAGGCTACTCAAAATCTGAAAAAATGCACGATAAGATTATTGAGACATTCATTGAGAGGGAATATTACTTTTGATACTTGAATAATCTATTGAATACATAACCAAACTGCGCGCAGATTGTATGCAAGAACAGTGTCGTTTGAAATTTAGTACGGTCACACAATTTGATGTTGTCAGCGTATTTGAAGAGTTGATTAACCCTAATAACTGTGGTTGGTGCAGATTATAAACATAGAGGAAGGTATCCGCCACCATGAATGGATACAAACACTGTTTGGCACGATTGCGCTTGGTTTTGATGCAGCGAGCTTATTTTTTAATGGATTAAAAAATGGTATGAACGAAGCTGGACCACATTTTGCTACCTCACAAAAACGTGACAAAAAAATTATTACAGCAGTGATGCAGGTGGCTGGCAAAACGACGGATTTACCGATTACATCTTGGATAGATAATATGATGCATTTACCGTTAAGTCTAATCCTCATAATCTGGCATTGCCGCGTGCAAGGGTGCCAGGGAGCGAAAAATATATACCCGTGATCAATGAAGATGCTTGATTTTGAAGTCGATAAGGATCATGCTCATAGCCATGAAAATAGAGCTGACTGCTGACCAGAAAATTACCCTCGAAGCCCAACATCGTCAAAGCCATGACCGCCGTGTCTGTGACAGGATCCGGTGTGTTTTGTTGTCCGCAGACGGCTGGACTCCCCCTATGATTGCTCACTCACAGCTCATTAATGAAACCACGGTGCGGCGCCACCTTACAGACTATCATAAACTCAACAAGCTCAAGCCTGAAAATGGCGGCTCCGATGGCTATCTCAATGCGGAACAGACCACGTCGCTGGTTGAACATCTCACCCAGCCGCTCTACCACCACAATCACCAAATTGTGGCCTATATCGCTGGACGCTGGAACATCACCTTTACCGTATCAGGTCCGTATAAAGGGTTGAAGCAGCATGGCTTTAGCTATAAAAAGCCGAAAGGTGTTCCGCATAAATTTGCCGTTGAGAAACAGCAGCAATTTATAAAGACCTACAGCGAATTGAAAGACGCCGCGGGTAATGACCCCATACTGTTTATTGATGCCGTTCATCCGACACAAGCCGCCAAAATAAGCTACGGCTGGATACGAAAAGGCCAGGATAAAACGATAGAGACCACCGGGAGCAGAACGCGGTTGAATATCATGGGAGCCTTGAACATCCAGAATGTGGCTAACCCCATAATCCGTGATGATGAGACGATTAACAGCGAAAATGTGGTTCACTTCCTGTCTGCCATTCGCGCGCATTATCCCATCACGACAACGGCACATGTGATCCTCGAGGGTGCAGGCTATCACCGTTCACAGCTTGTGCAAGACGCCGCGCTTACGTTGAATATCCAGCTTCATTACCTTCCGCCGTATAGCCCGAATCTAAACCCGATAGAGCGATTGTGGAAGGTGATGAATGAGCAAACACGAAACAATAGATATTACCCATCTAAACAGAGTTTTAAGAACGATATCTTAAACTTCTTTGAGGTGAAGCTACCACAAATGGCAAGTTCTCTGGTATCTCGCTTAAACGATAATTTCCAGGCGCTAAATCCTGCATCTTGATTTCACTTGGGTATAAAATGGAAAGGTTATTCTGTCGTTTATGTCATCAATGAGGATCGTGTAATGCCGGTTAAAAACAGTGGAGGGGGCTATGAAATTGATTGGCACACAACAGAACCAAATTATGCCAGAATGATTACCCATAAAGCAGGAGAAAAATATTACACTAAAGTGAATTTAAAGGGAGGCAAAGGGGAATTGAGTATTGAAGACGGTATGCAATCTTTCTATTTAGACAGCTACTTCCCGAATTTAGAGCATATAGCAGAACGATTCTATTATAATTACAGCATAAAGATGAATCGTGTCGTATATTTATACTGAATAGTATTCATTATGTAATCAAAATTACACCGTACCGCTATAGGATCACTGTCAGAGAAGTATCTGATTTGTTACGTAAGGTAACAGATACCACGCTTTCTCCTCAGTTTGATGAGCTGTTTAATTTTTTATTTACTTTAATACTAGAAACAGGGAAAAAAACTGTTATTCTAATACACAGTTATCATAATATATATCGTCGAAGTCCTACTTTTAGGCGTTTGTTTAATTATGCTGTCCCTTCTCTAACTGAAAAACATAAAATTAAAATTGCATCGACAATTCAACCTTATTCTGATTTTGTTGGAAAGGTTATAAAATTTCCTGATGTATGTACCATGCTATTAATACCTCAGTATCTTAGTCTACCCGGGCAACCTGAAAATTTTTCTGCGATCCGAATTTACCTGCATGAAATGCTGCATATTTTGTTGAATTTAAGGGATCCTACACTTGGTGCTGGTAGTATCTAATCGGGGGACTATTGTTTATCTTACAAAAAAAGGATCTTCTTATTTAAGAAAATGTGGGCGGATCGGATGGCTATTCCAGGAGCGGAGCACGATCAGGTTATAGAATAATTTAAGCAAATTAAAAAAACTATATTAGACAAAGGAAATATATTATTGGTGAAAGCTACGCTTGCTCGGAGATTGGCATAAATTCAAGATTGCTATTTGGCAACGCTTAAAATATTTTAATAAATTTTTTATCAGGTGGTAAATCCTATGGAACGTTTAGATATTGTTGAGAAATTAAAAAACATCAATAAAAACGAAAACTATTACAAGAAAAATTTTCTATATAAAACTTTTTTTGATAGTAAAGAAGAATACGTTAAGATGATTCCTTCGACGGATCCAAAAAAGGAAATGGAACTTTTATTGAGAATGATGAGATGTATTAAAGATGGCGTGATTGTTGTTGATAAAGATGAACAACTCCTCAATATAGAATTAACCTTAAATTTACTTTTATCACGTAAAAAAACCATGATGGAAACGGTTAGTGAGACCCTACACTTTATTATCCTGGGTAAGATAGAAAATATTCAAAGGGAATATATTAATCTGTGGATACAACAACACTCTCATTATAAAATAAAAACTTGGACGGACAACAATACTTATTTATCACGTGAGATATTTGTACGTATACAAAAAAAAGCGAGCCAAGAGACGTTTGATGATACCAATACAGATAACAATGATTTTTATACATTCTTTAAGAGCAATGTTATTGGATTGCAAAACGAAATCTATCAATATATGCAAGAAAATACTCACATTTCTTTCGATATGGCAGCTAAAAATTTTTTGATTAGACATACATTGGGTGATCCAGAAGAATTGCTAACTATTTGGAACGATAATCACAAAAGTTTTACGGATGCCTTGGCTAAATTAAAAAAAGATAACCCTGATATTGTTATCGCTATAAAAAATATAGACGAACTGGATAATATACAGGAAGAACGAAAACTGTATATTAAAGAATTGGCACTACGTGGAAATTTTGATGCGGCTACCGATATTTTTCGTCTTTTAGTATTAAGACAATACGGTGGCGTATGCATTAATCCCGATCTATTGCCTGCTGTTAATAAGGAATTATTTGCCGATATAATTGAAAGAACGCTTAGCGATCCAGAAGGTATAAAAAGCCAAGCTATTATTCTTAGAGTCATTCTTGATGAATTGATGGAGCAGGATATGATGCCAACGCGAGAAACCTTGCTGGAAAGCTACCAGTTGGCGAGCATCGATCCCAAAATTGAGCGGGTCATTAAGCAACTGGTCGCATTAGCACAAAAAAGTGGCACACCGTTGTTCATGCCACTTGAAGAGCTGAAGGTAGACCCTTATTTTCAGTTTAGCTATACCCTCTACGGTGATGGTGTGGTTCTAGCAAAAGCAAAAGCAGAGGAAAAAAGCCATTTTATCGATCAGATATTAGAAAATTTGCAATGCATTCATAAAATTATTGATAATCCGGAACACAACATTAACGGCCTTTCCGAGATCCTACTTTTACCGGAGAAGGTCAATCCAGCGCTCGAACAACAGCTTGCCAATCAAAATGTTATTGTTGATATTGAAGCGCTTATTGGTTATCGGCATACGGCTATGGCACGGTATGATCGCGTGACCCCTGGACTGGCGGGCATTCGTGCTTATGATAATCTTTATTTTTATCAATTGTTGCAGATTAATGCGATACCGGTAGTAGAAAATAAATATAAATTTCAACAATTTACTTTTTCTTCTTTTATTAGTGTTTCCTGGATCACTGAGCAATCCGAACAGTCTCGCCTCCTAGGGAAAATGCGCTATCACGAGGTTTTTACTTGTTGCCCGCAATATTATGCTCAGTGCATTATACAACTTTCTCATAATGATCTGCTTTGTGAGGAAACCGCTAAATTTCTCTATCACACAAACACGGAATTGAATGCTTGGTATAAGTATAATAAGAGAACTCAAGAGCTTATAAAAGTAAAGGAAGCACCTGATCTTCACCTTAAAAAAGAAACCCGTATTCTGTTGGTGGGTGACGGTAGCCCAATAAACTTTTCAGTGCAGGATGTCACTCAATTATTGGTACAACATTCTATAAAATGGGGAAATGAGAATGTAGAAAGGGAACAGCTCATATTTATTGGCTGTGGTTTAATGCAATCAGCAATAGACTTGTTAAGAAACCGTGATGAGTGGGGTAGAATTAAAGCAGAATGTTCTACAGCAGATAGGAATTACGAACTTAGTGAGACACTTGATTCGCGTAACGTATTTGCCATCGATTTTATTGAACGCTTATATCTCTTTTTAGAGAGCAATCATATTTTCATTAATCATATTCTTGTTCAGGAAAACCTGTTCACTATTGATGCCATGGGACAGCGATGGCTTGGTAAGCCGAAGGCTGTGCGTCAGGGATTTAGACAAAAAATAAACTGGGTCGTAGCGAGTAACTGTGATAAAAAGATCAAATTTACCCTCCGTAATACGGTAGTAAAACGTGAATATCAGCCGATTGAGCAAGATCTCGCTGTACGTATCCGTGTGGTCACTGAGTTTGATAAAAACCAGTTTAGCCTGGGTGATATATTGCAGTCCCGTCTGGTTAATAACGAAATACTTCCTGAACGTCTTCCTAATCCTGAAAAATTAGACGGATGGATAGATGCAAATATGGCTACCGGCCTCAAAGAGGCTATTTTGCGGGGAGCCGTATTGATTAATGCTGATAGCATGGCATTAATAGTAGGTATGTATAATAGTACAAATGAAATTTTGATAGTCGATGCGAACGATGTTGGCGTTACTATGCTGATAAAAGTATTGCAACAGGTGCTAGAGAAAAATTCATATCAGAGCTGGTTTGATGGGCTAGATTGTACTTGTGGAAAGCTGTAGCTACAGGCGTTGATCCCGCAAATTGTTGGTGATGTTGAAGCAGGTTTTCAGCGCTTGAAGAAACGAATCATACGCAATTTATTTAGTTTTTATCGCCTTAGTTTGAGTGAATATAATAGTGCGCAGACTATTTTTCTCGGTAAGTACAGTAAAGAAAAGATTAAGGCTATTTATTTGGGTAATATAGATCGTTTTTTACTTGCTGATGCAGAAAATAAAATCAAGGTTAAGCCGTCTACGATTACTATTGAACAGCTTAATACTACCTTTAATATTTTAAGCGGATACTATAGAACAATCCCCATTTACTATTATTCTTTGTTAAGTTTTACACATGGATCAAACCATTTACAGCAATCTAGTAGCAGTCAAGGTACTGAACTGATAATAGAAAATCATTTAGATATTAATTACATGCAGCGCATTGAACAATTAAATTTTTCTGGGTCGATGCCACATTCCACTTTTATGGTTGTGAGTAGTTATAATAATGAACAGGAATATCGACGTGTAATGGCAGCAGCCGATCACTCAATTAATGTGGATGAATGGTTACCTCTATTGACCAGCTTAAAATACGATTCGAACAGTGGCAAATATAAAATCCGGCTTCTTAATATGAACGACTTTACCCTTGTCAAAGAACTAGAGAGTACTGATAAAATTTTTGAAGAATTACGTCAATATTTATGGAGACAATTGCAAATAGATAGTCATTATCCTAAATTTTTCTCTGGACAGAGTCAGATTAAATTAGTTGGTAAAGCAGGAGGCATGGGAAGCGTTTTTGATTCAGTTTTATCTTTATATGATTTTCTACAATATGGTGTTAATCAGGTAAAAGGTAATTCTATACTCGCTAAAACGATACAGGCACATATTTATTTATCCCTGTTAGCAGATTTTCATAATGTAATAAATACAAAAGGTACAATTACCGAATTTTATTTACATAGAGTGTGTAAACATCTAAAAACTGGCAGTATTAGACAGGCACTGAATGCTGTAGGAAAATTTAATACTCGTTTAGCAAAGGGAGGAGTTTTACTGGGATTCATTAGTCTTGGGTTGAATACGTTGCAATTGATTCAAGAAAGAAATGAAATGCAACGTAGTATTATCGTAGTAAAAATCGCTTTAGATCTGGTGAGCATTTCTTTAGGAATAGTGGGTTTAATATTCTCTTCACCCTTTACTGTGGTGGCGATGTTTGTCGTCGGTATTGCACTGGCTGTTGCAAGTAATTGTGTTTCAGATGAAGTGATGAACATGCTTGAAAATATAGAAAAAGCTAAAGCTATTGGACGTTATTTTAATAGCATGAAAAAAGGTTGGGATCAAGGTGGGATCCTGATTATTAAAGATACCTTGATCCCTTGTCAGGGAACAGTTATTAGCGAAATAAATTTTACAGATCCTCAGCAAACCGTTGTTACCTTCGATCGATATGGGCAACAAATGCGTAAAATGCACGATACTTACACTCAGATGGAACCTGAAGCCTATATTAATCTACGTGAAATGAATGGTGACAGCGTTAGGAAACATAGTATCGCGTTGCAAAACGGTACTCAATCAACCACCTTGATTTTACCTATTACACCGAGAGCCCAAATAGAGCCAATATATGATTTTGTTCCCTTCATTCGTCTGAGAGGCGATGCTGAATTTGATACTGTGCGCTGGTTTGAAAAACAACTTGATGCTGGGTTTGTATTTTCTGGTATAGGGAAATATGAAAATATTTATGGACAGCAGATACCGATTCAGCACGATGCTTATTATAGAGCAATGACGGGTTTAAAATTTGATTATAAATATACTAGTGTGGAAATTTTTTTAGGGAATGCCAAATATAATCTAATTGCACCAGGGGTGAGTGAAACTCAGTTACTTACCAACTATACTTATAAAAAATATCTTAATTATACATTTTATGCCCCGATAACCGGAAAGGCAGATGTGGTATTAATATTGAATAAAGCACAAGCAGATATGACCATTAATTGCAAAAACTCAGCAGTACAGTGGATTATTGATGCTCGTCATTTGTCTGGGATCACGACCTCTTTCGATGTTATTCATGACGAACCGCAGGATAATAGATTTATGCGGCTTGATTATAATATATTTATTCGGCTCCATTTTCATCGTTTTGTCAAAAGCGCCAATTCAGAATATATTTCAAATGGAATAAAAGTGACTCAATCGATTGAAGATAGAATAA
Source organism: Candidatus Fukatsuia symbiotica (assembly GCF_003122425.1). Classification (GTDB taxonomy): domain Bacteria; phylum Pseudomonadota; class Gammaproteobacteria; order Enterobacterales; family Enterobacteriaceae; genus Fukatsuia; species Fukatsuia symbiotica. The sequence continues at coordinate 24,249 of NZ_CP021659.1, forward strand.
CTCTCACTATCCCTCATTTTTCTACTACTACATTGACGGTTCAATTACCAGAGGGTGTTTTTACGGCCCAATTAAATTGGGAGTCACCTCGTTTGATTCCGTTGTTTATTGATGCTAGCAGCATACCCAATATTAACCAGCGAGGTGATGAAGTTAATGCCGTGAAGCGCTATATCACTCAGCATCTTAAAAATGTAGGACAAACGATTAAATATCTCCGCATTAATAAATTTAGCCCCGATCCTAACGAACAGAGTGAATTCTGTTTTTATCTTTGTAGTCACGAGACCTTTCTCTATACGGCTAATCATCAAGACACACTGTTTAGAAAAACTCGGCCTGAAAATGTCCAGCTACTCTTTCTCTCGAAAGAATATGCTTGGTATCAGGGAGATCTTATTATACCTATGGTACCCATGCCAAAGTATGCACGTATTCTGTTTAAATACGAAAAAATAATTTGGGTATCAGAGATCAGAACGAGCAACCTTTTACAGGTTTATCTCCCCCTCGCACATTTACCAAGTATGATGGAAAATGGCCGTCAAAGTTATACATCGCTATCAACACTTAACAATGTCAATGTGCTTGCTCAAGCTATCACTTTTGAGCAGGAATACCACTATGGCAGCGAAAAGATAAGGCTAAAATATATGATTGATACTTTGGATCCGTACCAGGCATTAGCGCTCACAGAACTCTATGGTTTACCGGCCGAGGTAAAGAGTCAATTAATTGAAAAACGTCACTTAACTGGCCTGGCCGCTTTTATAAAAAACAGGAGCTAGCAGGTACTTACGCCAAGTGGTATTAATCCGTGGGAAATGTCGGGTAAAAACATCAAAGGATTGATCAACTTTAAAACTGATACGACGATACTAATAGGAGACAGACTGATATGGCCCCTGAAAAATAGTATTGATGTTAAGGGACATATTTCGGCCAGAATGTATACCAATATCCTTAAAGATTCTGATTTTTTGATTAGTCCAGCTGGAATAGTTAAGGGAATGAAAGCTGGAGATGATAACTATTTTTTTTGGAGTGTGACTCCACGGCAATATAAACAAAATGGTAATAATTGGCTTTATAGACTTTACGTTCAAGAAGAGGGGGATGATGCTAAAGTAATGAATTTACGTGAGTTCGGGTTAAATAACCATGATGTGGTAAACATAAGGAATGCTTTGATTACCACCGAAAAAGGGTTTATTTATCGCCTTTCTGATGATAAAAAACTAACATTATTCGCGGTAGAAAATGCGTTTATTATAGGCAATCCTGATTGGGCTCTTTCTTTAACAACGTATATTGGTCAACTACGTAACAAGTTAGCCGATGCTTCCTTATTGGAGCCTGGACAAACCAAAGCCATTGAAATAGCTATTCATGTTAGCATATGGGGCTTATTATATGGCGATGAAAATCCGCCTCTTCCTTTGTCTGCTTGGTATGATATTAACAGTGAACAATTTATTATTTGTAAAATGGATCTTGGTCAAAATATGATTAATTTAGGGATGTCTAGCGATAATCAAGGTGCCTGGATCTTAAATAATAGCAAATTGGGCTACGTAGCAAAAATCAATACCTTTCTTCTCGGAAATATTTTTACTGGTGGTGTTCTACACGATGAAAATAAAATACCAAAAATAAGTACGCTGGTATTAAATGAAGCATTAGGCACAGATTTTGTGAACGTTATGTTAATTCAAGGGAATATAGAAGGTTTAACAAATAATGGTATTCATCTAAATATTGGCAGGACAGATGATGATATATTTACAGTAACACTAATAGGTGTCACCACGGCCTTTTCTCAGGATCACTATAGTGATACCACTTATTTAAATGTTAACAGCTTAACAAATGCTATTGAGCATTTGTGTCATCAATGTATTTGTGCTGAAATAATTCAGATTGGCTTAAAGAATAATCTACAGGCTTGGTATCAGCCGATGAAAAAAATATTGTTTATGTCTAGTACCTTAAATAGTTTGGAAAACTATCTTGGTTTTAATAGTAATAAAGAAGAAGCTTATTTTATCAGTAACAAGCAAGATTTAATCAAGGTTAACCGCGGAGGTGAGGTGGGACGTATAAACAATTTGGGTGCTCTTTATCAACGCCGGAATGAAGTACTGATCCTAAACAGCGGGCGGTTGACAACATTAGCTCCTGATGAACATATCGATGCTGATGTATCTGCCTTATTGATAACAACATCGCTTGATCAGATAGAAGATATGGCCTTTACTTTTGAGATAGAGTTATTTAACTACCCAGTGATTTACCTTTCTCATGTTGGTAATGGCTCATTACATTGTTCTCTTCCAATTGACGTAATGCCAGAAAATATTAATATTTCGCGAAATTATGATGCACTTTTTGTCTTTATTGAAAATAAATTGCTGGTCATTGATGACGTTTTCGAACGTTCGCAATCTAAAATTAAAGGCGATATTCTCCATCATGAATTAAAATTAATATTCAACTATAAAAGCCATATTTTATTACATGATCATGCTATTAAACAGATTATTTCAATCCAAGAAATGAAAGATTATTATATTCATACTGTGGGTAATGAAACGACTGATGGTCATGTCATTATTCCACTGCCTAATTATAAAGTGTAATTCAGGACTTTTCTTTTTCTAACTATTAACGCTAATCATGGTAGTGGATAGACCTATAATTTTGATGAAATATTGATGGATATCTACCGTAAATTTGAGTTGGTTAATTAGCAAGCCGATAAGAGCGTATTGTATCAGGATACTCTTTAAAAAATCGGTAACGGAGGGATTGAACTAAAACCACTCGCAAAAATTCTAACAATTTTCTTGCATTAAAATTAAAGTTATCTATATTTCATAGTTGTAGTAATGAATACACGTTAGTGACGCAAAAATAATTTTCTGTATTACTTTGTTATTAATAAACTATATCCATAATAATTTATTATTGGCGTTTGGTAGTATACGGTTTTATTTATTAATTAAAAGGTGAGATATTTAATATGAATACATCTTCATTTCCAAATTCATTCCAAAACGAAAAATATGTGTCAACTCACTATGTTAGGGATCAAAGTTCAGGTATGAAAGTAAATGATTTTCTAACTGGTCTGTTAAATAGTACAAATAAATCTTCAATAATTTTCCCGTTTTCTTGTTTACAAGAAGAGGTCCCTAAGCGTGCTAACGATGGTTCATTTATTTTTGGCGAATTTGGTGAAATAAGAGTGCATTATCTTGTTGATAAACAAGGTAATAAAAACATTCAGGTAAAGGAATATAACGGTGATAAAGTAATCAGCACGATCACATTTAATTATATCGACGGTAATTTCATTATCCACAATGAAATAAAAAATAAATATCATGAAAATGGTCAGGTACATCGCCGTGAAGAATCTACCTTCGATACAAAGGGATTGCTGATAAGCAGTAGTAAAAAATATTATAATGCTATGGGACGATTGATTTACCGTGTTGAGTCAGAATGTAATTCTGATGGAAAAGAGGTTAGTCAAAGCAATAGCGAGTTTGATTACGATGTAGACGGCCGTTTGCTCATGGAAAGCGTGATAAATTACGATGCTCATGGCAAGCCAGATCGCTATATTAAAATCAGTAGCCACTATGACACCGATAATCTTTTACGCAATAAAAATACCTCAGAATATGATCCGCAAGGAGAACTCCTGGGTAAAAGCTCCACTTTTTTTAGCTATGATGCTGATGGCAAATTGTGTCAAGAAAGCGTCTCCAATTATAATGCCAATGGTGAGTTAGTAAGTGAATCGTTAACTCATACAGGTAGTACCCTTGATGCCGCATCTAATGAAGCTTCAGTAGCACAGATGTACGATCTGTCGGTCAGTTCACACGAATCTACAATAGCTAGGCATTACCAATATACAGCTGATCCATTAAGCCACGATAAAAAGGGTATAAGGATCTTCGTAAATGATGCTAATGGATCTAAAGCGGAAAACAACTCATCAGATTTGCATGATAAGACCGTGGTCGTTGTTGAATCTAACGCTGAGAATCAAACTGTTAGTAGCAGTAAGTTTTTCTTCGATATGAATGGCAAGGTGTTTAAGGGCATTCATAATAAATACGAATATGACACTAAAGGGCAGGTAACAAGTAATAGCCAGGTTTATTCTCGATACACCGCTGATGGCGAATTTATTATTCGTAAAGTTAATGAATTTGGCTATCAAACTGTTGCTAATGGCGGCACACAAGGCACTCTGCTGTACAGTATAAAAATGGTTCGCAGCGTTGCTGGCAAAATGTTCTACCGTACTGATTATACTTCTAACTGCGTACCGCAGCAGAGTGTTGAAGAAACATACGACGTGAATGGCAAGTGGGTGAGTTGTTGCCGCCGTAAATACAATCTTAATCAAGAGAAATCGCTTATTAGCGATGATTTCAAGCAGCAAGAAGCTAGCGTGATTGATTCATTAATTACAAGGGTCCACAATTGGACGAGCGATGAAAAAATCGCTCCTTTCGATCCAAAGCTTAGCGCGAATAGAGTATTAAATACTTTACTTGTCGCTTGTTAGGCTGTATTTCCAGGTTATCGGCATATAGCAGGAGTAAGAGGAGGTAAAAAGAAGGATTAGGTAGATGTTGTGGTGGGTTCTCTTCAAAAATTCATGGAAGTGTTGATGTTTTCGGAATGCCGTTGGGGTTTGTTATCACTACTGGACAAGCTTCTGATGTTGGACAATCGCAGGTATTGATAGGAGATGATATCTGCGATTGTTTTTTACCCCAGTGCTCCGTGCTCCCCGGGAAAAAGATCGTATTCATGAAGTCTTTATGACCAATAATAGCCTTATCTGGCATAGTTTAATGTGATAAAGTCCATGTGCTGACCGGTAAGGTTGGCCTCTTGCTGTGAAAAAAATAAAAAAATTCCCGTATACCTGATTCTGCTCTCTCTAACCTGCTCAAAGAGTAGTAAAAATGTGTCCTAGATCAAAAAATACGTTTGGCTGGAAGCAGAAGTCCCCGATTTTTTCCAAGAGAATGCTATAGTAGGGCGGAAGATATAATATTTGTTTATACATTGTACGGTATAAGTTATTAACGATAGGTATCAATACATTTTGTGGGCAACACAGGCTTGTGTTACCTGGCCGGTTTCGCTAGAAGTCTACTGTTCGAAACTACTTTTGATAAGTAAATAATATGCCAATAACGACTGGAGTTATCGCTCATCATTGGGCGTTCGCGGTATTTTGTATTGGAGCGATGGGGCTGTGTAGTTTAATGCTGCTGTCGGCGTTTTTTCTCGGTGGCAAAGCCCGTGCCCGTGCTAAAAATATTCCCTATGAATCTGGTATCGACTCTGTTGGCTCGGCGCGCATGCGGCTGTCTGCTAAATTCTATCTGGTCGCCATGTTTTTCGTTATCTTCGATGTTGAAGCACTGTATTTGTATGCATGGTCAATTTCTATTCGTGAAAGTGGCTGGATAGGTTTTATCGAAGCCAGCATTTTTATTTTTGTGCTATTGGCTGGATTGATTTATCTGGTACGTATCGGTGCTTTGGATTGGACACCGGGGCAATCTCATCGTCGAGTGAAACCAGGTACCATCACTACTATTAGCAGTAGATCTCTTCAGAAACTGTAGCGAGGTACTAACATGGATTATACTCTCACACGGGTAGAGCCGAACGGTGAAAACGACCGTTATCCCCTGCAATCTCAAGAAACCATCAGCGGCGATCCTCTTGAGCAGCATGTTCATCGTAGTGTTTACATGGGAAAGCTGGAAAATGCGTTGCATGGCATGGTGAATTGGGGGCGTAAAAATTCTTTGTGGCCGTACAATTTTGGTCTTTCCTGTTGTTATGTCGAAATGGTGACGTCGTTCACTGCGGTGCATGATGTGGCGCGTTTCGGTGCTGAGGTGTTGCGCGCTTCACCACGTCAGGCTGATTTTATGGTGGTGGCGGGTACTTGTTTTACCAAAATGGCACCTGTTATTCAGCGTTTATATGAGCAGATGCTTGAGCCGAAATGGGTGATTTCGATGGGAGCCTGTGCCAATTCGGGTGGCATGTACGACATTTACTCGGTGGTGCAGGGCGTTGATAAATTTTTGCCAGTTGATGTTTATATTCCTGGTTGTCCACCCCGCCCAGAAGCTTATATGCAGGCCTTACTGTTATTGCAAGAATCCATTGGTAAAGAACGTCGTCCCCTCTCCTGGGCGGTGGGTGATCAGGGGGTTTATCGTGCTAATATGCAGTCAGAAAGAGAGCGCAAGCGGGGTGAACGTATTGCGGTGACTAATCTACGTACGCCTGATAAAATTTAGAGCTTAAAAATTATGACAGATTTGACGGCGTTCGGCAGCACCCAGCCAGCATATCATACCTGTGATCATTTGGATGATCCGATAATTGAACCCTTGTCGTGCTTTTTGGGCTCCGGGGCTTTTGTCTTGCAAGCAACCCGTATGGGTATGCCGGTATTATGGGTAAAACGAGAGCAATTACTCGATTTGATGTCGTGGTTAAAAAAACAGCCACAGCCTTACGTAATGTTGTTTGATCTACATGGTGTTGATGAACGTCAACGTTCTCATCGCGAGAAATTGCCTGCTGCGGATTTTTCTGTTTTCTACCATTTACTCTCCATTAAACGTAATCGCGATATCATCCTGAAAGTGGCGTTGTCTGAGGAGGATTTGTGGCTTCCTAGTGTTTGCGGCATTTTTCCTAATGCTAATTGGTATGAACGTGAAACCTGGGAAATGTTCGGTATTACCTTTGATGGTCATCCCCACCTGACGCGTATTATGATGCCACAGAGTTGGCAAGGGCATCCGTTACGTAAAGATTATCCAGCGCGTGCCACAGAATTCGATCCCTTTGTTCTAACCAAACAAAAAGAAGATTTGGAGATGGAATCGCTGACTTTCAAGCCGGAAGACTGGGGCATGAAACTTGGGCGCAAAAATGAAGATTTTATGTTCCTTAATCTGGGGCCAAATCATCCTTCTTCGCATGGTGCTTTTCGCATTATTTTACAATTAGATGGTGAAGAAATTGTCGATTGTGTGCCGGATGTCGGCTATCATCACCGCGGCGCGGAAAAGATGGCTGAACGCCAGTCTTGGCATAGCTATATCCCTTACACTGACCGTATCGAATATTTAGGCGGTTGTGTTAACGAAATGCCTTATGTTCTGGCGGTAGAAAAACTGGCCGGTATTGTGGTGCCAGATCGGGTGAATACCATTCGTGTGATGTTATCGGAACTGTTTCGCATTAACAGTCATCTGTTGTATATCAGCACCTTTATTCAAGATGTGGGGGCGATGAGTCCGGTATTTCTTGCTTTTACTGATCGACAAAAAATCTACGATCTGGTTGAGGCGATCACCGGTTTTCGTATGCATCCGGCCTGGTTTCGTATTGGTGGTGTGGCGCATGATTTGCCACAAGGCTGGGAGCATTTGCTACGTGACTTTCTTAACTGGATGCCAAAACGCCTTGATTCCTATGTTAAGGTCGCGCTGAAAAACAGTATTCTAAAGGGGCGTTCTATCGGTGTGGCTGCCTACAATGCTGAAGAAGCCTTGGCATGGGGAGTGACCGGTGCCGGCCTGCGTGCTACCGGCATTGAGTTTGATGTGCGTAAATGGCGTCCCTATTCTGGCTACGAGAACTTTGATTTTGATGTTCCCGTGGGCGATGGTAATAGTGATTGCTACACTCGGGTGATGCTCAAAGTTGAAGAAATCCGCCAGAGTCTGCGTATTTTGCAACAATGCTATAAAAATATGCCGGAAGGTCCATTTAAAGCAGATCATCCGTTGACGACGCCACCGCCAAAAGAACGTACTTTGCAACATATTGAAACGCTTATCACTCACTTTTTGCAAGTTTCTTGGGGCCGGTGATGCCTCACAATGAATCTTTTCAAATGATTGAAGCGACCAAGGGAATTAATAGTTACTATCTGATCAGTGATGGCAGCACCATGAGCTATCGTACGCGGATACGTACTCCGAGTTTCGCTCATTTGCAGCAGATCCCATCGGTGATCCGTGGCAGTTTGGTTTCTGATCTGATTGTCTATTTGGGCAGTATCGATTTTGTTATGTCTGATGTGGATCGCTAATTATGAATGATCAAAAAGAGAGGCAGCATCATAAAAATCCGCTTGATGTGGTTTCCCTTGCTACCAAACCTGCTTTTGTACTGAGTGCCGAAGAATATGCCGCTATTGAGCAAGAAAAACATCATTACGAAGACGCGCGCGCGGCCTCAATCGAGGCACTGAAAATTGTGCAAAAGAAGCGGGGTTGGGTGCCGGATGGTGCCATCTATGCTATCGCTGACGTGCTGGCTATTCCAGCCAGCGATGTTGAAGGTGTCGCCACTTTTTATAGCCAGATTTTTCGCCAACCTGTTGGTCGTCATGTGATCCGTTATTGTGACAGTGTGGTTTGCTATATCACCGGTTATCAAGGGCTTCAGGCGGCGATTGAAAAAAAGCTTAGCATTAAACCGGGTCAAACCACGACTGATGGTCGTTTTACTCTGTTGCCCACTTGCTGTTTAGGTAATTGCGATAAAGGGCCGACGATGATGATTGATGAAGATACACATAGTTATCTGAAGCCTGAAGACATCGAACAGTTATTGGAGCGATATCCATGAATCGTCATGTAACTGCGGCAACTCACCCGCTGACATGGCGTTTGCGTGATGATAAACGACCGCTATGGTTAGATGAATACCGTAATAAAAACGGTTATCAGGGCGCAAAGATTGCGTTAACCGGCATGGCACCGTCAGATGTGGTCGATTTAGTGAAAAACGCGGGTCTGAAAGGGCGTGGTGGCGCGGGATTTTCCACCGGTTTAAAGTGGAGCTTGATGCCAAAAGATGAGAGTATCAACATCCGCTATCTGTTGTGTAACGCCGATGAAATGGAACCGGGTACTTACAAAGACCGCCTGTTGATGGAACAACTGCCTCATCTATTGATAGAAGGCATGTTAATCAGCGCGTTTGCACTCAAAGCTTACCGTGGTTACATCTTCTTGCGTGGCGAATACATTGATGCGGCAGTGTGTTTGCGTCAGGCGATTAGTGAAGCCAGGGACGCGGGACTGTTGGGTAAAAATATTCTGGGTAGTGGTTTTGATTTTGAGCTGTTTGTTCATACTGGTGCGGGGCGTTATATCTGCGGTGAAGAAACGGCACTGATTAACTCGTTAGAAGGCCGTCGTGCTAACCCACGTTCTAAACCACCGTTTCCGGCATCATCGGGTGTGTGGGGCAAACCGACTTGCGTCAATAATGTGGAAACGCTGTGCAACGTGCCGGCCATCCTTGAGCATGGTGTTGACTGGTACCAAGGGATCACCGCGGGTAAAAGCAATGATGCAGGTACTAAGCTGATGGGATTCTCTGGTCGGGTAAAAAACCCTGGGGTATGGGAGCTTCCTTTTGGTATTTCAGCGAGGGAAATTCTGGAAGATTACGCGGGCGGAATGCGTGATGGATTGAAATTCAAAGCGTGGCAACCAGGGGGAGCAGGCACCGATTTTTTAACGGCAGAACACCTTGATTTACCGATGGATTTTGAACATATTGGCAAAGCCGGTAGCCGTTTGGGCACTGCGTTGGCAATGGCGGTTGACCATCAAATTAGTATGGTTTCTCTGACTCGTAATCTGGAAGAATTTTTTGCCCGTGAATCCTGTGGTTGGTGTACCCCTTGCCGTGATGGTTTGCCGTGGAGTGTGAAGATTCTGCAAGCCTTGGAACGTGGGGAGGGGCAACCAGGCGATATTGAAACGCTAGAACAGTTGTGTCGTTTATTGGGACCGGGAAAAACTTTCTGTGCTCACGCACCGGGTGCGGTTGAACCGCTACAAAGTGCGATTAAATATTTTCGCGCCGAATTTGCCGCTGGCATAGCGAAAAAAGATTATAGCCGTCCTGATGTTATCAACAGAGGTGATACTGATTTTGGTAATACAGCGGCTATCGAGGGTATTCAAGCTAACAATTTGTTGAATGTCCGCTGGTAGATAAAAAAATAGATTTCTTGCAAAACTATAGCGAGTGGTGTGGAGTCAAGGCGGCTGGAACACAGCAACCACAGTGTACACACGAGTACATGAGGATTGCGAGCACCAGGTAACCGGAATGCATACCACAGTGGGTTTTGTAAGAAGTCTAATAGCCGACTTGGAAGCATGCTTATGGCGACGATACATGTAGATGGCAAAGAATATGATGTCAACGGGGCTGACAACCTGTTGCAGGCTTGTCTTTCCCTTGGGCTGGATATTCCTTACTTTTGCTGGCATCCGGCGTTAGGGAGCGTAGGTGCTTGCCGTCAATGTGCGGTGAAACAATATCAAAATGCGGATGATACCCGCGGCCGTTTGGTCATGTCTTGTATGACACCAGCTAGCGATGGCAGCTTTATTTCTATCGATGACAACGAAGCCAAGGAGTTCCGTGCCAGTGTGGTGGAATGGTTGATGACTAATCACCCGCACGATTGTCCGGTATGCGAAGAGGGGGAAATTGTCATTTGCAAGATATGACGGTAATGACTGGGCATAATGTCAGACGGTATCGTTTTACCAAACGGACACATGAAAATCAGCAGCTTGGTCCTTTTATCTCCCACGAAATGAATCGCTGTATTGCTTGCTATCGCTGTGTGCGTTATTACAAAGATTATGCGGATGGCACTGATTTTGGCGTTTATGGCGCGCATGATAATGTTTATTTCGGTCGTCCAGAAAGTGGCACCCTGGAGAGCGAATTTTCCGGCAATTTAGTGGAAGTCTGCCCAACAGGTGTTTTCACCGATAAAACCCATTCCGAACGTTATAACCGTAAATGGGATATGCAATTTGCACCGAGCATCTGCCAGCAATGCAGTGTTGGTTGTAATACCAGCCTGGGCGAACGTTATGGCGAATTGCGTCGCATTGAAAACCGCTACAATGGCAGCGTCAACCACTATTTTATGTGTGATCGTGGCCGTTTTGGCTACGGTTATGTCAATTTAAAAAATCGGCCGCGTCGGCCGCAACAACGGCGTGCTCATGCTTGGATCACTCTGGATGCCGATCGTGCGATACAGGCTGCGGCTGATATGTTGCACCAAACGAAAAAAACCATCGGCATAGGTTCGGCACGGGCGAGTTTGGAAAGCAATTTTGCGTTACGTGAATTGGTCGGTGTGGAAAATTTCTATACTGGTATTGCTGCTGGTGAGCAGAACCGTTTGCAATTGATGCTGAAAGTGTTGCGTGAAGCAGGGATCCATACACCAGCATTACGCGAAATGGAAAGTTATGATGCGGTACTGGTGTTGGGAGAAGATCTGACGCAAACAGCGGCACGTATTGCTTTGGCAGTTCGTCAGGCGGTGAAAGGCAAAGCGCGGGCGATGGCTGCGGCGCAAAAAGTCGCCGATTGGCAGATCGCCGCAGTGTTGAATATCGGGCAGCACGCTAAACATCCTTTATTTATCACTAATGTTGATAATACTCGCCTGGATGATATTGCTGCTTGGAATTATCATGCACCTGTGGACGAACAAGCACGCTTAGGTTTTGCCATCGCGCATGGATTAGATGCCTCCGCCCCTGCGGTCAGTGATTTAGCCGATGGCTTGCAAGTCAAAGTTGATATTATTGTGCAAGCGTTGGCGGGTGCAAAAAAGCCACTGATTATTAGCGGTAGTAGCGCAGGTAGTGAGGCGATCATTGCTGCAGCTGCTAATGTTGCTAAGGCATTGCAAGGTCGAGGTGTTGACGTTGGCATCAGTTTTGTTGCCACTGAGGCGAATAGCTTTGGCTTAGCGATGATGGATAGTGGTTCGTTGGATCAGGCTTTAGAGCAGTTAACCCAGGGTATCGCAGACAGTGTTATTGTGCTAGAAAATGATCTGTATCGTCATGCTATTGCCGATAAGGTGGATACGGCATTAACATCGGTAAAAAATGTGTTGGTGTTAGATCACCAACACACTGCCATTATGGACCAAGCCAATCTGATCCTGCCTGCGGCGAGTTTTGCCGAAAGTGATGGTACTGTGGTCAATCAAGAAGGCCGTGCGCAACGTTTTTTCCAGGTTTATGATCCGGCTTACTATGATACACCGGATAACAAAACACTAATGCAAGCAAGCTGGCGTTGGCTGCACGCCCTAACGGCGGTTTATCACCACCGTCCGGTTGATTGGACACAACTTGATGATGTCATTCAGGCTTGTGTCACCGCTTTGCCACAGTTGCAAGGTATTGTTGATGCGGCACCAGATGCCACTTTCCGTATCCATGGTCAAAAATTAGCGCGTTCTCCGCATCGTTACAGTGGTCGTACTGCGATGCGTGCTGATATCAGTGTGCATGAGCCGCGTCAGCCACAGGATATCGACACGTCTTTTGCCTTTTCTATGGAAGGGAATAGCGGTCCGTTGGCCGATTGCCAGCAAATTCCCTTCGCTTGGGCGCCGGGTTGGAATTCTCCTCAAGCGTGGAATAAATTTCAGGCGGAAGTGGGGGTACTTTGCGTTTTGGTGATCCCGGTGTGCGTTTAATTGAAGCTAGCGCAGGAAATTTGGCTTATTTTGATCAAGTACCGGTTGCTTTTCACCCTGCATCCAGTAGCTGGCTGGTCGCTCCTTATTATCATTTATTTGGCAGTGAAGAGATGTCACAACGTGCCGATGTTATTCAACAGCGGATGCCTACGCCCTATTTAATGATTCACCCTGGGGATGCCGCGCAACTTGGACTGGCTGTAGGTACTCTCATCGAGTTTAGTTGCGCCGGTCAACAATTACGGTTGCCGCTACGTTACAGTGAGAATTTGGCTCAGGGGCAGGTTGGTTTGCCGTTAGGTTTAACGGGTATTCCACCTGTTTTGCTCGGTGAGCGCGTTGAGGATCTACGAGAGGCGATCATATGATGAACTGGTTTACTCCTGATTTGAGTACCATTTTAATCTCGATCTTAAAAGCGCTGGTCATCTTGTTGGTGGTGGTGATCTGTGGCGCTTTTATGAGCTTTGGTGAACGTCGCTTATTAGGTTTGTTTCAAAACCGTTATGGGCCTAACCGTGTTGGTTGGGGAGGATCGTTACAGCTCGTTGCTGATATGATTAAAATGTTTTTTAAAGAAGATTGGGTGCCACATTTCTCCGATCGTATCATTTTTACGCTGGCACCGATGATCGCTTTTACTTCGCTATTGTTGGCTTTCGCTATCGTACCGATTAGCCCGAGTTGGGTGGTGGCGGATCTCAATATCGGTATTTTATTTTTCCTGATGATGGCAGGCCTAGCGGTTTATGCCGTCCTTTTTGCCGGCTGGGCGAGTAATAACAAATATTCCTTATTGGGTGCGATGCGCGCTTGCGCACAAACCCTGAGTTATGAAGTGTTTATTGGTTTGTCATTGATGGGCGTGGTTGCACAAACTGGTTCCTTCAATATGCAGGATATTGTCAATCACCAGCAACATGTTTGGAACATCATCCCACAATTTTTTGGTTTTATCACTTTTGCCATCGCCGGAGTAGCGGTTTGTCATCGCCATCCGTTTGATCAGCCAGAAGCGGAACAAGAGTTAGCGGATGGTTATCATATTGAATACTCAGGTATGAAATTTGGTTTATTTTTTGTTGGTGAATATATTGCTATTGTGACTGTCTCTGCGTTGATCGTGACCTTGTTCTTCGGTGGTTGGCAAGGGCCGTTTTTGCCTCCGTTTATCTGGTTTGCACTGAAAACGGCTTTTTTTATGGTGATGTTTATTCTGATCCGTGCTGCGCTACCACGTCCACGTTATGACCAGGTGATGTCGTTCGGCTGGAAAGTGTGCTTGCCGTTGACTCTGCTGAATCTGCTGGCGACCGCCGCAGTCATTTTATATAGCCCTCAATAAAAGGGGTAATAGCTATGACATTAAAAGAGTTAGTGGTGGGTTTCGGCACTCAAGTGCGTAGCCTGTGGATGATGGCTCTGCATGTTTTTCATAAGCGTGAGACGCAAATGTACCCTGAAGAACCGGTTTATTTACCGCCGCGTTACCGAGGGCGTATTGTGTTAACGCGTGATCCTGATGGAGAAGAGCGCTGTGTTGCCTGTAATTTATGTGCGGTGGTGTGTCCGGTGGCCTGTATCTCGCTGCAAAAAGCTGAAAAGCAGGACGGTCGTTGGTATCCTGAATTTTTCCGTATTAATTTCTCTCGTTGCATTTTTTGCGGTTTGTGTGAAGAGGCTTGTCCGACTACGGCCATTCAGTTGACACCGGATTTTGAAATGAGTGAGTTTAAGCGACAGGATTTAGTCTACGAAAAAGAAGATTTATTGATTTCGGGACCAGGTAAATACCCACAATACAATTTCTACCGCATGGCGGGCATGTCGATTGAAGGTAAACAAAAAGGCGAAGCCGAAAATGAAGCTAAGCCGATCGATGTTAAAAGTCTGATGCCTTAAGGAAGCGTTTTCGATGGAATTTGTCTTTTATAGTGCAGCAGTGGTCGCAGTGTTGGCAACACTAAGGGTGATTTCTCATAGCAATCCAGTACATGCTTTGCTGTATTTGATTGTCTCTCTGTTGGCAATTGCCGCGGTATTTTTTTCACTCGGTGCTTACTTTGCCGGTGCGTTGGAAATCATTGTGTACGCCGGTGCCATTATGGTGCTCTTTGTGTTTGTGGTGATGATGCTGAATCTGGGCGACACCGTACAGCAGCAAGAAGGTGCCTGGTTGAAACCCAGTTTGTGGATCGGCCCTGGTTTACTGTCGCTCACCTTACTGATCATACTGATTATCTCTTTTCGTAGTGTCTCTGGTTGTGAGATAGGTGGTGTTGTGGTCGATGCCAAACAGGTAGGTATCAGTTTATTTGCTCCTTACGTATTAGCGGTGGAGTTAGCTTCAATGCTGCTGCTGGCGGGTCTGGTGGTGGCTTTTCATCTTGGTCGTGAAGAGGCCTCTCAATGATTCCGCTACAACATGGTTTAATTTTAGCGGCAGTACTCTTTGTACTCGGACTAACCGGTTTGCTAATACGTCGCAATTTGTTGTTTATGTTGATTAGTCTGGAAGTGATGATCAATGCAGCGGCACTGGCTTTTGTGGTGGCGGGTAGCTGTTGGCATCAGCCAGATGGTCAGGTCATGTATATTCTTGCAATCAGTTTGGCAGCGGCTGAGGCCAGTATTGGCTTGGCATTATTGCTACAGCTTTACCGTCGTCGTCATACCTTGAATATCGATACCCTCAGTGAGATGCGTGGATGAACCTATTATTTCTAACTATTCTTCTGCCGTTGCTGGGTTTCTTGTTGCTGGCGTTCTCTGCTGGACGTTACCCGGAAAATACATCAGCCGTTATCGGCGTGGGGTCGATGGGCTTAACCGCATTGGTCACGCTTTATGTTGCGATCGATTTTCTCAGCCAACAGGTAACCGGGGTTCAGGTAGTTAGCCAAACGTTATGGCATTGGATGGTAGTAGATAGTTTTAGCATCCCGTTGACTCTGAGGCTGGATGGTTTATCTCTGACCCTGTTATCTGTGGTGACCGGTGTTGGTTTCTTTATTCATCTGTATGCTTCTTGGTATATGCGTGCTGAGGAAGGCTACTCACGTTTTTTCGCCTACACCAATTTATTTATTGCCAGTATGGTGGTGTTGGTATTGGCCGATAACCTGCTATTGCTGTATCTAGGCTGGGAGGGGGTCGGGCTGTGTAGCTATTTGCTAATCGGTTTCTATTACAGCAATCCGGCCAACGGGGCCGCAGCAATGAAAGCTTTTATCGTTACTCGTATCGGTGATGTGTTTTTAGCTTTTGCTTTGTTTATCCTATACCAGGAATTAGGGACGCTGAATATTCATGAATTAATGGTGCTAGCGCCGCAAAAACTGGCAACAGGTTCGAACGCCATAACTTGGGTGACGCTGATGCTACTGGGTGGCGCAGTGGGTAAATCGGCACAATTGCCGTTACAAACCTGGCTGGCAGATGCGATGGCTGGTCCTACGCCTGTTTCCGCGCTTATTCATGCTGCGACCATGGTGACTGCGGGGGTTTATCTGATTGCTCGTACCCACGGTTTGTTTTTGATGGCACCGGAAGTGTTACACCTTGTAGGGATCATCGGGGCTATTACTTTGCTACTGGCTGGTTTTGCGGCGTTGGTGCAAACCGATATTAAACGTGTACTGGCTTATTCCACGATGAGTCAAATTGGTTATATGTTCCTCGCATTGGGAGTACAAGCGTGGCATGCGGCGATTTTTCATCTGATGATCCATGCATTTTTTAAAGCGTTACTGTTCTTGGCTTCCGGTTCGGTTATCATCGCCTGTCATCATCAGCAAAATATTTTCAAAATGGGTGGATTACGTAAAACTATTCCGCTGGTGTATATCTGTTTTTTAGTGGGAGGAGCGGCCTTAGCGGCATTACCTATCGTCACTGCGGGGTTTTACAGCAAAGATGAAATTCTCTGGGGTGCGTTAGCCAGTGGTCATATCAATTTGTTGATTGCAGGTCTGATCGGCGCATTTCTCACGGCACTTTATACCTTTAGGATGATTTTTATCGTTTTTCATGGTGAGGCCGCTCATGATGCATCAAAACATGTACAGCCTGTACAAGGGATAAGCCACAGTTTGCCTCTACTGGTTTTGCTCGTGTTATCCACTTTTATCGGCGCATTCATTACACCGCCGCTCGCGGGTGTGTTACCTGAAAACCATGTTGCTGAAAGCGGCAAAATGGCGTTGGAAGTTTTCTCTGGGGTGCTGGTCATTAGCGGTATTCTCCTGGCATCACTGTTGTATCTGGGCAAACGGCAAAGAGTGAGCAGCATCGCGCGAAGTACATCAGGAAAATTTCTGACCCTTTGCTGGTTCCATGCCTGGGGTTTTGATTGGCTATACGATAAGTTGTTTGTACGGCCTTACCTGTGGATTGCAAAAATTTTGCAACGTGATCCACTTGATTCATTGATGAATCTTTCTGCATCGTTTGCTCGTTTGGCTAATCGTGCTCTGTCTGTCAGTGAAAATGGCAAAATGCGTTGGTACCTGGCATCGATGGGTTTAGGGGCAGTGGCTGTATTACTGATACTGCTATTTATTTAACAGACCTCTGGCAAAACTGTATCAGATTTTGACAAAGGTCTTATTGAGGGACACAAAACGCCATGTTGTTACCTTGGCTAATTCTTATTCCCTTTATCGGTGGCCTACTATGCTGGCAGTGTGAGCGCTTTGGGACTAAAGCGCCGCGTGTGATAGCGTTGGTCGCCATGGGGCTGACGTTGGCATTGACAGTACATTTGTTTTTACAGCGCTTTTTGTCGGAAGTCTTGTCAAGCGGTGATACATTGATTCAGCCGACAGGTTTGCCTCAATGGCAATCAGAATTTACCTTACCCTGGATCCCAAGTTTTTGCATTGAGTTTCATTTGGCTCTTGACGGTCTGTCGTTGTTGATGGTGATGCTAACCGGCTTGCTTGGTCTGTTAGCCATTCTCTGCTCGTGGCGTGAAATTCAGAGCAACCTGGGTTTTTTCCATCTGAATCTGTTATGGATCCTCGGTGCTGTGATCGGGGTATTTCTTGCTATTGACATGTTCCTGTTTTTTTTCTTTTGGGAAATGATGTTGGTGCCAATGTACTTTCTGATCGCGTTATGGGGACATAAGGCATCAAACGGTCAAACACGGATCACTGCGGCGACTAAATTTTTTATTTATACCCAGGCCAGTGGCTTGATCATGTTGATTGCGATCATCGCTTTGGTGTTAGTGCATTATCAGACGATGGGGTCTGGACGTTCAACTACACATTATTGTTGCAAACACCGATGTCGCAAAGCGTAGAATACCTGTTAATGCTCGGTTTTTTTATCGCTTTTGCGGTAAAAATGCCGGTGGTGCCATTACATGGCTGGTTACCGGATGCGCACAGTCAGGCTCCGACTGCGGGTTCTGTCGATTTAGCTGGGATTCTGTTAAAAACGGCGGCCTATGGTTTATTGCGTTTCAGTTTGCCACTGTTTCCACAGGCTTCTCATGATTTTGCGCCTATTGCCATGTGGCTTGGTGTGATAGGGATTTTTTACGGTGCCTGGATGGCGTTTTGCCAAACCGATATTAAGCGCTTGATCGCTTATACCAGTGTGTCACATATGGGTTTTGTATTGATTGCGATTTATAGCGGCAGCCAACTCGCTTATCAAGGGGCGGTCATCCAAATGATTGCGCACGGTTTATCTGCTGCGGGTATGTTCATCATCTGTGGTCAATTGTATGAGCGTTTACATACGCGCGATATGCGCCAGATGGGTGGCCTATGGGCGCGTATAAAATATTTGCCGGCGTTATCGCTGTTTTTTGCGATGGCGACCCTCGGTATGCCAGGAACCGGTAATTTTATCGGTGAATTTATGATTTTGTTCGGCAGCTTCCAGGTAGTGCCGCTGATCACTGTAGTGGCGGCTTTTGGCCTCGTGTTTGCTGCGGTTTATTCTTTGGTGATGATGCAACGTACTTATTATGGAGCAGTAAAATCAAAACAAGCATTGCCGGATATGACGATAAGAGAATGGTCAATTATCCTTCTGTTGGCGGTGCTATTAGTGCTGCTTGGATTTTATCCACAACCCATTCTTGATACCTCTTATGCCACTATGAATGATGTACAGCGATGGTTTTCAGCGCCCTTAATCTCAACGTCATTAATTTCAACTACAGGGTCGTAATTCGCGATGACAATAACTTTACAACAATTGATTGCCATGCTACCGCTGTTGATCGTCGGATTAACGGTGGTGGTGGTGATGCTGTCCATTGCGTGGCGCCGTGATCACTTTGTTAACGCTACCCTGACGGTTATCGGGCTGAATGTGGCGTTATTTTCTCTCTATTTTGTTTGGCAGATCGTACCACTGGATGTGACCTTGTTATTGCGTATTGATGGCTATTCAATGTTCTACACAGGTTTGGTATTGCTAGCAGGTCTGGCAAGTGCCACTTTTGCTTACCCGTGGTTAGCGGGTTATCCTGATAATCGCGAAGAATTTTACCTGCTGTTATTGATCGCTACGTTGGGCGGTATTTTGTTGGTGAGTGCTAATCATCTAGCTACACTATTCCTCGGTATCGAGCTGATTTCACTGCCTTTATTTGGGTTGATCGGTTATGCCTATCGCCAAAATCGTTCATTGGAAGCGAGTATCAAATATATGTTGCTCTCGGCAGCAGCATCGTCATTTTTATTATTTGGTATGGCGCTGTTATACGCTGAATCGGGTAGTTTATCTTTTAGTGAATTGGGCAGTAGCCTAAACGATAGTCTCATACATCGACCGCTGGTCATGGCGGGGTTGAGCATGATGTTGATTGGCTTATGTTTTAAACTTTCACTGGTACCGTTTCAATTGTGGACGCCGGATGTTTATCAGGGCACACCAGCCCCGGTCTTGGCCTTTTTGGCGACGGCCAGTAAAATCGCCATCTTTGTGGTAGTCATGCGTTTGCTTCTTTATGCCCCTGCTGCTGATGATGAGGCGATGGATGTATTGTTAACGATAATGGCAATTGGTTCTATTTTGTTCGGTAATCTGATGGCGATGACGCAGAGCAATATCAAACGGTTGCTGGGTTATTCATCGATCGCACATTTGGGATATTTACTGATTACATTGATGGTGGTGCAGCCCCAACCCTCATCGGGTATTATCGGCATCTATATGACAGGGTACTTATTCAGCAATCTGGGAGCGTTTGGTGTAATTAGTCTGATGTCCAGCCCGTATAAAGGGGCGGATGCAGAGTCGTTATTTTGTTACCGTGGTTTATTTTGGCATAAGCCGATTCTGGCGGCGGTGATGACGGTGATGATGTTATCACTGGCAGGCATCCCGCTAACGCTCGGTTTTATCGGTAAGTTTTTTATTATTATCTTGGGTGTCAGTGCTCATTTATGGTGGCTGACTGGCGCGGTCGTGTTGGGTAGTGCTATTGGTTTGTATTACTATTTGCGTGTCACCGTCAGTCTATTTCTCAGTCCGCCGCAGGAATTACAACGTGATACTGTACACAACTGGGCATTCACTGCTGCGGGAATTGTAGTGCTGATCTGTGCCATTGCGGTGCTTTTACTGGGTGTCTATCCGCAACCTTTGATTTCATTGATGCAATTTGCTCAGCCGGTGTTTTAAATTAGCAGATCGGTAGCGAAAATAAGCTCGTCGCGAATATCATCGGCTGTATTTAGGCAAGTAAATATTATTTACTGAAACAGATCCTCCTCACTTATTTGACAGCATCTTTATCAAATGAAGGATCACGCCACAAACATTTACCTTTTTTCGCTACTGCATCGAGTTGTGTTTCATGTTCAGCCAATTCATCAGCACTTGCATGAATAATTTTTAGTGCCGAGGTTGGGCGAATAACCGGTTTGATATCTTCTGTTGTATTTTGCGACTGCGGTTGCTGATCACTTTCCAGCGAAAAAGAGAGCGATGTTTGCCCACCGGTCATCGCCAGATAAACGTCTGCTAAAATTTCGGCATCGAGTAACGCCCCGTGCAATGTACGTTTGGTGTTATCGATATGATAACGATCGCATAAGGCATCCAAATTATTACGTTTACCGGGAAATAAACGACGTGCCATTACTAGACTGTCGGTGATGGTACAGAAGGTTTCGACCTTTGGAATACTCTGCTTTAACATACTGAATTCGTAATCCATAAAGCCGATATCAAAGGTTGCATTATGGATGACGAGATCGGCACCACGAATAAAATCGAGGAACTCTTTGGCTGTATCAGCAAAGGTAGGTTTATCCGCCAGAAACTCATCACTGATGCCATGAATGGCATAGGCTTCAGGATCTACCTGTCGATTTGGTTTTAGATAAACATGGAAGTTGTTACCTGTCAAACGCCGGTTGATCATTTCAACGGCACCAATTTCAATAATTCGATGCCCTTTGTAGTGAACTCCCAGTTTATTCAAACCCGTGGTTTCAGTATCCAAAACAATTTGTCGCGTAATGGCAGTGCTCATAGTAGGTACTCATGTCAGACTTAAGGTTCTAAATAGACAGTAAGAATCGAGCTTATACCCGATTCTGTGTAACTGCCCGTTTGTCGTAGATTGAGTCAAGCGTTCAGGGTGTCAATCATAAAGTGATTTAATGCCATGCGCCAGTTTTGTACCAGTATGATCCATTTTTGTGATACTGATTCTATTACTAGGAGAATGAACCTTCACTTCTGGTTACTCGCCCCTGCTGTATCGGGGAGAGGACCTGAACGTTCTTTTAGACACAGTTTCTTTCCTGATTTTTTCAACTTCTTCCCCGATTCTTTCAACTTTTTCAGAGAATATGGTGGCACTCTCTCTCTCTTTTTCTGCTTTTTGAATATTATTTTTAAGATCCTCTAAATGTTCACCTATCTTGCCCAATATTTTTTCTACGTTTCCTGTGTTTGAAGCTGACTCGATGATTTTACTTCTATGTTCTTGCATATTACCTTCAAGCGCTTTTAAGCAGCTATCTGTCTTCAAGCGTTTCTCTGCGTCTTTTTTGTTTGAAGCTGACTTGGTGATTATATTTTTATATTTTTGAATGTTGTCTTTAGTAGTTAAGTATTTATCTACCATTGTTTTATCTGCCGCTTCTTCATTTACCAATCTTTTCTTTTCTATTTCTATATTTGCGGAGCTATTTTGAGCACGAACACCATGTTCATCGGCTGATTTGGCATGTTTATTGGCTAATTCAGCCAGTTGTTTTGCCTCGGCGACTGATTTTGCATGAGGAGTACGTCCTTGTTCGGTTAGAGTATTAAGATATTCTTTAATACGTGTGACAACTCCGTTTGCAATAAGGCCTCTTCCTTTGGCGGCTGCTGCAGTAGAAATTGAGGATTTGATTACCATTTCGTGCCTAGGCAGAACGGGCCTTCCATACTTATCTGTCTTTGTGGGTTCCGAAGTGAAGGATTCTAGTCTAGCGTCAAGTTTTTCTTGAAATTTCTTTAGAGCCTTCGGATTTACACGAGTAATGTTTTGTGTAGGGCTGAATGAAGTATTAGTAGCTTGTGCCTGTGCTATTTTTTTTTCTTGAGGAGATAGCTCTTTCCCTATCCGGGTCTTCCAAATGTTCAATACCTGGCCGAAATTCTGAACGCCTGTATTCATAAATATTACCTTGTGATTATTAAGAATAATTAATTGGGTTAAATAGATTATTTTTACCGGCGAAAATATTATCTTTTGTTTTATTTTTACAATATTAAAAAACGCTCATTAAATAAAACAAGTCTTAACTTTTTAAATAATTAAATTTCTTTACTTATTTATACAAAACTTAATTATTCAGACTCATGGTTTCAGTATCCAAAACAATTTTTCGGGTAATTGCAGGTGCTCATGGTAGGTACTTATGTCAGACTTAAGGTTTAAATAGAGAGTCAAGGTCTATCAGAAATGCGTAAACAGGTAGAAATTTTTACCGATGGTTCATGTCTTGGTAATCCAGGTCGTGGTGGTTATGGCGCAATTTTGCGTTATAAACAGTATGAAAAAACTTTCAGTGGCGGTTATCATTTGACCACGAACAACCGTATGGAGTTGATGGCAGCCATTATCGCTCTTGAAGCGTTGACATCATCCTGTGAAGTGAGGCTCAGTACCGACAGTCAATATGTCCGTCAAGGCATCAGCCAATGGATCCATAATTGGAAAAAACGTGGTTGGAGAACGACTAACCGTACCGCGGTAAAAAATGTCGATTTATGGCAACGGCTAGATAGTGCGATTCAACATCATCAAGTGACTTGGATATGGGTAAAAGGTCATGCCGGTCATCTAGAAAATGAACGCTGTGATGAGCTAGCCCGGATCGTAGCCAATACCCCAACTGAAGACGATATTGGTTATCGACCTGAATAGCCGCTAAATTAAGGTGGATTACGATAACTTTTCGTGGCGCCTAGTGCCCGATTAAACCAAGGTTTAGCTGTGGCGAATTTCATCGGATTAAATGTGAGTGGCAACCTGCGTTTACGGGCAATAATCAGGCTAACACAACCTAATGCGGGGAGATGAGTATTGACAAAACCTCCGCCCTGTTTATGCCATGGCAACACGTGGAAACGGGATTGATGCATCACCTGATAGTTAAGCAAACCAAGCCAATCAAGCACGCGCATTTGCGTAAACATTCTGCTGGTATAAGGTTGACGCTGACGTAATATCGGCAGTAATTTACCCATTCCTAATAAACTTAACGGGTTAAAATGACTGATTACCAACCAGCCATCGTCGACTAGTACACGATCAAGCTCGCGTAAAATACTATGAGGATCAATGCAATAGTTTAAAGTATGTGCCAGCAGAATAGCATCCACTGACTTTTCAGCAAAAGGTAATTGATAGGGACTGGCAAGTATTTGTACAGCCCGACCTTGTTCAGCGATACTGACTTGATGGGTGATAGTGCATTGGTCACTGGTGATCTCAGTACTGAGATTGCCGATTTTTAGCAAATGAAAACCAAAAAATTTTGGCCACCAAGGCTGCATTTTCTGTTCAATAGCAGAACGGTAATATTCTCCCCACGGGAGTTCGCTCCAGGATTCGGGTGCATGAATCTTCAGGCATAATTGCGCAGGCTTCATGTTTTATTATCTTCTATCAAAAGGTTAGTGAGTATCGTATGGATCTTATTAGTGTTCCGGCATTACAAGACAATTACATTTGGTTATTAGCAGATACGCAAGCACATTGTGTGATTATCGACCCGGGAGAAGCGGCGCCTGTTTTCACGGCATTAACTGAGCAACAGCTAACAGCTGATGCGATTTTACTGACACATCATCATTATGATCATCTTGATGGTGTCGTCGAGTTGCTTAGACGTTTTCCGGGCTTACCAGTATACGGACCACAAGAAACCGCCGATAAAGGTGCGACTGTTCTGGTTAAGGAAGGGGATGACCTGACTATTGGCAGTCAGAATTTCTCGATTATCGCCGTTCCAGGGCACACTCTAGGTCATATCGCATATTATAACGCTCCTTATCTTTTTTGTGGGGATACGCTGTTTTCTGCGGGTTGCGGCCGCTTATTTGAAGGCACTTGCGATCAAATGTATGCGTCGATTCAAAAAATCATGCAATTGCCTGACGATACTCTAATCTGCTCAGCACATGAGTATACGCTCTCAAACCTGGCTTTTGCTCGTTCAATTTTACCTCAAGATCGAAAAATTGAAACATATCAACAACACATTGAGCAATTACGGGCGAAAAATCAACCCAGTTTGCCGACAACTTTACAGCTAGAACGTGAAATAAATGTTTTTTTACGCTGTAGTGACATTGAGTTACAAAAAAAAGTGGGGATTACACCGTATTCCACTTCCTTTTCTTCAATTTTTTCTGCCTTACGAGTCATGAAAGATCGTTTTTGAAGCTTTTTGTTGTGTTATTTGTCAGAGTAAAGTACTATCGCTCACCTTTTAACCAACTAGATAGAGGTATTAAGACGTCGATGAAGACTAAAGCGATATTTCTCGCCTCGGTCTTGCTTGTAGGGTGCCAAACGTCCAAGCTTGGCAAACAGGTTCCCGTACAGCATGCACAGAGTTTGTCTTCAGCAAATATAGAAAATGAAGCAGGAAAATATACAGATACCAGCCGAGAGAGCTCGGTACGATCGGCTAACAATAGCTTTTCGCAAAAGAATCTGTGGGGCTTTATTAGTAACGAGCTGAAGATAAAAGTTCAGGACAATGCTTTGATCCTTGAGCAAAGACAAAAATATTTAAAAAGTAAGAGCGATCTCCACGATGTAATGGTACGAGCAGAGCCTTATCTGCACCTGATTGTATCGCAGATTAAGAAACGTAATATTCCAATGGAATTGGTGCTGATACCCATAGTGGAGAGTGCTTTTGATCCAAGGGCTACCTCATCTGCCAATGCTGCAGGGCTATGGCAAATAGTACCTAGTACTGGGTTGTATTATGGTTTGAAACAAAATCAGGGGTACGATGGTCGCCGTGATGTATTGGCTTCGACCAACGCTGCGCTTGATTTGATGCAGAATTTGAACGATACCTTTAATGGTGATTGGTTGCTCACTGTGGCTGCTTATAACAGTGGTGAAGGTCGGGTTCGACAAGCAATAAAAGCCAATAAGGCACAGGGTAAACGGCTTAATTTTTGGGCGTTATCACTTCCTCGTCAAACCTCTGTTTATGTGCCCAAAATGCTTGCTCTAAGTGACATCATCAAAAACCATAAAGAGTACGGTTTCAATTTGCCGGAAACGAGTGAAAAAAATGGGTTAGCCCGTGTTGATGTTGGACAACAGATGAAGCTCACTCGAGCGGCTGAGATGTCAGGTTTATCGCTGGCTCGTCTGAAATCCTATAACGCGGGATATAAACGCAATGTGACAGCCTCTCCCTATTACATTATGTTGCCTAAGTCCCATGCTGTACAATTTAGAAATTCACTGGCAGAGGCTAGATTTACAGGAGTTCAGTCCACTCAGTTGGCGAAAAACAGTACCAGTTCTTTGAAGGTAAGAAAAAGACTACAGCTTGCAAACAGTACTGGTGGCAATAGCGTTACCTATCAGGTTCGTAGAGGTGATTCAGTTGCTAGTATTGCCAAACGTCATGGCATCAACGCCAAAGATGTAATGCGATGGAATTCGGTAGTCAGTCAGTCAAACAGTTTACGGCCAGGTTTAGAATTGACGTTGTTTGTAAACGACAAAGCAAACCCGGATAGCTGAGATCATGAGTCACCGTCCGTTACTCTATGCTACCGTCGTACAATCCTCTGATATGAGTGTATGTCTTGATTGTGGTATATGATCACGATTATTGGTAACGGAACAGACAAGTAGCGTGCCGAAACGAACTTATGCAATGAGGTATGTGGCAGGTCGACCCGTTGAACAAATTTTTCCGGGTTCGGCTCGTCCGCTGGGACGGGAGTTGCCATTGGGTGAGCCTTTACGGACATCAAAATTTTTACGTGTTATGGTGTGGAACATTTTTAAGCAGCAGCGTACCAATTGGCTCTCTATACTTAAAAAATTTGGCAAGGATTCTCAACTTATATTGCTTCAAGAAGCACGGACTACACCTGAAATGGTACGCTTCGCTACATCTAACTATCTGGCTGCAGATCAGGTTCCTGCTTTTAAGTTTCCGCATCATCCCTCTGGTGTAATGACTTTAGCTGCAGCTCATCCTGTCTATTGTTATCCGCTACGCGAACGAGAGCCGCTGTTACGTTTATCTAAATCTGCACTAATCACTGTTTATCCCATTCATGACAAACGTCTACTGATGGTAGTGAATATTCATGCAGTAAATTTCAGCTTGGGTGTGGATGTTTACAGTAAACAGCTTGGGCCAATAGGTGAACAAATCGCGCTGCATCCAGGACCATTAATATTAGCAGGAGATTTTAACGCATGGAGCCGTCAACGGGTAAATGCACTACGTCTATTTGCACACAAGATGGAGTTACAGGAAGTCGAGTTTCTTATTGATAACCGCAGTCGAGTATTTGGGCGTCCACTAGACTTTGTTTTTTTTCGTGATCTATATGTGGCTGAGGCATTGGTGTTAGCGACTCGAGCTTCTGATCACAATCCCCTGCGGGTCGATTTTTTGCTATAAAATATAGTGTTATCAAATACGGTTTTACAAATGAAATCTAATCTAACCTGAGTTCGGGATAAGCCGATTATTTTATAATGTGACGATATTTGCACAATAGACCTCTTCGGAAACTATAGCAGGCGCCATGTAACGTGATCACTTTTGTTAATAAATATTAATTAATATCAATATGTTATTTCTAATTTTCATAATCAACTGATACGGCGCCTGCTATAGCATTCATGTAGGAATGTTGTTAAAAATCTCCTGAACAAGGAGCCCCCATGAAATATGAACAAATAAAGGTATTGGAAGAGGAAAAATTTCGGCGCTTAACTCGGAGTTAAACGCAGTACATTTGAAAAGATGATAAAGATATTGAATGAAGCAGATAAATGTAAGCAAGGGAAAGGAGGTCGGAAACCCAAGCTGGGTTTAGAAGATCGCTTATTAATGGCCCTTGAGTATCTACGGGAATATCGCACTTATTTTCATGTTAGCCGAAGCGATGGGGTGAGTGAGAGCACCTGCTATGAAACGATTAAATGGATAGAAAATACGCTAATAAAGCATCCTGATTTTGCACTCCCTGGACGCAAAGCTTTATTAAAAAGTGATAGGGAGTATGAGCTCGTTCTTATTGATGCCACAGAAACGCCGATTGAACGTCCCCAAAAAAACAAAAGCAGTTTTACTCAGGAAAAAAGAAACGACCCACCTTAAAAACCCAAGTGATCGTCGATAAAAAAAGCAAAGCAGTCATCTGTACAAGCTTTACTCATGGGAGGCGTCATGATTTTAGGTTGTTCAAAGAGTCTGGCGTGCGAATACATCCTGAAATCAAAACAGTGACAGATACAGGTTACCAAGGGCTTGGCAAGATCCATTCAAACTCGGCGTTGCCTAAGAAAAAGACAAAGAAAAATCCCTTAACAAAAGAAGATAAACGCAACAATCGTGAGTTATCAAGCCAGCGTGTATTAAACGAAAATGTCATTGGTATGATTAAACGATTTAAAATCGTATCAGATCGTTATCGAAACAGGCGAAAACGTTTTGGATTACGATTTAATCTGATTGCAGCAATTTATAACATGGAAATTAGATAAATCAGAGTTTCCGAAGAGGTCTAATGTAGAGCTAATTTTGGTTTGGATGGTGTAAGGCAGTAAGCGTCGATGCCGCCGAGTAAATTGACGATAAAATGCTGTGGTGGGCGGTGACGAATCTGCCCTATTTGTCACATATTTTGTAGTTGTTCAAAAACGGTTTCAACCAATGACCGTTTACGCAAAAGGGCGTTATCAAACACCGTGTGCTCGACAGATACCGTCTTGATTACGTCTTTGCAAGCGCTATTTTTGTATCAAAAGGGAGACCTGATTTCAGCACGCCATAGGCCAGTTGGAGTAATTTACGCATTGCAGCACAGACACCGACTTTTCCCCCTTTATTTCGTTTTACCCATCGTTTCCATTGAGATTTTATTATTGGGTTGTAAGTGATGGAGCTAAGGGCTGGCATATATAGCGCTTTTCTGAGTTCTGTACACCCGACTTTTGAGAGGCGGCTACGCCCTTTAAATGCACCTGATTCGCACAGTTTCGGATTAAGCCCTGCGTAGGCGACCACTTGCTTGCTGCTAGTAAATTTTGATACATCACCGACAAACGCCAATAAAGTGGCACTCAATATTTCGCCTATACCAGGAATACTCTCCAAGAGATGCTTATTCTTTTTCAGCCCGGGGGAGTTATTAATATGCTCTTTAATTTTCTGTTTTATCTCGACAATTTGTTTTTCTAATGCACAGATACTGTCTGTCAAAAAAGGCTGGACTATTTCATCTGCCCCCTCTTTTCGGTTACATTCCATCTGTTTCATTTCGACTAAATGATTAAGACGACGTATCAGTGCCATAAGCTGACGTTCATTTAACGGGGCGGGAAACCAGCGTGCTGGCGAATAAAGCGCGCAATAACGCGCAATCATCTTCGCATCCCCTTGGTCCGTTTTGTTACGACTCAGCTCACTTTGAGCAAAGGCATGAATGCGGGCGGGGGTTTCCACACTGACCTCAATCCCGTTATCCACTAAAAAAGTGGCCAGTGGCACACTGTAATGGCTGGTTGCTTCCAGGCAAATGTGGCAGTCACCGTAAGGAAGTAGCCACTTCAGCAAGTCGCTAAAACCGGATGGGGTATTGTTAAACACTTTTGTTTTATATTTTTTTCTTTCAATCCAGACAGCCACATCGAACTTTAATTTTGCTATATCAATACCGACGGGGGTTTTGTCCATCAGATACACTCCAGACATGACAGTAAAAATCAGAGAATTCGCCAAGATCATCCTTATAAATACGTGCTCAAAGCACAAGATACCGTTCGGTCTTGAAGGCGATGATGAATATGTCACCGGGGTTTTATCTGTCTTACAAGCTTTAAAGCTTAAGGCTTCATTCAAACTCACCGCTGACATCCCAATGATCAGTTGGGGATCATTATCCTTTCAAAGCTAATAATCAAGATATAAGGCTTCATGTTGCGACGAACTCGAGTGTTCAAGGCGCCTCCCTTTTCTTTCAGCTGTTGTAACAATGTGTTAGAAATATCTCCTTTATCTGCATAAAGCTGGCCAAAAAGCCCTGTGACCAAGTCAGGAAGGGGTTTTCTATCGTCACCATTCCCACGGGTTAGACGAATACTGAGTAGTTCTCCCCGATGCTTAATGAGCACATGTCATTTAAAGCCAAAAAACCAGCCGGTTGAACTTTTCCCCCGTTCTGCCAAGCCTTGAAAAACACGATGACGCTTAATACGCAGGTTATCACAGACGGCAAGCGGCGTGGAATCAAAACTACACTGTACCGCTATAGCGTCATCAGCTCTGCCAAAGAAAGAGAACTGGCACGGATACGCCGCTTGGACCCGTCCGTTAGGAGCTTTGCATTGAGTAGTGGCTCAAATTTTTTGCAAAAATCATCCATTAAGCAATAAAGTTCGGTAATATCGTTCATGAATGTCTCGCTATTTCGTGATGAATAATGTCCGCAAACATCATTATCTTGAAGTACGAGGCACTTATCTATTCTTGAGCAAAAAATTAGAGAAAATAAACGTCAATTCCTTATCCCGAACTCAGGTTAATCTAATCTAATCTAATTTAGTTTTGAGAGCCTATTCGAAATCGTCGTGAGTGAAGCTCAGGTGAAGGAAAAATGGGTGAGAAAGCGTAGTTACTTTTTTTGTATGTAACAAAAGGCAGTGAACGTATATGTTGAGCGCATTTTTGACTGAGTATCAAAGAATACAATAGACCACGAGTTTCGTAGAAAATTACCCAGCGCTAGGATAAACCAACAGCAATTTTATATGGCTAGCAATAGATCCTTTAATAACATCCCAATTTTGTTGGTAAAGGGTGATGTTTTCCGATAGGCGACACTTATGCTGGTCAAACCAAGCAGCAATAGAGAAAAAAATATAATTTCTTTGCGTCCGATCCGTGCGAGCCTGACAGCGTTCAATACCACTTATCAATGGATATAGCGTAGGCTGTATAAATTGATGTATAATTTCAAGATGACTTATCCATTAAAATTTCGCCAACATGTATTGGCTATTAAAGAGCAAGAAAAGCTTACATATGCCCAAACGGCCACACGTTTTTGTATTGGGACCGCAAGTCTGATGCGCTGGGCTAAACGAATAGAACCTTGTCTGACACGTGATAAACCCGCCAGTAAAATAGCTCGAGCGGCGTTGATTCTTGATGTGGAAACCTACCCTGATGCGTCTCAATACGAGCGAGCCCAACGTATGGGAGTGAGCGCTAGAGGTATCTGCCATGCGTTGAAACGGGCAGGGTTTAGCTATAAAAAAAACATTTTATCATCCAAAAGCCAACGCCCAATCCCGAGAAGATTTTCAGATCAAGATCCAGGCCTATGAAGCCAGCGAGACCCCTATTATTTACGTTGATGAAAGCGGTTTTGCTCATGACATGCCCCGCCTCTACGGCTATTGAGCTAAAGGTAAGCGGTGTTACGGTCAACATGATTGGCACGCTAAAGCACGTACCAATGTCATTGGCGCTCAGCTTAACGGAAAATTAACCACCGTTTGTGCCTTTGAATACAATATCAATAGCGATATTTTTCATGCGTGGGTAACCCAAGACTGACTGCCAAAAATCCCTCAAGGGGCTGTTATCGTGATGGATAATGTGAGCTTTCACAAACGCCAGGATATCCAGTCTACTATACAAAAATCTGGTTTTATTCTGGAATATCTCCCGACGTATTCTCCTGACCTCAACCCGACTGAGCACAAATGGGCTCAGGCTAAAGCCCTTCGTAGGAAACGACAATGCGATATCGACACTCTCTTTTCTGACCCTTTATTTTGAATCAATTTATACGGCTACAGCCATAACTCCGCAAGTGGCCATAGCCCTTTGGGACGGAATAGGCTATTTTTTAACCAATATCTGATACTTTCATGGGATAAAAATGATGCACTTACCTCTGGTAGTGCCAAACCAGAGAACCTTACGCTACTTGCCTGCAAAAATACTCTGTCAAGCGCTTTCATACAGTCATTGATGATTCGGTATTCAACCATTACCTCATCAGCTTTTTTTAAAATTTTATCTTTTACCATTTTTTATTGAACACGAGTTTCGCACTGTAATAAATGAGGGTAAAAGAAGAGTAGAAAAAAAGATAAGAATGGTAATGAGATGTCAGGTTATCCCTGTACGAAAGACCTTTATAAAGCATTTTTACAAGCGAGTCGTGTGAGATATTCTGGTCTGGCGTTGTCAGAAGTGAGCCCGTCGAGGGTATCCCATGATAGCGTAATTCGCAGGTTAAAGAGCCGCTGTTTTCGTCCCAAAGAGTTGTGTCAACTTGTCGCACCCTCGATTGAGCGGGGAGCGCCTTGTTTAGTGATTGCGGCTGATACTGTGCTAGCAAAAAAACGGAGTAAGAAGATAGAGCTGTTTCATTATCAATATTCTGGTAATGAACAGGGTGTTATAGCCGGTATTGGTTTGGTTAATCTGCTGTGGCAGGGTCTTGAAACGGGAGAGTCAGTGCCTATTGACTACCGAATTGACGACAAAGAGACCGCCGGAAAAACAAAAAGTTCGCATTTTTGCGACATGCTCAAACTGGCAAAAGCGAGGGGCATAAGCCCTGAAGCGGTGGTGATGGATGCGTGGTATTCAAGTTTAGATAATCTCAACGCCATTCGTTCTCCTGGCTGGATTGGGGTCACCACGTTGAGAAAGCACCGGATAGTTAATCGTAACGTAACATTAGCCTCACTTGATATTCCAGAAGAAGGACTTTCAGTACACCTGCGGGGCGATGGTTGGGTGACAGTCTTCAAGTTTGTGGCCAAACACGGTTGCATTGATTATGTTGCTACGAACCAAGAGACCCCCACCCGGGGACAAATTAGTGCTGTCACCGAAGCCCGTCGGTCTGTTGAAGTTTATCATCGGGAAATCACACAAACTTGTGGCATAGAACGCTGTCAGGCCCGCACAGGCCGGGCGTAAAGAAATCATATTTTTCTGGCCATGGCTGCCTGGTTTGAACAACATAAACGCCGTCTGTCCGAAAAAATAACTCTTTACCAACAAAATTGGGCTGTCATTAAAAACGCCATTACCGAACACATCAGATTACTCTTGGCTTCCCCAGGTTAGATCCGTGCGTAACTCGTGTTGAAGTGCGAAACTCTCGTAGATTTCGAATTAGGCTCTAACACTTTATGTGATATTTTTGGCGGGTAAACAAGCAATTAAAATTCTTTTTCAAATTAAGGGTTGCAGGTTGAGATAAACTCCCTATAATGCGCCTCCACTGACGTAAGGTGATTTAACGAACCTTCGCAGTAGCTCTTTAACAATTAATCAGACAATCTGTGTGGGCACTGGCAATATGCTATCGCTTGGTTTTGAAAAAGACTGGGCAAAAGCAAGAATAAAGTGCTGAAGAATGTATGAATCCGTGATCGTTTTGTTTTTTACTGCAAAGTGGTTGAGGCTGATTTCATATTGAAGCGCAGAGCAGTAAATAAAATTGAAGAGTTTGATCATGGCTCAGATTGAACGCTGGCGGCAGGCCTAACACATGCAAGTCGAGCGGCATCGGGAAGGTAGCTTGCTATCTTTGCCGGCGAGCGGCGGACGGGTGAGTAAAGTCTGGGGATCTGCCTGATGGAGGGGGATAACTACTGGAAACGGTAGCTAATACCGCATGATGTTACGCGACCAAAGCGGGGGACCTCCGGGCCTCGCGCCATCAGATGAACCCAGATGGGATTAGCTAGTAGGAGAGGTAATGGCTCCCCTAGGCGACGATCCCTAGCTGGTCTGAGAGGATAACCAGCCACACTGGAACTGAGAGACGGTCCAGACTCCTACGGGAGGCAGCAGTGGGGAATATTGCACAATGGGCGCAAGCCTGATGCAGCCATGCCGCGTGTGTGAAGAAGGCCTTCGGGTTGTAAAGCACTTTCAGCGAGGAGGAATGAAGCAATGCAAAGAGTGTTGCTAATGGACGTTACTCGCAGAAGAAGCACCGGCTAACTCCGTGCCAGCAGCCGCGGTAATACGGAGGGTGCGAGCGTTAATCGGAATTACTGGGCGTAAAGGGCACGTAGGCGGTTTCTTAAGTCAGATGTGAAATCCCCGAGCTTCACTTGGGAACGGCATTTGAAACTGAGAGTCTAGAGTTTTGTAGAGGGGGTAGAATTCCAGGTGTAGCGGTGAAATGCGTAGATATCTGGAGGAATACCGGTGGCGAAGGCGGCCCCCTGGACAGAGACTGACGCTGAGGTGCGAAAGCGTGGGTAGCAAACAGGATTAGATACCCTGGTAGTCCACGCTGTAAACGATGTCGATTTGTAGGTTGTGGTTATAAACTGTGGCTTGCGGAGCAAACGCGTTAAATCGACCGCCTGGGGAGTACGGCCGCAAGGTTAAAACTCAAATGAATTGACGGGGGCCCGCACAAGCGGTGGAGCATGTGGTTTAATTCGATGCAACGCGAAGAACCTTACCTACTCTTGACATCCAGAGGAGTCGACAGAGATGTTGACGTGCCCTTCGGGGAGCTTTGAGACAGGTGCTGCATGGCTGTCGTCAGCTCGTGTTGTGAAATGTTGGGTTAAGTCCCGCAACGAGCGCAACCCTTATCTTTTGTTACCAGCACGTAGAGGTGGGAACTCAAGAGAGACTGCCGGTGATAAACCGGAGGAAGGTGGGGATGACGTCAAGTCATCATGGCCCTTACGAGTAGGGCTACACACGTGCTACAATGGCGTATACAAAGAGAAGCGAGCCTGCGAGGGTGAGCGGACCTCATAAAGTACGTCGTAGTCCGGATTGGAGTCTGCAACTCGACTCCATGAAGTCGGAATCGCTAGTAATCGTGGATCAGAATGCTACGGTGAATACGTTCCCGGGCCTTGTACACACCGCCCGTCACACCATGGGAGTGTTTTGCAAAAGAAGTAGGTAGCTTAACCTTTGGGATGGCGCTTACCACTTTGTGAACCATGACTGGGGTGAAGTCGTAACAAGGTAACCGTAGGGGAACCTGCGGTTGGATCACCTCCTTACCTGAAGATAGGTATTGCGTGGTGTCCACACAGATTGTCTGATAGAAGTCGTTTCGTTTTTGTGCACTGAATATTTTTCCGTCCCCTTCGTCTAGAGGCCTAGGACACCGCCCTTTCACGGCGGTAACAGGGGTTCGAATCCCCTAGGGGACGCCATTTATTGGTATGAAAGAGGCAGTATAAGCGAGACAAAATATCTTAAAGCGTGTGATGGAATGTGTTTTAAGATATTGCTCTTTAATAATCTGGAACAAGCTGAAGCTGAGGCGATGAAGTCATGCGTGATGAAAATTAGGCGTGTGTCGTTGTGAGAACTCAGTACCCGAAGACAATTTCGGGTTGTAAGGTTAAGTAATGAAGCGTACAGGGCGGATGCCTAGGCAGTCAGAGGCGAAGAAGGGCGTGCAAATCTGCGAAAAGCGTCGGTAAGCTGATATGAAGCGAGAGAGCCGACGATCCCCGAATGGGGCAACCCAGTGCAATAAGTTGCACTATCGTTAGATGAATAAATAGTTTAACGAGGCGAACCGGGGGAACTGAAACATCTAAGTACCCCGAGGAAAAGAAATCAACCGAGATTCCCCTAGTAGCGGCGAGCGAGAGGGGAGCAGCCCAGAGTGTGTATTGTTAAGAGTGGTTAGGGGAATGACCTGGAAAGGTCGGCGATAAAGGGTGATAGCCCCGTACCTAAAAATGCGCTGACATTGCACTCAAAGAGTAGAGCGGGACACGAGAAATCCTGTTTGAAGACGGGGGGCCCATCCTCCAAGGCTAAATACTCCTGACTGACCGATAGTGAACCAGTACCGTGAGGGAAAGGCGAAAAGAACCCCGGCGAGGGGAGTGAAAGAGACCCTGAAACCCTGTACGTACAAGCAGTGGGAGCCTTGAATAGGGTGACTGCGTACCTTTTGTATAATGGGTCAGCGACTTATATTTTGTAGCAAGGTTAACCGTTTAGGGGAGCCGTAGGGAAACCGAGTCTGAATAGGGCGACGAGTTGCAAGGTATAGACCCGAAACCCGGTGATCTAGCCATGAGCAGGTTGAAGATAGGTTAACGCCCGTTGGAGGACCGAACCGACTTATGTTGAAAAATGAGCGGATGACTTGTGGCTGGGGGTGAAAGGCCAATCAAACCGGGAGATAGCTGGTTCTCCCCGAAAGCTATTTAGGTAGCGCCTCGTGAGATTATCTTCGGGGTAGAGCACTGTTTCGGCTAGGGGGCCATCCCGGCTTACCACCCCGATGCAAACTGCGAATACCGAAGAATATATCACGGGAGACACACGGCGGGTGCTAACGTCCGTCGTGAAGAGGGCAACAACCCAGACCGCCAGCTAAGGTCCCGAAGTCATGGTTAAGTGGGAAACGAAGTGGGAAGGCGAAGACAGCCAGGATGTTGGCTTAGAAGCAGCCATCATTAAAAGAAAGCGTAATAGCTCACTGGTCGAGTCGGCCTGCGCGGAAGATGTAACGGGGCTAAACCATGCACCGAAGCTGCGGCAGTGGTGATTACAGATGTAATGACTGTTGGGTAGGGGAGCGTTCTGTAAGCCGCAGAAGGTGAATAGAGATGTTCACTGGAGGTATCAGAAGTGCGAATGCTGACATAAGTAACGATAAAGCGGGTGAAAAACCCGCTCGCCGAAAGACCAAGGGTTCCTGTCCAACGTTAATCGAGGCAGGGTGAGTCGACCCCTAAGGCGAGGCTGAAAAGCGTAGTCGATGGGCAACAGGTTAATATTCCTGTACAGTTTGTTATGACGAAGTGGTGACGGAGAAGGCTATGTTATCCGGGAGACGGTTTACCCGGTTCAATCGTGTAGGGAGTGCAGTTAGGCAAATCCGGCGGCACACAATCTTGAGGCGAGATGAGGAGGTACGTAAGGTACGTAAGTAACAGATGCCCGGCTTCCAGGAAAAGCCACTAAGTGAGATGTAACAGACGATCGTACCCGAAACCGACACAGGTGGTCAGGTAGAGCATACTAAGGCGCTTGAGAGAACTCGGGTGAAGGAACTAGGCAAAATGGTGCCGTAACTTCGGGAGAAGGCACGCTGATGTAGGTGAGGCACTGAGAACGTGCTGAGCGTATGTGAGTCGCAGAGACCAGCTGGCTGCAACTGTTTATTAAAAACACAGCACTGTGCCAACACGCAAGTGGACGTATACGGTGTGACGCCTGCCCGGTGCCGGAAGGTTAATTGATGGTGTAATCTGCGAGGAGAAGCGCTTGATCGAAGCCCCGGTAAACGGCGGCCGTAACTATAACGGTCCTAAGGTAGCGAAATTCCTTGTCGGGTAAGTTCCGACCTGCACGAATGGCGTAATGATGGCCAGGCTGTCTCCACCCGAGACTCAGTGAAATTGAACTCGCTGTGAAGATGCAGTGTACCCGCGGCAAGACGGAAAGACCCCGTGAACCTTTACTATAGCTTGACACTGGGACTTGAGAACTAATGTGTAGGATAGGTGGGAGGCGACGAGATGTGGACGCCAGTTTGCATGGAGCCGTTGTTGAAATACCACTCTTTATTTTTTGATTTTCTAACTTAGCGCCGTGACCCGGCGCAAGGACAGTGTCTGGTGGGTAGTTTGACTGGGGCGGTCTCCTCCTAAAGCGTAACGGAGGAGCACGAAGGTTAGCTAATCACGGTCGGACATCGTGAGGATAGTGCAAAGGCATAAGCTAGCTTGACTGCGAGAGTGACGGCTCGAGCAGGTACGAAAGTAGGTCTTAGTGATCCGGTGGTTCTGAATGGAAGGGCCATCGCTCAACGGATAAAAGGTACTCCGGGGATAACAGGCTGATACCGCCCAAGAGTTCATATCGACGGCGGTGTTTGGCACCTCGATGTCGGCTCATCACATCCTGGGGCTGAAGTAGGTCCCAAGGGTATGGCTGTTCGCCATTTAAAGTGGTACGCGAGCTGGGTTTAGAACGTCGTGAGACAGTTCGGTCCCTATCTGCCGTGGGCGTAGGAAGATTGAGGGGGTCTGCTGCTAGTACGAGAGGACCGGAGTGGACGCATCGCTGGTGTACGGGTTGTCATGCCAATGGCATAGCCCGGTAGCTAAATGCGGAAGAGATAACCGCTGAAAGCATCTAAGCGGGAAACTTGCCCCGAGATGATTCTTCCCAGAGATAGTAATCTCCGAAGGGACGTTTAAGACGAAGACGTAGATAGGCTGGGTGTGTAATTGCAGTGATGCATTGAGCTAACCAGTACTAATGACCCAGGAGTCTTAACCTTACAACACCGAAGTTGTTTTATGTTGATTCAGCTTGCTTCTAGAAGCAGACATGTTGAGAGAGACATGTTGAGAGAAAGAATTTGCCTGGCGGCCCTAGCGCGATGGTCCCACCTGATCCCATTCCGAACTCAGAAGTGAAACATTGTAGCGCCGATGGTAGTGTGGGGTTTCCCCATGCGAGAGTAGGACACTGCCAGGCATCCATTTTTAAGGTAGTAGTTGGTATCCGAAAGGGTTATATTGGACAGATACTAAGATAACTGAAGCCCTGTGTGAAAACGCAGGGCTTCAGTTTTTTGTAATACCAATGCGACTCACTAGTGCATTGATATTGGTTTTTTACTTTAGGATTATTGGTTAACTCTGAAGCAATTTTTAAGGTAACGTAAGCTAAATCTTATATCTATAAATGGAACGGAGGGTTTTTATAATGAATGATATTCCTGAATTCTGTCCAATAGTTACTGGACTGACATCGAAATTTTAGATATTAATTTTATAAATTACAAAAAATTACGTATATAATGGGAACAGATATAAAATAAATTCTGTTAAAAAATTAATGAGTAAAATAAATAATACATAACGAATTGTTGTAAAATAATAATTCTCTTTATATCGGTATGTTATTTATCTTTAATGATATATAAACAGGGTGTACATATTGAAATCACTGTCAATTAATATTATTTATAAATAACTGAGAGTAATTTACTAAAACTATCTAGAGAGTTTATTATTTTTTATGAGAATAAAGTAACTAATAATATTTTGTTTTTGAGATAAATTATTCATAATGAGCTAAATGAGGCAGTATAAAAAGGCGATATTCTTTTAATATAATCCTAAATTCTTATGCAACATATTGAAATAAATATAATAATCATATGAAAATTTATTCTGTATTTGGGATGATGATCACGGTAGTGATTACTTATAATGGTTATCTTCTCGCTAGCGAGTCAACATGATAGAGTATAAAGTGGAACGAAGAAATAAATTATAATGGAGTAATGCTCACCTTTTTTACTGTTACGGCTAAATCTATATTGAATAGCGTAGTATGTAATAGTTAAGGTGCAAATTTAGATAAGATTATTTTGATGGAGTTTTTACCTGATGTAATTATGAGAATCAGTAACACATTAACAGGTAGATAAGCGTCAGTTATTAATTCCAACTTACGGTGTTTAAATCGGAGATTTCTATGGACACTACTCAATCAGCCGCCAGTGTATCTCAGAAAAGAACACTAGTGGGTACATGGCGAAAAAGTGATACCACATGGATGTTAGGTTTGTATGGCACTGCTATTGGCGCTGGTGTTCTTTTTTTGCCAATTAATGCGGGTGTGGGGGGCTTATTGCCATTAATAATTATGGCTATCATCGCTTTTCCAATGACTTTTTTTGCTCACCGTGGTCTATGTCGTTTCGTTCTTTCCGGAAAAAATCCGGGTGAGGATATTACAGAAGTGGTTGAAGAACACTTCGGCATTGGTACCGGAAAACTGATTACCTTGCTTTATTTTTTTGCTATCTATCCGATCTTGTTGGTTTATGGTGTGGCTATTACTAACACTGTCGACAGCTTCATAGTCAATCAAATACATCTGCCATCACCCCCACGGGCTATTTTGTCACTTATTTTGATCGCGGGCTTGATGATTATCGTTCGTTTTGGTGAGAACTTCATGGTTAAAGCGGTAAGTGTATTGGTTTTTCCCTTTGTTGCCGTACTCACGCTACTTGCTTTATACCTGATCCCCCATTGGTCTGGAGCGATTTTTGAAAGTTTATCCGTAGAGGGTAACGGTGTCGGGCAGGGGATGTTAATGACGCTGTGGCTGGTTATCCCAGTAATGGTCTTTGCGTTTAACCACTCTCCTATTATCTCGGCTTTTGCCGTGGCAAAACGTGAAGAATATGGTAATGCTGCTGAGGAGAAATGTTCACGCATTCTGGTGTATAGCCATATCCTGATGGTATTAACGGTAATGTTTTTCGTATTTAGTTGTGTATTGAGCCTGTCTCCGGCAGATCTGATGGCAGCCAAGGCTCAAAACATTTCCATTCTTTCTTATCTGGCTAATCGTCTTAACACACCCATCATTGCCTATGTAGCACCGATTATTGCCTTTGTTGCGATCAGTACCTCTTTTTTTGGTCACTATATGGGTGCTCGTGAAGGTTTTAACCGCATGGTTATCAAATCATTGTACAGAAAAGGTAAAACTGTTCACCCTGACAAATTAAACCGTATAACGGCATTTTTTATGCTGGTGAGCACCTGGATTGTGGCGACGCTAAATCCCAGTATTTTGGGTATGATTGAAAATTTGGGAGGTCCGATCATTGCCATGCTACTATTTTTGATGCCCATGTATGCTATCAACAAAGTGCCGGCTATGCATAAGTATCGTGGTGATATTAGTAATATCTTTGTGATTATTATGGGATTGATATCTATTTCGGCGATTCTTTATAGCCTTTTAGGCTAATCATCTGTTGGCTGGATTATGATGGCCAGCCACTGATTAGATTTCTTATGACTATCAAGGGCACTAACAGTTATGTTCCTCTCTTCTTAATTGGATAGCAATTTTCTAGACATATTGATGTGACTAAGGAAAATTGCTTTTCATATATTAGTAAAGAGCTTCTTTTGTCGGTTGTATACTTATTTTACTTGAAGATGCTGGTTTTTTTATAGCTAGCTTGGCTTTATCTGCTGAAATAAAATTGGGTCAATTAAATATAAATCCTAACTTATTCTCACTAACAACCATTATTACTTTATTTTTTTCTATATCAAATAGGATATAAAAAAATCTATCTGATACTTCTAAAATAATATGGGTACCGGCTGCTACAGATTTTGGTCATTAGCGGTCCATTGTCTAGACTTGTGATATCATAAATTTACAAAAAAGTACTGTAATAGCCAGCAATACTGACAAGCTGCCCAATACAGAGGTAATCTAGGTAGACAGTGGGTTTCAGTCTCATATGTAATACAGAGTAAGCGGTGACGATTTGGAGAATAAAGTATGTCGCGGAATGACCGTAATCCTCTCGACCGTGATCCCATCGGGCGGAAAAAAAGAAAATCAATCAGTAATCCTAAACAGAAAAAACCATCAGCCAGGCGGCGTGACGATGATGAAGAAAATTTTCTGGAAGAGGGTGACGAGGAGCAAGAATCAATGCGAAGCAAGAAAAAATCGTCTCCAGTACGGAAAAAACGTCGTTGGTTGGGATTATCGATCAAATTATTTTTAGTCATTGTACTTCTGTTGGTGGGCTATGGTGTTTATCTTAACGGAGAAATTCGTAAACGTATTGATGGTCAAGTCTGGGATCTGCCAGCAGCGGTATATGGTCGTGTGCTAAACCTTGAACCGGGTATGGCCTATAGTAAAAAAGAAATGATTAATTTATTGGAGGCGATGCAATATCGTCAGGTTAGTCGCATGACTCGCCCCGGTGAATTTACCGTGCAAGGTAGCAGTATTGAAATGTTACGCCGTCCATTCGATTTCCCTGACGGTAAAGAAGGACAGATCCATGCTCGTCTGCTGTTTAGCAATGATCATCTCACACAAATCGAAAATTTGGACAATCAGCGCCGCTTTGGTTTTTTTCGGCTGGATCCTAAATTAATCACCATGTTGCAATCTCCCAACGGAGAACAACGCTTATTTGTCTCCCGTTCTGGATTTCCTGAATTGTTGGTGGATACGTTGTTGACAACCGAAGACCGTCATTTTTATCAACATGATGGCATTAGTTTTTATTCAATTGCTCGTGCAATATTGGCTAATCTAACGGCAGGAAAAACGGTACAGGGTGGTAGCACTCTAACTCAACAATTAGTCAAAAATATGTTTTTGACTAATGAGCGTTCTCTGTTACGTAAGGCTAATGAAGCCTATATGGCGTTATTGGTCGATTATCGCTACAGTAAAGATCGTATCTTGGAATTGTACCTTAATGAAGTATATCTCGGCCAGAATGGCAGCGATCAAATCCGTGGTTTTCCTCTGGCAAGTTTGTATTATTTTGGTCGCCCAGTGAACGAACTGAGTTTGGATCAACAAGCGATGCTCGTTGGCATGGTAAAAGGTGCTTCTTTGTATAATCCATGGCGTAACCCTAAACTGGCACTAGAACGGCGCAATCTGGTGTTGAAATTGTTGCAAAACCAAGGAGTTATTGATGCTGAATTGTATAATATGCTCAGTGTGCGACCATTGGGAGTACAGCCCAGAGGTGGAGTGATTTCTCCACAACCGGCTTTTATGCAAATGGTACGTCAGGAATTACAACAAAAACTGGGCGATAAAGTTAACGATTTATCTGGAGTAAAAATTTTCACCACGCTAGACCCTGTTTCACAGGACGCGGCGGAAAAATCGGTTGAAAATGGTATGCCGGTGTTGAAGGCGGCACGTCATATTGATGATTTGGAAACAGCTATGGTAGTGGTCGATCGCTTAAGTGGTGAAATCCACGCGATGGTAGGCGGTGCTCAGCCACAATTTGCTGGATTTAACCGCGCGATGCAGGCTCGTCGTCCAATCGGCTCGCTAGCGAAACCATCGACTTATTTAACGGCGCTGAGTCAACCGGATAAATACCGTTTAAATACTTGGCTAGCAGATCAGCCTCTAGCGCTCAAACAGCCCAATGGTTCTGTATGGCAACCGAAAAATTATAATCGTCAGTTTAGTGGTCGTACGATGCTACTGGATGCATTAGTGAATTCGCTAAATGTCCCGACGGTCAATTTGGGTCTGTCGGTTGGATTAGATCAGATTAGCGCGACTTTACAACGTTTGGGAATTTCATCTTCAGTCATCAATTTGGTGCCCGCTATGTTATTAGGATCGACCAGCCTGACACCGCTGGAAGTGGCGCAAGAATATCAAACTATCGCCAGTGGTGGTAATCGTGCAACCTTATCTGCGCTACGTGCAGTGATTGCCGAAGATGGAACGGTACTGTATCGTAGCTTTCCACAGGCTGAACGTATGATCCCTGCTCAAGCCGCTTATCTGACCCTGTATGGGATGCAACAAGTTGTAGTACGTGGTACTTCACGCGCACTGGAGGCAAAATTTTCGCATTACAATCTGGCAGCGAAAACCGGAACGACCAATGATCTCCGTGATAGCTGGTTTGCCGGAGTGGATGGTAAAGAGGTTGCTATCGTTTGGGTCGGTCGTGATAACAATGGTCCGGCACAATTGACCGGGGCTAATGGTGCTTTAACTCTGTATCGTCGTTATTTGGAAAACCAAACGCCATTGCCGCTGACGTTACAGCCACCGGAGGGGATTGTTGAAATGAACATTGATGCTGCCGGTAACTTCATCTGTGGTACTGACAGTCATTGGCGCACTATTCCTGTTTGGACGGAAAATCCGTCCGGGCTTTGTAAAATGACTCAAGAAGCACCACGGCAATTCGAAGAACAGCTGTTTGAAGAACATAAATCGGAAGAAGATGGTGTTACTAATTGGATTAAAGATATCTTCGGGTAGTTATGGATTACAATCAGGGGAGAAGGTTTAACACAAATTCCATGCATTATCTGTTAGAATGCTGGCTTTCAATTTCTTAGTTATCGCTACGATGCTAGACACTCATTTTCCTTTTCCTGAAGATAGTCTGCCTGAACGGAGACTTCAGGCACAGCGTGATAATTTATTTGCTACGCCAATCGCGAAACTGGGTGATTGGACATTCGATGAACAGGTAGCAGACGTGTTTCCCGATATGATCCAGCGCTCAGTACCAGGTTATGCCAATATCATTACCATGATCGGCATGTTGGCCAAGCGTTTTGTGCAGCCTCATAGCCAAATTTATGATCTCGGCTGTGCTTTAGGGGCTGCTGCGCTCTCTGTGCGCCTTAATATTGATGTTCCAGGTTGTAAAATTATTGCTATCGATAATTCACCCGCGATGGTTAATCGTTGTCGTTACCATATCGAAGCTTTACCCGCAGATACACCAGTGGAAGTGATGGAAGCGGATATTTTGGCTATTCCACTGGAAAATGCCTCGATGGTAGTGCTTAATTTTACTTTACAGTTCATTAACCCAAGCGATCGCCAGCATTTATTAAACCGAATTTATCAAAGCTTGAGGCCCGGTTGTGTCTTGGTTTTATCCGAAAAATTCACTTTTGAAGACGCCCAGGTTGGCGAACTCCTGTTCGATATGCATCATGATTTTAAACGTGCCAACGGCTATAGCGAATTAGAAATCAGTCAAAAGCGCAGCATGCTAGAAAATATCATGCTGACCGATTCGGTAGAAACTCATAAAAAACGTTTACGTCAGGCAGGATTTGAACACACAGAGCTTTGGTTTCAGTGCCTTAACTTTGGTTCTCTGATTGCGTTAAAAACAGAAAAAACCACATGATTGAATTTGGTGATTTTTATCAACTTATTGCCAAAGGTTCTC
This sequence comes from Candidatus Fukatsuia symbiotica, assembly GCF_003122425.1. GTDB lineage: Bacteria > Pseudomonadota > Gammaproteobacteria > Enterobacterales > Enterobacteriaceae > Fukatsuia > Fukatsuia symbiotica. The sequence goes on from NZ_CP021659.1 coordinate 68,386, forward strand.
TCAGTCATTGGTTGGATAAACTGCCTAGCCAACTCAGTCGTTACCGGTGTGAGGCCCAACAGGGTAAATTTAAAAGCTGGCTTAATACGGTAGCAAATTACCCCCGCTTATACCCAATAGGCTGGATCTATTGTGTCCTGTACATGCTGATATCAGTCCAGCACTGTCTACGGGTCAACGTGAAGGGATTGAAAAGAGGTTGAGGGCCTTAATACCTTGGCGTAAAGGCCCTTTTTTCCTATACGGTATAGATATCAATACAGAGTGGCGCTCGGATTGGAAATGGCAGCGGGTATTACCTCATATTAACCCACTGGTGGGACGTATCGTCCTTGATGTCGGTTGTGGCAACGGCTATCACCTTTGGCGTATGGTGGGTGCTGGAGCAAAACTCGCTGTCGGTATCGATCCTATGCCATTATTCCTTTGTCAATTTGAAGCCGTACGCAAATTATTAGCCGGTGATCAGCGTGCCCACTTGTTACCGCTAGGCATCGAACAGCTGCCCGTTTTAGCGGCCTTTGATACCGTATTTTCGATGGGAGTGCTCTATCATCGCCGTTCCCCACTGGAGCATCTTTATCAACTTAAGAATCAACTCCTGCCTGGAGGGCAATTGGTTCTCGAGACACTGGTTGTGACAGGAGATCGCCACCAGGTGCCAGTTCCGGGTGATCGTTATGCCCAGATGCGTAATGTTTATTTTATCCCCTCTACCGAAGCACTTAAATCCTGGTTGGAAAAATGTGGCTTTATTGACGTCAGTATCATCGATACCACAGTAACGACACCCGATGAACAGCGCCGAACCGATTGGATGACCAACGAATCTTTGGCTAACTTTCTCGATCCACAAGATAGTAGCAAAACAGTATAAGGTTATCCCGCACCCTTACGTGCCATTCTTATCGCCCATAAACCGGACTGATCACTGTGAGTTAGCGTGACGGCCTGGTGCTAATTGAATCTGACCAATTAAAGGTTGTCGTACTGGATGTTGTTTTCGCCCCTTTTCTTTTTGAACGATTTGCTGTGGCAAGCTTGGCACGTTTTTGCATGATGTCACTAACGGCAGCATCTTTAATTTTATTTTGTTCTGAGTTAGTCAAGGTGCGCCCCAGGTTGACTCTAGCTCTACCCAACTGGGTTTTGACTTCAAGTTGTTCAGATGCCGTCATCTCTTTTAGTGTTAATTTTTTCATTTTTTTCTCCTTAAATTTACCGATGTTATCCATCAAGATAGATGAAGAGTCCACAATTTTATATTCTCACCGCGGAGAAATGTGCTGCTGTCAGCGGTGGCGTTTTGTAAAAAGAGTGTAATGCCTGGATAAAACACACAGTGCGTGCTGAGATCCCTTGCGTTAAATAGCACAACACCTGCTCATGCACTTTGCAGAGAAATGCTTCTCGATCTGGCTCACTATTGCCCTGTAAATTGTCACAGCTGACGTTAAAAGGGAAACCAGCCGCTGTACAAAACAGCCATTCCAGCGCTTGCGGTTTAATCTCTAACTTCTCAAACTGACTTTGCTTCAGGGCATCACGACCATCAGGGCAGTACCAATAGCCAAAATCGACTAATTTTCGTCTTTCTTCCCCAGCTATACACCAATGGGCAATTTCATGCAAGGCACTGGCATAAAAACCGTGAGCAAAAATAATCCGATGGTAACTTGTTTGTTCATTGGCTGGCAGATAAATAGGTTCGTCATCACCTTTTAGCAAGCGTGTATTGTAATGGTTAGTGAAGCATTGGTTAAAAATAGTGATCAACTGCTGATAATGATGTCTCATGATAATGTCTTTTTTAATTGATATACCTGTTTGACATGAAGATACGGGTTTTTGTGTTTAGACGAATATTATCAATTTTTAATAAAAATCATAACGTTGTGCACTGTTAAATGATCTAATTTCCCCCGTGTTTTGAATGGTGATGAGTATATTACACATCGTTTTGTTCAAACAGGTTGTGGCTCGCCACACTGTGCTCTCTGGCGTAGTAGATGATCCATTAATATAATTGCCATCATGGCCTCTGCGATTGGCACCGCACGCAGTCCGACACAGGGATCATGGCGTCCAGAAGTGACTATTGCCACCGTTTCACCTTGGCGATTGATTGTTTTTCCAGGCACCCTAATGCTTGAGGTCGGTTTCAATGCCAGATGTGCGATCAGTGGTTGTCCACTGCTGATACCTCCCAAAATACCCCCAGCATGGTTACTTTGAAAACCCTGCATGGTGATTTCGTCACGATTTTCACTACCACGTTTATTAACCACGGAAAAACCGGCACCTATTTCCACACCTTTTACGGCATTAACACTCATTAACGCATGAGCTAAATCCGCATCCAAACGATCAAATACCGGTTCCCCCAAACCCACGGGCACATTCTCAGCCACTACCGTTATTTTCGCACCAATAGAGTCGCCCACTTTTTTTAAATCGCGTATCAAAGCATCAAGTTGCTCCAGTTTACTCGCATCTGGACAGAAAAATGGATTTTCTTCAACTAAATTCCAGTCTTTCAGCTCACAACAAATATCGCCGATCTGAGACAAATAGCCACGTATTTGTATTCCACTGTGTTGCAACAAATATTTTTTAGCGATTGCCCCAGCTGCAACACGCATTACTGTTTCACGGGCGGAAGCACGCCCGCCGCCACGGTAATCGCGCACACCAAATTTCTTTTCATAGGTATAATCAGCATGACCGGGGCGGAAAGTGTCTTTAATCTCACTGTAGTCCTGTGGGCGCGGATCCGTATTTTCAATCATCAAGCCAACACTGGTGCCACTCGTCACACCGCCGAAGACGCCTGAGAGGATATGTACCCGATCCAACTCAAGACGCGGTGAAGTATAACGAGAAGCTCCCGGACGCCGTCTGTCAAGATCTTTTTGTAAATCCTCTGGAGAAAGAGGAATACCAGGCGGAACACCGTCAATAATACAGCCCAAAGCGATGCCATGAGATTCACCAAAGGTGGTGACACGGAAAAATTGTCCAATACTATTACCAGCCATCAAGACTCCTTATCAATAGACTTCTTGCAAAAACTACTATGTGCTGCGAATTCTGCGTTACGTGTGCTAGCAATCCTCACGTATTGCGTGTACCGCCGCAGTTGCTGTGCTCCGAGAGCTTTGACTTCAACATCCCTCGCTACGGTTTTGTAAGAAGTCTAATGATATTTATTAATTACGATAAAAACAAAAATGATGGTGGTATTCCTTCAATTGTTGCTGAGTCAGCATAAAAACCCCATCTCCCCCTCTATCGAATTTCAGCCAATTAAAGGGAATATTAGGATAGTGTTCTATGAGCCTGACCATGCTGTTACCTACTTCGCAAATCAACACACCGTCATCTTGCAAAAAATCTGGCGCACAAGCCAAGACACGATTTATCAATTTTAGACCGTCACTCCCTGCGACCAATCCCAATTCAGGTTCACAACGAAATTCAGGGGGTAAATCCGCCATATCTTCGGCATCGACGTACGGCGGATTAGTCACGATCAAGTCATATTGCATCGGTGGTAAATCGCGGAACAAATCAGAGCGAATTGGCGTGACTCGCTGTTCAACCGCGTGCTGTTGAATATTGTATTCAGTCACTGCCAACACTTCCTCTGAAATATCAACGGCATCAATCTCCGCTTGTTCAAAGGCATGTGCACAAGCAATGGCAATACAACCACTGCCAGTACAAATATCTAAAATGTATTTGGGAATACCGACCAACAAATCATCAAAACGCTTATCAATCAGCTCACCAATGGGAGAGCGGGGCACCAAAACACGCTGATCGACATAATATTCTTGTCCACAGAACCAGACCTTATTAGTGAGATAGGCTACCGGGATACGCTTTTCAACACGGCACTTCACCCGTTCAACGATGAGCTGCCGTTCATCTGAGATTAAACGGGCATGGCACAAAATATCTATCGGCATATCTACCGGCAAATACAGACTGGGGAGAACCAATTTCAATGCTTCGTCCCAAGGATTGTCAGTACCGTGACCATAATAAAGATCGGCAGCATTAAAGCAGCTAACCGCCCAGCGCAGCATATCCACAACGGTATGTAATTCGTTTACCACTTTATCGACGAAAATTTTTTTCAATTTTTTGGCTCCATTTAAATGACAGCCATAATAACATAGAGAAACCGTAGAAATTTTATCTACTGGTGAGTCGATCATTTATGAGCAGCTAATAGCAAAGGCTTCCCTTTCAACTTGTCCTGTCAATCGTTTGATATTTGGCAGGGTGATAGGTGTACCAGGATAGACATTCTGTACGGAAACCACTTTTTGCTTACTATTGGGAACCTGAAGATTATCAAATCTATTGTGTATTGTCCCCTTTGCTATCAACTGGATCCCGCCAAGGTCGAGACATTTATACTGCCAGTGTTGAGTTTGCTGCGCTCGGGATGGTAAATGATGCAGTAAAACACCGTAAGCCACGCCAAAGATCAGCGGCACATTCATTTTGTTATCCTCTCTTCCCTTTATTTTAGTTTTCATCACAGGGGTAATATATATATAGGCGTTAGTGGAAGTATTTTATTTGCTATAAAAATCAATAAATTAAAAACAAAAAGTCACAATCGATCGAAATTAGGTCAAAATGCCAAGTGGATTATCTCATCTCTTAACGTCTTACTCGATAACCCAAAAATCATAAAAATGTATCAAATTTCGTCCCACTCACTTCCTCGGCTATCACGGTATTTATCCGTCATGGCAGAAGATTTGTGTCCCAGTAATTTCTGTGCAAAATCTTTACCTCTGGCGTCACTGTGCAGCCTCGCGGATAAACTTCTGATTTCGTGAAATGAAGGCGGTTTACCCTGCCATTTCAAGCCGGATTGTTCTCGTGAGTGTGTAAATCCTTGCGACAAGCTTTTAGCACTGAGCTGAGTTTTTTTCTTCCCGATAAATACGTATTTTTCATCCCTTATTCGTTGCCGACAATCATTGAGAATGCCTTCAACGTTTTTATCAATTATCGCCAAACTCAAGGTTAAGGGGATCGCCAGTTTCATCCCGGTCTTCTGTTGCTCTACCCACCATTTCCCATCATAAATATCTTGCCATTTCATCCGTTGGATATCCCCTACCCGCTGGCCCGTCAGTAAGGCCAAGTCCATGCTTAAACCTATCCACGGCTGCCGTTGGTTTGCTGCCTCTCTGATAACAATAAATTCTTCCAGGGATAAACGCTCCCGATTGACCTGTACACGAGGGCTTCTCGTGGCGGTGACCGGATTGGTTTCCAGATGCCCCTCTGCAATGGCTTCATTAAACATATCGATCAACAAGCTGCGGAGTAATTTTGCACTAGTGGTTTTGCCTTGGTCACTGTAACTATTGAGAAATTCAGCAATCTCTTTGGTTGTGAGGGTACTCAGTGCCTTATCAGAAAAAGCACGGGTAATGGCTGTTAATCTTGATTGGTAGTCTCTGATAGTGTTAGACCGAAGGCCACGTTGATGCAATTTTTCCTTAAATTTGGCGACCCATTCCGTTACCGACAGGGTATTCACCTCGTTGATCCTGTCTACTAAACTGTAGTGTTGGTCAAAAATCTGCCTGTTCATGGCAATCGCTTCGTTAATCGCGATACGTTTCACGCTCCCTACGCCATATTCCTTACCCGTTCGTGGGTCTCGATAGCAATAGTAGCCGTTATTGCGGACATACAGATTGGGCGGTAGGTCTCGGTTAGCCGGCTTTCTTTTGCGTGCCATGATACAGTCTCTCCATTAAGCGCTTTCCGGCGTAACTGGCGGGGTTGGTTGGGTCAATTTTCTCGGCATGCGCCTCGACCAGGTATTCTCGGCCATCGCGCCGTGGCGGCGGTTGGATGACGCCAGAGCGGACCCATCGACGTACTTGTTCCATGCAACGCGGGCGAGGCTGATTTTGATTCCATTGTTTGAGGCTGATTTCCATAGCAGCACTTTCCTTATCAAACTAAAAATGTCATGACCTCGTCCGTGTTTTAGACGGAAGGATCATAGAGGGGCATGTGAATAACTTTATTTCAAGAATAAAAAAGAATGAGAGGAATAATCAATATCAATAAATAATAGAGTCGTGCATTGTTATAAGGGGTAGTATTAAAATAAGGTTCTCTCTTCATAGTCCTAATAATGAGGCAATCATATAAAATTTATCCAATAAAAATAGCCTTGACGAGGAAGGCTATTTTTTATTAGAAATAATTAATAAACATTAAAATCGTGGTAGCAATCCAACGACCTACGTTAAACGCATTATTTTATGAAACATCAATAAGGTGTATATTTATGGCAATCGATGTGTAGGCTTTTTTTTCTTCTTGAACCAACTTCTTAATCGGGTAAACCAATTTTTCTTTTCATTTTTCTTAGCTTCCAACGCCTTATTAATTAACGCTCGTTTTCTCGCTCTGCTCTGTCTGTTGCTCATAATCAAATCTCCTATTCAATAAACTGTATCCCGGGGCGTATAAACGCGTGGGGAATAGTGCGATCAAATCCGGTTTTATGACAAAAGTGTTTAAAGTCTCGAAATGAATGTACTTTCGCTTTTTGATAGATAATACGAATTCTATTTTCTATCGTACGATGGGAACGTGCCAATGTTTTACCTATTTCCTTGGCACTCATCGTACGTAATAAATAAAATATTATCCTCAGTTCAGATTGAGTAAATAGATTCGATGGCGGTTCAAATAATAGCGTGGCAGTCAGCTTGTCTATGTAGTGTGGCAGTGAAACAATAGCCAATTTTCTGCCATAAAAAACGGTGCCGATGCATTTATTTCTTTTATTATGCAGCGGAAAGGTTTCGTATAAATAAGGTTGCAGTTTTTGCTCACGACCAAAGAAATGCGTTTTAATTAGGGTAATTTTTTGTCCGCTTTTTATAACCTCTTTTCCCAGTTTTTGAATTATTAAAGCAAATTCTGTAATACAAGTGGGAAGTTCATCATCACGCCGTCCTATAACATCAAATCCTTGTGGCAAATTCAAAAAGTCAAAAAAAGCTCGATTTGCATAAATAAAGCGTGAGTCACGGTCTTTTATTCCCCAAACATCTTGACTGTTTTCCATTATAGATGTTAGAGGAAATGAGCGGGACGGCAGGTCAATCTTTCTCATAAATTATTCCATGAATTTTGTTTAGTCTGTTTCCGTATAGGTAAGTCGCGAATAAGAGAGATAATCAATATGAGAAAAAAGGGTGTCAATATAACGAGAAAAGGCATCGCCATCCAAAATACAACGTTTTCAATCACGGGATTATTCATCACAGTTTTTCCTTTGAAGTAACATCGGCTTTTGCGTTAAAAATGCGCCTTTTTTCCAATGCAGATTGAAAAGTACTTATTACTTAAGCCAGATAATGCTAAAGGGAACAAACGGGATGCTGTAGGTGCCTTTAAGGCACCTATGCTCCTTTTTTATTTTGTAGTACGGGCTTGCCGTTGCTATTTAACGGAATGAAAGTCCGTTCATTTTACACATTGCTGCAAAGCAAACAGCACAAGATGCACATGGAATATGGTTAGCAGGCCATGAAGTGAACGAGGCTCAAATTTGATTTTTGCCGCCTCCAGTGTCTGTTTCACGACTTTGTACGAGATTGATCGCAATTCTGAAATTTCTTTTTGTGACACGCCCAAAGAAAACAGCATCGCCGTTTCAAATTGCACCGGTGTTAATTCAGGAAAAACTTCCCGTAATTCAGGAAATTGGGTAATATCGATGTTAGCCATTACAGCCTCTAGGATAGGTTGTGGTGGTTAGCTGACAGGGGTGGTTGTCGCCACCGCTGTTAGCGCTAGGGTTAAGTGATATAAACGGTGATGACGTCACCGTTTCTGTTTTATAATCTTGTTGTAAATGTTTATGTTTTCATGGTATGTGACTCCGTTGGTTTATGATGCGATGCTAAGTTCTTTTTCGTGGGTGAAGTGCCCATTCCAATGGGTTTTCATTGGCAACTTATTTTTGCGGTAGAGGTCAAACAATCGGATTGCCCCTTTGCGCAGTAAAACGGGTTGGTACTTGATAAAGTCATCACCGCTATGAATGCTGATTTTATGTTGATGTTCCGTCAAATATCGGTCACGCGCATAAGAGGTTGCACGCCAGCGGATATGGGATTTACTTTCGTTATAAAGCCAATTTCTTTCTGCCAAACAGTGATTAATCTGTTGTATATTAATACCGTTGAGCATTTTGCAAAACTGAGTCGTCGTTATTCCTTCCTTAAACAGGTTCTTCAACTCTTGTAATTCTGCTTCCTGTTCTTTGTTTACTAAGGCTAGCCTGGTTTTTTCACGAAACTGCTCTGCCCATGCCATAGCCGCAACAGGGGGATCTTCGAAATTAGGCAATACGCAGATAGGCCGTGTTGCTTTCTGTTCCAGCTCACGCCAGCGAGTGGCGACTTTATAGCGTAGCGAAATGCTGTAGCCCATGACCAATGTCATGGTTAAATCTTGGTCAAGTAAATATTCCTGATAAGTGCGACCACTGGCGTCTTTGTAATCGGCCGAAAACTCGGCCGATTGAATGTTAATCGATTCGAACATTTTTCGACAATCATCGAGAACATGTTTATGCTGTTTATCCGTTAGTTGAGCAATTTCACGGCTAGACATTTTTACCTGTTGATAGATAGTGATGACATTTGACATAGAGAAATTCCTTATCTTGAATTTATGTGGTGATTAACTCATCAGTGAAGTGTGATTTGCGGGCACTTCCCACCCGATAACCGAAAAGGTACCCATCTTGGGATGATTCCAGCGTGTTGTATGTTTATTAACCGACTGACTGTCAATTGGTTCCTGAACGCTTTAAGCTCTTCACCTTCTACCTTGTAATAATGCTTGCCCTCAATGAATCTCTCCTTATTCCGTTTAAAATTTTGCTGAATGTTATTACCATCAGTGCCGTAACCTTGTGCCAACAGTTCGGTGCTGATGACGCGCTGCTTGTGGTAGATGATCACCGGTAAGTTTTCGGGATTTAATGGGGCTTGTTGATGAATATCAATGATATTTGGCATGCAAAATTCCTCACAAATGAATTGCGATTCATAGAATCCCGGTACGTTACCGGGATGAGAGATTAATTACGTCTTGGTGTTGCGCCAGTGGGGAGCTGGGCTTTTAGGCTTCTATTAACAAAATTGGCGAATACCATCCCATCTTTGAAACGATCACAAAGACGATAGGCTAAGGGTGAATTTAGTTTTACTAATGCTGGATATATTTCATGCCGCCACGCATCAGAAATGGCGGTAAAATGTTCCATAAATGCTTGAATATGATAGCAATCTATTTCAATCTGGGTGGGTTTGCTATTGTTCTTGGATATTCTTGAAGTATCGTATAACTCAGCTTCCATGCGATTAAATTCCGCAATGTAGGCTTCTTTGAATATTGCCGCTTTCTTTCCAGTGAATCCCATAACCAAAAACATAAAGCCGTCCTTGGTCATTTCGTACATGGGGCGTTTTTCACCTTTGGCATCTGTATATTCAACGGGCGTAAAATTACGCTCGTTAAATTCAAATGAACAATTCAAAGTATCTACTTTTTTGAGCACATCTTTGTGTAGCTTAGAGAAATAGCCAGCTACAGCTTGGGAGGTAGTGACAGCTTTGCCGTTATTGATAATAACTTCTGGAGTTAGTGCTAAAAGTTGAGTAGTCATGATTACATCCTTACTGTTTGTTCAAATTACCCATTGTTCAGATGGGTGGTCGGGTACTTGAACACCGCAGTAAGACGGCCAGCATTTTTCCCTCCTCGGCAGAGGTATTGTATAGCTGCTCGCTACCCGACCATAACAATCTATGGACGAAAAAAAACCGCAAAGCTTTCGGGCGCGGGATTCCGCTTACTGGGTGTGTTCAGCACCTGTAGCGAATATAGCCCACAGTTGTTCCTTTCGTCAATACGATAATTAAGTTAGACTTGCAGCATAGCTAAAGGAGGAATTTTCTATGGCACAAGTCGCATTTAAATCTAAGTTTAATGTTACAGTGACTCATGAAGACCGTATATGGATCGGCGTTTGTGATGACCTCGGCCTTGTAACCGAAGCTAACAGTTACGAAGAATTAACCTCAAGAATATGGAAAATTGCGCCTGAACTTTACGTTGAAAATGGATTTGGAGACATATCCGATCAAATCAGGATCACTTTTCTGCAAGAACAAGAGTCAATTTTTCGGGTCGCATTGTAGCTCATGGGACAAGGTATTTATTCACAGTTGCGGGATGTTTTGCTTGATCACCATTGTCGTTTTATCCGACAAGGAAAAGGCAGTCACGAGATCTGGAAAAGTCCGTTAAACAATAAAAATTTCAGTGTTCCTGTTACTATTTTTTCTAAAAATACAGCAAATGCAATTCTCCGTCAGGCAGGAATAAACACCAAAATATAATATCGGCTAGGATTAAAATCCCGCATCTCATTCTACAGATACATGTAAAATATAGCCCACAGTTGTTCCTTTCATTGACCTGTTAAACCCGTGCATTTTCTTTCGTCTCCTGTTCGGCGATAAGAATTTGTCTGAATTTGTTGAGTGCGTGGTTGTTATAGCGAAACGCTTGCACTTGCTTATCACTGTGACGAGATTTATCCAGATAAAATTCACCGTATTGCTCGGTTTTCATGTCATTGTCGTTGGCGATACGCCCAATTTTGTTTGCCGACATATCAAACAGTTTACCGATTTCACCTGCTGTATAAAGCTTTTCGATAAGTAAAGGAAGGGGGACAACCTCACAACCGGCCAACGGATTAATCAGCCCGGCAATAACAACTTGTCGTGATAGAGAGGAGAGATCTGTGGCCCATGCAAATGTTTTTTCTGCCACCTCCATCGCTATCTGCATCGCTATCTGCATCGCTCTTGCCTTCCGAAATTCCGGTAATCCACTGCCTTCGTCACGGTGGGTCCTTTTTATATGATAACTACCTTGCTGGCGCAGTGCGGGCAAGACTTCTTCACATAACCAGTCCTGAATACGCTCAGCGGAGGGAAGGTTGCTTTTCAGTATCAGACGGTAGGCATCGGCTTCGGTGGCAAAAATAATCCCCTTTGGTCGTGACCCCAATCCTAATTCCGTTAATTCAACGGAATTAATTTTAATCAATGATTTACAATGATTTTTTAATGCTTGATGCGGGTCTGTGTACCCTAGTACTTTTGCGAGTTCCACCGCAAAAAATACAGGTTTATCATTATACAACATGCCCTTAAGTTCAATATTTGAATCTGCGGTTTTAAAGATCATGAGTTGCGTTTGGCTATCTGTGGGCATAGCAAATTCTCCGTATTAAAACGACATGAGTTGAAAAAGTATTCATTGGCTAACAGGCAGAAATTTGTAGAAGGGAAGGTTTCAATAGGTCTACACTAGTGCTTGTTGCACACGATCTTTTCTAACGTTGTTTGGCGACAGCTAGCTAACCGTAGTAAAGTATGGGTGTAAGAAAACCGCATAACCGGGGTCTGCGGTTTATGAAGCAGGTGACTCAACTTGCTAAGCCTAGAGGGGTGCTGTCAGCTTAATGCAACATCATGCTATCCAGCTCTTCTTCAGAAAAGCCCGTTATCTTTTTAATGATGTCACGGCTCACATTACTGGCAAGAAGCTGTTTAGCCATTTTTAGAGAAGCTTGTCTTTCACCCTGTTGCATGCCCTGTTGCATGCCCTGTTCTATGCCCCGTTTTTCGCCCCGTTTTTCGAGTTGTTGTGCAAATGTCATAATGTCTTCCTTTGCTTGTGGAACGGAATTAAGCGACAGTGCTAATGACTTGTCCAGCTCATCTGATTCTGCCAAATCACTGGCTCTACCACATATTTCAATAAAGTACCTCAGTACGTCTTTGAAATAGTCACGGCTCACTTGTGTGTAAATTGTAGTCATTTTCTCTTCAGATAACAACGCCTCTAACCAGGTGAGGGGAGATTGCTTTTCACGGTAGTGTTTGAATAAGATTTCCATCACTGACGCTAAACCATGTGTATTTATTTCTTCATCTGACATGACCGTTAAATCAATCAGTTGAAAGGGTTTCAGTGCCAATTTTTTTGCTAATTTTGGCTCCTCAAAACATTCCCAGATTGCTCGTGAGTGGGGATAAGGCGATTTTTCTCCGTGATAGAGCACTAAGGGCAACACAATCGGCAATTTTTTATGACCCTGCTTTAAGTGGTAGTTCATCAACTCGACAACGTAACAGAGGATACGAAATGCCATCATTTCATCATCACTGCTTTGATGTTCCGCCAAAATATAGATGTAGCTCAGTTGGCCTTTAATCTTACAACTGAAAACCACATCGCTATACAGCGTATCAGGCCATTTAGGGGATAACTCGTTGGGTACCATCTTTAACGTGGAGATATCAATTAATTTCAGGATCCTCTTTGGAAGATGTGCCTTCAACCAATCCAACGTAATCTGTCGATGCTGTAGGGTGCCTTTAAATAGTTTATCATGAGGTTTCGATATGTCAGGCACGGCATGCTCTCCCTGGGGTTCTCTCTACAATGTGGCGTCGATATTATCGACAGGTGACTCTACGCGCATTTCATCCGGTAGACGATCACTTTTTTCAGTGGCGTTATCTTCATGCCACTTTTCCATACGTTTTAATCTGTTCGATTTCATCTTCAAGTTCTTGCAGAAATTTGCACACTTCGGTTTCAATTTCCTTACCCAGTGCTTCATCAAAGTGAATGCGTTTTTTGAAGTAAGCCAATTCCGGGGGTAGTCGATTATCATAGCTGACAAAGTCACACCATCTTCGCTCGGTACACAGCATTTGTGCATGCATTTGCAGGAGGTATTCTCTTTTGAGTTCGCCGGTTTTTAATGTCTTCAGATGTGTCCAGGTTTTTGGGCATTTAATCTCGATCAGGCCATCCTCATTAACCAATCCGTCGGGACTGGCAGCAAATCCCTTGATGGTAGGGTGGTCGACAAGACCCACCTCTGTGACCTCTACCGCAAATTCACGCAATAGGTAAGCCTCACGTGCGACGGGTTCCAGTGCCGTTCCGTGCTTCATGTCGAGCGTGACAAAGGTGTCTTCTCGTTTCCCCGTCAGACGCTGGCAAATCAGCTCGGCCCTGTATTTTTTTCGCGTTGCCGCGTCGCCTGTTTTGACTTTTGCCATCACATCTGCCAATTTGCTAGCTGTGACCTTGCCACAGCGGGCAGCAAACCACTCGTCTGTTCGTTGTTCCATTTTTTACCTCGATAGCTGTGTTATCCGTAAAGACTGAGTTTGATTTAAAAGGGAATGGGTTCATCAAACGCAATCGGTGGCGTGGGGTTACATTGCTGCTGTGACACCGCCTTCATAGACGCCTGTCCCCACAACTGCTGATTTTGTTGCCGCTGCTGTCCTTGTGGTTGTGTTCCACCCGCTTCGATAAAACCTAATCGGGCATTGTTCAGTTCCAGGACGATCGCTTGCCCGTTTTTTCCTTCGTAGGTGTCGATTTTGATGCTTTCACCGAAGAGCTCAACGATGGCGCCTGGGTTGAGTCTTTCGCGGTAAAAATCCGCTTGATTGCCGGCTTTGGCGAACAGTACCGCCTGGTAGTTAGTGAAAGCATGGGTTTTTAATTTGCGATCGTAGTATTTAACGCCACCCCGTAAGGCGAAGCCGATGGCGTCAGTGGCCGCAAATTCTCTGGCGGCCTGTTGGAGTTTGAGGGTGATGGTATGTGCCATTAGGCTGCCTTTTCTAAGGTTGCTGAGTGGGTGAGATAAATGTCGTTGGCTTTTTGTGCTAAATCAGGCTACTGGATAAGCAACTGGCTTAGTCGGTTATAAGCCCCCTGTAAGGCCACTTTATCCTTGCATTGATGCGCCCAGTGGGTGAAATCGGTGAGGTATTGTTCTGGGGTGCGTGCAGCGGTGGGCTTCGTTTGTGGGGTCCCCTTGTTTTCTTGCTGCTTGTAAGCTTCGGTGTCGGCATCTTTGGCATCATCAATCGCAAACAGGCCGTTCAGGCAGTACTTGCGCGCGTAGGAGCTGGTTGCCCCGGTCAGCTGTGCCGCATCCATGCCTTTTTTGTTCAATTCTTCCCGTGCAATTGCGGAGGCCTGAAACGAATTTTCACCGTCCGTCAAGGTTGCAGTCGCTTTGACGTAATAGCGATCGCCCATTTGTACGATTTCATCACTTATTGATAAAAACAGGTCGCCCAGCAGCGGTTTAACGCCTTCCAAAATGTCTTCACAGCTGCGGTAGTGGTATTTGCCAAAGGTATTATATTGATTTTTCGGTGCATTGAGTTCACGTTGAATAGTCGCTAGCTTAAGATAAAATGCTTTATTCTCCATAATAGACCTCATTGTATTCATCACGGTGGTAGAGCCGTTCTTTGGCTAACATCCACTTTGCTTTTGAGATAAAAATGCTGAAAAATGCCTCATCGAGGTCATCGGGTTCAGTGTCAGCCAAGGCGAGGGACAAAGCCTCACTATCAAAATGGGGCAATTTTTTAAAGAGCTGGGCGATGTGGTCAAAGGTGAAGTATTTGTCCCACTCTTCCGCCTGTTGATTAATGTTGTGCCAATCTTGATCACTGAAGGTGTTCATTATTTTTCGTGCTTCAATAAGCGTCTCGGGTGTCATGCCAGTCGCCCTCTGCTTTTACAATACGCTTGAGACATGCGGGCATAGCCCCGCTCGCTGTTAAGGAAAACTCGCTTCACACCGTTGATCATGATGATTAATGCGTTATCTTGGATAGTAAAAATCATGGTTCACCTCGTTGGTTGAGTGTTTTTTTTAGCCAGATAAAAAGGTCAATGAATTGATTGCGTTTGGGTTTTTCCGCAGGCGTGCTGTAAGGCCATAGGGTGATACGGTGTTCGCTTAAAAAATCGTTCATTGTTCACCTTTGTGGGTTAATTCAATAACGCCCCTGCTAAGCAGAAGCGGTGATAACTTTGTTTGTCCTGCGGGTTCCTCGAACCGAAAATAACCAGGCTCTTGGCATCAGCCGGTTGTACAGGCTGTCCTGTGGCTTTTTACGTAAAGGAAAGGTCGTCGCTAGAGCAATCGCCCGATCTACCTCTGAGCGAGGTTGAGCACGCGCTATTTTTTCGTGATGGCCCACTCTCCGACCAAGGCTGTTTTCGATCGCTTCGCGAGAGATAGCCTGTGCTTTACGGCGTTGATGTCTGCGGTATTTGGCATTACCGCCATACGTTGCCTTGCGTCTCGATGGCTTGTAAATAATCGTTGCCATAACTTACCTCCGATTGATTTCTGGATAAGCTGGTGACACAACCTATTCAGAAACCAACGGGTGAACGCAAGGGTGCACTTTGTCAGTGCTACCAAACTCCAAATTGTTAAAGAGCATCCGCCTGAGCGGGGTAAAGCGGGTATTCTATTTCGCGAATCATTCCGATTTTCATACGCCTCGGACGGCTACTTCATGGGCTTTCCTTGCCTGCTTCGCGTTGGTACATAATGTTTCTTTTTGATACATTATGTACCAATAAAGTACATTGTCAAGCACAAAAAAACCCGCATAAAGCGGGTTAATTTCATAAAAATTTAGTTAGCGCTTATAACGTCTTGGTTTACCAGAAAAAATTACAGTCCCAATTATTGAACAATTACCGTTTATTTTGATGTATTGCTCTGGCCAATTTTTGTTTAAGGCTTTGAGGTATTTTTTCCCACTGTCTTCTACAAGTCGTTTAAACGTGGCTTCGGATGAATCAATACATAAAGCAACAACATCGTCACCATGAACCGGTGCCACTTCGGGATCCACAAAAATCATATCCCCGGGTTTGTATTCATCAATCATTGAATCACCTATAACTCGTAGAATGTACGTCATTTTTCCACAAGGAATTGGGCATGAATACTTTTCTGTCAAGCTCAAATCCACCTCCGTATGATTGATTTCAGTCCATGCTCCTGCTTGTACCCAAGAGATAATCGGGATCATCCTTATCTCAAAATTTATGGTCGATATGTCTTGGAAGGTAGCAGTATCAGTAGCCAGGTGTTCTTTATCTAGCCAACCTACAGGTAAAGAAAAACATTTTTCAATATGGCGCGCCAAATCATCCCCAATCTTTTTAGTGGGATTTTTGCCGATAATACGACTTATTTGTGTCGCTTCACGGTCAAGCAGCATCGAAAAGGATTTATTTCCGCCCGTGCTATCACGTAGCTTTCTAGCGTTATCTTGCCTGATTTTATCATTAGTTTTCATGCTTACCATTCAACTATATGTACTGATAAGGTACAAGGGTCTTGAAGATTCATTTAAATAGTGCATAATGTATCCTGTAGGTACAAATGAAAGAGTATTGGAACAACCTGACTAAATCAGAACAGCTTGCTCTTGCTAGACATGTTGGCAGCAGTACAGAGTATTTGAGGCTCGTCTTCAACGGCTACAAGAAAGCAGGCTTTTCTCTTGCTAAAAGGCTAGAAGGAGTCACTCAGGGTGGAGTTACCAAAAATCAACTCCGTCCAGATATCTACGAAAATTTTACTATTAAGTTACAAGCTGAAGAATTACCAATAAAAAAGCAATACACATAGGAAACTTTAATTTATTCCATCAAGCAAACTCATTAACACACCAGAAAAGAGTACTGGATGGGAAACGAAGAAAGGCCTAGCACAAGCAACTATCACACAATTTGAGCATAAACATAACTACAGAGGCAGCACTGATATTATGGAAAAACGCGAACTAATTAATCAAATGTGTGAGCGTATTGAAGGCGGGAGAAGTGTAGCGGCGGCTTATCTTGGTATGCCGGAATCCAAGTTTAACAATCGGTTATACGAAAGCAAAGGCTGTCGATTCTTTAGCATTGATGAGCTATTGGCCTTGCAAACATTGAGTCAGTCAACGTTAGTTGCAGAGTATTTTGCCGAGCGGTCAGATGCCTTGGTTGTTCCTATTCCCTCCGCCGGTGATGTCGACGCGGTAGAACTACACCATATGGGATTACATACCACGGTGAAACGCAGTGCTGTCGACCAGTTAATTCTTGATGCGATTAGGGAGCACGGGGGATTAATGAACAAGCCCAACAGAAAATTCTGGATGCTCACCGTAAACACATCGCAACACGAGACGGTGAAGTTCGCGCCACGCTGCAGGTTTACAGTAAGTAAAAACACCGCGACTGCGGACCAGGCAGTCGCCCTACACAAACACACGGAGTGATGATGAACCCATTATCAAACGCAGTCAACCCCAGCATGGGGAGTCGAGAGATAGCCGATTTAGTGGAGTCTCGTCACGACAATGTGAAAAGAGCCATTGAGCGCTTGGTTGAAAAGGGGATTATCAGACTTCCTCCAATGGAGGAGGTTAAAAATCAATCAGACCAATACGTTTTTGAATACAGGGTAGGTAAACGTGATAGCTATGTGGTGGTCGCCCAACTCTCCCCTGAATTTACCGCCCGCGTAGTCGATCGTTGGCAGCAACTGGAAGAGAAAGCGGCCTACTCGTTTTTACCGGTCGATTATTTATCAGCCTTGAAAACATTAACGCAAGAGGTTGAGCGACGCCAACGGCTAGAAAACCCGTTAGCACGGGCTGCCCCTAAGATAGATTTCGCCGACCGTGTGAGCGAAGCCAGTGGCATTCTGGTGGGCAATTTTGCCAAGCTGATGGGCCTTCGTCCCAACAAATTGTTTGTTTGGTTACGCAAAAATCACGTGCTAATGGGTATTCCTTCTCGCAGAAATGTGCCTCGACAGGAGTACCTGGAGCGGGACTATTTCACCTTCAGAGAAACGCCCATCGAGACGGAGCACGGGATGAAAATCACCTTCACCCCGCTACTGACCGGCAAGGGTCAAGCGTGGCTAACAAAAAAGCTGCGTGAAGCAGGCTTACTGAAAACGATCACAAACGCGGCATAGGGAATAGACAATGAGTATGAAATTAATGACACACGCCATGAGTATCAAAGTGGGGAATCCGCTGAGAAAACTGATTTTACTCAAATTGGCTGATAATGCCAACGACCAAGGCGAATGCTGGCCGTCAGTGCCCTATATCGCTCATCAGTGTGAAATGACAGATCGCTCGGTACAAAAACATCTTCACCAGTTGGCAGTAGACGGCTTGCTGTGGATTGAATATCGTAAAAATGAGCAGGGCGTGAATAAATCGAATGTTTATCATTTGACGTTAAACAATGCCCCAAAAGTGAAGGGTGAAAATAAGTCACCCGGGGAGGATACAGGTTCACCTCCTGGTGAATCAAGAACGCTGGGTGGAGTATCTGGCACACGGGGTAGCGCATCTGGAACACCAGGAAGGGGTGAATCAGGAACACCCAGAATTAGTCATTCTTTTGAACCAGTCATAGAACCTGTCATAGAACCTAACACCCCAACTGCGAGCAAAATTTGTGCAATCAAAGTCGATGAGTGTCCTGCCAAGCGAGAAGACCCCATCCCCCACCCTGACTGTTTTCCTGCTCAGCGTAATTCCCCTCACGTTGACACTCAGACCAGCCTAGCGAGCCGTTACGCCTTCGAAGGGAAGATAATCCGCCTGACCCCGCAAGATTTCGACAGCTGGCAAACGCTATTCCCGCATTTGGACTTGGTCTACGAGCTGACACGATTGGATTTAGAGTTTCGTCACGACACGCCTAAAAGCTGGTTTTGCACCGCCAGTCAGAAACTGAATTACCAGAACAAACGGGCAGTGGATGGCACCACCTTCAAACGGGTTTCTGGCGACCGCTTCGCCAAAAAAGACTACGGCACCACGGTATTTCCGGCGTGGATGGAAGGGTAATGTGATGAATGTCATTGAAAAAATAGAAAATTCGCGTCAGCAGCAAGACCTCACTTTTCTTGAAGACCGGTTGAAAAGTGCCCGTGCCCCGCTGAAGGAAATAGCAGGGGTTCGGGTTGATGTAGCAGAGGTCCTCTGCCCACAACACGGGGCTTTTGAACAACGCTGTCGAACCCTGCAGGGCTTTGCCAACGTGCAACAGAAAACGGACTGTCCGGCGTGTTTACACGAAAAAATCACCGTATTGAAAAAGAATATCGCCTCAGACCAGCAGCGAAATCAGGCCCAATTGATTAAAAATTTGCTGAGCCAGACGGGTATCCCTGCGCGCTTTACCACTGCCAGTTTTGAGTCTTATCAGCCGATTAATGCTGAATCCTTACGTTGCCAGAAGGTATGCCAGGCCTATGCACAAAAATGGCATGAGCGTTTAGCGCAAGGCGGTGGGTTGGTGATGTGCGGCAAACCCGGGACAGGAAAAAATCATCTGGCGGTTGCGATTGCTAAACACATCATTACGACACACCACGCCTCGGTTGTTCTGACATCCGCGCTACGTATTACTCGAGAGGTCAAGAGCACCTGGGCGAAAGACGCCACCCAAACCGAATCCGAGGTGATTAAGCACTACACCGGTGTCGACATGTTGATTATCGATGAAATCGGTGTGCAGTTTGGCAGTGAGGCGGAAAAGCTGATTTTATTTGAAATCATCAACACCCGCTATGAAAACATGAAACCGACGCTGCTGCTGAGCAATTTGCCGAAAGAAGACTTAACGACTTACCTCGGTGAGCGAGTACTGGACAGAATGAACGAAGGTGGCGGTTGTACCTTGGCGTTTACCTGGGAGAGTTATCGAGCCAGAGCCGTGTAACAAAAATCAACCGGCGCCAGTAGAGACAGATGAAACATGAATGAATATCGAATAGTGCTGCCTTACCCGCCGACAGTGAATACCTATTGGCGACATGCCAGAGGCCGACATTACATCAGCAAACAGGGCAGGCAGTACCGTACCGAGGTTATTGCGTTAATTGCACG
Organism: Candidatus Fukatsuia symbiotica; assembly: GCF_003122425.1. Taxonomy (GTDB): domain Bacteria; phylum Pseudomonadota; class Gammaproteobacteria; order Enterobacterales; family Enterobacteriaceae; genus Fukatsuia; species Fukatsuia symbiotica. The sequence goes on from NZ_CP021659.1 coordinate 88,305, forward strand.
TAAGGGGCTTACCCTGTGCCTAAAAAGCAAACTTCGTGTCAAGGTACGAGTTCATGTCCCAGACCGCAGGAAACGCGATTTAGATAATCTGCTAAAGGCACCGTTGGATGCCTTGGTACACGCGGGCATGATTGCCGATGACAGTGTGATTGATGACCTGCACATCATTCGGGGTGAACAGGTGCAAGGCGGCAGGAGGGAGATAATCATAACGGAACAGGAGGCAGCATGAACGTCACACAACTTAGGCTCAATAATGAGCAGTATCACTGGGTTAACAGCTGGCTGGAACGCTGGGGAGCCTGGGTATACAGCGGTCGATTGGAGAAGCCACAGAGTAGCCTCATCGCCCACTGTATGGCGACAAAAAAGCCGCAAGCAAGTCCTACCAGGCCAATGTGTAATGATGATGACGGGTTGTTGATTTCTCGGGTCGTGGATACGGTGATACCGGTGGATAACCAGGCTTTTGGCATCCTGCTCAGTTACTACGTACAACGCCTTTCCCGCTATTCGATAGCGGCTTATAGTCAGAAAGTCGCCATCCCTCGTAATATCAGCACACGAGGAGGCAACCGCTTTAAAACCCCCTCACTGGCTACCTGTCGTAGAGAAGTCGACCAGATACTAGAGGAAAGTCTATATCTACTCCATCCTTCCCTCGAACAGGCATTTAAATGTCGCAAACGTGTCGGTAAAATTTAAAAAGTGGCGTAATGCTATTGACTGAAAAGAGCAAATGAGCAATGATTGCAGGGTACCCTGCCGTGTCTATGTATTGATAACGAACAACCGTAAAACCCTGACCTTCGCTGTCGGGGTTTTTGTTTTTGCATTTGACGAAAAAGATATTTGGGATTATCCCGCCCATAGCCGTAAAATTGGCAGCAGGGATTGGAACTCCGAATATCTACAAAGGCACACATCACGCTAGACGTGGTTTTTTACGTGTAAACCTTGTAGAACAGTCAATGATGAGTAGGATGGATCAACCGAAAGGAGGTTAACCGGGTTCCTTTGTAGCCAGTAACACTAACCCCGTTCTCCACCATAAGGGAGGAGTGGGTCTCTAGTTGTTGATTTCATCTTTTTTTGGCTCAGAAGGTGTAGTTTGCTGTACGGCAGGTTTTTTCTCAGTGCATATTTTAGGTGGACTGGGCATGAAAGGAGTTTGAGGCTCCCACCAACGATTACAATCCTCAGGGGATGAAGGATATTTTCCAGAAGCCCAAACAAGTGTTGGCAGTAATAGAATGGGTAATATTTTTAAGAAAATATTTATATGTTTCATTTGATTACCTTATAGTTTAGATTGATGTTATTGGATATAGACGAGTTTGTTATCGCTCATTAAGGGTAATCAAAACAACAATCATTTTCCTCGTTAATTTTTCTTGATGGTTAATCATTTAAACTAATTGCTTACTCCTTGTTTCAAGGACTGCGTATCATGTGACTTCAACCATGAGCTGATCTTACGTCCTTTTTTCTTTACATCATCACATCAAGGCGTTGTAGGGTGTCTGTCTCTTAGTCACAAATCCCTCACCTTTCTACAAAAATTATTGTAATCAATTCAATTGATTACAGCGACTTTATTCATCGATGTACAAAATAAACCCAGAAAGATGATATAGCGGTACGGTGTAATTTTGATTACATAATGGATACCATTCGGTATCCATATACGGCACTGCTCATCTTTATGGTGTAATCAAAATAGAATCGTTCTGCTATAACGAATCTTGCCATCACGCTAAGTAAGTATTAAGCATAAAGAGAGTGAGCCTCTTCTATATCAATAGCATCTTCTTACGGAAGTATTCTGCCATGTCAGACTCTTTTATCTCAAGCCTGGTAGCAACTTCTTTGAAGGGAATACCTTGCTTCAAGAGAGATAGGCCCTCGGTCTCAATGGCATATGTTTCCTGCGTTATATTTCCTCGATCACGAGCTTCTTCATATGCTGAAAGATATTTTTCCGGCGTGACCTGTTTTAGCATATTCTCTTTATAAAAGAAGGCAATCATTATATGGTTCACTAAAGAGACACTCTCCTCTGGGAGATTTAATCCAATGTTATCTAGGTATGTTGCAATATTTTTACTTATTTCATCTTTAGTATTTTGTAAGACGAAATCAAGGTTATTTGCGATAAGAAAAACGGCGGTAGTGAATGTATCATTAACATCTATTCCATTCGTCATGAGATATGTAATTAATTCCCCACTACTTTTTAGATTAAGTGGTGATTCTTGTATTTTTTCTTTGCAAAGCTCGAATACTTCTCCATTGACACCCGCGCTCAAAAACCCATTTTTTGGAATTTTATTTAGCACCTCGTTTAATTTAATGCTAAGACTAGCGGCATCTGTTGTTTCTCTCCCTAGAAACGATTGAAATGACAACCTCGCCAAGCTCTCTGGGTTGTTCTGTGGTTGCGTATTTTCTGTGGGTTGTAACATCGTATTGCTGGTACTAATTATTGGGGGGGGGGGGGGGGGTACATCATTAAATGCATTTTGCTGGCTGCCTGCAGTTGGAGCGGATACACTAGACCTCTTCGGGAACTATCATTTATCTAATTTCCATATTATAAATTGCAGCAATCAGATTAAATCGTAATCCAAAACGTTTTCGCCTGTTTCGATAACGATCTGATACGATTTTAAATCGTTTAATCATACCAATGACATTTTCGTTTAATACACGCAGGCTTGATAACTCACGATTGTTGCGTTTATCTTCTTTTGTTAAGGGATTTTTCTTTGTCTTTTTCTTAGGCAATGCCAAGTTTGACACGAGTTTCGCACGAATCTAACCTGGTGCAGCCAATAGTGCTCTGATGTGTGTAGTAATAGCGTTTTTAATGACAGCCCAATTTTGTTGGTAAAGGGTTATTTTTTCGGACAGACGGCGTTTATGTTGTTCAAACCAGGCAGCCATGGCTAGAAAAATATGATTTCTTTGCGCCCGGCCCGTGCGGGCCTGACAGCGTTCTATACCACAAGTTTGTTTGATTTCCCGATGATAAACTTCAACAGACCAACGGGCCTCGGTGACAGCCTTCATCTGTTCCCGGGTGGGGTTCTCTTTGTTCGTTGCAACATAATCAATGCGACCGTGTTTGGTCACAAACTTGAAGACTGTCACCCAACCATCGCCCCGCAGGTGTACTGAAAGCCCTTCTTCTGGAATATCAAGTGAGGCTAATGTGACGTTGCGATTAACTATCCGGTTCTTTCTCAAGGTGGTGACCCCAATCCAGCCAGGAGAACGAATGGCGTTGAGATTATCTAAACTTGAATACCGAATACCACGCATCCATTACCACCGCTTCAGGGGCTATACCCCTCGCTTTTGCCAGTTTGAGCATGTCGCAAAAATGCGAGTTTTTTGTTTTTCCGTCGGTCTCTTTGTCGTCAATTCGGTAGTCAATAGGCACTGACTCTCCCTTTTCAAGACCCTGCCACAACAGATTAACCAAACCAATACCGGCTATCACATCATGTTCATTACCAGAATAGTGATAATGAACTCGCTCTATCTTCTTACTCCGTTTTTTGGCTAGCACTCTATCATCCGCAATCAGAAAACAAGGTGCTTCCCGGTCTATCGAGGGGCGACAAGTTGCCACAACTCTTTCGGACGAAAACACCGGCTCTTTAACCACCGGCTTACGCTATCATGCGATACCCTCGACGGGCTCACTTCTGACAACGCTAGACCAGAATATCTGACACTACTCGCTTGTAAAAATGCTTTATAAAGGTCTTTCGTACAGGGATAGTCTGACATCTCATTACCATTCTTATCTTTTTTCCTACTCTCCTTTTACCATCATTTAGTACAGTGCGAAACTCGTGTTTGAATGGCTGATGCTCGATGTCACTCATAGTCAAGTTCACCCTCACGCAGCAGGCGCAAAAGGAGGCAATCAAGATAGGGGCTCACAAAAGGGGGCTCAACAGTAAGATACACTTGGCCATGGATGCGCATGGTATGCCGGTCAGAGCGGTTACAGGTATCGAAGCAGATTGCACGAAGGCTATGGATTTAATTGAGGGCATGACAGCGGAATATCTGTTGGCTGACAAGGGCTCTGACAGTAATAACGTGATTAAACAAGCAAAATAAGTCGGTATGGAAGTGGTTATCCCGCCCAAAAAGAATCGGAAGATGCGACGTGAATATGGCAAGGACCTCTACAAACATCGACATCTTGTGGAGAATGCTTTTCTACATCTCAGGCACCGGCAGGGTATTGCCACGCGTTATGCAAAGAATAACACCTCGTTTTTGGCTGCTGTACAAATACTATGCATTGCTCTATGGCTCAATATTTCATGACGACACTATCTAAAAACCTGCGAATTAAACAGTAAGAACATGAAATAATAAAAACATAACGTTATCATCAGGCGTTTACGTTAATTTCTATAAACCTCTTCTCTTTCACGCATAAAATATTGTCTCAAATATTACTGACATTTTCCGATAATTATTGGGAAATGGATAATAGGCATTAATTAATGAACGATTCATTTTTTGACGAATACATTTACCAGGCAAAGATGATCGTCATGTTGTCTCCGCAGCCGTCCAAACTGATGCAGATGCTATCGTGACTTTTAATCTTAGAGATTTTCCAAATAAAGAATTCTAAGATACAGCTTAAAAGCGATTCATCCTGATGATTTTATAGTCTATTTGATAGATGTAAATGTGAGTGCAGTCATTGAAGCAACTCGCCGTCATACTTGAACGCCAAAACAGCGTTGACCTCGTGTCGCATACCCGTGAGTTCGTGGCATATTTTTTGCAAAACCGCTTTCGTCAAGATAAACCAACGATTTTTCCTGCTCTCGAACACTGAGGACTTTACGCCGAAAATCAACTGAATATAGCAGGTGCCATGTAACGTGATCACTTTTGTTAATAAATATTAATTAATATCAATATGTTATTTCTAATTTTCATAATCAAATTATACGGCCCCTGCTATAACTCATCTTTAGCTCGTTTGGATTATTTTTTTACGTTGTAATTAAAATTAAAACGCATAGCTATATCACTTTCTTTTCTTTCTTCGCTATAGATGCGCAATTTAATTTTGATCGCCTAACGGATACATTGAGGAGCAAATCTACGGAGTGGCTAATATTTGTGTGCTAATCAAAATTAAGTCTCTTAATTACATAAATTGATGTACCATGCAAGCATGGTTTATCCATTGAAATTTTGCCAACATGTTTTGGAAGTCATTATGTACGCCGATGGACACACTTCATGATGGAAAACAGGTCTGGGTAGAAAAGAACTTGATCCAGATCTAATCTGACAGGAAACTGTATATATAACCAGTAATTTTCAGGTCGAGTTTGAGCTACTACAGCAGGTTAAAGCTTGCGTAAATTCTGACTGATAACGCTACTTGCCGAGTTTAATAAGTGGGGAGAGAAAAATGAGTGATGTATTCCCTGGCCTTTTTCCTGGCCGCCGTATGCGACGTATACGGCGTTATGATTTTAGCCGTCGTTTGATGGCTGAAAATCAACTGACGGTAAATGACCTTATTTATCCAGTCTTTGTCATGGAAGGTGTTAATCGCCAACAAGCCGTTTCTTCTATGCCGGATGTATCGCGCATGACCATCGATCGACTGTTAAAAGAAGCGGAAACTATTGCCAGATTGGATGTTCCTATTATTGCTCTCTTTCCAATGATTGAAACGAATCTGAAATCTCTAGAAGCGAAAGAAGCTTATAATCCAAGAGGATTAATACAACGCACTATTCGTGAACTTAAAAAAGCGTTCCCGGAGTTAGGAATTTTAACTGATGTGGCGCTGGATCCCTATACAACTCATGGTCAAGATGGCGTGATTGATAAGCATGACTATGTAGTAAATGACGAAAGTAAAAAAATACTGGTACTTCAGGTACTTTCTCATGCTGAGGCCGGAGCCGATATTGTGGCGCCCAGTGATATGATGGATGGGCGTATTGCTGCTATTCGTAACCAATTAGAAGCTCAAAATTGGGTTAATATGCAGATTATGGCGTATTCAGCGAAATATGCTTCCTGTTATTATGGTCCTTTTCGCGATGCTATTGGTTCAAGTAAGAATCTACAAGCTGGGGATAAAAGAACCTATCAGATGGATCCTGCTAACAGCGACGAAGCATTGCATGAAATCGCTCAGGATCTGCAAGAAGGTGCCGATATGGTGATGGTTAAACCGGGTATGCCTTATCTGGATGTAGTGCGACGCGTTAAAGATACCTTTAAAGTGCCAACGTTTGCCTACCAAGTTTCCGGGGAATATGCCATGCATAAGGCAGCAATTGCAAACCATTGGTTGCAGGAGAAACCAACTATCATGGAATCATTGCTATGTTTTAAACGCGCCGGTGCGGATGGCGTGCTAACCTATTTCGCAAAACAAGCGGCACAGTGGTTATATGACGAAAAAATGCAGCCTTAATCGTTATTAGCGACCTACGCAAAAAGAAATACCCAACTAAACTGAGCTAAAATTTTATTGAACGATCGACAGGGAGTAGAGGTGAAATTAACAGGTTTAAATTACTGTCAACACCTTCTGTCGATCCCAATAAATCATATAGCAGGCGCCATGTAACGTGATCACTTTTGTTAATAAATATTATTTAATATCAATATGTTATTGCTAATTTTTATAATCAACTTATACGGCGCCTGCTATAAGTGGGTGTTGATGTTGCCAAATTAAAATTCGATGTTGCAGTATGGGTTGAGAGAAAAAAATACAAAATAAAGGTCTTTCCAAATACCCCCCTTCTGGATTCACCTACTTGTTAAAGTGGCTGGCTGTTTACTGCGATTATTAGTTAATAGCGTTGGTGCGCCTTCTAAAGGATGTAGGAAAATCGACAGTCAGTGATTGGTGATGTAGTTCACCCCCTCCGCTGATTGAAATCATTTTTGCACTGCATCTACATTTTGCTTGCTGTGTTCCAGGTGCTTTTGTTTCGTATAACGAACTACGGTTTTGCAAGAAATCTAATGATTTTTTTGCTTTTCTGCTGCCAATTCATTCTCTAATTCGACTAATTGCTCAGGAGATACTGCTGGATATCCTTGAGCGTCACTGGGAATAATATGTACTGTCGGTATTGGGATGGTTGGGCCGAGAAAACGTGGCTCTCGCTTGAAAATATAGAGATCAGTAAAGGTAGCCAGACGGGCAAACGTTTCACGCACCCTGACTGAAAGCAGGTTTTTAGGGGAAGGGGTAGCATAACATTGCGCTTGAATACCCATATGAAGCGCAATAAATAGCGCTCGTTCGCAATGAAAACGCTGTGTAATAATAATAAAATCATTAGTATCAAATACTTTGTGTGTTCGCACAATAGAATCTAATGTCCGAAATCCGGCATAATCCAGTACGATATCGGCTGGGGCAACCCCAGCTTTGATGAGATCACGACGCATGGTTCGTGGTTCGTTGTAGTTTTTTTGTGCGTTATCACCGCTGAGCAGTAAGTAGCTTACTTTCCCACTGTTGTAAGCATTTAACGCCCCTTGCATACGATACCGGTAAAATTGGTTAATCACTCCGATGCGGTAATATTTTGCGGTGCCCAATACTACACCCACCTCTCGATGTGGTAGTAGTTGTACTTCTTCGTAGATATAAGGCGCTGTTTTCCAGCTTATCCAACGGTCAAACACAATCGCCAATACCGTTAAAAACCCAATCATGACTAGCAGACTAATTATTAAGCGTTTCCACATTATAAGCCTTCGTGTATTAGACCTCTTTCAAAACCGTAGCGAGTGATGTGTATGATCCTGATGTTATCAAAATGATGTCCGTTTGTATGTACGGTATTGTGCTTGCCAGCAGTTGCCTTCGATAGATTCGGTCAAAGCTTCTGGTGCGTTTATTGTCGCAACGCCTTCTGATTGTGCTACTTTAGCTACTTCTAGTGCAATATGTTTTGATACTTCCTGAATATTATCAATGTTTGGTAGTAGTGCCCCTTCTCCTGTGCTCGCCAATGGTGAACACTGAGCTAAAGCACGGCTGGCAGCCATTAACATGCCATCAGTAATTTTGCTCGCTTTTGATGCCAGTACACCAAGCCCAATTCCTGGAAAAATATAAGCATTATTACATTGAGCAACAGGATAAATCTGTCCTTTATAGTAGACTGGAGGGAATGGGCTACCGGTGGCAACGAGTGCGTTACCCTCTGTCCAGGTAATAATATCTTCAGGTCGAGCTTCGATACGAGAGGTTGGGTTGGATAGCGGCATAATGATAGGGTGTTGACAATGACGGTACATCTCGCGGATAAGTTCTTCGTTAAATAACCCCGGCTGACCGGAGACACCAATCAATACGGTAGGTTTGGCGTGGCGTACCACATCTAATAAAGAAATAGTTTCGGTTTGCGGGCCCCAGCCGTGTAAATTATCGCTTTTTTGTACCAGTTTACGTTGAAAATCCCGCACATCAGACAGCTTGTCCGTCAATAAGCCTGCGTGGTCTACCATGAAGACACGTGCACGCGCTTTCATTTCACTTAAGCCTTCTAATACCATCTGTGCGACAATCTGTTCAGCAATACCACAACCTGCGGAGCCCGCACCGAGGAAAGTGACAGTTTGATCGCACAATCTGATACCCACTGCCTGACTCGCAGCAATCAGGCTACCAAGAGTGACTGCAGCTGTGCCCTGAATATCATCGTTAAAGCAGCATAGTTTATCACGATAGCTATTTAATAGAGGGGTAGCGTTCTCTTGGGCAAAATCTTCAAACTGTAACAATACTTTAGGCCAGCGGCGTTTTACTGCCTGAATAAACGCATCAACAAAAGCATTATATTCATCACCACGAATACGCGGATGTTTCCAGCCCATATACAGTGGATCTTGTAAACAATCTTGATTGTTAGTGCCAACATCGAGCACTACCGGCAAAGTGTAAGCAGGGCTTATACCTGCGCAGGCAGTATAGAGCGAAAGTTTGCCGATAGGGATCCCCATGCCACCGATTCCTTGGTCACCCAAGCCAAGAATACGCTCGCCGTCAGTGACGACTATCACCTTAACCTTTTGTTTCGTCGCATTTTGTAACATATCATCAATACGATCACGATTTGGATAAGAGATAAACAACCCACGTGCGCGTCTATAGATAGCCGAAAAATTTTGGCAGGCTTTACCAACAGTCGGAGTATAGATAATCGGCATCATCTCACTGAGGTGAGCATTCAATAGGCGATAAAAGAGTGTTTCGTTAGTGTCCTGAATATTCCGTAAATAGATATGCTTATCATCGTCGTTTTTAAATTCTTGATATTGCTGATAAGCACGTGCAACTTGTTCTTCGATCGTTTCTACTTTTTCGGGAAGCAAACCATGAAGATTAAAATGATTGCGCTCATCTTCGGTAAAGGCACTGCCTTTATTCAACAACGGAAATTCCAGTAGGATCGAGCCGGCGTAGGGAATGTATAGCGGGCGTTTACTGTCGTATTCATGTACCATCAGCTTGACTCTCAGAGGTTATTGGATCGCTGCGTTCCACAGCGATCAAGTAAATGAAAGAATAGATTTATTAGACTTCTTGCATAACCTACTACGTGGCGTGAATTCGGCGTTACGCGGTGCTCGCAATCCTCATGTATCGCATGTTAACGAGGGTTGCTGTGCTCTGATGCCTTGACTTCACATAACAAATGACGGTTTTGCAAGAAGTCTATTGTGAAACCTCCCGATCATCTCATTTTTTGAGGTTTTCTTTCGATGCACTAACCAGTTGGTCAATTTTATCTAAATCGATACGGTTAAACAGTGCGTGGAAACCATTAATTTTATGGTTTAATAGTGGCTTTTCTATATTATTCCAAGTCAATTCAATATTTAAAAAGGCTTCACTGCGTGTTATTAAGGCTGGCATGACCGGTTTAAGATAAGTCATCAATATGCGAAACAGGTTGATCCCCATTGAACAGACGGCTTGTAGCTCGCTAGCACGATCGGCCTCTTTTGCAATCACCCAAGGAGCCTGCTTGTCTACGTAACGATTAGCCGAATCAGCCAGTTCCATAATCTTACGTATAGCTTTACCATTTTCTCGGCTATTATATGCTTCTGCAATAATTAAAGATGAATTTATAAAAGTTTTATATAGATTAGGCTCAGCCAGATGATCGGCTAATTTGCCAGCAAATGTTTTATTGATAAAACTGGCATTACGTGCAGCTAAATTGACTACTTTATTGACGACATCTGTATTAACTCGTTGCACGAAATCTTCTAGATTTAGATCAATATCCTCAATAGAGGAAGATAACTTCGCCGCATAGTAATAACGTAGACAATCAGCATCTAAATAAGCTAGATAGGTACTGGCTTTAATAAAAGTACCTCGGGATTTGGACATTTTTTCGCCATTAACCGTGACATAACCATGCACAAACAGGTTAGTCGGCTTACGGAAACGACTGCCTTGTAACATTGCCGGCCAAAATAAACTATGGAAATAAACAATGTCTTTGCCGATAAAGTGATATAAATCAGTGGTTGAGTCTTCATGCCAGAACTCATCAAAATCCAGATCATGGCGCTTATCACAGAGGTTTTTAAATGCGCTCATATAACCGATGGGTGCATCTAACCAAACGTAGAAATATTTACCCGGTGTATCTGGCACTTCAAAACCAAAATAGGGTGCGTCACGAGTTATATCCCACTGCTGCAGACCAGATTCAAACCACTCTTGCATTTTATTGGCGACTTGTTCCTGTAACGTACCAGAACGAATCCAAGCTTGTAGCATGTCACTGAAAGCAGGCAAATCGAAGAAAAAATGTTCAGATTCACGCATGATTGGTACTGTATCGGAAACAACGGATTTTGGATCGATCAGCTCAGTCGGGTTGTAAGTGGCGCCACAACTCTCGCAATTATCACCATATTGATTTGGCGATTTACATTTTGGGCAGGTCCCTTTTACAAAGCGATCAGGCAGGAACATGCCTTCTTGCGCATCGTATAACTGTGAGATAGTACGATTCTTGATATAACCGTTATCTTTCAGACGGCGATAAATCAGGCTTGATAACTCCCGACTTTCCTCGCTATGCGTGGAGTGATAATTGTCATAACTGATGGCAAATCCGGCAAAATCCTGTTGGTGTTCTTGGTTGATTTCAGCAATCATTTGTTCCGGCGTTACACCCAACTGCTGTGCTTTCAACATGATAGGTGTGCCGTGGGCATCATCAGCACAGATAAAATAAACGTGGTGACCACGCATTCGCTGGTAACGAACCCAGATATCTGCTTGGATGTGCTCGAGCATATGACCGAGATGAATAGAACCGTTAGCGTAGGGTAGTGCGCACGTCACCAGTATTTTTTTCGCGACTTGAACCATAAAAGGATTACTTAACCATGAGGTAATTAAAGGATGTTGGATGTTAACCGATCGTGTTGTGAGTCGCTAGCTGTAGTATCCGGTTAGAGTCGCCGTTGGTCTGTATGTTCACAACGACTGTGAAGAGACAGGTTCTTGGGTACCTACGAAAAATCATCATATTTTGTGTGGTATCTCGCATTTTTTTAGCTGTTTTCTGATGTTACATTAATACTTTTCGATTCATCACGTAATCTCATTATCTTTTTGTCCGCAAAAAGTAGCGATGAGGCAGAATAGAGCGTATATGGCTGTACGATTTAATTTTGATTAGCACACAAATATGAGTCACTCCGTATATTTATTCCTCCATGTATCCGTTAGGCAATCAAAATTAAATTGCGCAGCTATACAAGGGAGAGCATTATGTCATTGGCGATTATTTACACCCGTGCGACCCTCGGGATACAGGCTCCTCTGGTTACCGTCGAAGTACATATTAGTAACGGGTTACCCAGCTTCGCTTTAGTTGGGTTGGCTGAGACCACAGTAAAGGAAGCACGTGATCGGGTGCGTAGTGCTCTTATTAACAGCGGTTTTTCCTTTCCCTGTAAACGTATTACTGTCAGCCTGGCACCGGCGGATCTACCCAAAGAGGGGGGCGTTATGATCTGCCTATCGCTATAGCAATACTGGCGGCTTCAGAACAGATCCCAAACGACACATTATGCCACTATGAATTTATTGGAGAGTTAGCACTTTCTGGAGCATTACGTTGCGTTAATGGCACCATACCGACAGCCCTTGCGTGTGTGAAAAATGGGCGACAGCTGATACTACCCGTCGCCAATGGTGCTGAAATGGCGTTGATCCCCGAAGGAAATATCTTCGCCTTGGAACATTTATTAGAGGTCTGTGGATTTTTACAGGGGAAGAAAAACCTGCGACCGATGGTAAGCAATATTAGTGAACTGGAAGATCGACAGGATACTCATGCTGATTTACAAGACGTCATTGGTCAGTATCAGGCCAAACGCGCACTTGAAATTGCTGCTGCCGGCGGACATAACCTGTTACTTTTAGGTCCCCCAGGCACTGGAAAAACAATGTTGGCTAGCCGGCTTACTAGTCTTTTACCACCGTTAACCAACGAAGAAGCACTAGAGACGGCCTCTATTACTGGTTTGTTACACATTCATGATCACTTAACACGGTGGCACAAGCGCCCTTTTCGAGCACCACATCATAGTGCATCTTTAGCTGCACTGGTTGGAGGAGGCTCTTTGCCTCGTCCAGGAGAAATTTCACTGGCACATAACGGGGTGTTGTTTCTTGATGAATTACCTGAATTTGAACGCCGAGTGCTAGATGCATTGCGTGAGCCACTCGAAGCGGGTGAGATTATCATCTCCCGGGCAACGGCTAAGGTCTGTTTCCCTGCTAAAGTACAGCTCATCGCCGCTATGAATCCGAGCCCAAGCGGTCATTATCAGGGTGTTCATCATCGTGCACAACCACAACAGATTTTGCGTTATTTATCAAAAATTTCTGGCCCTTTTTTAGACAGATTTGATCTGTCGATAGAAGTTCCTCTATTGCCTGCCGGTCTATTACAAATGCAGAAAAATCAAGGGGAAAGTAGTATTACAGTCAAGCAGCGTGTACTACAGGCTAGACAGTGTCAATTAGATCGAGCGGGTAAAATAAATGCACAGCTTACGAGTCGAGAAGTTGCGCTGTTTTGTCGTGTGACACCACAAGATGCCAAGTTCCTCGAGCACGCACTACTTACCCTTGGTCTTTCGGTACGTGCTTGGCATCGTATTTTAAAAGTGGCGCGAACGCTGGCTGATCTAGCACAGCAAGATGATATTCAAAAAAATCATCTTGCAGAGGCGCTGAGCTATCGTTGTATGGATCGTCTGCTCTTACAATTACATAAGAATTTGATTTGACAGACTACTCGTTTACATTAGGTTTAGGAACTTGTTCGAAATCTTTTGTGCTCGCCGTGTTTTGGTCAAGTAATTCGTCAAAAACGCACTCAACATGCTCATTTACTCTCTGTAAACTGCGCTTTTTCGCGCGTTTTTTCCTCGTCTGAGCGTCGTTCAAGAAGATTTGGAACAGGTTCTAAGGTCTCGGTGATCGATATGTCTGACTCCTGCAATCGGTAAGATATGATTGATGAATGAGGTGAGAATTATCCACGAATGGAGTTGTGTGACATTTTGGCGTTAAGCGAAGTGGTTATTATTATCGATGTAAAAAAAGGCAACGTAGAAGGAAATCCAAAGCAGATGAATTTTCTTTGTTTATCGGACGGGAGTTGCATATAACGTAAAGATTCAGTACCTTTATGCTAGTTAAAGATATTCTTAAAATAACGTATATACCCTTCGCCTTTCAAGTTGCGGCGGCGTTGGCGGCTCGTACTCATCCCAGTCATGTACCACCTGTACACTCCTGGGATTCGATTGATTGCCGCCTTGCCGTAACTCGAAATTCATTCGGTATAGATAGCATTGGTGGCGTTTTATACGCAAGAATTTGTCGAAATACTTGAAACAGCCGGTTTGTCTGTAAAGTAGGCTAGGGCAATTTTTTCCGTTGTGTGTCAATCTCACGAAGTGGTAGACGTTACGACCAAGCGTGATCTGAATGATTTACATAATGATATTGGCTTTCGGCTCGAAAAAATTGACTTACAGATAGCCGCAGTCCGTAAAGATATGGAGGCAGGTTTCAGAACTTGTTCCAAATCTTCTTGAGCGACGCTCAGACGAGGAAAAAACGCGCGAAAAAGCGCAGTTTACAGAGAGTAAATGAGCATGTTGAGTGCGTTTTTGACGAATTACTTGACTAAAACACGGCGAGCACAAAAGATTTCGAACAGGTTCTCAGAAAAAACTGATGCTCAAATAATCAGCGTGCGCAGAGATATGGATGTACGTTTCGAGCAAGTCGATAAACGCTTTGAGCAGGCAGAAGAATCACTGACTGATTTCAAACAAGAAACGACAAAACGTTTTGATAAGCTTGAATCGGAATTCGATCGCGTACAATGTTCATCGTTGCCGCAGCGCTTACATTGATGTTCGATGTTCAAGGAACACCTTACCCGCTTGCTTGGCATGTAGTCCTGTCGCTGGAGTTACAAGAATGACCTCTTTCACTTTCTTTACCAACTGCCATTCTGCTGCTACTCGGTATCTCGGTATGCTGCCTTGTATGGCAGCATTTTTATTAGGGCTTGCATTGCCTACCTCCACTTTTTTAGTGAATTTTGCCCTTGTTCTAGCATTGATCTGCGTGTTGTTAAAATCTAATAGCCACCACATGAAAGTGTTAGCGCAACATCCGCTGATTTGGCTGCCTGCCATCATGTTTTTACTGCTAGCATTTTCTCTGCTAAGCCAGCAAAATCCATATGGCTCAGAAATGGTTAATAAGTATAAAAAATTATTATATGTCATGCCGTTGGCACTGTTTTTCTTGCTTTCCCGTTCTTTAATCACCTATTTTATTAAAGGTTTTTTACTGGCTAATGTTGTCATACTGGTTGCTAGTTTACTGATAGCTATTTTTCACCTTCCTTTAGGTAGTGGCTCTCCAAGCAATGCCACCGTTTTTAAGCTACACATTACGCAAAATTTTTTTATGGCCTTAGCTGCAGTTATCTGGTTAGCACAAGCTTTTACCCATCAGGGTATAAAACGTTGTGGTTATGCTCTTCTGGTATGTATAGCAATCTATAATGTGTTCTTTATGGTCGAGGGTCGAACGGGTTATGCCGCCTTGATAGTTGCTTTTATTATCTGGATGTTTTTGTCGTTATCCCCCGTCAGAAGTTGGGGACAGCAATGGGTGCACTCGTTTTAGGTTGTATTCTCGTGATGGTGCCTAATAACGCCAGTGATCGAGTGAAAATAGGTATAGAAGAGATCCAGAGATGTATGACAGCAACGGATAAAAATTCGAGTACTTCTTGTTATAGTTCCATGGGGCTGCGTACCGTATTTGCATTAAGATCTTTGCAGCTAATAAAGCAAGCTCCCCTATTTGGTCATGGTGCGGGAAGTTTTTTTTATTCTATCCCTGCAGAAGGCTACAGTGTTAATAACCCACATAATGAATACTTAATACAAACCGTTCAGTCAGGGTTAGTAGGGTTAGCTCTTTTTCTTGGCTGGATGCTATGTTTTTTTTGTGCCGCTTGGCAGCAAGCTACTATGGTCAGAAATCTTTTTATCGCATTATTCAGTAGTTACGTGGTAGGCCACTTTTTCAATTCATTTTTACTTGATTTTTCTGAAGGTCACTTATTTGTTGTCCTCACCGCTATCCTGGCCAGTTACAGCTTGCCCGCACAAGATATCAAAGAACAAGAAGATAACTTTTAGCGCCTGCTCTAAATCTTTTTCACTGTGCTCAAAAGAGGAAAAAATGGGCGAAAAAGCGCGGTTTACCCTTTGCATACAACAAAAGGAAGTTAATGAGCATTTTGAGCGCGTTTTTGATGAATGATTTGACCAAAACACGGCGAGTACTATGGTTTTGCAAAAAGTCTATTATGGCGTTTGGTTTCAGCAATAAATTTTTCAGTCAGTGGGTTAAGCTGTGCGCATTTTTTTGCGTGTGTTGTATTGTCTTGGAGCAATGCGTTGATAACGCGCTTGACTCGTGTCAGTAAGTTTCTGATACTCGACTACTTGCGTATCCCAATGGCGTCGCTGTGCTAGATGTAATGCTGTTTGTATCAATATTGTATCGTCAGGAATATCCAGGCGATTACAATTCTTTTTTATGTAGATCCCGCTAGCGATTAATGCCGAAAGCTGGTTAATTTGTATTTGAGGATTGAGAGAATGTATCTTTGTTTTTATCGGATATTGGCAGCTAACAAGCAGCAATAATATACTGATAGTGAAGGATGCTTTGCATAGAAAACAATTCATGTTCTAGCGCCCAAGTAAAGTGAGAAAAAGTATTGTATGTCAAGATAAATTTACATAAAACTACAAAATCTAAGGGTTATGTCATGCCTATTATTTAACATCAGTTATCTAATTAGTTAAGCTGACTCATTTATAAATCAGACTTCTTGCATAGCCTACTGCGCGTGGTGCTAAATTATTTTTATTTGAAACAAGGCAGTATTACCATGTTAATTCATTACAGAAAACCCTATCTGCCTATTATCCGACAGACTTTTTTTTATGGTTTTACTTCATTAATTTTATTGTTGTTCTTCTTGCTCACGACTCGTGTCGCCAATGCCGAAAATAAATTTAAAGTCATCACTACCTTCACTATTATTCAAGATATGGCACAGAATGTTGCTGGTGATGCAGCTGTCGTAGAATCTATTACCAAGCCCGGGGCTGAAATTCACGGTTATCAGCCGACACCTCGTGATATCGTTAAAGCTCAATCCGCCGATTTAATTTTATGGAATGGCATGAAACTGGAGCGTTGGTTTGAACCCTTTTTCGAGAATATTAAACAGGTTCCTTCCGCTGTTGTTACCGCAGGTATTGATCCTTTGCCGATCCGTGAAGGTTCTTATCGAGAGAACCCTAATCCTCACGCCTGGATGTCAGCATTCAATGCACTGATTTATATTGAAAATATCCGTAAAGCGCTGGTGGAACATGATCCCACTCATGCTGAGACCTATAATCGTAATGCTAAAATTTATGCCACTAAGATTGCTGCATTAGATGCTCCATTACGTGCGCGTTTATCACGTATCCCCGAGGAACAACGCTGGTTAGTCACCAGTGAAGGTGCTTTTAGTTATTTGGCAAAAGATTACAAGTTTGAAGAAATTTATTTATGGCCAATTAACGCTGAAGAGCAAGGTACGCCGCAACAAGTGCGTAAGGTTATCGATGCTGTTCGTGCTCATAACATTCCAGTGGTATTTAGCGAAAGCACTATTTCTGATAAACCGGCAAAACAGGTCAGTAAAGAAACTGGGGCGCAGTATGGTGGTGTGTTATATGTTGATTCACTCTCAAATGAGAAAGGCGTAGTACCCACTTATATTGATTTGCTTAATACCACTGTTGAGACTATTGCAAAAGGATTTGGTCAATGAGTAATGAAGCATTTATCCGTCCTAAGTTAGTGGTTGACGATGTTTCTGTTACTTATAACAACGGACATACCGCTATCCATAATGCTAGTTTTACCTTAAATGGCGGCACCATTTGTGCTTTGGTGGGGGTAAACGGTAGTGGTAAATCGACACTATTTAAAAGTATTATGGGGCTCGTCAGGCCAACTACCGGTATGGTGACGCTTAATAATAGGCCGATAAGGGAAGCACTGAAACACAATACCATTGCTTACGTCCCGCAAACTGAAGAAGTTGACTGGAACTTTCCTGTACTGATCGAAGATGTCGTGATGATGGGACGCTACGGTAAAATGAATTTTTTGCGTATTCCTAATTCTCGTGATCATGCCATTGTCGCTCAGGCGATTGAACGAGTCGATTTATCGGCGTTGCGTTGTCGCCAAATTGGTGAGCTTTCCGGAGGACAGAAAAAAAGGGTATTTCTGGCGCGCGCCTTGGCACAGCAGGGATCCGTATTATTACTCGACGAGCCTTTTACCGGAGTCGATGTCAAAACAGAAAATGCCATTATTGATTTACTGCGCACTTTACGTGATGAAGGACATCTAATTTTGGTTTCCACTCATAATTTAGGCAGCGTCCCAGAATTTTGTGATCATGTGATTTTAATTAATCAGAGAGTATTGGCCGCCGGATCTACGGGAACCACTTTCACACAAAAAAATCTGGAGATGACCTTTGGGGGTGTGCTGCGTCATATCAATCTTTCTGGTTCTGCACTACATGATGATAATGACGCGCGTTCTATCACCGTGATCACTGATGATGAACGTCCCGCTGTGTTTTATGGTCATAGCAAAAATGATCCGCCAACCCAGAGCCAGAAAAAGAGGGATCACACCTAATGTTGGAACTCTTATTACAACCTTTTAATTACAATTACATGGTTAAAGCCATCTGGGTCAGCATGATTGTGGGGGGCGTGTGTGCCTTTCTCTCTGCTTACTTGATGCTCAAAGGCTGGTCGTTGATGGGTGACGCGCTTTCCCACTCGGTGGTACCTGGCGTAGCGGGTGCTTATGTTCTAGGGCTGCCCTATGCTGCGGGCGCATTTTTTACTGGAATGTTAGCAGCATTGGCGATGACGTTGGTCCGCCATATCACACGGCTACGTGAGGATGCGATTATTGGTTTTATTTTTTCCACATTTTTTGCCGTCGGGTTGTTGATCGTTTCTCTTAATCCCACTTCAGTCAATGTTCAATCCATTATTTTGGGCAACATTTTGGGCATTGCTGATGCAGACGTGCTACAAGTTGAAATCATTACTTTGGTTTCTTTTATTATCCTATGCCTAAAATGGAAAGATCTGTTAGTCGTATTTTTTGATGAAAATCATGCGTTGTCACTGGGTTTATCCCCATTACGTTTGAAACTGTTATTTTTTACATTGCTAAGCGCCTGTACAGTGGCTGCTTTGCAAACGGTTGGTGCGATACTCGTTATTGCAATGGTGGTGACTCCGGGTGCGACAGCTTATTTGCTGACTGATCGTTTTAGTCGCTTGCTGATCATTGCCATCATCATTGGGGCGTTTACCAGTGCATTCGGTGCCTATCTAAGTTTTTATCTTGATGGTGCAACAGGTGGTGTCATAGTGACATTGCAAACATTGCTATTCTTACTGGCTTTTTTCTTTGCCCCTAAACATGGGTTATTGTCAAAGCGTTATTGCACAAAGCAACCTTTTATTACTCAAGGAGATAGCTAATGCATACCCTGCTTGGTTTTATTAGTGAGCCGCTTTCCTACCCTTTTATGCAACGGGCAATGCTGACAGCTATCGTTACTGGCGTGGTTTGTGCGGTACTTTCTTGCTATTTAGTGCTCAAAGGCTGGTCATTAATGGGCGATGCTATTTCTCATGCGGTATTACCTGGTATCGTGTTGGCGTTTCTACTCGGTATTCCACTGGCTATCGGTGCTTTTTTCTCTGGTATTTTCTGTGCTGTGGCAACAGGTTATTTAAAGGACAATAGCCGAGTCAAGGAAGATACCGTGATGGGGATTGTGTTCTCTGGCATGTTTGCTTTGGGTATTGTACTGTTTTCACAAATCGATACCGATCAACACCTCAGCCATATTTTATTTGGCAACATATTAGGGATTACTCTCACTGAATTCAAGCAAACACTGTGGATCGCTTGTTTTACTTTTTTACTCGTGTTGTTGAAGCGTAAAGACTTTATGGTGTATTGCTTTGATCCCAACTATGCAAAGGTAATAGGATTACCCGTTAAACTGCTTCATTATGGTCTATTGTGTTTGTTAGCGTTAACGATTGTTGCTTCATTGCAAGCCGTCGGCGTGATATTGGTGATAGCCATGTTAATTGCACCCGGTATTATTGCTTTTATGCTTTGCCACAGTTTCGATAAAATGTTGATGATCGCGATATTGGTTTCAGTAACCTCCTGTGTGTTGGGGACGTTGATCAGTTTTTATATCGATGGTGCAACCGGCCCTTGTATTATTATCGTGCAAGCACTGTTTTTTGTCATCGCGCTAATTATCAGCTAATTAATTACACTAGCCGATGTAATATGTTGTTGTTTATTGTGATCTACCGAGAAAATATTTTTTTAATCAACAGAGCTACAGGTCTACATTCATTATGAGCAATGCTTAATAATGATGCCACTTTTTTTTCACAGTCATCGCCATATTCATCCAGTATTTGATAGGGGATATGTAATTTTTTTAACAATGAGAGGCTCTCCAATGTAAGCTCCTTATCTTGAGAAGCATCAGTGGTATCATTTTTCTCAACATCATTGGATCCACTCTGCCAAGCCATAATGATTAATAACGGTATACCATAAACTTCTGGGGTGGCATGAGAACAAACCGGATTAATAATATTGCTCAGCCCTGAATTTTTCAGATAAACGGCCGGGATATCGCCTGTCGCTAGATAGCTACCAATTGCCATGCCTATCGCAGCTTTATCATTACAGGCAATCTGATGAATTATTTCACTAGAATAATTGGAAACAGCAAAACAAAACTCACTTAGTAACGGATTAGGAACACCGCTATAAAAATTCACATTGTGCTGTGCCAATACACGTAAAAAACAATCAGCATTTATCATGACATCTCCAGTTCAAAAAGATAGCAGATGATATTCTTTTTAAATTGTTAAATTAATAATTTTTTCAATGTGTTATTTGATTTTCTCCCCGATATCTATCCTAAAAAACTGTTATATGTTACATAAGATACAAGGTTAATCGAACGGTTACCCCATTTTATTAATGACCAAATCCAATTTAGTTTAAGATCAATAAAACTTAAATAGCAATGATTAAATTTGCTTATCAATAGAAAATCAGTCAGAAAGAGGTATACCGAAGGAGGATGAATAATACAAAAGGGGAGTTTATCGCTATCGGAATAATGAGGAAAAACGAGCGATACAATATATCATTTTCTCTTTTTACTAATAGCGGTCTTATATAACAATGAACACTGTGGCAGAGCTGCCTTTATTAATAAATATTTTTAATATCAATATATTAGTGTAAAATTTTACATTCAGTCTATACTGTCATAATGATATAAAGGCCCCGAAGAGCCTCTATTATAGAATTCCACTAACTACCGGGGTCGGCGAAAGTCATTAATTGATAGTCATCAAGCTCGCGTTACCGCCTGCTGCAGCCGTATTAACACTGAGAGTATGTTCAATCAACAAACGTTCTAGCAAAATATTGGTTTCTCCCCGAGTGAATCCTTGTACCGAAATAATAGGCCCATCTCGTTGTGATATTTGTTCACACAGTGTACGTAGTTGCTCAGTATCACCATGGAATATAACTGCATCAAAAAGAATATTGCTCGTCTTCCAATCGTGACTAAAACGAATGTGAGATTGTACGGCTGCCGGTAACTGGCGAAACAGTTCTTTTTGTAATCCACTGTCTACCCAAAGTACCTGACTACCCACCGCCAATACAGCCGCGAGCTGAATTAGCATATCATCCTGATTATCAGCGAGACAAAGAACTCTCTCTCGAGGCAACAGGGCATAGGTGTTACGTTCACCGGTTGGCCCAGGTAATAGACGTACAGTACCTCCCTGCGCCAATTCAGCATAACCTTGCGCTAACGGGAGCCACTCTGGCTGTTGTTGCTCTTTTTTCTGCCGAGTTGATAAGAACTGCATTAAAGCACGGTGAGCCGCTAACAAGGGTTCACGACCGCTGACGTCTTGTACTTGCTGATCGTCCTGGCGTGCTAATGTTGTCACTAAAGCCTCTTTCGGACGCTGCGATAATAAGCGATATAAGTAAAGCGGCCCACCTGCTTTCGGCCCAGTGCCAGATAACCCTTCACCACCAAAAGGTTGCACCCCAACTACCGCACCTACAATATTGCGATTAACATAGATATTACCTACTTTGGCACGCTCAGTGACTCGTGAAACTGTTTCATCTATTCTGGTATGAATACCTAAAGTTAAACCATAACCTGTAGCATTGATTTTATCGACCAGTGCATCAAGATCCTGTCGTTGGAAGCGGACAACATGCAATACAGGACCGAAAACTTCTTTTTGCAACTCTTCAAAATTTTCCAGTTCTATTAAAGTGGGCCTGATAAAGGTACCACGCTGCCATTCTCTTTCATCACAGGCATTGGGTCGTGCAGCCTGATACACTTTGCGCCCTTTGATACGCATCGCCTGAATATGGCTTTCAATGTCTTCTTTGGCGACACGAGTAATGACGGGGCCGATGTCCGTGGATAAACGTTCCGGATTGCCCATACGGCATTCAGCCATTGCCCCACGCAACATCCGCAAGGTATGTTCGGCAACATCTTCTTGAATGCACAGAATACGCAAAGCAGAGCAACGCTGGCCGGCACTGTCGAACGCAGAAGAAACGACATCGGTGATCACCTGTTCTGTTAGCGCCGAAGAATCGACGATCATGGCATTCAGACCACCGGTTTCGGCAATTAACGGAGTGGGTCGACCCTGTGGATCCAAACGGCCAGCAATATTACGCTGCAGCAAACTCGCAATTTTTGTTGAACCCGTGAACATCACACCGCGCACGCGTGGATCATTCACCAGCCACGTGCCAACCTTTTCACCTTTACCCGGTAATAACTGCAAGGCATTTTGAGGAATACCGGCCTGTAGTAAAATCGCCACGGCTTGTGCCGCGACTAGCGGGGTCGGTTCCGCAGGCTTTGCCAACACCGCATTACCCGCAGCGAGGGCTGCAGCAACCTGTCCAGTGAAAATGGCAAGCGGGAAATTCCACGGGCTGATACAGACCACAGATCCGAGAGGACAATGGCTCTCATTGGAAAAATCATCACGTACCATTGCAGCATAATAACGCAGAAAATCGACGGCTTCGCGTACTTCGGCGATAGCATTATCAAAGGTTTTACCGGCTTCACGTACCAAAATACCGATCAAACTCTGTATTTGGTCTTCCATCAATTCTGCGGCTCGCGACAGAATAACAGCACGTTCGGAGGCAGGTGTTGTAAACCAGATCGAATCAGCGGCGGCGGCGGCATCTAACGCTCGACTAACTTCCCCTTGAGTCGCTTCACGTACATAGCCAACCACGTCGCTTGGTTCTGCTGGATTGATAATGGGTTTTTTAGGATGCTGAGTAAGATCTTGATCAAATTCAGCAGCAATCATCGGCTGTGAATGCCACAGCGGGTCATCACTGTCTAACTTAGCACTCAAGGCCGTAGACAGAGAAGCCAAGCGTTGTTCATTTGACAGATCCAGTCCCCTGGAATTGAGACGCTCCTGACCATACAGATCTTGTGGTAGAGGAATTTGTGGATGTGGTAAACCCAATCGTCCTTCTGATGCTGCCATTGCTTCCACCGCTTTAACAGGATCAGCAACCAGATCGTCCAACGCTAATGTGGTATCAGCGATTCGATTGACGAAAGAAGTGTTAGCACCATTTTCCAACAAGCGGCGTACCAGGTAGGCTAGCAAGGTTTCATGAGTTCCCACTGGGGCATAGACTCGACAGGGCGGTTGAGTTTACCTTCGGCAACTTGGCCAACCACTTGTTCATACAGTGGTTCGCCCATACCGTGCAAACACTGGAACTCATATTGACCAGGATAGTAATTTTGCCCAGCCAGGTGATAAACAGCCGCTAGCGTGTGAGCGTTATGGGTAGCAAATTGTGGATAAATCAGATTCGGTACAGACAGTAACTTACGGGCACAGGCCAGATAAGCAACATCGGTGTAGACCTTACGGGTATAGACCGGATAACCTTCCTGACCGTCAATCTGGGCGCGTTTAATTTCGCTATCCCAATATGCACCTTTAACGAGACGGATCATTAAACGGCGATTGCTCCGTTGTGCCATATCAATAATCGCATCAATGGCAAATGGACAGCGCTTTTGATAAGCCTGGATCACAAAGCCAATACCATTCCAACCCACTAATTGCGGTTCGAAACACAGCTTTTCCAGCAAATCGAGGGAAATTTCTAAACGTTCGGCTTCTTCCGCGTCAATATTAATACCAATATCGTACTGCATGGCTTGCAATGTTAATGACAGCAACCGGGGATAAAGTTCATCTATCACACGTTCATATTGAGCACGGCAGTAACGTGGGTGTAGTGCAGAAAGCTTAATCGATATCCCTGGTCCTTCGTAAATACCACGACCATGAGAGGCCTTACCTATGGCATGAATCGCCTGTTGATAAGAAACGAGATACGCCTGGGCATCTTCTTCTGTCAATGCGGCTTCACCCAACATATCGTAAGAATAACGGAAACCTTTATCTTCCCGTTTTCTCGCATTAGCGAGCGCCTCGGTGATGGTTTCTCCGGTAACAAATTGTTCGCCCATGAGACGCATTGCCATGTCTACTGCTTTGCGGATCAGTGGTTCACCACTTTTACTGATTATACGGCTCAGTGAGCTGGCAAGCTTGGTTTCATTATCAATGGAAACCAGGCGACCGGTAAGTAATAGACCCCAGGTTGCCGCATTAACAAACAAGGAAGGACTATGACCAAGATGAGAACGCCAATTTCCCTGGCCGATTTTATCGCGGATCAAGACATCACGGGTCTGTTTATCAGGAATGCGTAATAGTGCTTCGGCTAAACACATCAAAGCGACGCCTTCTTGGGAAGATAACGAAAATTCTTGCAATAAGCTTTGTACTATTCCTGAACGACCGTTTACCCCTTTTTTATTACGCAATTTTTCGGTGATAGCGTAAGCCAGCTTATGAGTCGCTTGCGCGAGATCGGCGGGCAAGCGTGCTTGTTTCAGTAACGTTGGAATGACTTCGCTTTCTGGGCGACGATAGGCGGCGGTGATAGCAGCACGTATCGCTGACTGTGGCAGCACATGCTCGGCGAAATTTAAAAAGGGTTGATGGGCAGATATTGGTTCTTGTGGCATAACATCATGCACTTCGGCAGCATGGTGATCATCTGGTGTTTCTATTTCGGGCACTACTGTGTTTTCTTCCAAGCAAGCTAGATAGTTTAAAATGGCCTGCTTGATTAACCAGTGTGGTGTTCGATCAATGTCTTGTGCTGCTGTTTTTATCCGGTCATGAGTGATTTCATCCAATCTCACGCCCATTGTTGTACTACCCATGCCATTCAGCTCCTCTGTGTTATTCTTTAAATCGGGGGGATAATAGTTTGTTATGGCGCGAATATCCAGCATGTTGCCACTTTATGCAACTGGCAACATAAGAAAATGGTGAACTGTGAGATCAGTCAGATTTTTGACATATCAAGCCAATATTCATATCATTTTGCTACTATAATCACACTCGTCATAATTTTTAACTATAAGGTTTATAGCTGATTTCTCTCTTGTGTTATTCATCTTACGATGGAAGGTTAGAGCTCTCACGGAGGGATATATGTCATCTAGACCAAGTTTTATGCAATTCTTTAATAAACCTCCTGTATAACCTGTTGCGTGGTGTGAGAACGACGGTTTTGCAAGTAGTCTAATTAAAACGGCCCTTTATTAACACTATGTTAATAAAAGGATACAAATTAGTTTCATAATAATTTCATGTGCCGCCAAACGCCGTTATACGGCTAAGCACAAAGAAAAATCAACATAACGCCACAATAGACCTCTTGTGAAACGATATGACGTCAAGGCGCTCGGTGCTTGACTCCTCGAATGTACATGCATGAAGGTGACAAGCGCCACGCCGCGGGCAGCTTTCAGCTTTCGCAAGAGGCCTGATAAGCGAGATGTAATAGATAAGACGCACTTATGGAGACGTTGCATGACAACAAATACACCGATGCTGGTGACTTTTTCGATTTATATTTTTGGGATGATTCTCATTGGATTAATGGCTTACAGGGCGACGAATAATTTTGATGACTACATTTTAGGTGGCCGCAGCTTGGGTAGTGTCGTCACTGCCTTGTCTGCTGGCGCTTCGGATATGAGTGGTTGGTTACTCATGGGTTTACCCGGTGCCATTTTTATGCACGGTATTTCGGAAAGTTGGATCGCTATTGGATTGATTATCGGTGCCTATCTCAACTGGAGGCTGGTAGCAGGGCGTTTACGTGTCCATACTGAAGCAAACAATAATGCGTTAACATTGCCTGATTATTTCACCAGTCGATTTGCCGATAAAAGTAAGGTATTACGGATAATATCAGCGGTAGTGATATTGATCTTTTTTACTATCTATTGTGCGTCTGGGATTGTTGCTGGCGCTCGGTTGTTTGAAAGCATCTTCGACATGAGTTATCAAAGTGCGCTGTGGGTCGGGGCAGCAGCTACCATCGCCTATACGCTTATTGGTGGTTTTTTAGCGGTAAGCTGGACAGATACTGTACAGGCCACTTTGATTATTTTTGCTCTACTCCTGACACCCGTTATTGTGATCCTGTCTGTCGGTGGTATTGACGCATCAGTCATGGTGATAGAAGCTAAAAATCCAGCTAATATTGATATGTTTAACGGTCTGAATCTGGTCGCGATTATCTCTTTACTGGGCTGGGGATTGGGCTACTTTGGTCAACCTCATATTTTGGCACGTTTTATGGCGGCAGATACACATCATACTATTCGTAGCGCGAGGCGCATTAGTATGACTTGGATGATCCTGTGTCTGGCAGGGACTGTTGCTATCGGTTTTTTTGGTATCGCCTATTTTGAAGATCACCCCGAGCTAGCAGGTAATGTATCGCACAATGGGGAACGGATATTTATTGAACTGGCTAAATTATTGTTTAACCCATGGGTGGCTGGTGTGGTTTTATCCGCGATTTTGGCTGCAGTAATGAGTTCACTGAGTTGCCAGTTGTTGGTGTGTTCCAGTGCAATAACAGAAGATTTGTATAAAGCGTTTTTCCGTAAAACTGCCAGCCAGAAAGAATTGGTCTGGGTGGGTCGCTGCATGGTATTGCTAGTGTCGTTAATTGCTATCGCGTTGGCGGCGGATCCAAATAACCGTGTACTTGGTCTAGTGAGCTATGCTTGGGCGGGTTTTGGTGCTGCATTTGGACCTGTCGTTTTGATCTCTGTGGTTTGGCCGAGAATGACACGTAACGGCGCGTTGATTGGTATGATAGTGGGTGCGATGACCGTTATCATTTGGAAGCATTTTGGTTGGTTAGGCCTATATGAGATCATTCCTGGTTTCTTTTTGGCAAGCCTCTCCATTGTTGTCGTCAGCCTGATGGGGACAGAGCCATGTAAGAAAATTACAGCACGTTTCCACAAAGCAGAAGTAGAATTTAAGACAGTCTAATTGAGTTGCTTACCACGCCTCCTGCTTGCAGGAGGCGAACGGAGCGTTCCGTCTATGAGTCGTCAATTAAGTAAAACCGTGATCACCCTACTACTTGGCGTTCTGTACTGTTGGCAAACACCGGTCAACGCCAACACGTCAGATCTCTTGCCAGATATTGGCACTGCTGCTGGTGGTACGCTCAGTATTAATCAAGAATTGGATATGGGAGATTTTTATGCCCGCCAAATGCGAGCCGGTGTTCCGCTGATAAATGATCCGCTGTTAAAGCAATATGTTAATAAATTAGGTAATAAACTGGTTGCCCATGCTAATTCAGTACGTACCCCCTTCCACTTTTATCTGGTCAATAATAACCGAATCAACGCCTTTGCTTTCTTTGGTGGTAATGTTGTATTGCATTCTGCCCTGCTACGCTATACCGCCAATGAAAGTGAGCTAGCTTCAGTGCTCGCCCATGAAATCTCACATGTAACTCAGCGTCATTTAGCCCGAGCGATGGAACAACAACAAAGTACAGCACCACTGGTTTGGGCAAGTGCACTTGGGTCTATTCTGCTGACAATGGCTAATCCACAAGCCGGTATGGCAGCGTTAAATTCGACTATTGCTGGTACTCAACAAAGTACCATCTTGAGTTTCACTCAGTTAAATGAACAAGAAGCCGATCGTATTGGTATTCAGGTTTTGCAGCGTGCGGGTTTTGATCCACAAGCCATGCCCAATTTTTTGCGCAAACTGGCTGATCAGTCTCGTTATGCTACCAAACCTCCTGAGATGTTGCTGACTCACCCTTTACCGGACAGTCGCTTATCTGACGTCCGTAATCGTGCTAACCAAATGCCTGCTCATCCTGTCGCTTCCTCACAAGACTATCTGCTTGCTAAAGTACGCCTCCTTGGCATGTACGCCGCAGAAGGGGACAATTTACAGACTCATTTACTCGATACGCTAAGTGCAGGTACCACAGAAGAACAGCTAGCTGCCAGATATGGTCAGGCCATTTTGTTTTATCAAGCTAAAAAATACGATAAGGCTCGCAATACACTGCAACCGCTGTTAACACAACAGCCAAACAATATCTGGTTTCTCGATTTAATCACCGATATTGATCTAAAACAGCATAAAAACGCGTTAGCTATTACCCCCCTACAACAGGCGATAACCCGTGAAAACATCAACCCTGAAAATAATGAAGCCGTGCTACAACTGAATCTGGCTAACGCGTATCTTGAGGACAAGCAACTTACGGTGGCTAGCAAGCTATTGTATGGTTACACTTTCAGCCATCCTGATGATCTTAATGGCTGGGAACTGTTGGCTCAGGTTACTGCGGCACAAAGATTGCGCGATGAAGTACTGGCAGCACGGGCAGAAAGCCTGGCTCTGCAAGGTCATTTATCCCAGGCTATCGATTTATTAAGTGATGCCAGTACACTGGTGAAGTTAGGCAGTCTGAAACAGGCACGTTATGACGCGCGCATTGATCAACTGCGTCAGTTAAATCAGCGCTTCCGCCAGTATCTTTAACCTTACATTTTTAATCTGTGATAAAAAATCTTCGAAGGGTTTTTACTAACCCATTGATATACAATAAATTAAAATTTAATCAGTTTATATAAAAACCTGTTGCCAATTTTTTTCGCTATGCTCAAAAGAGGAAAAAATGGGCGAAAAAGCGCAGTTCACTCTTTGTATACAATAAAAGAGAGTAAATTGGCATTTTGAGCGTGTTTTTGACGAATGATTTGACCAAAACACGGCGAGCACAAGAGATCTCGAACAGGTTCTAAGAGCAATAAGGATTTTTTTATGGTATTCCATCATCATTTTTTTTAGGATCGACTCAACAACATAATTCCAAATCAGTTGACCACCTAACAGGAGTAAAGATATGAGTAATAGTATTCCTCTCGCACAATTCAGACGAATTGTCTGGAGCCCAACAGGTAGTCATATCACGATAAAAACGGATGCTAACGGGAATAAGGATCTTCAGGTTTCACGTCCCACTGTCGGTAAGAAAGTCGTTGACCTGCTCACCCATCTTCCGGGAAGTGACAAACTATCGTATGTAAAAAATTTCAAAGAAAAGAAGATTGCAAAGAACATTGAAGCCAACAAGGCGTTTGATGACGCTCTGACAGCAGAGTATGGACCAAAGTATGTTGAGGCTTATTCAAAGCACGGAAACCCCGAAATTCCTCTGACACCACGGGCTGTTGCGATCACTATGTTCTTAGCCAAACAAGGTAACGAGCAACAAAAATCACTCAGCCCTTGGTCCTCGAATGGTTATCAATTAGGGTGAACAATATAATAGACTTCTTGCAAAACCCACTGCGTGGTGCGAATTCTACGTTACGTGGTGCTCGCAATCCTCATATACTGTTGTGTATACGGGTTTCTGTGCTTCGCGTGTTTTGACTTCATATAATGGACAACGGCTTTATAAGTAGTCTAATACGAGGACGTCATGATGAAAAACGTCACAATCTATCATAACCCACATTGCTCAAAAAGCCGTGAAGCCTTGTCTTTGCTTGAACAGCAAGGAATAAAAGTTGATACTGTGCTGTATATGACAGCACCACTCTCTGTCGCGACACTACGCGAATTACTGCGTCAATTAGGCTTCAGTGATGCTCGACAGCTAATGCGAACTAAGGAAGCAGCGTATCAAACCTTACAATTAGCTAACCCTGAACTCAGTCAAGAGCAATTATCATTGGCGATGACTGAACACCCCGAATTGATTGAACGCCCAATCGTGGTTTATCAGGGCCAAGCGCGGGTGGGTCGTCCACTAGAACGAATCAATGAGATCCTGCATTAGACTTCTTGCAAAACCTAGTGTTTGTAAATACGTGTGTTTGCAAATACGTGCTGCGAATTCTGCGTTACCTGGTGCTCATAATCCTCATATACTTGCCTGTACCGCGCAGTTGCTGTGCTCTAGGTGTCTTGAATTTGCAGCACTCGCTACGGTTTTGCAAGAAGTCGATTAAAATGATTACAACCCAAGAATATTCTTTACAAAAGGAATGGTCAGTTTGCGTTGAGCAGTGATGGAGGCACGATCAAGCTGATCAAGTGTCATAAATAGTGTACGCATTTCGCGATCAAGACGCTTTAACATAAAACGCCCTACATCTTCTGGCAGTTCAAAACCGCGTAATTTCGCCCGTAGCTGCAGTGCTTGCAGTTTCTCATCATCGGAGAGAGGCTGTAATTTATAAATTTGTCCCCACTCGAGGCGGGAAGCCAGATCCGGCAACTGCAGATTCAACTGACGGGGCGGTCGATCTCCAGTAATTAGCAATCGGGTACGACCGCTTTCCACAATGCGGTTATAAAGGTTAAATATCGCCATTTCCCACTGCGGATCTCCGGCGATACACTCGATATTGTCGATGCAAACCAGAGCCAGTTGTTCCATTCCGTCTAATACGTCAGCAACAAAATAGGCGCGTTTATCCAGCGAAACATAGCCGACGGCTTCACCTCGTTGTGAAAACTCAGCGCAAGCCGCATGTAACAAATGACTACGGCCTCCCCCTTTTTTTGACCAAAAATAAATATAACTACCATGAGGATCATAAATAGCAGTTTGGATCGCGGCTAACAAGGACGGATTTTCACCCGGATAAAAATTGGCAAAAGTTTCATCATCGGGTAGATAAAGTGGCAGTGAAAGCTGTGCCGGCGTATTCAAAAGCACCTCAAGTCAAACGGACAGCAGAACCCTGCAAGCTTAGCATAAAAGCTGAGTAATAACGGAATATTCATCTCTATCCTACACCTACTCTGTGCAAAGGTTTGGCAAACTTTTACTTGCGCTGTTAGAATTACCGCCTTTTCAAACAGCCAACCGCCTTAGGGATCTTTCAGTGACCGACAAAACCTCTCTTAGCTACAAAGATGCCGGTGTCGATATCGATGCTGGCAGCCAGCTCGTTGATAGCATCAAAAGCGCCGTACAACAGACTCGTCGTCCAGAAGTGATGGGAGGATTAGGAGGGTTCGGTGCGTTATGTGCGTTACCGCAAAAATACCGTGAACCGATTTTAGTTTCAGCTACTGACGGTGTCGGTACTAAGCTGCGTTTGGCGATGGATTTGAAACGTCACGATACTATCGGTATCGATCTGGTGGCAATGTGTGTTAATGATCTGATCGTTCAAGGAGCAGAACCGCTGTTTTTCCTGGACTACTTTGCTACCGGTAAACTGGATGTCGATACCGCTACCGGTGTTATCACTGGGATCGCCACAGGTTGTACAGAATCCGGTTGTGCTTTAGTGGGTGGTGAAACCGCAGAGATGCCAGGCATGTATCATGGAGAAGATTATGACATTGCCGGTTTTTGCGTCGGTGTAGTAGAAAAATCAGCGATTATCGACGGCAGGAAAGTACAATCGGGTGATGCATTGCTCGCTCTGGCATCCAGCGGTGCGCATTCTAATGGTTATTCCCTGATCCGAAAAATTTTGCAAATCAGCGAAACAAATGTAGAAGAAACCTGGTTAGAGGGGAAATCTCTCGCTGATCATTTATTGCAACCCACCCGAATTTATGTCAAGTCAGTGCTCAATCTAATCGAAAAATTAGAAATTCATGCCATCGCACACCTCACGGGGGAGGCTTTTGGGAGAATATTCCACGCGTATTGCCGCAGGGTACACAGGCAATAATTGATGAAACAAGCTGGCAATGGCCCCGCATCTTTGACTGGCTACAACAGGCTGGTAATGTGAGTCGCCATGAAATGTATCGTACTTTTAACTGTGGCGTTGGTATGGTGATTGCGCTGCCCGAGAAGCAAGTTGATCAGGCGCTTAAATTATTGCGTGACTCCGGTGAGCAAGCGTGGAAAATCGGCACCATCGTTGCAGCCGCAGAGAATACTGAGCAAGTGATTATTAATCCGTAGTGGAAAGAAGTACGTTATGAAAAAAATTGTTGTATTGATTTCTGGGCAGGGCAGCAACCTGCAAGCGTTGATTGATGCCCAGCAACAGGGGCGGATTAACGGCATTATCAGTGCAGTATTCAGTAATAGATCTAATGCTTATGGCTTGGTTCGTGCAGCATTGGCGACTATTCCTGCTCATGTATTGGATGCTGAGGACTACGTCGATCGCGCCAGCTTTGATCTTGTGCTGGCGCAAGCTATCGATCGCTATCAGCCAGATTTACTGGTACTCGCAGGTTATATGCGCATTCTTAGCCCCACTTTTGTACAGCATTATGCCGGTCGAATAGTAAACATACATCCCTCATTGTTACCCAAATATCCAGGTTTACATACCCATCGCCAGGCATTGGAAAACGGCGATCAGCAGCACGGGACCTCCGTACATTTTGTCACTGAAGAACTGGACAAAGGGCCACTTATTTTACAAGCCCAGGTACCGATATTCCCGGTGACAGCGAAGCAGATCTTATTCAGCGCGTACAAATTCAAGAACACAATATCTATCCACAGGTAGTAAACTGGTTTACTGAAGGAAGACTGGAAATGCGTGATAATGCGGCTTGGTTGGACGGTGCGCGGTTATTCCCCATGCTATAACAGGAATGTTCACGAATTATCTTACGATTTTCACTCCAATATCAATGCTCTTGAATCCTGATATGATTATATCCAAGCACCCGATATAAGGTTAATTGTATAAATAATTCACGTGATTAATTATCTTCAAGTAAGAGGTTGCATAAAACCCATCCAAATTTTGGATAAGTCAAAACCACAATACTTACTTTCATGGTGTTCTATGGCACCAATTTTGTGGATGAATTTATTAAAATAGGACTCAGAATATGTTATTCGAAGAATGATAATGATTTTTAGATCTATAAATTATACATTCCATTTTTTGACGCTATTTATACAAGTCTCAACGTATTTTTGTTTACTTGTAATCCAATACTCTAATATTTGGTGCATTACACGGTAATTATCCTCAATTACTGCTGGGTTCCCCAAGAAATGCAGTATGTGAGGATGTGGCCCACCTGCTCGCCCTGCTCCCAATTTTTCTATGTCAATATATTTTTTTCCATTACCATCACTCACTAATTGTGATAGTAGGTCGAAATGATTACCGGCATCGGCCTGCCAAGCAAACATTTGATATTTTCCTTGAGAATATAGCAAATGGAAAAATTCAGACGTAATGGCATATCCTTTAATCAGTGGGTTGCCTTTCTCCCGATCTGGCTGGTTGATAAATAAATTTCGGCTAAAACAATATCTACGTTCACCCGATAACGCTGAAAAAGTGCCTGGTAGTTCATCATTACTACAAGGCTTATCCAGTAGTTCCAACACAGTACGCTTCAAATCTAGCATACTAACTAGATGGTTGATATCCCGCCCTTTATAACGTGCATCATAAATAAACGCAGGTGTATGAACTAATGCAGTATAGGGTTCAACTCCGTGGCACCAACCACTGCTCAAACCGTGATTCCAGAAATCATCACCATGATCACCGAAACCAACGATTACCGTATTTTCCAACTGCTGATATGTCAGTAACAGACTGAGAACTTCACCCACTGTCGTATCTAAGCTTTGATGTCCTAAGCGCCAACGTTCAAAACTGTGTTGCCCCTCGCTTTAATTCCATCGACGTAGCTAAGATGGCTACACATATTCCAAAAATACAGAGCAAACGGTTGTTCCTTGTTAGCAATCAATTTATCAGCTGCCGCCAGCATTTGTGCTGAATCGTCATACCAATTAAATGGCTGATGATCGCTCCAGACTCTATCAACGTCATCCATGCCCCAACACTTTGGATAGCCAACTCCCAAGGTTTGGTAACCTAATTGCTGTAGGTAGTCAAACAATGTAGAACCATTAGAATTAATAGTCATGTTTTCAGACAAATCTTAGTTATGCTCTAATACGTTATCATCACCATATATCAAATCACTCAGTGCCATGTTTGACGAGGTGGCACTGGAGATAAAGTTATTTAGACGTAGTGATCGATTGTAAATGTTGTTCAAGCAGGGAAACCAATGACGATTGCCAAAAATAGCCTGATTAAGACTTTCAAGATGAATAAAGACGAGATTTTTTTTCATTATTTATTCCTTTAGTAAGTGGTCAAGCATACTGTTATCAAAAATAGAGATATCTAGCACTTCATTGACGTCACACTCGGTATGCGATAATCTATCGCCTGAACAATTATCATGTCATAAATTAAAATATTTTATATCAGTCTATTAGAACTAAGTGTCTAATTATAAGAAAGATATTTTTTTCATTTTAATAACTTCAATAATCGATGTGGTGGATATAGATGGTGTACGTTCAAGATAGATAACACGACAGATATCATTAAATTCATCGAATTTTCCTGT
This sequence comes from Candidatus Fukatsuia symbiotica, assembly GCF_003122425.1. Lineage (GTDB taxonomy): Bacteria > Pseudomonadota > Gammaproteobacteria > Enterobacterales > Enterobacteriaceae > Fukatsuia > Fukatsuia symbiotica. The sequence continues at coordinate 123,018 of NZ_CP021659.1, forward strand.
CCAATCATCACCCATCACTAAAATATCAGCTTTATTGTTAATTAAGTAATTTCTTTTCATTTCTAAAGATTCTTCAATAAACACTTCATCGACACATTTAAGAGAACGAATAATGGCTAAACGCTCATCCTGACAATATATGGGATGTTTATTTTTTTTCTTTAAATTTAATGTATCTGACGAAATGCCTACGATTAATTGGCTACCGAGTTGCTTGGCTCTTTTTAATAAAAATAAATGACCAATATGAAAAACATCGAATGTTCCGAAAGTAATGACTTTTTTCATTGTTACCTATTTAAATAATTTATCTTTTTTCAAAAATTACAGTTCGTAAATTTGTAGCAATATCATTTCTTATCTTTTTCTTATTGTGGATAAGATTAATAATACTATTAGCCGCACGATATCCTGCCTGCCCATCTTGCCATGGATCACAATAATGATGGCGGATTTCTGCTATGGTTTTATCATTTCTTGACCAATCATACTCTTCGGCAAGACAATGTCTTAAGGATTCAATATTTTCTACTACAGGTAAATAATCTCTCATTTTGAACTCAGCACTTTGCTGATTAGAATAGTCCTCTTTTAGGGAAATAATGTTATTAATCTTTGCACTAGTAAGCAGGATCGTTCTTTTTCCTGCATATATGGAATCAAAAATAAAACCGCTATTATCTGTTAGCACATAATCGCAGAACTTGAGTAGTTCAAAAGTAATATCTGATTGAGTAATTATATTTTTAAAAAAAGATTTCGCTAATTTATACTGTGCTTTTTCAGTATCCCGAAATGTTGTACCGTGATGCAATTTTATAATAACATTATAAAAATTCTGTAAATGACTCAATTTTTTTCCCCATTCATCAAGGGAGCTTAATTTTCCATAGGTGGGGGCATAGAGAAGCACGGGTTTCTTATTATCTATTTTTAGCATACCTTCAATATTTTTAAATCGTTCAGGGAAATACCATTTACCAAATTTAGGATTGCCGACAACTAAACAATTATCTGCAACATTTAATCTTTCTTTCGTATAGTCTCCATAACATAAAATAATATCATAAAAAATATTCCACCACGCATGATTCCAACCCTCTTTAGCTAAACCATACATAGCTCTAACATGGTAGTCTGCTGTTGATTGTAGCCCAACTGAAAAATAGGGACTCACCATAACGGATAATTTTGATTTTGATTCACGTAACGAAGTTAATAATTCAATTGATAAATTTTCGAGTTTAGTATTACGAAAGAACTCTAGCATATCATTAATTAGTTTAGGTTCATCCATCATGTTATTTATTACTAAACAACACGCAATACTTTGTTGCTGTAGATGAAAGATAATATTTTCATAAACATAAAAATGAAAAGTCGTCTCCATGAAAAAACCTACTTTTATTAATTTTTCTGATTTTGTCTGTTCTAAATTCATCAATACTGCTCCAATTAGTATTAACAAAATATTCAATTACTACGCTGAGAAAACATGAAAATTCTAATTTTATCAATTATTCCGTTTTTATATCGTATGGATAAGCTACCTACTATTAGTTTACAGATGCCAATTGAGTACATATCCTATGATAGTTATCCATATTATCCATTTCAGCCGCTGCGGTTTTATGAATAAGAAAGGCTTTCACTTTAAGTGTTTGCAAGATAGAGATGGGTATGTGATCCCAATATAATTTTTGATTAATCAGATGTTTTTCATCTTGCAGATAACAAAGTAGTTTTTGTTTAATAAGTTGACAATCTTCTTTTATCCAATAAGAGACCCCTAGTAATGATGGCTTATATTTATTGGTCACTAAAATTTTATCGACAATGCCCTCATCAGTGGTACATACTACCCATTCTTTATTTTTTGATTTTTTTCTCTGAATAACATAGTAGTGACTGTGATCCGATATTAGAAAAATATTTTCTAATAATACGACGTCTGCATCAATAACAAGAGTATCAGTAAAATATTTTTGAGCACAGTATAATGAATAAATATTATTATATTCATTATATCTATTGTTGTAGATAAGATTACAATGATATTTATTTTTTAAAACCTCAAATAAATGACTCATATGGCCTGTCACTATATGAATTTCTGTCACTCCAAATTCGTGTAAATACTTTATTGTTCTTTCAATATTGGGTGTCCCACCAATAGGCAATAAGGCTTTATGATTGTTTTTTGTAATATATCCAAAACGAGAGCCTAAACCTGCTGCTAAAATAATTGCATTCATTTATTATATCTTAATAGTTTAGATGATTTTTCAGGAGAAATTATTGTTAAAAAAGATCCCAATATGATAAAACAACATAATATAATTAATTGAAAATTAATTTGGTTACTTAATAAAAACCAACCCAATAAAATGGCCCAAACAGCATAAGTAATGTTAAGTCCCATAGCCCGGACTGGGCCAATAATATTGATGGCACGATAATAATATAAGTAGGAGACTGTTGTTATTAGTGATATCATAAAGATATGTGGCATTATTTTTGAGGTCATAGCATAACATTCTTTAATATTATCAAGAGGGATTATCATCACAAACAAAGTTAAATATCCCAGAGAGGCTGAAACTTGTCGAATAAAATAAGCAAAATAAGGGGGAATAGACTTTTTCATTCCATAAGAGCTGATAATAACTTCTAAGCCCCAGCTTAAAGCACATACTAAAGCAAATGTAAATCCTATCCAACAAAAAGATGAATTTGTAGAGGCACTATACCCTAAAAGCATTGTTGCAATCACTGACAATAAAATTCCGCATACCCCCATTTTAGATAATTTGTCTTTTATAAATACAAAAGCCATTAAAGCTCCTAAAGCGGGATAAGAAGCAGAGATAGCTGCTGCATAGCCAACGCCAATATACTGAATGGCTATAAGATAACAAGACATGCCTATAGGACCACCCAACAACGCTGCAGCAACGATAATCAATGTGTTACGACCAAGTAATACTTTTTTAATAGAGTATTTTTTCCTGATAAGGTGAAACAACATATAACCACTTGATATAAAATCATTGGCGAAAGCCAAAATTATAGGAGCAACTAGAATAGTTTTAAGGTTTTTATCCATAAGCATCATTTCTAATAAAGTACCAGCGACTCACCATAAAGCGCCAGAAAATAATCCATAATAAATTTCTTTTATCTTGTTATTTATCATATTGTTCTTTATATTGACACATCAGTTGATATGCATTTCTAAGTCGATTAACACCATAATTACCAAAGTTATCACCATTTTCCTCCTTGATTATTGTCCACATAGCCCATAATATGTCCTGGGTAAATTTAAATAACAGTATTTTTTGTTTTGCTTTATCTGGAATACCGCCTTCAAAATATGACATTAAAAAAATGTTCTCTTCATTAGGAGTAAACTGGCATTCTAAAAAATGTGATGCTAAATCCCACATCGGATCATTCATACCTGAATATTCCCAATCAATTAAATAAATTTTATTATTACTTCTAATTATATTTTCGGCAACCAAATCGTTATGGCAAGGGCACCTGTCTTGCCCCAATTCTTGTAAGATTTCTTGTATTACGTTGAAGTGATAAAAAATATCTTTTTGACAAAAAAAATCAAGATAACTATAGTGATTATCTAATATGTGTTTATATTTTTCATACTCGGAAAAAACATTAAAAGAATTGCCAAATTTAATATCTGATTGATGCAATTTTCTAAAACAAAGGCTAATTTCTTTAATGTTATCTTGCTGTCTTACAATCTGAGGATTTAGCACTTCAGCATCCGGAATATATACAGTTATTTTGATTCCTGTGGCACTATCAAAATAAATGGTTTTTGCATTAATGCCAATTAAAGAAGCGAGTTCACTGTTGTTTTTTTCATAACCACGGTTAATAAAGCATTCAGTCGCTACGCCGGGAAGACGCAAAACCATTTTTACATCGTCAATTGTTAAAAGATAATTACTGTTTGTCATGCCACCAATAGGAGTCATGATTATTTTATTTTTCTTACTTAAATTTAATATTTTTATTACAAGATCATTGATATTTTTGTCATTCATTTTTTATCATAATTCTATTAGAGACACGCTACCGCCCTTGGCTGACATATGCCAATATTTCTGAAAATTTCACACCATATACAAGTCAGTAGAGATCAGTCCCTACAATCCGACATTCTGTGTTGGTGAGTTATTGCGAGTCTAAAGAACCGCTATATCTCTAGAGACCTATTTTTATAAATCACACTTTTTTCCTTATTATCTCTTTACAAAAACAGTAACGTCACAAAAAAGTTAAAACTTAAATTATTTTTTCATAAATAGATTTATTGCAAAATCGCAGTTCGTTATACGAAGTTAAAGCATTTTATTTTATACTCCTTCCCCATATACCATTATAATTGTTGTGACTATCAATCAATTGAGGAAATCAGCATGTCGAGCACCAGTAGCATTAAGCTACGCCCATTGGAACGTGATGATCTGCCGTTTGTACATCAATTGGATAATAATGCTAATGTGATGCGCTATTGGTTTGAAGAGCCTTATGAAGCCTTTGTTGAACTTTCTGACCTGTACGATAAACATATTCATGATCAGAGTGAGCGCCGATTTATTATCTCCAGTGAAGGCGGTAGGGTAGGCTTGGTTGAATTGGCTGAAATCAACTACATCCATCGTCGTGCTGAGTTCCAGATTATTATTGATCCCGCTCATCAGGGAAAAGGTTTTGCCAGTAGGGCCGCGATTTTAGCCATGGAATACGGGTTCTCGGTACTTAATTTGTATAAACTTTATCTGATTGTTGATAAAGAAAATAATAAAGCCATTCATATTTATAGTAAATTGGGCTTCGAAAAAGAAGGAGAATTAAAGAAAGAATTTTTTATCAACGGTGAATACCGTACAGTGATCCGTATGTGTATTTTTCAAAGAGAATATTTTGATAAGTATAAATTATCTACAAAATGATGCTTTATAGGTCTTCTGTATGAGCAAGATTTTTCTCCGGTATACCCTTCACCTTTCAAGTTACGGCGGCGTTGGCTGCTCGAACTCATCCCAGTCGTGTACTACCTGTACACTCCTGGGATTCGATTGATTGCCGCCTTGCCGTAACTCGAAATTCATTGGGTATATACGGCAATGCCACTTCTCAAAGGACGGTGAAATATCAAGAAATAGTGCTTGATTTATAACGAGGGTAAATTAACAAAATCTTTACCTGACGCAATATCTTCGTTCAATACTTTCAGCATTTTTTGCAATGCTTCCTGTTCATAAGGACTCAAAACACCGAGGCCCTTACGTTCAGTAATACCGTCTTTATCGAGCAAAACTGGCTGGGCAAAGAATGGAGCATATTTATATTTTTCATCGTTTTCAACGGCATCAACATAAGCGCATTCGACAATACCACTTTCACCTTGCAATGCACGCACTAAAGAAAGCGCAAAACGTGCCGCGGCTTCTCCCATAGAAAGCGTAGCAGACCCGCCGCCTGCTTTGGCTTTCACCACTTCAGTCCCCGCATCTTGAATGCGTTTAGTCAAGTCGGTCACTTCTTTTTCAGTAAAACTGATACCCGGGATCTGTGACAGCAAAGGTAAAATCGTTGTCCCTGAGTGTCCACCAATAACCGGTACTGTGATATCCTGCGGTTGCTTGTTTTTCAATTTAGCAACAAAGGTGTTTGAGCGTATGCTATCGAGGGTGGTGATACCAAAGAGTTTATTTTTGTCGTAGACACCTGCTTTTTTCAGCACTTCGGCGGCGATGGCAACAGTGCTGTTCACCGGGTTAGTAATGATAGCAATAAGTGCTTCTGGGCAAATTTTGGCAATTTTCGCCACCAAATCGCGCACAATACTTGCATTGAATTTGAATAGATCATTGCGATCCAGGCCTGGTTTACGTGCTACGCCTGCAGCAATCAAAACAACGTCGGCACCGTGTAATGCTGGTGTCGCATCCTCGCCAGCAAATCCTTCAACTTCAACAGCCGTGGGAATATGGCTGAGATCAGCAGCAACACCGGGGGTGATTGGCGCGACATCGTAAAGTGAGAGTGTTGAATCGGCAGGAAGCTGGTTTTTGAGTAGAAGAGCGAGAGCCTGACCAATACCACCGGCGGCACCGAGAACTGCAACTTTCATTCTATACTCCTAATTTAATCTAAATTGATGCTGGATTGACAGGGTTACACACTTTAAGTGATTGCGTTATTAAACACAATTGGTTCACCGTCAGGTTGGGATCTCAATCTTAAAATTAGGGGCCTGCGAACACCGTGCAACACAGGATGCACATCATGCCGTAGGTTTCGATAGAGGTCTATGTTGAATAATGATCCGTCGATAGACATAATGACCGTTATAACTCTCCGTGCTTAGGTAAAAAATGGATAATTTGGCTGACCCGCAAGACCTTATCAAAAAATTTAAGGCACTACTCAAAGAAGAAAAATTCAGCTCTCAAGGTGAGATTGCCTTAGCGTTGCAGAGCGCCGGATTTGAAAGTATTAACCAATCCAAAGTATCACGGATGTTGACAAAATTTGGTGCTATTAGAGTACGTAATGCCAAAATGGAAACGGTTTATTGCTTGCCTGCAGAACGTTCTGTGCCTACTATCAGCAGCCCGTTAAAAAATTTGGTGTTAGATATTAACCACAACGATTCTCTGGTAGTGATCCGTACCAGTCCAGCTTCCGCTCAATTGATTGCCCGTTTACTCGATTCTTTAGGAAGCGCCGAGGGTATTTTGGGCAGTATTGCTGGAGACGATACTATTTTTACTACTCCGAGGCAGAATGTTAGCGTTGAAACGCTCTATAAATCGATCCTGAAATTATTGGGTTAAGAGTCATTATTCGCTCAAGAAGATTTGGAACAGGTTCTAAGAGCTAGCTTGTGTAATAACTTGTCGTGGATCCCAGCAAAACCACCGTTACTCATGATCAAAATATGGTCGCCATTTTGAACGGTTTGCACGATTGTTGCCACCAAGCTATCAATATCAGCGTTCCAATGTGTCGGCTTGCTAGTGCTATTTGCAATATCGGCGACTTGCCACGGAATATCTGGCGGTTGGAATAAAAAAACCTCATCCGCGGATGCTAATGCCAATACCAAATCCTTTTTATGTAAACCCAGTTTCATGGTGTAAGAACGAGGTTCTAGCACGGCAACTATTCGTGCCTCACCCACTTTAGCGCGTAATGCCGTTAACGAGGCGAGGATGGCGGTGGGATGATGAGCAAAATCATCGTAAACATGGATACCCTTTACTGTTCCACGTAATTCAAGTCGCCGCCGAACGCCGATAATGCCACTGAGTGCCTGACAGGCCTCCTTCGGTTTCACTCCCAGGTGACAGGCTGCAGCAATCGCCATCAGGCCGTTGTGCATATTATGTTCACCAATTAACGACCAATGCACTTCTCCTAGCTGTGTATGATTGAGAAATACCTGATATGCACTGGCATCATCCCTGGTTTTTTTTGTATGTAAACCGGTACAGTCACCGACCTGTTGTTGCTCGCTCCAACATCCCATTGCCATAACCTGTTGTAGATTGGTATCATTTTGCGGCAAGATTATTTTTCCTTTTCCTGGCACTAAACGTACTAAATGATGAAATTGCTTTTGAATGGCATGCAAATCGTCAAAAATATCAGCATGATCAAATTCAAGATTGTTCATCACCAGCGTACGTGGCACGTAGTGAACAAATTTAGAGCGTTTATCAAAAAAAGCGCAATCGTATTCGTCGGCTTCGATCACAAAAAACGGACTATGACCCAAACGGGCAGAAACAGCAAAATTACCCGGTACACCACCAATAATAAAACCGGGCTGATGGCCGCAAGCTTCCAGTATCCAGGCAATCATACTCGCGGTGCTAGTTCTTGCCGTGCGTTCCCGAGACAGCGACTACCCAGCGTCCAGCTAGAACCTGATCATGCAACCATTGCGCCCCAGAAATATAGGGAACGCTGTCTTCTAATACCACTTCGACACAGGGATTACCACGAGTCAGCGCATTACCGATGATCACCAAATCCGGTGCTGGTCGGAGTTGAGCGGGATCATACCCTTGGATTAACGCTATCTCTTGTTCTTGCAATAGGGTACTCATCGGTGGGTAAACATTTGTATCCGATCCTGTGACTTGATGCCCTAACGAACGTGCTAATGTCGCCAATCCGCCCATAAAAGTACCACAAATGCCTAAAATATGAATATGCATAAATTTTCCAAATGAATAGACTTCTTGCAAAACCGTTGTTCGTTATGTGACGTCAAGGTGCATGGAACGCAGCAACCGCAGTGGTACTGAGTACATGAGGATGGCGAGCACCAAAGTAACGCGGAATTTGCAGCATGTAGTAAGTTTTGCAAGAAGTCTAATAATTTGTAGTATATCGGGTTGCGTAGCAACTTAATTTAAAGCTTCCCATTCATAATATTGTCATGGAAAATTGTGAGGTTTTTTCAAATTTAGTTTTGAATCATAGACTCCTGATTCTTGTCAAAGAGTAAAAATGGACTGTTGTGAGATCAATCGACAGTTAACCATAGATTTAGGGATCGTAAAATATGAAGACATTAGGCGAATTTATCGTCGATAAACAGCACGAATTCTCCGAGGCCAAGGGTGACTTGAGTGCTCTACTGTCAGCAATCAAGCTCGGCGCGCAAATTATCAACCGTGATATCAATAAAGCCGGTCTGGTCGACATTCTTGGCGCCAACGGTGTGACCAATACTCAAGGAGAGGCACAGACCAAGCTCGATCTGTTTGCCAATGAGAAGTTGAAGGCAGCATTGCAAGCCCGCGGAGAGGTCGCAGGGATCGCGTCAGAAGAAGATGATGATATTATTATTTTCAAAGAAAGAGCAAAAAGCGGCAAGTACGTAGTGCTGATGGATCCTTTGGATGGTTCTTCCAATATTGATGTCAATGTCTCGGTTGGTACTATTTTTTCTATCTATAAGCGTATTACGCCAATAGATGAGCCAGTGACTCTCGCCGATTTTTTGCAACCAGGTATTAACCAAGTGGCTGCCGGCTATGTGGTCTATGGCTCATCGACAATGCTGGTTTATACCACCGGCTATGGTGTGCATGCTTTTACCTATGATCCCTCGTTGGGTGTATTCTGTTTGTCTCATGAAAAAGAAAGAGTAGAGTACCCTCCCGGAGGTTGTATGTATTCGATTAACGAAGGCAACTACATTAAATTTCCGCTGGGAGTGAAAAAATATATTAAGTATTGTCAGGAAGAAGACAAAGAGACACAACGCCCCTATAGCTCACGTTATATTGGCTCTTTGGTCGCGGATTTTCATCGTAATTTACTAAAAGGCGGTATCTACATTTATCCCAGTACTGCTGCTCATCCGCAAGGTAAATTACGTCTCCTGTATGAATGTAATCCAATGGCATTTTTGGCAGAGCAAGCTGGTGGTAAAGCCAGCGATGGTAAGGAACGTATTTTGTCGATCGTTCCAAAAGAACTCCACCAGCGATCACCGCTTTTTGTTGGCACTCGATCTATGGTTGAAAAAGCAGAAAGTTTTATGGTGTGTGATCAAAATAACTTAAATGATAAGGAAACAGAGATGAGTTTGAAAGAGGTACCAGCAGGTAAAAGCCTACCCGAAGATATTTATGTAGTGATTGAAATTCCCGCCAATGCAGATCCGATTAAATATGAAGTCGATAAAGAAAGTGGCGCTTTATTTGTTGACCGATTTATGTCTACCGCCATGTTTTATCCCTGTAATTACGGTTATATCAATCATACCTTGTCGTTAGATGGTGATCCTGTTGATGTGTTAGTGCCAACACCCTATCCGTTACAGCCAGGCTCAGTGATCCGTTGTCGCCCGGTCGGTATGTTAAAGATGAGCGATGAATCAGGCGAGGATGCCAAGTTGGTGGCAGTTCCGCATACAAAACTAAGCACAGAGTACGATCGTATTAAAGATGTAGAGGATCTACCCGGATTATTGAAATCTCAGATCATACATTTTTTTAAGCATTACAAGGATTTGGAAGCAGGAAAATGGGTGAAAATTGAAGGGTGGCAAGATGCTACCGCAGCTAGAGCCGAAATTTGCACCTCTTACGAGCGTTACAAACTCGATAAGAAATAATTTTTTCGATCAATGGCACTGGCTTGTACAGCGGTGTCATTTCCTCATCTCGACGTCGCTGACGACTATTTTGAATAGATCCTATATTGGGTGACGTTTTAACCAGTCACCGCTGTCGATACGTGTTAAGCCTGTAACGCTAAGACGATAAAGGTAGATCCAGGCCTTACCATAGGGTGTCTGAATCAATTCACGCTGATAGATTTTGTTGCGGTTTTTTATTTCGTCCAGCTCAATGAGTGTCGATGAATGAATATGATAAATTTCGCAACGCACCTGCCCTTTGCCTGCAACCACCGCCGGACCATGGTCTAAATAGTACATTTCATAACCATCTAGATTACATTCTGCTAACAGCTGCGCCGCCGTCAGCCAACGGCTATTGCCTTGATTGCGCCGTAAACTCCCGTAGACAATAATTTTCATGGTCAAAACTCAAATTGATAAACCATATCGAGTGCTTGATTAATACCGGACACTGCTTCCAGATACAACCTGGGCATTAATCGATAGCGTAATGTTAAGGTTGCTAATGAATTAAATATGCCAACACCATACTTTACCTGTAGATCTCTAGTCAAATTACCACTGACAACCACCTGAGAGCTATTACCTACGCCCTCAGTATCCAATGCTAAATTACTGACACCGAATGCTTCACCAATCTTGCCGACAAGTTTACCACTTTTTGCTACCCCAAGACCGATTAACATTGACGTCATCATGTTGCCATCCGTACCGGACTGGCTTAAACCCTGACCACGCAGCAGATAAGACCAGGCCTCCAGTTCTGGCTTGACTGGATCGGAAAATACCGTGACCAGCGGAGCATTAGCCATGCCTGTAACTCGTACACCCGCGGTTACATTATCTTCGGTTGCCTGCGGATTACGTATCGCTTCAATATTCAATAAAGGCTGGTCAGCGGGGCCGGAGAACAGCAATAACCCTTTTTTCACAATCAGATCCTGTCCATAGGCATGAAAACTGCCTTCAGGAATAGTGATCTGACCATTCAATCCCAATCCTTGTTTATCCTGTGTTACCTTTAATGCGCCCTGTAATTGGGCTTTTAGATCAAAAGCATCAAGGCGTACATCAGAGCCGAGGCGAACATGTAGATTACTGTTAATAGCAACCGTTCTCTTTTTATCCTCTATCGGTTGCAGTTGGTTGTTTAACATCACTTCATCTGGAGAAACTGACACCGTGTTTTGCGGTATTTCCTGTACAAAAATACGGGCCCACGGAATATCGATCGAACCATCCAATGTGAACATCTGTGGCGTGGCTGCAAATACCAAATCGGGTGAGACATCGATCTGTAGCATCGGTGGTACTACCACGCGTAATCTCTCTCCTTTAGCCGTAATTCTGGCGCGCCAGGCAGCAATATTACGCCAATCCGCATTACCCGCTAAATTTAGCTGCCCCTTGGCCGTGCGGATCAACCCTTCTAGCGTCGATGTCATGCCATTGAAGTCCACCGACAAGCGACCTTCGCTAATTTTAAATGGCATCCAACTGCTATCTAGACCTACTTTGTCTAACGTCAGCTGACCATAGAGCAGCGGATTTTTTGCATTACCCGCCAAACGTAGATTGGCGTTTAGCATGCCTGTCGCCTTTTCACCTTTACTCAAGATCGGATTAATCGTCGCTAGTGCGATATTATTGATAGCAATATTACCCGATAATTTACGTTGCCCCTGTGGCTGTGTAACCTGCAGTTGTCCGTTAAATTGTCCATTGTCGGTCAATTTAATCAGCCAATCCATTTGTGCATGTCCTTGAGTCAGACCTGCGTCTAAGTCTAGCCTATCAAAGGCAATTGGCAGTGAATTACCCTGTATTTGTTGTTGTATTTTTACACCCTTCCCCACCAGAGATATTGTAGCCTGTGGCAAAGCGCTATTCGCTTGCCAACTGATATCCCCTCGTCCACTAAAGATGCCGTGCAGGGTAGTTTGCGGGCTGAGGAAGGGGGTGATCATCTGTAAATCAAAGCGATTGAGGATAACCGTCGCTTGGCCGTTGGCACCTAGCTCGATAGCACGTGGCACACAGAGTTCTGCATGAGGATTTTGCCAACAGTGTGCACCGATAATTAACTTTTGCGTCTTATTGAGATAGTCAAACGTGATGGCGCGATTTACGTTCCATTCACCGACCAAGGTTGAAAAATGGCTATTATTTAGACTTCCGAGCCAATGTTGCTGCTGTCGATCAAAACTGCCGTTCAGTGCCAATTGAGCGCTAAGAGGCTCGCCGGTCAATTTTAAATGTAACTGATGTTGCTTTTCAGTGCCTTTGGCTGCAAGTGTTAATGTCTTGATCAAAAAATTTTCCTGCTTAAGTTGATCAATCTGCATCGATAGCTGTCCTTGTATGAGATCACTTGAACGCACATCGCTATCAATTTTGACCCGCTTAATATACAGTTTTTGCCACTGTAAATTATTCGCCGTGATATCAGCCAATAGCTGAGGTGCTTTTAAGTTACCACGCAATTTGAGCGTACCTTTCGCTATCCCTGCTAATCCGGGCAAGGCACCGTCTAATTGGGGAGCATCAAGATCAGCATCCAATACCCATTTGTCATTGAGATCACCTTTAACATCCAGCCGGTTACGGCCCAGCGCCAGATTGATAGTAGGAATATGCCACTGTCCCGCGGAGTTACCATTCAAAGAGCCGTGCGCGATCAAACGTTTTTGCTTTATATTACCGTCTAACATCAGCTCAGGAACTTGTAGTTGCCAGTGCTCTTCATGTATCTTGCCACTGGTGCGTATTGTACCGTTCAGTTTTGCCGGCCATTGTGGCCATTGTTTTTCTGTATTAATACCATTTACGGTCAATAATGATTGCCAACTGATGCCATCTCGCCAGGTTACTTTCCCCGTTAAATCTGTACTACCTTGTAAAGCGGTTAAGCGCAACCTTGTCAGGTCGAATTGCTCTAAGTTGCCCTTACCATCAAGCGTTAAGCGTGCTGGTGGCAAATCAATGGCTTGCAAATTACCGTGCAATGACAGTGCATAGTGAGTAGCTTTGCCATTGAAACGCATTTTAAAATCATTGAGTTGATATTGTGCATTACCGGTTAACGGCCAATGTAATTGTGGACTTTGTAACGTTATAGCGAGCGGTAGCCCTGCTTCAGTGAGTACGGTCTCGGCATCCAACTGGGCATTGATGGATCCGGAAAGATTAAGTGCCAGTTTCAGTTGTTCACATAATCCACCGTGCAAGCGCAATTTCACTTTTTCTCTTTGTAGCGGTGCAATATTGAGAGTGCTCTCCGCCACAATATCCAGTGGCCATTTATCCGACAAATTGGCAGTGCCTTTGACCAATAATTCACCTTGCGGTGTTTTAATGGCTAAGTTGTCGAGTTGGATAGCTTGACCCTGAGTATGTCCCTGCAAGAATAAGCTGTTTATGATGAAATCATTTTCGCCACGCAAGCGCAGTTGTTGCCCAGAAAGCGCCGTTATCTGAATATCGAGCGGTAAATGAAAATCTGGTAACGAGGGTAATAGGGGCTGACGAAACAAAGCGATTAAAGTTTCATTCAACGACTCAGTCGATAATTTGCTCTTTTTCTGTGCATTCAATCTTTCTGGCAATGGGTCAGCCACTGTCGGCACCCCGGTTACGATCAATAACTCACTGATTTTAGTTGGCATCAATGATAATACTCGCTGCTGCCAATGCGCCCCAGTACGCAACTCTTCTAAAGAAATAGCCGTTTGGTCTACCCTGACGTTGACATTATTCAACGTCAACAATTTTAACGTTATCGGATAGGGTGTTTTGAGATCGGTTAATGGTTTAGTGTCAGTTGGAGCAGAACTTGCCGGTAGTTCTGCTGTTGTGATCTGTACATCAATATCTTGTGCATTGAGCGCCTCGATACAGATTTCTCCCTGCTTCAAGCAGGAAAACTGGAGCGAAAGATGCAACTGATCCACTTTGGCCAGCACCCCTGGCATCTGATACTGAACACCTTCCAGTGTGAGATCACGCAAGCCCCCTTAACAGTAACGATATCCAGCCCTGGAACCCAGCGAGTCGCACTATTAATCAAGAAGTGCACACCACTGGTTGTACCCAGTAGAATAGTTAGAGTAGCGATCAGTAATGACAATATGAGCAGGAGTGAAAGACTCAGTTTTTTTATCCAACTCATAATTCAGGTCCCAAACTGATATAAAATTGCATACGCTGGGTTTCTTTATCACCAATAGGCAGGGCAATATCGAATCTTACTGGACCAATAGGAGATGCCCAGCGTACTCCTACACCGGCACCGGTTTTAAAATCGCTACGGTGGATATCATTTACCGCTTCACCTGCATCGACAAAGACCGCGCCCCACCATCGATCCGTGACGTTATATTGGTATTCGACAGACGTGGTAGCCAGTTTTGCCGCACCTGTGAGCTTGCCTTTACTATCGCGTGGTGAGATACCGTTATATTTATAACCACGGATACTACGATCACCACCGGCAAAAAAACGCAGTGACGACGGCATCAGGTCGAAATTATTGGTTTCTATCCAGCCAAGATTACCCCGTAGCACGAAACGATTTTTTTCGCCTAATGTCCGGATCCAAACATGTTGTGCCTGTATCACACCAAAATTGAGGTCTGACCCCCATGATCTATTGGAAACATCAAGAGAATAACGCTGACTGTCTCCCCAAGTTGGCATTGCGCCACCACGTTGACGAATACGATTGATACTGACCCCCGGGTAAAGCAGCATAGGGGTATGGGTGATTTGTCCTTGAGTATAGTGTTCTAGACTCCAGCGTAGGTTAACAGCACGTTGCCAACCACTGGACAAGTTCCAAAAGCGTGCCACGTTTAATGTGCTGATATCTGATTTGGTATCGTTTTGATTGATACGTTTGAACCCACTTTGCAGTAGGTAATAGTGCTCCAGCGGATTTTTTAATAAGGGAATACGATAACTGAAATCAAGGCTTTGCCCAGGTACGGAAATATTCGCGCTGGTGGTTAAACTATGACCACGGGAGTTGAGCCAAGGTTTACGCCAACTGGCTTTTACTCGTGGTCCTATGTCAGTTGCATAGCCTCCACCCAATTCAACGGTGTTTTTAGTCTTAGGTGTCACTATAGCTTCCAACGGCAAAATTTTGCTGGTGTTAGCATCAGTAAAGTTGGGAGAAACCACCGCCGAGTTAAACCAGTTAGTTGCAGCCAGACGGCGATTTAACTCAGCGAGATCATCCGAGCTATAATAATCTCCTTCGTGGAATGGCACTAAATTTTGTAAATAATCTTCCCTGATTTGCGCCCCTTGGAATAGCAGGTGACCAAAACGATAACGTTGTCCACTGTCGAAATCGATATCCCAAAAAGCTTGATGCCGCTGCTGAGCGACCCCCAATTGTTTTTTAATCATATCGGCGTCAAAATAACCCTTACGCAGTGCTAGCGCAGAAAGTGAGCGGGTAAAATCGTCAAATTCACCATGATTCAATATCGACTCTATTTTAGGTGTATCTTTGCTCACCAAGGCTTGATAGGCGGGATCGTCCTTAGCCATACCACGCAAGCGGATATCAACGCCAGCGAGGCGTACTGGTGTGCCTGCTACCACATTGACAACCAACGTCGAGCGCTTAGGCTCTTGCTGCAGATCAAAATTAATCGTTGGATCGTAATAACCTAACGCGCGTAGCCCTTGACGGATAGCGGCTTGCACGCGCGCCTGAAAACGTCCATCAAAGCTGATCTCATCAGCAGTGATGGTTGATAAACTTGCTTGCACATTTTTTTCGAGTTCACCACTAAGCCCATTAATCTGTAACCCTATAGTGGCATGAACAAATGGGGTAGTGAGCATTACACACAAAAAACAGAGAATAGGGTATCGTGGCACGTACATACTCCGAATGAATAGACTTCTTGCAAAACCTACTACGTGCCGCAAATTCTGCGGTACGTGGTGCTCACCATCCTCATGCCCTCGCATGTACACTGTGGTTGCTGTGCGCCAGGCGCCTTGACTTCGCAGCACTCGCTACGGTTTTGCAAGAAGTCTAATTATGCTCTTGTAAAAACGATATCATGGGTAGCGAGGCGCTCGCAATCCTCATACACTCGTGTACACTTCGAGGATAACGTGCCCTGAGTCTTGACTTTCCACCGCAGGTACGGTTTCGCAAGAGGTCTTTATGTTAAACAGTATATTACTCATTTTCTTTCTGATCGCGGTCAGTGCCTTTTTTTCCTTATCGGAAATTTCATTAGCAGCTTCACGCAAAATAAAGTTGAAAGTGATGGCCGATGAAGGAGATAGGTGTGCCTCACGTATTCTAAAAATGCAAGAAACGCCAGGAACCTTTTTCACTGTTGTGCAAATTGGCCTTAATGCGGTGGCAATCCTTGCCGGTATTGTCGGTGACGCTGCTTTTTCACCTTCATTTAAGGTTGCCCTTGAACACCTTATTTCGCCAACCTTAGCTGAACAGGTTAGTTCTGTTTTTTCATTTGTCTTGGTGACAAGCTTATTTATTCTGTTTGCTGATCTCACCCCGAAACGCATCGGTATGATTGCACCGGAGGCAATTGCTGTCCGTATTGTCAAACCAATGTGTTTCTGTTTGATGATTTTTCGCCCATTAATCTGGTTTTTCAACGGTATGGCCAATTTGATCTTCCGCCTGTTTAAATTACCGATGGTTCGTAACGATGACATTACCTCTGACGACATTTACGCCGTAGTGGAAGCTGGTGCGCTGGCCGGGGTCTTACGTAAACAAGAGCACGAATTGATTGAAAATGTATTTGAAATGGAATCTCGTACTGTCCCCTCTTCTATGACATCACGTGAAAATGTCAGTAAATATCCCCCGGCAAAGCCGGGGGCTTTAATTATTAGCCCCTAGAAGAGGCCAACAAACCTTGAACCGCCTGAAGGCGGTCATTACATCCTAAGCTTCAATTGTTCATAATGATTGTCTTGTTTTTCTTGGTATCGAATGTAAGCTCGTATCAGCTCTTCGTTCAAACCCACTGTAGATACAAAGTAACCTCTAGCCCAAAAATTCTCACCACTATAATTCCGGACTTTACCCATAAACCGTCGTACGATTGAGATTGCACTTTTTCCTTTTAGATAACCCATTACATATGACACTGAATATTTCGGCGGAATACTTATGCAAATATGGATATGATCAATCATCAAATGTCCTTCAATAATTTTGCATTCCTTCTGACTTGCTAACTCGTGAAACATCTCACCGAGATGCTTTCTAATTTCACCAAATATTGTTTTTTTACGGCCTTTCGGGATAAAAACAATGTGATACTTACAATCCCATTTCGTATGGCTAAGACTCTGGTAATCTTTCATTTGAATTTCCTATCTCTTGGTCGAGATAGAAGATTCGGGTGACCGCACCACACGGTCAAACCTTACGGAGTCCCCCGGCAAAGCCGGGGGATTACCTAATTTTATTTATCTCGATCTGTGCACTAGCGAGGACAATATTAAAGAAAAAATTTCGGTTCACCCTCATTCTAAATTCCTGGTTTGTGATGGCAATATCGATAAAATTGTAGGCTATGTAGACTCAAAAGATCTACTCAATCGTGTACTCGGCAATCAAAGTTTAGTCCTTAGTAGTGGTGTACAAATCCGTGCTGCCCTTATCATACCTGATACTTTGACACTCTCTGAAGCATTGGAAAGTTTTAAAACTGCTGGCGAAGATTTTGCGGTTATTTTGAATGAATACGCACTAGTTGTGGGGATTATCACACTAAATGATGTGATGACTACTCTAATGGGGGATTTGGTTGGGCAAAGCCAGGAAGAACTGATCGTCGCACGTGACGAGAATTCATGGTTAATTGAAGGTGGGACCCCCATCGACGATGTGATGCGTGCACTTAATATCGGTGCATTTCCACAATCGGTTAACTATGAAACCATCGGGGGTTTTATGATGTACATGTTGCGAAAAATTCCAAAACGTACCGATTTCTTTAAATATGCTGGCTACAAATTTGAAGTAATTAATATCGATAGCCATAAGATTGATCAACTGTTAGTCACTAAGTTAGCTGACTGACATCTCTTGTAGATAAAAACACTGTGGCTCCAGATTCAGGAGCCACAGTCGAATTTGCTTGTTGACAAGAAAATCAACTTATTTCGGTTTGCAAACGCAGCACCTGTCGGTTGACCTCTGACATGACTTCAAAATAGCGTTTATCAAGGACTTTATTGGGTCGTAAAATCTTGCCTCTATCGAACTCGAAAACCCCCATATTCCTGATATATAGGCGTCCACGGAACAGTGTTTTTACGTACATTGCGATTCTCATAGGATGGTAACGCTGGAAGATCCTCATTGTATCATTTTCCTCCTACAGTACTAACACACAGGCGCCGCTAACGACCAAAACGGTCAATCACAGTCAGCGCAAAACAAAAGCACAAAGCAAGCAGAGCACAAGCAGGCTGCAAAGCAGTAGACCGGAGAAATAGTGTTTAAGTTCCACTCTTTGCTTAACAATGCTAGACCTGTCACTAAAAAATACCGTATAATCGCCGCCTGATGAGGCCCCTTAGCTCAGTTGGTTAGAGCACACGACTCATAATCGTTTGGTCGCTGGTTCAAGTCCAGCAGGGGCCACCAAATTTTTCAATAACATCTTTAACGTCTCTACTTCCGAATCAGAAATCTTCAGTTCTTGCGTTATGCCTTGTTTATCGGCGCCTTCAACTTTTTTTTTCAACGTTTTTGTACACCAGGCAATACAGCAGATCATATTCTTCATCGGTGAAAAAATCATTTAGCTTTTCAAGTTGTAGTCGGAGGGGTGATTTTTCCTCGATATATCGCCCAGGCGTCAGAAATGACATCGTCGTCGTCCTTAAAGGCTTTAAAAACCCAAGACTTTTCGCTGATTTTCCAAAATGCAACAAATGGTAGGGGGACTTCCTTGTGGTAGAGAAAGTGTAGCATCGTCAAACATACGGCTTCCTCCTCCTGTTTCGAGTCATCGGGTTTTGTGATTATCAGGGGCGAAATTATACCTTATTCTAGTTATTTCTTTTTTTCGACGTAGTTCCGAGTGTACCTGCTACCTTTGCTCGTATACGAACGGCATTACCAGGCATGTAAGCCAGTGGTATCGCTTCAAGTTCGATAGTTTCAATAGAATCAGGTTGTGCTCCTATGGCTATCGCACGCATAATGGCTTTGTTTTGAGCATCTTCCAGACCGGCATTAAGATCTTTATTTTCATTAAGTACCACAAGGATATCTACCTCGCCACTGGCTTGTGCTACTGAAATACCAATTGCATTAGCAACACTGGCGTTCTCCGGTCGGATAACCTGGGATGCTCCCTGTAATGTGGTTGGCAGTAGAACCGCCCCTCCCCCTACCAACACAACCGGTGTTGGATCATTGTTGGTTTTCATCCGATCGATGACCTTTTCCACCATAGCAACATAGTGCGTAAAAACCTGTTCAACCCAATCGGCTGGTAAATGCTGGATGTGCTTACTGTCACCAAGCTGCAGCAACCCTTTGGCTACCGCGATATCAGTCACAGTGATAGTGTCTCCGCCAAATACCAAGGCACGTTCAACCAGTTTGTATCCGACGCTCTCAGGGCCTATTTTAAACTCCCCATTGGGCAACCGAGTGACAATAGTCCCTCCACCTAAGCCAATGGAGGCAATATCTGGCATGCGAAAATTGGTGCGAACGCCCCCAATTTCAGCGGCAATAAGTGATTCTCGAGGAAAACCGTTCGTCAGTACACCGACATCCGTTGTCGTACCACCCACATCAACGACTAATGTGTTTTTTAAACCAGTCAGATATGAAGCACCACGAATACTGTTAGTTGGTCCAGAAGCAATGGTGAGAATGGGAAACGAAAGCGCGTGTTTTAGAGGCATTAACGTACCATCATTTTGACCGAAAAAAATCTCAGCATTGATTTGATGCATCAGCAACGCTTTGCTAAATCCGTTGGCAATGTTACGCGCGGTGGTAAAGAGAGCAGCATTTAAAATCGATGCATTTTCCCTTTCTAATAAGCCAATTGATCCTATTTCATACGAAAGCGATATTGGCGTTTCCTCTCCCAATTCTTCTCGTACTAATTCTGCCACTCTTAACTCTTGTGTGTTAGAAACGGGTGAAAAAACACCACAAACAGAAACTACATCGACTTTGCCTTTAACCTGCCGCAAATGTCCACGTATTTCCTCTTCGTCGAGAGGAGAGAGTATCCTGCCGTCATACTCAAATCCTCCCTTAACGATAAATAAATAGGCAGCCAGATTATTACGGAAATCGTCGGGAACATCAGTGAGGGGGGTATAGCCAAGGTTGCGGGTGCGCCAAGGCGAAAGTGCACGACCGAGTTTAACCCCTTACGCTCCACAATTGCATTAGTGCAATGGGTAGTACCAAGCATGGCTTCCGTAATGGTCGTTTTATCGATGTCAGAATCTTTTAACAGAGAAGCAATGGCTTGTTCGATACCCGTGATCACATCGCTTGTCGTTGATTGTTTGGTACGTGCGATAACTGTCTTATCATTATCTAGGAGTACAGCATCGGTATTGGTGCCACCGACATCTATGCCAATACGATAATTCATCTTAAATTTTCCTTGTTAACAACCGCTAATTTTTCAATTGTGGTGAAGTTAACATCGTAGTTAAAATACTTTGGTCCCGTGATTTTAAGCCCAAACGGTGTGCGCAATTTTTGATTGGCGGGTACACCCAGGGCAATAACGCGGGCACCATACCGTAGCCGTTCAGCAAGGATCGGTATCCCCGTTTCTTTATCCAGTAGGATAATCAGATCAGGGGTACTGCACAGTAGACGATTACCGCTTTGTGCCAGTAAATATTCATTCTGAAAGGATAAGTTGAACTCCTTACCTTTATCTACCTCAATGCCGTCAAAATAGGCACTACCACAGGTAAAGCCGCCCTCAACGCGCAGGTCAACCCGTGTCGCCCTGCCGTTAAATAACACAGAACCCTGCAATAGTTTCACTAATGTTTGCACGATATCCGCTTTTTCATGGCGTGCTTTTTCTAATTCTTCACCAATACGCTGTACAAAACTAATAGTACCTGGAATACCTGATTTTTTGGCAACACCTGATGTGATCGGATAGGCGGCAAAAAAAGCTAATCCTCCCATTTCTACGCATACAGCACGTGATAGTTTCTCAGTTGCGTAACTATCCGTTGCTTGCACGAGACAGGTATTAGCCCGCGAATCTACCAGGGAAAAAGGAGAAGAGTTAATACCGTCGAGATAAAATGTCGTCATATGAAATTCGGGGAAAGCTCTTCCCATAGCGTCAATATCGACCAGGGGGACACCAAGATGAGCAGCTGTTGCCAGGGGTAATAACGAATTAACTCCACCGATTTCGATTGGGTAAATAGCTGAGATCTTCTTGCCTAGGTACCTTTCAATAAAGCGACACGCCTCAATAGATTCATCACCATTGGGTATTTTTTCTATCATCACACTTGGTGCACCAATCATACCCGTAGAAACGATGAGTGCATCTGACGGTAATTCATCAATATCAAGCAGTTTCATCGAACCATGTTGTTTTATTGCTCTTGTTGCCATGATTTTACCGATATAAGGATCACCGCCGCCGCCACTAGCAAGGATCGATGCACCTAGCGCAATATGATTTATTTCCGCTTCACCTAGTAACCTCATTTTAGACCCTTAGTGTGAGTGTGTGGTGATGAGGCCCGTATTTTAGCAATAACACCATAAACAATGCAGGCAACAAGTATTGAATTTAATGATGCAATGCCAAATTTAGCATTCCAGCCAACGGCAGAGCCTGCTACACAGGCGCAGATAGCCGGCCAACCGATCAACGGTGTTGATGTCGGTAAGGTTTGCCCGGTACGAGCCGCATCAAGCAGTGAGCGGCTCGTACGTAGGACATAATAATCGACCAGCATAACACCGGCGATAGGAGGAAAAATAGTCCCCAGTAAAATCAGAAAATGTGTAAATTTGTCTAAAATACCCATTATTGATAGGGTCGTTCCTATGGTACCTAATGCCAATGTTAACCAGGTATGACGCCATTTCCTGCCAGTAAAACCTTCCACTGTATTAGCTACGGCCAAAGATGAAGAATATAAATTTACATCGTTAATTTTGACCGCAGAAAGAATAACTGAGAGTAATCCAATCCAACCTGCGGTTTGCGTCATAATAGAAACAACATCATCCGTTTTAAGTGCGTGTGCAATCAATATGGCGATACTGTTAACAATAAATTCACCCACAATGATAGAAGCAGTGACCATCCAGAACACGTGCCGCTCGTTCTGACAATAACGGCTGATATCTGCGGTTGTTAGCGAGGCGACAACATATCCGCCAGCGACCATAGTGGCGGCAGCACCTAGCGTCAAGGGCGTACCGGTAGGCATAGAGGTAATAAGATCCGTGATATTATGACGCTGCAGTAAGATAAGAGAAATCCAGCCAACCACCACGAAAAAAAGTGGCACCGCTATTTTTGCTGTCCAACTTAGAGCACGAAATCCAAAGGCGACTAACCCGGTAATTGTCATACCAGAGATCACGGCCGACCAGCCAAAACCTAATTGCCCCTCGAAAACATAATTTAAACCCTCAGCAAAAACTGCATTTTGTACCCCAAACCAGCCGACTAAACTGACTGCGATGACTACCCCAATAAGCACGGAGCCTAAACGACCAAAACCACACCAACGTGCCAACAAGCTTGTCGATAGCCCTTCACGTGCCCCGGCAACCCCTAATCCGAGGCTAATGAATTCTAAAATCAAGCTACCAAGAAAGGTGGCAAGCAATGCCTGGCTGAATGTCATTGTGTGGCCTAATGTTGCCCCTAACATGAACTGTGACAGTGCAGTCATCATCCCAATACGGATTAAAATCATAGAGAACAGATTAGAACGTGCGGTAGGTGGAACGGGGCTAAAGGCATAATCATCGCCAAGTACATTATTTTTATTCATCATAATTCATCTTCTAAAGAATTAAAATTTGTAACTGGGAATCATCAGGTATCGGCCGTCAAATGGCAATACCACAAAAGAAGTATCCTCTCTTCCTAAGTATATATTACTCAAAAAGAACAGATTTTATGATGAAAAATACGGGTAATCTTAGGATGCAACGAAATTAACAGGCTGATTATTCAGCCTGAAAAATTTTTTAGCAGGGGTCTCACATGGTAACGTTTATTCCTTTTCTCCACAGTCATAATCAACAACATCACTGATGATGCTACTACTGGGACTAAGTAATCGAACCGGCACATATTTATCAAACCCCTTCGCTTGACAAAAATCTTTAAAAGCACTTGATGAATTGACGTCAGACTTCCTATATATGTCTTGTAACCTGTTTTCTATGGTTCGGTGAGCAAGATTGAGTTTCTTGGCTATCCTCTTGGCGCTAAAAGATTGTAGGGTATAAAACACGACATCAAGTTCTTTACGAGTGAATAGCCCACTCGGTGGAGAGAGTAGCAGTGAACTGGGTAGTTTGCCTTGTACACAGCTCATGGGAGAATAAAAACGAAGTTTTTTTGCATGAAAGATCGTACCAACACAGTTGCCATTCTGGTCATAAAAAGGATATTTATCGAAAACATAGGGTTGGCACTCTTTCCTTCGCCCGTAGGGGTGGATATCAAGTGCAGATATATTTTTTAACGACTGTTGAACCTGACGATCCTGTTCACGAAAATCATTTGCGAATTGATGAATGGGATGAGGTATTTCATCGTCTAGTAAACCTTCGATATCAAACCTGGCAGGTAGATTCAATAACTCAAAATAGGCACTGTTTCCATACAGGTAGCGCGAATCGAGATCCTTAATCCCCCAAGGATCCGTGCTACTGTGACATAGTGACAAAATTTGCGGTGAAATCTGGGGAGTCGTATTCTTCACGGGATCATTTTCTTGATGAGTTTTAGCCATCCTTAACCTCCTACCCAAAGTCTAAAATCAGACAATACTTTAGTGACGTAAATCTTGCAAGAGGTTGTAACATAAAATGTGGAAAACAGTCGAATGAACTGTACTAAGAATCTGTTAGAAATATTTTATATCGCTGATATTTAGTCAAAAACACGCTCAAAATGCTCATCATTTTATTGTATGCAAAGAGTAAACTATGCTTTTTCACCCATTTTTTCCTCGTCTGAGCACAGCGAAAAAGATCAGGAACAGGCTCGAAGAATCAATATGTTTGCTTATGACTTGTTCGAAATTTATTGCGCTCGCAATCTTCCTGTACTCTGTTGTACACTCCAAAGAACAAGGCTGGGGCATCTTACTTCGTACATAAGCTACGGTTTCTCAAGGAATCTAGTATCCTCACAAATATTGTAGACAATGCTCAATTGTTAAAAATTTTAAAATAAAACGCTGCAGGAGATGATATATGGATAACAAAAAAGCAACGCTACAGATAGGGAACAGGAAGAAAATCACATTGGATGTCCTTTCGGCGACTGTAGGTACTGAGGTAATCGATGTCCGAACCTTGGGTAGTGAGGGCTATTTTACCTTTGATCCTGGTTTTACTTCTACCGCATCATGTGAATCGAAAATCACTTTTATTGATGGCGATAACGGCATACTGCTACATCGTGGTTTTTCCATCGAGGAGTTGGCCGAAAAATCGACTTATTTGGAAGTCTGTTACATCCTGCTGTACGGTAAAACGCCGACTAAAGAGGCGTTCGCAACGTTCAAAACCACCGTCACCCGTCATAGCATGATCCACGATCAGATTACACACCTGTTCCGTGGTTTCCGTCGTGATTCACACCCAATGGCGGTACTTTGTGGTGTCACCGGCGCGCTGGCTGCCTTCTATCATGATGCTCTGGACGTAAATAACGAGCGCCATCGTGAAATTACCGCTTTCCGCCTGTTATCTAAAATGCCAACTGTCGCGGCAATGTGTTACAAATATTCAATAGGCCAACCTTTTGTTTATCCTCGTAACGATCTTTCTTACGCTGCTAACTTTTTGCACATGATGTTTGCTACGCCTTGCGAAGAGTATAAAGTTAATCCAGTGCTAGAGAAGGCCCTGGATCGGATTTTTATTTTGCATGCCGATCATGAGCAAAATGCTTCAACCTCTACTGTGCGTACTGCCGGTTCTTCTGGTGCTAACCCCTTTGCCTGTATTGCTGCGGGGATTGCTTCACTCTGGGGCCTGCTCACGGTGGTGCTAATGAGGCTTGCTTAAAAATGTTGGAGGAGATCGGAACCGTTGATAAAATTCCTGAATATATTACACGGGCTAAGGACAAAGATGATCCTTTTCGCTTGATGGGCTTTGGTCATCGTGTGTATAAAAGTAATGACCCACGAGCTAAAGTGATGCGTGCAACCTGTCATGAAGTATTGGATGAACTCAAGATGAAAGACAACAGTTTGTTTAAGGTAGCACTAGAATTGGAACGGATCGCGTTAGAGGATCCGTATTTTATTGAAAGAAAATTGTACCCGAACGTAGATTTTTACTCAGGTATTATCCTCAAAGCAATGAAAGTTCCTTCTTCCATGTTTACTGTATTATTCGCCATCGCTCGAACTATCGGCTGGATAGCACATTGGAAGGAAATGCATGACGAAGGCGTTAAAATTGCCCGCCCACGCCAGCGCTATACGGGTCATGAGAAACGCGAATTTACTAGCTGCTCAGAATCTATTTGAAATCGTCACAGGTAACGCCCCTATTCATCATGGATCCACTTCTTGCCAAATTGCTGTGTAGCACGGGATTTTGAGATAGATCGAGCGCGGCACAGTGCTTACAGTCCTCATTTTGTATTTGTATAAAGAACCAAATCTCCAGGAATAATTTGAACAATACATATTCTTAACTAATAATTGATTTCATGCATGCAGTATTTACTCATCTCTGTCATTGGGTAATTGATTCGGCCTTTTGTGAAGCCCCGATCTGTCATCTTGTTCGACATCTCAAAATAGGAAGAATTTATGAAGCTTTTGAAAATCTTTGCGATATTGTGTGTTACTACGATGCTGACCTTTGCGATAGCGTCTTGCGCACCAACGAACAAATCAGAAGGTACTGGCGGTTATATTGATGACACGGTAATCACCACTAGAGTGAAATCAGCCCTATTCGGGACAAAGAATTTTAGATCTACAGAAATTAAGGTTGAAACTTTCAAACGTCGAGTACAATTAAGCGGTTTTGTGACTTCAAAACAGGCTGCCGACCAAGCAGTGAAAATCGCTCGTAGTGTTCCGGGGGTGAAATCTGTCTCTAATAAAATGCAAGTTAAATAACTGCACTAGGGGGTGAACTCGCCCCTTGCTATTGTGCTTGGAGCCTGTTCGAAATCTCTTGTGCTCACTGATATTTTGTCAAAAACGAGCTCAAAATACTCATTTGCTCCCTTTTTTTGTATACAAAGGGTAGACCGCGCTTCTTCGCCTGTTTTTTCCTCGTCTGAGCGTCGCTCAAGAAGATTTGGAACAGGCTGAACAGGCCCCTTACAACGATTTTGAACAGGTTCTTACGTAAAACGCAAAAAAAACTCCAATAGACTTCTTTCGGAACCGTAGCAAGTTTATCCGCTATCCTCAATTCACAGAAAAAACAAACATAACAGGGTATAATCACTGGCTGAACATTATTTTATTTTCGAATCCAGAGGAGTACTTACATGCCGATCACGGCTAATATCTTGCACCGTGACAGTTTTAATTTTGCGCGCAGTCAATTGTTCAACATCCTGTTGTTAGCGTTACTGACCGCCTTGATTACCGTCATACTGAATCAGGTATTGATTCCTGATGCTGAGCAATTAAAAATTTTGGGTACAGTGAAGAACGATTTTGGATCATCGAAGGGGATGGGGATCAAAGAGATGGTGCAACTGATGACGCCTGAGCAGCAGATGGTATTGCTCAAAGTATCAGCTGCTGCCGCGTTTTCAACCTTGCTAGGCAATGTACTACTGATCGGTGCCATGCTAGCCCTGATGACACTGGTATCTCAAGGGCATCGCGTCAATACATGGCAGGCAGTGGGTTTTTCACTCTCAACGTTACCACGTTTGTCTCTGCTGATATTTATTTGTACACTATTTATCCAGTTTGGACTGGCATTATTTGTTGTACCTGGTATTGCCATTGCCTTGGCCGTCTCTTTGACGCCAATCATTATCACCAATGAAAAAATCGGAATTTTCGCCGCCATTAAAAGCAGTGCGAAATTAGCTTTTGCCAACATACGTTTGATAGCTCCAACGATGATATTGTGGTTCAGTGCGAAATTATTGTTATTGCTACTAATTAGCCGCGTAACCATCTTCACACCCATAATCATGGATGTGATATTAAGCACACTGAATAATTTGCTATCCACGCTACTGTTAGTCTACTTATTCCGCCTGCATATGCTGCTACATAATGGTTAATTTTGCGATAGACTACGCATTTAATCACATTCGCTGTAGTCGGCGATATACAAATGAATGGATTGTTTAATGAAGCAGCTTCTAGATTTTCTCCCATTGATCGTGTTCTTTGTTTTTTACAAGGCATACGATATTTTCGTCGCTTCCGCTGCATTGGTAGTGGCCACATCATTAGCCTTAATTTTTACCTGGATTAAATATCGCGAAATAGACAAAATGACACTGATCACCTCGGTTATGGTCATTGTTTTCGGCTCTCTGACCTTTGCTTTCCACAGCGATCTATTTATTAAATGGAAAGTCACTGTGATTTATGTTCTCTTCTCTGCTGCCTTGTTAATTAGTCAATGGGTGCTGAAAAAACCGCTGATTCAAAGCATGTTGGGACGAGGATTGACATTGCCTGATATTGTGTGGTCAAAACTCAATCTGGCCTGGGCATTATTTTTCTTAGGTTGTGGTGCGATCAATGTCTATGTCGCATTCTGGCTACCACAAGATATATGGGTGAATTTTAAAGTGTTTGGTTTGACAGCGTTAACAGTGCTATTCACCATTGTGAGTGGCCTGTATATTTATCGTCATGTACCGGAAAGCCAAAAAAAATCTTAGGATTGTGAGCACCCCGTAACGCGAAATTCGCAGCACGTAGTTTGCGGTATCTAGTCGATTTTGCAAGAAGTCTATTACAAAGTAAAATATGCCTATTGAGGTCAAATCCTGGTGTGTTTGCTACCTGGTGCTGACTTCAGTAGCCATTGATAGCCCATTGATTTTAAATTTAATTACCATTACATAGCCCTTGAACGCAATAGATTCGTAACGCCATTTTTTCATCACTTTTTTCACTTCGCGCTCAAAAATATTGCGCGGAGTGGCTTGCAATACCTTCACATTAATCACTAACCCATTTTCATCAACGTCGTACCTCACTTTAACTTCACCTTCAATGCCTGCCGCCCAAGCACGCGCGGGATAAACCGGTTTAGCTCTGCTGAGTGCTTTGGGCTTGATTGTTGTTGGATCTCCTGAGACAGTTTCTGAATTCCCTGAGGCTGTCGCTGAATGCTTTGAGATTGCTGTTGTATTCTCTGAAACTGTTGTTAAGTTCTTTAGAGTTGACGCTGTCGGTACCGATTTTGCTGCTGCATTTTTACTGATCACCTTGGATCGTGCCGATTTAACGAGCGGATCATTCACCAAAGGTTTCGCTTGCGTCATCTTGGGGATTGTGGCTTTCAGGGATTGGCTCTGCGATTTTCCTACCACAGCTTGAGTTACGGACAGCGATTGAGGAACCGGCGCAAAAGTGGAGATATTCACTCTGGTGACAGCAGAGGGCACTTCTGTAATGTCGGGAAAAATCGGCATATCTTGCACAGAAACATAAAGCAATGCTGTAATTAGACTAACATGTAATACTGTGGAGAGTATTGCAGGCCATATAATTCGGTGGTCCGGAAAAATTTTTATTTGCTGCATAGTGACTGGATATTTTCTCATGCTGCTAAGTTTAAATGTAAATAGCAATCATATTCAATAAGGATTATTCTTTAGTCTGTACTATCACGCAATCAATATAGATTTTTATTAGAACCTGTTCGAAATCTCTTGTGCTCGCTGATACTTCGTTAAGAACGAGTTTAAATGTTCATTTACTCTATGACCTCACATAACGAACTACGGTTTTACAAGAAGTCTATTAATCTAAGTTCTTTTAAGTTAAGGAATTTATGCAAGAATAATAGGATAGGTGGTTTCACTATTTAATTGCTGTTGATAAATACAGTAATATTGGTTTTCCAATAGGATCGCTGCCCTTATGATCACGTTTTATACTGTAATCAGTTGGCTTTCTTTTTTCTGTTACTGGTTGCTTGTTGCCGGGGTAACACTACGAATACTAATGAAACGCCGTGCTGTTCCTTCAGCAATGGCGTGGCTGTTGATCATCTATATCCTGCCATTGGTTGGGATCGTCACTTATTTTTTATTTGGTGAATTACATCTTGGGAAGAGGCGTGCTGAACGTGCCAAGTCAATGTGGCCCTCTACTGCTAATTGGTTAAAAGCACTAAAAGATTATCAGCATATCTTCGCCACCCAAAATAGTGAAGTAGCTATCCCACTGTTTAAACTGTGTGAGCGACGCCAAGGGATTAGTGGTGTTAAAGGTAATCAGCTACAGCTACTCACTCACGCTGATGACACCCTCAAGGCATTGATTCAAGATATCGAACAGGCTCGTCATAATATAGAAATGGTGTTTTACATTTGGCAATCTGGTGGGTTAGTTGACCAGGTAGTTGAATCATTAATAGCTGCCGCGAGCCGCGGAGTGCATTGTAGGCTGATGTTGGATTCTGCTGGTAGCCGACAGTTTTTTCGCAGTTCTTCTCCTATGAAGATGCGTAATGCGGGTATTGAAGTCGTCGAAGCACTAAAAGTTAATCTATTCCGTGTCTTTTTACGGCGGATGGACTTACGCCAGCACCGGAAAGTTGTGTTGATTGATAATTTTATTGCCTATACTGGCAGTATGAACATGGTTGATCCGCGTTTCTTTAAACAAAATGCGGGTGTAGGGCAGTGGATTGATTTAATGGTTCGGATGGAAGGTCCAGTCGCTACAACTATAGGGGTAGTCTATGCTTGTGACTGGGAAATCGAAACAGGTAAACGGATTTTGCCTCCTCCACCCGATGTGAATGTCATGCCTTTCGAACAAAAAAGCAGCCACATTATTCAGGTCATTGCTTCAGGGCCAGGCTTCCCTGAAGAATTGATCCATCAGGCACTGCTAACGGCGGTTTATGCTGCACGTCGGCAGTTGATTATGACCACACCTTATTTTGTTCCCAGTGACGATCTACTACATGCTATCTGTACCGCCGCGCACCGGGGGGTTGATGTTAACATCATTGTACCCCGTAATAACGATTCTATGATGGTGCGTTGGGCAAGCCGC
Organism: Candidatus Fukatsuia symbiotica; assembly: GCF_003122425.1. Lineage (GTDB taxonomy): Bacteria > Pseudomonadota > Gammaproteobacteria > Enterobacterales > Enterobacteriaceae > Fukatsuia > Fukatsuia symbiotica. The sequence goes on from NZ_CP021659.1 coordinate 153,712, forward strand.
TCGTTTTTTGCTGAACTGCTGGAGTCAGGAGTAAAAATTTATCAATTCGAAGACGGTTTATTACACAGTAAAAGCGTGTTGGTTGATGGGCAACTGAGTTTGGTCGGTACCGCTAATTTGGATATGCGTAGCCTGTGGTTAAATTTTGAGATTACCTTGTTGGTCGATGATGCTGCTTTCGGTAGCGATTTAGCAAGGGTTCAGGATGATTATATGGCACGTTCGGTTCTGCTCGATGCAGAGCAATGGGCGAAACGTTCTGTCAGATATCGAGTGACTGAACGGCTCTTTTATTTCTTTAGTCCATTACTATGACACACCATGCCGTTTCTTCTTCGAATAGGTTCTTAATCTATTTTAACCTTAAGGCAAGCGACCGCATGACGAAAATTCCCCGCTAGTGTTGGTCGTGTTTTAACACATTCTGCTGTCGCAATTGGGCAACGTGTATGGAACACACAGCCAGAAGGTGGGTCGATCGGCGAGGGAAGTTCACCTGCCAATAACTGGGTTTTTTTTGCGCGTTCTTTATCTGGATCAGGGATCAGCATCGCTGACATCAGTGCTTTGGTATAAGGATGTTGTGGATTATGGTATATCTGATCACAACTCCCTAGTTCTACTGTATGCCCTAGATACATCACTAATACGCGATCGGAAATATGCTTAACCACAGACAAGTCATGAGAGATAAAGATCAATGATAATCCCATATCCTGTTGTAATTTTTGTAATAAGTTAACCACCTGTGCTTGAATAGATACATCCAGTGCTGATACAGGCTCATCACATATCACTAGTTTAGGTTGCAGGATCAGTGCGCGAGCAATACCAATACGCTGGCATTGACCACCGGAGAATTCATGAGGATAACGATTGATAAGATTAGACAATAAACCAACCTTTAACATCATCGCCTTAACGTTATCTTGCATTTTTTGACGTGACATTTGCGGATGATAAGTACGTAGCGGCTCGGCGATTATCTCGCCGATAGTCATCCGTGGATTTAAAGAAGCAACCGGATCCTGAAATATCATTTGAATATCACGACGAACGGTACGCCATTCAGTGGCCGTCATACTAGGCAGATTTTTACCTAACCAGGTCACACTGCCTCCGCTGGTTTTAACCAGGCCAATAATTGCCCGAGCAAGGGTAGACTTGCCACAGCCAGATTCACCAACTATTCCTAAGGTTTCCCCTTGATAGAGATTCAAGGTCATGCCATCAACTGCTTTTAATGTTTTAGCCGGTTGCCAGAACCACTGTGTATTGTCTTTAATATTAAAATAAACTTGCAGATCAGTTATTTCGAGTAATAATTTTTTATCTGCCACAATACTTACCTTCAACGGGTTTAAAACAGGCTCGTAAACGGCCTGAACCAAAATGTTCCAATGAGGGGATCGTCGTCGAGCAGCGTTCCATAGCATATTGGCAACGTGGCTGGAATGGACAGCCCTTGGGTAAATGCAACAGATTCGGCGGATCACCAGGGATGGTGATCAAAGAGTCGCTTTTTGTATTTAAGCGCGGAACGGCATTGAGTAAACCAATAGAATACGGGTGGCCTGGACGGTAAAAAATGTCTCGTGTCTGTCCATATTCCATGATTCTCCCCGCATACATCACCAATACTTTATCGCAAGTCGCGGCAACTACGCCGAGATCATGGGTGATCATAATCATTGCTGTATTAAATTCATGTTTTAGATCATTGAGTAAGGCTATTATTTGTGCTTGTACTGTTACATCCAATGCTGTGGTTGGTTCATCTGCAATCAATAACTTAGGGTTGCACAACAACGCCATGGCGATCATCACCCGTTGACACATCCCTCCCGAAAATTCATGGGGATACATACGCATACGCTTACGCGCTTCTGATACTTTAACGGCATCGAGCATACGGATTGATTCTTCAATTGCTTCACTGTGACTTATCTTTTTGTGTAGACGCAAAACCTCTGTTAATTGTTTACCGACGCGCATATAGGGATTCAATGAATTCATTGGATCTTGAAAAATCATGGCGATATCTTTCGCCCGCATTCGGTTGAGCTTTTTCTCCGGCAAATTCAAGAGCTCACGGCCATTAAACTGAGCCGATCCGGCAACCTGAGCGTTAGAAGCCAGCAACCCCATTAAAGCAAAGGCAGTTTGTGATTTACCCGCACCCGACTCACCAACAATCCCGAGTGTTTCTCCTGAAGATAAATCAAAATTAAGATTATCCACTGCCGTTACATTACCGTCAGTTGTCGAAAAGGTGACCCTAAGATCCGTCACTTTAAGTAATACCGATGAGGTGCTGGATGAATGATCAGCTGTAGTTATCATCGTGCCACTCCAGTGTGATCTCTGGGATCGAGGGTGTCACGTAAACCATCGCCGATAAAGTTAAAACAAAACAGCGTCACTATCAAAAAAGCGGCTGGGAACAGCAGTAACCACGGTGCTACTTCAATTGCACTCACGCCATCACTTAACAATGCCCCCAACTCGTCAAAGGTTCCTGAGTGCCCAAACCGAGAAAACTTAGAAAAGATTCAAACAGGATCATTCCTGGCACCAGTAATGAAGCGTAGACCACCACCAAACCCAGTAGATTTGGCACAATGTGACGTAATATGATACGGCGTGTGGAAACACCGCCGATCACTGCCGCTTCGATGAATGATTTACGTTTCAGACTTAATGTTTGACCTCGTACAATACGCGCCATATCGAGCCAGGAAACCATGCCGATAGCGACAAAAGTAAGCAAAATATTCTGACCAAAAAAAGTCACTAACAAGATCACGAAAAATACAAACGGAAAGGAATTAAGAATTTCCAGTAGGCGCATCATCAATGAATCTATTTTCCCACCTAGATAACCAGAAAGTGAGCCATATAAGGTGCCGACGATCACGGCGATCACCGCAGAGGCCAGCCCAACCAATAACGAGATACGACCACCTATAGCCATGCGTACTAGCAAATCCCGTCCAGACAAATCAGTACCGAAATAATGACCGTTATCAAAATTCGGTGCTGTGGCGATGCTATCCCAATCAATATCGTCATAGGTAAACTGAGCAAACAGTGGCACCAGGATAACAAAAAAAGTAACTAACATGAGAACAGACAAACTGACCATTGTGGCACGATTATGTAGAAAACGACGGCGAGCATCCTGCCACAGACTGCGTCCGACCACATTAGGGCTGTCATTAAAAATATCCAGCGTGGTAATATTTTTTTTACTTAACATCGGTGCCCTATATTTTAATAAATTGTTTGCGAAACCGTAGATTAATAACGGATTTTTGGATCGATAGCAGCATATAACACATCAACAATCGCATTAAATAAAATAGTTAAGCTTCCTAGTAAAATCGTCAAGCTAAGAACTAATGAATAATCACGGTTTAATGCACCGTTGACAAACAACTGCCCAATACCCGGCAAACCAAAAATGGTCTCAATTACCATCGAACCGGTAATAATACCAACAAAAGCCGGTGCCATATACGAAAGTACTGGCAACAAAGCTGGTTTCAACGCATGGCGTAACACAATAATACGTAATGGTATGTCTTTAGCCCGCGCAGTACGAATAAAATTTGCATGTAACACTTCAATCATCGAACCACGGGTAATACGTGCAATACTCGCAATATAAGAAAGAGATAACGCAACCATAGACAAAATAATAAATTGTGGTGAGCCACCATTCCAACCACCCGCAGGTAGCCATTGCAATATAATAGCAAACACCAAGACCAATAATGGAGCAACCACAAAACTTGGGATAACTACACCCGTCATGGCTAATCCCATGACGGTATAATCCCATACTGTATTTTGCTTAAGAGCAGCAACCACACCTGCACTAATGCCACAAATTACCGCGAATAAAAATGCCACGCCTCCGAGTTTTGCCGATACTGGAAAAGAAGAAACGACTAAAGTATTGACCGTATAATCTTTGTATTTAAACGAAGGGCCTAAATCACCTTGTGCTAATTGAAGTAAATAACTGAAATATTGCTTATAAATGGGATCATTGAAATGATATTTTGCTTCGATGTTGGCCATCACTTCTGGAGGAAGATGACGTTCATCGGTAAAAGGACTACCAGGAGCAAATCGCATCAGAAAAAATGAAAAGGTAATCAAAATAAAAAGTGTCGGAATTGTTTCCAAAATGCGGCGAAGAATAAACCGTAACATAGCAAGTACCTGTGTTTGCCGTTTTGACTAGCACTTTATATTACCAGTTGCAGTGAAGCACTCGCCACTTTATTAACATGTCTTATCTATTCACTGTTTAGTAAGTATCTTAAAGGTGCTTTGGAGCTCTACTTTTTGGTTGTAAAATTTGTCGGTAGTCTAACAAAGAATTTTCATTGATAAAAATTATATTAATGAAAATGATTATCAATGAAACACATACTCAGTAACCTATTAGTGAAACAATATTGAGACGCTATTTACAATAGACTGATAAATATAGGGAGATAAAGCATTTCGTTAGCAAACAATAAAAAAAGTGAAGTAACTGCTACTTTTATTGTCGGCTGAAGCATAATGCTCAGGGAAAAGAATTTTCCCTGAGCAATAAGCAAACAGGGCGATTATTTTTCTTTGAACATTATTTTTATCTTTTGTCATACTGTTACAATTTCCTCACTTCTAATATCTACCACGAACAGGTAACTTAATGACAAATCATGTTTTTATATAGTATCAGTTTGTAACAATTTTATGGTTTTTCCTGGTGTTTTCGCTTGATAATGAAAAAATAATAGTAAATACTCCGGGTTTATTAGTAACGAGCAAAAATATTGCACTTTAAAAGTATCATTTTTATCGTGCTAATCAAATTGCCTATTGCAGAAAATAACGTAGCATTCTATTATTATCTGCATGCCCCCACTATGATTATTAATTTGAGACTAGGACTAATGAGCGAATTATTAAAAACACTTAACAACGTACGTACCCTGCGTGCTCAAGCGCGTGAATGCAGTCTTGAAACATTGGAAGAAATCTTCGAGAAATTAAGTGCTATAGTTGAAGACCGCTGTAAAGAAGCAGAGGAAGAGAGGGAAAAATCTGAAGAACGTGCACATAAAAAGCTTGAATATCTCAAAATGTTAGCTGCCGATGGCATTGAACCTGCTGAATTGCTGCAAGGCACTGCGTCGTCCAAAGATACAAATAAAAAACAGCGTGTACCACGTCCACCTAAATATAAATATACTGATGAAAAAACTGGCGAAAGTAAAACCTGGACAGGTCAGGGACGTACTCCTGCAGGGATTAAAGAGGGGCTAGAACAAGGCAAGTCGCTGGAAGACTATCAGATCAAATAATATTATGTTGTCTGTTTTTACGCGATAAAAAATACCCTCCTCAATCGGGAGGGTTTTTTTTATCGCGTTCCGAGTATTTTGTCGTTTAATCAATTTCATCTAAATTGGATTTTATTTCATTAGCGGCTTAACTGATGCGCCTCTACCGATGGCATAATAAATAAACTCTTGGCTATGTAGTCGTTCTGGATCGTATAAATTACGGCCGTCAAAAATAACGGGTTGCCGTAATTTATTTTTTATCATGCCAAAATCGGGTGCTCGGAAATTCTGCCATTCAGTACAAATAATCAGTGCCTCAGCTCCCTGTAAGGCAGCTTCCTTAGTCTTCATCAATTGGAGATCTTTACGCTTCCCATAAATACGTGCGGCTTCATTCATTGCCTCAGGATCATAAGCGTGAATAATAGCACCGGCTTTCCATAGGGTTTCCATCACGATACGGCTAGGTGCTTCACGCATGTCATCCGTATTAGGTTTGAAAGCGAGTCCCCAAAGTGCAAATATTTTGTTTGTCAATGGGTGACCAAAATGCTGAAAAATAAATTGCGTCAATTTATATTTCTGCTGGTTATTAACGGCTTGAACAGCCTGTAACAATTTAGGTTGATAAGCATTATTTTCAGCTGTTCGAATCAATGCCTGGACATCTTTGGGAAAACAGGAACCACCATAACCACAACCAGAATAGATAAAGTGATGACCGATGCGTGAGTCTGAACCAATCCCTTGACGCACTTTTTCAATATCAGCACCGAATAACTCAGCCAGGTTAGCCATTTCATTCATAAAACTAATTTTAGTGGCCAGCATACAGTTAGCCGCATATTTAGTCAGCTCAGCACTACGTATATCCATCAATATCATGCGATCATGATTGCGATTAAAGGGCTCATACAATTCACGGATTAACTCAAGCACTTCCTTATTATCACTGCCAATAACAATGCGTTCTGGGCGCCGACAGTCAGCAACTGCTGCCCCTTCTTTTAAAAATTCGGGGTTGGATACTACGTCGAAAGAAATCTCTTGACCACGTTGCTGTAAAATCGTCTCTATTACAGTACGGACTTTATCTGCCGTACCTACCGGAACTGTTGATTTATCAATGACAACTTTGCGATCATTCATGTAGTTAGCGATGGTTTCAGCCACTTGCATAACATATTGCAGATCGGCAGTGCCATTTTCATTAGGAGGTGTACCGACAGCAATGAACTGGATAATACCATGTGCAACACCGGCTGCTTCATCGGTAGAAAAACACAATCTACCCGCAGCAACGTTATTTTGTACTAAAGGAGCCAACGCTGGTTCATAAATATCAATCTGACCTCCTTGCAGCTTTGCTATTTTTTCAGCATCGACATCGATACAGAATACATCATGTCCTACTTCTGCTAATACTGCTGCCTGAACCAATCCCACATAACCAACGCCAAAAACTGTTACTTTCATGGTTTCTATCCTAAATAGTAAAATCCACGGCTATCATAGCGCCATAAAGCGGCGAGACTATATCAGTTAGCCTTTAAAGTACATAGAGTTGCTATCGACTGGGTCGTGCCCGCTCGTCAGTGGCGGATATTATTTTTGCCGTTATAACGTTGTGGAAAGAGAATTGCAAAGAAGCGCTACACTTTTCAGGAAGGGTTATTTTCAGAGTGTGGAAAGCGTCAACCGCAAACCACTGCCACCACCCCGTACCTGACACTCCCAAGATGCACAATCTTGGCTAATCTGCTTCAGGTAGGCTGTATTTAAGGTACCTAGTGGCATTCCATTGTCCAGCTGAATTTTGTTTTTTCCGATATTGATACTGGCCTGTAAACCGGCAGAAATCAGGCTAAGATTTTTGTATTCAGAATGATAATATCCGAGTAACAAGGGGAACTGGCCATCAAGATGTGTGCGGCGTAACAATTGATTCAGCTGTTGCAGCAATGCCGTCATTTGTGGCAAACGTCGTTTTTGTTGTGCTAAATGCTCCTGTAAAACACCGTTAAATAATACACGTAACAACAGGGCGGCTAATACACCGTTATTACCGGCTTTGGTAATATCCAGGCAATAAAATGCTAATTCGTTATTAGATAATGCAGCGATATCAAGTACCAAACCCGGCTGCTCCACGGCAGTCAATTGTCGATAACGGATTTTGCATTGAGCCATTGTTTGTTGCAGTGGTGGCTGGAGTTGAAGCAATAATTGAGCCGCTTTTTGAGGATCTTTACGTAATTCGTCCCAGTCCTGATCAAGTTCCCTTCTTTCAAGGGCTGGGGAAGTAAACAAGTCAGAATAAAGGCAGGCTAATACTGCTTCACGTAAACGTGCAAGATCTACTATAGGTTTTAGCAGTACATCCTTGACTCCCAGGCGTAATACCTGAGCGATATCTGTCATTTTATCCGTTGCAGAAATAATCAACACCGGAATTTTTATCCCCTGTGCTAACAGACATTCGACAAATTCAATCCCACCCATCTCTGACATAGTCAGATCACAAAGGATCAGATCTAGGGCATGCTCGTCGAGTACTCTCAATGCTTCCCGCCCATTAACCGCCTGATATATAGAAGCACCAAGTGAGCTTAAATAACCAGCCAATACTGAGCGAAAAACAATTTCGTCCTCCACGATTAAAATTTTTTTATTTATTAATGGCTTTTCCACGGATAGCCTCTCTTACCCTGCTTACTGTAAATAGTGGCTCAAAATGAGCACTTGTGCTTGCCACAATGTGGCATGACCCCAGTTTTTTTCTCACATTGCGATCTTCTTTGCATTTTTTATAAGAAGTAATTATCACTCTTATTTTATCAATTCAGCATGTTATACCGATGGTTTGATTAGATTTTGGTGATTAAATAATAATCCTTGGTAAATACCTTGGATGAATTAGTAACCATGTTAAAACATTTTTAGTAAACAGCTATTCTATTAATTGACAATCTTTAATTTTAGGTAAATAAATCCGATACAACCGTAATATCAATTAATTTATAACTGGTTAAAAAATGGAATACACTCTCGTACTATGATTTCAAAACAAGGTCCCCTGGCGCACAAAAGTCGTGCAATTGGTTGTTTTATTAAAAACTATAGATTGACATTTTTAACATAATCAATAAGCTTATTTAGCGCACTTGAGGGTGATTTTGACTGGTAAAAATAAAGATTATTTTCACTGAAAATTTCCTTGGTAAAGGGTACAAAGGTCAGCGTAGCATCCCGATCAAAGTCATCAATAGTAGAATTAGTGATAAATATGTAGTTCCCTTCGTGCATAAATTCTGAACAACATGCTGTGTTATCGACTTGGGTTATCTTATTCTTGGAAACATGATTGGGTACCTGTTCTTTAAGCGATTTGATAAATTTACTTTTATATAAAATAGGATTACATAGCCATATATTATCGTGCAGCAAACTCATAACGTCCTTACTTTTATTAATGATATCTTTCTTTGCATAGACACCAATAGCAAAACCCTGTACTTCTCTTATTAATGAAAATTTATCACATATTATTTTTTCTGACTTTATAATAAATATGTTACCATCATAATCAGGGAGGTCAGTGGCATTTTCAACGTTCATTCCAAGGATATTAGGCTCTATATTATTCCTTTTTGCCTCTTTGAATATTGCGCTTAAAATTTTTGATTTTCCCCAGTCATAATATATATTTACCGTGTTGGTAAAATTATCAGTCGCATATTTTTTTGTAATCTCTTTTGCTTCCTGGTACAACCCTTTTAAATCATTGTAGAGAATAGTACCTTCGTTAGTTAGTCTCATACCAAATTTTTCTCTTATAAATAATTTTTTCCCCATAGAGCACTCGAAATCTTTAACACCTTTTGCTACGGGTGGTGTTGTTCGGTTCATCTCCCTAGCTGCCTGACTTATTGATCCATATTTAGCCACTTTCATAAATGCTTCAAGTTTTATTGAAAAAATTGAGAAAAACATAATTCACCAATCCTCTTTTTGTTGTGAAAAATATTTTATGTTTATAGCTTTAACAAAACAGATCATCCACTCCGATTTGTATAATCAAGTAATAAAATCATCCTTTAGATTAAAAAATGAAATTTTCGAATTGTGGAATCTCTATTGAAATAAATTTCAATACTGTAAAAAACCACACTATTGTAAAAATAATAAATTTAAATCCTAGCGTGTTAATCAAAATCTATTAAATTCTCATATAAAGCCACAATGAAACTAATTTTTAACAAATTTATTAATATAATACTATGATTTTTAACAGTTATTTTTTGGCTGGGATGTGACAATAATCGTTAATTGAAATTACTGTATGATGTGCTAATAAATTTTATTTGGTACTTATTTAGGGCATAAATTTTTTGTTTTGCAAAAAATGGTAAAAATTTCAACAAAAAAATTGATGAAATTCGTTATAGAATATCAAAGAGTTAATATAGAAAATTTTATATTACAATCTGTTACCTGGATATATCGCAATTTAGTCTGGTTTTTTTTCTTTAAAAATAAATTTCTCTTTTTTTCTCCTGATAAAATCTGTGCAAAATTCATGTAAGCTTTCGAAGCATTACAGGCAATTTAATACCATTAAGATTTAAGTTACCTCTCTAGGGAATCTTGCGCGGATAACATTTTGATCAAATATCTGTTAGCATTCGGGCACATTTATACTAAAAAACGGCCGCAAGAATGAAATTCGTTTCTTTCAATATTAATGGGTTACGAGCCCGCCCCCATCAACTCGCAGCAATTGTTACACAGCACCAACCTGATGTGATTGGCCTACAGGAAACTAAAGTTCATGACGATATGTTTCCCTTGGAGGAGGTTAGCCAACATGGATATCACGTGTTTTATCATGGACAAAAAGGACATTACGGCGTTGCACTGTTAACCAGACAGCCGCCGCTAGCTGTACGACGTGGCTTCCCTACCGACGCCGATGATGCGCAACGCCGTATTATTATGGTTGATTTGCAGACACCAAGAGGCATCTTAACGGTAATTAATGGTTATTTTCCACAGGGAGAAAACCGTGATCACCCTACCAAATTTCCAGCCAAAGAAAAATTTTACGGTGATTTACAGAATTATTTGGAACAATATCTTTCTGATGACTCTCAGGTTTTAATTATGGGCGATCTAAATATCAGCCCGACAGAACAGGATATTGGTATTGGTGAAGAAAATCGTAAGCGCTGGTTACGTAGCGGAAAATGTGCTTTTTTACCGGAGGAACGTGACTGGTTAGCTCGCTTGCAAAATTGGGGGTTGATTGACACCTTTCGTACAAAATATCCTGAATGTAACGATAGATTTTCCTGGTTTGATTATCGTTCACGTGGCTTCGATGAAAACCGTGGACTGCGTATTGATCTATTATTGGCGAGTCATCCCTTAGCAGAACATTGCATCGCAACGGGTATTGATTATCAGATCAGGGGCATGGAAAAGCCCTCTGATCATGCTCCCGTATGGTCGGAATTCGCTTTTTGAACAACTAGTGAGTTAGCCGTTGCCAAATGAGTGGATTCGTCCTGACACTATTTTTATCCCGTGTGCACTGTAGTGATATACCACCTGGTATTTGTAATATTGCGCCTTCGGTATAACTTTGATTTTGATAGACACAGCAACGAATACAAGGATTACTATTGTTGCTATTAGTTGTCACCGGGTTTTTCAAAAGTTCGGCAGGCAACGGGACCACGAGGTTAACGTTGTTACCTTCAACCGCAGAAGCTACTGAGGAGAACAACAGAGTGCATACAATAAAGCATAACAATGCCACTTTTTTTATCATCAATTTTTTTATTGTGCCTTCTATTGACAATGCTTTCATCATCTATTTCTTCCTCAGTTTGGTAGACTGGCGTTTCTTCTCTTTCTTAATAGCCGTTACTGGGATGTCAGGTAATCCATTAAATACCGGAGATGAACTCTTTTGTTGTGCTTGATAGATTAAACTTTGTAATGTGGCTATTAAAGGTTGCATAAAATTTTGATAGCAACAACTTTTTTCGCTTATCTGTGTTAGTGTTGCTTCCCAGCGTGCTGTCATATCAGCACCGGTCGCGATAGCAGGCAATGCATGAACTAACGCCCTACCAGTAAGGCTGGAATGAATGTAACGGCCTTTTTTAAATAAAAAAGTACGTTTGAAAAGTAACTCAATAATACCTGCCCGGGTTGCTTCAGTACCTAAACCGTCGGTAGCACGCAATACTTTTTTCAATTCTTTATCCTGTACAAAGCGTGCAATCCCAGTCATAGCCGAAAGTAAACTTGCATCAGTAAAGGGGCGTGGAGGCTGTGTTTGCCGTTCGACTAATTCTCCTTTTTCACAGAGTAATTCATCCCCTTTTTTGACAACCGGTAGTGGTGTGCCTTCGTCTTCTTCGTTGCGTTCTTTGTTACCGAGTAATGTTCGCCAACCTGCAGCAATAAGGAAACGTGCTTTTGCTATAAATTTACCTCCCGCGATCTCCAGTTCAATGACACATTTGCGAAATTGCGCATCTGGGCAAAATTGCATCAGATATTGCCTTGCTACCAGGCCATAAACTTTGCTTTCATCTGGAGTCAGATTAATTTTGCGGGCAAGTGAAGTTGGGATAATAGCATGATGTGCGTCCACTTTTTTATCATCCCAGCAACGGTTACGGCGCTCGTCATCGATCACTGATAGTGGCAGCAGAGTGGGTTGATGGTGCTTGATAGCATTGAATACCGCATGGCGTTCAGCAAAGTGCTCTTTGGGCAAATAGCGGCAATCCGAGCGAGGATAAGTAATTAATTTGTGGGTTTCATACAAACGCTGACAAATATCGAGCACTTGTTGCGCACTTAAAGTGAAACGCTTGGCAGCTTCTATCTGCAATGTCGATAAAGAAAAGGGCAGTGGTGCGGTTTCTAATTCTTTTTTATCACTGTATGAAGTAACCCATGCTGGCTGCCCGGTAATGCGATTAATGACATGTTCCGCCAATGACTTATGTAATAACCGCCCTTCTTCATCCTGATAGCTTTCACAGGCATCACTAGGCTGCCAGAAGGCAACGAAACGTTCTTGTGCGAGAGTGATGATATGCGCTTTGACTTCAAAAAAGTCTTTTGCGACAAAATTTTCAATCTCTTCATCACGACGCACTACCAATCCTAATACTGGGGTTTGTACCCTTCCAACTGACAGTACACGATCATACCCAGCACTACGACCAAGAAGGGTATAGGCACGAGTCATATTAATGCCATATAACCAATCCGCTCGTGATCGTGCCAATGCGGATACACAGAGCGGGATAAACTCATGGTTATAACGTAATTGTTTTACCGCCCGTTCAACTGCCGATGGGTTGAGATCATTGATCAGGCAACGACGGACATTCTGCCGCATTGAAGGTGTCAATGCTAAATAATTGAGTACTTCGTCTACCAGCAATTGTCCTTCACGATCCGGATCACCGGCATGAACCACATCATCAGCTTGCTGTAATAACTTTTTAATCACATTGAGCTGTTTACTTACCTCTGGTCGCGGCCGCAGTTGCCATTTTTCAGGAATAATAGGTAAATCAGACAATAACCAGCGGACATAACGACTATGATAGGCATCCGGTGGTGCTTGCTCTAATAAATGCCCGATACACCAAGTCACCATATGATGATCACCACAGGCGATAAAACCGTCACCACGTTTATGCGGTTTGGGTAATATATCAGCAATAGCACGCGCTAAACTGGGTTTTTCGGCAATAAAAAGCTGCATTATCCACCCTAAAAGATTGCACAAAATTTAAAAATGAGTAGTGGATCCTGATCAATTTTTCTGATAGCAATTTTCATTTTAAGCTAAAAATAACATATATTGCCGGTTTGGTGTCAATAATTGCTAATTAACAGAGTTGGCAAGATAATTAAGGCTGACATTTATTTTAGGGATGATTAGGATGTGACTACCTGTTAAATTTGTATTGGAGACTACATGCGCATTTTGTGGCGATTTATTGCCGGTACTGTCCGGCGTACGTGGCGTTTGCTCAATTTTGTCAGAGAATTTTTCCTTAATTTGTTTTTTATTCTGTTGATTTTAATTGGTATTGGCCTTTATTTTCAGTTTCAAAATAAACCCGCGGATCCTGCCAAGGGCGCGTTATTAGTTGATTTAAGTGGTGTTGTTGTCGACAAACCGATCGTGAATGATAAATTACGAGAATGGGGTCGTGAGCTGCTGGGATCTTCCAGTACCCGTTTACAGGAAAACTCTTTGTTTGAGGTAGTAGAAAACATCCGCCAAGCTAAGGCTGATGACAATATTACCGGTATCGTGCTGTCGTTAAATAACTTTGTCGGTGCAGACCAACCGTCATTACAATACATGGGTAATGCGTTACGCGAGTTTCGTGACAGCGGTAAACCGATTTACGCCATTGGTGATAGTTACAATCAGATTCAGTATTATCTGGCCAGTTTTGCCAACAAAATTTATCTATCGCCACAGGGCTCGGTTGAACTTCAAGGTTTTTCCAGTAATACCCTCTACTATAAATCGTTGTTAGATAAGCTAAAAATTACGACCCATGTCTTCCGTGTGGGTAGTTATAAGTCTGCGGTTGAGCCAATGATCCGTGATGACATGTCTCCGGAAGCACGAGAGGCGAACAGTCGTTGGATAGAAGGGTTATGGCAAAATTACCTGACAGAGGTAGCTTCTAATCGAAATCTCAGTAAAGAGCAGCTGTTCCCAAATGCGGCTACCGATATTGTGAGCCGATTGCAGGCCGTTGGTGGCAATTTAGCTCAGTATGCATTGGATCATAAACTTGTCGATCGATTGGCTTCTCGTTCCGCTATAGAAGCCGAATTGACTGACATTTTTGGTTGGGATAAACAAAATAACGATTTTAACTTTATCAGCATCTACAACTATCAAACAAAAGAAAAACCACAGCAAGATAGCCAAATAGCGGTCATTCTGATCAATGGTGCTATTGTCGATGGCTTGCAGACGCCAGGTAGCGTCGGTGGAGATACTGCCGCCGCACAAATCCGCCAGGCACGCCTAGATCCTAAAATTGAAGCCGTTATCTTGCGAGTAAATAGCCCGGGTGGCAGTGTTAACGCCTCTGAAGTGATACGTTCAGAATTAGTGGCGCTCCGTGCCGCAGGTAAACCACTGGTAGTTTCTATGGGCGGAATGGCCGCATCAGGGGGCTATTGGATTTCTACTCCTGCTAATTATATTATCGCTAATCCAAGTACTCTCACTGGTTCTATCGGTATTTTCGGTGTGATCAATACCGTTGATAAATCACTCGAGAGTATTGGTGTACATACCGATGGAGTAACAACTTCACCGCTGGCGGATGTTGCCACGACCAAGGCACTTCCCTCTGAGTTTAGCCAGATGATGCAAATCAATATCGAGCATGGCTACCAAACTTTTATTAATTTGGTTGCTACTGCCCGTCACAAAACACCTGAGCAAGTCGATCAGATTGCTCAGGGGCGTGTATGGATGGGATCAGATGCTAAAAATAACGATCTGGTCGATCAATTGGGCAATTTTGATGATGCGGTGAAAAAAGCGGCTGAGTTGGCGAAGCTTGATAACTATGAATTGCAATGGTTTGTTGATCAGCCTAGCCTGAGTGATATGATTTTGAGCCAAATTGGCGTTTCAGTACAGGCAATGCTACCTGCTCCGTTGTCTGCTGTGGCGACCGTGGTGAAGGACCAAACGGATTCGTTCAATCAATTTAATGATCCGCAAAACCGTTATGTATTGTGTTTAACTTGCGGCGATATTCGCTGATAAGCCCTTGATTTCTTGTATCTAGCCCGGCAGTAGTCGGGCTTTAGATCTATTGTGGTTTCAATTTAATCAGCATTGGATGAGTAAACTGCTGTTGTAATTCCTGTTTGCTTTTTATCACCATCTGACCGTCAGTACCGATACTCATATGTTGAGCTTCATGGTTGTAGCGTGCTTGCCACAGCATAATCATTTGCAAACTGTTCTCTTTCTGTGTTGATGTCAGCACATTCCCATCTGACCATTTGCCCAACTCCACCGCCTGTAGTAGACGTTGGTAAATTTCAGGGGTGATACTGGCAATTAAATCATCAAGTTCCATCAGACATCCTTAGTAAAACATATATCAAGCTAAATCGATTCTTTCTCTAGAACCTATTCGAAATCTCTTATACTCGCCGTGTTTTGGTCAAGTAATTCGTCAAAAATAGGCTCAAAATACTCATTTACCTCCTTTTTGTTGTATAAAGAGTAACTGCGTTTTTTCGCCCGTTTTTTCCTTGTCTGAGTGTCGCTTAAGAAGATTTAGAATAGGTTCTAAGTGAACACCGGAATACAGGGCGTCATGATAACGAAAAATTCGTCATAATTCATAACTCCCTGTGTCTGATTTTAATTTATAACGCGTATTGACACGATTCCACTTGACGCTTGCTGAGGTTTTTGTAATTTTACTCGCCACTTTTGTATTCATTAAGACATAGCGGATGGAATATTATGACTATCAAAGTAGGTATCAATGGGTTTGGTCGTATCGGTCGCATTGTTTTCCGTGCTGCTCAACAACGTTCTAACATCGAAATCGTCGCGATTAACGATTTGTTGGATGCCGATTACATGGCCTATATGCTGAAATACGATTCTACACATGGTCGTTTTGACGGTACTGTAGAAGTAAAAAACGGTGATTTGGTCGTTAATGGTAAAACTATCCGTGTTACCGCTGAAAAAGACCCTGCTAACCTGAAATGGAACGAAGTTAATGTTAGTGTTGTAGCAGAAGCGACAGGGCTGTTTCTTACCGATGAAACCGCCCGTAAGCATATCGCGGCGGGAGCCAAAAAAGTGGTGCTCACTGGCCCCTCTAAAGACGATACACCGATGTTTGTCATGGGGGTTAATCATAAAACTTACGCTGGGCAGGAGATTGTTTCCAATGCTTCTTGCACCACCAATTGCCTGGCTCCGTTAGCAAAAATCATCAATGATAAATTTGGCATCGTTGAAGCGTTAATGACGACGGTACATGCAACCACTGCGACACAAAAAACAGTGGACGGCCCCTCTCACAAAGATTGGCGTGGCGGACGCGGTGCATCACAGAATATTATTCCTTCTTCCACCGGTGCCGCTAAGGCAGTAGGCAAGGTGATCCCTGAACTGGAAGGAAAATTGACAGGGATGGCTTTCCGCGTGCCAACAGCGAACGTTTCCGTTGTTGATCTCACAGCACGCTTAGCGAAATCTGCGACTTACAGAGAAATCTGTGCAGCGATTAAAGCGGCCGCTGAAGATGAAGATAAAGATGGACTAAAAGGAATCTTGGGCTATACAGACGATGAAGTTGTCTCCAGTGATTTCAATGGAGAACAGCTGACTTCAGTGTTTGATGCCAAAGCCGGTATTGCACTGAACGATAATTTTGTAAAACTGATTGCCTGGTACGATAATGAAACCGGTTACTCGAATAAAGTGCTAGACCTCATTACCTATATCAGCAAATAATGAATCTTTATTCCGATCTGACTTGAAAACCACCTACGGGTGGTTTTTTCATCAATCAAGATGTGATACGACAGGGACTCTTGCTGCTAACGCACACATGAGTTCATAGCCGATGGTGTTTGCCGCTGCCGCAACCTCATCAATCGATAGATTTTCTCCCCATAACTCTACCTTGCTATTAATCCCTGCTTGAGGGCAAGGCGTTAAGTCTACGGCTAACATATCCATGGATACCGCCCCTATAGTATGGGTTAAAATACCATCGACGATGATAGGTGTGCCCTGGGGCGCATGGCGAGGATAACCATCGGCATAACCGCAAGCCACGATACCAATACGCATGGCA
This sequence comes from Candidatus Fukatsuia symbiotica, assembly GCF_003122425.1. GTDB lineage: Bacteria > Pseudomonadota > Gammaproteobacteria > Enterobacterales > Enterobacteriaceae > Fukatsuia > Fukatsuia symbiotica. The sequence continues at coordinate 170,975 of NZ_CP021659.1, forward strand.
GTTTTGGTATGGTAACAGTTACCATAACCAACATCGGCACCGGCTTCCAGGGTCTGCACAGCCAATAACTTTGAATGTAAGCTCATTACAGGGCGTAATCCTGTATCCTTAAGAGTGGTAACATGACCGTTGGGTGAGGCACCGTAGAGAATAATCCCTGGGCGTACCCAATCATAATGTGTCGATGGATGCCATAAAATAGCAGCAGAATTTGCTAAACTACGTTCAACAAGAATACCCTTACAACTTTCCTCGATAAAGGTGTACTGATCTTGTATACCCACGGTGTTATCAGCATTAGCAAAGTGGCTCATCAGCGTTATCTTGCTAATATTATTGCTCGCTTTCGCTTCTTGCCAAATTTTATACATAGCTTCGCCGGAAAAGCCTAAGCGATTCATCCCACTGTTTAATTTCAAATAAATATCCAATGGTGTTTCCAACTTTGCCTTTTTTAGCGTGGCTAATTGCCAAGCGTTATGCACTGTTGTGGTCAGACGATACCGATCCAACAACGGCAAATCCGATGCTTCAAAAAATCCCTCCAGCAATAAAATCGGCTTTTGCCAGCCTTGTTCACGCAGAAAAATAGCGTCATTCAGATCTAACAGGGCAAAACCATCAGTCGTGGCCAAACTTTGCCAAACACGAGCTAGACCATGTCCATAAGCATTGGCTTTTATTACTGACCATATTTTAGCCTTTGGCGCATAATGTCGTACCACCTTCAGATTGTTACTCAGAGCAGAAAGGTTCAAAATGGCAGATATTGGACGTGGCACGATACTTCCTTAAATAAGAGATGATGTTAGAACCTGTTTAGATCGTCATGAGCGAAAAAGCACAACAGACTTTTTTTTTTACTGACATTGCATATCCTGCCAAATAGCTCTGCTGTTTTTATTGTAAATTCGTAGACAATCTATGATTTGTTCGTGATTTTTTTCTTTACATAAAGCTGCTAATCGACAGTAAAAACTCGTAGCCAGTTTACGTGCTTCAGGATTCGAAAAATAATAACGCCCCATCTTGCTATAAAGCCCTTTCAATCCATTTAGAATTAAACCATAAATGGGGTTACCTGAAGCGAAGGCCAACGCCCGGAAAATATTACAGTCTAGTGTAGTAAACGCTTCTGCGTGATCTTCCACGTTTTCAGCCGTTGCCAAAATTTCTTGCGCTTTATCTGGGTTTTTGCAAAATGCGGTACCTACGAAGAGAGAGGCGATGTTAGTGCGTACTGTCAGTAAGTGCTCGAGCAAGTGCGGTGTGCTATCGTTATCCAACCTTGCTAACGTTTCCAGAATATTTAAACTCGATGTTTCCCAAAAATTATTGACTTTTGTCGGTTTACCATGACGGATGGTTAACCAACCATCACGCGCCAAACGCTGCAAAACCTCCCGTAGCGTGGTGCGAGTAACACCAATAAGCTCTGAAAGTTCCCGCTCCGCTGGCAGAAATGAATCCGGTGGAAAACGTTTTTTCCAAATACTTTCAATGAGATATTCTTCAGCGAAACCGGCAGGACTTTGCGCTTTTATGACCATCTGCTATAACATTCCATAACGATATTTATCGGCGAATTGATGACACTCATCATACCAGATGAAAATACGGTTTCAAAAGAGGTCTGTTAATTATTAGACTTCTTGTGAAACTGTAGTTCGTTATGTGAAGTCAAAGCGCCTGGCATGCAGTAATCGTAATACAAGGATGATTATGAATATCTGATGTTACCCAGCCTGCAAATTATGGATGAATTCGTTTACACTAGGAAGAAATAGCTCATTGCATGGAATATAAAGATATGTTGCAATTTTTCAATCGTTGCTTTAAAGGGCGCAGTGCCTGGTTTTTAATCGGTCTGTCAGGGATAATTCTTGAACTCATCGCGCTTTATTTCCAACACATCATGTTGATGCAACCCTGTGTGATGTGTATTTATGAACGTTGTGTGTTACTGGGAATTATTGTTGCATCATTAATAGGTGCTCTCTTTCCTAATTCACCACTACGCTATGTCGCTATTTTTTTGTGGCTATACAGTGCTGGCAAAGGTATTCAATTAACCTGGCAACATATCATGCAACAATTATTTCCATCCCCCTTTAGTCGCTGCGATTTTTTTGTTGATTTCCCCACATGGTTGCCACTAGACAAATGGTTGCCAAGTATATTTGTTGCCCAGGGTGATTGTTCACTGCAACAATGGCAATTTATGTCGTTTAGCATGCCGCAGTGGTTATTGGCGATTTTTTCTACTTATCTGTTGATCGGTATATTGGTTCTTATGAGTCAATGGATAAAACCGAAAAGACCTTATCTTTTTAAACGCTAATTTTTATTGATCATCTTAACTGAAGTGGCACCGAAAAAGTGCCATTTTTTATTCGTATCGTTAAATATATCTATCAATAAAAATACAATCACATTCTCATTAAAAAATATATCTATTTCATTAGATATAGATGATTTATGTGTCATTAAGAGATTTACAGTGATAGTTTACTACCTGATCTGCATTTGGCGGTGTACCCCATCGATATATTAAGTGATACTGTTATAGTGACACTTTAAAATTTTCAGGTAAAAGCAACATAGTTAAAAAATCTCATAAATCATGAAAGTTAATGACTATCTGATTCTATCAAGTTTATTAATAATATGATCTTCCCAGTCAAATACTTCACTTTCATGTACGGCAATATTGCGTACCGAAATACGTTCACCATGCATTGCGGTTTTCGATCCTGTTAACAACGGGTGCCACAGAGGCAAATCATGGCCTTCAGCGAGCGCACGGTAAGCACAGGTATGAGGAAGCCAGTTGAGTGTTGTCAAATTTTCACGCGTTAATTTAATGCAATTTTTTTCGTACTCAAAACGACGAGAATAGTGACGGCACTGACAAGTTTTGAGATTAAGCTGATTACAGGCCACATTAGTAAAGTAAATTTCGTCAGTGTTGGCATCGATAAGTTTATTTAAACAGCATTGACCGCATCCATCGCAAAGCGATTCCCACTCTTCGTCTGACATTTCAGCCAAAGTTTTTTGTTGCCAAAAAGGAAGTTGTGACATATTCAGTATCCATTGCAATATGAGTTCAGGCTAAGTTAACAACTGCTGAAGTATCGATACACAAAAACTTGTTTGGAATCTATTGTGTTCGCTAATAATAGTATCCACATACATCTTTCTCTTTACAGGAGTAATAATCCCGTTCTTTTTTCCCCTTTGAGCTTCTTGTCGTTCCAGTCTTTCTTCCTGTATCTTTTCTTCCATTATTCTAGCAGCTTCTTTCTTGGCATCTTCTTCTGCTGCTGCTTTTTTCTGTAATTCCTCAAGATCGTCTAACTGTTTTCTTTTTTCCAAATATTCAGGTGAAGGTTGGCTGTGCTCAGGCACAGGAGGGTGATAAGTAAAATCAGGGCTAGCAAGGCAAAAGGTAAAAGGCGCTGCACCGCTAACTAGCAATAGACCGAGAAATTTTCGTTTCATTATTAATCTCCGTGCATAACCTCAGTATCAGTAAAGGCAGTATCATATATCACAATGCTAAAACCTTCTACGGAGTCATTGATTCAGGGTTTTGCGTCCAGGTATTCAGAATTTTTTCTAAAAAACTGAAAATTTGTGGCTAATATAGAGGCCGTTAACCTTAAGGCTGTGTTAGCATGGTGAACCGGATTGTCTGACTTTTTTGGAATTAATGAGCTATCAGGTTCTTGCCCGTAAGTGGCGCCCACAAACCTTTGATGCGGTGGTAGGTCAGCAACACGTGCTGACGGCATTGGCTAATGGCCTTTCGTTAGGGCGTATTCACCACGCCTACCTTTTATCGGGCACGCGTGGCGTTGGAAAAACGTCGATTGCCCGCTTGTTGGCGAAGGGGCTTAACTGTGAGCAAGCAATCACCTCGACTCCTTGTGGACAATGCACTCATTGCCAGGAAATAGAGCAAGGACGTTTTGTCGATTTGATCGAAATTGATGCCGCTTCACGTACTAAAGTGGAAGACACTCGTGAACTATTGGATAATGTACAATATGTGCCGGCGCGTGGTCGTTTTAAAGTTTATCTGATCGATGAAGTTCATATGCTCTCTCGTCACAGCTTCAACGCACTGTTGAAAACGCTAGAAGAGCCCCCCGCTCATGTAAAATTTGTTCTTGCCACGACTGATGCACAAAAATTGCCGGTCACTGTCCTTTCACGTTGTCTGCAATTTCATCTGAAAGCGTTAAATGTGCAACAAATCTGTACTCAGTTGGAAAAAATCTTACAGGCCGAAGGAATTATCAGTGATCCTCACGCTCTGCAGTTATTAGCTAAAGCAGCGAACGGTAGTATGCGCGACGCACTGAGCCTGACCGATCAAGCCATTGCCATCGGACAAGGCAAAGTGACTACGGCTCCCGTCAACCAAATGCTTGGCACGCTGGATGGTGCACAGCCATTAGCCATTATTGAAGCACTGGTTAGCGCTGATGGCGTACAATTAATGGCTCAGGTAGAACAAGTGGCATCACGGGGTGTCGACTGGGAAAACCTCCTTATTGAGGCGTTAACGTTATTACATCGTATTGCTATGATGCAATTATTGCCTACACCCTTCGATAGTCCGCTAAATGATCAGGATACGCTAACAGAACAACGTTTACACGAACTGGCAAAAATACTGCCTCCAACTGATATTCAGCTTTACTACCAAACGCTACTTATCGGGCGCAAAGAACTGTCTTATGCCCCAGATAGACGTATGGGGGTAGAAATGACTTTACTGCGTGCATTGGCATTTCATCCACAAACACCTATCTCGGAACCTCAGGTGCGACCGTTGAACACGCCACAAAAAAATATTACTGTTACTCCACCACTTGTTAGCTCTACGATTAATGATATAGATAGCACTAACAACGAAACCCGATCTACTCCCTCTACTATCACGGTTCAGTTGTTGCAGGCACAAACACAGTTATTCCAGCAAAAAAAAGATCTATCGACTAAGAAAAAACCATCCGCTGAAAAAAGCCTACCAGTTGAAAAAAACAGGACAGATACAAAAAAGGCTTATCACTGGCAGGCGAAAACGCAGCCGATTGCCGTAAAAGCGGTGACGATACTACAAACTTTACGTAACGCATTACAAAATAAAGAAAACCCTGAACTAATGGAAAAATTGACGCAAGAAGCCATTATTCGCGATCCCTGGGCTAAGGAGCTAGATAAGCTAACTATGCCTAAAATGGTACAGCAGCTAGCACTAAACACGTTTAAACAACAAATTGCGCCTGAGAATATTTGCCTCCACTTACGCTCTGCACAACGCCATTTGAACTCCTTGTCGACACAAAAAACCTTAGCCGATGCGCTGAGCGCTTTGTACGGTAAACAGGTTGAACTCGAGGTGGTTGAAGATGATAATACGGCACAACTCACTCCGTCAGAATGGCGCCAAGCCATTTACGCAGAAAAACTGGCGCAGGCGCGTCAATCGATTGTGGCGGATAACAACATCCAAACGCTACGTCGTTTTTTTGATGCTGATCTGGATGAAGAAAGTATCACACCAATCTAATTATTCAGCTAATGTTACAAAGTACCCTTTTAACTCCCGCGATCAATACATGATACAGCACCGCGGCCTGACGACGAGAAATCACTATGTTAAATATCCTGGAACAAGCCCAGAAAATGCAAGACCGTATGCAAAAAGTGCAAGAAACATTCGCCGAATTAGAAGTAATCGGTGAGTCAGGAGCAGGTTTAATAAAAGTGACTCTAAGTGGAACCTACAATTGTAAGCGAGTTGAAATTGATCCCAGCCTGATGAATGATGGTCAACAAATGTTAGAAGAATTGACTGCAGCCGCGTATAACGATGCAGTGAAGCGTCTTACGGCACTACAAAAAAAGAAAATGGCATCTGTGGTCAACGAAATACCATTACCCCCAGGCATGCAGATACCATTCTGATGTCAACCCCTCTTTTACTTGGATCCTTGATGGAAGCATTACGCTGTTTACCTGGTGTCGGCTTGAAATCAGCGCAACGGATGGCTTTCCATTTATTACAACGGGATCGTAGTGGTGGTATGCGATTAGCGCAATCGCTGACACAGGCGATGTCTAACATTGGCCATTGTGTCAGTTGCCGTACTTTTACCGAGGAAAAGAGTTGTACTGTTTGTGTTAATCCGTATCGACAGAAAAATGGTCAAATCTGTGTGGTTGAAAGCCCAGCGGATGTCCATGCTATCGAGCAAACCGGTCAATTTTCTGGTCGTTATTTTGTGCTAATGGGGCGTTTGTCTCCGTTGGATGGCATCGGTCCCACTGATATTGGTTTGGATTTATTAGCAAGTCGCCTGGCAAGTGAGACTTTCAGTGAGGTGATCCTGGCGACAAACCCTACGGTTGAAGGGGATGCCACGGCACGGTATATCGGTGGAATCTGTCAGCAATATCGGGTTCCAGCTAGCCGAATTGCTCATGGTGTACCCGTTGGTGGTGAACTGGAAATGGTTGATGGCACCACTTTATCGCATTCATTGATTGGGCGACAGAGGCTAATATACTGACATCATTCTTAGAACCTGTTCGAAATCTCTTGTGCTCGCCGTATTTTGGTCAAGTCATTCGTCAAAAACGTGCTCAAAATACTCATTTATTTCCTTTTGTATACAAAGAGTAAACTGTGCTTTTTCACCCATTTTTTCCTTGTCTGAGCGGTCGTTCAAGAAAATTTGGATAGGTTCTTAATGGTCATAGATGACTCGTTCATTGATTGACTTGCGAATAATTCATTGACCATCGTCTCTTTTTGCTGATTTTTCGATTTTCTCACTTGAAACCCTTCATTGTTACCCCCATTTAGTTGACACTGCTTTATTTACCAGCCTTGGATTGAGGTAATTTAATGAATATGAAAAATCAAGAAACTCGTGGATTTCAATCTGAAGTCAAACAATTGCTCCATTTGATGATCCACTCGCTTTATTCCAATAAAGAAATATTTTTGCGTGAACTGATTTCAAACGCTTCGGATGCCGCTGATAAACTGCGTTTTCGTGCACTTTCGATGCCTGAACTCTATGCCGGCGATGCTGTATTGCGAGTTCGTGTCTCGGTTGATAAAGAAAAACGCACGTTGACCCTAAGCGATAACGGCATTGGTATGAGTTATGATGAAGTGATTGATAATTTGGGAACCATTGCTAAATCGGGCACCAAAAATTTCCTTGCGTCTCTGGGGTCAGATCAAGCCAAAGACAGTCAGTTAATTGGTCAATTTGGCGTTGGCTTTTATTCTGCTTTTATCGTAGCAGATAAAGTCACTGTTCGTACCCGTGCTGCTGGTGAGCCAACCGATGCCGGCGTATTTTGGGAATCTGCCGGAGAGGGTGATTATACTATCGCCACCATCCCCAAAGAAGATCGCGGTACTGAAATTACACTGCATCTACGTGAAGGTGAAGATGAATATCTCGACAACTGGAAAATACGCTCAGTCATCAAAAAGTATTCCGACCATATCGAGTTACCGGTAGAAATCGAAAATAAAACAAAAGTAGAACCCGCGGTAGAAACCAAAAAAGATGAAAACGTAGATGCAGATAACGAATCTGTTGTCGACGCTGAAGCGAGTGATGATACCGCTCAAGATCCTCCAGTGCCTAATGAAACAGAGGAAACGGTCACCTGGGAACCGATTAACAAAGCCAAGGCACTATGGCTCCGTAGTAAAAGTGAAATTAAGGACGAGGAGCACAAAGAATTTTACAAGCATATCTCTCACGATTTTAACGATCCATTAGTTTGGAGCCACAACCGTGTGGAAGGTAAGCAAGACTATACCAGCTTACTGTATATCCCTAAACAAGCACCTTGGGATTTGTGGAACCGTGAACACAAACACGGGTTAAAGCTTTATGTGCAGCGGGTATTCATTATGGACGAAGCAGAACAGTTCCTGCCTAACTATCTGCGCTTTACTCGTGGTTTAGTTGATTCGAATGATCTACCGCTCAATGTATCACGCGAACTTTTGCAAGATACCAAAATTACTCAAAATTTGCGGAGCGCATTAACAAAACGTGTGTTGAAAATGTTGACAGATCTGGCCGAAAAAGACAGCGAAAAATATCAGCAGTTCTGGCAACAATTTGGTCTGGTCTTAAAAGAGGGACCAGCCGAAGATCATGCTAATAAAGAAAGCATGACTAAACTATTACGCTTTGCTTCAACACATAATGACAGCTCAGAACAAACCATTTCTCTGGAGGATTATAAAGGACGAATGACAGCGGAGCAGGATAAAATTTACTTTATCACTGCTGATAGCTACACCGCGGCGAATAGCAGTCCACACCTGGAATTATTCCGCAAGAAAGGGGTTGAAGTGCTACTATTATCCGATCGTATCGATGAATGGATGATGAGCCATCTAACTGAATTTGAAGGTAAAGCATTCCAATCAGTGAGTCAGGTTGACGATTCGTTAAAAAAGCTGGCTGATGAAGAAACCCCTGAACAACAAGCAGCAGAAAAGGCGTTGGCGCCTTGTATCGAAAGAGTAAAAACACTGTTAGGCGACAGGGTAAAAGATGTACGATTAACACATCGTTTAACAGGGACGCCGGCTATCGTCACCACGGATAGCAATGAAATGGGCACTCAGATGGCGAAATTATTTACTGCTGCGGGCCAAAAAGCGCCGGAAGTAAAATATATTCTCGAGCTAAATCCAGAGCATGAATTAGTTAAACGTGTTGCTAAAACTGAGGATGAGAGTCAATTTGCAGAGTGGGTCGAGCTATTTTTTGAGCAGGCGTTACTGACTGAACGAGGTACGTTAGACAATCCTAGCCAATTTATGAACCGCATGAATAAGCTACTATTGAGCGCGTAATTTTTCTTAATTGCCCCCCTAGCAAAAGCCGTGGTTGCCATTTATAAGTCTCCCACGGCTTCTTCGTCAAAAAACGAAAAAACAACAGATTTCTTACAAAACCTACTATTCATTTTTATCCATTTAGTTCGCTGAAAAATCCAAATGGCATGTTCTAAAAATCTCGTCTAGCACGGATCCCATTGCTTTACTGCCTTGAGCCACGCCCCTATGCGATGCTATAGTTGCATGCACATATAAAACAATAGACTTCTTGCAAAATCTACCCTGTACTGCAAATTCTGTGTTACGTGGTTGTTCGCAATCTTCATGTTCTCGCATGTACCGTGCAGTTACTGCGCTCTAGGCGCCTTGACTTCACAGTACTCGCTGTGGTTTTGCAAGAAGTCTACTATACAAAACTACATAATTAAGGGAATTTACGCAATGCGTATCATTCTGCTGGGCGCTCCGGGCGCTGGTAAAGGCACTCAAGCTCAATTCATCATGAAGGAATACGGCATCGCACAAATTTCCACCGGTGACATGTTGCGAGCTGCCGTTAGGACGGCTTCTGAGTTGGGTCTACAAGCAAAAAAAATCATGGACGAAGGCAAACTCGTCACTGACAAATTAGTTATCGCATTGGTTGAAGAACGCATCAAGCAAGATGATTGCCGTGATGGTTTTCTGCTTGACGGGTTTCCTCGAACTCTTCCTCAGGCAGATGCCATGAAAGCCGCGGGTATTAAGATAGATTATGTACTGGAATTTGCGGTGCCTGACAAAATCATCATCGAACGCATCGCTGGCCGCCGTGTTCATGCCGCCTCGGGTCGTATTTATCATATAAAATTTAACCCACCTAAAATTAAAGACAGAGATGACATCACTGGTGAGCAACTCAGTATTCGTAAAGATGACCAAGAGGAGACAGTACGTAAACGTCTGATTGAATATCACCAGCAAACTGAACCCTTGCTTTCCTATTATCGTCAAGAAGCGAATGAAGGTAACACGCACTATTTTAAACTCGATGGTAATCGCGAAGTCAGTGAAATCAGCGCCGAATTAGCCACTATCCTTGGTGAATCATGCGATGATTTTTTATCTGTTTTGAGCAAATGTAAGTAAAGATTACAATCGGTAAAAGTTGCCACAAATAAAGGTTGTCGTAAGTAAAAATGATAGTTATCATGCCCGCTCTGTTTAGCTTGTGGTCTGATTGGGTGGCTTGGTAAGCCATGTGTTGTATAATGAATAGCAAAGGAATTAGGCATAATGCACAATAAAGTTGGTGTACTAATGGTTAATTTAGGTACGCCTGATGCGCCTACTTCTCCTGCTGTCAAAAATTACCTGGCACAATTTCTCAGTGATCGCAGAGTCATCGAGACCTCGCCTTTATTGTGGTGGCCGTTATTGCATGCAGTGATCCTGCCGTTTCGTGCATCCCGTCTTGCTAAACTTTATCAATCCATCTGGATGGAAGAAGGGTCGCCGTTGTTAGTTTATAGTCAGCGCCAACAAAAAGCCTTAGCGGCACGCCGCCTGCCAGATGTCTCTGTTGAGTTAGGCATGAGTTACGGTTCACCCTGTTTAGCTAAGGCGATTAAAAAACTGTTATCACAAAACCTGACTAAGCTCATTATCTTACCCCTTTATCCACAATATTCCGCTTCGACCAGTGCAGCCGTTTGGGATGCCGTAGCGGATATTTTAAAAAGATACCGCTGCTTGCCATCCATTCATTTTATCCGCGACTATGCCGAGCATCCAGCCTATATTGATGCATTAAAACAAAGTGTTGAGCGCTCATTTAAAAAGCAGGGTCAGCCGGATAGGTTAATTGTTTCATTTCATGGTATTCCTAAACGTTATGCAAAACTGGGTGATGATTATCCTAAGCGCTGCGAAGACACCTACCGTGCGCTGCATACTGCTTTGGCGTTGCCAGAAAATAAGATGATCATGACGTATCAGTCACGCTTTGGCTGTCAGCCTTGGTTAACACCTTATACGGATAAAACATTAAAAAAATTACCCGTTCAGGGCGTGAAACATATCCAAGTCATATGCCCAGGTTTTGCAGCCGATTGTTTGGAAACCTTAGAAGAGATCAAGCAACAGAACCGTGAGATATTTCTAAAAGCGGGCGGGGAAAAATTCGAGTATATCCCGGCATTGAATGACGCGCCGGCGCATATTGATTTATTAGAACAGTTAATTGTTGTGAATGCATAATAAAAAAATATTGAATGAGATGATTGACCACTGATTTTTTTATGAAAATCTTTGTATTGTCGTGGTGATCGTATAGCGAGCAAGCCAAACGTATCTTTATTACCACAAAAATAAAAATTTAGAGAGCGTATTGGCGGCTGTAAGTCAAGGGCGGTAGCGTGTCTGATGCTCTAACACAGTGACTTAAAAACTAAATAAGCGGATATATACACATAACAAAAGCTCGTCGTGGTTTTTCTTTTGAAATAAATAAGTTACACAGAGATATGGTTATAAATTTTGAAAAACTTAACAAAAAAATCGATAAATTCGGTGTACAGCTTACAGTGAGATTAGGTGGCATATTAGTATTCGCTATCAGTATCATCACTGTGCTGCCAAAAATACTATAAGTGATGCAATAATTTTCCCAAATCCATAAAACCACATTTGAGTACCGAGGAAATGATGGCGACTCGTTATGACAGCGATTTTCACGGTTGGACGCAAGAGCAAGCTAATTTGCTCCGCGCTAACAATCTGAATCAGTTAGACACGAAAAACCTCCTGGAGGAGATCGAATCAATGGGACGCAGTGAACGCAGGGAATTGCGCTCTAGGCTAGAAATTCTACTTGCTTACCTCCTAAAATGGCAATATCAACCGGAAAAAAGTGGGCGTAGTTGGCAATTAACGATAGAAGAACAACGCGCTAAAATAATGGAATGTCTCGACGACTCTCCGAGTCTAAAAAACAAGCTCAATGAACACCTTGAAAAAGCCTATGCTTCTGCGCGCCGATTAGCTGAAAATGAAACACAAATGAGTCAATCGATATTTCCTAAACACTGTCCTTGGACGTTTGAGCAGATCATTAGTAGTGAATTTTTTCCTGATTAACCCTCGTTTTTGCTATCAACAAGTAAATTGGATAAAGCTGATAAAATAAAAAATTCATGTCTAAAGTTCACCACAGATATTCTTGAATATTCTCCATTAACCTATTGAAAACTTATTAATGTATCCAGAATCTTTTTTAAAATCGATTAACTCTGCTATTTTCTGGCGAGGATTCAGTAAATTATCAGGTCTAGCTAAGCATGTTATCATCGCTGGTGTTATTGGCTTGAGTGCTCAGCTCGATAGTTTTTTTATGATGATGGCGTTACTGGGTATCCTGGTGCTTTCTTGGGGTGAAATGGTTGATATCATGGCCGTTCCTCATATGGTACAAAGTTGGCAAAAAGGAGATACAGAAGAATTTAAAAAAATTGCATCGGGTTATATGACACTTACTTTGCTAGGATCCTTGTTACTGGCTTCACTGATTTATTTTTTTCGAGATAAATTACCGCTGTTGGCTATTGGCTTTGAAACGGAGAGAGGGCAACTTCTGATTGATGCTGTTCCTTGGTTGTTACCCGCCATTATTTTTTATATCCCTTTTCGGCATATTGGTGCTGTTTTACGCGCTAAGCGACAATTTTCACCGCTCTATCAAGCTGAATTTTTATTATCACTGGCTACATTGCTATGTGTAGGGTTCTTTAATCAACAGCACAATGTTTTATTTTGGTCTTATAGTCTTGGGATAATGGGGGCATTTTTATATCTTCTCGTGAGGAATTGGCGTTTTTTCCTCCCGCTTGGTAATCCTTTTTCACTCACTGTGCGTCAATCACTGGTAATGGCACCTGGACTCTTTATTCTACAAAGCGCACAATATGTTTACGTTTTAACTGACCAGATATTTGTTTCATTTTTACCTACCGGTATGGTTTCAGCATTGTTCTATGCCACGATTCTAATCTATTTGCTACCTAGTGTTATTGGTTTAGATAGTGCTTTTATTACAGTCATTTCAGAACAAACTGACAAACAACAACGAACAAAAAAAATTAATGATTTATTGGCATTAGTGATTTTTTTTAGTTTGGGTGCCACTCTCTTTATTCTCGTGGCAGGTAAAAACGTCATTGCAATGTTACTTGAGCGCGGTTTGTTCACCACAGCGGATACTCAAAGTGTTGCTATTGCTTTGATGGCATACAGTGGCGTCATTTTACCTTCTTTTCTTAATAAGCCCTTCGATCAAATTTTCCAAGTAGAGCGTAAAATTGGCTTAATAGTACGGCGCACTGTGCTGGGTTTTATGACTAATTTAATTCTAAACAGTGTATTTCTTTTTATCTTTCATTGGGGATTATTCGGTATTGCATTGTCTACTTCAATTAGTTATTGGGTAATGCTATTAACCAGTTTACAAGCGTTAAGAAAAATAGGTTATCCAATAGATTTATTACGTGCATTGAAATGGGGAATGTGGCTTGCTCTATTTTTAGCTATAGCTTATTTCTGTTGTAGATTTGTTCTCATTTATTTTACTAATAATTTGGTAATATTGGCTTCATGTGCTTTATTAGTTGCTGGTGCTTTATTTTTAGCGGCACTATTTTACCAAGGTGAAGAGAAAAAATTAATAAAAATGGTCATTGAACGTTATAAAACATTCAGTCTTGTATGATATGTATTTTCTATATAAAATAGGCAGTTATTTATTAATAGTGAGTAGTGAGTAGTGAGTAGTGAGAATAAAATTATAAGGAATTTGCTTGTTAGGGTGCTGAATTTAAGTCAAAAAGATAAAGTACATATTACTCCTATTGGTGGTATGACAAACACTAACTACCTTGTGGTAACTGAGACAATGAAAGTCGTTTTACGTCTGCCTGGTATGGCTACTGAACATCTTATCAACCATAGTTATGAAAAGAACAACAGCAAATTAGCTGCCACAATTGGTATAAATACAGAAACGATTTATTTTGATAGTACTACAGGCATTAAAATAACTACGTATATTCCTAATGCAGAAACATTAAGTCCTAGTATTGTAAGAAAACAGGACAATATTGAAAAAATCAGTTTTTGTTTCCGTCGATTGCATCAATCAAACGTTAAATTTGCTAATGAGTTTAATGTTTTTTCTGAATATAAAAGATATAAAGATATTTTATTAGATTTAGGTAATGCCTATTGTAGCCTTCCTCATTACAAGGCTATTTTTGATTACTTTCATGAAGCACAGAAAATTTTACAAAAATTAGATCAAGATAGATGCCCTTGTCATAATGATTTAGTTGCCGCAAATATTGTTAAAAGTGGCGATAGAATTTATTTAATTGATTGGGAATATTCTGGCATGAATGATCCAATGTGGGATTTAGCCTCACATTTTTTGGAATGCCAATTTACCCCTGAGGAAGAGAAAATTTTTTTAACTTTCTACTTTGCAGGAAATATTCCAGATAGATCCAGACAAAAAATACTGTTATTTAAATTTACTCAGGATGTATTGTGGACATTTTGGACAGCAATAAAAGAAAAAAATGGTAACAATTTTGGTGATTATGGTATCAATCGATTTAAAAATGCATATCAACTGATGTATCAATATCAATATCAATATGAAAAATAGCACAAGAGCAGGAACTTATTATGGCCTACTCTCTGGCGTTTTATGGGGGGCAAGTGGTACCTTAGTGGGGATGGTGTTGATAGACAAACATCTGCAGAATCTTTTATTTGCTCCTATAATTTTAGCATTTATCAGTGATTTTTTATCAAGTGGTTACATGCTATTTTACCTTATCAAAAAAAAGTACCCTGTTAAAGAAGCACTGACTGAGCGTCAAGCACTAATTATATCTGTTGCTGCTCTGTGTGGTGGACCCATCGGTATGTCTTGCTATTTTATGGCAATTAAATACATCGGAGTTGGCTATGCAGCGACTATTTCTGCGTCTTATCCTGCTTTTGGTGCTTTAATTGCTTTTTTATTTCTAAAAGATAAATTACATAAAATCGGCGTATTAGGGCTTTTTCTATCAATCATTACCACGATGACTTTAGGGTACGGTGCTGCGACAGATTCAGAATTTAGTCTGATAGGACTTTTATTTGCCTTAATGTGTGCTGTCAGTTGGGGTTTGGAAGTAGTGATAAGTTCTTATGGTATGAGAAAATCTATTTCTCCTGATGTCGCTTATTTTATTCGACAAATTTCATCATCTTTTGGCTATGTACTTTTATTTGCAAGCGTGATTCCTTTTTCTGATATTACAGAATATTATTTTATGGATCTAAAAATAATATTACAGATAGTTGTGGTATCACTCATAGCAACGGGTTCTTACCTCTACTACTATCGGTCTATTAATCTTGTTGGTCCTATTCGTGCGATGGGACTGAATATTACTTATGCTGTTTGGGCTGTTTTATTCGGCTGGTCAATATCAAATAATAAACTCGATGCCCAGTTGATTATATTATGCTGTATTATTATGATAGGGTCTTTCTTAACCGTCAGTAATCCTAAAAGTTTGTCCATATTATTAAGATATAATAAATGAATGCCATTATTCTAGCAGCAGGCTTAGGTTCGCGTTTTGGCGATATAACGAAAAAAAATCATAAAGCATTATTGCCTGTTGGTAGTATGCCTAATATTGAAAGAACAATTAATTCTTTGAAAGAATTTGGCATTATAGAAATTCATATTGTTACCGGACATATGCATCATTTATTTGAATATTTAAAAGAAAAACATGCTTGCAACTTGATTTATAATGAAAAATACGCACAATACAATAGTATTTATTCATTATACTGTGCGCAAGAATTTTTCAATGATACTTTGGTTATTGACGCTGATGTGGTATTACTAGAAAATATTTTTCAACAGTCATTGTACAGTTGCTATTATATTATTCAAAGGTCAAGATCAGAAGAAAATGAATGGGTACCCTGTCTAAATGAAGAGGGTTTTGTCGAGAATATTGTGGTGACGAATAAATATCTCCCTTCGTTGCTAGGTGTTTCGTACTGGGTTCAAACAGACTGTCAACTTATCAAAAAAAAATTGTGGGAATATTTAAAAGATGAAAAAAACCTGATCAATCCAAAATTATATTGGGACAATATCCCTGTTTCTATATTAAAAAAACTCAAAATAAAAACATTTTTAGTGACGGAAACAGTAGCGGCTGAAATGGATACTTTGGATCATTATAAAATGATATCTAGTCAGTTAGGTTCGGCACCTATGGCAGCATTCAAACATTAACTATATCAGGAGATATTTTTATGCGATCCATCATTCTTACTGCTGGTCGTGGCTTACGTTTACAGCAACCTGAAGACCAGCAAATACCGAAGTGTCTGTTGCAATTTGGAGGCATGAGTTTACTCGAACGGCACCTTAGGCTACTCAAAAATGTTGGGATCGACGATATTGTTTTAGCACTGGGTTTCCGTCACGAATTGATTGAAGCTGAACTCCAGCGTCTCAGTTGGCAACCACGCCCTGAAATTGTACTGAATCCACATTTTGATCTCGGCAGTGTATTCACTGTTCACACTGTGACCGATGCCCTGATTCGGGGTGGAGATGTGTTGCTGATGGACTCCGATGTATTGTATGACGAACGTATCCTAGGTGCTTTGGTTTCGGATCCGCCATCAGCTAATCGTTTACTCATTGACTACGATTTCGAAGCAGGTGATGAACCCGTCAAACTGTGTTTACGCGACGGTGTACCCATTGAATTACGTAAGCAACCCGTCGCTGGCCTGCAATACGACACTGTTGGTGAGTCGGTTGGTTTCTTCCGTTTTGATCAGTCGAGCGCCCGACGTCTTGCTGCCATCGTTAACCATTATGTCGATAGCAACCGTGCACATCTGCCACATGAAGAAGCCGTACGTGATTTGCTACAAGAAGGTCATCACCTGTTCGATGTCAGTGACATCACAGGGTGCCCGTGGATAGAAATTGATTTTCCCGAGGATATGATGCGTGCAACCCATGAAGTCTTGCCGCAACTACAACCATTATTAGGAATTGTTTAATGAATACCGTTTCCCCCACTGATGCCATTGACTCTGCCGAAAGTCGCGTTACACAGACTCATTGCGCGCAATTACGCCAAATGTTGTTAAGTGATCAACTTGAATTTCTCATGGAAGCCCACAATGGTTTGTCTGCACGTATCGTACGCGAAGCCGGTTTTCGTGGCATTTGGGCGTCGGGTCTGTCGATTTCAGCGCAATTCGGTGTCCGCGATAACAATGAAGCAAGTTGGACCCAAGTGGTTGACATGCTTGAGTTTATGGTTGATGCCAGCAACCTGCCTATCTTACTTGATGGTGACACCGGTTACGGCAACTTTAACAATATGCGCCGCTTAGTGCGTAAGCTTGAACAACGGGGCGTTGCCGGTGTTTGCATAGAAGATAAGCAATTTCCAAAAACCAATAGCTTTCTCAATGGCGAACGCCAGCCGCTGGCAGAAATCGAAGAATTTGTCGGCAAAATTAAAGCCGGTAAGGACACTCAGAGCGATCCCAATTTTTCCATTGTCGCACGTGTCGAAGCATTGATTGCCGGTTGGGGCATGGATGAAGCCTTACACCGTGCCGAAGCTTACCGGCTCGCAGGAGCTGACGCGATTTTGATCCACAGTAAATTATCAAAACCGGACGAAATTGTCACTTTCGCACGTGAGTGGGCAGGTCGTAGCCCACTGGTCATCGTGCCAACCCGCTACTACAGCACACCGACCGACGTCTTTCGCCAAGCCGGTATCAGTACTGTAATCTGGGCAAACCATTCGGTACGTTCAGCAGCCTCAGCCATGCAAAGTGTCGTTAAGGAAATTTATCAAAGTCAGACGTTGATCAATGTAGAAGATCGCATTGCTTCCGTTAACGAAATTTTTCGTCTGCAAGATGCGGCTGAATACACTGCCGCTGAAGAAACTTATTTATCGGCTTCCAATGCCCCCGGTGCCGCGCTCGTGCTAGCGGCCAGTCGTGGGGCACGTGAGCTGGAGGCTATCACGCATGACCGCCCAAAAGTCATGTTACCGATTGCCGGTAAACCGCTGTTACGTTGGTTGGTCGATGGTTTTAAAAAAGAGGGTATTAATGACATCACGGTAGTCGGTGGTTATCGTACGGAGGCAATCGATAATACCGGAATTAAACTGGTCGTCAATCAACGTTACGCAACAACCGGTGAGTTGGTATCACTGGCCTGTGCCATCGATACATTTAACGGCGATGTCGTGATCTCCTATGGTGATTTATTATTTCGTCACTATGTATTACGTGATCTGGTCGAGAGCAATGCTGAGTTTTGTGTCGCCGTTGATTCGTCACAAACAGTTGCTGACAACCGTACTGTACGTAATTTCGCTTACTGTACGGTCAAAGACGATCGAGGCATGTTTGGTCAAAAGGTATTGCTCAAGCATGTCACCAACGGTTTAACCACCGTGCTTTCTGAAGATACTCTGGCGCAAGGACGCTGGATTGGCCTACTGAATGTGCGTGGTAAAGGGCTAACCAAATTGAAGACGGTGTTAACAAATCTACGTAGGCAACCTGATTTCGATACGTTTGGTATGCCAGAACTACTCAATGCGTTGATCGCAGAGGGTGCCTCCATAGAAGTACTTTATGTGCATGGTCATTGGCGTAGCGTGAACGATCTCAGTGATTTCACCAATGCGCAGACGCCGCTAAAAAGTATAGAGGATGTGTCGTACGAACAGGAGATCGATCGATGATTGAAGCACGCCAGTTTGTTGAAGCGGCGCGTGAAAAAGGCTTTGACTGGTATGCCGGTGTGCCGTGCTCCTATTTAACCCCCTTTATCAATTATGTGCTGCAAGACCCCTCTCTACATTACGTATCCATGGCTAATGAAGGCGATGCCGTCGCGTTGATTGCGGGTGTTGCACTCTCGGGGGCGCCTGGGTTGTCTCACCGGCGTGGTATTACAATGATGCAAAATTCGGGGCTGGGTAACGCAGTCAGTCCCTTGACGTCGTTGACGTGGACATTTCGTCTGCCACAGTTATTAATCGTGACCTGGCGGGGTCAGCCGGGTGTCGCTGATGAGCCACAGCATGCATTGATGGGTCCGATTACACCCGCGATACTGGAAAAGATGGCGATCCCTTGGGAAGTGTTTCCTACCGAGCCTGATGCCATCGTCCCAGCTCTGGATAGGGCAATAGCCCATATGGACAAAACGGGGCGACCCTATGCGCTAGTGATGCAAAAGGGGAGTGTGGCTTCTTATCCGCTCAAATCTAGTGTCACTACAGTGTCGAATACTAAATCCGTCTCCTGCGTAGTGTCGAAATGGCGCGGCCTTGAGTCTACAGCGAGACCATCACAATGCCAGGCGTTGCAAAAGGTGGTCACTCAGACGCCAACCGTTTCGACGGTGGTTTTTGCATCAACGGGATTTTGTGGGCGGGTATTGTATGCCATCGACGATCGACCCAATCAGTTATATATGGTCGGATCAATGGGTTGTGTGGTGCCATTGGCGCTCGGATTCGCCTTGGCACGCCCAGATTTAAGGGTGGTGATACTCGATGGTGATGGTGCAGCATTGATGCGTATGGGAGCATTTGCCACTGTGGGTGCTTATGGTTTGTCCAACCTGCAACATCTATTACTCGACAATGGCGTACACAATTCAACCGGAGGACAAGCGACAGTGTCGTCTCATCTCTCATTTGCGGGTGTTGCCGCGGCCTGCGGTTACGTGTCGTCACTTGAAACGGATGATATTGAAGAAATCGATACTTGGTTAAGTTCAGCGCCCTTAGCTGGCCCCCGTTTTGCCTGCCTGTTGACGAACACCGGCATGCCTGAAAGTTTACCCCGTCCCTCTATGACTCCTGTTGAGGTGAAAACACGTTTGATGCGACATATTAACCCGACTACTGGAGTTAACTAATGCTATTACTCAATCCTGGCCCTGTCACACTCACAGAATCTGTACGTAGCAGTTTATTACAGCCTGATTTATGTCATCGTGAAAGCGAATTTTTTGATTTGCAAGATGAGATAAAAATGCGGATCTTAAAGGTTTATGCGCTGGATCCCGCAGAGTGGGCAGCAGTACTTATCACAGGATCAGGTACGGCTGCTGTTGAAAGTATGTTGGCGGCATTGATCCCTAAAACAGGTCGCTTGCTCATTGTTGAGAACGGTGTTTATGGTGATCGTATCGCACAAATTGCTGCCCAGTACGATATTGTGCATACCAGGATCGTCGGTGATTGGATGCAGGAACCTAACCTCGATGTGATTGCCGCGGAACTTGATGCGACACCTAAAGATCAGCGTTTCACTCATTTGGCCATGGTACACCACGAGACCACGACCGGGCGACTTAACGATTTGCACTCTCTGAGCAAATTATGTCGTGAACGTGGCATCAAGTTACTTGTCGATGCGGTTAGCAGTTTCGGTGCGGAACCATTAGATTTTTCCGACGAAAGCCTAGTCGGCATCGCGGCAACGGCTAATAAATGCCTGCATGCGGTGCCAGGTGTGTCTTTTGTGATAGTACGGCGTAGTGCACTGATTCAGGCAACCTGTCGTACCTATTATCTTGATCTTGTCCGATTGGTACGCTTGCAAGATCAACGTAATACGCCATTCACACCTGCGGTACATGCCTATTATGCGTTAGCGGCAGCACTGCGTGAATTCGAAAAACAGGGCGGTCGAAGCGCACGTTACCAACATTATTCAGCACTGGCCGAACAGGTACGGACAGGAATGGAGGCGCTCGGAATTGAGTCAGTCATACCCATTTCTCAGTCATCAGTCGTGCTACGTGCTTACCGTTTACCGACAGGGCTTACCTATGCCAGGTTACATGATGCATTGAAAGCAGAAGGTTTTGTGATCTATGCGGGGCAAGGAGATTTATCGAAAACACTGTTTCGGATCTCCACTATGGGCAATCTAACTGCAGCTGATATCTGCCGACTGCTGGAAGGCGTTGCTAAAGTTATAGAGCCAAAAGATGAGCTAACTTTTACGTAAAATCAAGTGATTTCTAAATATATTAGTGGGATATACATAAATGAAATATAAAGCATGTGATGATAGAGATGTGGCGGAATTACCCGTTAAGCCTTTTTATGATGATCTTCAAGTAGATTCGTTAAATATTCACTTTAATCATGCCGAAATTGAAGAAAGAAAAAGTAATAAGCTTATAGCTATAAAGCAAGTTTTTAATTCACATGCTATTAAAGCCAGTAGGATGATTAATCCTGGATGCGGAAGCGGCTATGCTTCCAATTTAGCGACATGCTTAAATTTAGACTATTTAGGGATGGATTTTAGCAGTCAATAAATTATGTTAGCTAATGCATTAGTTAATGAGAAAGAAAAAATAAAATTTATTACCGACGATTTTTCAAATATTAATCATTATCTGCAATGATGGAGATTTTATATTAATCCAATTTCTATTACAATTTTTTTTAGATAAAGAATTAGAGGTAATTTTAAAAAAATCAGTGAAAGTTATAAAGGTTATCCTTTTTATACAGGAAGGGGTCTCTGTTCTAGACAATAAAATCATTCTACAAAATTTTGATATGCAGCTAGCTCATCCTTATAATACTCAATACAGAACGATACAAAATTTCTTTGAAATTTTTTCAAAATATTTTATTGTTCTTGAGTATGATTTCATATTACAAAATATGAAAAAGGACAGTAAGTATATGTACTTTGTTTTAAAAAACCTTTAAATATACAATAAATCTGGTTTGAGAGCCTCTTAATGATAGAAAAATCAGTATTACGCCAAGCCCAATTACTTTTATTGGAAGCTTTAAAAGAAATAGATCGAATTTGTGTTAAGCATAATATCGATTATTGGTTAGATGGTGGCACCCTTCTGGGTGCTAAAAGAGATGGTAAATTCATACCGTGGGATGATGATGTCGACATTGGTATGACTCGTAAAGATTATAATAAGTTTCTGAAAGTGAGCGAGTTAGAAATTGATAAAGAAAAATATTTTTTACAAACTGCATACTCAGATGTGTTTTATTCAAGTATTAATATTCCCTGTAAATTAAGGATTTTAAAAACAGAAATAATTGAAAAAATTGAAATTGAGCGTTGTTTCTATGATGAACGATCGCAACATGGTTTATATATAGATATATTTCCATACGATAAGTATTCTGTATCAAATTTCAAAATAAAATATATAGAAAGAATATTATCGTGGTTATTTGTTATAAAGTTATTGTCTAAACGTTCGAACAAAAATTTTTTTCGTTCAATTGTGATAAAATTTATTAGTATATTTATATCAAGAAGTTTATTATTAAAATTGGTTAATATCCAATCTGACTTCATGTCAAAAAAGACGACAAATTACGTGTATGGTGCAGGTATAGAGACACCTTTTAACCCTATTAAGTTAAAAGAAGATCAAATATTCCCTCTTAGTAAAATCATGTTTGAAAACGAAATGTTCAATTGCCCGAGAGACGTAGATGGATATTTGGAAAGTCAATATGGCCCTGATTATTTTCTTATCCCACCTGAAGAAAAAAGAACGTCACACCATCATAGTATTAAATTAAGTGATGACTCATAAGTGTTAATTTGATAAGTTACTGTCATTTTTGAGAAATGATAAAAGTGGCTTGTCGATATTGTTGTTAGACAGAGCCCGCTCGTAAGCTTGATACAGGTAAAACGGGCGATTCCTCCGCTACTTCTGCAGTCATGTAAAAAAGTTTTTCAGTGTAATTATCACTATAACGTGCATAAATTCGACACAAAAAAAAGTCGTTGTAGGGCAATGAACAGTTGGTACGGGATACCAGTGGCCTGTTCTGGGTATCAGCATGAATACAGTTATACACACATTAAAAAACTCGCACGGGGTATCCCTGGTCCCCGAGTCATTCATTGCCATCTCGACAATTTTTTCCTTAGTGTTGGTTTTATAAACTTGATAGAGATAATTGAGCTGGAACTTTTTGTGAGAGTCAAGGCAGTGGTAAAGTGGATTGCCTGCATAACTCTTTCCATGTTTACGAGCCGATTTCGTTTGTAAGCACAAAATCGACAAGCTACCTCTATCAACGCCATCACTACCTTCTCTTAAAATTAGGAAGATCTACCGCAAATACAGGTCGGAATCATGACAAAAATATTTATACAACAGCTTATAAAAGGTATCAAGGTATGAATAATACCAATAAAATATTAAGACAAGCACAGCTAAAAATGATTGATGCTTTAAAAGAAATAAATAGAATTTGTATTGCGAATAATATTAATTATTGGTTAGATAGTGGCACCTTACTGGGTGCTCAAAGAGATGGCAGGTTTATATCTTGGGATGATGATATTGATATTGGTATGACAAGAAAGGATTACAATCGCTTTATTCAAATTTGTGATAAGCAACTTAATAAAGAAAAATATTTCTTGCAAACTGCAGAGTCGGATCCTTATTATATAAATATTAATGTTCCGTGCAAACTTAGAATATTAAACACAAAAATAATTGAAAAATTTGAAGTTAAGTATCAATGCTATGATGCACGTTCATCACATGGATTATTTATAGACATATTTCCTTTTGATAAGTACTCTAAACATTATTTCATCAGAAAATATATAGAAAGAATATTGTCGATATTCTTTTCTATAAAAGTGATATCATATTTTTCTACTTTTACTGAGGTTAAAGGTATTAAAAAATTATTTCCTTTGATAAAACCTCTTGGAAAACTTATATCGAAAGATTTTCTTATATCGACTACAAAAAAAATAAGCCGCAACATGAGCTTAAGAACAAAAGATTATGTTTATGGTCCGGGTATAGAGATGGGCCTTGGTAAAATTATATTTAGTGATAATGAGATATTTCCTCTTAGAGAGATTAAGTTCGAAGATACGATATTTAAATGCCCAAATAATGTCCATAGCTATCTGACTAAATACTATGGTGATGATTATATGGAATTACCTCCTGAAAATAAGCGTGTATGGCATTTTGAAAGCATTGAATTATAACAGTTAACCGTAGGATAAAGAATTTAAACAGAAATTCTAGTGTGATTGCCCCTAGTATTACTATATTATCGCTATAACGAGTATAAACCAGGAATACAGAAATAAAAGAAAAGATCGTTGAAATGGCAATGAACGGTCCCAGGGTACGAAATAACCCTTGTGAGGCATGACCCTATTTTTATATTCGTTTCTTGCCTTATCTCTTTTTCTGGAAATGAATTGTTTATATGGAAAAAAAATACTTATTTATAAGCTGTGTGATATTTTATTATCTTTCTGTTCTAGCATCATCTACTTATCTTAATGTAGATAAAGAAATTTATTTCTTCATACGAATTTTTATTTTTATAAATTTTATCATAATTGTTTTTTTGTCTGGGTGTAATGTTTTAATTTCTAGTTTTATAATGCTGCCTTTTTTAATATTTTTTTCAATGATAAGCAAAAATACATATTTCATCCATTTTTACGTACTATTTATTTTCTGTCTGATTTTTATATTTCATCATGAAAAATTGACATTAAAAAATTGTTTTATTCCTATATGGCTAGGTAGCTTGCTTGGATTATTTACTTTACTAGGTTTATATTTTACAGGATTTAGCGATAATGTCGTTTATGCTTTTGCAGGTGTTAAAAAAAATTCTCTTGGATTCTCTAATCCAAACACTATAGGGTTGATAGCCGCTGGAATAGTTATCATTGGTTACTATATAAATAGAAAAATAGCATTTTTATCATTACTATTATTTTTTTGTATTTATTTACAAGTTTTTTCACGTACTTCACTAATACTAATTAGTATATTTTATTTCTACCAATTCGTATTTAAAAAACTGTCCGATAAATTTATAAGAATAGGGATTATGTTAATTATTTTTTTATCATTTTTATTAATATCTATATTAGTCACAGATAATGGTTTTTATTTTTCATTGTTACTTGATTCTCCAGTTTTTATAAAGTTAGATGAAGTATTGAGTTCTAGATTAAGTTTCGCATGCGAGTATATTTTAGGGAAGAATTTACTTTTTCCATCAATTAGTCAAACGAACCAAGACTTCTCGTGGGCTAATTTAGTTACCATGTTAGGTGGTTTATTTTTATACCTTATACTAGCATTGCAGTTTGCTTTAATGTTTAGAGTGGAAAGAAAGTTTTTAAGTTTTTATTTTCTCTGCTTATTATTAACATTCTCATCACTTTTTGCTGAAAATATCGTTTATTCTTATTTTCCTCTAGGGCTTTTTTCAGCTTTTCCTTACGCTTTAATGTTCTATTACTTTAGTAAAGATTTATCAAAATTTATAATAAATAAAGCAGTTCAGTAGAACTGGTCTAATAATATTATAACCTAATCTATAGAGATTAATCATAGTTGATTATACTTTTGATCATTCGTCTGTAGCATTTTTTTAGTTTAACCTTTCACTATTAAGTAAATATCATGATTTTTATATCAATTTTAAGAAGCTTCGTAATAAATGAAGATAAAATATAGCATCATAATGCCTTGTCATAATACTTCAGATTTTATTGATAAGACACTGAAAAAAATATCATTTCTCTTATTATCTAGGAATGATGTTGAAATAATTTTTGTAGATGACGGTTCTACTGATGATACATATAAAAAATTGTCATCTTTTTCATTTGAAAAAATGTTAATAGTTCGTAAAAAAAATGGGGGAGTTTCATCAGCACGTAATCAGGGAATTTTACATGCTACTGGTGACTATATTTTATTTTTAGATGCAGATGATTTTTATTCTTATAACATTTTTGAGAAACTAGATGCTGTCACTTCAACCATAGATTTAATTTTTTTTGGATACAATACAGTCAATCTAAATGATAACATAATAAGGAATTATGCATTGAGTGATTCTGATAATATTAATACTTTATTTAGTAAAAATGATTCAGAATTACTTCTATCAAATTTTTTTCTTAAAAAAATTTATTTTCATATTTGTGCAGTAGCTATTAGAAGAAAATTTATTCAAGCTAATAATATTTTTTTTGATGAATTAGTTTATTATGGTGAGGATATTGACTTTATAATTCGTGCAATATCACTCACTAATAATATATTTTATATTAAGGATATCTTATTCCATTATGTAAACCGACCTAATTCAACAGTAAAGGAACCGGTGAGCATGTCACAGTTAACAAGAATTGATTCATCCGAAAAATTGTATTTGTATTTTTCTACTAATAATTATTCAATGGATTTAGTTAAAAAATTTAACTTTTATCATCTCACTCTACATATTCATTTAATATTAGGAATTTTCAGAAAAGGATTGAAAACAGATGGTACAGATGATGTTTACGATCAAATTAGTAAAATAACTCTTCTTTTAAAAAGGAAGATAAAATTTCCATATACTATTTTAGGTTTGAAATGTTATATTTTTTATAAAATCTTATGCCTGATCCCTGCTAATAGGTATAAAAATTTTATCTTGTTTTCTCAGCGCTATTTGAAATAATTGAAAATGAGAATTTTACGAGAGGCTCAAATGCTTCTGTTTGAAGAATTGAAAGAGCTAGAAAGAATTTGTATCAAACATAATATACTTTATTAGTAGTGTAAGGTACTCTGGTTTGACTCTATCTTACCGTGATAATTTGACATTTCGGTACTACTCTCATCAGCTTCCTTTCAAATTTTATCTTTTAGCACTTTTTATTGAAATACGAAACTGGTGTAAAATAGATCGACCCAATGTCTCATATAAAAAGTGAGTTTAATGAATAATACAAAAGACATCACTGTGTCCGTGGTAGCCGGAGCATCGGGCTTTATTGGTTCTCATTTATGTAACCAGCTGCTGAATGAAAGAAAAATTGTCGTTGCTATTGACAATTTTTCCAGAGGCCAAAAGAGCTATCTGGAAAGCTATTTTAATGACAGTCATTTTAAGCTGTTATGCGGTGACTTATCTAAGCGTGATGACACCATGTGCGCCTTTGAAGAAGCGGCGAAACAGGGAACTATCTCGGAAGTCTGGCACCTGGCTGCAAATTCCGATATTCCCGCCGGAGTAGCTGATGCAGACGTCGATCTTAAAGATACCTTCCTCACAACCGTTGAGATATTAAGAGCGACAAAATTATATCATGTGAAGGAGATCTACTTTGCCTCCAGCTCGGCCATATACGGTGATCTTGGCAATGTAGAATTGCATGAAAACATTGGGCCTCTGCTGCCTATTTCTAACTATGGCGCAATGAAACTGGCGTCAGAGGCATTGATCAGTGCATCTTGTGAAAGTGATCTTAACAAAGCATGCATTTTCAGATTTCCCAATGTTGTTGGGGCTCCCGCTACCCATGGAGTCATCTATGATTTTATTAATAAATTAATCGCGAGTCCTGAATGTTTAGAGGTACTTGGCAACGGAACCCAGCAGAAAGCTTACCTACATGTTTCAGATCTTATCTCTGCCATGCTCGTAGTCAGAGCAAAACAGGATGCACCAAAACGAGACGTGATTAATATTGGGCCAATTGATAAAGGTGTTACCGTGCAATGGATCGCTGAACAGGTGATTGCCCGTATTAATCCTCTGGCTCAAATTAAATATGGTAAAGGCAATAAAGGCTGGATTGGAGACGTGCCCAAATTTCATTATTCAACCGAAAAGCTGCAAAGCTATGGTTGGAAGCCGCAGTTGGGATCTTCTGAGGCGGTTCGACGTGCCATTGATGAAATAGCTAGCCAGCTAGGTCAATAAACATGAGTCAGTAACAAGAGTAAATTCTATGAAACCTAGGGTTTCAATCATTATTCCAACCTTCAACGAGCTGCTTGCTACGTTAGAGCGCAGTTTAAAGAGTATTTTTGAACAAAGCTTTATAGATTTTGAATGCATTGTTATCGATGAGAGCACTGATTCGGATCGCGCTGATTTTTGCAAACAACTCTGTTCACAGGATAGTCGCTTTATCTACGTTAATCCTCAAAAAAGGATTGGATTAGCAGCTAGTCTGAATCTAGCCCTTCAAATGGCTCGCGCCGATTGGGTTGCCAGGTTTGATTCCGATGATATTTGCATGCCAGATAGAATTGCTCAACAGGTTGAATTTTTATCTAAAAATAAAGACGTTGATGTATTAGGCGGTGCTATTGAAATCGTTGATGACTCGCTAAACAGAGTGGGGTTTAAATTCTATCCTGAGGCTCACAATGAAATAATCAGGAAAAGCCATTTTATAAATCCACTCGCACACCCAACAGTTATGTTCAGGAGAAACACAGTATTGGATTCCGGCGGGTACGATCCTCGCTTTAAGTATGGCGAAGATTTAGAATTATGGCTTCGACTCATCAATAAGAATGCTAAATTTGCCAATCTTGACAAGATACTCATCCAATATAGGCAGTCAACACTCAGTCGACCCGATATCAATTGGCGCTTTAATTTCAAGGCAAGGATTAAGAATTTTAGACCACATGACCTCATTCGCCGTGTTTCAGGAATAGCCATTATTGGCTGCTGGGCTTTTCTGCCAAGAAAAATACAAGAATCCATTTACAAGGTGCTTATACTGCGTCGTAAATAATTTTTTGAGGAATTTCATGAGAAATCAGGTCGCAATATTGGCGGGAGGGTTGGGCACCAGACTAAAGTCGACGATTGGCAATTTGCCTAAGCCTATGGCTCCAATATTGGGCAAGCCCATACTTGAGCATCAAATTGAGTTGTGTAAAAAGCACGGTTTCGACCGAATTGCGTTACTTGTTCACTATCAATCAGAAGCGATACGATCTTACTTTCGTGATGGAGCTGCGTGGGATGTTGAACTCACTTATGTTGAGGAGGTCAGTGCACGTGGCACCGCTGGTGCACTGCGAGATGCCCTTGCTGTATTAGAAGATAAATTTTTAGTCCTCTATGCTGATATCTATGCTGATATCGATTTAAGGCGTTTATGGCAGATGGCTACCCGCTCCGATGCTGCAGGAACTCTCTTAATACACCCCAATGATCATCCGCAGGATTCTGATTTGGTTCAACTCGATGGAGCGGGTTACGTAATCGCTATAAGGACCTACCCTCACCCTGAAGGCGTCTATTATCCGAATATTGTCAACGCCGCGCTTTACGTACTGCAAAAAAAACACCTGATGAACCTGATTCCAGATCAAGGTAAATACGATTTGGTCAAAGATACCTTTAAATCGATGCTTGCATCAGGGCATAAGTTTAAAGCCTATATCACACCTGAATACATCAAAGATATGGGTACACCATCTCGGTTGAACAAAGTAGAGAGAGACCTGATTTTAGGTTTACCAGAGCGCTTATCTGTTCGTCAACAACGTGTTGCGGTTTTTCTTGATAGGGATGGTACATTAAATAAAGAGGTAAATTATTTGTCTTGTGCAGGCCAGCTTGAGCTGTTGCCTGGTGCTGGCGAAGCGATCCATCAACTCAACCGTGCCGGACGTTTAGCGATTTGCGTGACTAATCAACCCGTCCTTGCCAGAGGCAATGCAACTTGGGAAGACATGCGTCAGATTCATGCTCGTCTTGACCACTTACTTGGACAAGAGCACGCATATTTGGATCGTCTGTACCTGTGTCCACACCATCCAGCCTCAGGTTTTCCTGGCGAGACCCCAGCACTTAAAAAGGTATGTGACTGCCGAAAACCTCAGTCTGGCCTCATTGACAGGGCAGTTCGAGAATTGGACATTGATCGTCGGCGCTCATGGATGATAGGTGATACCACAAGCGATATATTGGCGGGTCAGCGTGCTGGCGTATGTACAATATTACTGCGCACTGGCTATGCCGGCCTCGATAATAAGTATCAAGCTATTCCTGACTATATCTGTGATGATATCTTGTCCGCTGTAGACTGGATTTTGTCCGGGCATGCTCGCCTGGTTGGAAAACTCATGCCCGTTGCTATCGAGATGCAAGATACTCGTATGATCCTTATTGGTGGAGCCTCGCGTTCCGGTAAAACCATGGCTGCTCAAGTGCTCAAAGAGTTAGTTGAAGCCATGGGACGAGTTGTCCATATTCTTCCATTAGACGCATGGCTTAAAGCGAAAGAGCAGCGCATAGAAGGCTGTGGCGTCATGTCACGTTACGACATGGATCAACTGGTTCCTCTTTTAGAGTCATTACGGAATAGTAAAGAACGGATCACTTTACATGTCTCTCAGTGGAATCGAAGAAAAAGCGAGCTGATTTCTACGCGTCGACTTTCAATTGGGCCGAATGATTTTCTAATATGTGAAGGCGTACCCGCGTTGCTGCATCCTACGCTAAGGGAAATGACTCCACATAGGCTACACCTAGATGTTCCACAACAAGTTCGACACCAGCGGATGTGCTTCGAATATGCATGGCGTGGTTTTGATGCTTGCGAGGTTGCTAAGTGCATAGGATCTCGAGAGCAAGACGAAGTTGCCGATGTTCTTGCAGCTGCACAGTACGCCAGCTATAAAATAACCCTATCGGGGCGATAAATATGATAGTCAGTAAAACCCCCTTGCGGATGAGTTTTGTCGGTGGCGGGAGTGATTTACCCGTATTCTATAGAGAAGAATTGGGGGCAGTCCTCTCAACTTCGATCGATAAATATATGTATATTTGTGTCAACCGAAAGTTTGACGGAGGTATCAGGGTCAATTATTCGAAAACAGAGGAAGTGGACTCCCCCTGTCAAATTGAGCATCCACTGGTACGTGAAGCACTTGCCCTCACCGATATATCGGGGGGTTAGAGATTACGTCGATGGCAGATATTCCTTCCAAAGGCTCTGGATTGGGTTCATCCAGTACCTACACAGTAGGTTTATTAAACGCGTTGTACGCCTTCAAAAACTCTTTTGCATCCAAAGAAACCTTGGCAAGACAAGCCTGCGAAATAGAAATCATACGTTGTGGTGAACCGATAGGTAAGCAAGATCAGTATGCTTCAGCCTATGGGGGGCTTAACTTAATACGATTTCATGCCGACGAATCGGTATCTGTCGATCCGGTGATTTGCCGACCTGAACTATTGCGTGCACTAGAGGAATCTACCCTGGTTTTCTATACCGGTAGAACACGTAGCGCATCAGCGATTCTTGCAGAGCAAACAAAAGCGATGACTCAATCTAATTGTAAGCTACTAATGCGGCGCATGGTGGAGTTGGCGTTTGACATGAAGAAAGAACTTGAATCTGATTCTTTGGATAATTTCGGCCAGATGTTAGACGAGAATTGGCGTCTTAAAGCACAGCTTGCCAATGGAGTAACCGATCCACAAATTGATGATTGGTATCAACGAGGCATCACTCATGGTGCCTTAGGTGGCAAGCTACTCGGTGCCGGAAACGGAGGATTCATGATGTTCTTTGCCCCACCAGAAATACACGATCCCATCAAAAAAGCAATGGGCGGTTTACAGTCTGTGAAATTCCGTTTTGACCGAAATGGGACTCAAATCGTTTTTTATCAACCCTCGGAAGGATAGAAATTGTGACTCAGAAAAATTTTAGTGTTGCCAATTATTTAAACTCTCACACTGATCTGGCAAAGGAACTCAATCTGAGTACTGTCGAATCAGGTATTAGTTTAATCAAAGAGAAATTTTCGGCAAACAAAAAAATTATTACCTGCGGGAACGGCGGAAGTGCATCTACCGCATCACATTACATTACCGATTGGAACAAGATGGTGAGTCTTGCAACTGGCAAGAAATTTCGGGGGTTCTCTCTATGTGACAACATTGGACTCATCACCGCTTTTGGCAACGATATTTCCTATGATGATGTATTTTGTGGGCAATTGGCGGCGATAGCAGATGAAGGAGATTTGCTGGTGGCTATTAGTGGTAGTGGAAATTCTCCAAACATTTTACGTGCCGTTGAATACGCCAGCCTAAATAATATTGACACGTTAGCGGTGGTAGGATACGACGGGGGTAAGTTAATGCAGCAAGCGAAATTGAGTGTTTGGGTTCCCTCATTTGACATGCAGCTTTGCGAGGACGTGCATTTGATGTTCGGTCACATGGTAATGAAAGCTTTAACCATGTCGGTGAATAGTTTTAATATTTCTACTACGTTAGAAAGTTAATAATAACGAGCAATATCCTGTTTTTTCTTAATTGATTATAATTGAGTTCATAGAGAGAAGTCATGATTATAAAAACTAAATCAAAGTGTGTTGCAGAATATAGTTTTGTAGAGACAATAAGCAGTTCTCTATACCATTACATGGTACGTAGAAGAAATTAAAAAATAGAGCTAAAAATTACCCATCTCTAGCCATTATTGTGAATAATGATCCTATTTCTGAGGAGGTTTCTGTACATGGGCTTCAAGAAGAGCCTATTTTATCTTCTCTATTTTTTCTGGAAAAATACTAGCTATAGCGAAGCCACTTTTTTAGTTAATGTTATATAAAGCTAGGAAGCGTTCTTTATCTGTTTCACAAATAAAAGTCAGATTATTATACACTCAGGTCGTTGTGTCACTCTATGCCCTATTTGTCATATCTAAGCTGATATACGACGTAAAATTAAAATATTTAGTATAGCTAATCAATGTCAAAAAAGAAAGTCGGTTTAATTGTAGATGATATCGTTGTATCTAAGCGATTATTTGATCTTATACAGTTATCTAAAGAATCCAGTGTATATGAAATAAGTTGCTTGATAGTTCAAAAAACTTCCCAAAGTGGGCTACGTTCACTATTGAAAAAGGTGTTTGATTACATAAATAGGCACGGGTGTAGAAAATTTTTTTCAGCTGTGACATTTAAAGTTATTTTAAAAATTGAGGCGCAGTTCTTGAAAAGAACGTATAGTTTTAAAGATTTTGACACAAAATATGATCTAGGAAAATGTGACATTGAATCTGTGATAGTGAATCCTCAAATATCGAGAAGTGGATTCGTGTATCGATATAATGATGAAGATCTTAATAAAATTAAAGAAAAAAATTTGGATATTCTAATTCGAGTAGGAAGTGGTATCCTCAGAGGTGATGTACTTAACATATGCCCAAGAAGAATTATTTCTTTTCATTATGCAAATAATGATATCAATCGTGGTTGTCCTCCTGGTTTCTGGGAAGTTTTCTATCAGCAACGAAGTACAGGATTTATCATTCAATTACTAACAGATGAGCTTGATGGAGGAGATGTAATTTACAAGGGAAGCATAGCGACAAGTTTTCTGTATTCCCTAAACTTGGCTAGAATGAATACGAAATCACCTATTTTTATGCATAGAGTGTTGGAAGATTTATTTTCTAGCAACCGTGATTTATTGGTATATCCTAAGGTTCCCTATAGTTTTCCATTATATAAAATACCTAATTTATTTCAGCAGTTACACTACATTGTAAAAACAATTAATTATGTGTCTAAAAAAGTTCTTAGAACGTTGACTAGCAGAAGATATCGATGGGGTGTTGCTTATCAATATTGTTTAAATTGGCGTGAGGTAACTCTGTGGAAATCAAAAGTTATTAAAAATCCGCCTAATAGTTTTCTAGCTAATCCTTTCATTATTGAAAGGAACTGTAGCCATTATTGTTTTGTTGAGGATTTTGATTACACAAGAAAAAAGGGAGTGATCTCTGTTTATAAAATTACTAAAGATGGATATACAAATCTTGGAATTGCTCTCAGAGAAGATTTTCGCCTTTCCTATCCTTTTATTATTCAAAGCAATAACGAACTATATATGTGCCCAACAACACATGAAGCTAAAGATATTAGGATTTATCGTTGTATTGATTTCCCATTAGTTTGGGAGATTGAGAAAATACTTATCTCCAATGTATCAGCTGCTAATACAAATATTTTTTACATGGACGAAAAATGGTGGCTAATGACAAATATAGATTCTTCAATATTGGGAGATCATGGATCGGAGTTGCACGTTTTTCACTCCAAAGATTTATTAACTGAACCTTGGATATCTCATCCAGGAAATCCCGTCGTTTTCGATTCTGAGCAGGCTCGGAATGGAGGTCTTCTATTCGAAGATAATAAGATTTTTAGAGTTTTTCAAGTTCAAGGATTTGATTTATATGGTGAGAATTTTGGTGTGGCGCGTATCACCCGTCTTGATGAAAATCACTATACTGAGGATGTCGAGTTTACAGTAAAGCCAGAGTTTTTACGTAAAGCAAAAGCCACTCATACATATAGTTTTAATAAAGGGTTGATGGCGATCGGTTTCGCAAAAATAGAAAACTACAAGAAATAATGGTACAACTGAGTGTGACCATAATTGATAGTATTTTGTGCTTTTCCTTACTTCTCCCGGTTTTAAACTAAATACAATATTATAAACAGGATAAGATGATTAAAAAAATAGCTATCTTAGGTGGTTCAGGGTTTATTGGTTCTCGCTTAAGTCAACGTCTAGTCAAGATGAATATTAATTTTATTATTATTGATAAAATTAAAAGTATTCAATTTCCTGAAAAGTGGCAATTTGCTGATGTCACTCAGTCTTCAACTTTAGATAAGACGCTTGCCGGGGTTGATATCATTATTAATTTAGCCGCTGAACATCAAGATAATGTTGAACCGAAAAGCCTGTATTATGATGTCAATGTTCAAGGTGCTAAAAATGTCTGTGCAGCGGCTGAGCGTTTAAACATTCAGCATATTATTTTTACTTCTTCTGTCGCCGTTTATGGTTTTGTTGAACATGAAACTGCTGAAGACGGTGCTTATCGTCCTTTTAATGATTATGGTAAATCGAAATTAGCGGCTGAGCAAGTTTATGATGAATGGGCTGCGAAAAATTCAAGCAGAACATTAGTTATGGTACGTCCTACCGTTGTTTTTGGCGAAGGTAACCGTGGTAATGTTTATAATCTGTTTAGGCAGATTGCATCCGGTAAATTTTTGATGGTCGGAGGGGGAAATAATAAAAAATCGATGGCGTACGTTGAAAATATAGCTGCATTTTTACAGTATGTCATTACTCTATCCCCTGATCGTTATGTATTCAATTATATCGATAAGCCCGATTTTACCATGAATGAATTAACCGATATTATCTACCAGGCGTTGGATAAACAAAAAAATAATTTCCGAGTGCCTTATAATATTGGATTATTTGCGGGTTATTGCTTCGATTTGTTGGCTAAGGTAACAAAAAGAAAATATCCCATCAGTCGTATTCGAGTTAAAAAATTTTGTGCGCGCACGCAATTTAGATCGGATAGCATCAAACAGCATGATTTTAAAGCGCCGGTATCGTTGGAAGAGGGGATTATTAAAACTATGCGTAGCGAATTTATAAAATAAATAATAAGTTGCCATAAACTATGACACTATCTAACGCACTTGGCTTTACTTGGAATAGGGAAACTATTCCGACCATTATTCCTGCTCACTCCATCGAGCGGGTTTGTTTTCGTTTCCATCGCATGCTAGCCGAATTTGTCTGGGATGCCAGCATGCTGGAAGGCAATCCTTTCACTTTTCCAGAAGTGAAAACACTATTAGGTGGCATTACTGTCGGGGGCAGAAAATTGGCTGATCAAGAACAAGTGCTTAATTTGGCTGAAAGTGCTAAGTTTCTTGTGTCATTGGTGAAAACAGGTCAATTTGAATTAAACAAGACAATTTTTACACAGCTACATAACATTGTTGCACGTAATGAGGCTTTGGAGTGGGGATGCTTTCGCGGTGAAGGGCAAGAAACAAACTATACCCCGCATGTAAGTCTTGGCGAATATGGTCGTTATCTCCCTCTGCCAACGCTTGCCGGTGGTGCAATTTTGCATGATAGATTTATGCAAGGGATATCGGTTCTAAATGAACATGTGACTAATGTTTTTGAAAAAGCAACGATATTCTTTTTGTTTGGTGCCTTGCAGCAATTCTTTTTTGACGGTAACAAGCGCACTTCGCGATTGATGATGAATGGTATATTAATGTCACAGGGGGTGGATGCCATCAGTGTGCCCGCCGTAAAGTTGCACGAATTTAATGAGAAGATGGTGCGCTTCTACCTAAGCAAAGACGCCAATGAGATGATAGCGTTTTTGTTTCATTGCCATCCTGATGCTAAGTAAATTTATACTTTAATAACAAGAATATTCGAGTATAACGGCCGACGATTTCGATTGATTTTCGTTCAGTTTTAGTGATCAAATTAGGTGATTGAACGGCTTTTCACGTTGACAGACTATTTTAACTCTCTAAAATATAGCGTGCACACATAATAAGTGTTAAGTATTTTATGGAGTTTAATTTATGAACATTACTCTTTCTGTAGACCAACAAGTGGCCCAGGGTGCCCGTGAGGCAGCGAGGAAGATGGGAAAAAGTCTTAACCAAGTGGTACGTGATTATCTAGAGCAACTGGCAGGCGGAAACAGTCGCGAGCAGCAATGGATACAGTTTGAAGCACGTTGCTTACAATCACCTGGGCAGCTTGGTGGTTGGCACTTCAATCGTGACGATGCCAATGAGCGTTAATCATAGGACTATCCGTAGTTTTATCGATACTAATATCCTAATTTATGCCGACGCGAGTGATGTGCCAGTGAAGCAAAGGGCGGCACTTGCTCTGCTTAAGCAGCTTTATCAAGACAAGAGTGGTGTCCTCTCCACGCAAGTGCTGCAAGAGTACTGCAATGTCGCTATTAAAAAACTTAAACTTTCACCACAATACATTCGGGCACAACTGGATTTATATCAACAGTTTGAAGTCGTTCAAGTGACGCCAACTATCATTCGTGCAGGGATCGATTTACATCAAACTCGCAGTGTTGCTTTTTACGATGCGCTTGTGCTGGCCAGTGCGCAAATAGCAAGTTGTCGCTTGCTATTGAGTGAAGACATGAATACTGGAGAGCATGTGGATGCTGTTCAGATAATTAATCCATTTATTGACTGATGTTACACGTATTGCTCAAATTTCTTGATCCCAAAAACGATGTTGTCTTTAAGAAGATCTTTGGTACTGAAAAGAATCCAGGATCCCGAGATCGCCTATAAAAGGCAAAGTATTGTTGAAAGTTGGATGGCCTGCCTCATTTATGATTTCGAAAGTGATGTTATGACTAAATTATCTTGTTTTAAAGCCTATGATATTCGTGGGCGACTAGGTGATGAACTCAATGAAGATATCGCCTACCGTATTGGTCGTGCTTATGCTGAATTTGTCAAACCTAAAAAGGTGGTCGTTGGGGGTGATGTCCGCTTGACCAGTGAAAGCCTTAAATTGGCTCTTAGTCGTGGTTTACAGGACGCGGGTGCTGATGTGTTGGATATTGGTCTTGCAGGTACTGAAGAGGTCTATTTTGCTACCTTCCATCTTGCAATGGATGGTGGTATTGCGGTGACCGCCAGCCATAATCCTATCGATTATAATGGCATGAAATTGGTCGGTGCGGGCGCTCGTCCTATTAGTAGTGATACTGGTTTATTAGATATTCAACGCTTGGTGGAGTTGAATGAGTTTTCATCTGTCGATCCAGCGGCTAGGGGCAGCTATCGGCAGATTTCTATCCTTGATGCTTATATTGACCATTTGATGAGCTATCTCACTCCCGCTCACTTTAAACCCTTAAAACTGGTGATTAACAGTGGTAATGGTGCCGCAGGTCATGTGATTGACGCTTTGGAAGATCGATTCGAGCAATTAAAAATGCCTATCACCCTGATTAAAATTCATAATCAACCTGATGGCACCTTCCCTAATGGTATCCCTAATCCTCTATTACCAGAATGTCGACAAGATACTAGCGATGCGGTATTAGCTCATGGTGCGGATATCGGTATCGCTTTTGATGGTGACTTTGATCGTTGCTTTCTGTTTAATCATAAAGGTGAGTTTATCGAGGGATATTATATTGTTGGTTTGCTGTCAGAAGCATTTTTACAGAAAGAACCTGGTGCCAAGATTATTCACGATCCACGTTTGAGTTGGAATACCATAGAGGTGGTTAAAGCCGCAGGGGGTAAACCTGTGATGTCTAAATCCGGTCATGCCTTTATTAAACAGCGTATGCGTGAAGAAGATGCAATCTATGGCGGTGAGATGAGTGCGCATCACTATTTCCGTGATTTTGCTTATTGCGATTCTGGTATGATCCCTTGGTTACTGGTAGCAGAGTTATTGTGTGTTAAAAATAAAACGCTCGAACAAGTAGTCAAAGATCGTATGGCGGCTTACCCTGCATCAGGCGAAATTAATTCTAAATTAGTTAATCCCACCATGGCAATGGAACGTGTTCGTGCAGTTTACCAGCAATATGCACTTTCTGCTGATGAAACTGATGGTATCAGTTTAGAATTTTTCGATTGGCGTTTTAATTTACGTAGCTCGAATACTGAACCTGTTGTACGACTCAATGTAGAATCTCGTGCCAATAAAATACTGTTGGATGAAAAAACAGATGAGATATTAGAGTTGCTGAGGCGAACATATTAACGCCTGGATGATATGGTCAGGGACATATGGAGATGGTAACAAAACAATCCCCATGGATACGATAAATAATAAATTTCCAGTAAATATAATTGGTTAATCAAGATGGATATCCATTAATGAATGAAGAAATTAAGCGTAACCAAAATGTTGATGCAATGTCGAATAATTATGACTTTTCATCTTTATCCTCATCAAAAGATGAAATTGATCTCTTTGAGCTTTTCTCGATTATTGTCAAATCTAAAAAGACTATTTTATGGATGACTTTGTTGTTCGCTATTGTTGCGGCTGGGGTGTGCTATTTATTGCCGCAAAAATGGACCAGTACAGCAGTCATTACCTCTGCCACGGATCAGCAACTGCAAGTATTAGATAAATTATCCAGTGAACTTACGGTGTTAGGCATCAATATAGGTATTGATTCAAGTTATTTACTGGGAACTTTTGAACAGAGTTTCGACTCTGCCGATCTACGTGAAAAATATTTAATCAACTCCGATTATTTCAGATTAAAAATGAAAGAGAATCCAATAGATAAGATCCAACAGCGTATATTGATTGAAAACATAGTGAATAATAATATTCTTTCCAACTCGTCTTTAGACAAGAAAGACAAGGAAAATAAGCATTACAATTTTTATACCTTATCTTACAGTGCTGAAACACCACAGGATGCCTATAATTTATTACAAGGGTATATTGATTATGTTAACGCCATTGTTAATAAAAATGTAAAAATAAAAATTCAACGGGCAGTAGACATAGCGAAATTGAATACGGATGAGCAATATAGGTTTGATCTGTTAAAAGCTAAAAATAATTTGAGTGTTAACATCGAAAAATTGAAAATTGCAATTGCTATTGCAAATGTGGCTGCAGTGAAGACACCGGTAAATGGCAGTGGTACATTCAATGATGACGATACTTTTCCTATTACTATCGGTTCTTATGCTCTCAACAAAAAATTGGAATCGCTACAAACTATTGGCGATATTACCACTATCAATGCCGATCTTTTGAATCGTAAATTACACTTGAATCAGCTAAATATGTTGGCCATTCCTAAACTGACTGTGATGCCTTTCCAATATTTACAACAAGCCTCTAGTTCGATAAAGAAGAATTCACCGAAAAGTACTTTTATCGTTCTTCTCAGTGTATTTATGGGGTTGTTCTGTTCGGTAGGCTACGTTCTGATTCGGCATTTTGTTAAAGAACGTAAAAATCAGTTGGCTGGATGATGTGTCTCTTCTCTGTTATGCGACCTGGGTGGTCGCATAAATTCGTTTAGATCATATACCCAATGAATTTCGAGTACGGCCAGGCGGCAATCAATCGAATCCCAGGAGTGTACAAGTAGTACATGACTGGGATGAGTGCAAGCAGCCAACGCCGCCGTAACTTGAAAGGTGAAGGGTATATTGCTTATTTTAGCTTGGTGACATTGGTTAATAAATCGCGGATTTCGGTTAACAATTTTTCTTCGTTACTGGGTGCGGTTGATTCTATAGTTTGCATTCGGCGCAAATGATTCATCAACTTGACTGTTGCAAATATCGCTAAGGCAATCAGTAAAAAATCAAAAACACTTTGAATAAATAAACCATAATTCATGACTACAGCAGGAGTGGTATTCCCCGCTGCGCGTAATATAAAATAAAGTTGTTTAAAATCGATACCTCCTATCAACAGTCCTAACACGGGCATAATAATATCACCAACTAATGAAGAAATTATTTTTCCAAATGCGGAACCAATGATAACACCCACCGCCAAATCAACAACATTGCCACGTAGAGCAAATTCACGAAATTCCTTTATCAAGCTCATCACATAACTCCTTGCTAGTAAAATTTGATTCATTCACACTAAATTATAGGAAATTTTTAGTTACAGAAACCAATTAATATTAGACTTCTTGCAAAACCGTCGTTCGTTATGCGAAGTCAAGGCGCCTGGAGCGCAGAACTGCATGGTACCGAGTACACGAGGATTGCGATTACCACGTAACGCAGAATTCGCAGCACGTACAGTAGTAGATTTTGCAAGAAGTCTATTTGTTATCTACAAGGATATCAGCTAAAGCGTATTTGAATGGAAGCCAGTTCTTTACAGAAAGAAAGGACTGGGTTGAAATAATTTCTCAACATCCGCAATAAATTCTTTATGAGTAATAAACATCACCACGTGATCACCTTGCTGAATCACAGAATCATTATTGGCAATAATGACTTTATCACCACGGACGATAGCACCAATGGTTGTACCTGGCGGTAATTTGATTTTGCCTACTTCCCGTCCGATAACTCTGGAAGTGCTTTCATCACCGTGAGCAATGGCTTCGATAGCTTCAGCAACGCCCCGGCGCAGTGATGCGACACCAATAATATCCGCTTTACGTACATAACCTAATAATGCCGAAATCGTTGCCTGTTGTGGTGAAATGACAATATCCACTACACCACCTTGAACTAAAGCGACATAAGCACTACGTTGGATCAACACCATCGCTTTCTTAGCTCCCATGTTCTTTGCAAGCATGGCAGACATAATATTGATTTCATCGTTATTCGTTATAGTGATAAAAACATCGACCTGTTCTATATGCCCTTCTGCTAATCTTTCCTGATCTGATGCGTCACTATGGTATACAACAGTTTTATGAAGCATTTCAGCTAATTCCGCTGCTCGCTGCTCGTTGTTTTCAATGAGTTTTACTTTGTAATCATTCTCGAGCCGCAGCGCTAAGCCCGCGCCAACATTGCCACCGCCCGCGATCATAATGCGTTCGTACGACTTTTCCAAAGGTTGTAATTCACTCATGACTGTCTTGATATATTGTGAGTCGACGATAAAAAATATTTCATCACCCGCTTCAATAATGGTGGATTTTTGAGGGTGTATGGGTTGATCTTGGCGAAATATTGCTACGACCAGAGCGTTAACATTCTTCTTGCGCATAACATCACTTAAGGAAGCAAGGTCACTACCCACGGAAGATCCACCGTAATAAGCCTTCACGGCGACAATACTCACTTTTCCTTCGGAGAAATTAACCACCTGTAATGCACCAGGATATTCAATTAATTTATAAATAGAATCAATGACCAGTTGTTCTGGTGAAATTAAATGGTCAATGGGTATTCCCGCTAACTGAAAAAGAGTATCTGTTTCCCGGATATATTCAGGTGAACGAATGCGAGCAATACGGCGCGGTGTCTTAAATAATGAATAAGCAATTTGACAGGCGACCATATTGGTTTCGTCGCAGCTGGTTACCGCAACCAACATGTCTACATTTTCAGCGCCAGCTTCGCGCAATACTCGAGGATAAGAGCCTTTGCCTTGCACAACTCGTAGATCAAATTTTTCTTTTAACTGGTTCAGGCGCTCCGCATTCGTATCGACAACAGTAATATCATTTTTCTCAACAACCAGGTTCTCCGCTAATGTGGCACCTACTTGCCCCGCTCCAAGAATGATTATTTTCATCGTTTTCTCTTTTTCACTCTGAAATTACGTTTCGTAGGTTGATTTATCTCTGGCCGATTTGGTTAACCTGGCATAAAAGAAACCATCCCCCTCATCAGGATGAGGAAGATTCTGTTTACCAAAGGTGTCTGTCACTTTAGTTTTTATAAGTTGTGCATCCGGCTGACGTTGCAAAAATGATGCAATTTGCTGCTGATTCTCTTCCGGTAAAATGGAACAGGTGGCATAGAGCATCAGCCCTCCTCTTTTTAATTTCGGCCAGATAGCATCCATGATCTCCGCCTGTAATCGCGCAAGTTCGGTGATATCACTGTCTCGACGTAGCCACTTGATATCGGGATGGCGGCGGATCACGCCGGTGGCAGAACAAGGCGCATCAAGCAGGATCCGATCAAATAATCGGTCACCACACCATGCCTCGGGGCTGCGACCATCACCCATTTTGACCGTGGCTTGTAATTGCAGACGTTGTAAATTTTCTTTAACACGCTGTAATCGCTGTTCATCAATATCGACAGCTAATACCTGAGCATTGGGTGCGACCTCAAGAATATGAGTAGTTTTTCCTCCTGGTGCAGCACATAAATCAAGGATTTGCTCACCATTTTGTGGATCAAGTAGATCAACACACCCCTGTGCTGAGGCATCTTGAACGGTGATCCAGCCAAGCGCAAAACCGGGCAGACTGTCGACTGAACGAGGTACGATCAGACGGATCGCATCCTTATAGGAAGGATGAGCTTGTGCCTCAATTCCCGCCTGTTGCAACAGTGCTAAATATTCACGACGAGACTGATGGAGCCTGTTTACTCGTAGCCACATGGGTGGTTTCTGATTATTCGCTATTAGGATTTGTTGCCATTGATGCGGATAAGCCATTTGGATGCGATTGAACAACCAGCTAGGATGCAAATAGTGACTTTCGTCGTTGCTCGTCTGCTCTATTCGTTCCAACAACTCGATCTGTTGGCGCTGAAACTGGCGTAATACACCATTGATCAATCCTTTTAATTGTGGCCGTTTCAGCGCAGTGGCGGCGGCAACGGTTTCAGATAACACTGCGTGAGCGGGGATCCTTGTATAAATTAGCTGATAGAGGCCGATCATCAGCAAATAATGAAACACACGCTGTTTCCCTGACATCGGACGCGTCATTAATTGTTGAATACAACATTCAAGTTTAGGTAAAACACGTAACGTGCCAAAGCACAATTCTTGCAACAACGCACGATCTTTGACAGAGACACTCTGCTGTGATCCTGGTAGCACAGTATTCAGTGATTTTCCTTGATCTAATACCTGACTGATTGCTTTAGCAGCGATAC
This sequence comes from Candidatus Fukatsuia symbiotica, assembly GCF_003122425.1. GTDB lineage: Bacteria > Pseudomonadota > Gammaproteobacteria > Enterobacterales > Enterobacteriaceae > Fukatsuia > Fukatsuia symbiotica. The sequence continues at coordinate 214,273 of NZ_CP021659.1, forward strand.
TACGCAGATTGTAAGTGTTTTTCATAGCCAAGCAGAAACCATTATTCGAGTTGATTCCCAACGGAGAACCATTCGCGTCGAGAATTTAGCAAATCGGCGGCTGACATCACCTTTTTACCTGCAAGTTGCAGCTGTGTAATATTAAGTACACCGTCAGTGGTCGCAATTTGAATACCATTGCTATCGGCATGGATAACCGTACCACGAGGGGTGTTCGACTGATTTATTGCAGGTAGCACTTCCGCCTGCCAGACTTTTATCCGTTGTTGGTCAACAGTAAAGTAACTGACAGGCCATGGATTAAATGCGCGAATGCAACGTTCCAGCTGAGAAGCAGAAAGTGACCAGTCGAGCTTAGCCTCTTCTTTACTTAATTTTGCTGCGTAAGTAACCTGTCTTTCATCCTGTTTCTCCCCCTGTACACTGTCATCAAGTTGCTTGAGTGTGTTCAGTAACCCCGCCGATCCCAATTTTGCCAATTTGTGGTACAAAGTAGCACTGGTGTCATCGGGCTGTATACCACAGGCGACCTTATGCAACATATTGCCAGTATCTAATCCAACATCCATGCGCATGATAGTGACACCGCTTTCTTCATCACCCGACCACAACGCGCGTTGGATCGGGGCAGCACCACGCCAACGTGGCAGCAAGGAGCCGTGGACATTAATGCAACCTAGACGCGGCATAGCCAGTACTGCTGGGGCAAAATCAGACCGTAAGCAACCACTACCATAACGTCAACACGCCAACGGGTAACAAGATCGGAAACCAATTGCTGATTCTCTTTCAGGCGCAACGACTTTGGCTGATACAGAGCAATATTGTGCTGCTGCGCTAATACCTTTACAGGGCTGGGTGTTAATCTATTTCCTCTGCCCGCTGGCCGATCAGGTTGGGTGAACACACCAACGATTTGATGCTTGGAAGACAGTAATACGCTAAGGTGATGCGCTGCGAAATCAGGTGTTCCTGCGAAAATAATCTTTAAAGAATCACACACTTAAATCTCCTGAATGAGACCTTTAGTTATCTCGTGCTGCAAGCCTTGCCATTTTATCTAGCTTCTGGCGAATACGCTGACGCTTAAGCGGTGATAAATAATCGACAAACAGCTTACCTACCAGGTGATCCATCTCATGTTGAATACAAATGGCTAATAGACCATCAGCGTCGAGATCAAATGATTTGCCTTCAATATCCAACGCCCTGATCGTTACCTTTTCAGCACGTGGTACAAGTGCGCGCTGATCAGGGATAGACAAGCAGCCTTCTTCAATGCTTGTCTCACCACTTCTGTGCAGCAACTCAGGGTTGATTAAAACCCAAGGTCGATTAGATTGCTCTGGAACATCATTTTCATAACGATCACCAACGATATGAATCACAATAATCTGCTGATGGATATCGACTTGTGTTGCTGCTAAGCCAATACCTTCTTCCTTATACATGGTTTCAAACATATCATGCACGATACGCTGGATTCCAGCATCCACTTTTTTAACCGGTTCTGCAATTGTGCGCAGTCGCTCATCCGGGAAACGTAATATTTTTAATGCTGACATAAATATTTAGATCTGTGTCTGAGAAATGAAGAATATTCGATCCCCATTCTAGACATTTTTACGCTCAATTGACAGCATCACTCATTGAAAGAATTTATCTGTGTGTATAGATTGTTCTAAGTCTATTCAGAATTTCCGTGAATGCCGCTTCGTACCACACAGCGGGTTATGTAGTAGGTCTTATGGGCGCAAAAAGTGCAGTTTATTCTTTGTATACCCTTCGCCTTTCAAGTTACGGTGGCGTTGGCTGCTCGCACTCATCCCAGTCATGTACTACTTGTACACTCCTGGGATTCGATTGATTGCCGCCTTGCCGTAACTCGAAATTCATTGGGTATATACAATAAAGGGAGTAAATGAGCATTTTGAGCGTGTTTTTGACGACGTATTAGTGAGCATAAGAGATTTCGAATAGGCTCATAAGAGGAGTGGGTATGATAATAGCAGAAATATGGTTACGGATAAGCATGGTCAAAGGAATAGGGGCGGTTAGAAGTTGCACCATTGCTGAACGTTTAATCTATTACTCTGATGTTCACCCCGATGTGTTAATGGCTGCAGGATTGAATAAGTTGCAAGCTCAGCAATTTATCGGAGCTAATGACCAGTATATTGCCTCAACTTTAGCCTGGTTGGAGGATCCTTCTCACCATATGCTGATTTATGGGCATCTCGACTACCCAGAGCGGTTAAGCCATATATCTTCTGCACCTTTGCTGCTTTTCGTTACGGGGAATATTGCTGCTATTTCCCGACCGCAGGTGGCAATGGTAGGTAGTCGTAGTTTCAGCCATTATGGTCGGCGTTGGGCAAGATATTTTGCTTCGGAACTAGTACAGCACGGTTTAGCTATTACCAGTGGGTTAGCTCTTGGTATCGATGCAATCTGTCATCAATCTGCATTATATTCTCAAGGGGAGACCATTGCGGTACTTGGTAGTGGGCTGAAAAATATCTACCCACGCCAGCATGATGAATTAGCTCACCGTATTGTGGAACAAGGGGGTGCTCTGGTTTCTGAATTTTTAGTCACTTCATCGCCGTTAGCAACACATTTTCCACGGCGTAACCGGATTATTAGCGGATTAAGTTCTGCGGTAGTCGTGGTCGAAGCTTCGCTTAAAAGTGGTTCTCTTATCACGGCCAGATATGCATTAGAACAAGGGCGAGATGTATTTGCGCTGCCAGGTCCATTAGATAGCCCAACAAGTGACGGGGTACATTGGTTGATTCAACAGGGGGCTTATTTGGCAAATGATCCACGGGATATTGTTGAACAGCTTGAAGGGTCACTTCAGTGGCTATCTCTTAATAAGGATACTTCTCCGCCTTTTCCAGAAGAACAGCTTGAATTACCCTTCGTCGATGTATTGACTAACGTAGAGTATGAGGTAACGGCTGTTGATACTGTTGCGGAACGTGCCGGACAATCGGTGGCAGAGGTTGTGATCAAGCTACTTGATTTAGAGTTAGCAGGATGGATCAGCGCTGTGCCTGGTGGTTATATCCGAGTCAGGGGATGATATTATATACTCGTACTACGTAATGCCCTGTCTATACCCGTGATCAATGAAGATGCTTGATTTTGAAGTCGATAAGGATCATGCTCATAGCCATGAAAATAGAGCTGACTGCTGACCAGAAAATTACCCTCGAAGCCCAACATCGTCAAAGCCATGACCGCCGTGTCTGTGACAGGATCCGGTGTGTTTTGTTGTCCGCAGACGGCTGGACTCCCCCTATGATTGCTCACTCACAGCTCATTAATGAAACCACGGTGCGGCGCCACCTTACAGACTATCATAAACTCAACAAGCTCAAGCCTGAAAATGGCGGCTCCGATGGCTATCTCAATGCGGAACAGACCACGTCGCTGGTTGAACATCTCACCCAGCCGCTCTACCACCACAATCACCAAATTGTGGCCTATATCGCTGGACGCTGGAACATCACCTTTACCGTATCAGGTCTGTATAAAGGGTTGAAGCAGCATGGCTTTAGCTATAAAAAGCCGAAAGGTGTTCCGCATAAATTTGACGTTGAGAAACAGCCGCAATTTATAAAGACCTACAGCGAATTGAAAGACGCCGCGGGTAATGACCCCATACTGTTTATTGATGCCGTTCATCCGACACAAGCCACCAAAATAAGCTACGGCTGGATACGAAAAGGCCAGGATAAAACGATAGAGACCACCGGGAGCAGAACGCGGTTGAATATCATGGGAGCCTTGAACATCCAGAATGTGGCTAACCCCATAATCCGTGATGATGAGACGATTAACAGCGAAAATGTGGTTCACTTCCTGTCTGCCATTCGCGCGCATTATCCCATCACGACAACGGCACATGTGATCCTCGAGGGTGCAGGCTATCACCGTTCACAGCTTGTGCAAGACGCCGCGCTTACGTTGAATATCCAGCTTCATTACCTTCCGCCGTATAGCCCGAATCTAAACCCGATAGAGCGATTGTGGAAGGTGATGAATGAGCAAACACGAAACAATAGATATTACCCATCTAAACAGAGTTTTAAGAACGATATCTTAAACTTCTTTGAAGTGAAGCTACCACAAATGGCAAGTTCTCTGGTATCTCGCTTAAACGATAATTTCCAGGCGCTAAATCCTGCATCTTGATTTCACTTGGGTATAGATAGCAAGTTCTTTACACGGATCCGTCACCCATGTACTATCTAGATAGTACAAAAGCCTCGTTTACATTAGAGCTTATCTAAAATTGAAATCATCGTAAAAACAGTGTTTAGGAGCTACACATGTCAATGATTGCGTCCTCGTCTTCGCTGCGGCCATCCATTCTTGGCGGTGCAATGATTGTCGCCGGTACTGCTGTCGGCGCCGGTATGTTTTCGATTCCTATTGTCACCTCGGGTGTGTGGTTTAGTGGTGCCGTACTGCTGCTAATTTACACTTGGGCATGTATGTTTATTTCCGGCTTGATGATCCTGGAAGTGAATCTTAACTACCCAATAGGCGCTAGCTTTCATACTATGGTACGGGATCTGTTAGGCAAAATGTGGAGTTCAATCAACGGATTGTCTATCACCTTCGTACTCTATATTTTGACGTACGCCTATATTTCTGCGGGTGGTTCCATTATCACCCACACGCTTGGCAAAGTAATCGGTGTTAACCAGACAGAAGCTGGTCTTATTTTTGCCTTGATCGTAGCCTTTATTGTTTGGTTATCTACCCGTGCAGTTGACCGTTTAAGCACTATTTTAATCGTTGGGATGCTAATTAGTTTTGTTTTATCAGTCAGTGATATGTTTGCTCATGTTAAAATTGGGGTGTTATTGAACCAAAACGATCATAGCGCTAGCTATTCACCGTATGCACTGGCTGCTTTACCTTATTTATTAACCTCTTTCGGCTATCACGGCAATGTCCCCGGATTAGTAAAATATTATCGAAAAGACAGTCGAGCGGTGGTGTTCAGCCTGTTTTTCGGCACGTTGATCGCTTTGATGATTTATATTCTGTGGCAGTATGTGATTCAAGGCAATATAGTTCGTGAAACCTTTAAGCAGATCATCGCCGACGGAGGAAATATCGGTAGCTTACTCGAGAGGATGGATGTCATTTCTGGTAGCTCGATGACCAAACAGTTGTTGAATGCTTTTTCCTATATGGCACTGGCAAGCTCATTTTTGGGGTATCACTCGGCTTATTTGATTACTTGGCTGATTTTTTTAAATTTGCTGACCATGGTATGGGGAGAGTTAAAACCGCACTGTTGACTTTTGTACCTCCTACGTTAGGTGCTTTGTTATTTCCTAATGGTTTTTTATATGCGATTGGTTTTGCCGGTTTGGCGGCTACTATCTGGGCGGTGATCGTCCCGGCACTTATGGTTCATGCCAGTCGCCGTCGTTTTCCATTAATGGGTTATAAAGTACCAGGTGGTAAGACTGTAATTGGTTTTATTATTATTTTTGGTTTCACTAATGCCGTCATTCATATTGCTACTTCATTGAGTCTGTTACCAATTTATCAATAGCTAACATTACACGACACTCAAAAATAGTTCGTTAATCACACACAGTAAATAATATGACCTGTGTGATGTAATCTGGGTTTTTATTAACATATATTAAATGTTAATGTAAATTTCACAATTGACTTATATTATATCTGCACAATTTAATTTTGATTAGCACACAAATATGATCAACTCCGTAGATTTACTCCTCAATGTGTCCGTTAGGCAATCAAAATTAAATCGCGCAGATATATTTCCAATGGAGGATATTATTAAAAAATAAAGTGTAGAAAATAAAAAGATGAATTATATTTTGCTTATATAATAGGCAGAAAAATACGACAGAACACCACTTTTCAGTCATTATTGATCAATACGTTGCCTATTTATTTCGACCTGTCTGTTGTGAAAAGACTGTTCATTACCTGAAATCAAGGTGCACAGTAAGCTGAGTTGTACATATCAGTCGATGAGATGTACCAATTAATCACGTGGTATTTATCTTCAGGATACTCAATCATTCGTACCAATAAACTAAAGACTAGAAACTTACGGCCAAACACTTGCTCAAACGCCGCCCTGGACATCTCTTGTGATAATGCCTTTTGTTGCACCTATAACAATCATTGATGATTGTTATACACCACGCTGTGCTGCATATTAAAAAGCTTTTTTTCACGATGATAGCCTATTTTTAAACTTGAGGTGAGCTATGGGTAATGAACGGAGATATACAAAGAACTATTCATATCGTCAGCAAGCTTTATACACAAAGGAGAGAAAGAGAGAATTTAACACTGAAAACGCGACTTAAGCGATTGAATCGTAAAACAAGAGGATACTCAAAATCCGAAAAAATTCACGATAAGGTTATTGGGATATTCATTGAGAGGGAATACTATTTGTGATACCTGGACAACTTATTGAATACATGACCGAAGGAAAAGCCGTTTGAACCTGTCATCCCTGCCGTTTTTTCCGCGCCTGAGCGTCTTCCAAAAAGATTTCAAATAGACTCTAAGAAAAATTAGAAAATGTTTTATTCAAGGATATCAATATGACCACTGCAAACAACCTAAGCGCAGTAGCAACAACGTTGGAAGAAGATGCTAGAAATAATCAGCGACAGCAGGCTCAAAGAAATAACGTAGTACTTACCGGAAAACGCGGACGAGATAATTACATTATCAACAAAGAAGGAAATACAGGTATAGAAATTATTATCAACAATGATGGTAATACGCCTTTGGATGATTTGTCCGTGGCATTCGCACAGGATACTTTGCAATTGCAATTCCCGATTGAGCAAATACACCTACACAAGCAAGGTGACGATATAATATTTAGTCACCGCAGTTCACCAGAACAGTATCCCAGAATACGCCTCCTCAATTTTATGGCTCATGAGCGTTACCGCCATCTGTCAATAATGGACGAAAATAGTAGGCTTTATGATCTCGTCGTTGACGCAGAGGATCACGTGTTGCTGATGCAACGCCAAATTAATAATGGTGATAATAACCTGATATTACACAACACCACCGCTACAACGGGTATCAGCCTACATGCAGGGCCAGGCCATGATACAATTATTGATAAAAGTGGGGGGAGTAATACTCTGCATGGCGATGATGGCAATGATATGCTTCTGGCCTGGTCAGGCAATAATGCACTGTTTGGAGGGGCTGGCAATGATCGGTTGGTTGGTGGTACTGGACATGATGTTCTCTGTGGTGAAACAGGTAACGATACATTGGTAGGTAATGCTGGCAACGACATTATGGTAGGAGGAGTAGGCGACGATATTTACCTATTTGCTCGTGGAGATGGCCATGACAGCATCCTAGAGGATGGCGGCACCGACAGCTTGGTGTTCACGTCCAGGGAGATTACCAGAGAAACATTATGGTTGAAAAAAGACGGCGATAACTTGCGGATACAAGTCAATGGCGCAAATTCAGGTGACACAGTAACGGTTCTAGGCTATTACGATAATCCAAAAAATAAAATTGAAATGATAAGCGTCGAGAGGTATCAGCTAGCTGGTGATAATATTGATCGAATGGTTGAGGCAATGTCTACTTTTACTTCTTCAGAGAGTATATCAGCAGCAGGTAATATCAACTTACAAACACATATTAACAGCTTGTGGATAGCCACATCAAACCCATGATATAGCTATGCAATTTAATTTTGATTAGCACACAAATATAAGTTACTCCGTATATTTACTCCTCAATGTATCCGTTAGGCAATCAAAATTAAATCTCGCCGCTATAGGATAATCTCGGCTGGAAAAAATCACCAAAACCGATGATTGTGTCTGATAGTGAGAAAAAGATGGAAGAAGGAAATGTAACTACCGCATCTACTGGCTGGGCAGAGAGTGAGTTTGGAATAGTCGATTTTTGTGCTCCACTTTTTTAACCATCCAGGATACGAATACGAAGGCTGGAATAACAAAGCGATTGCCCAAGCATTACGTATTCATGAAAAAACAGTGAGGCAACCTGTAACGGATTGGCTCTCAGACGAAAAATTAAAGCCTAAAAATGGCGGCTCGTATAGTAAGTTGAGCGTGGATAATTCTTCATTACTTGAAAAACATATTGAGAGCACAACTTACACCTGCGTCATGGATATCTGTGCTTATGTTGACATTGACGCCGTACCTTCAAGTTGAATGGGTATATCTCTGGAAGAATTTATTGTGATCAGAGAGGCAGAAAACAAAAGGCAGCCGTGGGATAGGTTTAAGCATGGACTTGGCCTTACTTACGAGTCAGCGGGTAGGGGATATCCAACGGATGAAATGGCAAGGAACGTCGCCTTCATTCCACGAAATCCGAAGTTTATACCCAATGAATTTCGAGTTACGGCAAGGCGGCAATTAATCGGAACCCAGGAGTGTACAGGTAGTACATGACAGGGATGAGTGCGAGCAGCCAACGTCTCCGTAATTTGAAAGGCGAGGGGGGTATATCAGCGAGGCTGTATAGTGAAGCCAGAGATAAGGATTTTGTACAAAAATTACTGGGACACAAACCCTCTGCCATGACGAACAAATACCACGACAGCAGAGGAAGTGAGTGGGACGAAATTTGATACAAACTATGATTTTTTTGGTTATCGAGTAAAACGTTAAGGTATGAGATAATCCACTGGCATTTTGGCCTAATTTCGATCGATTGTGACTTTTTGTTTTTAATCCATTGATTTTTATCATAAACAAAATACTTATACTATGTCTACTATAGATTCTGAAATTAAATAACCTATCGGGATGAGAACTTTTATTCAGCTAAACATGAATAGGTTATGTTAACTTGCTTATCGGTGTGTAATTAAATTAATATAAATTGAGCCCACTATAAAGCTTAGTGAGATAGGCACTGTCGAGGCATACGAAGCAAGGTGATCCTGATATACGAATCATTAGGATCGCACGTAAAGCAAGTTCAAGCGCTCCTCAGTAGGTTTTACAAGAGAGCTGTTTTTAGTAATAGCGGTTAGTTGGCTAAATCAAGGAGGGCATTATGGCTATTAAGTTGATTGCAATTGATATGGATGGAACCTTGCTGGATCCACATCATACAATTACTCCCGCAGTAAAACAGGCGATAAAAAAAGCACAACAAAAAGGTATTTATGTCGTGTTGGCTACAGGGCGATCCTATATTGGTGTGCAAAAACATCTGTGTGAATTGGAGATGAATAATGGCCATAATTATTGCGTTACTAGCAATGGTGCACTGGTACAAAAACCAGCTACCGGCGAGTGTATCTCGCAGGAGACGCTGAGTTTTGAAGATTATCTCTATTTTGAAGGATTAGCGCGCGAATTAGGTGTCCATTTTCATGCTGTTGATTTTAACTCTTTATATACCGCAAATACGGACATCAGCAAATATACGGTTCATGAAGTATCGCTGACGGGTATCCCATTGAAATATTGCAGTGTTAACGACATGGATACTCGCTCACGTTTTCCAAAAGTTATGATGGTTGATGAACCTGAATTGTTAGATAGAGCGATCGCTCGTATTCCTGCAGAAGTATCTGAGCGTTTTACTCTCATGAAAAGCGCAGATCACTTCCTCGAAATCCTGCATAAAGGAGCGAATAAAGGTCTTGGTGTACAAGTGTTGGCAGAATATTTAGGGATTGCCCAAGAAGATGTCATGGCATTGGGTGATCAGGCTAATGATGCTGCGATGATCGAGTATGCGGGTATCGGTATTGCGATGGGAAATGCTATTCCCGAATTGAAAAAGATTGCTCAGCATATCACCCTTAGCAATGCTGAGGATGGTGTAGCCTATGCAATTGAGAAGTATGCTTTAAATTAAAATCCTATACTGACTCAACTATCTAGATATGATATAAGGGCCGCCTTATTTTTTGATGGCACTTTTATTATATTGTAGGAATATTATTATGGTTACTCTTCATACTAATCACGGCGATATTGTTATTAACACTTTCGGTGGCGAAGCATCGACTACCGTGGAAAATTTCCTTACATATTGCCGTCAAGGGTTTTATAATGGCACTATTTTTCACCGTGTTATTGATGGTTTTATGATCCAGGGCGGTGGCTTCGAACCGGGTATGGCAGAGAAACCCACTGGGACTTCAATCAAAAATGAAGCCAATAATGGCCTGAAAAATGCCCGTGGTACCTTGGCAATGGCTCGTACTAACGATCCACATTCGGCTAGCTCTCAATTTTTTATCAACGTTGTTGATAATGACTTTCTGAATTTCCGTTCAGAGAATGCTGGTGGTTGGGGCTACTGTGTCTTTGCAGAAGTCACTGAAGGCCTGGACGTAGTGGATAAAATCAAAAGTGTAAAAACTGGTGATAGAGGTATGCATCAGGATGTACCCGAAGAAGACGTCATCATTAAAAACGTGACCGTCTAGCGCATAACTGTTGCGAGGATGAAAACGCTTTTTATTGCAGATTTGCACCTCAGTGTTCAACAACCGGCGATTACCGCCGGTTTTATGCGTTTTTTACAGTCTGAAGCTATTTATGCTGATAGCCTGTATATTTTGGGCGATCTTTTCGAAGCCTGGATTGGTGATGATGATCCTAACCCACTTTACCGACAAGTTGCCAGCGCGCTCGGATCTCTGCAACAACAAGGTATTCCCTGCTATTTTATCCATGGGAATCGTGATTTCTTACTTGGAAAGGATTTCGCTAAAGAAAGTGGGATGACTTTGTTAGCTCAAGAAAAAGTCGTTACCCTATACGGTCGTAAAATTCTGCTTTTACATGGAGATACACTTTGCACTGACGATATTGACTATCAACGTTTTCGTCGTAAAGTACAGAGTCCGCTAATTCAGAAGCTGTTTCTATGGTTGCCGTTGGGTATACGTCTGCATATTGCCGCGAAGTTACGCCAGCACAGCCAACAAAGTAATACGGGCAAATCGGAAACTATTATGGACGTGAATCAGCAGGCCGTTATTGATACATTACAACGTAATCATGTCGATTGGATGATCCACGGGCATACCCATCGTCCAGCAATCCACTCCGTTGAACTACCGAAAACCGATTTATCTACGACCAATTTACCTAAGATGGTGGCTCATCGAGCAGTATTAGGCGCGTGGCACGAGCAAGGTTCAATGATCGAAGTCACGGCGGAAACGGTTGAACTGATCCCGTTTCCACTATAAGAAACCCTAAGAGCCTGTTCCAAATCTTTTTCGCTGTGCTAGAAGAGGAAAAAATGGGCAAAAAAGCGCAGTTTACTTTTGTATACAACAAACTAGGGAGTAACTGAGCATTTTGAGCGCGTTTTTGACGAAATATCAACGAGCACAAGGGATTTCGAACAGGTTCTTAACACACCGGTTCTGGTCGACACCAGTACATTTATAAACCCCAAAAACAACAGGAGCCTTATATTCATGCTAGCCAATCTCAACTCGGCTTATCCAGCCGGGGTTAAAGTTGCCATTGTCATGGGATCCAAAAGTGACTGGTCTACGATGCAATGCTCTGCTGGTTTACTTACTGAGTTGGAGATCCCATTTTATGTTGAAATTGTCTCCGCACACCGCACACCGGACAGATTATTTAGTTTTGCCGAAAAAGCCAAAGAAGCAGGTCTACATGTGATTATAGCTGGGGCTGGTGGTGCGGCTCATCTGCCGGGTATGTTGGCAGCAAAAACGCTTGTGCCAGTATTAGGTGTTCCACTACCAAGCACGGTATTGAACGGTATGGATAGTCTTTATTCGATTGTGCAGATGCCGCGAGGTGTTCCTGTAGGAACTCTGGCTATTGGCGAAGCAGGGGCCGCTAATGCTGCATTATTGGCGGCACAAATTTTAGCGCTGCATGATAAATCTATAGCAGAACGCCTTACCTTATGGCGTAAAACGCAAACTGAGGAAGTGCTCAATAATGCAACTCCGAGGAAAAACGCATGAAACCGGTTTGTGTTCTCGGTAACGGTCAGCTGGGGCGTATGCTGCGCCAGGCTGGTGAACCTTTGGGAATCGCAGTCTATCCTGTTGGTCTGGATGCTAAACCAGAGACAGTACCCTACCAGGAAAGCATCATCACTGCTGAAATTGAACGTTGGCCGGAAACGGCTTTAACCAAAAAACTGGCAGAGCAAGAGACGTTTGTTAACCGTGATATCTTTCCATGCTTAGCTGATCGCATGAGGCAAAAAAAATTACTGGATGATCTTGGCTTAGCGACAGCACCTTGGCTGTTGTTGGAAAATGCTGAGCAGTGTGCAGAAATATTTACCACTTTTAGCCAATTCGTCATTATTAAACGCCGGGTCGGTGGTTACGACGGCCGTGGTCAGTGGCGTTTGCGTCAGGGTGAACAATGCTCGCTGCCGCAAGATGTCTATGGTGAGTCCATTGTTGAACAAGGGATAAATTTCTCCGCTGAGGTGTCATTAATTGGTGCCCGTAGTAGTAAGGGGAAGTTGGTGTTCTATCCATTGACCGATAATCTACATGAAGAAGGCATTTTACGTATTAGTGTTGTCCGCCCTCAGTTGAATGAGAAGCTGCAACAAAAAGCCGAAACCATGTTATCGACGATTATGGAAAAACTGAATTATATCGGTGTGATGGCAATGGAATGTTTTATCGACGGTGATAACCTATTGATTAACGAATTAGCTCCCCGTGTCCACAACAGCGGTCATTGGACACAGAACGGGGCGTCTATCAGCCAGTTCGAATTGCATTTACGGGCGATTCTCGATTTGCCATTACCAAAACTGGTAGTCAATAGCCCATCGGTGATGGTTAATTTGATCGGTATTCCCATTAACCCTGCATGGTCATCACTGCCACTGGTACATTTACACTGGTATGAAAAAGAAGTGCGGGCAGGCCGTAAATTAGGTCACTTGAATCTGACAGACCCTGACGTCAAACGGCTATCTGGTGTACTGACAAAACTGGCTCCATTATTACCAAATGAATATCAGCGCAGTTTAAGCTGGGCGATACAAAAATTATGATCTGCGCCAGGATCGTGACTAAAGCCCAACGATACACTTGACTGCTAAATATCGTCATCAGTTCTGTGCATTGTTATGTTGATTTTAGTGAGTAATGCGAAGTAATTTGCAATTTTTATCACCGTTTGGTTCTGTCAACGGCATTTTGTTAGGTATTTCACTACCTGTCACGTAGTATGGAAGGAAATCTATCTATTTTGACAGGACGCTAAATATGTTGACTGCTATTCCAATTCTTATTGCCATCGCCCTGATCGTGATGTTCGGCTCTGTTAAGATTGTGCCACAAGGCTATCAGTGGACGGTAGAACGATTTGGTCGTTATACCAAAACGTTGATGCCTGGTTTAAATATTGTTGTCCCATTTATAGATCGTATTGGTCGAAAAATCAATATGATGGAACAAGTACTGGATATTCCTTCTCAAGAAGTTATCTCCCGCGATAATGCCAATGTTGCTATTGATGCCGTTTGCTTTATTCAAGTTATTGATCCGGTAAAGGCGGCTTATGAAGTCAGTAATCTGGAGTTGGCGATCGTTAATTTGACCATGACAAACTTTCGTACGGTATTAGGCTCTATGGAGCTGGATGAAATGCTATCTCAACGCGATAATATTAATAGTCGTTTACTTCATATTGTCGATGAAGCCACCAATCCTTGGGGTATCAAAATTACCCGTATTGAGATCCGTGATGTCCGCCCACCGACTGAACTCATTTCGGCGATGAATGCACAAATGAAAGCAGAGCGAACCAAGCGAGCCGATATTTTGGAGGCTGAAGGTGTACGACAAGCTGCAATTTTACGTGCTGAGGGTGAAAAACAGTCACAGATCTTAAAAGCGGAGGGAGAACGTCAATCAGCATTTTTACAGGCGGAAGCCCGGGAACGAGCGGCAGAAGCAGAAGCACGAGCCACTAAAATGGTATCTGAAGCTATCGCTGCCGGTGATATACAAGCCATTAATTACTTTGTAGCACAAAAATATACTGATGCTTTGCAACATATTGGTTCCGCCAATAATAGTAAGGTGATTATGATGCCACTGGAAGCCAGTAATCTAATGGGAGCCATTGGTGGTATCAGTGAACTGATTGCCGAGAGTAAAAATCACCGAGGAAAATAAAGCCGCGCTACTTTCTCGTGTTTTGGAGCCTATTTGAAGTCGTCGTGAGTGAAATACAATTTTGGCTATCTTGGGCAGGCTGACCTCTGCCTTTTGGTTTCATTTACTTTATACTCAAATTGTGGAATTTGATTTGCGTAAGGATCGATATTCAATAGCGGCAAAATTATTAACTTTGACTAAACTGGTTAGAGGTATTTAGCCAACGAGAAAGGAACAGTATTATGGCAAACGGCTACTATGAAATTAAAAAAGCGAAAGATGGGCAGTTTTACTTCAATCTGAAAGCCGGTAATGGCGAGGTTATCCTTACTAGTGAGATGTATCGCAGTAAGGCTTCGGCGTTGAATGGTATTGCCTCTGTACAAATTAACTCCTCTGGCAGTGAACAATATGAGCAGAAACGTAATGTTAGAGAGGAGCCCTATTTTGTATTGAAAGCTAAAAATCATCAAATCATCGGCGTTAGTGAATCCTATAAATCCATAGATTCAGTACAGAAGGGCATTGCTTCTGTCATGAATAATGGTAAGACAACCGACATTCGCGATCGGGTATCGTAGAATACAATCTGCAAGGCGGCACAATGACCTATATTGTGGCTCTCACCGGTGGGATTTGCAGTGGGAAGAGCACTGTCGCTAATGTTTTTGCCAGGTTGGGTGTTCCTTTGGTGGATGCTGATATTATCGCGCGTCAAGTGGTCGAATCGGGTACTACCGCCTTGAGTAAAATTGTTGCTCGCTATGGATATCATATACTGCTCTCTGACGGCTCCCTGAACCGAGCGGTATTGCGGCAAAAAATATTCAGTGAGCAACGGGAAAAAAAATGGTTGAATTCGTTGTTACATCCCCTTATCCGGCAAGAGACAGAACTCAGAATTGCCTCAGCTAAAGGACCCTACGTACTTTGGGTTGTCCCCTTGTTCGTCGAAAATGGTTTATGTGGTAAAGCCAATCGAATGTTGTTGGTTGATGTTACTCCAGAAATACAATTGGCCAGGGCAATAGTGAGAGATGGCATAACTTATCAACAAGCAGAACAAATTTTAGCCTCACAGGCTTCGCGTGAACAGCGTCTGGCCTGTGCTGATGACGTTGTTGACAATAGTGGTGAGCCTGCGACCATCATTCAAAGTGTCACCTTTTTACATAAACAATATTTAGAGTTAGCGGCAGTGTTCCAATAGGAGCCTCATTAATGAGCGACTTTACCTCAACCAGATTTTTTGAATATCCGCTAAATGAAAGGATGCGTACATGGCTCCGTATTGAATTTTTATTACAACAATTAACAGGCCAAAAAAATTTAAATAATATTGCCAGCGCATTAATTTTTTTCCGTACTGCGTCAGATTTGATTGATGTCCTTGAGCGAAGTGAAGCACGTACTGAGCTGCTAAAAGAGTTGGAACGTCAGCAAAAAAAATTGGCGCAATGGGTAGGGGCACCCAATGTCGATACTACTTTAATTAACTCACTGCGTGACCAGTTAAAAGACTGCGCTGAGGTTCTGATGTCTACACTACGTATTGGCAAATCGTTGAAAGAGGATCGTTTAGTCAATATGGTTCGTCAGCGGCTGGGTATTCCCTGTGGCTGTTGCAGCTTTGATTTACCTATGTTACATCTGTGGCTGCATTTACCTCTAGAACAACAAAGTCAATATATCGATAATTTAATCAATTCATTGATTCCGCTATCTCAAGCCGTGACCATGATATTAGATTTAATTCGCCAGTCTGGTGTGCTGCACGCTGAAGAAAGCCAGAATGGATTTTTTCAGGGGAATGCTTATAACGCTGATCTGCTGCGCTTGCGTATTCCTTTACAATATCAACTTTATCCACAGGTTTCAGGTTATAAAACTCGATATTCCATTCGTTTTTTACCCTTAGATAGTGAAAAGGGTATAATTCCGGAATACTTCGGCTTCGAGTTAGCTTGCTGTTAGTTAGTGTATTATTTTTGTTCAGATTATCTCGATCTGTCTGTAGACGATAAAAGAGACTTCTTGCAGAACCGTATTTTTTATGCGAAGTCAAGACGGCTCTCTGTAACTGCAAGTACATGAGGATTGCAAGCGCCAGGTAATGCAGAATTTGCAGTATGTAGCTTGCAACACATGTGGTTTGTAACAGGTTATATCAGCAATCACAAAAGATTTCGAACGAATTCAATGAATTTTTAGGAGACAAAATGGTGTTAAATGAGATACAAGTTCATTGCCCGACTTGCGATAAAATCGTTAGCTGGCATAAAGGAAGAAGTCCCTATCGACCTTTTTGCAGTGAACGTTGCCGGCTCATTGATCTAGGTGAGTGGGCTAGCGGAGAAAAATATATTCCCAGCCAAGAAAAAGTTTCAGAAAGTGATGAAGATCAACGCTGAAGCTGGATGAGTGCCATCGATCATCCGAGCGCGCTTATACAGAACTTTTCTTTAGTCAATGTGCCATAAGGCCTCTTCCTTCAGGGAAAAAATCAGTCTGTACGCTCAACAATTAAACGCTTTGGTGCGACACGACCATTGTCATCAATGATGCCAATACCAATGAAATGATGCTCTGTACCTTCAGTGATGCGTACCATACCAGCAGAGGGAGCAGTAGAGGCCTGGACGGGCTGACCTTGTTTTACATAAGCAGCAACAATTGGCAGTAAATTGACTTCAGGAAAATGCAATACTGCACTCTCCATGGGTAATAATAATGTATCCAATGCCTGATACGGTGAATACTGTCCGGCTAATTCAGTTTGTGTCGATTCAATTTTTTCTGATTCAATAAGCATGCTCAATTGTTCTAAAGTCACCATACGTTGGTATGGATACGTAGCGACCTGCAAACGGCGTAATTGACTTACATGGGCGCCACATCCCAATAATTCGCCCAAATCATCAATAATGGTGCGAATGTAGGTGCCTTTAGAACAATGGATTTCCAGTTCTAGACTATACTCCTCTCTACGAATAAGTTGCAGATCAAAGACGGTGATAGTACGTGCCTCACGTTCTATTTCAATTCCTTGTCGAGCGTATTGGTACAACGGTTTCCCCTGATATTTTAACGCTGAATACATCGAGGGTATCTGTAAACTGTCACCCAGGAAACGTTGCAGTGCTTCCTCCAACTGAATCTGTGTAAAGATCGGCTTCCTTTCAGTGATCACGAGGCCTTCCGCATCCGACGTATCCGTTCGCTGCCCCAAACGTGCAACCACACGGTAGCGTTTATCTGAATTGAGCAGAAATTGGGAAAATTTGGTTGCTTCACCGAAGCAAAGAGGCAGCATACCTGTTGCTAATGGATCTAACGCTCCGGTGTGGCCTACACGGTTGGCAGCAAAAATGCGTTTAACTTTTTGCAAAACATCATTTGAAGAGAGTTTTGCGGGTTTGTCTAACAACAAAATACCGTTAATATCACGGCCGCGGCGACGTGGGCGTCCCATTATGTTTCCTCGCTACCATCGTTGTGGCGTTCGCCGTTATGATGTTGATGGTCGCGCCGTTCGGCATCCTTTTTGACGACATCGGTAACGAGATTAGATATTCGCATCCCTTCCACCAAGGAGCTGTCATAAGCAAAGGTGAGCTCGGGCACCACACGCAAACGCATTGCCTTTCCCAATAAGCTACGGATATAACCAGAAGCATCTTGTAAGACTGTGATACCGTTAGTGACCGTTTTGGGATCAGCGTTTTCAGTTAACATATTCAAAAAAGTGACAAATACTTTGGCGTAAACGAGATCACGAGAAACTTCAACACTTGAAACTGTTACCATGCCTATCCGTGGATCTTTGATTTCACGTTGCAAAATGATGGCAATCTCTTTTTGTAGCTCTTGAGCAACACGTTGAGCACGGCTAAATTCTTTTGCCATTCGGGCTCTCCAAACAAGATGAAAGGGGAAAAAATACCCCAAATAATAGACCTCTTGTGAAAGCGTGCAGCTTTCACAAGAGGTCTATTATAAGTAACTCTGAGGCTGTTAGGCGATGGTGCGTTTAATTTCGATAGTTTCGAATACTTCGATCATATCGCCAGCACACACATCATTATAATTTTTAACACCGATACCACATTCCATACCATTACGGACTTCGTTGACATCATCTTTGAAACGGCGTAAAGATTCCAGCTCGCCTTCGTAGATAACAACATTGTTACGTAAAACACGGATTGGGCTACTGCGCTTGATCATACCTTCTGTTACCATGCAACCTGCAATAGCGCCAAATTTCGGTGATTTAAAGACATCACGAACTTCTGCCAGACCAATAATTTGTTGTTTATATTCCGGTGCTAGCATTCCGCTCATTGCCTGTTTGATTTCATCAATCAAACTATAGATAACGGAATAATAACGTAGATCCAGACTCTCGCTGTCTATCACTCGACGTGCTGATGCATCGGCTCGCACATTAAAGCCAATGATGATGGCATTAGAAGCGGCTGCCAAGGTTGCATCAGTCTCGGTGATACCTCCAACACCAGATCCCACAATTTTCACTTTTACTTCATCAGTAGACAGCTGCTTTAGAGCGTCACAGATAGCTTCGCAAGAACCCTGTACATCAGATTTTAGTACGATATTCAGTTCTGAAATCTCGCCTTCAGTCATGTTAGTAAACATGTTTTCCAGTTTTGATTTTTGCTGACGTGCTAGCTTAACCTCACGGAATTTGCCTTGTCGATATAAGGCCACTTCACGCGCTTTTTTCTCATCACGTACTACTGTTACTTCATCACCGGCGGCAGGAACACTCGATAATCCGAGGATCTCTACCGGGATAGAAGGTCCTGCAGAGAGGATCGCGCGCCCCAGTTCGTCACGCATGGCGCGTATACGACCATACTCAAAACCGCAGAGTACGATATCGCCTTTATTTAAGGTGCCTTCTTGTACCAATACAGTGGCAACGGGTCCACGACCTTTATCTAGGAAGGATTCAATGACCACACCACTTGCCATACCACTGTGGATTGCGTTTAATTCCAGTACTTCAGCTTGCAGAAGAATTGCATTTAGCAGTTCATCAATACCGGTACCGGCTTTTGCCGACACGTGGATAAACTGGCAATCACCTCCCCACTCTTCCGGCTGGATGCCGTGCTGAGATAATTCTGTTTTAACACGTTCAGGATCAGCCTCCGGTTTGTCTATTTTGTTAACCGCAACCACAACGGGTACTTGTGCAGCTTTAGCATGTTGGATGGCCTCAATAGTTTGTGGCATGACACCATCATCAGCTGCTACAACCAACACAACAATATCGGTAGCCTTAGCACCACGGGCACGCATCGAGGTAAAGGCTGCATGTCCAGGGGTATCCAGGAAAGTCACCATACCGTTCTCAATTTCAACGTGATAAGCACCAATATGCTGCGTGATACCGCCGGCTTCTCCTGCCGCAACTTTAGTCGAACGAATGGAATCTAGTAGCGAGGTCTTACCATGATCAACATGCCCCATTATGGTCACCACCGGTGCTCGTGATTCCGCAGCGACTCCGGTATCACGATCACTCATGAGCGCTTCTTCGAGCTCATTTTCGCGGCGTAGGATAACTTTGTGACCCATTTCCTCAGCAACCAACTGTGCCGTTTCCTGATCGATAATCTGGTTGATTGTCGCCATAGCTCCCAGTTTCATCATTACTTTTATGACCTGAGAACCTTTAACCGCCATTTTGTTCGCCAGTTCGGCAACTGATAATGTTTCACCAATGATTACGTCGCGGTTAACGGCAACAACCGGCCTATTGAAACCCTGTTGTAAAGTGCTTGGCTTGCGTTTATTTTTACGACCCACAGCGCGAGCCTCTTCCCGGTCGGCTTTAGATTCAAAAAGCTTATTGCCTTTTTTCTGTTTTGCCGCCTTACCACTCCGGCTACGACTACGGCGATCGCCTTCAACTTTAGCGTCGTTTTCATCTTCCGCTGCCCGCGCATGTTGTGAGGTTGTCACGTGATAATCAGCAGATTCAGCCTGATCATCTACGGGTTCTGACCATTTACCTTCATTCTCTGCCGCCATTTTACGAGCTTCTTCAGCAACATGTTTCGCGTTTTCTTCGACCTTACGGTATGTTTCTTGTTCGACAGAGCGTTTTAATTCAGCAGCCTCGATCTCACGACGCGCTTTTTCGCTCTGCACGGGGTTATTTTTCTTGCTAGAAGAGGCTTGACGTGTCAATTTCTCTTTTTCCATTGCTTGCTTAGCTTTTCCTTCAGTAACTTTCTGCGCTTCGATCTCCGTTACAGATTTTGTTTGTTCTTCCGCCTTAACAGGTTCTGTCTCTGACGTATTGATATAAGTGCGTTTTTTACGAACTTCAATTTGCACCGATTTATTTTTTCCACCGGTGCTCGGAATGCTTAAAGTGCTACGTATCTTACGTTGCAGAGTGAGTTTATTCGGTGCACTACCGTGTTCACGTTTTAAATACGCCAACAATGTTTCTTTCTCTTGCTGAGTAACAGAGTCTGTTTCAGATTTGTTGATCCCTGCCGCCGCAAAGTGTGCGACCAAACGTTCAACCGGGGTCTGAATCTCTGTCGCCAGTGATTTTATGGTTACATCTGTCATGCTGTTTTTTCCTGCTACGGTTTATTTCGCATCATCGCTAAACCAACAGATATTACGGGCAGCCATAATCAGCTCACCGGCTTTCTCATCGCTAAGCCCTTTAATACCTGCTAAATCGCTGATACCCTGCTCGGCAAGTTCTTCTAGCGTACACACACCAACTGCGGCTAGTTTGAATGCCATATCACGTTTTAGACCGGTCAAATTTAACAAGTCGTCAGCGGGTTTATGGTCGCCAAGACTTTCTTCTTGTGTCAGAGCCAGCGTGGTTAAGGCAGCTTTAGCGCGTTCGCGCAGTTTCTCAACCATATCTTTGTCAAAATCATCGATTGCCAGCAACTCTTTCATCTGCACGTAGGCCAATTCTTCCAAAGAAGAAAAACCTTCTTCGACTAAAATAGTGGCGAACTGTTCATCTACATCAAGATATTTGGTAAAAATACTCATAGTGGCATGGGTTTCGGCGTAGTTTTTTGCTTTAAGCTTATCCTCCGTTATGACATCTAATACCCATTTGGGAGCGTTTTCGTCTTTTCCGTAATTTATGAGAGCTGTAGCCAAACGTACGTTCTGGCCATTACGACCAATCGCTTGTGCCAGATTATCAGCTTTAACCGCTACGTCTATGGTATGTTTGTCTTCATCGACCACAATTGATTCGACATCGGCTGGTGCCATGGCATTAACGACAAACTTGGTAAACTCATCATCCCACAAAACGACATCAATACGCTCACCACATAGCTCTTTGGAGACAACCTGAACACGGGCCCGCGCATACCAACACAGGCACCCACAGGATCGATACGTTTATCTTTAGTTTTCACAGCGATTTTAGCGCGGGAAGCTGGCTCACGGGCAGCTGCCTTAATTTCGATTATTCCTTCACCAATTTCTGGCACTTCAATACGGAACAGTTCAATCAACATTTCAGGGCGTGAGCGGCTAACGAACAGCTGAGGGCCACGTGCTTCAGGGCGGATATCATACAGGACACCACGAATACGGTCGCCAGGACGGATGTTCTCACGTGGTAACTTATCTTCACGACAGATAACAGCTTCAGCGTTGTTGCCATTTTTGACGAGTTCCAGGGTAATGTTGTCATGACCCACCTTTTTAACGACAGCAGTCACAATTGTACTTAAATCTTTACGATATTGTTCCGCTATCATCGCTCGCTCAGCTTCGCGCATTTTTTGTACAATAACCTGCTTGGCCGTTTGGGTGGTGATACGATCAAAAGCGACAGACTCAATTTGCTCTTCGATGTAATCATCCTGCTGGATAGTCGGATCTTCATATTGCGCGGCTTCTAGCGTGATCTCTCGGGTTGGCATGGTCACTTCACGAACAACTTTCCAACGACGGAAAGTATCGAAGTCGCCTGTTTTACGATCGATTTCAATGCGCACGTCAATTTCTTGTTCATATTTTTTTTTGGTCGCTGTCGCTAGAGCTGTTTCTAATGCTTCAAACACCTTCTCGGCTGGAAGGGCTTTCTCATTGGAAACTGCTTCTACAACAGCCAGAACCTCTTTGTTCATCCTCGTTGCCTCGTCCAAATTTTAAAAATGGGGTACCAGGTTCGCTTTTTGGATATTGCTTAGTGCGAACACTTCATCTTTTCCATCCACAGTAACCGTGATCATTTCTCCTTCAACGGTTTTGATGATACCCTGCCATTTACGACGGTTTTGCATTGCCATACGTAACACCAAACTGATTTTTTTCCCTAGATAGCAAGTATAGTGTTCAGCCCTAAACAAGGGGCGATCAAGACCAGGGGATGAAACCTCTAGGTTGTAAGCGACAGTAATAGGATCTTCAATATCTAATATTGCGCTGACCTGGTGGCTAACATCAGCACAAACATCAACGGTGATGCCATCCTTCTTGTTGTCAATATAGATGCGTAGCGTCGACTGACGTCCCCGGATGAATTCGATGCCAACCAATTCGTGACCTAAAGCTTCGACTGGTGCTGAAATTATCTCTGTTAATTTTTGTTCAAATGTGGACAAGCCCACCCCCAAGACATAAAAAAAGGGCCTGACAGCCCAGTGGTTCGACAGAACGCAAAAATAGATGGATATAAATCGTTACATACTATCAATAATACATTTTCATAAGCTACTGCAATCCACCCGAGCCTGCATGTTGACTCACATGACAAGCGATGGCTTAGCAAAAAATCCACGATCATGTTTCTGACAAAAATTTTTTTCAAACTTGTAAGCGAAAGTTGTCGAATAGGGCATTTGAAAAAAACATTTCAAAGAAATGGTTGCGGGAGCCGGATTTGAACCGACGACCTTCGGGTTATGAGCCCGACGAGCTACCAAACTGCTCCATCCCGCGTTTGAAAACGTGGCAAATACTACGTCGATAACCGAGGAAAAGCAAGCTATCTCTACGACTTGGTACCGAGGACGGGATTTGAACCCGTAAGCCCAGCTGGGCACTACCACCTCAAGGTAGCGTGTCTACCAATTTCACCACCTCGGTACTGACATGATTTGAAAAACTTCACCACAATCACATTGATCACTGTGGGATATCGTTGCCTGGTTTTGGTGGCGTATCCGCTTGCTCATTCTTGGCAGGCTGACCCAGATTTTCCCACTCACTCCCCTTGTGATGCTGTTCAGTGCTCATATTTCCCAATATCAGGCTGACAACGAAGAACAGCGTCGCCAATATAGCCGTCATTCGGGTCATAAAATTACCGGAACCATTAGACCCGAAGAGAGTCGCAGAAGCACCTGCTCCGAATGAAGCACCTACATCCGCACCTTTACCTTGTTGCAACATGATAAGCGCGACCAGTCCCATCGCAATCAACAGGAAAAATACCAGAAGAGCCTCATACATAGTTGTACCCATATCATTGCGAGTTTACCGCATTTAACCCACTTAAACCGGTGCGAATACTAACCAAAGCGTTTAATCCGCGCAAGAGCAATTTCATCGCTAACGTTTATTTGCAGAAAAAAACGTCATGTTATTTAATTGCATTATCATTCTCTAGCGGCAGTTTCCTCATTTTTTTCGTTTACCGAAAACAATCAACCCACCGTTTTTACCACTTTCGTGATACGGTCGGCGAGAGATTTTATTGTTTCTTCGTCTTTATTACCTTCAACCATGATTCGAATTAATGGCTCTGTGCCTGACTTACGTAATAATACACGCCCCTGTCCTGCTAACTCAGTTTCAACTTGTTGGGTTATTTCGGTAACTTCTGCTGATTCTAGAGGGTTATGATCTCCACTGAAATGTACATTTACCAAAACCTGCGGCCATAATTGCATATCGCGGCAAAGGTCATACAAACTTTTGTTATTGCGTACCATAGCAGCAAGTATTTGTAAACCTGCCACAATACCATCACCCGTAGTCGTTTTATCTAGCAAGATCACATGACCGGAATTTTCCGCACCGATACGCCAACCCTTTTCTTGCATTTTTTTTAATACATAACGATCGCCAACTTTTGCACGTGTAAAGGGGATACTCCGTTGCTTAAGAGCCAGCTCTAGCCCCATATTACTCATCAAGGTACCTACGACTCCTCCCTTCAATTGTCCTTGATTCAATTCTTCATTAGCAATGATGTAGATAATTTGGTCACCATCAACCTTATTACCCAAATTATCAACCATTATCAAACGATCACCATCACCATCAAACGCCAAACCGACATCTGCTTTTTTAGCACGAACTTGCTTTTGTAACATACGGGTGTCGGTTGCACCGCATTTTTCATTGATATTCATGCCATCAGGTTCACAGCCGATGGGAATAACCGTTGCGCCCAGCTCACGTAATACACTGGGTGCAATGTGGTAGGTTGCGCCATGTGCGCAATCGACGACTATTGTTAAGTTATTCAAGCTGAGTTCACTAGGAAAAGTCCCTTTACAAAATTCGATATAACGTCCTGCCGCATCAACGATCCGGCTGGCTTTACCTAACTCTGCAGAAGGAACACAGGTAAGAGGCTCTTCCATTGCAGTTTCAATGGCTGCTTCCACGTTATCAGGTAATTTTTTGCCATCGATAGAAAAAAATTTAATGCCGTTATCATCAAAAGGATTATGAGAAGCTGAAATCACGATACCGGCCTCGGCACGGAAAGTACGGGTTAGATAAGCCACGGCGGGTGTGGGCATAGGACCGGTAAATGCCGCCGATAACCCCGCAGCGGATAAACCTGCCTCGAGTGCGGATTCCAACATGTAACCAGAAATACGGGTATCTTTGCCGATAATGATTTTACGGGAGCCATGCTGTCGTGCCAGTACTTTCCCTGCCGCCCATCCGAGCTTCAATACAAAGTCAGGTGTAATCGGCTTGTTACCCACTTTGCCACGAATACCATCTGTACCAAAGTATTTACGGTTACTCATAATTTATTTTATTCCTTCTCAGAAAGTGCTGCTCTAACAATACACATTGCTTCGACGGTTTCTTGCACATCATGCACTCTAATAATTTTAGCCCCCGACATTGCCGCAATAACTGCACAGGCAACGCTGCCGGTGACCCGCTGCTTCGGGGGAACACCGAGTAGCATTTGTCCAACCATCGATTTCCGTGACATGCCTACCAATAGTGGCAAATTAAAATGATGAAATTTTTCTAAATGCGTCAATAGTCGGTAATTATGCGCCAATGTTTTGCCAAAACCGAAGCCAGGATCGAGTAATAATTTATTTTTTGCGATACCTGCCGCAATACAGCTATCAATACGCTGCTGAAAAAAATCATCAATCTCGGTCAGTAGATCCTCATAGTGCGGTGATTGTTGCATATGTTTTGGATTCCCTTGCATATGCATTAGACAAATGGGCAAATCGGTTGAAGCAGCAGCCTCTAATGCACCTAGTCCTTGTAGTGCACGCACATCGTTGATCAAATGAGCACCGGCTTTAGCGGCTTCAGTGATAACTTGTGCTTTATAGGTATCAACCGACAGCCAAATTTTTAAATCGGTTGCCAGGGGCGCCAGGTGTTCCACGACGGGGATAACGCGATCAAGTTCTTCTTGCTCACTCACTGATTTTGCCCCTGGGCGAGTGGATTCACCACCAATATCAATCAGTGTTGCACCTGCTGTGATCATGGCTTGGGCATGTTTTAACGCTTTATCGAGGTCATTGTGCTGCCCACCATCGGAAAAGGAGTCTGGTGTTACATTTAAAATACCCATCACTTGTGGTTGGCAAAGATCTAAGGTCAAGTTCCTGGCAGTTAACTGCATATGATTTCACTTTATAGAGGGGAAATGCGGGAATAGGGTGTTTTATACATTAAAATTTTTACGGAATCTACGTGTGCAAATATTCAACACAAGTTATTTCATACATTAGACGTTTTGCAAAACCTACTATGTGCTTGCAAACACGTGCCGTAAATTCTGGGTTACGTGGTGCTCGCAATCCTCAGTATTACACTGGCCCCAGGCGCCTCGACTTCTCAGCACTCACCATGGTTTCGCAAGAAATCTATTGAGTTCCTGTGGGAAAGGAAGACTAGGGCACATTGACTGTGGCCAGGGATTGGTCGCTTTAAACAATCACATTAGTAGGCCATGATTTTGACGATAAAGGCTTCGATGAGATCTTGATGACAGAGATTAGGAGCTTCTGGCTGATTGATTCATTAACACAACGACACAAGTGGTTGCGGGAGCCGGATTTGAACCGACGACCTTCGGGTTATGAGCCCGACGAGCTACCAAACTGCTCCATCCCGCGTTCGTGTTATGTACTGATGACTACTGTTACATCGCAAATTAGCACCGGTTTCGGTGATACTTGTTGGTTGCGGGAGCCGGATTTGAACCGACGACCTTCGGGTTATGAGCCCGACGAGCTACCAAACTGCTCCATCCCGCGTTCGAATGTGCGCACTATACCTTGGATCAGATCTGTTGCAAGTGCTTTTACCATTTAATTTGTATAAAAAATTTTTTTTTTGATGTTTCTACCCTTTTTTGTTCTCTTCTTCTACGATGAGATTCGCATAATTTTTTAGTTTCCCCAATTCCTTTGTTGATAGCCATTTGCTATCTTGCTCTGACTTATAGGCATAGGCAATATATAATGAACAGGTATTCGCATAAATATTTACTTAGTAGGCTTGTTATTTCCATATTTATTTTTCTATTGGCAGGATGCCAATCATACCCCTCTGATCGTGGGCAACAATATGGAAACCAGCGCCTAAGTCAGTCACTGACGTGGGTGAGAGAATCGAATGCGAAAGGTAAGCCAGTTAATGTAAAAAGCTATCTTGAACAGATTGCGGCGATTAATCAATCGTCGCCACGTCTGTACAACGGTAACAGGGAGACATTTAATGCAGTACAAAAATGGTTAGAGTCTGGAGGGGATAGCCACAGGCTAAGTCAATTTGGTTTGCATGCTTATCAGATGGCCGGTGTTGATGGTTTCGGAAATGTGCAATTTACCGGTTACTACACCCCGATAGTGGAGGCTCGGCGCACGCCACAAGGTAAATTCCGTTACCCTCTGTACGCTATGCCACCGAAGGGAAAAGAGAAGCTTCCTCACCGTCAGGCTATCTATGCTGGTGTCTTAGATAAGCATGATGTGGCTATAGCCTTTACGAATTCACTGATCGATAACTTTATTATGGAAGTTCAAGGCAGTGGTTATGTTGATTTTGGTGATGGTAAGCCACTCACCTTCTTTGCATTCGCCGGTAAAAATGGTTATACCTATCGCAGTATTGGTAAGGTGTTAACCGATAGTGGTGAAATCGCACTAGCTGATATGTCGACACAGGCAATTCGCCATTGGGCTGCAACCCATAGTGAAGCTGAACTGAAGGAACTCTTGATACAGAATCCTTCTTTTGTCTTTTTTCAACCAATTATGGATGCCCCAGTAAAAGGAGCCAGCGCTGTCCCCTTAATTGCGCAGGCTTCGGTAGCCTCCGATCCTTCTCTCATTCCAGCAGGAACGACATTGCTGGCAGAAATTCCCTTATTGGATCAGCAAGGAAAATTTACTGGAAAATATCAAATGCGTTTGATGGTATCTCTGGATGTTGGTGGGGCTATCAAAGGGCATCATCTTGATATATATCAGGGGATAGGTAATGAAGCAGCGCATGAAGCGGGTTTCTATAATCATTATGGTCGCGTCTGGGTATTGAAATGACGGATCAATTTTATAATGAAGTGGATCAAGATCGATTTGGTGGTATTGCACGACTGTATGGCCAGCAGGCACAAGCGTTGTTTTCACGGGTACATGTTTGTGTGATTGGTATCGGTGGTGTTGGATCATGGGCGGCTGAAGCATTGGCACGTACTGGCATTGGTACCATCACCTTGGTAGATATGGATGATGTTTGTATTACCAACACCAATCGCCAAAATCATGCTCTGCGTCAAAACATCGGGCAGGTTAAAACAGCGGTTATGGAGCAACGTATTTTGGCTATTAATCCTAAATGCCAAGTACATTGTATCTACAACTTTGTTACACCAGATAATGTAGTCGACATCTTGGATCGAAATTTTAGCTATGTTATTGACGCAATAGATAGCGTTCGTCCTAAGGCCGCTTTATTGGCGCATTGTCGGCGTTATAAAATTCCGGTGGTTACAACGGGAGGAGCCGGAGGACAGATTGATCCTACTCGTATAATGGTTGTTGATTTGGCTAAAACCATCCGGGATCCTCTTGCGGCTAAGTTACGGGAAAGACTGAAATATAATTTCAATATAGTAAAAAATAGTAAAGGTAAATTGCGAATTGATTGCGTATCCTCTAGTGAACCACTGATGTATCCGCAAATAGATGGTAGTGTATGCCCCTCCCGCCCCTCTGCCACAGGGACAAAACGGATGGACTGTACGACAGAACTGGGCGCGAGTACAATGGTCACGGCGACTTTTGGTTTTATTGCCGTGGCCCATGTTCTGAAAAAAATGATAGCTAAATCTATGCGTGAGGCCGAGGCCAAATAACAGCGTTCAAGATGGATGCTATGAAAGGATGAGGCGATAGTAGACTTCTTGCAAAACCGTAGCGAGTGCTGCGAAGCCAGGTGCCTCGGGAGCAGTAAGCACGGTGTACATGCGAATACATGAAGACTGCAAGCACCACGTAACGCGGAATTTGCAGCACGTAGTAGCTTTGCAAGAAGTCTAGTGTCTTGTTCTACTCGATGTACTAGGGCAGAGTACCAAAACCAAGAAAAACCCGAGATGAAAAAGCGACCTCCTTAGATTTCTTCGACTCCTTCGATTTTAGACAACAGCTGCCCCAAGCGTTCCTGTAAAACATGCTCTTCTCGCTTCAGTTGCTCATTTTTCTCAGCCTGAGTACGGTTTTGTTCCTTTAATTCTTCAATTTCCATTTTCAACAAAGTAATAGTATCAATAGTTTGCTGAACTTTCGCTTCCAATTTTTCAAATACTTCAAATGCCATCGTTCATCCCCTTAGTGATCGCCAGGTATATAGCCAGTTTATAACGGTAACAAACGATTTAACGTTGTAACCGCTGCGAAATTCATTACTCTAAATAACAAGCGTCATTTTTAATGCACATCTTCACTGTAGACAACACAGTTTGATGGAAAAGATTGTATGTAGCCAACGCACTTCTGTCTAGATACATACTGACACAAAGCCTACTCTAGGGTAATTTACTGCTTATGACCATCACACAGACACTTATCATCATCTAAAGCATAGTTTATTAGAAAACATTATTAATCACGTGAGACAAAAATACCTGTTCGATCACATTTTAGGTTCCACTATTACACAAACCGGTACATTTTTATGATGAAGTATACAGATTTTTATAATATTACTTCTTATTTTTGTTTGTTAACGATAAATTTACATCGCTTTCTCTAGTATGACATTATTGAAGAAAAGAGAGCGAAGAATGCTACCGTTTACACTCTACTTCTAGCTAGGACACTGCAATGAGCGAAACCAGCCCTGCCTTAAAAAATCAATGTATTGCGGAGTTTCTTGGTACGGCTTTACTTATATTTTTCGGCGTGGGTTGTGTCGCGTCGTTGAAATTGGCGGGAGCCAGTTTCAGTCAGTGGGAAGTAAGTGTTATCTGGGGTATGGGAGTTGCCATGGCGATCTATTTAACAGCAGCTATTTCTGGAGCACATCTTAATCCAGCAGTCACTGTTGCGTTGTGGTTGTTTGCCTGTTTCGAACGCCATAAGGTTATTCCCTACGTTCTGGCACAGATAGCCGGTGCATTTTGTGGCGCCGCTGTCGTTTATGGTATGTATTACAATCTATTCATCGATTTTGAACAAACCCATCATATATTACGTGGTAGTACAGAAAACCTTGATTTAGCCGCTATTTTTTCTACTTATCCGAATCCGCATCTCTCTGTTCTCCAAGCTTTTATCGTAGAAACCATCATCACCGCTATTTTAATGTGTATGATTTTGGCTTTGACTGATGACGGTAACGGTATTCCACGTGGTCCATTGGCTCCGTTACTTATTGGTATCCTGATTGCGGTAATTGGTGCTTCTGTTGGTTCCCTTACGGGTTTTGCCTTAAACCCGGCACGTGATTTTGGCGCTAAGATTTTTGCTTATTTAGCAGGATGGGGAGATATCGTTTTTACTGGAGGACGTGATATTCCTTACTTCCTGGTTCCCATTTTTGCACCTATCGTCGGTGCGTTACTAGGGGCATTAGTTTACCGTGCGTTAATTGGTCGTCATCTGCCGCTCTGCTATATTTGTCAGGAAGAAAAAAAACCACCAGCCCAATAAATTTTTCAGATTTCACAAACAGCATATCAACAGGATTATCATGACAACAGATAATATCACTGAGAAAAAATACATTGTTGCGCTCGATCAAGGCACCACCAGTTCAAGAGCCATAGTGTTAGATCACGATACTAATATTATCGGTATTTCCCAACGGGAATTGAGCCAGATTTATCCAAAAGCAGGCTGGGTTGAACATGATCCCATGCAAATTTGGGCAACACAAAGCTCTACGCTGGTGGAAGTGCTAGCGAAAACGGATATTAGCCCTTGTCAAATAGCGGGTATCGGCATCACTAATCAGCGTGAAACAACTATTGTCTGGGAAAAAGACACTGGTAAGCCTATTTATAATGCCATTGTATGGCAGTGTCGCCGTACTGCCGATATCTGTGAAGAACTAAAAAGAAAAAGTGGGCTTGAGAAGAAGATACGCGATAAAACGGGTCTGATAGTTGATCCTTATTTCTCCGGTACTAAGCTGAAGTGGATCCTCGATAACGTGGAAGGGGCGCGTAAACGTGCTGAAGCAGGTGAATTATTATTCGGTACCGTTGATACTTGGCTGGTATGGAAAATGACGCAGGGGCAAGGGCAGGATCAGTTGCATATAACAGATTATACCAATGCATCACGTACCATGATGTTTAACATCCATGAAAAAAAATGGGATAGTGAATTATTGGCAGCGTTGGATATTCCCGAAGAGATGTTACCTGAAGTGCGTCATTCTTCTGAGATTTATGGAAAAACGAGTATCGGTGGTGAAGGTAATACGTCCATTGCTATTGCTGGGATCGCAGGAGATCAACAGGCTGCGTTGTTCGGACAGCTCTGTGTACAACCGGGGATGGCAAAAAATACTTACGGTACTGGCTGTTTCTTGCTGATGAACACCGGCATCAAAGCGGAACAATCCAACCACGGGTTGCTAACAACTATCGCTTGCGGGGCAAAAGGCGAAATTAATTATGCTCTCGAAGGTGCCGTATTCATCGGAGGTGCTGCTATTCAATGGTTACGTGACGAATTAAAATTTATCATTGATCCCGAGGATTCGGAATATTTTGCCAATAAAGTTAAAGACAGCAATGGTGTTTATGTGGTGCCGGCTTTCACGGGTTTAGGAGCACCTTATTGGGACCCCTACGCCCGTGGCGCAATTTTTGGTATGACCCGAGGCGTAAATCGCAGCCATATTATTCGAGCTACGTTGGAATCTATCGCTTACCAAACCCGTGACGTATTAGAAGCGATGCAGGCTGATGCAGATACTCAATTAAAATTTCTACGCGTGGATGGTGGAGCGGTAGCCAATAATTTTTTGATGCAATTCCAGGCCGATATTCTGGGGACTTCTGTTGATCGCCCCGCAGTATGCGAAAGCACAGCGTTAGGTGCCGCATTCCTGGCGGGTCTTTCCACCGAGTTTTGGCAGGATTTAGAAGAAGTGAAAAGTAAGGCGCCAACTGAACGGCAGTTCCGCCCAAATATGAAGGTTACCGAACGAGAGGCACTTTACAACGGTTGGAAAAAAGCGGTGGCTCGTGCTCAATCCTGGGAAGAACACGACTAAACAAGAGCGATAAAGATTGTTTGCAAAATCTACTCCGCAGCATGAGCGGCTACCCTTCCTGTTGCCGTATACGCTTAGCCAGAGGCAACCAACAGAGTAAAATTAGTGTTGCCATGCTAAACATCAATAATCCGAGACTAAATTGTCCAGTCTGCGGCAACATTGCTGATAAACCGGTTGCCAGCCCCGATCCCACATTCTGTAATCCGCCCACCAAAGCACCGGTCGCACCTGCAAGGTAAGGAAATGGTTCCATTGCGCCCGTTGTTGCCAATGGGAACAACATACCGGCCGCAAAAAAAAACAAGGCGGCGGGTACGAGTAGTGTCCAAACATTCATGATGCCAAACCAGCTAGGGATCCACATCATCAATCCGGCCAATAAACAGCTTATCACCGCATACCACATCAAACTATAGAAAGTTTTATTGTCGCGCCCGGCATACCAGGCACCCAAAAATGCGGCTGGGATAGGTAGAATAAATAGGATACTCACCTTGATACTGCTTAACCCTAGTACCCCGCTCATCAGAACACCGACACTGGCTTCAAAAACCGCAATCCCTGCCAAGGCACCAATCAACATCACCAGATAACGACTAAATAATCCATTGGATAATAAGCGGTAAAAACTCGCTAACATACGTTGTTTTTCTGTCTGTTGAGGACGGGTTTCCGGCAACCAGCGGAACATACAATAAGCGACCACACTGCATAGCAATAGCAAGAAGGCATAGCAGGCACGCCAACCAAACCAACTCGCTAGAACACCGCCAATGAGTGGAGCTAATAGCGGGCTGACCAAAATACCCATATTCAGCAAGCTATTGGCATAACGTAATGTTGTACCGGCATACAGATCGCGGGGCATGGTACGAGCCATCACCCCAGCCACTCCTGTCCCCATTCCCTGTAGTGCGCTAGCGAGCACCAGTATACTCAGGCTATTGGCAAGTAAGGCACCCAGTGCCCCGCAGATAAAAATCATCATGCCAACTAGGATCACTGGTCGACGCCCTATCCGATCAGACAAAGGGCCATAAAGTAATTGAGAGCAACCATAAGTCAGTAAATAGGCTGACATGACTCGTTGTACTACTCCGGTACGTACCGAAAAATGATGAGCAATTTCAGCAATCACAGGAACATAGATAGTCTGTGCCATTTGCCCCACAGCAATCAGCATGATTAGCATAATCAGTAGGTGAAAATTTTCTATTTTTCTCATTAGACTGTCTCGCGAGAGCTGAAAGCGACTTGGAATTTGTAGGTGAAATTGAAGCACACTTGGCATCATTAGTAAGTTAGGGAAGATTAGCTTGTTAAAGGACACTTGTTGGCAATAATCCCTTTGCGTACTAAATATCGATAGGGTAATTGTTCCGTATGCTGTGCCAATAACTGATGCTCCATAAAACGACAAAATCCGGGAATATCACGAGTTGTAGCGGGATCATCGGCAATAATCAATAAAGTTTGTCCACAGTCCATATGACGCACGGTTTTACGCACCATCATTACCGGCTCAGGGCAACGCATTCCCAGAGTATTAATAACTTTGTCGGGATTAGCAAAAGGGTCTGCCATTTTTATTTTCTCGTTACATCAATAGATGAAGATTAACCGATCGGATCACTAGCCGCGATAATCGCGCAACTATTCCATATTATCGTTATTACTTCCAGTCATTATCTGGCGCAATTGCCAATCCCCCTAAGGCTTCAATCATATTTTGAATTAGAACTGCCAGTTCGTCGGTCATTAGGATACAATCAGCGGCGAAACGTTGAGCAAAATCTTTGTTGTCAATATCATCATTCTGCTTATGTAGGGTGTCGACGAATTTTAAGCGTTTTAATGAGCCGTCGTTACCCAATACAAACTGTATCTTTTCTCTCCAATTTAATGCCAACTTAGTGACTCGCTTGCCTGCTTCTATATGTGCCGCAATTTCATTGCTGGCAAGATCTTGTTGCTTACAACGGATTAGGCCGCCATCTTCCCCAGATGCTTTCAACTCAGCTTCATACATGAGTGTGAAATTTGCAGGGAGGTTTTCAGATCGCACCCATTCAGTCAACGTTAACTCAACTGGGTTTTTTAATGTCAAAGGGACTACGGGTAAAGAACCGAGACTCTTACGTAATAGCGCCAGAATATCTTCTGCTCGTTTAGCACTAGCGGTATTGACCATGATTAGATTATTAATTGTATCAATCCATAGCAGCGTCTGGTCAAAACGACTAAAGGCACGTGGTAATAGGCCATGTAGAACTTCATCTTTAAGTGATTCTTTTTCTGTTTTTTTAATTTTACGCTGTTTTTCTGTTTCAAAATGATCGATTTTGGTTTTTAATTCTCTTTTAACTACTGTAGATGGAATGATTTTTTCTTCTCTGGCTGCGCAGATAAAAATCTGACCACGAGCATGATGTACTAGTGCATTACTGCGTGTGCCCATTGGCGATATCCAACCCATTTTTGTTATGTCCTGACTGCTACAGGGGATAAAGCTGAAATTGCTTAACTGTTTTTCCATTTGCTCCGCAGGCAATGAAGTTTGCTGCTTCAAACGATAAATCATTAAATTTTTAAACCACGGCATAGGTGAATTCCAGGTTTGCACACTCAGGGTGTATGGTTGATTAAATGCAACAGAGCATGGTAACGAATCCTGGATAAAATAGTAAAATTAATTCGTAGACAAAAATAAAAATGGGTCTAGCCGGCACCGTCGGTGTTGTTTGACCCCACCACTTACTCAATGCAAGTATTTAACACTCTACTATTATCTCTTGTTCTTGCTAGTATCTGATTGGCTTCAGGAAAACACCATAATTATACAAAGTCATGTTACAGAATGAGGCGTTATAGTAATTTTGATTAGGTAGTAAAGATTATTTAGTGTAAGGGATAATTAAATGCTAACACCAGGGGCATTTATTATCTTGGTTGGGTTTGTTTGATGTAATGGTTTGTAATTGAAGTGGTTTGGTTTTTGTTGTAAGAAAACATGATGTTCTTTTGTAAAAAGTGTGCTGGCCGATTAGTGATTGTGTTGTGGATCATGCGGCTGATGCAGTTTTTATTGTTTAATATCTTATGTAAGTTTGCCTGTTAGACTTTTGTCCTTAAAATGAGTATAAACATATAATAATTACGATAAATGAATTCGTTATCACTGCTTTTTCTTTTGCATATTTTACTACTCTATCCTATTCGTTCAGGCATATTGTTAAATAATTATTTGTAGACTATCTACAATGGGCTAAGGATGTGTGCTGGAAGAAGATATATCAATAAAGCTGAGAGCTGATACATTTTGTAAAAGTGAAATATGCTGGTGATCGACCTTTGCTTGACCCAATACTGTCTAAATAGTATTTTTTGACGTGGATTTAGACTAAATAAACACTTGAAATCTCAATATGACTAGAGTAATTTTTCGTCCTGACTTTATGATAGGGATCTAAAATGGCTGAAATCAACCAACCAACTTCAATGAGTGGAGCACAGAGTTGCCCTACCGACCTTTCTCTGCAGCTTATTTCGTTGTGTGATAGTAGTAGTGATCCGTGGGCGATTAAAGATAATCAATCACGCTATCTGTATGGAAACGATGCCTACATGGCGTTATTAAATCTAAAAAAAGGATTTAATATCAAATATTTAACAGATAAACAGATACCTCATGATAGTGCGGGATCTGCACTTTATTTCGAAGAACTTGATCGCAAGGTTCAGGAATCGAAACAACATGTATTCTCACTGAATATTTATCCTTTCGGAACTGAAGAAATAATTCAACCCTATATCTGTGAGAAGTCTCCTTTTTATAGTGAAGATGGCAAATGTATGGGTGTTATTTTACATGCTAAAAAATTGCAGGTTTTTTCTGCTATACAGTATCTCAATAAGACATTATTTAATGTAGAGAAGAAGCTTGATCTTACTAAAGATCCTTCTCTGGAGGTGAATCCAGTTTCTGACGATATTAATTGTAATTTGTTCACCGATAAAGAACTTGAAGTAATATTTTTCCTACAGCAGAAAAAACCGAAACCACTGACGAGTAAAGCCATTGCTGAAATATTAGGTCTTTCCTGTAGAACAGTAGAAAATAAATTGTGCAGTATGTATCGAAAAGCTAAAGTTTGTACATCAGGTGAGTTTAAAGAATATTGTAAGAAAAATGGCTTTGATAAATATAACCAGTCAAAATCGACAACCTTACCTAGTGATATTTTTATTTCTACGACTAATCGTTGCAGTCTAAGATAAAAGCGGCTCCATCAATAGCCATTTACCCGCGCTACATGCTTTATTTTGTATACAGTTTGATTTGGGACGGTACCCACTGAAAATCTAAGGTACCGTCCAGTGTCTGATTGTATTCAGCCGAGTTTTGGGCCCGCAGCAGACAGTAATGCTTCTCCTGCTGCTGTATCGGTATATTTATCAAAATTAACGATAAAGCGTCGTGCTAAATCTTCAGCTTCTTGTTGCCATTTTTCGTAGGATATGTGTGTGTTCCGTGGATCGAGAATCAAGGGATCAACACCCTGTAATGTTTCTGGTATCTCGAGATTGAAGATTGGCAAAGTGGTAAAATTGGTTATTTTATCAATTTCGCCGTTTAGGATGGCGTCAATAATAGCGCGGGTGTCTTTGATAGAAATACGTTCACCTCTACCATTCCATCCGGTATTAACCAAGTAGGCCTGTGCGCCCACCGCCTGCATCCGTTTTACCAACACTTCTGCATACTGTGTTGGATGAAGCAGCAAGAAAGCGGCACCGAAGCAGGCAGAAAAAGTAGGGGTAGGTTCAGTGATACCACGTTCAGTACCTGCTAACTTGGCAGTAAAACCAGATAAAAAATGATATTGGGTTTGGTCCGTGTTCAAGCGGGAAACCGGAGGTAGAACCCCAAAAGCATCGGCTGTTAAAAAGATCACTTTTTTCGCATGTCCGGCTTTTGATATTGGTTTCACAATGTTTTTTATATGATAAATCGGGTAGGAAACACGGGTATTTTCGGTTTTTGAACTATCATTGAAATCGACTTGCGCATTTGCCTGTACTCCGACGTTTTCCAGTAACGCATCACGTTTGATGGCATGGTAAATATCTGGCTCGGCTTCCACTGATAAATTAATAGTTTTGGCGTAACAACCCCCTTCAAAATTAAACACACCGTCATCATCCCAACCGTGCTCATCATCACCAATTAGCTCACGTTTTGGGTCAGTGGATAAGGTCGTTTTACCTGTGCCAGATAAACCGAAGAAAACAGCGACGTCCCCTTTCTTGCCAACATTAGCGGAACAATGCATCGAGGCAATGCCTTGTAACGGTAAAAGATAGTTCATTATTGAGAACATACCCTTTTTCATCTCACCGCCGTACCAGGTGCCGCCAATTAGTTGCATACGTTCAGTCAGATTGAAAGCGACGAAATTTTCTGAATTAAGCTGCTGTTTTCTCCATTGTGGGTTAGTGCATTTTGCGCCGTTCATCACAATAAAATCAGCTTTGAATTGTGCTAATTCTTCGTCAGATGGACGGATAAACATATTTTTGACGAAATGAGCTTGCCAAGCGACTTCTGTGATAAAACGAACTTGCAGACGACTTTTACGGTTAGCACCACAAAAAGCATCGACGACAAACAGACGCTTTCCCGATAATTGCTGGGTGACTAATCCTTTTAAATGCTGCCAGGTTTCCTGGCTCAGTGGCTTGTTGTCGTTTTTACCTTTATTTCTATCAGCCCACCATAGGGTATCGTTTGTTATATCGTCACGGACGATATATTTATCTTTGGGTGATCGACCCGTAAAGATACCGGTGTCGACAGCAACTGCACCCGATGAAGTAACAGTACCACGTTCATAGCCTTCTAGTCCTGAAGAGGTTTCCTCTTCGAATAATAACGTATAACTTGGATTGTATACAATTTCATCGACATTCTCGATACCATAGGTAGCGAGTTCCTGGGAGGTGATGCCTTCAAACTTCATTATTGTAACTCCTGAACCATCAGCTTATTATTGTAAATCTTCGACTCCAATTAACCGCAATAGTTATCAAATATTTTAATATCAAACCTACCGTTTGTTAGTTTATGAGAGCTAGCTCACTATTCCGTATTTTTTTCGGTAATTTTCTACAGCACTCCAGTTATCAGTCATCTCAGGTTTTTCTTTGAGATAACTGATCAAATCGTCCAAGGTGACAATGGAAATGACTTGGCAGTGATAATTTTGCTCAACCTCCTGAATGGCTGACATTTCGCTGTTACCTCGTTCCTGTCGATCTAGGGAAACCATTACGCCAGCTAATGAAGCATTGTGGGCAGCAATAACGGCCATCGCTTCACGAATTGCGGTACCCGCGGTGATCACATCATCGATTAGCATCACTCTTCCTTGTAACGGACTCCCCACTAAACGACCACCTTCACCGTGATCTTTGGTTTCTTTGCGATTAAAGCAATAAGGGACATCCCGTTTATGATCATTTGCTAACGCGACTGTGGTCGCAGTGGCAATTGGGATGCCCTTGTAAGCGGGTCCGAACACTAAATCAAATTGAATATTAGAGTTCATCAAAGCTGTCGCGTAGAAACGCCCTAATTCCGCCAAATCTTTTCCGGTATTAAACAGTCCGGCATTAAAAAAATAGGGACTGACTCGCCCCGATTTCAGGTTGAACTCACCAAATTTCAAAACCTGTTTACGGAGTGAAAATTCGATAAAATCGCGTTGATAGTCTTGCATTACAATACGTTCCTCTCTTAGAGTCTGTTCGAAATCTATTATGTTAGCGGATACTTCGTCAAAAATAGGCTCAAAATGCTCATTTACTGCCTTTTGTTGTATACAAAGCGTAACTGCGCTTTTTCGCCTATTTTTTCCTCGTCTGAGCGTCACTCATAACGATTTCGAGCAAGCCCTGACAGGACTACTGCTCCAATGCCGTTCTTTGTGCCTGGAAAATAGTCGCTACACCGTTACGAGCCAGTTCTAGCAATGTCAGTAGCTCTTCTTGGCTGAATGGATTGCGTTCTGCCGTACCCTGTACTTCGATCATCCTGCCATCTTCGATCATCACTACATTCATATCAGTTTCAGCGATGGAATCTTCTTCATATTCCAGATCGCAACGTGCTTCACCTTCAACGATCCCGACGGAAACGGCAGCCACCAATCCTGTCTGTGGGTTAGTTTTCAACTTATCGTTGTCAAGCAACCTGTTCAGCGCGTCGAACAACGCGACGCAGGCACCACTGATTGCTGCTGTACGAGTGCCTCCATCTGCTTGGAGTACATCACAATCGATCGTAATAGTACGTTCCCCGAGTTTTTTAAGGTCAACGGCAGCACGTAGCGAACGAGCAATCAGGCGCTGGATTTCTAGCGTACGCCCTCCTTGTTTGCCCTTAGCCGCTTCACGGGGATTACGAATATGGGTAGCACGCGGTAACATGCCGTACTCAGCTGTAATCCAGCCTTGCCCCTGGCCTTTGAGAAAACGTGGAATGCCCTCTTCGATCGTAGCGGTACATAACACCTTGGTATCACCAAATTCAACCAACACCGAACCTTCTGCATATTTTGTGTAACGACGACACCCTCGTCAGTATTATATGGCTGACACGATTTCTTCTGTATGGGGATTAACGGTTAGTGTATAAAATAATGACTTTGCTCTCTGTTGAACAAAAATAAATTGTAATGTTTATTTGCGACGCCAGGTCGTTCCTTGTGGCCGATCCTCTAACACCACGTTCATCTCATCTAACTGACGTCGAGCAGAATCTGCCAGCGCCCAATTTTTATTGCTGCGGGCAGTATCACGTTGTTGAATCAATGCGTCAATTTTAGCAATTGTATGATTATCAATCTGTTCACCATTTTGTAAGAAATGTTCGGGATCTCGTGTCAATAAGCCAAGAACTGACGCCATATTACGCAATTCTGTAGCTAACCCACTGGCGGCTGCGTGATCTTTTTTCTTCAAACGATTTACTTCACGGGCGATATCAAACAATACGGAATAAGCCTCTGGTGTATTAAAATCATCATCCATCGCATCACGGAAACGTGTGACAAAATCTTCGCCACCGGCAGCGACAGCATTAGCATCCGTACCTCGTAAAGCAATGTACAAGCGTTCAAGAGCCGTGTGTGCTAGTTTTAAATTTTCTGCGTTATAGTGAAGCTGGCTGCGGTAGTGGGCAGACATGAGAAAGTAACGTACAGTTTCTGCATCGTAGTTGGTGAGCAGATCACGAATGGTAAAAAAATTATTCAGCGATTTCGACATTTTGTTTTTGTCGATCATCACCATACCGGTATGCATCCAATAATTGACATAGGAACCACCGTGAGCACAGGTAGATTGCGCGATTTCATTTTCATGGTGGGGGAACATAAGATCCGCGCCACCGCCATGAATATCAAAATGCGTGCCCAACTGTTTACTATTCATTGCTGAACATTCAATGTGCCAACCAGGACGCCCCTTCCCCCAAGGAGACTCCCAGCTTGGGTCACCCGGATTGGACATTTTCCACAATATAAAATCCATCGGATTGCGTTTTACGTCGGCTATTTCTACACGTGCCCCCGCTTGTAATTGCTCCAAATCCTGACGAGAGAGTAAACCGTAATCAGGAGCGCTGTCCACAGCAAAGATCACATCACCATTGGCTGCAATATAAGCATGTTGGCGTTCAATCAATTTCTGGATTAGGACGATAATTTCTGCGATATGGTGCGTGGCTCGTGGTTCTTTATCAGGAGGCAGTAAATTCAATGCTTCGAAGTCATGGTGCATTTCCGCCAGCATCCGCGTAGTAAGTTGTTGACAACTTTCATTATTTTTAGCAGCACGTTTGATTATTTTATCATCAATATCGGTCACATTTCGAACATAAATCAAGGAATAGCCCAAATAGCGCAAATAGCGTGCGATAACATCGAAGGAAACAAAAGTACGTCCGTGCCCAATATGACATAAGTCATAAATAGTGATACCACATACATACATACCGATTTTTCCTGCATGGATCGGCTTAAATTCTTCTTTTTCACGACTTAAAGTATTAAAAATTTTTAACATTGGGAAGTCCGTTAGTCGAGGTTCTTAACTTACTGGGATTGAAACTACCAGGATAAATTAAAACGCCAGCTTAATGCTGGCGTTTTAACGAGTTAACCCTATATTTTTTGCTCAACTTACCCTGTATGTTGTTCACTACCTTCATATACAAGTACATCACTGTCGCTACGTTTTGGCACTACAGCTGCACAGGTATTCTGACAGCATAGCTTACTCTTGTGCAACCACAGTCACCGTCAGTCGCGCAGACACATCCTGGGCTACCTGGATGTGAATTTCATGCACACCCAAGCTACGTATAGCAAGCTTATCTTTCAGACGCACTTCTTTTTTACTCACAGGAACACCGGCCGTGGTTATCGCTTGCGCGATATCATTACTGCCGATAGATCCAAACAATTTATCATTTGCCCCAACTTTCGCTTCGAGGGTGACATTGCCTAATTTCTCGAATTCATCGACACGATCTCTGGCTTTGGCCTGATTTTTAGCTAATTCAGCTTCCATTCTGGCACGGAGTGTGTCGAAATTCTCTATGTTTTTCTTGGTTGCCTGTACCGCTTTTCCTTGTGGAATGAGAAAGTTACGGGCATAGCCCGTTTTTACATTAACCTTATCACCCAGAATGCCCAGTTTTTTTACTTCATTAATTTTTACTTCTTCAAGCAGAATGACTTCCATTACTTTATCCTCATTAAAGTCATTAGTAGACTGGCCTAATTACTGATGGCTGTCAGTGTAAGGCAATAAAGACAAGTAGCGTGCAAGTTTGATGGCACTGGCAAGCTGACGTTGGAATTTAGCACGAGTACCAGTGATACGGCTTGGTACTATCTTACCACTCTCGGTGATATAATTTTTCAGCATGCTGATGTCTTTATAGTCGATCTTTTTAATGCCTTCCGCGGTGAAACGGCAATACT
This sequence comes from Candidatus Fukatsuia symbiotica, assembly GCF_003122425.1. Lineage (GTDB taxonomy): Bacteria > Pseudomonadota > Gammaproteobacteria > Enterobacterales > Enterobacteriaceae > Fukatsuia > Fukatsuia symbiotica. Next base: position 256,516 of record NZ_CP021659.1, read on the forward strand.
TGCGACGACGGTAATAATGACGTGACATTTAGCTAATCTCCAGAATTTATCAATTCAATTTGCTCGGCATGCAGAACCAGTTTATTTAGCCCATTACGCCCTTGATGGCAGCTAATAAAACCCTGCATGGTTAACTGAATACCGACCGTTATACTGTGAGTTAATGCATGTGATCGATGTCCGCTGACGATAACCGGCATATGACACCATGTTTGTCGGCTCAATCCAGCTTCCTGCTGCTGTGAACGGTGCTCGAGCACGAACTGGCAGTGCGGAATACCAGCAGGACTGACATTCCGAATGGGGAATTTACATACAATGCCAGAAAGCACCACCCGATTGATTATCGCCACGGTGCTTACTCTTCAGGATCCCCAACATCTGCCTCATCATTGTTTTCTATAGCGAAGTCAGGACGCTCACGGCGCTCATCTTTTGCTTTCGTCATTGGCGATGCTTCGGTTACCGCATTCTTAACACGCATAACCATGTTGCGGATAACGGCATCGTTGAAGCGGAAATTAGTTTCCAACTCATTGATTGTTTCTTGTGGCGCTTCAACGTTCAACAAAACGTAGTGGGCTTTGTGCAATTTATTGATCGGATAAGCTAGTTGACGGCGACCCCAGTCTTCCAGACGATGAATTTGACCAGCAGCTTTAGCGATGATAGCGCTATAACGCTCGATCATGCCTGGAACCTGTTCGCTTTGATCAGGATGAACCATAAAAATGATTTCATAATGACGCATAGAATTGTGCTCCTTACGGATTATTCAGCCTCCTGATTAGGGTCAACCGCCAACCCATAGAGGCAAGGAACTTGTTTATGTGCGGCTGAAAAACGACGCGTAACTATACTTGGACAGTACAGAAAACTCAAGGAAAGGTGAAAGCTTATTCAGGATCTCCGTTTGCTACTTGTGTGCTCACGAACTCGCAATAATTATTTTTTATTCCGGTAATACGGCACCATCCTTCTTTTTCTACGACAGGATCAAGGATAAAACTTCCCTGGTACGCCTGTGCAACAGTGAGAGCCTGAGAAGCCAGGACGCCGGAAAGCCCCAGATGACCACAGCTTAGTGTGTTTATCAGTGGTGCCAGTTCACGCAAAGGTGCCGCTAAAATATTAGCGACCACTACATCAGCGGATAAATCTGCCGGTTGATCTTTGGCCAGATACAGTTCCAGATTTTCTGCAACGCCGTTACGCTGTGCATTATCCCGGCTCGCTTGAATTGCCTGAGGATCGATATCAATACCAATGGCACGTACAGCACCGAGTTTTAACGCTGCAATCGCGAGAATGCCCGAGCCACAACCGAAGTCGATAACCGTTTTATCTGTCAGATCCAAGCCATCGAGCCATTGTAAACATAATGAAGTTGTGGGATGAGTACCCGTACCAAATGCCAAACCAGGGTCTAACATCACGTTGACTGCATTGGGATCGGGTATGTCTTTCCAACTTGGGCAAATCCACAGGCGTTGACCAAAACACATAGGATGAAAATTATCCATCCATTCGCGTTCCCAATCTTTATCTTCAATTTGTTCAATTTTATGAATAAAATTTTTATTGAATCGATCCTGTCCTGCTAGCGCGGCAATAATTTTCGCCATATCGGTTTCAGCGTCGTACAAACCAATCACATCAGTATTTCCCCAAAGTCGGGTCTCTCCAGGTAATGGTTCAAATATCGGGTTGTCGTAAGTATCTTGAAAAGTGATAGCAAGCGCTCCATTCTCAAGCAATGTATTGCTAAGCGACTCAGCATGATCGCTTGAGGTATTTATTTTAAGCTGTATCCAGGGCATAACCATTCTCTTCAGTCAGAGTGTAACCTGAGGTACGTTACTCAGTAAGTTTCACAGAGGTTTATTTAGTACGATTTAACTTTTTGGTGTGGGTCAGTGTCCGATCTGCAAATTGATTACCGATACAAAAAGCCAATAGACTCAGTAACAATGAGGGAACGATCGGATGTAGACCTATCAATTTAATATGAAAACTGGCAAGTGGTGTATAGCATAGTGCGCCAGCAATCATTGAGCTAAGCGCACCATGAGCATTGGCGCGCTGCCAATATAGTCCGAGTACCAATGGCCACAAAAATATGGCTTCGAGGCCACCCAAAGCCAACAGATTAAGCCAGATAATCATCTCCGGTGGTCGCCACGCTGCCAGTAGTAACAGTAATCCAAGCAGTAACGTCGACAGATTAGAAATATAGGCGAGTTTGCTTTCATTGCTGATCTCATCGGGTCGCCAATTGAGATATAAATCTTTAATAATAGTCGCTGATGATTGCAGTAACTGAGAATTAATTGTTGACATAATGGCCGCCATCGGTGCTGCCAGAAATATTCCGGCTGCAAACGGCGGTAGTACTTTTATCATCAGTGTTGGAATAACGTGATCGGGGATCGCCAAGTCTGGTAAAACCGCGCGCCCTAATGCTCCGGCCAAATGCATGCCAAGCATCAGTATTGCCACAATAATGGTGCCAAGGATAATCCCACTGTGAACCGCTTTACTGTCACGATAAGCAATACAACGTACTGCCGTGGGCGGTAAGCCAATCAAGCCAAAACACACCAGTACCCAGAATGAGGCCATAAAAGGCAGGTCGAGGATTTGATCACTGCCTTGTGGTGAAATCAATGCTGGATCGATACGTGCGAGTGTCGTGACCGCTTGATGTAATCCGCCGGCGGCATACACGACGGCAACGAGTAACAGAATGGTACCGACTAGCATCACCAGGCCTTGCAAAGTATCATTGAGTACACTGGCGCGGAAACCGCCAAAGGCAGTATAAAGCACAATACTGATGCCAAATATCAGTAAACCGGTGTTGTAAGGGATACCGGCGGCCGTTTCCAGTAAACGGGCACCGCCAATAAATTGCACGGTCATGGCACCGATTAAGGCGATCAATAAACTGATACTCGCCAGCCATACTAGTAAGCGACTTTGATAACGGGCATACAGCATATCGTTGAGTGTCACGGCGTTATAACGACGAGCCAAGATAGCAAATTTTTTTCCCAGTACCCCTAGAGACAGCCAAACCACCGGCAGTTGTATCATGGCTAATAAGACCCAGCCTAAGCCGTATTTATATGCTGCTCCTGGCCCACCAATGAAGGAACTGGCACCAATGTAGGTAGTCGTTAGGGTCATTGCCAAGACAAATCCCCCATAGAACGGTTGCCAATAAAATATTCGTTGAGGAAATTTCCTGTACGCCGACGTGTATAAGAATAAATGGATAGCGCAAATACTAACATCAGGTAGGCAATCAACGGTAAGACAACATTAGTTTGCATCGTTCTCTCCCAGTGGGATATCACGGAAAATAAAGCGCACCATTAACCAGCAAAACACTATAAATAACAGTGGCAAATAGATACAGGCGATTTCAAACCAAAAAGGCAGCCCCGTTATGCCTATGGAATCGTCAGGCCAGTAAGCACTGAGGATCCAGCCCACCAAATAAGCCAGTGTTAAAGTAAAAGCCCATCTTGCTTCTTTGTGGGCTTGAACAAATCTCTCATCCATCGATGCTCCGGTTAATATTTATCTCGTCGTCTCTTTTTCTTAGAACCTATTCGAAATCTCTTGTGCTCGCCGTGTTTTGGTCAAGTCATTCGTCAAAAACGAGCTCAAAATGCTCACTGACTCCTTTTGTTGTATACAAAGAGTAAACTGTGCTTTCCTACTCATTTTTTCTTCTCTTGAGCACAGCAACAAAAGATTTGGAACAGGCTCTTAGAAGATCATTAATCACTTTGCTACCAATTGAGAGACATAACTTAAGAGGACAAAGGAAGAAATACTTAAGAGATATCAGTAAAGAACAGTTTAACAAGAAGTCTATTAAACCGTTACTGGAAGGCACCTGCAAGACAGTTGGCGAACATTTTTTGCCTGGCTGGAGAAATATTGAAGGTTATGGCGAAACTGTGAGCAACAGCTCAAGAACAGACAACAACCTGCTGAAATATTTTACTCGTCAAACTGGGCATCAGCTATCTTTAGCTACAAGCGCCGGTCATTTCGGTATTATTGGTAAAACGGGCCGGTAACGAAAAGTTATTAAAATATAAAGTTAGTCATTATGAGTCGTTTTTATAAGAAATCGAATAGCGATGAAAGCCAACAATACTATCGGAGACACTTATGTTGAGTATTTTCAAGCCCGCCGCGCACCAAAGCAAGCTACCCGAAGAACGGATAGATTCGACTTATCGACGCTTACGCTGGCAAATTTTTTGCGGCATATTTTTCGGTTATGCCGCTTATTATTTGGTACGTAAAAATTTTACCCTGGCGATGCCCTATTTGATCGAACAGGGTTTTTCACGTGGTGACTTAGGCTTCGCTTTATCCGGCATTTCTATCGCTTATGGTTTTTCAAAATTTATTATGGGTTCAGTTTCTGACCGCTCTAATCCACGTGTATTTCTTTCTGCGGGGTTGATTCTATCTGCTGCAGTGATGCTGTTTATGGGATTTGTCTCTTGGGCAACATCAAGCATTGCCGTGATGTTTGTGCTGTTGTTCTTGTGCGGTTGGTTCCAGGGTATGGGTTGGCCTCCCTGTGGCCGTACTATGGTTCATTGGTGGTCAAAAAAAGAACGCGGTAGTATCGTTTCTATTTGGAATTGCGCTCATAACGTCGGTGGTGGTTTGCCGCCATTACTGTTCCTTTTGGGAATGGCCTGGTTTCATGACTGGAAAGCAGCATTATATATGCCGGCTTTTGGTGCCATGCTGGTGGCACTCATCGCTTTTGCTTTGATGCGTGATACCCCTCAATCCTGCGGTTTACCACCTATTGAAGAGTATAAAAATGATTATCCTGATGACTACAATGAAAAAACAGAAGAAGAATTGACAGCAAAGCAGATCTTTATGCAGTATGTTTTACCCAACAAATTGCTATGGTATATCGCTATCGCTATCGCTATCGCTAACGTTTTCGTTTACTTACTTCGCTACGGTATCCTCGATTGGTCACCCACTTATCTCAAAGAGGTCAAGCACTTTACGCTGGATAAATCATCATGGGCTTATTTCTTGTATGAATATGCGGGCATTCCAGGGACTTTGCTCTGTGGTTGGATGTCAGATAAAGTATTTAAAGGCAATCGGGGAGCAACTGGCGTATTCTTTATGATATTGGTGACTATTGCTACTGTCGTTTACTGGCTCAACCCCGTTGGTCATCCCGTTATTGATATGATTTGCATGATCACCATCGGCTTTTTAATCTACGGGCCGGTCATGCTGATTGGTCTTCATGCCCTGGAACTGGCACCGAAAAAAGCAGCCGGTACCGCTGCGGGGTTCACCGGTCTCTTTGGCTACCTTGGTGGTTCTGTCGCTGCCAGTGCGTTTGTTGGTTATACCGTTGATTTCTTCGGTTGGGACGGTGGTTTTATGGTGATGATTGGTGGCAGCATTATCGCGGTTATATTGTTAATCATTGTGATGTTAAGCGAGAAGAGACACCAAAAAGAACAGGTTAGCCAGTATACGTAATGATGATGTTGCCGCTATACAGTCTGTTATTTTAAGCCATGGTATCAGGCTGCGGTTTTTTTATATCCTAAAATGGGAGCATGAAAGTATGGCAAGTTATGCCAATAAGTTAATCAGTATCATTTTCGCCTCTGTAATAGCAAATAGTGTTTATGCTGAAGAAAAACCATCGACAAACAAATTGGTTATCGCCCATCGTGGCGCCAGTGGTTACTTACCCGAGCACACATTACCTGCTAAAGCGCTGGCTTATGCGCAAGGCGCGGATTATTTAGAACAGGATTTGGTGATGACCAAAGATGATCAACTGATAGTACTGCATGATCATTATTTAGATGGTGTCACCGACGTGGCACAGCGTTTCCCGGGGCGGGCACGTAAAAAAGATGGTCGCTACTACGCGATCGATTTCACTCTAGAGGAAATTAAATCGCTGAAAGCCAGTGAAGTTTTCGATATTGAAGGGGGTAAACCAGTACAGCGTTACCCAAAACGTTTCCCGATGGGAAAATCTGATTTTCGAGTACATACCTTCCAGGAAGAAATAGAGTTTGTTCAAGGATTGAACCACTCGACCGGTAAAAACATCGGCATCTACCCTGAGATCAAAGCGCCCTGGTTTCATTATCAGGAAGGGAGAGATATCGCCACTAAAGTACTTCAAGTGCTTAAAGAGTATGGCTATCGTGACAAAAAAGATAAAGTTTATCTGCAATGCTTTGATCCTAACGAATTAAAGCGGATTAAAAAAGAACTACTACCGAAAATGGGCATGAACTTAAATTTGATCCAACTGATCGCGTATACCGATTGGAAAGAAACTTACGAACAACAACCTAATGGTCAGTGGGTCAATTATAACTATGACTGGATGCTTCAACCGGGTTCGGATGCCATGAAAAAAATCGCCGAGTACGCCGATGGTGTTGGCCCAGATTACCATATGCTGATCGCCGATAGCTCAACACCGAAGGAGATCGTATTGACTGACATGGCTGAACAAGCTCATGCTAATAAGCTGCAATTGCATCCTTATACCCTTCGTGCGGATGCTCTGCCATCATACGTAACCGATGTTAACCAGTTATATAACATCATTTATGAAAAAGCGAAGGCAGAGGGTGCCTTTACTGATTTCCCTGACAAAGGTGTACACTTTTTACAACAGCAGGGACAGCATAAATGATCTGTTTATACCAAAAACATTTTACGTAAATAATGAGGGACTGCATCATCGGCATTAGAGCCAATAATTTCCAGCGCAGGTAATGCCTCTTTCAGGCGTGCATGCGCATTTTTCATGATGCAGCCTTTACCTACCATAGAAAGCATTTCCATGTCGTTCATACCATCACCAAAGGCGATGCAGTTTTGTAGCGAATGACCAAAAATTTGTGCGACTTGTTGTAATGCATGCCCCTTAGATACGCCTGCTCCCATGACTTCCAGGCACGTAGGCAATGAGAAACACACATTAACACGATTGCCCCAACGCGTTTTGATCTCTTGTTCCAATGGCAGCAATTTTTCATGGTTGTAACTGATGAAATAGATTTTGCACACGCCATCAGTGGGCAATGATTTGATCTCCACAATCTGGTAGTTAAAAATGGATTCGTGGAAAAATTTGGCCTGCTCAGGGCTTTCACGATTGATATACCAGTCGTCATTACGATAAACATTGGTCAAAATATCGGGGTTATCGTATTCCATTGCGTAGAGATCATGAACAATGTCTTCATCGAGATTATCGCTGAAAATCAACTTGTCTGCGGTGTTATGCACCCGCGCACCATTCGAGGTGATCATAAAAGCGTCGATGGCGACTCTGGCACGAATTTGTGAAACATCAACATGATGGCGGCCGGTAGCAAAAACAAAGTGCACCCCGCGTTCTGTCAGTGATTTAAGAGTTTCTCTAGCATAAGGAGAAAGTGTGTGATCAGGGGATAGCAAGGTGCCATCCAAATCAGAAGCGACAATATGATACATAACAGTCCGTTTTAACCTCTGGTAAAATTAACATCAATCTGGTCGTGGTCATCAGATTGATGTTTCAGCACTGTGTATAACAGCGCTACTTTTATGAGTCGTTGAGATGCTTGCGTATCACTTTGATAAAAGCAGCACCAAAACGTTCCAGTTTGCGCTGCCCTACGCCATTAACACTCAACAAATCCCTGCTAGTGATCGGTATTTTTTCTGACATTTCCAACAAAGTAGCATCGTTAAATACGACATAAGGTGGAATATTTGCTTCATCAGCCATCGATTTACGCAATTTACGTAATTTGGCAAACAGCTCACCGTCACTGACGGTTTGGTTTTTGTAAACCTTGTGGCCACCGGAGGATTTCTGGTTTTTAGCATTTCTTCTGGGTTTGAAATCCTGGATCCGCGGCACCGCCAGCGATAACGGTATTTCAGAGCGTAATATTGGCCGAGCAGCTTCAGTCAGTTGTAGCGCAGAAAACATCTCAATATTTTGACGCAGTTTGCCTAAATGAATCAGTTGACGTAATACACTGGTCCAGTGTTCTGCTGCTTGCTCACGACCAATACCGAAAACCGATAATTTATCATGACCCAGGGTCCTAATGCGCTGATTATTCGCACCGCGTAATATTTCAACAACATAGCCTGCTCCGAAGCGCTGGCCTACCCGATAGACACAAGACAACACCTTTTGTGCATCGACCAGGCCATCATAACGTTTAGGAGGATCGAGACAAATATCACAGTTGCCGCAAGATTGCTGCTGATATTCACCGAAATAATTGAGCAACACCAGACGGCGGCAGGTTTGTGTTTCGGCAAACGCCACCATCGCATTCAATTTATGACGTTCAATATTTTGTTGCTCACCGGCCGGTTTTTCCTCGAGGCAACGACGCAACCATACCATATCCGCCGGATCATACAACAACATGGCTTCGGCGGGCAGCCCATCGCGTCCGGCACGACCCGTTTCTTGATAGTAAGATTCGATGGTGCGTGGAATATCGAAATGTACCACAAACCGCACGTTTGGTTTGTTGATCCCCATGCCAAAAGCAACCGTCGCTACGACTATCTGCAGATCGTCGCGTTGAAAAGCCTCCTGCACTTGCGCTCGGAGCTGATTATCCAGCCCAGCATGATAGGCTGCCACACTTAATCCACGATTTTGTAAGAGCTCGGTCGTTTTATCCACTTTTGCTCGGCTGTTACAATAAACAATACCGCATTTTGCTTGCTGAGTGCTAATAAAGCGCCACAATTGATCCAAGGGTTTAAACTTTTCAATTAAGGTATAACGGATGTTAGGACGGTCAAAACTACTGATCTGAATCAAGGGTTGATGCAAATTCAGTAGTCGGGCAATATCACTACGTGTCGTTTCATCCGCTGTTGCCGTCAGTGCAATCACTGGCAAACTGGGAAAGCGCAATTTTAGCTGATTTAAAGCGCGGTATTCTGGTCGAAAATCATGCCCCCACTGTGAGATACAATGTGCTTCATCTACCGCTAACAGCACCGGTGAAAAATGTGGCAATTGCTCGAGAAAATTTTCCATTACTAGCCGTTCAGGAGCGATATACAACAGCCTAATTTGACCGTTACGACAGCCGGTCATTACTTTCGTTTGTTGTTCCCAGGTTTGGGTAGAGTTTAAACAGGCAGCAGTGACACCATGAGCCAATAACTGGTCAACTTGATCTTTCATCAATGAAATCAAAGGAGAAACGACCAGAGTCAAACCTTTCATTACCAATGCAGGGATCTGATAGCATAAAGATTTGCCACCACCAGTTGGCATCACGACCAGGCAATCTTGCCCTGACAAAGTAGCGTTGATAATTTCTTGCTGTCCTGGCCTAAATTGCTGATAGCCGAAGATATCGCGTAATATTTTTACGGTTTGTTGTTCCCTGTCTGTCACCCTCTTACCTCTGCAAGAAGTCTAATGTTTTTTTTCTCACGGGTATCCGTTGAGTTACAGCCATTTTTTACGTTTGAAATAAAGATAGGGTGCGACACCCGCAATAATCATTAGGCTCACTGCTCCAGGATAACCAAACGACCAATGCAGTTCCGGCATGAACTGAAAATTCATACCGTAACTCGAGGCCACCAGTGTAGGAGGCAGGAAAATCACTGAGACTACCGAGAAAATCTTGATAATACGGTTTTGTTCGATATTGATAAAACCCATCGCTGCTTGCATCAAGAAATTTACCTTTTGAAATAGGGACTCATTATGTGGTAGCAGGGATTCAATATCACGCTGTACTTCACGTGCCTGTTCAAGTTGTCCCGCGGGTAAGCGCGCTTTACGGACGAGAAAATTTAACGCCCGTTGGGTATCCATCAAACATAGGCGCACTTTCCAGCCGATATCTTCTTGTTCCGCCAAGATAGACAGCGCTGCATCATACTTATCACCCTGTTGACCTTCCATGATCACTCGACTTAATTTTTCTAAATCGTTGTAAATATTTTCGATTTCGTCAGCAAGTTGCTCAATTTTGGTTTCAAACAGATCCAACAGTAATTCGTAGGCGTTACCGTCTACCAGCTTCTGTGTACGAGCACGCATTCGGTAAAGACGAAAAGCTGGCAATTCGCGCTCACGTAAGGTATACAGGCGACCATCACGAATGGTGAAAGCCACTGTAGTATTGCCCGCGTGATCTTCTGCATCCTCGTAATAGAAAAATGAGTGAATATGTAAACCATCTTCATCTTCAAAGAAACGCGCAGAGGCCTCGATGTCATCTAGCTCTGGTCGAGTCGCCAGATTTTGACCCAATTCAGTTTGTACCCGCTCACGTTCTGCTATCTCTGGCTCCATCAAATCGACCCACAGTGCAGCAGTCAGTTTATCCGATTCATCCAGCTCCAAACGGGATAACCGATGATTATCTAATTTAAATGCGCTTAACATATTCCATTGACTCCGCCTAACTTGCAGGGTTATAACGTCTCTAATCTTGCATAGGCCACCACCAGCCACTTTGCTTTCTCACCAGGAAAGGCCACTTGTACCCGTTTTTGTTCATCATTATTTTCTAGTTGCACTATCGTGCCTTCACCAAATATGGGATGGCGTACACGTTGACCTACGGTAAAATCGTTATCGTCTTTATGTAGGGAAGGATCCCTCGAATAATTTTTAAACGGACGAGAAACCGTAGCACGTGATCGAACTCTCTCGATACAGATTGACGGGAGTTCATCAATAAAACGAGAAGGCGGCTGTTTTACATCTTTACCATAGAAACGACGGCTTTCCGCATAAGTTAACGTCAGTTTCTGCATCGCACGGGTGATGCCAACATAGGCGAGGCGGCGTTCTTCCTCCAAATGTCCACTTGTATCCGACGATATTTGGCGAGGGAATATACCTTCTTCCACGCCGACAATAAATACTTGCGAAAATTCTAGACCTTTGGCGGAATGAAGTGTCATCAATTGTACCGCATCCTGGTGAGGATCGGCCTGTCCTTCACCCGCTTCTAACGCAGCATGAGAAAGAAACGCTGACAACGGTGACATGTCTAAATCTTCGTGTTGGTATTGTTCGGTTGCCGTTACCAGTTCTGTAAGGTTTTCAATCCGGGCTTGACCTTTCTCACCTTTTTCTTCTTTGTACATTGACCATAGACCGGAATCGTGAATGATTTGATCAGTTTGTTTATGTAACGGCAAATTAGCGGTTTCATGTGCCAATGCTTCCACCAGTTCAATAAAACGTTGGAGTGTCGCGGCGACACGACCTGCCAACACGTTATTCTGTAACAGTGTCGTGGTGGATTGCCACAGGGTCAACTGTTGGTCGCGCGCATGTTGGCGCAGTATATCTAAGGTGCGATCGCCAATACCCCGCGTCGGTGTATTCACTACCCGTTCAAAAGCAACATCATCATTACGGTTGCAAACTAGGCGCAGATAAGCCAAGGCATCCTTTATTTCCTGACGTTCAAAGAAACGCTGACCGCCATAAATACGATACGGCATAGTGGCGTGTAGAAGTGCATCTTCCAATACCCGTGATTGCGCATTGTTGCGATACAAAATGGCACAGTTTTTTAGTAAACCTCCTCTTTCTTGCCAAACTTTGATCCGACTAACGACGAAACGGGCTTCATCCCATTCATTGATGGCGGCATAGAGAGCAATAGGTTCCCCTATGGCTGCCTGCGTCCATAGATTTTTGCCTAGCCGTTCACTGTTATTGGCAATCAGCGTATTAGCCGCCGTCAGGATATTACCGGTGGAACGGTAATTTTGTTCCAATCGAATGGTTTCTGCAGCAGGGTAGTCCTGTAAGAAACGTTGAATATTTTCAACCTGCGCCCCACGCCAACCGTAAATCGATTGATCATCATCACCGACGATCATCACATTAGCCTGATCTCCGGCCAATAAGCGGATCCAGGCGTACTGAATGCTGTTAGTATCCTGAAACTCATCGACTAAAATATGATTAAAACGCTGTTGGTAATGATTCAGGATATCTGGTTTATGCAGCCATAATTCATGGGCCCGCAGCAGCAGTTCTGCAAAATCGACCAATCCACCCCTGTCACAGGCTTGATGATAGGCGTGATAAATACTCAACCAGGTGGCTTCTGCCAAGTGACCGTAATCTTCAATATGTTGTGGACGTAATCCGGCTTCTTTTTTGCTATTGATGTACCACATGGCTTGACGTGGTGCCCATTTTTTGTCATCCAGATTAAGAGCTTTGACGATACGTTTGACTAAACGTAACTGATCGTCACTATCGAGCACCTGGAAATCCGGCGGCAGATTGGCATCCAAATGATGGATCCGCAATAGCCGATGTGCCAGTCCGTGGAAAGTACCCATCCAAATGCTATGGTTATTGTTGCCATCGCCGAGTAAATGCTCAATACGGTAGCGCATCTCGGCGGCTGCTTTATTGGTGAAAGTGACCGCGATAATAGAAAAGGGCGATACTTTTTTTTTCGATAATAACCACGCGACACGATGCACCAATACGCGGGTTTTACCACTACCGGCACCTGCCAGTACCAACCTGTTGCTTAGAGGAGCTGCCACGGCTTCGCGTTGTTTTTCATTCAAACTGTCAAGTAGATAAGAATCGTCCATAAGCACTGTTTAGTTTTTACCTCGTTTCGCTCTCGGATGGGCAGCATCATACACTGTTGCTAAATGTTGAAAATCAAGATGGGTATAAATTTGCGTAGTAGACAAATTGGCATGCCCGAGCAGTTCTTGTACGGCACGTAAATCACCGCAAGATTCCAGCATATGGGTAGCAAAAGAATGACGTAACTTATGTGGATGAATATGGCTGTTTACGCCCTGTTTCACTCCCCACTCAGCAAAACGCTTTTGCACATTACGTGGTGAGATACGTTTACCGGTATTGGCTAAAAAAATAGCATCATCTTGTGGAACGAAGAGATCACGCAAAGGCAGCCAACGCTGTAACCAGGTGACTGCTGTCATCCCGATAGGCACTTTTCGCTCTTTACTGCCTTTGCCCAGTACCCAAACTTCGCCTTCGATCAGATCCACATGTCGGCAATCCATTCCGATCAATTCCGCAAGCCGTAAACCCGCACCATACATCACTTCAAGCATAGTGCGATCACGGATCGCTAAAGGATCCTGTAATTCGATATCCAGTAAGCGATCGACTTCATCGACATCAATATTTTTTGGTAAATGATGCCCACTACGCCCGGTTGTGATGCCCTTTGCCGGGTTAGCCTGCAATATCCTCTGTGTTACTAAGTAGTCAAGAAAACTACGCAATGCAGAAAAACGTAATGCCAGGCTAGAAGCATGTAAGCCAGCACGTTTGCTCTGTACCAGCAACTTACGAACCCCCGCAGCATCTAGCATTTCCCATTGGTTGATCCCTAGTTGATCGATCATCTTGATGAGTATTTGCAACTGACGGCTATAGCTAGCCACCGTCAATGGACTGAGTTGACGTTCAACCTTGAGATAATGCAAAAAGTTATTAACTGGTTGCTGTAGCATCGTTAGCATGGTGTGGACGTCCGTTCTATCCAACGTGTCAATAATCCGGGTAAAAATTTGGCAATTTGATGCAGTATCACCGTTCCCATGCCTTGCTGATAATGTTGACTATCGTGGCTACTGAATATAATTACACCGAGATCCCCCTTGTCTCCGAGCAGAGATAAAGCCACAGAACCTACCTGCTGTGCCTGTGGCAAGAGCAGCTGTAACTCAGTTTCATTTAGACTACCAAGAAAGTGCTGCTCTTCAGACAATCGTTGTCGGCGTAAGGGTTCAAAGATCTGCCGTGACAGCGCCAAATTCGCCACATCAAAAGGTGTATTTAACTGCCAGCGATCGCTGAACAGGCGCACATGGGCATCTAACAAACCGAATGTTCGTGCCCAATGTTGTAAACGTTTTAACATGTCTCTCAGAGTACTGGCGATGGCTAAGTCTGCCTGTAGCTGTAACAAACGTTTGCACAGCATTTCATTTAAACCCGCATATTCCATCAATAAAGTAATTTCTTCCTGTAGCTGTTTGATTTCATTGCGCTGGCGTCTCAATTGCCATTCGACGAGAGAAATACCGCCCTTCATCGGATGAGGGATACGTATCTTTTCAACTAAAGAGGCATTACGAATAAAAAAATCGGGACTCTGTAATAAATATTGCATAACAAGCTCATCATTTAGCTCGATGTCCGTTATTGTCTGTTCTTGATAATTATTCATACATTGAAACTCGTTATAAATGAATAAATCCGTCGTAGAGATGGGCAGCTTGTCCCGTCATATATAACGGATGACCTGCACCTTGCCAATTAATGCGCAAACTACCACCTTGCATCTGTACATCAACATTCTCACCCAATAGCCCCTGCTCAATACCAACGGCGACAGCTGCACAGGCACCGCTACCACAAGCCTTGGTTTCACCGACTCCACGTTCATAAACACGTAAGCAGATACGTTCCCGACTGACTACCTGCATAAAACCAATATTAGCGCGTTGCGGAAAACGTTCATGATTCTCTAGTATTGGTCCCAGTAATGCCACATCGGCAACTGAAATATCCTCTACCTGTAGCACACAGTGCGGATTGCCGATAGAAACCACGCCGCAAAGCACAGTATGTTCAGTGGTGCGCAAAATATAGGTTTTTTCAGCTTTTGCCGCGCGAAAAGGAACAGCCTGAGGAGCAAACACAGGCTCACCCATATTGACGCAAACTTGTTCATCATCGGTTATATGCAATACCATACGTCCGCTTTGTGTACTGACATGAATATGCCGTTTTTTTGTCAATCCTTTAAGATGTACAAATAGGGCAAAACAGCGCGCACCGTTACCACATTGAGAGACTTCGCTACCATCTGCGTTGAAAATACGGTAGTGAAAATCCAGCTCAGGATCATAAGGCGCTTCTACCACTAACATTTGATCAAAACCAACACCAGTATGTCGGTCTGCCAGGCGACGGACAAGTTCTGGTGAAAAATAAACACTCTGAGTGACAGCATCGACAACCATGAAATCATTGCCAAGACCATGCATTTTGGAGAACTGCATATCATACTCCGCTAGCTACTGACGGGCTAAATCAGGATGCGCTGTTGCTATTTTTACTTTTTCCACTTTTTGTATCACAGCGGGAGGCGAATAAAGTGGCCCTTTTAATCCACAACCTACCAATCCAACCCATATTATCGTGATCAGCAGCCAACGTTGTTGTTTTTTCATCATAGTGATGCCTGTAATTTATTCATCTATGCTCTCTATAATCGGCAGCTCGATCATTAAAAGCAAGTAAAACCACTCAGGGGTATTCTAGAGCCTATTCTAAATCTTTTTGATCGACACTCAGACGAAGAAAAAAGGGATGAGACAGCGCAGTTTACAAAGCGTAAATGAGCATTTTTATCCCTTTTTGATGAAGTATCAGTAATAAGAAGAGGAGATTTCGAACAGGTTCTTAGGAGGGAATAACAGCCAGTTGAGAGCAGAGTTGTTTAGCAGCCAGCAGGATGCGTGGACTGGCGCGATTAAACCAGTCTTCATTGAGTACAATCACCGGTAGCTCAAGTTGTGGTCGCCAAAAGGTTTTTATGTTTTTGGCTTGCGATGGTTGACCACTAATAATCACCACCTGAGGGCGACGTCGCAAAACTTGTTCACGGCTAATTTGCGGCCAGGGTATCTGACTATCCGCAAAAATATTTTTACCACCACAGAGTGTCACTATTTCACTTTGCAAGGTGTTACCTGAACTGGTAAATAGAGGTTGAGTGCCAAATTGCAGTAGGACCCGAAGTGGTTGAGAATGGCGGCCATATTGTTGATATAGTGCGGCAATTTGCTGACGAATTTGCGCGGCAGCCTGATAGGCCTGTTTAGCATTAGGGCTGTAAACAGCCAGTTTTTCCAAATCTTGTACCATTTGCTCGAGACTATGGGGATCGGAATAAAAAATAGGAATGCCGAAAGCCGCCAGTTGGTCCAATGAGCGTTGTGGGTTGCCACCACGCCAGGCGAGGATAAGATCAGGTTTTAACGCTAAAATTCGCTCGACGTTGATCCCTTGCCAGGAAGCAACCCGTTCCAGTTTATTGGCTGATGCCGGGTAGTCGGAATAGTCACTGACCGCCACTAACTGATCACCCAATCCGGCCGCATAAGCCAACTCGGTAGTGCTGGGAGCGAGGCTGATTACTCGCTCAGCCGCACTCAGGGGGAATACCAGTGAGGCCGTGATTAGCAGGCTAATAAAAAGAATGACGCTCTCACACTTGGAAAGCACTTTTAGTTTCATGCAGCAGCAGGAGACTGTTGAGCTAAATCTGATAACATGCTGGCAACTAATCGGCTAGACTGTTGCGCTGCTACCGGTAAAAACTCGTCAAAACTCAGATGTGATTTTTGACAGGCAACATCGGAGATCGCGCGCACTATTACAAAGGGTATATTGAACTGATGACACACATGCCCAATAGCCGTCGCTTCCATGTCTACGGCGATTGCTGCCGGGAAGTGTTTTTTAAGGCGTTCCAAAGGCTCAGCGCCGTTAATAAAGGCATCGCCACTGCAAATTAGACCTGACCGCGCCGGTAACGTTAACTGTTCAATACCTTTTTCTGCCGATGTAATCAGCCGGTTATCTGCGGTAAAAGTAGCGGGACAACCGGGTATCTGACCGAGTTTATGATCAAATGCCGTCACGTCCACATCGTGGTAACAAACTTCCTTAGAGACGACGATATCGCCGATTTTGAGATTACTCGCCAATCCCCGGCGGAACCGGTATTGATGACGTAATTCGGCTGGTAATGATTAAGTAATAAGGAAGTACTGATCGCGGCTGAAACTTTACCGATACCTGATTGCAGCAAAGCCACTTCAACACCGTTGAGCTGACCGGTATAAATTTCAAATCCTTGCAACGATCGAGTTTGACAGTTGTCAATCTTGTTACGCAGTAGGGTTATTTCTGGTTTCATGGCACCAATAATGGCTATTTTCATCGTATTGTTCGCTAATTACCAAGGTTAGATTAATATATCGCCTGTATTTGGCTTGAAAGAGAGACATTATGCAAGAGGTCTGCTTTCGGAACCTGTTCCAAATCTTCTTGAGCGACGCTCAGACAAGGAAAAAACGGGCGAAAAAACGCAGTTTACTCTTTGTATATAATAAAAGGGAGTCAATGAGCATTTTGAGCGTGTTTTTGACGAATGACTTGAGCGAAACACGGTGAGCACAAGAGATTTCGAACAGGTTCTAATGAACTTCGGGTCGAAGAATTAATCATACAAGGTATGACTAAGCAAGTAGGTCAAATCATCCGCTAATTTTATTTTATCTCTAGAGAAATCGATTTATGAAGAAAACCATTTTAGTGTTCAGTACATTGGCATTGAGTATAAGTTTAGTTGTCATGCCAGTTGTAGCCACTGCTGCAGGACCCCTTTCCAGTAATCAGATAGGAGATAGCCAGACAGGCAGCGGGCAAGTGTTGCCAAGTTTAGCACCGATGCTAGAGAACGTAATGCCTGCAGTGGTCAGCATTAATATTGAAGGCAGTACCATTGTTAAGAGAGACCAGAGATCATCGCAGTTTTTTGGCGACGCTTCTCCCTTTTGCCAAGAAGATTCTCCACTCCAGAACTCGCCTTTCTGCGGGGGTAATCAAAGGGGTTATAGCCAGCCAATAGAAAAAAATTTTAAGGCGTTGGGCTCGGGTGTAGTGATCGATGCAGATAAGGGCTATGTCGTCACCAATAACCATGTGGTGGAGCACGCGAGTAAAATTCAAGTGCAATTGAGCGATGGTCGTCACTACGATGCGAAAATCATTGGTAAAGATCCCCGCACTGATATTGCTCTGCTGCAATTGAAAGACTTTAAAAATCTGAAAGCCATGAAAATGGCCGATTCGGATAAGTTACGAGTGGGAGATTATACCGTTGCCATTGGTAATCCTTATGGTTTGGGAGAAACCGCGACATTCGGTATTGTTTCTGCGTTGGGGCGTAGTGGTCTGAATTTGGAAAATGACGAAAATTTTATCCAAACCGACGCAGCGATTAACCGGGGTAATTCGGGTGGCGCTTTGGTTAATTTGCAGGGTGAACTGATTGGTATTAATACGGCGATCCTCGCCCCTGATGGTGGCAATATTGGTATCGGTTTTGCCATTCCAAGCAACATGATAAAAAATCTGACGGCTCAAATGGTGGAATTCGGTCAGGTAAAACGAGGCGAACTCGGGATTATGGGTACCGAGCTTAATGCAGAATTGGCGAAAGCCATGCGAGTAGATGCACAAAAGGGGGCTTTTATTAGCCAGGTGTTACCGAATTCTTCTGCTGCTAAGGCGGGTATTAAAGCCGGAGATGTGATTGTCAAATTGAATAATAAACCGGTCAACAGCTTCGCCTCTTTCCGTGCTGAGATAGGCAGTTTACCCATTGGGACAAAAATGACGTTGGGTTTGTTGCGTGATGGCAAACCTATTACCATTAATATCACCCTGGAACAGGGTTCTCAGGCTCGCGTCAGTTCTGGTACGCTTTATAAGGGGATTGAGGGAGCGGAATTAAGTAATGCCACTAGCTCTCCAGGAGTGAAAATCGGTGAGGTAAAACCGGGGTCTGCAGCCTTTCGTATTGGCCTGAAAAAAGATGACATTATCATGGCGATCAGCCAGCAAAGAGTGCAGAATTTGGCAGATTTACGTAAAATACTCGACGGAGAACCCAAGATCTTAGCGTTACGTATTCGTCGTGGTGAGAATGATATTTATCTTTTAGCACAACAATGACCGCCTGTGGGCAGGGTTCGCCTTGCCCACCTTCTGATTTTTGATGAAGTATTCGTGAGTGTAATGGATTTCGAATAGGCTTAAGAGCCGTTGTTGGTCCCAAAGCCTGCTAGCTGCTCGCGATGATAGTCGTCCCACATAAACTCAACCTTTTCCATTGTTAAGTCTTTTTGCTGTGTATTGAGAAAATTCATTACATCCCAGCATAGCACATGAACACCACTACGATTTGCCGCCGATATTATGTAATATTTTTCTTGCCATCCTAGCGCGGCGGTAATGCTTTTTGCGCGTTCTTCGACTTCTGTTTTGTCTAGCAAATCAGTTTTGTTGAAGACTAACCAACGTGGTTTGTTGACAAGATCAACCTTATATTGCTGTAATTCGTTAATAATGATATTGATATTTTCAACTGGATCAGAACCGTCTATCGGTGCGATGTCAACCAAATGTAATAACAGACGGCAACGCTCCAGATGTTTTAAGAAACGGATCCCTAAACCTACACCTGTTGAGGCCCCTTCAATTAGCCCTGGAATATCAGCGACGACAAAACTTTGCTCATGATCCATCCGAACAGCACCAAGGCTCGGTACCAAAGTAGTAAAAGGGTAATCGGCCACTTTCGGTTTGGCGGCAGAAACGGCACGAATGAAAGTAGATTTACCCGCATTAGGCAACCCTAGCATGCCAACATCCGCTAACAATAAAAGTTCCAGGGTCAAATCACGTGCTTCTCCGGTTGTTCCCATCGTTTTTTGGCGTGGAGTACGGTTAACAGAAGATTTAAAACGTGTATTACCCAGTCCGTGAAAGCCTCCTTGCGCTACCATCAAACTCTGCTGGTGGCATAACATATCACCCAGGATTTCACCGGTACCTTGATCTAATACCCTGGTACCCACCGGCACTTTAAGGGTGATATCCTTACCTCGTTTGCCGGTACAGTCACAACTTTGACCGTTTTGACCACGCTCGGCACGAAACGCTTTTACAAAGTGATAGTCGATCAAGGTGTTGAGATTCTCATCCGCGAGTAGATAAACATTACCGCCATCACCGCCATCCCCTCCGTTAGGCCCTCCATCCGGGATGTATTTCTCGCGACGAAAACTGACGCAGCCGTTACCGCCATCACCGGCCACAACGAGGATCATGGCTTCATCTACAAACTTCATTTTACTTTCTCCGTAAATCAGTTATCGGGTACAGAGAGCCTATCAAACTGGCAGCAGAATTTGCAGCACCTAGTAGGTTTTGCAAGAAGTCTATTCTATATTCCGTGAAGTATATCTTAGAACCTGTTCGAAATCTCTTGTGCTCGCTGTGTTTTGGTCAAACGACTCGTCAAAAATAAGCTCAAAATGCTTATTTATTCCCTTTTTTTATAAAGAGTAGACTACGCCTTTTCACCCATTTTTTCCTCGTTTGGACACAGCGAAAAGGATTTGTAACAGGCTCTGAGAGTGGAGGTAAGAAGCTGGTTAATTACTGCTTTTTTTGATAAGTAATGGCACATTTGGGATAACTGAAAATCAGGAGTTAACCTTAACCAAACACAAGTTGGTATCATTTCTTTATTAATACTAGTTACTTTTTCCTTACTGCTATTAGTAAGTTATTGTAACGGTTAGTCAGTTAACAGGTATCAGTGATACTGATGATCATCTTGATTGAGCCGGTCAATCAGCCGTTGATAGCAGATCAGGTATGTTTACAGTCTAACGACCTTGCCGTAAAATGCCGGCACAGGTGAAAGCGACAATAGGCCTCTATCTGCTGACCGGCGGTATAAAGTCAACGAGGGGATTCAAAAGAGGTCTGGTAGCGTTATTTTGTCATTGAGGTCGTTAGATGAGACGTAAGAGTTACATTAAAAGTATAGGGATATTTTCTTTATTTGCCGCCATGGTAATGCTAAGTGGCTGCGACACTGTTTTGATGGATCCCAAAGGTGCCATCGGGGTTGAGCAGAAAAAGCTAATACTGACAGCGACAGGTTTGATGTTAATTGTCGTCATTCCGGTTATCTTTATGACCTTTGCTTTTGCCTGGAAGTTCCGCGCTAGCAACAAAAATGCTGCTTACACTCCCAATTGGTCTCATTCTAACAAAATTGAGGTCGTTGTTTGGTCAGTGCCAATCATTATCATTGCTATCCTAGCAGTAATAACCTGGCGAACCAGTCACGAACTTGATCCCTATAAACCATTGGTTAGTGATAAAAAACCTATCACTATTGAAGTGATTTCTCTTGACTGGAAATGGTTGTTTATCTACCCAGAACAAGGTATTGCTACTGTCAACGAATTAGCGTTCCCGACTCATGTTCCACTAAATTTCAAGATCACCTCTAATTCGGTAATGAACTCGTTTTTTATTCCTCAGTTGGGTGGGCAAATTTATGCGATGGCCGGGATGCAGACCAAATTGCATCTTATTGCTAATGAAGCCGGTAAATACAAAGGTATTTCCGGTAGTTATAGTGGTGAAGGCTTTTCAGGAATGAAATTTACTGCTATCGCTACACCGACGGAAGCAGATTTCAACCGATGGGTCGCACAAGTAAAAGCATCGCCGCACACCCTGAATAATACTGATGATTTCGATAAATTAGCGCAACCGAGCGAAAATAACCCCGTTGACTATTTTTCCAGTGTAAAACCCGCGCTGTTCAAAGAAACAATTAATAAATTTATGGGTGATATGCACATGCATAGTAGCGAGCCGATGGGTGACAAGATGCATCAAAGCATACACAAAGGTGAACAGGTTCACACAGGAACCGAGGAATAAACGATGCTGGGAAAATTAACACTTGAAGCGGTGCCGTTTCACGAACCAATCGTTATGATAACCGTCGCGTTGATTATAGCCGCTGGACTGGCACTGACGGCTTTTTTAACTTATTTCGGTAAATGGAAATGGTTGTGGAGTGAATGGTTGACCTCGGTTGATCATAAAAAAATCGGTATCATGTATATTATCGTCGCTATGGTCATGCTAATGCGTGGTTTTGCCGATGCGATTATGATGCGCAGTCAGCAAGCGTTGTCCTCTGCAGGGGAAGCAGGTTTTTTGCCACCTCATCACTACGATCAGATTTTCACTGCCCATGGCGTGATTATGATTTTCTTTATGGCGATGCCTTTTGTCATCGGTCTCATGAATGTGGTCGTACCATTACAGATAGGTGCGCGTGACGTCGCCTATCCGTTCCTGAATTCTTTAAGTTTCTGGTTATTTGTCGTTGGCGTGCTATTAATCAATATTTCCCTCGGTGTGGGTGAATTCGCGCAAACTGGCTGGTTGGCCTATCCTCCACTGTCTGCCAAAGAGTATAACCCGGGCGTAGGCGTCGATTATTGGATATGGAGCTTGCAAATTTCAGGTCTGGGTACTCTGTTGACCGGTGTTAATTTTTTCGCCACCATCCTGAAGATGCGTGCACCCGGAATGTCGATGATGAAAATGCCGGTTTTCACCTGGACTGCGCTTTGTGCCAACATCTTGATTATCATTGCTTTCCCTATTTTGACCGTAACCATCGCGTTGCTAACACTAGATCGTTATCTAGGTACCCACTTTTTTACCAATGATATGGGTGGCAACATGATGATGTATATCAACCTGATTTGGGCCTGGGGCATCCAGAAGTCTATATCTTGGTGCTGCCTGTATTTGGCATATTTTCCGAAGTCACTGCCACCTTCTCGAAAAAACGATTATTTGGATACACTTCATTAGTGTGGGCAACCATTGTTATTACCGTACTGTCGTTTGTTGTTTGGTTGCACCATTTTTTTACTATGGGATCAGGTGCCAATGTCAATGCCTTTTTCGGTATCGCTACCATGATTATTTCTATTCCAACGGGGGTAAAAATCTTCAATTGGCTGTTCACCATGTATCAAGGTCGCATCCAGTTCAACTCAGCCATGTTGTGGACGATTGGTTTCATTGTCACCTTTTCTGTCGGTGGTATGACCGGTGTGTTGTTGGCGGTGCCAGGTGCCAACTTTGTCTTGCATAACAGTCTGTTCCTGATTGCTCACTTCCATAATGTCATTATCGGTGGTGTAGTATTTGGCTGTTTCGCAGGTCTAACTTACTGGTTCCCTAAATCTTTTGGTTTTACGCTGAATGAAAAATGGGGTATCCGCGCATTCTGGTTTTGGCTGATTGGTTTCTTCGTCGCTTTTATGCCTCTGTATGTCCTTGGTTTTATGGGAATGACCCGCCGTTTAAGCCAAGACATTAACCCAGAATTCCATCCGATGTTGATGGTAGCGGCAGGCGGTGCCGTGCTTATCGCCTGTGGTATTTTGTGTCAGGTTATCCAGGTTTTTGTCAGTATCCGTGACCGTGAACAAAATCGCGATCTGACTGGTGATCCTTGGGGAGCGCGTACACTAGAATGGGCAACGTCTTCTCCTCCTCCATTCTATAACTTCGCTACAGTTCCCCGTATTCACGGGCGTGATGAATTCTGGCATATGAAAGAGACAGGTAAAGCGTACCAACGCCCAGCAAAATATGAAGAAATCCATATGCCTAAAAATACCGGTGCCGGTGTAGTGATTGCTGGCTTCAGCTTAATCTTTGGTTTTGCCATGATTTGGTACATCTGGTGGCTAGCGGCTATTGGTTTTGCTGGCATGGTTATCACCTGGATCGCGAAAAGTTTCGATGAGGATGTCGATTACTATGTACCTGTTGATGAAATCGAACATATTGAAAATCAACATCATGAACAAATCAGCAAGGCAGGCGTGAATCATGTCAACTGAATCTCTGACTCAGCATAGTTTCAACCATAATAATATGGCTCATGCAGAGCATAGCCATCATGATAGTGGAGCTACAAAAATATTTGGCTTCTGGATCTACCTGATGAGCGATTGCATTTTATTTGCGACATTGTTTGCAACCTATGCAGTTTTAGTCAACAGCACCGCAGGGGGGCCTTCAGGTAAAGATATTTTTGATCTGCGTTTTGTGTTAATAGAAACCTTCTTGTTATTGTTTAGTAGTATTACCTACGGCATTGCGATGCTTGGAATGAATAAAGGCAGTAAAGGCCAGGTTAATCTGTGGCTGGCATTGACTTTTCTGCTTGGGTTGGGTTTTGTAGCAATGGAAATTTTTGAATTCCATGAGCTGATTGCTGAAGGTTATGGTCCTGATCGCAGTGCTTTCCTGTCAAGCTTCTTCGCATTGGTAGCAACTCATGGTATTCATGTGAGCGTCGGTCTGGTTTGGATCATTATCATGATAATCCAAATAACAAAACGTGGTTTGAGTGCAACGAACCAAACCAGGTTAATGTGTCTGAGCCTGTTTTGGCATTTCCTCGATGTAGTATGGATATGTGTATTCACCGTTGTTTATCTGTTAGGAGCCATGTAAATGAGTGTTTCTACTGACGACCGTATTGGCAATCGTGATCATGCTGAAACTGATCACACTGGTGCCAGCCACGGAAGCTTAAAATCTTATCTGATTGGCTTCGTGCTTTCCGTTATTCTGACCGTTATTCCATTTGCTATGGTAATGAATGATAGCGCCTCTCATAGCATCATTCTGACAGTGGTGGTTGCCTTGGCTTTAGTACAGATTGTCGTACATTTGGTGTACTTCCTGCATATGAATGGATCTTCAGCAGAGCGTTGGAATTTGGTGGCTTTTGTGTTTACCGTTATCATTATCGCTATTGTTGTTATCGGCTCACTTTGGATTATGTATAACCTCAACATCAACATGATGGTTGAGTAATGAGTAGCCTCTGATGATTAAGCAATACTTGCAGGTTACTAAACCAGGCATTATCTTTGGCAATTTAATTTCTGTCATCGGAGGATTTCTCCTCGCAGCCAAGGGCGTGATTGATTATCCTCTATTTCTCTCGACGCTTCTTGGTGTCTCCTTAGTGGTTGCCTCCGGTTGTGTATTTAATAATTATATTGACCGTGATATTGATGGCATCATGGAAAGGACGAAGAACCGCGTTTTGGTGATGGGTCTGATCGATGCGAAGACAAGCCTGATCTATGCCTCAGCACTGGGTATTGCCGGTATGCTATTACTCTATTTTGTGGCTAATGTATTAGCAATGGTGTTGGCAGTGATGGGTTTTGTCATCTATGTTGTGGTCTATAGCCTTTACATGAAACGTCATTCAGTCTACGGCACGCTGATCGGTAGTCTATCGGGTGCGGCTCCTCCTGTTATTGGTTATTGTGCCGTCACTGGCAAACTTGATACCGGTGCTTTTATCCTATTGTCGATTTTTAGTTTGTGGCAAATGCCACATTCCTACGCGATTGCTATTTTTCGCTTCAAGGATTATCAGGCAGCAAATATTCCCGTTTTACCGGTAATCAAAGGCATCGCTGTCACTAAAAACCATATCACACTCTATATTTTGGCATTTATGCTAGCTACTTTAATGCTGACATTAAGTGGCTACGCGGGGTATAGCTATCTTTTTGTGGCTGCTGCCGTGAGCCTTTGGTGGTTGGGCATGGCATTGCGAGGTTATAAAACAGGCAATGATGGTATATGGGCAAAAAAACTGTTTATTTTTTCGATAATTGCGATTACCTCACTCAGCATCATGATGTCTGTCGATTTCAATGTAACTGCTTCTACCGCATTACTGGTTAATGTCAGCTAATAAATTTCTTGTGAACCCCATGAACGATAATAAAATGACGTCGCTAGAGCTACGTGCCACCTGGGGCTAGGAATTGTTTTTTCACTGCGTATGCTCGGCATGTTTATGGTTTTGCCGGTTATCACTACCTATGGTATGGCGCTGAACGGTGCCAGCGAAGCACTTATCGGCATTGCTATCGGTATCTACGGCTTCACTCAGGCGATCTTTCAAATCCCTTTTGGATTGATCTCTGATCGTATCGGTCGTAAACCTCTGATCGTCTTTGGGCTACTGGTTTTCACACTTGGCAGTATCATTGCGGCATTAAGCGATTCTATCTGGGGCATTATACTAGGGCGTGCATTGCAAGGTTCTGGCGCAATCGCAGCGGCAGTGATGGCGTTACTCTCTGATCTGACCCGCGAACAAAATCGGACTAAAGCGATGGCACTTATCGGTATCAGCTTTGGTATTACTTTTGCTATTGCTATGCTTCTTGGCCCCATGATTACCCATGCTTTCGGCCTACATACCCTGTTTGGGAGTATTGCCCTACTCGCCCTACTTGGCATTATCATTACCCTAACTGTCGTTCCTGCGACCAGTGTCCATGTTCTCAATCGAGAAGCAAGTATCGTCAAAGGTAGTATCACTAAAGTGCTTAACAACCGTCGGTTACTAAAACTGAATTTCGGTATTATGTGCCTGCATATTTTATTGATGTCGAGTTTTATTGCCTTGCCACATGTGATGGAAAGCGCCGGATTGGTGCCTAAGCAACATGGATATGTTTATTTGATAACCATGTTGATTTCTTTCGCGACGGTGGTACCTTTTATTATTTATGCTGAAACTAAACGACATATGAGGCGGGTTTTTATCAGCTGCGTAGCTATACTCCTGATTGCCGAGATCGTACTCTGGGGTGCCAGGCAGCATCTTTGGCTAATTATTATCGGTATGCAACTGTTCTTTATTGCTTTCAACGTGATGGAAGCTATTTTACCCTCACTGATAAGCAAAGAATCTCCTGCTGGTTACAAAGGTACGGCCATGGGAGTCTACTCTACCAGCCAATTTATTGGTGTGGCTGTCGGTGGCAGTTTGGGGGGCTGGATATTCGGGATTGCTGGGGCTGGAACGGTGTTTGCGAGTGGTGCGATTATCGCCTTACTATGGTTTACTGTCAGTTGTACCATGCAAGAACCGCCCTATGTCAGTAGCCTGCGTATTGTACTTTCTGCAGCAGCCATGAAAGATACGACCTTGGAAAAACGCTTCAGAAATCAGCCTGGCGTCACTGAAGCAGTGGTGGTGAGAGCAGAACAAAGTGTCTACGTGAAGGTGGATACAAGACAAACGACTCGCCATCAATTAGAACAATTAGCTAATAGATTTCTTGCAAAACCGCAGCGAGTGCTATGAATTCATTTTCAAAAACTGTATTTTATCCCGAGAATGACCTGCGTATCTTTATAGTTATAGTTGCCCCACTGCTGTCCAAAAGAACCCCATATTTGGGTGCCTGTAGGAGTATATCCTTCCACTCCGATCCTCAGTTCTCCACTATTTTTGCTTCCCACAATATTGTTATTCAGGCCATCCATGGAAACCCTCTGCTTTTGACTGTTATTAAACCAGTTCGCTTCAATGAAAGGCTGGAATTGGCCACGTGTAACATCATGATGAGCACGCATATAAACACGCGTACCAAGGCGTAGCTGGATATCACCTTGCCCTGAATGTGTAATACGGGTTCCGTTAGCTTCATAGTGTGTATTGCCTTTAACGTTCATCCAGATAATTTGAGCTTGAGGTTGTAACCAGTAACTGTGTATCCCTACCTCTGCAATGTGAAAGCTATATCCGGTTTCCAGTGAGGCTGTGATCCCTTTGCTTCTATAATTTTCTCTTGGCAATCCATGACCACTAATATAGTTATTAAACCAATTCCAAAGAACCCAACTGTCCAGATACGGGCCGGATTTATCTTGCTGATTGGCGTACCAAGTGGTGTATAGCCCCGTACTGTAACCTTCGATTCCTCCTTTCGCTTGGTAGCCTGTCACCTTTGACAGGGCAGATGCACTGTTATTGCCATGCCCGGCCATAATGCCCAAGTGCAAGCGATCATCACCATCAGAACTCCACTGTGCAATATCCGCGCCTATCTGAAAAACATAACGATCGGCTTGAGTGCTAATTTGCCCACTTTTATCGGAATAAAGGCTACGCCCCCCAGTGCTACGAAACCACAGGTTGGTGATCTTTTCTTTACTACCCAAAAAATCCGTGTATTGCATTTCACCGAGACGTTCATGCAAGCGCATATTAAACATGGTATTAGCTATTGTAATATTATTCAGATAACCACCGACTTCAGGTCTTAATATTGGCTCTTTTATTGGCTCATTAATTTCCGGCTCGACGGGATTAATCTTCGGTTCTGTGGTATCAGTGCTGGTTAAATACCAATTAGCATTTTTTTTCACCAGGTTATAATCGTAGGAGCCAGCAACAATACGCCCTCCTGGCAAAAAAATAGCATTGGAAGCGCCATTAATTTTTATAATTTCAATTCCATTTTGAGTTTGAGCACCTTTACCCTTGATATTGGTAATATGTACGGTAGTAGTACCGTTTGCATCTCCGTCGATGATCAGTTTATCTGTTAAAGAATTATCATCACCGAGAACAGTTGCTAAAAAAAGAGTACTGTCAGTTTCTCCGGTATAATTTCTAGTGATGTTTAACGTATTTCCTGTACTGACAGTATGAGGATTGAGGATAAGGGATCTATTATTCATTAGGTTACCGTCAATATTCGCTGAATGGCCTATCAGAAAAATTTTGTTATTATTCGTGCTATTCCCTCTTAAAGTACTTTGTTCATTCAAGAGAAGGTCACCATCGATAGTGATGCCATCTGCACCGTTAGCAGACCAGATTATCTCTTTTCCTAATGTCAGAACACTGTCAGAGGTAACAGAAACCTTGCCAACGGAGGCATGATCATTGGCAGTATAATTCGTTGGTAGTACGTTTGTGCCGACGGTAATGGCCGATCCACTATTACCGTTAATGATGCCTGAAACAGAAGCGTTACGCAGCAGATTAAGGGTAGCATGAGATAATTCAACATTCCCATTTAATCTTCCGTAATTATCTATACTGTCAGTAATTGTACCCGTATTGTTAATGGCATAACGGGTGCTGCCAACAGTACCGGTATTCACAATGGAATCAACAGTACCCTCGTTGGTTATACCTGTCTGCTCACCGGTGATACTTCCGCTATTATTAATGTTTTTTATTCTTCCTTCATTTCTGACACCATCCATTTTACCTGCAATGGAGTTTTGATTGATAATGCCATCAATTTTACCGATATTATATATTCCATGGAGTGACTCGCCTGAGAGACTACCATTATTAACAATATTATTATTGATGGTACCCTCGGTATCGCTGACAAAAATAGCGTGCTGATATCCAGAGATGGTCCCAGAATTAAAAAGGCCATCAAGTTTAGATTGATTATGAATGCGTATTCCTGATTCATCGCTCCAAATACTTCTTGATGTTTTTATTAATCCACTATTATAAATACCGAATTCTTCCGTTCCTCGATTAACAGTAGCGAGGCTATTATTAAAACCTAATTCAATACCATGCCCCTCGGTCGTTATTTCTCCTGTATTGATTATAGCATTGACTGTTGCACCTTCTTCAATCTCAATACCTCTACTTTGTCCTGCTCCCATTATTTTTCCATGATTGATTATTTTGCCAAAAGTGGTATCGCCTGTTGCTAATATACCCACTCCCTGGCTGGTTCTATTAGTATTTGAAATGATGGATATCGATCCTGATGAATCCACAGTAACACTTGAGTTATCAGTCTTCAGCATGCATCCTGTTACCATTGGTGAAGTAATAATCGTATTTTCTACATTACCGGTGTTTGCCACCACAGAGAAGGATAGACCACTCAAGGTTGCGATAATAGAAAAATTGAATAATCCAAGATTTGGGCTTCTCATAAGCATCCCATTTATAAAAAAATATATTTCATATAAACGACACAAACGCCCGTTTTTTTTACCGTTATTAAATAGATGGTAAAAAATGCGTGAAAATGCAAATTTAAATCTGAATGGCAAACTTGTTATAATCGGCCATGAATGGATAGAAATAGAATATGTTTGTCAAAAGTTTAATAGACTTCTTGCAAAACCGTAGCGAGTGCTGTGAAGTCAAGGTATCTGGAGCGCAGTAATTTCACGCTACAAGTACATGAGGATCACGAGCACCCTATAACACAAAATTCGCAGCACATAGTAGGTTTTGCAAGAAGTCTAATGGTTATGCGGGCGTAAATAAGGGACTAGCAAATGTAATAAACGCTGCAATGCTCCCTGATTTTTATACAGAACGTCAACAGCTTGCTGGCCGTGATAAAAAAGGCGATTTTTATCATTGAGTAAAAAGTTCATTTTCTGTACTAACGATAGGGTATCAGTGACGGTAATCAGCCCTTTCGCTTTTGTCAGCTTGGCACAAATCTCTTTAAAATTAAAAGTATGTGATCCCATAAGGATGGGTATGGAATGGGCGGCGGCTTCTAATGGATTATGTCCACCGTGTTTTACTAGACTTCCCCCGACAAAAGCGATATCGGCGATGCCATACAATAGCATGAGTTCACCCATGGTATCGCCGATAACCACTTGAGTACTGGCTGAGGGGATTTCACCACGGCTACGTAGCATATAATTTAAACCGGCTTTTTGTACTAGTTCTATTGCTGTGGGAAAACGTTCAGGATGCCGTGGTACCAAAATCAGTAATAGGGTTGGATGTGTTGACAACAATTTACGATACGCGGCCAATAATAGGGTTTCTTCACCATCGTGGGTACTGGTGGCTATCCATACTGGTCGATGTGACGCCCATTGGCTGCGTAAAGTAGCGGCACGAGTGGCTAGCTCGGGTGTGATGGCAATATCAAATTTCAGGCTACCTGTGACGCTAAGTTGGCAGCGCTTCAATCCCAGGGAGATAAGACGTTCTCCATCTTCATGATGTTGTGCGGCAATCAAGGTAATACGTTGCAGCATCTGACGAATAAAATGGCCTAGTTTCTGATAACGCGCCGCTGAACGCGCCGAAAGACGTGCGTTGGCAATGACTAACGGGATAGATCGGCGATGCAACGCATGAATGAGTGTTGGCCATAACTCAGTCTCCATAATAATCACTAAATGGGGATTAAGTTGATTAAGAAAACGGTTTACGGCACAAGGAAGATCATAGGGTAAATAGACGTGATGAACTTCGTTATTCAAAGCGGATTTTACCCGTTCAGACCCTGTGGGGGTCATGGTGGTCACTGTAATCGGCATATCAGGGTAATGATGACGCAAGGCTTTGATCAACGGAATAGCTGCCAGTGTTTCACCCACTGAAACGGAATGCAGCAAAATGCCCTTAGCCGCTACCTTACCGGCACAAAAACCATAACGTTCCCCCCAGCGCTGACGGTAAGCGGGAGCTTTACGGCTACGTAATAGCAGACGTAGCCAGATTAATGGTTGAATAAGGTAAAACAGTATCTGATATAAACGCAGTAACATGAGGTTCCTTGCGAAGCTGTCGATTGTGGTATGCCGTTAACATGCAGCAATATCTTAATTAACCTGTGTAGATAAAGTCGTATCATTTTAAGGCACTATTGTTTGATTTTTTTGATTATAAAATCGACAATCTCACTGCTTGATATCATTTCTGGCTTATCTTTTTTATGGGCACTGCGATTTTTATATTCCACTTCTTCCTTCTCTAAAGTGCGATCACTAATCACTACGTGATGTGGTATGCCAATCAATTCCATATCGGCAAACATCACACCTGGCCGTTCTTGACGGTCATCGATAATAACCTCGATACCTTGATTAACTAAGGTTTCATACAATTGTTCCGCGAATTCTTTCACCCGAGAAGAAGTGTGTATATTGATGATTGGTATGATAGCGATTTGAAATGGAGCAATCGCATCCGGCCAAATAATGCCACGATCATCGTGGTGTTGCTCAATAGTAGCAGCAACCACACGGGACACACCAATACCATAGCAACCCATTGTTATCACTTGATTAGTGCAATCTTCACATTGTAGCGTCGCTTTCATCGCTTCTGAGTATTTATTGCCCAGTTGAAAGATATGGCCGACTTCGATGCCGCGTTTAATCTGCAAGGTTCCTTGCCCATCAGGGCTGGCATCACCTTCTTGCACGTTACGGATATCAGCCACCTGTGGTAGCGGCAAATCACGATCCCAATTGATACCAAAATAATGTTTACCATCAATATTAGCCCCCGCACTAAAATCACTCATCACAGCAACAGTGCGGTCGACGACAATGGACGAGGATGCCAGATTAATTGGCCCCAAAGAACCCGGTTTTGCATTTACCCATTCGTGGATCTCTTGCTCACTGGCAAAAGTGAGTGGAACGGCAACCTGAGGCAGTTTCTCTGCTTTTATTGTATTGAGTTGATGATCACCACGTAGCAACAACGCAATCAGTTTATGCCCGTTTGCTTCCGTTTCATGTGCGCGTACGAAGAGCGTTTTTACTGTTTTCTCGATTGGCATTTTGAACTGCGTTACCAGGTCGGTGATGATTTTTACATGTGGTGTGTCAACAATACGCAAGTCTTCAGTAGCGACTGCCCGTGTCTGCGTTGGTGCTACTGCTTCAGCCAGTTC
The DNA here is from genome assembly GCF_003122425.1 of Candidatus Fukatsuia symbiotica. Taxonomy (GTDB): domain Bacteria; phylum Pseudomonadota; class Gammaproteobacteria; order Enterobacterales; family Enterobacteriaceae; genus Fukatsuia; species Fukatsuia symbiotica. Next base: position 288,826 of record NZ_CP021659.1, read on the forward strand.
AATATTTGCCGCGAAATTGGATTCGGTTGAGAAAACGATATCATCCTCACCACTGTCCGCCAATACCTGAAACTCGTGAGAAGTGCTACCACCAATCGAACCGGTATCGGCCAGTACCGCACGGAAATCCAAGCCGATACGAGTAAAAATTTTACTGTATGCGGCGTACATGGCGTTGTAAGTTTCTTGCAAGGATGCTTTCGTGGTATGGAAAGAGTAAGCATCTTTCATCAGGAATTCACGAGCGCGCATTACGCCAAAACGTGGCCGTACTTCATCACGGAACTTGGTTTGAATTTGAAAAAGGTTAAGGGGTAATTGTTTATACGAGCGAATACCATTACGAATGAAATCGGTGATCACCTCTTCGTGGGTAGGGCCGAGTACGAAATGCCGTTCATTACGATCAACAAAACGCAGCAGCTCAGCACCATATTGTTGCCAACGTCCGGTTTCTTGCCAGAGACTTGCCGGTTGTACCATGGGCATGGAAACTTCGATCGCACCCGCCTTATTCATCTCTTCACGTACAATATTTTCGACCTTTTTCAACACCCGGATACCGGTTGGCAGCCAAGTATAAAGCCCTGAAGCCAGTTGACGGATCATGCCGGCGCGCAGCATCATCTGGTGGCTGATGATTTCAGCATCGGCAGGAGTTTCCTTCAGTGTAGCAAGTAGATATCGGCTGGTACGCATGATGTGTTGGTTTCCATAAAAACTAAAAATAGACTTCTTGCAAAACCGGTTACGTGCTGCGCATTCTGTGTTACGTGGTGCTCGCAATTCTCATGTACTCGTCTGTACACTGCGGTCGCTGCGCTCCAGGTGCCTTGACCTCACAGCATTCGCTCCGGTTTTACAAGAAGTCTGATAATTAAACATAAAAATTGTTGATTCTGGTCGAAATCGTCGTGAGTGACGTTCACCAGCCCTTTACTGCACCGCCGTTAAAGATTTTATTAGCCGCAGTGAATACCTCGTCAGATTGATAGGCCTGGACAAATTTTTTCACATTTTCTGCCTCTTTGTTATCTGCACGAGCGACAATCAAATTAACATAGGGTGAATCTTTATCTTCGACAAACAAACCATCTTTAGCCGGTGTTAGATTAATCTGGCTAGCGTAAGTGCTATTAATGACCGCTAAGGCAATTTGCTGATCATCGAGAGAACGTGGTAACTGAGGAGCTTCCAATTCGACGAGTTTTAGATTTTTAGGATTATCAATCACATCTAAAACAGTAGGAAGCAGGCCAACGTCGTTTGTGAGTTTTAGTAAACCTTGTTTTTGCAACAGTAATAAGGCACGACCGAGATTCGTGGGATCATTAGGCAGCGCTATTTGTGAACCAGATTGTAGCTCATCCAGTGATTTGATTTTTTTTGAGTAACCAGCAATGGGGTAAACAAAAGTATGACCAACCGCAACCAGTTTATAACCTCGATCTTTAATTTGTTGATCCAGATAAGGTTTATGTTGGAAAGCATTAGCGTCGATATCGTCCTGGCTGAGTGCTTCATTGGGTAAAACATAATCATTAAAAACCACAAGTTCTACATTCAGACCGTATTTATCCTTAGCCACCTTTTTAGCGACTTCCGCTACCTGCTGCTCAGAACCACTGATAACGCCGACCTTAATGCTGTTGGGATCTTTTTCTTTTTGTCCACAGGCCACAAGAACCAAAGAACCGATTAATATGCTGATTGCTGTGACAGATTTTAATTTTATAGACATGGATTTTTCTCCATTTGACATAAGTTGATGTAGGTTAGGGATCAATACGATCTTAGAACCTGTTCGAAATCTGTGGTGCTCTCCGATATTTCGTCAAAAATGTGCCCAACATGCTCATTGATGCTTTCCACTACATACAAGGTAACAGCACTTTTTCGTTAATTTCTTCCTCGTTTGAGCGTCGCTTACGACGATTTTGAACAGGTGTTTAAAGTTAACGATGCTATTTATGGTTTAAGGCGTTAACGATGTAATTGCCAACAAATTGCATCAGATAGACCAAAGTGACTAACAAGATTAATACAGTATTCATTACAGTGGCGTTATAACCGATGTATCCATATTGATAACCGATCTGACCCAGCCCTCCAGCACCGACAGCTCCTCCCATAGCGGAATAACCAACCAGAGTAATTAAAGTAATGGTTGCTGTATTGACTAAACTAGGTAGCGCTTCAGGTAGTAACACCTTGTTGATAATCTGTAATGGTGTGGCTCCCATCGCTCGAGCTGCTTCAATTAAACCGGATGGGATTTCCAACATGGCATTCTCGACCATACGTGCAATGAAGGGAGCAGCACTTACGGTTAAAGGCACAATAGCGGCCTGTAGACCAATAGAAGTACCAATCAGCAAACGAGTAAAAGGGATCATCCATACCAATAAAATGATAAAAGGTATAGAACGGAAAATATTGACCAGTGCGGATAGTAATTTATACAACGTAGTATTCGAGATAATTTGCCCCGGGCGAGTCACATACAGCAATACGCCAATGGGTAATCCGATAACAAAACCAAAAAAACCGGAAACGAAGGTCATCATCAGCGTCTCCCAAATGCCTCGGCCCAATAACCAAATCATTGCTTCAGACATAACCTAAAACCTCGACTTTTACATGATGATGTTGCAAAAATGTGATGGCGGCCAATCTACTTTGCTCTTCACCGTGCATTTCAACTAGCATAACACCAAATTTAACCCCGCCAGCATAATCCATTTGCGAACTGAGAATACTAATATCGATATTAAAGCGACGTACCACCTGTGAAATTAATGGTGCATCAACGGATTGACCAGTAAACTCCAGTTTCAATAAGGGAACACGGCTTGGTGCTGGCTGTACGCTCATGCGTTGTTTGTAATCATCGGGGATATCTAGATGTAACGTTGACTGGATAAATTGTTGTGCCAAAGGTGTTTTGGGGTGAGAGAATATCTTGCTGACGCTACCTTGTTCAATTAATTTACCTGCACTGATCACGGCAACTTGATCACAAATACGCTTTACTACATCCATTTCATGAGTAATTAACAGAATGGTTAATCCTAAACGGCGGTTAATATCTTTTAATAATTCTAGAATAGAACGGGTTGTTGCAGGATCTAAGGCGCTAGTGGCCTCATCGCATAATAGAACCTTAGGATTACTTGCTAAAGCACGAGCAATGGCTACACGCTGTTTTTGCCCACCAGAAAGGTTAGTCGGATAAGCATTTTGTTTATCTATCAATCCAACCAAATCTAGTAATTTGCTCACTCTTCTTTTTATCTCAGTGCAAGGCAAACTGTCCAATTCTAATGGTAAGGCGATATTATTGAAAACGGTACGGCAAGAAAGCAAATTAAAATGTTGAAAAATCATCCCGATTTGACGTCGAACCTTTGTCAGTTGCCCCGCGGATAACTGGGTAAGATCTTGCCCATCAATCAATACCCGACCGCTAGTAGGGCGCTCCAACATGTTTGCACAGCGAATCAAGGTGCTCTTTCCTGCTCCAGAAGCACCAATAACGCCATAGACCTGTCCAGTAGGAACATGCAAGCTGACGTCAGAGAGTGCATTAATCGTGTTCGCTTCCTGTTTGAATACTTTGCTGATGTGAGAAAGTCTAATCATATTATTCTTATTTTAACTATGAAGTTTGCTGGAGAGATAAAAAATAAAATTGAATGTAATCGACATCCAAATTGGATGTTAAGGCGTCTAGATGGCTAAGTCAACGGGTAACACTATTTCTTTTGAATGCCCAATAATCAATAAATAATGCGATACTGGCCAAATTAACTTTATATCAGGGGACCACTAAATGATCCAATCTGTTCCAGCGATATTTTTAGATCGGGACGGTACTATAAATATCGATCACGGGTACGTATATAAAATTGATAATTTTCAGTTTATAGAAGGTGTAATTGATGCCTGCTGTGAATTAAAGGCAATGGGATTTGCTTTGGTGCTGGTGACTAATCAATCTGGCATTGCTAGGAAAAAATTTACGGAAGCACAGTTTATAACCTTGACCGAGTGGATGGACTGGTCATTAGCTGATCGTGGTGTAGATCTTGATGGCATCTATTTCTGCCCTCATCATCCCGAAGGCCGTGAAGATAAATACCGTCAGCTTTGCGATTGTCGTAAACCATTACCCGGTATGTTACTGCAGGCGAAAAACGAGCTACACATCGATATGGCGGCTTCTTACATGGTTGGAGATACAATCGAAGACATGCAGGCGGCTCAGGCTGCGCATGTTGCTACTAAAGTATTGTTAAGAAGCGGTAAAGAAACGACCACAGCCGCTGTAGCAGCCGCTGATTGGGTGCTGGACAGTCTAGCCGATTTACCTGCAGTGATTAAAAAAAGAGATAAATAATTTGGCGTTACCTGTAAGTAAGTACAAAAAAAATAAAATTTGTTATAAACCCTTGCCATTCTTAAATAGCTCCCTATAATGCGCACCTCATTGGAATGGTGATCGGCAGTGATTTGCTGAATAGTTTATCCGATAGAACGAAATTCAAGACAAGAAAATCTTGACTCTCGACAAGGGAAGCGTAGAATTCGCCCCCTCGCGTTGTACAGATAGCCGGTTGATATAGATACCGATAAGTGGTCAACGCCTTGCTCTTTAACAATTAATCAGACAATCTGTGTGGGCACTGGCAATATGCTATCGCTTGGTTTTGAAAAAGACTGGGCAAAAGCAAGAATAAAGTGCTGAAGAATGTATGAATCCGTGATCGTTTTGTTTTTTACTGCAAAGTGGTTGAGGCTGATTTCATATTGAAGCGCAGAGCAGTAAATAAAATTGAAGAGTTTGATCATGGCTCAGATTGAACGCTGGCGGCAGGCCTAACACATGCAAGTCGAGCGGCATCGGGAAGGTAGCTTGCTATCTTTGCCGGCGAGCGGCGGACGGGTGAGTAAAGTCTGGGGATCTGCCTGATGGAGGGGGATAACTACTGGAAACGGTAGCTAATACCGCATGATGTTACGCGACCAAAGCGGGGGACCTCCGGGCCTCGCGCCATCAGATGAACCCAGATGGGATTAGCTAGTAGGAGAGGTAATGGCTCCCCTAGGCGACGATCCCTAGCTGGTCTGAGAGGATAACCAGCCACACTGGAACTGAGAGACGGTCCAGACTCCTACGGGAGGCAGCAGTGGGGAATATTGCACAATGGGCGCAAGCCTGATGCAGCCATGCCGCGTGTGTGAAGAAGGCCTTCGGGTTGTAAAGCACTTTCAGCGAGGAGGAATGAAGCAATGCAAAGAGTGTTGCTAATGGACGTTACTCGCAGAAGAAGCACCGGCTAACTCCGTGCCAGCAGCCGCGGTAATACGGAGGGTGCGAGCGTTAATCGGAATTACTGGGCGTAAAGGGCACGTAGGCGGTTTCTTAAGTCAGATGTGAAATCCCCGAGCTTCACTTGGGAACGGCATTTGAAACTGAGAGTCTAGAGTTTTGTAGAGGGGGTAGAATTCCAGGTGTAGCGGTGAAATGCGTAGATATCTGGAGGAATACCGGTGGCGAAGGCGGCCCCCTGGACAGAGACTGACGCTGAGGTGCGAAAGCGTGGGTAGCAAACAGGATTAGATACCCTGGTAGTCCACGCTGTAAACGATGTCGATTTGTAGGTTGTGGTTATAAACTGTGGCTTGCGGAGCAAACGCGTTAAATCGACCGCCTGGGGAGTACGGCCGCAAGGTTAAAACTCAAATGAATTGACGGGGGCCCGCACAAGCGGTGGAGCATGTGGTTTAATTCGATGCAACGCGAAGAACCTTACCTACTCTTGACATCCAGAGGAGTCGACAGAGATGTTGACGTGCCCTTCGGGGAGCTTTGAGACAGGTGCTGCATGGCTGTCGTCAGCTCGTGTTGTGAAATGTTGGGTTAAGTCCCGCAACGAGCGCAACCCTTATCTTTTGTTGCCAGCACGTAGAGGTGGGAACTCAAGAGAGACTGCCGGTGATAAACCGGAGGAAGGTGGGGATGACGTCAAGTCATCATGGCCCTTACGAGTAGGGCTACACACGTGCTACAATGGCGTATACAAAGAGAAGCGAGCCTGCGAGGGTGAGCGGACCTCATAAAGTACGTCGTAGTCCGGATTGGAGTCTGCAACTCGACTCCATGAAGTCGGAATCGCTAGTAATCGTGGATCAGAATGCTACGGTGAATACGTTCCCGGGCCTTGTACACACCGCCCGTCACACCATGGGAGTGTTTTGCAAAAGAAGTAGGTAGCTTAACCTTTGGGATGGCGCTTACCACTTTGTGAACCATGACTGGGGTGAAGTCGTAACAAGGTAACCGTAGGGGAACCTGCGGTTGAATCACCTCCTTACCTGAAGATAGGTATTGCGTGGTGTCCACACAGATTGTCTGATGAAGTAATGAGTGTTTTTTATAGAAAAAGCGAGCCGAGCTAAGGAATTGGTTTGGTTTTGTACCTTGTTGGGTCTGTAGCTCAGGTGGTTAGAGCGCACCCCTGATAAGGGTGAGGTCGGTGGTTCAAGTCCACTCAGACCCACCAACAGGCTCCGATGTTGCGTTAGTATGGTATTTATTGTGCCATCAAGGGTTACGTCTCTGCGTTTTGCTTGGGGAGCTGTTGCGATGAGGTCGTCGCTTTTTTTATACGTTGCATGGGGCTATAGCTCAGCTGGGAGAGCGCCTGCCTTGCACGCAGGAGGTCAGCGGTTCGATCCCGCTTAGCTCCACCATGTAAAACCGTTTCAGAATATATTGATGCTGCAAGGTGGAAATGTATTGTGGAACAGTTGCTCTTTAATAATCTGGAACAAGCTGAAGCTGAGGCGATGAAGTCATGCGTGATGAAAATTAGGCGTGTGTCGTTGTGAGAACTCAGTACCCGAAGACAATTTCGGGTTGTAAGGTTAAGTAATGAAGCGTACAGGGCGGATGCCTAGGCAGTCAGAGGCGAAGAAGGGCGTGCAAATCTGCGAAAAGCGTCGGTAAGCTGATATGAAGCGAGAGAGCCGACGATCCCCGAATGGGGCAACCCAGTGCAATAAGTTGCACTATCGTTAGATGAATAAATAGTTTAACGAGGCGAACCGGGGGAACTGAAACATCTAAGTACCCCGAGGAAAAGAAATCAACCGAGATTCCCCTAGTAGCGGCGAGCGAGGGGGGAGCAGCCCAGAGTGTGTATTGTTAAGAGTGGTTAGGGGAATGACCTGGAAAGGTCGGCGATAAAGGGTGATAGCCCCGTACCTAAAAATGCGCTGACATTGCACTCAAAGAGTAGAGCGGGACACGAGAAATCCTGTTTGAAGACGGGGGGCCCATCCTCCAAGGCTAAATACTCCTGACTGACCGATAGTGAACCAGTACCGTGAGGGAAAGGCGAAAAGAACCCCGGCGAGGGGAGTGAAAGAGACCCTGAAACCCTGTACGTACAAGCAGTGGGAGCCTTGAATAGGGTGACTGCGTACCTTTTGTATAATGGGTCAGCGACTTATATTTTGTAGCAAGGTTAACCGTTTAGGGGAGCCGTAGGGAAACCGAGTCTGAATAGGGCGACGAGTTGCAAGGTATAGACCCGAAACCCGGTGATCTAGCCATGAGCAGGTTGAAGATAGGTTAACGCCCGTTGGAGGACCGAACCGACTTATGTTGAAAAATGAGCGGATGACTTGTGGCTGGGGGTGAAAGGCCAATCAAACCGGGAGATAGCTGGTTCTCCCCGAAAGCTATTTAGGTAGCGCCTCGTGAGATTATCTTCGGGGGTAGAGCACTGTTTCGGCTAGGGGGCCATCCCGGCTTACCACCCCGATGCAAACTGCGAATACCGAAGAATATATCACGGGAGACACACGGCGGGTGCTAACGTCCGTCGTGAAGAGGGCAACAACCCAGACCGCCAGCTAAGGTCCCGAAGTCATGGTTAAGTGGGAAACGAAGTGGGAAGGCGAAGACAGCCAGGATGTTGGCTTAGAAGCAGCCATCATTAAAAGAAAGCGTAATAGCTCACTGGTCGAGTCGGCCTGCGCGGAAGATGTAACGGGGCTAAACCATGCACCGAAGCTGCGGCAGTGGTGATTACAGATGTAATGACTGTTGGGTAGGGGAGCGTTCTGTAAGCCGCAGAAGGTGAATAGAGATGTTCACTGGAGGTATCAGAAGTGCGAATGCTGACATAAGTAACGATAAAGCGGGTGAAAAACCCGCTCGCCGAAAGACCAAGGGTTCCTGTCCAACGTTAATCGAGGCAGGGTGAGTCGACCCCTAAGGCGAGGCTGAAAAGCGTAGTCGATGGGCAACAGGTTAATATTCCTGTACAGTTTGTTATGACGAAGTGGTGACGGAGAAGGCTATGTTATCCGGGAGACGGTTTACCCGGTTCAATCGTGTAGGGAGTGCAGTTAGGCAAATCCGGCGGCACACAATCTTGAGGCGAGATGAGGAGGTACGTAAGGTACGTAAGTAACAGATGCCCGGCTTCCAGGAAAAGCCACTAAGTGAGATGTAACAGACGATCGTACCCGAAACCGACACAGGTGGTCAGGTAGAGCATACTAAGGCGCTTGAGAGAACTCGGGTGAAGGAACTAGGCAAAATGGTGCCGTAACTTCGGGAGAAGGCACGCTGATGTAGGTGAGGCACTGAGAACGTGCTGAGCGTATGTGAGTCGCAGAGACCAGCTGGCTGCAACTGTTTATTAAAAACACAGCACTGTGCCAACACGCAAGTGGACGTATACGGTGTGACGCCTGCCCGGTGCCGGAAGGTTAATTGATGGTGTAATCTGCGAGGAGAAGCGCTTGATCGAAGCCCCGGTAAACGGCGGCCGTAACTATAACGGTCCTAAGGTAGCGAAATTCCTTGTCGGGTAAGTTCCGACCTGCACGAATGGCGTAATGATGGCCAGGCTGTCTCCACCCGAGACTCAGTGAAATTGAACTCGCTGTGAAGATGCAGTGTACCCGCGGCAAGACGGAAAGACCCCGTGAACCTTTACTATAGCTTGACACTGGGACTTGAGAACTAATGTGTAGGATAGGTGGGAGGCGACGAGATGTGGACGCCAGTTTGCATGGAGCCGTTGTTGAAATACCACTCTTTATTTTTTGATTTTCTAACTTAGCGCCGTGACCCGGCGCAAGGACAGTGTCTGGTGGGTAGTTTGACTGGGGCGGTCTCCTCCTAAAGCGTAACGGAGGAGCACGAAGGTTAGCTAATCACGGTCGGACATCGTGAGGATAGTGCAAAGGCATAAGCTAGCTTGACTGCGAGAGTGACGGCTCGAGCAGGTACGAAAGTAGGTCTTAGTGATCCGGTGGTTCTGAATGGAAGGGCCATCGCTCAACGGATAAAAGGTACTCCGGGGATAACAGGCTGATACCGCCCAAGAGTTCATATCGACGGCGGTGTTTGGCACCTCGATGTCGGCTCATCACATCCTGGGGCTGAAGTAGGTCCCAAGGGTATGGCTGTTCGCCATTTAAAGTGGTACGCGAGCTGGGTTTAGAACGTCGTGAGACAGTTCGGTCCCTATCTGCCGTGGGCGTAGGAAGATTGAGGGGGTCTGCTGCTAGTACGAGAGGACCGGAGTGGACGCATCGCTGGTGTACGGGTTGTCATGCCAATGGCATAGCCTGGTAGCTAAATGCGGAAGAGATAACCGCTGAAAGCATCTAAGCGGGAAACTTGCCCCGAGATGATTCTTCCCAGAGATAGTAATCTCCGAAGGGACGTTTAAGACGAAGACGTAGATAGGCTGGGTGTGTAATTGCAGTGATGCATTGAGCTAACCAGTACTAATGACCCAGGAGTCTTAACCTTACAACACCGAAGTTGTTTTATGTTGATTCAGCTTGCTTCTAGAAGCAGACATGTTGAGAGAAAGAATTTGCCTGGCGGCCCTAGCGCGATGGTCCCACCTGATCCCATTCCGAACTCAGAAGTGAAACATTGTAGCGCCGATGGTAGTGTGGGGTTTCCCCATGCGAGAGTAGGACACTGCCAGGCATCCATTTTTAAGGTAGTAGTTGGTATCCGAAAGGGTTATATTGGACAGATACTAAGATAACTGAAGCCCTGTGTGAAAACGCAGGGCTTCAGTTTTTTGTAATACCAATGCGACTCACTAGTGCATTGATATTGGTTTTTTACTTTAGTCAAACTATTTGACAACGTCTACTCACTCTTTGTTGGTGAGAGCGGGGTACCGGTATGTGGTAGTACGGTGTTCCTCTACAAGCAATGTTTTTGCTTTAGTGACTGAAATGCGAACAGTTTATGAGAGCGTTTGTTTCAATTAGACTTCTTGTAAAATCGTTGTTCGTTATGTGAAGTTAAGGCGCATGGTGTGCAGTAACCTTCGTTAGCATACGAGTATGTGCGGATTGTGAGCACCGTGTCACACCGAATTCACACCACACAGCAGATTATGCAAGAGGTCTATTGATGAACATTGTTATGACGACAACCATGGAGTTAATAATGGAACAACTCAATCATTTTCTCTTTACTTTGATCAATGCTACTCCTGCGTCTACTTTTGAGACGATTACATTTGCCATTGTACTTGCTAGATATGCTATTTTCATTATCCCTTTGTTATTGATTGGCCTGTGGTTATGGGGGACAGCAAATAGCATGGTATTACAGCGTCAACTGGTTATTAAAACGGCTATTGCTTTAGTTTTTTCGATGTTACTCTCTGCTGTCATTGGCCGGTTGCTACCCCATGAACGACCTTTTGTTGAAGGTTTTGGTTATATTTTTTTGGCTCATGTTCCTGATAGCTCTTTTCCAAGTAACCACGGTAGCGCAATATTTACTTTTGCACTGGCTTTTTTATTTTGGCATAGGCTGTGGTCTGGCATGGGTTTGATCATCATTGCATTGGCTATTGCTTGGTCACGGATCTACCTCGGTGTTCACTGGCCGTTGGATATGCTGGGTGCATTTTTCGTTGGGCTTATGGGCTGTTTATTGTCACAAGGGGTATGGCATTTATTGGGTGATTGTATTACTCAATATTTGTTTAAGTTCTACCGTTTCTGCTTTGCGTTTCCTATTAGTAAAGGCTGGATAAAAGCGTAAATTCTATCGTTGAGGCTATCCTATCACCAGCAACGTCACATTTAACTCAAAATTCACAGTACTCGCTACGGTTTTGCAAAAGCCTAATTATAAATTACCCTGGGTATGGCCATTATTGTTCCGATTAGAAATAGAACCACTAACCCGACTGAGTCTGTCTGTACGTATTTGGAAAGGTGGGAACGGTAGGGTAATGCCATGTTCTCGATACCCAGCGAGTATCAGCTGATGGATATCATGCCTTAGCGGCATCCTATGTCCCATTTCGGCAGCGTAAATACGTAATTCGAAGATCTGAATCCCCTGCTGTATATCGGTTAGATACACCTCTGGAGCCGGTGTATCCAATACAAGTGAACAACAGCGTGATGCGATTAATAATATCTCAGTGACTTCTTCACTATTGGCTTCGATAGGTGCTGGAACGGTCAAAACGACTCGAGTGATCGGATCTGATAGCGACCAATTGGTAAATTGTTCCGTGGTAAATGCTTTATTTGGTACGATAATTTCTTTACGATCCCAGTCAGAAATCGTGGTCGCTCTGGTGTTGATTTTTGTCACGCTACCCGTGAGATCACGGACAGTAACGGTATCGCCGATACGGATCGGTTTTTCAAACAAGATGATCAGGCCGGATATAAAATTGTTAAAAATATCTTGTAAACCAAAACCCAAACCAACACCTAAAGCAGCGACCAACCATTGAAATTTTGCCCACTCAATACCCAATAATGAGAAACCTACCATACCACCGAGTAGCATCAGCAGATATTTGGTAATGGTGGAAATGGCATAACCTGTACCAGGAGCAAGATTCAAATGTTGTAATAAAGCCAATTCCAGTAGCGCGGGTAAATTACGCACTAATTGAGTAGTGACGATGACGACCAAAATAACAATTAATATCGATCCCATACTGATAGGTTGTATGCTTTCCACTCCGTTGAGCGTAGTGGTGACATCCCACAGACGGATGTTTTCCAAAAAGCCAAAAGCAGAATGAATCTCCGACCATAGGGCGATAACGGAAACTAAAGCGATCATAGTGAGAATCGATCTGACTAGCCGTAGTGACTGGGCGCTGATTACATCGAGATTAATCATAGGCTCTTCGGTTTCGTTGGCGCTTTCAGGATTGATACCGAAGGAAACATCATCGTCTCCACGTGCCCGTTGTGCCAAAATATCGGCACGCCGTTGCTTGGCGCGGTCAAATGCAATACGTCGCCGCTGAATCAACATCCAACGCCGAATAATATGGTAAATGACTAGCAAAAAAAACCAGATAGCAACCGAAGTTTCTAAACGTACTAGCAACTCTTGAGCAGTGGTGAGATAACCCAGTGCTGAAGCCAGCGCTGCAACTAAAGGAGCAGAAAGTAATAGTTCCCATAATGCACGATTGAGCCTATTCTCACCATGACCTTCCTTATCCAGATACAGCGGGATGCCAGCACGTTTCAAACTGTTGGTCACTAGACTGAGTGCGACGCATAATAGAATAAAACATAGCCGTCCTAAGGTACCTGCAAATTCACGATCGCTATAATTTTCAAAAGTAATCAGAGCTATCATCAGTGGAACAATCAGCCATACCGACATGCGGTAGAAACGCATTGCTCTGGCAACCTGTGCAGGATGCCAGCGAAAGTGAGCGATAAATAAGCCGTGAGGATGTGTAAAAGCACCACTTATCATAAATATCCATAGCACGGGTACTGTCGCGGTAACAGCGATACCAATATCTCCCGCCATCGGGTAAGACCAGGCGTTCTGTAAACCATAACCCAGCGCTGCCCACAATACCGGCAACGGTAACGCTATCAGGATTGACCAGAACACTGTGCGTAATGTTAATGAAAATTTATCTTGATTAACCTTACCAATGTAGCTGTTTGTCCGTTCGAGAAACGCATAATAATGGCGACGAGAGCTAATACTGAATCCGACAAAGAATAATGCGCCAACAATCGGGATTAGTGTCTGCTTATTGGTTATCATCATCACCAAGGCACCCCGAGTTGTGATAGGGTATCAAGAGAGAGTAAGCGAGTAAGATCGCGAGCAACATTAATCGGATAGGAGAGAGAAAGCGGATTGACATCGGCGACCCAAAACAAATAACGGTGTGCAGCTTCACGCACTTCATTGAGTGCATCCACCAGCTGACTATCCGCGACTTTAAGTTTGGTCAGTTCCAAAATTTGGGTATCGTAACCCGATAGCAGCACATTAAGCAGCTGGCGCTGTGTACGCAATTGTGCATCAAGAATACGTTGTTGTTCGATAGTGAGCAGGTCACCATTATCTTGGGTGAACTTCACTCCATGTTGTTGTTTTTCTAAAGTATCTTCTAGATTGAGTCGTTGGACGCGTAATTGAGCCATATCACGATCTAATTGCTGAGATTTTGGCATCTCGGGTAATCTGGCTACCTGCATTCTCAGAGTTTCCCCCAAGGCGGCGGACACGCTAATCCACTGCGCTTGTTCACGAATAGTACTCAACGCTTGACGTACTTGTAGTGCTTGTGCTGCGGCTGTACGTTGCGAAGCCGCAATTGCATTCATCCGTTGAGTTTGCTGCTTCAGCGCATAAGAAAGTGTACGGTTAGTTTGTAACTGGTTACTGATAGATGCCGGTAAACCGATCCCTTGTCCTGCCAGTGACTCGGTACGTTGCAACGCTTGTTCTGCTTCTTGCTGCCGCTGATTATTGATAGTGTTACGCAAAATCTGCAATAACGCATCCATACGTTCATAGCGCTTTTTGTATAACTCAGCACGTATCCGCGAAAGCTCCTGTCTGTTATTAGCAGAAAGTTGGGATAACTCCAATTCATTAACTGTTGCTTTACGAGCTACAATTTCTGCTTGTAGCAAAGAAAACCTGGCTTGCGCCAGGGGTGTCATTGGATTGCTGTATGACTGGAGTCGTTGCTTAGTTTCAGCAAGAATGTGCCGTGCGTCTGATTGTTGCAATGGTACCTGCACAATAGAATCGCTAATTTCTCGTGCACGTTCCTGCTCCTGTTGCATCTGGTGCTCTAAATCTGATAGCTGGCTACTGGTTTTAAGGATCTGTTGTTCGAGTTCGTTGGTGGTAAAAGTAGCAGGTACCAGTGGCGATTTGTCATTTTCCTCCGCTACCTTTTGCTGTAATGTTTTAATTAGCTTAGGGAAATTATTAATAACAGCTTGATACTGACTAGACCGGTCTTTGGACTCTTTTGCTTCTTCCAACCAATTAAGCGCCCCTTGTAACGCCTGAACAATTTCTGCATGATTGGGCATCTTGGTATTTAACGACACCTGTTGCAGATCTTGCTTGAGCTGCGTTTCATCGATCTGAGTTGCCGCCTGAGCCGGTATAGTGAATAACAGAGGAAATAGGCATATCATTATCAGGCGCACGTGATGCTTCCTTATTTTCTTTCTGTTGGTTACTTCGTTATTCCACCTCGCGTTAAGATGTTGCCGGTGTCACAACCGCTTCTGCCAACGGCTCACCCACACGGGTAATGGAACCATTGCTTAGTTGCACAGCCAAATAAACTTTATTCTCTGCAAACAGATTGATTACCGTAGAGCCTAATTTAAAATGCCCCATTTCCTGCCCTTTCTCCAACACGATAGCCCCTTCATCACCGGCAGCGGGATAAGTCCAACGGCGTATTACACCCTCTCTTGGCGGGGTAACGCTACCTGCCCAGACTGTCTCTATACTGCCGACAACAGTCGCACCGACCAAAATTTGTGCCATAGTGCCAAAAGCGGTATCAAAGATACAGATGACCCGTTCATTACGAGCGAATAGATTAGGAATATTAGCTGTTGTCAACGGATTAACTGAAAATAGATCACCTGGAACATATATCATTTCACGCAATACACCATAACAAGGCATATGCACTCGATGGTAATCATGAGGAGCCAAATAAGTGGTTATAAATTGACCGTTTTGAAATTCTGCCGCCAACTGATAATTGCCCGCTAATAACGCTTCTAAACTGTAATTATGCTCTTTAGCCTGCAAAATTTGCCCATCACGGATAGTTCCTAACTGGCTGATAGTACCGTCAGCGGGTTGGACCAATACCTGATCGCCAGCAGCGATAGGGCGAGCATCAGCATGGAGTGGGCGTACAAAAAATTCATTAAAAGAGTGATAGGACGAAAATTCGGGGTTCTGTGCATCTTTCATATCCACTTTATAATAGCGACTGAACGTTTTTATCGCTAACTGGGTTAACCAACCCGCTTGTTTGTCAGCTCCCCAGCCAGCTAACAGCGTCAGCCACTGCTTAGGAAGTAAATATTGCAATTTTATTTTGATACGTTCTAGCATAAAAAAACCTCATGAAAAGTCATAAGTTATCAAGGCTACTGCACGCCAGGCGCCTTGACTTTGCATAACGAACTACGGTTTTGCAAGAAGTCTACTATTGTAAACTGCTAATTATAAATATCAGTCATCAAAAAATGATTTTCGGGGCTTCATCTGTTCCAAGCTTTCCAAGATACGATGATAGTTATCAAAACGTTGTTCAGCAATATCACCACGCTCAACAGCATCACGTAATGCACAGTCGGGATCGTTGAGATGACGGCAATCACGGAATTTACAGTGTCCCAAATAGTCACGAAATTCGATAAACCCTTGAGTCACTTGTTGTGGTGTTAAGTGCCAAAGACCGAATTCACGCACGCCAGGCGAATCAACCAAATCACCACCCTGTTGAAAATGATACAAACGGGACACCGTAGTAGTGTGTTGGCCCAGATTCGAGTTATCTGAAATCGTGTTAACAAGAATTTGTTTTTCAGTGGCAGGTAATAAGGCATTTAATAGACTGGATTTACCGACTCCTGATTGACCAGCAAAAATACTGATGCGCCCAGTCAATACTTGAGCAAAAGCCTTCATTCCTTCTCCGCTGAGACTGGAAACTTTAAATACAGGGTAATTCATATGTTGGTAGATAGCCATCATGCCATCAACCCATTTATGACCAGCGTCATCCAGTAAATCAATCTTATTTAACAGGATTAATGGCTTTATCTTCAAGGTTTCACAGACTACCAGGTAGCGATCGATAATATTAAGCGATAACTCGGGCAAGATGGCAGAGACAACAATAATTTGGTCAATATTAGCGGCGATAGGTTTCACACCATCATAAAGGTCAGGGCGCGTTAAAACAGAAGTGCGTGGATGAATGGCGTCGACAATACCTTTTACCTTGATTCCTTCCTGCCGCTCAATACCTGGGCGCCACACTACACGATCACCGGTCACCAGAGAAGAAAGAGTGCGACGAATATTGCAACGGTGCTGCACCCCATCGCTGGCCTCTACATCAGCATGCTGACCAAAGCGACTGATGACGATACCTTGTTGCGCCTCACCGAAGGATGAGTCATCGGGTGATAAGTTATCCGTACGTAATCGGCGCTGATGGTTTGCCTGTACTCGACGTTGTTGGCCTTTGGACAGTTTATTTTTGCTCACTGTACCTCACTTAATTCTACATTTGTCGCTTAGGAAGCCTTAAAAGGCTATGATACACATTATTCTATCAATTAACTCTTTGTTTAACCTTCTGGTGGTTGTTTGATCTGAGCATCGCTCAAGAAGATTTGGAACAGGTTCTTACATTTATGCAGGTAGAAATTATTATGGCAGAAAATGAAAACCGTCTAATCTGGATAGATTTGGAAATGACGGGTCTTGATCCACAGAAAGATCGCATCATCGAGATCGCCACCCTCGTGACCGATGCCAACCTGAGTATTCTTGCCAAGGGGCCGGAACTGGTGGTACACCAATCTGACGATCAACTTGCTCTGATGGACGAGTGGAATGTTAAAACTCACACCGAAAGCGGCTTGTTTAAACGGGTAAGAGAAAGCACGGTTACAGAGAGTCAAGCTGAATTACGGACGATTGCATTTTTAGAAGAATGGGTACCCAAGGGGAAATCACCGATTTGTGGTAATAGTGTGGGACAGGATCGCCGTTTTCTTTTCCGCTATATGCCGATTTTGGAAGCTTACTTCCACTATCGCTATCTGGATGTCAGTACCTTGAAAGAGCTAGCTCGTCGTTGGCAGCCTGAAATACTTGAAGGCTTTACAAAAAAAAATAACCATCGAGCATTGGAGGATATCTGTGATTCAGTCGCTGAATTAGCTTATTACCGTGAACATTTTATCCGCTAATTATCACGTATATTACAGGACAAAAACGTTGGCTTATGTGTTTGGTCGTCCGCTCTTTCAGATAAGCTCAACCTCATGACAAGGCAGTCAAAATGTATCTAAAAAGAGATATTTTCCTAGATAAAACTCAAAAAAAAGATGATGTAACACCCTCTCCCATTGTCATAAGACGGTGCCGCCTTATGGACGCAGTACTGTTTACTTTTTGATTCATCAAAATTAGCGATATGTCCGACGGATAGAGAAGAAACGACAACACCATCGTCTGAGTCTGCCATAAAAAAACAGCTTAAAAATTGGGATAGCAATTTGGATGAAAGAGTATTGGAGCAGATGTATACCCGTGATCAATGAAGATGCTTGATTTTGAAGTCGATAAGGATCATGCTCATAGCCATGAAAATAGAGCTGACTGCTGACCAGAAAATTACCCTCGAAGCCCAACATCGTCAAAGCCATGACCGCCGTGTCTGTGACAGGATCCGGTGTGTTTTGTTGTCCGCAGACGGCTGGACTCCCCCTATGATTGCTCACTCACAGCTCATTAATGAAACCACGGTGCGGCGCCACCTTACAGACTATCATAAACTCAACAAGCTCAAGCCTGAAAATGGCGGCTCCGATGGCTATCTCAATGCGGAACAGACCACGTCGCTGGTTGAACATCTCACCCAGCCGCTCTACCACCACAATCACCAAATTGTGGCGTATATCGCTGGACGCTGGAACATCACCTTTACCGTATCAGGTCTGTATAAAGGGTTGAAGCAGCATGGCTTTAGCTATAAAAAGCCGAAAGGTGTTCCGCATAAATTTGCCGTTGAGAAACAGCAGCAATTTATAAAGACCTACAGCGAATTGAAAGACGCCGCGGGTAATGACCCCATACTGTTTATTGATGCCGTTCATCCGACACAAGCCACCAAAATAAGCTACGGCTGGATACGAAAAGGCCAGGATAAAACGATAGAGACCACCGGGAGCAGAACGCGGTTGAATATCATGGGAGCCTTGAACATCCAGAATGTGGCTAACCCCATAATCCGTGATGATGAGACGATTAACAGCGAAAATGTGGTTCACTTCCTGTCTGCCATTCGCGCGCATTATCCCATCACGACAACGGCACATGTGATCCTCGAGGGTGCAGGCTATCACCGTTCACAGCTTGTGCAAGACGCCGCGCTTACGTTGAATATCCAGCTTCATTACCTTCCGCCGTATAGCCCGAATCTAAACCCGATAGAGCGATTGTGGAAGGTGATGAATGAGCAAACACGAAACAATAGATATTACCCATCTAAACAGAGTTTTAAGAACGATATCTTAAACTTCTTTGAGGTGAAGCTACCACAAATGGCAAGTTCTCTGGTATCTCGCTTAAACGATAATTTCCAGGCGCTAAATCCTGCATCTTGATTTCACTTGGGTATATATGGCATAGGCGTTATAAATTGATTTAAAATAAAGGGTCATAGAACAAGGTATCGATATCACATTGTCGCTTTCTACGAAGGGCTTTAGCTTGAGCCCATTTGTGCTCAATGGGGTTCATATCAGGAAAATAAGTGGGAAGATATTCCAGAATAAAGCCGGCTTTCTGTCTAGCAGACTGAATGTCTTGGCGCTTATGGAAACTGACATTATCCATTACAAGTACGGCCCCTGGAGGAGATTTTAGCAATAAATCTTGGGTGACCCAGGCATAAAAAATATCGCTGTTGATATGGCAGTCGAAGGTACAAACCGTGGTTAATTTTCCGTTAAGCTGGGCGCCAATGACGTTAGTACGCGCTTTGGCGTGCCAATCGTGTTGGCCGTAACAGCGCTTACCTTTCACTCAATAACCATAAAGACGCGGCATATCATGGGAAAAACCGCTTTCATCCACGTAAATTATCGGGGTACCACAGGCTTCATAAGCCTGTATCTTAGTCTGAAAATCTTTTCGCGCTTGGACGTCGATTTTGGGATGATAAAATGTTTTTTTTATAGCTAAACCCAGCCCGTTTTAACGCATCGCCTATCCCTCGAGCACTGACCCCCATACGTTGAGCGCGTTCGTATTGAGACGCCTCAGGATAGGTTTCCACATCAAGGAGCAACGCGGCGTGATTTATTTTGGTCGCCGGTTTATCACGAGTTAGGCAAGGGTCGATACGTTTAGCCCAGCCCAGCGCATTAGGCTCGCTGTCCCCACACAAAAACGGGTGGCTGTTTCGGCATATACCCAAGTGAAATCAAGATGCAGGATTTAGCGCCTGGAAATTATCGTTTAAGCGAGATACCAGAGAACTTGCCATTTGTGGTAGCTTCACCTCAAAGAAGTTTAAGATATCGTTCTTAAAACTCTGTTTAGATGGGTAATATCTATTGTTTCGTGTTTGCTCATTCATCACCTTCCACAATCGCTCTATCGGGTTTAGATTCGGGCTATACGGCGGAAGGTAATGAAGCTGGATATTCAACGTAAGCGCGGCGTCTTGCACAAGCTGTGAACGGTGATAGCCTGCACCCTCGAGGATCACATGTGCCGTTGTCGTGATGGGATAATGCGCGCGAATGGCAGACAGGAAGTGAACCACATTTTCGCTGTTAATCGTCTCATCATCACGGATTATGGGGTTAGCCACATTCTGGATGTTCAAGGCTCCCATGATATTCAACCGCGTTCTGCTCCCGGTGGTCTCTATCGTTTTATCCTGGCCTTTTCGTATCCAGCCGTAGCTTATTTTGGTGGCTTGTGTCGGATGAACGGCATCAATAAACAGTATGGGGTCATTACCCGCGGCGTCTTTCAATTCGCTGTAGGTCTTTATAAATTGCTGCTGTTTCTCAACGGCAAATTTATGCGGAACACCTTTCGGCTTTTTATAGCTAAAGCCATGCTGCTTCAACCCTTTATACAGACCTGATACGGTAAAGGTGATGTTCCAGCGTCCAGCGATATACGCCACAATTTGGTGATTGTGGTGGTAGAGCGGCTGGGTGAGATGTTCAACCAGCGACGTGGTCTGTTCCGCATTGAGATAGCCATCGGAGCCGCCATTTTCAGGCTTGAGCTTGTTGAGTTTATGATAGTCTGTAAGGTGGCGCCGCACCGTGGTTTCATTAATGAGCTGTGAGTGAGCAATCATAGGGGGAGTCCAGCCGTCTGCGGACAACAAAACACACCGGATCCTGTCACAGACACGGCGGTCATGGCTTTGACGATGTTGGGCTTCGAGGGTAATTTTCTGGTCAGCAGTCAGCTCTATTTTCATGGCTATGAGCATGATCCTTATCGACTTCAAAATCAAGCATCTTCATTGATCACGGGTATAGCAGGGGCGATATAGCATGGTGGCATTTAGTGAATATCCCCCGGCAAAGCCGGGAGATTACCTGATTTTATTTATAAAAACTATTTTATACCAATGTATTAATGTGAATTACTACAATCAATTTATATCGCTTCTACTATAATTATGATTAATAATAATTAAGTGAAAAATACTCTATCACGACAGGCCACTCACTCTCTGCCGTCGTGGTATGGCTGTAGCCGTATAAATTGATTCAAAATAAAGGGTCAGAAAAGAGAGTGTCGATATCGCATTGTCGTTTCCTACGAAGGGCTTTAGCCTGAGCCCATTTGTGCTCAATCGGGTTGAGGTCAGGAGAATACGTCAGGAGATATTCCAGAATAAAACCAGATTTTTGTATAGTAGACTGGATATCCTGGCGTTTGTGAAAGCTCACATTATCCATCACGATAACAGCCCCTTGAGGGATTTTTGGCAGTCAGTCTTGGGTTACCCACGCATGAAAAATATCGCTATTGATATTGTATTCAAAGGCACAAACGGTGGTTAATTTTCCGTTAAGCTGAGCGCCAATGACATTGGTACATGCTTTAGCGTGCCAATCATGTTGACCGTAACACCGCTTACCTTTAGCTCAATAGCCGTAGAGGCGGGGCATGTCATGAGCAAAACCGCTTTCATCAACGTAAATAATAGGGGTCTCGCTGGCTTCATAGGCCTGGATCTTGATCTGAAAATCTTCTCGGGATTGGGCGTTGGCTTTTGGATGATAAAATGTTTTTTTTATAGCTAAACCCTGCCCGTTTCAACGCATGGCAGATACCTCTAGCGCTCACTCCCATACGTTGGGCTCGCTCGTATTGAGACGCGTCAGGGTAGGTTTCCACATCAAGAATCAACGCCGCTCGAGCTATTTTACTGGCGGGTTTATCACGTGTCAGACAAGGTTCTATTCGTTTAGCCCAGCGCATCAGACTTGCGGTCCCAATACAAAAACGTGTGGCCGTTTGGGCATATGTAAGCTTTTCTTGCTCTTTAATAGCCAATACATGTTGGCGAAATTTTAATGGATAAGTCATCTTGAAATTATACATCAATTTATACAGCCTACGCTATATCCAGCCGATTTAACGCCACGCGGTAGTGTTTCCAGGCGTTAAGCGCTGCTATCTCGTCCTCAGTAGCAATCCCTAACTCCAGCGCATCTTGCAGGGGCGCGATTCTCGTCGTCGCTTCTCTAAGTAAATAACGGCGCTTTTCAGCACAAGCTTTCGTTTGCCGGGCAGTCAACGCCTGTTGATGCAGCGCCATCGCTTCCGGCCAGCTAAAACCCATTTCGGTCAGTTGATACGGATCGGCGGGAACATTGACGTATTGATAGCCATTTTTATCGGTGAGTGTTTCAAGATAGAGCGGTTCGTTCATCGGTTAACTTCCTTTTTTGGCTTCGTAGCGTTTGTCGTAGTCCAATGAGTATGGCAAGGTGGCATCTTCATAGTCATCACCCAAATTCGGATCGCTGGCAGCGAAAGATTTCGCCATATATCTGACTTCAAAGGCCACACCAATATGAACAGCATCTTCAACTTTGGTCTTGGTTTTGCCACCACCCGCAGTAGTATGGCGCGACATCTCGACTTTTCCCTCTTCACGAGAAGAAAAAATCCCACCAAAATTGCTGGTCACAAAATAGGTCAATCCCCCGCGCAAGTAACAGCCACTACGTGTCGGACAGTCAGCAACAGCGCCTGCGGTATAACCTGTATGAAGGGGATAGTTTCCATCAACCGGACGAACCACACTGAGCATGCGGAAACGAATGGCTTTGACCGTTTTGCGGTAACTTTGATGAAGACGTTTGATGGTCAAATAATGGGCATCGCCGCCCCAACCGCAATCTCCCCCTTCTAGTTGCACCAATAATCCTGCCAAATGTGTCACACCTGCCCCAAACGGGTTTTTATGCCCATCATAATGATAAGGCCGATGGATTGTCAGCCAACTGTTTGCGCCGGCATTCGCTGGGTTTTGCCACCACACGGGGTAATAGCGTTCTGTGCTCAGGCCAGTAAAATCAATGGTAGTCGTGTAACGCGGCTCACCGTCAAGGTCTTTGGCCTTAACGGTTTTTTGCCAATTGTCTAGTCTCACGACCCCCGTATCATCACCTTTCATTAGCGTGTTGGCCGTGGTGCCAACAGACATGCTGGCGGCAGCGGTTAAGCCCAGGTTTTTGATAAACAGGGACTTGTTGAGAATATCCGCTCCATTTTGCTCTTTTGCCAGTTTGCTATTGGCATTGTTATTCGCATCGCGGGCTAATTGATACGCGGTTTTTACGGCTTTGGGCGTTGCGGCGGCGGTTTCACTGTCACTATCAGTGGCGCTGCTGAGCGTGACAAAGCCTTTTTCTGTTTTACTCGCATCGGGGTGATTGCGGGATTTTTCATGGGCTGAGAGTAATTTATCCGCATACACTTTGACTTCAATTACCTTGTCATCAACGTATTGACGGGTTGCCAATACCACTGCCGGATCAATTTTTAGCGTGACAGCTGCGGTGCTGCTGACAATCAGTATCATGCGTGAGGTTTGCGTGCGACCGCTGCCTTGCTGGAGTTGTGGTTTGTAGGTTTCGGGGCAGTTAGCCAGCGCGATAAGGGTGTCGTCGCTGTCAAACAGGCCGATTTCACGGATCCACCATCCGCCTTCTGTCTCCGGGATCACTTGTTCTGCAATCAGTTGATGGGTATTGATGGGATCGAGGCTCAGTGAATTCAGTGCCGCGCGGCGGCGTTCACCGATAAGCTGGGTCTGGCTGGCTTCGGGCAGGGGCAAGCTGCCACCGCCGTCACCGACCGCCATTTGCGTGATTTTCAGCTGTGTTCCCAGTGCTATGGCATTAGCCAGTTTTGCGGTGCCCTGATGGGTGAGGACAGCATAAAATTTTTCGTTCATGAGGTGATACTCAGATTGTCAATGACATGGACGGCAGCGCCGTGATACGCGGTGCCGGTGACGGTAATCGTTTCAGGGAAATAGGGATAGACGGTGAGTTCATCACCCTCATAGCAGGCAGCACCGACACAGGCTGAACCCTGTGTATCCAGATTGATGGACAGGCCAATCAGATGGCGGCTACAGGGTTTAGCCTGCTCAATCAGGCGTTCCAGCTCGACATACATGGCTTCGGTGATACCGGTTTCGATGACCCCGATATCCAGTCGAAACGTCCCAGGGGGGTCGTTAGTTTGCCACCACTCGATAACCCGTATCAGGGTGCCGAGCGGTTCAACCATACGGCGCAGTGCTGCAATCGTCCCTTTGTGTTTATGCACATAAAAGGCGGTTTTAATCACCGCCCGTTTGGTCGCCTCTGACCAGCTTTCATCCCAGCGATCCACTGACCATGCCCACGCCAGATAAGGGAGCAACGCGAGCGGGCAGTTATCTGCATCCCACAATTGGCGCAGGGGAAGCGGTATCTCACTCAAGCCCGCACAGGCGTGAGCGGCTGCGATTTCTAATGCCGAGGAACCCACTGGCAACAAATGGTTATTCATTAATGTCTCCTCGTTAAAGAAGAAAAACTGACCCATCTCAGACAGCTATTCATCACAGCCGCCTATTTTCAAGCTATAACCTGTGCACCAGGCGGCCTGGGTTTTATCCAGTATCACATCACGTAAGGGGGCAGCCAGTTCTACCCGCTGTACCCCTTGACATGCAGGGCACCATAAATCGCCGACAAACGGATATCACGCCCTAAACGACGTTGCGTACTGATATAGGCAGTGAGACGATTTTCGGCAGCCATGCGGATCGGTTCGGCTTCCGGTTTAGGGTAGAGCGTGAGCGTGGCATCAATGCGGTAATCAATAATGGTTGCCGATTGTACGGTGAGGCGATCAGCGACGGGGCGGATGTTTTCATCATTGAGTGCGCTGTTAACCCGTGTTAACAGGTCTACCGAAGCAATACCGTTGTTTTCTCTGGATAATACCGTGATGGTCACGCAAGCTGGCGAGGGACTGATGGCGGAAGCATCGGCTACACGGCCATCGGCACTGAGAGCGTGAAATTCGTAAGCACCGGTCGAACCAGCAACACTTAAGCCTTCAAAGGCCTGTTGAATGCGAAGGCGGAAATCGGTGTCATTTTCTGTTATCAACGCCAGCGGCGGGATAACGTCAGGATTGGCTGCTTGAAGGATTAAGCGTTTAACCTGGTAGTTGGCGCCAATCTGATCGAGATCGGCGTCTTTGGCATAGGCCAACAGGGTGGCTTGCGCGGCTTCGTTGATCCGTTGGCGTAATAGTAATTCGCGGTAGGTGTTTTCTTGCAGTAGTTTGGTGATCGGCTCGGATTCATAGTTGAGCGTCTGGCTAATCGCTGCTTGCTGTTCCGGGGGAGATAAGGCAATAAATTGGGCTTTACGCTGCTTAAGGAGTGTTTCAAAATCCAGCGGTTCTACCACCTGGGGGCCGGCAGTAAGCTTAAATCCAGGTTAGGCATTATTTTCCTCCTATCGGTAAGGAGAGCCTGAGAGGAACCCCGGTATCACTGCGATGGCCGCGCAGGTCGATTTGCATGATGCCGTTGATGTCAGAGGTAATGTCGATGGCGCTCAGGGTGAGGCGGTTTTCCCAACGTAATAAGGCACTGTAAATGGCGGCCATCATTCTGAGGCGCAGTGCCGGACTCTGCGGGCTGTCGATCAGGGTTGAGAGCAGCGAACCGTAAGCACGGCGCATCACCCGTGAGCCTTGTGGGGTGATGAGAATGTCGCTGATCGATTGGCGAATATGCGCGATGTCGGTGATCACTTTGCCACTGTGGCGGTGCATACCAAGGTACGTCATCGGGGGTTCCCACTATTATCGCCGCCACTTTTTACCCCGCTGTGTTGATGGCGGTGTAGGGTAATACCGTTAGAGATCAGGTTATAGTAGGCGCCATGTAACGTGATCACTTTTGTTAATAAATATTAATTAATATCAATATGTTATTTCTGATTTTCATAATCAACTGATACGGCGCCTGCTATACCCCCGCTGTGGGTGAATTCTCCGGTGATTTTGCCACCCTGATTAACCTGTAAGCTGTCGGTGATCAGCTGTTGTGTGCAGGTGACAACCGGGGTATCCAGGGTGATAGCGGTAGAGGCGGTTATCGTTGCAGTTTTGATGCCTGTTAGCGCTAAGTGGCCGGTTTTTGGCTCATAATTAAATTGGGCACCGTCTGGGAAGGTGAGCATGATCGCATCCGGTGAGGCCGAAGGCGCAGGGTTAACATCGGAAAAGACCGCCGGTAAAACAAATGCGGTGGTCAATTCGCCACCCAGACTGAGGATCAGGACTTGTTCACCCACCGAGGGTGCAGACCAACTTTTGACACGCCCTGCATGTGAAGTGAGCCAGTTTAGCCAGTCGGTTTCTAATTCACCGGTTTTTACGCGGCATTGTCCTTGGGCCGTATCCACGGCGGATACCGTGCCAATCCGGATCAGGTTTGCCAGCAGGCGTTGATATTCTGCATGATTGAAGGTTTTCATGCCGTCAGTGTGCCGCGTGTGCGATATTCGGGCATGTTATTGGCGTTGTGTGGGGAGTGGGACAGGGGAG
This sequence comes from Candidatus Fukatsuia symbiotica, assembly GCF_003122425.1. Classification (GTDB taxonomy): domain Bacteria; phylum Pseudomonadota; class Gammaproteobacteria; order Enterobacterales; family Enterobacteriaceae; genus Fukatsuia; species Fukatsuia symbiotica. The sequence continues at coordinate 315,086 of NZ_CP021659.1, forward strand.
GAACTACATGTTGATTTGAATATCGATGACAAAAAAGACTATTTGATGTAAGATGCGTGATGATTGATGCTATTTGTGGGAGAGAATATGCGAACAACACTGGCTATTGATGATGATATCCTTGCGGCAGCTAAGGGGCTAGCAGCAAGACAAAATAAGAGTTTGGGAGCAGTGATTTCCTCACTGGCTAGGCAAGCATTACGACCTACCCATGTACCTAGTTATCCTAAACGTAATGGTGTTCCGCTGTTGTTAGTACGTAGTAACGGGATGTTAGTGACACCAGAGTTAGTGAACCAGTTACGTGACGAGTTACCGTAATGACGTTTTTACTTGATGTCAACGTGCTAATAGCATTGATCGATCCTGCTCATATTCAACATGACGCTGCACATAATTGGTTTAAAAAACAAGGGCAACAAGCTTGGGCTACCTGCCCGTTAACTGAAAATGGTGTACTACGTATTGGCATGAACGGTATCCAAATTCACCAGGCACACCTGCAGTGGTCGCAGAATTGATGACAACCTTGTGCTCATTGCCCGGTCACTGTTTTTGGCCAGACAACATCAGTTTATTGGATACGGAAAAACTGGATGTGACACGCTTACTAACTTCAGCTCAACTGACTGATAGTTATCTTTTAGCATTAGCTTGTGCCCATAACGGACAACTTGCTACTTTTGATCGACGTTTGGTGACAGATGCTGTGTATAATGGTGCACGGAGTTTGCATCTCATTCAGTGACTGCCTGTTGTTCAGATACAATACCCCCTACCCCACCAGATGCGCCAACGCAAGATCAGTGATCATTTCAATATCCCTGTCAGTCAACCCCAGTAACGGGCGGCTTTCGTAACGCACGGTCACGCCGTTGCGTGTCACTTTATCCCGCAGGCCATAATGATGCACCCGTGCTACTTGTGTGACCTGGCTCGCAAAACTCACCATAGCTTCATCGGCGTTACTGTGGCTCTTTAAAAACCGGGTTGTACGTAATTTGCTGAACATTTTGCGTTTAATACGTCCGTTTTTGTCACGCCGTTTTTTCTTGCGCGGCGCAAACGGGGTGCCATCGGGTTCCTGTTGTGCTTGGATGCGCTGTTTTTGCCGTTCCCGTAGCTGTTTGGCTATCTGGCGTGTGAAAGATTTTCTGCTCGCGGGTGATAATTGCTTCAACAGGCTGGCGAGCGCCTGGTTGAGTTGATCACGGGTGTTTATTGTTGCCATTGTGCCACTTTTTCCTCTTTGATAAAGAGTTCATAACGGCGATGTGTCGTATCAGGATCAAGCGGTTCATCCAGATGGGTGACCTGTAAAGCACCCTGTTCTTCTTTGACGATCACCCGTTCGGTCAGTCTGAGATTGATACTGATATCACGCAGGCTATTGTTTAAATGATCCGCTTCAAAGGTCAATCCTTCTGCGTGGGTAGCATGCTGCGCCATGATGTCCGGCTGATGCCGGCGTAACCAGTGTAAAATAGGCACAAATAGAGTATCGGCGTCGTCTGCACAATCGGTGATGATCAGATTGAGGGTGTATTGGTATTCAAAGGACAGGGACGACGCCAATGTGGAGACAATAGCGCCCCGATCAATAAAAATATGCAAGCTATCGGGATTTTGTTTGAGATAAGGCACGGCATCTGTCAGTGCCTTTCTTAGCAAAGTGGGTTTTAACATCGCGGGTTATCCTGGGTGAGTTAAGCACACTGTTTGAATGTAAGCCTGTAATCCCGCTATTTGCTGAGTTGCGGTTTTGATACGTTCTCGGAGATGGAAATAATGTTTGATAGCGGTGTCGTTAAGTCTGGCGCGGGTACCATCATCCAGGCGGGCGGCGGTGGCGGCGTGGGGCACGGGTTTGGGGCAAGTGGCGTTGAGCTGCATCCTACGGTGCTTATCATTAACATCACGTTCAAGGGCAGCCAGCTGAGTTTTGGCATCGGTTAATTCCTGTGTATAGTGACTGTCAATGGCCGCGAGCTGTTGGCGCTGTTTTTCCAGTGCCTGGATAAGGGAAAAGGCCGTATCGCGCTCTTGGGTGATTGTTTTGATGGCGATATCCTTTTCTACGGTTTCTTCGTGATAATAAAAAGCCGTGAGGAGTAATCCGCTAAAAATCAGTACCAGTACGCCGGTAACGAGTCGATTAAGCATCTAACCCCCAACAGCTGAGTACGCTTTCCTGTGCGCGTCTGAGAGGCTGACCCGCACAGTTATTGGCTCGAATACGGCAGTCTTTGCCACCATCGAAGATCCAGCGTTTAATTTCTGCACAGGCTCCGAGGGTGTCACCGGCATTGAGTTTGCGATAAAAAGTGGACGCCGTGCATTTACCGGCACCGATATTGTACGGGCAGAATGAGGCAATACCGGCTTTCTGCACGTCGGTTAGCGGCACCTTGATATGCTGCTCTACCCAGGCAATCGCCTTATCCACCTCCATTTTGTTAACCTGCTCGCATTTTTCGCGACTGAGTTGCAGCCCTTGTCTCACCGGCTGCCCATCAACCCGCGTCGCACCGCGGCAAATCGTCCACACGTTAGCGCCATCCTGATAGGCACTGAGTCGGTTGCCTTCTTTCTCTTGTAGGAATTGTGCGAGCAGGATCGCAGTACTGGCACCGGCTACAATTAAGGTCTGGATTTTTTTACTCAGTGGGCGCATTCTGACCACCTTGAGTACGTTGTTTACGTTGGCGTTCAGTCAGCTGTTGGCGCTGGAGGTTATGAAGCTCTTGTCGGCGGTGGTCTTCGCGCCGTTTGTAGTAACGGTTATTGAGGTACGTGCCTAGCGCCAACGCGACGCCGATCAGCGTTGCCCAGTCCTGTAATGTCCAGGCACCCAGACAGGTCAGCAGCCACGCTGATGAATAAGAAAGCCAAGAAGTGTGTCTGTCCATGCGGTGTTTTTCCGAGTATCAGTCCCACAGTTGGAGATGTTGTTTGAGGGGAGAGGGCGTCGGATCGGGCATGTCCACACCGTAGCCGTGCGGCAAGATAACGCCCGCGTCGGCGAGTCCCGGGTTACAGGCAAAGATTTGTTCCGTCACACCCTCGGTACGCTGGTAATAACGCCAGCATAAGGCGTCTACCGTGTCGTTTTGCTGTGCAAAGATTTTCATGACCGTCGCTCAAAGTGATTAATGGGTTCCATGTTTAAATGCGTTCGAGATTAAAATGGTTCAGGGTTAAATGTGTTCAAGATTAAACGTGTTTAACGTTAAATCAGCTCAATGGTGGTGCGAGTGAAGCCTTGTATGTCCTGGATTGCCCAAGCCGCATCACGGCGGAGGTGATCAATCGTCTCTTCCCGTGCTTCTGCCCGTTTCGTGCCCGAGGCCGTGGCATCAACGCTGCGAAACCGTTCCGTTACTGTGGCCTGTATCAGGCAATAGACAGCACGGCGGTAGAGGAGCAGGCAGCTACTTTCATTGCCTACCTGCTTCGCAGGCACCTCAACCAGTGAGGGATAGCCCGCCTGTTGTTGTTTTTTTCTCCATTCTGTAAGCCGGTCATGGGTTTCATTGAGGGCAACCTGTGCCGCTTCGAGTAAACGCGCTGGGGTGAGGGTGCCGTCCTGTCGCATGGCATCACGGTAGTGCTGGAGATCGATACCCGGCCAGAAGCCGTTGTTATTGATGAATTGTTCAGTTTTTATCCCTGCTTCATCCACTGTGGGGTTGATTGCAATACTGACCATTAACGTTCTCTCAATAAAAAGGCGGTGAACGGGCGCATTGATAGCAATACATTTGTCCTGTCAATTGCCCGTGCCGCCCGGCCGTTGGGCAGGGGGGTTAAGCAGCCTGAAGTAATTTTTCAAGCTGTTTGATGTCGGTTTTGACCCCACTGCGGCTGTCCAGGGTGAGTGCCTGCTTTAAATGGAGACAGGCGGGTTCATATTTCCCGTCTTGGCGCAGGGCGTAGCCGACCATTTTATGCAGACGGGCTTTGACCGGATCGGGCATGTCTTGCCCTTGTAAAAGATGTTGCGCCCGCAGCAATTGGACAGTATCAAGCGAGCGTTTTTTGAGCCATGTTCGGCTGGCTAACGCCGCCACTTCTTCGGCGATTAAACAAGCAGTGGAACGCTGGAAACTGTCCGGTGTAGCCAGATCGTGTTTGATAGCGTAGTCAGCAATGTCGAGGGCACGGGTGAGATCGCCGACATCCAGTTGCCAAATCAGCATGCGCATCAGGATCGCATCTTGCGTGCCTGTGCCGTTAGCCAGTACCCCGGCTACCCACGGGCTGTAGGTCGGTAACAAGCGGCGTTTGACTTCAGCTTTGCGGCTGATCGACACAATGCTTTTTAGGTGCAGTAAATCCTGCTGTAATTTAAACAGCAATAAGTCGTAGGTGCTGGCATGGCGCAGTCCCGCCGTCTCACGCGATGAGGCCGCTTGCTGGGCAGCAACAAACTGTTTATGGCGACGGACAGGATTGCTCATGGCGTGTTAATCCTCGGCAGGCGGCGTGATGTCGCCAATGACGATATTTTCAATCAGTGCGGTGCAGCCGTAATCTTCCACCACGTAGGCTTCATTGACTGATTCAAAATTTTCCACCCGATCACGTTTCGGGTTGTCAATGATCGCGCGACGGCGCGTCCCTTCCTGCCAGTAAATCGACAGGTTATCCAGACGGGTAATTAACAGCGCGTTAGCCGGGAAGTAAGGTGCGCGGACAGCGGGTAGGCCGCCGATCCGTTTTTGGCTGATGATCAGATCGGCTGCCAGGCTTTCGCTGTTGGCTTGGTTCTGGTTGATAATCGGAAAATATTTATCCGCCAATAACGCACGACCGCAAATCACCACCAGTTCGGTATCATCCTGAAACCATGTTTCAATCAGTTCATCGACCGCATTCATCACCAGTGCATCCAGATTGGCAAAATCCCCGCCTTGACCGATGCGGATGTTGTCTGACGTCACCGCCCCTTGTGCATTGATGATTTTATTCATCACCTGTGAGGCGGCCTGGGCGCGGATATGCTGTAACCAGCCGATATTGACATCTTGCAACAACGGATTTTGGGTCGCATTGGAGGTGGCTGCCCGTTTGATGCCGTTAAAGCCAATCATGATGCGATCTAAGGCTTGCCGTTTAATCAGTGCGTCACGGATCAACTGTTGAAAGTGAGGAAATTTTGCCCACATGTCCAGCTTTTGATAGCTGAGGGCAGTATCAAAGTTGGTTTGCGTGCAGCGGTAGGGGTGGTTATCCAGGCCAGTGGGATCGGCAGGGCTGCGTTCTTTTTCGCCAGTATGCGTGGTACTGGCAATCGGGCGTTCAATCCCTAAGCCCACTTTTTCGCCGGTTTGTTCATCTACCGGAAACAGGTTGATTTTTGATAAAAAACTGCTGCTTTCCTGTTGTTTGGCTTCCAGTCTTTGTGCAATCGACGGTTCCACGGTGAATTTTGCGGCGATATCCGTGGTGTTTTCCAGCGCATTGAGCGTCGCGACCTGGTGAATATATTGGTTAAATTGGCTGCGGGTGTGTTTTTTCATGTTAGCAATCCGTCAGGTGAGTTGGGTTGGCACCCGTGGTGACGGGGCGAGGGGTGAAACGCTGATCAGCACGGAGTAATTGGGTGTTCAGTGCCGTCAAGCTGTGCTGTGTTGTATGCTGTTCAGTTTGTAATGCCGTGACAGTGTTCTTTAGCGCCATCAAGTCAGCCAGTTTTTCGGTGAGCTGTTGCTGATGATTGGCTATCAGGGAAACGGCTTGATGGATATCCATGAAACGTGCGTCATCACTGAGGTGTTTTTTGCCAAATAAGGCTTTGACGGTGTTAAATAGCGCCGGTTTTTGTTCGGTTTCAAATTCCAGAGTGATTTCTTCCGCTGCGCTAAAAAGCGCCTCCGCCTGGCTTTTACGTGATGCCAGGGGGTTATGTTGACTGTTGGCACAGAACGTGAGCATTTCAGCCCCCAGTGAGGCTGGGTTGTCGGTAAAGGCAATACCGGTTAGGTAGGCTTTGCCGGTATCGGCGAATTTGGGCAGGTATTCAATGCTGGTGTACACTTTTTGCCGATTTTCTCGCAGTTTGACCAGTTCCTCGGTCGCATCTACCTGAACCAGTAAGGCGATTTTTCCTTTAAGCGGGCCGGCGCTAATTTCTTCATATTTTGCCGCAACGATATCGCCATACGCACGAAACGGGCTATCCGGTAACAGGCTTTTGATGTGTTCCAGATTGGCGCGTGCGCCGCGATAGGACGGGTTATAACTTTCCGCCATTTCAATAATGTGTTGCCGTGAAATGCTGCGCCCGTCACTGGTCGCACCCTCAACGGCGGCGCGGAAAAAGGTGGATTTTGCCATGCTGTTGGCTCCGGTTAATAATGATGGGGTCTAGGATGGCGAGCCGAGCGCGCGTGAACAATCCGCCGCTGTTGTTTCAGTGCTAGCACAGCGCGTAGCGAGAGAGGGAGGGGGTTTTGCACGGTAGCCTTGCGGGATCAACGCGACTATACAGGCTATTTTTGCATGGATACTTTTACCACGGACAGACTCACCACGGATACGCTCACAGCGCCCCCCCATTTAGATCCGCGCCGTCAAGCCATGTATTTATATTGGCAGGGGCTACCGGTTGCGCGTATCGCTGAAATCTTAGGCATCAAGGCGACGACGCTACACAGTTGGAAACGCCGTGACCAGTGGGATAAGTATGGCGCGTTGGAAAAGATGCAACTCACTACCGCCGTGCGCTATTGTCAGTTGGTGGCTATCGAGGCAAAGAGTGGCCGTGATTTCAAAGAGTTGGATGCCCTTGGGAGGCAGGCAGAACGGCATGCCCGTATCGGCAAATACAATAACGGGGGCAATGAAGCCGATCTCAATCCGAACCGAGCCGCTCTCCTTCGAGGAAAACGTAAGGCGTCGGTGAAAAATGTTTTTTCAGAGGAACAAATTGGCCAGCTGGCGACTTTATTTCAGGCGTCCTTGTTTGCTTATCAGCGTGCGTGGTATCAGGCGGGTTTGGATGATCGTTTTCGCCTGCGTAATCTACTGAAATCGCGGCAAATCGGGGCGACGTTTTATTTTGCCCGTGAAGCCTTGCTTGATGCGTTGACCACAGGGCGTAATCAGATGTTTATTTCCGCGTCTAAGGCGCAAGCCCATCAGTTTAAACATTATATCGTCGATTTCGCCGCCGAAGTGGGCGTAGCGCTGCGCGGTGATCCGATTTGTCTGCCCAATGGGGCTGAACTGCATTTTTTAGGCACTAATACCAATACTGCGCAGGGGCGCTCCGGGTGTTTGTATGTCGATGAGTATTTTTGGATCCCCGGCTTTAAGAAGCTACGTCGTGCTGCCTCGGGCATGGCATCACAAAAACGGTATCGGCAAACCTATTTTTCTACGCCCTCGAGTGTCAATCATGAAGCCTATCCGTTCTGGAATGGCACCTTGTTTAATCAGGGACGCGAGAAAAATCAACGCATTGAGGTCGATACCAGTTATCCGCATTTGGCCGCGGGGGCACTGTGTGCAGACGGGCAGTACAAGCAGATTGTGACCCTTGAGGATGCGCTGGCCGGTGGCTGTGATCGCTTTGATATCGCGCAATTGTGGCGTGAGAACAGTGATGACGATTTTGATAATCTGTTTATGTGTCAGTTTATCGACGATGCACACTCGGTGTTCCCGATGAAGGAAATGCAACGTTGTATGGTCGACAGCTGGGAGCACTGGCCGGATGTGAAATTACTGGCCGCGCGACCTTACGGGCATCAACCGGTGTGGATTGGCTACGACCCGGCCAGTACCGGCGATGCCTCCGGTTGTGCGGTGATGGCGCCGCCCAAGGTGGCAGGCGGGAAATTTAGGGTGCTGGAACGTTTTCAATGGCACGGTATGGATTTTTCCGAGCAGGCGCGGCATATCCAGACACTGACTGAGCGCTATAACGTGAGCTATATCGGCATTGATGATACCGGCCTGGGGCGATCTGTGACCCAGCTGGTCAGGCAATTTTTCCCTGCGGTGCAGGCGATCCATTATACCGTCGAGATGAAAACCGATCTGATTTATAAGGCCAAGGATGTGATCACCTCGGGCAGACTGGAATTTGATGCCGGTGCGATGGATATCGCCAAGGCGTTTATGTCAATCCGCAAAACCTTGACCGCCAGTGGTCAGCGCGCCACCTATGTCACCAACCGCGCCGAGGGCACCAGTCATGGCGATGTCGCCTGGGCGATTATGCATGCGCTGTTTAACGAACCCCTGGCCGGTATCACTGTCAATAACAGCAGTTTTATGGAGCCATTTTAATGGCTAATAGGAAACAGAATACGATGCAGCGGGTAGAGGCGTTTACCTTTGGCGACCCGGTGCCGATGCTCGATCAGCGGGATATGCTGGATTATCTGGAGTGTGCCGTTGTTGACCACTGGTATGAACCACCGGTGTCGTTTCATGGGCTGGCAAAATCCTTTCGTGCCGCCGTGCACCACAGTTCACCGATTTATATGAAGCGTAATTTGCTGGTGAGTCTGTTTCAACCGCATCGCTGGTTATCTAAGCAAGATTTTAGCCGCTATGCGTTGGATTTTTTGGTGTTTGCCAATGCGTTTTTAGAAGTGCGCACTAATCGTTTGGGCGGGGTACTAAAACTGGTGCCCAGTCCGGCAAAATATACCCGCTGCGGCGTTGAAGCCGGCACCCATTGGTATGTGCAATCCTGGGCCGCGCCGCATTTATTTGCTGAAAATAGCGTCTTTCACCTGCTCGATCCAGATATTAATCAGGAAATTTACGGTGTACCGGATTATCTGGCGGCACTGAATTCAACCTGGCTGAATGAAGCCGCGACACTGTTTCGGCGTAAGTATTATCTCAATGGCAGTCATGCCGGTTTTATTTTGTACATGAACGATGCGGCGCATAAACAGGAGGACATTGACCGCTTACGGCAGGCGTTGAAGGACTCAAAAGGCCCGGGGAATTTTCGTAATTTATTTATGTATGCCCCGGGCGGTAAAAAAGACGGGTTGCAACTGATCCCCTTGGCAGAGGTGGCAGCCAAAGATGAATTTATCAACATTAAAAATGTGACCCGTGATGATCAATTAGCGGCACAGCGGGTACCACCGCAACTGATGGGCATTTTACCGCACAATACCGGCGGTTTTGGTGATATCGAAAAAGCGGCACGGGTGTTTGCCATCAATGAATTGGCACCATTGCAAGAGCGACTGAGTGAAATTAATGACTGGCTGGGCGAGGAGGTGATCCGTTTTAAACCCTATGAATTAGTCGACAAAGCCTCAGTGTAAACGTGCAAGTCTAGACTGCATGGATCTGCACGTTTTTTTGCAGCCTTATTTAAGGCTAAAACCCAGGCTACAACAGGTTTTATCACGGATCCACAGATGCATGAAAAAGCTGATTATTAAATACCCAGACCGCGGACGAGGGGAGCGCACGGCTTCGGGGTTGAAGAGCATTGCGTTTTGATGGCAGAAAATGCGTTTTTTTACCACGGGTGGAATATGAGGTGTTGTTAAAGACGGTACGATGACAGCACTATGGGATGATAAAGCCATTCGGGTGGTGAAAAATACCGGCAGGGCCCGTCATGCCTGCGCAGGTGTTAACCACTTTTCTGCGCAGGAGGGGGATTTATTGACGGATTGTTAACAGGCAGAGCGGATAAGGTTTTCTCATCCGTATAGTAAGTGAATAATAGCCGTATAAATTTTACTTAACGTTGATCAGCAGAGTGATAAATGTCATCCCCTGCTCTTTTTCCTATAGCGATCACAAGTAAAACGACGTCGCTATCATTAACTTCGTAGACTAATCTGTAACCAGACGCTCTTAATTTAATTTTATAGCGATTAGTCTTCCCACTTAACCTTGCTGATGGAATATGCGGATTGTCCAACCTTTCAGACAGCTTATTTTTTAACTGTTGTTTCAGTGTATGACCTAATTTATCCCATTCTTTTAAAGCGCGTTTTTCAAATTTTAACTTATAAATCATCTAGATTTACGCTCACAAACTCGGGGTTTGCCATTCGCTCATCAGCGATACGGTTAAGCTCAGCATCTTCGGCGAGTTCCTGATAGTAAGCATAAAGTTTAGGCGGTACACAATAAAAAGCGGGTTGATTACGATTAAGGATAGCGATGGCCTCACCCTCAGCGTCTGCAACCGTACCCATAGGGTTACGTTTGAGATCGGTAATACTGGCAGCCATTTCCGCTAGGATTTGATGAGCCATATGTTTTCCTCTATTTATAGTAAAAACTTATAATAGCACCTTTAAAGATGCGATATAAAGACTTATTTTTATACTCGCGTAATTTTGGCTTCTTAATCTGGTTCTGTTGAGCAATGTTAGCTGTTAAGCACAAGCCATCTTCCCAAAACTCCTCAAATCCTCATCGGAACCGCCTCTTTCCCTCGCTTTTTATTTTTGATTATTTTTCACGCAAGGGGACAGTTATTGCCACGAGTCCGAGTCCGAGTCCGAGTCCGAGTCCAAGGGACGGTAACCCCGTCCTGAAGGGCAACACCTAACCCCAGATCACTTTCTGCCTGATTAACAGGATGAACAGGCTGCTTATCACTTTTCGCCTTACGCACCTTTTTCCACGTATCCACATGGGTACAAATCCGTGACGCCATGCCCAGCCGGGGCGACCACACCCCGTAAATTTTCACTCCCTGCTCACCGTAGGCATTGGGCGCTTCACATTCGATATACGCCGTGCGTACAGTATGCTCTTTACGCGGGATAAACACCCCGCCTTGCTTGACAATATAGGTCGCCATACAACCGGCATCGGCAGCCGCTAGCACCTCATCCATCGGCTTATCATCCAGCAACTGCCCACTTTTTTTCGATGTTGATTTGCGCTGCAACTGACCGGCCAGTAAACGTAATTCACGGTACGTCTGGCGTGAAGGAATGCCAAAAAACTGAAATTGTCGTACCCGATGCAAACTTGCCCAGGCCACGGCATGTTCAACCGATTCATTAAGGGGCTTACCGGTCTCAATACTCAGTAACGGCTCACCGGTGGCCTTATCAATGGCGTTTTTTAGTACCGTGCTATCCATATTTTTGCTGATATATTTCGCCAGATAACTGGTGGGTGTGCCTTTACTCTTCAGCACCGGCTTGACATCAAAGCGTGGTTTGATATTTTTTCCTAGCTCCTCACGATCGCTACGGATCGCAAATTCACGTAACACCGCGGTAATGGCGACCCGATCTTTTCTCGCCATAAAACACAGCAAATGCCAATGCACGGTACCATCATGATGAGGCTCTGCTACCCGCACGCCGTACCAGCGCAGCCCCATTTTGTTCATCTTTTTGCGCACACCCGCAAACAGAGCGACCAGATAATCACTGCTTTCACGTACCGTATGGGTCGCCCATTTGGGATTAGGTTTACCGCAGGATAAGGTAGCGTGATAGCGCGACGGACAGGTAAGGGTATAAAACATCGCATAATCGCCACGCTGTTCTGCCAGATTTTCCAGACCTCTGGCGGTGGTCATCATTTCCAGATGACGTAAGTGAGGATTGCTGGTACTCGCGTTAACCACCTTTTCCATGTCCAGCGTCACCCCGTCCTCATTCACCAGTTCATGTGAGCGGATAAATTCCCGTGCACGGCGATCCTGCTCACGCTTACGGGTCAAGGCATCATAGCTGACATAGGCAGAAGCTTGTTTATGCACCAAACAAATGGCACGGTATTGCTCCTCACGCCATTCACAACGCAACCGCCACAGTTTACGTGCCCACCAGTCAGCACAACACAGCCGTGCCAGTGCGCCAGGGATCAGATGATAAGGCATTTTGCCACGGTGCTGGATATGCTCACGCAAACTGTGCCAATGCGGGGGTGTAATAGAAAACCGTTTAGCTTCCGCGGCCACACGCTGATAAAGTCGCAATATTTTATCCGGATCCGTATTATCATCCGGTAACACCTCGGCGCAGGCACAGAAAAACAGTTCCATATGTCCTGCCACCCTCGCTGCCACATTCTTTACTTCCTTTTGCATCAGTGTCGGTAAATCCAATAACACGCGTAGCGCAGGATAGTAGGTAACACGCTGATAATCCTCCGTCCTCTGCTTTTTACGCACGGTTTCAAGACGGTGCAAGACTGGCTTAATCACCTCCAATAAAAAGGTTTTGGCTCTTGCTTCACCGCCCTCACGACGCAGATAATCCAGGCGCTGCTGCAACGGCTGCTGGATAAATTTCGGCTGACGGCGTAAATCTGCTTGTATTGCTAATTCGGGATCAGCCTGCCACTTCCGTTTTATGTGATCGAGATGAGCAAGATGATTGGCTTGCGCCACCTGACGTTGCCAATAGGCTTCTATCCTCGGTTCCAGGATGGCAGGCAATTGCTCGCGCTCCCACATTAACGGAGAAAAAATGTGACAGGGGGCAGGATTGAGAGAACGCGGTGCGGGGATAGGGATTTCTTCTGAATAGAGGGTCATCGGTAACGGCCTTGTTTTTGAATAAAACGGTTCCCACGTCATCACGTGTTTATTTATTTCAGGTATGAATTAATGGCGTTAATCAGGAAGTCGATAATGCTCGATATACGTTATGCGATTAGGCAGTAATAATCTGCGTTTTATTCCTGGCCCTATTTCGTATTCATCTGGATCTAATAGCGGGACAGGTTTAAACACCTCGTGGCACGTTCTAAAGATGTGTTGTATTGCATTATGCCAGTCTTCCATAATCTGATTGTCTACCCTCAACCCATGATGGCGGATCAGACTCTCAATGAACGCGGGGAAGGATGAATAACACGCCAAGAATTCAAGATAATTTTTGATGGCCTTTTTTGACGAATTAAAATAGATTTTCTTTTTATATAAAATAAACCGTGAGTTATTATGGGCTGATAACATAATCGTTATCGATATACAGGCTCATAATACGTCCTTATTTAGATGACAGGAATACCGACACAATAACGCGTCTGTTCATTTTAAAAATGAAGGGATGGTGTTATTCCGTCTTGTTCGGCAGCGGATCACAATCAATATACGTCACCCTGTCAGGCAATAAACTGATAACGGCACGTAAGCGAATAATCGCGTCAATAATATTCATCTGTTCTTCTGGAGATAACTGTTTAAATGCCAACGCATGCTTTTTCTTTTCAATACCGGCCAAATAATACAAAGCCCCTTTCATTTGCGGATCGGTTTCTTGCATTTCAGTGATCAGCGCGGGAATAACCCCTTTATATTTTGCGTCAGGAAATAACCCCCATAATAACGCGATGTGCTTAAGACTACATTGACGCTGTTCTAAATTCAGCGGGACGACACGTGCTGGCCCTGTATTCGCCATAACCCCTCCTTATTAAGCAAAAATCCCCATCAAATGTGCAAAACCAACGGCGGCGTGGTTTATTGATGACGGGTGTACTCATTCCTTTAATAAATTGTACATCCTGCGCATTAGGCTGAACATGGCGACCATCAGGGGTCTCCAGCCAGCCACGGCGATGACGGCGATGCGTAATGTGCAACGGGTTATCTGGCAATACGGCTACGGATGTGCAGGTTTTTATTAACATGGTGCCATCTCCATTAAGTGAAAGAAGTGCCGGAATGTTTACCCCGTCCGGCGCGGGTTTGTGTGGTACTATTTTTATGCCGGCTTCTGCTCTACCAAAGATGACGCCGGCATAACCTCCCACCACAACAAGGAAAATAGGTTGATGTTTAACAATAAAACGCAAAGTGCGATTAACATTCGCATCTCATTTAATCGCCCTTGGTACTCTCTACGAAGACATTAAAATCTCTGCATTCAATTTGAAAAGATTTTATTCTTAGCATGAAAAAGAAATGACCGCACTGCCTAAAAAATAGATAAAGATAGAAAAATATGAATTTCAGGAGAATATTTTCAGTTCTATCGTGATGGTATTTAAGCTTGTGCATTATAATAAAGCACTTCCCAAACATATATACTCCCATTGCACCATAGACTTTGTAATATCCCCGTTGCACCTTAGAAGGTAAAGTGACAGGAAATAGCTTAATTGTCATAAATGTTATCTCGAAATAGCGTTAAAACACAGTGTGTATTTTAAAATTCATCACTTATTCCTGTAATAAATAAAACCTCTTCATAATGCTAATTTAGGGGAAGGCTTTACGCTTTGATTTAAAGGGCATGACGCGTTTTGCATTTAATTTCTGCTTCATGCATGAGAAATTGCTGCCAACCGGTTAATTTTGCGTGTTTCTTTCGGTATGTATGGATTGCCATCATAATACGCATGGCACCGTAGACCATCACAGCGAGAATAATCGTGATTGATATCAGTAGTTCTGTTGAATAACTCATTATTATCATTCCGCTCTATTTTCTTCGTCTGATGTAACTGATCGATGTAATCTGTTGCTTGTGCCAGCGTATCCACCTTGCCAAACGACTGATCACCTAACCACAGGTGATAACAGGTAATCGGTTGAGCCACTGTTTTCTGCAGGAAGACAAGGGTAAATCCACGGTATTCCTGTGAGTGGCGACTGATTGGGGTTGGGGTGTAGATCATGTGTTTTCACTTACCGTTGTATGTGCTACTGCTGTTAGTAGCCCCAGATCTCCCACGAGTCCAAGCTTTTGTGCACGCTTAATCCATGTATGTTTCCAGCCATAAGACTCCACAGGACGGCTAATTGTCGCCATATGTACCATTTCTAACCATTCATTCCACAGAATGTAAATACGACGACTGCTGCCAGTGGCACCGATAATTTCACGCTCAGTAACCATAGGTAAAAGGCGGCGATCCATCATATGGCGTACTGATGTTTCGGTTTTTCCAGTACGACGGGCAAATTCAGATACAGTAATCCCATCTGGGATTTTGAATAGATGTTCTAGTTGCAGTTCTGGCATGTTAACCTCTTGTTTGCCATATTGGAGTATAAGTTGATGCTTATGATTCATAGATACGTTTATGCTTGGCATAAACCGGGATGCGCTCTGGCGTTATGAGTCGGGAAAGACAACACCTAACATTGATGTGGTAACAAAAATCCTCAATCATCCACGGTTCGAAAAATACGCATTGTGGTTTATGACTGGGAAAATTGCTCCCGAATTCGGGCAAATAGCACCCGCTCTCGCACACTATAAGCAAGAAGATGAAAAATTTAGCCGTCCAGACAGAAAAATGGATTAATTTTGCGCGTTTATTTTATTGAATAGATAGAAGTTTTATCGTGCATATTGCACAACTGGTTTTGGATATATCGATGAGATTAGTCAAGAAATGAATTGCTAGAAAGTAGGTATGAGGCCAAATGGAGTTGCTGAATGTATATCCCGCAGATATTCAACAAGAAAGATAATATTGTTGTGTTTCAAAAATTTATACCTACTCAGACTAGCTATCATAGAAAACGGTATCAATAACGTGTAGCCATTAAGCTCAGTCTGAGCAGGTAAAAACCCATTCGATTATTTTTTGAGACAATCATCACAGAAACCGTTATTCTGTAATTCATTGAGTACAAAACAAATGTCATCTGCGATATAAGTAAATAAGTGAGGGAGATAAAGTTGATATATCCCATTGATTTCTTGATGTATTAAGTCTAATCGCAGGAAGTTTAATAAACTTCTTGAACGATTTAATTTGTGATAGCTTTCAATACTCATTTGTGCCTTTTTCATTAGACCTCTTCGGAAACTATAGCAGGCGCCATGTAACGTGATCACTTTTGTTAATAAATATTAATTAATATCAATATGTTATTTCTGATTTTCATAATCAACTGATACGGCGCCTGCTATAGTTTCCGAAGAGGTCTATTTAATAATATGAAACACACATCGAAAAGTGTCAGTTAATATTTGAGGCCAGTATTTTATGCATGAAAGAGAAGGGGTCTACAGAAATTAACGTAAACGTCTGGTGGCAACATCATGCTTTGACTATTTTTCCTTATTCCATCTTGTTATTATTTAATTCGTAATCCTCTCACTCCTTCGGCGGCAGTAAATTTCCCTGTTGCAGCTTGTTCAACGAACTCACCCCACCAGTCCATCAATACTCTACGTTGTTCCAAATAGGTGCTGCGGTTATAAGCGTTACGGACTGAATCCTTACCGGTATGTGCCAACACTGCCTCGATAACATCAGGATTAAATTCCTGCTCATTCAATGCGGTACTGGCAATGGATCGCATCCCGTGCGCAACTAATCGCCCGCCGTACCCCATGCGCTTAATGGCGGCGTTGGCCGTCTGACTGTTCATGGGTTGAAGTACATTTTTTCTACTTGGAAATAAATAGTTTCTATGAGCGCTAATCGGTTTCATGGCGTCGAGTACAGCCAGTGCTTGAGATGACAGGTGGATAATATGATCACGCCTCATTTTCATCCGTTCGGCAGGGATCCGCCATTCCTGCAAGTCGTAATTGATTTCTGACCACATGGCACCCACAGCTTCGGACGGTCGGGTTACCGTCAGCAATTGCCACTCGATCAGTAATCGGGTCTGTAATTCTATACTGGCAACCGACAGTGCTTGCATAAACTCAGGTAATTCCTTTGGTGTCAATGCGGGCATATTTTTCTTTTTCGGTTTTTCAAAGGCTTTACCGATACCGCCTGCAGGGTTGGCATCAATTACCCCGCAATTAACGGCGAAAATCATGATTTCATTTAACCGTTGGGTTAATCTTTTTACGGTTTCCAAAACACCTTTGGCCTTGACTGGCTCCAAAGCAGCAATAAGCGTGCGTGCTTTAATCTCCTGTATCCCGATATGTCCAATGGCAGGAAAAATATCACGTTCAAGTGATCGCCATATGTCACGTGCATAGTTTTCCGTGATACTGGATTGCTTGATTTTAAACTAATCAGCCGCAACCTTTTCTCCAAGGTATTAATTCTAGCCTCTTGCTCACTGGCTAATGCTGTTCGTTGGTACTCTTGTGGATCAATCTTTTTTACCAACAGTGCTTTTGCTGCCTCTCGTTTCTGCCTGGCTTCAGCCAGTGAGAGTGCGGGATAATTGCCAAAAGTGACCGTCGTTCTTTTTTTGCTAACGGGGTGATAGTAGCGAAAACGCCATGTTTTAACGCCGGATGTTTTAACAAATAGCAGTAATCCACCACCATCGTGTAAAGATAAATCTTTGTTGGTTGCCCTTGCCGCTTTCACTTCGGTATTCGTTAGGGGCTTCGCCTGTAGTGCCATATCATCACCCTTTAAGGACTATGGGACTACCTATTTTAAGGACTAGAGAATAGAGTCCCTCATGTAGTCCTAAAGAAACAGGGTATAACCATGCCACACCGAAAGACAACAGGCAATAAAAAACCCGCAAACCTAGGTAGAGTGCGGGTTTTTCTTGGTTTACCGGTACTTTCTGGTGACTACCGATAGTTTATTTGGTGGAGCTGGGGGGATTTGAACCCCCGTCCGAAATTACTACGCCGTCGGCACTACATGCTTAGTCCAGTCATTACATTCACCGGTTAGCTGCGGATGGACACGCCACTAACAAACTAGCTTGATTAAGTTTAACGCTTCAACCCCAAGCAAGGCATCCACGCGATCTCTTTTAAATTTGACCTCTCTTGATCCCCGTCCTAAGAGCGGAGGCTAGGGAGAGAGGAAACCTTCAGTTTTTTAAGCTGATCAAGCTGCCATAGCAGCAGGTTCGTGTATTGCGTCGTTTGCAACTATTTTTTTGCGGTTTTTTACGAGGCCACCGCGCCTCGGCATGCACCTTGGGGTTCGCTAATCTCGTCGAATCCAGAATCAGCCCCAAAGAACTCAGTCAAGTATAACAGAACTCCACGTTGTTAAGCCAGCGACTTAACGGTTCGCATTTTTCATAATTCGCGCCTTGTCTACACGCCATTCACGATCTTTGATCGTATCTCGTTTATCGTGATCTTTTTTACCTTTGGCAACACCAATCTTTATTTTGCTCCACGCATTTTTCCAATACATGGAAAGGGCTACCACGGTATAACCTTCGCGATTAATGCGTCCGAACAGGGAATCAAGTTCGCGTTTGTTAAGCAGCAGTTTCCTGGTTCGTGTTGGATCACAGACGACGTGCGTGGAAGCAACACTCAGTGGTGTAATGGTTGCACCCAAAAGGTGAGCTTCACCGTTTTTTAATATCACGTAGCTATCACTGATATTGGCTTTACCTGCACGTAAGGACTTAACCTCCCAACCTTGCAGAGACAGCCCTGCTTCAAATTCTTCTTCAATGAAGTAATCATGTCGCGCGCGCCGATTTTGTGCGATGGTTGCAGAACCGGGTTTGTATGTTTTTTTCTTTATCATAATGTTGGTCATTATACTGTATGTGTTGATGAATGAAATGATTTCCCACTGGATGTTGGTGTATTTTATATCAGGATATCTATCGGTTTTTTGTCTGTTAGCGGATTAATGATATTATTTAGCAGTTTTGGATCCTACCGGAGATGTTATGCCACAAATTAATTGCGCTGAATTAGTGCCATTTAGTGCAGAACAAATGTACAAATTAGTGAACGATGTGCCCTCTTATCCCGAGTTTTTACCCGGTTGCGTTAGTAGCCGTGTGATCGGTGCCAGTGAACGTGAGGTGACAGCTGCCGTAGAAGTCGCTAAAGCAGGGATAAGCAAAACGTTTACTACACGTAATACACTTATGGATAACCAGAGTATCAATATGGAATTGGTCGATGGTCCTTTCCGTAAGCTTTTGGGAGGCTGGCATTTTACACCTTTAAGCCCCGAGGCCTGTAAAGTAGAGTTTCATCTTGATTTTGAATTCACTAATGCCTTGATTGAGCTAGCATTTGGCGGTTTTTTTTTTAAAGAATTAGCGGGAAATATGGTGCAAGCTTTTACACAACGGGCGAAAGAGGTTTACTGTGCCTGAAATCCGTGTTGAGGTAGTGTATGCATTACCTGAACGCCAATATATCCGTACGTTGCTACTTGCTCAAGGGAGCACGGTTCTACAGGCGATCGTAGCTTCAAAGTTACTTCAGTTGCGTTCTGATATTGATTTAGAACACAACAAAGTGGGGCTTTATGGTCGACCAGCAAAGCTGGGCGATGTCATTAATGATGGCGACCGTGTTGAAATTTATCGCCCATTGATCGCGGATCCTAAAGAATGGCGGCGGCAGCGAGCGGATAAAGCACAAAAGAACCGCTAATCAGTGCTAAACAAGTCAATTCTCTTCTGATTAAAAAGTATATTAATAGCGAGGGGTTTTGCTCGCCCTCGCTGAGGATCCTTAGAACCTGTTCCAAATCTTCTTGAGCGATGCTCAGACGAGGAAAAAACGCGAGAAAAAGCGCAGTTTACATAGAGTAAATGAGCATTTTGAGCGCGTTTTTGACGAATGACTTGACCAAAACACGGCGAGCACAAGAGATTTCGAACAGGTTTTTAGGGGGGCTGTTGAGAAGGTCGCTTAAAATATAGATAGGATAAACTACTTCATCATAAAATGTCTCCGGTTGATCAGCTTGATGGTTATATTTTTCAATAAGTTGACTCAAAGGAATTGTCATCGTGATACTCTCATTGACTACCTTCAAATCGATGTCTTCAGGCACAGGCTCTGTGTTCAATACGTTAGAAACACACAGAGCGAATTTTCTTTGAGTTTGGAAAATCCATAGATCTTGTTCTTCTCTTTGTACCTTATAAGTACCCAAATCTTCTTTTTCGATAATTAACTCAACATCTTCTTCAAATGCCCTATTATGGGCCTGAATGACGAAAGTGATTGCTGACCAATTCTGTAATTGGATGAGGAGTGTGGCAGATTTTTGCCGTGGATACAGAGTTTTTATCTCTTTGATGTCGGCAAGAAAATAAGCAGAAAAAGCCAGGTTTTTTTGCAGCCCAGATAGCGTACTTTTTTTCTCAATATAAATCAGCTCATCACCAAAGCGTTTAATACAGAGAAGATCTGCTATTTTTTGCCATCCAGCAGGCCAGTCTTCCGCCATTTCCCACTCTTGTAACCCCGATATTTTATACACTCTCTTTTCTTCAGCGCTGACATAGCTGTGGTATCCATCTCGGCTCAGCCCCAAATACTGATAGTCAACGTGTTTATCTCTCTCTTTTGGTATCATGAAAAGTGCTGATAACTGTGTGTTATACCATCCATATTGGCTAAATCTCAGAAGTCTTTTGGGCTTTAATTCAATATTACAGGCCCCACTTTTACGGATCGCAATGAAGGCCTCTCTTATCATGTTGTTTATGTCGTCAACATGGAGTCGTGCTTTCGGCAGAAGCTGAGCAAGGTGTGCGGCTAAAAAAGACCACATATTTTTTGGCGTAACCGATAGACATTCTGGTGTTCTTTTAACTATTTTTTCTATTAGCATTTTCCATATTTGCGTTTTTCTTTCAGTAAAATTGATCGTGAATAAATCTTGCGCGCCAGGAGGTGTATTGGGAATATGGGTTTGCCAAATCGCGTAGTGATCACAGGGATAAGCACGATTTTCATCACTGAAGACCCTGTAAAACTCTTTTTTCAAGGCACTCGCTAGTTGATAAGACAGTAAATAGGGTGAGATGTATCCCTCAGCGATGCCCTGTAGAGAAAAGTGATAGGGCGATTGTTTAAAATCGGAAAAAAAGATCAGTTGATTATTTTCTAGATAAAGTAATTCCTCATTTTTCCATGCTTTTTGTACACCATACAGGACAATCTCTACAGGTGGCAGTCTGTTTTCAGGGATCACAGGGTTGAATGTTTGTACTTCATCAAGGGCTATACTGCTGATATAAAGGAGATTTTTGTTATGCGGATCCCAAAATGCGGCTTTTTCCTGTGTGTCATGGGTGAGGTAGTGTAATTTCTGTCCGTGGGATGAGTAATAGAAATAAAATCTTTTTAAGTGCGTCTCATACCAGGTTTGTAAGGACTTCGTATTGTGTGTAGAAACTCCGCATAAAAATCCTTCGATACCCAGCACGGGAAGATGAAAACGTTCGTCTGCTTCATTATCATTGAGCGCCAGTAAGGCGGTAAAGGCGGTAAAGGCGGTTGAGAGATCATCTTGATGATTTGTTAGCCATCTGCTACCTATAGTCGATAAATACGCGCGTCCAGAAACATCGATGGCATAAATATTGCCCTGAGTGTCTTCAGTATAAAGCCGTTCAGGCGTATGTCCGACATGTTTGAGTAGACCCAATTTGCTGTAATCGATATAAGGCTCTGTGTCGTGTTTTATATAGAGCTTGCCCTCTTCATTTTCGTTGTCTACGGGAGTCTGATTGCCCGTGGACATCCAAAAGCTAACCCTTTGATAATCATTTCTGCCGCTCCATATTGGCTTGATTTTTTCCTGTTTGCCGGTCGGCAGCGTTATTGGAGCGAGGATACCGCATGATCGGCTCCACCAATACGCCTCAGTATTCTCATTGTCAGTAATTTGAATAATTTCATCGGCGTAGATCTTTCCACCAGACGATTTTTTGTTCAATGGGTTATGGTTATCGGGATAATCATCCAGCAAATAAATGTCCAGCAACATGGTACACAGCAGACCTCGCAACTGCTTAAGGGGGTTTGTGAAGATCGCTCGCCAAAAAATAATTCGTTTTGTACTAAAACACTGAAAATATCGCTGCTGCATTGAATTTTTCGCAACAACAGCGGGTTGTGGGCGGTAGGAGTGATATTAATTGCGTAATGCACTGCTACCGATGAAGCCCCTTTTTTGAAATGTTCTATCAGTGTCAGTTGCTCCCCTACTTGCGTAATTTTGACCCTGATTTTTAATCCGGTCGATGAGGTAAAGAGAGGAAGAAAAGAATAATTGACGAACTCCAATAGAGAAGATCGGCTATGTGTAATCCAGAAAGTAGGCTGAAAAGGGGACTCTCTGGTTTTCAGTTTCCCGTTTGTTTGCGTATTCAAATCAATGTGGGCATAGAAAAAAACCTTTTCTGCTTCAATGGTTAATAATCGCGCGCAAGCGATAGAGAATTTAAAAGCAGCGAAGGCCGGTACCCACAGTATGGCTCCATTTTTAGTCACATAATGGGCATTCCCCTGGTAAGTTTCTGCCTGATAATTTTTAATCAATAAGGATGGTAACCTGTCAGCGTCTGAGAGCGTTTTTATCTGCTGTTCATATAAAAGATTAAGCTCTGCTTTTAGGCTGTTTGCGGGCGACTCGCTGGCATCGAAAACGATTGAAGCGATATTCATCTCGCTTGCGGTAATATTCTGGATTAGGGTCACTTTTTCATGGATCAGGCATTGAATCTGTATGCTTTCGTCCGCAGTGAGCATAAGCTCGATTTCATGTCCGCCGATCTGTAGTTGAGTATTTTTTCTGCTAGGTAACGTTATCACTCCCAGGGTAAGGGCGCTAATAAGCCAGTTTCCTCCTTGTAAGTGCAATTTTAATGGAAAGGCAACAGGTGGCAGTACCAAGATTTGGCACAAATTTGAAGTGTTATCCATGTGGTAGGTAATTTCACTGGCGTTATCGATGATGTCTTGCCGAAAAGCTTGCTCTGTTGCTGTTATTTTTTCTTTAAATTGTTCATATCCCGATCCAAATTTTTCCCAATCCGGATTTTCTTTTTTAAAAACGGTGTATTCCTGGCTGTAATCTTCCTTGGTTTTTGCCCAAGGAAAATGCAATGCCCATTGATTTTGTACAAATTGATTTTCAGAAATCGTCACCCAGATGTTGGTCAATTTTTTCGTAGGTATAATTTCTTGCATCTCATAATAGATCGATCGCGCCATCCCTCGTGGTACATCGTTGATATGCCGTTTATGAAAAAAAACAAAATCTTTATTCTCTTTCTCTAGTTCTCTAAGGGGGCAAAGGCTTCACTGGATCCATACTCCTCTATTTTAGCCACACCACGATCATAAGAAAAATCATAATCGGTCTGCGCCACACAAGGCAAAACCAGGTTATGTGTCAAGATATCATCTTGCTCGTTATTGGGTGGTAGCTCGGTGACAGAGACATCAGCACGATGAAAAGGCTTTAATACGTTTAATTTTCTGAGTTCACTTTGTATACCACCGATGAAGGTACTGCCATATGCTTGGTATCTTTGTGTTCCGAATGCGATGCGGAAAGCCCTCCCCAATACTCCTAACTCGAGCAAGGTAATACTGGCAGGTCCCTCATGGATGAAGCAGCCCTGTTTCAATACATAGCCCTGCTTCCAGCTCTTCTTAAGGTTTTTGAAAAATTGCGCGCTGGCTTTAATCGTATTGATTTTCTGTTGGAAATGCTCCAGCAGAAAAATAATCACTACACCGATTATCGCCACCACCAAAACAGCGGTACCTAGCGCCAGCGCCAAGCTGGTGGCACCGAGTAATGCCGCACCTATCGCGAATAACTGCAAGCCAAAACCCAGCACACTGAAACCCAGTTGTATGCCGAGGATCATTTGTGCATCGCTATTAGGCGCATTTAACAACGCGCTGGTCGTCAATACGATATCTGTGGCACTGAGGATAAGCCCCAACCCCATAAAGGTTTTGCTGATACCGTTCACCAGTTTTTTCACCACATGCTGGATATGGTCTTTCTGCAAAATACCTTTAATCAGAAACGCATACCGGCTGGTTTCTGTCGTGCCCGAGAGCAGCTCTGCAGAAAAATAGGCTATCCTGTGTAAAGAAAATTCTACTGCCTGTACACTCACTACCCTGCTCAATGTAAAGTAAGACAGTCTGGCAGCATCATCGAGTAGATCACTCGCCATTCCGACGACACCGACATAATGCTGTAATGCGAGAGATTGCCCGAATTTATTAGGCAGCCCACGCGTGTCAGGCATAGCAAACAGGCCTTTGCCGGATTTTATCTGCTCAATGAGAAAGCGGGCTACGAAAATTTTATTGAAAAGCCAGCTCGAGAGATCCAGTGCCACCCTACTGTGATAGTGATTCACTGCCAGTGCCAGATTGTCTTCATTGGAGAGGGGTATGCGGTAACTTTTTTCCAAAGAATCGCGGACCTGTTTAAAAATCGTTTGCTCGGTCTCAATCTCTATCAGCACACCTGTTTTGGGGTTCAAGAAAGGTACTCTAAATGTGTTCCGACCGCTAACCGGCGTGACTTTTTGTAAGAGAACCAGAGAACCTTCGGGAACAGCACGACCCAGGAGGGCGATTTCTTTAGTCAAATTTTCAAAGATCAGAGCACTGTTGAGATAAGATTCCGCCAAGGGGATTGTTTTTTTTCGGCCGGTAACGGGTGTTAACTCTGAAGCTATATTACGTAAATCTGATTGAAAGACTTCGATGCCTGTCGATTTTTTATTTGTATTCTGTGCGGTGTAATAGATAAAGAAGGTGTGATCACCACTCAGTTTTAACACATTCTCTTCAAAATATTCTAATGATGAATCTGGGATGGGGGTGTCGAATACTTTCTTTTTGAACAGGATAGAGAGACGTCTCTCCATATACCCCAAATAAATCACTTTAATATTTTTAGCCTCAGAACCCAGGTAATTGATGATGGGGTAATAGGCGTTTTTTTGTGCTAAATCCATATAGTAAAAATCAAACAGATCTTCATCTACTGATGTTTTAAGAGAGGCATAGTACTCTGGGTGGCTTATTAACAGTGTTTGCAGCCGTTGTTGCGTTTTATCCAGAACCAGATTGGAAGACGCCAACCATGCAAGCCATTGCTCTGGTTTTTCGTTGAAAATCACTTGTCGAAGAATATCTCTTAGTATGCGCAGCTGATCAGCGCGATCGTCGACAATAGCAGTCCGGATTTTTATCCCGCCAGAAAGCTCCCCTCTTTTCATGCCAGAAAACAGTGCAGACACATCTGCCATAAGAATACGGTGCCCAGCAATGTTACCGAATTGATCGGTAAGGTGGATAAAATCCGGTTCACAAAAAAGATCACTCATTTTGGCCGGAAGTAACCCATCACTGAAGGCATATACACTGAAAAGACCAAATCTGCCGTGCTTATTGATGTCGATCCAAGGGCGTATCTGGGTCAAGATATCTTTTTCCAACAGGGTTTTTCCAAATTTTACTGCATTGCCTGAGGGGGTCAAAACACCAACCCACTTATAAGCCTCTTGAGAGGAGCGCCAGAGAATTTTTTCGCTCAGCACGTCCCAACTTCCTACCCATTTACGTCCAACAACATCGACACCGATGATGGCATCACACACAGCCACGCCTTCATAGATTTCAATGCGTGATTTACGCAGATGTGCCAGCAGTTGATAAGTAAATCCACGACTGAGTGAAGAGTTCCAGCCGT
This sequence comes from Candidatus Fukatsuia symbiotica, assembly GCF_003122425.1. GTDB lineage: Bacteria > Pseudomonadota > Gammaproteobacteria > Enterobacterales > Enterobacteriaceae > Fukatsuia > Fukatsuia symbiotica. The sequence continues at coordinate 340,412 of NZ_CP021659.1, forward strand.
TACTTGAGCTTGGACTATGGCTTTTAACGGGTTCGATATCACTGGCTACCACGTGGATGCGTGAGATAACATCTGGGGTTTGATCACCCGGTACCAGATTCCGATCGATACAATTTTTTAGCACCTGACTTGCCAATACATTGATTATTTTTTGAGCGACATCTTCGCCGCTAAGGCCGCTTAATTGCTTGTTATAACCCTGCCCAATCAGCAAAATACGGGCTTTTTTATCCGCCTGATTATCATAAAACTGAAAACCTTGTGGAATGGTGCCATTGATCATGATGCGTTCTTGACGACCTGACTGTACTATTTTTACCCAAATGCTGATCTCTTTACGTTTGTTATACAGCCAATGTGCCGCTGCTTCCGTGGATGGCTGATTATCAAATTGTATAATGAGCTGACTTTGATAGCGGGAAGGTTTTTCGTAATAGTGATCTCGACTCATCATCGCCGATCCGATCCAGGTCGATTGCAAATTTTCTTCGGTGTTGTAACTGATGTGTGTAAAAACAAAAAACTGTTGCTTAAACACCTCAAAATAGGCTGTTAACTCGGGATGACTGGCACTAAACTTCTTTTCATACTCAGCTAACCAGGCGACGATAATTTTGGGCCCCGAACTATAGACGGTCGCGACTGCACCCTCTATCCAGCCATCATAGCGGTACATCATTAAATTGATATCTAACGTGGAATATTTGTCGGATGATGGGCCAGGTGGACGGGAAACATCGAGCCGATCTATCTGGTGTAGTTCTATTTTTATATCCCTTTGCAAAACGATATTAAGTATCTCCAACATCGCGAGGCTATCTTTCGATGCAAATAGACAGGAGTTGGTTATCTCACCTTCTACATAAGGATGCTTTATATAGCCTATTCCATCGGGCAACACGTGTAACTCACCCAGAGGGATCATCAAGCTGTCTTTTGACAGGGACTCGACAATGTGATTAATCTCTGGTGATAGGAGCTGGACGGTTTTAAAAAAGGGATCCTGATTGCCCTGATTAATGTCCAGGGCAAGTTGCTGATAACTTGGCAGAGGTAACAGACTGTCATCATTACAGGCACGTAGCAGGCTGTTCATCAACATCATTTCCACATAAGCCTGTCGGTGATAGGTGTTTTCTTCAAGAGCGAGCGCTTTACCCGTGAAGATCGATTCCAGCACATCGGCTAAATAGAACCAGAATACGCCTCTCATGTAAGAGAACTCATTCTGTGGATAATGATCATTGATAATTTTTCTTTTGCTGATGTTGTCAAATAAATCTGTTTTTATCTTTTGCCAGAGCCTGTTATCTGGATGCGGTAAAAGGTCAACATCAAGATAAATGCCGCCTTCTTTGTAAAGGATCATGTAACGGACTTTGTCAGAAGCAGAAGCCGAGTTTTGGCGTAAGCCAAGTTCTTTGAGGTAATATTTGTAATAATCTTTTTTGGCCGTGTTCTGAAACAGGGTAGCATTGATCTCGACCAAACGAATCGGCATTTTTGGCTGAGCTTGAGTTGCACGGCTTCGGGCGACGTTGAGCGCATTGATGGCCTGATCGAAAGAGTACGCATGTGTCGACTTTATTTCGTCTAGTTGATCGGTCGTACTCCATCCTTTAGCCAACAAAAATTGCGTAGCGCAGTCATCAAAAGTTTGCTGTTGACGCATTCCGGGGAGGAAATAATCTTTATAAAATTCGTTTTGTAAATCGATAATGGCTCTAACATGGATCGAGGCCGTGCTTTCAATGTCGATGTCATTACCGATCCCCTGTAGTGTCCCCGCGTAGAGCTTAATTTTTTGGCGCAGGATGCCGGAGAGTAAGGCGTGAGGATCGTGCCATAGCTGGATTTCGTAATCAGGGTTGTAATAAGCCCAGGTTTTCATGTAAGCGATCTGAAAAGAACCGAGCGTGCCAATCCAAACGAAATGGATTTTTTTCTCTACCGGCGTTAATAGGTGCTGTTTTTTTTGTAACACGTGGTTTAAAGCGGTTTGAATCTTTGGCCTCGAAGGCGGGTCAGCGAATTTGTTCCCACCGATTAAAAGTAATTCCAGCTCGGTTTGTATACGTGCCAACAGGCAGAGTTCTTGGACATCGCCGGTAATGCTTAGCCTTTGGTATTCATTAAGTAATAGCTTGATTTTGTAAAAAATAGGAGCGTCAATACCGAGTACATCCTGTATTTCACGTATTAATGTTTCTTTGTCCATGATTCAATTAATCCCTTTAATTGAGTATCCATTCATTCCGTCCAATTTGCCGGTTAATTCTTTTATTGACAAGCTATTTTTTAGGTTTTTAGGATACCTAGATAAAATCAGTTAAGAGATCATCCAGGAGATAGGTGGGATGAATGACTTCATCATAAAATGTCTCCAGCTGATTGGGTTTATTGTTGTATTTTTCGACCAGTTGACCCAGTGTCACTGTCACTTCGCTCACCTTTGTGGCTACCTTCAGAGTGATATCTTCAGGCATAGGATCTGAATCCAATACGTCAGTAACACAGAGTGCGAATTTTCTTCTACCGCGAAAAATCCATAGATCGCTCCCCTCTCGTTGCACCTTGTATTCAGCTAATTGATTTTTGTTGATAAGCAAATTCACACTTTCTCCCCGCCCTCTGCCCTTAGCCCGAATGACAACATGGATCTCTGACCAATCCTGCATCTTGATAGGCAGGGTTGCAGATTTTCGCCCCGGATACAGGGTTTTTATCTCCGGCATGTCTGAGAGAAAATCAGCAGAAAAAGGTATTATTTCCTGGCGTTCAGATGAAGGGGAAACTTTTTCAATAAAGATCAGCTCATCGCCGAGACGTTTGATAAACAGAGGTGTGACCACGGGTTGCGATGCGGCAGGCCAATCGTGCGTTGTGGTCCACTCTTGTAATGCTGCCAGTTTATACACCTTTTGTTCTTCGGCACTGACATAGAGGCTGTTTCCATCTCGGCTCATCGACAAATATTGACAGTTGACCCGCTCGTTTTTTTCTCTCGGCATGATAAATAACACCGCCGCCTGGCTGTCATACCATCCATATTGTCCAAATTGTAGGCATTTTTTTTGATGCAGTGAAATACGTACAACACGACTTTGAATGGTCGTGAAGGCTTCTCCAATCATTTTTTGCAAGTCGCGAGTACGGAGCTGTTCTTGTGGCAGGAAATTGACAAGATATGCCGCTAAAAAAGCCCACATATGTCTAGGCGCAATAGATTCCTCTTGAGGTGTTTTTGTGACTATTTTATCTATCAAAATTTTCCGTAGTTGTGCTTTTCGTTTGGCGAAATTAATCGCAGACAGGTCTGGCACACCAGAAGACGTATCGGCAAGGCGGGTTTGCCAACTGCTGTAGTGATGGTAGCTGTAGGTGCGACTATTGAAAAGGGTGAAAAATTCTTCTTTTAAGGCCTGTGTTAATTGGTAAGACAGTAAATAGGGCGCAAGGTATTCTTCGGTAATACCGTGCAAAGAAAAATCATGGGGAGATTGTGTAAAATCAGAAGTAAAGAGCAACTTGCCGTTTTGCAGATAGAGTAACCCTTCATTTTTCCAGGCTTTCTGTACATGACTCATCATCCGTTTTGCAGGTGGCAGCCTGTTTATCGGGATCACGAGGTTGAAGGTTTGTGCCCTACCAATGCTCATACTGCCTACCTGAAGCAGAGCTTTGTCACGTGTATCCCACAGTGCAGCTTTACGCTGAGCATCGTCACTGAGGTAATCCGGCTTTTGTCCATCAACCGGTTGGTAGAAATAAAATCTTTTTAAGCGCTTGTCATACCAGGTTTTTAATGGATGCGTATCGTATGCAGCAGCGTCCCCTCTTTCGGTACATAGAAATCCTTCTACGCTGAGCACGGGAAGATGAAAACGTTCTTCTACTTCATCACTGTTGCTGGCAAATAACGCCTCAAAAGCGGCAGGGAGATCGTTTCTATGCGTGTTCAACCAGGCGCTGCCTATACGTGATAAATATGCTCGCCCAGAAACATCGAGAGCGTAAGTATTCCCTTGCGCATCTTCAACATAGAGCCGTTCCAGCGTGTGTCCGCTGTGTTTAAGGAGACCCAGTTTGGTATAATCGATGGTATAATCGATATGAGGTTCAGTGTTACGTTTTACATAAAGTTTTTTCAGCCCCTGTGCATTTTCATCGCCCACGGGCGTCCAAAAGCTGGCCCGTTGATAATCGGTTCTTCCGCTCCATATTGGTTTGATCTTTTCCTGTTTCCCTGTCGGCAGAGTGATCGAGGTGAGTATCCCGCATGATCGGCTCCACCAATACTCTTTTGTGTTCTCGGTGTTGGTGATATAAACCATTTCATCAGCATAGATCTTGCCTGCAGATATCGACGTATGGTTGCCCAGTAGTGTGGTACAAAGGAGAGCTTGCAGTTGTTCCAGAGTAGTCTGTGAGGATCCTGAGAACCATTCACCGACACGGGAAATGCTGAAGATATCTTGGCTAAACTGGATTTTTCTCAACAATAAAGGCTGATTGGCAGCAAAATTGATATTAATCGCGTACTGTATCTCTACCGATGAGTTGCTTTTTTTGTAGCGTTCTATCAGCATCAATTGCCCTTGCTCTTCTACTATCTCTGTCTTGATCTGTAACCTTGTCGATGAAGAAAAGAAGGGAAGAAAAGAATAATTGATGAACTCCAATCGAGACAGTCCGCAATGTGTGATCCAGAAAGTTGGCTGAAAAGGATGATTGATCCTGCCTGAAGTTGCCATTGCAATAGATTCAGCATGTAGATCAAGGTTGGCATAGAAAAAAGCCTGATTGGCTTCCTCGACGAGGAATTGAGCATATTCAGTGGCAAATTTAAAGGGAGCCAGTACCGGAGCGAAGACCAGTTTTTTATTTTTAATCAGATAATGCGCATTCCCATGGTAATCACCTTCGTGGTAATTTTTGATCAACAGATGTTGTAGCCCAGAAAAATCGTTGTAGGCGTTTTTTTGACTCTGATATAAAAGCTCAATCTCTCTTTTTATGCTGTTTTCGGGGCAGTCGGCGGCATCAAAGACTAGCGAAACAATATTCATTTCGCTAACGGTAATACGCTGGATCAGGGTTGCTTTTCGATGGATCAAATACTGGATCCGAATGTTTTGATCGGCGACAAGCGCTACGTAGATTTTGTGTCTACCAATCTGTAATTGATCGCTTTCCCTTCTGAGTGGTGCTATTGTTCCCAAGTTAAGGGCACTAATCAACCAGTTACTTCCTCGTAGCCACAATGTTAGCGGAAAGTCAGGGGGCGGCAAAACCAGGATTTGTTGAGTGTTTGCAGCGTTGTCAATATGGTAAGTGATCTTACGGGCATTATTGATAATTTCCTCTCGAAATAGCTGCTCCTGTACTTTGACTTTTTCCTTGAACTCTTCATATTCCATTGTCTGCCAATCGGGGTTTTCTGTTTTAAAAATCGCGTGTTCTTCGTTGTAGTCCTCTTTATTTTCTATCCAGGGGAAATGCAGTGCCCATTGCTGTTGAAACAGTGGGTTAATCCTCACCCTGATGTTGGTGGGCCTTCTGCTGGCTGTGATCGCTTTTATTTCACGATGAAGATAGGTCACCTGTGCAAGGCCGGTGACGATTTTGCTATGAGAAAAGACAAAATCTTCGTGATTCCTGGCCAGCGCCCTGAGGCTAGCAAAGGTTGCATCGGATTCATCGTCTATGGTTCTAGATCCACTCATTGTATAAGAAAAATCGTAGTCAGTCCGCGCAATACAAGGCAAAACGAGGTTATGATTTAACACTTCACCGGTATCATTGCCGGATGGCAGTGCGGTGAGAGCGACACCAGAACTCTTAAATTCCTTTAATACATTTAATCTCTCAAATTTAGCATGAGAACTGCCTGATGAAGTGCTCCGATACGCCTGGTATCGTTGTGATCCAAAAATAATCTTGCAGTCAGTACCTAATTCCAGCCCGCGGATACACGCGGTACCTTCATGAACAAAGCAGCCATTCTTCAGTAGGTAGCCTGTCTCACGGCTCTCTTTCAGCGTTTTGAGAAATAAAGCGCAAGTCTTAACTTCATTGGCTTCTTTCTGAAAAGATTCCAACAGCAAGACGACCAATACACCGGTCACGGCAACAACCAAAGCCAGTACGCCAAGCGCCAGCGCCATGCTTGTCGCACCGGTTAATGCCAGCCCGATAGCACCCAGCTGTATGCCGAAACCTAGCACACTAAAACCCAATTGTGTACCGAGGATCATTTGTGAATCGTTATCCGGGGCATTTAAAAAAGCCTCGGTCGTCAATGCCACATCGATGGCACTGAACGCCAGCCCTAAGCCCATAGCGGTTTTGCTGATATTGGTAGTGAATTTTTTCAGTGCGTACTGGATCTGGTTTTTTTCCAGGATCCCTTTGGCTAACACCGCGTAACGATGGGTGGTCGTCGTGCTTGCGAGGAGCTCTGAAGAAAGATAGGCCATCTTACGTAAAGAAAACACCACCGTTTGTCTGTTCAAAACCTTGCTCGCCGTGAAATAAGACAATCTGGCGGCGTCATCGACCAGATCATTGGTCATCCCCATGATGCCGACATAATGTTGTAGCACCAGAGTTTGTCTTAATCCATCGGGGAGACCTTGTGTCTCAGGCTGAGCGAACAAACCTTTACCCGCTTTGATTTGCTCGATAAGAAAATGTGCTACAAAGATTTTATTAAACACCCAGCTTGAAAGATCGACCGCCTTTTTATATGAATACCCCTTTTCTGAAAACATCATTAAACTGTTATCAGGCCAAGGGATGAGGTAATTTTTTTCCAGGCTATCCCGTGCTTGTCTGAAGGCGTTTTTGTTGGTTTCAACCTCCGTCATCACGCCCGTGTTGGGATGCAAAAAGGGGACTTTCGATTTATTTTGACCATTCACCGGCGTGATTTTTTGCAATAAAGCCAGAGAATCTGCTGGAACTGAGCGACCTAGAAGGGCAATTTCTTCTGTTAGATTTTCAAAAAGGAAGGCACTGTTAAGATATGATCCGGCAAGAAGCAAGGTTTTTTCTCGCGGGATCATTGGCGGTAAATCAGCGGCGATCTCGATTACATTTGCTTGGAAAATGGCCGTAGAAACCGTGCCTTGACCGGTTTTCCAAACAGAATAAACCAAGTGTGTTTGCTCACTGCTTAATTTTAAGATGTTTTCTTGAAAAAAATCCAATGATGAGGTTGAGACGAGTGATCCAGGTTGCGCTATTTTTTTCATCAGGGCTTGCAGACGTTTTCCCAGATTACCCAGATAAATCAATATAATATTCTGGGATTCAGTCCCCAGGTGATTGATGATCGGGTAGTAGGCATTTTTTTGGGCGAAATCAACATAATAAAAATCAAACAATTCTTCATCTGCCGATGCTCTTAGCTGAGCATAGTAATGTGGATTGTCGGTTAGCAATTGTCGCAGTTTTTGTTGCGTTTTTTCTTCTACCAGTCTAGAAGAGGCAAGCCAGGTCAACCATTGATCCTGTCGCTCGTTAAACGTCACCTGTTGTAGAACATCTCTCAGTATACGCAATTGATCAGCGCGTTCGTCGACAATAGCTGAACGAACTTTCTTCCCCCGGGCAATTCTTTTTTTTTCATGCCAGAAAACAACGCCATGACATCTGCCATAAGAACGCGGTGCCCAACAGCATGATCGAATTTATCAGTAAACAGGGCAAAATCGTCTTCATTAAAAGTATCACTCATTTTGGATGGAATGAGTCCATCTCTAAATGCGTAGCGGCTAAAAAGGCCAAACCTGCCGTGCTTATTGATGTCTATCCAGGGACGTATTTGTGTTAGGAGGTCTTTTCCCAATACGACTTTAGTAAACTTGACGGTTTTATCCGCAGGGTCTAACACACCGATCCATTTATAAGCGGATTGAGCAGAGTGCCAAAGAATTTTTTTGCTCAATGTATCCCAATTCCCCGTCCATTTTCGTCCCACCGTATCAACACCGATCATAGCATCACGTATAGAAATTCCTCCCTGGATCACCAGGCCGGCTTGCCGCAGCTGTGTCAGTAGCTGATAAGTAAATCCATGATTGAGGGAGACAGAGGTGCCAGAGCGGATGTCTGATGCCTCTGTGTCAAAGGATTCGATGCCACTGGCGACGACACTAATCCGTGAGATCACATTTGTGGATTGGTCCGTAAACGAAATGCGTGCATCGATATAGGGCTTGACTTCCGGGCTGGCGAGTACCTTTACGATTCCTTCCGCTATTTTATCGCCGTTAAGACCATTCAATTGCCCGTTTTCACCACGCCCAATCAGCAGGATACGGGCTTTTTCCTCAGCACCGTTATCGTAAAATTTAAAATTCGTTGGGATGTGGCAATGAAGAGCGATACGCCCACCATTACGAATTATTTTCACCCATAGACTGTTCTCTCTGCGCTTGTTATACAGCCAACGTGCTGCAGCTTCAGTTGAGGGGTCACTATCAAATTGTATAATCAGCTGACTTTTATAGATGGAAGGCTTTTCGTAGTAGTTATTCCGACTTATCATTGCCGATCCAATCCAAGTAGACTTCATATCCTCTTCGGTATTTCTACTGATGTTTGAAAAAACAAAAAATTGCTGTTTAAACACCTCAAAATACGCGGCCAATTCGGGATGCTGGGTGACATAATCGGTTAACCAGGCGGTGATGATCCTTGGCCCCGAACTGTAGACGGTGGCTACTGAGCCATCTATCCAGCCATCATGGCGGTACATCATTAAGTTTATATCTAGTGTGGAGTACTCGTTAGAAGAGCGGCGCGGTGGGCTGGGTGGATTGGAAACATTGACCCTATCTATCTGATCCTCTTCTATTTTTGTATCTTTTTGAAAAACCAGATCCAGTATTTTCAATAGCGCAGCGCTGTTTTTAGGGGCAAGAAGATAAGAGTTGGTGATCCGTCCTTCTACATAAGGGTGCTCCATATAGCCTATGCCATCCCGTAGTATTCGCAGCTCACCCAGGGGATCCATCAACATTTTTTTGGGTAGGGTCTCGATGATGCGGTCGATCTCTGGAAACAGGGGTTGGATAGCGTTGAAAAAGGGATCCGAGTTTCCTCGATTGATATCCAGGGCCAGCTGTTGGTAATCTGGTTTCGGTGGCTGACCGTCACCATGACAGGCGCGTAACAGACTGTTCATCAAAACTATTTCGACATAAGCACGTCGGCGATAGATGTTTGTTTCAAACATGGTTAGCTTATTCGAGAAGAGGGATCGGAATACATCCACTAACTCTAGCAAAGATACCCCTTTCACATAAATGGGATCATCTTGTGGATAAGTATCATTGATGGCTTTTTTCTTGTTGATATTGTCCAGAAGTTCTGTTTTTATCTTCTGCCAAACCTCTCCATGAGGATGTGGCAATAGGTCAGCATCCAGATAAACACCGCCCTCTTTATAGAGGATCATGTAACGGGCCTTATCAGAAGCCGAAGCGAGATTTTGCCTTAAACCCAGCTCTTTAAGGTAATATTTGTAATAGTCTTTTCCTGCTGTATTTTGAAACAGGGCCGTGTTGATTTCACGTAAACGAATCGGCTTGTTTGGCTGAGTGGGCGTTCTAACACTCTGAGCAGCGTTAAGCTCAGCAACGGCCCGATTGAAAGCACGCTTATTCTCCGATTTTATTTGCTCTAGTTCATCTAGGGTACTCCACCCTTTGTCCCACAGGAATCGGGTAACACAGTCATCAAACGTTTCATTCGGACTGTTTTTTGCGAGGAGGTAACCTTTGTAAAATTCGTTTTGTAAATCTATGACCGCTCGAATACTCGTTGAGGCGGTGCTGTCTGGCCCCAAATTACCAATACCAATACCGAGTAGCGTGCCTGCGTAGAGCTTAATTTTTTTGCGCAGGACACCGGCAAGCAATGCGTCAGGATCGTGCCATAAATTGATGGCATAATCCGGGTTGTAATAAGTCCAGGCTTTCATGTAAGTGATTTGTACAGAGCCTATCGTGCCAATCCAGACGAAATGGATGTTTTTCTCTACCGGCGTTAATCGGCTGTGTTTTTCTTGTAAAACTTTGTCTAAAATGGTTCGGATTTTAGACATCAGTTGTAGATTAACCAGGTGGTAATCATAAATTAACAGTTTTTCCAGCTCAGTTTGTATACGTGCTAACACACTGAGTTCTTGGTCTCTGCCGACAGTACCCGATCCTTGGTATTCTTTTAGCAACTGATCGATTCGATAAAAAACCGCTTTGTCAGTACTGAGTACGTTCTGTATTTCGTGTATTAATGTTTCTTTGCTCATCGTTAATAATCCATTTAGTTGTTTTGCAAAAAGTCTAATGTTAAAAAATATTCGATAATGCTCCCTGAAGGCTACCTTTCTTAAATTTAGCTTTAACTAAATAATTAAAATTAGAGAAACTTAAGTCAAGGCGGTTTAAGATAACCTAATTATGCAAAATCCTGGTCAAAGAATTAAAAATAGGCGCCTGAAACTACAAATGACACAAAAGGAGTTAGCCAAGAAGGTAGGCGTAGCACAGGTTACTGTCTCGCAATGGGAGCGTAATAACAGGTCACCGCGCGGTGACCGCCTATTTTCTCTCGTAGAAGTTCTCAATTGTGAAGCTTCATGGGTATTACGTGGGGATGTGGTGCCTAGTATACCGTTAAGCAAAACACCTTCAGCAAAAAATGCGCTAACACCAAAAGAAAATGTATTACTTGATTTGTTTTCTGAACTTCCGACAAGTGAACAAGAGCAATTAATTAAAACTCTTAAAGAGAAAGAACAACATTATGCTCGATTTTTGACAGAGTTGTTAGAACCTATTCGAAATCTCTTGTGCTCGCCGTGTTTTGGCTAAGTAATTCGTCAAAAATGCGCTCAACATGCTCATTTACCCCTTTTTCCTCTTCTGATGAGCACAGCGAAAAAGATGTGGAACAGGTTCTAGACGCTAGGGATAAGAAAAGGTATAGAATCGAAAAAAATTGTTGTAGAACTGTCATTTATTATATGAAATCGAGGTGTTCTTATTATATTCAGCGTGTTTTTTATATTAAATTTAGTTTTAGCTAAATTCTGCGTTGACTTTATTTTTAGTTTATCCTAAATTTATGCCCATTAAGGCAAACATTGACTGTCGGCGGATAACAAGACTATCAAGCTGTCAAATATCAAGCATCATGACGGACATGGGAATGAACAACCTGGGATAATTATGACTACCAGATATATCGGACTAAAAGAAATGTGTAAACTCATGGGGAAAAGTCATCCAACGTTATGGCGGATGTACGCGAAAAAAGGAGAGTTTCCCAAGCCAAGCCGCAGTAAAAGCGGCTGTTTTCTTGGCTGGGCAGATAACATTTATGAAGAATGGGTGAAAGATCAAAAACCCTAAAAATTGTATTTAGCTATTCTTGTCTGTCAGCACTAATGCTAAAAGCCCGTAAATTGCTAATTTACATTGTCCACTTCCACTAGCATGTAGTTTCTTAGAACCTGTTCCAAATCTTTTTGAGCGACGCTTAGACGAGGAAAAAATGGGCGAAAAAGCGCAGTTTATTCTTTGTATACAAAAAGGGAGTCAATGCGCATTTTGAGCCCGTTTTTGACGCAGTATCAGCGAGCACAAAAGATTTTTCACAGGTTCCTTATAAGGTAACCAAACCAAGAAGGAAATAAGCATGCTAAGAAGAAAGAACCACAACATGATAAAACAATTCCATCAACGGACATATGTCACAGAATCAGGCTTAAGATCAGGGAAAATATCTTCGGCCTTATCGCGAGGAACACATTGACGCGCGATACCTAATAAATATTTATAACGTTCATTAGACCTCTTCGGAAACTATAGCAGGCGCCATGTAACGTGATCACTTTTGTTAATAAATATTAATTAATATCAATATGTTATTTCTGATTTTCATAATCAACTGATACGGCGCCTGCTATAGCATTCATGTAGGAATGTTGGTAAAAATCTCCTGAACAAGGAGCCCCCATGAAATATGAACAAATAAAGGTATTGGAAGAGGAAAAATTTCGGCGCTTAACCGGAGTTAAACGCAGTACATTTGAAAAGATGATAAAGATATTGAATGAAGCAGATAAATGTAAGCAAGGGAAAGGAGGTCGGAAACCCAAGCTGGGTTTAGAAGATCGCTTATTAATGGCCCTTGAGTATCTACGGGAATATCGCACTTATTTTCATGTTAGCCGAAGCGATGGGGTGAGTGAGAGCACTTGCTATGAAACGATTAAATGGATAGAAAATACGCTAATAAAGCATCCTGATTTTGCACTCCCTGGACGCAAAGCTTTATTAAAAAGTGATAGGGAGTATGAACTCGTTCTTATTGATGCCACAGAAACGCCGATTGAACGTCCCCAAAAAAACAAAAGCAGTTTTACTCAGGAAAAAAGAAACGACCCACCTTAAAAACCCAAGTGATCGTCGATAAAAAAAGCAAAGCAGTCATCTGTACAAGCTTTACTCATGGGAGGCGTCATGATTTTAGGTTGTTCAAAGAGTCTGGCGTGCGAATACATCCTGAAATCAAAACAGTGACAGATACAGGTTACCAAGGGCTTGGCAAGATCCATTCAAACTCGGCGTTGCCTAAGAAAAAGACAAAGAAAAATCCCTTAACAAAAGAAGATAAACGCAACAATCGTGAGTTATCAAGCCAGCGTGTATTAAACGAAAATGTCATTGGTATGATTAAACGATTTAAAATCGTATCAGATCGTTATCGAAACAGGCGAAAACGTTTTGGATTACGATTTAATCTGATTGCAGCAATTTATAACATGGAAATTAGATAAATCAGAGTTTCCGAAGAGGTCTATTATCTTTTTTGTCGGCAACCTTCTCTAAAAAATGCGATACGATTCCAGTTCTTTCTTCATCGCAATCACTTTTATTTGCATTTGTACTGATTGCTAAAACAGACTTAATAAAGAAATGAGAGTAATACTTGTATTCTTCATTCCAAAAACGTTCCCCCAAGCTTTTAACTATATCGTAACGGCCTATATTCATAGCGTGTTCTATGTGTTTGTTCATCCAACGTGACCATTCATGGGAGACAATTCCCATACTGGTAGTGATAGAACCTATTGCATTAGCAATGAATGCCTCATCTCTTGTAGTGTCTTTTTCTTCTGATAAACCCTTGTTTACTAGCTCGACTATCTGAGAACAGTCATGATACTTGACATCTATTTCCTTCAACCGGTCAAGCTCTCCTCTGCCCACTAAATGAGATATTATTCCTTCTTGTATAGGGTTAAGCTGTGAGAGATTGAGATGGTAGTTCCCGGGGGGTTTCTAAAGAAATTTTTTGCAATAAAGAAGTATTGTTTCTCATGTCCTTCATCGAGAAGCTTTTTCATGAAATCCATGGCTACAGGGCTGCCGTCTACAATATATAGTATTTCTGATAAAACTTTTACTAAAGTACTGTTAGCATCTTTCGGAGTATAGCCTTCTAAATGTGTCTGCATAATTTCGTTGAATGATTTTGCATTACCCTTTATACATGCGTGGCCCATAATATATGAAAAAGGGACGTGAATTTCTGTATCTACATTACCGGTTGGATTGGATATTTTTGTGGATAAATTGGTTAAAAATTTTTTGAACGTAGCTGACATCTCGGTTTTACATAACTCTTTACCTACTTTGTTTCCTCATGCATATCGCAATTTATCTACGCACCAGAGACCATCATGTGAAGACCTTTTCTTCATGAAGAATGTGCTATAAGTCTCCGCCAGCTCGGATATTTCAATTGATGCTGAAAAAGCTGTACTTTCTCCGGGCAAAGCCAGAGTTACTAAAACCTTGTCTACATTCTTAAGATCAGGTTCCAAACTGAGTTTATCTTTGCTGTCGTCTGTAAGAGAAAGCATTAACTCCCACAATGCCTTTGCTTGTTCTGTTTTATCTACTGTTTCATTTTTGAATAGATTATAGAAAGCAACACAAATTTTCTTGCTGTCAGTTCCAGAGAAAAAGTCCTTAATTTTCTCCCATATTTTATGTACATCCCATTCTGATCCGGTTTCCAAATCACCTGTCCTGATAGATCTTTGATAATAAGTGCCCTGAAAGGTTAGTGTATTCTCCATAAAATTTAATCGCTCATTGAAAAATAGAAATGCCAACCACCACTTGTAACTGATTGCTATGCAACAAAAACAGAATAGGCGAGTCCGAGTCTAAAATCGCCTTCCATTTTAATATATCTAACAAGATTAGCTTATTGTTAAATAATATATTATTTGTAATAAATTATTATACCCACTGCTCATGGATTCTGCTCAGCCTGTTCGTTAATTTGTTAAAAATCGCCGACCACCGAAGTTATCTAATAGCACAGGTTAAAATATCATCAATCTTGCAGCACTTCGTTATACATGACGTCATTACGACTGTAGTATTAGGCGAGATCGATTAACAGATCATCCAGGAAATAAGTGGGATAGACTAGCTGATCATAAAATTTCTCCGATTTGTTGATTTTCCTATTATATTCTTCAACCAGTTGACCCAGAGTAAAGGTAATCACATTCTCCGGTCTGACTGTTTTCAGGGTAATATCTTCAGGCACAGGATCTGGATTAAATACCTTGGCAATACACAGGGCAAATTCTCTTCTACGGTGGCTGATCCACAGATCAAGCCCTTCTCTTTGTACCTTATACTCCTCCAGATTGTCATTCTTAACAATCAGCTCAATATCTTCATCAAACTTTCTGCCATGAGCCTGAATGACGAAATTTATCTTTGACCAATCTTGCATGTTGATGCAGAGGGTCTCAGATTTACGCCCCAGATGTAAGGTTTTTATCTCTAGCATGTCTGAGAGAAAATCAGCAGAAAAAGGCTCAATTTTCTGGAATCCTGATGAAGGTGATCTTTTTTCAATAAAGATCAGCTCATCACCAAAGCGTTTGATAAACAAAGGTGTTTCTACCAGCAGCGATGCCTCCGGCCAATCGTCCATTATTTGCCACACCTGTCGCGCCGAAAGTTTATACAGATTTTCTTCGTCAACACTGATATAGATGCTTTTTTCATCTCGACTCATCGCCAAATATTGGCAATGGGCAAGCTTCTGCGCATCGAGAGGGATGATGAATAAGGCGTGAGAATCTGTGTCATACCATCCATATTGGCTAAATTGCAGAAGTCTTTTTTGCTCCAATATAATATTACGTGTACTGCTTCTTTGAACTGTAGTGAAAACTTCTCTTATCATTGTGTGTATGTCGCTGGTACGGAGATGTGCCTTTGGCAGGCGACTAATAAGATCTGCCTTTAAAAAAGCCCACATATTTCCTGGCGTAATAGATTCATCTTGCGGTGTTTTTTGGGCTATTTTTTCTATCAGGATTTTCCGTAGTTGTACTTTTCTTTTGGTAAAATTAATCGCAGATAACCTTTGCACACCAAAAGACGTATTGGGAAGACGGGTTTCCCAACTCAGATAATGATCATAGGTATAGGTATCGTTGCTATCACCAAAAAGAGAGAAAAACTCCCGTTTTAAAGCATGCGCCAGTTGATAAGACAGCAAATAAGGTGAGCTGTATTCTTCGCTGATACCCTGTAGCGCAAAGTGATAGGGAGACTGCTTAAAATCAACGCTAAAGAGCAATTTATTGTTTTTTATATGGATGAGCCCCTCGTTTTTCCAGGCTTGCTGTACGTCACACATCACGATTTCTGAATGTGGCAGCTTAGCTTTAGGGATCAGGGTATCAAACTCCTGTACCTGGTCGATACTCATGCTGCCTACATAAAAAAGAGTTTTGTTGTGGGTATCCCACAGGGCGGCCTTGCCATGCGTATCGTTAGTCAGGTAATCTGGTTTTTGTCCATTAATAGGCCGATGAAAATAAAATCTTTTCAGGCACGTGTCATACCAGGCTTTGAGTGGTTGCGGATCCGCTGAAGGATCATCATCAGTGTATGAAAATCCTTCTATACATAGCACAGGAAGATGAAAACGCTCGTCGGCTTCGTCATCATTGCAGGTCAGTAAGGTGGAAAAAGCGACGGGAAGATCATCTTTGTGGGTTGCTAGCCATGTGCTACCGACAATAGACAAATACGCCCGCCCAGAAACATCGATGGCGTAAGTGTTGCCTTGTATGTCCTCGATATATAGCCGCTCTGGCGTGTGTCCACTGTGTTTGAGCAGACCCAGTTTTGTATAATCAGCATAAGGCTCAGTGTTACGTTTGACGTAAAGCTTTTTCATCCCTGCCTGATCTTCATTCTCTGCTGGCATCCAAAAGCTGGCCTGTTGATAGTCGGTTTTTCCGCTCCATATCGGCTTGATTTTTTCCCGTTTTTCTGTTGGCAATGTGATAGGCGCGAGTATTCCACATGATCGGCTCCACCAATGCTCTTTAGTATTTTCGTTATCAGTAATATGAACTATTTCATCAGTATGGATGTTGCCAGCAGCGGCCTGTGTGTTGCTCCTTGGTAGATCACTAGGTGACAGATCATCACCCAGCAGTATGCTGCACAGAAGAGATCGAAGTTGTTCAAGCGTAACCTGTGAAGACAGTGTGCCTGAAAACAAGGCATCCAGAGTGAGAGTATTGAAGATATTTTGGCTAAGCTGGATTTTTCTCAGTAATAACGGTTGATTCGTCGTAGAGTTGATGTTGATCACGTACTGTACCTCTATCGATGAAGCCCCTTTTTTGTAATGTTCGATAAGCATCAATTGCCCTTGCTCTTGTACTATCCCTGTCTTGATCGTTAATCGTGTCGATGAAGAAAAAAAAGGAAGAAAAGAATAATTGATGAACTCCAACAGAGAAAGTCCGTTATGAGTAATCCAGAAAGTGGGCTGAAAAGAATGATCTGCCATGTCTGATTTGGCCTCGGCAACAACCGTGGCATTCAGATCAATGTTGGCATAGAAAAAAGCCTTGCCGGCTTCAATGGTTAATAAGTGTGTATGCTTAGTGACAGATTTAAAGGGTGCCAGTACCGGCGTGCAGAGCACCATGCCATTTTTAACCAGATAATGGGCATTCCCGCGGTAATCATCCTCCTGGTAATTTTTAAGCAACAGATACGGTAACGCCGCAAAATCAGGGTAAGCCTTTGCCTGGCTCTGACATAAAAGACTAAGTTCTGTTTTTATGCTGCTTCCAGGGTAGTCAGAGGCATCGAAGGTCAGTGAGCCAATACTCATTCCGCTTGCAGTAATACGCTGAATGAGGGTTGCTTTCGGATGAATCAGGTATTGAACCTGTAGGCTTTGGTCCGCAGTGAGGGTGGCCTTGACCTGGTGTTCACCGATGTACAATTGATCTCTTTCCCTGCGGAGGGGTGCTATCGTGCCTAGAGCGAGTGCGCTAATTAGCCAGTTGTCCCCTTGTAGCTGCAATTTTAACGGAAAGGCAGTCGGTGGTAAAACCAGGATTTGTTGAGTGCCGGAGCTGTTTTCAATGTGGTAGGTGATCTCACTGGCGTTACTGATAATTTCTTTGCGGAACAGCTGTTCCTGTTCTGTTACTTTCTCCTTAAAATATTGATATTCCATGACTTGCAAATCGGGATTTTCTTTTTTAAAGACATTGTATTCTCTTTTGTAATCCTCCCGGTTTTCTATCCAAGGAAAATGAAGCGCCCATTGATTTTGCGCAATGCTCACCTTGATGTTGGTAGGTATTCTGCTCGTGGTGATCGCTTTCATCTCATGAAAGAAAAATCCAAGTTGCGAAACACCAGGGATCATGCGGCGATGAAAAAAAACAAAATCTTTATGATCCTGTTCAAGCGCCCTAACAGTGGCAAAGATTGCATCAAATTCATAATTTGCAGTTTCAGATGCACTCCCTGTATAAGAAAAATCATAGCTGTTCTGTGCTATGCAAGGTAAAACCAGATTATGACTCAATGCCTCCTCAGTATCGCTGCCAGCTGGTAGCGCAGTGAGTACCACACCAGCACTGTTAAATTCCCGTAATATATTTAATTTACCGAATTTAGCTTGAAAACGTCCGGGGAACTTACTGCCATACGTTTGGTATTTTTGCGATCCAAAAGTAATCTTGCAATGTGTCGCCAACTCTATCTTTGTGATACAGGCGGGACCTTCATGGACAAAACAGCCATTTTTCAGTACATAACCCGTCTGGCGGCTTTCTTTCAGTGTTTTGAAAAATAGGGCGCAGGCTTTAACTTCACTCGCTTCTTTTTGAAAAGATTCCAGTAACAAAATCACCAACACCGCGGTTACGGCAATAATCAAGGCAAGTACGCCAAGTGCCAATGCCAGGCTCGCTGCGCCGGCCAGTGCGGCAGCAATAGCGCCCAGCTGTATGCCAAAACCCACTACACTAAAACCAAGTTGTGTACCTAGGATCATTTGTGAGTCGCTATCCGGGGCATTTAAAAATGCCTCGGTGGTCAGTGCTACATCCGCGGCGCTGAAAATCAGTCCTAGCCCCATCGCACTCTTGCTAATACCACTGGTGACTTTTTTTAGCGCATATTTGATTTGGTTTTTTTCCAAAATACCTTTGGCTAACACCGCATAACGACGGGTGCTCGTCGTACCTGAAAGCAACTCGGAGGAAAAATACGCCATTCTGCGCAAAGAGAATTCCACCGCTTGTATATTCAAAACCTTGCTTACGGTGAAATAGGACAATCTGGCAAGATCATCTGCCAGATCATTGGCCATTCCCAGGATGCCGACATAATGTTGTAGTACCAGGGCTTGCCCTAATCCATCGGAGAGGCTTTGTGTATCAGGTGCGGCGAACAGACCTTTGCCTGCTTTAATTTGCTCGATGAGAAAACGCGCCACAAAGATTTTATTAAAAATCCAGCTCGAGAGATCGGCCGCCATTTTGATTGAATAGCCGCCTCTTGACGTCGCCATCAAACCGTCATCAGGCAGGGGGATAAGGTAACTTTTTGCCAATAGATCGCGTGCTTGCCTGAAGACCCTTTTGTTGGTATCGATATGCGTCACCTGACCGGTTCGAGGATCCAGAAAAGGCACTCTGGATTTATTTTGACCACGAATCGGAATGATTTTTTGCAATAGCGCCAAGGAACCTTCAGGAACCGAACTCCCCAAAAGGGCGATTTCCTTGGTCAAATTTTCAAAAATTAAGGCACTGGCAAGATAAGATTCGGCCAGAGGCGAAGCGTTTTTTCGAGGACGTATTAGCAGCAAATCGGTAGCCATCTCAGAAATATCTGATTGAAACGTCTCAGTAGAAACGGCTTTTTTACCGGTGTTGTGAATAGAATAAAGCAACTCTGTCTGATCGCTGATCAATTTTAAGACATTTTCTTCAAAAAAACCCAATGATAAGGTTTTTGCGGGTAAGTCTAACTCTTTTTTTCTTATTAAGGCGTGTAGACGTTTCTCCATATCGCCCAAATAAATCACTTTAATGCTCTGAGATTCTGCTCCCAGATGGTTGATGATCGGATAATAGGCGTTTTTTTTGGCGAAATCGATATAATAAAAATCAAAAAGATCTTCATCTGCTGATGCTCTGAGCTGAGCATAGTAGCGCGGATGGTCTGTTAACAGTTGTCGCAGTTTTTGATGGATTTTATCAGAGACCAGTTTGGAAGACGCTAGCCAGGCAAGCCATTGCTCCTGATGTTCATTGAATGTTACCTGTCGTAAGACATCTCGCAGTATACGCAGTTGATCGGCTCGCTCATCGACAATGGCAGTACGTACCTTTTTCCCGCCAACCCATTCCTTTTTTTTCATCCCAGAAAACAACACCATCACATCAGCCATCAAAATACGGTGTCCCACAGATTTATCGAATTTGTCAGTAAACAGGGTAAAATCTTCCTCACTAAAAGTATCACGCATTTTGGAAGGAATTATCCCATCTCTAAATGCATAGCGACTAAAGAGGCTAAATCTGCCGTGCTTATTGATATCGATCCACGGGCGTACCTGTGTTAAAACGTCTTTTTCCAACCAGGTTTTGGTAAACTTGACTTCTTGACTACCAGGATTTAGCACTCCGATCCATTTATAAGCAGATTGGGAAGCATGCCAAAGGATGGTTGCACTCAGTGCATCCCAATTCCCTGTCCATTTTCGTCCAACAGCATCGACACCGATGATAGCATCACGTACGGAAACCCCTGAGGAGATGCTAATATGAGCGTCTCGAAGATGAGTCAGTAGCTGGTAAGTAAATCCATAATTGAGTGAGAAACGCGTGCCGGAGCTGGTACCTGGTACCTCTCCACCAAATTGTTCAATACCACTGGAGACCACGCTAATACGAGAGATGACATCAGCGGATTGATCGCTTGGTGAAAAACGTGGATCGATGTGGCTTTTTACCTCTTGACTGCTCAACACCCTTAAGATTTTTTTTGCGATTTCTTTGCCGTTGAAGCCGCTTAATTGCCTATTTTCACCACGCCCCACCAGCAGGATACGGGCTTTTTCGTCTGCGCCATCATCGTAAAATTTAAAATTCGCTGGAATATCGCCATGGATCCTGATGCGCTCTCTTCCCCCTGAGAGAATGATTTTCACCCACAGGCTGTTTTCTTTCCTTTTGTTATACAGCCAACGTGCTGCGGCTTCCGTTGCAGGGTCACTGTCAAATTGCAGAACTAACTGACTTTGGTAACTGGAAGGTTTTTCGTAGTAGCTATCCCGGGTCATCATGGCCGATCCGATCCAGGTGGATTTCATGTCCTCTTCGGTGTCTCTACTGATGTTTGAAAAAATAAAGAATTGCTGCTTAAACACCTCAAAATGCGCAGCTAACCTGGGATGACTGGCGACATAATTGGCGAGCCAGTCCGTTATGATCTTCGGTCCTGAACTATAGACGGTAGCGACAGAGCCTGCTATCCAGCCATCATAGCGGTACATCATTAAATTAACGTCTAACGTTGAGTGTCTGCGAGTGGGTGTGGGTGGATTGGAAACATCAAGCCTATCCAAATGATTTTCTGCTATTTTTACATCCCTTTGAAAAACCAAATCCAGCATTTGCAACATGGCAGAACTGTCTTTAGGGGCAAACAGATAAGAGTTGGTGATCCGTCCTTCCACATAAGGATGCTCCATGTAGCCTAGCCCATCTTGCAGCATGCGCAGCTCACCTAAGGGATCCATTAATATCTCTTTAGGCAGGGTCGCAATGATCTGATCAATCTCAGCAAACAGCGGCTGGACCGCATCGAAAAAGGGATCTAGATTGCCTTGACTGATATCGTGGGCAAGCTGGTGATAATCAGGTTTCGGCGGTTGACCGTCGCCATTACAGGCACGTAACAGGCTGTTCATCAAAACTATTTCTACATACGCACGTCGACGACAAACGTTGGTATCAAAGGCGATAGATCTACCCGTAAAAATGGATCTTAGCACATCGACTAAATGCATCCAGAATACCCCGGTCATGTAAGAGGAGTCACTTTGTAAATAAGCCGCGTTGATGATTTTTCTTTTGTTGAGATTGCTCAGTAACTCTATTTCTATCTTCTGCCAAACTGCACTGTGAGGATGTGGCAACAGGTCGGCATCAAGATAAACACCCCCCTTTTTATAAAGGATCATGTAACGAGCCTTGTCAGAAGCTGAGGCCAGATTTTGGCGCAAACCCAGTTCCTTAAGGTAATATTGATAATAATCTTTTCCGGTCGCGTTCTGAAACAGGGTAGCGTTTATCTCGCACAAACGGATAGGTTTTTTCGACTGAGCTTTTGTCCCTGTTCTCTGGGCAGTCTGAAGCTCAGTGATGGCTGTATTGAAAGAGTGCGCATGTGCCGATTTTATTTGGTTTAGTTCCTCCAGGGTATTCCATCCTTTTGCTAACAGGAATCGGGTGGCGCAGTCATCAAAAGTTTGTTTGTGGCCGATCCCAGGAAGGAAATAATCTTTGTAAAATTCGTTTTGTAAATCGATGATGGCTCTAATATTCGTTGATGCCGTACTGTCTGGCCCCATATTGTTGCCGATGCCCAGTAGTGTACCCGCGTACAGCTTGATTTTTTTGCGCAAAACATCGGCAAGTAACGCATTAGGATCGTGCCACAACTGAATCTCATAATCCGGGTTGTAACACGCCCAGGCTTTCATATAAGCAATTTGCGCAGAACCTATTGCACCGATCCAGACAAAATGGATATTTTTCTCTATCGGTGTTAATAAGCTGTGCTTTTGTTGTAGTACTTTGTCCAAAACAGTTTGAATTTTTGTCGTCTGGTGTGGACTGATCAAGCGATCTTCATGGTTTAACAGTTGTTCAAGCTCCGTTTGCATACGTGCCAACACGCTGAGTTCTTGATCACTGCCAGAAGCAGCAAATTCCTGGTATTCATTCAGCAAGAGAGAGACTCGATGAAAAATCATTATGTCTGTACTCAGTGTGTCCTGTATTTCACGTATTAATGTTTCTTTGCTCATGTTTATAATCCATTTAGTTGAATACTAAGCTTTAAAGAAGTAAGGGAGCATTGAGCTATTCGCAGGCTCTATACCCTTCGTCTTTCAAGTTGCGGCGGCGTTGGCTGCTCGCATTCATCCCAGTAATGTATTACCTGGATTCGATTGATTGCTGCCTTGCCGTAACTCGAAATTCATTGGGTATAACATGTCACCCACAAGATGTTTTTATGTGATCATTTTGTGGGTACTCACTCACCTGTAGCTGTGCTTGCACCCAAATACTTTTCCAGGTTATCCGTCCTGTCACTTCGTTCATCCTGCCTAACCCAATCCTGTTAGCGGCGGCAAGCGCTAATTTTTCCACTGCGTTTCGTGGTTCTCTGCGTTGCGCGACCAGTCGGGTAAAAGCATCATCACGGCTCGCAATATCCACTTTGGCGACGTTCGGTAAATCATTTGCCCGCCCTTCTCTGACGGTCAGATAGCATTTTTCGGTGATCAGATAATCGAAATTTTTGCGCCGCCAGGTTGTTCCCGTGACTGTATTAGGGCGTTCCTGTAACATCCAACGACACTTTTTAGCAATGTAATACAGATAGTTAAGCCATTTATCCTGGTTGAAGTCGAATTTTTTCCATAGTTGATGCAGTTTGATTTTGCGCTCGATCGTCATATCCAGTACCTGTGGCATTTCCGGCAGAATACGGTGATACGCCTCCAGTACGGTGAGGTAATCAATTTTTGACCCATCGTGCTGCTGCCGATCGTCTGTCGCAGGGGATTGACTAACAGTCTTTTTGTCTGATGGATCCTGTTTTGAAGTTACTGACGGATCGCCCCCAGATTTTGGCGGGTGAAACCCATTAATTTTGCTGAGTTCCGAGGTATCAAATTCTGATATATCACATTTTGCGGTATCAGGTTTTGGAGTATCAAACTCGGAAATATTACATTTTGAAATATCACGTTTTGCGGTATCTGATACTTGCGCCGCCTCGCGGAGTTTTTCAACATTAATCCGATAAACATTGCTGGCATTACGATTACCCACCCGCCGATTTTTTTTCATAATCCAACCGGTACGCTCTAATTCACCCAGGGCCGTACGGACAGTACTTTCACCGGCACCAATTTGACGGGCAAATGGTCGCCACTGAGGGCCAACAGATCCCCTGATCGTTAGCAAAATCAGCCAAGCGAGCCATAATTGCCACTTTAGCTATTTTCATACCGCTTGCCGCACAGCCATCCCACACATAGCTCGATAACTTTACGCTCATAACAACAGGCCCCTAAAATTTAAGCCTAATACCCGATAGCCAAGCCCTAAAGAGAATGTTGAAATTATGTCAGTAGTACTTAATGATCGAGAGAATATGCCAGGTGACATTAGTGATGTCGTCTTAAAACCATTTAAGATGAATGGGTATATGCTTCTCTTATTTGCGAATTCTGAAAGTGGTAACATTGTTTTATCCAAGGGATTTACTAAGCTCTTTGTGGAAGGTTTAATCAACACGCTAGGGCCAGCCATTTTTTGATACCGCGGTGGCGCGCTTTTAATTTAGGTTTAGCTAAATAATGACAATTAGATAAACCTAAGTCAAGGCGATTTAAGATAACTTAATTATGAAAAATCCAGGTCAAAGAATTAAAAATAGGCGCTTAGAGCTAAAAATCACGCAAAAAGAGCTAGCCAGTAGGGTGGGGGTGGCGCATGTGACGATCTCGCAATGGGAACGTAACGATACATCACCGCGTGGTGACCGCTTGCTTTCTCTCTCGGAGGCGCTCCATTGTGAGGCTTCGTGGGTATTACGTGGGGATGTGGTACCTAATACACCGTTAAGTGCAACATCTTCGGCAAGAGATTTGCTGACACCAAAAGAAAACGTATTGCTTGATTTATTTTCTGGCCTTCCGGCAAGCGAACAAGAGCAATTGATTGCAATGCTTAAAGAGAAAAAACGCCATTATGCTCAACTTTTAACGGAGTTGTTACATGTTAGAGATAAAAAAAAGGCGTAGATTAGTTGTATATGAAATTTCTTTTTAGCTAAATTTTGATGCGCACTTTATTTTTAACTTATCCTAAATCAATCCACACTAAAAACCTGTTTAACAAATCTCCGACAATTAAACTTTTATCGATTATTCCCCCTCTTCCTTTACTCAA
The DNA here is from genome assembly GCF_003122425.1 of Candidatus Fukatsuia symbiotica. Taxonomy (GTDB): domain Bacteria; phylum Pseudomonadota; class Gammaproteobacteria; order Enterobacterales; family Enterobacteriaceae; genus Fukatsuia; species Fukatsuia symbiotica. Next base: position 365,052 of record NZ_CP021659.1, read on the forward strand.
GATACGCTTTTTAAAGCAATGGCAGGAGATTGTTGGAATGAGATAAATGTAAAGCCGTATTTTCTTTCCAGGTTGCTAAGGTTGCTGCATTTTGTATTTGCAATAACGACTGTATCGCATCGTTATCGTTACTATCCACCAGCAGATGAGAAATTTGTACGGGGCGTGCACTGTAACCTGTTCCCATGAGTGCCGCCTAGGCGCGCAGCACGCCCCGACCACGGTCATCCAGGCTAATAGTATCCCTGTCCGGCAAGCGATTTAATTCACTGATAAAAAGGTTGAGTAAACAATTTTTGCAGTGTTAATGCCGCCAGTCTTATTGTTTCGAGGGGTTTTATGCCTTTATCCGATAAATAGACGCGCTGATCACTGTGTCTGGCGATGATCTTTTTTTGCTCCCGTTGGATCTCTATCGGCACCGAACCTACTACAGCTGTCGTAACAGGTGCGACACGGATTGCCCAAGTCTCACTCGTATCGCGTCCTCTCTTTTGCCACCACAATAGAGCATCCTGTTTTATCACCTGATCTCCATCTCACAGAGGATAATATGGGTTAAATGTAGGAAAAGTAATGCAACGTGTTGATTTGCTAGGCAGAAAGTATATCGATATAGCTGAGCAACATAATAATGATTATGCACTATATTGAGAGAATAAGGCGTCAAGGCTGCAATTTAAGTCCCTTCTTTTGCTTTTGGCTTGTGCCCATTTATGTTCAATGGGATTGAGAGCAGGTGAGTAGGGAGGGAGATATTCAATCCGATGCCCGGTTTTACTGATAGCCTGCTGAATGTCGAGACGTTTGTGGAAACTGGTGTTATCCATCACGATGACACAATGAGGAGGAAGAGTAGGCAAAAGGCGCTGGGTAACCCAAGCGTAAAAAACATCACTGTTAATGGAACAAAAAAATAATCCGACCGCCATCAGGACGGTTCCCAGTAACGCGCCAATGACATTTGTTCGGCCCTTAGGCTGCCAATCCTGGGTACCCCAACAGCGTTGACCTTGTGCAGCATAACCGTGGGTTCGTGGCATATCGTGTGCGAAACCGCTTTCATCCAGATAAACGACCGGTTTTCCCTGCTTTTTATAGCAGGCTATCGTGTCCTGGAAGGCGTGCCGTATCTCTTCGTCTGCCTTGGGATGACGCAGGGTTTTCTTTCTCTCGAATACCCAGAACTTTACGGCGAAAATCGACAGAGTGGCTCATCGCTAACTCCCTGCTAAATAATTTAGCTATACATTGTAATCAAAATTAATACGTTACGCTATATTCCAGATCACCGCGATAACGGAAGATTTTTCCTACCCACTTTTCTGCCTCTACCGCAGTCATATCAGTGCTAAGCTTTTTTACGGTGTTGATGACCACAGGCTTCAGCAACATGTTAGCAGGGGATAGCGTTGGTCAATATCATCCACATAGATCACCGTCCGTTTTAGTGTCTCAGTAGACAGAGGCTGCATTTTTTTCATCCGAGCCAGACAGGGTATAATCTCTAATTTTCTTCGCATCCATTGATAACTACTGTACGCCAACGAGAAAACCTTTCTACCTCTTTGATAAAATGGGACTAGAAAACCCACCGGATTCGTGGCGTCAAGGAGACCAATAACTAACGTTTTGCCGGCTTTTTTGATGTCAAGACGAATTTTAAGGTACTGAGCGACCTTGAAGTAACGACGATTTTATTGGACAGCAGCGCAGCTTTGATACCTGCTTTGCCGCCAGACCACATGGCAACAAAAAGCTGGCCAGTTCGATAAGACCGAATACCACACCGGCAAAAGTCAATTGACCATCCTGGTAATCACGTGCGGTGCGTCTGGTCATTGCTTTTATGCAATAATTGTGCCAATATTCGCTATTACGGTTTCTTTTTGTTCGTCGGTTGCCCAGTCAAAATCATCGCTAGTAGCGAGTTCACACAGGGCATCGAAAGAGAGGGTTCTTGACGAGCCGGGTTGAATCATCTCGGCCATGGCGACGCCGTGCCGCAAATCGACCGAAGTCATTGTGAAGCTATAGGGCAATGTCGTCAACACCGCACTCAGCGCGGTAGCGGTTTTCTCATCCCTGCACGAGTTTCGCACTGTACTAAATGATGGTAAAAGGAGAGTAGGAAAAAAGATAAGAATGGTAATGAGATGTCAGACTATCCCTGTACGAAAGACCTTTATAAAGCATTTTTACAAGCGAGTAGTGTCAGATATTCTGGTCTAGCGTTGTCAGAAGTGAGCCCGTCGAGGGTATCGCATGATAGCGTAAGCCGGTGGTTAAAGAGCCGGTGTTTTCGTCCGAAAGAGTTGTGGCAACTTGTCGCCCCCTCGATAGACCGGGAAGCACCTTGTTTTCTGATTGCGGATGATAGAGTGCTAGCCAAAAAACGGAGTAAGAAGATAGAGCGAGTTCATTATCACTATTCTGGTAATGAACATGATGTGATAGCCGGTATTGGTTTGGTTAATCTGTTGTGGCAGGGTCTTGAAAAGGGAGAGTCAGTGCCTATTGACTACCGAATTGACGACAAAGAGACCGACGGAAAAACAAAAAACTCGCATTTTTGCGACATGCTCAAACTGGCAAAAGCGAGGGGTATAGCCCCTGAAGCGGTGGTAATGGATGCGTGGTATTCGGTATTCAAGTTTAGATAATCTCAACGCCATTCGTTCTCCTGGCTGGATTGGGGTCACCACCTTGAGAAAGAACCGGATAGTTAATCGCAACGTCACATTAGCCTCACTTGATATTCCAGAAGAAGGGCTTTCAGTACACCTGCGGGGCGATGGTTGGGTGACAGTCTTCAAGTTTGTGACCAAACACGGTCGCATTGATTATGTTGCAACGAACAAAGAGAACCCCACCCGGGAACAGATGAAGGCTGTCACCGAGGCCCGTTGGTCTGTTGAAGTTTATCATCGGGAAATCAAACAAACTTGTGGTATATACCCGTGATCAATGAAGATGCTTGATTTTGAAGTCGATAAGGATCATGCTCATAGCCATGAAAATAGAGCTGACTGCTGACCAGAAAATTACCCTCGAAGCCCAACATCGTCAAAGCCATGACCGCCGTGTCTGTGACAGGATCCGGTGTGTTTTGTTGTCCGCAGACGGCTGGACTCCCCCTATGATTGCTCACTCACAGCTCATTAATGAAACCACGGTGCGGCGCCACCTTACAGACTATCATAAACTCAACAAGCTCAAGCCTGAAAATGGCGGCTCCGATGGCTATCTCAATGCGGAACAGACCACGTCGCTGGTTGAACATCTCACCCAGCAGCTCTACCACCACAATCACCAAATTGTGGCGTATATCGCTGGACGCTGGAACATCACCTTTACCGTATCAGGTCTGTATAAAGGGTTGAAGCAGCATGGCTTTAGCTATAAAAAGCCGAAAGGTGTTCCGCATAAATTTGCCGTTGAGAAACAGCCGCAATTTATAAAGACCTACAGCGAATTGAAAGACGCCGCGGGTAATGACCCCATACTGTTTATTGATGCCGTTCATCCGACACAAGCCACCAAAATAAGCTACGGCTGGATACGAAAAGGCCAGGATAAAACGATAGAGACCACCGGGAGCAGAACGCGGTTGAATATCATGGGAGCCTTGAACATCCAGAATGTGGCTAACCCCATAATCCGTGATGATGAGACGATTAACAGCGAAAATGTGGTTCACTTCCTGTCTGCCATTCGCGCGCATTATCCCATCACGACAACGGCACATGTGATCCTCGAGGGTGCAGGCTATCACCGTTCACAGCTTGTGCAAGACGCCGCGCTTACGTTGAATATCCAGCTTCATTACCTTCCGCCGTATAGCCCGAATCTAAACCCGATAGAGCGATTGTGGAAGGTGATGAATGAGCAAACACGAAACAATAGATATTACCCATCTAAACAGAGTTTTAAGAACGATATCTTAAACTTCTTTGAGGTGAAGCTACCACAAATGGCAAGTTCTCTGGTATCTCGCTTAAACGATAATTTCCAGGCGCTAAATCCTGCATCTTGATTTCACTTGGGTATAGAACGCTGTCAGGCCCGCACGGGCCGGGCGCAAAGAAATCATATTTTTCTAGCCATGGCTGCCTGGTTTGAACAACATAAACGCCGTCTGTCCGAAAAAATAACCCTTTACCAACAAAATTGGGCTGTCATTAAAAACGCTATTACTACACACATCAGAGTACTATTGGCTGCACCAGGTTAGATTCGTGCGAAACTCGTGTTCTGGCTTGCTCGCGGGCATTTTCCTGCTCTTCGGCCGAAATGACCCCAAGACGGGTTTGAGTGTTTTAGTGTAAGCCCAGCCATGAATCCTGTTTACCCATACGGGATCCGGGGGTTTTTGCGTAGATCAGCGACAGTCATCTTACTGATCTTGATTTGGTTAATCTGGGTTTTGATCATATTTTTTATGCTCTATTGCTGTATCTTTTACTTATCGGTGATTAAATTTTATCATTTATAAGCAAAATTTATGACAATAATATATGCATAAATCATGCCAATTTTATTGTATGCCATTTAATAAAGGTGTTACCTTGAAACTCACGCAAACTCCACCAGCAATGACCCAAAAAATTAAAAATATTTATTTAACATATCTTCCATAAGCGTTTATTTCCTCTTTGCTCTACCGCTCTGTTTTTGACATACAAACAATATCTTTTGATAAGATTTTTAAAGCGCTCGCTGGATGCCAAGAATTCAGGCAAATCTGTACTGCCGATGAATGGCGTAAAAATGAAAAATGATTCAGGTGGAATTGGATGATTGGTAGAGTCAATAGTAAAGGAGCGAGGTACATCAGGAAACACGAACATGAAAACAGTAACGGGTTATGGGAGTGAGTGGGTCAGGGAAGAATTTCATCAAATTGATTTCTGAGATAAACGCCTCATATAGTATCGTCATGAAATTTTGAGCCTTAGAGCAAGGCATCGTATTTGTACAGCAGCGACAAAACGGCGGCTTTATCACGACGATTTTGAATAGGTTTTCAAAACTTATACGAAATTCTTCGTGCCAAATAATAACTTGTATTTTAAGCCTTTTTTCTATCTCTGGCATTTAACAGTTCAGTTAATAACCTGGCATAATGTTCTTTTTTCTCTTCAAGCGTTTTGATTAATTGTTCTTGTTCGCTTTCTGGAAGGCCAGAAAATAAATCAAGCAATATTGTTTCTTTGGAAGTGAGTTGTTCTTTCTCCCTGGTTACTTCTGCTGTCGGCGTCTCTGCTAAAGAGGAATCGCCTCGTAACACCCAGGAAGCCTCACAATCGAGCGCTTCCGCGAGAGAAAATAAGCGATCGCCGCGTGGAGAGGTGTCGCCACGTTCCCATTGTGAAATCGTAACATGCGCTACGCCTACCCTTTTCGCTAACTCTTTTTGAGTTAATTTCAGTTTTAGGCGTCTGCTTTTAATTCGTTGACCAGAACTTTCCATAATCAGGTTATCTTAAACTCCCTTGACTTAAGTTTCTCTAATTGTCATTATTTAGTTAAACTTAAATTTGTCGCATCCCCAGGTTGCTGATTATCGCTACCGAGCACTTAACGTCCCTTGAATTAAGAGGATGTTACCACACTCAGTCTCAGCAGATAAGAGAAGTACGGTGTTTACTTTTCCCAGTTTATGCGACGATTTTACTGGAACTTCTAATAAAAAAGGCAAATTAAGATGACCGAGTCAGATCTCGCCACAAAAATAAGTCTATTTTTCATCCAAAATCACAGCCTGCTAAAAACGACTACTGAAGAAAAGCTGGTTACGGCCCTTGTAGACTATCTCGCTAGCAGTGCTGAACGCTTTACCAAACCTGTTCCAAGAATGGAAAACCCAAAAAAAGAAATGGAAAAGTTGAGCGGTCTTCTCTATTTGCTTGAAAAATCTAAATACTCTAACTTTTATCAACGTAATCTCGTGCGTTCCATCACAAGACGTATTGCCACTATTTCAGTACCTGTGCCGGAAGAAATGCATTTTATGTCTTTAGTCAAACTGGAGGCGGTGCAGCTTGACTACATTAATCTTTGGGCACAGCAAAACGCCAGTAATTACAAGATAAATATTTGGATGGATTCGGGCACCCTGTTAGCGGGGGAGCTCGCCGAGCGCCTACAGGAAGTGGCGATTAAACATTCGTTGAATGCAGAATATAGAAGTAATGAGGCCTTCAAAACCCACTTGATGGAGTGGCAAAGCCGGGCTTATAAGAGCATTGTGGCAAAGATGTCACTGATTGATTCCAGTAAGAAAGGCAATCAAAAATTTTCTTTTGATCAAGCAGTAAGCTTCTTTTTGGAAGATAACGGGTTAGCAAAACCCGGTGAGTTGGAAAAAATTCGCCGAGCCAACGCGGAAAGTTTTCATATCAGTGTTGAAAAACTGAAAAAGAGCATACCTCATCGTGATAGGAAAAACATTAATCTGATTGATTTTTACTCGATGCGTGATCAACCTCATTATTTGCTTTATATCAGAGAACTCGCTTCAAGGGGTAACCTGCTTGCTGCAACCGATATCAGTCGTCTCATGCTTTTGCAGGAACATGGTGGCCTCTACCTTGATACCGATGTGCTGCCCACGTTTAATAAGTGGCTATTTTCTTTAGTAACTAAATTCGATTCCGCCGGTACAACAGATACGCGTAATCATGAAGTCATTATGCGCGTTATTTTAGATGAGTTGACCGAACGCGGTAAAATGCCTGGGCGTGCTGCGGTTATTGCCAGTGAAAATCACGGGGGGTATCTTGATCCGCTGCAGGACAGAAGCCCTCATGAGATACGACGTATCAGGAAGTGGGTGCAACTCGTTCTGGATCGAGGAGATTCACCCTTTTTGCCACTGAACAAGCTAACTGTCGATCCACTTTTTCAGTACAGTTACGCCAATGGGAATAACAAGGCAGTAGTAGCGAAGAAAGATAGCTTTTTCATCAACGAACTATTAACCAATTTGCAGCAAATACATGAGGTAATGGACAAACATCATGTTGGCGAGCTTGATTACCCGATCCCGCAAGAAACCCTCAACACGATGACCACAGAACTCAAAGCCAAAGGGCTGCTGATCCATGCTGATACGCTGTTTTGTTACCGTTCAGAAGGTGCCATCACAGCAAGTATCCCGGGTACAGACCAGGTTGCAGGCGTTTCCACCTACCATCATGCTTATTCTTCCTTGTTACATAATCAGGATATTGCATCAGATAGCAAAAGATCATTGTCGAGAAAAATTTTCTTTCCTTTTAAGCGTGCTTTTTTCTTGACCGAAGAAGCCCACCGGTCACGTTTGCGTGAACCAGGAATGAAATCGCCTCACTATGTGTCTCACCATAAAAGCAACTACGATAGTCAATACATTATACAGTTGCAGGACGATGCCTCGGTTAACCAAATGGCGCGTTTTCTCTACAACAAAAATGGCGATCGCACTGCCCATTACTGTTATACGCAGCAACATCAGCGCTTGGTAAAAGTGAATGCCAAACCGAATTTTGCATTCAACGGTAAAACACGCATCATCCTGATCGGTCACGGTAGCTTTATGAGAACGATGGGTGAAGAAAAAATCGTGCAATTACTGGTTGACGCCAATTTATTAGCTAAAGATACCTCTGGCGCATTTATTGCCGTTGATCGGGTGAGCCTGGTGGCGTGTAATCTTACCGAATCGACGCCTATAGAGGCTAACAGGCCCGTGCAACAACTGACTGTAGAGCAGCCATCAGAAGGCTTTGTCGAGCGTCTTTATCGCACTTTTTCTGCCAAGAAAATCAAGGTAAATAGTATCAGTGCCCGTGATAATTTAGTCACTGTCGATGTTTTGGGTCGTAAATGGACAGGTGTACCGCTTAACCCGAATGCACCACAAAATCAATGGTATATCCAGTGGACACTCGTCAAAGAGAGTAGCAAAAAACTGATTTTTACGCAGCAGGATGATGGAAAAATAGTCAGTGAGCGTATTCTGGAGACAAAAGATATTGCGGCACGTACCAGAAAGATACATAGCTCTTACAGCGGTCGATTTGGTGTCGATTATATGATTAAGGTTCCCGACGGGCAGAAAGTCAGACTCAGTGGCAAGGTAGATGAAAAAACCGTGCTGAGGCTGATGGATAACATGAAGAAAGGGCAGGTATTGATGGCGCCGGATTGTATGGCATTGGTAGCAGGGATGTGTGAAGGCCAGGGGATTATTGTCAATGGCAGTGAACGTGCCATGTCTGCCTGGCAGAAAGCGTTACAACTCACCAAAGATCATGATGATTATCTCTCCTGGTTGGCTGCACTGGATCTGTCTTCTGGCACGACAGAATTAACTTTCTGTATGGAAGAACTGTTTCCTGATCCAGAAGAAGCTTTTATGCGTTTGAAAGAACGTTATTTGCACGATGAGTTTGATCTGTTTTGTCTCGATTTAAGTGATCCACAGAGTGCCGGTATTATTGATCGTGATATACGCAAAAAAGGGGCAGTTCGTGGCATTGACTTAGGTTCGGTTGAGGAGTTATTGCTTAACACGACCCGAGAAGTCCTGAAACTTGAAGATGAGCTGTCAGTCCATCAAAGCAAAATACAACGGGCGCTTGAAATAATCGAAGGTAATCTTCTCCATCTAAGTGGGGGAGAAGTGATACCCCGTTATATTATCGTTCCGTGATCATCAAAAAATCAGAGGCAGCGACTGTCGGTGTCAGTAAATTGCGCAGAAAGTATGCTGATAAGGATTACCTCACCCGATTACGTGCTTTAAGCAACAAGCCTGCTTTTCGTACTTTATTTGGCGACCCGATCATGCTCAGTGAGTCACTCAGTCAGGCCAATCAAGCCTTACTGGCTGAAAACCATTTGCCGGCCGAGCAATGGTCGCCGTTACTTTCAGCGACCAGACATGATAAAGGGTATGGCAAGTATGTGGTTCCCTATTTGCATAATGATGGCATTCAAGAGAAAGAGCTCCTTACTTCCAGCGACGAATTTGCCAAAATGAAGGTTTTTTTGGATCAACAACAAGAAATCCTCGCTGATTACTACCACCTGACAAGCAATGCGCGTCTCATACAGAATAAATTCTTTAGCAAAACAGAGATTATCGGCATGGGTGTGAATACGGTGTTTGCGATCATGGCAATCCAGCATTGGTTACGCAATGGTGTGACCCTCCCCAGCGATACACCGCTGGCCAACATTTTACAGGTACATACCTATGTTGCTATGACACAGGTCGGTTTTAATGCCACCAGTGATAGCGTTAGCAGTCTGGCTTCGTTGCAAAACGCTTTTCTACGACGTCAGATCTTACAGAATCGTGCGGCTTTTACCGCATTGAAGAAGATGGGGTTAAACAGTACGACATTAAGCGCCCCTGCATCAGGCAGTACTGTATTAAGCAATGTTGTATTAAACAAAACCGGTTTTACCGCCTTTTCTCGTCTGTTTCAACTCATTGCCTTACCCGTAGGGCTAGGGTTAGGCATTGCCGACGTGGTTCTCAGTACCATCGAACTAAGCAAGGCTGAAAGCGAAGGGCAACGTACCCTTGCAATCACACAGTTGAGTTTCTCGGCTGCAGGTCTGTCACTCTTTATCGGGAGTGTCATTGCCGGCTTGCTTGGCTTGGCGCTACTGGTCACAGGGCTGTTTATCGTCGGTATTGCGTTGGCAGTGGCGGGCTTTTTTATACAACAAACTGTCGTTGATTCACTCAATGAGGCTGAAAAGGTCCGGTTTATTATCGATTATTTTAAAAATATGTTTACCGGTTGGGAAAAAGGCGGTTTTACCTTACAGCGAGGCGTATTCGTGCCCTGTCAGGGCGTGGTAGTCAAACAGTTAGACCTAAGGAACCCAGATTATATTTCTGTCATCTTTAACGAAGAGGGGCAACAACTGCGCAACAACAAAGAAATATTCAGTGACCAGCCTTATCTCAATTTATATCGGTTGCGCGACACACATAAAACCGTTACTACCTGCGCTAAAAACAATAACGTGGCTGACATAACAACCTTGATTTTACCCAATCAGCCACGAGCCAAGATAAACACTCTCTCAGAGTGCCGAATTTTAGAAAAGCAGAAGCCAGAAAAATTGCCGTTGCTCCCCCACACTGATCCGGTTGATAGAGGTATTTACTATTTGATGCCGAGCGAACTCCGCTTGAACTATCTGTTGACCAACGTAGAAATTTTATTAGGCAATAATCAATATCATCTGATTGCACCGGGGATTGACCCAACACAACCGGTACATTCGTTCATCAATCAGCCGGTATACGCGAAAGATTTACATTATTGGCTACGTGCGCCTGAACAGGGGCCAGCGACGGCGGTCCTAGTGCTAAATAGAGCACAGGCGAATATGACGATTATTTGTGCTAACAAACAGGTAGACTGGATCATTGATGCTAGCCATCTTGACGCGATTGAAATGAAAAATAATGCAGGTGCAGGGAGGAGTCGTACACTGAAATTTGTGCGTCGTATACTGAAGACCGAGGGGGAATATAGTACTGAAGTTATCACCACCATTACTCTTGGAAATAGTGAAAAGACCCAAATTAGCGTGCGTTTACCTCAGGGTACGATAAAAAAACTGGATAATCAGCAAAGTATTTTTTACCGCGTCAATGTGGCTGATTTGAACGTTGACCTCAGCCATCCCGCAACCTATGGTGAACGGGTAAAAACGGCGTTGCCACACTATCTTCAACAACAGAATAGGCTTAATAACCATGCCGTTAATTATATTCATCTTGATGATTACTTACACCATGATAACCAAGGCAACGCTGAAAAGATTGTAGGTTGTTTTTATCCCATGAGGCAGGAGCGTTCCACTTTACTCTATACTGCCAACCACGACGATACACCTTTCAACAGTGAAATTGCACGCAGTCATGTTGAGTTGATTTTTCACAATGAGAATTTTGCGTGGTATCGCGGTGATATTACTCTGACCCTTGAGCGGTCTCGAGAGCGAGCAGGCAGTCGGGGTCAGCTGATCCGGCCTGTCCCTCCGACCGTTATCGAGTCCAGCACCTATGAAAACGTCTTTTGGATGTCGAACAACCGTACTAAAAAGCTGTGTAAATTATATCTGCCTGCCATTCATCTACCGGTTGTCAATCACACCACCAGTATGGTGGGTCGCCCACCTGCTGCTCTATCAGAGATCACACAAACACAGGTGTTTGCCAAAGGTATCTTGTTTCAGCACAGATATACCTACCATACAGGGGAGATGAGCAGTGGTTATGTTAGCCAACAGATCCATCTGATCTGCATGATTGATACCTCTTCTGCTGAAGGAAGTATGACACTGCTAGAAGCCCGAGACCTTCCCAGAAACCTGATGACGACGTTAAGTCACAGTGATAGCCTTGAGGACCTGCATCGCTTCATGAAGGAAAAAACCGTCAACTCTTCTGCTGGAGCACGTTTCTCTTCATTGCACCCCGGTCACAGTAGTATCGTTAAATTGGGTCTTCCACAGACCAATACAACAGTCTCCATCGGTAACCGGCTGATATGGCCACTGCCTGAGAGTTTACATGGCGTGACTGGCAGGATAGATGCAAAAATTGATAGCGCTATCCTGTATGATACGCGCTACCTGACCACTTTGGCCGGTATCGTCAAAGGAGACAGTGAAGATCAGCACCATTATTTTTGGAGCGTGACAGAACCCGATAATCAGCAGCAGTTTTATAAACTTTACCTACAAAAAGGTCAGTCTGGAGCGCGGGAGATTGAGTTAACTGATTTTGGCTTGATAAATACGCAGATAACCAACATAACAGATTGTCATCAGGGTGTCCTGATCAGTATGAAACAGGGGCAAGGTTATTATCTCTCAGTCGATGAGCAACTCTGTTTACAACGCATCAGCAAAACATGGCACAGTGGTGATAGCCATTGGTTATTATCTTTGACGGCTTATGTCGGTGAATTACAAGCACAGCAAGGCACCTCTTTTTCGAGCGAAAGCGGGCAAAAGAAGCCGATTAAGGTCGCACCTCTTCTGACTATCACTGATCTACGAACCAGCGATGACGGTCATGTTCTGCCCGCCTGGTATGATAGTATTGGCAAACAGCTACTGATTTGTAATCAAGCACCGAGCCTGGTTGCAGACTGGAGCTGCTTGGGGATGGCCAATGATCAGCAAGGCGCGTGGATGGTGAAAAATAGCAATGACAGCGACGGTGTCGAAATTGGCTATTTACCGGCAATCGATATTATCGAACTGTTTACCTATCATGATCTGCTCACCACGGCTAAGATCCCTGCCGCTGAAATACCGGCATTAGTGCCATTACCGGCAAACACCTTACTCAACGGTGATCACTTTACCGGTGTCTCTCCAGCGGGGGGAGGTCATCTCAATGGGGTAACTCAAAATGGGATCATGCTTGATATCAGTCGACGTGATATTAATAATGAAGCTGATCGACTAAAAAACAGATTTATCACCACCCTGTTAGGTGTTACCCATGCTTTTAGTGACCCTTACCATTTCGCATCGGGTGATATACAGGAAACAGGGATGGCTCACCGATTAAGTACGCTTTGTGCTCACTACATTTCAGAAAATAATGCCCCAGAAGTGATTGCTATTCCATTAAAAAGGGATAAACGTGGCTGGTATCATCCGAAAAGTAGTCGCTTATTTGTCCTCCACTATCATGAAGGCAAGGGAAATCTCTATCTTTCCCATCAATATCTTGGCTTTAATAGCCGCGAGCAATTCGCTTATTTTACTGGTAACTCTCCAGGCTTTACGCTACAGGTGTCTTCTACGGGGACACAAAAGATTGTCGATAATCAGGAGGGAGCAATTTACAAACGTTTGGATGAGCACATGACGTTAAATGTGGATATCGCTGACAACCCTCATTATCTCAATATTGATAACGTAGAGAAATTATTGATAATGACCACCTCGGAGCAAAAAAACGATAGGGAGTGCACGGTTGATCTCCAGTCGTTCTCTTACAAAGAGATACAATTGCTTCATCGTGGGGCGGGATCACTGCACTGCCGCTGTCGATGCTCACGAAGACATGTGGTTATCCTACGCATGGGTATGGATCTGCGGCTACTCATTGCCGATAAAACGGATACAGAAAAAGTCGATAAGATGGTAACCATCAAAGCGGTTTTCGATCCGCAGGAAAACAGTGCTTACTCCAGATTACAGCTCAGTTTTGACGAAGGTCAGATTACAGCCAACGTGCTGGCCTCATACCACACCAGCAATACGACGGCAGAGAGCGATCAGTCTACTGAAGAGACGGATATTTTCCTTCCGGTGTCAATCGTTGGTCTATCATTGAATACATAAGGGGAGCAACTCAAAACGCGCGTTGCTGCACTCGCCACACTAAAAATTCAGTGAATGACGGGTCATAACGCGTGATTAACTAAATCTACCCCATGGCTTCCATTTATTTTGCTCAGCAGCATCAGATGTTTGCTGGGGTGGAGATTCTTGTTGAGTGCACACTTCTTCCAGCATATGTACTAGTGTCCACCTATCCCACTTTTTCCATAGAGGCCCACACTCTCGCTGTTCTTTCTGATCGGCCAAAGCAGACATGGGTAATAATAAAATGAAGAGTATTTTCAATAAAATATTATTTTTTTTTCACGTAGATGCCCCTATTTTTTAGATTACGCTTACAAAGCTCGATCCGAATACACACTGCTCCTTGTTTTTCATCAGGAGTCACTACAATATAGTCTAAGTGTTGTAAAACAGTTAATGATAAAGAATAAGATAAGTGACTCGCATTAGAAATACGTGTCAAATTAGAGCAAGCTCGTCATCGTTCACCCTATAATTTTATCGTCAATCTATTCGGATGCTGTCTTACGCTATCCAAACCAGAATTGGCAGTTACCTGTTTAAAGATCGTACGCACAATCTACTCGTGCCTTGGGCACCAGCATGGAAGTGAAATTATCGGATGGGGATTTTGTTGGTATTAATACAGAATCGAACATGGGAGGATCCAGAAACAGAAACAACACCCATTAGAACACCTGTAAAATTAATAAAATCTGGTTAAGATATTGAAAAAACTGGTGCGCCCTACAGGATTCGAACCTGTGACCTACGGCTTAGAAGGCCGTTGGTAAAATTATAATATATTGATTTAAAACAAAATAACTGCATTCGCAATATAACAAACCATCAAAAAACATCAATAACCATCAGTCTCCCTCAAATCGCCGTGGCACGTTTATGGCACGTAATATAATTCCCTATCATTGTACTTCCACAGACTTCCCCTCTTCGTTTTTGATTTCCCAGCCAGACTCACTCCATAAAAGTTTCCCTTTTCACTTACTATTTTTGCCGAGATTTTTACCACTTAGTTCAAAATATAAAATTCGTACTCGTCTGAGTATTCTCACAACGATTTCAAATTAACCTCCAAGACTGTATCCTCTGGCGTAGGCAATATCGACAGACTTACCTTCACATCAATAATACCAACCGGCGGTTTTTTCCAATAGGATTTAATATCCCGATGATGCGATGATGCGATGATGCGATGATGCGATGGTCTGATTGGCACTGACCATCATTCTGGCAGTGTCACCGGTGATGCCGAAAAAACTGTAGATTTTCGACTTAACTACAACTGTAGTATTTTGCCAAAGAAGGGCAACTGCACTGGGTAGTGTGAAGCCTGTTCCTGTAAGTCGACTCAAGAAGGCCTAGTCCTATCTCTAGTACAGCACCATAACTTACGTTCATGTTCGTGACACACATTAATTTAGTAAAACCTACTTATTATTAACCATAAAATTTATGGTATTAAATTTAATCGTGACTAATTTAATATTATATTGTGGCTTTGCCATTGTTATTCATCATATTCTTATCAGGATCATTTGTTCTCTCCTCTATTATAGTAGGCAGTAATTAATTAACCATAGATAATTTACAGTATATATCGTAAATAACATGCCAATAACAGACAATAATTTTTCATTAGCCAGAAAAGAAACAAATAAGGTATTAAGTAATCAACATCATACCTCTAAAAGTACTTTGCAAAGAATTGTTGAAGTTTCTCAAAGTGTGGAGGAACTTACAAAAAATTTAATACAAAAAGTGAAAGAAAATCCGCAACAAGATATATCCATTACAGAATATCAGGAAAATAGCCATTATCTTGATAAAGAAACTATTGCTTCTCTTAAAAAACTGGCGGAACGTTATAATGGATTCTACAAAATGGCATTTTGTCAGGCTGATTTTACTAGTCGTTCTTTAAAAAATCTAGAGCTAGCAACGCGCGGGGTGTGTTCTCCACTTGTGGAGACTTGGTTAGGTATGCGTGATCCGTTGCTGCAAAATAATTTTTTCAATTTTATAAAAACAGAAGATGGAGCTAAAAAAATAGCACAACTAAATATAAAAACATTAATTACATTCACTAAAAATGAAACACAGGATGAATATGAACTTAGATATTTTTCTGAAGACAATAGAAAATTAATTGAATTGATTAAATATTTCGGTGAGAATGATAGCGATATAATTAAATTAGCAAAAGAAAATGTTTTTATAAAAAATAAAGAAAGTATTAGAGAGCTAGTCAGTATTTTTAATAAAAATCATAAAGAATTTGTTGAGTTTGTTAAAATCATAGCCCAAGATGATAGTTTCATAAATAAATTAGTAAATAAACATAATATTATAAATGATGAAAAAATAACTGAATCATTAGTTCAATATTATAGTCTACACAAGTCAGAAATACATGATTTGGTACTAGAAGCTTACCTTACAAAATAAGATATAATTGGATCAGCAGTTCAATATTGTTCTGATCATAATGAAAAAATAGTTAACTTATTAAAGCGATATAATAGAAATAGCAATCCAGGTGATAAAAAAATACATATAAAACACAATATAATAGATGGAATGTATGAAATAGACGAAAAAAAATACTGTTTTAGCCATATTAACGATCTAGAATCAAAATTGGGTAAGAACGCAATAGCAACATTAGAGCTACCCATTAGCGATGGTAGATATTACCTTACAATCCGTCCTTATAATGAAAAGAGACTTCATGCTGTTGGAATGTATATTGATATAAAGTCCAACACTTTTCAATTTTTTGATCCTAATTTTGGAGAATTTTTGTTTAGTTCTATTAATGATATGCAAAAATTTTTCAGGACCTTTACTATGCATAATGATACATACGACCTATCTGATTTAACTGTACAAACCTTTAGCCCGATAAACTAACCATAGGCGTTGCTGCCTGGCTCACCTTCAAAGCAACGTATTACGCTAAAAGTTCTGTCTACAACAGTCGATAATCCTTTACCTAGTAGTACATAATCTACGTAACCTGTTACTTTGTTTTTCAACTTGCTTATTCTTCAGTAGACCTCTTCGGAAACTCTCATTTATCTAATTTCCATGTTATAAATTGCTGCAATCAGATTAAATCGTAATCCAAACCGTTTTCGCCTGTTTTGATAACGATCTGATACAATTTTAAATCGTTTAATCATACCAATGACATTTTCGTTTAATACACGCAGGCTTGATAACTTACGATTGTTGCGTTTATCTTCTTGTGTTAAAAGATTTTTCTTTGTCTTTTTCTTAGGCAACGCCGAGTTTGAATGAATCTTGCCAAGCCCTTGGTAACCTGTATCTGTCACTGTTTTGATTTCAGGATGTATTCGCACACCAGACTCCTTGAACAACCTAAAATCATGGCGCCTCCCATTAGTAAATGGTTGTACAGATGACTGCTTTGCTTTTTTTATCGACGATCACTTGGGTTTTTAAGGTGGGTCGTTTCTTTTTTCCTGAGTAAAACTGCTTTTGTTTTTTTTGGACGTTCAATCGGCGTTTCTGTGGCATCAATAAGAACGAGCTCATACTCCCTATCACTTTTTAATAAAGCTTTGTGTCCAGGTAGGGCAAAATCAGGATGCTTTATTAGCGTATTCTCTATCCATTTAATCGTTTCATAGCATGTGCTCTCACTCACCCCATCGCTTTGGCTGACAGGAAAATAAGTGCGATATTCCCGTAGATACTCAAGGGCCATTAATAAGCGCTCTTCCAAACACAGCTTAGGTTTCCGACCTCCTTTTCCTTGCTTACACTTATCTGCTTCATTCAATATCTTTATCATCTTTTCAAATGTACTGCGTTTAATTCCGGTTAAGCGCCGAAATTTTTCCTCTTCCAGTACCTTGAGTCCCTCATATTTCATAGGGGCTCCTTGTTCAGGAGATTTTTAACAAAATTCCTACATGAATGCTAGTTTCCGAAGAAGTCTAGTGAATCCAGCGTTGTGACTTCTCTTGCAGAAGAGCTTCCTACCAACAAACTATCTACCTGCTAGTAAAAAATACAGTGGTAGCACGTTGTTACTCAGAACTCACATGATTGCCAATAAGCAATCATGTAATATTCTGCTTTTTAATTTATTTTAAAATGGAAAATAAATTAGGCGTATTGACCAGGAGGCACAGCATGTGAAGCTGGTTTTATTCCTGACGTGTTCCCTTTGGGCCAAGGGTAAACATTTCTTCCACTATTTTGGCGATTTTCAATTTGTGGACTAGAGCTTTCAGATTTTTTAACATCTTTTGCTTGACCATTACATCCAACACCATGTTGTTCGTGGAAACATTTATGAGAACGATGTCCGTTTTTTATATAGAATTCTGCTGCAGCGGCATGATCAACCATATATGGAAATTCTGAGGATCCCTTTTCCAACTGTGAAGGTGCTTTTTCTTGGGACATAGCTAAATGAGCAGTCTCTTGCGGAATGTTTGCAACATTAGGTATCTTAGAGGTGTTTTGCAAACTTCTCTTTTCGAGTACTGTTTGTTTTGTAGAGTATCCACTACTACTAGCTTGCTCTGAGCTAATTTTAGGTTTGGCTGTAAGTAGTGAAAAAGGCAAGTTATAAGCTCTTATCATCACCCTTTTCAGTTTTTCTTTGGAGGATGACTTTTTTTCATCATGACTGACTTCTATCTCAACACCGCCTGAAGATAAACGAGTCTTAGCACTGCTTTCAACACTTCTTTTTTCTGTAGTCTACGAGCTAGAAGAACCTACTATTTCGCTAGCTGAACCGGTTTTCATAATCTTATTCCTCTAATATCTTGTCGTTTATGTGGGATGGGAGGGTTATCCATATAGGTACGCCAACCCTCGGTCACTTCTAGCAGTGATTCCAATACTTTTTTAATGTCCTTATTTTCATCGTCAATGACCTGAGCAACCAGTGATCGGCTCTCTGGATCAAACGCCAGGGTACATCCTTGAGTCGATTTCCAATACAGATTGGCCGCCAGTAATTTAGCGAAAAAATCAGCTTCAGTATTTTCCGGCAATTCAGCGATATAAATTGTCATCACCAAGCGGTCATCAATCGTTTGAAAATTAATCGGGATACCATCGAAAGTAACGATGCAACAGCCTTCTTCATCAAACACTAAGCTGGGTAGTTGTAATACATCTTTAAGATAATCAAGTCTGCTTTCGGGGTTCATTGTTAACCATTAATGCCATCATAAATTAATAGGCAGTAGATAATGTGTAGCCAAAATGCCAGAAGATGAAAGAGGCAATATTTATCTTTATTTTCTAGCACTAATGGATGCTAAGAATTAATAACATTCAGTGTTTATTTAGCGCTCATTTTTTTACCGATTGTAATGACGGAGATGAGTAAAATCTGCATGGTTGTCAACTCCTTGACGGCTAACTGGAGGGTATGACCGTTTGGGGTTATTGGTTACACATCCAGGAGGTGCCTCTTCTTCCCGAGTACAGTGTTTAGTGCTTAAAGGCATAGAAGCGGTTTCATTTTTAGCCTTAAAAATAACTACTTTCTTCTCTTCTGTACCAACTTGCTGACTTCCTCTTTCAGAAGTAGACAGCAAGGGTAGTAGAGCCTGAGCCTGACTTCCCACTAAGGCACGACAACTAGCATATTCACTGTGTGATAATTCTTCTTCCATCTTGAAAGGTTGTATTGCTAATGTTTTTAGACTTTTTCTTTGATTTTCTAGAAGGACATAAATTGTAGCGGGGGATCGATGAAATGTTGGTGCCTGGCGAATAATATTAGACGAAACTTGAGCAGTATCACGATGTGCTGTTCTACTCACACTAAGTAAATTTGCCACACCGTTATGCCCAAATGCATGACGCCATTTTTTCTCTCTTGCAAAGTCTAACAGAGAAAAAGAACGATCAGTGGACCCCTTTCTTAAGGATATCCGAGAGCTTTGAAACTTTGGAGTGTCTTGATGAGATTGGGGGTGAGTAACTTCAGAGGAAACAGGTGCTACCACGGTTCGTTCCTTTAATGCTTTGTTGGTCGTTAAACATCCATTAGCGTCGTGCAATAAAATGAGCTAATAGCTTAATGTATAAAAAACACATTCATCGTTTCTGTACGTATCAAATCGTCTTATTTATCGTCAAAAAGTATTTTATACTCTACTTTAATTTGCTAGGATAATTATTTATTTTTTAATGATAATTATTATGAATAGATAATAGAATAATAATATATATTAAAATAGGTTAATACTAAATTTTAAAAAATTTTTTCCCATGCTTGTTGCTTAAGGCTAGTATCGCTACTGCCAGCCTTAATGGTTCCACGGTGTAACAGCTGACCGATGGGGATCCCCATAAGTGGTCGTAACTAGCAACCAATCTACCTGTTTCAGCCAAGATGCCTACGCGACACACATGGTCATAAATTCCATGTGTTGAATGTCGGTGAAGGGCTGCTTGTTAATCGAATAGTTAATCAAGGTCAGTTTGTGAGTGGTAATAATAAACACATTTCGCAGTTGACCCGCTGTGGTGGCAAGTTTTTTTCTTCTACTGTCCATTCCTTGCCGTTCCATTTATATCAGCTCTAACGGTAACAGTTGACAATCAAGATGGTAGCTTATTACATTAATCTAGTGATGGATCACTATGCAAATGAGGGATAACTTACTAATATGGAACCTATTATGAAACTAAAGAAAATGTCTTATCTTGCCATCGTACTTTTCGCTCTCACCAATACTGCATTTGCAACTACATCCGAGGAACTTGCTCAACAACGTCAGGAAGTCGTTAAAAAATACGTTAATGGTTTGGGAGCAGCAAAGTATCAAGAAATCGCTACAATTTTTACTAAAGAGTCCGTCGTTTTCTCAACAGGTAAAGGTAAATTCAACGCCCAAGAATTCTTTAAAGATTTTTTACCAAAGGTTCGTTCTGCTAGTACTAAATTTAAGCAATATTTCATCAACACAGAGGATACTGATCGTGTTGCAGCCAGATTTTATTTAGCTTTTACTTTGAAAGAAGGTGATGGAGAGAGGCATGAAGGTGAGTATATGGATGAGTTTGTATTTGAAAAAAATTCAGATAAATTATTAGCAGTTTATATGTTTGAGAATCTTAAAGCATATAATCAGCTCAAATGACGAAAAGGCGACTTACGTAAAAGTAAGCCCCTATAAATAGTGATGTTACATATACTCATTTGACCAGAAGATACTGGTTTTTGTGTTTAGAATAATACTATAAATTTTTCATAAAAATTATAATTTCACATATTATTTAGTAATCTAATTTTTCCAGTGTTTCGAATGATAATGAATACATACAGCACCTACTATAGGTTTAGGGAATATTTAAGGACTTATTTTTCCCGTCAGTAGGGAAGGCTAAATACAGTCGTATGTATTCCATGCTTATCTTGACGAACGATACTCTATATCAGACCATCTTTATTTTCGCAATTTGTGTGGTTATTTGTCATCTGTTTTTATATAAAATTTTAGATGACAGAAAACGTCATCTTACATACGGTAAAATTCATAGGCGGGTAGTTATTTTAATCAGGCTATTTTGATACTGGCTGCGTTTTTCATGGTGTAGATATCACCGCTTGCCGTCCAGTTGAACATTCTAAGCTTACCCCTTGTAGATTGTAATCTTAAACCAATTAATACCTCCCCTTCACCTGCCGGGAGGGTGATATCAATATCTTCGTTGACAGCGTTAACATATTCTCCTAATAGCCCCGACCCGGCTTTCCCAAGGTATTGCACATCCATGCCATCACGGGTTATCGTTGCTCTGACCCAATCAGGTGATACGCTCAAGGCTATCCCTTTCTCTTTTCTCCCTAATAGCAACACTCTTCGTGGTGAGGCTGTTTTTTTTATATAAAACAAAGGGAATATTACAGATTGGCTATCGGGAATGCTGCCTTTTTTTGTTTTAAAAAAATTAGGAGACATGTCCAGAATATCCCCTTCTATTTTATCCGCAGACACTGTCCCTTTAAACCAGCCATCGGTGGCATATATCGTCCCTCTGAAGGTGGCATCGTTAAACTCAGCGTGTCCGGCTTTCTCTATTTTCCATCCTGAACGGCCTGCTGCCCAGTTGGTCGACTGGAGAGGCCCACCAATTTTTGTATTAGTGATGGCGGCCTCTTTTATTTTAGCCGTGTCAATGGTCGCATCTTGAATAAAGCCTTCGCGTATAAAGACTTGATTATTTTTTACCGCAAAGGGTGAGAACTTTTTGCCGTTCTGACCGCTTAACAGAATAAAATTATCCGCATTAAAGCCTATTTGTGATTTCACACTGCCACCCTGGGTTTCCACACCCACCACCATACCCGCATCATAATATTTGCCCTGATGATGAATGCCCGCTTTGATGCTGTACAGGGCATTGCCGCCTGATGAGGTAAATTGTGTTGTGGCTTTGGTTTCAATGACGGCGTCGTTGTCACGGAATCGTGCAGTAATCATGTTTTGATATTCCGCTAGCGCCTGGGTTGCCAGGGTTTGAGCACGCTGAGTCTGGCTTATCGCCGTTTCATTTTTGCCAAATCGGGCGGCTATCCGGTTTTGATAGTCAGCCAGGGCCTGGGTCGCTGTGGCGTGCGCGGTGTGGATGTCGGTTATCAGTGCGTCATTTTTGTCAAAGCGAGCAGTCATATCCAGGCGGTAAAGGCTGAATGCCTGGTGGGTATCGGATTGCGCCTGTCTGACCGCTAGAACATCAGCATTGGCACGGTCAAATTGCGTGTCCATTTCCTCTTTGTAGGTGATAAATGCGGTATCCAGATGGGTAGCGGTCTTTTGCACATCTTGCGTTTGTAATTGGCTTATTTTGAAGCGTGATTTAAGTCCCTGATTATACCGTTGTAATGTTTTATCTTGTCGCTCTAGCCTCTCATTCACCTGCAGCAGCGTTTCTTCTACCCGGTCTTTGACCTCCTTTTGGAGTGTGATACGGCTGTGTTCCTGTTTTCTTTCATTGGCCTGGCTGGTTTTTATGAGGGTATCGAGTTGAGAGGTCAGTCTTTTACCGGCCTGCGTGGTCATAATATCATCACGGATGTGATCGAGCACCATCTCCGCATCGTCACTCGATGCCCCCTGCACCCACGGTGTCCAGGCGCCTTGATTGCCCAGTCGATCGACCAGACGGGCACGAAAGTAAAAGGTTCTCCCCGCAGCCAGACCCTGCATCGTGTAATGACGCTGCGGGTAGGCAATGTCAATCAGTGGCTTCTGATGGGCGTCATGAGCAAAACGGCTGCATTCCACCTCGGTTTTTAAGGTATCTTCGGCGCCCGCAGGAAAGGCCCAATTGAGCGTGATGCCAAACACAATTGGTGTGGTGGTCAAGCCAACCGGTTGGGGTGGTGGATTTTCTTTCCCCTGGAGAGGGATTTCTGGCGTCGTGACCCACAGGCTGGTGCTACCCGTCGCGTTAATGGCTCTCACTCTGGCCTGATAGCACCCAGCATAACTGTTGGGCACCTCAAAGCCGCAAGTCAATACCCGCAGTAGCGGCGTCCAGTTGCCCTTATCCCGCCGCCATTGGGCGTCGTAAGCGGTCGCACCGCTGGCTGCCTGCCAATTAACCTGTAAAGTGGTGACGGCTAAACCTTGAGCAATCACCGCATGGCTGGTCAACGTGATGTGTGTCGGAGGGGGTTGAAGGGTCAACGGAATCACACTGATAGGCCGCTCGTCGAGGCGCGTGCCGCTGTCGATACGTTCATATTTATCGGGGTCATGTTGGACAGCATTAATGCGATAAGTGTTGTCGTTATTGTCCTCGATACGGGTCACCCGGTAGTGCTGAAGGGCTACGTCATCGGCCTCCACCGACCAAATCGCCTCCGGTTGCGGCGTTTCACTGTAAGCCACACTGACGGTGATAAGTTGACCGTTAACCGCGTGGACGGTTCGAGCCTGAGCTGTGCCACTGGGCAGATTAACCAGCAGCCGATCGCCGGGTTTGACGTCAGCGGGTCTCTCTAAGGTGATGTCGCAGCCGACGGCATGACGAAGTCGCCCCCCACTTTTTCTTCCTGATAACATTTCATCGGCAACCGCAATGATGTGCCCTGGTAACGGAATAGCGCCATCCAAGCCGACATCAAAGGTCACCAAGCGGTCTTTGGCATTAGTCAACAGCGCCCAACGACCCCGCCGGTGAGCTTCTGTCTGACGGACACAGCCGATTGCCGTGGTACTCAGTTGATTGATGCCATAGCGTCGCACCAAGGCTTCATCCGAGACCGCTTCAAGGGTACCCTGATAGCTGTTAGCCGGGTCGCTCCAGCTGACCATTGCCGTACTGTAACGGCTTTTTTCTGAGCTACTCGAGTAGGAAAAACGTCCGTCGATGACATTGGCACGGGTGTACAGGTAATCTCGGTCACGGGGCATGTCGGCCAGGGCACAGAGTTGATTATTCGCCCAGTACGTCATGCCACGAAATATCGCCGCCAAATCACGTAATACGGTAAAAGCCTCGGCCTGCGATTGGATGTAAACATCACACAGAAAGCGCGGTTCGGTCCCGTTACCCCCTTTGCCATCGGGGACGAATTGGTCACAGTATTGCGCGATGCGATACAGCTCCCATTTATCCACCTGTGCAGCGGTTAACCGATGGCCGAGACCGAAGCGGTCGGCGAGCAAAATATCATAGAACACCCAGGCCGGATTATTGCTGTACGCCCATTTGAAAGTGCCATCCCACGTGCCCTTATACGTCCTCGTTGCGGGGTCGTAGGTCGTGGGCACCCGTATTGTACGCATCTTGGGCTCACAGGCAATCACGGGAATGTGCTGAAACTGGCTGGCATCAAATTCGATATACAGCAGAGCGGTGTTGGGATAACGCAACTTGGCATCAATGATTTCGGCCAATGCCTCAATGTGCATGTTATCGGCGAGTCGGTTACTGGTGCTGTTCGGTGTCAGACGACGGACACGGAGTTGCCAACCGGTTTTCGCGTCAGGCAAGTTAATACGGTGTGAACGCTGATACCCTGTACTGGTTTTGCCCTCCACTGTGGTCTTGAGGACAGTATGGTAAGCCCCGCCATCGGTCGCCATCTCTATCTCATACTCAACGCGAGTGCCGTTAACATCGCCGTTATCAGTCTGACGTTGCAGCGCCGGCCAGCTAAATCGAATACGCAGCGCAGATAACTGGGTGTTGCTGATAGCCCGCACCCACGGGGTGTCGGCCTTTAACTCGGTGTTGACCGTAACTTCATTTTCAACGTTCGGCATCCCGGTAATGTAGTCTTGCGATGGGGTGCCGGGGCGGTAGTCCCAGGTGACACCGGTAAAATTAGCGCTGCCGTCTGCATTATTAAGCGGGGTGCCATCCAAATAAATACGGGTGCCGTCTAATTCGCCCGCAAATTCCCCTTCACCCAGGGCCAATAATATTTTAGCTTTGGCGGTAGAATGCAGGCTGTCCGGGGATTCTGTGGGCGTAGGTGGCCGCTGGCTACCGCCTTTGTTTCCTGTGATGACCATAGTTTACCCATAAAAAAAGATCGCCTTGGCGACCTGGATTGTGTTCGCTGCTTTGTTATTTTTACATCTGGTCTTCCGCGTAAATGCCCGCAGAAATCACTGCACCCCCGATACGCCGCTTGCCGTAGCCAATCGGTACCGGATTGCCTTGTGCGGTGGAATTCACGGGCCCCCCGAAGGCGTAGCTCGGCTTGTTATCAGGGTCCTCACGGCGTGATAACCCACTTTGTTGTGGGGATAGCATCTGAATCACCCCGCCGACCATCATGGAAATGCCAACAGGGGCCAAAAATTGAGCGCCGGGGATAAATGACGCCGCCACTAACATCGCACCGATAATGGTTTGAAACACGCCACCCCGTTTGCTGCCGATAATCACCGGGGCAATGCGAATATCCTGGCTGCCGTGGGCGCTGGCTAATTCTTCTCTGCTAATATTGTGCTGGCCGTTAAATACTGCAAAGGTCAGGCCTTGTGCTTGACTGCGTAACATAAATTGCTCAAACCCAGGCAGGATAACCGACAGCGCTTTTATCGCTTCTCTGGGGGTCTCGACCGCGAGTTGATGCACACGGCCAAACAGGTGCCCGAGTTTTCCGTACAGGCGGATTGTTCGTAACGTTTGGTGGAGTGCAGCCATGGTATTGGCTCCCGAAAAATAAAAAAGGCTGCAGGGGCAGCCAGAAGGGTTTCTTGTTCAAAGTTAAGATGATATTAAAGTCGGGCACAGCTTGAATTATTCAGCAGAAGAATACTGAGTAATTTTTGCTAATGTCGCTAACATTGTTTGCGGAAGACTCATTTTATCATTAGCCCTGACACCACATCATTGTGAATACTCAAACACGCAACTGGCAGGATCGGAATCGACACATGACCACCGATTTAATTGTTTGTTCTCTTTCCAATGATTGCTATCTTTATTTACGGTTGATTTGACAGGACTTGAAACCAACAATCGCAAGTCTTTGTTATCATACCCAGCAGAACTATAGACACATACGAATGGAGCAACTTTTTTATCAATAAGAATAATGGCTTCTTTGAAATTGAGCTCCGGCCTTGAATTATCTAAATTTTCTTTACGTTGTCGTGCGCTTGTCCAACCAAGTCCCTCAGGAGGGTAGGTTGCTGTATAAGTGCACTCCTTATCATTACATTGCTTGGTTATCTGTGAGGATGGTGGACAACTGCCGTCTATTGCCCATGAGCTGGTAACACTCATGTACGACACGATCATAAAAAGAGCATGACTAACTTTCATAATTTTCAATTTATTAACCTCATAATATCCACTTTACCACACAAGCAATCCCATTCAGGGATCATCAAGTGACCAAATTAATACAGATTAAAAAAATAATGAAGCCCTTGTAGTTCTACTGGGCTGTGAACCTTATCATCAAAAAATAAAATAACTTTATCAAGATGAGGTCCGGGGCTACAGCTCTATCGCAGCAGTAATAACAATGCAATGTTATTCATTGCTAATGAAGATGAAATTTTGCCATTTCGGACTACTAACGTAGAAAAAAATAAATAAACTGTCCATTTCAAAAAACGTTATGAGAGATCATTTTTTACAGTAATTAGTTCAGTTGTGTCGCATTCAAAGACTCGTGTAAGCTTGGTGTGTATGCAGCGCTATTTTCGGACAACATTAGTTCCCATTTGAATGGTGAAATCGTATTCTCTATGCAAGTTGACATATTGCCAACTCAAGGTGGTACCGTTACGGATATCATTCAGCCTGGCAATATTCTCTTTGTTTGGAGGTTAGATCACACTGACGCACCATTATCAAAAAATGGTATTCAAACTACAGTGACGATTTGTTTACGCTTTCATGCCTAAGATTGCTGATTGGCGTTTAAATGTTATGTCGATCTGACGTTTTTCGCTACAGGACCTTTTGCGCCCTCCTCTACGTCATACTCTACTATCTGACCTTCGTTAAGTATCTTGAAACCATCAGTAACAATATCTGCAGAACAGACCAATGCATCATGACTACCATCACCAGGAGTAATAAAACCAAAGCCCTTCTTTTCGTCGAACCACTTAACACTACCTTTCATAAAAATCACCTCTAGTTTATAAACAGGGGAATATTAGACAAAAAAGCACAGTGATTGTCATAATCTAGCAAATGAGCTTGTGATATAAAATCACCTCAAATTGATTCTACTCGCCATTTCTCGTCCACTGTATTATCAATTTAAAAAATGATAGCACCCTTTTTTGTTATTGATTAACAGTAGCGCGTCGAATGGGAGCACACGTTTTAATTAACAAAAGGTATTTTTGTGATATTTGGTATTTGTTCAGGCACCGACATTACTGAAGAAATGAAGTTAAAGACCCATCAAGTCTGTTTATTGAATGACGTCAGATAAAGAAGACACTATCCAGTTGATGTGACGTTTCTCTATAGAAGGAGAGATATTCACTGCTTCAATGGCGCGGTGAATACAATCATTTTTTAATTTGTCTTTATTAACTGTACATCTTCTCATAATAACCTCTTATGTCTGACCATTTTCACCGTACGCTCTTGCCAATAGCCGCCGTAAGGCACGCGTTGGCTGGGTTTGCCATACAGGTGATGCAATAACATGCCGTCTGCCAGCAAAATCCCCGCATGATTGGCAACCGGTGCGGATACCTGCATCATCACTACATCACCTGGCTGGTATTCTCCGCTAAATTCACGAAATCCACAGGCATACCAATTATCCAGATAATAATTTTCCTTACCGGACTCCCACCAAGGGTACGCTACCCGATAATCGTTCAGTTCAATGCCATGCGTCTGGCGAAAATAAGACAATATCAATCCCCAACAATCGGTATGCCCAAGGACAAATTCACGCCCTACCAGTGGTAGCTCACCCCGTGGCTGAATGGTGCGCACATCGCCTTCGGGCCAGCTGACGATATACCAGGGCAGTTGGGTATGGTCACATTGTGCCCTGTCCAATTCCGATGGCTGACTAGTTGCATCGGGATGACTGTGCACTATCGCGGTGACGGTGCCCCAATTTTCGGCATCCATGTAGCCTTGAGGATCGAGATGAAACTGCTCTGTTGGTTTGGCTGCTAAATTGTTGCAAGGGAAATAACGCTCTTGTCGTGATTGCTGCGCGATGACACCACAACACTCAAAGGGATAAGCGGCAGCCGCATGAGCCAGCATCGCCTGTAGCGTTCTTTTACGCATCATCATCTCTTTATCAGTGCTGAGCCTGGAAACCCGCCAAAAGGTAACGGATTATGTTTGCCGAAACGTTTTTTACATTCCACTAACCGGCCAGTGCATCTGTCTTTGGTCAGATCATCGGTGGGGTTGCCCTGCTCATCAAAATACTGGCTACCCGCATAATCACAGCCGCTGCCGCTGCGGTAGTCACCACGCATCGCCCAGGTGCACAGCGAATGGATTTGCCGTGTAGGAATTAACAAGCCTTGCAAATCCGCCGGGCTGGAGAGGGTAAACTCAACCATCTCGCTGGTTTCCATGGATTTACTGTCAATGGTGTAGACTTGGACTTTTTCTTGTGTCGGATCGGCTTCGGGATTGCCTTCTAGAAAATTACGCGCATCCAGATAGTGTTTGAAGGTGTCGTTAATAATAACTTTAGCTTGTACCATGTCGTCAAATTTCAAGCACAGGGCAGTAATGCTGCCATCGAGGTTGGCAACGGTTAATCTGGGTTGCGCTTGTTGTCCATCACTGGCGGTTTCCAGTCCTTCTATCTGTACGGGCCAGGGAGCATATTCCTTACCTTGCCACCAGATGGATTTTGCGTTGAGCTTGGTTTCATCAGCTGCAGCGGTGGTCAGTTCTTCCGGTGTATGGGCTAAGGTATCCGCGTGGAAGCGCAAAATATCGGCATTAAATTGTGTGCCATCGACTTCGAACAGACGAATGCGATTGCCTGGCAACAGACGTTGCAGGTCGGTATGGATTGCCATGATGTTACTCGCTATTTAAGGCTGGAAGGCTTGCTCAAAGATAAAGCTGATGGACAGGATATTACCTCCCAACGGAGTGACCCGGATAGAATCGGTTGCCACGCGGTAGAGGCCCAGCACCCCATAGGGTGGTGTCCACAAGCAAGGTTGTATGCAGTGTTGGCGAACAAAGGTGAGTAACGGCAGCATGTCTGTTTCGGTGCCCTGAAAGGTTAGCGGCCAAGATTGGCTTTCGGGATTGATTCCGTCGCCCGCAACCTGTTTGTAGCCATCACCGAACTGCGCCACCCTGACGCGATGTAAAAAACTGCCCTCCGGGGTACCCTGAGTACGCCAGGTGAAGGTATCGATTGCCATAATTGTATCCTGATTATTTAATCACCCCCGCCCGTGCATCGCCATCCATAAAGGCGTACCGGGCTTGCTGAGCTGTTCACTGATAGTCGTGGTAATCGCTGTTTTGATTTGTTTTCGCAGGGCGGCGCTATCCTGTGTGCTTGGGCTGGATTGCTGTCCCATCCCTTGATTCAAAATATTAATATCCCCCACGTTGATTGCTACCGCTGTAGCTTTCCCTTGCCTCCCCAATGAAGGGGGCACGGTGATTTTGTTTGGCGATGACTGACCGGGCCCCCTTCCGCATAACCGCGCATCAGATATAAGGCTTCATAGGCCTGAATCTTGCTCTGAAAATCTTTTCGAGCTTGGACGTCGATTTTGGGATGATAAAATGTTTTTTTTATAGCTAAACCCGGCTCGTTTTAACGCATCGCAAATCCCTCGAGCACTGACACCTATACGTTGAGCGCGTTCGTATTGAGACGCATCAGATATAAGGGCGCAAACAAACTCTCCGGTGACATCCCAATGATCAGTTGGGGATCATCAACCTTTGAAAGTTAATAATCAAGATATAAGGGTAAGTTTCCACATCAAGGAGCAACGCTGCACGGTTTATTTTGGTCGCCGGTTTATCACGAGTCAGGCAAGGGTCGATACGTTTAGCCCAGCGCATTAGGCGCGCTATCCCTACACAAAAACATGACGCTGTTTCAGCATAAGTGAGCTTTTCTTGCTTTTTAATGGCCAATACATGTTGGCGGAATTTTAATGGATAAGTCATTCTTAAATGATACATCAATTTATAATGCCTATGCTATATCATCAAGCCTGTGCCATTGTTCACGTAGGGTCTCTACTATGGCTGTAGCCGTATAAATTGATTCAAAATAAAGGGTCAGAAAAGAGAGTGTCGATATCGCATTGTCGTTTCCTACGAAGGGCTTTAGCCTGAGCCCATTTGTGCTCAATCGGGTTGAGGTCAGGAGAATACGTCGGGAGATATTCCAGAATAAAACCAGATTTTTGTATAGTAGACTGGATATCCTGGCGTTTGTGAAAGCTCACATTATCCATCACGATAACAGCCCCTTGAGGGATTTTTGGCAGTCAGTCTTGGGTTACCCACGCATGAAAAATATCGCTATTGATATTGTATTCAAAGGCACAAACGGTGGTTAATTTTCCGTTAAGCTGAGCGCCAATGACATTGGTACGTGCTTTAGCGTGCCAATCATGTTGACCGTAACACCGCTTACCTTTAGCTCAATAGCCGTAGAGGCGGGGCATGTCATGAGCAAAACCGCTTTCATCAACGTAAATAATAGGGGTCTCGCTGGCTTCATAGGCCTGGATCTTGATCTGAAAATCTTCTCGGGATTGGGCGTTGGCTTTTGGATGATAAAATGTTTTTTTTATAGCTAAACCCTGCCCGTTTCAACGCATGGCAGATACCTCTAGCGCTCACTCCCATACGTTGGGCTCGCTCGTATTGAGACGCGTCAGGGTAGGTTTCCACATCAAGAATCAACGCCGCTCGAGCTATTTTATTTACTGGCGGGTTTATCACGTGTCAGACAAGGTTCTATTCGTTTAGCCCAGCGCATCAGACTTGCGGTCCCAATACAAAAACGTGTGGCCGTTTGGGCATATGTAAGCTTTTCTTGCTCTTTAATAGCCAATACATGTTGGCGAAATTTTAATGGATAAGTCATCTTGAAATTATACATCAATTTATACAGCCTACGCTATATTGCTACCCCCCATCTTGACTACAACAGCCTGCTAGCTGCCTGGGACATCAATGACGCCCTGATGGGCGGCACCTTATGCCTGCGCCAACAGGGTGAAACCTATTTACCGCGCTGGACGAATGAAGATAAACACAGCTATCAGCAACGTCTCTCCGTCGCCACGCTGCTGCCGGCTTACGAGGAAACTCTCAAAAATAACTTAGGTCGTGTCTTTTCAGAACCGACCCAATTGAGTGAGTCCACCCCCGCCGTGATGGTCGAGTACTGCCAGGATATGGATTTGCTGGGCAACCGGCTGGATGTTTGGGCGCAAGCGTATTTCAGCTTGGCGCTGCAATACGGCGTGGCGCATGCACTGGTTGACTATCCCCGTGTGGAAACATTGAAAACCCGTGCCGAGGAAAAAGCCCGTGGCGCCCGTCCCTATGCGGTGTTGATTAACCCCCGTCAGGTCATCGGCTGGCAATCCAGCCACCAGGGAGGGCCGGTCCAGCTGACAGAATTGCGAATTAGAGAAGAGATTGTCGTCGAGACCGCCCCTTACCGCCAACAGAAAATCGCGCAAATCCGCAAGTTGACGCCCGGTCGGGTTGAACTCTACCGTAAAATCAGGCAAGCCGACGGCACTGACCGCTGGGCACTGCACGACAGCTGGGCCACCTCTTGCCCGCGTATTCCGCTGGTCACGTTG
Organism: Candidatus Fukatsuia symbiotica; assembly: GCF_003122425.1. Taxonomy (GTDB): domain Bacteria; phylum Pseudomonadota; class Gammaproteobacteria; order Enterobacterales; family Enterobacteriaceae; genus Fukatsuia; species Fukatsuia symbiotica. The sequence continues at coordinate 396,749 of NZ_CP021659.1, forward strand.
TACAGCAAACGCACCGGTTTTATGTGTGGCGCCCCGCCGCTATTGAATCTGGCGTTACTCAATATCAAACACTGGCAAAGTCAGAGTGAGCAAGACAATATTTTGCATGTGGCCCGGGTGCCCATCCTCAATGTGTTTGGTCTTGAAGCCGGCGAAAAGTTGACCATTGGTGCCTCAAGCGCGACACACTTTACTGACCGCACCAAACAGGGCAGTGCGTACACCGAACATTCGGGCGCCGCCGTAGGAGCAGGCAAAGAGGCACTGACGGATTTGGTCGAGCAGATGCGTCAAGCCGGTGGCAAGCTGTTGCGCAGTCAAAACAGTAGCACCAAGACCCTCGACCAAGTGAGCGAAGAGCGCCTACAAGAACAATCCCCGCTCTACACCCTGTCTAACTCGCTAGAAGATGCCCTCGATACCCTGTTGCAACTGATGGCAGACTGGTCAGGCGAAAAAGACGGCGGCAAGGTGAACATTCGCACCGAGCTTGAAACCACCCAGCAAGCCTTCAATGCCCCGGCCGCCCTGGCGATACAGGCACTGCGGCAAGGCGGGGATATTCGTCAGGTGGATGCCATCCGCGCCTTACAGGCACTGAACCTTATTGATGCCGATGCCAACCCGGAAACCCTGTGTGATGAACTTAACAATTTGCCACCGGATTTGCTGTAACGCCCGCGTGGCATCGTGAGGTAACGCGCAGGCTGTATAAAAACACCCCGTTATCCTCATGCCATCAAACCGGTTTTTCTATTAAGGGGTTACCATGTCCACTGTCAACCAGCGGCTGCGTGATGAAGCCCTTGCACACAGTCTGTTTCAATCCCGCTACGCCCACGGTGTGGCTAAAGAAAAGGTGGCGATACTCAATCAATATGATGCTGAACTAACCGCCCGACTTTTCGGGAAATTGGAGAAGGTTAATCCGCAACACATCGAAGTCAAACAGTTAGCCCGCTTGTTAGCCTGTGTCCAAGAGGTGAATCAGCAGGCAATGAGTACCCTGTATTTATCGCTCAGCGAGGAATTGCTAGCCTTTGCCGAGCACGAAGCGGGTTATCACTGCCGTCTTGTTGATAAGCTGCTGCCTGATGTGGTGCTACACCGCTATCCCTTAGCGATTATCACCGCAGAACAGGTTTACGCGGCAGCGATGGCGCAGCCCTTTCAAGGGCGTTTACTGCGCGACTGGGTCAGTCATCTGGAAAGCGATCGCTTTCAGCGTATCAACAACGCGGTAAAAAACGGGTTTCTCTTGGGTGATACCATCGAGCAAATTACACGCAAAGTACGCGGGAGCAGGGCAAAACAGTATCAAGATGGGGTACTGGACATCAGTCGCAAAAATCTCACCAGTGTGGTCAAAACCGCTGTTAACCATGTTTCAGCGGTAGCACGGGATAAATTTGCTGAAAATAACGCCGCAATGATAGACAGAAAACAGTGGCTCAGTACGCTGGATAACAAAACCTCATCACCCTGTGTTATCCGTGACCGTTTGTGCTACACCCTAGCCGGCCAGCCACTCGGCCACAAAATCCCCTATCTGCAAGGACCGGGACGCCTGCACTTTTGCTGTCGCTCAACGGAGACACTGGTCATCAAATCCTGGCGCGCCCTGGGCATTGACTTAGATGAGCTGGACCCGGGCACACGCGCCAGCCTGGACGGGCAAGTGCCTGCGGATACCACCTATGCTGACTGGTTACAGCAACAACCCTACGCACGGCAAGTCCAAGTCCTGGGTAAAACCCGCGCTAAAATGCTGCGAGAGGAGGGACGGCGTCCCGATGACTTTTTCAGCGACAAAGGGGAATGGCTCACCTTGGAACAGCTGCGCGAAACCCTCCATATAGAGTAAAAAATCAACATGTCAGCACAACTTAACATGTTCTCTCATCACGTAAAGTAGCAAAAACTGGACATTTTAAAATAGCGTTGATAACCAACTTTACACAGGCCACCCCAGGGTGACTTTTTTTATGAACAGCTGTGAGCGGAGGCGCCACAGCGCCCGGGTCGGATGACCGGTTAACCCAGCCTGCGGGCGGAGACAATAGCAATGAAATTACACCTCGATACAGAAGGAAAAGCGGTACTGGAAAACGGCATGCCGGTGTATTTGCATGAGGACGGCAAAGCGATCCCCTTTGATGCGGTGGCAGCCTTGAACAAAATTAGCGCCCTCAATGGGGAAGCCAAAAGCCACCGTGAGGCCAAGGAAGCACTCGAAGCCAAGCTCAAGGCGTTTGCGGGCATTGACGACCCGGCGAAAGCCCGTGAAGCACTGCAAACGCTCACCCACATCGATCAAAAGAAATTAATCGAGGCCGGTGCGGTCGACCAGGTGAAAGCACAAATCACCCAAGCCTTTCAAACTCAGCTTGACGAGGCCAGCAGCAAAAATAAAACCCTGGAAGCCCAGTTGTATCAAGAGATGATTGGCGGACGTTTCAGCAGTTCGGCGTTTATCCAGGATAACCTGGCTATTCCGGCGGATTTGGTGCAAGCGCGGTTCGGTCACGCATTCAGCATTGACGCGGGCAAGGTGGTTGCCACGGATGCGGCAGGCAACAAGGTGTTCTCACGCCGTCAGCCCGGGGAAATCGCGGAGTTTGAGGAAGCCTTAGAATACCTCATCGAACAGTATCCGCACAAAGACCACATTCTGAAAGCCTCCGGCCACCGTGGCGGCGGCTCGCAGCCCACACCCCAGCAGCACGGACACAAAACACTCAAACGCAGCGCCTTTGATGCCTTGGACATCGGCAGCAAACAGGCCGCACTCAAAGACGGTATCTATCGTTGAGGGTATGAGGTTAGACTGGAAGTCTCAACATAAAAAGCTTTCAGACAGGTTTAGCAAAGGTATGGCGGAAATCACCATACCTACGAAGGGTGGTACTCAAAATATGATCTGCCTCGCTCTTAGAAAGCTTGCTGCATGGCTCAACACCATCAGCCCGAACAAAGTTAAGCCAGAAATCCGTGATAAGGTTATTCAGTATCAGGAAGAATGTGACGATGTTTTGTACGAGTACTGGACGAAAGGAGAGGTTAAAAACCAACGCACTCGTTCTAAGTCCCCTGAACTGCTTAGTGGCGACGATATTAGCAGTCTCTCAGAATTAGTGTGTTGCATGAGCAACGGATTTTGGTTTAAACAGGCATGGAGTAACGGTATTTGGCATGCATTACGTTAGGTAACAGGGGCACCTTCCCCACAACGGTTTGAGGTGCAACAAATTCCCTTGCTCGCAGAAGAATGTTGCCGTATTTATGCACTCACCAATCAGCTTAAAAAGGCTATTTTCGAAGCAGAAAAACAAATAATCAAACGGGTACTCCGCCACGGCGAAAATGAAAATGTCGTATTGTATGAAATGAAGCAACTGCTTGATGCTGTAATACAAGAAGAGAACACGACATTTGCTGAAACATTGGAAAAGTGGCAACAGCTCGATATTAACAAATTTCTCCAGCGTGATTATAACCGTATCGCTAATCATTGATTTACTGATCTCCCCCTGTGAATGCACAGGGGTATTTTTACGAGGTTCCAGATGTACCGCTAGGTATTAGCGAAAACAATATACAAACAAAGTTGCACGGAAAGGAGTACCACCTTTCAAGCCATTTGTTCCGAATGCAACAACCATTGCTGCAATGGAAGAAGCCCGTACTGGCAAGTTAGAAACAGTGACAATTGAGGAAATTCGAGCTGTCATCAATGCGGACAATTAAACAAACTGGACAATTCAAACGAGACTTAAGACGTGAATCTAAAGGACGTTATAGGGCGACGTTAGAGGCAGATTTAATGCCAGTCTTGATCTCTTTGGCAAATGATTCTCCGCTAGAATCTTGGAATAAAGACCATTTGTTAACTAAAACCGGAAGGGTCACCGTGATTGTCATATTAAGCCTGATTTGGTATTAATCTATCAAAAATCTGATGCCGATACTTTACGCCTTGTACACCTTGGTTCACATTCAGAATTAGGATTTTAAAAGTGCTTGACTGGGGCTCCAACCCCCATAAGATTGTGCTAAAATGCCGCAGATGGTGTGCGTACACGAATTTTAATGTTAAAAGCCTCGGTTAACAGCTGGGGCTTTTTGCGTTGATTCGTTTATAAAAATGACTATTAGCCTCATAAGAATTCCTAGCCAAACTCCAAAATATTTATTTTATATACACAATAAAAAGTAGAAAAATGAATATATTAGATACAATTGGATAAAAAATGTCACATTTAGCCTTGTTATCTCTACACTAAAGGGTACCGTGTACTCAAGACGGCCTCGGCTTGTTATATCCGTTGTCGGTGCCTAAGTAGACTTGCCTGAAATATGAGGGGGCTGTGATGGATAAAGTTAATCCTCGGAAAAAGAAAGCAAATTCTCAGAGAGTGACTGTAAAATCTTTCGACTCACTTTTTTCGTTTATGGACGCAAGCGATGAGCCTTGGAATGTAAAAGATACTGAGTCGCGGCATGTATACGCCAATGAGGCGGCGTTCGACTTTTTGGACCTTCCTATTGGATATGATATTGAAGGTCGATTAGATGATGAATGTCCCGCACCTTGGGCGGAGTTTGCACCAGAATTCCAAAAACAAGACCGTGAGACCGAAAGCAAAGGAAAGAGCGTAGCGATAATTTCGACGCAATTTTATACACGAGCACAAAAACTTCTATCCTACTTCGTTCCAAAATACCCGGTTTATAATGAATCTCAGGAATGTATTGGGACAATCTATACTGCGAGTAAACTTGATTATCTCTGCCTTTCACAAGGTCTCAATAATCGTGTTCCATCTACGTTAGTATTAGATCCGCCTACAGATCTGTTTACGAAACCTGAACTTAAAGTCATGTTCTATGCATTACAGTCCATGAATGCTGAGGAAATAGGCAGAAAATTAGATCACCCTCAGCAAGCAATAAAAGATAATTTGCGAAGAATATACAAGAAAGCTAAAGTCAATTCGTCAGCGATGTTTAAAGAATTTTGTTGCGCAGAAGGTTTTGACCGATATATGCCGCCTGAGCTGATAAAACCCGAGGTACAGTTTATCTCGCTCTAGCCCTACCCCGCCAAATTCAAGGATGAAAGATGAACAAGGATCAGTTGATCGGCGACGATTACGCCGTGGGTCGTGTCCCGCTCACTGCACGTTCAAGCTTTTTCAGTGTTGCCTTGGTACGTATTGGTATGACAACCTCGTTGTCTCAATTTATGTTGGGCGCGTTGTTAGGTCACTCCATGACGGTTGAACAAGCGTTTCTTGCTACTTTTTTCGGTAGTGTCATCCTTGAGTTCATTAGCCTGGGGCTAGGGTTAGCGGGTTCTCGCGAGGGATTATCGACGAGTCTTTTAGCACGCTGGTGTGGGTTTGGGCGTTTCGGGTCGGTGTTAATCGGAATACTGCTTACTATCAGTCTGGTGGGCTGGTTCGGTGTACAAAATGCCGTTTTTGCTCATAGTCTGGATTATGCGTTAGGGGGACGATTGGGGTTTACCTGGTCTGCTGTGCTGGCAGGAGGTGCGCTCACGGTATTGGTTGCCTTTGGGTTTCGCGCCTTAAGTTGGGCAGCAAAAATAACAGTGCCCCTTTTCTTTCTGGTAATAGGCTGGATTTCATTCGGTATTTTGCAGGAACACACACTCTCTCATCTTGTTACCCGTCTTCCTATGGGAGCACCGATGACACTCGGGGCCGGTGCCACTATTGTTGCCGGTGGCTATATGGTAGGGGCCCTTATCACCCCCGATATTAGTCGCTTCTGCCAAAACGGTCGGCATGTATTTTGGATGACTTTGATTTCTATCATTGTTGGAGAATTTATTGTCAACGGCATTGCCATATTGGTTGCTCGTGCACTCAATACCGCCGATGTCGTCACTATCATGACCCAAAGCGCGGGCTGGATAGGCTTGTTGACCGTTATTCTTGCGACGACCAAGAACAACGATGCCTGTTTGTATTCTTCATCACTTTCCTTAGCAAACGTTGTGGAAGGTGTCACCTGTAGGAAATTGAGTCGTACAAAGCTGACGATAATATTAGGTGTGATCGGCACCCTGCTATCAATGCTGGGAATTTTAGAGCGTTTTACGGGTTTCCTTATTCTACTCGGCGTTGTTTTTCCGCCTATTGCAGGCGTGATGCTGGTGGACTATTACATTTTACGTACCAGCCGTCACTTACTTGATGTAACACGCCAGAGACAGACGTTACCAGAATCAACACAATTAATGGGCTGGCCTGCTGTTGCTGCTTGTATTCTGGGCGCCATCGGGGAATGACTATCGAACTCGGTATTCCGTCATTCAATTCGCTGATTATCGCCTGTGTCGTCTACGGTATTCTGGTTAAAGTCAGTGCGTTATTGAAAAAATAACAGCGTATTCCTCGGGGACGTGCAAAGGGACTCTTGCTTACAATGTCATCTGTTCCAGGCGACATCCATACAGTGCCGCCAATTTCTTTCGGGTTTTCTTCTGTGGTGTCGAATCTACGGATTCCCACTGAGAAACGGCTGATTGAGTAGCTTGTAGTTTTTCGGCAACCTCATACTGAGACATACCGAGATAAATGCGCCAGGCCGCGATTAGGCTAATGTCCTGATTAACCATGATTGAGATAACGTCATGTGGGATAATTTCATCATCGTGATGATCAGCTTTGTACGGCACAGACTCGTAATCATCATCAGTATTATCAACTAGCTTTTCATAATCAGTAACAGGTAAAAGCACATATAAGGGCTTGCCTGTTTCGTCGTTAATGTATTGTAATTTAGTCATTATGTTTATCTCAATTTTATAAGATATCAAGTTATAAATGTATACGAAGGAGCAAGTAGATTTACTCTCTTTTAATAGGTTTTTGACGCTCTGCGCTTAATTTGCTGTATTGTGCAGATTACAGGTTCACCGTCAGTGACTTCAAAGATTATCCTGTAGTTGCCTACCCGAATTCTATATTGATTATCAGTGGTTCGGAGCTTTTTTATATCGAGTTCAGTGGTTGGGAAGGTAGTCAATTTGCTAACTTTTTCACTGATGGCTTTTCGATAACGGGGATCTATCATAACAAGTTGTTTAGATGCTCGTCGCAACCAGTTTATCTTAACCATTGTTTCCTCATATTTGAAAAGCATATGCACTGATAATTAGACAATAAGTGAATATTCTGATTTTTTCAATATAAATCTAATTATTTTATTCCAAAGGCATCAGAGTTACTATTTATTAAACATTCTTTCGGCTATTTAAGGCTGCGCATCGCGTGGCCTTTTTTTATTTTAGCGCCTGCCAAATCAATATTAATCCCCCTTTAACGAAAGGCGTGGCGCTAATCCACTACACCGCATCTATCCCTACAGGGGACAATCATTCTCCCTAGGGAGGTGGAGCTTCAGCTATGGAAAAACTGACCACCGGCGTTGCCTACGGGGCTTCCGCCGGTAGCATCCTGAATGGTTTGCTAAACAGCTACAGCCCGGAACAATGGAACGCCATTGGCGTGCTCGCGGGCGTCTCTCTGGCGGTGCTGACCTATTTGACCAATCTGTATTTCAAGATTAAAGAAGACAGACGCAAGAGCGGGACAAGCCAATGAGTAAGTTAAGCAAACCCATGCTGGGACTGATTTTGGCAGGGACGACAGCGACCGCCATTCTTGCACAATTTCTGCATGAAAAAGAAGGTAATCGGCTGAAGGCCTATCGAGATGGCGCGAATGTGTGGACAATTTGCCGCGGTGCGACACGAGTTGATGACAAGCCGGTAATGCAAGGCCTGCAACTCAGTGCAGAGAAATGCGAGCAGGTTAACAAATTTGAGGTGAATAAGGCGATTGCCTGGGTAGAACGTCATGTTCAGGTGCCGTTAAGCGACGCCCAGAAAGCCGGTATTGCCTCGTTTTGTCCGTATAACATCGGTGCAGGCAAATGCCTTTCCTCTACCTTTTATCGCAAACTCAATGCCGGTGACTACCACGGTGCCTGTGCTGAAATTAAACGCTGGCTATTTGACGGCGGTAAAAATTGCCGCATTCGAGCTAATAACTGTGCAGGTCAAGTGATGAGACGCGCGCAAGAAAGTGAACTCACCTGTTGGGGACTCGATGTTTAATCGCTTATTTTTTATCCTGATGAGTCTCATTCTGCTCGTCAGTCTGGTGGCGGTTTATTACCATGCTGAATCAGAAAAAAAAAGACAGCGTCATCAAAATGATAAGGAATGAGCGCGATAACCTCTTTATCATGCTCCAAACAACGCAAAAGCAACACCAACAAATAGCCGTGCTTGATAACAAACACACCCAGGAATTAACCGATGCTAAAACTCAGCTCGCGGCCCTTGAACGTGATGTTCTTGCTGGCCAGCGTCGGATGCAGCTCGCTGCCCGCTCTGAAAAATTGCCCGCCACCCCCACGGCCACCCGCCTGGATGATGCTGCCGGTGCCCGACTTGACGACGCCGTTGTCAACGATTATTTCCGTCTCCGAAAAGGCATTGAAATAGTCACGCAGCAAATTGCAGGCTTGCAGGCGTACGTTACCCAGGTTTGTTTGGCTCAATAAATAATCGAAAAGATAACGTTGGGTTACGGTGTTAGCGCCATGCGCATTTCAAATGCCGAGGGTAAATTCACCCGTAATAACCATGATTCAAGCTATTTCTTCATGTTCATGAAATTCACTTTTATCGACATAACGCGACGACATGTCGATCGCATCAACACAGGAGCACCCTATGTACACCATCAAAGTGACTTTCGGCAACGGTCAAGGCGAAGTCGGCTATCCTAGCGCCCATTGGGGCTGGAACCGCAATGCTCAGCGCCTTGATATCGTTTCCGAGGGTATCAGTGATGCCATTCATCTTGCGCCCTCCGATACGGTCTCGGTGCTTAATGCCGCAGGCCAGCCGGTAGCGACCTATACCCATCTCGATAAATCCCCCTAACCCAAGGAATGCTCACCATGGCAAAACCTGACTGGGAGGCCATCGAATCGGCTTACCGCGCGGGTGCGTTGTCTGTCCGTGCGATAGCAAAACGCTATCAGGTACCTGAATCGACCCTCAGGAAGTTTGCAGTAAGAAACGCGTGGCAAAGAGACCTGACCGAGAAAGTGGCAGCAGCCACAAAAGATAAAGTGGTGCGCAGTGCGGCTGTGCGCACTTTTTCTACTAAAAATACCGTGCGCACCGACCACGATATTATTGAACAAGCTTCGGATGAAGCCTTATCTGTCGTCCTGTCCCATCGTGTGGCCTTAGCCGGTTGGCGGCAGATTGCCAACCATCTGAAAGCCTTCCTCAGCAGCATCGTTATCACCGAAGACAATCATGCCTCGCTCGCTAGAACGCTCAGCGCCGGGGTGGATGCTCAGCTGAAACTGATTAAGGGTGAGCGCGATGCCTATGGCCTGAACAACGAGACGGCCCCGGCGCAGAGAAAGAGTTAGCACAATGGATGAAAGACCTTGCGGAAGGCAACGCCCATGGCATTCAATGCGACGCTGAAAGCACAGTTAGCTGACCGTTTTTGGCGTCTTAACCACCTGTATTTTATTACCGATAAACACGGTCGCAAAATCCGTTTTACGATGACGGCGCAGCAGCGTGCCTATTTCACGGGCATGCATACCCGTAATCTGATTTTGAAAGCCCGCCAGCTGGGCTTTACCACCGAGGTGTGCCTTATCCAACTGGATGCCGCACTCTTTGAGTCAGCCAAATGTGCCTTGATTGCACATACCTTAAACGATGCCAAACGCCTGTTCCGCGAGAAAGTGAAATACGCCTACGACCATTTGCCTGACCTTCTTAAACGTGCTAATCCCGCCCGCAATGATTCCGCAGGCGAATTGGTGTTTCACAACGGCGGCTCACTGTACATCAGCACCTCCTTTCGCGGTGGCACCTTGCGCTATTTGCATATTTCCGAATTCGGCAAGCTGTGTGCCAAATTTCCTGAGAAAGCCCGTGAAATCGTCACCGGTGCCTTTGAAGCGGTCGCCACAGACTGCGTGGTCACCATTGAATCGACAGCGGAAGGGCGTGCGGGGTATTTTTTCGATTATTGCCAAACAGCGGAAAAAGCCTTACTCAGCAACAAACCCTTAGGCCCATTGGATTGGAAGTTCTTCTTCTTTTCCTGGTGGAACAATCCGCAGTATGCCTTGCCAGTGAGCAGTCCGTTGCCGCCGCGCTTGCAAGCCTACTTTAGCGAGCTGCAAACCAAACAGTCGATTAGGCTAACGGCGGAACAAAAAGCCTGGTATTACGCCAAAGAAAGCACACTGGGTGACGACATGAAACGCGAGTATCCGTCAATCCCGAGCGAGGCCTTTCAGCAATCGATTGAGGGCGCATATTACGCCAATCAGTTCCGTTATCTCTATGAGAATCAGCGCATTGGTACCTTACCGGCTAATCCGCACCTGCCGGTGCACACCTTTTGGGATTTAGGAGTAGGCGATGCCACGGTTATCTGGTTTGTCCGTGAGGTCGGCAGTGAATTTCACCTGATGGATTATTACGAAAACAGTGGCGAAGGCCTGCGGCATTACATGCAGGTATTGAAAGCCCGCGCCTATCACTACGGTGAACACTGGGCACCACACGATATTGATAATCGAGAATTGGCTGGCGACGGTAAAAGCCGTCGGCAACTGGCTTATGAAGGTTATGATTTGGACGGTGACATTTACCGCATCAATTTCAGGGTAGTCCCACGACTGTGTATCGATGAAGGCATTGAATCGGTACGCGAAATCCTGCCGCGCTGTGCCTTTGATAGCGTTACCTGTGAGCAAGGATTGAGCCACCTGGAGCGCTACCGCAAAGCCTGGGATAACCAGCATGGCTGTTGGAAAGACAAACCCTTGCACGATGCCAGCTCCCATGCCGCCGATGCGTTTCGCTATTTTGCCGTCGCCAAAAGAAATCACCGTCAGCTCAGGGGACAGGTGACCCCCTTAAGACTGTAACGGCCCTCCACAGTCGCGTTGACAACCCATGAGAGTCAAACCATGTCCGATATTGCTACTCCCCATCTCGACTACCCCAGCCTGTTGGCTGCCTGGGACATCAATGACGCCCTGATGGGCGGCACCTTATTCCTGCGGCAACAGGGCGAAAGTTATTTACCGCGCTGGACTAACGAAGAGGCACACAGTTATCAGCAACGCCTTGCTGTCGCGACCTTACTGCCCGCTTACGAGGAAACTCTCAAAAATAACTTAGGTCGTGTCTTTTCAGAACCGACCCAATTGAGTGAGTCCACCCCCGCCGTGATGGTCGAGTACTGCCAGGATATGGATTTGCTGGGCAACCGGCTGGATGTTTGGGCGCAAGCGTATTTCAGCTTGGCGCTGCAATACGGCGTGGCGCATGCACTGGTTGACTATCCCCGTGTGGAAACATTGAAAACCCGTGCCGAGGAAAAAGCCCGTGGCGCCCGTCCCTATGCGGTGTTGATTAACCCCCGTCAGGTCATCGGCTGGCAATCCAGCCACCAGGGAGGGCCGGTCCAGCTGACAGAATTGCGAATTAGAGAAGAGATTGTCGTCGAGACCGCCCCTTACCGCCAACAGAAAATCGCGCAAATCCGCAAGTTGACGCCCGGTCGGGTTGAACTCTACCGTAAAATCAGGCAAGCCGACGGCACTGACCGCTGGGCACTGCACGACAGCTGGGCCACCTCTTGCCCGCGTATTCCGCTGGTCACGTTGTACAGCAAACGCACCGGTTTTATGTGTGGCGCCCCGCCGCTATTGAATCTGGCGTTACTCAATATCAAACACTGGCAAAGTCAGAGTGAGCAAGACAATATTTTGCATGTGGCCCGGGTGCCCATCCTCAATGTGTTTGGTCTTGAAGCCGGCGAAAAGTTGACCATTGGTGCCTCAAGCGCGACACACTTTACTGACCGCACCAAACAGGGCAGTGCGTACACCGAACATTCGGGCGCCGCCGTAGGAGCAGGCAAAGAGGCACTGACGGATTTGGTCGAGCAGATGCGTCAAGCCGGTGGCAAGCTGTTGCGCAGTCAAAACAGTAGCACCAAGACCCTCGACCAAGTGAGCGAAGAGCGCCTACAAGAACAATCCCCGCTCTACACCCTGTCTAACTCGCTAGAAGATGCCCTCGATACCCTGTTGCAACTGATGGCAGACTGGTCAGGCGAAAAAGACGGCGGCAAGGTGAACATTCGCACCGAGCTTGAAACCACCCAGCAAGCCTTCAATGCCCCGGCCGCCCTGGCGATACAGGCACTGCGGCAAGGCGGGATATTCGTCAGGTGGATGCCATCCGCGCCTTACAGGCACTGAACCTTATTGATGCCGATGCCAACCCGGAAACCCTGTGTGATGAACTTAACAATTTGCCACCGGATTTGCTGTAACGCCCGCGTGGCATCGTGAGGTAACGCGCAGGCTGTATAAAAACACCCCGTTATCCTCATGCCATCAAACCGGTTTTTCTATTAAGGGGTTACCATGTCCACTGTCAACCAGCGGCTGCGTGATGAAGCCCTTGCACACAGTCTGTTTCAATCCCGCTACGCCCACGGTGTGGCTAAAGAAAAGGTGGCGATACTCAATCAATATGATGCTGAACTAACCGCCCGACTTTTCGGGAAATTGGAGAAGGTTAATCCGCAACACATCGAAGTCAAACAGTTAGCCCGCTTGTTAGCCTGTGTCCAAGAGGTGAATCAGCAGGCAATGAGTACCCTGTATTTATCGCTCAGCGAGGAATTGCTAGCCTTTGCCGAGCACGAAGCGGGTTATCACTGCCGTCTTGTTGATAAGCTGCTGCCTGATGTGGTGCTACACCGCTATCCCTTAGCGATTATCACCGCAGAACAGGTTTACGCGGCAGCGATGGCGCAGCCCTTTCAAGGGCGTTTACTGCGCGACTGGGTCAGTCATCTGGAAAGCGATCGCTTTCAGCGTATCAACAACGCGGTAAAAAACGGGTTTCTCTTGGGTGATACCATCGAGCAAATTACACGCAAAGTACGCGGGAGCAGGGCAAAACAGTATCAAGATGGGGTACTGGACATCAGTCGCAAAAATCTCACCAGTGTGGTCAAAACCGCTGTTAACCATGTTTCAGCGGTAGCACGGGATAAATTTGCTGAAAATAACGCCGCAATGATAGACAGAAAACAGTGGCTCAGTACGCTGGATAACAAAACCTCATCACCCTGTGTTATCCGTGACCGTTTGTGCTACACCCTAGCCGGCCAGCCACTCGGCCACAAAATCCCCTATCTGCAAGGACCGGGACGCCTGCACTTTTGCTGTCGCTCAACGGAGACACTGGTCATCAAATCCTGGCGCGCCCTGGGCATTGACTTAGATGAGCTGGACCCGGGCACACGCGCCAGCCTGGACGGGCAAGTGCCTGCGGATACCACCTATGCTGACTGGTTACAGCAACAACCCTACGCGCGGCAAGTCCAGGTCCTGGGTAAAACCCGCGCCAAAATGCTGCGAAATGGGGGACTGTGTCCCGACGTATTTTTCAGCGACAAAGGGAATCAACTTATTGAATAAATAACCAAATTTTTAAGGAAACACGGAGGATGACTAAATCCCGTAATAAATTTACGATTTTTAGTCAATAATGGAGACGTTTTTTATAAGGCACTTAGCAGATCCATTCAACCATGGACTTTAAAATGAGTGTTTTTTTATAGTAATTTTATGTTTTTGATCTTAGTATTAATTTATAAAAAATAGTACTCTCACTAACATTTATTAAAATGCATTAGTGCTAATTTTAAATAAAGAGATATCATGTCAAAAATACCTTCATACTACTCGGCTCGTGTTATAACTTCACCATGTCCTAGAGATATCATGACGCCACATGAAAAAAACAATAAAATTGATGAAATAAATGAAAAATTAACGTCATCTGATGAAAAATTAAGGTTATCTGATAATAAAGGTTTATCAGAAGATGAACGCAAATCTTTTAGGTCTGATCTTCTTTGTTTTAGCAGATTACATTCTTATGAAATAGATAGTGCGTATAAAGAAATCTTTAAGAGAATAATAGTAAAGTGTTATTTAAAAACTATTGATTTTCATCCAAAGACAGAAAATGAATTGAAAAACCAAGAAGAAAAATTTTCTGATATAGAAAGATTTTCTGCTAAAGAAAATTTTGATCTTCAGAAGGATCTTCCGGGAAATGGTATTCAAGATTATAAGGATGTATTTTATCATAATTATGCCAGCCATTTACTTGATTCTAAACCAGTTACAGCAGAAATCGCAGCTAAGATTCATGAAATTTATACTAAAAAAATAAGTGACAGAGCAGAATGTACTAATATTATCGTTGAAAAATTATGGACAAATTTTAAAAAATTACAAGAAGCAAATCAACAAATGAAGGAAAGAAAAAGTATCTCAATAAAGCTGAATTTATTGGAGAAAAACTTTAATGATTTGATCGAAAAACATGAAATTGATATCCCTGATAGCGTTACTGAGAATATAAAGTCTTTGAAAAAATATTCTCATTTATAAGAAACTTTAAAACAACTCGATGCATAATGATTTTTTACCACTACCATTGATAGTCATGTCAATTCATTGAATACATTACCGGAACGGCTGCGTGAAACTACTCATATAAAGTAAAAGTCGAATATTGTCAACGTGAATGATAAAACACCAGCTATACCATCAAGAAGATTGGTGAATACCATTTATGGAGATTGCTCAATACATTTTGTCGAAAAAGTGATCTCCTTCAATGGTATTCACCGATCTTCTTGACAGTAATAGGCACACCTGACATGACCAATGTAACCCACCCAAACAACTTAACATGTTCTCTCATCACGTAAAGTAGCAAAAACTGGACATTTTAAAATAGCGTTGATAACCAACTTTACACAGGCCACCCCAGGGTGGCTTTTTTTATGAACAGCTGTGAGCGGAGGCGACACAGCGCCCGGGTCGGATGACCGGTTAACCCAGCCTATGGGCGGAGACAATAGCAATGAAATTACACCTCGATACAGAAGGAAAAGCGGTACTGGAAAACGGCATGCCGGTGTATTTGCATGAGGACGGCAAAGCGATCCCCTTTGATGCGGTGGCGGCCTTGAACAAAATTAGCGCACTCAATGGGGAAGCCAAAAGCCACCGTGAGGCCAAGGAAGCACTCGAAGCCAAGCTCAAGGCCTTTGCCGGCATTGACGACCCGGCGAAAGCCCGTGAAGCACTGCAAACGCTCACCCACATCGATCAAAAGAAATTAATCGAGGCCGGTGCGGTCGACCAGGTGAAAGCACAAATCACCCAAGCCTTTCAAACTCAGCTTGACGAGGCCAGCAGCAAAAATAAAACCCTGGAAGCCCAGTTGTATCAAGAGATGATTGGCGGACGTTTCAGCAGCTCGACGTTTATCCAGGATAACCTGGCGATCCCGGCGGATTTGGTGCAAGCCCGGTTCGGTCACGCATTCAGCATTGACGCGGGCAAGGTGGTTGCCACGGATGCGGCAGGCAACAAGGTGTTCTCACGCCGTCAGCCCGGGGAAATCGCGGAGTTTGAGGAAGCCTTAGAATACCTCATCGAACAGTATCCGCACAAAGACCACATTCTGAAAGCCTCCGGCCACCGTGGCGGCGGTTCACAACCCACACCCCAGCAGCACGGACACAAAACACTCAAACGCAGCGCCTTTGATGCCTTGGACATCGGCAGCAAACAGGCCGCACTCAAAGACGGTATCCTTACCGGCTAGGGCACGGAAAGTATTCTCTAGTAATAGGGCCGCATTGGATAATGTCACCCTGTCATCGCCAGAGGTGGCCTGTGTTTGCAGGTTATCTTGTCGTTCTCCTCGTTTAAATTCACCGCTGGGCTGATCAAAGTACGCAGGATAGATATGTGCCTTGTCGTCTTCTCCTTTTTCTACAAGATAGTAATCGCCAGTTTTATCGAGGATAACCGCATGTTGATAACGCTTATCCTGCATAAAGTGACGCAAACGGAGTTCAAGGATCCCCACCGCGAGGTTGGGGATCGTCGCACCTAACACCAGATCACCCTCGTTCTGGTGGATCACGGTATTCAATTGGTCCATGGAAACAGAATGCAGGATAATAACGTCTATCGCTGGGTTGGTTGTGAGATCTTCGTTATCAATGGTGAGGGTTTTGCTTATGTTGGGGGTATGGTAGAGATGATAGACATCGCTGCCTGCTTTTCCTTTTAGGTGGTCATTACCCTGAACGCTGGATAAGGCGTTGTTGCTGTCATCGCCCTCTATGGTATCCTTATACGCTGTGTCTCCCAATACTAATGTCATCGATTTCGGTAGTACCGTTTTTTGACCACCGACCGTTATCTCGCTCTGTCCTTGCGCATTTTTCTGTATGAGTTCAATCATACTTTGCTCCGCTGCCGCACTACCAAGAAAGGCGCTTCTTTTACTGTCAAAGATCGGTACATATTGTGCCGACAGCACCGGCAGTGACCAGGTACACAATCCGCTTTCATTGGTCGTTTTGTCATCAACCTGAAGCGTTTTTGGCCAACTGTTCGTATCGATTTGCAGGCCATCACGGGTGGTTAAGCTATAACGGTTGTGCAATTTAAGCTGTTTGCCATCCTCAGAGCGCTGATAGGCATCTTCTAAATCAAGTTGGGTAGTGGTACCGTTGTCGTTAGCGAGCAGGATACGTAGCGTATAATTGTCTCTGTTTTGCCATCCTCCGTTTACCCACGCGTGGTTTTTTATCATTAATATGATGGATTGGATTTGCTGTGCATCCTGTTTTAATACCAGGTGGTTGTTTTCTGCTACGGCACTGCCTGTGTCTATAATCGTTATCTCCGCGTTTTCCGTACGGATATTCTGCAAAATAATATAGCTATCTTCTTCTGTCCCGCCGTCAGCCCAACCCTGTTCCAGGGTGAGAATGTCATTGCCACCCATGCCATAGAGCACACTGTACCCACCTTGACCATTGAGTTGGTTGTTAGCCTCATCACCCTGTATCCAATCACCCAGTGTAGCGTCCCCGATAACCGTATTAATCTTAGCAATATCGGCTTTCAATGCTGGCAAAGCATCCGCATCGATCTCTCTTGAAAGATCAAAAGAACGATTGGACGGTTTTCGATTATCCAAAAGCACCACATATTGCGCCGACAGCACCGGCAATGACCAGCTTTCTACCCCTCTCACTGTCTTTTTATCGGCTACGGTTAAGGTTTCTGGCCAGCTCGTTGTATCGATCTGTATACCGTCACCGGTGGTTAAGCTATAGCGATTCTGTGCCTGCAGTTGCCTACTATCCACAGAGCTCTGATAGGCGTCTTCTAAATCGAGTTGGGTGCTGGTGCCGTTGTCGTTAGCGAGCAGGATACGTAGCGTATAATTGTCTCTGTTTACCCACTTTTCGTTTACCCAGGCGCGGTCTTTTTTTACTAAGGCGATGGATTGAATTTGCGGCGCAGAGTGTTTTAATAGCACATGGTTGTTCTCTGCAGAGGCACTGCCGGTATCTATAATCGCTATCTCGGCGTTTTCTGCGCTGGCATTTTGCAAAATAATGTAGCTATCTTCTTCCGTTCCGCCGTCAGCCCGACCCTGTTCCAGCGTGAGAATATCATTGCCCCCCATGCCAAAAAGTGTACTGTAACCCCTTGGCCATTGAGCTGGTTGTTATGTGCATCACCCACTATGCGATCAACAAGTGTCGCGTGCCCCATAATGTGTTCAATATCCCTAATTATTGCCACCCGATTAGTCGCGACCCCCTGTTGTAGTAACAAACTAATTCTTCTCTAAGATCAATTGAATAACCGCTAATCCCTGAAGGTGTTGCTGCAATAATTAGGGTATCCTCGCCCGCTTTTCCGTAAAAGCGACTCCCCTCGAAGTCGCTGGTAGCAGAGCTTTGATTGTCATTACCTAAATAAAATAGATCATTTAAGGTATCACCCACGTAGTGCTTCTTCCCTTTCCCGCCGAGGAAGGTATTCTTTCTTCCTTTATATCCGAATGCACTGTCGTTGCCGTCCCCGAGATTAAACAGAACGATGCCATCTGCCGCTCCATTTGCCAGATTATCGAAGCGCACCGCGTTTTTTATAGATCCCGAGGCGGCGACAACATAATCATCCACTTCCTTAAAAACCGGGGTGTAATAGTATTCTCCGGTTTTTGTGGCCTCAAAATCACCGATTTCTAATGCGTATTCACGTCCTAATCTTCGTTTTTCTTTCTCCAGGTTTTCTCCCTCGATTCTACTCGCTAACGCTTTATAATAATCAACATAGGCACTATCTAATTGCCAATAGGGATGCGATACCAAATCAAAATCTTTACCACTGTAAACATAGTGGTAAATCGGGGTGATACCCCGCTCTCTCATCATACTCCTGGCCGTATTGCGTAAAAATTCATCACAAGTTTCACGATACACTGACCGCTGGGTTTCAGCCATTTTGTCTTGTATCGCCTTCGAGGGGTGGCTCCCCCAAAATACCCGCCAGCCGGTATTCCATTTTTCATCCACCGTTAAATAAATATGTTTCTCTATTTCTTTAACTTGACGTGCCGCCGAATAGCCTAGACCTGCCAGCATCAAGACGCCGCCCACAGCAAGACCAATGGGCCCTGCCGCCACAGCAGCAGTACCGCCGGCGATAAAAGCACCCGTCACCGCCAGGCCAACGGCAGCACCTGCCACCGAGAGGCTACCCGAGACGATCAGATCTTGCCGGATATCTGGGTCAGTCTCGGTAGCCAGTTGTGAGAACGATCGATAGGCGCCATAGATATCAAAACCCACACCCACTAAACTTAACGCGGCACCGCCTACTTTGATAAAGCGCGCTTTTGTCGCCATGTTGCCACCGAGTTTCGCCGCACTGCTACTCACTGAGGCAGTCATTCTACTCAGCCCATATTGTCCGATATCAACGGCGAAATTCGTGTTAATAGAAGCAATGGCAAAATTACGCTCAAATTCAAGCTGCTGCCTTTTTTCTGGCGTTAATCCCTGCTGCTTTAATGCCTCCTCATAACCGGCGATAGCTTTATATCCTAAATAATAACCGAGACCAGACATGCCCAAGCCGGCATAGCCAGTGACATTGCTAACCCGATGCCAGCGACTTTTTGGCTGCAGCGATGGCATCAGTGTCGGTTTGACGGTAAGCGTTCCGTCAGTGTTAACGAGGGTATGGCGATTAACTTTGCCGAGTAAGGCCAAGGTCTTTTTTGCAATTTTCTGCTCTTGCAGTAACCCCCGTGCTAATAGCGGCGAGGTATCCCCATCGATCCCGTTCATTCTTTGCCTGATCAGACGCAGCCCCGGTTCAAAAGCCGGATCATTGAGATTATTTTTCGTTAAAAAATCGTGCAATTGTTGAGGCCGAAAGCGAAGGGTTTTTAACGATGCACTGTCAGTATCAGTAAAATGCTCCAGAGTCCTGGGTTTGCCCTCAAAAATGGCCCCCATATCCAGGAGGATATTAGTGGGCAGCGTCACGCCGTCGAGGGTGACAGAGGATAAGAGCGTACGGGCGGCCACCTCATTATTGAGTGAGGTTTGAAATTCGCCAAGGGGGGTGAGCGCGCGGGCCTGTTCAATATTCACTTGATAGGCAGCAAAAGCGTATCTTGTGCCTGTTTTTTCAATGCCATACTGCTGAGAACGCGTCTGGCCGGCCGCGTTTGTCCCTTGTAAATAGTTGTCCAGTAGGCCGTGTAACGCCGGGCGATGTTCGCCCGTACTCAGCGCAGTTAAATCAACACTCCCCACCTGAGGATCATACAATGAATAAGTGTAACCGGATCCACTTTGATGAATATGTAACGCCACCGAGTGGTGCGTGCCTTTTAACAAATAAGCCCCTGCGGCAGGCGTTGCACCGAATAAATCCTGTACGTTATGACGGGTAAAAATCGTCGGATTGTCGACAGAGAGAGCTGAGCTATTTTTTAGCTGTTCGAACTGACCATGCAGGTAATCACTGTAAGCCATTTCACTCCCCGAAGCACTGCCATCGATAAGCCGCGCTCGCCGCCCCGCATCGGCAGTTAAGCCAGCGGAAAAAATATCATATTGTGTTTTTCCTGCCTGTTTGGCGTCTAAAAAAGCCAAAGACCAGGCATCGCTATCGCGCCCGCTGTCGATTCCCTTTCTGAGGGAATACGAGGGGGGAATCAAGTGCGTGTTAGTCTCCACCCCTGGATTCACTTTTTGAGTATTAGCACCCGCTTGAAAAAATTCACGGGCCCGCTGTTGTTGCTGCTGGTGTAAGTGCTGTTGTTGCGCTAAGGCGTCCTGTAGGCTTAAATTTGCTTGCTCATTATAAGTTGCAGGATCTTGCAACAGCTGTCGAATAGCCTTATCCCATGCTTGACGGTTTTCCGGACTATGCGCGTGGAGCAGTAATTTCTGGCTATCTAACTGCCCATCGGATAAATGAAAAGCTTCGGTGAGAAGGTCGCGTGAGGCCATGTCCAATGATTGTATTGTTGTGCGTCCGTCGGCTACCTGATCTAACAGCTCTGTTGTCCGATGTAGTTTAGTGGGCAAATTATCGGGAACTGGCGTCATCGGCAGATTAACAGGCTGGATTGGCTTCACTGGATGATTAAATCCGGCATTGCCACCGGGCATGCCGGTTTGTCTCGGTGTGGGAGCCTGCTCAACAAGATCTTGGATAATGATATGGCCTTCAGCAGACGTGGTCAGTGGAACGATATAATCCACAGTGACTGAACTCCGGAAAGGTAGAGGTTCATTATCTGCATCAAGATCGCTGATCCCAGTAATTTGACCTAATTTAACCTGGATATTTTCTGCGCGAATGCCGGTTAAATTTTCATTAATAAAGCCGAGTATCATTTTTTGAGTATCGTCCAATGATTGCCCATTCCATCGTGTTGCTTCCGTTTGTTCATCGAGTGCATCATCTTGCACCACAAGTGTGCCATCGGGCAAAAACGCCACTTGTTCAGCCTTCACGAATCCGCTCACGTCTTTTTCACCGATAAAGAGCATGCTCACAGATGGGTTAGGGGTCAAGGCTATGGTTCTTCTAAATGCTTGCAGTGCATCTTGTGGCACATCAGCTGGATTGCCATTCGGTGAATAAAGGTTTAGATGCTCTCCATGCATACCGATAAGGAACCGACGCCCCTGATCTTCTTTTAGCCACTGTCCCGCCGCACGCATCGCATCTTCATCATGTGCTTGCACCACGACTATTTGGTAGAGAATGGAGGGGATCGAGCTCTCAGTCGGCTCACCTGAATAGGATAGCGGAGGTCTACTCTCTCGCACAGTGGGCGCAGTAACGGGAACGGAAGGCATAACCGAAAATGTATGAGCGGGTCTTGGTGGTACCGGAGGAGGTATATCCACGGGTTTGGGTGGGACTTCAAATGCACGAAATTTTTCGGAAGAGAGTAGGCTTGGATCGTCTAGTTTCATCTGTGTTGCGTGATCAATGGGAGGTTTGTAATGCCCGCTCTCGTTGGTCCATTCTAGCAATTCACCGTTGCTAAACGTTAACTCTCCAGCATAATAGACGCTCTCGGCGTCTACAAATGAGACTGAACTATCTTTATGTCTCACAGTCAGCGATGAATGTCCCTGTGCATCATCTTCATGAGCGACTATAATTTTTCCGGCATTTTTTCCGATAGGATTGACAAAAAAATATTTTCCATCTGGCGGTATTTTTCCATTCGGTGTGACTTCATTTATTAGGATATAAGTTCCATCTGTTGCTCTTTTTAGTTCAAAGATAGATATTGGCGCAGCGGGTGTTTGGTCACGCATGACAGAAGGCAATTCTGTCCTTACAGAAGGTTCTGCTGTCATTGTATTAAATCTTTTGGTTACTTGAGAGGTAGGTGAGAGTACATGATCAATTTGTGTCACGAGGCGCATGAGCTGAGGTGTGAAAACTATACGCTCATAAATATCAATACATTGATACATCGCATTTAACGCAATTTTTATATTTTCTGACTTTAAACCATGCTCATTCAGTAATTGCTTAAATTGCCCCTTAATAATAAAAATTTTTTTATTTTGCTCACTGAGATCTTTATCCTGATTTAAATAATATTCAGCCAGTACATTGCGAATATTATTCAATCCTGGTAATATTTCTCCGCTGTCTACTATTTTTATGAATTCAGTAATATATTTATCAAATTCGTTTAATGAAGGTAAGCTATCACCCCATACAATCATTTTAACTTGTTGTTGTCCATCACTGCTGGTTGTCACAGATAATGAATTGTAACTACGATTACGATAAACAATATAGCCTTGTTGATGAATATCTCTAATAACCTGTTGTGTATCTTCCCAGCGGGTTGTTAAAAAAGTTTTTCCTTCAGGTGTTATTACAAATAACCGCTGATCTTGTTCAGGGAATGGATTATCCATTTCGGAACCATGGTTTACTAACGTGCCTCCTTGATAACCTGCTTCTTTGGCCACTCTATTCAAATCGTTGATATCATCACGGAGCCATACGGGTAAACGCCCTTTTTCAGTATCACTCTGGCGTCTGGCAATTTGCCCCAAGCCCTGCTCAGAAATAAGCTGAGTAATTTCTTTTAGTGAGTGCTTTCTACCTCCTAACGTTTTAAGATCAACCACATTCTGCAGCTTCGGAGCAACCATAAACAAATCGTAATCTGCTGTCAAAGGTGTAGTGATTCCATTGATTTCTTTACCAATGACCTCTACTGGGCGCCAAGTAAAAGTTTCATTTAAGGTTGAAGCAGCAGTCGGTAAAGTTCGATAATCAACCGTATAATTATTGTCGTCTTGTTTATTTAAACGGAATTGATATGTATCAGCTCCTTTATGCAGAATAATTATTTCTCCGGTTGTAGGCTGCCAATTTAAAATACCTTTGTCTTGTAATTCTTTTAATCGATCCATGTCAATACGCAGAATGGTTTTCTTGATTGAACCCTGACTATCATTAATTGAATGAACATTATTGGCATTTCCTTTAATAACGGCATCATGATTACCAAACTGTTTACTTAAATCCTGATCAAAGGGAATATAACCTGCCATCGGTCCCCAATCTGCACTTTTACCATGTACCTCCATCCCTTTAGTTGCAGCGCCTTGCTTAATTAATGAGGTCGAAAGGCCATTGACTGGACGAAATATAAAAAAAGTATCTTTTCTTTTAGCCAGTTTAATAAATTGCTTGACATGTTCATCGACAATACCAGATGCTTTAATTGCATCTTCTCCTTCTATAACTGGAACAAAATTACTAAAGGAGTGATGTTGTTGGCTGTTTGTCATCATATATTCCTGGTTCGGTTAAATGGTAAAACTATTTTAAATCGCAAATTTTAAAAGATAATTTCACTTTAATTGACAAGAGTAAAAAATACATCATTTTTATATAAATGATGATTATTAATATTGTATCAGGTCGTTTTTTTATATGAATATAATTTGTATTAATTGAAGAAAAATAACAACAATAAATTGCTTTATAAATACTATTTTTAATTAATTTTATTAAACAGCGCTATTAAATGACCGTTCAAAACTATACATTTTTATAATTTAAGGATGATGCTTTATAAAATTAATCCGTTAACGAAAGAAGATTAATTAGCAATGAGCCAGTGAAAGAGTGGTTAACGAAAATGTGATCGGTGTGCTTAAGCGTTTCAGAATTATTGCTGAAAAATATCGCAACAGGCGAAAAAGGTTTGGACTTAGATTTAATCTTATTGCCGGAATATATAACTGGGAGCTCAATTTGCGACATATACCCTGACACAGGGCAGGGCGGGATTCCACTTTGCTAATTTTTTAACCAAAAATAAGTTTACTACGAAAATCGGCTGATCAGGCGGCTCGTCTACGTTTACTGGCAATACTATCTTGTTTACCTTTGTGCTGTTTAATCACACCCAACGCGACGCGATTGAAAAGAGCGACATGGGCTGCTCCATCCGGAGCTTTTATCAAGAGTTCATCTTCTCTAAACACCACATCCAATACCCAGTGAAGTTGATTTTCTATCCCCCAATGCAGCCGAATTGCCTGTGCCGCTTGTTCTGCATTCAGCGGTAATGAGCTGACATACCAACGTGACCGACAGTGGGTGACATTATTTTTTGTTCGTTCACTAGCGACCTCAATGAAAGTACGAATGGTAGGCCATTTCGCTTTTAATTCATTGGGTAATTCCGCATTAATTTGCATAACCGTACGTTTTTCTATCCGGCCATGCCACTGATTAGTCTGCGTATATTCGTGCAATTTATCGCTATCATAGGCAAAAGCAAATTGCTGTTTTACCTGTTCAAACAGCTTCTTTTGAGTCGCTTTAAGCTGCACCACAAAATTGCCTTTACGTTGCGTGATAAGTGATGAAGTTGAGGTTTGGCAATGCAATGAATCGAGCGTCACAATAGCATTATCCAGCGCTAACGCGTCAATGCTCTGACGGGCTAATTCTCCTTCTTTTCCCTTATTGTTCGCCGCTTTTTGATAAAGCGTAATACCAGCATCAACATCATAGGCACTCACCACATGCAGCGCAGTGCAAATCTCTTCAGACCAGGTTCTCCGCAAGGTTTTACCGTCGATGGCAAGCAACGTCTTACCGGCTCGTTGGCGTCGTTCGTTAATCCATAAAAACAAGGATTGAATCAGCAAATTTGTATCTAATGCATTGATGATTTTAGCAATACAATGACGACGTGGGCTCCCACCATGATAAGAGCCATATTTTTTTAGCCAATCGAGCTGAGCTTCGCCAAAATCCTGGATGGATTTCCATCCCGAGGCCCCACTTAACACGGCGGCAAAAAACAGGAAAATAACATCGAGCAGGTGATGTTTGATATTAATATCTTTACGCGGGTCAGGGATCAGGGCTAATTGCTTTAAAATACTCATGATTACATATTCTTTAGGATACATAATATTATGAGCTTACTGCCTATTATTAGTTCACATTAAAGTGGGATCCCGCCCTGCCCTGTACTGTAGATTACTCAACGTACACTTCCACTAGCGTACGTATTTATTTTGCCAATGATGTCCGTTTGCACGCCTTTTTTTTGAACATAAGGATCCATATGAAGACAAACGTGCTTCATTGCCAGGCAACCATCGATAAAGCCTTCCGCGACTTGTATTTTTCTGCGGATTTCACTTTCGGAGCATTTCCATTTTTTAGCGATGACGCGTTTAGGGATACAATAAACATAATGTGCCAGAATAAGCGTTAATTCTTCCGGTTTACGCACTGCTTTTAAACGTCCTACCGCATGATCAATAATCATTCCATCATCGTCACTGCATGAAATTGTTTTATTTGGACTCGCTGGAAAGAGTCCTTTAAATCCCGCCGCGATAGGTGAATAATCCATCCTTGAACTATATCTTGCCCAAGTCCCCCAACGCTCTAGTATTAAATTTATATCTCTCATGTCATTTCCCTTGTTAACATTGAATTATTTATAGAATAAATTTCATTTTATATTTGATCATATAAACCGACCGTAAAAAATCACTTTTTTATTATTAATAATTAGTAATTATTATAAAAGTTATATTCTGATTGTTAATTTATTTGAATGTTTGTATATCGATTGTTGCGTTTACTAAAGGGTCGAAAATTTAATCTCGTTTATTTCTTTTACTATTTGATTGTAAAGCAGATAATTGATTGTAGATCGTATCCAGTTTTGTGTCTATGATGTTCTGAACACGGATGTGATCCTCGCGTCGTACGTATTTTAATGGCAGATCAGCACGAAACTCCAAAAATGTCCTCTCTGAGCGGCTAGCCGTTTTCACGTTCTGATAACAGGCCATTTCCAATGCGGAAAAACGTTCATGGAAGCGCTTTTCTATTTGTGTGAGTAATATTCGGCCTGCTGCAAATAAAAAACCAAAAAAACTCAACAATAAACTGATTAATGTCCAAATTTCTAATTCGACTTTCACAGTGTTAACCCAACCCATTGATGTAATCAAGTAACCCATTAACTTGCGCTTTTAGTGCTTGACATTGTTCACCGTTGTCATTGATGTTGGCGAGGATATCTCGGGCGGTGACGCCACTGGCGTATAATTTGCCATCAGCGGGTACGCCGCCACTGGGCGTTGGGATAATGCTGCCGGTAAGGGCGGTATTGTCGTTCGTGGGTATGCCGTTCGCTTTGTTGTATTGCTGCACGAAACCACGAGTAAACACACACTGCATAGGGTGACTTTGACCCTGTTGGTCAATATAACGCTGGGTGAAATCATTGATTTTCCTTTGTAATTGCGCATTGTTGGTGGTTAAGCGCTGCCGGGTGGAGAGGTAGGTTTGTTCGAGTTGATTAGCGCGAAGTGTTTGTTGCTGATAACGCTCTATTGCAATCTGTAATTCAGCGAGATGGGCTTCTGCCTGCTGTTGTTTTTTTTGGCTAAATTTTGCCTGTTGCTGTGCTAAGGCACGCTCTCCTAACGCTTTAGCATGTTGAAAACCATGGGTGTGTCCGGTGTAATACAGGCTGGCCATTAGCACTGTGCACAATGTTAAGCCCAGCATGCCCAAGACGATAGAGGTTTTATTCCACACAATAACTGCCTCCCCATAGCAGGTAACGTGGCGCGAGTGTATGTAGGATCCGTTGCGGATAGTGGCGATTTTCACGCCAATTGGCCTGAGAGCGTCCTGCATTGACGGTTTCGACCTGTTTGAACCATCGCAGGTGATCTAACTCTTTTTGAACTGCCAGTTTTTGATCTCGCTGAACCCATTTTAGTCCACCGTTATAGGCTGAAAGGGTCATCGCCATCTGTTCACAGTCATTAGCCGCTTGGATGCGCCACCATAACCAGCGGTCGTAGCTGATCAATGCCCGAATGCCCCACGAAGGATTAAAGGGCTGATTAGCACGTAAAGCGGGGATCATATTGCTGAACCAGCGTGCAGTAGACGGTATAAACTGTGCAAGCCCTTGTGCGCCTTGTGGTGACATGGCACTGGGTATCCAGCTACTTTCTTGGTGGAACTGGGCGGCAAAATCAGCAATAGGGGCATTGATCCCCCATTCGATTCGTGCGTTACGGATCACATCGGTTCGATAAGGCAAGGATGCCGGTGCCGGATTGGCTACGGCGGTATTGCATGCGATCATTGATAGAAAAATAATGAACAATAATCGTTTGCAGGAATGAAGTCGGTAAGGAAATGTATTCATGATTTATAAACCTATCGCCACTGCGATACATACCGCGGCGACAATCAAGGCTCTGCGGATCATGATCGCTGAAAATACTCGTTGATCCCCCCTTGATACCGGGTAACGGTTTTTAGCTGTTACATCACCTTCATCACAGAGGTACTGATCGGGGCGGGCTTTAGGAAACAGTGAGCGATCAAGCCAATAGCCCAGTACCGCCGCCAACGTGATCAGAGAAAGTTTGTAGATGACAACCGGTAACTGTTGCGGCGAAATAAGACTGATAATCGCAAGGAGTAAAATAGAAGTGATGATCCAGCCACTCAGGCGGGGTTTATTTATTTTTTTCATGTGATTTATCTCGTGATGAATGGGTCAATCTCGTTTTATTTTGAAACGGACTGTCATGAGGTTATGTTATTTATAATAAGTAAAACCTCACACTATGATAAAAAAATGATAGCGTGAGGATAGCGCCAGGTTTTTAAGTAGAGAAATGGCTTGTGAAACGCTCAAAAAAAGACGTATCGTCGGCTATTTATTTACCATCTACATAAAACATATTAATTTTCATTCTATGGTCGTTAGAAAACTTGGCGAGCATGGCTGCACAGGAATGGCAGGGCCTCAGGGTTGACGTGATATTCAATGTATAATCTCCTGGATTCATACCGATACAGTGGTGCACGGCTTCTAACAATTTTGTTTCAGTATCCGTACTTCTCGAAACCGGTTGTTCCCCGCCCATGGTAGAAATCGGATATAACTTAGCAGGATTTTCGTCTCGCTCACTGCCGTGAATATAGTGAACCTCTGAGTTTAAATTGTGGAATCGATAAGTTAGCGGGTCAAAGTCACCAGAAAATGCCGTGAATTCTTGTACGATTTCTCCTTTTGACTCAAGGGTTGCATACAGGGTATTACGGCATTTCACTATTTTTCTTAGCAATAGGCCATCACGTACCATCTGATCTGTAAATGTTGCCGCCAGAGCAGGTTTTATTCTTTTCTTGTGTTCAAGATCTGTACGAATGCTCTTTGTTTTTTCGCCTCCATTGTGTACGTCTGTCAGAAAGTTTACTGTTACGCCTACCATATTCGCTGTCTGTTGAGGGGACGCTGCCTGCATAATATCGCCTTGCTCAGCAAATTTATGATATTCGGCAACGATACTCCTGGATGATTCATTTTGTTGTTCCAGAGCTTCTATGAACAATTTGCCTAAATCCTCGTCGTGTTGGTTTACCATTTCTTTATAAAATGGTTGTGCTAGTTCGTTTAATGTTCTGTCACGGAAAGGGATGTGCAGTGTTCCTTTTACATGGTTGGCGAACCCGGTAAAAGCCTGGAGACCCTCTTTATGATTAATATCGATTGGGGGTGCTAATCCATCTTGGTCAGACAATAACACAGGGTTATTCCTGACCATGCGATATAAGTTTAGGCCATCGATGGTGCCAGCAGGATCAGCGTTGAGCCAGCGGCCGATCCACGGTTGGTAATAACGGTAACCGTAGTAGTAAAGCCCTGAAGCATCCCGCTCTTTACCCGAATAACGCAGGGTTTTGTAACTGGCTTCGATTGTACTGCGTGCTGCCCACAGTGCGGTGCCACCAAAGGGGTAATATTCTTCCTGGCTGATAAGATTACCGTCACCGTCCAGTTCCAGTTGACTGCTGCCAATCGAGTTGTCGTAGCTGTAGCGAAGGGAGTTATTCTGGATCCCATGCGGTGGGGGCGTTTCCCAATGGAGTACGCGTACTTGTGCCTGCCCCGCGACACCCACATTGATCACCTGCAGTGATTCTTTTATCTCATCGCCCCTCTTTTTTGTATGCAGTTCCAGGCCAGACAGGTAGACCACTTTTTTCTGAGACAGTGTTCCACCGGTCAATGTGAACTGTTGTTTGATCACCCGTCGCCCCGTGCTGTCATAGTGATACTTTTCTACATCATCGGGGTTTCCATCACGGTTAACACGTATGACCTGCTGTAGTTGATTACGGCTATTCCACATTAATTTTTCGGCGTGATATTGCAGTTGTTGTTGATTGCCTGCCGCATCGAAAAGCGATTCTATCTGATGTGATTGCCGCTCATCGCCATCTTGAAACAGTGCGTGATTAGATTGCTGAGAAACGTTGATATGGGTGGTATACCGATTCGCGCCATGATGCTGGATCTGAATTAAATTCCCTCCGCTGTCGTAGGTGTATTCACGGCTGTAGTTGACCGTGTGATTTTGATCGCCAATGAGGGGCGGTGGCGTAACAACTTGTGGGTTCCTTTGTCCATACGACTCACGACCTGTCGCTGTGCTCAGTTGATAGAGTGCATCGTAGCTGTAGCGGCTTTGCGCTTTTATTTCCTGATTTTTGTAAAATCGGCGGTTAATCGCGTGATCTTCAATACTGAGAATATTGCCAACGGGATCGTGTTGGTAGTGTAAGTCTTGTAGAATTTTTCTATCACTTTGCCGTGTGGTTTTGCTGTTGATGAGCCGTAAGTTCTGTGGGTCGTAGCGGTATTCGGTTTTCACCCCATTACCACTGATTTCGCACAATTTTTGTCCGGCGGCTGAGTAGGTTAATGAATCGACTATGCGTTGTTCGGGTTGATTATGTATCGTTAACCGGCTTGCTTGCAGTTGGCCTGCCACATCGTACACCAAACCTTGCTGATTCCCTTTCGCATCGATGTGCGTGATCGGCTTGCCCGCGGCGTTATAGCGGTTGCGGGTGGTGAACGTCTCTTCTGCTAACAAGGTATTCCAGGTGGTTTGATCTTCTCCCCGCCAGTCCAGCGGCTGATCGATATTACGGAGTAGCTGACATGCTTCACGTAACGGCTGGCCGGTTAACGCCACACTTCTCAAGGTGTTGACACCTGCCGTGTTGTAGTGGTGCAACAATCGGCCGGACAAATTGTATTTTTTATTTTCTTCGTTCACTGGCGCGTAGATAAAACGTTCAATCACCCGATCCGCCGTGCCCCCTACTGGCTGCTCAGACACCGCCAGGAGACGTCCATTTTTTCCTGTTTCATATTGCCAGCGCTGTTCTGTGCCACGCGCTTCTCTTTTCCACACGGGACGACCCTCAATGTCCTTGAGTATCATCTGACAACCGGCATCAACACTGTCAGTGTACAGCGCATTGCCAACCAGGTCAGATTGGTAAGTGAAGTTAGGTTTTATCGATAACTGTGTTAATTGCGCGTGATATAACCGAGGGTCGATATGGTTGATCACATGCCCCTCGGCATTATATTCACTGCGGCTAATGCCTTCTTTTACGCTTTCTTGTTCGCTGGTGCGATTGTATTGCAGTTCACGCACGGCTAACCCGCGGTTATCTACTACCTTAATAGTAGGCGTGCCACGGTATAGGTTGGGGTTAAAATGTGTTGTCATGATCCTGGCGTCTCCGTCATATTTTGCTGTCTTTTTTCCAATACCTCCGCGGCGGTATCATTTTCGTCCTCGTGCACGGTAAACCAAGGAAAGAAACGTGTCCGACTCAGGTAACCTTTCGTATCAATCTTCTGTATCTCGCGCCCGAGTGGGTCATAATAAACTACATCAGAAACACGGTTTTCACGCGCGCTGTCATCATTGACGTAACGCCAATCATCGAGATAGTAAGGGGGATAAATGCGCACCGGCTGACCTTTATGATCGTATTCCTTGCGTCCGGTGACCGCCCAGCGGCGCGCAGTAAACTGGGGCGCTGTTTGCATCAGGGCTCCCTCACTGTGACGTTGATAAGCCGTGCCCGCCTCATGGCGCACTGAGGTTTGTAGCAGGCGACCAAAACCGTCGCTGAACATCACTTGCTGGCTGAGTTTTTGTGGTGCATTGTCGACATAACGATCGGTCACCACGGTGGCAATATGTGGTGGTAATCGATGAGGCTCTTTCATCATCCACGAATCGACAGCAAAAACGTGGAATTGGGCGACAGGCAGAGGGCCTGTCCATGCCAAGGCTTCATCTACTGTCCTGGGTAGATGAAATTGCCCGGGTTCCGGCTTGGGAAATCCGACAGCGATTCCCTCTTCAATGCCGTAAAAGCCGCTGGCGCATAGGCGTCCCAGGGCATCAAATTGGGCCCAATGCGTATTGTCGTTCAAATCTTTAATTTGAAAGGGTGTTAAGAAACGATAGTCGTAGTCGGCTTCAGTCATCTGACCGACACTGTCTGTTATTTTTTTTATTACACAGTAGTATTTATCCCAGGTTAGTGTGCTTTTACCCATCAATGAAGTGCTGCATTGTCTCAATGGGCGATAAAAACCCGTGCTGTTTGCATAGTCGGTTTGGCCTTGACGGATCAGCCAAATTTTCTCACTCGGGGAAAATTGTGCGCTGGCCGGTAAGTAACCCGCTGCCACTAACTGCCGCTCAAGGGCTTCCCCTGTTAATTTATCAGCAAATGCGGTTAAGGTACGTTCATTTAGCACGGCGGTTTCAGTAAAAGCGACTAACGCTTGCACCGTGGGTTTTTCCAATGGTCTATCCGATTGGTTGGCGGTATAAAATATCTGCTGTTGCCCGGCGAAGGTTGATGTCTTGTGCTCTGGGTTGAGTGGTTGCACCTCTCTTGATAAACCCTGCTCAGGTATTTGATCTTGGGCATAGTGTAAGATATCGGTTTGCTGCAAATCAGGAAGCCCTAATCGCCATACACCCTGCGTGGTCAGATGATGCCACCGTTGCCGAGTGACTGTCGAACGTAATACCTCTTGTTGTTGGTCATAACTGCTCGACCAGCTGGTGAGCGGCAGATCGGTTGGATAGGGACTTTCGGTTGCGCGCGGCCTTCTTGGATAGTGAAGGGTGGCACTGTGCAAGGGGTAGCCCCATTCATCCGATTGAAACAAGATCTGTTGCTGACATTGGGGATCACTGATGATTCGTTCGTAATAATAGTCACGTTGCTCAATCAATAAAGGCAGTACGACGATAGACAGATTTTTCCTCTCTGGGGACGGCATCGAGGCTTGAATACGTCGTACTTGATAACGTGATTCGCTGACGGTGTAGGGAATACTGGCTTTGCTGTTTTTATCGGACAGATCGCCATCCAGTCCATAGACTTCAGTGCGTAACATGCTGCCGTTGAGCGCACGGTATAGCCAATATGCTTCTTCTTCTGTCGGTGTGGTTGGCTGGTCTTGATCACGGTTAAATGTGGTGAATAATGTTGCTTTACGGGGAAAGGCATGGCTGTCTTTTGCCCAAAATTCGTGCTGATGACGGGTTTCGTCCTGCGTTTGTCCCGTATGGTACCAGGTGCGACTCTGTTTGGTGTTCGCTCCATTGCCTAACGTTTCGGTATCCCAGGTGTCTACGCGACCAAAACCACGAAATTCGCGTTCTCGGTTATCGTAGACACCCTGGGAGTAAGACGCAACTTGGGTTAAGCGATTGCCGGTGATCTCATCTTCAGTGCAAATTTTAGTCAATAGATGAAGAGGGAAAGGTAAATCACTGGCATGAGGTTGCGCTTTTACGGTGGCTTTTTCATCCAGCCAACATTGAGCGGAACTGCGATACTGCAGCTGATAACGCATCCCACGGTTATTATTGACGTCGGTGAGCAAGTTAGACTTCTTCTGTACCCAATCACAGCGCCAGTGACGCGGTGTTGGATGGAAGAGACTGAGGATCACACTGGTGACACCTTGCCCCTGGATATCGGCGAGTGTGATCTGACAGCTGTCGTCATAACGGATGTCGGGGGGCAGCAGCAATATTTTCGGTTCTGCAAAGTGGTTACCACTCTGATTGCAATAAATGAGCAGACGGTCTGACTGGGCATACACCAGATCAGGTAGCCCTGAGCCGTCGAGATCGGCTAAAAATACGTAATTGGGCTGAAAAGTCGCACGAGGTTGCTCAAAACCAGGCAGAGTAATCGGTTGCCCAAAACGTCCCTGACCTAAATTCGGCCAACAGGTGACGCCATCGTGTCGTATTTGTACCCAATGAGGTTGTCCAGAGCCTAATACATCACTGAATGCTAACCATGTTAGGCTGTCTGTGGGTGTAGGTAGGCTAACACCTTCCGGTAGCGTGATCCCCTGACTCTTAGAAAAACCATCCCGCTGGTTAGCATAAACTCTGACACTGTTGCCCTCAATCAACACCAGATCAAACAATCCATGACCCATTAGGTCTGCCTGTTGCGCAGCGGGGTGGAAAAATTCACTGGGCAAGGCGGATAAGGGGGTAAAGTGAGTCCAGGTTTTATCCGCGCGTATGCCGTAGTAACCGGCGATGTTAGCCTGAGTGACGACCCAATCGAGGCGGCCACTGCCTGTCATATCCATCAAACGTGCACCGTCACGTAAAGAGGGGATCTGAGGCAAACGGGTGGCGGCAGAATAAGTGACAGTGTCATTTTCTGGTGTCACTTCACCGTCACGCTGTGGTGCCCGATACCACCATGCTCCCTGATCCTGATACAGGATCCCGGGTATTCCTTCGCCATACAGATCAACCAGCTGGTAATTTCGCCCGTCTTGGAATCCATTCAATCCGTTGCTTTGTTGCCAAGAAATGGGTTGCCACGGAGACGAGGTTATTGTTGGTTGAGAAGTTTGATAGCCAAATTCTAGCGGGGGAGGGCACAAGGGTTCCCCGTTTCTTCGTGAGCAAGATGGCGACAAGAAACCAAGGTTGTCACCGCGGTATTTTGTTCGTAGGCTAATAGCCATCGACTGACTAATGCCGGCGTTTCGTCGGTGACGTTTTCCTCACCACTGAGTGCTTTTAAGCGATGAAACATCAATATTTGGTGACAAAGTCGCCGGGTACGTAGGTTAAAACCGTATTCATAGCGAGAAAAACAGTCAAGACGCACTGGCCAGCTTATCTCGGTATTAAAGGTAGGGCGGTCTTTCACGCTGAAAGATCGTTCGCCATAATCAAACACCAGTGTAAATAGCCAGTTATCGGCAGTAGGTACCTGTGTATCCCAGGAAAATAATGCCTCTTTCGCTGCGAGGTTACCGTAATAGATATGTGAGAGATACTGTTGCGCTGAATCTGTCGTATCATCTTCTGCACGGTAGGTATAACAAATATGTTCACCTGTCGGTGAGACCGACTCTTCGAGTAGCCAAATAGCAACACGGCGGTTATCTGCGGGATCGGCGATCCGGGCGCTGGCGTTTTTGCCCAGACAATGTAGCTGGCCATCGGCTGTGTAGACGAGCCAAAACGGTCGTGTTGGGCTTTCGTCCATCGGCTGCCAATATTCGATACGGCTAAACGCTCTTTCAACACGCGGTCGATAACGGGTAACGGTAAAACTTTCGCTTAGGGGGATACCTTGGCATTCAACAATATGATTCTGACTGTCGGGCTGGCCATCAGCCGTTTTCTGAACAATCAATACTTCACCGTCTGGACCGATAAAATCGTCCTGTGAGGTATAAATAAGCTGTTTCCATTGTAGCCAAATTCAGCATCAGTTTTTCGCCACTGAGTAGCCCCGCATAAGTGTCTTGCCAGACTCCTGCTTTGATAAATTTGTGGGAGTCTTTCCCGGTTTCCCACAGCCAAGCACGTTCTGCCATATGACAACGTGAGAGTGTTTGGTCATAGAATCCTTGATAAATGGTCATTAATTGCCCGCGCAACCAACTATAGAGCTTTTGATTACTGAATTTACTCTGTAGGAGTGATAATTGATCCTGGATGTGTGCTTGTTGCATCTCTAAGTATTTTTTTTGCATATCCGCCGCTTGGATACGAATATTTAATCCATTAATCTGTGCGGTTAACTGATCAATTTCTAACCTTGCGCTCTCACGTTGAATATCCCATTCCTCACGACGGCGGCGATACATCTCAAATTGCGAGGTTCTATCGGCAGCTGTCATCAATCCTGACGCGACCATTTCGGCTTTCTGTGCCATGCCTGTCGCCAATGCTCCCCATCGCATACCGCCATTGGATAAGCCAAAAATATTCGGCGCCATTGCCAGCCCTGCCGCCGTCATATGGAGTGTTTGTGCAGCCATCGTTGCCGATGATGAGCCAGTACGTAAATCCATCGCACTTTGCTCACCTTGGGTGATGTTTCTTTCATACAGATTATGATAGTGTTCAAAACGGACCCTAGTCCCTGTCAGACGGCTGTTCAGTGCGGTCAATTCTTCCTGCAATTCTGCTTGTGTTTTATCCTGTAGCTGGATACTGGTGACCATTAATGCCTTAGCTTGTGTTTGTAGTAACGCGTTTAACGCTTCTGCGTCTTTGCGTTCGATAACGTTCAGCAGGGTGGCGCCAAACTGCATCAATTGTGACACCATCCCCCGTGCGTGATTTAGCATCTGAGGAAAGCGTTGTAGCATCCGCGGTTCAATGTCTTGTGTCGGTATGCTAGAAACGTCTTGCGGAGAGGAAAAGAGTGCTCCGCGTAACACGCTGGGTTCGAGGGGATTTGTGTAGAGAGGCAAGGGTAAGGGTATGCCGTCAATGGTCAAATTGTGACGTAAATTGTACAAACGTCTTTTAAAAATAGGCCAGTAGCTTCTAAGTTTGATATTTTCTTGTGGATAGAAAGGGTACCTTATTTCTGATGTTGTCATGGATAACGATGGAGCAGATCGCTCTGCCTGTTGTGCTGGCCTGGTGCTGGGATCCAGTGTGGGATTTTGCCAAATAACCATGTTAGGTTCAGGTTCTTCACCCAAGACATCCAGTGCTTGCATATACCACATTTGTGCTTCTACCAGGGTATCCCGCTCTAATTGACGGTAGGCATGATCACCGCGCTTGAGCAACAAATCGAGATAACGCATAAAGGTCGCAATACGATAATGGAGAGGGTCTGCCTGAGCGATAGCATCTGGGTCTGTGCCCCCGCTGTTTTCTAAATTATTAACACGTCCATCATTGGCGTCCTGTAAAGGAAGCACATTCCAATACTCTGTCTTACTATTGCGGCCAATATGACGAGCAGGTGCTTTAATATAGCCCGCAGGATGATAGACATATTTTAACCAGCGACTGGCTTGGCTAAAATGTTGTTCCTGTAACAAACGTTGCATGACCATCATGGGTAGATAGTAGAACAGTTCCCAGAAGTAAAGCGCATTGGCACCGCGAAATTCTATCCGCTCCTGACCAGAAATATCCTCCTGTTTTTGTGTGTCCAGATTTAATACTGCGTCGATGCTACGATTGGCTAAGGAAGTCAATTTTTTGGCAAAGCGTGTATTAAGGTGTACACGGTGACCACTGTACTTCATATATTGCACGCCATTAACGTCTTTATGTAGATCAAATATTTTATTGTCACCGACAGCGCGATAAGTAATAGGAATAGTCAGATTTTGTGTATAAGGTGTGGTTCCTATTTTAACCTCAAAAGGCACCTGGATAGCGGTATCACTAGTGATAGCAGCAACCCCTATGCTTATTTCATCCGTTTGGTAACGGTTATTTTTTTCGTTAAATGAGACGGCATTGTTTTCTTTTTTATCATTGAATGACGTCTTTATACCATGAATCCGGGTATCGATTCTTATCATTTTTTGTACAAGATTAAGGTGTGTATCTTTTTCATCTCCTTCACGTACAAAATAAGAAAAGGATTGAGTTAAGAAATTAATTTTATTTTCTGGCGTCCCTTCTACGTCTATTGCAAAGTGAGGGTCTAACATAAATTCATTAACGTCGTAAATGCTATAGAGAGCCTTAAGCATGACGGGCCTAAAAATAATTTTTTGCGTAGTGACCTCAAGATGCTCTACCTTTTCTGTTACCTGCCGATAGAATTCAATTTTGACATCGGAGGCATGAAAATAATGATAAATGCCTATTTTCATCTTATCTAAAGAGATAACAACTTTTATCATTGGTCTGTCTGTAACTTGATCATTTAACGTAGAAAGAGCAAATTCCCCGCCATGAGGAGACAGTAATTTCATCAGTTCTGTTTGATGCGGATCTCCCCCTTGATACGCAACGCTGACGCCCACTCTGAAAAATATTTTCAATGTTTCATGAATCTGTCCAATTTTTATAGAAGGCAGACTGTTTTTTACTATAAGACTGAATCCGTTATGATTTACGGTATTTTCTTGTCCGTTGATTTCGGCGGCATAATGATAAGGTGAAGAGTAGCACTTATTAACTTTTATCGTATTGTCTGTATCGAGCTGGTTTTTTATACTGTCAAAGTGTATCTGTAATGCACTATTTTCAATTTTATCACAGACCATTTCATCAGAAATAA
Organism: Candidatus Fukatsuia symbiotica; assembly: GCF_003122425.1. Lineage (GTDB taxonomy): Bacteria > Pseudomonadota > Gammaproteobacteria > Enterobacterales > Enterobacteriaceae > Fukatsuia > Fukatsuia symbiotica. Next base: position 434,279 of record NZ_CP021659.1, read on the forward strand.
AAAAACCTTGCTTTATATTTTTTTCACCTTTTTTATAAAAAAGAATCGCTATTTTTTTATTTTTAATGTCTTCGGCGCAATAGATACCTACTTTTGCTTTATCATTAAAAAATAATTCTTCCGCTTTTTCACCGGGTCCTGATTGAGAAAATTCAATTGGGAATTCAATAGAGGAACTCCAATTACCATCATAACGATGATGCGCCACATTTAATTTATATTTGTTGACACTGTTGCTTTTTTTATCATCATCTTGATCTATTTCCGTTTCCTGACGTTTCTCTATCCATACCAGATAAAGACGTGATTGATAGACCACCGGACGGATCAGTTGATCCATTGAATTAACCGCGCAGTCAATTTTTTTCCATTGACCCCAGGCACCAATGAAGAATTTCCCCTTACTGAATTGTTTTTGATCAACATGCCGCCAATAATAGATCCCTTTTTCATCCGGATTTTCACCGACAAAATAAGTCAATCCCTCGTTACTATTCACATTGTCGTGATAAGCACTGATAATCGATAAATTCGCGATCTGTTCAAATTCGGTCAGATACGCTTTAAATGCCTGTTCTATCACTTCATTATTCAGCTGAGTCTCGCTAATCGCTTGCTGAAAATTATCCATCATTTGGCTTTGCCCAAGGCGCTGTAGTGGGTCAATATAATTTTCTGGTTGATAACGAAGCTTGGCCGTGGCAGCCCAGGTGCTATAACGACAGTTAATGCTCTCCCAATTTTGAAAGAAAGGTTTATTTAATATGTCTGTATTTAAGCCCGCTTTCTCTTGACGTTGTAAAGTCCGATTAATATAGAGCTGGAGAGCAGCGATGGCCGCCGCGATTTTGCTGGTTTTCACTTCCGCCGAAATCTGGTTATCAATCAATAAATATTGGTAGAGATAGTCGCGGGTGGTCAGGGTATTTAACCTCGGCTCATCGACAACAGAGTAAAAATTAATAGAGTGCTCGCTCAGGGCGGTGCTTAATCCTTCATCAAGCTGAATATTTACCTTCTCGGCTTGTTGTTTATTCAGTCCCGTCAATAAAGCCGTCGCGACTGCTTGCCAGTCCTGATAGGTTGACAGGGCATTGAGATCGATGAGTTGACGCAAGGTATTGGTGTCAATATTGAGCCATTGTGCGGTATTTAACCATTGTACGGTGCCGATAATGCTTAAGATATCAATAAAGGGCGAGGAATCGGTATAATCAGCCAGATTAGCGGCCTGTTGTAGCGTTTCTATGTCTGTCTGCATTGTAAGCGCTAACCTATCCGTCAACTTATCCGCCGTCAGGTTCCGCTGCTTTAATGCCATTAGCACCTGGGATGCGTGATCACCGAATGAGGTTATTTGACGGTGAACACGGGTTAATAATTGCAGATCGGTGATGTTGTTCTTAATTAATGTGAGGGATCGATCCAAACAGTGAGGCTGCTCGACGAATAGCGATAGTTCGGCTTCACTGAGTTGTAAACGGCGATAAATGAATGCTAACTGTTGCAAACGTTGACAAAAAATGATCACCTTTTCATTGATTTCTCGATGATCTTGATTCCATTTTATTATTTCATCTCTGAATGTATTGACATTGATAATCAGATCGTCTGGAGCCGTTTGTGGAATTAATTTATCAAGCCAATTTAACAAACAACAAGCCACTGTTTCTGAAGATAGTTCCAATGAAGAGGCAATAAAAGGAGCGATCTGTTCTGACACCTGTATGGCTGTTTCAGGTTCTGCCTGAGCAGGTACCCAATCTAAACCCATGGCGATGGTGTTAATTAATGCTTCGATTTCAGGCGTCTTTTCACCGTTATATTCTGTGGTGGTCATGTCATACAGTTCATTAACCCGCCATCCTTGCTCACGCAGCCAATAAGTGAGTTGATAGAGCTTCTCCATCAACGCAGCGCATCGATCATCGCTCATTTCTATGGAGAAAGTGATTGGATTTTCTGATAGATTGCCTAACATTTTCAACAGTATAGCGAGTTCAGAAACAGTAAGTCCGTGAACACGCGCGAGTAACCGAATACGATACAATGCAGACAGGTAGGTGATTTGAGACACGGTAGTATCAGAAGTCAGCATCTCACGCATGATGCTCAGCCCTCTCTTATCGACAGCCAATGCCTGTCTTAATACCGCAGCTTCTTCGGCTTCTAAGGCGTCATCAGTGCATCTTTCCACGCCTGTGAGTTCATAACGAACCCCCTTTAAGGGTGGCGAATTAAATAATTGGTCAAATTGGCTTGGTGATCTTGGATCATGCTGACTTCGGGTTGTTAATATGGAATTATTCTCTAGGATAAATGCTTGCTCTTCCGGTATGTTATAGCGATCCTGGTATTTTTTTATTCTGGCTATTTTATTTAATTTTTCAAGTATCAAAGATCCAGGAAGTGTTGAAGATCCAAGGATAGGATCCATTATTTTTGCAGATAAGCCCCTTTCTTTATAATAAGATGCTATTTTTTTTATGTCTTTTTTTACGCTATTCAATCGCAATGGCGTCAGGGTTAATTCTGTACATAAAAGAATGTCTTGATCTATTTCTTTTGCCAAAGGCATTTCTTCCATTAAGCGTTTAACGTTTATTTCACGCGCGTGTAATACCTGATAAATTATTTCCTTGGCATAATGAAAATCGCTCTTGGTAGAAAAATATTCATATATGTCACCTTTATTCCCATCGGCTGACGGATCCTGCTCCCTTTTTTCTATAAGCTTTTGTAATAAAATATCATTAGACAGCGTTAAAGTACTCACTTCCTGATCCATATTTTCCTGGCTAAGCTCGAGTGTTTTTAAATCTGGCCGCCGTTTATCTAAATGGTAGTCTGATGAGTGAGCATGTAGTGCACGTGCTTCATGGTATAATTTGTAGAGATAAGCAGGCGCTGAAAACATAGAGGCGGCAGTACCAGGCACAGCGTATCCGTGCTGAAGTGAGAGAAAACTCGAATCATATGTCGGCTTCTCCGTGGGTGGTTTATATTCGCTGATAATCCGTCCGATATTTATTTCCGGATTAGCACGCGTCAATGTTTTTCTCAGTCGGTTCTGATTTTCAATCGCGGTATCATACAGCACTTGCGTATCTTGCCAATCGAGTTGGTAAAATTCTGCCTTTTCCAAAAAATCATTAAACGGCATTTCTGCCACTTCATTTAATGAAGAAAGCTTAATTTGTTTTAGGGAATCATTAATGTTCATAAAATCCTTATTATATTTTTTCGTATAGCCGATTTAGTATTTGCTGTGGATCACAGCAAATAGGGATTTGAATGTAGACTTGCTCTGTACCCTGGACTTTTTACAAAATCGTTAATCACAAATAATGTAACGAATATGCAAAATGATATCGTTTAAACTTTGCAATGGCTGTTTTTGTTTCGAGGTCGCATTAGGGAAACGAAGCACTAGCGCGCCAGGATCTTCGATATCGATACCTTCAAATGGGAGGTATTTTTCGTCATTGAAATTCAATTGAAACTGACCGTGGTCATTGATGCCTCGTGAGACTGCGATGGCGGTACAGCCCTTTGGCAACTGGCACGAACCTTGGTAACTTAACGTAACCTGAACATCCTGATAAGCGCCTAGCAGCATCGGCAAACTGACGCTGATTTGCTTGATAAGGCGTTTCTTCAGGCCTTTACCTGGTAACAGGGCGACAGGATAATCTTTGCTGATTTGTAGCCCGTGGATATTGACTGACGCAGACAAGGTCTTGCCATTAATTTGCAATGTATTTTGGTCTTTACCTCGCGTTTTAGTTTCCGGGTTGGTAATCAATTCTTTGATCTCTTTTGCCAAATCAAATTTATTTTCACCCAAAGCTTGCTGGTTATACACTTGCGCTAAAGAAACAGTTCGTTCCACTTCCAACGCTCTGTTGTCCCACTGTAAATACGCGGTTTCCATTTGAGTCAAGTTCAACATCAATATTTCACCACTGAGTAGCCCCGCATAAATACCTTGCCAGGCACCTGCGGGGATAAAATTTTGTGGTTCTTGAGCGGTTTCCCACAACCAAGCGCGCTCTGACATCTGACAACGCGAGAGGGTTTGGTCATAGAACCCTTTATAGATTGCCGTTAACTGACCGCGTAACCAATGATAAAGTTTTTGATTACTGAATTTACTTTGTAGAAATAGTAACTGCTCCTGAATCTGTTTCTGTTGGGCCTCCAAATATTCTTTCTGTTTATCCGCTGACTGTATACGGATCTCCGTCCCATTAATCTGTGCGGTTAGCTGATCAATTTCTGATTGCGCACTCTTGCGTTGGAGATCCCATTCTTCACGACGGCGACAATACATCTCAAATTGTGAGGTTTTATCGGCAGCTACCCTCAATCTAGCGGCAACAATTTCAGCGCTCAGCACCATACCTCTGGCTAATCCATCCCATTTGCAACCCCCATTCGAGGCACCAAAAAGATTAGGTGCCATGTCTAGCACCGCCGCAGTCGTATTGAACCCTTGTGCGACTGTCATCACTGATGACGCATCGGCAGATAAATCCATTACACTTTGCTCACCAGGATTGATGTTTTCTTCATACAACTCATCATAATGTTTATAGCGGGCAGTGGCCCCGGCTACACTGAGGTTCAGTGCGGTCAAGTCCTGTTGCAATTCTTCTCGGGTTTTATCTTGTAACTGGATGCTGGTCGTCATCAGTGCCAGAGCCTGAGTCTGTAATAGCTCGTTTAACGCTTCTGCATCTTTACGCTCGATAACGTTCAGTAGGGTGGAGCCAAATTGCATCAGCTGTAATACCATTTCCCGGGCGTGATCGAGCATCTGTGGAAAACGTTGTAACATCGGCCGCTCAACACTCTGCGTGGGTAAACTCACAATACCTTGTAAAGAGGAAAGACTTGCTGAGTGCAACGTGCGTGGATCCGGTGGCGTTGCGTAGAAAGGCAGTGACAACTGTGCGCCATCGAGGGTCAGATTGTGACGTAGGTTGTATAAGCGATGTTCAAAAATACGCCAATAGCGTCTGAATTTGGTATTTTCTTCTGGTAAAAACAGTTGTTCTCCTGGTATCACTGTTAATGATGCTCCCTGTGGTAAGGAATAATCTTCTTCTGTGTCAGTGACCAGACTTGCCTGCTTGAGCGTGGTTTCCTCATTCCAAATAAACGCTTTAAGCACCGGCTTTTCACCTAATAAATCCAGTGCTTGCATATACCACATTTTCGCTTCTACCAAGCTGTCTCTCTCTAATTGACGGTAAGCATGATCACCGCGTTCAAGCAATAAATCGAGATAAAGCATGAGAGTCGCAATACGATAATGAATAGGTTCCGCCTGAGCGATGGCATCGGGATCTCTGCCACCACTGCTTTCTAAATTATTCTTCTTTTCGTCGACGTGTAAGGGAAGCACGTTCCAACGCCTCAATGCACCAGTATCAGTCGGTGCCTCGGCATAGCCAGCGGGATTATAGACGTATTTTAACCAGCGACTGGCCTGGGAAAAATGTTGTTCCTGTAATAAACGTTTCATCACCATCATAGGGACGTAGTAGAACAGTTCCCAAAAATAGATAGCGTTAGCACCGTGGAAATCCCTCTGTGCTTTACTGGAAATCTCCTCCTGTTTTTGTGTTTCTAAATTTAATATCGCATCGATGCCTCGCGTGGACAGAGAGACAAGTTTTTTAGCAAATTTCGTATTCAGGGGTTCTCGGTAAGCCTCATTCAATATCAAATATTGTATACCAGCATCGTTATTAATTTTTAGTCTCGACGTGTCCGCTTTATGTGTGCGCTTAATTTTAATTGCCCATTCCTTGGTGGTTATCACTGCACCTTTATGAAAATTCATACTGATGGTGGTTGTAAAAATATCGCTAGAAAACAGGGCATTTTCGATAATATATTCAATTTCATCGGATTCGAAGACGATTCTATCGCTGTCTAGCTCGGAAAAAAAATTGTCAGTTTTTTCCTTATGATGATTTCCCATCGATATAAAAAAATCGGTAATAGTGGGTTTGATTTCTTTGGATGATTTAATAAAGTTCGTTTCAAAAAAAATATTATCAAATTCTATATTTTCTTCTGCCAGTTTAATTTCAACACATTCATTAAATTTCATAATGTCATTTTGTGGTGTTTGAAATTGTATCGGGCGTTCAGATTGATATTTGAATTCAGAGATATGAAAAATATTTTTTCCGCGTTTTATTATTATCGGTTCGAAGAGTGGGTTTTCTCTGCCATAAAAATACAACTTAATATTTTTCGTTGGGTCGGGACTGGAGTAAGGATTAAAAATGCCAACTGTACATTTATTCGGACAGATGACAAGTGTTATTTTGGTGCCAGACTGATGCTTCTTTTTATTTTCTATTTTATAAAAAATATAGTTGTCATGGCCAACTTCCCCCATTTTTTCCATAAGCCCAATGAGCGTATGTTGCGATTCCTCATAACCAGAAAAATAATTATGTGCAAATTGCAAACGTGGTTTGATAAATAATTTCAAATAATTTTTTTTATGACTTTCACATGTTACGAATAAATTTCTTTCAGATTCTATACTGTCTATTATCCCGATATCATTGGACAGTTTTAGACGGCCACTGATCAGTTCATCTTGATTATCTGTGATGCTATAGTTGTATAATCCAGGATAGGGATAACTTACTTTTTTATTCTTTTGATTAAGCACATCAAATTCATTTTTTACATGAGGAAAATATTCTATAAGTGATTCATGAGACATGACATGACAGATCATGTTCTCAGAAATAGCATAACCCACTGTATGCTCAGGTGTTAAACTATAATGACTGTCCTGTTTTTCATAAAGATAAACTGCGATGATGTTTTTTTCATTATCTTCTGTACAAGATAATCCTAAATTCTTAATCCGTTTTTCTTCCAAAATATTGAATGAAAACGTTGAACTCCAGTTACCATTATAATTAAGATACGCGATTTTTAATTTTTGTTTATTGATTTTTATCTGTTTTCTGATATCAGTATTATCTGCTGCCATTTCCCATTGATCTTCTATCCATACCAGATAAAGACGAGATTGATAGATCACAGGCCGGATCAATTTAGCAACCGGATTAGCGGCACAATCAATTTTTTTCCATTGACTCCAGGCACCAACAAAGAATTTCCCCTGACTAAATTGTTTTTGATCAATACGCCGCCAATAATAGGCCCCTTTTTCGTTAGGATTTTCACCGACAAAATAAGTCAATCCCTCATTACTCCTAACACTATCGTGATAAGCGCTGATAATCGACAAATTAGCAATCTGTTCAAACTCTGTTAGATACGCTTTAAATGCCTGTTCTATCATTTCATTATTCAGCTGAGCATCACTAATCGCTTGCTGAAAGTTATCCATCATTTGGCTCTGCTCAAGGCGCTGTAGTGGGTCAATATAATTTTCCGGCTGATAACGAAGCTTGGCCGCGGCAGCCCAAGTGCTATAACGACCGTTACCATTCTCCCAATTTTGAAAGAAAGGTTTATTCAACACATCTGTATTTAAGCCTTCCTCTTCTTTACGCTGTAAGACGCGGCTAATATAAAGCTGGAGAGCCGCAATGGCCGCTGCTATCTTGCTGGTTTTCACTTCGGTTGAAACCTGGTTATCAATCAATAAATGTTGGTAAACCTGGTCGCGCGTTATGACGGGTGGTGTAGTTTGGCTTCCATGGGAAGCAACATAGTAATGACTCAATCCTCTGCTGACTATTTTATCAAGCTCAAGCGCGATCTTCCTGCTCTGTTGCGCATCCTGCCCGGCGAGCAACGCTGTTGAGACGGCTTGCCAATCCGGATAATCCGCAAAGTATGCTACATTTGATAACCTGAGTAGCTTGCGTAAATCGTCAGTTTTAATACCAAGTTCTTGTGCCATAGTTAACCATTCCAGCGTATTTGTGATGCTGGAAAAGTCAGAGAAGCGCATATCCTCATGGGAATCCGCAATCTTCCGAAGATCGGCGGCTAATTTTTTCGCTTCTGTTTTTGTAGATTCTACTGCTCCTAGCGTTTGATCGAGAAGAGAAACCTCTCTCTCTGCCCTTTCTGCTCGCTGAATATCGACCTGTTTAGCCGCCTGTTGTAGCGTTTCTTTGTCCATTTGTATCATGGGTGCCAAAATGGCCGCCGTCAGATTGCGCTGCTTTAGGGCTATTAGCACCTGAGGAACCTGATCACCGAGTGAGATTATTTGGCTATGGATACGGGTTAATAATTCAAGATGTGCGATGCTGTGCCCGATTAATGTGAGAGAAGCGTCTAATAAATGAGGCTGTTCGACTAGTAGCGATAATTCGGGTTCACTGAGTTGTAAACGGTGATAAATGTGTGCTAACTGTTGTAAACGTTGACAAAAAATGATCATTTTTTCATTGATTTCTAGATGATCTCGATTCCATTTTATTATTTCATTTCTAAATGTATTGACATTAATAATCAGACTGCTTGGATTGGCGTGTGGAATTAATTTATCAAGCCAAGCCAGTAAAAAATTAGCCACTGTTATCGAAGGCAAAGCCAATGAAGAGAGGAAAAAAGGGGCGATCTGTTCTGATACCTGTATGGTTGTTTCAGGGTTTTCCTGGGCAAGTGCTGAACTCAAACCCATGGCGACGGTCTGAATTAAGGTTTCGATTTCAAGCGTCTTTACACCGTTATATTCTGTGGTGGTCATGTCATACAATTCATCAACCCGCCATCCTTGCTCACACAGCCAATAAGTGCGCTGATAGAGTTTGTCTATCAACTCAGCGCACTGATCATCGCTCATATCGATAGGAAAAAGGGTTAGGCTCTTTGATGGATTGACTAACATTCTTAACAGCATAGCGAGTTCGGAAATAGTGAGTCCGTGAATACGCGCAAGTAACCGAATACGATATAACGCAGACAGGTAGGTTATTTGAGAGACGACAGCATCAGTCAGCATTTCGCACATGATGCTCAGCTCTCTCTCATCGACAGCCAATGCCTGTCTTAATACCGCCGATTCTTGGGCCTCTAAGGGCGCATGAGTACGTTTTTGTGCGCCTGTGAGTTCATAACGAACCCCCTTTAGGGGTGGAGAATTAAATAATTGGTCAAATTGACTCGGTGATTGGTGATTATTATTTTTTGTTATTAATATGGTGTTATTATCTAAAATAAACGCCTGCTCTTCCGGTATGTGATAACGCGCCTGGTAGTTTTTTATTCTGGTTATTTTTTCTACTTTTTCAAAATCTGACTGTTCATGTTGAGATACAGGATCAATGATAGCGTCAATTATTTCTGAAGATAAACCAGTCAATTTATAATAATATTTTGTTTTTTTAGGCGTAGTCACTATCTGGTAAAAAAGGAAATCATTTTTTGCTTGTAATAAAGGATTTAGATGACTTTTTATCATTCTTTTCGCGAAAAAAGGGTTGTCCAATAAGCGACTGACCGTTGTTCCTTGCGCTTTAAGTGCCCATTCAATCACTTCATAATGATAGTTAAAATAGTAATTAAGATTTACATTACCGTTAGTATAAATTTTTCTCTCATAGAGGAATCGATATATATCATTTTTATTTTTCCTATCAAGCGTACTGCCCTTTTCTTTCATTTTTTCTTTTACGTATTGCAATAAAATGTCATTAGAAAGCGTTAGGGTGCTCACTTCCTGATCCCTATTATCCTGACTAAGCGCTAATGTTTTTAAATCTGCCCGCCGCTTATCTAAATGGTAGGGTGAGTGCTTAGCATGTAGTCCATATGCCTCACGGTATAATTCAGCCAGATAAGCGAAAACTGAAAACATGGAAGCGGGAGTATCAGCAACAGCATAATCATGTTTGATGGTAGTAAAATTTTCGTTATATTCATGCTGTGGTGATACATCTGTATAAATAATATTAGGAATGTTCTTTAGCATCGGATTAGCACGCGTCAATGCGTTTCTTTGTTGACTCTGTTCTTCAAGTGCTGTGTTATAAAGCACTTGAGCGTTTTTTTCTTCTAAGGAGTAAAACTTTGTTTTTTCTAAAAAATCATTAAATGAGATTTGTGCCACTTCATTTAATGAATAAAATTTAAGTTTTGCTAGAGATTCACTGATACTCATAAGATCCTTGTTATATTTTTGTTGTATAGCCTGCTTAACATCTGCTGTAAGTCTCAGCAAATAGCAAGTTAAAACCAGGCGAAAAAGAGTGATGAGTGCTACCTAGCCATTATTAATCGCTGTGTTATTAACAGCTAGGTGGCACTACCTATCACATTAATACAATTTCTGCGTCGCGCAGGAATGATTTTTTTCTCGGAGAGGAAAATTTTTTTCAGGCATTTACTGCACGGCCATCAGGTAAAGGGTGGCTGTTATCGGATGATCATTAGCTCGCTTGTTTTGTCTTGATTTATCGTCTTGACGGGACAGAATGGTTGATTCTGCTACAATTAATATATTCAAAGCATGTATAACTATGAACAAAATACAAAATGAATGTAGAAAATAAAATATTGGAGCGCCATTCCTATGAATTTAAAAAAGAATTTTTGTCTCTTTTTCGTACTTATCATGAAGTAACTTATACCTGTATTGATACAGTAAACCGTTGTGTTCATGCACTGCCCAGCAATTATATTTGGCATTTGCAATATTGGGACAGTGATTTGGATAGGCATCTTAATGAACGCTTAAAACACACAATGAGTTATTGGGGTGCCTATTCCAGCGAGCATGGCAATACGTTAAAAAAATTAGAAAATGGCATAAAAAAAATAGATATGACTTGCTACGACAAAGGTAGATTTGAGTTATTTTCCGTAAGTTTCAGAACGGATATGCTGTTGCCAGATCTTTTCTACTTAAACAAAGTAAAATCCGCTATTAGTCACTACGCAACAAGAAAAATCAGAGGGATTGATGGTGATAATATTGCTCTGCCATTACGTGCGCACATAGACAGTCCGTTAGCACATCAGACAGCTGGCAGGGATATAAATTATAAAAAATTTAAATTTGGCGATATCTCTCTCTCTGAGCTGGAACTAGAAACAATACGTTACCTGCTGGAATTAAAATCGATTAAAGAAATAGCCTGGCTCCATTGTTGCTCAGCAACGGCGGAGAAAAATCGGATAATACGTATTAAAGAGAAAATAGGATGTGCCAATATGCCCCTTTCCAGAGTTTTTACCACACTCAAAAAATATGGGATAATAGCCGCATGTCTGGGTACTTATATTATCTCTTATTAGAACCCGTTCGACATCTCTTGTAACCTATACCCTTCGCCTTTCAAGTTACGGCGACGTTGGCTGCTCGCACTCATCCCAGTCATGTACTACTTGTACACTCCTGGGATTCGATTGATTGCCGCCTTGCTGTAACTCGAAATTCATTGGGTATAGATCTTGCGTTACGTGGAATGATGAGGATAAAAATATGTTGACATGGAAACAACGCCTTGGTGTGGTGGCAGGAAACGCGTGTGAATTCTATGATATTGCTCTCTTTGCCGCGATTTCTGGTTATATCACAGTGGAATTCCAACAAGCGGGGATGGGGAATTCAACCTATATTGTTTGGGGGATTTTTGCCTTACGTTTTCTGATCCGACCGTTAGGCGGTTATATTATCGGTTTGTATGCAGATCATTATGGACGTAAGGCGGCACTGATCCTCACCAGTACAGTTATTGGGCTGTCTACATTAACTATGGCGGTGTTACCTATTTCTAAATTAGGTGCTGCCGCTCCGTTGCTCTTTTTAATTTTACAAATGCTGCAAGCCTTCAGTTTTGGTGGGGAATATCCGACCATCATCCACTATCTGCTCAGTGAATCAGAACAGAAACAGCGAGCGAAAATCAGCAGTATGATCGTAGCCAGTTCTCTTGTTGGTGTCTTGATGTCATTACTGATTGTCTATTTTATAAACAATCTATTAAGTCCCGAGGAGATGCAACAGATTGGCTGGCGTATTCCTCTGCTGATTGCATTGGTAAATATTGCAATCAGCTTCTATTTTCGCCAAAAATTGAAAGAAATATCACCCTGTGTCATCAAAAATCAAGGGATAACGCTTTTAGCTGTTTTGAAGATTTTTCTTATCGTTATTCCCGGTGCTGTGGTGTTCTACGTGCAAAATTTAGCGAGTACTCTCTCCAAGAGAGCGCTGGATAACGGGACGCTGCAGACACTTTATCCATTACTTTCCAGTAGCCTGTTGTTGGTCTTTGTGCTATTTATCGGCTGGTTAACGGATAAATACAGTACGCCGCAAAAAATCTTTCGCCTTGGTATCTATGCGTTACTGATAGCCGCTGCCCCTCTGTATCTGCTGCTAGCCAGCAAGAGTGTTGTGCTGGTCATTATCGCTCAATTGGCGTTAACCCTGATTGCAGCACTGATCCTTAGCAATCTGGCTGCGGTGCTGTTTGAAAAAAGCGCAAATAAAACAGCGATCTTGGGCCTAGGATACAACGCGGCTTTGTCGGTTTTTGGTGGTTTATCTCCTCTTATTATCGCGCTATTGATACCCTTTGGTGGACTCTTCCCAGGGATTTATGTTGCTGCGTCAGGGGTGGCATTTGTCGTGGCGGGATACATTCCTGCAATCCGAAAATCCACATGCTGTACCAAATAGTATTGATATTAAAAATAATAAGACGGGTATAGCCTTGACGTTTGCACAAAACTGGTTTATATCGTTCGCACAATGTTGCATTTTTTTATCTATTCATCATTTCGCTGTACTCATTGATATCCCGCATTTAAAAAATAATAGACTTCTTGCAAAACCGTATTCGTTATGCGAACTCAAGGCGCCCGTCGCACAGTCACTGTGCGGTGCATAGAGTACATGAGGATTGCGGGCACCCGATAACGTAGAATTTGCGGCACGTAGCAGGTTTTGCAAGACGTCTAATGTTTAATCAAGGATGATGTATATTATGCCAAATCTAGAACTTGCCAAAGAAATAGATAATTTTCTTTCACAGAATTTTTTTATTTTAACTAAACCCGATGAAAACGAGTTGATCGCCGCCTTGGTAGAATATACCGTGATGAGTAAGAGGGAGGTCCTACCAAAATATGAAATGGAAGCGTTAAGCCGCATACTTTATTGGGCGGTGAAATGTAATTATTACCCTTTTTACAAAAGTAAGCTACTTAACATTATTAAACAACATATCGCTGTTTTATCTGAAACAGTACCACCGAAAATACATTTTATGTCCCTAATTGGGTTTGAAGCGATTCAGTTAGACTATATTAATCTTTGGATACAGGAAAACGCCGAAAATAATACAATAAACATTTGGACAGACTCCACCACCTTATTAGCAGAAGAACTTTCCACACGTATAGAAGAAGTGGCCGTTCGCCATGCCCGTAACGGAAAATATACAAGCAAGCAAGCCTTTAGATCAGAACTGATTATGTGGCAAAATAAAGCTTGTAACAGCATCATCAACACGATGTTACACAATGATCCCGCACAGGACGGAAACAAAAAATTTTGTTTTGATCAGGCTGTGATAATCTTTTTAGAAGAAGAAGGGTTAGCAAAACCGGGAGAATTGGCTGAAATTCGCCAAACCCATACTGAGCGCTTTAACTCAGCCATTCAGCAATTAAAACAGACAACCCGTCACCCTGATAACGTCACCTTTATCGATTTTCACTCTCTGAACTATTTGCCAGGCTATTTTCTATATCTTAAGGAACTGGTGTTAAGAGGTAATCCGGTCACGGCGCTGGATGTTAGCCGATTGCTGATACTCAAAGATCAGGGGGGCCTTTACCTTGATACCGACTTATTGCCCTGTTTGAATGAAATTATTTTTTCTCGATTGATCGCAACCCATTCCAGCAATACGGCCCATCAATACAGTCCAGAAGTCATTATGCAAGTGGTGTTAGATGAATTGACGCACCGAGGATCGATGCCAGGACGTGCTGCCGTTATTAAGAATACAAATCGGGGAGACTACCCTAATCCTCTGCAAATTATTGATGAATCAGCCAGACAATACATTAAAAATGTCGTGATAAGTGCACTAGATAGCGGACAGAGCCTTTTTTCACCCCTTGGCCGATTGGCCGTGGACCCTTATTTTGCATGTAGCTATAGCGGGGATAATAATAAAGCGATTGTTGCTGCAAAAGGCAGTGAATTTATTGATCAAATTTTAATCTATATTGCACAAATACATAAAGTAATGCGTAGGCATAACATTGATGGACTAGATCCTGATCAACCCATTCCACGTGAGATCAACCGAAAAATTGCTGAAGATTTACAGACAAATAAGCTGTTCCCCGATAGTCGATCATTATTCGCTTATCGCGAAGGGGGTCCGTATAGTGCTGACATTCCCAACCGGCTAGCACCTTACCGTCATGCCTATACCCTATTGATGAAAGAAGCGGGTGTGGTAGCTGATAATAGGATACAGCCCTCACTGCATAAAACGATTCCCCCTTTTCGCCGTGCTTTTTTTTCCACCGAAGAGGCTTATCTGTCACGTTTGCGTGAACGCGGGGAAGGTTTCCCTGTGATTTGTTTCGCCAAAATAGCCAATACGACAGTCAGTATATTATACAATTGCAGGATGATGAGGAGGTGAGTCAAATGGCGCGTTTCCTCTATAACAAAAATGCTGATCGTACTGCCCATTATTGTTATCAGGCACAAACAAATACCTTGGCTATCGTAAATGCTGCCCCTGATTTTGTCTTTCACGGTAAAACCCGCATTATTTTTATAAGCCATGGTATTTTTATGAAGGCAATGGGAGGTGAAAAAATCGTTCAGTTGCTGATCACTCGCGGGTTATTACAAAAAGATACTACAGGCGACTTCCAAAAAATCGATAGAGTGTCAATAGCAGCCTGTTATATCAATGAAGCCACACCGGCTAACGTAGTCATGAACCGTCCGATTCAAGACGAAAATTTTATAGAAAATATTTATCGTGCTTTTTCCATTGAAAAAATCTCCGTTGGGAGTATCAGTGTGCGCGAAAAATTAGTGCTAATCGATGCATTAGGACGCACATGGACTGGGCTAATAAAAAATCCTCAGATACCGGAAGAGCAATGGCAGGTTGATTGGACATTAGTCAAAGAGAGTAACCGAAAAATTATTTTTACTCAGGGAGAGGATGGAGAAATAGTGAAGACGCGTATCGGTTTGCTAAAGGAGGCTTCTGCGCGCACGAGATTACTAAAAACCTCTTATAACGGTCGTTTTGGCGTAGATGATGTCTTCGACGGCTACCAAACAAAACTCAGTGGCGCCATTAATGTAAAAATCGCCCGCCAGATTGTGGAAAATATAAAGAAAGGCCCCGTTCTGATGGTGGCTGATATCATGGCATTGATAGCGGGAATGTGTGAAGAGGTCGCGCCACATCGAATTATTATCAACGCGAATAGGCCGGATATGACTGCACTGCAGCATATTTTACGGCAAACTGAACAATATCATGATTATATTCATTGGTTGAATGAACTTGACCTGTGGGGTGGGACAAAAGAATTAAAATTGCTGATGGAGAAACTATTTACCCAGCCGCAAACCGCTTTCCTGCGTTTGAAAGAACGGTATTTGCATGATGATTTTGATTTATTCAGTCTCAATCTCAGTGATCCCGCCAGTGCTGGCATTATTGAGCGTGATAAACGCGACAAAGCACCGATTAGAAGTATTTATTTAGGCCAAGTTGAGCAGCATTTCGGTGAAACAATCAAAGAAAGCCTAGCCTACAACGATGATCCCGAGACTTCTCTGAAAAAAATGAAAACCAGCATTGATAATATAGAGCAAAATCTAAAAAAATTAAGTAAGGGAGAAGGAAACACGTCACTTTATTATCATTCTGAACTCACACGCCAGTCAGAACAGGCGACTATTAATAATAGCAAATTGAAAAGAAAATATACCAGCCCGCGTTACCTCATCAAAGCACAGGTGTATTACGCCAATACATTGAGTGCTCATTCATACCGAATGGTTATCGATCACTGTGATGCATTGGTTAGCGCAAATCGAAATTTATTGACTCAAAACCATTTGGAGACGAATAAATGGGGGTGCTTGTTGTCAACCCTCACCTACAACAAAGAAATTCAGCAGTATGAGATGTATTATCTTCACCAAGATAAAATGCAAAAAATACAGCTTACAACCGATAATACTATTTTTGCTGAAATGAGGCGTTATTTGGAACAGCAACATGAACGCCTCATTAAATGCTACCAGCGAGTCAATGGACGCCTCTATCCAAATCCCTTTTTCAGCACAACAGTTATCTTGTAACCAAAGATGACGGTACTCTGCATGTTTCATAAAGTGTTTGATACGGACAGTCGGATACGAACTCGGGGTGCTCGCGTGGCTCAGCACCACATCGTTGTTATCCTGTTTTTCTATCCGCATGTTTTCGAACGACCACGGCAGTAGCACGACATCTTGGGCGATGTATCCGCCGTTTTCGCTGCCATTATCTTGGTTATCAATCTCGACATTACGGGCGCCAGCCTGGATATGATACCTGTCTGCCCCCCTTTACCCTTGAGTGTATCTTTGCCATGTTGGTGCCATAAGCGATTATTTTCCTCGTCTCCCGGCAGAGGCGTGGTTGACAAGGTGTTATTTCGTTTGTCTCCTTGCAGGTGGGTGCTAAATTTCGTCCCTACCTGCGCCAGTTGTAAAAAATGAGGCACCCGGGTCGGGCTATTATTTTCATGACGGCTGACCGGTTTTCCCTTGATGGTGACTTTCACTTGTTTTTCACCCTCACGGCTGGGGTGATGAATTCAACCTGGATGTCCTCCGGTCGGGCCGCACGCAGAAACGCTTGTCGGCTTTGGTCATGCTCGGGAATGTAGTGCGCGGTTAACGGGGTCAGGGATGGCCAATGCCCGTCGGCGGCGCGTCTGAGCGTTTGTGGCCATCCGGTGATGCGCAGGCCATCACGGGTATGGAGGACATAGGCGTGTTGCAGGCTTTTTTGCTGACCGTCTGCGTGCAGACGGTACATGTTTTCTAACCTTAGCTCAGTGTGGGCCCCGTTATCGCCCCGCAGTTGCAGCCACACCTCTTCGCCGGCCAGCCGAATACTGGCGATGTCTTCTGCGTCATAATCCAGGAGCACGTTGCTGTGTGCCTGCGGCTCCACCTGCTCTTTTAACGTTATCTGTGCGCGTGTTGCGCTCTGATTGCGAAGGATATGGTAGCTGTCTGTTCCTTTTCCTCCGGCTGCATACCCGCGCCCTAAACCGAGGGTATTGTTACCCGCGTCTCCTGTCAGTAAGACAGACACGTCACTCTGTCCGTAGGCATGTTCAATGTGGCTTAACCGAGCCAGTGTCTTAACATGCGCCAACGCGTTTAGCTGCGTTATCGCCTCTTCTCGCGCCTGCCCCGTTAATTGCGCAATCCGGGCTAACCGATCAATCACATCCTGGCGCTGCCCCTCACGGTAATACGCGGCGAGGCCAATATCGAGCGCCAGCAGGGTGCTCTTGCCATTCATTGGTTGGCGCGAGGCGATCACCGTATCTCCCTGGTCACGATCGCTCCCCGCACCCTGCCCGCCATCCAGGACGTGCGGGGTGGTCGGCGCCGCTTGACCCAAAAGTCGAAAACTGTCTGCCTGGCTGCCCCCAGTAAACTGTTTGGTGCCGCCGCCGATGTCGAAGTCATTTTTTCTGTCCCGCCTGCCCAGGACTCTGTCATTACCCTCGCCCATATTCACCTTGTTGATGGAGTCGGCCTCCGAGGGTCGGCGAAAAGGGGCTCGGACTGCCTCGCCGGTGGGACGGAGGGACACTAAGAATTTTTCGCCGTTTTCGTCAATAATGTTCACGATTTGACTGGCGCCACGGGGCGCGAAGCGGTTCTGGCGACTTGCCGCCTTCGCCGGGCCAAAGGTGCCATCGGCTTGTCCCTCTGCAATGGTGTAGCTTCCATCGTCTTGGATCACCACTAAATCGGCGCGGTGGTCGCCATTCATATCATGCAGCTGTATTTGCGCATTATTGAATTTCTCTGGCGTGAACAGCTGTTTTATCCCGTCATGATGTTGTACTGCTTTGGCGATAAAAGGCATCTGGCGATTGCCGCTGCTCAAGAGCGTGTAGAGGTCCCCTGTTTTGGTGATGGAAACAATATCGTCATCACCATCGCCATCAATATCGCCGACCACACGATGAAGATAGGCCGCCACAGACGCGGGGACGGACGCGGGGTATAACGTGGAAAGCGCCATTGACTGCGCGGGTTCAAAAATACCGGCGGCGGCGGCCAGCGCATCGTCGGCCTTCACGGGTTTGCCATAACTGATGTTGACATGGCCTAGCCCGCTGCTGTCGCGGCTAACGTCTCGTGTAAATGACACAAAATCCGCCCGGCCGTCTTTATCCACGTCCAGTAACACCGGGGGGCGTCACTTAAAAATGACCGCTGCAGGCCGTTTGATTGCTCGCGACGGGCAAAGGCCCCGTTTTTATGGGCTAAAAAAATCTGTACCGGGTCGCTACTGTCGCCGACGGCCACCATATCGTCCCATCCATCCCCGTTGATATCCCCGACCGTCGTTCTTATTGTCGGCCAGATCAGCGGCACGATGCTATCGATACGCTGTTGAGTCCCATAACCGCCTTTCCCATCAGATTTTAGGAAATAGAACCCATCAATAGAATAAAAGGCGAGCTCACGGTGACCATCATGGTCAATATCGATACTGATTGCGCGCGTATCATTTTGTAAGGGATTCAAGCTCACCGTGGGCAAGGGGTGATCGGCCGTCGCAACAAAGGACCCTACCGGCTGGTCCGCGCCGATAAAGGGTTTTTTTAGCACGGTCGCGGGCAGACGCGCGTCCTCATCATTCAGATCAACGACCTCGTCGACCCCCTCCGCGTAAGGCAGGTAGTAGTTTAGTGAATATTCTTCCAGTCTCACGACGGCTTTCCCTTCGCTTTGTTGGAAGGTCAATACCCTGTTTCCTCTGCTATACCGCATGGCGTAGCTGGCCGCCTCTTGTTGCATGGCGTCTGATGACGGTATTGCTGTCGGGGGGATGCGGTCACGTATGATGTGCTCGCCCTTGGCGATGTCTGTCGCCACGATCCGCCGATAAGGGAGGGGGTTCAGCTTGACGACCCCTCGGCTGAGGTACAGGGTCTCAATGTTGATGTTAGCCCGTAATACGGTTTTAGCAGCCTGTTCCAATCGGGCGGTCAGTGCTTCCTCTGCCTCCTCTTTTAGCTGGTAGGCCGTTACCTGGTTTTCCACCTCCGGCGTCTGATCTTGCCCGGTAAAGGCCAATACCCCAGCTTGAAAGGTTTCCCACCCGTCTAATTTGACGATTTTTTTGATCTCGTCCACTTCACGGACTGCCGAATAAATGCCGCCAGCTAAGAGCAGCGCTGCCCCGAAGGCCAATCCCACCGGGCCGGCTACCGCGGCGGCGGCGCCGCCAAGCGCAAAAGCAAGGGGACGCCGATGCTTACCAGCGCGCCGGTGAGCGATAAAGACCCTTCGACGATCAAATCTTGGCGCAATGTCGGATCGGTGGTGGTGGCGAGCTGACTGAAAGCACGGAATGCCTGGTAGAAGTCAAAACCGCTGGATAAGACGCCGAGCGCCGGGCCGCCAAAGCGAGCCAACTGCAGTTTGAAGCCTGACTGCAGGCCCATCTGGGTCAGACGACTGCCCCAAATGCCGAGCCCCTCTTGGGTGAGATCAATCGCCATGTTGGAACTCAGTGCAAACAGGGCCATATCCCTTTCTCGTGTCAGCTGTTCTCTTTGTGCGGGGGGTAAGGATTGATTTTGCAGTCGCCGGTTATATTTGGTTAGATCGCTCAATGAACGCAGGTAGCCGTAGCCTTGCATGGTGCCGCCCGCGCGGCTGGTAAAGCGCTGCAGACGCGCCCTGCCGGCTATCGGCACGCTTTTTAGCGTGTCGCCCAGTGTTGGTGCAATGTCTAACACCAGCTTGGTCGCCTGGCTGCCCGCCGTCGGCTGTGGCCTGAAGGTCACCTGCTGTCGGATCGCATCCAGCTGCGCCAGCACACTGGCTTTTGCGGCGGGATTGCCGCTGTCGATGAGGCGATTTTCCATACTGCCTTCCGCCGGTATTTGCTGCCGGAGGAAACGCACGGCCTGTTGTGCTTCAACGGTACTGTAATCAGCCTGGTGCAGATAACGCGCCAATTTTTGGGCATCAAAACGCAGTTGCTCCGCCACCTGTTGTGGTGAGAGGCGTTGGAGATGATCGACTGAAAAGGGCTTACCGTCGATGCGGGCCCCCATTTTATCGAGTACCACGACGGCTATCGGGACCGCGCTCAGGGTAATATCAGGGGCAGCGGCCAGGCGTTGTGCTTCGGGTTTATACTCGCCGAGTAGCGTCTGCAGTTGCCTTAGCCCCGAGAATTGCGCACGGGCGGCGGTCAGATCGACTTTGTACAAGGTGACTGCCGTGGAGGGCGCCATGTGGTGACGCAAGGTCGTCTCAAGTACCCGTCGGTTTTGACTGACATCCGCCCCCGTGATGTGCATCGCGCCTACATTGGGGTGATAAAGCGTAAAGTGGCCGTTCTCTTTGACAGAAAGCGCCAGGATTTGCTGATCGATTTTTAATAGATACTGGCCGGGCGTCATATCCGCGTGCGTCACGGGCAACGGTTGTCGGCCAAAAATCGAGGGATGCGCGTCAGGTGTCGCGAGCAACCCCTCGAACAGCCGGCGGAATTGTTGCACTTGCTTGACGTCATTGTCAGAAAGGGGATCCTGAGCGCGCAGCTCGTTGAGCGTGGCGTAAGTATTGAGGCCCTTCAGGTAATGCTCACTGGCCTGCCCGCCTTGTGTTTGTGCATCCAACCAGGCAAGTCCTGTGGCAGTGGCCGCCGCCTGTGCGTACCGGCTATTGTCCTCGATAAATAACGCCTGTGGCGCGAGCTGCACGTTGACGCCCTGTTCGGCCTCAACGCCTTTCCATGCCGTGATAGCACTGATTTGCTGCCTGTTCCATTCTTGACTGCGCGCCAACGCGTGTTCACCCGTCAAGTGAGCGAGCTGAGCATGGGTATCCGGTAATTGCAACAGCTGTTTTACATCGTTATGCCAGCGGGAAAAATGGCGCGCGTCAGTGGTGAAGGCAGAGATCTTCCTTTCATCAAAGGCGCCGTCGGCATCAGGGAAAAAATCGGCCAGGTCAAGACGTTGCTGGGCATCCAGCGTATCGAGGGTTAACGTATTGGCGTGCAGCGCCTCCATGAGTGCGATAACCCGCTGCAGTCGGGTAGTGAGATCGGTACGATCCACCACGGGAGAAGGAAGCGGGATTGAAGACAGGGGATCAGCATAGGCGCTATTTCCTCCGGGTAGGCCCGTCGGCATGGATATGCGAGGCTGTGCAATAAGATCGGTGACATTCATCCGGCCTTCAGCAGCGGGGGCCAGTTGCGCGACGTAATCAGTTCCTACATCGATACGGTATTCTGGCGCATAGCCGTCTTCATCAAGATCGGTGATAATAATTTGGCCCAATTTAATTTGGAGATGAGTTGCACTAACGCCGGTTAAATTTTTATTAATAAAACGGTTTATTCTTTCTCGGGTGTCAAGCAGTGATTGATCATTCCACAGTACGTTGGGGGATGCCTCCCCTTTTTTTTCACCGACAAAGAGTACTTGTACGTTCGCGGGGAAGTATTTAATGTAAGCCAGGCTTGCGCGGACGCTTCCATTGGAAATGCAGTGCCATTCGGTGAAGAGATATCTGCCTGTTCTCCATTCATGACAACAAGGTATCGGTGCATGGGATCTTTTCTGAGCCATTGGCCCACTGCCCTGATGGCATCGGCATCTCCCTGCTGTACCACGGCTATTTCGTAAACATGATGACTCGGTTCGACACTATTCCTGGGTGAGCTAACGTTTTCATCAGTATCCATCGGTTCGACGTCGTCTCCTGGTACGCTAGCGCTTTCATCAACCTCCATCGGTTCACCGCTGTCCCTTGGTGTGTCAACGCTTTCATCAACCTCCATTGGTTCACCACTGTCCATCGTTGGGCCAACACGCTTGCCAAACTCCATGGGTTCAACAGTGTCCACGGGCCTACTAACAGGATCGACAACAACCCTGGATTCAAGGGAGCTACCTGGTATATTTTTGGGTCGTGGTGCTGTCCTCTCTTTTGCTGAGTTAAGAGCGCCCGGACTATAATATTGATAATCATAATTATAGTTATTTTGCGTCGGTAATGCGCTTGTCATACTGCTAATATCCAGTATTCTCAAGCCTTTGGCTTCTGCTCGACCAAATAATCTATCGTAGCGTATTCTGCTCGCTCCTTGTAACGTTTCTTCTTCTAAATCGACAAGATCGTTATGGAAATGCTCGCCAAGATCAGCAATATTGAGGGCCCGGTTACCTTCAGTATCAATTAACCAGATACGATCGGCTGGGATACCCTTATCAAAAGGAGCGGAAATATGCAATTCGGCGTCCCCTCCCCCTCCGTCTGCAACGGCCTTAGGATCGAGTATATAACTCTCTACCATTGATACCACTTCAAGACCCCGTGTATCAATCCAATAGATAAAGCCACTTGTTTGACCTCGACGTAAAGGGCGACTGTATTCTTTGTGGATTCTTTTCGAAGCGATAGGATGATCGTAATCTTCATCATCGCTATCTGAGTCTGAGAATTCACGATAAGTAGGATCAGACTGGCGATCATAGTGGTACTGACTAATGTTGGCACTCTTCCCAGAAGTATAATTTTCTTGAGATACCCGATAGAGGGCGCTGCCACACATGACTATTTCAGTCACGGTGCGATCGGGATGGGAACCATGAAATGGGAGTAATCTTTCATCGGCTACTATTTCATAGGGTGTAATATGGGTACCCCGGAATACCCCGCTAATATCTCTTCTGAAAGGATAACCGCGATCATTGATTTGATATCCTCTTGAACGTAAATAGTCATTGAGAAAAGCAGGAGCATAATAATGGGCTTGTCTCGTTTCACTGCCCATACTCATGGTCTGATCGTCACTCCTTAGAAAGCGAGCGATCATCGGATCAACAACGCTACGAATATGATCAAAGCGATGCGTGTTATTACTGTCCATTGACGCGCTTTTATGTGCCTCAGCCCACTCAGGAACAGTGTTTTCTGTGATTAAATGATCCACTAGCTGTTGCCGTAATTCACCTGACATATTGAAGCTTTTCCACAATACATCAATCTCAATATTATTTTTATCAGGATGCAAGCTTTGTAGCACAGCGATGGCTTGTTGTTCTTTTTTAGGAAAAATTAACCATTTTTTCTTAATATCTTCATTATTGACGGGCTGTTCTTGTTTGGCACTTTCTCTGTTGCTTCTTGCTAACGCCTGTGCGTCGATCTGAGTGATGGAATGGTGACCATGACTTTCTACTGGACCCGGTTCTATTAAGCGGCCGTTAAAAATAAAAAAATCAGGATTCCCCAACAGCATGTCGTAGTCACGCAACCGGGTTTCTGGAGGGAAGTTATAGAGTTTGAGGTAGGCTTCTGCACTGGCAGATGACATGTAGCGCCCTTCGTTGCCAGGTTGATTTTGCACCCGATTGCGGTATTTCTCTTGCATCCACCGGATCAGTTGCATCCACTGTACTGACGTCAGCCCTTTGGGCGCAGCGCGTGATACCACTCGATTTTCAATGAGACCCGGTTTGAATTGGTCATCATCGTCCAATGTTAACCGACGGCCTTGCTCGTCAACGTCCACTGTCGTTGTGTACGCTACCACTCCAACGGGTTCTGTGCGAGGTTCTCCGGTGTTCGTCTGATTTAGCAAGTCGGCAAATTGCGTTCTATAATCGACAAATTCTGGGTTCTCATCATCGCTGGCCAGAGCAGATCCTATCAACACAATCTCATTCGGTTCAGCCCCCCCTAGTATTTGAGAAACTTGCTTTTTTACACTTAACAATCCTGAGGCATCATAGCCTGCTAACGAAGTAGGGTTATGATCATCCTCACCACCACGGCTACGCCCGACAAAATGCCAACGTGAATAACCGGTCAGCCGCATAAGATCACCATGTATTAAACGTGAGTTCCCCTCTGCATCAAGCTGCAATAACACCGACTTTTTAGGATGTTTACTGGCTAAATTGATGGCATCCCTTAGGCTTTGTTCATTGTCTTCCAATTGTATAATGAGGATGCTATCAAATTTTGAGCGTTCATCGCGAGAAAGAGCACTAATATCCCTTCTCTGCCATCCAGCAACGTTATCGCGTTTGGCTGGGCCTGGCGCGCCGCTCAGTGAATTGCTTTGTGTCGCTGCCGAGCCGCTAATGGGGGTAGAGGATACGGGAGTCGTGACGAGTGTGGGGGCTGTGTTAGTGGCTTCGTATCGGGACATGGATGTGTGTGGCATGTATATTATCCTTAATAAATGTCTATCAAGACCGTATCATCGATTTCTGATTTTATTTTTGAAATCGATAGGCAGTTTGATTAAATTTTATTGACTTAAAACAGAAATAGAAATTTTTGTTTTATCTTATTAACTATTAATTTAATGATAAAAGTTCATGTTTTTATAAACTAAAGTATAAATTACTGTATGTTTTTGTGATTTCTGTTGCAGCCAGAAGTGAGAAAATGGATTGCTTTTATCAATATAAAATAAATAATCGAGATAAATAAGTTTATAATTATTATATTTTATTCTTTTTTATTTTTGGGGCTAAATATCATTGAGTATAAAAATAAAGTTTGCCATAAAGTTTATCCTCGTTATTGATTAATGTGTGACTGAGTGTGATTTTTATGCTATTAGTGCTACATATCAATAGATTGACGAGGCAATTGATGATGGTCTTAACAAAATTGAGGCAGCAAGGCGGGGCAGTGGTATTAACTATACCCCGTGATATTGCATCGACAATGGGATGGCGGGTAGGAACAGCAGGTCACTGTGGAAGTTGAAGGTGCTAAAATCAGTTTGACGCCAATGCACCGTATTCCGCGTGGCCGTAAAAACATTCAGGAATTACTTAACGAAATAGACAGTAACGAAATATTCTCTCTTAATGAAACAGTGGCTAATTTTACCGTTACTCCACCGACAGGTAAGGAATTTTGGTAATGGTAAAACAGAGAATACCTCATAAGGGAGACATCTGGCACATTTTGCAACTGTAGCGGAAAGCTACCTCGTTGATAAAGTGGTATCAACGCTTATCGATTTAATCGATCCGCGATAAAATATTATCATTTACGTGCACTCCCGTTTGTTAATTTATTGCATATTGGGCGCATCATAATTTTCTTTACTAATCTTAAATTTTTATAAGTATTGACGCGGTGTTTTATATCAAGAAATGGTATTTTTCCTTCTTTTATTAGCTTATAGAGTTCACATGCCTCTTTTGGTTTGAGAGTTAATTGAGAACTCTTCTTAACAGAGGAAGAAAGGCAACTGATTGTATCCAGTACTATTTTAAATGTATCATCATGTTGACTACGGCCATAGTAAGTTCAATCTACTTTGGCCGTGAACACTGTCTGGAAATAATTGACTACAATATGAATTATTTGCTGCCACTAGGCTGCTCTTTGAATATATTCATTGGCCACATGAGCAGCTGTTTTTCTAACGGAACTAATAATATTTTCTTTAAAAATGCTTTCATACATCAGATCGGATAGAGCATAAGAGATCTTAGTGTTAACTTCGCTTTTTTGGTCACAGTCATTTATTCTTTTTAAAAAATCGGTGAACAGGGTATTTTTCATCAGGTATGTTGAAACCAAGTGTTTTATTGAACCCTGGGCGCAAGCAATATCGATAGTCATATCACTTTTATTTAAATAATGCATCGTTTCTTTAAATAAAGAGAGCCGTTCATTTTTGGTAAGTTGCTTATGTCCCATAAAGGCTCTATCTATCTGTAGGTTAATTAGCGCACAGAGATAAGTGCATTTCTCTTGCTCTAGCCATTGCTTGTAATACTCGCCGGGATTTATCTCTCTGATCATTTTCATAATATCTTTATAGATTGTGCCAAAATCCAGTCGCAAACTGTTCCCGTCTTTATATGCAATGGATAGTTTTGTACCCTTAGTAGCAATAGACAGGCCGTTCGACAAAGCAGGACGGGTGCGGAAATCGTCGACGAGGTCTCTGAATTCTATCGTCGGGTCGTAAAAGAAAAATTCCTTATCTAAAATAGTATAGGAAAAAATTTTATCATTTTTGTTAATGTTGATAGAGAATATGTCATTACCTCTATTGTCTTTCATTTGTAATAAATTATCGGTTGATCCAAAGTCATAGCAAAACCTTTCCTTGTATGCCGGAGAGGCTAATTCTTTTAATTTGAATAGTATTTTTTCCACTTCATCCAGCGTGATATTGTGTACGGGATGACATAATTTTTTCAGGCATTCCTGGGCTTCTTTATGGCCATGAAAAAAAAAGAATTCTTTTATCTTTTCCCATAATGTCATATAAATATGACGATCATCATTTAATATTTCTTCTATGCGGACAGTGGTAGGGAAATAACCCGTCCCTACTGAAAAAACTATATCAGTCATAATATGTACTCCACCTTACTGTTAAAAATTAAATTCCCACCACTGTAATGATTATGGCGAAATCATCTTTACGTACTACACAGTGAACTATAAATTTTATGATAAACGTGATCGTCGCTAGATATATGCTTTGGAATGGTTATTATACTCCTCATGAAAAGTGCTCAACTTCTCGGTAATCGGTGAAGTCGTTTCGTCATTTCTCTTTTTCACAACAACAGCGGGTAAAATACCTGTCAGCCAGAATTTAAATGCAGCAGCCCAAGGTACGGCTTGGCTTTTAAACTTAGCATCGGTTTTTTTATTTGAAAGCTCTTTAATATTTTTGGACAATATCTCGTTAATATCGCTTGGCACAGTTTCTGGTTTATATTTGGCGATCAGATAAATCAAGCCGAAAGCGGTGCCGGTAATGAATAGAGAAATTGCAAGATACGGCGTTAAAAACAGTGATGCAACCGTTGCTACACCAATTCCGATAGAGACTTGCTTAATTTTTTGAGTAAATTTATTAAGATTTATTGATGTTAGTTCACGGTCGAGCTGCTTGATATCTTCTACTATTGCATCCCGTAGCGTGTTATCTATACTTTCCACTGTATTGTTACTAGCAATGTTGTATTTTAAAGTCTCCCAGTTATCAGCTATAGCTCTGATATTTTCTAATCTTGTCTTCACTTTTCCGTATTTATCTTTCTTAAAAGAGAATTTTGAGTTTGATGCTTGTTCTATGTCTTCTAGAGCCTTATCAATACTATTACGTGTCTTAACTGTATATTGTATGGTATTGTTTTTATTACCTAAACCACTTTCCTTTAGATAGTCTTTAGTCATTCCATTAGCAAAAGCTTGTGTCATTCTATAATAAACCTGTTGTGCGTTTTGCAATTTATCAGCGTCATTATTAGGTTTGTTAAAATGAGTAAGAACGTTTATACTATAAGGTACCTTATTACCGACAAATTGTGTCAACAAGGTTAATTTTTCTATATTGTCATTAACTGATGTTAATGACAAACCATCCTCTAAAAACACCAACTGTAACTGCCCGTTATTTTCTAACGGTTTTATTTTCATAAAAGCGGCTAATTCAGATTTTTGAAGAAATTTCGCTAAATCCTTAGCCCATGTTTTATCCGCCCTATGATGTTGCGATAGTATATTGAGTAATTTACATATTTCTCTATTATTTTTAGGAAAAATTCTAAAAACAACATTTGTTTCATCTTTTAATTCAATCACCGCATATTTTTTAATTTCTTCTTTTTTCAATGTGTCCTTAAAGCATTTCAGATGCCTATCATTATTGATATAGCCCTTCAAACAATCAGCCAATAATCGTTTATTTTCACTCATCTGTTTTGCTTCTTCCACCTGTTTTGTGTTTTCCTGTAAGTATAGGTGGTACGGAAAACCAGACATTCTGCCTAGATAGTTAATGGTTCTGCCCGCAATTTCTTTTGTAAATGCTATAAATAATGGCAAAAAAGTACTTTTATTTTCATTGTCTACCTTGTTAACTTTATCATTGAGCTGCACACATAATTCACTGATGGATGAAATATCATTTTTAAGTTTAATCTCTTTGTTTCCTTGATATTTTTCGACCACACTTTCAGTGTACATCTTAACTACATCATTAATCAGCTGTTGTTCAGCCGTCACCGGATCCAACTCTTTTAGTGCCGAACTGACTTCCGTTGATTGACGACGGAGAGTGTCGATATCGATACCAGAGTGTATTTCATCAAATGGATCTTGCTTAACTTTAGTATTTGTCATCCTTCTGATTGCCTTAATTACACGCTTTTTCATGCCACAAAACTTCGTTTTAGTCGAGGTGGGAAGTCTCAGAGTATTTCCGGTCTCTACAATAATATCTTTGACGCTTTTAGTTCTTTCAGTTGAGGTGTTTCCTGAACTTCTGTTTGTAGGCACATGACTTTGAAAATAACTATTTGTGGTTTTCATACTCTCCCCTTAGATCATATATTCAATTCTTGAATAAAAAATTAAATAATAAAACTGCGGTTTGTAGGATGGTATGGAAAAAAAAAGAGGATAGATATCAATTATTGACATAATCTGTTAAAAATATGTTAACAATAAGTAAATTATATGTTGCCTTGGTAAGCATATACCCAATGAATTTCGAGTTACGGCAAGGCTGCAATCAATCGAATCTCAGGAGTTTACAGGGAGTAAATGACTGGGATGAGTGCGCGCAGCCAACGCCGCCGCATGGTTAATCGCGATGGTCATCTTTTTCAGTAGAGCAAGGTCAGGTTTCCTGTTGCAGCTAAGAATAGAGGTGAGATTGAAAGATGGTTGCATATGGCTCTATAGTGACCAGTAAGTTAACTTGATTCAATGGTTCAAGAGCCTAGAAAATAATACAGCGAGGGCACCTCTCATATGGCAGATTATGACTTTGAATGGATGTGGCAGGGTGAAGATAATGAGGCCTAACGTACGTTTTCGTTCCATTGGACTGTGAACCCCCTACTTGAAATTCTGGGAAGATTTATCCGGCTATATACCCTTCTTTAAAATATTTATAAGCTGACGGAAATTCTTTAGGGTTTTCAAGTATATAATTTTCAATGCTTCTTAATAATTCTGATTTATCGCTTTTTTTCTTGCCCACTGTTGCGTAGATATCACCATTTACGGGGCCTTTATAGTGTTTGATCACCGGAAGTTCTGACGCGTTTGATGTCATTGCCTGGAAGGTGTTATCAGTTCGTTCAGAATAATCTAGGTTTAAATCCGTCACTTTTGCATACATGGGATCTGCATATATGGGGTCATACAGATTGTTAGTCTCGTTATTAAATTTTTCAGCCAGCGATTTTTGTATGTTTTTTGTGATACTGTCTATTGATTTAGCAAAGTCATAGATCCATTCGCTTTCCGTTCCTATTGTCTTTCCCAGATCTATACCCTCAGTGGAATCCAGAGAGAAACGTTGTAGAGCATAATAATCAAAACATTTCATTTGCAACGCAATCCATCTCTGAGTCAGCCGTTGATCAAACACCATCTCTTGTTTTGTTGGCCCACTTAGCAAATGCAAGTATAACCTTTTCTGATTTGATGAAGAAATTCCCTCCAATTTATCTGGATCAGTATTGTAAGCCACCTTAGCTAAGGCAGCATCAACGCTTTCACGAGAAACGGGATTGATGTTTAAAAACTCACTGTGATTGGTTAATTGTTTTTCTGAGAAGGCACGAATATCTTTTTCAGAATTCCCGTATACCAGCTTGCGTTCATCCATCCCATCTTTTATAGAAAAGGTAAAGGTGTAAGTGCCATCCTCGTTTTCTGTGACAGATGCCTGAAATCTATTCTGAAAGCCAGGATATGTCATTTCCTTGAGCTGATAAAAAGAAATCATTGTTTTCAACGCTGATTCGGTATCTGGCTCATGATCGGTATGCGTCAACTCATAAAGTTTCTCCAGTGCTTCACTTTTTTTCGTCCTGCAAATCCAGTCCTTAATTTTATCCCAGACTCCCATGTATGCGGCCTCTTCTTTCGAAGAACTCTCAACAGCCCGTCTGATTCTTTTATCACTAATGGCTCTGCTGAATGGTAGGCAAGTATTACCCTGAATAGTCAGTGGCATAACATTTATCCTCTGTGTGACGTTATAAGTTTGTAATCATAATGTTAATAAATAGTCAATTCAATGGTTGATTGGAAAATGGGTGAGACTTCAGTCAAAAAATGATAAAAAAACCCGCAATCTAGAAGATAACGGGTTAGAGAAGGAAAGGGTTAGATAAATGAAAGACACAAATTTTTTCGTATAACAGCCAGGCACGTTCGTTACTATGTCCAGCTTTTATCCAAGGTGAATTGATACATTTCATCCAGGTCAAGATTGTAATGGTCTAATGTTTCCGGACTCTTTTGAAGAGCTGTAATAAACTGCAAATCAGAGGTGTATAAAATGAAAAGTAAAAAGAAGCCATCGACATTGACACTGGAGTTTAAACAAGACGCAGCAAAGTTAGTGCTGGAAAAGGCGTATACGTGCCAACAAGCGGCAGACAGTTTGGGTGTTTCATTAAGTGCGATAAAAAGCTGGGTCAAGGCTGAAAGGGGGGGAGTGTCCCCGGTAGGATCTGAACAGGCGAGTCTTAGTTTGGCCGAGCGTGAAGAATTACTTCGTCTGCGTAAAGAGCGTAATAACTTATTAATAGAGCGTGAAATATTAAAAAAAGCGGCGGTCTTCTTTGCGAAAGAAAACGGATAAGATTTTACCTGTTGGCGCGGCAATTTACCTTTACTCAGAGAGACCCGGTATGGACAACGGATATCACCACTGTTTGGACTTATGAAGGCTGGATGTATTTAGCGGTGGTGATGGACTTATACTCGCGCCAAATGAGCGTTAGCGTGATTTTTACTGAAAAATCGTATCCTGAAGAGGGAGTGTCTTCATTAATTTCCCATATTTTTATGTCGGCCATTTTTTTATTATCATAAAAGGTTTGATAGACTGATATCACAGCTAGTGGGTGTCAGCACGCCTGTTATCTTTAAAGTCGCAGATGGATTGTCAGTCATCACACTGAAAGATGCTGCACATAATAATGTCTGGATCGCAAGTCTATTGAAGATATTGCAAGTTTTTTTTCATAATCATGCCTTATAAAATAATTAAATACATATTGTGATGAAGAATTTTTAATAATACCTGTAATCAATGTTGTTTTTTATTGACCTCCTTTAAGGGGTCGTGTGAAGGAACCCCAAAAAGTGTTCGTTCTCAGTTAAGCGGCTTTCCAGAAGCATCGTTTTAAATGTTTTTCAAGCTCATTGATCATCGTATCCAAATCAACACCACTCTTGCTCTTTTTAAAATGGTACTTACCAGTAAAGGCAATGTGCGCCCAGGCAATAGGAGAAATCCTGACAAATTCATCAATAATTGTCTGGCTAACTCCCTCTACTACTTGCATTTTTTCATAAAGGGTATTTAAAATAATAGCGTTGTACGCAATGACAGAATTTGCAACCAGTCTTACTGCATGCGCGCTGACCTGATTAGTTATTCTCTTTTTTCCTTTAAAAACCCCGTGATAAATTTTCCTGATGAGACCTTGTAACTCAGGGCGGGATCCCACTTTAATGTGAACTAATAATAGGCAGTAAGCTCATAATATTATGTATCCTAAAGAATATGTAATCATGAGTATTTTAAAGCAATTAGCCCTGATCCCTGACCCGCGTAAAGATATTAATATCAAACATCACCTGCTCGATGTTATTTTCCTGTTTTTTGCCGCCGTGTTAAGTGGGGCCTCGGGATGGAAATCCATCCAGGATTTTGGCGAAGCTCAGCTCGATTGGCTAAAAAAATATGGCTCTTATCATGGTGGGAGCCCACGTCGTCATTGTATTGCTAAAATCATCAATGCATTAGATACAAATTTGCTGATTCAATCCTTGTTTTTATGGATTAACGAACGACGCCAACGAGCCGGTAAGACGTTGCTCGCCATCGACGGTAAAACCTTGCGGAGAACCTGGTCTGAAGAGATTTGCACTGCGCTGCATGTGGTGAGTGCCTATGATGTTGATGCTGGTATTACGCTTTATCAAAAAGCGGCGAACAATAAGGGAAAAGAAGGAGAATTAGCCCGTCAGAGCATTGACGCGTTAGCGCTGGATAATGCTATTGTGACGCTCGATTCATTAGACCTCTTCGGAAACTCTGATTTATCTAATTTCCATGTTATAAATTGCTGCAATCAGATTAAATCGTAATCCAAAACGTTTTCGCCTGTTTCGATAACGATCTGATACGATTTTAAATCGTTTAATCATACCAAGGACATTTTCGTTTAATACACGCTGGCTTGATAACTCACGATTGTTGCGTTTATCTTCTTTTGTTAAGGGATTTTTCTTTGTCTTTTTCTTAGGCAACGCCGAGTTTGAATGGATCTTGCCAAGCCCTTGGTAACCTGTATCTGTCACTGTTTTGATTTCAGGATGTATTCGCACGCCAGACTCTTTGAACAACCTAAAATCATGACGCCTCCCATGAGTAAAGCTTGTACAGATGACTGCTTTGCTTTTTTTATCGACGATCACTTGGGTTTTTAAGGTGGGTCGTTTCTTTTTTCCTGAGTAAAACTGCTTTTGTTTTTTTTGGGACGTTCAATCGGCGTTTCTGTGGCATCAATAAGAACGAGCTCATACTCCCTATCACTTTTTAATAAAGCTTTGCGTCCAGGGAGTGCAAAATCAGGATGCTTTATTAGCGTATTTTCTATCCATTTAATCGTTTCATAGCAGGTGCTCTCACTCACCCCATCGCTTCGGCTAACATGAAAATAAGTGCGATATTCCCGTAGATACTCAAGGGCCATTAATAAGCGATCTTCTAAACCCAGCTTGGGTTTCCGACCTCCTTTCCCTTGCTTACATTTATCTGCTTCATTCAATATCTTTATCATCTTTTCAAATGTACTGCGTTTAACTCCGGTTAAGCGCCGAAATTTTTCCTCTTCCAATACCTTTATTTGTTCATATTTCATGGGGGCTCCTTGTTCAGGAGATTTTTACCAACATTCCTACATGAATGCTATAGCAAGCGCCGTATCAGTTGATTATGAAAATCAGAAATAACATATTGATATTAATTAATATTTATTAACAAAAGTGATCACGTTACATGGCGCCTGCTATAGTTTCCGAAGAGGTCTATTGCATTGCCAAACCTCAACTTTATCACTTATCACGCAACGTAAAGGCAATTTTGTGGTGCAGCTTAAAGCGACTCAAAAGAAGCTGTTTGAACAGGTAAAACAGCAATTTGCTTTTGCCTATGATAGCGATAAATTGCACGAATATACGCAGACTAATCAGTGGCATGGCCGGATAGAAAAACGTACGGTTATGCAAATTAATGCGGAATTACCCAATGAATTAAAAGCGAAATGGCCTACCATTCGTACTTTCATTGAGGTCGCTAGTGAACGAACAAAAAATAATGTCACCCACTGTCGGTCACGTTGGTATGTCAGCTCATTACCGCTGAATGCAGAACAAGCGGCACAGGCAATTCGGCTGCATTGGGGGATAGAAAATCAACTTCACTGGGTATTGGATGTGGTGTTTAGAGAAGATGAACTCTTGATAAAAGCTCCGGATGGAGCAGCCCATGTCGCTCTTTTCAATCGCGTCGCGTTGGGTGTGATTAAACAGCACAAAGGTAAACAAGATAGTATTGCCAGTAAACGTAGACGAGCCGCCTGATCAGCCGATTTTCGTAGTAAACTTATTTTTGGTTAAAAAATCAGCAAAGTGGAATCCCGCCCTGCCTTGTAACTGTTGATAGGCCTCTGTTCGATTTCTGGCCGTTCGGATAGCCTTTCGAAGCGTCATATTATCGATTAAATTCAATACATGTGTGCTTTTAAAGAGGGTATTATATTCAATCAGTGCTCTTTTTAATCCAGCGTAACGCGCAGAGGAATTTAGTTTTCTAACAATGTGACTTTGCGTATATAGAATCCAATATAACAAAATTTAGCTTATTCAGAGAGTGATTATCACCCGTTACCCTGTCGATAGTAATGTCTGTTTTATTACCATGAATGACGTCATAAAGAGAATGCCCT
This sequence comes from Candidatus Fukatsuia symbiotica, assembly GCF_003122425.1. GTDB lineage: Bacteria > Pseudomonadota > Gammaproteobacteria > Enterobacterales > Enterobacteriaceae > Fukatsuia > Fukatsuia symbiotica. The sequence continues at coordinate 468,560 of NZ_CP021659.1, forward strand.
TCATATTCATTAAGCCCAATATTCTTGGCATTAACGGCAACAAAATTGGCTATCAATGTATAAATGGACAGCCCAGGAGATTTCCCAAGATGTTTTTTTGAATACCTTGACTGGATAGTACTTTCACTGGTCGGAAGTTTTTGCCCATCCGCATCTGCTAACAATTTTTCATCTAATAAATTCCATTGCTTAAAAATAGGCAGTGAGTGGATAAAGTTAGCCACTGTGTCATTCGCTGCGCTGTGCGTATAAAATCTTCTTGAGTTGAGCGCATTAGGTTAGGGTTTAGATCAGACATTTCTGCCCTCTTTTCTATACTAATGCCAAAGGCCTCCGATAGAATACAGGCGGTAATGGCCAGCGGCGGGGGTTCCTTTTTTTTATTGTAGCGTGTTCTTATGTGGGTAAAAGAACTCCACATGTTAATCCGCTCCCCCATATACAGCATGAGGTCGGGTATTTCTACCTGAGGCAAGGTGCTGAAAAAAGCGTCCTCAAGAGGCGTCTTGCTATCATAATCCAAGCGACAGTCTTGTCCGCCCGTTTTGGTTTCTTTTATACTGAACCCTGTATTTTCTCGATGGTTTATCCGTTTTGTCGTTTTATCCCATGTGGTGTCCAGCATCAAAAGGGCATCATCCAAGCGTTGGTCGCAATAATTTGGGATTTTTGGATAACCAAATTCAAGCGCTATTTTTTCAACATCATCGACCAACCCATCGCTGATCAAGTCATGATTGATATCACAGTGAGAAACACTTTCATTGCAACAGAGCAGGCCTTTATCCAGACGACGATACATTTTATGGTAAACAAAGCATTCAAATAAATGGGGATCGACCTGTTCCTCACTGGATCCTTTCTTCAAATAAGCGAGCTGTGTTCTGGATATAGCGTCTTTAAGTGCTTGTGGTAATATCAATGTTGATGGACCCTTTCCGCTACCATAGTGCTTTTTTATTAAATCAATCAGCGCGATAACCTCATTTTTTTCTTTATAAAATACAAATGGAACGGTTAGCACGATTGGCCTTAGATAAAGTGCGAATAAGCGTGATGATTTTAAATAAAATTCACGCATTGCTGCTTTTGTATCAAAGGTGCTTCCCTGTAAAAATTGCGCTATAACGGGGAATTGCTCTTCTGGCAGGACTTTATAAGCCGCCTGATTTAATTCATCATGATGCAGACTGAATTTTCGTTTGGGAAACCACGTGAGAAATTTAGCGAGTTTAGGCAAATCAACAACCAGATCGGAATGGTATTCGGTTTTTTTCTTATCGGCATAAGCTTTGGCTTCCGCCATAATACGCCTTACATGATACATGAAGCTGGTGATTAAATTATCCATAATTTGTTGATAACGATGATAAATAAAACAAATGGTTTGCAACCATTGTTGCGGTTTACTTAACTGCCTTAGTCTGGAAGGGGCATAAATCAGCGTAATAGCGAATAGTATTTTTGGATAGCAGAAGGGTTGGAAGAAAATCCTTTGCAAATTTATACAACTCAACCATCGCCAAGGCTTTCTCTACTTCGGCATTTATCGCAGTATAGGTAAAGTTTTTTTGATCAGCACGTAGGGTGTTTAGCCTGCTGATTCCTTCATCCCTATTAATTAATCCTGATAATTGCTTTTGTTTAATCTCGGGTATCAACATGATCAGTTGATTAAGTCTGTCGCTTTCTTTAGCAAATTCCCGGGTAAACATATCCTGCAAACACCGATAGGTCGGGATAACGATTTTTTGATTATCAAGGTAGACCAATAACTGGCGGAAGGTGTCATGGCCTTTAGGATAATACCGTAACAATTCACGCAGGTGTTCCTCAATCAGGATGGCTTGTTTTACTGACCAATCCTGATAATTAAACAGACTGAGAATAATTTGTTTTTGCTGACTGATGCGTTGACGTGTGATGCTTCCCTGAAATATCGGGTCGGTTTTTTTGAAGAATTAGGCAAGCACATAGGCAACATCAGCCAGAACATCCTCAAATACAAAAATGAAAAATTGGTTTTTGGCTTTGAAGTAGGCAAGCTGCAAAATGAAATATATTTTTGTTTTGAGCGTACCAAATTGACTGAGTTTATCTAATTCTACCTGATTCATTTCAAACACGAGTTTCGCACGAATCTAACCTGGTGCAGCCAATAGTGCTCTGATGTGTGTAGTAATAGCGTTTTTAATGACAGCCCAATTTTGTTGGTAAAGGGTTATTTTTTCGGACAGACGGCGTTTATGTTGTTCAAACCAGGCAGCCATGGCTAGAAAAATATGATTTCTTTGCGCCCGGCCCGTGCGGGCCTGACAGCGTTCTATACCCGTGATCAATGAAGATGCTTGATTTTGAAGTCGATAAGGATCATGCTCATAGCCATGAAAATAGAGCTGACTGCTGACCAGAAAATTACCCTCGAAGCCCAACATCGTCAAAGCCATGACCGCCGTGTCTGTGACAGGATCCGGTGTGTTTTGTTGTCCGCAGACGGCTGGACTCCCCCTATGATTGCTCACTCACAGCTCATTAATGAAACCACGGTGCGGCGCCACCTTACAGACTATCATAAACTCAACAAGCTCAAGCCTGAAAATGGCGGCTCCGATGGCTATCTCAATGCGGAACAGACCACGTCGCTGGTTGAACATCTCACCCAGCCGCTCTACCACCACAATCACCAAATTGTGGCCTATATCGCTGGACGCTGGAACATCACCTTTACCGTATCAGGTCTGTATAAAGGGTTGAAGCAGCATGGCTTTAGCTATAAAAAGCCGAAAGGTGTTCCGCATAAATTTGACGTTGAGAAACAGCCGCAATTTATAAAGACCTACAGCGAATTGAAAGACGCCGCGGGTAATGACCCCATACTGTTTATTGATGCCGTTCATCCGACACAAGCCACCAAAATAAGCTACGGCTGGATACGAAAAGGCCAGGATAAAACGATAGAGACCACCGGGAGCAGAACGCGGTTGAATATCATGGGAGCCTTGAACATCCAGAATGTGGCTAACCCCATAATCCGTGATGATGAGACGATTAACAGCGAAAATGTGGTTCACTTCCTGTCTGCCATTCGCGCGCATTATCCCATCACGACAACGGCACATGTGATCCTCGAGGGTGCAGGCTATCACCGTTCACAGCTTGTGCAAGACGCCGCGCTTACGTTGAATATCCAGCTTCATTACCTTCCGCCGTATAGCCCGAATCTAAACCCGATAGAGCGATTGTGGAAGGTGATGAATGAGCAAACACGAAAAAATAGATATTACCCATCTAAACAGAGTTTTAAGAACGATATCTTAAACTTCTTTGAAGTGAAGCTACCACAAATGGCAAGTTCTCTGGTATCTCGCTTAAACGATAATTTCCAGGCGCTAAATCCTGCATCTTGATTTCACTTGGGTATAATACCAGAACAGAGAACACAATCCAGGTCGCCAAGGCGATCTTTTTTTATGGGTAAACTATGGTCATCACAGGAAACAAAGGCGGTAGCCAGCGGCCACCTACGCCCACAGAATCCCCGGACAGCCTGCATTCTACCGCCAAAGCTAAAATATTATTGGCCCTGGGTGAAGGGGAATTTGCGGGCGAATTAGACGGCACCCGTATTTATTTGGATGGCACCCCGCTTAATAATGCAGACGGCAGCGCTAATTTTACCGGTGTCACCTGGGACTACCGCCCCGGCACCCCATCGCAAGACTACATTACCGGGATGCCGAACGTTGAAAATGAAGTTACGGTCAACACCGAGTTAAAGGCCGACACCCCGTGGGTGCGGGCTATCAGCAACACCCAGTTATCTGCGCTGCGTATTCGATTTAGCTGGCCGGCGCTGCAACGTCAGACTGATAACGGCGATGTTAACGGCACTCGCGTTGAGTATGAGATAGAGATGGCGACCGATGGCGGGGCTTACCATACTGTCCTCAAGACCACAGTGGAGGGCAAAACCAGTACAGGGTATCAGCGTTCACACCGTATTAACTTGCCTGACGCGAAAACCGGTTGGCAACTCCGTGTCCGTCGTCTGACACCGAACAGCACCAGTAACCGACTCGCCGATAACATGCACATTGAGGCATTGGCCGAAATCATTGATGCCAAGTTGCGTTATCCCAACACCGCTCTGCTGTATATCGAATTTGATGCCAGCCAGTTTCAGCACATTCCCGTGATTGCCTGTGAGCCCAAGATGCGTACAATACGGGTGCCCACGACCTACGACCCCGCAACGAGGACGTATAAGGGCACGTGGGATGGCACTTTCAAATGGGCGTACAGCAATAATCCGGCCTGGGTGTTCTATGATATTTTGCTCGCCGACCGCTTCGGTCTCGGCCATCGGTTAACCGCTGCACAGGTGGATAAATGGGAGCTGTATCGCATCGCGCAATACTGTGACCAATTCGTCCCCGATGGCAAAGGGGGTAACGGGACCGAACCGCGCTTTCTGTGTGATGTTTACATCCAATCGCAGGCCGAGGCTTTTACCGTATTACGTGATTTGGCGGCGATATTTCGTGGCATGACGTACTGGGCGAATAATCAACTCTGTGCCCTGGCCGACATGCCCCGTGACCGAGATTACCTGTACACCCGTGCCAATGTCATCGACGGACGTTTTTCCTACTCGAGTAGCTCAGAAAAAAGCCGTTACAGTACGGCAATGGTCAGCTGGAGCGACCCGGCTAACAGCTATCAGGGTACCCTTGAAGCGGTCTCGGATGAAGCCTTGGTGCGACGCTATGGCATCAATCAACTGAGTACCACGGCAATCGGCTGTGTCCGTCAGACAGAAGCTCACCGGCGGGGTCGTTGGGCGCTGTTGACTAATGCCAAAGACCGCTTGGTGACCTTTGATGTCGGCTTGGATGGCGCTATTCCGTTACCAGGGCACATCATTGCGGTTGCCGATGAAATGTTATCAGGAAGAAAAAGTGGGGGGCGACTTCGTCATGCCGTCGGCTGCGACATCACCTTAGAGAGACCCGCTGACGTCAAACCCGGCGATCGGCTGCTGGTTAATCTGCCCAGTGGCACAGCTCAGGCTCGAACCGTCCACGCGGTTAACGGTCAACTTATCACCGTCAGTGTGGCTTACAGTGAAACGCCGCAACCGGAGGCGATTTGGTCGGTGGAGGCCGATGACGTAGCCCTTCAGCACTACCGGGTGACCCGTATCGAGGACAATAACGACAACACTTATCGCATTAATGCTGTCCAACATGACCCCGATAAATATGAACGTATCGACAGCGGCACGCGCCTCGACGAGCGGCCTATCAGTGTGATTCCGTTGACCCTTCAACCCCCTCCGACACACATCACGTTGACCAGCCATGCGGTGATTGCTCAAGGTTTAGCCGTCACCACTTTACAGGTTAATTGGCAGGCAGCCAGCGGTGCGACCGCTTACGACGCCCAATGGCGGCGGGATAAGGGCAACTGGACGCCGCTACTGCGGGTATTGACTTGCGGCTTTGAGGTGCCCAACAGTTATGCTGGGTGCTATCAGGCCAGAGTGAGAGCCATTAACGCGACGGGTAGCACCAGCCTGTGGGTCACGACGCCAGAAATCCCTCTCCAGGGGAAAGAAAATCCACCACCCCAACCGGTTGGCTTGACCACCACACCAATTGTGTTTGGCATCACGCTCAATTGGGCCTTTCCTGCGGGCGCCGAAGATACCTTAAAAACCGAGGTGGAATGCAGCCGTTTTGCTCATGACGCCCATCAGAAGCCACTGATTGACATTGCCTACCCGCAGCGTCATTACACGATGCAGGGTCTGGCTGCGGGGAGAACCTTTTACTTTCGTGCCCGTCTGGTCGATCGACTGGGCAATCAAGGCGCCTGGACACCGTGGGTGCAGGGGGCATCGAGTGACGATGCGGAGATGGTGCTCGATCACATCCGTGATGATATTATGACCACGCAGGCCGGTAAAAGACTGACCTCTCAACTCGATACCCTCATAAAAACCAGCCAGGCCAATGAAAGAAAACAGGAACACAGCCGTATCACACTCCAAAAGGAGGTCAAAGACCGGGTAGAAGAAACGCTGCTGCAGGTGAATGAGAGGCTAGAGCGACAAGATAAAACATTACAACGGTATAATCAGGGACTTAAATCACGCTTCAAAATAAGCCAATTACAAACGCAAGATGTGCAAAAGACCGCTACCCATCTGGATACCGCATTTATCACCTACAAAGAGGAAATGGACACGCAATTTGACCGTGCCAATGCTGATGTTCTAGCGGTCAGACAGGCGCAATCCGATACCCACCAGGCATTCAGCCTTTACCGCCTGGATATGACTGCTCGCTTTGACAAAAATGACGCACTGATAACCGACATCCACACCGCGCACGCCACAGCGACCCAGGCCCTGGCTGACTATCAAAACCGGATAGCCGCCCGATTTGGCAAAAATGAAACGGCGATAAGCCAGACTCAGCGTGCTCAAACCCTGGCAACCCAGGCGCTAGCGGAATATCAAAACATGATTACTGCACGATTCCGTGACAACGACGCCGTCATTGAAACCAAAGCCACAACACAATTTACCTCATCAGGCGGCAATGCCCTGTACAGCATCAAAGCGGGCATTCATCATCAGGGCAAATATTATGATGCGGGTATGGTGGTGGGTGTGGAAACCCAGGGTGGCAGTGTGAAATCACAAATAGGCTTTAATGCGGATAATTTTATTCTGTTAAGCGGTCAGAACGGCAAAAAGTTCTCACCCTTTGCGGTAAAAAATAATCAAGTCTTTATACGCGAAGGCTTTATTCAAGATGCGACCATTGACACGGCTAAAATAAAAGAGGCCGCCATCACTAATACAAAAATTGGTGGGCCTCTCCAGTCGACCAACTGGGCAGCAGGCCGTTCAGGATGGAAAATAGAGAAAGCCGGACACGCTGAGTTTAACGATGCCACCTTCAGAGGGACGATATATGCCACCGATGGCTGGTTTAAAGGGACAGTGTCTGCGGATAAAATAGAAGGGGATATTCTGGACATGTCTCCTAATTTTTTTAAAACAAAAAAAGGCAGCATTCCCGATAGCCAATCTGTAATATTCCCTTTGTTTTATATAAAAAAAACAGCCTCACCACGAAGAGTGTTGCTATTAGGGAGAAAAGAGAAAGGGATAGCCTTGAGCGTATCACCTGATTGGGTCAGAGCAACGATAACCCGTGATGGCATGGATGTGCAATACCTTGGGAAAGCCGGGTCGGGGCTATTAGGAGAATATGTTAACGCTGTCAACGAAGATATTGATATCACCCTCCCGGCAGGTGAAGGGGAGGTATTAATTGGTTTAAGATTACAATCTACAAGGGGTAAGCTTAGAATGTTCAACTGGACGGCAAGCGGTGATATCTACACCATGAAAAACGCAGCCAGTATCAAAATAGCCTGATTAAAATAACTACCCGCCTATGAATTTTATCGTAGGTTAACAAATAGGAATAATTTTCCTTCGCATCAGACAATACTCTCCCGACCTGTTGGCTCATGGGTGTCTTGCACATCCTGTTAGCTATTAACTGTATTCAAACTCAAATCTGATTAGCAAGAAAATTAAGCCATGCTAATCGGTCATTTCGGTGGAGCTAGTATTGAAGCTATCTTTTGATATGGAAAGATAATTCTCTCATTGAAATTAAATGATATTAAATCAATGAGTTATTTTTTAACATAAATGGAGACCTAGCTTAGGTTCCTTGCTAATCAGGAAATTAAATTGTATAGCTATATCAAAGCAGGCCCCTCAGAAATTCTTGCAAAATTGTACATAGCGGAATTGAGCGCTATTCGCTTTAATCCCCATGTTAAAGCACAATATGGAGCGTTTATTGCTGCGTGGTAAGGCCAAAATATCAGTGTTAGGGGCAGCAATGCGCAAACTGGTACATCTTTGTTATGGCGTTTTACATAACCAGTACTCATATAGCAGGTGCCATGTAACGTGATCACTTTTGTTAATAAATATTATTTAATATCAATATGTTATTGCTTGTTTTTATAATCAACTTATACGGCCTCTGCTATACGATGTAAATTATAACCGTAACGATTAACAATCAAGACGGTAGCTTTCGCCCTGACAGCTATAGTACTAAATCAAGGTAGAAATATGTCTAAAAAACGGTCATGATTTCGCCTAGTTTCAAACGTAGATGAATTTAGGAAATATTTATTGTTACAAATTTTTCGATTCTATTTTATGAAAAATGCTTTTTCTGAAAGAATTTCATTCTTTTTTTTCTTACAATTCCTTATCTTAAAATAAAAAATTTAATGGGATAATTATGCCGTTAGTACATCCTTCTCCTACTATTGGTCTTACGCTGAGTCAATCTAATATACGTTTTAATATGACCGGTAACGGAGGTGTCAAATTTGAATTGACTTCTTGGGATACTCTTCAAGATTTTTTTCGTCGTCTATATGACATGTTGAGGGGAACAAACAGTTCACCAGATAACCTCCAGGAGCAGCTCAATAAATTACAAACGCGTTTAGATAATCCTCATTTAGAGATATCTCATAATCCATTTAAAGGAGTATTTGATCCATTTATTGATCTAAAAAATCTGCTTCCAGGAAAAATGCAAAAAGAATTTTCTGTAATCATTGACTATAATCAAACGGATCTTTCTGCTGGTAATATTTCTGTCAGTATAAAATATGATAATTACCTATTAAAGACAATTGTAGTAGAGAATGCTGTACGCTTAAATAACGATGATATTAAAGAATATATTGAAGAGCATTTCAATGTCGTGACATCTGAATATAATTTTTCTGGAAACTTTCCTATTGAAAATGCTAATACTGATTTAGAGGGAATAAGAAAACGATCTGAACAGTATTTAGAGAAAAGTAAAGAAAAGCACATGTCAGTACCCGATCAGATATTACAAGATCACAAGAACCTGAGAAAAGACATCTGCCAATTTCTTTTACGCTTTCGTATGGATACTAATATATTAATTAGGTCTCAGTCATCTCTTTCTAGAGTCGAACAGACAGAACTAGAAAACGAAATTCAAGTTTATTTATTTCAGGTGGAAGAAGATTTTTCTAGAAAATTAGATAACATTTTGAATGTTAAGGAAGCTATAGAATCGGGCATACCTAATAAAGAATTAATCGAATGTATTAAAGAGGTTAATCAAATACAAATTTCTTTTTTTAAAGAAAAATTAAATAACTCGATAATAAATGAAAAAGATTCGGATCCTATAGATAAATTCGTTGAAGTTCTTTCTGAAAAAAATAGACTTTATATGTGTATAGATTCTACTCTCCTTTTAGAAGAGATAGATAAAAAGACAATACTCTCTAAGATTCAAAATGAAATAGATTCTCTTGCTATCTGTATTTTTAAAAGAAATTTATTTAAATTTAAACCAGATAAAGAAGATAAAGAAGATAAAGAAGAATACATGTATTCCTCAATATTGAAATTATCTGATAATCTTGTTGCAGCATTTGAAAATAAAAATTTAAGTGAAAAAACAAAAAATGAAATGCTAAATCTTGCTCAACAAGAAATACTTCATATATGTACAATTGTGGATCCCTCTACAATAGAAGAATATAGAGTATTATTAGATACATTAATAAAATGTCGTATATCCATACATAAGAATATGTCATTAAATGACGCTGATAAAGATAAACTTAAAAATATTTTTAACGAAGAAATAAAGACTACAGCTCGCAAGATTTTTGATGAACAATCACGTATATCACCAAGGAAAGATGACGATACTATAGAAGATCTTGTTTCTTGGCATATTGCATTTAATGAATATATAAAATCTGCATCTTGTATAATTCATGATCCTCGTTTAGAGGAAGGCATTAAAGAAATTCTTAGTTCTGATATTGATGAAATTAATGCAATAACATTAAAGTTTATTCTATCTAAAGTGAGAGATAAACTAGAAAATGCCAAGGCAGCCGAAGATTATAATGCTTTATGGAAAACCTATGAGAAACTCTTTAAGTATCCAGCACCAATAGAAATTACAAATAAGTACTTAGAAATAAAGGGCGAGATACTTGAGCATATTTTCAAACCTTTTCAATTTTTACCCATAATGGAAGAAAAAGAAGCAACACCAAAACATATTGGCTGGTTAGACCGTTACATTACAATGTTGGGCAAGAATACTATTATTAACTATCCAAATTTAGGTGAGAATATAAAGCATTTTATTGATATTAAAAAGAAAGAAATAGTTAGTGATAGATGGAGTTCTATTCTCAATAGAATACAAAACGAAGTAGAAAAAACAAGTAGTATAGACGATCTTAATCATTTGAGAAAACAATGTAATGACTGTATTCAGTTTATAGAAAATGATAGTATTACTCGTCTAATCAAAAAAATAGAAGAAACTATAATTGGCCGTGAAATTTATCTTATCTTTCTAAAGAAATTAGATAAAAAATAAACTGATCAAATAATTTTTAAAAAATTCATAAAAGGAAGTGAATATTTTTTTGCACAACTCAATCAGGATATTGACGCCTTACTTCAACGGAATAGTAATAAATCGAAAATAGACTCCGCCATAGGGATACAACATTTCATTGATAATATTTTAAAAACATCCCCTCCGCAGACTCGAGGATAAGATCTTATCAAGAGTCTCTCTATAAATTGTGGAAAACATTGAAAAATACAATAGTGGAAATCAGTGGTCACTCTGAAGAGTATGCAGACAATATCTTATGTAGTATGCAAATAACAATGAAGGCAATGAATCAACGTATAGAGGAGTACCGTATGGAAGAGTCTAAATTTAGTGCTACTTATCAGCAACATGGTGAAAGATATACACCCATATTGACTTGAAGATGCTAGTTTTTTAGAGAGTGTTGATAGTTTTGCGTCAGGATAAATTGCTAGGATCATAGTAAGGTTATTATTGAGTCTTCATTAAAAGTCAATTGAGACAATGCCAAATTCTGTTCATGAATCGGCATTGTCTCTTTTTTTTTGAGCATTAAGGAAACCCGAATTAAAGATAATATGGCTTTGTGAAAATGTCTAAGTGTAGAAAATGACTGTGTCGTATTTGTGTCGTCACTGAACCGCGTTGAATGCCGTTCAAGGGCATTAGAGTGCACTTAATGACAAAAACCAAGAAGCAAAAGATAGCATTACCGATGTCTATGAAACAGGTTTCAAACAAGGCTACCTTGGATGCTGGGAAAATGAGTTATTTTACGATGAATGACAGAAAGGAACCTTCGCTCGGTGCAAGACGATAGGTCGAAATGAAGAGGCAACATATTGATAAATAATGGCTGAAAAGTTGTGCTTTGTCGTGTTTTGTCGCCTATTATATAAGCAATAATATTTTATCTTTTTGTTTTTAATGGGTTATTTTATCACAGGGGTAATATATAGGCGATATAACGTTTCCTGTATTGGCACGGTCAAGGGAGACAAATTAATATTGCGTTCCTGTTTTGCTCCTAAAGTAATACGAATCGGATTGAACATCATTTCAGGTTTTTGGATCCGCCCTATCGGCGTTTTGCGTTCTGGATCCTGTCCCGGATTTTCAATACGTTCTAATGTCACTGTTAAATAGAGTGGTGTATCACCTTTGTTGATCACCCTGATTATTTGATCTGTCTGTAATGCTTCTACAGTAGTGCGAGTTGGCATCACCAGTAGTTGTGTCTGTACCTTTGTAGTAAAAAAAAGTAATAGTGTAATACTAAGTAATAACCCTTTGAGTTTCATCATTTTTCCTTCTGTTTTTCAGTAAATGTATCAGGTTGACAAAAATAATAATGGCCAGATTGTTGACTCATATCACAGAGATAAAACGCCGATTTATGCTTAATTGTGAGGTATTTCAATACGAGGTCAGATATTGATGGAAAACATGCCATTGGGATAAACAATATCGCCTGTCTCTTGGACAATACCCTCTATCGGCTGACGATTGGCATCAACAAAAAAACCATAATAAAGCAGACTTAATTTGACGTTAGCTGCTACCGAAAATACCTGGCCCGGGTGAGCTTGCACGATATTTGCGGGGAGCTGCACCGCTATATCATGCAAGCTTCCCTCGCTCTGCGTACGGACAAAGGCGTGATCCTGGTAGCGAGAGATTGGCACCGCATAGGTTCCACCATTTGCAACTGGAGAACCTTCAACGTTGAAGCTATAAGCGGTTCCTGCCAAACGGGGTACTTTCACCAGCATTGCCACGCCACTGTAATTGCTACGCCCCAAGGCAATACCACTGGTATTGGCTGCCAATATACTATCGTAATGAAAACTGCTACTGGCTACCTGGTTATTGAGAGCAACTCGTAGTCCTACATTTCCTCGGGTACCATTGCGGTGAATATCACTGCTAAAATAATAATCGCGCTCCAGGGTTTCACTCTCGACATTGAGAGTAGTAACACCATAGTTATCGTTGAATTGCCGCTGATATTGGGTATGAGTTGCCACTTGTTTATCTCTGTACAGGGTATCAATGCTCAAATCACTGTGATTAAAGGTCAGTCTGGCATTGGCAAATAGAGAATAATTCGCGCCGTTTTTCTCTGCTCTGACAGTAAACACCGTATTGAAAGCCGGTTGCATCCATTGCCAACTGCTCTCTATACTCTGTTGTAGTGACACCAAAATTAAATAACCCATTAAAAACAAATAGATAAAATATTTCTGCTTATATAATAGGCAACAAAACACGACAAAACACAACTTTTCAGTCACTATTTATCAATATGTTGCCTCTTCATTTCGACCTGTTCTTCTATGCTAAAAGTTCTGTACAAATTGACCATTCTGAATGGATAGCATGTCGGCTAAATATTTTCGATCAGGTGATTCATCTGCAGCTGTAGCAGGGTTTGTTAAAAATTTTTTAACATGCTCACGAAATTCAAGTTGTACATAATGATCGATCCAATCCGAAATAATATCTTGGTTTTTATAATTCATTATTCCATGATGGTTCCATTTCTCTCCAACGTTACTAGGTGATGGACTACGAAAAACACGATCTCCTGTAGTAGATTGCATCATACATATAAGAATAGCATATTCGTCCGCTACTCTTAGATAGTGATAATTACTATCATGCATTTCTTCACTGTTTGGGTCAACTCGCTCAGTACAATAAGAATATACTTGAACAGTAACATATCTGTTAGTGTGTCCTATTTTTTTGTGCTTTTCTCCTTTTCTAACCCTATTTTGTACATCAATCATTCTAACTTCTTCACTTTTTTCATCATAGGTCAAATTTCCAAGTTTAATATCTGTTATATAAATACCGTTGGTATGCAATTTTTTTAATTCGAATAACACATTCGTAAAACTCATAATACCAATAATAATTTTATCATCGAATATTAATCTATATAAGTTATCACCTGCATTACGCATAATTATCAAACCATGATCTACCACTAAACCATCTATTATGGCATTTAGCTCTGATAACTCGTTATAATATTTATTATTCTCATGTTTGAATTCGTTAAAATGACCAAGGTCAGAAGAATTATCAGGAAGGTTATCTTGAGATTCTAAGTTAGGGATTAACGTCACAAATCGGTGATCCATTTTTTTTACCTGTTTAGACTTTCCTGTTAATTTACTTTCTGGCTCTGTACCTGGTGCATAAATAACACTCTTACAATACTTTTTCTCCACATCATAATAATATATTATACCCTCATGTTTAAGATAAGTACCGGCATATACTAATTTCACAAATTCCTTCATAGTATTGATAGCATGATTTTTTATTTCTACTAATCTTTTTCCATACGGGATGAAATAATTTCTAATTTTTTCATCCATTATTTTTTTGATTGGTATTATTAATTCTTCTGTATCTAGCATAGTTTGATTAAAGCCTAAAAGACTATTTTGGATAAATTGACTAGAATGCTCTGAGATAGACTCAGTATGAATAGACACTCCAGAAATGGAAAACACCATTTTACCCTCTCCTACAGAGACCATAAATTTATCTTTTTTATTATGAGGAGCTAAATCTCTTATTTGAGAAAAAATCATTAAATTACATATATTTCTAAACGTTACTATTTTAAATTTATTTTCATTTTTTTATGTAGCTTATTATATAATAAATTAAATTCTTCTAATTTATTAGCATCTTTTATAAGATATGAATCAGAATTTGGGATGGATAAATTATGTTCTAAAAAAATATTTAGTATTATGGCATGAGAAGTATTATCAATAACCTGACTGAAAATAGATTTTCCATTGATATAGAATATTATTCCTCCATGATTATTTAGAAAAACTGTACATTTGTCTTTTTTATCATTTGTAGCCATATTGATCATAGCTGAAAAAATTATTAATTTTTCGATACTATCGTCTTCTCTCCCCTCCGAATTTTTATGTAATTCATCATATAATTGCTCAAGTTTCGCTTTTCCGCTTTGATTTCCAAATAAATCAAAAAAATCACAAAGAAAAGTAAATATCCCCCGGCAAAGCCGGGGGCTTTAATTATTAGCCCCTAGAAGAGGCCAACAAACCTTGAACCGCCTGAAGGCGGTCATTACATCCTAAGCTTCAATTGTTCATAATGATTGTCTTGTTTTTCTTGGTATCGAATGTAAGCTCGTATCAGCTCTTCGTTCAAACCCACTGTAGATACAAAGTAACCTCTAGCCCAAAAATTCTCACCACTATAATTCCGGACTTTACCCATAAACCGTCGTACGATTGAGATTGCACTTTTTCCTTTTAGATAACCCATTACATATGACACTGAATATTTCGGCGGAATACTTATGCAAATATGGATATGATCAATCATCAAATGTCCTTCAATAATTTTGCATTCCTTCTGACTTGCTAACTCGTGAAACATCTCACCGAGATGCTTTCTAATTTCACCAAATATTGTTTTTTTACGGCCTTTCGGGATAAAAACAATGTGATACTTACAATCCCATTTCGTATGGCTAAGACTCTGGTAATCTTTCATTTGAATTTCCTATCTCTTGGTCGAGATAGAAGATTCGGGTGACCGCACCACACGGTCAAACCTTACGGAGTCCCCCGGCAAAGCCGGGGGATTACCTAATTTTATTCATATGCATAGCTTTTTCTGTATTGCCACTCAGACTACCCTCTAGTCCTTCATAGCTTACTTCTACAAATGTACTTCTACTCCTAATCATGTCTGCCTTCTATTAAACTATTTGTCACAAAAACCATCTCATTATTAATTAGACTCTTCTTGAAAAAATTATCTTCTAATAAAATGTATTTTATTTATAGTAAATTTTTTTCATTTTGCAGGTCAATGAACTATTCAGAGTGAGAGTACGAGTTGGCAAAAAATGAACAAATTGATTAATATTTAATCTAACTAGCACCTAAGAAGTCATGCTGTCTTCCATTTAACTGAATTAATAAAATGTAAATTATGCGTATTTTTAGATTAAAAAACATTCGTGCTCTCACCCTGATTCAATTGTGTAACTACCTATTCATCATAAATACTTTTATACTTGTTATAAGTATTGCGTGCCTGACGCACGTTTTATACGGGCGGTGACTATTATATGTACGATTGAAAAGGTTATTTTAAGCAATAGTCAGCGAAAAAATTTGAAAAGTTAAATCAATAGACTTGTTGCCTAATAAAAAAAGAACGGTTTTTAGGCATTTTTTGCATTACCTTGTGCGAAAAAATCGCGTAGAAGCCCTTCTATGGTGCCTATTGTTGCTTAACAAGCAACAAGTTTGCTGTTCCCAATCAGAAACAGAGTCTTGCCTGTGCCACTTTAGCAACGTGCAGAGTTTTCCTAATTCATTATAGCTAGGCGACGACAACTAGTACCTATTAAGCTCAAATTACCCACTTTGGAATCAACGTCTCCTTGATAGCGTACATCCATATAAAACAGCATTCGACTGACATCACCTTTGACATTATCGGCAGGCTCAAAACTGTCGCGATCTATTTTATTCTCCGGTGACTCTGCCAAGGGGGGTGCCGCCCCAATCAAAATCCTTGTTCCAGCGTGTATTATTCACGCTGATATCAGCCGGTCGTAAATGGTGAATATCAGTATAAGCAAATTGATTGGGTTTAGGTGCCCTACCATCTTCAAAAGGCTCACAGTATATGTAACAGACAGCACACTCACTCGTTCCGTGGATGGAGGCAGGACTGACTAAAATGCTTTTTTATTAGACAAACAGCGGCAATATTGACGTATAATGGCACAAATGACAGGTCAAAATGAAAAGGCAACGTATTGATAAATAGTGAATTAAAAATCGTGTTTTGTCGTCTTTTATTGCCTGCCATTTAAGCAAAAAATATTTTATCTGATTGTTTTCAATGTGCTATTTAATATTGTGGTTACTAATAGATTTAGTTCCTGGACGATTAGCCATGGGCATTTAAAAGCCGTACAGGCAAGCGGGATTATCAACAAGGATTTTTTTACGTATTTCTTTTGAGGGAACCCATTCTTGCAATAATCTCAAGATATACTGATCGTCGACAACCCTAAACGGACTTGGCTCTGTCGTTGAATTTCCACATGTTCGACGGGTATGCGGCCAGTCACTTGCCCACAGCATACGATCAGGATGTGCCTCAATAAATGCACTTGCAAAAGGTAACACGTCGGAATAATCAGGAACAGCTTGTGAAATACGATAGGGGGCGGAAAGTTTCACATACACTTTACCGGTTTGTACAAGTTCAAGAATAGACAAAAAATCAGGCTGGTTAAGCCCTTTTTTCGGCTGAATCATAGCGAAATGATCCAAAACAACGTGCACCGGAAGCGTCGAAATCTGGTTTATAGAAGCAGCGATTACATGCGACGATGCATAGATTTGAATATGCCATCCATAAGGCGCGATGCGTGTAGCAAGTGAATTTAGCTCACGGTGTGCAGCTTGTGGGCTGCGTACACCAATCGATTCCAAGTTCATCCGTACCCCGCGTACACCATTTATGGTGAGCATTGAAAGCTCTTTATCGGAAGTTTTTTCATCAATAACTACGACACCACGTGCGATATTTCCGAGCTGTTGTAGTGCGGCAACCAGACAGCGATTATCTGATCCATAGAAACTGGGTTGAATTAGTACAACACGCGACATGTGTAGTGTAGACAAATGCGCCTGTAAATCCGCAACCTGTGCTTCTGGTGGTGTATAAGCACGAGAGGATAGCATAGGGTAGCGATCTTGTGACCCTATGACATGAACATGAGAATCACATGCATCCCAGGGAATCAGAAATCTCTTTTTATGATCTAATGTTGTTTCTTGAGGTGTTGGTATTGGCATGGTGATTCTCAAAATTAAAGGCAATATCATTAATTTCTGATGATGGCATAAAATAAACTAGATCCATTGATAAAGAACAATATTTTACAAAAGTAAGTGATTCCAATTCTTTAGCCAAGCTAAGCAGCATTTTATCAGAAAGATTTGCTTTTACATCAAAAAAATCAGAAAATTGTTCGAATAGAGGGCTAAATTCAGTATGTTTTTTGATATCTTTATGAGTTAAAGCTTTGAACTAATTTTATTCTATCCTTCCATTTTGTATAAACAGGAACTGCATGCGGTGATTTTTTTTGTAAGGTTTGCAGATAATTAATTCATTGGGAAAAAACATCACACTAAGAATGTTACTTTTTCACTGTCTAGTTTTAGTCCTCCTTTTAGATTATTCTGGCCCAATAAATTTGGACACTAGAAAAGGCAAACACTTTCCTGTAAAGACAAATTATCAGAAGGTGTCTACAGAAGAATCTAGCACGAGTTTCGCACTGAGCCAGCGGTATTAGGCTAATAGTAATATTGTATGGTCAATAATGGCGTATTTGGTGACATTCCATTTTTTCTGATAAGCATGTAGTAACTCAAACTTAATCTGACAGACACAGATTAAGTTTGAGTTACTACACTAATTGGCGTTTAACCTCGAGCCGACATCCTTGATAACGATAGTCGCGCAAAAATGTTTTTGTGTGACAATGAGTACTGCGACAACGATAACACTGAATCTCTCGTATGTACCCGGATTTCATAATGTCGTCTCCATTGCAGGCAGGACAGATAACTTTTTCGTAACAGGCCATCTCTAAAATCTACCAAATACAAATGAATGTACCACGGATAAATTACAGATCTAGCCCACTACCAAAATTCGATTACCGACCACATTAGGTTATTCGTAACCTATCCCACATGGGGCTCGTATCTTAAACAATACATTAATCAAGATAGATGAGTTTAAATAATTCTTTACTCGCAAATGATTCTAATGACGGATCTTCTGGATAAATACTCAAAAGTGGTAAAAATACAGAACCACCGATAATACTTCTGCTCTCTTCCTTTTCTGGCTTGATCCCCCAGACATTTTGATATGTCATAGGTGTAACTTTACCATTAACTTTAGCATTGCCCGTATACAA
Organism: Candidatus Fukatsuia symbiotica; assembly: GCF_003122425.1. GTDB lineage: Bacteria > Pseudomonadota > Gammaproteobacteria > Enterobacterales > Enterobacteriaceae > Fukatsuia > Fukatsuia symbiotica. The sequence continues at coordinate 487,094 of NZ_CP021659.1, forward strand.
CATCACGTGCCCCTTTATATAGATGATGGTAGTAAATGGTTTTCCGTTTCTTACCAGATATGCCAATCTGCCTGCACTATCGTAGTGGCTAAGGTCTATTTGTCGTCCTACCTTAGCCTGATTAGTCGAGCTTCTAGGAAAAAACACACCAAAAGGCAGCATCAGATTACGAATTTCTGCAGAACAATCGTTATTTAAATAAAGGTTTCCCCAACCATAGGGTTTTCCATGCATAGATTTAATCAATTTGGCAAAATTTTTAGGGGTTGTTTTTATTGGCATAAGTGAAAACGCGTCTTCTGTAACAACAGAATAAGCTATTTTTGCATAACCTTCTTCATTTCTAATCGGTATCACTACCAAATTACCCTTTGTCTCATCACTCTTTATTGGAAGTAGTGTCCCTATCTTCGCAATAAATCTAAAATGACCTTGTAAATCATTGACTGATACAGGCTCTTTTGTAAAAGCCCCCAATGCTTGTTCAGCATAAGCTCTCCACTGTGAGATAAATTTTTCGTCTGTTTTAGCTAAATCATTATTCTTCACCCAGCCTGTAACCGATGGAGAAATAATCAGTTTCCATGCTTTATCTTTACTTTCGCCGAAAATATAAACTGGTGTACCAGGCTTAACAGATGAAATCTGCAGCATATCAAATGGATAGCCCTCTCCTGCCTTTTTGAAATCATCAAATGCTGGCGTTTCAGTCGGAAGTATTCTTACTGAAGACTCGGTAATCATTATCGCTCTGTTGTGGGAATTAAATTGCTTATCAATATCAATACTTGCATTTTCTCTTAACCATTGTTTCCAAGAATTTGTCCTTTTTCTAAAGTTTTCTCCATAAACATGACTATTATTATTTGTGAATTTTTCAATAGATTTTTCCACGTCATTTTTTATTTTATTTTCACCCACGATGCCTAATTCTTTTGTAATAAAAGTAGGATTCCATGGTGACTCATCGTTTTCTGTAATACCAAAATAACGTGATTTAAGATAGGAAAAATACAAATTTTGGGATTTATCCATTAATATGGGGATATGGTAATTTTTTGCATTAGGGGGTATCCACGAATCAATATTTTGATCATATCCATCCAAAGGAAAAATTCTTTTTGTGGGATCTACGACATTATAGTTATAAACTGCTTTAGAATTGTGATCTTTTTCATCCATTCTGAGGCGTTGAATTTGAAAGATATAGCCAATCAACGCTAAAAATAAAATTATAGAAATAATTTTTTTCATAATTTTTACCAAATTTTTTATTAAACCAAAAGCATTCATAATGCTCTAAACACAATCATTCTGTCGTATTTTTTCACAGCACAAAATGATATATTGTGTAGCATAACCTGAGTTTCGAATAAGATGCTAATGTTTAATTAATGCGATTTGAGGCTTTGTCGAATTATTGGCCTGAATCACAGGTAACAAAAATAACAAAATAAGAATTGTTCTAAATATTTATCAATTAATTATCTTTTAATTTTGACCTGTTATTCACATCCTAGTGTTGTCAATATTACTATAGTAAACGTCATGTGACGTGATGGTTTTTGTTAATAAATATTAATTTATATCAATATGTTATTATTAACTTCCATAATCAACTTATACGGTGCTTGTTATGAGCCTATTAATCAGGCCAGTTTTATACTGGCTGCGTTTTTCATGGTGTAGATATCACCGCTTGCCGTCCAGTTGAACATTCTAAGCTTACCCCTTGTAGATTGTAATCTTAAGCCAATTAATACCTCCCCTTCACCCGCCGGGATGGTGATATCAATATCTTCGTTGACAGCGTTAACATACTCTCCTAATAGCCCCGCCCGGCTTTCCCAAGGTATTGCACATCCATGCCATCACGGGTTATCGTTGCTCTGACCCAATCAGGTGATACGTTCAAAGATATCCCTTTCCCTTCTCTTCCTAATAGCAACACTCTTCTCGGTGAATGTGATTTTTTTACATAAAACAAAGGGAATATACCCAAGTGAAATCAAGATGCAGGATTTAGCGCCTGGAAATTATCGTTTAAGCGAGATACCAGAGAACTTGCCATTTGTGGTAGCTTCACTTCAAAGAAGTTTAAGATATCGTTCTTAAAACTCTGTTTAGATGGGTAATATCTATTGTTTCGTGTTTGCTCATTCATCACCTTCCACAATCGCTCTATCGGGTTTAGATTCGGGCTATACGGCGGAAGGTAATGAAGCTGGATATTCAACGTAAGCGCGGCGTCTTGCACAAGCTGTGAACGGTGATAGCCTGCACCCTCGAGGATCACATGTGCCGTTGTCGTGATGGGATAATGCGCGCGAATGGCAGACAGGAAGTGAACCACATTTTCGCTGTTAATCGTCTCATCATCACGGATTATGGGGTTAGCCACATTCTGGATGTTCAAGGCTCCCATGATATTCAACCGCGTTCTGCTCCCGGTAGTCTCTATCGTTTTATCCTGGCCTTTTCGTATCCAGCCGTAGCTTATTTTGGTGGCTTGTGTCGGATGAACGGCATCAATAAACAGTATGGGGTCATTACCCGCGGCGTCTTTCAATTCGCTGTAGGTCTTTATAAATTGCGGCTGTTTCTCAACGGCAAATTTATGCGGAACACCTTTCGGCTTTTTATAGCTAAAGCCATGCTGCTTCAACCCTTTATACAGACCTGATACGGTAAAGGTGATGTTCCAGCGTCCAGCGATATAGGCCACAATTTGGTGATTGTGGTGGTAGAGCGGCTGGGTGAGATGTTCAACCAGCGACGTGTTCTGTTCCGCATTGAGATAGCCATCGGAGCCGCCATTTTCAGGCTTGAGCTTGTTGAGTTTATGATAGTCTGTAAGGTGGCGCCGCACCGTGGTTTCATTAATGAGCTGTGAATGAGCAATCATAGGGGGAGTCCAGCCGTCTGCGGACAACAAAACACACCGGATCCTGTCACAGACACGGCGGTCATGGCTTTGACGATGTTGGGCTTCGAGGGTAATTTTCTGGTCAGCAGTCAGCTCTATTTTCATGGCTATGAGCATGATCCTTATCGACTTCAAAATCAAGCATCTTCATTGATCACGGGTATATACCCAAGTGAAATCAAGATGCAGGATTTAGCGCCTGGAAATTATCGTTTAAGCGAGATACCAGAGAACTTGCCATTTGTGGTAGCTTCACCTCAAAGAAGTTTAAGATATCGTTCTTAAAACTCTGTTTAGATGGGTAATATCTATTGTTTCGTGTTTGCTCATTCATCACCTTCCACAATCGCTCTATCGGGTTTAGATTCGGGCTATACGGCGGAAGGTAATGAAGCTGGATATTCAACGTAAGCGCGGCGTCTTGCACAAGCTGTGAACGGTGATAGCCTGCACCCTCGAGGATCACATGTGCCGTTGTCGTGATGGGATAATGCGCGCGAATGGCAGACAGGAAGTGAACCACATTTTCGCTGTTAATCGTCTCATCATCACGGATTATGGGGTTAGCCACATTCTGGATGTTCAAGGCTCCCATGATATTCAACCGCGTTCTGCTCCCGGTGGTCTCTATCGTTTTATCCTGGCCTTTTCGTATCCAGCCGTAGCTTATTTTGGTGGTTTGTGTCGGATGAACGGCATCAATAAACAGTATGGGGTCATTACCCGTGGCGTCTTTCAATTCGCTGTAGGTCTTTATAAATTGCTGCTGTTTCTCAACGGCAAATTTATGCGGAACACCTTTCGGCTTTTTATAGCTAAAGCCATGCTGCTTCAACCCTTTATACAGACCTGATACGGTAAAGGTGATGTTCCAGCGTCCAGCGATATACGCCACAATTTGGTGATTGTGGTGGTAGAGCGGCTGGGTGAGATGTTCAACCAGCGACGTGGTCTGTTCCGCATTGAGATAGCCATCGGAGCCGCCATTTTCAGGCTTGAGCTTGTTGAGTTTATGATAGTCTGTAAGGTGGCGCCGCACCGTGGTTTCATTAATGAGCTGTGAGTGAGCAACCATAGGGGGAGTCCAGCCGTCTGCGGACAACAAAACACACCGGATCCTGTCACAGACACGGCGGTCATGGCTTTGACGATGTTGGGCTTCGAGGGTAATTTTCTGGTCAGCAGTCAGCTCTATTTTCATGGCTATGAGCATGATCCTTATCGACTTCAAAATCAAGCATCTTCATTGATCACGGGTATAGAGCAAATCTGTAAAAATAGCCCTACCTCCCTACGCGCCATTTTATGTGATAACGCTATCTCTGACGCTAGAAAAGAAAATTGTATCATTTATAGCGTATATCGTGACCAGATCCCACTCAACGAAGTGAGAGAACATTTATTATCCTAAAAAAAATGAGACGCCTTACCGTAGATTACTGTGTCTTTATGATTATAAGATATCAAGTCAAATCCAAAGCGCCCGTTGAGCATTAAAACCCTATGGAAAAGTGGCATGAAGATAACGCCACTGAAAAAAGTGATCGTCTACCGGATGAAATACGCGTAGAGTTGCCTGTCGATAATATCGACGCCACATTGTAGAGAGAACCACAGGGAGAGACCGTGCCTGACATATCGAAGCCTCATGACAAATTATTTAAAGGGACCCTACAGCATCAACAGATTACGTTGGATTGGTTGAAGGCACATCTTCCAAAGAGGATCCTGAAGTTAATTGATATCTCTACGTTAAAGATGGTACCCAACGAGTTATCCCCTAAATGGCCTGATACACTGTATAGCGATGTGGTTTTCAGTTGTAAGATTAAAGGCCAACTGAGCTACATCTATATTTTGGCGGAACATCAAAGCAGTGATGATGAAATGATGGCATTTCGTATCCTCTGTTACGTTGTCGAGTTGATGAACTACCACTTAAAGCAGGGTCATAAAAAATTGCCGATTGTGGTGCCCTTAGTGCTCTATCACGGAGAAAAATCGCCTTATCCCCACTCACGAGCAATCTGGGAATGTTTTGAGGAGCCAAAATTAGCAAAAAAATTGGCCCTGAAGCCCTTTCAATTGATTGATTTAACGGTCATGTCAGATGAAGAGATAAATCGACATGGTTTAGCGTCAGTGATGGAAATCTTATTCAAACACTACCGTGAAAAGCAATCTCCCCTCACCTGGTTAGAGGCGTTGTTATCTGAAGAGAAAATGACTACAATTTACACACAAGTGAGCCGTGACTATTTCAAAGACGTACTGAGGTACTTTATTGAAATATGTGGTAGAGCCAGTGATTTGGCAGAATCAGATGAGCTGGACAAGTCATTAGCACTGTGGCTTAATTCCGTTCCACAAGCAAAGGAAGACATTATGACATTTGCACAACAACTCGAAAAACGGGGCGAAAAACGGGGTATAGAACAGGGAATACAACAGGGCATGCAACAGGGAGAAAAACAAGCATCCTTAAAAATTGCGAAAGAACTTCTCTCTCGAGGGATAAATCGCGATGTAATTAAAACGTCTACTGGACTTTCTGACCAAGATATTAAAGATATTGAAGTATTGCTACATTAAGGTGTCTTAACACCTGCTATACCCGGACGGGCTGAATGATGATCCAGCCTCGGGGAATATTTCGTTAAAGGTGTTAAATACCTTTAACTAGCGAATGCCGCATACGCAAGTAGTGCGGTTTTTTTACGCCCATAGCGTGTAATGGTCAGATAGTGAACAACTATACGCCTTCAATAAAACTATAGCAGGGGCCGTATAAGTTGATTGTAAAAATTTACACTAAATATTGATATTAAATAATATTTACTGGTCAAGTAAATCATGTTACATGGCCCCTGCTATAAATTCACCTTTAGCCTGCCGTCTTTGTGACTGTTTCAAAGATGGGATGGTATTCGTTAATTTTGTTAATAGAAGCAAAGCCCAACCTCCCGCTGACGCAACATCAAAGCTTAATTAATCTTCTGCTCCGGTAACATACCGGAGGTCATTAATCGCAATTCACTTGCAAGGAATTCTCCATGTCAAATGTCATCACTCTCTATCAACAGGTAAAAATGTCTAGCCGTGAAATTGCTCGACTAACGGATAAACAACATAAACATGTTCTCGATGATTGTCGCAAAATGTTCGAATCGATCAACATTCAATCGGCCGAGTTTTCGGCTGATTATAAAGACACCAGTGGTCGCACCTATCAAGAGTATTTGCTTGACCAGGATTTAACCATGACACTGGTCATGGGTTACAGTATTCCATTTCGCCATAGAGTTGCCACTCGCTGGCGGGAGCTGGAGGAGAAAACAACACAGCCTGTCTGTGTATTGCCTAATTTCGAAGACCCCCCTGTTGCGGCTATGGCATGGGCAGAACAGTTTCGTGAAAAAACCAGGTTAGCCTTAGTGAACAAAGAACAGGAAGCGGAATTACAGGAGTTGAAGAACCTGTTTAAGGAAGGAATAACGACCACTCAGTTTTGCAAAATGCTCAACGGTATTAATACACAGCAGATTAATCACTGTTTGGCAGAAAGGAATTGGCTTTATAACGAAAGTAAATCCCATACCCGGTGGCGTGCAACCTCTTATGCGCGTGACCGATATTTAACGGAACATCAACATAAAATCAGCATTCATAGCGGTGATGACTTTATCAAGTACCAACCGGTTTTATTGCGCAAGGGCGCAATCCGATTATTTGACCTATACCGCAAAAATAAGCTGCCAATGAAAACTCATTGGGACGGGCAATTCACACACGCCAAAGAACTCAATATTGCGTCATAAATCATAAACCCACGGAGTCACTCACCATGAAAACATAAATAGCTACAACAAGTTGCAAATAGCGACGGTGACGCAATCACCGTTTACATCACTTAACCCTAGCGCTAACAGAGATGGAATTCAGCCACCCCTTCAGCTAACCACCATAACCTCTCACGGAGGCTACAATGGCTAACATCGATATTACCCAATTTCCTGAATTACGGGAAGTTTTTCCTGAGTTAACGGCTGTTCAATTTGAGACTGCGATGCTTTTCGCGTTAGGCGTATCACAAAAAGACATCGCTTTATTACGCTCGGTATCCTATCCCGCCGTGAAACAGACATTGGCAAGTGCAAAACTCAAATTTGAACCGTATTCGCTGCATGGTCTGTTTACCGTATTTCATGTCCGCCTTGCGCTTTTTGCTTTGAAGGGATGTAGAAAGCGATAGCGTCTAGCATGATAAAAATAGAAAAGAGAGTCTCTCTCGTGGAGACTATTCCATTTTATTTTTCTAATTAGACTTTCGCACTGACTAAGTAATTTACCCTCTCCTAAATGGGCGTCATCCACAATGAAAGGGGCTGAATGGAGTTAGGACAGATGATGAAAAAAATAGCAAAGGTCTCAAGTTCATTGCCTCTGACATCAATGATGGAAAACAGTCAAGATGTTTGGGGAATAAAAGACTGTGACTCACGCTTTATTTATACGAATCGTGCTTTTCTTGATTTTTTAAATGTGCCACAAGGATTTGATGTAATAGGACGACGTGATGATGAACTTCCTACGTGTATTGCAGAATTTGCTTTAATAATTCAAAAACTGGAAAGAAAGGTTATAAAAAGCGGGCAAAAAATTACCCTCATTAAAACGCATTTTTTTGGTCGTGAACAGAAACTGCAACCTTATTTATACGAAACCTTTCCGTTGCATAATAAAAGAAAGAAATGCATCGACACGGTTTTTTATGGCAGAAAACTGGCTATTATTTCACTGCCTCACTACGTGGGCAAGCTGACGGCCACGCTATTATTTGAACCTCCCTCGAATCTATTCACACAATCTGAATTGAGGATAATTTTTTATTTATTACGCACGATGAGTGCCAAGGAAATAGGTAAGAAATTGGCACGTTCTCATCGCACAATCGAAAATATAATTCGTATTCTATACCAAAAGGCAAGAGTGCATTCATTGCGAGACTTTAAACACTTTTGTCATCAAACAGGCTTTGATCGCACTGTTCCCCAAGCGTTTATACGCCCGGGATACAGTTTATTGAGTAGGAGGTTTTCTTATGAGCAACAGACAGAGCAGAGCGAGAAAAAAAGAGTTAAAAAATAAGCTCTTGGAAGCTAAGAGAAATGAAAATAAAAATTGGTTTAATCGATTAAGAAGTTGGTTCAAGAAGAGAAAAAAGCCTGCACGCAGATTACCATAAATATATTTTATTGATGCTTCATAAAATAATGGGTTTAACATAGCCAAAGACACGATTATTGCCACATTCAAAAATTAAAAATGGATTTTATTACAGAATCAATAAAATAGAATAGCCTTCCTCGTCAAGGCTATTTTTTTTGGATAAATTTTATATGATTGCCTCATTATTAGGACTATGAAGAGAGGACCCTATTTTAATACTACCCCTCATAACAATGAAAGACGCTATTATTTATTGATATTGATTATTCCTCTCATTATTTTTTATTCTTAAAATAAAGTTATTCACATGACCCTCTATAACTCTTCCGTCTAAAACACGGACGCCGTGATGACATTTTTAACGTTTGATAAGGAAAGCACTGCTATGGAAATCAGCCTCAAGCAATGGAATCAAAACCAGCCTCGCCCGCGTTGCATGGAACAAGTACGTCGATGGGTCCGCTCTGGCGTCATCCAACCGCCACCGCGTCGCGATGGCCGAGAATATCTTGTCGAGGCGCATGCCGTAAAAATTGACCCAACAAACCCCGCCAGTTACGCCGGAAAACGCTTAATGGAGAGACTGTATCATGGCACGCAAAAGAAAGCCGGCTAACCGAGACCTGCCCCCCAATCTGTATGTCCGTAATAACGGCTACTATTGCTACCGAGACCCCCGCACAGGTAAGGAATACGGCGTAGGGAGCGTGAAACGTATCGCGATTAACGAAGCGATTGCCATGAACATGCAGATTTTTGACCAACGTGATAGTTTAATAAACAGAATCAACGAGGTTAATACGTTGTCGGTGACAGAATGGGTTGTTAAATTTACGGAAAAATTGCATCAACGCGGCCTTCGTCCTAAGACATTCTCAGACTACCAATCAAGATTAGCCGTCATCACCCGTGCTTTTCCTGGTAAGGCGCTCAATTCCCTCACAACCAAAGAGATTGCTGAATTTCTAAATAGTTACAGTAATCAAGGTAAAACGACCACCGCCAAATTAATCCGCAATTCTTTGATAGATATGTTTAAAGAAGCCATTGCAGAAGGGCATTTGACAACTAATCCGGTTACAGCGACGAGGAACCCTCGCATACAGATACAGCGAGAACGCTTATCGCTGGAAAATTTTCTGGTGATCAGAGAGGTAGCAAACCAGCAGCAACCGTGGGTGGGATTAAGCATGGATTTAGCCTTGCTCACTGGTCAAAGAGTAGGGGATATTCAACGGATGCGGTGGCAAGATATTTATGAGGGGAAATGGTGGGTAGAGCAACAGAAGACCGGGATGAAATTGGCGATACCCTTAACCTTAAGTTTGGAGATAATTAATAAAGACCTTGCAGGCATTCTCAATGATTGTCGGCAACAAATAAGGGGTGAAGAGTCCGTATTTATAGGGAAGAAAAAAACTCACCTCAGTTCTAAAAACTTGTCTCGAGGCTTTGCAGGGTCAAGAGAAAAATCCGGTTTGGAATGGCAGGGTAAACCGCCTTCATTTCACGAAATCAGAAGTTTATCCGCGAGGCTACACAGTGAAGCCAGAGGTAAGGATTTTGCACAGAAATTACTGGGACACAAATCCGCTATCATGACGGACAAATACCGTGATAGCAGAGGGAGTGAGTGGGACGAAATTTGATACAAAGTATGATTTTTTGCGTTATCGAGTAAGACGTTAAGAGATGAGATAATCCCTTGGCATTGTGACCTAATTTCGATCGATTGTGACTTTTTTTTTTTAATTTATTGATTTTTATGACAAATAAAATACGTTCACTATACTCTGTTGTAGACGACGGTTAGTGTCGTTTAAGCGATAATTCAGCTGGACTGAACCGACATTGCGGCTGTAAGAAAGATGGCTATTTTGCCGTCCAGATACGTAGATAGAAATATCAGGGTGTTGGTAATGGGATAAGGTCAGATAACCTAGGGTCCGATTACCGCTGCGCAAATGGCCATAGCCGCCGCTGTTTTTTTCGCTTGAAAGCACCCCAAAAGTTGGGCTGAACTTGATGCCATTGGCTTCCATTGGACGCGATATATTACCTTCAGTTGCCCATTGGTGATCACTATTACCAACCAATGTAAAATTGTATTGGAAATAACGCGTATTTATACTCTGACCAAACTGTAATAGATTTTCTGCGTGCTGTCCGCGACCGCTGGTAATGAACCAACCTTGACTACCTTGATAATCGATATTACTGATGGCAATCTTCTCTTGGCTAACTTGGTGACCGATACTATCTATTAAACGGATATCGAGATCGTAATATCCGCCAGGTAACTGATCATAATCAATGGTATTACGTCCTACTTGAGCAGGAATACGGTGAATTAAACGCCCCTCGTGATAAAATTCATAATCACCTGAGCTAACGGCATAAAGCACTAAGGTATTGTTTACAGGTTTATCCTGTGTAAAATAATGCTGGCTACCCAAGGTAATAAACTGGTCCAACCAGGGATTGACCAGGGTATGAACAACACTTGCTTGGCTATCCAGATTATTTTTCTGTCCCAGTCGAAGATAAGTTCGTGGAAAATTTTTTTGTAAATACCAATTACTAATGCCCTGACGAGTAAAATTATTATTTTCTTGATGCGTCCTGTTATAAAACCAGTTGATATAACTAAAAGACTGTGCAGGTAGACCAATATAACCCTGACCATTGATTGACATAGCGCGATAATGATTAGTAGCAGCACCTAAATAAATAGATTGATTATGAACGAATCCCCAAGTAGTCGCTGGCATTACAATTTCGTGGGTACCATCGATGATATTCAGCGATTGATTAATTTTGTCTAGGGTAATACGATAACCAATTAACATATAGTCACAGCCATTTACACATTGCATATAAGGTAATTGAGATAATATTCTTTCTAATAATTGTATCGTGGATTCACTGATAGCATTATCACGATAAAGTTGTGTATTGAAACTCAGCCTTTTTAATTCTTCTGAAAAATAAAATGGACCAGGCAAAGCTTTGCCGTTTAGCATCCCAAATAATTTCATGTCAATATTTTGTTCAGCGGCAGAAAATCCATCTGGCACCAAATATTCAATATCTATTTCTTTTGCATTAATATTAACAGTTAGCATATAGAATAAAAAAACCAGCACTATTTTATATCTATACCTAGCCATGAAACATCCATTTCATTATTTATCCTTATAATAGACTTCTTGCATAACCTGCTGCGTGGTGTGAATTCGGTGTTACGTGGTGCTCGCAGCACTGTGCAGTCTACTGCGCGTCAGGTGCTTTGACTTCACATAACGAACGATGGTTTTGCAAAAAGTCTAATCAATATTATTTTAAAAGAGATACAGCAAGAAATATGTATACCTTCTGTATCTATACAGCACTATTTAAGTGGATTTTATCTGTGATCAGTGATTAAGCCACTTCTTCTAGTTGCAGTACTAAGTCACCTTTAAAAACGCCTTTTTTGGTATTATTAGACGCCCAAGCATCGATTTTCAATAAACCAGTGACCTTGTTTTCTACCGGATCATAATTTACTGGATTAGCAACGCTCAATTTTTTGTTATCAAAGAAAACACCCACTCTCGTTAATTGCTGATCGTCATGGCTGAGTTCCAGTTCTTTTCCTAGAGATACCTTTAATTGATTATTCATGCCTAAGGTCGTTATTTCTATGTTTTGGGAAAATGAATAATGACCTAAATTTTGAGCGTTAGGTAACATTTTAATTTTAGTGATGGGTCTACCATCGGTAGTCGTCATTTTTATGTCTACAGATGAATTTACTTTTACTTCTATGGGTATAACTTGTTCTTTTCTTATATTTTCTGCGTAAACAGAAGTTGTTATCAAAGCAGCAGAAATTAAAGAAAAAGTCATTAATTTTTTCATCGTTAATATTTCATGTATTTTTTTCATAAATGAATTCCTTATTTAGTGGAGAATACATTGCGATTACTGCCGGCTTAAAAATAATACATTTTTGGTCTTTTTTTTTCAATTAGATATTATAAAGTGAAGCACGCTAAAATATAGTTATACTCTTTCTTTTCTACTGACATTCAACTAATAAAATATTAATGAGCTATCAGTTACAAATTAATTTTCACGCCAAGTAAACATTTTATTAGGAAATTATTTTTATATTTTAAATAACGAGTAATATAATTCGTGTGATCATGGAGATACACAGCATCATCTGCTTATGATACCCTTTGCTTTTGTTTATTAGACTTCTTGCATAACCTACTGGAGTGGTGTGAATTCGGCGTTACGCGGTGCTCGCAATCCTCATGTATTCGTATGTACCGCGCGATTACTGCGCGCCAGGCACTTTGACTTCACACCACTGGTTATACGGTTTGGCAAGAAGTCTGTTGTATAAATCTGGCGATAATATTAGCTTTATGAAATTAAATTTCCGCTCACAAAATATGCAAGATACCCTGTCAACCCAAAGTACTGTGCCAGTACAGGGTACGATGCCTGCGGCATCAATACGACCAGTGGTACTGATCCACGGTCTGTTTGGCAACCTTGATAATCTCGGCGTTCTGGCGCGGGATTTACAAAAAAATCATCCGGTTATACAGCTTGACCTACGCAACCACGGTCTTTCTCCACGTTCGCCACAGATGAATTATCCCGCTATGGCGCAAGATGTGGTGCAATTATTGACGCAGCTAGAGATAGAGAAAGCGATTGTTATTGGTCATTCTATGGGCGGCAAAGTAGCGATGGCAATGACAGCTATCGCTCCACAACGTGTCGAAAAACTCATCGTCATTGATATTGCCCCAGTGGCTTATCAGGAGCACCGCCATGACCAAATATTTTTAGCACTTAAGGAAGTCACAGCTGCTGGCATTAAGCAACGTCAAGCCGCTGCCAGTCTGATGCATGAATTTATAACAGAAGAACAAGATATCATTCCCTTTTTAGTGAAATCCTTTCACGATGGAGAGTGGCGTTTTGACGTCCCGATACTCTGTGATCAATATAGTCATATCGCTGGCTGGCAACCGGTTCCGATGTGGCCACATCCTGTCTTATTTATTCGTGGTGAATCGTCGCCTTATATTCAAGATAGTTACCGCGCGGACATTGTTCGACAGTTCCCGCAAGCACGTGTCCATGTTATCTCAGGTTGCGGTCATGCAGTACATGCCGAAAAACCCGATGCCGTATTACGTGCTATCCACCGTTTTATTTACCACCGATAGCCCAAAAGCTGTACCACAAAATTTCGCTTGATGTGATCATAATAATTAAATAATAATAGTTATAAAATTGATAATTATTATCATTAATAGTAGATTGTATCGCAGGTGTTGTGTTAACCAATGCAACAGATCTTGAACAGATTATATATTTCACCACAACGGAGAAATGGCACCATGCCTTCTGTTTTATCCAAACTATTGCGTGTTTCATCTTTAAGTCTAGCGTTTGTTTGTGCATTACCATCACTTGCTAATGTTACAAACGATCTCCTTAACAAGGGTTCTAACAGCAGCAGTAGCTCTCCTGAAGAGAAGAAAAAAGCTCGGTATAAAAATGAAACCATGACGGTAATTTCCACCGGTAATGCTCGTGACAGTTTCAGTGTACCTATGATGGTGACAGTGATTGCAGGTGATGTGTCAACGAGTCAAGGTGTTTCTTCCGCTGCTAACATGCTGCGCCCGATACCCGGGATCACTCTTGCGGGAGGAGGGCGTACTAATGGTCAAGATGTCAGTATGCGTGGTTATGATAGTCGCGGTGTATTAACGCTCGTAGACGGCGTCCGTCAAGGGATTGGAGCCGGTCATAGCAGCAGCATTTTTCTTGATCCTAGCTTGATAAAACAGGCAGAGATCGTACGTGGTCCTTTAGCATTACTGTATGGCGGAGGGGCATTGGGTGGGGTGGTGTCATATCAAACCGTTGATGCCGCCGATCTGTTGCGTCCCGATAAAAATATTGGCTATCGGGTATTTAGCTTGGCGGCCAGTGGCAATCATAGCCTAGGGATGGGAGCCGCTGTATTCGGCAAAACCGCCGATTTAGACGGTTTAATTGCCTTTAGCAGTCGTGATGTTGGCAATATCAATCAAGGTAATGGTTTTGCGGCACCAAACGATGAAGCTATCAATAACTTGATGACCAAAGGAACCTGGGTTATTGATGATCATCAGGCTCTCAGTGCCAACCTGCGTTACTACAATAACCGCTCACGAGAACCGGAAGATCCGCGAAAACCTGAAGTCACATTAAAAAGTCCAATGACCAAGCGCTCCACCATTCAACGTGATGCACAAGTGAACTATCGCTTAAATCCGCAGGATTTAGCCTGGTTGGATGCCACGACAACATTGTACTACTCCGATATTAATATTAATGATGATGTGGAAAAAAAAGCCAAGGGAGGATATAAACAAACCACCCATGGCATAAAATTGGAAAACCGCAGTCGATTGTTGGCTAACAGCCCGACAACACATTTATTAACCTACGGTGCCGAGACCTATCATCAGCGACAAGACCCAAGTGGTGCAGCAAAAAGTTTTCCACAAGCGAAAATTGACGTTCGCTCTGCCTGGGCGCAGGACGAAATCACCGTACGCGATTTACCGGTATCTCTGTTGTTGGGCACGCGTTTTGATAGCTATCACGCTGAAAATCCCAAAAATCCCGATGTATCAGCAGATAAATGGTCATCACGTGGTGCAATCACTGTCACCCCTCGTGATTGGTTGATGATATTTGGTTCTTACGCTCAGGCTTTCCGCGCTCCCACAATAGGCGAGATGTATAATGATGATAAACATCGTCCTATTATCAAACGTGGTAGAGTAGTAGGTTGGCACATGTGGCAGCCTAATCCTAATTTGAAACCAGAAACCAATGCGACCCAAGAATACGGTTTCGGATTGCAGTTCGACGATGTATTGGCTAACAGTGATGCCTTACAGTTTAAAACCAGTTACTTTGATACCCAAGCGAAAGATTACATTGTTCCTCATGTGTCTGGGCATGATACAAAAATGAGCTACATAAATATTAAGCGCGCTAAAATATGGGGCTGGGATATTATGATGGATTACCAAACGGACTGGTTTGGCTGGAATCTGGCTTACAACCGTACCCGAGGCAAAAATCAAAATGATGGTAACTACATCTCCAGTATCAATCCCGACACCGTGACTAGCACGCTGGATCTTCCCATTGCACAAACCGGCTTTTCTGCCGGTTGGGTGGTCACCATGGCGCAAAATAACCATTTTATGGCCACTCCTCCAAAAGTCAAACCCGAGATAAAACCGCAAGCAGGCTACGGCGTTAATGATTTTTATCTAAGTTATAAAGGCCGAGGTAGCTTTCAGGGAATGACCACCACTGTAGTGTTAGCGAATGCTTTCGACAAAGAATACCTCACCCCAGGGTATCTCACAAGATGGCCGTAGCGCTAAATTGTTTGTCAGCTATCAATGGTAACGAAAAGGAAATAACGATGGAATCGTCACTATATCAACAGTATCTTCAGGCAAAACAAAACAATCCGCACCTGTTGACACGAGATATCGCCAACATGCTCAAAGTGAAAGAAGTCGAACTCACTCATTCCCGTGTAGGGTATGATGCACAACGACTGCAAGTCGATGCCTTAACTTTATTAACCAAGTTAGAAACTGTAGGTTTCGTCAAATCTGTTACCGCTAACCAATATGCAATACATCAGTTAATAGGGCGTTATCAGAATCAAAAATTTACGGCTCATGGAGGGTTAATACTCAATCCTCGTGAATTGGATCTACGTCTATTTTTAGCTAAGTGGGACAGCATCTTTAGTGTGCGAGAATACGATGAGACACAAGGTGAGCAACACAGTATTCATTTCTACGATTTACAAGGCAATGCCGCGCATGAGGTTTATCCAATGAATGAAACGGATCAACTGAATTGGCAGTCATTGATAAAAGAATACGCCAGTGATGATAATCCCGAGCTAGTACTACAACCCGTCCTGGCACCTCGAGAGGATACGGATAACAACTTGCTGATCAACAATGCTGCACAAATTGAAGATGAATGGCGCAAGATGACAGATATTCACCAATTTTTCAGATTACTGGAGCGATATAATGCGACCCGTCAGCAATTATTTCGTGTGGTCGCCGACGATCTTGCCTATCAAGTCAACAACTCAGCGTTGACCCAAATCCTCAATGCTGCCCATCAAAACCAGAACGAGGTTATGATTTTCGTCAGTAATGGTGCCTGTGTGCAGATTTTTACCGGTCTAATTGAGCAAAGCGTCTTACTGCAGGAAACAACAAAAGATAATTGGATTAAGGTTGATAATCGGCGCTTTACTCTGCAGCTTAACGAAAGTGCTATCGCTGAAAGCTGGATCACGCGCAAACCGACAAGAGATGGCTTTGTTACCAGTTTGGAATTATTCTCCACGGAGGGTATACAGATCGCGCAACTATTCGGACAGCGCACGGAAGGGCAACCGGAGCAAAATCAATGGCGTGAGCAGTTGGCAGCACTGGCAGTCAAAAAGGATGTCGCCGTATGAAAACCTGGCTGCTGTCATTCATATTGGCATTGCTGCTGTTCAACATTACGACGGTTGGCATTGCCAAGGAGCGTATCGTTACTATCGGAGGTGATGTTTCTGAGATTAGCTATGCGCTCGGCGTGGGTGAAAAGATAGTCGGCCGTGACAGCACTAGCTTACAACCTTCAGCAATCAGGGCACTGCCGGATATTGGTTATATGCGTCAAATCAATGCGGAAGGAATCTTAGCAATGAAACCGACACTGGTGCTTAGCAGTGCGCTGGCTGAACCGTCATTAGTCTTGCAACAAATCGCCGACAGTGGTGTCGAGGTGGTCTCCATTCCTGGAGATGCGACGTTAGATACCGTGCCTAAAAAGATTGCGGCCATCGCAGCTGCCATCGATCAGTTTGATAAAGGACTGCAACTCACGCAAACCTATCGGCAAAAAATAGCCGCGATTGACAATCATCCGCTTGCCGTGCGTGTACTCTGTATTATGAGTCACGGTGGCAATTCTCCACTGGCGGCAGGGCAACATACCGCCGCTGACGCCATGATACGAGCGGCAGGTGCTAAAAATACAATGCAAGGATTTAACCGCTATCAACCGTTGTCTCAAGAAGGTGCGATTGCCAGTGCTCCAGATTTGTTATTAGTCACCACCGACGGGGTGAAATCGCTCGGAGGGGTGGATAAAATCTGGCAACTACCCGGGATCGCGCTGACACCAGCAGGCAAACATCGGCGGATATTAGTGCTGGATGATATGGCGCTACTTGGCTTTGGTCTGCAGACGCCAGACGTTCTCGGGCAATTACGTCACGCTGCGGAACAAAGCTTATGAGATACCTTGCGCCCAATTATGCACTGGGCGGTTTGCTAGCATTATTAATTTTCCTCATCATAGGGTCAGTCAATTTGGGTGCGCTGACTCTCTCTTTTCATACCTTATGGTACAGTTCATTCGATGATATCCCTTGGCAAATTTGGTTACAGATCCGTTTACCGCGCGTACTACTGGCTATTTTAGTAGGTTGTGCACTAGCGACATCCGGAGCCGTGATGCAAGGACTGTTCCGTAACCCCTTGGCTGATCCCAGTTTATTAGGTATCAGTAGTGGTGCAGCATTGTTAGTCGCACTGGTTATTATTATGCCGTGTACTTTACCGACAGCCTTGAGCTTTTACTCGCATATTATTGCTGCTTTTATCGGTAGTCTGCTAATTTCTTTCCTTATCTTATCGCTAAGCCGTGTAAGTCATGGCAATCTATCACGCTTGTTGTTAGCGGGCATCGCCATCAATGCCCTTTGTGGTGTCGCTATCGGTATACTAAATTATCTCAGTAGTGATCAACAGCTGCGACAATTTTCTTTGTGGATGATGGGGAGCCTAAGCCAGGTACAGTGGTCGACACTATTGGTTGCAGCGGCATTAATTATTCCTGCCACGATGATGACGCTATTGCAAGCACGCAAACTGAATTTATTGCAACTCGGTGATGAAGAGGCTCATTACCTTGGTATCGATGTCCAGCGGACTAAAAAACTCCTACTATTACTCAGTGCGTTATTAGTCGCTGCTGCCGTGGCATTAAGCGGTGTTATTGGTTTCATCGGCCTGGTTATTCCACATTTGATCCGTATGAATTTAGGAGCCGATCATCGTTGGCTATTGCCAGGTGCGGCCTTAGGTGGGGCTTGCTTGTTACTCAGCGCCGACACGCTGGCACGAACATTGGTCGCTCCGGCAGAAATGCCAGTCGGCCTGATCACCAGCTTGATAGGAGGTCCTTATTTTCTATGGCTAGTATTACGTCAATAGGATGCATATTTTATTTATCATAAAAATCAATAAATTAAAAACAAAAGGTCACAACCGATCGAAATTAGGTCAAAATGCCGAATGGATTCTCTCGTCTCTAACGTCTCATTCGATAACCCAAGGATCATAAATTGGTATCAGATTTCGTCCCATTCACTCCCTCTGCTGTCACTGTATTTATCCGTCATGACAGAGGATTTGCGTCCCAGTCATTTTTGTGCAAAATCCTTACCTCTAGCTTCACTATGCCGCCTCGCTGATGAACTTCTACTTCTGATTTCGTGAAAAGAAGGCGCCGTACCCTGCCATTTCAAACCGAATTTTTTTCTTGATCCTGTAAAACTCCGAGATAAGCTTTTAGGACTGCGGTGAGTTTTTTCTTCTCTATAAATACATACTCTTCACCCCTTATTCGTTGCCGACAATCATTGAGAGCACCTTCAAAGTTCTTATCAATCGCTTTCAGACTCAAGGTTAAGGGTATGGCATAGGCAGTATAAATTGATTTAAAATAAAGGGTCAGAAAACAAGGTATCGATATCACATTGCCGCTTTCTGCGAAGGGCTTTAGCTTGAGCCCATTTGTGCTCAATGGAGTTCATATCAGGAGAATAAGTAGGAAGATATTCCAGAATAAAGCCGGCTTTCTGTCTAGCAGACTGGATGTCTTGGCGTTTATGGAAACTCACATTATCCATCACAAGGACCGCGCCTGGAGGGGATTTTGGCAGTAAATCTTGGGTGACCCAGGCATAAAAAATATCGCTGTTGATATGGCAGTCGAAGGTACAAACCGTGGTTAATTTTCCGTTAAGCTGGGCGCCAATGACGTTAGTACGCGCTTTGGCATGCCAATCGTGTTGGCCGTAACAGCGCTTACCTTTCACTCAATAACCATAAAGACGCGGCATATCATGGGAAAAACCGCTTTCATCCACGTAAATTATCGGGGTACCACAGATACCGTCTTGCCCATCATGATGGGCAAGACGGTATCTGTTAAGCAGAAAATCCGTGATGTTGTCCGAAAAGGGCAGCACTGGGATTGGCCCACATTGGTGAAAGAAAAGGTAAACCCGATTCTTCGCGGATGGGGGAATTACTTCAAGACAGGTAATTCAAGGAAGCATTTCTTGAGCATAGCGAATTACACGATATGGACACTCTGCATCATGTTGCGGAAGAAGCACAAGAAACGGGGTAAGGGGTGGAGGGACCACCCGCCGTCCTGGTTCTACGATTACCACGGGCTGTTTAAGCTGTACAGCCTGTCCGTAACCGGAGATGAAGGGAGTCGGTATGCCCGACCTGTGCCGTCGTAACGCTGTGGAAAGAAGACAGTCGGAAAGCCGTGTGCGGGAAAACTGCAAGCACGGTTTGACGAGAGGTCGCTGGGGAGATGATGTCAAACCAGAGACCTACTCTACGAGGGGTTCTCCGTTTTGATGACAAGACAATTTATCGAGGTAAAAATGGAACAACGAACAGAAGCCTGGTTTGCTGCAAGAAGCGGCAAAGTGACGGCCAGCAAATTGGCAGAGGTGATGGCAAAAGTCAAAACCGGCGATGCCGCAACGCGAAAAAAATACAGGGCCGAGCTGATTTGCCAGCGTCTGACGGGGAAACGGGGAGACACCTTTGTCACGCTCGATATGAAGCACGGGACGGCACTGGAACCCGTCGCCCGTGAGGCTTACATCTTGCGTGAATTTGCAGTAGAGGTCACGGAGGTCGGTCTCGTCGACCACCCCACTATTGAGGGGTTTGCGGCCAGTCCCGACGGATTGGTTAATGAGGATGGCCTGATCGAGATTAAATGCCCCAAAACCTGGACGCATCTGAAAACGATAAGAACAGGTGAACCAGAAAAAAAATACCGCCTGCAAATGCACGCACAAATGCTGTGTACGGGGCGTCGATGGTGTGACTTTGTCAGTTATGACAATCGACTACCTGACACATTAGCCTACTTCAAAAAGCGCATTCACTTTGATGAAGCGCTGGGCAAGGAAATTGAAACCGAAGTGCGAAAATTTCTGCAGGAACTTGAACGTGAAATCGAACAGATTAAAACCTATGGGCGGGTAGCATGAAGAGGGTGTCTTCATCCCTCTGATCCTATGTTTCCAAAGAGGTCATCATATTGTCTGAAAGGTCATTAAACGACAACCCAAATAGGTGTTTAGCGAAAATTTCGCTAATAAATATTCCCTCTGTCAACGCTAAAAATCGACATGAATATTCAAGAATTTATCAGTCATTATAAAAACCACCCCGTTCTGTTTATAGGTACCGGCTTTAGCTTACGTTACCTTAAAAATGCCTATAGCTGGGATGGGCTATTATCAAAGATTTCCTTGGAGTTAACCGACAATGCTGAATTCTATTATGATCTCAAAGCGTCCTGTATGCTATCTGGTGTTTGTCACTTTGATCGCCTGGCGACAAAATTAGAAGAAGAATTTAATCAACATTTATCTAAAGAGAGAGACGGTAAATTTAAAGAGATTAATACTGTTTTTTATGAAAACATGAAAAAAAATATTAAATTAAGTCGATTTAAAATATACATTTCATCCCTATTCTCTCAATTGAAGATAAGAGAAGAGCGGCAGGAAGAAATCAGTGACCTGATTAAAGCAAGGAAAAATATGGGTTCTGTTATAACAACCCACTACGATGGATTGATAGAGAAGTTTTTTAATTTTACCCCATTAATAGGAAATGACATATTACTCAGTAATCCCTACGGGTCAGTTTACAAAATTCACGGGTGTGCCCAAGACCCTTGCAATATCATCATAACGCATGAAGACTATGCCCATTTTAATAATAAATACGAATTAATCAGGTCTCACCTGCTTTCTTTATTTATCCATAATCCCATAGTATTTATAGGTTATAGCATAAGCGACCAAAATATTAAATATTTACTTAAAACGGTGTTTTCCTATGTGAATGTGAACACTGAATTAGCGAAGAGAATTCGTGAGAATTTTTTATTGATTGAATATCAGAAAGGGACTGACTCGATAGACATCACTGAACATGACATAGAAATAGAAGGTATGGCAACGATACGGATCAATAAAATCAAAACGGATAACTATAAAGCGATTTATGACGCCCTGTCTCGTCTTGTTCTTCCTGTCTCAGCAAGGGATATCAGGAAAGTACAAAAAGTATGGAACACAATAATAAGCGGCGGAGAAATTAAGGTAAAAATAACGGAAAACATCGACGATCTAAAAAATGAGGAGAGGGTTATTGCTGTTGGTTCAGAAAAAACCCTCTCCTATGAATTTCAAACGAAATCTGAGATGAGGCAAAATTATTTCAGTATCATTGATGAGGCGAAGGGTAAAATGGTAGAGTCATTGAATAAATAAAAAATGCAATCTAACCCGTTTTTTTCTGTTTTTGCATTTAGCGCTATTTGTTCTTTTCTGGATAATGTTGACTGTTTAAAAGCACAACAACTTAAAAAAGTCAATGAACATTTTCAACGTATAGAGCAAATCTGTAAAAATAGCCCTACCTCCCTACGCGCCATTTTATGTGATAACGCTATCTCTGACGCTAGAAAAGAAAATTGTATCATTTATAGCGTATATCGTGACCAGATCCCACTCAACGAAGTGAGAGAACATTTATTATCCTAAAAAAAATGAGACGCCTTACCGTAGATTACTGTGTCTTTATGATTATAAGATATCAAGTCAAATCCAAAGCGCCCGTTGAGCATTAAAACCCTATGGAAAAGTGGCATGAAGATAACGCCACTGAAAAAAGTGATCGTCTACCGGATGAAATACGCGTAGAGTTGCCTGTCGATAATATCGACGCCACATTGTAGAGAATAATCACAGGGAGATTGCGCCGTGCCTCAGGTACCGAACCCACATGATGCAACATTTAGGAAGTGCATGAGCAATGTTAACGTTGCCCGTGATTTCCTACAGTTCCACTTACCGCCTGAAATCAAGGAGCAATGCGATTTTTCTACGTTGAAGATCGAACCGGGTTCATTCATTGAGCCGAATTTGAGACAACATTATTCTGACATTGTTTATTCACTCAAAACGAAGGAGGGTAAGCGTTGCTACATTCATTGTCTCATCGAACATCAAAGCACGCCAAAAAAATTAATGGCTTTCCGCTTGTTCCGCTACAGTATTCCCATCATGCAACAGCATCTTGACCAAGGCCATGACGAGTTGCCGGTGGTAATACCGATCCTCTTTTATCATGGAGAAACAAGCCCTTATCCCTACAGTATGGATTGGCTGGATTGTTTTGCTGACAGAGACTTAGCACAAAGAGTCTATTCTCAGCCTTTTCCTTTGGTGGATGTGACCACGATACCCGATGAAGAAATCTTGACTCACCGCAGTGTTGCTCTTCTTGAATTAGTACAAAAGCACATTTATGCGCGTGATATCATAGTGATAAGTCAGTCTATTGCACATTTACTGAATACGGGTTATACAGAGAGTGAACTGGTTAAGACATTAATGTATTATATTGCTCAGAGAGGAAAAACAGCGGATACACCGCAATTTTTCAAAACGATTGTGGAGCACGCACCGACTTACAGTGAGGACATCATGACGATTGCACAAGACCTGAGAAGAGAGGGCCGCGAGGAAGGCATGCAACAGGGCATGCAACAGGGCATGCAACAGGGCATGCAACAGGGACGTCAGGAAAGAAACACAGAAATTGCCAAAGCGCTTCTTAAGAATGGTGTGGATAGGGCTTTGGTTAAAACATCTACTGGACTTTCTGACCAAGATATTGAAGATATTGAAGTATTGCTACATTAAGGTGTCTTAACACCTGCTATACCCGGACGGGCTGAATGATGATTCAGCCTCGGGGAATATTTCGTTAAAGGTGTTAAATACCTTTAACTAGCGAATGCCGCATACGCAAGTAGTGCGGTTTTTTTACGCCCATAGTGTGTTATGGGTCAGATAGTGAGCAATTATACACCTTCAATAAAACTAAATTCACCTTTAGCCTGCCGTCTTTGTGACTGTTTCAAAGATGGGATGGTATTCGTTAATTTTGTTAATAGAAGCAAAGCCCAACCCCCGCTGACGCAACATCAAAGCTTAATTAATCTTCCGCTCCGGTAACGTACCGGAGGTCATTAATCGCAATTCACTTGCAAGGAATTCTCCATGTCAAATGTCATCACTATCTATCAACAGGTAAAAATGTCTAGCCGTGAAATTGCTCGACTAACGGGTAAACAGCATAAACATGTTCTCGATGATTGTCGCAAAATGTTCGAATCGATCAACATTCAATCGGCCGAGTTTTCGGCTGATTATAAAGACACCAGTGGTCGCACCTATCAAGAGTATTTGCTTGACCAGGATTTAACCATGACACTGGTCATGGGTTACAGTATTCAATTTCGCCATAGAGTCGCCACTCGCTGGCGAGAGCTGGAAGAGAAAGCAACGCGGCCTGTCTGCATATTACCTAATTTCGAAGACCCCCCTGTTGCGGCTATAGCATGGGCAGAATAGTTTCGTGAAAAAACCAGGTTAGTTTTAGTGAACAAAGAACAGGAAGCGGAATTACAGGAGTTGAAGAACCTGTTTAAGGAAGGAATAACGACCACTCAGTTTTGCAAAATGCTCAACGGTATTAACACACAACAGATTAATCACTGTTTGGCAGAAAGGAATTGGCTTTATAACGAAAGTAAATCCCATACCCGGTGGCGTGCAACCTCTTATGCGCGTGACCGATATTTAACGGAACATCAACATAAAATCAGCATTCATAACGGTGATGACTTTATCAAGTACCAACCGGTTTTATTGCGCAAGGGCGCAATCCGATTATTTGACCTCTACCGCAAAAATAAGTTGCCAATGAAAACCCATTGGGACGGGCAATTTACACACACCAAAGAACTCAATATTGCGTCATAAATCATAAACCCACGGAGTCACTCACCATGAAAAAATAAATAGCTACAACAAGTTGCAAATAGCGACGGTGACGCAATCACCGTTTTATATCACTTAACCCTAGCGCTAACAGAGGTGGCTCGAACCACCCCTGTCAGCTAACCACCATAACCTCATGGGAGGCTACAATGGCTAACATCGATATTACCCAATTTCCTGAATTACGGGAAGTGTTTCCTGAATTAACACCGGTGCAATTTGAAACGGCGATGCTGTTCTCTTTGGGCGTGTCACAAAAAGAAATTTCAGAATTGCGATCAATCTCATACAAAGTTGTGAAACAGACCCTGGAGGCGGCAAAAATCAAATTTGAGCCTCGTTCACTTCATGGTCTACTCACTATCTTCCATGTGCGTCTTGTGCTGTTTGCTTTGCAGCAATGTGTAAAATGAACGGACTCTGGTTCTGTTAAATAGCAACAGCAAACCCGTACTACAAAATAAAAAAGGAGCATAGGTGCCTTTAAGGCACCTACGGCATCCTGTTTATTCCCTTTAGCATTATCTGGCTTAAGTAATTAATACGTTCCAATCTGCATTGGAAAAAAGGCGCATTTTTAACGCAAAAGCCGATGTTACTTCAAAGGAGAAACCGTGATGAACAATCCCGTGATTGAAAACGTTGTATTCTGGATGACGGTGCCTTTTCTCATCCTATTAGCCCCGCTTATTTTAATATCGGTTATCTATTTTATTCGCGACTCATGTGCACGAAAAAAAACAAAAAAAAACTCATAGAATAATTTATGAATAAGATTAACTTGTCGTTACGTTCATTGTCTCTGACATCAAATGATGGAAAATAGTCAAGATGTTTGGGGAATAAAAAACTGTGACTCACGGTTTATTTATACCAATCGTGCTTTTTTTGACTTTTTCAATTTGCCACAAGGATTTGATGTGATAGGGCGGCGTGATGATGAACTTCCTACGTGTATTGCAGAATTTTCTTTAATAACTCAAAAATTGGAAAGAGAGGTTATAAAAAGCGGGCAAAAAATTACCCTCATTAAAACGCATTTTTTTGATCGTGAACAGAAACTGCAACCTTATTTATACGAAACTTTTCCGTTGCATAATAAAAGAAAGAAATGCATCGGCACCGTTTTTTATGGCAGAAAACTGGCTATTATTTCACTGCCACACTACGTGGACAAGCTGACTGCCACGCTATTATTGGAACCGCCCTCGAATCTCTTCACACAATCTGAACTGAGGATAGTCTTTTATTTATTACGCACGATGAGTGCCAAGGAAATAGGTAAAAAATTGGCACGTTCTCATCGCACAATAGAAAATAGAATTCGTATTCTATACCAAAAAGCGAAAGTGCATTCATTGCGAGACTTTAAACATTTTTGTCATCAAACCGGCTTTGACCGCACTGTTCCCCACGCGTTTATACGTCCTGGGATACAGTGTATTGAGTAGGAGATTTTCTTATGAGCAACAGACAGAGCAGAGCGAGAAAACGAGCGTTAAAAGATAAGGTCTTGGAAGCTAAGCGAAATGAAAATAAAAATTGGTTTAATCGATTAAGGCTTTGGTTCAAGAAGAAAAAAAAGCTTAAACATCGATTACCATAAAACCATTTTATTGCTTCTTCGAAAAAGAATGCGTTTAACGTAGGGCTTCATCTTGTCAATACAAGTGGAGTGCTTACATGTTATCTCTAAAAAAAGGAAGCATTATGTTACAAAAAGTGATGAAAGAACCGTCAGAGATGGTTTATATTGGCGCAACCCTCTACCAAAAACTTGAAACCTTTGCCGCATCTATCAGTGCTCACTCTGAGTATAAAATCACTGCAGCTCATTTCGCTCAATACCTTGTCGACCATTATGGTGAAATAGCTCAAGACACGATGATTGCCACATTGAAAAATTAAAAAGGAGTCGACCGTCATCATGATATTGTAATAATAGGCTTTCTAAGCACAACGACGCGTTATTATTGCTATTATCCGCGTTTATTTATATTTATTCTCCCTTCCTTTATTTTCATCACTGACAGCTTTCTCTTAGCAGAGAGAGCCTGTCATTATTTTTTATTCTTGAAATAAATTTATCCACATGACCCTCCATGACTCTTCTGTCTAAAACACGGACGAGGTCATGACATTTTTAACGTTGATAAGGAAAGCGCTGCGATGGAAATCAGCCTCAAGCAATGGAATCAAAACCAGCCTCGCCCGCGTTGCATGGAACAAGTACGCCGATGGGTACGCTCAGGTGTCATCCAACCGCCACCACGGCTCGATGGCAGAGAATACCTTGTTAACGCTAATGCCGTGAAGATTGACCCCACAAAACCCGCCAGTTACGCCGGAAAGCACTTAATGGAGAGACTGTATCATGGCACGCAAAAGAAAACCGGCTAACCGAGACCTACCCCCTAATTTGTATGTCCGTAATAATGGCTACTATTGCTATCGAGACCCACGGACGGGCAAGGAATACGGCGTAGGGAGCGTAAAACGCGTGGCGGTCAACGAAGCGATCGCCATGAATATGCAGATTTTTGACCGACGTCATAGCTTAGTAGACAGGATCAACGAGGTTAATACGCTGTCGGTGACGGAATGGGTAGCCAGATTTAAGGAAAAATTGCATCAACGTGGTCTTCGTCCTAAGACACTCACAGACTACCAATCAAGATTAACGGCCATCACCCAGGCTTTTCCTGATAGTACATTGAATACCCTTACCACCAAAGACATTGCTGAATTTTTAAATAGTTACAGCGATCAAGGGAAAACCGCCAGTGCAAAATTAATCCGCAGCTTGTTGATCGATATGTTTAATGAAGCCATTGCAGAAGGGCATTTGGCAACCAATCCGGCTACAGCGACGAAGAATCCTCGCGTACAGATACAGCGAGAACGTTTATCACTGGAAGAGTTTCTTGTGATCAGAGAGGCAGCAAACCAACGGCAGCCGTGGATAGGTTTAAGCATGGACTTGGCCTTACTTACGGGTCAGCGAGTAGGGGATATTCAGAGAATGAAATGGCAAGATATTCATGATGGAAAATGGTGGGTAGAGCAACAGAAGACAGGGATGAAACTGGCGATACCCTTAACCTTGAGTCTGGAAGTGATTGACAAGAACCTTGAAGGTGTTCTCGCTGATTGTCGACAACAAATAAGGGGTGAAGAGTACGTATTTATATGGAAGAAAAAAACTCACCTCAATCCTAAAAGATTGTCACAAGGATTTACAGACTTACGAGAACAATCAGGCTTGAAATGGCAAGGAACACCGCCTTCATTTCATGAAATCAGAAGTTTATCAGCGAGGCTGCATAGTGAAGCTAACAGTAAGGATTTTGCACAAAAATTACTGGGACACAAATCCTCTGCCATGACGGATAAATATCGTGATAGCAGAGGGAGTGAGTGGGACGAAATTTGACACTAATTATTATCTTTTGAGCTATCGAGTCAGACGTTAAAAGATGAAATTAATCCACTCGGCATTTTGACCTAATTTCGATCGATTGTGACTTTTTGTTTTTAATTTATTGATTTTTATCATAAATAAAATACTCGCACTATGTGAAATAAAGATCAAAGCGATGATTTTTAGTCGTAATCGCCGCTTGCGCTACGACACCCGCTAAGGGTTGTGCGTAACTAGGACGTTTAACCACTACCCGTTTGACAGCTAACTCACGAGCAGGAGCCAATAAACCATCAGCATCGTCATCTGTCCCAACCAGCGACTGAAAAACACGCATTTCTTTTTTTACCAACGCACTTTTTCGCCGGTGAGGATACATTGGATCAAGATATACCACATCAGGTCGTGGTAGGATGCTAGCCAAAGACGTAAGGCTGGATGTGTGTAGTAGCGTCATGCGTTCACGTAACCAAGAACCAATTTCAGCATTTTGGTAGCCCCGTTGTAAACCGTCATCCAATAGCGCAGCGACTACCGGATGACGTTCTAGCATCTGTACGTTACAACCTAGTGCCGCCAGTAAAAAAGCATCCCTTCCCAGCCCTGCGGTTGCATCTACCACCGTTGGTAGGTAGCTTTTTTTAATACCTATCGCCTTGGCGATCGCTTCACCACGCCCTCCACCAAAACGGCGACGATGTGTCATGGTACCGGAAGCAAAATCAACATAGATCCCGCCAAGTTTGGCTTCATCTCTTTTACGCAGTTCAAGGCGTTCAGATGTTAAAATCAGCGCCATAGCCGTTTGGTTGTCATCGGTCAGATCCCAACGTTCAGCCAGAGCCGATAGAGCTTTGGGATCGCTACCTGCCTCATACTGTAAACAAATATTCATAGGTATGGCTTAGAGCCTGTTAGAAATCTCTTATACTCGCTGATACTTCGTCAGAAATGAGCTCAAAATGCTCATTTTCTCCCTTAGACTCTTGTATACAAAGAATAAACTGCGCTTTTTCGCCCATTTTTTCCTTTTCTAAGCACAGCGAAAAAGATTTGGAACCGTCTTTTAGACCCTAGGCACGACATCCTCTTTTTGAATACCATAGTGACGTAACATGGCGTCCAATTGTGGTTCTCTCCCACGAAAACGTTTGAATAAGAGCATGGGGTCTTCTGATCCTCCTCGAGACAAGATGTTATCGAGAAAAGATTGACCGGTTGTCGCGTTAAAAATACCTTCTTCCTCAAAACGAGAAAAAGCATCCGCTGATAACACTTCTGCCCATAAATAACTGTAATAACCCGCTGCATACCCTCCGGCAAAAATATGACTGAAAGCATGTGGGAAGCGACTCCAGATAGGTGAAGGGACAACGGCTACCCGTTTTTTTACTTCATACAGTGTTGGGAGAATTTGTGCGCCCTTAGCAGTATCATATTCACAATGCATACGGAAATCGAATAAACCAAATTCCAGTTGACGCAAGATAAATAGCGCTGCCTGATAATTTTTCGCTGCCAGTAACTTATCTAGCATCTTTTCTGGCAATGGCTCCTGAGTTTGATAATGACCGGAGATAAATGCCAGTGCGTGCGATTCCCAACACCAGTTTTCCATAAACTGGCTAGGTAGTTCCACCGCGTCCCAAGGCACACCGCTGATACCGGATACACCCGCAATATCAATTTTAGTCAGCATATGATGTAAGCCGTGACCAAATTCATGGAACAGGGTTGTGACTTCATCATGTGTAAACAACGCCGGTTGATCACCCACCGCGGGGTTAAAATTACAGGTCAGATAAGCCACCGGTTTTTGATGTTTGCCGTTAGCCAAGCGTAGGCTGCTTGTACAGTCATCCATCCAGGCACCGCCACGTTTGTTTTCACGTGCGTAGAGATCAAGGTAGAAGCTGCCAGAGAGCTCTCCATTAGCATCAAATAGATCGAAAAAACGTACCTCTGAATGCCAGGTATCAACGTCATGGCGCTCTTTGACCTCAATGCCATAAATACGTCTTACCACTTCAAAGAGGCCCTTTAACACAGATCCTACAGGAAAATACGGCCGTAATTGTTCATCATTGATTGAAAATAAGTGCTGTTTTTGTTTTTCGGAATAATAAGTGATATCCCAGGCGGCCAGTTCGTCGATACCATAATACTGTTTGGCAAAAGCTTGTAGCTGAGCCAGTTCTCGTTCTGCCTGTGGGCGGGCACGTTTTGCCAGATCATTTAAGAAATTCAGTACTTTTTGCGGATTTTCCGCCATTTTGGTTGCCAGCGATTTATCCGCATAGTTAACGAAGCCCAGAAGCTGTGCCAGTTGGTGACGCAGTGCCAGTATTTCTTCCATGATAGTGCTGTTATCCCATTGGCCGGCGTGTGGCCCTTGATCGGATGCACGTGTTGAGTAGGCATAATACACTTCCTGCCGCAATTGTGCGTTATCCGCATAGGTTAGCACTGGTAGATAACTTGGCATATCGAGTGTTAACAACCAACCTTCTTGTTGTTTAGCTTCAGCCATCGCTTTTGCTGCCGCCAGGGCGCTTTCTGGCAAGCCATGTAATTGCTTAACATCGGTAATCAATTTGCTCCAGCCCATGGTGGCATCAAGCACGTTATTACTATAGGCAGAACCCAGTTCAGACAATCGAGCGACGATTTCACCGTAGTGTTTCTGTTGCTCTGCGGCTAAACCAATCCCCGATAGTTTGAAATCACGCAGTGTATTTTCAATGGCAGTGCGCTGAGCCGTGTTCAGCTTGGCAAAATGCGATCCTGCCTGCAAGTTAAGATAGGCCTGATATAGCCCTTTGTGCTGTCCTAACCACGTACTAAATTCGGATAACAACGGCAGACTTTGTTCATAGGCTGCCCGTAATTGCGGACTGTTTTGTACCGCATTTAGATGACTAATTGGCGACCAGATACGTGCGAGTCGATCATCAGATTCAGCTAGCGGCTGACAAAGGTTATCCCAAGTAAAGGGCTCTTGCTGTGCGAGCACTCTTTCTACCGATTGTCGACATTCTTTTAGTGCCACTTGCACTGCAGACACAATATGTTCAGGGCGAATGGCCGAAAAAGGTGGCAGGGAAAAGGCAGTCAACAGCGGGTTTGTCATCGGGTGATCCTAATCATTGTTTGAGTCAGACAGCGACTAGCGCCGTCACCAGGGGTTACACAGTCGAAGCAACGTCTGAGCGTCACACATGACGATTTCGAACCAGTGCTAAATTGCTTTTAGGTTGCGCAAAGGTACTTGGTTCTGTAGAGTAGGTCTCTGGTTTGACATCATCTCCCCAGCGACCTCTCGTCAAACCGTGCTTGCAGTTTTCCCGCACACGGCTTTCCGACTGTCTTCTTTCCACAGCGTTACGACGGCACAGGTCGGGCATACCGACTCCCTTCATCTCCGGTTACGGACAGGCTGTACAGCTTAAACAGCCCGTGGTAATCGTAGAACCAGGACGGCGGGTGGTCCCTCCACCCCTTACCCCGTTTCTTGTGCTTCTTCCGCAACATGATGCAGAGTGTCCATATCGTGTAATTCGCTATGCTCAAGAAATGCTTCCTTGAATTACCTGTCTTGAAGTAATTCCCCCATCCGCGAAGAATCGGGTTTACCTTTTCTTTCACCAATGTGGGCCAATCCCAGTGCTGCCCTTTTCGGACAACATCACGGATTTTCTGCTTAACAGACTTCATAGCCTTGGGAGTCGGATAGTAAAAGGTCTTCAACTCGCCCGTCACTTTCGATGGTTGAACTGCGAACCTGTGACCTAGAAAGTCAAACGGCTCTTTCATGGCATTAACTATCCGCGTTTTCTTGGCATTAAGCGTCAACCCAAGTCGGTCTAAGACTTTCTTGGCCTGATCCAGATAAAACTCCGGGCGCTTGCTGCACAAAATCACAAAATCGTCGGCATATCGCACGATATGAGCATCATGCGGACGTTTACCGAACGCCTTTTTCTCCCACGTCGAATCAAGCCAGTGCAGGTAGAGATTAGCGAGCAAGGGAGAAATTACTCCGCAAACAATCTGGCAAACTTCTGCCATATGTTTTGTCTGATCCTGCTTCTAGGCTGGTATCATTACCGGGATTCACCCGAAAAACCACCACAATTTCATCACGATAAATTTCTATCCGTTTCACCAGCGCACGCAGAATTTCTCGCTTCATCAGAAAATCGTCCGTATTCAGGCGTTCCGTGACCGCAGCAGCAAAATCCTCCACCCGGTTAACCAGTAGCAGCAACTCATGCTGGTTCTCTGTGGCCTGTTTCACCTTCACTCTCTGGCGCGCAAGTTCCGCCAGCCTGAGCGTCATCACTCTGATCCGTGGTTCAAAGTCTGTTTTGCCAATCAGCCCTTCGGCAAAACTATCAATCAATCGGGACCGCCCCACGTTTAGCTGATTTTCTTGCTTTTTCAGACGCTCAGCATCTGCGGTCTGTCCACTGTGCTCTGACGCCTGCGTTAGACGCTGCTCATATTCTTTTTTCAGCCGTTCCGGCTCAGACAGCAGCGCAATGACCTGTGCCCAGACCGTTTCATCCAGCATGGATGTCCTGACCTGTTTATTGTCACACACCCGAATGCCCCCAAAGCGGTAAGCATCCGTCCCAGTACAGTGGTAATAAGAATACTGCGCCCCCCTTTTGCCGCAGATTTACTGACTTTTTTGCCATAATACGCATAGCGACAGTGGCCGCACACAGTCAGCCCCTGTAAGAGATAAGCGGCTCCCCGGCGCCCCTGTCGTGCATGTCGGCGGTTTTCTTCCAGCTGTTCGTTGACCGTCAAGAAAAGAGCGCTGTTGATGATGGCAGGCACAGGGATCCCGATGCCGTCATCCGGCTTACTTCGTATTACTGAATAACCGTTCTTGAGGATATCTGCACTGTTGCGCGCTGCTCTCACCCGGGGACGGGGGGCGCAGTTTTTCGTTTTTCCGAACACAGCAAGTCCTTTGTAAGCGGGGTTCTTTAACATGCCCCATACCGTACTGCGGTCCCAGCCGGGTTTGCCGGTGGCGCTTTCTATGCCTTTCTCAGCCAGACGTCTGACCACACCGCCTAGACTCAGGCGCTCTATGCCAGCCCAACTAAATATCTTCCTGACCACGGAGGCTTCATGAAGGTTGACAATATACTGTGCGGGTGTCCCGTCCGGCTGCCTGCGGATATACCGATAACCGTAAGGTGCACCGGAAAGGACACCGACATTACCACAGCGTGCACCGTGAAGCTTACCACGCCGGTTGCGCTCCATAATCTTTGCCCGCTCATATTCAGCAAACATCCCCTGCATCTGCAGAAGCATCATGTCTTCCGGCGTGTCGCCGGGGGTGTGACAGATAAAGATAACCTCCACGCCGCAGGCGCTGAACTCTTCCATCAGCAGAGCCTGATAGGCGTATTTACGGGCTAGCCTGTCGGGCGACAGGATGTACAGGCATTCAATATCGCCTGCCGCCGCGTAGTCCCTCAGGCGCTCTAGTTGCGGGCGGATAAGTGTAGCACCGCTGACACCATCATCGATAAAGAGCATGGCGTCAGGCAACACGTGGCCGTCCTCACGGATGCGGTCCTTGATTGCTGCAAGCTGACTGCCGATGGTGCCATTTTTTACCTGTTGCCCGGAAGAAACGCGGGCGTAGAGTGCGACCAGTGCCTTGTTCATAACATTTTGCTCCGTCTAGCGGTTGAGCGGGCAGGAGCCCGGTGAGGTTTGGCCTGGGCCTGGTCGTGAGGGGTAAGCACGTGGTGGTTAACGGGAGTCAGCTGTTCATAAACATCCGTCAGCTGGTCGTCAGAAAACCGGCTGGGCTCGAAAGTGATACGTACGTGTTGTGAAAATGGCTTCGGTTTCATTGCTGAGGGTCACTCCGTGTGCCGTTATCAGTCTCAATAACGAGGGAAAACTCAGTGATGCTCCCATCCGGATGACCAGACTTGAGGCAGCGCCGGTGAAAACGCAGGCCCCAGCTTACGCGAAAGTTTGCACTATTGTTTGCGGAGTAATTTCTCCCTTGCTCGCTAATCTCTACCTGCACTGGCTTGATTCGACGTGGGAGAAAAAGGCGTTCGGTAAACGTCCGCATGATGCTCATATCGTGCGATATGCCGACGATTTTGTGATTTTGTGCAGCAAGCGCCCGGAGTTTTATCTGGATCAGGCCAAGAAAGTCTTAGACCGACTTGGGTTGACGCTTAATGCCAAGAAAACGTGGATAGTTAATGCCATGAAAGAGCCGTTTGACTTTCTAGGTCACAGGTTCGCAGTTCAACCATCGAAAGTGACGGGCGAGTTGAAGACCTTTTACTATCCGACTCCCAAGGCTATGAAGTCTGTTAAGCAGAAAATCCGTGATGTTGTCCGAAAAGGGCAGCACTGGGATTGGCCCACATTGGTGAAAGAAAAGGTAAACCCGATTCTTCGCGGATGGGGGAATTACTTCAAGACAGGTAATTCAAGGAAGCATTTCTTGAGCATAGCGAATTACACGATATGGACACTCTGCATCATGTTGCGGAAGAAGCACAAGAAACGGGGTAAGGGGTGGAGGGACCACCCGTCGTCCTGGTTCTACGATTACCACGGGCTGTTTAAGCTGTACAGCCTGTCCGTAACCGGAGATGAAGGGAGTCGGTATGCCCGACCTGTGCCGTCGTAACGCTGTGGAAAGAAGACAGTCGGAAAGCCGTGTGCGGGAAAACTGCAAGCACGGTTTGACGAGAGGTCGCTGGGGAGATGATGTCAAACCAGAGACCTACTCTACGAGGGGTTCTCCGTTTTGATGACAAGACAATTTATCGAGGTAAAAATGGAACAACGAACAGAAGCCTGGTTTGCTGCAAGAAGCGGCAAAGTGACGGCCAGCAAATTGGCAGAGGTGATGGCAAAAGTCAAAACCGGCGATGCCGCAACGCGAAAAAAATACAGGGCCGAGCTGATTTGCCAGCGTCTGACGGGGAAACGGGGAGACACCTTTGTCACGCTCGATATGAAGCACGGGACGGCACTGGAACCCGTCGCCCGTGAGGCTTACATCTTGCGTGAATTTGCAGTAGAGGTCACGGAGGTCGGTCTCGTCGACCACCCCACTATTGAGGGGTTTGCGGCCAGTCCCGACGGATTGGTTAATGAGGATGGCCTGATCGAGATTAAATGCCCCAAAACCTGGACGCATCTGAAAACGATAAGAACAGGTGAACCAGAAAAAAAATACCGCCTGCAAATGCACGCACAAATGCTGTGTACGGGGCGTCGATGGTGTGACTTTGTCAGTTATGACAATCGACTGCCTGACACATTAGCCTACTTCAAAAAGCGCATTCACTTTGATGAAGCGCTGGGCAAGGAAATTGAAACCGAAGTGCGAAAATTTCTGCAGGAACTTGAAGATGAAATCGAACAGATTAAAACGTATGGAAAAGTGGCATGAAGATAACGCCACTGAAAAAAAGTGATCGTTTAGCGGATGAAATACGCGTAGAGTTGCCTGTCGATAATATCAACGCCACATTGTAGAGAATAATCACAGGGAGATTGCGCCGTGCCTCAGGTACCGAACCCACATGATGCAACATTTAGGAAGTGCATGAGCAATGTTAACGTTGCCCGTGATTTCCTACAGTTCCACTTACCGCCTGAAATCAAGGAGCAATGCGATTTTTCTACGTTGAAGATCGAACCGGGTTCATTCATTGAGCCGAATTTGAGACAACATTATTCTGACATTGTTTATTCACTCAAAACGAAGGAGGGTAAGCGTTGCTACATTCATTGTCTCATCGAACATCAAAGCACGCCAAAAAAATTAATGGCTTTCCGCTTGTTCCGCTACAGTATTCCCATCATGCAACAGCATCTTGACCAAGGCCATGACGAGTTGCCGGTGGTAATACCGATCCTCTTTTATCATGGAGAAACAAGCCCTTATCCCTACAGTATGGATTGGCTGGATTGTTTTGCTGACAGAGACTTAGCACAAAGAGTCTATTCTCAGCCTTTTCCTTTGGTGGATGTGACCACGATACCCGATGAAGAAATCTTGACTCACCGCAGTGTTGCTCTTCTTGAATTAGTACAAAAGCACATTTATGCGCGTGATATCATAGTGATAAGTCAGTCTATTGCACATTTACTGAATACGGGTTATACAGAGAGTGAACTGGTTAAGACATTAATGTATTATATTGCTCAGAGAGGAAAAACAGCGGATACACCGCAATTTTTCAAAACGATTGTGGAGCACGCACCGACTTACAGTGAGGACATCATGACGATTGCACAAGACTTGAGAAGAGAGGGCCGTGAGGAAGGCATGCAACAGGGCATGCAACAGGGCATGCAACAGGGGAAAAAACAAGCTGCCCTAGAATTTGCTAAAAAACTTCGTGATGACGGAGCAGATAGAGATACGATTAAAAAATATACTGGTCTTTCTGACCAGGATCTTGGCACCTCGCTACATTAACTGTGTTGTAGTGCCCGTTACTTGAACAGGCTGAACAATGCTCCAGCCACAGGGAATGTTCATTGTAGATGTTGAACACGCCTAACCAATACCGCATACGCAAGTAGTGCGGTTTTTTTACGCCCATAGCGTGTAATGGTCAGATAGTGAACAACTATACGCCTTCAATAAAACTATAGCAGGGGCCGTATAAGTTGATTGTAAAAATTTACACTAATATATTGATATTAAATAATATTTACTGGTCAAGTAAATCATGTTACATGGCCCCTGCTATAAATTCACCTTTAGCCTGCCGTCTTTGTGACTGTTTCAAAGATGGGATGGTATTCGTTAATTTTGTTAATAGAAGCAAAGCCCAACCTCACGCTGACACAACATCAAAGCTTAATTAATCTTCTGCTCCGGTAACGTACCGGAGGTCATTAATCGCAATTCACTTGCAAGGAATTCTGCATGTCAAATGTCATCACTATCTATCAACAGGTAAAAATATCTAGCCGTGAAATTGCTCGACTAACAGGCAAACATCATAAAGACGTACTTTATGACTGTAGAAAAATGTTTGAAGTGCTCACTATTCAATCGGCGGACTTTTCCGCCGATTATAAAGACGCCAGTGGTCGCACTTATCAGGAATATTTGCTTGACCAAGATTTAACCATGACATTGGTCATGGGTTACAGTATTCCACTTCGCCATAAAGTCGCCACGCGCTGGCGGGAGCTGGAAGAGAAAGCAACACGGCCTGTCTGCATATTACCTAATTTCGAAGACCCCCTGTTGCGGCTATGGCATGGGCAGAACAGTTTCGTGAAAAAACCAGGCTAGCCTTAGTGAACAAAGAACAGGAAGCGGAATTAAAGGAGTTGAAGAACCTGTTTAAGGAAGGAATAACGACGACTCAGTTCTGCAAAATGCTCAACGGTATTAATACACAACAGATTAATCACTGCTTGGCAGAAAGAAATTGGCTTTATAACGAAAGTAAATCCCATATCCGCTGGCGTGCAACCTCTTATGCACGTGACCGATATTTGACGGAACATCAACATAAAATCAGCATTCATAGCGGTGATGACTTTATCAAATACCAACCGGTTTTACTACGCAAAGGGGCAATCCGATTATTTGACCTCTACCGCAAAAATAAGCTGCCAATGAAAACCCATTGGGACGGGCACTTCACCCACGAAAAAGAACTTAGCATCGCATCATAAACCCACGGAGTCACTCACCATGAAAACATAAATAGCCACAACAACTTACAAATAGCGACGGTGACGCAATCCCGTTTATATCACTTAACCCTAGCGCTAACAGAGGTGGGACTAACCACCCCTGTCAGCTAACCACCACAACCTACCACAGAGGCTAGAATGACTAACATCGATATTACCCAATTTCCTGAATTACGGGAAGTGTTTCCTGAGTTAACGGCTGTTCAATTTGAGACTGCGATGCTTTTCGCGTTAGGCGTATCACAAAAAGACATCGCTTTATTACGCTCGGTATCCTATCCCGCCGTGAAACAGACGTTGGCAAGTGCAAAACTCAAATTTGAACTGTATTCTCTGCATGGTCTGTTTACCGTATTTCATGTCCGCCTTGCGCTTTTTGCTTTGAAGGGATGTAGAAAGCGATAGCGTTTAGCATGATAAAAATAGAAAAGATAGTCTCTCTTGTGGAGACTATCCCATTTTATTTTTCTAATTAGACTTTCGCACTGACTAAGTAATTTACCCTCTCCTAAATGGGCGTCATTCACAATGAAGGGACTGAATGGAGTTAGGACAGATGATGAAAAAAATAGCAAAGGTATCACGCTCATTACCTCTGACAGCTATGATGGAAAACAGTCAAGATGTTTGGGGAATAAAAGACTGTGACTCACGCTTTATTTATACGAATCGTGCTTTTCTTGATTTTTTAAATGTGCCACAAGGATTTTATGTAATAGGACGACGTGATGATGAACTTCCTACGTGTATTGCAGAATTTGCTTTAATAATTCAAAAACTGGAAAGAGAGGTTATAAAAAGCGGACAGAAAATTACCCTCATTAAAACGCATTTCTTTGGTCGTGAGCAGAAACTGTAACCTTATTTATACGAAACCTTTCCGTTGCATAATAAAAGAAATAAATGCATCGGCACCGTTTTTTATGGCAGAAAATTGGCTATTATTTCACTGCCTCACTACGTGGGCAAGCTGACGGCCACGCTATTATTTGAACCTCACTCGACTCTATTCACACAATCTGAATTGAGGATAATTTTTTATTTATTACGCACGATGAGTGCCAAGGAAATAGGTAAGAAATTGGCACGTTCTCATCGCACAATAGAAAATAGAATTCGTATTCTATACCAAAAAGCGAAAGTGCATTCATTGCGAGACTTTAAACATTTTTGTCATCAAACCGGCTTTGACCGCACTGTTCCCCACGCGTTTATACGTCCTGGGATACAGTGTATTGAGTAGGAGATTTTCTCATGAGCAACAGACAGAGCAGAGCGAAAAAACGAGAGTTAAAAGATAAGGCCTTGGAAGCGAAAAGAAATGAAAAGAAAAATTGGCTTACCCGATTAAGAAGTTGGTTCAATAAGAAAAAAAAGCCTAAACATCGATTGCCTTAATATTTCCTTCTCCGTTATTCATATAAAAATTTTATTGTTCAATAACTCTATCTTGGCAGAAATATTTTGCCAAGATTTTTTTTCCTTAAATAAAAGTGGAGGCCAGCTGGATCCGGCACATTCCCGGAGGCTAATCGGATCACCCACCCAAGGTACGATTACAAATCTCCAGAAATACTATCAATGCTGAAGTAACAAAAACGTTTATAGAAACCTGCATAAAGAAAAAAATAGGCGTGATGGGAAAATACAATCAAATGATCAAACTTACCCAATTACTCCACCCTAACTGAAATTCTAATATCACTTCACGCTACAAAACCAACTCACTCATAACAAGACTAAGGAAATAACGATGTTTCAACATGATGCCAATGAGATAATCAGCATTGAAGATTTAATACAGTTGACAGGCTATAAAATCCCCTCAAAACAGTGTGAATCATTACATTCAGCGGGAATATTTTTTATCACCCGCCGAGATGGGCGTCCACAGACGACATGGGGACACTTCCAAAATCCACTCAGTTTCCGTCATCTAAACCCTATCAAAGAAACAGCTGCACCTAACTTTGGGGCACTGAACTGATGGGAAGAAAACGGAGCAAGCCAGCAGATAACTGGATGCCTCCTCGGACTTACAGAGGGCGTTCAGCCTATGAGTTTAAACCCAAGTTGGGTGGTACCCTGAGACTGTGTGATTTGACAGCAACGCCTTCACAAGTATGGGCGGCTTATGAAGCGTTATTAAATCATAAGCAAGACGAAAGTATTTTCTCCGGCCTGGTTGAGCAATTTTTTAATTCGGGTGATTTTGTTGAATTAGCAGGGGAAACACAGAAGGATTACCGAAAATATGCACAAAACGCGCTGGCCGTTTTCGGTAAGATGTCTGCTGATAAGATTAAACCTGAGCACATTAGGAAATATATGGACCACCGTGGGGTGAAAAGTCGGATACAGGCGAATCGCGAGAAGGCGTTTATCTCTCGTGTATTCCGCTGGGGTTATGAGAGAGGAAAAGTCAAAATGAATCCTTGCCAAGGTGTCAAGCAGTTCAAAGAAATAGCGAGAACCCGGTATATCACGCATAAAGAATATGACGCGTTATATCATGTTTCACCTTGGGTGGTTCAAATTGCTATGGAGCTGGCTTATTTATGTTGTGCGAGGCAATCAGACATTCTTGCTTTAAGAAAAGAGCACGTTCTTGAAGAAGGTATATTGCTGCAACAAAGTAAAACAGGTGTCGCACAAATAAAAGGTTGGACTGAGCGACTAAGAGCCGTGATTAATCAAGCAAAGTCACTTCCACTCAATACGGGAATGAGCAGCATTTTTGTTATTCACCAGGTTTCAGGTGCGCGGTATACGCGGGATGGATTTAACAGCCGGTGGCTAAAGGCCAAGCAAGAGGCAAAAATGAAATACCCTGAACTGGCATTTGACTTCACTTTTCACGATTTAAAAGCGAAGGGAATTTCCGATCTCGAAGGCACATTGTACGAAAAACAGACTATTTCAGGTCATAAGAATGTGGCACAAACCGCTCGCTACGACAGGAAAATTAACGTAGTTCCGGTGGTAGGAGGTCAATAATATTCTGAAGCGATATTCTGAAAACCGTGCAGCTGATTAAAAAATGTACTTCTCATCATCAATTTGTTTAAAGACAACTATTTGATTTAAAACTTAAAACCAGTGGTGCCCAGGGCGGGACTTGAACCCGCACGGCCTTAAGGCCGAGGGATTTTAAATCCCTTGTGTCTACCGATTCCACCACCCGGGCTAAACAATTTTGGAGGCGCGTTCCGGAGTCGAACCGGACTAGGCGGATTTGCAGTCCGCTACATAACCGCTTTGTTAACGCGCCTAACTTCTTAGATCCTTTATTTCTGACTTTTTTTATAATTTGAAGTCAACAAATTTTTTTATCTGTAGATTTTGAGCGGGAAACGAGACTCGAACTCGCGACCCCGACCTTGGCAAGGTCGTGCTCTACCAACTGAGCTATTCCCGCAATTCTATTTCCGCCGTGCTATACCGTCTTTCAATGCGGTGCATTCTACTTGCCTGACACACTGAGTCAATAAAATTATCAAATAAAGCATCCGTTCGCTGTTTTTTACGGCGCTATGATCGAGGCCCTACTAGATAATATCGTCATGAAATCTTGAGTCGTAGAGCAATGCATCGTATTTGTACAGCAGCCAAAAACGAAGTGGTATTCTTTGCATATAGCTATGAAATTTAACTTTAATTACAATATAAAAAATAATTCAAATGAGTTAAAGATGAGTTATTCAGTTGATTTTCGGCAAAAAATATTGATTATTCGAGAGCAATAAGGGTTGAGTATAAAAGAAACGGCGAAGCGTTTTCATATTGAGTGGCGTTGGTTATCAACGCTACTTTAACCTGTCCGGTTTTTGCTACTTTATGTGATGAGAACCCATGTTAAGTTGCCTGGGTGGGTTACATGGGTAGTAACA
Source organism: Candidatus Fukatsuia symbiotica (assembly GCF_003122425.1). Lineage (GTDB taxonomy): Bacteria > Pseudomonadota > Gammaproteobacteria > Enterobacterales > Enterobacteriaceae > Fukatsuia > Fukatsuia symbiotica. The sequence continues at coordinate 528,652 of NZ_CP021659.1, forward strand.
CGGAGTCATGGTGTAGTTGCATGTGAACCGTCATGGACGGAACTGACACCATCATCTATATTTTAATACAGCATTCTCTTTTAGTAAGCTGTGGTGATTCACTTACGGTTGATTGTTTCCCATTCTGCGGGGAAAGAAAATTTCCCTTATAAAAAAGAGGGATAAAAAATGGGTCGTCATTGTTCGATTTCCACCCCAATTTTTTCTTCAACTTCCGTGCAATCGGTAACTGTCTGTAATAATACAGAAAGCAGTCATGCCTATTTTCATGAAAAAAGGGATGAATGGGCACAAACAGTCACACCCGGTGCCAGAAAATTTCTTGGTGTAGTCATCAATAAATTGAAAGAATGTCTGAGAGTAAACGCGGTGGAATTGGATTTATCCGGTTGCGACCTAACCCACCTACCAGAGAAATTACCTCCCCTCGTACAAGTACTGAAGGTTGCCGGTAACTGGCTGACCCACCTACCAGAGAAATTACCGCCCTCGTTAAGAGAGCTGGATGTCAGTTATAACCAACTCATCTCTTTGCCGGAAAATTTACCGCCTTCACTGAAGGTCCTTTGTGTTACCGCAAACTGCCTAACCAAACTGCCGAAGAATTTACCCCCTTGCTACAGGAGCTGTATATTAACCACAATCAGCTGGATGACTTATCGGAAAATTTACCGGGCTCACTAGAGGTGCTCAATGTTGCTGCGAACTGCCTAAGCCATTTACCGATAACCTTGCCCATGAAACTCACTGTCCTCGACCTCAGTTACAATGAATTTACCGAATTACCAGCGGCTATCTGCACGTTATCTTGTATTAGTTACATTGATATATCTAGCAATAATATATCCCGGAAGCAAATCGATGATATTTTTCAGGGAAGTCATTCTTTTAGCCGCTCGCATGCAAAGATAACATTTATCATAGAACATGAGTTACCAAGCAGTAATCCCGTGGGTCCATTGGAGAATGCGGTAAAAGACTATTTTTGGCCGAATCAAATAAGTGATGCGAGAGCGTTCAAGAAAAACAATTAGGTTCTCCTTGTCTCAATAGTGGAAGCTATGTGTGATACATCACAGAAACTGCCCATCAATGTCAACTCTACTGTAGAGTAACCGTATTTTTTGCTATCTCAAGCAAACACATGTTAAGTTGTGCTAGCCGGTCGGCCATGTCGGGTGCTTTATCGTTTGTGCTGACTGTTGGATTTCTACTCTATATGGATGGTTTCACGCAGTTGTTCCGAGGTGAACCATTCCCCCTTTGTCGCTGAAAAATACGTCGGTTAGCACGGATTTTGCCCAGCACCTGCACGTGACGATGATAGGGTTGTTGCTGTAACCAGTCAGAATAAGTAACTTCAGCATCTATATTAGAAATCAAGAGAATTAAGCAAGATTTTCAACCCAAGGCGATTTTCGTTTATAAACGCTACTCATTATAGCGACCAATTTATGCATAACGGCAACAATATTCTTAAGGTTTTGCGCTCCCCCTGAATCCAAAACACATAAAGAGCCATTAATTTATGCAACATTATTGTTTTATTGATAAAAATAATTTTTTCAATAAGAAAACTAGCATCATTCAAGTCAAATGAGTATATCTTTTTCATCAACTTCAAATGCAAAAACCCCGACGGTGAAGGTCAGGGTTTTGTGGTCACTCATCGATTTCTCGACGACAGGAGATAAACGAAGGTTTCTTGACCCTGCCTCTCTTTCCTTTGCGTGGCAATGCACGTTTTTGATAATAAGAGGTAATTGCTTTCCGTGATAAACCTTGTATGTATAGCTGACTCCATATAAATTGAAGTATAATATTGCGATGACATATCCAGTAAAATTTGGCCAACAAGCTTTGGCTATTAAAGAAAAACTCACTTTCGCTCAAACCGCTACACATTTTGGCGGGGTATTGCTACACGCATGCAAAAAATACCGCCTCTTTTCTCGCTGCTGTACAAATGTGATGCCTTGCTCTATGGCTCAAAATTTCATGACGGCACTATCTAGGATCACAGCCAATCAGGGATATCATCTAAGCCCATAGCTCGACGCAGCAACTTTAGTTTCACACCGGGCAGCTTGTCTGTCAGGCTTAGCCCGATGTCTCGCAACCATTTTTGTAGTGGATTATTACCTGCAAACAATTCGCGGAATCCTTGCATATTGGCTAGCATGAGTGCAGCACTGTGCTTACGGCGGCGTTCATAGCGGCGCAGACAAAGATGTTGACCGATATCTTTACCTCGACGGTACAAACGATTAAGTTCAAAGATTAACTCCACCACATCCATAAAACCTAGATTAACCCCCTGTCCAGCCAGCGGATGTATACCATGAGCAGCATCGCCCACCAGCACTAAACGGTGAGCGGCAAAACTACGTGCGTAATGACCTATCAACGGAAAAGTCTGTCTTTCGCTTTCTAGCTGGCACCTACCTAAACGCATATCAAATGTTGTCGCCAGCTCACGGTTAAATTGCTCTATGGGTAACTGCGATAACTGAGTGGCACGCTGCGGCGGCAGTGACCAAACAATAGAACCGAGATGGGGATCGCAAAACGGTAAAAATGCCAAAATACCATCACCGTGGAACACCTGAAGTGCTTTAATCTGATGAGGTTCTTCAATACGGATAGTAGCGACCAGCGCGTCATGACGGTAATGCCAAAATGTTTTTGGTATATCCGCATATTGGCGCAGCCATGAATTGGCTCCATCGGCACCCACCATCAAGCGAGCGCTGAGTAGACGACCATCGCTCAGTGTAATAAAAACCTCGTTTTCTCCCCAAGCTACTTGCTTCAACTTGGCAGGTACCAGTAGGGTGATATGAGCTAACTGACTAGCACGCTGCCACAATGCTTGCAAAATCACCCGATTTTCTATGATATGTCCCAGATGGCTGAAACCGTACTCGTTGGCGTGGAAAGCGATTTTGCCGAAACTATCTTTATCCCAGATTTCCATCCCACCATAAGGGCTGGCACGTAATGCCAAAATATTATCCCAAACACCAATATGTTGTAACAAACGTTCACTTGCCGTATTAATAGCAGATACCCGCAAAGCAGGTGCATCAGGTAAAGGGAAGCCCAGCTTATTTTCAGTTGGGTTTGGTTCCAATAACGCAACTCGTAAACCGCTGCCTTGTAATCCACAGGCTAGAGCCAAACCGACCATACCGCCACCGCTGATAACCACGTCAAATGATTGCATACATTAACCTTGACTCCAACCTAAAGCACGCCGGACAAACGCATCCCGCATTGTCGGCATCTGTTCCATGACCATCAAACCAAGATTACGCCCAATAACCAAAGGGCAGTAATCATTGGCAAACAAGTGGATTAACCCATCAGTGACACCTATGGTTGCTTGCTGATCTTTTTGACGTCGCGATTCGTATTGGCTCAGGATCTGATAGGCTCCAAGATCAGCACTGTGCCGTGCCGCCTCTGCTAAGGTTTCAGCCAACGATATCACATCCCGTAGAGCGAGATTAAATCCTTGCCCAGCAATGGGATGCAGGGTTTGTGCTGCATTACCCACTAACGCCAGACGATGGCTGATATGGCGCGATGCGGTAAGCAAATGTAACGGGTAGCTATGTCGCTTACCGACTTGTAGAATTTTACCTAAGCGCCAGCCGAAAGCCTGCTGTAACTCCGATAAAAAACGTGCATCATGCCACCTGTCCACTTGCTCACGATCTTGCAGTGCATGGCACCAAACCAGCGAGCAGCGTTGCTGTGACATCGGCAGTAATGCCAGTGGACCAGAACGGGTAAAACGCTCAAAAGCACGTCCGGCGGGATCTTCCGCTGTTGTGATATTGGCAATAACCGCAATTTGTTGATAATCCTGTTGTTGCCAATGAATGTGACAACCACCCGCCAACTGCGAGTAAGAACCATCAGCGGCGACCAACAATTTTCCTGTTAATTGCTGCCCATTATCTAAGGTAACACTCGCTGTTTCCTGTGTCCTAACAACATTGACGACTTTCGCTGGACAATACAAATTGACACCCTGTGCTTGTTCCAGTAACGCAAATAGGCGTTTGCCTACATCGTGCAACTCAACCACATTACCTAGCGTAGGGACAAAGTAATCTTTAGCCCGTAAATTAACGGAGCCAAGATGACCACGGTCACTGACCTGAATCCGAGAGATTGCTGTTGCACAATCAGCCAGTGCTGACCAGATCCCTAGACGGGTTAATTGTTGGCACGTGCCTTGTGCCAACGCAATCGCACGCGCATCAAAGCCTGGATGTTGCATAGCATTCGGTGACAAAGCTTCCACCAATGATATTGGAATTTTGCCACCAGTTAGCGATGAAATTGCCAATGCAAGGGTGGCACCTGCCATACCTGCGCCAACGATAATAATACTCATCGATTAATTTTTTGCCGCCATTAACGCTTCAATAGCACCTGTTTCTTTTACCACGCTGGCCGTCAGGTTTTCATTACCATTTTCAGTGATCAAAATATCGTCTTCAATACGAATACCGATGCCACGGTATTCTGCTGGAACCTGAGCATTAGGAGCAATATACAAACCAGGTTCTACCGTCAGTAACATACCGACTTCCAAGATCCGATTTTTTTCTGGAGAACAGTAATTACCCACATCATGAACATCCATCCCCAACCAATGGCTTAAACCATGCATAAAAAATGATCGGTGAGCCTGCTTTGCCAGCAATTCTTCAGCATTCCCTTGCAAAATACCCAGATCTAGCAACCGGTTGATCATAAGTTTTATCACTTCTTGGTTTACATCGTGGATACTGATGCCCGGTCTGAACAATTGTAATGCTTTATTAATTGATGCTAACACTATGTCATAAATTGCCCGTTGCGGTGGACTAAATTTACCGTTAACCGGAAACGTACGGGTGATATCAGCAGCATACCCCTGATATTCACAACCGGCGTCAATCAACACCAGATCACCATCACGCAACTTAGATTTATTTTCGGTGTAATGCAAAATACAACCGTTATCGCCGCTACCAACGATGGTGCCATAAGCAGGGTAACGGGCACCATGCCGGGTAAATTCATGATGAATTTCACCTTCAAGCTGATATTCGAACAGCCCTGGGCGGCAAATTTTCATCGCCCGAGTATGGGCACCGGCACTGATCTCGCAGGCACGACGCATTACGGCAATTTCTTCTGACGACTTAAATAAGCGCATTTCATGCAACCACGGACGCCAATCGGTTAATGTTGCAGGCGCACGTAAATTTTTACTCAAGCCAAGACGTAATCGCTCTAATGTAGTAGACAGGATGTGATCAGCATAAGCGTATTGACCTTGCGCGTGATAAACCACGTCCACCCCATTGAGCAATAAATAGAGTTGTTCACTGATTTCATCAAATGGTAACGCCCGATCAATACCCAATTGCTCCAGTGCTGCCGTTTGTCCTAAACGTCGTCCAGACCAAATCTCGGCAATGGGATCCTGTTTTCGGTTAAACAATACACTTTCGGTGTCAATTTCACTCTTTTTCACCAAAACCAATACCGCTTCTGGTTCATTAAAACCGGTTAAATAACGGAAATTGCTGTCTTGGCGATAAGGATATTCACAGTCTGCATTACGTGTTACCTGTGGCGCGGAAAAAATAACAGCCACACTGCTGATCGGCATCTTTGCCAACAATGTCTTACGGCGCTGCTGATATTTTTGTTGAATTATCACCTCTCCTTGAATTTTATCTTGTTGATACGGTAACTCACTGTTTTCACAAGCTTGTAAGGTATTTTGCATTAAAGTGGCAACCGTCATCGGTCCAACGCCGCCTGGCACAGGGGTGATCCAACCTGCTCGCTGCTCTGCACTATCAAATTCAACATCACCGACTGTCTTGTCATTTTCGAGACGGTTGATCCCGACATCAATCACGACGGCCCCAGGTTTAATCCACTCGCCCGGAATAAAATTGGGTTTCCCAACAGCGACAACTAATAAATCAGCATTTTCAACATGTTGACGTAGATTAATCGTGAATCTATGAGTGATGGTAGTGGTACAACCGGCAAGCAAAAGTTCCAAACTCATGGGCCGGCCGACAATATTCGAAGCACCGACCACCACGGCATTCAGACCTTGAATCTTAATTCCACTTTTTTCTAACAAAGTAATGATGCCACGAGGTGTGCAGGGGCGTAATGTAGGCGCACGTTGACACAGACGACCAACATTGTACGGATGGAAACCATCAACATCTTTATTGGGATGAATGCGTTCCAGGACTTTAACATTATCAATTCCAGCAGGCAGAGGTAGCTGAACTAAAATACCATCAACTTGGTCATCCTGATTCAATTTATCAATCAAGGATAATAATTCAGTTTCAGTGGTTATTTCAGGTAAATGATGAGGAAAAGAAACAAAACCGACTTCTTTACAAGCTCTATTCTTACTGCCAACATAAATTTGCGACGCTGGATTTGTACCAACCAATACCACTGCCAGACCAGGAGCGCGTTTGCCTTTAGCTACACGCTCTTTTACCGCTACAGTGACCTCATTTTTTACTTCTTGAGCAATAACTTTACCGTCAATAATTTTTGCTGACATCGTTCGAGGAGTCCATCAATTAAAAAAAGCGGGAATAGACTATTTTGTCAGAAGCTGGCTACGCTGTCAGGTTTAGAATAGCAATTAATTTACGATAAAATGTACAGACGATAAATCATGAGGTAAAAAGCCATTGACTCGATAGTGGCTGCCCGTATAATTCCAATCCGCAGTTGACTGTTAGAGTTTATTTTAGTTGTCGTCAATATCACGAGCACCCTTAGCTCAGTTGGATAGAGCAACGGCCTTCTAAGCCGTAGGTCACAGGTTCGAATCCTGTAGGGCGCACCAAGTAAATCAATAGGTTAGCACCCTTTTTTTTCTTACCTATTTTTGCCACGTGCCAGAAACGTGCCATGCATTGTGATCACCTCATCCAACTTTTTAGCATGTTCCGTTAAATGAGTGGGAGATAAATGAGCATAACGACGCACCATCTCGACACTTTCCCAGCCTCCCATTTCCTGGAGTGCTGACAGGGGAACACCCGATTGAACCAACCAACTGGCCCAGGTGTGCCGCAAATCATGAAAACGGAAATCACTGATCCCCGCGCGCTTTAAGCCAGTTTGCCACGCGCGATTATCATCGACTCTAAATTTGGTTATTATCGCCGTGTCTTTCCCCTCACTACCTGGCACTTTTTTTCTCCTGACGAAGACCCAGCGTGAATGTCTCTCCCGCTGTTCCCGTAGAACAGCACAGGCTGTTTCATTCAGTGCCACCCCTATCGCTTTGCCTGCCTTGGCCTTTTCAGGGGGGATCCAGGCAACCTGTCTTGCCATATCTATTTGGTCCCACTCTAAATTAATAATATTCGACCGACGTAATCCGGTTGCTAACGCAAACACCACTATCGGCCTGAAATTTTCATGCATCACGGCAATCAGACGGTTGGCTTCTTCGTGAGATAACCAGCGAACACGCTTGTCATTCGGCTTGCGGGCTTTCAAATTCAGAGGCTTTTCTAACCATCCCCATTCATTTGCTGCAATCCGCATCAGACCTCGTATAAAAGAAAGGTATTGGCTACGGGTGGCTTGCGAGGGCGGCTTTTCTTTGAAATCAGGGGGCTCATTCCCCTTTTTTAATGACGCTTTCTGGGTTAATTCCCACGTTGCCGGTGTCGCCGGTTTTTCATGGTTGAAACCACCTCTATCACCTCCTCTTCATTGATACTCGATAGATTTCTTCCTGAAAAATGCAGCAAGAAAAACCCGATTTTCGTTTTATCATCGTCAAGCGATCGCTTATGTTGTTTTTCGTTGATCCACCTTACACAAGCCTCCTCAAATGTTTTGTGTGGCATTTCGCCCAGTTTACTCTCTCTCCATGCGTTAGCTTTTAAGCTATCGTACAGCTCCTGTGCTTTCCGCTTGTCCGTTGTTCCAAGAGATTGCCTAATTCTTTTACCGTCCGGCGTAACGAAATCACAGTGCCACCCACCGTGCCGCATTTTGATTGACATACCCGTTGTTCCTCATTGTGTGTGCCAGTCGCCTTCACGATTATGTCGTTATTCCTGCGACGGACTGATTCAATACACGCTGTTTTTAATATTCTGTAACCCCCACTTTTTCCATCGTGGCCTGTCCTGTTACAGGGCAGCCTGCCCGCTCTAATCCACTCTTTTAGCGTGTTTTCACTGAGTTTCATGAATCTGCAGGCTTCTTTCAGTGTGAAGATTTCTTCACTCATCCTGGCTCTCTTCTTATTGGTTAAAAACGTCATCACGCCGTCCACATGGGGGCGTGAGATAAAGTCATTTCAAGCATAAAAAATAATGACAGGCTCTCTCTGCTAAGAGAAAGCTGTCAGTGATGAAAATAAAGGAAGGGATAATAAATATAAATAAACCCGGATAATAAAAATTATAACGCGTTGGGGTTCTTAGAAAACCTATTATTACAATATCATGATGACGGTCGATCCCTTGTTAATTTTTCAATGTGGCAATAATCGTGTCTTTGGCTATTTCACCATAATGGTCGATAAGGTATTGAGTGAAATGAGCCGCCGTTATACTGTATCCACAATGAGCGCTGACAGACGCGGCAAAGGTTTCAAGTGCTTGGTGGAGTGCCGCGCCAATATAAATCATCTCTGACGGTTCTTTCATCACGTCTTGTAACATAACGCTTCCTTTTTTTAGAGATAATATGTAAGTACTCCACTTGTATTGATAAGACGAAGCCCTACGTTAAACGCATTTTTTTCGAAGAAGCAATAAAATGGTTTTATGGCAATCGATGTTTAGGCTTTTTTCTCTTCTTGAACCAGCTTCTTAATCGGTTAAACCAATTTTTCTTTTCATTTCTTTTCGCTTCCAAGACCTTATCTTTTAACTCGCGTTTTCTCGCTCTGCTCTGTCTGTTACTCATAAGAAAGTCTCCTACTCAATAAACTGTATCCCGGGGTGTATAAACGCTTGGGGAACAGTGCGATCAAAGCCGGTTTTATGACAAAAGTGTTTAAAGTCTCGCAATGAATGCACTTTCGTTTTTTGGTATAGAATACGAATTCTATTTTCTATTGTGCGATGAGAACGTGCCAATTTTTTACCTATTTCCTTGGCACTCATCGTGCGTAATAAATAAAAGATTATCCTCAATTCAGATTGTGTGAAGAGATTCGATGGAGGCTCCAATAATAGCGTGTCCGTCAGCTTGTCTACGTAGTGGAGCAGTGAAATCATAGCCAGTTTTCTGCCATAAAAAACCGTGCCAATGCATTTCTTTCTTTTATTATACAACGGAAATGTTTCGTATAAATAAGGTTGCATTTTCTGTTCACGACCAAAAAAATGCGTTTTAATGAGGGTAATTTTTTGCCCGCTTTTTATAACTTCTCTTTCCAATTTTTGAGTTATTAAAGAAAATTCTGCAATACACGTAGGAAGTTCGTCATCACGCCGCCCTATCACATCAAATCCTTGTGGTACATTGTAAAAGTCAAAAAAAGCACGATTGGTATAAATAAAGCGTGAGTCGCTGTCTTTTATTCCCCAAACATCTTGACTGTTTTCCATCATAGCGGTCAGAGGTAATGAACGTGATACCTTTGCTATTTTTTTCATCATCTGTCCTAACTCCATTCAGTCCCTTCATTGTGAATGACGCCCATTTAGGAGAGGGTAAATTACTTAGTCAGTGCGAAAGTCTAATTAGAAAAATAAAATGGAATAGTCTCCACGAGAGAGACTATCTTTTCTATTTTTATCATGCTAGACGCTATCGCTTTCTACATCCCTTCAAAGCAAAAAGCGCAAGGCGGACATGAAATACGGTAAACAGACCATGCAGCGAATACGGTTCAAATTTGAGTTTTGCACTTGCCAATGTCTGTTTCACGGCGGGATAGGATACCGAGCGTAATAAAGCGATGTCTTTTTGTGATACGCCTAACGCGAAAAGCATCGCCGTTTCAAATTGCACCGGTGTTAATTCAGGAAACACTTCCCGTAATTCAGGAAATTGGGTAATATCGAGGTGAGCCATTGTAGCCTCCGTGAGAGGTTATGGTGGTTAGCTGACAGGGGTGGCTGAGAACCATCTCTGTTAGCGCTAAGGTTAAGTGATATAAACGGTGATTGCGTCACCGTCGCTATTTGCAACTTGTTGTGACTATTTATGTTTTCATGGTGTATGACTCCGTTGGTTTATGATTTATGACGCAATGTTGAGTTCTTTGGCGTGGGTGAATTGCCCGTCCCAATGGGTTTTCATCGGCAGCTTATTTTTGCGGTAGAGGTCAAATAATCGGATTGCCCCTTTGCGCAGTAAAACGGGTTGGTACTTGATAAAGTCATCACCGCTATGAATGCTGATTTTATGTTGATGTTCCGTCAAATATCGGTCACGCGCATAAGAGGTTGCACGCCAGCGGGTATGGGATTTACTTTCGTTATAGAGCCAATTTCTTTCTGCCAAACAGTGATTAATCTGTTGTGTATTAATACCGTTGAGCATTTTGCAAAATTGAGTGGTCGTTATTCCTTCCTTAAACAGGTTTTTCAACTCGTGTAATTCCGCTTCCTGTTCTTTGTTCACTAAGGCTAACCTGGTTTTTTCGCGAAACTGCTCTGCCCATGCCATAGCCGCAACAGGGGGTCTTCGAAATTAGGTAATATGCAGACAGGCCGTGTTGCTTTCTCTTCCAGCTCCCGCCAGCGTGTGGCGACTTTATGGCGAAGTGGAATACTGTAACCCATGACCAATGTCATGGTTAAATCTTGGTCAAGTAAATATTCCTGATAAGTGCGACCATTGGTGTCTTTGTAATCTCCCGAAAACTCGGGAGATTGAATATTGAGCGATTCGAACATTTTTCGGCAGTCGACTAGCACATGATCATGACGTTTACCCGTTAGTCGAGCAATTTCACGGCTAGACATTTTTACCTGTTGATAGATAGTGATGACATTTGACATAGAGAAATTCCTTATCTTGAACTTATATGGTGATTAACTCATCAGTGAAGTGGGGTTTGCGGGCACTTCCCATCCGATAACCGAGAAGGTATCCATCTTGGGATGGTTCCAGCGTGTTGTGTGTTTATTAACCGAATGACTGTCAATTAGTTCCTGAACGCTTTAAGCTCTTCACCTTCTACCTTGTGATATAGCAATGGCCGTATAAGTTGACTGTAAAAATTTACACTAATACATTGATATTAAATAATATTTACTGGTAAAATAAATCATGTTACATGGCCCCTGCTATAATGCTTACTCTCAATGAATCTCTCTTTATTCCGTTTAAAATTTTGCTGAATGTTATTACTATCCGTACCGTATCCTTGTGCTAACAGTTCAGTGGTGATAACCCGCTTGTGGTGATAGATAATAACGGGTAAGTTTTCGGGACTTAATGGGGCTTGTTGATGAATATCAATGATATTTGGCATGCAAAATTCCTCACAAATGAATTGCGATTCGTAGAATCCCGGTACGTTACCGAGATGAGAGATTAATTACGTCTTGGTGTTGTGCCAGCGGGGAGCTGAGCGTTTAGGCTTCTATTAACAAAATTGGCGAATACCATCCCATCTTTGAAACGATCACAAAGATGGTAGGCTAAAGGTGAATTTAGTTTTATTGAAGGTGTATAATTGCTCATTGTCTGACCCATAACACGCTATGGGCGTAAAAAAACCGCACTACTTATGTATGCGGCATTCGCTAGTTAAAGTTATTTAACACCTTTAACGAAATATTCCTCGAGGCTGAATCATCATTCAGCCCGTCCGGGTATAGCAGGTGTTAAGACACCTTAATGTAGCAATACTTCAATATCTTTAATATCTTGGTCAGAAAGTCCAGTATATTTTTTAATCTTTTCTTTGCTTGCTCCGTCAGCAAGAAGTTCTTTCGCGATTTTTAAGGACGCTTGTTTTTCTCCCTGTTGCATGCCCTGTTGCATGCCCTGTTGCATGCCCCGTTTTTCGAGTTGTTGTGCAATCGTCATAATGTCCTCACGGTAAGTGGGTGTCTGATCCACGAGCGCTTTGAAGAACTTTTCAGTATTCTTCGTTTCCCCTTGGTAGGTGATATAATAGAGCAAAGCGTGGAACAATTCACGGTTTGTATAACCTTTATTCAATAGTTCTGCAATGGGTCCGACAATGTTTATCATATCACGCATGTAAATGTGTTTTTGCACCAGTTCCATCAACGCCACATGGCCGTGTGTCATGATTTCCTCATCAGGAATAACGCTAATATCCACCAAAGGAAACGGCTTGGTGTAGATTTCTCTGGCTAGCTCCGGGTCAACAAAACAATCCATCAAATCCCTGCTGTAAGGATAGGGCCGCCTTTTTCCGTGATAAAACAATATCGGCACCACAATAGGTAATTTTTCGTTCGGGTTTTTGTCAAAACATTTTTGCCAAATTTGAATAAACAATATCAGAGAAATATTGTCTCAAATTTTCATCAACAAAGGAGCAATCTTCTACTTTCAGTGTAGAAAGGTCACATTTCTTCAAAACAGCGGGCGGTAAATGTGTTTTCAAAAAGTCTCGTGCCACCTCAAGATTACCCAAAAACTTCTTACAGAAGGCGTCGTGAGGAGAAATTATTGCTTTCATCGCTTTATCCTAAGCTTAATATAACGACGTTTCAGAAAGGCATGCCCTGTATCATACCATCTCTGCCCCTGTTTTGATGTTGACGACCACTTTTTTCAGTGGCGTTATCTTCATGCCACTTTTCCATACGTTTTAATCTGTTCGATTTCATCTTCAAGTTCCTGAAGAAATTTGCGCACTTCTGTTTCAATTTCCTTGCCCAGTGCCTCATCAAAGTGAATGCGCTTTTTGAAGTAGGCTAATGTGTCAGGCAGTCGATTATCATAACTGACAAAGTCACACCATCGACGCCCCGTACACAGCATTTGCGCGTGCATTTGCAGGAGGTATTTTTTTCGAGTACACCTGTTCTTATCGTTTTCAGATGCGTCCAGGTTCTGGGGCATTTAATCTCGATCAGGCCATCCTCATTAACCAGTCCGTCGGGACTGGCGGCAAACCCCTCAATAGTGGGGTGGTCGACGAGACCGACCTCCGTGACTTCTACTGCAAATTCACGCAAGATGTAAGCCTCACGGGCGACGGGTTCCAGTGCCGTCCCGTGCTTCATTTCAGGTGTGACAAAGGTGTCTCCCCGTTTCCCCGTCAGACGCTGGCAAATCAGCTCGGCCCTGTATTTTTTTCGCGTTGCGGCGTCGCCTGTTTTGACTTTCGCCATCACCTCTGCCAATTTGCTGGCCGTCACTTTGCCACATCGTGCGGCAAACCAGGCTTCTGTTCGTTGTTCCATTTTTTTACCTCGATAAATTGTCTTGTCATCAAAACGGAGAACCCCTCGTAGAGTAGGTCTCTGGTTTGACATCATCTCCCCAGCGACCTCTCGTCAAACCGTGCTTGCAGTTTTCCCGCACACGGCTTTCCGACTGTCTTCTTTCCACAGCGTTACGACGGCACAGGTCGGGCATACCGACTCCCTTCATCTCCGGTTACGGACAGGCTGTACAGCTTAAACAGCCCGTGGTAATCGTAGAACCAGGACGGCGGGTGGTCCCTCCACCCCTTACCCCGTTTCTTGTGCTTCTTCCGCAACATGATGCAGAGTGTCCATATCGTGTAATTCGCTATGCTCAAGAAATGCTTCCTTGAATTACCTGTCTTGAAGTAATTCCCCCATCCGCGAAGAATCGGGTTTACCTTTTCTTTCACCAATGTGGGCCAATCCCAGTGCTGCCCTTTTCGGACAACATCACGGATTTTCTGCTTAACAGACTTCATAGCCTTGGGAGTCGGATAGTAAAAGGTCTTCAACTCGCCCGTCACTTTCGATGGTTGAACTGCGAACCTGTGACCTAGAAAGTCAAACGGCTCTTTCATGGCATTAACTATCCGCGTTTTCTTGGCATTAAGCGTCAACCCAAGTCGGTCTAAGACTTTCTTGGCCTGATCCAGATAAAACTCCGGGCGCTTGCTGCACAAAATCACAAAATCGTCGGCATATCGCACGATATGAGCATCATGCGGACGTTTACCGAACGCCTTTTTCTCCCACGTCGAATCAAGCCAGTGCAGGTAGAGATTAGCGAGCAAGGGAGAAATTACTCCGCAAACAATCTGGCAAACTTCTGCCATATGTTTTGTCTGATCCTGCTTCTAGGCTGGTATCATTCCCGGGATTCACCCGAAAAACCACCACAATTTCATCACGATAAATTTCTATCCGTTTCACCAGCGCACGCAGAATTTCTCGCTTCATCAGAAAATCGTCCGTACTCAGGCGTTCCGTGACCGCAGCAGCAAAATCCTCCACCCGGTTAACCAGTAGCAGCAACTCATGCTGGTTCTCTGTGGCCTGTTTCACCTTCACTCTCTGGCGCGCAAGTTCCGCCAGCCTGAGCGTCATCACTCTGATCCGTGGTTCAAAGTCTGTTTTGCCAATCAGCCCTTCGGCAAAACTATCAATCAATCGGGATCGCCCCACGTTTAGCTGATTTTCTTGCTTTTTCAGACGCTCAGCATCTGCGGTCTGTCCACTGTGCTCTGACGCCTGCGTTAGACGCTGCTCATATTCTTTTTTCAGCCGTTCCGGCTCAGACAGCAGCGCAATGACCTGTGCCCAGACCGTTTCATCCAGCATGGATGTCCTGACCTGTTTATTGTCACACACCCGAATGCCCCAAAGCGGTAAGCATCCGTCCCAGTACAGTGGTAATAAGAATACTGCGCCCCCCCTTTTGCCGCAGATTTACTGACTTTTTTGCCATAATACGCATAGCGACAGTGGCCGCACACAGTCAGCCCCTGTAAGAGATAAGCGGCTCCCCGGCGCCCCTGTCGTGCATGTCGGCGGTTTTCTTCCAGCTGTTCGTTGACCGTCAAGAAAAGAGCGCTGTTGATGATGGCAGGCACAGGGATCCCGATGCCGTCATCCGGCTTACTTCGTATTACTGAATAACCGTTCTTGAGGATATCTGCACTGTTGCGCGCTGCTCTCACCCGGGGACGGGGGGCGCAGTTTTTCGTTTTTCCGAACACAGCAAGTCCTTTGTAAGCGGGGTTCTTTAACATGCCCCATACCGTACTGCGGTCCCAGCCGGGTTTGCCGGTGGCGCTTTCTATGCCTTTCTCAGCCAGACGTCTGACCACACCGCCTAGACTCAGGCGCTCTATGCCAGCCCAACTAAATATCTTCCTGACCACGGAGGCTTCATGAAGGTTGACAATATACTGTGCGGGTGTCCCGTCCGGCTGCCTGCGGATATACCGATAACCGTAAGGTGCACCGGAAAGGACACCGACATTACCACAGCGTGCACCGTGAAGCTTACCACGCCGGTTGCGCTCCATAATCTTTGCCCGCTCATATTCAGCAAACATCCCCTGCATCTGCAGAAGCATCATGTCTTCCGGCGTGTCGCCGGGGGTGTGACAGATAAAGATAACCTCCACGCCGCAGGCGCTGAACTCTTCCATCAGCAGAGCCTGATAGGCGTATTTACGGGCTAGCCTGTCGGGCGACAGGATGTACAGGCATTCAATATCGCCTGCCGCCGCGTAGTCCCTCAGGCGCTCTAGTTGCGGGCGGATAAGTGTAGCACCGCTGACACCATCATCGATAAAGAGCATGGCGTCAGGCAACACGTGGCCGTCCTCACGGATGCGGTCCTTGATTGCTGCAAGCTGACTGCCGATGGTGCCATTTTTTACCTGTTGCCCGGAAGAAACGCGGGCGTAGAGTGCGACCAGTGCCTTGTTCATAACATTTTGCTCCGTCTAGCGGTTGAGCGGGCAGGAGCCCGGTGAGGTTTGGCCTGGGCCTGGTCGTGAGGGGTAAGCACGTGGTGGTTAACGGGAGTCAGCTGTTCATAAACATCCGTCAGCTGGTCGTCAGAAAACCGGCTGGGCTCGAAAGTGATACGTACGTGTTGTGAAAATGGCTTCGGTTTCATTGCTGAGGGTCACTCCGTGTGCCGTTATCAGTCTCAATAACGAGGGAAAACTCAGTGATGCTCCCATCCGGATGACCAGACTTGAGGCAGCGCCGGTGAAAACGCAGGCCCCAGCTTACGCGAAAGTTTGCACTATTGTTTGCGGAGTAATTTCTCCCTTGCTCGCTAATCTCTACCTGCACTGGCTTGATTCGACGTGGGAGAAAAAGGCGTTCGGTAAACGTCCGCATGATGCTCATATCGTGCGATATGCCGACGATTTTGTGATTTTGTGCAGCAAGCGCCCGGAGTTTTATCTGGATCAGGCCAAGAAAGTCTTAGACCGACTTGGGTTGACGCTTAATGCCAAGAAAACGCGGATAGTTAATGCCATGAAAGAGCCGTTTGACTTTCTAGGTCACAGGTTCGCAGTTCAACCATCGAAAGTGACGGGCGAGTTGAAGACCTTTTACTATCCGACTCCCAAGGCTATGAAGTCTGTTAAGCAGAAAATCCGTGATGTTGTCCGAAAAGGGCAGCACTGGGATTGGCCCACATTGGTGAAAGAAAAGGTAAACCCGATTCTTCGCGGATGGGGGAATTACTTCAAGACAGGTAATTCAAGGAAGCATTTCTTGAGCATAGCGAATTACACGATATGGACACTCTGCATCATGTTGCGGAAGAAGCACAAGAAACGGGGTAAGGGGTGGAGGGACCACCCGCCGTCCTGGTTCTACGATTACCACGGGCTGTTTAAGCTGTACAGCCTGTCCGTAACCGGAGATGAAGGGAGTCGGTATGCCCGACCTGTGCCGTCGTAACGCTGTGGAAAGAAGACAGTCGGAAAGCCGTGTGCGGGAAAACTGCAAGCACGGTTTGACGAGAGGTCGCTGGGGAGATGATGTCAAACCAGAGACCTACTCTACGAGGGGTTCTCCGTTTTGATGACAAGACAATTTATCGAGGTAAAAATGGAACAACGAACAGAAGCCTGGTTTGCTGCAAGAAGCGGCAAAGTGACGGCCAGCAAATTGGCAGAGGTGATGGCAAAAGTCAAAACCGGCGATGCCGCAACGCGAAAAAAATACAGGGCCGAGCTGATTTGCCAACGCCTGACGGGGAAACGGGAAGACACCTTTGTCACGCTCGATATGAAGCACGGGACGGCACTGGAACCCGTCGCCCGTGAGGCTTACATCTTGCGTGAATTTGCAGTAGAGGTCACGGAGGTGGGTCTCGTCGACCACCCTACCATCGAGGGGTTTGCGGCCAGTCCCGACGGACTGGTTAACGACGATGGCCTGATCGAGATTAAATGCCCCAAAACCTGGACGCATCTGAAAACGATAAGAACAGGTGAACCAGAAAAAAAATACCGCCTGCAAATGCACGCACAAATGCTGTGTACGGGGCGTCGATGGTGTGACTTTGTCAGTTATGACAATCGACTGCCTGACACATTAGCCTACTTCAAAAAGCGCATTCACTTTGATGAAGCGCTGGGCAAGGAAATTGAAACCGAAGTGCGAAAATTTCTGCAGGAACTTGAAGATGAAATCGAACAGATTAAAACGTATGGAAAAGTGGCATGAAGATAACGCCACTGAAAAAAAGTGATCGTTTAGCGGATGAAATACGCGTAGAGTTGCCTGTCGATAATATCAACGCCACATTGTAGAGAATAATCACAGGGAGATTGCGCCGTGCCTCAGGTACCGAACCCACATGATGCAACATTTAGGAAGTGCATGAGCAATGTTAACGTTGCCCGTGATTTCCTACAGTTCCACTTACCGCCTGAAATCAAGGAGCAATGCGATTTTTCTACGTTGAAGATCGAACCGGGTTCATTCATTGAGCCGAATTTGAGACAACATTATTCTGACATTGTTTATTCACTCAAAACGAAGGAGGGTAAGCGTTGCTACATTCATTGTCTCATCGAACATCAAAGCACGCCAAAAAAATTAATGGCTTTCCGCTTGTTCCGCTACAGTATTCCCATCATGCAACAGCATCTTGACCAAGGCCATGACGAGTTGCCGGTGGTAATACCGATCCTCTTTTATCATGGAGAAACAAGCCCTTATCCCTACAGTATGGATTGGCTGGATTGTTTTGCTGACAGAGACTTAGCACAAAGAGTCTATTCTCAGCCTTTTCCTTTGGTGGATGTGACCACGATACCCGATGAAGAAATCTTGACTCACCGCAGTGTTGCTCTTCTTGAATTAGTACAAAAGCACATTTATGCGCGTGATATCATAGTGATAAGTCAGTCTATTGCACATTTACTGAATACGGGTTATACAGAGAGTGAACTGGTTAAGACATTAATGTATTATATTGCTCAGAGAGGAAAAACAGCGGATACACCGCAATTTTTCAAAACGATTGTGGAGCACGCACCGACTTACAGTGAGGACATCATGACGATTGCACAAGACTTGAGAAGAGAGGGCCGTGAGGAAGGCATGCAACAGGGCATGCAACAGGGACGTCAGGAAACTAAACTCGAAATTGCCAAGCAGCTTCTTAAAAGTGGTGTAGATAGTGCTTTGGTTAAAACATCTACTGGACTTTCTGACCGAGATATTGAAGATATTGAAGTATTGCTACATTAAGGTGTCTTAACACCTGCTATACCCGGACAGGCTGAATGATGATTCAGCCTCGGGGAATATTTCGTTAAAGGTGTTAAATACCTTTAACTAGCGAATGCCGCATACGCAAGTAGTGCGGTTTTTTTTACGCCCATAGCGTGTAATGGGTCAGATAGTGAGCAATTATACACCTTCAATAAAACTAAATTCACCTTTAGCCTACCATCTTTGTGACTGTTTCAAAGATGGGATGGTATTCGCCAATTTTGTTAATAGAAGCCTCAACGCCCAGCTCTCCACTGGCACAACACCAAGACGTAATTAATCTTCCACTCCTGTAACGTACAGGGGTTTTATGAATCGCAATTCATTTGTGAGAATTTCTGCATGTCAAATGTCATCACTATCTATCAACAGGTAAAAATGTCTAGCCGTGAAATTGCTCGACTAACAGGCAAACAGCATAAAGACGTACTTTATGACTGTAGAAAAATGTTTGAAGTGCTCACTATTCAATCGGCGGACTTTTCCGCCGATTACAAAGACGCCAGTGGTCGCACCTATCAGGAATATTTGCTTGACCAAGATTTAACCATGACATTGGTCATGGGTTACAGTATTCCACTTCGCCATAAAGTCGCCACACGCTGGCGGGAGCTGGAAGAGAAAGCAACACGGCCTGTCTGCATATTACCTAATTTCGAAGACCCCCCTGTTGCGGCTATGGCATGGGCAGAGCAGTTTCGCGAAAAAACCAGGTTAGCCTTAGTGAACAAAGAACAGGAAGCGGAATTACACGAGTTGAAAAACCTGTTTAAGGAAGGAATAACGACCACTCAATTTTGCAAAATGCTCAACGGTATTAATACACAACAGATTAATCACTGTTTGGCAGAAAGAAATTGGCTCTATAACGAAAGTAAATCCCATACCCGCTGGCGTGCAACCTCTTATGCGCGTGACCGATATTTGACGGAACATCAACATAAAATCAGCATTCATAGCGGTGATGACTTTATCAAGTACCAACCCGTTTTACTGCGCAAAGGGGCAATCCGATTATTTGACCTCTACCGCAAAAATAAGCTGCCGATGAAAACCCATTGGGACGGGCAATTCACCCACGCCAAAGAACTCAACATTGCGTCATAAATCATAAACCAACGGAGTCATACACCATGAAAACATAAATAGTCACAACAAGTTGCAAATAGCGACGGTGACGCAATCACCGTTTATATCACTTAACCTTAGCGCTAACAGAGATGGTTCTCAGCCACCCCTGTCAGCTAACCACCATAACCTCTCACGGAGGCTACAATGGCTCACCTCGATATTACCCAATTTCCTGAATTACGGGAAGTGTTTCCTGAATTAACACCGGTGCAATTTGAAACGGCGATGCTTTTCGCGTTAGGCGTATCACAAAAAGACATCGCTTTATTACGCTCGGTATCCTATCCCGCCGTGAAACAGACATTGGCAAGTGCAAAACTCAAATTTGAACCGTATTCGCTGCATGGTCTGTTTACCGTATTTCATGTCCGCCTTGCGCTTTTTGCTTTGAAGGGATGTAGAAAGCGATAGCGTCTAGCATGATAAAAATAGAAAAGATAGTCTCTCTCGTGGAGACTATTCCATTTTATTTTTCTAATTAGACTTTCGCACTGACTAAGTAATTTACCCTCTCCTAAATGGGCGTCATTCACAATGAAGGGACTGAATGGAGTTAGGACAGATGATGAAAAAAATAGCAAAGGTATCACGTTCATTACCTCTGACCGCTATGATGGAAAACAGTCAAGATGTTTGGGGAATAAAAGACAGCGACTCACGCTTTATTTATACCAATCGTGCTTTTTTTGACTTTTACAATGTACCACAAGGATTTGATGTGATAGGGCGGCGTGATGACGAACTTCCTACGTGTATTGCAGAATTTTCTTTAATAACTCAAAAATTGGAAAGAGAAGTTATAAAAAGCGGGCAAAAAATTACCCTCATTAAAACGCATTTTTTTGGTCGTGAACAGAAAATGCAACCTTATTTATACGAAACATTTCCGTTGTATAATAAAAGAAAGAAATGCATTGGCACGGTTTTTTATGGCAGAAAACTGGCTATGATTTCACTGCTCCACTACGTAGACAAGCTGACGGACACGCTATTATTGGAGCCTCCATCGAATCTCTTCACACAATCTGAATTGAGGATAATCTTTTATTTATTACGCACGATGAGTGCCAAGGAAATAGGTAAAAAATTGGCACGTTCTCATCGCACAATAGAAAATAGAATTCGTATTCTATACCAAAAAACGAAAGTGCATTCATTGCGAGACTTTAAACACTTTTGTCATAAAACCGGCTTTGATCGCACTGTTCCCCAAGCGTTTATACACCCCGGGATACAGTTTATTGAGTAGGAGACTTTCTTATGAGTAACAGACAGAGCAGAGCGAGAAAACGCGAGTTAAAAGATAAGGTCTTGGAAGCGAAAAGAAATGAAAAGAAAAATTGGTTTAACCGATTAAGAAGTTGGTTTAAGACCAAAAAAAGCCTAAACATCGATTGCCATAATATTCTCTACTCCGTTATTTATATAAGATTTTTATAACTCAATAACTTCATCCTGGAAGAGAGAGTTTGCCAGGGTTTTTTTATGCCTAAAATAAAAGTGAAAGCCAGTTGGATCCGGCACATCCCCGCTAACTCATGGGATTATCCATCGAGTTTGAATAACACAAGTGTAGGGTATCGACTGTATCAATTGATTGTGAAATTCATAGTAATATTAAATAATAATAGCTATTAATATAAATAAGGAGATTACATATCTCTAGCCATATCTAAAAGAAATCATCAATATTATGATGTTACATCATTAATATTCGTCGTGGGGTATGATTATGTTTGCTACTGGTGCTAGTTCCGCAACCTTCTCACCAATTACGTCTTCTACTGTATCAGAACCTGCTCAGATAGACCCTATAAAGAAAAGATTAGACACCCTAATTCAAGGAAAATATGTGCTGGTGTTTAGTGGATTTTCTGGTTCCGCCGGTTATGCAGATCCTGAATTATTTACCAATAAACTAAAAAGCATTCTACAAAACGCAGTTAAGGAACATGGCTACAACAATTTACTAGTTGTAGCAGGTGCCACGAGCAGTGGTATTGGAGAAGTCTATAAAATAGCAGAAGAGATGGAGATTCGTACTTTAGGTATCGTTTCTGAGCAAGCTAAAAAACATCCTAAGGATATATCACCTTCTTGTAACGATGTGGTTTATATCCCTGATCCGGAAAACAATTGGAAAGTGCTATATGAGGAGAAAGAGGAGAAGAAATCCTATATGGTCTACGTTTGTAAGGATAAAGGCGAATTTTATGCCCTTGGTGGTGGTGACGTGGCAGTAAGCGAGTTGATTGAAGCTGAATCGTCGGGGATAAAAACTACAGTCTTAAAATTTGATAGACATCCAACCGACACGGAAAGTATATTGAAAAAAAATCCCGAAGCTGACCCTCACCCCGTGAACACTTATTATGATAACGAAATAAAAGAAAGACCTATGTCAGACCTTTCTATAAAATACGCTTGACCTTAAATTTTTTCTGCTCTTGAGTTGAAATCACCGCTGACCATTTAGACGATAACTAAGATTCTGATCTCCTTCTCCCTCTCCGTTCAGGCCCCCTCCAGGGGGCGAATAATTCACTGAGCCAGGACAAAGTGTTGCCCCTAATATGTACGTTATTGCGTAAGCAGCGCTGAAAACAGCGTTCTCATCGAATTTATAAAGCAGGCTACGAGTCAATCGGCTGAACATCGCGCAGAAAATTAGTCCCCTCACTGCCAGTTTCAACAAGTACATCAAACAAATAATCGTTCACCCACTCAACACTTTGCCTGCCAAGCCTGGGTTGAATTATTACGTTTTTAACATGGATAAAAAAAAGAGGACAACCATGAATACTATAAGGCTTGATGATGAGTTATTTACTCTCACGCAAGCTGCTCACTTTCTACAAAAATCTCCTCGTACTGTGCGCCAGCTAATTAAATCACATCGGCTACGAGCGGGTAAAAGCGGGCAAAACGGTGGGGGTAATTTTGAAATCTTAAAATCAGCGTGTCTTGAATGTATCGACAACAACCAACATAATCAGGCCGTGAATGCAGAAGACGGCCTTATAGAAAGGACGACTAGATGGCACTTAAACAGAGGTACGGCGAATAGTGGTACTGTGATTTCGTTGAGGCGGGGAGTGGAAAAAGAGTTAGGCGCTGCCTTGAAACGACAGATAAAAAACAAGCGCAGGAGTTGTACGATCAGTTAAAGGCAGAATCATGGAGAGTGCATAAGCTGGGTGATATTCCTGAACATACATTCGATGAGTCCTGTCTCCGCTGGTTGGTAGAGAAAGTACACAAACGCTCACTGGATGATGACCGTACAAAGATAGAATTCTTCCTCAGCCATTTTTCTGGCAAACTTCTCTTCTGGCTCACGGAAGACAAAGTCATGGCAGTGGTGGCGAAAATGCCGAATAGGAAACATCGGCAAATATGGGAATTTAAAAGGGATGCAGCGATAAGGAAAGGTAAGCCGGTTCCAAAATACACAGAGAAACTGGTTTCAGCGGCGACACGTAGCCAGTATCTTTCATTTATCAGAAGCTTGTTGCGAGCCCCGGCTGACGAATGGAGATGGCTAAAACAGGCACCCCCGATCAAGGCCAAGAAACCGCAAAACAAACGTATTCGTTGGCTTACTAAAGATGAAGCAACAACGCTAATAAACTGTATGCCGGATCAATTCCGGCCAATAGTCATTTTTGCTTTGGCGACCGGTTTACGTCGGTCAAACATTAGACCTCTTCGGAAACTCTGATTTATCTAATTTCCATGTTATAAATTGCTGCAATCAGATTAAATCGTAATCCAAAACGTTTTCGCCTGTTTCGATAACGATCTGATACGATTTTAAATCGTTTAATCATACCAATGACATTTTCGTTTAATACACGCTGGCTTGATAACTCACGATTGTTGCGTTTATCTTCTTTTGTTAAGGGATTTTTCTTTGTCTTTTTCTTAGGCAACGCCGAGTTTGAATGGATCTTGCCAAGCCCTTGGTAACCTGTATCTGTCACTGTTTTGATTTCAGGATGTATTCGCACGCCAGACTCTTTGAACAACCTAAAATCATGACGCCTCCCATGAGTAAAGCTTGTACAGATGACTGCTTTGCTTTTTTTATCGACGATCACTTGGGTTTTTAAGGTGGGTCGTTTCTTTTTTCCTGAGTAAAACTGCTTTTGTTTTTTTGGGGACGTTCAATCGGCGTTTCTGTGGCATCAATAAGAACGAGCTCATACTCCCTATCACTTTTTAATAAAGCTTTGCGTCCAGGGAGTGCAAAATCAGGATGCTTTATTAGCGTATTTTCTATCCATTTAATCGTTTCATAGCAGGTGCTCTCACTCACCCCATCGCTTCGGCTAACATGAAAATAAGTGCGATATTCCCGTAGATACTCAAGAGCCATTAATAAGCGATCTTCTAAACCCAGCTTGGGTTTCCGACCTCCTTTCCCTTGCTTACATTTATCTGCTTCATTCAATATCTTTATCACCTTTTCAAATGTACTGCGTTTAACTCCGGTTAAGCGCCGAAATTTTTCCTCTTCCAATACCTTTATTTGTTCATATTTCATGGGGCTCCTTGTTCAGGAGATTTTTAACAACATTCCTACATGAATGCTATAGCAGGCGCCGTATCAGTTGATTATGAAAATTAGAAATAACATATTGATATTAATTAATATTTATTAACAAAAGTGATCATGTTACATGGCGCCTGCTATAGTTTCCGAAGAGGTCTATTATCGATTTAGAGTGGTCGCAGATTGATATGCAAAGAAAGGTGGCCTGGATCCATCTAGAAAACGCCAAAGCGGGCAAGGCAATTGGTGTGGCTCTGAATGATACCTCCTGCAAAGTATTGAGGGAGCAGATAGGTCGTCACTCTCGTTACGTCTTTGTTCACAATACCCCAGGGTATCGTGCTGATGGTACAAAGACGGCCGAAGTGAGAAAAATACGAGTTGATGATAACACAGCCTGGAAAACGGGCTTAAAGCCGGCAGGTATTACGGATTTTCGTTTTCATGATTTGCGACACACTTGGGCAAGTTGGTTGGTTCAATCTGGCGTGCCATTATCAGCATTGCAAGAAATGGGAGGCTGGGAAAGTATTGAGATGGTTCGCCGCTATGCTCATCTTTCGTCAAGCCATCTGACCGAGCATGCTAGAAAAATTGATGACGTGATGAGCCTTCATGTCACCAATCTGACACTTTTAAAACAGGCGGTTAAAAATTAATGATAAAATTGCATGTAACTCATTGATTTACTTGGTGCGCCCTACAGGATTCGAACCTGTGACCTACGGCTTAGAAGGCCGTAGATGATAATTTAACTTATTGTCATTATTGATATAATCTACGTTAGTGGCGGGGTTTGTGTCATTAAGTGCATTCTAATGTCCTTGATCGACATTCAACGCTGTTCAGTGACGACACAAATACGACACAGTCATTTTCTACAGTTAGGCATTTTCACGAGACCATATCATTTTTAATTTGGATTTCCTCAATATTCAGAAAAAGGTCATGTATTCGATAGGCTTATTCTCTGTCATAATCCATAGTTTTAGCAGGGTAATGGACGATAGCGAAAATAGAAGTTCGTTGCCTGTCCTGTAAACGCACCTTTCAACTGGATTATTCGTATAACACCTGTAAAGCGGGAGTTAAAGAGCAAGTTGTTGATATGGCAATGAAGAGTTCAGGTATTCGAGACACCGCAAGAGTGCTATCCATCAGTATTAATGTGGTGATACGCATTTTAAAAAACTCACCCACCGCAATGTAACCACGTTACCCATTAATAAAGCTGCAATTGAGCTTATCTGTGAAGTGGATGAACAAGGGTCTTTTGTCGCGAACAAAAAGAGAATCAGCGCTGACTGTGGTACGCCTGAGAGCCGAGATTTAAGCGGACCATCGCCCATGTTTTCGGACGACGAGATACCTCAACGCTACAGAGACTCCTTGACCTGTTAGCCCCTTTTCAGGGGCCTTCTTCTGTACAGATAATTTTACGGCTTATTCTATCTTACCTTCTGCCAATCACATCACCGGTAAGCTTTATACGCAAAGGATAGAAAGAGAAAATTTAACACTGAGAACGCGACTTAAACGATTGAATCGTAAAACCATAGGTTACTCAAAATCCGAAAAAATTCACGATAAGGTGATTGGCACATTCATTGAAAGGGAATACTACTTTTGATACCTTAACAACCTATTAAATACATGACCGCGTGTTAAGCAGGGGACGATTCGTTTAGCCCACTACAACAGACTCGCACTGCCTATATTAAAGCGTATTGCCGTTTGAGCATACATTAGAGCTTCTTTCTCTTTAACGGTCAACACATGTTGGCGAAATTTTAATGAATAAGTTATCTTGATTATTGTGCAGGGATAAATCATTTCCATATTATATACCCGTGATCAATGAAGATGCTTGATTTTGAAGTCGATAAGGATCATGCTCATAGCCATGAAAATAGAGCTGACTGCTGACCAGAAAATTACCCTCGAAGCCCAACATCGTCAAAGCCATGACCGCCGTGTCTGTGACAGGATCCGGTGTGTTTTGTTGTCCGCAGACGGCTGGACTCCCCCTATGATTGCTCACTCACAGCTCATTAATGAAACCACGGTGCGGCGCCACCTTACAGACTATCATAAACTCAACAAGCTCAAGCCTGAAAATGGCGGCTCCGATGGCTATCTCAATGCGGAACAGACCACGTCGCTGGTTGAACATCTCACCCAGCAGCTCTACCACCACAATCACCAAATTGTGGCGTATATCGCTGGACGCTGGAACATCACCTTTACCGTATCAGGTCTGTATAAAGGGTTGAAGCAGCATGGCTTTAGCTATAAAAAGCCGAAAGGTGTTCCGCATAAATTTGCCGTTGAGAAACAGCAGCAATTTATAAAGACCTACAGCGAATTGAAAGACGCCGCGGGTAATGACCCCATACTGTTTATTGATGCCGTTCATCCGACACAAGCCACCAAAATAAGCTACGGCTGGATACGAAAAGGCCAGGATAAAACGATAGAGACCACCGGGAGCAGAACGCGGTTGAATATCATGGGAGCCTTGAACATCCAGAATGTGGCTAACCCCATAATCCGTGATGATGAGACGATTAACAGCGAAAATGTGGTTCACTTCCTGTCTGCCATTCGCGCGCATTATCCCATCACGACAACGGCACATGTGATCCTCGAGGGTGCAGGCTATCACCGTTCACAGCTTGTGCAAGACGCCGCGCTTACGTTGAAATATCCAGCTTCATTACCTTCCGCCGTATAGCCCGAATCTAAACCCGATAGAGCGATTGTGGAAGGTGATGAATGAGCAAACACGAAACAATAGATATTACCCATCTAAACAGAGTTTTAAGAACGATATCTTAAACTTCTTTGAAGTGAAGCTACCACAAATGGCAAGTTCTCTGGTATCTCGCTTAAACGATAATTTCCAGGCGCTAAATCCTGCATCTTGATTTCACTTGGGTATAGCTATAAAAAAAACATTTTATCATCCAAAAGCCAACGTCCAATCCCGAGAAGATTTTCAGGTCAAGATCCAGGCCTATGAAGCCAGCGAGACCCCCATTATTTACGTGGATAAAAGCGGTTTTGCTCATGAGATGCCCCGCCTCTACGGCTATTGAGCTAAAGGTAAGCGGTGTTACGGTCAACATGATTGGCACGCTAAAGCGCGTACCAATGTCATCGGCGCTCAGCTTAACGGAAAATTAACCACCGTTTGTGCCTTTGAATATAATATCAATAGCGATATTTGTTATGCGTGGGTAACCCAAGACTGACTGCCAAAAATCCCTCAAGGGGCTGTCATCGTGATGGATAATGTGAGCTTTCACAAACGCCAGGATATACAGTCTGCTAGACAAAAATCCGGTTTTATTCTGGAATATCTCCCGACGTATTCTCCTGACCTCAACCCAATTGAGCACAAATGGGCTCAGGCTAAAGCCCTTCGTAGGAAACGACAATGCGATATCGACACTCTCTTTTCTGACCCTTTGTTTTGAATCAATTTATACGGCTACAGCCATACCGCCTGAGCTGGGCTTCCATCTCATCGAGTTTGCCAAAGGCCGCGGTGACCGGATGAATTTTCCCCAATAAGCGATGCAATTCATCACGCTGTTGTTGCAAGCTGTGCGTGGCCTGGCTTGTTTGATGCCCGAACGCATTGAGCGTACGGGTAGCCGGTGTAAACGACGTATTGATATTGTCGGCTTGCGCGGCAGTACGCGCGGCCGTGTCGCCAAAGTGTTCGAGGGCCCTGTCCCCTTTTTCCAGGTTTGAGGTGTCGACACGTAGCGAAATCGTTGCAATCTCTGTCATGTGGCACTCCGTGAGTGGATCAGGGACAAGGCGATACTTTCCAGGGTGCGAATATCGTCAAAAACGGTTGCGTGGGGTTCTACACCTAGCAGGGTCATCACTTGTGGCAGGCAGCCATAATCCAGGCCAGTCGGACCCGCCATCCCCGTGCGCCATTGGGTCGACATCGCCCGCATGACGAGGAAAGACGGCCAGATATCCGGCCAAATCTCAAGAGGCTGCGGGGCAAAATCCTCAGGGCGCAAACCTGCACTGGCTAATTCTTCCGCACAAGGCACCGGGGTGTAGAGCGCCGTCGCAACCGCCCTCAGTTTTTTTCGCGCTGTCCCAGGAGCTCACGGTAAAAGGTGTGAATGATGGCTTCAATGGCTTGTGGATAGTTATTCGCCAGCTTGGTCAGATTGTCACGATTTAACTCATCGGGCAGCGCCCAGGCGGCGGTAATGTGCTCAACAAAATCCAATCCCGTTTGGTTTTTGCGTTTTTCCCGCTCCGCCATCTCGTTGAGCGGCACATGTTTGAAGGTAAAGGTCACGATACCTGCCTCCAGGCCCGCGCGTGGAATCGCCACATCGGCTTTAAATCTGGGCTGAGGTTGCAACGTAAATTCGATCGACATACGGTGTCTCCTTAAGCGGGTTCTTTGTAAAATGTCATGGCGGGACTCTGCATATTCAGTACCAATGAGACCGTTTCAACGGCGTTAACTTCGGTATGAGGCACCTCGTTAAAAGCCACCGTCGCCGACCAGTAGCGCTTTTCTTTGGCCTGTGGCACGAACATCGAGAAGGCGACCACGTCCTGACGCTGATCGGTCTCCCGTAATAGCGGATAAATCGCCAAAGCAGGATCATGTCCCAAGGTATAGGTCAGGGTGCGCGGGGCTTTCACGGTGTTGATATTGCGTTGCACGGTATCGGATAAAAATTGCAGGCTGACCGTTTGTTGATCGCCGCCAGAACTGGCAACCTCTTTGATTTGCGGGATTTCTGTCCAGATTTTTATTTTGCGCAGACTGCCCGCGCCGCCACCGGCAACAAATTGAGCACTCTGGCGGGTGTCGATATTTTCCAGGGTGATACTGGTCGCTGTGGCCGCAGAGACACGGGCAACCCGTTCATTGAGTCCCGTCCAACCGGAAGACAGGTGAACAAGGTCATCCTTTTTAATTTTGTCGTTGCCGACCACCGTGAGCACCGCATGGGCAGCATTCGTGATAGCCGTAAACGGTAGCGCGGTTTCGTAGTCCGATGCCAGGTACACCTGAGCACCATTTGGTAAGGCAAAGCCCATAAGCTGTCTCCGAGTGTTGAGAGAATAAGAGGATGTTTAAAGAGAAGTCGATTAGGATAAAGGACGTATTACCATGCAGAAGATCGGCCAATACCATTTTGTCGAAAAAATGAGTGCTTTCAATTGTGTTGGCTGATCTGCTTGAATGTTATTCGGTGGTCTTCTTGAGGGTAATACGTAGCAATACCCTCTGACGAATGTGAAACACGTCACTATTCATCTAGGGGGTAGCCGATCAGATCACATGCGCCCGATAGCGCAGACTGAGGGGCAGACTGTAGGTGTGACAGTGAATGATACCCGTAAACACCGTGGGGACGCTGGTGATAGCACAACGGATAATGCCATCGGTTAAAAGGGTGCCCAAATCAAACAGACTGATGAGGTCATCAGCGATAGCCTGTACCTGAAGCCTGGCCGCTGCCCATCGGGGCACAGAGGGTCATTTGATAGACCCCGTGATAAACCCGTGAAACTTGTGCCAAATCCAGGCATTCTGTGCTCGCAGGCAAGAGATGTGATTGCAGATACAGGCTGCCGGTGTCGCTAAACTGCACGTTTTGACTGGCAACGGAAACCCCTTTTTTTGCTGCCCAGGTGCTCAAGTAGCGCTATGACATGCCCCGTGCTCATTTTTTCACCTCCTTAACCGCCTGGTTAAACAGCGTCTGAAATGCTTCCGCGGTGACACGAACCATACCGTTGGGCGCCTGTTTCGAGTGACCGAACTCCAGCCGATAGGCATAGGGCACGGTGTTGCTGAAATAGATGGCCTGTGTACCCGGCGTAAACTGCGTTAATTGCTGCATTCCCTCCGTTAGCGTCAGATTGCCACGGGGGTCAATGCGTCCGGTTTCCGCTTCTGCTGGCGTATCAAAGGTCACCTGCCAATTGCCGCGAAATCGACCACCGGTATAGCCGGGTGGCGCTTTTCCTCGCCAGGTGTCCGTGTTACCCACTGGTGACATCGTCACCAATCTTGCCAATATTTTCATGCCCAGCACCTGGGGAGTGCCTGATGCGCCTGTTTACTCTGGTCAATAAAGGCAGTCATGGAGGCCATAAAGCGTTTGTTATCCGCCATATTAGGCCCTCAGTTGCAACTGATAACACAGCAGCAGCGTAGCGGGTTTCACGGGCGTGACCTGTATCACCCGATGGGCTTTGCCCTCGATAAGAAGGTGGTCGCCCTGACGAATTTCCGTTTCAGCCGTGGCAAACATCTTGATATCGCCTTGCTGAATCAGCGTGCCATCAATTTCACCGGTGGTATAACGAGTAATGACGCCCGTCAACCTGTGATTCTCCCGCGGAACAGCGACTTCAACGCCTTTGATGACCTGAACACCCCCGCCTCGCTGTAGGGTATAAGGGGCGCCATTGTCACGCAATAAACGGTCGGCAGTATGGCGTAAGCCTGCATAATTGATCGCCATGTCATCACCCCCTGACGAGCTGGATTTGGCGGCTGCTGATGAGCAGGCCGCGCAGTAAGCCAGGCAACCAGCTAAAATGAGGTGACGAAGCAGAACCCGACGCATAGGTCACACTCACTGCCCCTGAAACACTTTCTTGAATAACTTCCCTGCCACCTGAAAACGACGGCGTCAAATCGATAGCCTGTGCCACCAACGCCAGACGGCATTGCGCCTGAAGGACTTGTGATGGAATGCACTCTTTGGGTAATAAATAGCCATCGAAGATAACCCCTGAGCGCGGCCAGGCCAGGGGCTGAGAAGCGGTGGTCCGCTCGCCTTGCCAGTTCAGTCCCGCCAGGTAATCCATGGCTTTTATCAACAAGGTTTCACAGGCGGCGTCCTCCTCGGGGAGCGGCTCACCCCGTTTGTTGGCTAGCCGTCGCAAATCGGCGACACGGGCATAACTTTCCCTTTCGGGTGAATTGATATCCGTGATGAGCATGTTATTTTTCCTGTTCGCCAAGCTGCCAACCCTCATCCTGCCAACGGGTGACTTCATCGGGATGTACATTGGCGGTTATCGGATCATCAGGGTGAAGCGGGGAAGAATGCATCATCGGGATAAGTGCTGAAAGCGGCGTTACTGCTGTATTGTCTTTTTTGTTTTTCGTCATTCTTTTTTCCTAACATAACCTTAGAGTCCCTTTCTTATAGCGGGCTATCGGATAAATTGATTATGAAATTTAATAATAATATATTGATACTCATTAGCATTTATTAACACAAACGATCACGTTACATGGCGCTTGTTACGCAATGCTCCTGCCATGTATTACGTAGAAATGAAATTAGCTAGCCTCTTTAGCTGAGTGGGTTATAGTTTTTTTTATTGGTAAATCAAGATGATAAACTTGGATACTGTCGTCTTTCCCGTTAAGGGAACCTAGAAATTTTTCTGCTTCACGGGATGCGGAGATGGAAATACCTTTTCGTAGATCCAATGACCACAGTTTTTTCTTTTGTGGATCCATCAAATAAAGATGTGAATCGATTCTAGCAAAAGCAATCGCATGTGCTCCCACCAAACCATACCGTTTATACCATTCCGGGCGTTGGAGGGTAATAATGCCACAGTCATTAACTCCAGGAGGGGTCGTTATTTTATTTCTAAAATGCTTTAAAAAACGTTTAATAGGAACATTATCAGGATCCCTTGTCCCAACACAGGGGAACTGTGCGATATCTGCTCCTTCCAAATCAGGGATTGCACGATGTAGTATTCCTGTTTGTAAAGTCTCTACCAGCGCTGTGGCAGTAGATGTGCAGTTAGTTTGAAATACTCCATGAAATCTAAAACAACTACAAATCCAGGCAACTGCTCGCCGTAGCCCTAGTAAACCAGAGGGGGCTTTGCCCTTGGAATTAATCTCTTTTGTTAATTGTAATAAAAAATTTTCCAGAGATTTCTGGTCCATGCTGCTCTCTTTCAAACCATTATAACACTCAAGTATTGGATAATTATGCTCAACTGGGTTTTCTAATGAAGTGAACTTAACAGTTACTGCTGGTATCTCTACTATATTAACTCCATCAGTAGGATCATCGAAACCCTCTTCAACTTGAAATGTTTGCGAAGTCACTACCCTAGAGAAAGATACAAGAGCCCTCTTACTACCCTCTTTTTCGGGTTTACCCGTGTTGTTGCCTACATCAATAAGATTATCGCTAATAATAGTAGGTTTACCATCAACAGCAACTATACTCCCTATTAAATGAGTTGCCTTCACCGTCAAAGTCATATCGTCGCTCCAATATAAAGAAGAATTGTTTTTATAGAATAACGGATAAAAAAGCAGATAAAGGCAGATAAAACAACTTTCGTTTAATGAAAAACAGTATAAAAAGAAAAATAATAGTAGGCACCGTATAAATTGATTATAAGAATTTATAATCACATATTGATATTAAATAGTGTTTATTAAAAAAATATTTACGTTACAGGGTGCCTGTTATATCAGGTTAACATCATCAGCCTAAAATCAGCGCACTGTGCTCCGGTTTCACTGCCGCGACACCCCACAGGCTAGCCCGACTTCATAGCGTATCTGATGATACTGACGGTAAAGCGCCACTTGGAAAGTCATGCCGGAGACCGGATCGGTGACATTCATCACATCATCGGCGATATCCCCGCCTTGAGGCATCGCCGGTGTCCGCGACGCCAGCAGAAACGCATTGCGATCGAATGCCATGTTAGCGGTGTAGTGACCAACCAGCGTGACAGCGGTGTTGTCCGCCAGGTCTTGCAACAAGCCCGGTGCAGACAAGGTGATAGTCGAGGCGCTGGCTGCTGCCACCACGTATTGATGCGTATCGCCGGTAAAGGTGACAATATCCCCTCGGTTTATCGTGCCGCTTCCACTGTCTACGGCAATGAGCTGATTGCCGACGTGATAACCGCCCGCTTTGTTGACCAGAAACCCGCTACCCGTCCCTGCTGTGACCCGTTTGATGCCCGCGGAATTGTGCAAATTAAAGCCTTCAATACGCCCGATGGTGCCTTCACGTAACAGGGCTTCGCTGCCCGCTTCGTTGACTTTAAACAAGACGGATTGTTTGCCACGAATGTTGGAAATAGCCGCTGACCCCAAGACCATTTGTAAATCGGTGGTCGGGGCCCCGTTATCTTCCAGCACGCGACGCGCATCGGCAAAATCGGCCAGGTCTTCTTTGACGCCAAAGGGAGTGCTCCCTGCCTTTCCGACAGCCCGCGCTGAGCCGGTGTACAGTGCCCCTAAATCGCGATCGACTTCGTTCGCCAGGGCACGAAAGGCTTGTTTGAACTGGTCAGCCAGCAGCAAGTTATAGGTGCCTGCCGACCCGACAGCCAGTTGTTCTTCCCCGTTCCATTGCACGGGCGCCATTTTGGATTTGCTGATTTTAACTTCCACCGTACTGAGTGTTTGTTCCGCACTGCCTGCCGCCGTGGGGCCTGGCACGATGTCCACCGTTTTAGCGATGGGGGCCACCGGTGCGGTGATATTTTGATCGAGGGCAGCGGCTTCCGCTTTGCTATTACGGGCAACGGCGGGAATAAAACCGACTTGCTCACGGGAAACGCTGTCTAATGCGGTATAAATCGTGGGGATCAACCCCGTTAAGGTATTACCTGCCATGCTGTTGCTCCAGGGTTAAGGGTAAGGTGTGTAATTAATCGACGATCGAGATACCGTCTTTGAGTGCGGCTTGTTTACTGCCGATGTCCAAGGCATCAAAGGCGCTGCGTTTGAGTGTTTTTTGTCCGTTCTGCTGGGGTGTGGGTTGTGAACCGCCGCCACGGTGGCCGGAGGCTTTCAGAATGTGGTCTTTGTGCGGATACTGTTCGATGAGGTATTCTAAGGCTTCCTCAAACTCCGCGATTTCCCCGGGCTGACGGCGTGAGAACACCTTGTTGCCTGCCGCATCCGTGGCAACCACCTTGCCCGCGTCGATGTTGAACGCCTGACCGAACCGGGCTTGCACCAAATCCGCTGGAATAGCCAGGTTATCCTGGATAAACGCCGAACTGCTGAAACGTCCGCCAATCATCTCTTGATACAACTGGGCTTCCAGGGTTTTATTTTTGCTGCTGGCCTCGTCAAGCTGAGTTTGAAAAGCTTGAGTGATTTGTGCTTTCACCTGGTCGACCGCACCGGCCTCGATTAATTTCTTTTGATCGATGTGGGTGAGCGTTTGCAGTGCTTCACGGGCTTTCGCCGGGTCGTCAATGCCGGCAAACGCCTTGAGTTTGGCTTCGAGTGCTTCCTTGGCCTCACGGTGGTTTTTAGCCTCGCCATTGAGGGCGTTAATTTTGTTCAAGGCCGCCACCGCATCAAAGGGGATCGCTTTGCCGTCCTCATGCAAATACACCAGCATGCCGTTTTCCAGTACCGCTTTTCCTTCTGTATCGAGGTGTAATTTCATTGCTATTGTCTCCGCCCATAGGCTGGGTTAACCGGTCATCCGACCCGGGCGCTGTGGCGCCTCCGCTCACAGCTGTTCATAAAAAAAGCCACCCTGGGGTGGCCTGTGTGAAGTTGAGTGACTTGTATCTTGATCATTAGCTTTTAAAAGTTAATGATTAAGGAATAAGATTATATAAAATATGAGAGGGGAACCGAACAAAAAAATTAGCAAAAATTGGGTATTTAAAATTAGAACTGGCAGCTTGCTTCAATCACATAAGTATGTTCAAAAAATTGTTACGAGATAAAAATAATTCGGCCCCCTGGGAGACGTAGTATGATCCTATTCTTTAATGGTTATCGCATTGCAGTATTCTGGACGTTTCTCCTGTTTGCTCTCTCTGGTTGTTCATCCCCATCGAAGCAACAGGGAGAGTTACTGGATGAAACTCTGTTGAAAGAAAAAATAGGGCAAATGCTGATTGTGGGTTTTGACGGTTTTAAGGTAGAAACCAATAGTCCGATTGCTCGTGCGATTCAACATAGACAGCTTGGCGGTGTCATTTTATTTGATTATGATCTCAAAAAGAAAACCTATCGACGAAATATTGAAAGTCCCGCTCAATTAAAAAAATTAACAGCAGAATTGCAAAGTTTGGCAGCAGAAGCTGACCGATATAGAGCCAATACAGCAGTATCCTCGTATCCCTTAATCATTGCGGTTGATTACGAAGGTGGAGAGGTCAATCGGCTAAACAGCCGTTATGGTTTTCCAGAAACTTATTCTGCTCAACAGTTTGCTAAACTGCCTATTCAGCAAAAACAGCAACAAACTCAAAGTATGGCTAAAACGTTGGTATGGCTGTAGCCGTATAAATTGATTCAAAACAAAGGGTCAGAAAAGAGAGTGTCGATATCGCATTGTCGTTTCCTACGAAGGGCTTTAGCCTGAGCCCATTTGTGCTCAATTGGGTTGAGGTCTCACTTTTACCCACAATTTTTGTTATTAAGAATAATGAACAATCTCACATTTTCTTGCAGGATCTCATACCCTCGCCAAAGCGACATTATTCCCGGTAAACCCTCGGCACGTCGGTTAAGAAATCCTCCCAATTGACCCAGCCATGTTATTGCCTGAAGCACTGTGGGGGATGCTCGGGAAGGCGGCTTGTTGTCTGTATTCTACAATACAACGTTTGCCATTCTATCTTTGACAACACATCGGTGCAGGTAGCCTCAGGACACAACGCTGCCATTTTGGTCATATACATCAGTTTGAAGGCGATAATGCTTTTGAGGGTGATCATTTTCGTTAGTTTGGTTGCCGTATTTAAACGACATTGTTCAACACAACATCCTGATTTCAGTGTGTTGAAGAACTCTTCTATCTTCCATCTCAGTCTATACCAATTCACTTTCTCTTCTGCTTCAAAGGCGTCAGTGGCCGTCAAATTGGTCAATAATACCCATTCGACAGGCGCTACTCCTTCTGGAGGAGGCTGTTCTTTAACACTGATGGCAGATACGTGAACCTTTTCATGGATATGCCGTGAAGCGTCTTTATTGGTGGCCCATAAACTAGATTATTTCTAATGGGGAGCCACAGCCTGAAATGGAGCGAATATCCACATAAGCCGTTCTTGCTACCCTTTGCTGATTTTTGGGCAGGGTGAGTGCTATGGTTTTTAAAATCGGCGTCTTTGACAAGGCGGTTTGCACCGTTGTTTTTTTCCCCTTTTCATCGATAAATTTTCTGTCTTTCCGGTTGCGGATAATAAAAAATGTTTTTAGTGAGCTTGCAACCCGAAAAAGTTCGAAAATATCCGCTTCTCTGTCTCCCAGCGTGATTAAGCGGGTATCTTTGGGTATCAGCGCCGCTGTCTCGTAGAGGGTCTCTATCCACTTAATACTTTCTTTTTCTTTCATTGTCGATTGATAAAGCCGCCGCTGTTTTTCCTGAGGGGGGTTCCTCTCGGGAAACACGTGACCAGCATTTAAGCGAGGATAACCCAAGCGGCAATTCCATCTCAGTCTATACCAATTCACTTTCTCTTCTGCTTCAAAGGCGTCAGTGGCCGTCAAATTGGTCAATAATACCCATTCGACAGGCGCTACTCCTTCTGGAGGAGGCTGTTCTTTAACACTGATGGCAGATACGTGAACCTTTTCATGGATATGCCGTGAAGCGTCTTTATTGGTAGGCCCATAAACTAGATTATTTCTAATGGGGAACCAGCCTGAAGTGGAGCGAATATCCACATAAGCCGTTCTTGCTACCCTTTGCTGATTTTTGGGCAGAGTGAGCGCTATGGTTTTTAAAATCGGCGTCTTTGACAAGGCGGTTTGCACCGTTGTTTTTTTCCCCTTTTCATCGATAAATTTTCTGTCTTTCCGGTTGCGGATAATAAAAAATGTTTTTAGTGAGCTTGCAACCCGAAAAAGTTCGAAAATATCCGCTTCTCTGTCTCCCAGCGTGATTAAGCAGGTATCTTTGGGTATCAGCGCCGCTGTCTCGTAGAGGGTCTCTATCCACTTAATACTTTCTTTCTCTTTCATTGTCGATTGATAAAGCCGCCGCTGTTTTTCCTGAGGCGTTTCCTCTCGGGAAACACGTGACCAGCATTTAAGCGAGGATAACCCAAGCGGCAAGCCCTCCTGAGTTACCATCAAACTTGCATGAAGCATCAACCCCATTTTATGTTTGTGATAGGCTTTAGATATACTTCCCAACCCCTCTGTCTTTTTATGTGAGTCAAAGTTCAACTCTGATGTGTCCTGAAGAGAAAAAACCAGTGAATGCCCCTCCAGACGTTTTTGTGTTTGCACACAATGTGTACGGAATAGCGCGCTCTCGCTCACTCTCTCATTGCTAAAAAATCGATAAGCTCCTTTGGCCTGTGACCAGGAGCCATGACAGCTTGGGTAAATTGAACCTGACGCTTTTGATGATAATAAGCCCGCTGTTTCAAAAAAACGCTCTTTAAGGCGTTTATCTCCGAAATCAATTTGATGAAATTCTTCACGGATCCACTCATTCCCATTACCCGTTACTGTTTTCATGTGCCTGTTTCCTGATTTAACTATTGACTCTACCAATAATCCAATTTCACCTGAATCATTTTTCATTCAACGTTGTGGGTAAAAGTGAGGGTTCAGGTCAGGAGAATACGTCGGGAGATATTCCAGAATAAAACCAGATTTTTGTCTAGCAGACTGGATATCCTGGCGTTTGTGAAAGCTCACATTATCCATCACGATAACAGCACCTTGAGGGATTTTTGGCAGTCAGTCTTGGGTTACCCACGCATAACAAATATCGCTATTGATATTATATTCAAAGGCACAAACGGTGGTTAATTTTCCGTTAAGCTGAGCGCCGATGACATTGGTACGCGCTTTAGCGTGCCAATCATGTTGACCGTAACACCGCTTACCTTTAGCTCAATAGCCGTAGAGGCGGGGTATCTCATGAGCAAAACCGCTTTCATCCACGTAAATAATGGGGGGCTCGCTGGCTTCATAGGCCTGGATCTTGACCTGAAAATCTTCTCGGGATTGGACGTTGGCTTTTGGATGATAAAATGTTTTTTTTATAGCTAAACCCTGCCCGTTTTAACGCATGGCAGATACCTCTAGCGCTCACTCCCATACGTTGGGCTCGCTCGTATTGAGACGCGTCAGGGTAGGTTTCCACATCAAGAATCAACGCCGCTCGAGCTATTTTACTGGCGGGTTTATCACGTGTCAGACAAGGTTCTATTCGTTTAGCCCAGCGCATTAAACTTGCGGTTCCAATACAAAAACGTGTGGCCGTTTGGGCATATGTAAGCTTTTCTTGCTCTTTAATAGCCAATACATGTTGGCGAAATTTTAATGGATAAGTCATCTCGAAATTATACATCAATTTATAAAGCCTACGCTATATTGACTCTACCAATAATCCAATTTCACCTGAATCATTTTTCATTCAACTTTGTGGGTAAAAGTGAGACCTCAATCCCATTGAACATAAATGGGTACAGGCTAAAAGTAAGAGAAGAGACCTCAATTGTGACATCGATACCTTATTTTTAGAATATATGATGTGATTATTATTATGTCGTTCATATATATAGCAATTTAATTTTGATTAGCATACAAAATATGAGCTACTCCGTAGATTTATTCCTCAATGTATCCGTTAAGCAATCAAAATTAAATTGTGCAGCTATATCAACGATTATTTCCGTCTCCGAAACGGTATCACAATAGTCACTCGTAAAATCAATAGTTTGCAGTACTACATTACACAGATTTGTTTGGTGCAGTAGATAATCGAAAAGGTGGCACAGTAACCAAAGTGAGTCACTTTAACCTCACCGAAACATTAGCAAAGTGGGAATAACATGAAATTAATGCATTCCTTCAGCGTAGCCACGGCCGAGGTTCCTCTGTAGAATTAGTCTGTCTCTTGAGTCCTATTTGTGACTAAGAGACAGAGGTTAACCTAAAGCACTTTTTAGCCCCCTCTTTCTCCTGATTACTTATTTGGGAAACCAAAGAGGAGCAGGTCTCCATTTGTTGATTTCATCTTTTTTTTGCTCTGGAGGTTTGGTTTCTTGTACGGTAGGTTTCTGTTTAGTACACACTTTAATGAGACCCCTAAACGTTGGGACCCCTACCAATATTTTGCAAACATCAGCAGCAAAAATGGGCATCGGCAGCAGTAAAACAAGCAATACTTTCAAAAACGTTTTTATCCTTTTCATCTTGTACTCCAAAATTTTATTTAATGTGATGTATGCTTACTGCCTAGTGATAATATAAATGGCTTGTAGTGTATTTTGAATTACTATTTAGGAAACCAAAGAGGAAGGGGTCCCCATTTATCTAATAAGACTACCAGTAGCAGAAGTCCAAATAGGTGTTGGCAATAATAAAATGAGTAATATCTTAAAAAAAATATTTATCTTTTTCATTTAGTTACCCTATATTTCAAATCGATGTTACTTGATACGTACTCACTTTTTGTCACCCGTTGAGTCTAGTCAAAATAATAATTATTTTCCTTTTTAATTTTTATTGTCAGTTATTACTCTTTATTTCACAAGCTACACATCGTGTTATATCGCTCCCTGCTATAGCATTTGAAATCCGATCCTTGGGCGTCTTCGTCACTTCCAGATGTACAATCCGTAAATTAGAGAGAGGTCAGTCGTCTGCATTATGAAGACAACTGACCTCTTTAATGTTGAGAAGGTGGATTACATTGATGGCATGGTGAGATGTCACTAAAATGTGAAAAAACACCTTGAAATAAAATCATAGGGCTATGTAAAAGAATTTCTGGCCCCCATTTTAAATAAACCTGCGGACCCGCATTCAAGCAGCACAATTTTGTGCCCACTGATTTTATTGATGAGAATGGTAATATTCGACCGATGGTAAATATGTATGAACAAGAGCGGCTACACCTCTGCCTGATGATAGCCAGTCTAGCCCACCATTTTAACATTGGTCACTCGTCAAGTAGCTGACGAATCAAGTAACATGATGTCCATTTACATTAGACGATACATTACTCACAACGGAGATAGCCGCATCTTTTTCGATCTGAACTGTCATACAATTGATTGTCTATTTTATTATCGTTCACCACAACTTTAGCACTGAGGCCGAGTGAAGTGAGCGCTAAACTTGCAATAAGAACCAAACGTAACAGCTTCATGGATTATCCCCTAGCAATTAAATTTACGTATTAAATATAGATCATACATCACCATTGTCAATTAAATATCCCTTTTCATGTTTGCTTTATTCACTTTTATCGACATACGACATGACATGTCGATCACATCTACACAGGAGTCAACCATGTACACCATCAAAGTGAATTTCGACAACGGTCAAGGCGAAGTCGGTTATCCGAGCATCAATTGTAATAGGCCAAATAATCCAGCCCCTCAACTGAGCATCATTGCGGGTTTTAAGTATTTCATAATTCAAGTAATTCATATTTCAAGCTCCGAAAAAAACGTTCTGTTGGTACGTTATCCCAACATTGCCCTTTACCATTCATACTGGCTTGCACACCCATCACTTGCAAATGGGCACAATACTGATGACTGATATATTGACTGCCTCTATCTGAGTGACGGAGCAACCCTTTTGGGGATTTTCTGCGCCAGTAAGCCATCTGGAGAGCTTGTACACAAAGTGCTGTCTTCATGGGATCTGCCAAGGCCCAACCGATTATTTGGCGCGAGTATAAATCCATCACCCCGCCAAATACATCCCCCGCCTTCATAAGTCCAAACAGAGGTGATATCCATCGTCCATACCGGGTCTCTCTGGCTATAGCGGTGCGGTGTAGTTTTGATTACATAATGAATACCATTCGATATGAATATATGGCACGATTCATCTTTGATGGTGTAATCAGAAGAGAGTCGTTCTGCTATACAAATAAAATATTTAAACTAACCGTAATTTAGTATTACAACGTCCGATGAGGCTGAGTTATTCGGTTAATTCTAGTCGCGTGTTGGTAATAAAAAATGGCAGTGTTATCCGTGATTGTTTACCATAGAAATTACTGGCTTAAAATTTTTAAATATTAAAATAACTTAATGAAACACGAAATATCTCTCGTAATTGGACATTTTTAATATATAAGCGGCTATTTATATTGATTGTGTAAATGTATCTGTAAGATTTTTGCCAAATTCTTTCGTTTTATAACCGCTCACCGTTTTACTCAAAACTGGGTTGAT
The DNA here is from genome assembly GCF_003122425.1 of Candidatus Fukatsuia symbiotica. Lineage (GTDB taxonomy): Bacteria > Pseudomonadota > Gammaproteobacteria > Enterobacterales > Enterobacteriaceae > Fukatsuia > Fukatsuia symbiotica. The sequence goes on from NZ_CP021659.1 coordinate 570,259, forward strand.
TTGTCATACAGGAATGGTAAGTTGCTCTATGCAAAAAATGCTTGGAGGATAATAATGACAAACTTGGCGGGCTTAGCAGCATCCTTGGCAAGTTTCATCTGGAAAAACGCCGAAGATCTTTGGCAAGATTTCAAATACATAGATTTTGGAAAAATCATCTTGCCCTTTACTTTCTTACGGTGCTTAGAGTGTGTTTTAGAACCTACTCGCAAGGCGGTTTTTGAAGCCTATGAAGATTTCAAGGATGGCGGATTTGATCTGGATTTGATCCTTGCCAATCTCAATCTGACAGATTATGAAAACGTTCCACTTATGGAGAATATTCGTGATTACTTTACCCGTGAAGTATTACTCTATCTACCCGATGCCTACTGTGACGAAACTTACTGTGATGATAAAGATAAACAAGTGGGAGGAGTCAGGTTCGAAATTAATTTTAACCGTTGCTTCTGTAAGTATGTTACACCACGCAAACTGGCTGAAAAGGATATTGAAGACGTCGACGGAGCCTACCCTGTAATGAGTTTTGGTGGCGAGTCTGCAAAAGCATCTGCGTGTATTTTTAATGGGGAATCTGTCTTACTCGAAGGGAAGGGAACTATCGACAAACCTCTATACATCAACGGACCATCCCGGACTGTCGATACTCTATTCTACACAAAGATCACTGACAATGCTTTTCCAAAATTCGTCTATTACAGTACGCAGACCATTCCTTTTGGACACTATTCAACAAACACGGTTTTGCCAAGCATGACAGGTGAAGACCTTTCTTCTCACCTCATTGCTGTGCCTGAATTTTTTGAACAACGGGCGATAACAAATACACTCAACCGCGAAGCCACCCACATCGTTCAACTAACAGAAAAGTCTCAACACAGCATTAATCTTCTCAAAGAGCGCAGCTCTGCTCCAATCACCGCCTCCGTCACTGGCCAAATTGATCTCAGGGAGTAAATATGATCGATACCGCACACCAGGAAAAGCGTTTTGCGGCTTATGTCATTGCCAAACTAGAGGCTCAGGGTCAGGGCTGGAAGGTTGGCAATACGTTTCACGACGACACCTCGTGTGCCTTGTATCCGGATGATCTGATTGCTTGGCAAGAAGAAACTCAATCTACAAAGTGGGCAAGGCTCTGTAAAGACAGTGCTGAACATGCCAGTGAGGTACTGATGGATCGTCTGGTTAAAGCACTTGAACAGCATGGCACTCTCCAGGTACTCAAACGCGGTTTCTCCATTTCCGGTTGTGGTCATATCGATCTCTCTGCAATGAAAGCGGCAAATCGTCAAAAGTGCACCTATGCTGATCAGCTCAAAACGCTATTAGCATTCAAAACAGGGCTTGGGCATTTTTACCGAACTTATTCTTACGTTACACAGCTCATTGATTTTGGTGATCCCTCACTGGAAAATTTTGCAGCATCCGCTAGCCTACTGCAAAAACGGCTAGAAAATAGCACAAGGGAGCCGGTATGGGTGCTCTAATCTCAGTTTGCAAATAGCTAAAATGAAATATTTTCGTACAACTTTATGACAAATAAACCTGATTTCAACAACGTATTCTCACCACCGGATGAGGTAGAAGCTGTAGTTCTTGACCTGCAAATATCACCGACGGGACATATCCATCTGGGGCATATTGCTGGCCACTCTTCTCTCTCTCCACTAGAAGTCACTGGCATCACTAAAGCATTCGAACGTGGCAGTGGCGACGGTCTACTGCATTTGCTGACAGTAAAACGGGCGAGTGAATTGCTACCACCTTCGCTGGTGTTTGGCTATCAGTTGGCACATCTTTTCATGAGAGGTTTGTGTGCGGTGCCAAATCTGGCGAGTCAATGGGATCATGTTGAAATCGCCTTACCTGTCGTAGAATTACAACAGCGGGTGGTGACGGCTCCACCGATGGTTGGCGCAGAATATCTGGATATTCCACGGCTGACCATGATTTGGCTTGATCTGCAAACAGCTGCCCGTACAGAAATTGCGGCAACACAAGGCGATGTGCAAGCCTGGCTTCAGTGTAAACATCCAAGTTGGAATCTAATAGGTCGTGTCTGTTTCCATCTCGCCGAAAATAAAAATCATGAACAAGCGCCGTTCGCATTTCTTGCCACCTATGCTGCCGGCGTGTCACAACAGTCACGTGTGCAGTATCAACCCCTGCGGCAAGCACTACAAGAATATGCCGGTGCTGGAAACCATGACATGTTGCTCAGGCTGTTACAGCCAGTGAATAAAGCAGCGGAGCAAAGTCCATGGATAAAATCTCTACTAGATTCCGGCACCCTCTTTCACCCGATCGCCTGGACTCCAGCAAAAGCCCATCAATTTTTACGCCACATTCCGATATTTGAATCCTGCGGCATAGTGGTGCGTATCCCTGATTGGTGGCAAGTGCGCCAACCACCACGACCGCAAGTGAAAGTGAACATAGGTAACAGTGTCGCCGGTTTAGGCTTGAATGCGATGCTTGACTTTGATGTATCGCTTTCCCTCGACGGTGAAGAAATTTCACTCGCCGAATGGAAACAACTGTTGACCATGAGTGATGGTTTAGTTCAGCTTAAAGGTCGTTGGATCGAACTGGATCGCAAAAAACTTGAAAGCGTGTTGGAGCATTGGAAAAAAGTACAACGCGATGCTGCCAACGGCAACATATCCTTTATTGATGGTATGCGACTGTTGGCAGGTGCGGCGGTAGAAGGCAAGAGCGAAGTAGCTCTATTACCTGATGCTGCCGATTGGTCTAACGTAGTGGCAGGCAACGGATTACAACAAGCATTGGAAGGATTGCGTGATCCACATAACATCGCTGACGATCTGCATTTGGGAGATGAACTCCAGGTGCAATTGCGTCCCTATCAAAAAGAAGGAGTACGCTGGTTGTGGTTGTTGAATCGCCTTGGCTTAGGGGGTTGTTTGGCAGATGACATGGGGCTAGGGAAAACGGTGCAAATTTTAGCGTTACTTTTGCTGGCCAAACGCGAGGGTGATGTTAAACCGCATCTGCTGGTACTGCCCACTTCGTTGATAGGCAACTGGCAATCAGAAATCACCCGTTTTGCGCCTGGCCTCTCGATATTGATTGCACATCCCTCTGCAATACCTAGTGAAGCGCTGAATGCACTTCCTGCCGAGTGTTTGGAGAACGTCGATGTCGTCATCACCAGTTACGGCAGCTTGATCCGTCTTCCATGGTTACTGCAAACATCTTGGTCCTTGGTGGTGCTTGATGAAGCACAGGCGATTAAAAACCCGACGGCATACCAGACAAAAGCCGCTAAAGCACTAAAAAGCCGTGTACGCTTTGTGTTAACCGGTACCCCGGTGGAAAATCGTCTGGGCGATCTATGGTCACTATTCGATTTCATTTGTCCAGGCCTATTAGGTTCTAGCAAGGCTTTCAGCCTGTTTATTCGGCGGCTGGCACAAGATAAGCAACAAGGCTATGCACCTCTACGTAATCTGGTAAAACCCTACATCCTACGCCGTATGAAAAGCGATAAACGTATCATTGCTGATTTACCAGACAAAACGGAAGTCAAAACTTATTGTGTGCTTAGTCGATTGCAAGCAAGTTTATATGGGCAAGCGATAGCTACACTTGTGCAACAAATCGATAAAGTAGAAGGGATCGCGCGGCGCGGCTTGGTACTGGCGTTTTTAATGCGTTTTAAACAAATCTGCAATCATCCGTCTCAATGGTTGGGCGATGAGGCTTACTTAGAGAATAATAGCGGTAAATTCGTCCGTTTGCGGGAGTTAGCGCAAGATATTGCGGCACGTCAAGAAAAGGTGCTGGTATTCACCCAATTTAAAGAAATGACTGCACCTTTGGCTGCATTCTTGCAAGATATATTTGGTTGTGCCGGATTGCAACTACACGGTGGAATAGCAGTCAAAACCCGCAAAGCACTGGTCGATAAATTTCAACAGGAAACCGGCCCACCGTTTTTTGTACTCTCAATAAAGGCAGGCGGCACTGGTCTTAATTTAACAGCAGCGTCGCACGTCATCCATTTTGACCGCTGGTGGAATCCTGCCGTAGAGAATCAGGCGACCGACCGTGCTTATCGTATCGGACAGAAAAAAAATGTACTAGTACATAAATTTATCTGTCGTGGCACCATTGAAGAAAGAATCGATACGATGATAGAGAATAAAATCGGGCTGTCCAATGATCTGCTTGCCGGAGGAGGTGAAACGCTCTTGACAGAAATGAGTAATGAAGCATTACTCAAACTGGTTTCGCTTGATATCAACAGCACAGTAGCAGAAGAGAAATAAATTAATTTTATTAGTCAGCGAGTGAGGGAAAACAAATATGAATTATTTTAACGGTGGTTGGCCGCGTTATGTGCCAGTTGCGGAACTACACGCCAGTGCGATGTGCAAAATCAAAGAACTTAAAAAGAAAGGGAAGATTTGCCATCCGGTAGAAGTTGGGGGACGCTGTATTGTCGATACTTTCTGGGGCAAAAAATGGTGTCAACACCTTGAGGCTTACAGCGATTATGCTAACCGGTTACCGCGTGGCCGTTCCTATGTGCGCCACGGTTCTGTGATTGATCTAAAAATCGCCGCAGGCAAGATCACCGCTTTGGTGGTCGGCGCCACTACGTACCGCGTGAGTATTGAAGTGAGTTCACTGGATCCCAAACTTTGGCAAATAATCATTGATGAATGTGCTGGCAAAGTTGCCTCTTTGGTTGAATTGTTGCAAGGACGTCTTTCCAGTGCAGTAATGGAAGTGGTTACTCGTCCCAAAAGTGGTTTATTTCCTTCTCCAGAACAAATTTCCTTTCACTGTAGCTGCCCTGATTCAGCTTTTCTATGTAAACATATTGCTGCGACGCTCTATGGTGTTGGCGTCCGTTTTGATCGTCAACCAGAGTTGCTCTTTCTGCTACGCGATGTCGAGCCGCAGGAATTGATCTTACAAGCCGGCCGTATGCCAGTTGCAAATACGCCGACGGTGCTTGATCAACAATTGGATACTTCCGACTTGTCTACACTCTTTGGTATCGAGCTGAATACAGTACCGCTTGATAGTCATCCATCAATGCCCACACTCAAGACACAGCACAAAACAAACATTGAACCACCCTTTGACACCCCTCAGGTGATCAGATCACAATCGGTAACTAAGGGTAAGGACAAAGCCAAATCAGCGAAGAAAAAAAACCACTCGAACCTAGACCATAACTGTTAGTGAATTTGTTGTTAGTGACTATTAGTGACTCGTTGTTTAGACAGTGGAATGGATAAATGTTGAGCTAAAATAACTCCAATTAAAGTAATGCCACCACCAATCAAATGATAAGCATAGAGCTGTTCGTGTAAAAAGCTGACGGCAATAATTGCAGTGAACACAGGTGTTAAGTTCATCAATATAGATGCTGTATTAGCACCTAAACGTATCACACCCAAGATCCATAAATAGGGTGCGATTACCGAAGCTGGCAAACCAGCAAAGAGTACCAGTGGGAGATTTTGTGCATTCAGTCGTATATCACTAGCCAGCAAAAAAGGAGGTAACAATAATAGGACACCGAAAGCAATTTGCATATAAAGAAACTGCCAATTGGGCAGTTTTATTACCCAATACTTGATCAATACACCGTACAAAGCATAAGAAAAAGAAGCACAGAACATCATCAGCTCACCTTTACCGACACCCTGCCGTAATAGTTGTGCTGGATCGCCAGCGCTGACTAACCACACTAATCCGCCGAAAGACAATATACCTCCCAAGACAATACCGACAGTAGGAGCCACACGTAATACCACAATACTGATCAATAGGGTCAACAAGGGAATAATTGAACTGAATATACCGATAAATAAAGCGCTAATACTATGCGCGGCATAGTAAGCCAGACTTTGGTACAGCACCATGCCCAGCAAACCCAATACCATTAATTTCCACCAATATTTTCGTATGCTGTGCCAATTACGTACGACGCTTAGGAATACAAAAGGTGTCAAGATAACTAGCGCCAAGAACCAACGGTAGAAAGAAATGGCTGCAGGATCGATAGCATTGGCCGATATTTTGCTGACAATGGCGTTACCCGACCAAATGATGACTGCTAACGAAGGATACACTATACGCATATTTTTTATTCTTATATAAATAAAAATGATGTTTACTATAATTTCTATTACCTATAACAGAAAGTAAATTTTTTTCCAATAGACTTCCTGTAAAACCATATCGTTATGCGAAATCGAAGGCTAATCATGGGTGTTTAACGGCGTATTAATGGCAGGTAAAGCCGCTATCTGATTTGTCTGCTGCACAACGGCAATCGGTAAAATACCTTTCCGCCAATATTTTATTGCATCCGACCAGGAAACGTCGTGGCTTTCCAATTTACCGAAATCCTGGTTTATGATCTTTTTCACGCTGTCAGACAATATCTTGCTTATCTGACTCGGTTCTATTTTGGGTTTACATTTAGTAATAAGGTAAGCCAAACCAAAAATACCACCGATAACGCTTAAGGGAAGTACAACAATGATTGCCAAAGATGATAGGGTAGCCAGTGATAAAATTGTCCCTGTGATAATTCCGGCTAAGACCCACTTACCTTTGTTAAGAAAGGTATTAAGATTGATTGATTTCAACTCATGTTTTAGCTGAATAATATCGGCTGCTATTGCATGTCGCAGAGCGGTATCTATATTTTCCGTGATATCGTTAGCAATACTGCCTTTTAACGACTTCCACTTACCCGCCATAACCGCGATATGTTTCAATCTTGCGTTCATTTTTTTGTATTGATCACTATTAATAATTGAAGCTGAATTCGATTTTCTCAGTGTTTTTTCTTTAACCCGATCGATAAGTGTATTCACGGTAGCATGTATGTCATGGGTTTTATCACCAAAATCTGTATTACTCTTTCCCACCACAGTGCGCAAGACACCATAAGCCCATTTTTTTGCTCCATTGCTTTGTCTCATCGCCTTACCAGAAAAAATCTGGGTCATACGATAATAAGTCAGTTGTGCATTCTGTCCATCATCATGATTCGCTTGATTAAGGTTAGCCAACTCACTATTAATATGAGGAATAGCATTACCCATAAATCGCATTAACGAGGTTAATTCCTCAATGCGTTTATTAACTGATTTCAAATCGTCCTCTAAGGGTACTATCTGTAAATGCTTCTCATTTTGTAACGGTTCGATCTTCATAAAAGCCGCTAATTCAGATTCTTCAAGAAATACAGCTAAATCCCTGGCCCATGTTCTACGTGCAGTGTGATGTTGCGATAGTATATTCAGTAAATTGCATATGTCTCTATTATTTTCAGGAAAAGTTCTGACAATAACATTTGTTTTATTTTCTAATTCAATCACTGCATATTTTTGAATTTCCCCTTCTTTCAAGATTTTCTTGAAAAGTGGTAAATGTCTGTCACTATTATTATTGATATATCCTTTCAAAAATTCAGTGAATAATAGCTGATGTTTACTTACCTGTTTTGCTTCTTCAAGTGGGTACAGGTGGTACGGAAAATCAGACATAACGCCAAAAGGATTAATGGGTTTTTTGGTTATTTCTTGCACAAAATCTTCAATTAGTACCCTAAGAGTACTCTTCTTTATTTTCCGTATTTTATCAATGTGCTTATTGATTTCTTGACATAATTCATTGAGGGATGTAATGCCATCATTAAGCTTAATATCTTTATCTCCTTTATATTTACTGACTACTCTTTCGTTATATTCGTCAATCAGTGTATTAATCTGTTGTTGTTCATTTGTTACTGGAGCGATCTTTATTACGGCAGTTTCTGTCGAGATAACCTCTGTTAAAGCGACCTTGTTCACCGAAGTGCTTGTTGATGGTGGAAGATCTTTAATTCTCGATTTTGTCTCGCTTTCTCGTTCCTGTATTTTTGGTTCCTGTGTTTTTGCGACGAGTTGCCACCCTTTCTTTCCGCACGTTAATTGATAGTAACGTGCAAGTTCAGAGTTTGATGTATTCATCACATTGCTTAACGCCTTTAATATCGAATTTTTTTTCAATGTTTTTTTTATTTGTTTACTTTGCAATTGCTCTAATATGTTGATTGATAAGTATTTTTTGAACGATTTTTTATTTTTATTTTTATTATCCAGATAAGAATTTATTTTATTTACTAGCTCTTCAGTATTGTTAACAGAGCCAGAAAATTTTTCTTGCTGTTTTTTGGGCAATTGGTGAAAGAAATCTAAAAATTCTTTACTTAATTTATTAAGATCCGCGCCATAATTATCGCAGCTGTCTATAGTTTGCTCCGTATCAAAGGTCGCTGACTTTCGATATGAAGGGGCCGCAGTTAATAGATTAGATGCAATTTGAGGGAAGGCCTCAGCAACATCAGATTCTTTCATGTCTGCAGCAAATGGATTGGAGTCCTCAGCAACATCAGATTCTTCCATATCCGCAGCAAATGGATTGAAGTCCTCAGCAACATCAGATTCTTCCATATCTGCAGCAAATGGATTGGAATCCTCAACAACATCAGATTCTTTCATGTCTGCAGCAAATAGATTGGAGTCCTCAGCAACATCAGATTCTTCCATATCCGCAGCAAATGGATTGGAGTCCTCAGCAACATCAGATTCTTTCATGCCTTTAGTAGACAGATTAGCGGCAGAAGGCTTAGCCGATGGATACCACTTAGCAGGAAATGGTGTTTTATCACCACCCAAAAGAGAATTTGAAGGAATGACTACCACCCCAACATTCTTATCGCCATCATTACCGCTACCATTACAATATAATGATTTTTCTTTCTTTGCTTTTTTTCTCCTAACACTAACACCACATATTTTAAAAAATATATTCCCTTTATTTTTTATTTTATTTTTAGTAACTAATACTTCTTTTTTTGTACAAGTATTGCCTACACGTTGAATATCACTGATAGCCGGAACTTTTATTTCTTTATTATTACCAAAAGCGGCTGAAATGGCTGAGAATTTATTTTCACTGGCAGTATTAGTATTATTTTCAGGATTTTCAATAGGATGACTTGTAGGGATCTTTAGTATAGTCATACCTTCTCCTTGAATTATATTTATATAATAGGATCTTAGATATTATTTATTGAAATAAAAAATAAGAGAATAAAATTATGTTTCATATAAATACTACGAGAAGAAAAACAGGATAGATACCAATTATCAACCATATCTTTTAAAAAATAAGCTAATAAAAAAAATATATATATTCATTAAATGAATATATTATCAGAATGAATAATTAAAATAACAATAATATAAGTAATAATAAATTAATTTAATATAAAAAAGTCTTATATTAAACATTAATATAATAAATATTATACTGCTGTGGATGGCTTCACGATTATTTTGATCTGCTATCAGAAGTAAGAAAGTACAAATAGGCCGTTATAAACAAGTCGTTAATAACAGCCATAATGTCAAGATATCGCAATATCAAGGGAAAATCGAAGGCTGATCAGCCCCTTCTTTCTCAACCTTTTGCTGTAGCATATGCTCACGTTTCATCCCCAATTTTAATGCTAATGCAGAAGCCACATAAATAGATGAAATCGTACCGATAGAAACCCCGATTAACATAGCCAAAGAGAATCCTTGTAGCATCGCGCCACCAAAAATATACAGCATCAGCACCACCACTAAAGTCGTCGCTGAAGTCATAATGGTGCGACTTAACGTCTGTGTCAGTGAAATGTTCATTATTTCATACGGTGTGCCACGATTTATCTTACGAAAATTTTCACGAATTCGATCCGAAACGACAATGCTGTCGTTTAATGAGTAACCAATAACCGACATCAAAGAAGCAACTATGGTCAAATCAATCTCAATTTTACATAAGGATAAAATACCCAAGGTTATGGCGACATCATGACCCAAGGCAATAACTGCCCCCAATGCCAGCCGCCACTCAAAACGAAAGCCGACGTAAACCAGAATAGAGAGCAGCGCAACCAGTAGCGCCATACCACCTGCTTGAGCTAACTCACTACCCACACTAGGCCCAACGAATTCAATACGTTTAACCTTCGCATTTTTATCAATTGAATCATTGATAATAGTGATAATTTTATTACCCAGTTCCTGACCCGTATTAACGGCAGTAGAAGAAGTCGTAGTGGAAAATCCTGTAGTAGAAGACGTTGTAGAAGAACCTGCAATCGGCGGCAGACGTATCATGACATCACGTGTACTGCCAAAATTCTGAACAACCGGTGCAGTAAAACCTTTTTCTTGCAGCGTATCACGCAATTTATCGAGATTAACTGGATTTTCTAGGTTAACCTCAATCACAGTGCCACCGGTGAAATCTAACCCCCAGTTAAAACCACGGGTTAACATGACTGCAACCGATGCCACCAGTAATAACAACGAAATACCAAAGGCTATATTATCCCAGCGCATAAAGTCATAAACTTTACGGCCATAGTTTAATTGTTCAACAGTATAATTCTGTGCCACTATTTATTCCTTAAATGGACAACCTGTTAATACGTTTACCACCATAAAGTAGATTAACAATAGCACGCGTCCCCACTATGGCAGTAAACATTGAAGTCACTACACCGATAACAGTGGTAATAGCAAAACCTTTAATCGAGCCAGTACCTACCGCATAAAGAATAATCGCCGTGATCAATGTCGTCACATTCGCATCAACAATACTGGAAAAAGCACCTTTGTAGCCCTCATGTATGGCTTGCTGGATCGATCGACCGTTGCTAATTTCTTCCTTTATTCGTTCATTAATCAGTACATTCGCATCAACAGCTACAGCTAATGTCAACACGATGCCCGCAATACCCGGCATAGTCAACGTCGCCCCAGGCAGCAGCGACATCACACCTACAATGAGCACTAAATTAACGAGTAGAGCGCTACTAGCAATCAAACCAAACTTACGATAGTAGAAAACCACAAAAATAACCGATGCAGCCAAACCCCACAAACAAGCAGCTAGACCTTGAGCAATATTCTGTGCTCCCAAAGTGGGACCAATAGTACGTTCTTCTACAATTTGGATAGGCGCAATCAAAGCACCAGCCCGTAATAATAATGAAAGCTGCCGTGCTTCAACCGGATTAGCAATACCAGTAATACGGAAATTGTTACCCAAACGTGATTGAATGGTCGCTATATTGATCACTTCTTCCTGCTTAACCAAAATCGTACGTCCATTAGCATCCTTCTTACCGCTATCTTTGTATTCCACGAATAAAGTCGCCATCGGCCTGCCAATATTGTCTTTAGTAAAATTAGAGATGATCGATCCCCCCTCACTGTCTAACGAAATATTAACCTGTGCCTGATTATATTCGTCAGTCGTGGAAGTCGAGTCAGTAATATGGTCGCCAGTCAAAATCACCCGTTTGTAAAGAACAATTGGCTGTCCTTCACGGGTATTTTTTACTTCTGAATCACCCGGCACACGACCTGCCGCTGCGGCGCTAGCATCAACGTTGGTATTTTGTAAACGAAACTCAAGTGTAGCGGTAGCACCAAGGATCTCTTTGGCACGTGCCGTATCCTGGATACCAGGTAATTCAACGACAATACGGTCAGTACCTTGACGCTGTACCAAGGGTTCTGCAACACCCAGTTGGTTAACCCGATTACGCAGAATGCTAATATTTTGTTGCAGTGCATATCCGCGTGCCTCACGCAGACGCTCATCACTCATCAACGCTTTTAGCCTCTGACTCCCATCGTTACTTATCACTAGATCACGATGACGGGATGAGAGGTAGCTTATCGCTGCGTCCCGTGTATTATCATCAGCAAAGCGGATAGTGACACCATAGCTAGCCTGAAAGCCATCAAGCTTAGACACGGAAGTATAGGGAATATTTTTTTGACGCAGATCAAAACGTAAATTATCTATGTTTTGCTCTTGCAACTTACTTAATGCGGCATCCATGTCCACTTCCATTAGAAAATGAACCCCCCGCGTAAATCAAGCCCCAATTTCATCGGTTCAGCACCGAGTTTAGCTAACCAGGATGGTGTCGCCGGTGCTAGATTCAATGCAACAACATATTTATCCCCTAGCTCTGCCACTAATGCTTCACGAGCATGCAACTGAACATCAGGATCCCTAAAGCGAGCAAGGATGACACCTTTTTCAAGCGCAATAGATTTGCTCGCTATTTTTTCTTTTCCCAGCAGGTTACGGACTTGATCCAGGGTGGCTTCACTGGCGGCGACACCGCGAGCACCAGTAATCTGTACCGCAGGATCCTCACCATAAAGGTTAGGAAGTGCGTATAGAAAACCGATGAGTATCAGGAAGACCAACACCAGATACTTCCATAAAGGATAACGATTTAACACAGTAGTTCCTTACGGAAAAATCGAAAATTACAGCGCTTTCATGGTACCTTTCGGCAGAACGGCAGCCACAAAATCACGTTTAATCATCACTTCAGTGGTGTCATTGAGCGAAATAACAATATAACCCGTTTCTGCAACTTTTATAACACGACCCAGCAGCCCACCTGTGGTTAAAACTTCATCTCCCTTGGTAATTGAGTCCATCAATTTTTTGTGTTCTTTTGTTCGCTTCTGCTGTGGACGTAAGATCATAAAGTAAAAAATCAGACCAAATACCACCAGCATAATGATCATAGAATACGGACTTCCTTGCGCCGGATCACCAGCAGAAGCAACAGCATTGGAGATGAAAAAACTCATTAACATGACCTCATATTATTATTAACATTAATTATCAATCGGTTAAAAATTTTGCGAGCAATCACAGATTATTAGCCGTTTGATCCTAGCCACAAAACTCATAATTGCAACACTAAACCTCTAAATCAGGTTTCTCAATTCGCTTATAAAATTCTGTAATAACGCGGTCTAATGTACCTTCTTCAATAGCCTGACGTAAAGCCACCATTAAACGTTGATAGTAACGCAAATTATGAATGATATTGAGCCTGGCACCCAATATTTCTTTACAGCGGTCGAGATGATGCAAATATGCACGGCTATAATGACAACAAGTATAGCAATCGCAATTTTTATCCAGCTTGAATTCATCTCTCTTATATTGGGCATTGCGGATCTTAACAACCCCTTCAGTGACGAACAGATGACCATTGCGCGCATTGCGTGTTGGCATAACGCAATCGAACATATCAATGCCACGACGTACCCCTTCAACCAGATCTTGCGGTTTACCCACCCCCATTAGATAACGCGGTTTATCTTGAGGGATCTGTGGACAAATGTGTTCTAAAATACGGTGCATCTCTTCTTTCGGTTCACCCACTGCCAAACCGCCCACAGCGTAGCCATCAAAACCAATATCCTGCAGCCCATTTAGCGAAATATCACGTAAATCTTGATACACACTCCCTTGAATAATACCAAACAATGCATTTTTGTTATTCAGTTTATCAAAATGTTGGTGATGACTACGTGCAGCCCAACGTAATGACAATTCCATTGAACGCTTAGCATAGTCCCAATCGGCTGGATAGGGTGTGCATTCATCGAAAATCATCACGATATCGGCACCCAGATCCCGTTGGATCTCCATCGATTTCTCTGGGCTAAGGAATACCGTATTCCCATTGATGGGATTACTGAAATGAACGCCCTCTTCTTTTATTTTACGCATTGCTCCCAGACTAAACACTTGAAAGCCACCTGAATCAGTCAGGATCGGACCATGCCACTGCATAAAATCGTGAAGATCGCCATGTGCTTTGATCACTTCTTGGCCTGGACGTAACCAAAGATGAAAGGTGTTACCCAATAAAATTTGTGCACCACTGGCTTTGACCTCTTCTGGTGTCATACTTTTAACCGTGCCATAAGTGCCAACTGGCATAAACGCGGGCGTTTCTACCACCCCACGTTCAAAAACCAAGCGACCACGACGGGCGTACCCATCGGTTTTTTGTAACTCGAACTTCACATCACCCCCCAGAGATCAACGCATCTGATGTTGTTATCGTCTGAACTTCATTAGACGCCTTGCAAAACCTGCTACGTGCTGCAAATTCTGCGTTACGTGGTACTCGCAATCCTCATGTACTGCAACACTACGGTTGCTGCGCGCCAGGCGCCTTGACTTCACAGCACTGGCTTATGGCTATGGCTATGGCTTTGCAAGAAGTCTATTCACAACGATCTCGAATAGGCTCCAAGATTGAGTGCTTTATTTCTTCCTGTGCTGCCAATGGATTACGACTAATAAACATGGCATCACCATAACTGAAAAAACGATATTTTTCTCCGATCGCCTGTTGATAAGCCTTCATCGTATTTTTATAACCTGCAAAAGCAGAAACCAACATTATCAACGTTGATTCAGGTAAATGAAAATTAGTGATCAGTGCATCGACTAGCCGATAATGGTATCCAGGATAAATAAAAATACGTGTATCACCCAAAAAAGGCACAATCGCTGCATTTTTGCTGTTGTGAACCGCATTTTCCTCCGCATTCCTTGCGGCACTCTCCAATGAGCGCACCGAGGTGGTTCCTACTGCGATAACCCTTTTACCACGAGCCTTGCAGGTTAATACCGCATCAACCACAGCTTGTGGTACCTCGACATATTCAGCGTGCATAACATGTTGTTCGACATTTTCCACACGCACTGGCTGAAAGGTTCCTGCGCCAACATGCAAGGTAACAAACGCCATTTCGATACCTTTAGCACGTAACGCATCAAGCAGTGGCTGATCAAAATGTAGTCCCGCCGTCGGAGCAGCAACGGCACCTGGCCGTTCACTGTAAACCGTTTGGTATAACTCACGATCGACGGCTTCATCAGGGCGGTTAATATAGGGAGGTAAAGGCATGTGACCAATAGTGTGCAAGAGAGTGAAAACATCCCGTTGGTCATCAAAACGTAATTCAAACAGGCTATCATGGCGAGCTAACACAGTTGCTGGAATAACAGTGCCAACAGCAGTCATATCAACAGGCTGGTCATCACCCAATAGTAACGCGGTACCCGGTTTAGGCGCTTTAGAGGTTTTAACATGCGCCAACACCCGATGATCATCCAGTACCCGTTCCACCAAGATTTCTAGCTTGCCACCACTGGCTTTACGACCAAATAAACGCGCAGGAATCACACGTGTATTATTGAATACCAGCAAATCACCTCTCTGTAATGTCTGCAATAAATCGGTGAAAATGCCGTGCGTCACACATCCACTTTGTCCATCCAACGATAGCAAACGACAACCACTGCGTTGAGAATACGGGGAATGGGCAATCAACGACTCTGGCAGTGTAAAAGAAAAATCGGTAACACGCATGGGTTTCACTTCAGTTAGAAAACGTTCACTAAAAAAACAGGCGGCTTAGTCTAGAGCCACCCACAGTGAGCTGCAAGAAATTAATTAAAGAAGTGTTGCTACCCGTTAAAATATGATACGTATAAAATACTCAGTTGCCCGCCGCTTCACACTGACGACCTTCTATTGCAACTCCTGTTGTATTGATGATGTGATAGCCAATGTGGGGTTGAAAATCTATCGACAAGGTTGAAGCACTCTGAACCTTGTGTTCTCTCTCTTGTATTGGGACGTTATCGACGCTCATCCAGCCAAATTGACTTTCCTTGCCACTTACCGCCCTGATAATGAAACTGACTTTTTTAGGACTGAATTCTTTACACATGTATGCCGATCCCCAAGGACTCGGTTGTATGACAACCTGTTCCTGGGCGCCAAAACTCCAGCTAGTCTCTGAAAAACCGGCATGGGCATAATGGGTGGATATCATCAGGATCCCTATTGATAGCCGGAATGATGCTGTGCTAGCGCCACGAAAAATATTTCTCATTGCTATTTATCTCTTTTATCTGTATTTAGTCGTCTGTGTTTGTACTCCGTATTAGGCGGAAAAAAGTACAAAGTACGTCAATTAATATCAACTTATAGGAGTCATTTATGGTTTTAGTCACTCATGAAGCACCTGATTTTACTGCCGCGGCTGTCCTCGGTGACGGCACAATGGTTGACAACTTTAACTTGAAAAAACACTTGGACGGTAAAGCGGCCGTATTATTTTTCTGGCCACTGGATTTCACCTTCGTCTGTCCCTCAGAATTGATTGCTTTCGATCACCGCTACCAGGAATTTCAAAAACGTGGCGTCGAAGTTATCGGCGTTTCCATTGACTCACAATTTACTCATCACGCATGGCGTAATACCTCTGTTGATAAAGGCGGTATTGGTCCAGTGCAATACCCTATGGTAGCTGATATTAAACGTGAAATTGTTCAGGCTTACGGTATTGAACATCCAGCAGGTATTGCATTGCGTGCCTCTTTTCTCATCGACAAAAAAGGTATAATTCGTCACCAGGTGGTTAACGATCTGCCATTAGGCCGTGATATTGATGAAATGCTGCGCATGGTTGATGCCTTACAATTTAACGAAAAATGTGGTGAAGTCTGCCCTGCACAATGGAAAGCGGGTGAAGCAGGTATGGTCGCGTCACCCGATGGTGTGGCAAAATACTTATCTGAAAACGCCACTAAACTGTAATGCACCCTGAACTGATAAGATAATATCATTACCCCATAAACATAAAACCGATCTTTAGCGGTTTTATGTTTTATCTGGATAAAATTCGCTATCCAATAATTTGTTCAAACGACCCTAATTTACTCCGTACCCTTCTTATCCTTCTGATAACACACTTTAACGTAATAGCCAACCAACAGTAATGCTATCCAGGCCAATCCGACAAAAAGCGAGACACGAGTCGTAGGAAAGTAACCGATCAGGCCGATAATAAATAGCAGAAAAATAATGGCCACGACCGAGGTAAAAACACCACCCCGTAGCGGAAAATCCAACGCTTTTACCTGGCTTTGGTTCAGAGAACGACGAAAAGCAATTTGCGAGCATAGGATCATAATCCACACCCAAACCGTGGCAAAGGTCGCGAGGGATGCAATCACTAAAAATACTTTTTCGGGTATGAGGTAATTTAAGTAGACCGCAACCAGCATAGCCAACATCATCATCACCACTGTCACCCAGGGTACGCCACGTTTAGAAATCGCACTGCATACCTTAGGTGCGTGACCCTGTTCGGCCATACCATGCAACATACGTCCAACGCCAAAAACATCACTGTTGATCGCCGACACTGACGCCGTGATAACCACAAAATTTAAAATACTGGCAGCAACAGTGATCCCCAGATGTTGGAAAGTCAATACGAAGGGACTACCGTGGGTTCCCACCTGATCCCACGGGTAAATTGACATAATGATGAATAACGTACCGACGTAAAAAACTAAAATACGCCAAGGAACCGAATTAATCGCTTTAGGGATGGATTTTTTGGGGTCCGCCGCTTCACCTGCAGTAATACCGATAATTTCAATGCCGCCGTAGGCAAACATCACCAATTGCAGTGATAACAACATACCTATCACACCGTGACTGAAGAAACCACCGTTAGTCCACAGGTTATGTATTCCCGTCGGCGAGCTACCACCAATACCCCAAAAAATGATGCCAATACCCGCTAGTATCATTACGATGATAGTCGCCACTTTAAAAAAGGAAAACCAGAATTCCAACTCACCGAATACTTTGACGTTCATCATATTAATAGCGCCTATGATGAGCACGACACTTAATACCCAGATCCAATGTGGCACATCAGGAAACCATACCCCCATATAAATACCAAAGGCGGTAACATCGGCAATGGCGACGATCAAGATCTCAAAACAATAAGTCCAACCGGTAATATACCCTGCCATCGGCCCTAAATAATCCTGAGCATAACGCGAAAAGGAGCTAGATTGTGGATTATTAACCGACATTTCACCAAGAGCGCGCATAATAATAAACGCCACTAAACCACCGATGAAATAAGCCAACAGCACACTGGGGCCAGCCATTTTGATCGCATCTGCCGAACCATAAAATAGACCCGTACCAATCGCTGACCCCAATGCCATAAAACGAATATGCCGGGTGGTTAAACCACGCTTTAGTTTATTTTTGACTGGTAATTCCATAAAAGTCCCGTCTGGCGAAAGCCACGTCTACCAGCACGTGGCCGATGATAGATAACTATGAGTAGACCCCTTGCATAACCTGCAGCGTGGTGAGAGAACCACGGTTTTGCAAGAAGTCTATACCCAATGAATTTCGAGTTACGGCAAGGCGGCAATCAATCGAATCCCAGGAGTGTACAAGTAGTACATGACTGGGATAAGTGCGAGCAGCCAACGCCGCCGTAACTTGAAAAGCGAAGGGTATATTATTGTTTGGCAGCAATCCTACGGTAACAATTGATACGGTCGTAAAGGACGACCAAAACAAGCACCAACACGGACGGCGGCAGCCAAGCCAACCCTTGATCTGCCATTGGCAGATTCTGAGTCCAGGTAGGCAACAAATAGTCAAAGTTTGCCGCTTTTACCGCATCGCGAATACCAAACAATAGACTCACCAAGGTCACAGGGGCAATCACTACTTTCGCATTATGCCACCAGTGTAATGTGAAACTCAGTACTACCAGAACAATACAAGGTGGATAAATTGCCGTCAACACAGGGATAGAGACTTGGATCAGATGACTTAACCCCAGATTGGAGACCAACATTGAGAAAAGACCAAGAATAAATACTAAACTACGGTAAGACAACGGTAAATATTGACTAAAAAATTCAGCACAAGCACAGGTCAAACCCACAGCAGTAACCATACAGGCAATAAAAATCAAGGCTGCCAAAAAGATACTGCCCAAACTACCAAAGGTATGCTGCACGTAGGCATGTAAAATGACAGCACCATTTTGTGCATCTGGTGTCAAAACACCACTGCTTAAACCAAGCTTAAACAAACTGAGATAAAGCAGTGCCAAGCCGACACCAGCAATCACTCCCGCC
Organism: Candidatus Fukatsuia symbiotica; assembly: GCF_003122425.1. Classification (GTDB taxonomy): domain Bacteria; phylum Pseudomonadota; class Gammaproteobacteria; order Enterobacterales; family Enterobacteriaceae; genus Fukatsuia; species Fukatsuia symbiotica. Next base: position 589,180 of record NZ_CP021659.1, read on the forward strand.
CAAACGGTATAGCGAGTCAGTAAACCAACCGAAACAACACCACGGGAACGAGCGGCGTTGACAATCACAATACCAAATACTAAAGCTCCCAAGGTATCCATCGTCAAATAGCCATTAACAAAACCGGTGGAGAAAGGTGTTCGTTGATAAGCCTCGATGGCTGGAATAGGTGAACCCGCAGGCCAGAATAACGCGGCGACCCCCAAAACACCAAAAGCGATGATTTTCAACGGCGCTAGAATATGCCCTACAGTGTCTAACAAGCGACGGGGATAAAGCGAAATACCCACCACCAATGAAAAATACATTAGGCTATAGATCAACAATGCCAAACTACTGTCACCGGTCAAAGGAGCGATACCCACTTCAAAAGAAACGGTTGCAGTACGAGGAGTAGCAAACAAAGGGCCTACGGATAGATAACAAACGGTTGCTAATAGCAAGCCGGCACTACGACCAATAGGTGTACTGAGGGCATCAATACCCCCGCCTACCCGTGCCAACGCAACGACAGTCATCACCGGCAAACCCACAGCAGTTATCAGGAAACCAAGGGCGGCTAGCCAAACATGCTCACCTGACTGCAAACCCACAATAGGAGGAAAAATAATGTTACCGGCACCGACGAATAAAGCAAACGTCATAAAACCTAACGCCAAAATGTCTTTAAATGATAAATGATGACCCATAATTATTGCCCAGTTAAATGTTCAAAAAAAAATTGTTGATTTTTCGGTTCTATTAAAATGATAAGCCAACGATGGAGGCTAAGATAAACTTTTATCGTGCAGAAAGGCAAGCCAGTATGATAAAAGCAGAATTATTCTCTTAGATAAAATAAAATAACAGTCAAACACACTAGTGAGCAGCAAATATACATGATAATTTTTTAGGGTACGTGCTGAAAATTATTCTGTATCTATAACAATTAGACTTTTTGCAAAACCGTCGTTCGTTATGCGAAATCAAGGGGTATGGAGCGTAGCGCACATGAGGGGAGCGGGCACCAGGTAATGTAGAATTTGCAGCACGTAGTAGGTTTTGTAAGAAGTTTATTACTCACTGGACATCATCACGTATACTCAGTCGCTATATTTTCTCGTTACAGGTAAAAAGCACGTGTTATGGCCGGAAAAAAATTCACTAACAATCTAGTAGCGCCAAGAGACCACCAGGTAGAAGGGTTGAAACTGCCACCGTATTCGCTAGAAGCAGAGCAATGCGTGTTGGGGGCTTGATGTTGGATAACGAACGTTGGGACCATGTCTCTGAACATGTAACCAGTAATGATTTTTTCAGTCGGCCGCATCGCCACATTTTTACTGAAATGCAACGTTTGCTGGAAATGGGCAAACCGATTGACCTAATAACCTTGTTTACTTCTTTAGAGCAAAAAGGAGATCTCGAGGCTGTAGGAGGTTTTGCCTATTTGGCTGAGCTGTCTAAAAACACACCTAGTGTCGCGAATATCAGTGCCTATGCCGATATCGTGCGTGAACGTGCAATAGTACGCGAAATGATCTCAGTGGCAAATGAAATTGCTGACGCAGGCTATGATCCCCAAGGACGCAGCAGCGAAGACCTACTAGATTTCGCTGAATCTCGGGTTTTTAAAATTGCCGAAAATCACGTTAATAAAAATGAAGGGCCGAAAAGTATCGACAGGATTTTGGAAGATACTATTGCCCGTATTGAAGAACTTCACCGTCGACCTAATGATGACGTCACCGGCGTTACCACCGGTTACCAAGATCTCGATAAGAAAACGGCGGGGTTGCAAAAATCAGATCTGATTATTATCGCCGCACGTCCTTCAATGGGCAAAACCACCTTCGCCATGAATCTGTGTGAAAACGCAGCGCTAACCCAAGATAAACCAGTACTGATTTTCAGCCTGGAAATGCCTGCGGACCAAATTATGATGCGTATGCTGTCGTCGCTTTCTCGTGTCGATCAGACCCGCATTCGTACCGGTCAATTGAACGATGAAGACTGGGCGCGAATCTCCAGCACGATGGGAATATTGTTAGAAAAACGCAACATGTACATCGATGACTCTTCTGGTCTGACACCCACTGAAGTACGCTCACGTGCCAGACGGGTCTTCCGTGAACACGGTGGGTTGAGTCTTATTATGATTGATTATTTGCAATTAATGCGCGTACCGGCATTAATAGATAACCGCACCTTGGAAATTGCAGAAATCTCCCGTTCATTGAAAGCCTTGGCAAAAGAATTACAGGTGCCGGTAGTGGCGTTATCTCAACTAAATCGAGGCTTAGAACAACGCTCGGATAAACGTCCGATAAACTCGGATTTACGTGAATCCGGTTCGATTGAGCAAGATGCTGATCTGATCATGTTTATTTACCGCGATGAGGTCTATCACGAGAACAGTGAAATGAAGGGGATTGCAGAAATTATTCTAGGTAAACACCGTAATGGGCCGATTGGTTCGGTACGCCTGACATTTAATGGCCGTTGGTCACGCTTCGACAATTATGCTGCTCCACAATATCAGGACGGATAACCCAAAATCGGGTTACTGCCCCTCTAATAGCGGTTTCAAAAAGCGTGCGGTATCCGATCTCACGCATTTTGCTACTTCTTCTGGCGTACCGACGATCAGAATTTCTCCCCCCCATCTCCTCCTTCCGGGCCAAGATCGACAACCCAATCAGCCGTTTTAATCACATCCAAATTGTGCTCAATGACCACAATGGTATTGCTCTGATCTCGCAACTTATGCAATACAGTTAACAATTGCTGAATATCAGCAAAATGCAAACCCGTAGTGGGTTCATCCAAAATATACAATGTCTGACCGGTAGCTCGCTTTGAAAGTTCACGTGCCAATTTTATCCGTTGTGCTTCACCACCAGAAAGGGTGGTCGCAGATTGACCAAGGCGAATATACGCCAATCCGACATCAATCAAGGTTTGAAGTTTACGCGCTAAAGCAGGCACAGCGTCAAAGAAAACATAGGCTTCTTCAATAGTCATATTTAACACTTGGTAAATAGTTTTATTTTTATATTTCACTTCCAAGGTTTCACGATTATAACGCTTGCCTTGACATTGATCACAGGTCACATAAATATCTGGCAAAAAATGCATTTCAACCTTAATCACCCCATCGCCCTGACAGGCTTCACAACGCCCCCCTTTCACATTAAAGCTGAAACGTCCTACGGTATAACCCCGCATACGGGATTCAGGAACAGCCGCGAACAATTCACGTACCGGAGTAAAAATACCCGTATAGGTCGCCGGATTAGAACGCGGTGTACGCCCAATCGGACTTTGATCAATATCGATCACTTTATCGAACTGTTCTAGCCCTTGAATTTCTTCGTAAGATGCAGGTTCGGCGGTGGTGGCACCATTAAGTTCACGCTGAGCGATACAATAGAGGGTATCATTAATCAGCGTTGATTTACCGGAACCAGAAACACCAGTAATGCAAGTGAACAATCCTACTGGTAGTGTCAAATTAACATTTTTCAGGTTATTGCCTTTAGCACCAATTAACGTCAATACCTTGTCGGCATCATAAGGTACACGCTTTTCCGGAATGACGATCTGGCGTTTGCCGCTAAGAAACTGACCGGTTATCGACCGCGGCACCTGCATAATATCGCTAACAGTGCCTTCAGCCACCACTTCACCACCATGCACACCGGCTCCCGGGCCAATATCAATCACGTGATCAGCAGCACGGATAGCATCCTCATCATGTTCGACTACAATCACGGTATTACCCAAATCGCGCAGATGGATTAATGTTTCCAACAGACGTGCATTATCTCGTTGATGCAAACCGATAGAAGGCTCATCTAGCACATACATCACACCCACCAAACCGGCACCAATCTGACTAGCTAACCGAATACGCTGCGCTTCACCACCAGACAAGCTATCGGCCGAACGGCAAAGTGACAAATAATTCAAACCAACGTTAGCTAAAAACTTCAGCCGATCGCCAATCTCTTTTAATATTTTTTCAGCTATCTGTGCCTGCTGACCCGTTAATTTAATATTTTGGAAAAACGTTAATGCCTCACCAATACTCAACGCAGAAAGCTCGGGTAGCGTTTTTTCTTCGATAAAAACATGACGTGCTTCCTTACGTAACCTTGTACCTCGGCAGCAACTGCATAAACGATTACTGATAAATTTAGCCAACTCCTCACGTACCGCGCTGGATTCCGTTTCTTTATAACGGCGTTCCATATTGTGCAACACACCTTCGAATGGATGATGTTGTACTCTGATATCGCCGCGATCGTTGATATATTTAAATTCAATGACCTTTTTTCCCGAACCATACAACACTGCTTCTTTTATCCTGGAACTCAGCGAATGGAATGGCGCGTCAATATTAAATTTATAATGATCAGCCAACGAACGTAGCATTTGAAAATAATAAAAATTTCGGCGATCCCAACCACGAATAGCACCACCTGCCAAAGACAAATCAGCATTTTGTACCACTCTGTTGGGATCAAAAAATTGTTGTATTCCCAGTCCATCACAAGTCTGGCAAGCACCCGCTGGATTATTAAACGAAAATAAACGAGGTTCCAACTCACTCATGCTGTAACCACAAGTGGGACAGGCAAAATTGGCAGAGAAAAGCAATTCCTCAGCATGTAGATCATCCATATTAGCCACGACAACGGTACCGTTGGATAATTCTAAAGCCGTTTCAAATGATTCGGCCAAGCGCTGACATAAATCTTGCCGTGCTTTAAATCGGTCAACCACCACTTCAATGGTGTGTTTCTTCTGCAGCTCCAGTTTTGGCGGATCAGACAAATCACAGACTTCACCATTGATCCGCGCACGGATATAACCCTGTACTGCCAAATTTTCTAGTGTTTTACTGTGCTCACCTTTACGATCCTTTACCACCGGAGCTAACAACATCAGCCGACAACCTTCTGGCTGATTTAAAACATTATCCACCATCTGGCTCACAGTCTGTGCGGCCAAAGGTAAATCATGATCAGGGCAGCGCGGCTCGCCGATACGAGCGAATAACAAACGTAAATAATCATGAATTTCCGTAATGGTACCGACAGTGGAACGCGGGTTATGTGAGGTCGATTTTTGTTCGATAGAAATAGCGGGGGATAGCCCTTCTATATGATCGACATCGGGTTTTTCCATTAGCGATAAAAATTGACGGGCATAGGCAGAAAGAGATTCAACGTAACGACGTTGACCTTCGGCATACAAAGTATCAAAAGCCAACGAAGACTTGCCTGAACCGGATAGGCCGGTAACAACAATCAGTTTATCTCGCGGAATAATCAAATTGATATTCTTAAGATTATGAGTACGAGCACCCCGAACTTCGATATTATCCATGCCACCCTTTTCCGGTTGTCGAAAAAAAATACAACTAGTACCAAGCGGACGATTATGGCACAAAAAAATTGAATAGACATCCAGATCAGTGTGCAACTTATTCAGGCTATTGCAAGAAAATTGCGGGCCGTTTTGCGGTTATCAACCGCTATGTCGTTCTGCCTATCGCATGTTAAACTCAGTCGTTTATACTAAAAAATATACTGCAGCGGGAGAATCAACATGGCCAGTAGAGGCATAAACAAAGTAATTTTGGTTGGACATTTAGGGCAAGATCCCGAGGTTCGTTACATGCCGAACGGAAGTGCCGTGGTCAACCTCACCTTAGCGACGTCAGAAAGCTGGCGTGATAAACAAACCGGTGAACAGAAAGATAAAACGGAATGGCATCGTGTCGTGTTGTTTAACAAACTGGCAGAGGTGGCAGGTGAATATCTGCGTAAAGGTGCTCAAGTCTACATCGAAGGGGCTTTACAAACGCGCAAATGGCAAGACCAAACCGGTCAAGATCGTTACACTACCGAAATTATCGTTGGCATTAATGGCGTAATGCAAATGCTAGGTGGTGGTGGACGTCAAACGGGTGGTACACCTGCTAGCAACTTGCAAGACGGGGCGAACACGATGATGCCACCAGGTATGCCACTACAGGGTGGTGCGGTGCATGATGGTGCGCCAGGTTATCCGCCTCAGCAGCCATCGAGCAGCAAACCCTTTAACGCCCCTCCTGCGCCACGCCATGATCAATCAAGACCGGCTGTTCGGCCCAACAATAGCAGCGAGCCTGCAGAAGCTTTTGACGATGATATCCCGTTTTGAGCGGTTCGCTAAGCTGCTCAGTTTCTTGCAGGTGCGAGTCCTGCTGCAATAATTGGTTAGTTTGATTGCGTAGCTATGGCGTACATGTGGAAGGCGACTGAAACATGGAAGCAACGCCGGATAAACGTTGCCCCTGACCCAGTCCGTGGGCGCGCGCAAGCACACAGCCCGTAACGAAAGTGAACCTGAACAAGCCTCGTAAATGTCAGCCACACGGCAATGCTGGGAGAGTGTGGTGTAGGGTGGTTCCGCCGAGCCTTTGGAATGGGGGCGAAGGTCATCGAGTTCTAGTGGATTAACTAACCACTTGAAGCTAGAACGGGAACTCGGGGTATTGAGGATGGGATGTGCGCATAGAACTGAGCGGAACGAACGAGACCTCTACCCGTCGTGGTTTAACCCACCGCGTAATTGAAGATATAAGGTAACCGCCGAAGTTCGAATAGACGCGGGATAGAGGAGTCGGAGGAGGCCATAGTACTGTTGATGATGAGGACAACATAACCTCGTCGGAGAGAAGGGCCTCTGCTTCTGTCATGCTATTTTTTGTAGGAGGCATTACGTGATTGCGAAAGCTGAAAACACGTCGCTAGAAAGAGTGCGAGTACTGCAACGAAAGTTATACCTAGCAGCCAAGACGAATCCAACACGGAAATTCGGCATGCTGTATGACAAGGTGTGTCAGATCGATGTGTTATGGATGGCCTACAAGCAAGTCCGAGCCAACAAAGGTGCCCCAGGCATCGACCAGCAGACTTTTGAAGTCATTGAAAAGGAAGTTGGAGTTGGGTCATTCTTGGCTGAAATCCAAACAAAACTCATGGAAAAGAGGTACACGCCTCTGCCGGTCAAACGGGTGTACATCCCCAAGGCTGACGGAACGCAAAGACCTCTAGGCATTCCCGTTATCGCAGATCGTGTTGTTCAGGCAGCGGTGAAAATTGTTATCGAACCTCTTTTTGAGGCTACCTTCAAGGATTGCTCGTATGGCTTCCGGCCTCGGAAGAATGCACAACAAGCATTGCGGGAAATCTACAAGTGGCTGAATTTCAAGTGCCACTGGGTGGTAGATGCGGATTTGAAGTCGTACTTTGACACAATTCCGCACGATAAATTACTGCTGTCCGTTCGAACCAGAGTCATTGATCGCTCGGTTGTAAAGCTGATCGAGATGTGGCTTAAAGCTGGAGCGATGGAAGAGATGAAAATCCGGAAGGAGACGACCGGTACGCCGCAAGGGGGAGTGATTACTCCGCAAACAATCTGGCAAACTTCTGCCATATGTTTTGTCTGATCCTGCTTCCAGGCTGGTATCATTCCCGGGATTCACCCGAAAAACCACCACAATTTCATCACGATAAATTTCTATCCGTTTCACCAGCGCACGCAGAATTTCTCGCTTCATCAGAAAATCGTCCGTACTCAGGCGTTCCGTGACCGCAGCAGCAAAATCCTCCACCCGGTTAACCAGTAGCAGCAACTCATGCTGGTTCTCTGTGGCCTGTTTCACCTTCACTCTCTGGCGCGCAAGTTCCGCCAGCCTGAGCGTCATCACTCTGATCCGTGGTTCAAAGTCTGTTTTGCCAATCAGCCCTTCGGCAAAACTATCAATCAATCGGGACCGCCCCACGTTTAGCTGATTTTCTTGCTTTTTCAGACGCTCAGCATCTGCGGTCTGTCCACTGTGCTCTGACGCCTGCGTTAGACGCTGCTCATATTCTTTTTTCAGCCGTTCCGGCTCAGACAGCAGCGCAATGACCTGTGCCCAGACCGTTTCATCCAGCATGGATGTCCTGACCTGTTTATTGTCACACACCCGAATGCCCCCAAAGCGGTAAGCATCCGTCCCAGTACAGTGGTAATAAGAATACTGCGCCCCCCTTTTGCCGCAGATTTACTGACTTTTTTGCCATAATACGCATAGCGACAGTGGCCGCACACAGTCAGCCCCTGTAAGAGATAAGCGGCTCCCCGGCGCCCCTGTCGTGCATGTCGGCGGTTTTCTTCCAGCTGTTCGTTGACCGTCAAGAAAAGAGCGCTGTTGATGATGGCAGGCACAGGGATCCCGATGCCGTCATCCGGCTTACTTCGTATTACTGAATAACCGTTCTTGAGGATATCTGCACTGTTGCGCGCTGCTCTCACCCGGGGACGGGGGGCGCAGTTTTTCGTTTTTCCGAACACAGCAAGTCCTTTGTAAGCGGGGTTCTTTAACATGCCCCATACCGTACTGCGGTCCCAGCCGGGTTTGCCGGTGGCGCTTTCTATGCCTTTCTCAGCCAGACGTCTGACCACACCGCCTAGACTCAGGCGCTCTATGCCAGCCCAACTAAATATCTTCCTGACCACGGAGGCTTCATGAAGGTTGACAATATACTGTGCGGGTGTCCCGTCCGGCTGCCTGCGGATATACCGATAACCGTAAGGTGCACCGGAAAGGACACCGACATTACCACAGCGTGCACCGTGAAGCTTACCACGCCGGTTGCGCTCCATAATCTTTGCCCGCTCATATTCAGCAAACATCCCCTGCATCTGCAGAAGCATCATGTCTTCCGGCGTGTCGCCGGGGTGTGACAGATAAAGATAACCTCCACGCCGCAGGCGCTGAACTCTTCCATCAGCAGAGCCTGATAGGCGTATTTACGGTCTAGCCTGTCGGGCGACAGGATGTACAGGCATTCAATATCGCCTGCCGCCGCGTAGTCCCTCAGGCGCTCTAGTTGCGGGCGGATAAGTGTAGCACCGCTGACACCATCATCGATAAAGAGCATGGCGTCAGGCAACACGTGGCCGTCCTCACGGATGCGGTCCTTGATTGCTGCAAGCTGACTGCCGATGGTGCCATTTTTTACCTGTTGCCCGGAAGAAACGCGGGCGTAGAGTGCGACCAGTGCCTTGTTCATAACATTTTGCTCCGTCTAGCGGTTGAGCGGGCAGGAGCCCGGTGAGGTTTGGCCTGGGCCTGGTCGTGAGGGGTAAGCACGTGGTGGTTAACGGGAGTCAGCTGTTCATAAACATCCGTCAGCTGGTCGTCAGAAAACCGGCTGGGCTCGAAAGTGATACGTACGTGTTGTGAAAATGGCTTCGGTTTCATTGCTGAGGGTCACTCCGTGTGCCGTTATCAGTCTCAATAACGAGGGAAAACTCAGTGATGCTCCCATCCGGATGACCAGACTTGAGGCAGCGCCGGTGAAAACGCAGGCCCCAGCTTACGCGAAAGTTTGCACTATTGTTTGCGGAGTAATTTCTCCCTTGCTCGCTAATCTCTACCTGCACTGGCTTGATTCGACGTGGGAGAAAAAGGCGTTCGGTAAACGTCCGCATGATGCTCATATCGTGCGATATGCCGACGATTTTGTGATTTTGTGCAGCAAGCGCCCGGAGTTTTATCTGGATCAGGCCAAGAAAGTCTTAGACCGACTTGGGTTGACGCTTAATGCCAAGAAAACGCGGATAGTTAATGCCATGAAAGAGCCGTTTGACTTTCTAGGTCACAGGTTCGCAGTTCAACCATCGAAAGTGACGGGCGAGTTGAAGACCTTTTACTATCCGACTCCCAAGGCTATGAAGTCTGTTAAGCAGAAAATCCGTGATGTTGTCCGAAAAGGGCAGCACTGGGATTGGCCCACATTGGTGAAAGAAAAGGTAAACCCGATTCTTCGCGGATGGGGAATTACTTCAAGACAGGTAATTCAAGGAAGCATTTCTTGAGCATAGCGAATTACACGATATGGACACTCTGCATCATGTTGCGGAAGAAGCACAAGAAACGGGGTAAGGGGTGGAGGGACCACCCGCCGTCCTGGTTCTACGATTACCACGGGCTGTTTAAGCTGTACAGCCTGTCCGTAACCGGAGATGAAGGGAGTCGGTATGCCCGACCTGTGCCGTCGTAACGCTGTGGAAAGAAGACAGTCGGAAAGCCGTGTGCGGGAAAACTGCAAGCACGGTTTGACGAGAGGTCGCTGGGGAGATGATGTCAAACCAGAGACCTACTCTACGAGGGGTTCTCCGTTTTGATGACAAGACAATTTATCGAGGTAAAAATGGAACAACGAACAGAAGCCTGGTTTGCTGCAAGAAGCGGCAAAGTGACGGCCAGCAAATTGGCAGAGGTGATGGCAAAAGTCAAAACCGGCGATGCCGCAACGCGAAAAAAATACAGGGCCGAGCTGATTTGCCAGCGTCTGACGGGGAAACGGGGAGACACCTTTGTCACGCTCGATATGAAGCACGGGACGGCACTGGAACCCGTCGCCCGTGAGGCTTACATCTTGCGTGAATTTGCAGTAGAAGTCACGGAGGTCGGTCTCGTCGACCACCCCACTATTGAGGGGTTTGCCGCCAGTCCCGACGGACTGGTTAATGAGGATGGCCTGATCGAGATTAAATGCCCCAGAACCTGGACGCATCTGAAAACGATAAGAACAGGTGTACTCGAAAAAAAATACCTCCTGCAAATGCACGCGCAAATGCTGTGTACGGGGCGTCGATGGTGTGACTTTGTCAGTTATGATAATCGACTGCCTGACACATTAGCCTACTTCAAAAAGCGCATTCACTTTGATGAAGCGCTGGGCAAGGAAATTGAAACCGAAGTGCGCAAATTTCTGCAGGAACTTGAAGATGAAATCGAACAGATTAAAACGTATGCCAGAGTAGCATAAGGATAAATTTCCTACCGGAAAAACATTTCTTTTCTATTATGATAGTCTTGATAGAGAAGACTGTTTATCGTTTACGTTTTGATAAATGTCTTTCATTGCATTGAAAAAGGAGATGATATGATCCACGATGGAATAAAGTCTGAAATATTTTTTACTAAGTTAAATAAAGTGCTGCGCCCCACAGGACCCGTTGCCACCCTTAAGCTGCTTTTTGGTCGAGAAAGACAAATCGATGATCTGGAACACGCTTTATACGCAACCGGACGTCATGCGTTTATTTATGGTGACCGGGGGGGCAAAAGTTCTTTGGCTCAAACCGTGGCCGGAAAGTTACAGGAAGGAAAAGAATGTATATTAGTGGGGTGTGAAACGACATCAACATTACAGTCAGTGATAAGTGATATTATGTTAAACGCCTTACCAAAAGATAAACAATCAGGACATGAGCACAGGTGGAATATTGGGGTTCAACTGGGAGGCTACGGGGCTAACATAGCGAGAACGCATAAGAATTCATCACAACATACTGATATAAGCACTGTCTCCTCTGCGGTACATGCATTACGAACGTTAGAAAAAAAACACTCAAAGCGCCCTTTCATTGTTATTGATGAATTTGATCAAATTGGATCTCAAGAAGAACGCGCCCAATTTGGTGCTCTTGTTAAACAACTCGGAGACCGCGCTTCTGAAGTAAAGCTTATCTTCACGGGAATAGGCGAGTCGTTAATGTCATTAATCGGGGACATAAATCGAGTGAGCGTCAACTACACCAAATTAAACTTGAGAATTTATCCTGGAACGGCCGATTTGCTATCATTGATAACGCCTTTTCAGAGTTTAATGTAACCGTTGATGAAACGGTGAGAGTAAATATCCCCGGCAAAGCCGGGGGCTTTAATTATTAGCCCCTAGAAGAAACCAACAAACCTTGAACCACCTGAAGGCGGTCATTACATCCTAAGCTTCAATTGTTCATAATGATTGTCTTGTTTTTCTTGGTATCGAATGTAAGCTCGTATCAGCTCTTCGTTCAAACCCACTGTAGATACAAAGTAACCTCTAGCCCAAAAATTCTCACCACTATAATTCCGGACTTTACCCATAAACCGTCGTACGATTGAGATTGCACTTTTTCCTTTTAGATAACCCATTACATATGACACTGAATATTTCGGCGGAATACTTATGCAAATATGGATATGATCAATCATCAAATGTCCTTCAATAATTTTGCATTCCTTCTGACTTGCTAACTCGTGAAACATCTCACCGAGATGCTTTCTAATTTCACCAAATATTGTTTTTTTACGGCCTTTCGGGATAAAAACAATGTGATACTTACAATCCCATTTCGTATGGCTAAGACTCTGGTAATCTTTCATTTGAATTTCCTATCTCTTGGTCGAGATAGAAGATTCGGGTGACCGCACCACACGGTCAAACCTTACGGAGTCCCCCGGCAAAGCCGGGGATTACCTAATTTTATTTAAATTGGCCGGCTTGAGTGATGGCTTCCCGAGCTATATTCATTTGATGTGTGAAAAAATATTAACAGTAGCCCACTTATCAAAGAAAAAACATAAGGTCATCGATTTTCCGCTTTTTATTGCCGGTTTGAATGATGCGATTAAGTCTGTGGCTGAAACATTACGTCACGACTATGCTTGGGCAACCGAAGGGAGAGAAGAGTCATGTAAACATATTCTTTGGGCTATCGCAGATACGGCAGATCTCATTAGACATAAAGCGCATATTATCGAGTCCTATCACACTGTGTGCCAAAATATTCCGACAGACAGGGTTACAGAAGAGAACTTTAATCGAAAATTTTTAGCCTTGCGTAGGGAAAGTCACGGTCAAATCATCATCCCAGGCTTAGGTAAACGTCCCTCCTGGTATCGTTTCAGAGAAAATATGCTGCGGGGATACATAAGAATGCTGGCGGAAGCGCACGGTGTCCCGTTAGATTTTCAACGTTACCGTGTGGCAGGAGAACATTCCGCCTTCGCTATGGGTAAATACAGTCGTTACACACCGTTAACCTCTACTGAAGATAAAGTTGCACACCTGCGGGGTGATGATGAAAAAAGTGAATAATACTGAGGTACAAGTTGCTAGTTACAAAATGAGGCGGCTCCCGCTGGGTAAACACCTAATATGACGCCAAGGCACCTTAAAACCTTACGCAAGAGGTAACCATTGTCTGAAAGGTCATTAAACGACAACCCAAATAGGTGTTTAGCGAAAATTTCGCTAATAAATATTCCCTCTGTCAACGCTAAAAATCGACATGAATATTCAAGAATTTATCAGTCATTATAAAAACCACCCCGTTCTGTTTATAGGTACCGGCTTTAGCTTACGTTACCTTAAAAATGCCTATAGCTGGGATGGGCTATTATCAAAGATTTCCTTGGAGTTAACCGACAATGCTGAATTCTATTATGATCTCAAAGCGTCCTGTATGCTATCTGGTGTTTGTCACTTTGATCGCCTGGCGACAAAATTAGAAAAAGAATTTAATCAACGTTTATCTAAAGAGAGAGACGGTAAATTTAAAGAGATTAATACTGTTTTTTATGAAAACATGAAAAAAAATATTAAATTAAGTCGATTTAAAATATACATTTCATCCCTATTCTCTCAATTGAAGATAAGAGAAGAGCGGCAGGAAGAAATCAGTGACCTGATTAAAGCAAGGAAAAATATGGGTTCTGTTATAACAACCCACTACGATGGATTGATAGAGAAGTTTTTTAATTTTACCCCATTAATAGGAAATGACATATTACTCAGTAATCCCTACGGGTCAGTTTACAAAATTCACGGGTGTGCCCAAGACCCTTGCAATATCATCATAACGCATGAAGACTATGCCCATTTTAATAATAAATACGAATTAATCAGGTCTCACCTGCTTCCTTTATTTATCCATAATCCCATAGTATTTATAGGTTATAGCATAAGCGACCAAAATATTAAATACTTACTTAAAACGGTGTTTTCCTATGTGAATGTGAACACTGAATTAGCGAAGAGAATTCGTGATAATTTTTTATTGATTGAATATCAGAAAGGGACCGACTCGATAGACATCACTGAACATGACATAGAAATAGAAGGTATGGCAACGATACGGATCAATAAAATCAAAACGGATAACTATAAAGCAATTTATGACGCCCTGTCTCGTCTTGTTCTTCCTGTCTCAGCAAGGGATATCAGGAAAGTACAAAAAGTGTGGAACACAATAATAAGCGGCGGAGAAATTAAGGTAAAAATAACGGAAAACATCGACGATCTAAAAAATGAGGAGAGGGTTATTGCTGTTGGTTCAGAAAAAACCCTCTCCTATGAATTTCAAACGAAATCTGAGATGAGGCAAAATTATTTCAGTATCATTGATGAGGCGAAGGGTAAAATGGTAGAGTCATTGAATAAATAAAAAATGCAATCTAACCCGTTTTTTTCTGTTTTTGCATTTAGCGCTATTTGTTCTTTTCTGGATAATGTTGACTGTTTAAAAGCACAACAACTTAAAAAAGTCAATGAACATTTTCAACGTATAGAGCAAATCTGTAAAAATAGCCCTACCTCCCTACGCGCCATTTTATGTGATAACGCTATCTCTGACGCTAGAAAAGAAAATTGTATCATTTATAGCGTATATCGTGACCAGATCCCACTCAACGAAGTGAGAGAACATTTATTATCCTAAAAAAAATGAGACGCCTTACCGTAGATTACTGTGTCTTTATGATTATAAGATATCAAGTCAAATCCAAAGCGCCCGTTGAGCATTAAAACCCTATGGAAAAGTGGCATGAAGATAACGCCACTGAAAAAAGTGATCGTCTACCGGATGAAATACGCGTAGAGTTGCCTGTCGATAATATCGACGCCACATTGTAGAGAATAATCACAGGGAGATTGCGCCGTGCCTCAGGTACCGAACCCACATGATGCAACATTTAGGAAGTGCATGAGCAATGTTAACGTTGCCCGTGATTTCCTACAGTTCCACTTACCGCCTGAAATCAAGGAGCAATGCGATTTTTCTACGTTGAAGATCGAACCGGGTTCATTCATTGAGCCGAATTTGAGACAACATTATTCTGACATTGTTTATTCACTCAAAACGAAGGAGGGTAAGCGTTGCTACATTCATTGTCTCATCGAACATCAAAGCACGCCAAAAAAATTAATGGCTTTCCGCTTGTTCCGCTACAGTATTCCCATCATGCAACAGCATCTTGACCAAGGCCATGACGAGTTGCCGGTGGTAATACCGATCCTCTTTTATCATGGAGAAACAAGCCCTTATCCCTACAGTATGGATTGGCTGGATTGTTTTGCTGACAGAGACTTAGCACAAAGAGTCTATTCTCAGCCTTTTCCTTTGGTGGATGTGACCACGATACCCGATGAAGAAATCTTGACTCACCGCAGTGTTGCTCTTCTTGAATTAGTACAAAAGCACATTTATGCGCGTGATATCATAGTGATAAGTCAGTCTATTGCACATTTACTGAATACGGGTTATACAGAGAGTGAACTGGTTAAGACATTAATGTATTATATTGCTCAGAGAGGAAAAACAGCGGATACACCGCAATTTTTCAAAACGATTGTGGAGCACGCACCGACTTACAGTGAGGACATCATGACGATTGCACAAGACTTGAGAAGAGAGGGCCGTGAGGAAGGCATGCAACAGGGCATGCAACAGGGCATGCAACAGGGCATGCAACAGGGGAAAAAACAAGCTGCCCTAGAATTTGCTAAAAAACTTCGTGATGACGGAGCAGATAGAGATACGATTAAAAAATATACTGGTCTTTCTGACCAGGATCTTGGCACCTCGCTACATTAACTGTGTTGTAGTGCCCGTTACTTGAACAGGCTGAACAATGCTCCAGCCACAGGGAATGTTCATTGTAGATGTTGAACACGCCTAACCAATACCGCATACGCAAGTAGTGCGGTTTTTTTACGCCCATAGCGTGTAATGGTCAGATAGTGAACAACTATACGCCTTCAATAAAACTATAACAGGGGCCGTATAAGTTGATTGTAAAAATTTACACTAATATATTGATATTAAATAATATTTACTGGTCAAGTAAATCATGTTACATGGCTCCTGCTATAAATTCACCTTTAGCCTGCCGTCTTTGTGACTGTTTCAAAGATGGGATGGTATTCGTTAATTTTGTTAATAGAAGCAAAGCCCAACCTCCCGCTGCCGAAACATCAAAGCTTAATTAATCTTCTGCTCCGGTAACGTACCGGAGGTCATTAATCGCAATTCACTTGCAAGGAATTCTCCATGTCAAATGTCATCACTATCTATCAACAGGTAAAAATGTCTAGCCGTGAAATTGCTCAACTAACGGGTAAATAACATAAACATGTTCTCGATGATTGTCGCAAAATGTTCACATCGATCAACATTCAATCGGCCGAGTTTTCGGCTGATTATAAAGACACCAGTGGTCGCACCTATCAAGAGTATTTGCTTGACCAGGATTTAACCATGACACTGGTCATGGGTTACAGTATTCCACTTCGCCATAGAGTTGCCACGCGCTGGCGAGAGCTGGAAGAGAAAGCAACGCGGCCTGTCTGCATATTACCTAATTTCGAAGACCCCCCTGTTGCGGCTATGGCATGGGCAGAGCAGTTTCGTGAAAAAACCAAGTTGGCTTTAGTAAACAAAGAACAGGAAGCGGAATTACAGGAGTTGAAAAACCTGTTTAAGGAAGGAATAACGACGACTCAGTTTTGCAAAATGCTCAACGGTATTAACACACAACAGATTAATCACTGTTTAGCGGACAGAAATTGGCTTTATAACGAAAGTAAATCCCATATCCGCTGGCGTGCAACCTCTTATGCACGTGACCGATATCTAACGGAACATCAACATAAAATCAGCATTCATAGCGGTGATGACTTTATCAAGTACCAACTGGTTTTATTGCGCAAAGGGGCAATCCGATTATTTGACCTCTACCGCAAAAATAAGCCGCCGATGAAAACCCATTGGGACGGGCAATTCACCCACGCCAAAGAACTCAACATTGCGTAATAAATCATAAACCAACGGAGTCATACACCATGAAAACATAACATTCACAATAAATTGCAAGATAGTAACGGCGACCCCAATCGCCTTCCCATATACATACTAACCCTAGCGCTAACAGAGATGGAATTCAGCCACCCCTGTCAGCTAACCACCATAACCTCTCACGGAGGCTACAATGGCTCACCTCGATATTACCCAATTTCCTGAATTACGGGAAGTGTTTCCTGAGTTAACGACTGTTCAATTTGAAACGGCGATGCTTTTCGCGTTAGGCGTATCACAAAAAGACATCGCTTTATTACGCTCGGTATCCTATCCCGCAGTGAAACAGACGTTGGCAAGTGCAAAACTCAAATTTGAACTGTATTCTCTGCATGGTCTGTTTACCGTATTTCATGTCCGCCTTGCGCTTTTTGCTTTGAAGGGATGTAGAAAGCGATAGCGTTTAGCATGATAAAAATAGAAAAGATAGTCTCTCTTGTGGAGACTATCCCATTTTATTTTTCTAATTAGACTTTCGCACTGACTAAGTAATTTACCCTCTCCTAAATGGGCGTCATTCACAATGAAGGGACTGAATGGAGTTAGGACAGATGATGAAAAAAATAGCAAAGGTATCACGCTCATTACCTCTGACAGCTATGATGGAAAACAGTCAAGATGTTTGGGGAATAAAAGACTGTGACTCACGCTTTATTTATACGAATCGTGCTTTTCTTGATTTTTTAAATGTGCCACACGGATTTTATGTAATAGGACGACGTGATGATGAACTTCCTACGTGTATTGCAGAATTTGCTTTAATAATTCAAAAACTGGAAAGAGAGGTTATAAAAAGCGGACAGAAAATTACCCTCATTAAAACGCATTTCTTTGGTCGTGAGCAGAAACTGCAACCTTATTTATACGAAACCTTTCCGTTGCATAATAAAAGAAATAAATGCATCGGCACCGTTTTTTATGGCAGAAAATTGGCTATTATTTCACTGCCTCACTACGTGGGCAAGCTGACGGCCACGCTATTATTTGAACCTCCCTCGACTCTCTTCACACAATCTGAATTGAGGATAATTTTTTATTTATTACGCACGATGAGTGCCAAGGAAATAGGTAAGAAATTGGCACGTTCTCATCGCACAATAGAAAATAGAATTCGTATTCTATACCAAAAAGCGAAAGTGCATTCATTGCTGGACTTTAAACATTTTTGTCATCAAACCGGCTTTGACCGCACTGTTCCCCACGCGTTTATACGCCCCGGGATACAGTTTATTGAGTAGGAGGTTTTCTTATGAGCAACAGACAGAGCAGAGCGAGAAAACGAGCGTTAAAAGATAAGGTCTTGGAAGCTAAGCGAAATGAAAAAAAATTGGTTTACTCGATTAAGAAGTTGGTTTAAAAAGAGAAAAAAGCCTACACATCGATTGCCATAAAACCATTTTATTGCTTCTTCGAAAAATAATGCGTTTAGCGAAGGGCTTCGTCTTATCAATACAAGTGGAGTACTTACATATTATCTCTAAAAAAAGGAAGCGTTATGTTACAAGACGTGATGAAAGAACCGTCAGAGATGATTTATATTGGCGCGATACTCCACCAAGCACTTGAAACCTTTGCCGCGTCTGTCAGCGCTCATTGTGGATACAGTATAACTGCAGCTCATTTTGCTCAATACCTTATCGACCATTATGGTGAAATAGCCAAAGACACGATTATTGCCACATTGAAAAATTGAAAATGGATTTTATTACAGAATAAATAAAATAGCCTTCTTCATCAAGGCTATTTTTATTGGATAAATTTTATATGATTGCCTCATTATTCGACCTATAAAGAGAAGACCCTATTTTAATACTACCCCCTCATAACAATGAAAGACGCTATTATTTATTGATATTGATTATTCCTCTCATTATTTTTTATTCTTGAAATAAAGTTATTCACATGACCCTCTATGATTCTTCTGTCTAAAACACGGACGAGGTCATGACGTTTTTAACGTTGATAAGGAAAGCACTGCGATGGAAATCAGCCTCAAGCAATGGAATCAAAATCAGCCTCGCCCACGTTGCATGGAACAAGTACGTCGATGGGTCCGCTCTGGTGCCATCCAACCGCCACCACGGCTCGATGGCAGAGAATACCTTGTTAACGCTAATGCCGTGAAGATCGACCCCACAACCCCCGCCAGTTACGCCGGAAAGCGCTTAATGGAGAGACTGTATCATGGCACGCAAAAGAAAGCCGGCTAACCGAGACCTGCCCCCCAATCTGTATGTCCGCAATAACGGCTACTATTGCTACCGAGACCCCCGCACAGGTAAGGAATACGGCCTAGGGAGCGTGAAACGTATCGCAATCAACGAAGCGATTGCCATGAATATGCAGATTTTTGACCAACGCTACAATTTGGTAGACAGAATTAACGAGGTGAATACGCTGTCGGTGACAGAATGGATAGCCAGATTTAAAGAAAAATTGCATCAACGTGGCCTTCGTTCTAAAACACTCACAGACTACCAATCAAGATTAACGGCCATCACCCAGGCTTTTCCTGATAGTACATTGAACACCCTTACCACCAAAGACATTGCTAAATTTTTAAAGAGTTACAGCGAACAAGGCAAAACCGCCAGTGCAAAATTAATTCGCAGCTTGTTGATCGATATGTTTAATGAAGCCATTGCAGAAGGGCATTTGGCAACCAATCCGGCTACAGCGACGAAGAAGCCTCGCGTACAGATACAGCGAGAACGTTTATCACTGGAAGAGTTTCTTGTGATAAGAGAAGCGGCAAACAAACGGCAGCCGTTGATAGGTTTAAGCATGGATTTGGCCTTACTGACAGGTCAGCGGGTGGGGGATATCCAACGGATGAAATGGCAAGATGTTCATGATGGGAAATGGTGGGTAGAGCAACAGAAGACAGGGATGAAATTGGCGATACCTTTAACCTTGAATCTGGAGGTGATTGACAAGAACCTTGAAGGTGTTCTCGCGGATTGTCGGCAACAAATAAGGGGTGAAAATTATGTCTTTGCGGGAAGGAATAAAACCCGCTTCAGTCAGAGATCGCTATCGACAGGTTTTGCCGATTCAAGAGAGAAATCAGGCTTGAAATGGCAGGGCACACCGCCTTCATTTCACGAGATTAGAAGTTTATCCGCGCGGCTGCACAGTGAAGCCAGAGGTAACGATTTTGCACAAAAATTACTGGGACACAAATCTTCTGCCATGACGGATAAATACCGTGATAGCCGAGGAAGTGAGTGGGACGAAATTCGATACTAATTATTACCTTTTGGGCTACCAAGTAAGGTGTTAGGATGCGAGCCGCATCTATGTATTTTGACCTAATTTCGATCGATTGTGACTTTTTGTTTTTAATTTATTGATTTATATGATAAATAAAATACTCGCACTATGAGGAGTTAAGTCACACGTGGGCAAGTTGGCTAGTTCAGTCCGGGATTCCTATCTCTGCATGACAAGAAATGGGGGATGGGAAAGTATTGAAACAACAAGCAGGTATACCCATTTAGCACAGAGTCATTTAACGTAACATGCTAAAAAAATCGACGGGATGCTACATGTCAACAAGACTAATCCAGCACGCGAGAATATTCCAGAATCGTCCAAAACACTGTAATTCATTGATAAAACTGGTGGGTCGTGCAGGGTTCGAACCTGCGACCAATTGATTAAGAGTCAACTGCTCTACCAGCTGAGCTAACGACCCACGCGGCGGGGATTATTCCTTTCTTCGGTGCTACTGTCAAATACTTCATTAGACTTCTTGCAAAACCGTAGTGCGTTATGCAGATTCAAGGCGCCTGAAGCGCCGTAATCTCAATGTAATTTATCTCATATTGTTGCTCTATTAAAAACGTGATGTAATTCCAGAATATCGTGATGCGATTATATCCATCACCATTAAAACCACTGGAAAATTACTTTGAAATGAATTAAAAGACACACTATGAAATTAACGCCACTGGCAATAGGTCGTAAAAAATCTTATTTTTTTCATTAATCGCTAGTTTACTGCTGTTCGTTTAAAAACTATCAGAAAATTAAACATACATTCTATGAAATTTGGTTCACTAAGCGATTTTTCTCTGTCAGTACTTGAAAAATCTACCTTTGAAAATGATGCTCGTGTAGCTAGTAGCTAATAGACATAACAACAACATATAGGTTTATAAGGGGTTACAAAAATAAGTTTTCGGCTCAAAATACAAACAAAATAAAATAATAAGAGAGAATCTGAGACATGACAGAACAAACTGAAATTGATAAAAGCTCTAGACAAAAAGAAGGAAAATATCTGCAACGCGATCTTTCCAACCGCCATATTCAATTGATTGCTATTGGTGGTGCTATCGGTACCGGATTGTTTATGGGAGCAGGTAAAAGCATCAGTCTTGCAGGTCCATCGATTATTTTCGTGTATATGATCATCGGATTTATGTTATTTTTTGTGATGCGCGCTATGGGTGAGTTATTATTGTCTAATCTACAATATAAGTCGTTTAGCGATTTTGCTGCTGATTTATTGGGGTCTTGGGCTGGATTTTTTACCGGTTGGACTTATTGGTTCTGTTGGATCATTACCGGGATAGCTGATGTCGTCGCTGTTACTGCCTATGCACAATTTTGGTTACCCGAATTTTCACACTGGCTCTCGTCTCTATTGGTCGTTTTACTGTTGTTGTCACTGAATTGGGCAACAGTAAAGATGTTTGGTGAGATGGAATTTTGGTTTGCGATGATCAAAATTGTGGCTATCGTGGTATTAATTGTCATTGGTATCATTATGGTATTGATGAGTTATCCGTCCCCTTCCGGCTCTGTCGCTTCGTTTGGTCATCTATGGAACGATGGTGGTATGTTTCCCCAAGGTTTGATGGGGTTTTTCGCTGGCTTTCAAATAGCCATTTTTTCTTTTGTCGGTATTGAACTGGTTGGAACCACCGCAGCAGAGACGAAAGATCCTAAAGTGATATTACCCCGCGCCATCAACGCTATTCCTGTTCGTATTATTATGTTTTATATTTTTTCATTGATCATGATTATGTCTGTCATTCCTTGGAGTTCTGTTGCCGCAGATAAAAGCCCTTTCGTTGAATTATTTATCTTGGCTGGCCTACCTACCGCTGCCAGTGCGATCAATTTCGTGGTGTTAACTTCTGCGCTGTCCTCCGCTAATAGTGGTGTATTTTCTACCAGTCGTATGTTATTTGGCCTCGCACAGGAAGGAGATGCGCCCAAACAATTTAGTCGGTTGTCACGTTATTCCGTACCAATATTCGGTTTAACATTCTCTTGTATTTGTTTGCTAGGCGGCGTGGTATTAATTTATCTTATCCCCAATGTGATCACTGTATTTACTCTGGTGACTACAGTATCCGCCATTCTGTTTATGTTTGTGTGGACAATCATTTTGTGCTCTTATCTGGTATACCGCAAAAAACGTCCAGAATTGCATGGAAGATCCACCTATAAAATGCCAGCGGGTATTTTGATGTCAGTGGTCTGTCTGATTTTTTTTGCCTTTATTTTGATATTACTCACCTTTGAAACCCATACCCGTCAAGCGTTGATGGTCACACCATTATGGTTCGTTATTTTATCAGTAGCATATTGGCTGCTACAAAAACGTAAAGTGAAACCACAGCGAATAGGTCTTCCATATCCGTAGTGTTATTTTTACTATAAATATCATGTGATTAAAACGGAAAGGTCACAGTCGATCGAAATAAGGTCAAAATGCGTGCCGAATTGTCGTGCTCTTCACGTCTCTTCGGTCACCCAAACAACATAAAACTGCCTCACATTTTGTCCCAACCCTGCCTTCTGCTATCACAGTATTTGTCCATCATAGCCGAAGATTTATGTCCCAGTAATTTTTGCGCAAACGTGTTACCTTTTGTCTCACTGTGCAGCCTGGCTGATAAGCTTCTGATTTCGTGAAAAGAAGGGGTCGTGCCCTACCGTTTGCTGCCCGTTCACGGGTTTCAGAACGAGAGAATAAACTCCCCAGCCTGTTCGTTAATTTGTCAAAAATCGCTGAGCCACCGACGTCATCTAATACCATAGGTTAAAAAACTACCAATCTCGCAGCCCTTCATTATGCACAACCTAGCTACGACTGTAGTACTAGCTCAGTGAAGTCAAAGGCAGAACGCTACACTCACCGCTAAATGTGTTCTGTACTTTTTTCCCTTCGGAAAACTTTAACATTGGCGAACCCTTGTTCACGTAAATAAAGCGCTTGCAAACGGCTCATAATACCGCGGTCACAATACAACAAATAAGTTTTACTCTGGTCAAGTTTACTAAATTGGCTATTCAATTTATAAAATGGCAAAATCTGTACTCTGTCCAAGTTCAGGGGTTTCTCTTCCTGCTCATCTTCGGCGCGAATGTCTAACAGTACGTCGTTGTCAGTCAATTGAGTCACAGTTTCAACTTGCACCGATAACTCATTACTTTGCTGTATGATTTCATGGTCAAGCTCACGCATATCGATCTTCTTGGCTTGATTGACCACATGATCAAGAATGGAAAAATCAAAACCAGATTCTTCGGCTTCAATTTGCGCTTTTACTGCTTTCACTGTTGGCTTTTTCGAAATCACACCGCAATATTCTGGCATAGTTTTCGCGAAATCTTCAGTACCAATTTCTCGTGCCAGTTTGATAATTTGCTCTTTATCATAAGAGATCAGCGGTCGTAAAATCAGCGTATCGGAAGCATTATCGATCAAACGCAGATTCGTCAATGTCTGACTGGAGACTTGCCCGAGAGCTTCACCCGTCACCAAGGCTTGTACCGCATAGCGCTCGGCTATTTGTGATGCCGCACGTACCATCATGCGTTTTAGCACCACTCCCATTTGACCATCGGTCACTTTTTCCAAAATTTCAGCGACGATCGGAATAAAATCGATCGTGATAAAGCGTACTCGATGGGATAGACTAAAACGACGCCATAAATGATGAGCAACTTGCTTAACGCCGATTTCATGAACAGAGCCACCAAGATTAAAAAAACAAAAATTCACCCGACAGCCACGACGTATCAACATATAACTCGATACCCCTGAGTCAAATCCCCCGAAATCAGTGACAATACTTCTTCTTGCGTACCAATCGGGAAGCCTCCTAACCCTTGATAACGTGCTCTGATTAAGGTTAATTTGTCTTGATCTATCGCCAATTGTACTTTTATTTGCGGGTTAGTAAGATTGACCTTAGTATTTTCAATATGTTGGTTAAGGCCACCTCCAACATAGTATTCCACATAACTTGAAGTAAACTCATGTTGACCACGACGCTTTACCCGCACGCAAAAAGTTTTACCGATCAATATCGTGCGATAAGCTTCCAACGTATGCTCAAAAATATGATGTATATCTGTATAGTACCGTTCTTCAACGTCAAGAATATGGTGAATACCGGGTATACGTGTCAACGCATCACAAATTTCCGGTGACAATTCACTATTTTTTGTGCGCACTTCGATATGATCCCAATGGCGAACAACCGCCAATGAATCATCATAGGGTTTAAGTAGGTTGCGAATGTTAGTGGTAAGAATTTTAGTGAAGCGCAGGCGTACCGACTGACTTTTGATAGTGATTTCTGGGAACAATTTGATGATAAACTTCATGGTGGTTTTTTTATCAGGTAGGTTAGCGATTGAAAAATAAATAGACCTCTGGCGAAACCGCAATTTGTAGTACGGGGTCAAGATGTATTGGCTAAATTCCTATCAATGAGTTATCTATTCTTTTGACCTGTTATTCGCGTCGTAGTATGACAGTATCGGCGTCGTTTGTCATACAGTTCACAGTGACGGTGCTGAACAAATTTAGCGCCATATCTTAGAGCCTGTTCGAAATCTCTTGTACTCGCTGATATAGCTGGACGATATAATTTTGATTAGAACACAAAGATGTGCCATTCCGTAGATTGACTCCTTAACGTATCCATTAGACAATCAAAATTATATTGCCCAGCTATACTCCGTCAAAAACATGCTCAAAGTGCTGATTGACTCTATGTAAATTGCGCTTTTTCGCCCGTTTTTTCTGGTTTTTACCAGATGCCGGTATTAATAGAGACCCCAATCCATTTCTCCATCGCCAATTATTGAGTTGTGTTTTCTGGATATGGCACTTTTTATTGGGTATCAGAACCGTAATGTTACGATTTTTCATCTTTTTTTCAAATGATTACGATCAAATGTCAACAGCTCTTAGCGGAAGCGACATAAACTAATTTTAAGATCATAAATAAAAGTGATCCTGTCACATCGCTCACGCTATATTTTAATCAAGATGACCTAAGAAAGATCATGGTTTTACCTGGCCATTGTCAGGTGAAGTAATCTGGTAGCTATCGTAGCAGAGACGTCAGCCACTGCAGCAGAAAGCCCAATTAAAATAGAGGCGCCCGCTACTACGAAGGAACCGCTAATTTCTCCGATGTTTGCCCAGTTATGTATTGCTTCTACTAATTTATTACTGGAATCACATTCTGACTTGGAATGGATAATCAGTTGACCATGAGCATCAAGCTCGCTTTGGCTAAGCAATTGGTGATTAGTATCACCGTATTGGGATTCAGTGTAGCCGATTAACCGGCCACCAGCGTCGTGTTGACTTTTGGTTACACCATAATTGACTAATTCTCCATTAGCATCGAGTTCAGCTTCAAGCTGAAAAAGCAACTGTCCATCCGCGTCGTATTTTCTCTCAACATAACTGCTGCCAATGAATTGTCTATCAGCATCGTATTTATGGCTGACTACAGTGTGATAGGTTAGTTGTCCATTAGCATCGTGTTTAAGTTCGCGCAGGAAGAGCACTTGCCCATCTGCATCGGGCTTAGTCTCAAGTCGGAAGAATAACTGTTTATCCACGTCGTATCCTACCTCAATACGACTGCTGCTAACATGTTGTCTATTAGCATCTTTTACAGGATCGATGATATGGAATTTATCTCTAGTGACAATTTGAGGGTGATTTTCAGGTAGATCTGTGATGATCCGAAAAAGGCGAACCGTTGACAAATCGCTACTATTTTTTTCTGCCAAAGGTACGTTCATGCTTTTCATTCAACACTCCGTTGTTTAATAAAATTGCTCGGAAAGTTCATCTTTATATCACATGAGCTCGTAGCTCAATATAAGTAGGTTACTCCTGATTTTTATTCAACGTCAATAGACTTTTTGCAAAACTAGACTTGTTGCCTAATAGTAAAATAAGTAGCCTGTTTTAGTAACGGTATATATAGCTGCGCAATTTAATTTTGGTTGCCTAATAGACACAGATAAGTAGAACAATGGATAAAGGAAGAATCATCTAACTCTTTGCTGTTGTTTCTTGATGCTGGTTTTTTATGAACTATAGTTAATGATGAATAATGACTTCCTATAAAACCGTAGATGCAAAACGCACCCCTAAAAATGCCTAAAAACGTTTTTATTAGGTAACAAGCCTAGTATCTACGAGAGTAGTCGATTTCGAATAGGCTCTTAGTGAATAAACCCCATGAGTTTGCCATTAATACGCGAAGCATATCATCTACGGAGAGAATTATTATGCTGACAGCAAAACGAGATACCCCACTCCCTCAACAAATTACTCCTTCTTCGGATACCCTCAAAACTATTTTTATCGACATACTACAACGCCCGGAACAACTCGGCTCTACAATAGAAATCGTTACCGCCCTGCTTCCGCAGAGCAAATTGGCGAGGGTGTTGCAAGACGTTTTCATGTATCAAAATACGCCAAGTAATCTACTCTCAGTGCAATATGCCACCAGCGAAACTTATCGGGAACAGCGAGTTCAACTAGGTATCTCTGTAGCAACTATTCTCAAATTTTTCGTGTTACCACGGATACATGAAAACGATTTCGCGGAGATGATCAGCCAAATCGCCCCTCATCCTGCTACTGTAAAAAAAGAGGCAGCTGAAATTATTCGAAAATCGTTAGCTACCTTATTGAACAATACGTTAGTTCCTTTACATATTGAACGCACATTTGCCCCCAATGGCCAACAAAACGGGTGGAAAGTAAACCGAAATTTTGCCCAGGAGGATGTGGGTAGTATGATTGCCATGCCTTTATTGGATGGAAAAACTGCCTTTGCCCGTGTCGATTTTGCAAAGGGTCATTTCGATTTACATTTATCTGGTGTTGGCCCTGAGGCACTCTCTGAAGATTTCAGCGTCCAGCCACTCTTTGGCACAGGTAACTATCGAATACAGCTAAAAAAAAGTTTACAACAAACAGTGGTAACAACAGCCGGACAACAAATTGAGTTTAAAGACGAAGCTGAAGGTATCCAATTTTTTGTTACCGTCGCCTCAATTGGCACAGGAGACAATCCTTTTGTGCTTTTAGAAATGCCGACGTTTATTTCAATACAAAACAGCGTGACACGACAAAAGGTAAATTTACCGACAAATATTCCTTTACCTGCCAATATTTCTGTTCATCAGAAGGGTAACAGAGCAACCTTCGGTCGTGCTATTTACCAGTTTCCACTTGGAGGTCGTTTATCCGATTTTAATAAACAGGTGCTTCCTGCCGAAACAGCCGAATCTTTGACACAAAAAATCACTGATCAACTAAAACTGGATACATTTTTGGCGGGAATTTTTGCAGAAAAGATCCAGGCTAAAATTATTCCGAGTATGTTACGGCGTACCCTTTTCGGCACTGTTTTAAAAATGAGCTCACTACTTAAAAGACTGACAATGTTGCTGCCACTTCATCCGTCCGTGTTATCGTTACGACAATGGATGGATCAACAGGAAGAACAACAATTAATACATACAGAGTCTGTGTTTCAACAATCGATAGCACAGCTGCATGATAAAATTGATCAAGTGATAAAATCACTCATTTTGCCGAAAGTCAGCACACCCTTTCTAAAAGAAAAAGTGAACGAGCACCTGCTTGATTATGATACCTATGAAATAGGCAAACCTGCTCAATTTGTTGAACAACAGGCCGACACTATTACACAAAAAATATTCACTGATTTACTCAGTGGATCTTCTATTTCCCCACAAGATGAGGCTTCATCTGTCACCCCTGTTAAATCTCTAAAGCAGCAAATCACCGAGCAACTTGCGTTAGACCTGGATACTTTTTATCAGAAAGTCGAAGGGAGCAGATTACCTATTGCTCCAGCAACAGGTACTAGCCAGCCCTCGCAACAAAAAGAAGTGACTGCGCCGGAAATGACTTTGGCAGCACGTTTGGAGCGGACAAGGAAGCTGGTTTATCAACTGACTTTTTCACCTAAAAAAATAACATTTTTTTCGCTGGATGCTAATCAGCGTGCCGATCTTCTCGATTTTTTCCAACGTGACGGTGAGCTGGATGTCCAAAGATTAATGTTAACCACAGTGAATGAAATGGAATATTGGTTGTGGAGTGTTCAGGTTCGTCAATTGAAGCAGTTAGGAGGAATACATTCTCAACTCAGTTCGTTAAGTGGGCAAGTAGCACTGGAAAAAAGTGAAGCCTGGTACAGCAGGCAAAAAACGGGTGAAGTAGCGTTACAAAACGCAGGGATGAAAGCGAAGCGGTTACCTGACATTGAGGCACAAACGAGCGATGCCATTCACGGCTTGTATATGGGATATACCTGGACTGAAGCGGTGGCTCTCGGCTTGATTTGGCTTGATGCACGCTCATCAGGCAATGCGAAACGTTTTTTCAGAGCACTATTTTTTAATAGAATGCCGACTTATTCCTTTTCGCAAATCACGTTAGCGAGGGAATTATCTCAAACCTTCAATCAATTAAAGAAATCGGGTATCAGTAAACGGCCGGTTTTTACCCGCTCTTCAGTCTCTATTTTTACTGCTGGTGTCGGTGATTATTTGTTAAAAACAGCCAATCATGTGCTGATGCTGTCTATCCGTGTTGAGAATGAACAACATGTTTATTATTTGTATGATCCCCATATAGGAGAGGTACATCTTCGTGGGGTTTATGCCACAAAAACTGCCGAGGCACTTAAGGCGTTACTCAACGATTACCTGGAGGAGGAAAATGACCAGGCCAACAACCAAACTCGTGCTCAACGTTATGGCGTGGAAAAAATCAATGGTCAATACGCATTCGAGATTTACCAAATCAACCTCCTGCAGGCGAGAGAGGCTTGGCCAGTGCTCAACAAGTTACGGACAGTATTTGACAATTTTTCAGACAATTTACAACAATCGGCGGTGTCTTTGCCTACTCATGATGTGGATCTCGCCGCCGAATTGCTGGATCAGATGAAGATAACCATTGAAGGTAATGCCATCAGTGCTGCCAGTCTAGCTGATATTACGTTAACCTCAGGGATGCATTTTGATCTTGAACGACTTAATTACTATCTCACCCATTCCAGTAACAGTATCTCGACCGGGCAACCCTCTGCACCAGGGCAGCCTAGCGTGCCGGGGCAAGCGACCAGTGGGCAAAAAACAGCGCCACAACAAAACAGGACACTGGGAGTTGAACATTCAGCACCAACCGGTAATTCTGTGCTCGTCGATCGCTCAGCATCAAGCAGAGTAGCCATAGCGGTAGGTAGGCTAAATACCCAGGCGCCTGCAAACAAGTATCGGCATATTAATCGATTCAGCCATTATGGCGGATCAACTATGCAGGGATACGGTTACGCCCGTGGCATCTATGATCTGACAAAATATTTTGAAATACTCGAAAATGAAGAATTAT
This sequence comes from Candidatus Fukatsuia symbiotica, assembly GCF_003122425.1. GTDB lineage: Bacteria > Pseudomonadota > Gammaproteobacteria > Enterobacterales > Enterobacteriaceae > Fukatsuia > Fukatsuia symbiotica. The sequence goes on from NZ_CP021659.1 coordinate 618,896, forward strand.
CGGATCCAAAGAGACAGGAGGCGTTATTTCGTCTAGAGATGTCAGCAGCTTCTTTACTGTCTAATTTGGCTATTGATGGCACCCAGTATGGTTTGAACAAACTGGGAGAGAAATTGATAACGGGATTGCATTCCAGTAAAACAGTGGGATCAACTGCCATCAGCTCAGCTTCGAAGCCGTCATCCCTCAAGGTAGGCCAAAAGATAGTGAGATTTGGTGGACCAATATTAAGTGTGATTGGCAGTGGTTTCGATATTTACAATGCACAGGAGTCGTTTTCGGCTTTATCCCATACTACTGGCAAAAAAGAACGACAGGATTTGATTGTCAGTGGATCACTCTCGGTTATCGGGGCTGCCGTGGGTATCGGCACCGCCATCGCTTGTGCCTTAGGGGGAACCGCAGCCACAGTGGCAGGACCCGTGGCGCTCGCGGCAGGGCTTATACTGATTATCTCCTCACAGATTTATTCTTCAATACGTCAGATTGAAGAGCTGAAAAAACATGTCAATCTAACGTTCATGCAGACGTTGCACAGCGGCTGGTTGCTTTTCTGGCATCGGCCGCTGGATGTCACTATTTCAAATGAAGCAAGCTACCAACAGACATTAGATCAGGTGCGTCAACAGTACAATGACCAGCAAGAGCAATACGCCATGCACTTCCTCAATCATGGTCGTAATGTCAGCACCCTTTACTACAGCCGTGGCCAGGTCACCCTACAAGCACATCCTTATAAGCGGTTGATGGGGCAACCTGCCAGGCATACCACAACGAGGCATGTCAATCCGACGGTCTATTACATCGACAATCAGGTGATTAAAGACAACATTAGGCCTGAAGAAAGTGAAACCGTGCATGCGCAATATCGTCGACGTCGATATTTTAATCAAAAAGAGTTTATTAACACCTATCTGCAAGACAGTAATTATCAATTTTATACGCCAAATGATTTACAGAGTATCGATGATACCATTGATGCGAATGCAGGTAGCGGCAATGCGGTGCGAGCACAATTCACCGGTCGGCGTCAGCAGCAGGTAGCTCGGCTTGTCGTTGATAAGGGAGAGAGTTCGCTGGTGCTCAGTAGTGCATTAAATCTGGAGAGTGATGATTATCACGCGCTGATGGGGGATTTTAACGGGGATGGTCGTCTGGATATTGGCTACTTTGCTCCTCAGGGATTTTATCTGCTCACCGCGGGTGAAAATGGGGCTTATCGTCAAGCACAATTAATTGAAAATATGCCCTTTCGGGCGCGCGATTTTGCTCATCCACGACCTTTGGTCGGTGATATTAACTCTGATGGGCGCGATGATATTATTATTTTTTCCTCGAACTCATCCGTGATGGCAACGACTACTCTGAACATTATGTTGGCACAAGAGGATGGGAGTTTTTCCTCTTTCAGACAAACACTGCCGCAAGATATTCTGAACGATTTAACAAATCCTGGGCCGGTATGCGGTGATATTGATGGTGATGGCCATGCTGATTTGGTGTCGTTTAGTGGTGGAAAGATTTGGATCTATTACGGTACCAGTTCCGGAAAATTTAGCATTTATAACACGTTACTTTCGCCGAAACCTTTGACCCCTATCTCTACTGACATCTTTTCGTTGACTAATCTAACCCCCTTTAATACGCCATTCAGTAGAAGCCAAATGCATCTCTATCAGCGGATACATGCACAAACAGTTAATTCAGATCCCATACCGGTTATAGTGCCTGCTATTCCTCTCGCGTTTTTTAGTGGCCATTATGTGCACCAAGGCGTAGCTGATATCAATGGCGACGGTTGTGACGATATCGTTTCATTCACTGAAGAAGGAAAAATACACACGTTATTGGGCAGTAGTAATCGACAGAAAAAATTTACTGCCTTGAACACACAGTCTTGTGAGCGGCTCGGCGACATGTTCAACAGCGTGATGGGGATTAAAACTTCACAGATACAGCTCGATGACATAGATGAAGATGGTCGAGCAGATTTGGTGATTGTCAACAACGATGGCAGCTATACCTTCGCCCAGGGGAAAGCTGATGGGCAGTTTGGCACAATGATTGACGGTCATACCCGTCGAGAGCGGGATGAAAACGGCGATGATCAGCCCAATTTTCTGGCAATACGAGAGCAGCAACATATTATGGGGATCACGCGAGGAGAAGCAGGCCAAAAAGTATTGTTGTCGCTCAATACGGCCGGAGAGGTCAACGCGCATTCCTTTGTCGCTGTACGTAAGCAGGATAGGATAGTTTGGTTCAAATTGGATGAAGGTGATGATACGGCGACTGGCTCCTGGGAACAACGTAACTATTTTGAAGTGGGTTCCGGCAAAAAAACCTTTACCGGTGGACGCTATGCGGACAGTTTTTTACTTATGGGAAGCCCGGTATCAGGTCAAGCGAGTTTACTCGATGGGGGACAGATCCTACCTCTCCTATCCCACTGAGTGACCATGATATCGTGATGGCAACGGCTGAGCCTACGGATGGACGGGGGTATTTGATCGATCTTGCCTCGAACTATGTCGGCTATATAGCGAAAAATAAAACAGAAGGTGAAATAAAAGAAACTGAAATGGTCATCGACGAAAATAAACGGCTAGCCATTTTACGCAATATTGAAAATGCGCAAGGACACAGTAAAACCTGCGATATTCTGATCGGCAATCATCGTAACAATGTGCTTAACGGGCAGGATCCCGAGATGTACTTATCGGTAATGGCGGCAATGATGTGTTGATTTTATCGGAGGGAACGGCCAAAGGCGGCACAGGCACAGATAGCTATCGTATTCTGCAAAATCACCAGGAGCACTCTGTTTTAATCAGTTTACAGGAAACAGGGAACACAGAAGACATCAGCAATATTCTAATTGATTATCAAGCCGATAAAATAGAATCTGTGACGCTGCGTGGGGAGCATATTGTTATCAGCTTACGTAACGATAATCATACACTGACTACACTAGAGCTACACCATATGTATGCTACTGCTGCAAACGGTAAACAAAAGGAACTACAACACGATTTTCTCCTGTATACCCGTGATGGTTTTTTGATAAAAGGCTGGCCGTCGAAGGTGGCTAAGGATCCAGAAAATAGCTGGCAGTTGATCACAACACTGATAGCGAAATATGAGCCCAACCTGGATCGCGGTTGGCAAAATCGTACTTTAGGATTGAAGAATAAGCAGATACAGCTTCATCAGGTTACGCGCAATGAGCAAGATCAGGGGCAGATTACTGTGAGTGGCAAAAGTCGTAACAGTATCATTTTGCTACCAAAGTTCATCCAACTGTTTACCGCAGATACCCCGTATCATGATCGACGAGAAGGCGATGATGACAAAAACCAATTTTTGAGCGAGGAAGGCAACGATGTCTTGATGGGGAAAGGAGGAGCTGACCTTTATCTTATCAAGGGGACAAACCCTCAACGTGAAGTCGTTATCGACAATTATGATGGCTCTGAAGAGAATTTTAAAAATGTACGGCGGGATAGTTTATCGGTACCCTTTCCCGTTAAGTACATCCGTTTGGCAATAGAGGGTGATGATGTCGTGCTCAGTCATCGTGATCAGCCAGCACAGTATCCTAAAACACGTATTCGCCACTTTATGAAAAACGAGCGGCACAGGCATTTATCACTCATCAGTGAAACTCACCACGTAATCGAATTATATGTTGATGACGCAAATCAAGTCTCACTTGGACGGGTGAACGCTACCGCAGGTAATGACCGAGTCGTAATTTATAATGGAACGGCCCTTAGCAATAACCAGCTGGATGTCTTGGCTGGGGACGACATGGTGGCAGATTATAGTGGCAGAAATCATACGCTAAACGGAGGTGAAGGCAACGATATATTATGGGTTGAAGAAGGTGATAATATTCTTGACGGGGGCACGGGGACTGACTTCCTCTATGGTGGCTTAGGGAACGATATTCTGTCTGGGGGCGAGACAACGACACCCTTGAAGCGGGCAAAGGAGACGATATTTATCAGTTTGCCAATGGTGATGGTCACGATATCATCACCGAAAGTGGTGGCGAAGATACGTTAGCATTTGTTTCTGTGAGCATCACTAAAGAAAAAATATGGCTAGAAAAACAGGATAAGTCTCTCAAGGTGCTGATTAGGGGTGCCGATAATGGCACAGTGACTGGAAGCGTGCTGATTAAAAACTATTACAGCCAACCAAAATACTCAGTAGAAACCATAAAAGCAGGGGGATACCAGCTAAGCGGTGAAAATATTGCTCAAATGGTCAGTGTGATGTCTACTCTTTCTTCCGTACAAGGGAGTATGCCCTCATTGCAGAATCATAATTTACGGGCACAGATTAATACCTTGTGGGCAACTGTACCCTTGCTGGTGCATTAAGGCGCAGGTGCTGACCACCAGCGCCTTAATTTTTTTATGTAAAACCGAATTCACACCACACAGCAAGTTATGCAAGAGGTCTCATGAGTAGTCATGTCAGCCAAGAGCCGGCAGTGGGATAATCATATGGCCATCATTGGTGTTGCCAGCAACACTGAGATAGTGTTCTTTCATAGCGTTAACTGAAATACTGTGTTCACGGGAGAACACCAGTTTCAGTTTATGATGATAGGCATTGTCTGCCGGTTTTACAGACTCAAACACATTTGCGATGAAAATTAGCGTATTACTGATAATCACGCATAGAGTATCGCTATGTTTTGAGATTTTGACATTTGCTGGACCGATATCAGGAGAAATGTGGCAAAGCAATGCGCCTTTACCGTAGTGAAGCAACCATATTATGGGGTAGTCAAATAACGCGAACTCAAAGTTAAATGAAGCCTCTTCAGTTTGCTCAACAGATGTCGAGATGACCAGGTTGGGCACATCGATGTTGAGATGTGCATCATGACACAGTGTTACGGTAGAACCCGTATCTAGGGTAATAACCCCCCCCCTCACGTTGGTAACAGTGTTGTTGGTTATCTATGAGCTTGTCCTGGCCCTGGCTGTTGATTCTGATTAAATACTGTTCATCACAGCGTGAAAAATAAGCTTCAATTTTCTTACTATCAAAACCGAAGTAGTTGTATTTCTCATTGGCAAGAATAAAAAGTATATTTTTCTTCGGTTGATAGTAGCCTTTTTTATTATCTGGTAACGCCACTATAACCATTTCATTGTAGCTATAGTTTTGACAAAGGCTGTGTAGGGCCGTTTTTAAATGATCTCCACGGTATTCATCGGTAAAAATATCAGTGACTGCAATTAATGTTATTTTAAATTCGTTATCATGCGTCATGCTGATGTTAAGTAGGATCCCTTTGGAAGTAACACCTTGTATGTCACCTTCTATCACTGTTCCTTTTCTATTCACTCGAGCACTAATGAAGCCATCACCTAACATGTTATCTAACGTTAGCACGTTGGCAGCCGGGACCGAGTCTTCATTTTGCAAAACAGAACCAGTAAAAAGACTGGGTAATAAAGAGGCGTTCATGACAGGTACGTAGCCAATTTCTTTGTTCTTTACGCCCTTGTTATTCAGCATCCACGCTCCCTTGAGGCCATCCGATATTCCACAAATTGTCAAGTTTTGGCCCAGGTCAGTCTTACATATAACAAAATGTTGACTATCTTTGGCATACCAAGCAAGCAAAGGAATCGATTGATTTTCATCACCTTGTAACAAACCAGAGATACTAAGGTGAAGCGCTATTTGAATCGTTTCTTTTTTTCTCGTGGATCCTTGTAGTTGTTTTATATGAGTGGCAAAGGCTATTGACCAATCTCGGTTGTTTTCTATAAAAGCGTTTTCTATGCCTGATAGGGTGAGGATCCTGTCATTAGAAAGTTGGTAAATAAAACCCTGTTTAGTAGTAATCAGGGCATTTTTTATCGTTAATACCTCACCGTTAGTTAATCCGAAATCCGCTAGATTCATTGCCTTGGCGTCGGTGTTATCTTTCTGTACATAAAGTGCGTGAAGTGGTTTATCATCATTTGTCGGATCGTTATGGGGAATAACCACACTCCAGAAAAAGTAATTCACCTGTATGGGGCTTTAGGTGTTGCACATCCCTTATGTTTCTCAGATTTTCTGGAGATTTTCAACTCGTTAGGTTCTTTCGATTCTTTGCATTCTGCAATTTTTTCATCAGGTTCTGAAGACTCTTCAGGTTCCGAAGACTCTTCAATTTTTTCTGGCTCTTCAAATTCTTTAAAAACGCCAGCAAGATTAATCAGGTAGCCAGGATTATTCACTATGCTGTTACTGATGTTGGCTGATATATTTCCGGTCACTACCATGCTGTCTTTAAGAGCCCATATTAGCCTGTTTCCTATGCTGATAGTGGTATCAGTCTTAGCGTTACGCAGTTCTTTAATATTCTGCCCCACTCTCCGCCATGGATTGATCTTTTGGTGCTGAAATGAAAATTGACGGCTAGATAATGTTCTTTCCATAAAACGAATTAGGTGGGTGAGATCACGATCTCTCGTTAATTGATCCCTGATCTCTGTGGGTAAACCATTTATTTCAATCAATGCAAGTTTTTCTTCAGGATCTGATATATCAATCATATACTTGATCCGGATTTTCTGACCGTTATAAACGTATTCTTGATCAAAGAGTATGGCTTGTGCGAGCAGTATGTTCTTGCTAAGTGTTAGGGGTGATACCTCTGTGTGATTGGTGTTTTTTGTAATAGTCGGTCTATGACAGAGAGGAAGATAAATTTGTAGTAACCTATGGGTTTCAATTTCTGATACCCAAATAATATTTTCATAGGTATACATGACATTGGGATCATCAATCGCAGGTATAACAAGATCACCTTGGTACCAGGCACATTCATCGTAGGGGACAATGAGCCGGACGTTTTTGCGTTGCGTACCAGCAAAGAGTGTATTTTGGTGGCTAGCAGTATAGAGAAAAGTGTCTTGTGCGAAGGCATAAATGCAGGGATCATCGCTCTGCTCGTCAGGGTCAGGTGTAAACCCGTTGACATTGATATATCTTCTTGTCTCACCGAAGCCTTGAATACTCTGGGCGATATGCCGTTTCACTGCGCTTTTTTTATCACGTTGTTGAGCAAGGTTGGGGATAATACTGACATCAAATATCAAAGGAATAAGACGGCACTCCCTTAAATTAACGTCGAAGGTCCCTTCAGGCAGTTGAATCGTTGTCTTGGTGGTATAACGGTGGATAAGGGTTATCGTTATTTTGTCGCTAGTGCGTTCACGGTTACCGCTATCCACGAGACGATCAAAATAGATCTGGACAGATCCTTCATTAGTGACATGAAAACTGGTTTTAATACCCGTGAGGTGGTGTGCATTGATATTCCACTGCACAGCTTTATTTTCGCATTCAATCGTAATATCCGCTTGTGCTTTATTCAACAGTAGTAAAATAGAGGTATTTCCTACTTCTGGGGCATAAATCCTGTAGTGAAGATATTTTTTGTAAGTGTTGTCGATAACTCGCTGATGTTCCCCTGCCCCTGGAGCAATCAACCTGTACTTAGGAGTGGTACCCAAGAAAATTTTTATTTCGGTATATTTATAATCAAACTTCAGAGCGGTAATAGCTCTATATTTTTCTTTGTCTTCAAATATAAATCCGGAGTCAGGTTGTTTAGCAAAAAACCGTTCGGTGTCAAATTCAGCATCTCCCCTGAGTTGCACAAAGAGGACGGAATCGTACCTTGGCTCCATCGTCGCTTCAGGTGCTGTAGGTAAGACTAAGGTGATTGAATCATTATCTTCTTGTTGCAATGCAACGATTTCCTGCTTTTTGCCAACACCATATAATTCTCTTAGATTAGCGTAAGCTTTAGGCGTTATCTGGGTAAAAGTATCTGCCATTTTAAGCATTCTCTGCCCATTATCATCAAAGGTGACAAACATATTATCAGTATCTGTTAAATTGATTTCCGTGATAACTGTCCCTGTATAGGGGACTAATGTACCTTTAACCAGATAGAATCCTCCCCGAATCCATCCTGTTTTCATATTATTAAAATAACGACCGATGGCTTTGGCTTTCTCTATACGCTCAAGGGCACTCTCTACCATGAGTGATATGAAGTAACTCGCAACGGCGAGTGCGATACCGACAACGAATAAGACGACTACAGCAAAGGGGGAGGTGAATACTAAACCGACGCATCCCAAAACAATACTCACGATATCAAAGGCCATTCTCGTTAGTGCAGTACTACGTTGTGTCTCATTTTCAGCCAGGAGTAATTCAAACGAATTCAATCCAAAACTGAAGATACTGAGTGCCAAGTTTCCTTTTGCCAATAAGGTATTGTATTTACCGAGAGACGTCGCTGCGATGCCAAAATGACCGCTATTTCTTAGCTGATTTGCTATCGCCTTGAGGGTTAGCTCACCCGCGGTGCCTAGCGTATTCGCTAGGTTGTTACTGTCTGCCATCAAAGAAATATACACATGTGCCTGTACTGCTATGGCTAGCATAGAATCGCCTGGTATCTGATTAACACCATGTTGAAAAGCATCATATACAGACAAAAATGAATGATAGACACTGGCGATACCACCGGCCCCCCCTATCTTACCCACTAATTTAGGGCGTACTCGCCCTTGTGCGAATTGATGATACTGATCAATAGATTGTGTCTGATCATCTAAATACTGACGTAACTCCTCAAAAAAATTATCAGAAACTTCCAATTCTTTTACGCTAGTGAAATCTTTAGTATTAATGAAAGGTATGACATATTTTGAACCGATTGGATTGTATTTTACCTCTGCGAATATCATTACCCAGTCCTTACTGAAAGACTGATTTTTATCTTTCAATGCCAATTCTGTACGTTTGAGTCTCATTCGTAAATTGAACCGACTAATAACATGGATATTGGGGTGCAGACGAGTAAAATTAAAATTTTCGTATTTTTGTATATATTTAGTATTACCATATTTTTCCATCAATTGAGTATTTTTATTATTAGGTTGTTCAGATTTATCTTGGCGTTGGAAAAAAGAGTAATAATGAAGAGGAATAGTATGCTGCCGATTTAATTTATTGATAGCCGCGTTGAGCTGAGTAATCGTTGCTGTTACCTTATTGAGTTTGGTTGGATTGTCATCGTCACGCATGTCTTCAACAAGTAAGCTATCATCAATATCGCCTAGATAAATTCTGCTAATCATTTCCTTACTGTGTTTGCTTTGCAGAATAAGATCTGCATTACCATTAAGATTAAATTGGTAAAAAGTAAACCGATTATGTGTTACACGTTTTTTCAGCCGTAGAAAAGCGGTTTGGGGATCGCCAAATAATCTGGTTATCAGGTCTTCGAGTCTTTTTCTGCCACAGGTAAGAGTAAGCGCCTCAAACCAATCTTTGTATGTTTTCTTCTCCTGGGTTTGTTCCAAAATTTTCATCAAAATAGCGATTTTATGATAGTGACCATCAGCTATCAAAATTTCACCGCAGCCTGCGCTCATACCTGCTATCAGCACCATACTCTCGCTATTCATCAACAGAGATGTGTTCAACGAAGCACCTGTTTTAATGCTTCTAGCAATATCTTCATCCATTAATCCGTCTAATTTTTCGGAAGTCTCAGTTACCCAGTCACTGAGTTCGGTAATATAGATAGTCGAAAGCTGTATTGTATCTGTGAGCAGAAAGCCGTCTTTTTCAAAGGGTGTAATCACTTTAGTACGCCGTGCCACATCTTGTTCAATAGATTGATATTCATATGTTATGGTATTATCTTGTCGGGTAAATTTAATTTTTACAGCATCTACTTTTGTTGGGATCCAATCAATTTTGTGTAGGGATCGACCTCGCTCAGAAAATAGTTGACCACTCCATCGATGGCCCATTACATCGATAGTAAACAGGCTTTCTTGAACAATGATACTATTAACGAATACATTATTAGACCGAAGAGATTGATAGAGTTGTTTGATAATACCTTGTTTTAGTTCTCCTCGTTTAGGCGAGTTGGTGGGCAGCATGTTAGTCAACCCACAGCCAAGGAGGGTGACTTGTTTTCTATTTACTCTATCGTATCCGCCTCTTGAAGATTTTTTGCCTAATATATGCGCTATTGTATCCATTGAAAAAGCGATGAGACTACCATTACCAACTAACGTAACGCGAGTTTCATGTTTTAGATGCAAGTTAGCGGCTGACTCTACTTTTTTTAGCTGATTATTTTTTCTATCGTAACGGTACCAAGCATTAAGCTCAGTGTTTTGATAATACAGGGATCGACATGCTGCTTCAGAAATTGGGTCGTTGTCATAAAGTTGTATAATATATTGGGCGTGGTATTGGGGATGAAGGGTAAAAGTATTAAGGTAGCGCATTGTCCCTCTAAGGCGTGATTGGTCAAATTCCTCAGTTAAAAAAGAAGCCTGAATAAAAGGGGGGCTGATCAAGTGTTGAAATTTATAGGGCATGTCATATTTAAACGATACGATATCTATATCGCTCAGTAGTTGGAAATAGGCACGATCATAAGCAGAAACACCTGCCAGCTCAGGGGTCACACGGTCATATCGGCTCATGATATCGTGCCGGTAGCTTATTAAGGCGTGGGCATTTAAACTGAATCGCTTTTTAGGGAGCAATATGGTAAGTTGAGGGCTGACTTTTTCTGGTAATGTCAATCTTTCTGAGAGGCCATTAATATTATAGTCCTTGTTATCAATTATCTGGTGTGTTTTTTCTAAATTAACCAAAAGCTTCTCAATAAAGAGGCTGTTTTTTTGGGCGATAAGTATTTGATTACTGCCATTAGTATAACTACATTGAAAATAAGCATCGACTTTGAGTTCTCCCAATGGCACAAATAGCGGAATATGCTCTTTTTGCGCCAATGTGAGTACGGTTTCGATGGCTTGCTTAATCTGTGAGTCAATAGGGGCAAGTTGATAGCTATCCATGAGCGCCAATCGCCCGGGAATTTTATTTTTTTCCATGAGTTGATCAAGAATAGTTCTGACGATAGTAGCTTGTTCTCTCATCCCTTGAGGGTCATTAGATGTTTTTTTGATTATATTGATAAACAATTTTTTATTAATTTCTGGCAATACATCGGTATATAGGCAAATACCGCCCTCTTTTCTTAATATCAGTAAACGAAATATATCAATAGCCGCTGCCAAATTCCCTCTTAGAACCAGTTCCTTAACATATATCTGATATTCTTTTGCTGTATAATTCGTTGTGTTTATACTTTCAATAGAAATTATGGTGTCGGGATTGTCTTGTTTTAATTTGGCTAAAGCGTAAATAAAACTGCTATGATGGATTGTATCGATATTGCCGATCTCTTCCCATGTGCTGATATGATGGTTGATTAAAAAATTCAGCGCCGCTTGATCGAAAGTAGCTCTGATAGTAGGGCTTTCCATTTGTTGTTTAATATACTTATAGGCTTTATTTTGCCAATCAATAATACGTTTCTTAAAAGTATTATACAAAGCAGTGTGGTTTTTTTGGGGATCATTGAGTATTTCCTTACTGACTTGTTTTTGCAGATAGGTAGAAAGTTCGCGTGCCAAGTAGGTAGTATTGTCAGTCCATATTTTTATATTATAATCAGGATTTTGCTGTATCCATAAGTTGATATATTCCCGTTGGATATCTTCTATCTTGCCAAGACAAATAAAATGTAAGGTTTTATTTACAAGTTCCATAAGTCTCTCTGTGCGAGATAATAACAAATCTTTAAGTGATTTATTATTTAGAAGTGTATCATTTTTATATATAATGGAAATGCTTTGATAGATACTATTAATCATCTTTAATAATAGTATCATTTCTTGTTTTGTAGTCACTGCGGGGGTGATTATTTCATATTTTTCTTTTGCATCGATAAAGTTTTTATATAATATGTTATCGTTGTAAGAAAGATCTTCTCTTTTTATTTTTGCTAATTCATTGATTATTGTTAAACGTTCCATATTTTGATTCTCTGATTGTAATTTTAATATTATTGGGGTAATCAATGTGACACAATTTTTCCCGCGTCTAGGCGTCGCTCATAGAGACTTCGAATAAGTTTTAAGAAAAAGGCAGGGTTAATACAGCGGAATTTATTATGCAAGGAATTGATTTAGAATAAAAAGAATTCATTCTGCACGTAATTTACACCAATTCTATGCAAAATGCAAAAATATCAATAAGTAATCTTTTGTTTTATTTTAAAAAATAAAAAAGAATAAATTTACCTTGGGTTAAATAACCTAGTATTGCATTCGTTAATATAATGAACACAGTATAATTTAATAATAAAATTTATTAATAAAAGCATCATGCGCCCCCAAGGCTGATGAATTCAAAGATGACACTGCCGAAACGGCGACACGTTTTTGTGTGGGGATAGCGAGTCTAATGCGCTGGGCTAAACGTATCGACCCTTGCCTGACGCGTAATAAACCGGCGACCAAAATAAATCGCGCCGCGTTGCTCCTTGATGTGGAAACCTATCCTGACGTGTCTCAATACGAACGAGCTCAGCGTATGGGGGGCAGTGCTCGAGGGATCTGCGATGCGTTAAAACGCGCTGGGTTTAGCTATAAAAAAACATTAGATCTCTTCGGAAACTCTCATTTGTCTAATTTCCATGTTATAAATTGCTGCAATCAGATTAAATCTTAATCCAAACCGTTTTCGCCTGTTTCGATAACGATCTGATACAATTTTAAATCGTTTAATCATATCAATGACATTTTCGTTTAATACACGCTGGCTTGATAACTTACGATTGTTGCGTTTATCTTCTTTTGTTAAGGGATTTTTCTTTGTCTTTTTCTTAGGCAACGCCGAGTTTGAATGGATCTTGCCAAGCCCTTGGTAACCTGTATCTGTAATTGTTTTGATTTCAGGATGTATTCGCACACCAGATTCCTTGAACAACCTAAAATCATGACGCTTCCCATTAGTAAAGGTTGTACAGATGGCTACTTTGCTTTTTTTATCGACGATCACTTGGGTTTTTAAGGTGGTTCGTTTCTTTTTTCCTGAGTAAAACTGCTTTTGTTTTTTTTGGACGTTCAATCGGCGTTTCTGTGGCGTCAATAAGAACGAGCTCATACTCCCTATCACTTTTTAATAAAGCTTTGCGTCCAGGTAGGGCAAAATCAGGATGCTTTATTAGCGTATTCTCTATCCATTTAATCGTTTCATAGCAGGCGCTCTCACTCACCCCATCGCTTTGGCTGACAGGAAAATAAGTGCGATATTCTCGTAGATACTCAAGGGCCATTAATAAGCGCTCTTCTAAACACAGCCTGGGTTTCCGACCTCCTTTCCCTTGCTGACACTTATCCGCTTTATTCAATATCTTTATCATCTTTTCAAATCTACTGCGTTTAACACCGGTTAAGCGACGAAATTTTTCCTCTTCCAGTACCTTTATTACTTCATATTTCATGAGGGCTCCTTGTTCAGGAGATTTTTAACAAAATTCCTACATGAATGCTAGTTTCCGAAGAGGTCTAATAAAAAATAATGAGAGGGATAATCAATATCAATAAATAATAGAGTCTTTCATTGTTATGAGGGGTAGTATTAAAATAGGGTCCTCTCTTTATAGGCCGAATAATGAGACAATCATATAAAATTTATCCAATAAAAATAGTCTTGACGAGCAAAGCTATTCTATTTATTCTGTAATAAAATCCATTTTTGATTTTTCAGTGTGGCAATAATCGTGTCTTTCGCTATTTCACCATAATGGTCGGCAAGGTATTGAGCGAAATGAGCTGCAGTGATTTTATACTCAGAGTGAGCACTGATAGATGCAGCAAAGGTTTCAAGTGCTTGGTGGAGTGTCGCGCCAATATATACCCGTGATCAATGAAGATGCTTGATTTTGAAGTCGATAAGGATCATGCTCATAGCCATGAAAATAGAGCTGACTGCTGACCAGAAAATTACCCTCGAAGCCCAACATCGTCAAAGCCATGACCGCCGTGTCTGTGACAGGATCCGGTGTGTTTTGTTGTCCGCAGACGGCTGGACTCCCCCTATGATTGCTCACTCACAGCTCATTAATGAAACCACGGTGCGGCGCCACCTTACAGACTATCATAAACTCAACAAGCTCAAGCCTGAAAATGGCGGCTCCGATGGCTATCTCAATGCGGAACAGACCACGTCGCTGGTTGAACATCTCACCCAGCCGCTCTACCACCACAATCACCAAATTGTGGCCTATATCGCTGGACGCTGGAACATCACCTTTACCGTATCAGGTCTGTATAAAGGGTTGAAGCAGCATGGCTTTAGCTATAAAAAGCCGAAAGGTGTTCCGCATAAATTTGACGTTGAGAAACAGCCGCAATTTATAAAGACCTACAGCGAATTGAAAGACGCCGCGGGTAATGACCCCATACTGTTTATTGATGCCGTTCATCCGACACAAGCCACCAAAATAAGCTACGGCTGGATACGAAAAGGCCAGGATAAAACGATAGAGACCACCGGGAGCAGAACGCGGTTGAATATCATGGGAGCCTTGAACATCCAGAATGTGGCTAACCCCATAATCCGTGATGATGAGACGATTAACAGCGAAAATGTGGTTCACTTCCTGTCTGCCATTCGCGCGCATTATCCCATCACGACAACGGCACATGTGATCCTCGAGGGTGCAGGCTATCACCGTTCACAGCTTGTGCAAGACGCCGCGCTTACGTTGAATATCCAGCTTCATTACCTTCCGCCGTATAGCCCGAATCTAAACCCGATAGAGCGATTGTGGAAGGTGATGAATGAGCAAACACGAAACAATAGATATTACCCATCTAAACAGAGTTTTAAGAACGATATCTTAAACTTCTTTGAGGTGAAGCTACCACAAATGGCAAGTTCTCTGGTATCTCGCTTAAACGATAATTTCCAGGCGCTAAATCCTGCATCTTGATTTCACTTGGGTATAAATCATCTCTTGACGGTTCTTTCATCACGTTTTGTAACATAACGCTTCCTTTTTTTAGAGATACAATAGACCTCTTTCCAAACCGTAGCGAGTGATGCTAAGTCAAGGCGCCTGGCGCACAGCAAGCGGAGTGTATAAGTATATGAGGATTGCGAGCACCGGGCAACGCAGGATTCGCGTCACACAGTAGGTTTCGAAAGAGGTCTAATGTATGCTTATCCCTAATTGAGGTTAGATAGGTAATTCACCGTACTGGAAAATGAGGATCTTTGACGAATAGCCATTACGGCTATTCGTCGTGGCTGTGCTTGCTGGGGAGTATCGGGTAATCTCTTCGTTCTTGCCATTGCTCATATCCTTTTTAAATTCACTAATTATCTGAATATAGGCACTTACACAATTTTCAGGACAGGCTCCCCATCCATAAAACTACTTTCTGGTGTGGGCACCCTCTGTGTTTTTTATTGGTGAAAAATTGATCCAGTGGATTGAGCCACATAACTTAAATGTAAAGATCATTATTAAGCGTTGCTTGGCCATTCCAGCTGATTACCATTCAAGGTTAAAAGAAGTATTGTACATGAGGTTATTTTCTCCAGAATAAGCGACACCCGCTTTCACCGCCGTATATTCATTGAAGCGATATCCGGTACCGATAGCGATGGCCGTAGAGGCATTATACCCTCCAACTCCAACCGTAACGTTTACTTTCCCTACATTATAGGGTTGAAAAAGCCCTGTTAACGCCGCAGATGTGGCTAGTCCTCGGTCAATTTTTTTGTTTGTCTTAGATAACTCATATTGAAGATTATTAATTTTTGATGCATTTTTATAGGCTAATGCATGTGCGACAGTCGTCATTCTGTTAACGCGATTTAACTGGGAGATATTGGCGGCGTCATGATCTCTGATGCCATCGGTAACACCGGTAAGCACTCTATCCCCCTGCTTTCCCGCGACAGAGATGGCATTGCCCCTAAATCATGACCGATATGAATGACGCTATCAGGGGCTTGCTTAGCCATCTTACCGATGTGCGATATTTCACTTTCGAGTTGCCCCACTAACGCTCGCGCCTGATGGGCGCTGGAGTGGGTCAATTGAGCGGAATTTTTAGTCGACTCGATAGCTGTCTTGAAATCAGCCTCATATTGCTGAGTATTGTCTAACGCTGTCTTGGCTTTAGCCTCGTGATCACTGACGGCGTCTAAAACTGTTTTAGCATTCGTGGCATGTGTACTGGCCGTAGTTTCATGCTCCTGAATATTGTCTAAGGCTGTCTTGGCTTTAGCCTCGTGATCGCTGACGGCGTCTAAAACTGTTTTAGCATTCGTGGCATGTGTACTGGCCGTAGTTTCATGCTGCTGAGTATTGTCTAAGGCTGTCTTGGCTTTAGCCTCGTGATCACTGACGGCGTCTAAAGCTGTTTTAGCATTCGTGGCATGTGTACTGGCCGTAGTTTCATGCTGCTGAGTATTGTCTAAGGCTGTCTTGGCTTTAGCCTCGTGATCACTGACGGCGTCTAAAGCTGTTTTAGCATTCGTGGCATGTGTACTGGCCGTAGTTTCATGCTCCTGAATATTGTCTAAGGCTGTCTTGGCTTTAGCCTCGCGATCACTGACGGCGTCTAAAGCTGTTTTAGCATTCGTGGCATGTGTACTGGCCGTAGTTTCATGCTCCTGAATATTGTCTAAGGCTGTCTTGGCTTTAGCCTCGTGATCACTGACGGCGTCTAAAGCTGTTTTAGCATTCGTGGCATGTGTACTGGCCGTAGTTTCATGCTGTTGCGTCCTGGTTAAAGCTGTTTTGGCGTTAGTTTCGTTATGGCTGATGGCGTTCTGCATATCATGGATTTTGTTATCTACCGCTCTTAATTGTCTAACATTAACGACATCAGTGTCTTCAGTACCCCCCGCAACATGAGTTATTTGACGTAATTCTTCATAATCATCATTACCAACAGAAACTTCACCTTCCGAATTAACGGCCTTATTCGAAAATGCTTCAGTCATGGTTTTTGATGATCTGTTTGCTATAGAATGAGCACCTAAGGCTACAGATTCGTCTACTTCTGCCTTTGCATTATTACCAATTGCGGTGGCATTAATACCAGATACTGTAACGCTAGCTCCAACAGCTGTGCTTCCGTACTGCTTAACTGTAGAATGACTACCTAACACAACAGTATTATCTCCATCAGTCGTAGCTTGATGACCTGCTGCAAGAGCATTTTTTCTCATAATTCCATAGTTATCATTCTTAATTTCAGCTGTATCTATGTGCTTCTTGTCGCCAGTTTCGTCAGTCACTTCCTCTCCGTATGAATAATTGGCTAGAATCATGTTAGTTAGTAACATGGACAATAAAATTAATTTGTTATTCATAATATTATTTCGTTGCGCAATGGCAACGTCCTATTTTTACAGGCAAATTTATTTTTTATGGAGCAAGATTGGAGCTGGGAAATTGAATGTTTCATACTTCTTTTCCACTTAGTGATGCATGCATATATTCGTGATAAGCGCATTCAGACTAAGGGTAAGAAATAAAACGCGATAGTTACCAAAATAGGAACTGTTTTTTTCAGTGAGTGGACTAATATTACGCAATCTTCAAATTTTTCAGAAAAATCACACGTTTTGTACTCTTATCCGGTGTGCCGGAAAACCTGTTCATTCAGTGGGATAGCCCCGTGGATTCAACACCATTTGCTGTGCTTGGTGTTCGTCATTTATTTAATACAGGTGATAACTTCAACACCTCAACAATAAATTTATTAATAGCATTTTTCACGGCAGGTAAGTCGTACGCATGGATTCCAGAACCTAATTTATGCGTATTGGCATTGGGGATAGCCACGGCTTGTTTGTTGCGTTGCGCTGTCGCGAGTTCTTGATGCATTTTCAGTATGGCGGGTACTTTTACCACTGAATCTTGCTGTTGTTTGTTTTTGTAATAATACAGATTTAAAACAGGCTGCCGGATCTGGTCAAAAGTCAGCTTATGCATGGTGCTTTCCAGCAGATTTTGCAATTGCACCACCGCTTCTAATCGATACACCTTATACCAATATTTTTCTTCTTCCTGGCTTTTAATTGTCTCCGACTGAAATCGACTGTTTTTTATTAGCCGAGCGAATTGTAAGCCCCAAGGATTATTGATAATAAAAACCAAAGGATCGCTGATCGCTACATTGGGTGAAGTCGCACAGCACAGCTTCCAGAAAAAGAGAGACGGCTATAAAAAGCAGGGAAAATCGTTGGTTTATCTTGACGAACGCGGTTTCGCAAAAGATATAGCTGCAATTATCGCGTATTGGCGAACTTACGTCAGAACTGCAACTGCCGGGGATTGATGCAAATGCCTGCGATTTAGCCCAGTAAGCTGCGCAACAAGAGTGGGATTACTTGACCTTCCTGGAGCAGATTCTGCAGTGTGAGAAGCGTTCACGCCATCAACGGAAGCAGCATATGTTCACCCGAATGGCTGGATTCCCCAGCCTGAAAACGCGGGAGGATTTTGATTTTACCTTCGCCGCTGGTATGCCAAAAAAACAGGTCATTGAGTTAGCGTCGTTGTCATTTATTGAGCGCCAGGAGAATGTGGTGATGCTGGGGCCCTCAGGAGTGGGCAAGACCCATAGCGCTAGGTTACAAAACCGTGCAGGCAGGAATCAAAACCCGGTTTATCAGTGAATCTGACTTAATTCTGCAACCGGCCACAGCGCAGCGACAAGACAACTATAAACAGGTCATGCTGCGCGCCGTACAGGCACCCCGGCTGCTAATTATTGATGAAATCGGCTATCTGCCCTTTACCGTACATGAAGCCAAATTGCTGTTTGATGTCATAGCCAAACGCTATGAAAAAGCTTCAGTGATCTTAACGAGCAACTTGCGTTTGGTCAGTGGGGCCAGGTGTTTGCAAACGACACAGCACTCACCTCCGCTATGTTAGACCGGGTACTACACCACTCACATATCTTGCAAATCAAAGGAGAAAGCTATCGGATCAGAGAAAAAAAACAAGCCGGATTAATGGACAAACCAAAAGTGTAGTGGATCACTTTTAGATTGTTGTTGATATAACGCGCAAGAAGCCACGTGGAAAAAGGGACCGTATTGGCAGGTCAATACCGGATGGCATTACATCAATTGCCGATGCAGTTTACCGACATTGCGACCTCGATTGCCGGCGGGGGGATGCCGCTGTACCTGATTGCCATCCAGTAAGGGGGAAAAATCCGGGACAGCTTTGGCGGTATTGCCAATGCACTAGACCTCTTTCGAAACTAGCGTTAAAAGCGGAAATTTTATAAAAATAGCTGACTGGAGGTACTGTGTGTGAAATACAATCAGATTAAAGAATTAGAAGATGAAAACTTTCGGCGGTTAACGGGTGTACAGTGCCCAACATTTGAAAAAATGATTGATATTTTCCGTGATGCGGACCAACAGAAAAAATCGCGCGGGGGGTGCAAGAATAAGCTTACCCTAGAAGAGCAGCTACTAATGGCACTGGAATATATCAGGGAATATCGAATCTACTTTCATATTGGCCAAAATTATGGGGTAAGCGAAAATTCAGCGTATAAAACGAGTAGGTGGGTAGAAAACACGCTTATAAAACATCGGAATTTTGCCTTGCCTGGACGTAAAGTGCTACAAGGAAGTAAGGTGGAGCATGAGATTGTACTAATAGATGCGACGGAAACCCCGATTGAACGCCCCAAAAAAACAAAAGCACTTTTATTCAGGCAAGAAGAAAAAACATACGTTAAAAAGCCAGGTAGTGGTCGACAGAAAAACAAAAAAGTATTTCAAACGGAAAACGCCATGATTTTCGGTTGTTTAAAGAATCAGGTACTCACCTTCATCCTGAAATTAAAGTCATCACTGATACGGGATATCAGGGAATAAAGAAGGTTCATGAAAACACCTGTTTGCCTAAAAAACAGCGCAAAAATGATCCATTAACGAAAGAAGACAAAAAGAGTAATCAGCAATTAGCCAGTGAAAGAGTGGTTAACGAAAATGTGAGCGGTATGCTTAACCTGAGTTCGGAATAAGCCGACTATTTTATAATGTGACGATATTTGCACAATGCAGAGCTAATTTTGGTTTGGATGGTGTAAGGCAGTAAGCGTCGATGCCGCCGAGTAAATTGACGATAAAATGCTGTGGTGGGCGGTGACGAATCTGCCCTATTTGTCACATATTTTGTAGTTGTTCAAAAACGGTTTCAACCAATGACCGTTTACGCAAAAGGGCGTTATCAAACACCGTGTGCTCGACAGATACCGTCTTGATTACGTCTTTGCAAGCGCTATTTTTGTATCAAAAGGGAGACCTGATTTCAGCACGCCATAGGCCAGTTGGAGTAATTTACGCATTGCAGCACAGACACCGACTTTTCCCCCTTTATTTCGTTTTACCCATCGTTTCCATTGAGATTTTATTATTGGGTTGTAAGTGATGGAGCTAAATCCTGCATCTTGATTTCACTTGGGTATCTACGGGAATATCGCACTTATTTTCATGTTAGCCGAAGCGATGGGGTGAGTGAGAGCACCTGCTATGAAACGATTAAATGGATAGAAAATACGCTAATAAAGCATCCTGATTTTGCACTCTCTGGACGCAAAGCTTTATTAAAAAGTGATAGGGAGTATGAGCTCGTTCTTATTGATGCCACAGAAACGCCGATTGAACGTCCCAAAAAAAACAAAAGCAGTTTTACTCAGGAAAAAAGAAACGACCCACCTTAAAAACCCAAGTGATCGTCGATAAAAAAAGCAAAGCAGTCATCTGTACAAGCTTTACTCATGGGAGGCGTCATGATTTTAGGTTGTTCAAAGAGTCTGGCGTGCGAATACATCCTGAAATCAAAACAGTGACAGATACAGGTTACCAAGGGCTTGGCAAGATCCATTCAAACTCGGCGTTGCCTAAGAAAAAGACAAAGAAAAATCCCTTAACACAAGAAGATAAACGCAACAATCGTGAGTTATCAAGCCAGCGTGTATTAAACGAAAATGTCATTGGTATGATTAAACGATTTAAAATCGTATCAGATCGTTATCGAAACAGGCGAAAACGTTTTGGATTACGATTTAATCTGATTGCAGCAATTTATAACATGGAAATTAGATAAATCAGAGTTTCCGAAGAGGTCTAATGAAGAGACGATTAACGAACTGCAGGCTGGTATTGAGCTGTTGCTCGCAGTTTTTCCATACCCTTCGGCATTTTTCGAGCCAAGCAAATTTCCTATCCGTCACATCCGCTGTCGTTACACTGATGGTATTCAGAACAACAGCGCCGGGTTTCTAATTTTAAAAAATCACAGAATAGTTTAAACGAAAAGTTCTGCCACGGCCCTGGTAGTTATAGAGATCTGGTGAGCCATAGGCTGGACTGTAAAGGATTGGTGCACGCTGTCCCCAGACGGTTGCGTACTCCTTGTTCAGCACGTTTTCCACGCCAAAGCTGACTTTGCCCACCGGCAGGGCATAGCTGCCAAGGAAGTCGATGGTATTATAGCCATTGATTTTGCGATCCTGACCGTCGGACATGTCAAAGGTATTCTGCGATTGTACACGTAGCTCCCAGTTGTCAGTCGTCCAACCGACGTAAGCTGTAGCTTTCGATGGGCTGGCGGTATCGATGGTTAATTTCCGCCATTTGCCATCGGTTTGGGTCTCCGATTTAATCAGGTTAAAGGTGGTGCCAATGTTCCAGTCGCTGTCTTCGAAGAAATAATCTACAGCGCCTTCTATTCCGTAAATCCGGCGGTTAGACGACTGTACATTGATGCTCATATCGGTCTTGTTAATTGAAATGGTCTGATCTGACAACGAATAATATGCTGCAACCTGGGTGCGCAGGGTATCCCCGGTATAACGCCAACCCAGCTCGTAGGAGTCGATCTTTATACCTTTTAGCTTGGAGTTGTTGACGTTCAAGCTGTTTTGCAGCCGGTAATGGCCGTTGACCAGCCTATAGGTGCCGGAACCGTAATATTTTGCCAGGTCCGGGATCTCAAAGCCTTGTGAGAAGTTAAACCAGGTTTGCTGCTGTTCAGTCAGGTGCGCCAGCAAACCGGCGTTGAACAGGAGGTTATTGTAATCAGTCTTGCCGCCTGGCACTGTGTCGGCAGAAGCGGCCGTTCCGTTGGCAATCGCCTGCTGCTGTGCATAACCAACGAAATCATCTACCTTGTTTTCGGTATACTGATAACGTATACCCCCACTTAAGGTGAAGATTGGATTGATGTCGTAACTGCTCTGCAGGAACGGTGCAAGGTTGAGGGTCGTGTAGCTTGGGTAGCGGCCAACATTGTAGATTTTTTTTAGCGTCATACCACCAGACTGCTGTGCCTTCGTTAGGTTGAAGAACTGTTGGTTAGTGTTAAAGCTTTCGTGATCGGCGTCGATACCATAAGCCAGCGCCAGGTTGTCGCTTGGCTTACTGTTTAGCGTCATTTTTCCGCCGTAGAAATCGGTTTTTTGTTCTGAAGCACTAATACTGCTCACCGTACCTTTGCTCAGTTTAGGGAAAGGGTAAAAGGTTAGATTTTCGTCTCGATAATAGATCTGAGTTACCAGATCTTGGCCACAGAAATCGGTATTAGAGTATTGCAGGTTAATCAGATGACGTTTGGTACCCGGGATACGGTCGGCATTCAGGCCTCCGCTGTTGGACGCCCGATTCGTGCTGGTGACCGCAGAGAAATTCTTACCCAGGTACGTGCCGTGTTTACCATCCGATTCACTGTTAAAATACTGTGTGGTCAACTGCATTTGTTGGTGGTCATCAATGTTGATGGTACCGGTACCCATCACGTCGATGCGATCGGAATACTGCAACCCGGTCTGAGTGTTATCGATCAGCACCTCTTGGCCTTTACCGTCGTACCAGCCACCATAGCGCTGGTAGGAAACAGACAAGCGGCCTGCAGCATAGTCATTGCCACCGCTGACAGCAGCAGACACATTTTCGTCGTGGTCATTGTGGTTTTTTAAGCCGGTTTTGCTACCAATCTGTAGTTCGACCTGCTTCTCTTCCTTGCCTTTTTTGGTAACGATGTTGATCAGGCCGCCGGTGCTGCCGCCACCATACAAAGCGGTAGCACCGGAAATAACTTCAATATGATCAATATTGAACGGATCGATCGAATCCAGCTGGCGACTGTCGCTACGTGATGAGTTTATCCGTACGCCGTCGATCATCACCATCATCGAACGACCACGTACGTTCATACCGTAGTTGGTGCGCCCCTGACTACTGACGTCTATACCTGGAATTAACTGAGACAGGATATCTTTTATCTCCTTACCACCTTGCATCTGTTGCTCGATTTCATGGTCTTCGATTACCCAGATAGCTTGAGCCATTTCTGCGACCGGACGTTGTATACGGCTGGCGGAGACAACGATTTGTTCCTCATTCTTTTTTTCTTCTGCCCAGGCTGCAAGGGGGAGTATCGCTAGCAAGCCCATGTTTAATCCCCAGAGGTGTTTGCGTTTCATCTTTATTTATATTGTTCTCATGGTTGGTATGCCAAAACTCGATGTATATTGAGCATCGTGTGTTCAGTGCAGGTAGGGGCGTCTTGCTGCTGACTACGCCATTGGATCACTGTCGGGGTAGACGTTAAATCAAACTGATCACGTCCTAATGCCCGGTTGAGAATGCGAGCCGAACGCCAGGCCATCATGCTGAGCTGTGGTTCCGCGATGCCGTGGCTGTGCATGCCGACATTGACGGCAAACAGGCAATTGTCACGCGGTCCGTTCCACCCCAGCGTGAAGTCAGGCGCTACATGGTAATTACCGTCTGAAGTAATAAACAAGCGAGAAGCTAACGGCTCGAGGAATGCCGGGCGATCCTGCTGATAGCCTGTGGCGAAGATCACTATGTCTGTATCGAAAGTTTCTTTGCCATGATCGAGATGGTGATGGGTCACTAGCTGATAGCCATTACCCTGGGTGTGGAGTGCGGCAAGCGTACGGCTTGGTAGTAAGCGCGCCCAAGGCTTTTCGCCCAGTACTTCGAACCGGTGGTATATTGCGCGGTAAATGGTCAGCAACGATTCACTGGTTATACCGTCGGAAGTCATCTTTTGTTCCGTCAGCATACGTTGCTTGGCGCCATCGTTTAAGGTATTGAACCCTTCTACGTATTCAGGTGTGAAGTATTCGTTGGCGAATGCTGCCTCGTCCAGTGTGTTGTAATTGTTGCGGCGAGAGATCCAATTCAGCTGCTGCGGTTGTCCCCATTCGGCACGGAAGATGTTCAGAAACAGATCAGCACCGCTTTGGCCACCGCCAACGATGGTGACGCGCTTACCAGTCAGGTTTGGGTTACGCTGAGCCATCTCGCTGGCGTGGAAGCAACGTTCGTTCTGCTCGACCACGCATTCCGGTAGTTTGATTTGTTTGCCAATACCCAAACAGATATGGCGAGCACGGTAGACGCTGCTATGGCTTGTAACGACAAACTGGCGTTGCTGGTCGTCAAAATCCACGCTTTGGATGTTTTGGCTAAATTCCAGTGAACTCAAGTCGTTGGCGGCCCAATTAAGGTAATCGGCGAATTCTTCGCGTGAAACAGTGCGTTGCTCAGTCGTCAGGAAGCGATAGAATTTTTTCCGTTTAACCAGATAATTAAGAAAGCTATACGGATTCGTAGGCGATACTGCGCTGACCAAATCCTTCAGAAAACTGGTCTGCATGCGACAATCCGGTACCATCATGCCCGGGTGCCAAGAAAAATTTGGCTTACGCTCGAAAAACTTGTTGTTAAAGCGGGGAACCTCGCTACTTAGAGCAGCAATGCTGAGGTTGAAGGGGCCGATACCGATGCCGATGAAATCGAGGGGGTGATTCATTGGTCAAACTCCTTAGTAACCAGATAAAGAGGGCTATCAAGATTTTTCAGATAATTCGGCAACATACGGCTACCGCCGTCATGTTCTGAATAGATGAGTTTCACTGGGTTGAGCACCACACGAATGATTTGTGGTGTAAACAGATCGAAAAGGGCAAAGCGTTCGACTAACTGTGGGTGCTGAGCCATGTAGCATTTTAGCACCTGCGCCAGCACTTGGTAGAAACGTGATTCATCCACATCGAAAGCAGCCATCAGTGGCGAAATAAAACGCAGTACGGTGACAAAATGCCCAGTTTGCAAGTCATGAATCAAATAATCGGCGGACAGTCGCACGGTAACCTCTTTCACCACCCTCGGCAGTGAAATCGCCTGTGGAAACTCCTGATCCACTAGGCGCATGTCACCCTGGAAATCTTTCAGTAACACACGCTGCGGAACGTGATCTTTCATCACTAGCGTGATGTTCTGCCCATGGGCGATCAGCGCTACACCGTAGCAGCACATTAGGTGGTACATCGGGATGACCACGGCCTGGAACATTTTCTCCAGCCAAGTTTCAGCACTCAGGCCGGAATGTGTGATATAGGCGCCAATCAACGGTTCACCACCATTGTCAGTTTCCATCAGTGTAGCCATAAGGATTGCTTGCTCACCATCTCGCAGATAACAGGAAGGGTTTTCGCGCCAAATGACCCCAAGCATCTCCTGGTAGCGGTATGGAGCCTGCTTCAGAGAGGCATACGTCTGGTGTGCCATATAGCCCGCTGCCAGCTCGCCGAGGATCTGCGCACCACTGGCCTGCAGCGTGAGGTCTTCGGCGAAGAGCTGCTGTAACCAGCGTGATGCTGCGGGTCCGGCGCTGATATATTTACCCGGGATGCCGCGATAACATGAGGTATTGTAAATGGTCAGTGTCAGCTTGATATCGAACGGTGTGTGGCGACTGACGTTGGTCAAGGTGCGTAGTGACTGTTGTGCAAGATAGTAGTCACCAAACTCTCCCAGCTCCACCAATTCACCGGATGCCAATTGTGGCAAAAAATGTAGGGCAATTTTTTGTTGCCACTGCCATGGGTGCAGCGGCACAGGTACCCAGTCGTTGCTTAGTTTCAGCTCGTCCCAGCGAAGGTTAAAACGTTGGCGTTCGCCCTGCTCCATTGCACTATTGAGCAGATTGTCCAACGGGCAACCTTCGTCAGCACACCAGACAAAGTTGCCACGTTTTGCTGCCACCCAGTACAAACGGAACTGACTCTGGTATTCGGGTGCATATTGCTGCAACGCTGTGAGCCCCCAACCACGGCGGCCTTTATTGAAGATAAACTTTGGGTGTCCGATCAGCAAGCATTGCAACATATCGGCATCGAGAGCGATCAGATCCTGCGCACTCATGCCATTGCGCGCGGCCAGGAGTTGCATGTCACCACGCAGCGTGGCGTAGAGGTCTTCCAGATGTTCAGCGATCTGTGCATCGTCCATATCCAGCACTTGTGCTAACTGGCGAAGTGTCTGATCGGCTGATAATGGCGGGTTGTCACATGTCAGTGAAGTCGGATCGATATGCAGCCAGCCCCAGATGCCACGTCGAGCGCTGAAAGTGTAGGTAGCGTCGCCCAACATAATACGCCATTTTCTACCCTGTGTTTCAGCTCTGAATACATGTTCGTACTCCAATTCGGCCAGAATTTTAGCGATCATCTGGCGGTTGACACATTGCCAGTCAGCGTAGTCATTTTTTATCATACGGATGCCTCTTGGAAGAAATTCCAACGCTGATTCATGACAAGACGTGAGCGTTTATGCGGGAAATCAAATTCCTTGATGGTCTGGTAACCTGCAGTTGGCAGATGACGGAAAAGTTGCTGGTTATCGACGTGCGGCTCAGCCACCACGCGGTGAGTGCGTGGCTCGTCAAGGTACAGATAATGGGTCAGGCCACGCAGCCAGCTGCGGATGTAGCGTGCACCCCGCCAGTTTTCTTCACCGACCAGCATATGAAGACCACGATCAAACGGCTGCCAGCGGTAGTGGCGGCCGATACGGTCTTCTGGCGCCCAGTACACTTCGAAATACCCGAACGGCTGATCGTCGAAGCAACCCAACAGTGGGTAGCAATAGCTGGAATCCAGCTGGCGTTGCAGATAAACAGCCTGCATGTCCAGTGGACCACTCATTTTCCAAAAAGCATCGACACGTGCCAAGTTCATCCAACGAGTAAACTGTTCAACATCTTGTGCTACTTCCGGTAGACGGAAGCTCAAAGTGTGTTGAGTTTGCGGATCGAAACGGCGGTAAACTTCACCCACCGGGCGCGCCGGACGTTTCGGGGACCAGAGTTCGCATTCAGCATTGTACTGCATTTTGCTGGAAGCGCTGTTACGCTTTGTCATTAACCAAAGTGGCAACTGGTAAAAAACTTCACGTGCCAAATAGTCACTGCTTGCCAGGGTAAATAACGCCTTAGCCTGCGGTTCTTCGTGCCATTCGGCGTGCGGTAGGACAATGCCGGTGAGCTGTGGCGCAGCAACTAACAGTTGGTCTAGCGCCTGCACTAACCAGCCTTGGGTTAGGGGACCAGGGTAATGGAGTATTGCGCTTCCATCCAGCCCCAAGCTGAGCGACAGTTTTTTTCCTTGGGTTTCACAGCGTAACCCCCAACGGCATATATCAGTTTGGCCTGCTGCATGATTGTCTCCCTCCTTGACTCTCGTGCAATGGATTGACGAAATCGAAGTAAATCACTGCAGGATCTAAGATGGTGTTTTCATTGTGATCGTGCAGATAGCAAAAAAAGTTACCTTTGCAATTCCAATATGTACTATCCAGAACGTAGTCCAAGCACAGAGTGTTTTCCGTTATGGTGCGCAGGCGGCTGAGTAAATCGCGTACCTTTGCCATCAGGTTCTCTTCGCTGTCGAAACCGGCAGCCGCCATCGCAGCGGTAACTGCCAAAGTGGAGTTCACTAAAAGGTAATAGGGGAAGTAACGTAGCAGTTGTTGCTCACTGAAAAGGTTTTCCGCATCGGCCTCACCGATCTCTTCCAGCCATGGCATAGCGTTTCGGGTAAAACCGCTGCCTTGGCAATCGCGATACAGCATGCCAATCGGCAGATCCTGCTGCATCTCCACCAGGATATTTTGCTGATGAGCCAGCAGCACTAGGCCGTAATTGGCCTCGATGCTGAATAGTGGCAATAGTACGTGGTTGCAGTAGGCATCTAGCCAACAATGGGCTGCACACTGCTCAGGTAGCTTGAGACGCTCGGCCAAACGTCGTACTGTGGCAGCCAGCAAACTGTCACCACCGTCCAGTGCAGCCTGAGTCAATGTCACTAGCACATTGGTTTGGCTTTCCGGCAGACTGAACAAAAGGTTGTCGCGGAATGTCATCAAGCTATCTTCTTGGATCACGCCATTGACTGAATGCAGGCCGACCCAGCCATCTTCCTGCATTATCCGCATAGTGGGATAACATGCCTGAAGTTCCTGCCAGCGTGGTGTTTGCGCAAGCCGTGCCAAGCGCATGCCGCGTTTCACTTCTTTCACCGACAAGGTACGTATTGAGTTGGTCAGGCGCACATTGAGAGAAAACTTAATCATGTCGTGACTGGAAGCGTTATACAACGAACGTGATGAACTGGTTGGCAGCCAGCGTTCACCCGCTTCACCCAGATCCCGCATCCGTTGTTGCGCAATTAATTGCCGACACCATGCTTGTGCCAGCAGATGGTCGGCTTGCCACGGGTGCATCGGTACCAGCCAGACATTATCAGTAAAATGTTTTAGTAGCTGCGGTGCACTTTCAGTAACGAAGCGTTGCAGGCGTTGTTGCAGCGTGAGCACCAGGCTATCACCGCACACATAACGTTTATCCACAGCAAACCAGCGCAGTGGAAATTGAGCGGCAAAATCGGGTAGGTAGCGGCGTGCCTGTTGTTTATCAAAGGGTTCACGGGATTTTGGCGCAGGGTGGAAAGCGTGCCCGACCAGCAATCCCTGCTCCGCCTGGGCAAAGTTTAGCGGCTTATCGCGTAGCATAGGCCATTCGAGGCGAATATTAATGGCATTGTGGGTATTGTCATGACTTTCCAGCACTCGCTGGCGGAAGCGAGCTATAACCTCATCCGTCAATTCACCTCGTACCGCCGGTTTTTCTAACAATAGCGTCACCAGTTGCTCCACACTCAGTGCAACACCCTTACCATCACCCTGCTCATGCAGGCGTGCAGGGAAGATGTATTGATGATGCTGGGTTGGAGAGATATGTTGTAAGGCGATACGGATTGTTTGGGAATGGGAAAGAGGAATATGCACTTGAGTATGTTGCTGGATATCTGTCGTCGGGACAATTTGCCAATCCCGAGTTTCACGCATAAATGCGTTGAGGAAACATTGTATAGCCACATCGGTTGTTGTGGTTTCAAACTGGATAGTCATGATACCTAGTCACTTTAAATAATAATAATAGTAATATTAATAGTAATTATTATCAATTGGATTATAATTATTTTTGTTCGTGCCTACTTGTAAGGTACTTATTTTCTTAATAATTATTTTGATTTTTTTATGAGCGTATCTCCTAAATCGAAACACGTCACTGTCAGAAATGCGTCTGCTGGTAATTGGCCGCTGGCGTTTTGTGCCGGGTTGCTGGGCATTGGGCAAAACGGTTTACTGGTGGCATTGCCGATGCTGGTCAGTATGACACAGTTTCCCCTTTCTGTCTGGGCTGGGCTGTTAACACTCGGCTCAATGTTGTTTTTGATTAGCTCTCCTTATTGGGGCAGTCAGTCAGAAATTCGCGGATGTAAATTTGTGGTGGTAATGGCGCTGGTCGGTTATTTGCTGAGTTTTGCTTTACTGGCACTGTCAGTATGGGGGCTGTCGGCAGGTTGGTTGAGGGAAATGACCGGCTTGGGCGGCCTAATTATCGCACGGATTCTTTATGGGCTGACGGTGTCAGGCATGGTGCCCGCTAGTCAGATCTGGGCGCTGCAGAGAGCAGGTTATGAACAACGCATGACGGCTCTGGCAACCATCAGCTCTGGCTTGAGTTGTGGTCGTTTGCTTGGCCCACTGTGTGCCGCACTTGCGTTAGCTCTTCATCCAATGGCACCTCTGTGGTTGATGGCCGTTGCCCCCTTGATTGCGCTGTGGGTGATCTGCTGCCAGCAGAATGATCTGCCGTTGCCTCCAGTACCACACCAACAAAACCGTCTAACATGGGAGGTCCTACCTTACCTTATGTGTGCGCTGCTGCTGGCGGCAACGGTCAGCCTAATGCAACTGGGTCTAGCGCCACATCTGATGCTGCTGTTTCGTGATTATGCCACTACCGTCAGTCATCATGTGGCGCTGCTACTCAGCGTGGCGGCCAGTTGTACCTTGCTGGCCCAGTTCCTAGTGGTGCGCCCACAGTGCTTTAGCCCGGCACAGTTATTGCTGATTGCCACAGTGCTCATGATTGCTGGCCTGGCGCTGATGTGTACCTCACCACTGGTGATTTTTTATGCAGGGTGTGCACTGACGTCGTTTGGCGCGGCAATGGCAACACCGGGTTACCAGCTCATGCTGAACGATAAATTATCCACCGGCAAAGGAGCTGGGATGATCGCAACCAGCCATACACTGGGATACGGCATGAGCGCATTGATGGTGCCGATGGTGATAACACTCTATGGCGAGTCGCAATTGGTCGCGGCAGCACTGGTAATGGCCGTCCTGTTAGGCGGCTTTAGCGGTTGGCTATGGTGTCGGCAACAAATAACGATCAATACTTTTAAAGAGTAATTTACATGTCCGCAAGCTATCGTATTTTTAATGTTACCCTGAAGCATAAGGAGCATATTTCTCCCTCGTTGCTACGCTGTATTTTCACTGGGCCAGAGGTGGATCGTATGAAGCTGGAAGCGCCTGACCAGCGCATTAAGCTACTGTTCCGGAACGAGGATGGACAGCTGCGACAGTTGGAAAACAGTGACGACTGGTACCGTAACTACATGGTGATCCCGAAAAAACAGCGTCCGGTGATGCGCACTTATACGTTGCGGGCCTTACGCAGCGAGCAGCGTGAGGTGGACGTGGAGTTCGTATTACACGGTGTAAAGGGCCCTGCTTCGGCCTGGGTAACTCATGCTAACCCAGGTGATCCTATCCAAATGGTAGCTCCGAATGCTGATTTTAAAGGAAAAAAGTGGGGGTTATGAGTGGATGCCGTCCGCACAGGTGAAAAAAATTCTGTTAATTGCTGACGAAACGGCAGTGCCGGCTGTAATGGGAATCCTGGAGCAATTGTCGTTACAGGTAAACCCGCCGCCCGTGCAGGCTTTCTTCGAAGTGCCAATGGCGAAAGACTGCATTAACGTTGCACAATTTTCGTTCGCCGAGGTTTACTGGTTACCTCGTGATATTAGCCAGCAACAGCGACATGGGACCTTACTAGTAGAGGCTGTGCGTCAGCACGTAGACATCTCTGATGCTGCGTGTACAGATACTCCGGCGCTAGCGGAAAGGAGTCAGAATGGTGATCTACTGTGGGAACGTGCGGAAAGCACGACAGATTTTTACGCTTGGGTGGCGGCGGAATGTTCGACTGTTAAGATGCTACGCCATTACCTTCTTTCTGAGTGTAAACTGGATCGATTAACAATAAATTTCATGGCGTACTGGTGTAAATTTTAAGGTTATTTCTGAATTTGACAATTCCCCTCTTAAAGAGAGGGGAGATCCCGACTCCTCTTCCTCCCAGGCTTCAAGGTCGAGGTTTCTGGGAAACCCTATGATGAGTAAAACCGTGATGTCTATCCCAATAGTATTCTCTTTGCAACAGATCAGTTTTACGATTTCCGATCGCACTTTGCTACAGAATGTTTCCCTAACCTTTCCTCAAGGTAGTGTATGTGGCCTGCTTGGTCACAACGGATCGGGTAAATCCACACTGCTGAAAATGCTTGGACGCCATCTCTCTCCCAGCGGAGGAGAAATTCTGTTAGGCAATAAGCCGCTAACGCAGTGGAACTGTAAAACCTTTGCCCGTGAAGTGGCCTATTTACCGCAGCAACTGCCGGGTGCAGAAGGTATGAACGTACGCGAATTGGTAGCATTGGGGCGTTATCCGTGGCACGGTGCGCTAGGACGTTTTCGGTGTGAAGACCATCAATATGTAGAAGAAGCCATCGCAATGGTCGGCCTCAAACCTTTGGCAGGACGCCTAGTCGATAGCCTATCCGGTGGCGAGCGCCAACGCGCGTGGCTGGCAATGACGGTTGCCCAAAATAGCCGCTGCCTACTGTTGGATGAGCCAATTTCGGCGCTGGATATTATGCATCAGGTTGAGGTGCTGTCATTGATTCAACGTCTGAGTCGTCAACAGAGGATCACTGTGATTATCGTACTGCATGATATCAACATGGCGGCGCGCTACTGTGATCAGCTGATAGCTTTACGTAGTGGACAGCTAATCGCACAGGGCGCGCCAGAGGAACTAATGACCGCTGAAGTATTAGAAAAAATCTATGGTATTCCGATGGGGACGTTACCTCATCCGAACGGTGGTGCGCCAGTGAGCTTTATTTATTAATGAAAAATTATCCCGATCTTATGCGGCGGCGTTTATTAACAGTGCTGGCATTATTTCCTTTGTCGCTACCGCAATTCTCTCTAGCAGCGGGTGCGGCCTGTTCCTCTGATACTCATTTTGATGTTAATCGCATAGTGGCATTGGAATGGCTACCGATCGAATTACTACTTACTCTCGGGATTATCCCTTTTGGTGTGACTGAAATCGCTAACTACCATCGTTGGGTACAGCAACCAAAACTACCTGTATCAGTCCTGGATGTTGGTAGCCGAACGGAACCCAATATGGAACTTATCCAGTATATCAATCCATCGTTGATCCTCCATACGACAGGCTTTGGACCGCCGGTAACAAAAATGAAAAGTATCGCGCCAATCATGGGCTTCACCTTCAACGATGGGTCAGGCAAACCACTAAAACTGGCAAAGCAATCACTGTACAGACTGGCTACTCACCTGGGTGTAGAAGATCGTGCTATGGTACATTTGGAGCAATACAAGCAACGTATCAATCAAAGTAAACAGAGGATTCAAGTATGGCGTGATACACCGCTATTGTTGTTTACCTTACTGGACAGTAACCATGTCTTGGTATTTGGTCGGGGCAGTTTGTTTCAGGAAGTGATGAATGATCTCGACCTAGAAAATGCTTGGATCGGACATACCAATTTTTGGGGTAGTGCTACTATCGGTATTGAACAATTGGCTATAGTACCTAAAGCACAGGCAATTTTTTTTAGTCATGGAAATGACACATTGTTTACTCAGGTACAAAAAACAGCGTTATGGCAAGCGTTACCTTTTGTCCGTCAAGGCAAAGTTTTCATTCAACCAGGTGTCTGGTTTTATGGCGCTACTCTTTCAGCGATGCGTTTTTGCGACCTGTTGGAATCTGCGGCGGGCGTGCAAGCATGAGCGTAAATATCAAAATATGGCTACTTCCCATACTACTGGCGTTACCCGCACTGGCATTAACGCTATATAACATGCAATATCAACTGCCATTTTCCCTGTGGTGGCAGGCAATGACAGCACCAGATATCAACAATATCAGTCAGATAGTGATGCACTACAGTATCTTGCCACGGAGCGTGGTTTCTCTTCTGGTTGGGGCAGGGCTCGGCCTGGCTGGACTCTTGTTTCAGCAGGTTCTGAAAAATCCGCTTGCAGAACCGGCAACGCTTGGTGTTTCTGCTGGTGCCAAATTGGGTATTACAGCGGCGATATTACTGGCAGTTCCCTCAGACAGCTGGATGATGTCAATCGCCGCCCTGAGTGGCGCGATACTGGTTGCGCTGATGGTGATAGGATTGTCTTGGGGAAAACAAATATCTCCTGTCACACTGATCCTCGCAGGTCTGGTAATGGGACTGTACTGCGGTGCGCTCAACTCGCTGATAGCATTATTCAACCATGAAAAGTTGCAAAGTATGTTCGTCTGGGCCAGTGGTGCACTGAACCAGCATGATTGGCACAATGTGACTGGACTGATCTTCCTATTGCTGGTGGCCCTGATCCTATCGGCATTGTTGATCCGTCCTCTGACGCTGCTCGGTATAGACGACGGCATAGCTAAAAATTTGGGGTTAAGACTTAAGTGTGCCCGTTTGGCAGCACTGGCACTGGCGGTACTTATCAGTTCGGAGATAGTCAATGCTGTCGGTGTGATCGGTTTTATCGGTTTGTTTTCACCCTTACTGGCACGTATCTGTGGTGCTCGCCGTTTGACACAACGCATAGTACTAGCTCCATTGATCGGGGCACTACTGCTTTGGCTGACTGATCAAGTCGTTCAGTCGTTGGCTCATGTTTGGCACGACATTCCAACAGGTTCCGCTACCGCTTTGGTCGGAGCGCCAGTACTGTTATTATTTCTACCCAAGCTGCTTACCAATGCTAATTTACCCACCGTACGTCAGGGCTATTACGTGGCGAAAGGGCACAACCATGTATTCTCCTGGATAACAATTGGCATAGCGATATTGGTTTTAACCTTCGTGGTAGCGTTGCTGTTTGGACGTGGCAGTAACGGCTGGTTTTGGGCACAGGGTAAACAAATTCAGGAACTGTTGCCCTGGCGTTTACCGAGAGTTATTGCCGCATTGGCGGCAGGTATGATGCTGGGAGTCGCAGGTAGCCTGATCCAAAAACTTACCATCAACCCGATGGCAAGTCCCGAAGTGTTGGGGATTAGTTCTGGTGCTGCACTTGGTGTACTGGTACTCATGATGTTGGTTTCAGAGAATACTATTGTCTGGTTTTTACCTGCAGGAAGTATTGGTGCGGCATTGACGTTGTTGTTGGTCATGGTCGTTGCGGGACGACGTAACGGTTTTTCTGCACAACGTATGTTACTGGCAGGGATTGCGGTGAGCACTGTATTTACTACGCTGGTGGTGATGATATTGGCCAGCGGTGATCCACGAACGGGGATACTACTGGCTTGGCTAGCGGGTTCGACTTACAACGTAAGTGCGGCACAGGCGTGGCGCACCCTAATCTTGGCAGTGATCCTGATTGCAACAACACCGTTATGCCGTCGTTGGCTGGTACTATTACCGTTGGGTACGGTTACGGCAAAAGCCGTTGGTATGGCGCTGGCACAGTCACGTATTATTATTCTGCTGATTGCTTCGTCTCTGACCGCTGCCGCTACACTAATGACGGGTCCACTAAGTTTTGTTGGCCTGATGGCTCCACATATGGCACGGTTGTTAGGCTTTAAACGTGCGATGCCACAACTGACGATAGCCGCTTTAATCGGTGGTGTTCTAATGATGTTTGCCGACTGGAGTGGTCGTATGGTGATGTTCCCATACCAAATCCCTGCAGGGTTGCTTGCAACTTTGATTGGAGTACCATACTTTATCTTACTGCTACGCAAGCAAGACAAATGAGGAATCAGTATTACCGCGCTAACTAGATGATTTAGAAGCTATTCTGATAGGTAATGGTTATTGTATCAAGGATTTTGTTGCACAACTTGATACCAGAAATGTTGAAATTAAAGCGCTTTTATTCACTTAATCCGGCATACAATTGTTACGACGAATGTAGTGGTCTAATGTCACGCCCGACCAAAGCAAATAGTAAACCCCGGGCACTCTGTGCTAACTCGCCCAATCAGCTGTACAGTTGGGACATCAGCTATTTACCCAGCTGTATTAAAGAACAGTATTTATTTTTACCTCTAAGTTTTCCTTGATATTTTTAGCCGTAAAATTGTGGGTTGGCAGGTTTATGCCGAAGAAAGTGCGGATAATGCCAGTGATATGATGAAAGCGATTTCGCAAAAGATATGCCGCGAAACCACAGGTATTCTACGCGGGGTCAGCGCTGTTTTGGCGTTCAACCGCTAGCTCAGTGCGAAATTCGTGTTAGATTCTTCTGCAGACACCTTCTGATACCTTGTTTTTACAGGAAAGTGTTTGCCTTTTTTAGTGTCCAAATTTATTGGATCAGAATATTGGCATACCAAAGAAACAAAATTTTCTATCTTTTAACGGCTCGCGTAGCCAAAAAAGTTGGCATGAACTTATCCACTAAAAAGCGAGGATTAGGTTGTTTGTCTTCATAAAATCCGTCGATGCTGAACCCTGCCTCAAGTTGGCCACCGATCAAATCCGTCAATGTATGTCCGAACACAACGGTTTCGCCACACTCGCATTTTTTATTGAGCATGGCTTGATCAAGGTCTTTAAGATCTGAATAAGGGAGTGTATACCGTGGTCGAATAATTCCCTTTTCAGCATAAACTGGGTCGCGATCACCAATAAACACTACAGGATTATAGAAACTGGCAAGTAAAGCACCGCCCGTCTTCAAAACACGGTAGCATTCCTTCCATACAGAGCGAACATCTGGGACATAGAGATTGGAAATTGGGTGAAAAATAAGATCAAAGCGTGAATTGCAAAAGGGGCTCAGATCACACATGTCACCTTGTACCGTTTCCAGTTTGAGAGTATCACGCTGTGCAACCCGGCGATCTTGCTCAAGTTGCTTGTCTGAAATATCAAAGACGGTCACTTGGGCCCCTGCTGCAGCTAAAACAGGGGCTTGCTGACCACCTGCAGAAGCTAGGCAAAGAATTTGTTTGCCACTGACATTACCCAACCATTCCCGAGGCAATGGGCGAGGTGTGAGGTGTACTTGCCATTGCCCATTCCGGGCTTTCTCAATCAAGTCGCTGCTTACCGGACGTGACCATTCTTTTTCATTTATGGCTTGTTGATCCCATGCAGCACAATTATGGGTCAGATAATCAAAATTAGGGTCTGACATAATTAAACTAATCTCTCTTACTTAGGCGTTCGGCTGTATAATCAACACCGCTCGCGATGAAAAATAATGTACTCAAATAGCGTTGAAAAACCTGTACGTTTATAAAGGGAAATACCTTCAGTAGACGCATCCAGAAAACATCGAGAAATACTTCGTGACTTCGCATAGCGTAGCGCATGCTGCATTAAAGCACTAGCGTGTCCTTGCCCCTGAAACTCAACTTTTGTTCCAATGTCGTCCAAACGAGCAATATCCTTTTGCATGGAAAGTGTGAGTGAACAAACAGGCTGTTGCTTTACATAGAGCGAAAAGTGGACAAGATTCTTTTTGGCATCTATCGCGGCTTGATGCCTTTCCTGATATTGGTTTATGACTGTTGGGATCGATGCAAACGCACTTTCTAGCGGCGTGGTCCAATCTGTCAAACACCTGTCTGTGCATTGAATATTATCATTGTTGCGCAGGTCACTCGATGGGAAATTCTCCATATTTAGTTGCATAGCAGTTGATGTATCATCAGTGTGAAAATTTTCTTTGTTTAATTTATTTTTTATTTTAATATCAATCAGTTCACTTCGAATCATAATGCTAAAGGGGTATTCAGTTGTGTGTAAAAAATGTATACCCCTTTGTAAAACGGCTTCTATATCCATATGGCAATTTTTTTTGTTTACGATCAACAAATTAAGACCACTTGATTCGACACCAGTGAAATAGGCACAAGCGCCATCAGTAACGTAATGATGGCGTTGGCTAATCGATGTAAAAAAATAGTTTTCTATCTGGTAATAAAGAGAAAATAATGGCGTACGGTTTTTATAATTCATAGTTTATAAAACACACTGTTTTTTGACGTTCCTTTAAATATAGTCCTCTTTTTTAGCCTAGGGACAATGTGTATTGAGCTGACAATTCATGAGACTCAGTCAGGGTCAGAAAACGTATCCGACTATCAAGGATCATGTATTAAAATCAGAGTGTTGATATACATAATCCATTAACAGGCTGATTGTATACTTTTAATCACATTAAGAAAAATGTTCTTATGTACACTATAAACAGCAAGTTAATTACAGCTTTCTACACAGGCTTTCTTTGAAAATGGTTCATTTTTCGTTAGACCTCTTTCCAAACCCTAGCGAGTGATACGAAGTCAAGGCGCACTGCGCACAGTAACCTTCGTTAACACAGAGTACATGAGGATTTCGTGCACCGGGCAACACAGGATTCGAGTCACGCAGCAGGTTTAGAAAGAGGTCTATTATACAATTACATGGGTACGGCCTTTGGCCTGCCAATTTTGAACACTAAAACAGCGTTGACCCCGTGTAGAATACCCATGGGTTTGTGGCATATCTTTTTCGAAACCGCTTTCATCAAGATAAACGACGGATTTTCCCTCTTTCTTGTGGCCCTCTATTTTTTCTTGGAACCGGAGCCGGGCGGTTTTGTCCGCTTTGGGATGACGTCACGTTTTTGTTAGCAGATCCGTGCCAATGTGAAAACACTTAGCCGTTTCTTTTACGCTCAACTCTTCTTACTCTCAAATACTGAAGACTTTTCGCCGAAAATCAACTGAATACGTCATCTTTTGCTCATCGTAGTCAATAAAACATGCCTTCTACCATTAAACGTAATTTTGGCTTGTCATAAATAGTGTGTTGAAGCATGATACTTTTCAGCTTCGAGTAGATTTTATCATTCAACATCGATCAGGACATCGCAAACTCATCTTATTGGGTATCAGAACCGTAATATTACGAGTTTTCATCTTTTTTTCAAATGATTACGATAAAATGTCAATAGCCCCTAGCAACGCATAATTGATTAAAAAACCATTATTGCCACTGAAACAAGTGAAGAAGTAGGCCAAGCCGTCTATAATCGACGCCCCAAACAGAGGAACACCATGACTGTGACCCATTTTTCGGCGTTTGATCTCGATGAACGCTTGATTAAAGCTTTATGTGATAAAGACTACCAGCACCCGACTGCTATTCAGGCAATGGCTATCCCGGCAGCAATGGACGGGCGTGATGTTTTAGGGTCTGCTCCTACGGGAACCGGCAAAACCGCCGCCTTTTTACTGCCTGTCTTGCAGCATTTACTGGATTTTCCTCGTAAAGAACCGGGAGCGCCACGTATTTTGGTCCTCACACCCACTCGCGAGCTGGCGATGCAAGTGGCGGAACAGGCTCATGAATTGGCAGTGCATACTCGACTGGCTATCGCTACCATCACCGGTGGCGTCGCTTATATGAATCATGCAGAAGTATTCAGCAAAAACCAAGATATCGTGGTTGCGACCACTGGTCGTTTGCTGCAATATATCAAAGAAGAAAATTTTGACTGCCGTGCCATAGAAATTTTGATCCTTGATGAAGCTGATCGTATGTTGGATATGGGTTTTGCACGGGATATCGAAATTATCGCTGCTAAAACTGTCGAGCGTAAACAAACCTTACTCTTTTCCGCCACATTAGAAGGCGAAGCTATTCGTGAATTTGCTCAACACATTCTCAATGATCCCATAGAATTGGACGCTGATCCATCACGGAAAGAACGTAAAAAAATTACCCAATGGTATTACCGCGCTGATAATATTCAACATAAAATAGCATTGTTATGCCATTTGCTTCTCCAATCAGAGGCAAA
Source organism: Candidatus Fukatsuia symbiotica (assembly GCF_003122425.1). Classification (GTDB taxonomy): domain Bacteria; phylum Pseudomonadota; class Gammaproteobacteria; order Enterobacterales; family Enterobacteriaceae; genus Fukatsuia; species Fukatsuia symbiotica. The sequence goes on from NZ_CP021659.1 coordinate 658,238, forward strand.
AAAATCCATCATTTTTGTGCGTACCCGTGAACGGGTGCATGAATTGGTTCGCTGGTTGCGTGAGGCGAATATTAATGCTTGGTATCTCGAAGGCGAAATGGTGCAGGCAAAACGCAACGAAGCGGTGGCACGTTTAAGTGATGGTCGAATTAAAGTGTTGGTGGCAACCGATGTCGCTTCTCGTGGCCTGGATATTGATGATATCAGCCATGTTTTCAATTTCGACATGCCACACACTGCCGATGTTTATTTGCATCGTATTGGTCGTACCGCTCGTGCAGGTCGTAAAGGCGTGGCGATTTCTTTAATTGAAAACCATGACCATTTATTACTGCAGAAAATAGGCCGTTACCTTAACGAACCGCTTAAAGCGCGCGTGATCGATGAGTTACGTCCTACCAGTAAAGCACCGAGCAACAGAGTCACGGGTAAACCATCGAAAAAAGTTCTCGCCAAACGCAAAGCGAAACAAAAAGCTAGCAAAGAGAAAATAAAGGTTAAAATTCGTCATCGTGATAGTAAAAATATTGGTAAGCGTCGTCAGCCTACAAAGAAATCTGAAAATACCGGTGCTAAATAAACCAGCAATCCGGGTGGGTTGGCCTAATAAATTTTGACCCTTATTTGACGAGTCGGTTCGAGAAAGCGCAGACAAAACAACCTATCACTTCCTCTACCTATCTTGGGCTTGGTTATGGATCGCTTCTTGTGGGAGCGGTATTAGAGGCTGTTGACATTTGATAATAAAGAATTGAAAGAGAAGAGTAAACTCGTAATATTACGGTTCCAACACCCAATAAAACGAGTTTAGTGTGCCACAATTGATATTCAATGATGACAGTTATGTAAAAACACATCAACACAGTGCAGGTGCTGCAAGCAGTGGTACGGAGGCAATTGGAAAAAGTAGAGCAGGTAACACCACAAAAATTCATCTCGGTGTGGATGCTTATGGATTACCTATTGCTTTTGAAATCACGGGGGTGAAATTAATGATTGTACAGCGGCACCCGCTCTTTGGGATAAACTCCCCCTTTCGGGGTTGTGGTGGCAGATAAAGGTTATGACAGTGAACACGTGAGAGAATACATTACAAATAAAGGAGTGAAAAGGTTCATACCCAGAAAATGTAACTCAGTTATTGGTAATGGAAAAATGGACTGGGGTCTCTATAAATATATTCCTATCTCCGTGCCGTATTCTCTGAATTAAAGCGGTCAGGGGAATGGAAAGAAGATAATCCACTTGATGGAATTCGTCAGTTTAAAGAGGAATATCAAGAACTGGCTTTCTTTTATCCGAGGATATAAAACGACTTTTGGAGGCTTGTGATGAGCCGGCAAATAAAGATTTAGGACATGTTGTACGTTTATGTCTAGCGACAGGAGCAAGATGGAGTGAGGCACAAAGGTTATCTCAATCACAACTCATGCCGGGGTGGGTCATTTTTACTGAATGAGGGGCTCTCTGTTGTAGAATGCGAGCCATTTATCGATGTCTTGCTGAATGTCTTCCAGTGATGAATAAATTTTACGCCGAAACATGACGTCATCGCATTCATTTTTCATCGTGTTATGAAACCGCTCACAGATACCATTGGTCTGTGGGCTGTACGCCTAAGTCCGCGTAGGTTCGATATCTTCTAACTCCAGGTAAAGCTCATACGCGTGTGTTTCCTTTTTACCCGAGTATTCTGACCCTTATGTCGCGTAGCTATATTATTTTTTATATTTACTACACTGAAATAACAGCAAAAATGGCAGGATTTTGTTACTTTAACCATAAAAATGAGGTGACATCAATGACATCAATGACATCAATGACATCAATGACATCAATGACATCAACGCAGCTAAAGTGGCCCAAGCCTTTAACTATAGGCAGTAAAATTGCAATTGTGTCTCCTGCTGGTGCTATAAAGGACCTGGCTATTTTAGATGACACAAAAAAGAAAATAACAGCTAAGGAATATAAACCAGAACTTGGACCACATGTCGACAAAACATATCAGAACCACTATCGTTATGCAGGAACAGTAGAGGAAAGGCTGAAAGATTTGCAGTGGGCATTGGATGACAATTCAATAGATGCAATCTGGGCGACAAGAGGAGGATATGGCTGTGTTCAGTTACTTGAAAAAATAAACCCCAAGAAATTTTTAGATAACCCCAAGTGGTTTATTGGTCATTCAGATAATACCTATTTGCAAAGCTACCTTGCCCAACATGGCGTTCCTTCCATACATGGGCAAAATGTTATTCAGACTACTAATACTCCTAGCCTAAAACCTGTATCTTATGAAAAGATTTTCGATATACTCGCAGGAAAAAAACTCTGTTACGAGATTAAGAAAAACTCGCACAACCAGAAAGGAAGCGCTGAAGGAATATTAATTGGGGGAACTTAACTATAGTCGCCGCTCTTCTGGGGACAAAATACGACTTCTCTTATAAAGGAGCAATCTTGTTTATAGAGGAAATTGGGGAAAATGGCTATTACAAGATAGACCGGTATATGCAAAGTTTGGAGTTGTCTGGCGCTTTAAGCAAAATAAAAGGTATTGTGGTCGGTGGGATGAAAAATATAGGTGGAGCAGCAGAACCATATGACGATAAAGCATATAAAATTATTGCTGAAAATGTAAATAAATATAACATTCCTAAGATCTTTGGTTTTCCTAATGGGCATATTGCAGATACGCAACCCCTTATTATTGGTGCAACGGTCACCATCACAGTAGGTGATGAAAAAACGACGTTAAAATACAATAATCAGCGCTGAGAACCTGCTACCTTTTATCGTAAACTCAAACTACCTCGGGGCGTACGCTGAAATCAAACACTGGTATTCGATGGTGGCAAAGATTGTCGCGTGTTCTGGTCAAGTAATTTTGGATACAAATTCAGGAGTTTTATGCCGCTTGATATTCTTTCATCAGTAGACCTCTTTCGAAACTTATAAATTGAGCTCCCAGTTATATATTCCGGCAATAAGATTAAATCTGAGTCCAAACCTTTTTCGCCTGTTGCGATATTTTTCAGCGATAGTTCTGAAACGCTTAAGCATAACCTGAGTTCGGGATAAGGAATTGACGTTTATTTTCTCTAATTTTTTGCTCAAGAAGAGATAAGTGCCTCGTACTTCAAGATAATGATGTTTGCGAACATTATTCATCACGAAATAGCGAGACACTCATGAACGATATTACCGAACTTTATTGCTTAATGGATGATTTTTGCAAAAAATTTGAGCCACTACTCAATGCAAAGCTCCTGATGGGTCCAAGCGGCGTATCCGTGCCAGTTCTCTTTCTTTGGCAGAGCTGATGACGCTAGTGGTATTGTTCCATCCAATTCGTTATCGCCAGTTCAAATCATTCTATCTTCATCATGTGTGTCAGCATCTCAGGGCTGAATTTCCAACCCTTCCCTCTTATTCTCGCTGTATTGAACCCCTTACCCGCTGTGTAATAGCGCTTTATGCTTTCTTTGACACAGTTAAGGGAGACTGTTCAGGGCTCTCTATTGTCGACTCCACGCCGCTGGCCGTTTGCGATAACCTATGTTTTTCAAGGCTTGGCAGAACGGGGGAAAAGTTCAACCGGCTGGTTTTTTGGCTTTAAATGACATGTGCTGATTAAGCATCGGGGAGAACTACTCAGTATTCGTCTAACCCGTGGGAATGGTGACGATAGAAAACCCCTTCCTGACTTGGTCACAGGGCTTTTTGGCCAGCTTTATGCAGATAAAGGAGATATTTCTAACACATTGTTACAACAGCTGAAAGAAAAGGGAGGCGCCTTGAACACTCGAGTTCGTCGCAACATGAAGCCTTATATACCCAAGTGAAATCAAGATGCAGGATTTAGCGCCTGGAAATTATCGTTTAAGCGAGATACCAGAGAACTTGCCATTTGTGGTAGCTTCACTTCAAAGAAGTTTAAGATATCGTTCTTAAAACTCTGTTTAGATGGGTAATATCTATTGTTTCGTGTTTGCTCATTCATCACCTTCCACAATCGCTCTATCGGGTTTAGATTCGGGCTATACGGCGGAAGGTAATGAAGCTGGATATTCAACGTAAGCGCGGCGTCTTGCACAAGCTGTGAACGGTGATAGCCTGCACCCTCGAGGATCACATGTGCCGTTGTCGTGATGGGATAATGCGCGCGAATGGCAGACAGGAAGTGAACCACATTTTCGCTGTTAATCGTCTCATCATCACGGATTATGGGGTTAGCCACATTCTGGATGTTCAAGGCTCCCATGATATTCAACCGCGTTCTGCTTCCGGTGGTCTCTATCGTTTTATCCTGGCCTTTTAGTATCCAGCCGTAGCTTATTTTGGTGGCTTGTGTCGGATGAACGGCATCAATAAACAGTATGGGGTCATTACCCGCGGCGTCTTTCAATTCGCTGTAGGTCTTTATAAATTGCGGCTGTTTCTCAACGGCAAATTTATGCGGAACACCTTTCGGCTTTTTATAGCTAAAGCCATGCTGCTTCAACCCTTTATACAAACCTGATACGGTAAAGGTGATGTTCCAGCGTCCAGCGATATAGGCCACAATTTGGTGATTGTGGTGGTAGAGCTGCTGGGTGAGATGTTCAACCAGCGACGTGGTCTGTTCCGCATTGAGATAGCCATCGGAGCCGCCATTTTCAGGCTTGAGCTTGTTGAGTTTATGATAGTCTGTAAGGTGGCGCCGCACCGTGGTTTCATTAATGAGCTGTGAGTGAGCAATCATAGGGGGAGTCCAGCCGTCTGCGGACAACAAAACACACCGGATCCTGTCACAGACACGGCGGTCATGGCTTTGACGATGTTGGGCTTCGAGGGTAATTTTCTGGTCAGCAGTCAGCTCTATTTTCATGGCTATGAGCATGATCCTTATCGACTTCAAAATCAAGCATCTTCATTGATCACGGGTATATCTTGATTATTAGCTTTGAAAGGATAATAGACCTCTTCGGAAACTCTGATTTATCTAATTTCCATGTTATAAATTGCTGCAATCAGATTAAATCGTAATCCAAACCGTTTTCGCCTGTTTCGATAACGATCTGATACGATTTTAAATCGTTTAATCATAACAATGACATTTTCGTTTAATACACGCTGGCTTGATAACTCACGATTGTTGCGTTTATCTTCTTTTGTTAAGGGATTTTTCTTTGTCTTTTTCTTAGGCAACGCCGAGTTTGAATGGATCTTGCCAAGCCCTTGGTAACCTGTATCTGTCACTGTTTTGATTTCAGGATGTATTCGCACGCCAGACTCTTTGAACAACCTAAAATCATGACGCCTCCCATGAGTAAAGCTTGTACAGATGACTGCTTTGCTTTTTTTATCGACGATCACTTGGGTTTTTAAGGTGGGTCGTTTCTTTTTTCCTGAGTAAAACTGCTTTTGTTTTTTTGGGGACGTTCAATCGGCGTTTCTGTGGCATCAATAAGAACGAGCTCATACTCCCTATCACTTTTTAATAAAGCTTTGCGTCCAGAGAGTGCAAAATCAGGATGCTTTATTAGCGTATTTTCTATCCATTTAATCGTTTCATAGCAGGTGCTCTCACTCACCCCATCGCTTCGGCTAACATGAAAATAAGTGCGATATTCCCGTAGATACTCAAGGGCCATTAATAAGCGATCTTCTAAACCCAGCTTGGGTTTCCGACCTCCTTTCCCTTGCTTACATTTATCTGCTTCATTCAATATCTTTATCATCTTTTCAAATGTACTGCGTTTAACTCCGGTTAAGCGCCGAAATTTTTCCTCTTCCAATACCTTTATTTGTTCATATTTCATGGGGCTCCTTGTTCAGGAGATTTTTACCAACATTCCTACATGAATGCTATAGCAGGCGCCGTATCAGTTGATTATGAAAATCAGAAATAACATATTGATATTAATTAATATTTATTAACAAAAGTGATCACGTTACATGGCGCCTGCTATAGTTTCCGAAGAGGTCTATTCTCATTTTGCTCCCGATCACCTTGACGCCGCGTTGACTTTAAACCCTTATGATCAAATTGAAAACAACTGATATTTGATGGCGACAAATTTCGATTTATCCGCAAATACACCAGCATATTCTCACGGGTAATAATTTGGTATTACTTAACTATCTTATATTGCTCATGTCTTATTAAAAAAAACCGAGAGTAACACGAATGAAGCCTTGATAAAATTTGTGATCAATATCACAAATTTAGCACAGATACATCATTATGATTTACGTAATAAAGCTCACGCAAAGGCGTGGCAGTCCGTTATGAAAGTTGTTAATTACTTGGCTTTACCGACCATAATATTGAATGGACTACCAGATCTTGGCTTTAGCTTTAGCACATATTGTGGGTTAACTGGTAGACACCCAATCTTCTATTGTTAATTCTTTAACTCGTTCAAATTCTTTTACATTATTTGTCACCAATATGGCACCAACAGAAAGAGCATGACCTGCAATGGCTGCATCATTGCCACCTATTGGAGTCCCTAATTTTGCCAGTTCAAGTTTAACTGAAGTGGTTGCATCAATTGCCGCAACATCCCAAGGAAGAATCGAATCAAAACGCTTAACAAACTCATCAACCAGATAAATATGTTTGGGGGACGCCTTCTTACCAATAGCACCGAACCGCATTTCAGCATAGGTTATTGCAGATACTACTATTTTATCTTTCCGTTCGACACACCGTTGTAACTTGATTATCACTTCAGTGGGACGTTTTCGCATAATGAATGAACAAATATTGGTATCAAGCATATAAACTCTTTTAATCATAACAAAAACGCCCCTCATCGATAATATTTTCTCTTTCTGACAGAAAATCATCATCTACTACTTTTTCTTGTTCTATAAGAGAAATCCATGTCGGGCGTATGGGACGCAATATTAAGCTGTCGCCATCTTTGATGATTTCCAATTCAGTGATATTGTCAAAATCCATATCTTTTGGTAATCTAATAGCCCTATTTTTACCATTGTTAAAAATAGATACTGTTCTCATTTTCATGCTCCTTCTTTGAATCACATAAATACCTTAACATATGCCAAACATATGTCAATCACAAATTCTAGGACATAGCACCGTTGTGATGACGATGCGTTATTCTCATTTTGCTCCCGATCACCTTGACGCGGTGTTGACGTTAAACCCTTATAATCAGCTTGAAAATGACTGATATTTGATGGCGACAGATCTGACTGATAAGTAAATACACTGACCTATCCTCAAAACTAACTATTTGATATTAATTAAGTGTTTGTTTTTATTGTTCACGTTTTATTTTTTAAAATCCCTCGGCCTTAAGGCCGTGCGGGTTCAAGTCCCGCCCCGGCACCAGCTAGTTTTAAGTTTTAAATCAAATAGTTGTCTTTAAACAAATTGATGATGAGAAGTACATTTTTTAATCAGCTGCACGGTTTTCAGAATATCGCTTCAGAATATTATTGACCTCCCACCACCGGAACTACGTTAATTTTCCTGTCGTAGCGAGCGGTTTGTGCCACATTCTTATGACCTGAAATAGTCTGTTTTTCATACAATGTGCCTTCGAGATCGGAAATTCCCTTCGCTTTTAAATCGTGAAAAGTGAAGTCAAATGCCAGTTCAGGGTATTTCATTTTTGCCTCTTGCTTGGCCTTTAGCCACCGGCTGTTATACCCAAGTGAAATCAAGATGCAGGATTTAGCGCCTGGAAATTATCGTTTAAGCGAGATACCAGAGAACTTGCCATTTGTGGTAGCTTCACCTCAAAGAAGTTTAAGATATCGTTCTTAAAACTCTGTTTAGATGGGTAATATCTATTGTTTCGTGTTTGCTCATTCATCACCTTCCACAATCGCTCTATCGGGTTTAGATTCGGGCTATACGGCGGAAGGTAATGAAGCTGGATATTCAACGTAAGCGCGGCGTCTTGCACAAGCTGTGAACGGTGATAGCCTGCACCCTCGAGGATCACATGTGCCGTTGTCGTGATGGGATAATGCGCGCGAATGGCAGACAGGAAGTGAACCACATTTTCGCTGTTAATCGTCTCATCATCACGGATTATGGGGTTAGCCACATTCTGGATGTTCAAGGCTCCCATGATATTCAACCGCGTTCTGCTCCCGGTGGTCTCTATCGTTTTATCCTGGCCTTTTCGTATCCAGCCGTAGCTTATTTTGGTGGTTTGTGTCGGATGAACGGCATCAATAAACAGTATGGGGTCATTACCCGCGGCGTCTTTCAATTCGCTGTAGGTCTTTATAAATTGCTGCTGTTTCTCAACGGCAAATTTATGCGGAACACCTTTCGGCTTTTTATAGCTAAAGCCATGCTGCTTCAACCCTTTATACAGACCTGATACGGTAAAGGTGATGTTCCAGCGTCCAGCGATATAGGCCACAATTTGGTGATTGTGGTGGTAGAGCGGCTGGGTGAGATGTTCAACCAGCGACGTGGTCTGTTCCGCATTGAGATAGCCATCGGAGCCGCCATTTTCAGGCTTGAGCTTGTTGAGTTTATGATAGTCTGTAAGGTGGCGCCGCACCGTGGTTTCATTAATGAGCTGTGAGTGAGCAATCATAGGGGAGTCCAGCCGTCTGCGGACAACAAAACACACCGGATCCTGTCACAGACACGGCGGTCATGGCTTTGACGATGTTGGGCTTCGAGGGTAATTTTCTGGTCAGCAGTCAGCTCTATTTTCATGGCTATGAGCATGATCCTTATCGACTTCAAAATCAAGCATCTTCATTGATCACGGGTATAAATCCATCCCGCGTATACCGCGCACCTGAAACCTGGTGAATAACAAAAATGCTGCTCATTCCCGTATTGAGTGGAAGTGACTTTGCTTGATTAATCACGGCTCTTAGTCGCTCAGTCCAACCTTTTATTTGTGCGACACCTGTTTTACTTTGTTGCAGCAATATACCTTCTTCAAGAACGTGCTCTTTTCTTAAAGCAAGAATGTCTGATTGCCTCGCACAACATAAATAAGCCAGCTCCATAGCAATTTGAACCACCCAAGGTGAAACATGATATAACGCGTCATATTCTTTATGCGTGATATACCGGGTTCTCGCTATTTCTTTGAACTGCTTGACACCTTGGCAAGGATTCATTTTGACTTTTCCTCTCTCATAACCCCAGCGGAATACACGAGAGATAAACGCCTTCTCGCGATTCGCCTGTATCCGACTTTTCACCCCACGGTGGTCCATATATTTCCTAATGTGCTCAGGTTTAATCTTATCAGCAGGCATCTTACCGAAAACGGCCAGCGCGTTTTGTGCATATTTTCGGTAATCCTTCTGTGTTTCCCCTGCTAATTCAACAAAATCACCCGAATTAAAAAATTGCTCAACCAGACCAGAGAAAATATTTTCGTCTTGCTTATGGCTCAGGCGATATAAATTGATTTAAAATAAAGGGTCAGAAAACAAGGTATCGATATCACATTGTCGCTTTCTCCGAAGTGCTTTTGCTTGAGCCCATTTATGCTCAATGGGGTTCATATCAGGGGAATAAGTGGGGAGATATTCCAGAATAAAGCCGGCTTTTTGTCTAGCAGACTGGATGTCTTGGCGTTTATGGAATCTTGCATTATCCATCACGAGGACGGCCCCTCGAGGGGATTTTGGCAATAAATCTTGAGTGACCCAGGCATAAAAAATATCGCTATTGATATGGCAGAACTGTGGTTAATTTTCCGTTAAGCTGAGCGCCAATGACGTTAGTTCGTGCTTTGGCATGCCAATCGTGTTGGCCGTAATAGCGCTTACCTTTAATTGAATAACCATAAAGACGAGGCATATGATGGGCAAAACCGCTTTCATCCACGTAAATTATCGGGGTATTACAGATACCGTCTTTGAGTGCGGCCTGTTTGCTGCCGATGTCCAAGGCATCAAAGGCGCTGCGTTTGAGTGTTTTGTGTCCGTGCTGCTGGGGTGTGGGCTGCGAGCCGCCGCCACGGTGGCCGGAGGCTTTCAGAATGTGGTCTTTGTGCGGATACTGTTCGATGAGGTATTCTAAGGCTTCCTCAAACTCCGCGATTTCCCCGGGCTGACGGCGTGAGAACACCTTGTTGCCTGCCGCATCCGTGGCAACCACCTTGCCCGCGTCAATGCTGAATGCGTGACCGAACCGCGCTTGCACCAAATCCGCCGGAATAGCCAGGTTATCCTGGATAAACGCCGAACTGCTGAAACGTCCGCCAATCATCTCTTGATACAACTGGGCTTCCAGGGTTTTATTTTTGCTGCTGGCCTCGTCAAGCTGAGTTTGAAAGGCTTGGGTGATTTGTGCTTTCACCTGGTCGACCGCACCGGCCTCGATTAATTTCTTTTGATCGATGTGGGTGAGCGTTTGCAGTGCTTCACGGGCTTTCGCCGGGTCGTCAATGCCCGCAAACGCCTTGAGCTTGGCTTCGAGTGCTTCCTTGGCCTCACGGTGGCTTTTGGCTTCCCCATTGAGGGCGCTAATTTTGTTCAAGGCTGCCACCGCATCAAAGGGGATCGCTTTGCCGTCCTCATGCAAATACACCGGCATGCCGTTTTCCAGTACCGCTTTTCCTTCTGTATCGAGGTGTAATTTCATTGCTATTGTCTCCGCCCGCAGGCTGGGTTAACCGGTCATCCGACCCGGGCGCTGTGGCGCCTCCGCTCACAGCTGTTCATAAAAAAAGTCACCCTGGGGTGGCCTGTGTAAAGTTGGTTATCAACGCTATTTTAAAATGTCCAGTTTTTGCTACTTTACGTGATGAGAGAACATGTTAAGTTGTGCTGACATGTTGATTTTTTACTCTATATGGAGGGTTTCGCGCAGCTGTTCCAAGGTGAGCCATTCCCCTTTGTCGCTGAAAAAGTCATCGGGACGCCGTCCCTCCTCTCGCAGCATTTTAGCGCGGGTTTTACCCAGGACTTGGACTTGCCGTGCGTAGGGTTGTTGCTGTAACCAGTCAGCATAGGTGGTATCCGCAGGCACTTGCCCGTCCAGGCTGGCGCGTGTGCCCGGGTCCAGCTCATCTAAGTCAATGCCCAGGGCGCGCCAGGATTTGATGACCAGTGTCTCCGTTGAGCGACAGCAAAAGTGCAGGCGTCCCGGTCCTTGCAGATAGGGGATTTTGTGGCCGAGTGGCTGGCCGGCTAGGGTGTAGCACAAACGGTCACGGATAACACAGGGTGATGAGGTTTTGTTATCCAGCGTACTGAGCCACTGTTTTCTGTCTATCATTGCGGCGTTATTTTCAGCAAATTTATCCCGTGCTACCGCTGAAACATGGTTAACAGCGGTTTTGACCACACTGGTGAGATTTTTGCGACTGATGTCCAGTACCCCATCTTGATACTGTTTTGCCCTGCTCCCGCGTACTTTGCGTGTAATTTGCTCGATGGTATCACCCAAGAGAAACCCGTTTTTTACCGCGTTGTTGATACGCTGAAAGCGATCGCTTTCCAGATGACTGACCCAGTCGCGCAGTAAACGCCCTTGAAAGGGCTGCGCCATCGCTGCCGCGTAAACCTGTTCTGCGGTGATAATCGCTAAGGGATAGCGGTGTAGCACCACATCAGGCAGCAGCTTATCAACAAGACGGCAGTGATAACCCGCTTCGTGCTCGGCAAAGGCTAGCAATTCCTCGCTGAGCGATAAATACAGGGTACTCATTGCCTGCTGATTCACCTCTTGGACACAGGCTAACAAGCGGGCTAACTGTTTGACTTCGATGTGTTGCGGATTAACCTTCTCCAATTTCCCGAAAAGTCGGGCGGTTAGTTCAGCATCATATTGATTGAGTATCGCCACCTTTTCTTTAGCCACACCGTGGGCGTAGCGGGATTGAAACAGACTGTGTGCAAGGGCTTCATCACGCAGCCGCTGGTTGACAGTGGACATGGTAACCCCTTAATAGAAAAACCGGTTTGATGGCATGAGGATAACGGGGTGTTTTTATACAGCCTGCGCGTTACCTCACGATGCCACGCGGGCGTTACAGCAAATCCGGTGGCAAATTGTTAAGTTCATCACACAGGGTTTCCGGGTTGGCATCGGCATCAATAAGGTTCAGTGCCTGTAAGGCGCGGATGGCATCCACCTGACGAATATCCCGCCTTGCCGCAGTGCCTGTATCGCCAGGGCGGCCGGGGCATTGAAGGCTTGCTGGGTGGTTTCAAGCTCGGTGCGAATGTTCACCTTGCCGCCGTCTTTTTCGCCTGACCAGTCTGCCATCAGTTGCAACAGGGTATCGAGGGCATCTTCTAGCGAGTTAGACAGGGTGTAGAGCGGGGATTGTTCTTGTAGGCGCTCTTCGCTCACTTGGTCGAGGGTCTTGGTGCTACTGTTTTGACTGCGCAACAGCTTGCCACCGGCTTGACGCATCTGCTCGACCAAATCCGTCAGTGCCTCTTTGCCTGCTCCTACGGCGGCGCCCGAATGTTCGGTGTACGCACTGCCCTGTTTGGTGCGGTCAGTAAAGTGTGTCGCGCTTGAGGCACCAATGGTCAACTTTTCGCCGGCTTCAAGACCAAACACATTGAGGATGGGCACCCGGGCCACATGCAAAATATTGTCTTGCTCACTCTGACTTTGCCAGTGTTTGATATTGAGTAACGCCAGATTCAATAGCGGCGGGGCGCCACACATAAAACCGGTGCGTTTGCTGTACAACGTGACCAGCGGAATACGCGGGCAAGAGGTGGCCCAGCTGTCGTGCAGTGCCCAGCGGTCAGTGCCGTCGGCTTGCCTGATTTTACGGTAGAGTTCAACCCGACCGGGCGTCAACTTGCGGATTTGCGCGATTTTCTGTTGGCGGTAAGGGGCGGTCTCGACGACAATCTCTTCTCTAATTCGCAATTCTGTCAGCTGGACCGGCCCTCCCTGGTGGCTGGATTGCCAGCCGATGACCTGACGGGGTTAATCAACACCGCATAGGGACGGGCGCCACGGGCTTTTTCCTCGGCACGGGTTTTCAATGTTTCCACACGGGGATAGTCAACCAGTGCATGCGCCACGCCGTATTGCAGCGCCAAGCTGAAATACGCTTGCGCCCAAACATCCAGCCGGTTGCCCAGCAAATCCATATCCTGGCAGTACTCGACCATCACGGCGGGGGTGGACTCACTCAATTGGGTCGGTTCTGAAAAGACACGACCTAAGTTATTTTTGAGAGTTTCCTCGTAAGCGGGCAGTAAGGTCGCGACAGCAAGGCGTTGCTGATAACTGTGTGCCTCTTCGTTAGTCCAGCGCGGTAAATAACTTTCGCCCTGTTGCCGCAGGAATAAGGTGCCGCCCATCAGGGCGTCATTGATGTCCCAGGCAGCCAACAGGCTGGGGTAGTCGAGATGGGGAGTAGCAATATCGGACATGGTTTGACTCTCATGGGTTGTCAACGCGACTGTGGAGGGCCGTTACAGTCTTAAGGGGGTCACCTGTCCCCTGAGCTGACGGTGATTTCTTTTGGCGACGGCAAAATAGCGAAACGCATCGGCGGCATGGGAGCTGGCATCGTGCAAGGGTTTGTCTTTCCAACAGCCATGCTGGTTATCCCAGGCTTTGCGGTAGCGCTCCAGGTGGCTCAATCCTTGCTCACAGGTAACGCTATCAAAGGCACAGCGCGGCAGGATTTCGCGTACCGATTCAATGCCTTCATCGATACACAGTCGTGGGACTACCCTGAAATTGATGCGGTAAATGTCACCGTCCAAATCATAACCTTCATAAGCCAGTTGCCGACGGCTTTTACCGTCGCCAGCCAATTCTCGATTATCAATATCGTGTGGTGCCCAGTGTTCACCGTAGTGATAGGCGCGGGCTTTCAATACCTGCATGTAATGCCGCAGGCCTTCGCCACTGTTTTCGTAATAATCCATCAGGTGAAATTCACTGCCGACCTCACGGACAAACCAGATAACCGTGGCATCGCCTACTCCTAAATCCCAAAAGGTGTGCACCGGCAGGTGCGGATTAGCCGGTAAGGTACCAATGCGCTGATTCTCATAGAGATAACGGAACTGATTGGCGTAATATGCGCCCTCAATCGATTGCTGAAAGGCCTCGCTCGGGATTGACGGATACTCGCGTTTCATGTCGTCACCCAGTGTGCTTTCTTTGGCGTAATACCAGGCTTTTTGTTCCGCCGTTAGCCTAATCGACTGTTTGGTTTGCAGCTCGCTAAAGTAGGCTTGCAAGCGCGGCGGCAACGGACTGCTCACTGGCAAGGCATACTGCGGATTGTTCCACCAGGAAAAGAAGAAGAACTTCCAATCCAATGGGCCTAAGGGTTTGTTGCTGAGTAAGGCTTTTTCCGCTGTTTGGCAATAATCGAAAAAATACCCCGCACGCCCTTCCGCTGTCGATTCAATGGTGACCACGCAGTCTGTGGCGACCGCTTCAAAGGCACCGGTGACGATTTCACGGGCTTTCTCAGGAAATTTGGCACACAGCTTGCCGAATTCGGAAATATGCAAATAGCGCAAGGTGCCACCGCGAAAGGAGGTGCTGATGTACAGTGAGCCGCCGTTGTGAAACACCAATTCGCCTGCGGAATCATTGCGGGCGGGATTAGCACGTTTAAGAAGGTCAGGCAAATGGTCGTAGGCGTATTTCACTTTCTCGCGGAACAGGCGTTTGGCATCGTTTAAGGTATGTGCAATCAAGGCACATTTGGCTGACTCAAAGAGTGCGGCATCCAGTTGGATAAGGCACACCTCGGTGGTAAAGCCCAGCTGGCGGGCTTTCAAAATCAGATTACGGGTATGCATGCCCGTGAAATAGGCACGCTGCTGCGCCGTCATCGTAAAACGGATTTTGCGACCGTGTTTATCGGTAATAAAATACAGGTGGTTAAGACGCCAAAAACGGTCAGCTAACTGTGCTTTCAGCGTCGCATTGAATGCCATGGGCGTTGCCTTCCGCAAGGTCTTTCATCCATTGTGCTAACTCTTTCTCTGCGCCGGGGGCCGTCTCGTTGTTCAGGCCATAGGCATCGCGCTCACCCTTAATCAGTTTCAGCTGAGCATCCACCCCGGCGCTGAGCGTTCTAGCGAGCGAGGCATGATTGTCTTCGGTGATAACGATGCTGCTGAGGAAGGCTTTCAGATGGTTGGCAATCTGCCGCCAACCGGCTAAGGCCACACGATGGGACAGGACGACAGATAAGGCTTCATCCGAAGCTTGTTCAATAATATCGTGGTCGGTGCGCACGGTATTTTTAGTAGAAAAAGTGCGCACAGCCGCACTGCGCACCACTTTATCTTTTGTGGCTGCTGCCACTTTCTCGGTCAGGTCTCTTTGCCACGCGTTTCTTACTGCAAACTTCCTGAGGGTCGATTCAGGTACCTGATAGCGTTTTGCTATCGCACGGACAGACAACGCACCCGCGCGGTAAGCCGATTCGATGGCCTCCCAGTCAGGTTTTGCCATGGTGAGCATTCCTTGGGTTAGGGGGATTTATCGAGATGGGTATAGGTCGCTACCGGCTGGCCTGCGGCATTAAGCACCGAGACCGTATCGGAGGGCGCAAGATGAATGGCATCACTGATACCCTCGGAAACGATATCAAGGCGCTGAGCATTGCGGTTCCAGCCCCAATGGGCGCTAGGATAGCCGACTTCGCCTTGACCGTTGCCGAAAGTCACTTTGATGGTGTACATAGGGTGCTCCTGTGTTGATGCGATCGACATGTCGTCGCGTTATGTCGATAAAAGTGAATTTCATGAACATGAAGAAATAGCTTGAATCATGGTTATTACGGGTGAATTTACCCTCGGCATTTGAAATGCGCATGGCGCTAACACCGTAACCCAACGTTATCTTTTCGATTATTTATTGAGCCAAACAAACCTGGGTAACGTACGCCTGCAAGCCTGCAATTTGCTGCGTGACTATTTCAATGCCTTTTCGGAGACGGAAATAATCGTTGACAACGGCGTCGTCAAGTCGGGCACCGGCAGCATCATCCAGGCGGGTGGCCGTGGGGGTGGCGGGCAATTTTTCAGAGCGGGCAGCGAGCTGCATCCGACGCTGGCCAGCAAGAACATCACGTTCAAGGGCCGCGAGCTGAGTTTTAGCATCGGTTAATTCCTGGGTGTGTTTGTTATCAAGCACGGCTATTTGTTGGTGTTGCTTTTGCGTTGTTTGGAGCATGATAAAGAGGTTATCGCGCTCATTCCTTATCATTTTGATGACGCTGTCTTTTTTTTTCTGATTCAGCATGGTAATAAACCGCCACCAGACTGACGAGCAGAATGAGACTCATCAGGATAAAAAATAAGCGATTAAACATCGAGTCCCCAACAGGTGAGTTCACTTTCTTGCGCGCGTCTCATCACTTGACCTGCACAGTTATTAGCTCGAATGCGGCAATTTTTACCGCCGTCAAATAGCCAGCGTTTAATTTCAGCACAGGCACCGTGGTAGTCACCGGCATTGAGTTTGCGATAAAAGGTAGAGGAAAGGCATTTGCCTGCACCGATGTTATACGGACAAAACGAGGCAATACCGGCTTTCTGGGCGTCGCTTAACGGCACCTGAACATGACGTTCTACCCAGGCAATCGCCTTATTCACCTCAAATTTGTTAACCTGCTCGCATTTCTCTGCACTGAGTTGCAGGCCTTGCATTACCGGCTTGTCATCAACTCGTGTCGCACCGCGGCAAATTGTCCACACATTCGCGCCATCTCGATAGGCCTTCAGCCGATTACCTTCTTTTTCATGCAGAAATTGTGCAAGAATGGCGGTCGCTGTCGTCCCTGCCAAAATCAGTCCCAGCATGGGTTTGCTTAACTTACTCATTGGCTTGTCCCGCTCTTGCGTCTGTCTTCTTTAATCTTGAAATACAGATTGGTCAAATAGGTCAGCACCGCCAGAGAGACGCCCGCGAGCACGCCAATGGCGTTCCATTGTTCCGGGCTGTAGCTGTTTAGCAAACCATTCAGGATGCTACCGGCGGAAGCCCCGTAGGCTGCGCCAGTGGTCAGTTTTTCCATGCTCATTCTCGTCTCTGAGTGGGGATACCGTTTCCCGCTAGGGGTCGGGGGGGTGTCATAGAAATAGCGTCACCTCCCTGTGAATAAAAGGGTTGAGCACTGATGGGTATTTTGGGTAGGCGCTAAAATGAAAAAGGCCACGTGATGCACAGCCTTAAATAAGCGTTTTTTGCAAGCATGTTACAAAAATATTCTGTATAACGTTTCTTTGTATTAATATGTAAAGATACGTAATTATTACATCTCCAAACGTAAATATGCTATTTGAAAGAAGAGTTTTATCAATTATGCTCGGTTGGATTGCTATTTTTAAATATCTTTAATTATCATCGAATAAATAAAGGCAATTAATTTTTTCATTTAACTACATAAAAATTTATCGTTCACGTTCATTAAATTACAATAGAGAAGAGTAAAATGCCAGGTAACGTATCACATTCATCCCAAACTAATCATATACAAAATTTCTCTTCTTCGTCGGAGAGGCAATCTGACAAACTGCCATTTTCACAAGAATTCCGGTCCGTAGATAATACACCACTCTCACCGGAATCCATGGCTACTTTCCATCGAGACCATCCAAGTGTTGTTAACGGTATTCGCCTTCCTATTAAAATGCAAATGATTGCATGCAACTTAATAAATATAATAAGAAAACTTAACGATAAAGCTTACTCCTCGGACCAAACAAATTATACCGTACAAAAGGAAATCAAATTAAAAGCATTAACGACAGAGGAGGTTATACAACTATTGGTAGTTGATAACTTCAAATCGGAATATTTTCTATCTTTAGGAGCCGAGACGCTAACCATAATTGTTAAAGAACTTTCTAGAAGGTCTGAAGAAATTTCATCAACCATTTTTACAAATAATAATAATGAGAATACTCAAATATATCCCTGTCTTCCTACAGATTATCAAACTAGTGCAACAGATGTACCTGCTTTTCATAAAGGTTTTGTAGGATCGAGTACGCACGGAGATTATCGTTATCATCCTTATAGTAGATCGCTACGTTTTGTGTCTCAAGTGGCAAATCCACACACACATGATCTACAAACCAGTTCCTTATATACGGTAGAGACAACTACCCCAAAGCAAAATGAATCCGGGAATATGGTTTCTAAAACTCTAGATGAACCTTTTAAAGGTTTATCAAAGGTCCAGGAATTGGAACAGTGTAAAAAAGATAGAATCAGTTCTATGGCATTAAAAATCTTGGATATAAAAAAACAATCTCTTTGTCAAGGAAATACTAAACAAGTACTCCCCAGGGAAGCAGTATTAACGGAGGATAATATAAACAATGTTATAAATAAATTACTAGCTAATAACCTAGATCCAAAAGAATTGTTGCCGTTGGGGTCTGATAAATTAAACACTATTTTTTTAGAACTTGCGAAAAGGGGTGGAAAGGAACCATCAGTCCTGTGTAAAGAATTTGAGAATTATTTAACGAGCCGCTCAAGTAGAGATGAATTAATAGCTGAATTGCCGAAAGGACAAGATGAAGAGCAGATACTATCTCAGAAAATTCCTAAGATGAATGAAAGTTTGAATGCGTACAGTCTAGAAGAGCAATTCAGTATTTTGAAAGACTGGTCTCAGGAAATTATTAAGTGTCAGGATGGACGTAATCTAGATATAATTACATCTCCAACCCTATTTAAGTTATTTTTTTGCAAATTAACAGAAAAAAACATTCCATCCTTTACCAAGATGGCATTCTATTTAGGTGTATCTAGAGAGAAAGAGAATTCTGCCGAAATATTATTCCACAGTTACAATAGTGGACAATTCTATATATAAATTAATCCTTTTGACTGGAATTAAGGCATTATAGAGTAAGTAGATAGTTACTCTTTCTCGAAATGTGGCCGTGATGTGAGAGTAAAAAACATTTTACACGTTCGTTTTTTCTGTTGATATCCGAGCTACCAATCTCGGTAGCCGATTTCACGGTTACGAGATCAATGTCGCTCCGAGTACTTATTATAATCAAAGGCGAAAACCCCGACAGAGAAGGTCAGGGTTTTACGGTTGTTCGTTATCAATACATAGACACGGCAGGGTACCCTGCAATCATTGCTCATTTGCTCTTTTCAGTCAATAGCATTACGCCACTTTTTTAATTTTACCGACACGTTTGCGACATTTAAATGCCTGTTCGAGGGAAGGATGGAGTAGATATAGACTTTCCTCTAGTATCTGGTCGACTTCTCTACGACAGGTAGCCAGTGAGGGGGTTTTAAAGCGGTTGCCTCCTCGTGTGCTGACATTACGAGGGATGGCGACTTTCTGACTATAAGCCGCTATCGAATAGCGGGAAAGGCGTTGTACGTAGTAACTGAGCAGGATGCCAAAAGCCTGGTTATCCACCGGTATCACCGTATCCACGACCCGAGAAATCAACAACCCGTCATCATCATTACACATTGGCCTGGTAGGACTTGCTTGCGGCTTTTTTGTCGCCATACAGTGGGCGATGAGGCTACTCTGTGGCTTCTCCAATCGACCGCTGTATACCCAGGCTCCCCAGCGTTCCAGCCAGCTGTTAACCCAGTGATACTGCTCATTATTGAGCCTAAGTTGTGTGACGTTCATGCTGCCTCCTGTTCCGTTATGATTATCTCCCTCCTGCCGCCTTGCACCTGTTCACCCCGAATGATGTGCAGGTCATCAATCACACTGTCATCGGCAATCATGCCCGCGTGTACCAAGGCATCCAACGGTGCCTTTAGCAGATTATCTAAATCGCGTTTCCTGCGGTCTGGGACATGAACTCGTACCTTGACACGAAGTTTGCTTTTTAGGCACAGGGTAAGCCCCTTACGTGCAATTAACGCAATAACCTCGGTACGGTACTGCCTGCCCTGTTTGCTGATGTAATGTCGGCCTCTGGCATGTCGCCAATAGGTATTCACTGTCGGCGGGTAAGGCAGCACTATTCGATATTCATTCATGTTTCATCTGTCTCTACTGGCGCCGGTTGATTTTTGTTACACGGCTCTGGCTCGATAACTCTCCCAGGTAAACGCCAAGGTACAACCGCCACCTTCGTTCATTCTGTCCAGTACTCGCTCACCGAGGTAAGTCGTTAAGTCTTCTTTCGGCAAATTGCTCAGCAGCAGCGTCGGTTTCATGTTTTCATAGCGGGTGTTGATGATTTCAAATAAAATCAGCTTTTCCGCCTCACTGCCAAACTGCACACCGATTTCATCGATAATCAACATGTCGACACCGGTGTAGTGCTTAATCACCTCGGATTCGGTTTGGGTGGCGTCTTTCGCCCAGGTGCTCTTGACCTCTCGAGTAATACGTAGCGCGGATGTCAGAACAACCGAGGCGTGGTGTGTCGTAATGATGTGTTTAGCAATCGCAACCGCCAGATGATTTTTTCCTGTCCCGGGTTTGCCGCACATCACCAACCCACCGCCTTGCGCTAAACGCTCATGCCATTTTTGTGCATAGGCCTGGCATACCTTCTGGCAACGCAAGGATTCAGCATTAATCGGCTGATAAGACTCAAAACTGGCAGTGGTAAAGCGCGCAGGGATACCCGTCTGGCTCAGCAAATTTTTAATCAATTGGGCCTGATTTCGCTGCTGGTCTGAGGCGATATTCTTTTTCAATACGGTGATTTTTTCGTGTAAACACGCCGGACAGTCCGTTTTCTGTTGCACGTTGGCAAAGCCCTGCAGGGTTCGACAGCGTTGTTCAAAAGCCCCGTGTTGTGGGCAGAGGACCTCTGCTACATCAACCCGAACCCCTGCTATTTCCTTCAGCGGGGCACGGGCACTTTTCAACCGGTCTTCAAGAAAAGTGAGGTCTTGCTGCTGACGCGAATTTTCTATTTTTTCAATGACATTCATCACATTACCCTTCCATCCACGCCGGAAATACCGTGGTGCCGTAGTCTTTTTTGGCGAAGCGGTCGCCAGAAACCCGTTTGAAGGTGGTGCCATCCACTGCCCGTTTGTTCTGGTAATTCAGTTTCTGACTGGCGGTGCAAAACCAGCTTTTAGGCGTGTCGTGACGAAACTCTAAATCCAATCGTGTCAGCTCGTAGACCAAGTCCAAATGCGGGAATAGCGTTTGCCAGCTGTCGAAATCTTGCGGGGTCAGGCGGATTATCTTCCCTTCGAAGGCGTAACGGCTCGCTAGGCTGGTCTGAGTGTCAACGTGAGGGGAATTACGCTGAGCAGGAAAACAGTCAGGGTGGGGGATGGGGTCTTCTCGCTTGGCAGGACACTCATCGACTTTGATTGCACAAATTTTGCTCGCAGTTGGGGTGTTAGGTTCTATGACAGGTTCTATGACTGGTTCAAAAGAATGACTGATTCTGGGTGTTCCTGATTCACCCCTTCCTGGTGTTCCAGATGCGCTACCCCGTGTGCCAGATACTCCACCCAGCGTTCTTGATTCACCAGGAGGTGAACCTGTATCCTCCCCGGGTGACTTATTTTCACCCTTCACTTTTGGGGCATTGTTTAACGTCAAATGATAAACATTCGATTTATTCACGCCCTGCTCATTTTTACGATATTCAATCCACAGCAAGCCGTCTACTGCCAACTGGTGAAGATGTTTTTGTACCGAGCGATCTGTCATTTCACACTGATGAGCGATATAGGGCACTGACGGCCAGCATTCGCCTTGGTCGTTGGCATTATCAGCCAATTTGAGTAAAATCAGTTTTCTCAGCGGATTCCCCACTTTGATACTCATGGCGTGTGTCATTAATTTCATACTCATTGTCTATTCCCTATGCCGCGTTTGTGATCGTTTTCAATAAGCCTGCTTCACATAGCTTTTTTGTTAGCCACGCTTGGCCCTTGCCGGTCAGTAGCGGGGTGAAGGTGATTTTCATCCCGTGCTCCGTCTCGATGGGCGTTTCTCTGAAGGTGAAATAGTCCCGCTCCAGGTACTCCTATGGCTGTAGCCGTATAAATTGATTCAAAATAAAGGGTCAGAAAAGAGAGTGTCGATATCGCATTGTCGTTTCCTACGAAGGGCTTTAGCCTGAGCCCATTTGTGCTCAATCGGGTTGAGGTCAGGAGAATACGTCGGGAGATATTCCAGAATAAAACCAGATTTTTGTATAGTAGACTGGATATCCTGGCGTTTGTGAAAGCTCACATTATCCATCACGATAACAGCCCCTTGAGGGATTTTTGGCAGTCAGTCTTGGGTTACCCACGCATGAAAAATATCGCTATTGATATTGTATTCAAAGGCACAAACGGTGGTTAATTTTCCGTTAAGCTGAGCGCCAATGACATTGGTACATGCTTTAGCGTGCCAATCATGTTGACCGTAACACCGCTTACCTTTAGCTCAATAGCCGTAGAGGCGGGGCATGTCATGAGCAAAACCGCTTTCATCAACGTAAATAATAGGGGTCTCGCTGGCTTCATAGGCCTGGATCTTGATCTGAAAATCTTCTCGGGATTGGGCGTTGGCTTTTGGATGATAAAATGTTTTTTTTATAGCTAAACCCTGCCCGTTTCAACGCATGGCAGATACCTCTAGCGCTCACTCCCATACGTTGGGCTCGCTCGTATTGAGACGCGTCAGGGTAGGTTTCCACATCAAGAATCAACGCCGCTCGAGCTATTTTACTGGCGGGTTTATCACGTGTCAGACAAGGTTCTATTCGTTTAGCCCAGCGCATCAGACTTGCGGTCCCAATACAAAAACGTGTGGCCGTTTGGGCATATGTAAGCTTTTCTTGCTCTTTAATAGCCAATACATGTTGGCGAAATTTTAATGGATAAGTCATCTTGAAATTATACATCAATTTATACAGCCTACGCTATAGGAGTAGGCGATGCCACGGTTATCTGGTTTGTCCGTGAAGTCGGCAGTGAATTTCACCTGATGGATTATTACGAAAACAGTGGCGAAGGCCTACGGCATTACATGCAGGTATTGAAAGCCCGCGCCTATCACTACGGTGAACATTGGGCACCACACGATATTGATAATCGAGAATTGGCTGGCGACGGCAAAAGCCGTCGGCAACTGGCTTACGAAGGTTATGCGCTGGACGGTGACATTTACCGCATCAATTTCAAGGTAGTCCCCCGATTGCGTGTCGATGAAGGCATTGAATCGGTACGCGAAATCCTGCCACGTTGTGCGTTTGATAGCGTGACCTGTGAACAAGGCCTCAGCCACCTGGAGCGCTACCGCAAAGCCTGGGATAACCAGTACGGCTGCTGGAAAGACAAACCGTTGCACGATGCCAGTTCCCACGCCGCCGATGCCTTTCGTTATTTTGCCGTCGCCAAAAGAAATCACCGTCAGCTTCGGGGGCAAGTGACACCATTAAGAATGTAGAGGAGAATACCATTAGCGCGGTATCATCAGGCTGACAGTGCTTTTAGTACATGCGTCGGATCGTTATCAATGGCTCGTAATAAAGCTTTAGCTGGGCCTGTGGGTTCACGTCGTCCCTGTTCCCAGTTACGTAACGTGCCCACATTAACAGCCAGTAACCGAGCAAACCCGCTTTGAGTCAAACCGGTTGCCTGTCTGATAGTTTTTACCTTGACATTACTGCAAACAGTTTCACGAGAAGGAGAGGCATTACCCTCGATAATGTTGTTCATCTGCTTCATGCTTTCGGTTAATCGAGAAAAGAGTTTTTTATCCATTGTTACCACCTTTCATTCAGAATACGTAATACTTTTTTTTCATCCGTACTTAAGTCGTCTTTTATCCCTTTTTTGTAAATCAGCAACAACCTGATGTGAGACACAGCGACCTTATGATAGTAAATAATTCTAACACCACTGCGCTTACCTTTACCTTTTGCCGCCCAGCGTACTTTACGTAATCCGCCAGTATGTGTAATGACATCGCCGACTTCTGGATTATCAGTAAGATATTGTTGTAATTCCCGATACTCATCGTCGCGAAGTAATGCTTTGCAATCTTCTGTGAATATATCGGTTTCAATAAAAATCATTGTTTATACGTCATTGGTGTACTGTAAACACAGTGTACAGATTAAAATGACGACGTCAATCCGATATATGGCGCTATTTTATTCTCTGGAAAGCTATTATGTTCGATATTTCCACCCCCATCTCGACTACCCCAGCCTGCTGGCCGCCTGGGATATTAACGATGCCCTGATGGGTGGCACGTTATGCCTACGGCAACAGGGTGAAACTTATTTACCGCGCTGGACGAATGAAGATAAACACAGCTATCAGCAACGTCTCTCCGTCGCCACGCTGCTGCCGGCTTACGAGGAAACCCTCAAAAATAACTTAGGTCGTGTTTTTTCAGAACCCACCCAATTGAGTGAGTCCACCCCGGCCGTGATGGTCGAGTACTGCCAGGATATAGATTTGCTGGGCAACCGACTGGATGTCTGGGCGCAAGCGTATTTTAGTCTGGCGCTGCAATACGGCGTGGCACATGCGCTGGTTGACTACCCCCGTGTGGAAGCATTGAAAACCCGTGCTGAGGAAAAAGCCCGTGGCGCCCGTCCCTATGCGGTGTTGATTAATCCCCGTCAGGTCATCGGCTGGCAATCCAGCCACCAGGGAGGGCCGGTCCAGCTGACAGAACTGCGGATTAAAGAAGAGATTGTCGTCGAGACCGCCCCTTATGGCTGTAGCCGTATAAATTGATTCAAAACAAAGGGTCAGAAAAGAGAGTGTCGATATCGCATTGTCGTTTCCTACGAAGGGCTTTAGCCTGAGCCCATTTGTGCTCAATCGGGTTGAGGTCAGGAGAATACGTCGGGAGATATTCCAGAATAAAACCAGATTTTTGTATAGTAGACTGGATATCCTGGCGTTTGTGAAAGCTCACATTATCCATCACGATAACAGCCCCTTGAGGGATTTTTGGCAGTCAGTCTTGGGTTACCCACGCATGAAAAATATCGCTATTGATATTGTATTCAAAGGCACAAACGGTGGTTAATTTTCCGTTAAGCTGAGCGCCAATGACATTGGTACGTGCTTTAGCGTGCCAATCATGTTGACCGTAACACCGCTTACCTTTAGCTCAATAGCCGTAGAGGCGGGGCATGTCATGAGCAAAACCGCTTTCATCAACGTAAATAATAGGGGTCTCGCTGGCTTCATAGGCCTGGATCTTGATCTGAAAATCTTCTCGGGATTGGGCGTTGGCTTTTGGATGATAAAATGTTTTTTTTATAGCTAAACCCTGCCCGTTTCAACGCATGGCAGATACCTCTAGCGCTCACTCCCATACGTTGGGCTCGCTCGTATTGAGACGCGTCAGGGTAGGTTTCCACATCAAGAATCAACGCCGCTCGAGCTATTTTACTGGCGGGTTTATCACGTGTCAGACAAGGTTCTATTCGTTTAGCCCAGCGCATCAGACTTGCGGTCCCAATACAAAAACGTGTGGCCGTTTGGGCATATGTAAGCTTTTCTTGCTCTTTAATAGCCAATACATGTTGGCGAAATTTTAATGGATAAGTCATCTTGAAATTATACATCAATTTATACAGCCTACGCTATATCGATGAAAAGGGGAAAAAAACAACGGTGCAAACCGCCTTGTCAAAGACGCCGATTTTAAAAACCATAGCGCTCACTCTGCCCAAAAATCAGCAAAGGGTAGCAAGAACGGCTTATGTGGATATTCGCTCCACTTCAGGCTGGCTCCCCATTAGAAATAATTTAGTTTATGGGCCTACCAATAAAGACGCTTCACGGCATATCCATGAAAAGGTTCACGTATCTGCCATCAGTGTTAAAGAACAGCCTCCTCCAGAAGGAATAGCGCCTGTCGAATGGGTATTATTGACCAATTTGACGGCCACTGACGCCTTTGAAGCAGAAGAGAAAGTGAATTGATATATACCCAAGTGAAATCAAGATGCAGGATTTAGCGCCTGGAAATTATCGTTTAAGCGAGATACCAGAGAACTTGCCATTTGTGGTAGCTTCACCTCAAAGAAGTTTAAGATATCGTTCTTAAAACTCTGTTTAGATGGGTAATATCTATTGTTTCGTGTTTGCTCATTCATCACCTTCCACAATCGCTCTATCGGGTTTAGATTCGGGCTATACGGCGGAAGGTAATGAAGCTGGATATTCAACGTAAGCGCGGCGTCTTGCACAAGCTGTGAACGGTGATAGCCTGCACCCTCGAGGATCACATGTGCCGTTGTCGTGATGGGATAATGCGCGCGAATGGCAGACAGGAAGTGAACCACATTTTCGCTGTTAATCGTCTCATCATCACGGATTATGGGGTTAGCCACATTCTGGATGTTCAAGGCTCCCATGATATTCAACCGCGTTCTGCTCCCGGTGGTCTCTATCGTTTTATCCTGGCCTTTTCGTATCCAGCCGTAGCTTATTTTGGTGGTTTGTGTCGGATGAACGGCATCAATAAACAGTATGGGGTCATTACCCGCGGCGTCTTTCAATTCGCTGTAGGTCTTTATAAATTGCTGCTGTTTCTCAACGTCAAATTTATGCGGAACACCTTTCGGCTTTTTATAGCTAAAGCCATGCTGCTTCAACCCTTTATACAGACCTGATACGGTAAAGGTGATGTTCCAGCGTCCAGCGATATAGGCCACAATTTGGTGATTGTGGTGGTAGAGCGGCTGGGTGAGATGTTCAACCAGCGACGTGGTCTGTTCCACATTGAGATAGCCATCGGAGCCGCCATTTTCAGGCTTGAGCTTGTTGAGTTTATGATAGTCTGTAAGGTGGCGCCGCACCGTGGTTTCATTAATGAGCTGTGAGTGAGCAATCATAGGGGGAGTCCAGCCGTCTGCGGACAACAAAACACACCGGATCCTGTCACAGACACGGCGGTCATGGCTTTGACGATGTTGGGCTTCGAGGGTAATTTTCTGGTCAGCAGTCAGCTCTATTTTCATGGCTATGAGCATGATCCTTATCGACTTCAAAATCAAGCATCTTCATTGATCACGGGTATAGACTGAGATGGAAGATAGAAGAGTTCTTCAAAACACTGAAATCAGGATGTTGTGTTGAACAATGTCGTTTAAATACGGCAACCAAACTAACGAAAATGATCACCCTCAAAAGCATTATCGCCTTCAAACTGATGTATATGACCAAAATGGCAGCGTTGTGTCCTGAGGCTACCTGCACCGATGTGTTGTCAAAGATAGAATGGCAAACGCTGTATTGCAGAATACAGACAACAAGCCGCCTTCCCGAGCATCCCCCACAGTGCTTCAGGCAATAACATGGCTGGGTCAATTGGGAGGATTTCTTAACCGACGTGCCGAGGGTTTACCGGGAATAATGTCGCTTTGGCGAGGGTATGAGATCCTGCAAGAAAATGTGAGATTGTTCATTATTCTTAATAACAAAAATTGTGGGTAAAAGTGAGACCTCAATCCCATTGAACATCAATGGGCTCAGGCTAAAAGTAAGAAAAAAGACCTCAATTGTGACATCGATACCTTATTTTCAGAATATATGATGTCATTATTATTATGTTGTTCAGCTATAACTGTGTTTTCAGCGTCGAATTGAATGCCATGTGCGTCGTCTTCCGCGAGGTCTTTCATCCATTGTGCCAACTCTTTCTCTGCGCCGGGGGCAGTCTCGTTGTTCAAGCCATAGGCATCGCGCTCGCCCTTAATCAGTTTCAGCTGGGCATCCACCCCGGCGCTGAGCGTTCTCACAAGAGCAGCATGATTGTCTTCGGTGATAACGGTACGAGCGAGGAAGGTTTTCAGATGGTTGGCAATCTGCCGCCAGCCTGCCAAATCAACTCGATGAGACAAGACAACAGAAGCCGATTCGATGGCCTCCCAATCGGGTTTTGCCATTGTGAGAGCTCCTTAGGTTAGGGG
Source organism: Candidatus Fukatsuia symbiotica (assembly GCF_003122425.1). GTDB lineage: Bacteria > Pseudomonadota > Gammaproteobacteria > Enterobacterales > Enterobacteriaceae > Fukatsuia > Fukatsuia symbiotica. The sequence goes on from NZ_CP021659.1 coordinate 686,066, forward strand.
GAGGTATCGAGGTGGCTGTAGCTCACCACCGTCTGGCCTGCGGCATTAAGCACCGAGACCGTATCGGCAGGTGCAAAATGGATGGCATCGCTGATACCGTTGGAGACAATATTGAGGTGTTTGGTGTTGCGGTTCCAGTGCCATTCTGTGGTGGGATAACCGGTTTCGCCTTGATCGTCGCCGAAACTGACTTTTATCGTGTACATATTGTGCTCCTGTGTTGATGCAATCGACATGTCATAAGATGATGTCGATAAAAGTTAAAGCTATCATCCATGCACCAACGCTTCATCCGGAGCGAAAACAGAACGCCCTTCTTAATAGGGATTACTCCCTACTTATTTATGCTTTACACGCCACCAGTGTTGCGAAACGTAATGTGATCCTTTTACCCTGTGCATCCGTTTGGTGTAATTGCCCTATGTCTTCATTATATTTGATAATGTTCCACCCTTGATAATAATTTACAAGTTCTTGGGATTTAAAAGTAAAAGTAAACGACGATGGCAACGTACAAAGGTGATCAGGCATATCCATAGCGGCAACAATCAAGTTATAACCTCCGCTGATAGTACTGTTTTGCATATCTCCAATTAACTGGGGGATGCTTTGACGGTCAAGAAACATTAGTACTACGGTCGATAAAATGAAATCATATGCACCATTAAAGCGATGAGTATTCAAATTTCTAACTTCGACATTGATATGCGACAGCCGCTCCGATGCAATGATCCGATTGAGCGCATCTATACCCCCGCATTTTTATCCCATGCAGTAACCTCAAAACCTTTCAGATTGAGGTAAAGTGCATTTCGTCCCCCTCCGCAACCGAGATCCAATGTCTTACCTGCAGGTATCAGTTTTACCGCCTCGACGACTTCAGAATGCGTCGCTGTCAGATCATATTTTTTACTGTAATAATCTTCAGCAGTGCAATAGAACGCTAACTGGCACTGCATATCATCCGAAAACGAGACGATACGATGCCACTGCTGTGGTTCAATAAACGGTACCCGGCTTTGCGGATTAAAAATTAAGGTTTCGGTCACCTTGCCAGCTTCGGTCATTAAGGCAAGGGTCAATGTGCCGTGCAGGACGGTCAATTTTGACCAAGTTGTTGGTTTAGTATTATGTTTCTGTTTAAAATTATCCGGGACTGTCTGACTATTCCACTGCAGCAGTGTCTTATAACACAGCAATTGTTGCATAGATTTCTCCAAATACGGGGTATTGTGAACAACGGATGAAATTGCGCAGGTTTCTATTTCTCAGCAGATAGGTAGTACCTACAACGGATAAAAAACCAACAAATATCCCCTTCTAAAAATGAGGTTAAAGCACCGAAGAGATTGGGCAAAATTTAGATAACACCGTTCGCTTGACCCGCCCCTAAAGAAGCAGAATTGCGCTCATATTTTGTTTACAAGTAAAGAGATGGCCACCCCCGCACGTATTACGGGCTTGAGCCCTTGTAACTGTTAAATAACTGATACTATACAGGGTTATCGACATACAGACCAACCCCACACTCCAATGTGGCAGAAACAGCATTGGACAGTACCAGGAATGCGAAAATAATGATAACGGTCCCTTCAGTGCCATTAAGCACAGGCATCGTATTGACGTAAATAAGAGAGCAGCGGGTCAAATATTAACATCAGGGCAACCCCTACGATAATCAGGGAGAGCAGCACCAACGCCAATTTGACCGCCTAAAAAAACCCGCAACCAGTTGTAGAGCAATACGCTCATTTAACTGACATATAATTACCTGATTAGCAAGGAAGCTAAGCCATGTTAATCGGTCATTTCGGTGGAGCCAGTACTGAAGCCATTTTTTGATATAGAAAGATAATTCCCTCATTGAAATTAAATAATTTTAAATCAATGAGTTATTTGTTTTAAGCATAATTATGGAGACCTAGCTTAGGTTCCTTGCTAATCAGGTATAATAAAATGAACATGAAGAAACAGCGTGAACCCTAGCCAACCGGTGGATTTTATTCCAGAGTGCGATTTTGCATTCTGAGAAATACCGATGAAATCAATTAACTCAAAATTAAGCAGGATAAGTTCATCGAAATGAGGGTAAAGGGTGTAGCAATCTCCACTTTTGTTCATTGGCGAAATAGTGCCATTTTTATTAATAGAGTTCTTTCCAAACCCTAAAAATCCAATTCATAGTTATAAACTCCGGTAATTAAATTGAACCGCAGTCCAAATCGCTTTCGTCTATTTCGATATTTATCTGCAATAATTTTAACCCGTTTCAACATTCTAATGACATTCTCATTCAGAACTCGCTGACTTGATAGTGCTCTATTTGTTTTTTATCCTCAATAGTCAGTGGGCATTTTTTTGACTTTTTCTTTGGCCACGCACTATTGGCATGGAGCTTATGTAACCCTTGATAACCCGTATTCGTCAATACCTTGGTGCTCATTTTAAAGAGAATCTTTGATGCTTTAAATAACCAAAAATCGGGGGGCTTTCCATTACTGAAATTTGTACAATAAGTACTCAGGCAGTTGCCCACTCGTTCTTTAAAATAAGATGTCTGCCGAGGCTCTGAGTAACACATATTCACTGATGATTATTCACAACATAAGCATCAATTTTATCTAAAGGGTCGTCTGTACCAGGTGGAACAGCAAAATCTTCTAATGTTTTTTCGCTTCCAGGCGTTGGTATCGGAAAAGCAAAGATGGTTTTTTTTAGTTTTTCCAATTTAGATTCATCAATCGAGTAACGCATTAAATGGGAAACCCCTTGAACAAATAAAGTTCGAACGGCAGAGCCATAATGTTGCGCAGATAGTGAAAGCTCGAGCAAAAGGCTATTAAACGTACGACTAAGATCATCTCGCTCTTTGAGCCGCTCTACTGTTAGATAATCTTTATTAATTAAGACTAGGTATTTATCATAGATTAGAAGAGATAAAGAATCCTCTATCTTTTTATTCTCATCTTTAGATTCCTTTAAAACTGATTCAAGAAATTTCATATCACATGAAGCGCCATCGACAGGCTGCAAAGGCGCCAAAATACGTGTGTAGGATCCCTCACCGATCTCATTTAATGATAGACCCCTTGCGGAATCGTAACTCTTTTTAATACTTTCGTTAAATACCAGTGGTTCATTACTCACCGGCTTTGGTGATTGTATAACTGCATTTACAAGATCCTCGAGATTTTCTATCGGGGTCTTGAGTGGTGGCTGACTATCGTGATTTAAATCGAGTGCCGTGGAAGTAATTGAAAGCATAGAAAGCTCCTCTATAATATATCAAATGAATACTTATTATATAGTAGCTCAAATTTAACCCGGCAGAGCGATATTCACCAGGTGCCGTGAATATAAATCTATCTCTACCAGAGAACCAGGGCGGGATCCCACTTTAATGTGAACTAATAATAGGCAGTAAGATCATAATATTATGTATCCTAAAGAATATGTAATCATGAGTATTTTAAAGCAATTAGCCCTGATCCCTGACCCGCGTAAAGATATTAATATCAAACATCACCTGCTTGATGTTATTTTCCTGTTTTTTGCCGCCGTGTTAAGTGGGGCCTCGGGATGGAAATCCATCCAGGATTTTGGCGAAGCTCAGCTCGATTGGCTAAAAAAATATGGCTCTTATCATGGTGGGAGCCCACGTCGTCATTGTATTGCTAAAATCATCAATGCATTAGATACAAATTTGCTGATTCAATCCTTGTTTTTATGGATTAACGAACGACGCCAACGAGCCGGTAAGACGTTGCTCGCCATCGACGGTAAAACCTTGCGGAGAACCTGGTCTGAAGAGATTTGCACTGCGCTGCATGTGGTGAGTGCCTATGATGTTGATGCTGGTATTACGCTTTATCAAAAAGCGGCGAACAATAAGGGAAAAAAAGGAGAATTAGCCCGTCAGAGCATTGACGCGTTAGCGCTGGATAATGCTATTGTGACGCTCGATTCATTGCATTGCCAAACCTCAACTTTATCACTTATCACGCAACGTAAAGGCAATTTTGTGGTGCAGCTTAAAGCGACTCAAAAGAAGCTGTTTGAACAGGTAAAACAGCAATTTGCTTTTGCCTATGATAGCGATAAATTGCACGAATATACGCAGACTAATCAGTGGCATGGCCGGATAGAAAAACGTACGGTTATGCAAATTAATGCGGAATTACCCAATGAATTAAAAGCGAAATGGCCTACCATTCGTACTTTCATTGAGGTCGCTAGTGAACGAACAAAAAATAATGTCACCCACTGTCGGTCACGTTGGTATGTCAGCTCATTACCGCTGAATGCAGAACAAGCGGCACAGGCAATTCGGCTGCATTGGGGGATAGAAAATCAACTTCACTGGGTATTGGATGTGGTGTTTAGAGAAGATGAACTCTTGATAAAAGCTCCGGATGGAGCAGCCCATGTCGCTCTTTTCAATCGCGTCGCGTTGGGTGTGATTAAACAGCACAAAGGTAAACAAGATAGTATTGCCAGTAAACGTAGACGTGCCGCCTGGTCAGCCGATTTTCGTAGTAAACTTATTTTTGGTTAAAAAATTAGCAAAGTGGAATCCCGCCCTGACCAGAGAACTATCTTAATTATTTTTAATGCAATCTAAATATAGAATTTATTTAACGTTTATGAAAGGAAGCAATGTTTATGCAAGGAAGCAATAGAATACAAAACGATTTACTCGATGATACAAATAGTTATAGCAGCAGGGACAGTAGTAGCCCCGCCTCTGAGGTGGATTTTTGGGATATCCCCGAAGTTACCGCGCACAATGGTGGCGACACTCATTATGACGGTCAAATCATTATTCAGTTAGAAAATGATAGGGTTGTTGCCAAATCCGCCGCCTATTTGGCAGGCAAACATAAGAAGTCAGTATTAGTACAATTAGATAAAAATGGCTATTACCGTGTCGTTTTTGGTGATGCAAAAAAATTGAAGGGAAAACTGCGTTGGCAGCTGGTTAGTCATGGTTCTGTCCAGGACAGAGAGGTGACCTTGGCATATCAGTCCGCTAGAGCACTGGCGAACAATCTGCAAGGCTTTCATTACTCCTTCGGTGCTAAATTTAGAATTAATCGCAATCCCCACTCCGTTAGCCTGGTGGGTTGTTCATTGATCGAGATGAGTAAAGAAAGGGGTTTTGCCTGGCAATTTGCTCAAGAACTCGGTAAGTACGATATCTACCCCAATGTCTCCGCCCACCGTACTGACATGGCTGTTACGCCTCATGGTCAAAAAATTACACTGGATAGCAAAGGCCTCTGGAATCATAAGGTCAGTGAGAATAAATTAGTTCTAACCTGGAATAAACAAGGCAGATTAGTCCCGACCACGGATCTGTCGATACGTTTGCAGCGGGTATTAAGCCTGGTCGATAACCTGGCCTCAGGTGAACTGAAATATAGTGCATTGAATCTGGAAGAGCTGGCTGATCTGACCGATGCGTTTCAATCAAAACAAGGGAGGTTGGATGTTAAACAGTTAATGCTAACCGCGTTCAATAACATGGAACATTTGGCGTGGCGTCACGAAATCTATCAACTGCTACAACTACAGGACACTCATCATCCTCAATTATCCGGATTAAGCGTACAGGCTGCATTGCAGCAGAGCCAATACTGGAACAAAATCCAAGAAAAAAATATCGTCGCACTGGCTAAAGCGAGCATGAAACAAAATAACAGCGGTGTCAGTGTTAAAATGCAAATAGCGCCACAAGGCTTATATATCGGTGGCAATGAGCTGCACACGCAATCTAACGCCATCAGTTTAGGGCTGGCCTGGCTACATGCTCGATGTTTGGGAACACCGGAAACCCGTCGCCTATTAAATGGTTTACTCACCCATGCTCTGATTAACGAACAAAAAGCGGATACCGATGGGATGATTACCGACGGTGAAATGAGCCAGGCCAATCTTTTCCGTCAGCAATTTATCGAATTAAAAAATTTTGATTTAAATGACCAAAAAATTTTTACTCAGCAGCTGGTATCACCCTTTGATTGGAAACCCGGCTATTATTTATTTAAAAGCCAACACCATGCGTTGATGCTAGTCAGCCAGATTGAAAACGGGCAACCTACTTACTATCTGTACGATCCCCATGTTGGTGAAATACGCTGTAGCGGTAAAGACAGCGGTAATAGTAGTCTGGCTCTTAAAGCGATACTGAACGACTACCTGCAAGGTAGAAACGCGCTGTTGGATCCTGACACTCGAGCAGAGCAATACGGGGTCACACAAAAAAACAATCAATATCATTTTACTATCTACGAAGTGAATGTCACTCATGCCGCTCGGCGGTTACCTGCACTGACTCAATTGCAAACATTGTTGATGGATTTTCGTACTCACCGCCAGAGGATGACAGAGGCAGGAGATGTCCGTCTTGGTAATATTACCCTGCCTGCTCGCGTACTTAGCCAAATTGGCGCAAACATTGACGGAGAGCCGCTTTCTCCCCGCCATCTCACTGATACCTCTCTGCTTGCCAGGTTACGTTTTTTCCCCGCGCAACTGAATAACTACCTAATGCAACTGGATAAAAATGATCCTGTTGCCACCCAGACGGTGCTATTACTCAAACAACAAATTTTTCTGCAAAAAGGGAGGCTGGCCGGTCTGTTAACCACAGGCAAGAATAACAGTACGCTCGAAGCCTCCATCGTGCTATTGGATAAAATTAATTACCATGTAAAAAATGGGCATATCATGTCTGGCTTATGGCCATCGTTACATGATGCAACAGCCTGGAGCCGTTTTAACCGATCAGTCCATCGTGTTGGTGTAGGAATGCAAGGATATGGCTACACTCGCGGTATCTATGATTTGATTAAATATCGTGAAATGCTCAAACGTGACTCTCTCACTGACGAAGAAAAAAATGAGCTGGTCTACGAAAGAAATTTAGCGCTGGCTTCGTTTGGCTCCAATGTCTTGATTGATGCGACCCAATACGGCTTGGTTAAATGGGGACAACAGCTTATTTCCACAGGCCCGGCAGCCATGATCAACCGCACCCAGCATGTGTTCAGTAAATTTGTTCGCGGGAATAGAATAACGGGCGCAACCATGCGTACCGGTGCTCGCCTAGGGCAGATGCGCTTTAATGCCAGTACCGGGATAGCAAAATTTGGTGGGCCAACGTTAACTATTCTATCGAGTGGCTTTGATATTTATAGTACTCATCGTGCATTCGCTCAGCTAGCGACCACGGCTAATACTGAAACCCGGCAAGATCTTATCTTCAGCGGGTCACTAGCAGTTATCTCTGCTGCTGTTAATATTAGTGTTGGCATTGCCTTTGCTATGGGGGAGCATCCGCCACACTGGCTGGCCCATTGGGCATTGCTTTGGGTATGACTATCATCGCGGTGAGTCAAGCTTATTTTGCTAACCGTACCATGGAAAAAATCAACAAAAATATCGTATTAACCACACTTGAACAATTGGAAAATACGGGCCGGCTTTTTTTCGGCATGGATCTGAACAAAGACGTGCAAAATAGATTGGCAAAATTGGAAAGCCAAAAAGCGGTACGTGAAGAATATGACCGACAATTAGATGAGCACGCAGGTAAAATTCTGGAAAAATCTGGGCAACAGGTTGATGTCGTCTATTATAGCCGTGGGAGTTTTACTTTATTAGAAGAAGAGTATTTGACCTTAATATTGGTTTCTCCTGGTGTGACATTTGTCAAACCGGCTGATCAGCATTTGATTATTTTGAGCGAAAAAGTTCGGCTACAAGACCTCGATAAAGCACAGCTTGAACAGGCTCATCGATTAAACGAGGGAGCGTTTGCCACCCATAAAAGTGGATTACTTTATTTTGAGCCAACCGTGTTACAGAGTGTTGACGATAACATTAATGTTAGCACTGATACAGTTAACCATTATACGCAGGGCAGCGTGAGAAGGCTGACGTTATCAGAGATGTTATTAAACCAGCCAAGTGATACTAATCCTTATTTAGAAAACCATGATACAGAAAATATTCTTGGCAATGCGCATGATCCCTTGGCGATTAATCGAAATCAACAGGCGGGTACTGCTGCTTTTTTTGAACTTGGGGAAGGTAATGATACCGTCATCGGTTATCGGAATAAAAAAAATATCTTTACCGTGGGGGCAGGTTTTAAACAATATACCGGTGGTCAATTAGCGGATACTTTTTATTTAATGGGTGCTCTTGCTCCGCACCGGTATAGTATCCTCAATGGTGAAGAAGCTGTGCCATTAGCTGCTGCACCGCAAGACGGACATATTTTTGATAAAAATCAGTTAACAGATAACGACACACTGGTTGCCGCAGGCTCCCCGCCTATCGGAGCCAGTGGTTATATGATCGATCTTACCTATGGTGAAGTCCGTTATATTGGCCTGAGCGGTCTCGTTGCCACTGTCGCTAATATTGAGCATGCGTTGGGGCATCATAAAAGGGGTGATATTCTGATAGGAGATGAGGGTGACAACCAGCTCAATGGCCGAGGAGGCTTCGATAATCTTCAGGGGAGGGGAGGCAATGATGTTCTGTCACTCGAGCAGGGGGCCGCGGAAGGGGGCACGGGGATCGATACTTATTGTATTTTGCAGAATTCACAAGCAGGAGACGTCACAATAACGCTGTATGATCCCTTAATGTCAAATAATGGCGTGCCAGAGGTCAATAATATTATGCTCAACCATAATATTGATCAAATAGAAACCATCTCATTATTAGCAGAAAATCATAGCAGATCACAGTATTCAGTATCCATCCGCTTACGAAACGATAATGGCACGCAAACGACGCTATTATTAAAAAACGCTTATCAGCTTGCTGCTGGTAATAATAAACAGCTTAAACAGGTTAACCAATACATTTTATCAACCCGTGACGGATTATTATTATTTCCTGAATGGCCAAAAATCCTTGAACAAGATAATAGCGGCAATTGGCTGTTTTTTTCTACCTTTAAAGCACAATACAGCATTGTACATGATCAAAGCCTGCAAGAATTTTTTGCCAATAACCCATCCGCAACGCCAAAAATTGAGCTACAACAGGATAATGGGCGCGGGCAAGGACAAATCACCATCAATGATACCGTCAAATTGTTGCCTGAATATATCCAGCTGGTCGCGGAAGATTCCCCGTTTAATGATCACATCAAGGGTGATAAATTCAATAACATGCTCCACAGTCGTCGAGGTAATGACGTCTTGACAGGTGGAGAAGGTGCTGACATTTATTATCTTCATGATGATCCGATAGAAAAAAATATCTCTCGAATAATTTCGATTAATAACGAAGACACAGCAGGGAACCCTCAGCTGGATTTGCTAATACTTCCGGTCTTTATTGAACAGATCAAGCATATTAGACAAGAAAATAACGATATTATTTTAGGTCCCTTCGAATCATCTGGCGGGTACGTTGAGGTACGTATGCTGAATTTTATGCGTGATGCCAGTTACCGCCATATTTTTCTAGTTGATAAAAAAGGGGATTTCCATCAGCTGGATGTTGACAAACAAGGGCGTCCTTATCTCGGTCATAAACTGAGTGAAACACAAGCAACGGAAGGGGATGACGTTATTCTCTTATCCAATGCCGTCACACTTACGGATAACACCTTTTTTGCCCTGGCCGGTGACGATATTGTTATTGATACCAGTGAATACGATCGTAGCTTATTCGGGGGACGGGTAATGATATTTTGATCACCAGTGGTAAAGGAATAAAAATAGTAGATGGTGAAGAAGGAGACGATCAGCTATTTGGCGATAAAGGCAATGATGAACTTTATGGTAATGCAGGAAACGATAAACTTTATGGTGGCAGAGGCAATGATGATCTCTTTGGCGGTCAAGGAGATGATAGCTATCTTTTTGATCCTGATGATGGCTGGGATCTCATCAATGATATAGGGGGGAATGATACTATTGTCTTTATTGGCGGGATCACCAAAAAAGAAATTTTTCTTCAGAAGAATGGCGACGATTTAGAAATACTCCTGGCCGAACATAGCATCACAGTAGAAGAATATTTTAAATCGCCCGCGAATAGAATCGAAAAAATCCAGACAATAGATGGTGAACTCAGGGGTGATAATATTGATACATTGGTATCCAGCCTTTCTTCATTCGATGCTAAACAACGTTTGAACCTGATGTCAGAAAATGAAAGGTTCTCTCATCTTTATGCAACCTTGTGGTCAAATGTAAGCAAGATGGTATCTTAAATAGCCGAAAAAATGTTTAATAAAGCGGGTTCACTCAAAATGCAAAAGCCTCTGTGATCAACCTAGGCTTTAATCTATTCGATCAGTTTGAGATCTGATTTTCGTTGACGCTTTTGTTCCTGATAAAAATTTTCATGTGAGCCTAAACTAAACCTAAAAAATATAACGCCAGCTTACTCCCTATCCAGCTATAGCTTAATAAAACAAGTTGACTATTGAGTTGGAATTTATGCACCCGTAAATAATTGAGGTCACCTTTTTTTGGTTCTCCGAGTTCAGGATTTATGATAACCCGTTCAATCTCATCTTCTACAAGTCTCAATAGTTTTTCGGGGAGTCTGGCTAATGCTTTGGAAAAACGGTTAGATTCATAAACATCAACCTTCTGTCCGTTTAGTCCTTCTGACATAGCGCGATACCTTATTTTTTTCGATTTCTCTCTTTGCTAGCAACGTTTCCAAGATAAAACCATACGGTAAATCTGGATTGTCTTCAACTATGCGACCAATTTTCGCCCAGTGTTCGATCTGTTTTGGTACACTTCTACTGGAAACATCGGCATAAATCTTAACGTCAGTTACGAAATTTTCATCAAGACGAATACTGATAGCCATATTCATACCCCCATGTTGTTTGCCCTGTTTATTGTTAAGAGCATAATAAGCAAAAAAATGCGAAAAGCAACAAAATATTGCATAATGCGACAAACAGGCAGCAACAGCAGGCCAGCCCACTAGTTCTAAGAGACTGCCAATATCGTCGCCGCTAAGCAGTTCAGGGGACTTAGAACAAGTGCGTTGGTTTTTTAACCTTTCCTTTCGTCCAGTACTCGTACAAAACATCGTCACATTCTTCCTGATACTGAATAACCTTATCACGGATTTCTGGTTTAACTTTATTCGGGCTGATTGTGTTGAGCCATGCAGCAAGCTTTCTCAGAGCCAGACACCACATAATTTGATCACCTCCAGCAGTAGGGATCATGATTTCCCTGACTCCTTTGGAAAACCGCGATTTAAGTTTTTCGATTTGCTCTTGCCAAGTCAACTCCATACCATCAATTATGGGGCGCATTGGGGTATATCGTTCACCTTTATAATTAACAAGATATAGATTGGAACATAGAATGGAACTGTGATAGTGAAATTATTCTTCTGGCTCGTTATAGCTGCGTGTTTTGCCTGTGGAACAAATCGAGTCACTCTCACTCTTTGACAGTGAAACTTATGCGGTTTTTACTGCAGCTGCAGCGGCGGATCCACCTTTAGAGCAAAATCATGACCAGCCAAATGACCTCTCAACACGATTGAGCGAAACTCGTAATCTTACCAGTATGCCGGCAAAAAATCCTATACCGCCCAAACCTGGGCCAACTGAACAGCTTCCCCGCAATAAAAGATATATACCCATCGCCATTAAAACCACTGGAAAATTTGCTCAACTAGATTAAAAATAAGGTCATGAAAATAAACTCACTGACAGCCTCTCAAAAACAAGATTTGGAACGCCTTCATCGTTACGAACACGATGGCCGTGTTCGAGATCGAATCAAAGCCGTGTTGTTGAAAAATGAAGGCTGGAATAACAAAGCGATTGCCCACGCATTAGGTATTCATGAAGAAACAGTGAGGCAACATGTAACAGATTGGCTTTCAGACGAAAAATTAAAGCCTGAAAATGGCGGCTCGTATAGTAAGTTGAGCGTGCATGAATCTTTATTGCTTGAAAAACACATTGAAAGCACGACTTATAGCCGTGTCATCGATATCTGTGCTTATGTGGAAACCCAATTTGGCGTCTGTTACACCGTATCTGGCATGACAAAATGGCTGCAAGCGCATTGTTTTAGCTATAAGCAGCCCAAAGCGACGCCGGTTAAAGTGGATGTTGCTCAGCAAGAAGCGTTTATCGCGTCTTATTTCACTTTGCTAGAGAGTGCTCTTAAGAATGAACCGATTGTTTTTATGGATTCAGCCCCTCCAACGATGGCCACCAAAGTGGTCTGCGGTTGGATAAGGAAAGGCAAAGATAAGCCGCTGGTCAAAACAGGGGCAAAAACACGGGTTAATGTCATGGGAGCCATTGAATTGAGCACCATGAAGGTGGTCAGTGCCCGTCCTGAGCAGGTGAATTCAGAAACCACCGTCGCTTTTTTTGAGCAGCTCAAAGCTGCTTATCCTGATGCACAAAAGATACACATTATTTTAGATAATTCTGGCTATCATTGCCGTCAGCGAGTCAAAGACGCCGCATTAGAGAAGGCTATCGTACTCCATTATTTACCCCCTTATAGCCCTAATCTTAATCCCATCGAGCGATTATGGAAGGTCATGAACGAGCGTGTCAGAAACAACCGATTTTTCTCTTCAGCCAAAGAGTTTCGTGGGGCTATAGCCGAATTTTTTGATAGTACATTGGCAAAAATTGCTCCCTTTCTCAGGGGCAGAATTAACGATAATTTCCAAACCATCTAATCCAGACCTTCAAGTTGAATGAGTAGATACAGAGAAAAATGCCTTGGTTGCCGCAGATATGTTAAACGATCAGGTGCTGCCATTATAGCAGGCGCCGTATCAGTTGATTATGAAAATCAGAAATAACATATTGATATTAATTAATATTTATTAACAAAAGTGATCACGTTACATGGCGCCTGCTATAGTTTCCGAAGAGGTCTAATGTGCGCCACACCCATTACGAACGCTTCGGATGGCTTAGGTTTCTTGCTAATCAGGTCTGCTTTTATACCTTCAATTTGTTCACTAAAGTTTTTCCCCGTTTCAGGGTCCAAATTTCTTAAGCCAGAATACCCGTTACCCAGACAGGCTGAACGATGATTCAGCCACAGGGGATGTTTCGTTAAAGTTGTTGAATCCTTAACCAGCGAATACCGCATACGTAAGTAGTGCGGTTTTTTTACGTCCATACTGAAGGAATATAGGATGGAACCCAAAAATAAAGTGTTAGTATGACGGAGAGTCCCATCAAAAGTGGTTGAAACGATATGTTATAGACAATCTTTTGTCTGGTAATTCTCCACCAAATTTTATAGCGAGTGCTGAGGTTTTTAATGGAAAAGAAATTAGTGGTTATTACTGGTGCGAGTTCTGGATTCGGTGCTGAAATTGCTAAACAATTAAGCGAGTTAGGATACCCTCTTTTGCTTCTTGCTCGTCGAATTGAACGTCTTGAAGCGCTGAAATTGCCAAAAACGCTTTGTCGCCAAGTAAACATAACGGATCGTCATAGTTTTGAACAAGCTATTAAGGAGGCAGAGTCTCAATTTGGCAACGTGGATTGTCTGGTTAACAACGCGGGTGTCATGTTGCTCGGAAATATAGAGCAACAAGACGCCGAAGAATGGGAAAATATGTTTGCAACCAATGTATTGGGATTATTACATGGGATGCAACTCGTTCTGAAAAAAATGAAAAAGAACCAATCAGGGACAATAATCAACATCAGCTCTCTTGCCGGAAGGAAAACATTTGAGCATCATGCTGCCTATTCTGGTACTAAATTTGCGGTACATGGTATCACTGAAACCGTACGCTGGGAGCTGGCGCCTTACAATGTAAGAGTGATAACTGTTTCACCAGGGGCGGCGGAAACAGAGTTGCTAGAACATACATCTAGACAGGATATTAAACAGGGTTACACTGAGTGGAAATCGAGTATTAACGGTGTTATTTCAGCCCAAGATGTAGCAAAAGCTGTGGTTTTTTGTTACCAATTACCCCAAAATGTCTGTATTCGTGAAATTGCTATTGCTCCCACTAAGCAACAAAATTAACAGCTCATGATGAAAAAATTTATTTTACCGTAGGATCTATATAAAAAAGGTGATCAGGCGAGGCTAGGTGTCATCTTCCACCGGAACAACGGCCAGCGGTGTGGTGCGTTCAACCTACAGCACACGCCAGCTTGTGTAAGAGTACTGTCATTTTGCTCTGGCTATTAAAAGATTCGCCAGGGTGCGGGCTCCTAAACCGGTGGCACCTGCCGCCCATTGTTCTACCGCTGTTTTTCGATAAGTTGCTGAACAGTCGATGTGTAACCAGCCTTGCTGATAATTTTTTACAAAACGTGATAAAAACGCCGCGGCGGTGCTGGCACCACCGGTAGCACTAGGGATAGCGACATTATTTAATTGAGCAAACTGGGAAGGTAATTGCTGACGATGAAATTCTGCCAGTGGTAAACGCCAAAAAGGTTCGTTTTCACTATTAGCACTGATGAGCATCTGTTGTACCAATTGATCATCGAAGCTGAACAATGCATGATAATCGTTACCCAGTGCCACTTTTGCAGCACCAGTCAAGGTTGCGGCATCAATGATCAAGGGTGCATTCTGTTGAGCCGCATCAATCAAACCATCGGCTAACACTAAACGCCCTTTAGCGTCGGTATTCATGACTTCGACCGTCTTGCCATTACGATAATGAATAATATCACCTAGTCTGAAAGCATTGCCGCTAACCATATTATCCGCGCAACACAGATAAAGTTTAACACGTTGTCGCAGGCCCCTCGCTGCTGCTAATGCCAACCCAGCGGTAACGGTTGCGGCTCCACCCATATCGGATTTCATTGAATCCATAGCAGAACTGGGTTTCAAACTGTAGCCACCTGAATCGAAGGTGATCCCTTTACCTACCAAACATGCAAATACTGGCACGCTTGCATCACGGCTCGGATTATAATCCAGTATTAACAACAGTGGCGGACGATCCGAGCCACGACCTACGGTATAAATACCGTGATACTTTTGTTTATGCAGATTTTCTCCCTTAATGATTTGATAGTTGAAAGCACCTTCTGGCGTCACATTCTTCATCAAAGAGATAGCTTCTGCCGCTAGTTGCTCAGGGGAGAGATCTTCTGCTGGCATGTTGATGGTGTCACGAAGCCAGTCAATAGTCTTTAGACGCCATTTCAATTCCTGGCATTCATCTACTGAGAGCGCTGCCCATTCTATTCTGTGCTGTTTTTTGGCATCACGAAACCCTTGCCAGAAGACCCAGCTTTCTTCTAACTGCCAACCGGCACCTGCCAATTTTACTTTTTTGATACCTTGAACCGCGATCTTACGAGCAGCACACTGGATAGCGTTCAATTTAGTGCCGTTCACTGTAGCGTTTAAATGAACAGTGATACCCTGGTCGTTGCTGCTGACAAGCACCACTTTGCCCCAACGGGCATCAGCAGCTTTGTTTGATAACGATACCTGCATAATTTCTTCAGTCATAATATTCCAACAGAATTGATTGTAGTCTAGAGCATCTTATAGCTGCCTAACTTTATTGGAGAGAGCTTACTCAGACTCTCAATGCATTCGCACACTGATTTAATGGCGTAGTCGATCTCTTCCTCGGTGGTAAAACGTCCGAGAGAAAAGCGGAGCGTACTGTGAGCCAATTCATCGCTGACACCCAATGCGCGTAGCACATGTGAAGGTTCCACACGGGCGGAGGTACAGGCTGAACCGGAAGAAACCGCTAAATTTCTCAGATTGAGTATCAGTAATTCCGCGGGAATACGGTCAAAACTGACATTCAAGATATGAGGTGCTAGCTGTGTTATCTCGCCGTTACAATGAACGCCTTTTATTTCTTTGATTCCATGCCATAGACGGTTACGTAGATTTGTCAGATGCTGAGATTCACGCTTCATTTCTTCTTTGGCGATACGACACGCCTCTCCCATGCCGACAATTTGATGCACTGGCAACGTCCCTGAACGCATACCACGTTCATGACCTCCTCCCTGTTGTTGAGCCTCGATACGTACTTTTGGATTACGTCGCACAAACAGCGCGCCAATCCCCATAGGTCCATAAATCTTATGTGCCGAAAAAGACATCAAATCTACTTTTAAATTTGTGAGATCAATCGGTAATTTACCTACACTTTGTGTCGCATCGACATGGAAAAGAATACCCTGACCACGGCAGATGTCTCCAATAGCTGCAATATCCTGTATTACACCGGTTTCATTGTTTACATGCATAATAGAAACGAGAATAGTCTCTTGCCGTAGAGTCTTTGTCAGCTGTTCTACATCGATAATCCCGTTAGGTTGTGGAGACAGGTAACTGACCTCGAAGCCTTGGAGCTCCAATTGGTGGCACGTATCTAACACCGCGGGATGCTCAGTTCGGCAGGTAATGATGTGTTTACCTTTTGTTTGGTAAAAATTGGCCACACCTTTAATTGCCAGATTATCTGATTCAGTGGCACCGGAGGTAAAAACTATCTCACGTGGATCCGCGCCAATTAATGTGGCAATATCGTTACGTGCGACATCAACGGCTTCCTCCGCTTGCCAACCAAAACGGTGAGATCGGGAAGCAGGATTACCAAAAATACCGTCCAATGTTAGACACTGCATCATTTTTTCAGCCACTCGAGGATCAACCGGTGTTGTAGCTGCATAATCCAGATAAATAGGTAAATTCATTACAATACACCTGACTCCATACATGAAAACCGTTGTGATACGATAGATCCCACGGAAACTGTGGACACCTGACTCCTAAATTTTAGAGCGGCAGCTTAATGTTAAGTTTTTCTTGTGATCGACGCTTATTGATACCAAGAATATCATTATCTTGCCGATCTGCGACGGCTAAAACATCTTTATTATCAACTAATTCTGCCAAAGTAATATTGTTCAAAAAACTACTGATTCGTTTACTCAGATCACACCACAAAGTATGGGTTAAACAGCGTTCACCCGCCTGGCAGGGCTCTTTGCCTTGACAACGGGTAGCATCGATAGACTCATCAACGGCGTTAATGATTGCGCCGACTGCTATCTGTGCGGCTTCTTGACCCAATTTATAACCACCCCCTGGGCCACGTACACTGGTGACTAAATCATGTTTACGTAATTTTGCAAAAAGTTGTTCCAGATAGGACAACGAAATCCCCTGGCGTTCAGAGATATCTGCCAGCCGTACTGATCCATCTTGGGAGTGTAATGCAACATCAAGCATAGCTGTTACGGCATAACGACCTTTGGATGTAAGTCTCATAGTTTTAGGGCACCTGTTTTAAAATGGACTTCTTGCCCGCGGCTATTGCACATTATGAGCCTTGATTTCACTAACGAGCAGTGGTCTTGCAAGAAGTCATAATAAATTATGAAAACAAGCGCGAAGTCTGTCATTCCTGAGTGTTTTAGTCAACTATTTAACCATTGATCTCAATGGTTGTCCCATCGAATGTCACTTGACGAGTCTTATATAAGGTAATTTTTATCTCTTTTTTTACCAGAGCATGACAGAGCAAATGAAAGTAGAGTCAATGAAGAATTTACAGAGTGCTTTGAAGAACGAGAAGACTTGAAAATAGAGGGAGGAAAACTCTACCCTTAGTGAAATTTTATTTGTAGTGCTGTCCGCTTCAGATAGCCGACAGAACTTGCACTCATATAAACACGAGTTTCGCACTGTACTTAAATGATGGTAAAAGGAGAGTAGGAAAAAAGATAAGAATGGTAATGAGATGTCAGACTATCCCTGTACGAAAGACCTTTATACCCGTGATCAATGAAGATGCTTGATTTTGAAGTCGATAAGGATCATGCTCATAGCCATGAAAATAGAGCTGACTGCTGACCAGAAAATTACCCTCGAAGCCCAACATCGTCAAAGCCATGACCGCCGTGTCTGTGACAGGATCCGGTGTGTTTTGTTGTCCGCAGACGGCTGGACTCCCCCTATGATTGCTCACTCACAGCTCATTAATGAAACCACGGTGCGGCGCCACCTTACAGACTATCATAAACTCAACAAGCTCAAGCCTGAAAATGGCGGCTCCGATGGCTATCTCAATGCGGAACAGACCACGTCGCTGGTTGAACATCTCACCCAGCCGCTCTACCACCACAATCACCAAATTGTGGCCTATATCGCTGGACGCTGGAACATCACCTTTACCGTATCAGGTCTGTATAAAGGGTTGAAGCAGCATGGCTTTAGCTATAAAAAGCCGAAAGGTGTTCCGCATAAATTTGCCGTTGAGAAACAGCAGCAATTTATAAAGACCTACAGCGAATTGAAAGACGCCGCGGGTAATGACCCCATACTGTTTATTGATGCCGTTCATCCGACACAAGCCACCAAAATAAGCTACGGCTGGATACGAAAAGGCCAGGATAAAACGATAGAGACCACCGGGAGCAGAACGCGGTTGAATATCATGGGAGCCTTGAACATCCAGAATGTGGCTAACCCCATAATCCGTGATGATGAGACGATTAACAGCGAAAATGTGGTTCACTTCCTGTCTGCCATTCGCGCGCATTATCCCATCACGACAACGGCACATGTGATCCTCGAGGGTGCAGGCTATCACCGTTCACAGCTTGTGCAAGACGCCGCGCTTACGTTGAATATCCAGCTTCATTACCTTCCGCCGTATAGCCCGAATCTAAACCCGATAGAGCGATTGTGGAAGGTGATGAATGAGCAAACACGAAAAAATAGATATTACCCATCTAAACAGAGTTTTAAGAACGATATCTTAAACTTCTTTGAAGTGAAGCTACCACAAATGGCAAGTTCTCTGGTATCTCGCTTAAACGATAATTTCCAGGCGCTAAATCCTGCATCTTGATTTCACTTGGGTATATGCCAGCCCTGATACGGTAAAGGTGATGTTCCAGCGTCCAGCGATATAGGCCACAATTTGGTGATTGTGGTGGTAGAGCTGCTGGGTGAGATGTTCAACCAGCGACGTGGTCTGTTCCGCATTGAGATAGCCATCGGAGCCGCCATTTTCAGGCTTGAGCTTGTTGAGTTTATGATAGTCTGTAAGGTGGCGCCGCACCGTGGTTTCATTAATGAGCTGTGAGTGAGCAATCATAGGGGGAGTCCAGCCGTCTGCGGACAACAAAACACACCGGATCCTGTCACAGACACGGCGGTCATGGCTTTGACGATGTTGGGCTTCGAGGGTAATTTTCTGGTCAGCAGTCAGCTCTATTTTCATGGCTATGAGCATGATCCTTATCGACTTCAAAATCAAGCATCTTCATTGATCACGGGTATATAACTTTTAGTAAGGCTGACCGGCTTCAGCCGGTGGGTTCCGTTCAAAAATCCCTGTCCTTTGTCTTTAATATTCTCTTACATTAGGGGTCTTGTTTTCGTTAGAATTAAATAATAAGTTAGCTAATAATTAATTTCGCGTTGTATTTAGAAATCATTTTCATCTGAATAAGGATAAAAACTAATGTTCTCTCACGTTCATGGTGCTTTAGCATTATATCCATCCCCCCCCCCCCTCCTCACTACTGGAGAAGCAGATAAACCAGAAGTATCAGAGAAATATCAGAAGTCATGCAATAAATTCATAAATGAAGCGGAAGATCCAGAACAACGACGCATACGTGAAATGGTAGTAGGTGATCTTATAGTTTGTAAGCAACGAGGGGGAGAGCTTCATGTCCGTCTTGAAGGCCTTGGACTGACAGGAGTACCACCTATCCCATTAGAAACAGTGTCTTTAGATCTCAGTAATAATCCTCTAAGCCTTAGTCCAAAAGCATTGGCTGATTTAGCAACGTTACATAATCTAACGAAGTTGGATATATCTAATACCGGCCTGACCGACCAGTTCTTATCCTCCCTCACTACTATGTTAATGCACAAGAATATACAAGAACTGAATATCTCCCATAACAAAGAATTAGGGCAGAAGGACGACGCTGTACAACACTTCAGCATGATTATAGGGCACTGTAGTCGCAACCCAACACTGTCTCTCACTCCCATGGTAACAGTACGTACCAAGGGGACCCCATTAAGCGAAAAATTGATCAAAAAATATGGGGATTCAGAAAAAATCCACGATCAATTCTTCCCGAATGGTGTTGATGTTATTACCGGCGAAATAGATCATTCTACCTTAACAGGGCGGATAAAACGCTACTTCCATCAACAACTCATCCGAGTTGAAAGGGGAAGAAATCCCTATGACCGGTGGGAACCCGTTATCAAGACTGCCACAAACCCTTTTTGGACAAATCTGGAATCTTGATGATAACGTTCTGTGCGGTCCTCAGTGGTTAAGAAGACTGGGTCAGCATCGAAGATTTTGCTCATGTTAATAAAAGCTGGCTACCGCCTTTGTTTCCTGTGATGACCATAATTTATCCATAAAAAAAGATCGCCTTGGCGACCTGGATTGTGTTCTCTGTTTGTTTGTTTTTACATCTGGTCTTCCGCGTAAATGCCCGCAGAAATCACCGCGCCACCGATACGCCGTTTGCCGTAGCCGATCGGCACCGGATTGCCTTGCGCAGTGGAATTGACGGGGCCGCCAAAGGCGTAGCTCGGCTTGTTATCAGGGTCCTCACGGCGTGATAACCCGCTTTGTTGTGGTGACAGCATCTGGATAACCCCGCCGACCATCATGGAAATGCCCACAGGGGCTAAGAATTGAGCGCCGGGGATAAATGACGCCGCCACTAACATCGCACCGATAATGGTTTGAAACAAGCCGCCCCGTTTGCTGCCGATAATCACCGGGGCAATGCGAATATCCTGGCTGCCGTGGGCGCTGGCTAATTCCTCTTTGCCAATATTACGCTGGCCGTTAAATACTGCAAAGGTCAGGCCTTGTGCTTGACTGCGTAACATAAATTGCTCAAACCCAGGCAGGATAACCGACAGCGCTTTGATCGCTTCTCTCGGCGTCTCTACCGCGAGTTGATGTACACGGCCAAACAGGTGCCCGAGTTTTCCGTACAGGCGGATTGTTCGTAACGGTTGGTGGAATCCTGCCATGGTATTGGCTCCCGAAAAATAAAAAAGGCTGCAGGGGCAGCCCTTGTTCAGAGTTAATGTGATATTAATCCTGAGGTTTTGAGTTTATTCTTTTTTAGGTTTTTGCCAGTTAGAAACAGTGCTTGATTTTAGATTTAATTTCTTGCGAACAAACTTTTGAGTTGATGTTGGATAAGGCTCTATGAGGTCGACAAATTTTTCTTGTATTTTTTTGTTAAATGAACACCTAGGTGTATTACAGAGACCAGTTTCGGTACTAACCGGATGAATAACGTTATCTTTATGGCTCGCCTGTAATTTTTGTATTTTTTTTATTTGAGCTCGCATAAATGGATCATTCAAAGGAGAGCTAGCCTTCCTATTAGAAACCCTAACTAGTGAGCTTGCTTTTTCATCGAAGGAATTTGGAGAATCAGAAGGTTTTATACGCTTTGCTGATTGATGAGTACGATCATCTACAGGTCTTTTTTTGGAAGCTCTAAGCTCATTTCTACCAGTTAAACTCTCGCTTTCAGCTCTCACTAGAGGATTGGCTGGCATATCCTCAACATTACGACTTTTTCTCAATCCCCCTAAATAGCCACCTTGCTTTGTAATACTAAGCGGGAATGAAATCGGGTATAAGGGTCTAGCGTACGGCAGGTACAATAGAAACACCCAAAATGTTAATCTCTCTTAATTGTATGGATTATCAACAATAATGCCCTGTTTGATCATATTATGTACAATAGAATTACGTAATAAAATATAACGAATGTTACAGAACCCTCAGCGAGAACACTTGAATATCAGGTAGGGAGACGCTGTTTACTCTGTCTTACTTGCCACGATAGGTAAAGCTGGTTTGTTAACTTTAAAAGCCGCATAAGTTTCACTGTCAAAGAGTGACAATGATTCAATTTGTTCCACAGGCAAAACACGCGGGTATTGATATAGCGGCACGATTTAATTTTAATTGGCATACAAATATGAGCCACTCTGTAGATTTAATCCTCAATGTATCCGTTAAGAAATCAAAATTAAATCTTACAGCTATATCAAGGTAATCGTATCTAAATCCCATTGACGACACCATATAGCAGGCGCCATGTAACGTGATCTCTTTTGTTAATAAATATTATTTAATATCAATATGTTATTGCTGATTTTTATAATCAACTTATACGGCCCCTGCTATATGATAGAACGTGTTCAAAAAAATGAACGTGACGAGCTGCCCCCGCGTTTTTCCTAGAAACGTTCGTCTGCAAAGTAGTATTGTTACCTACATGAATTAACCAACTAAACCATCGCTGAACAGTATTTATTACATCTCCCTCGATCAGATAATGTCTTATCTTCGCTGTCCCTTTTTTAGCGTGGTCTAGAGTCCCCAATTTCCTGCACACTTCTTTCTGAGTAGCCGTACCCCATTTTGCGCTACAAAAACATTCTGCTTTTATTGGTTTTCCCTCTGTATAGTTCATCACCGCAGCATAAGCAGCTTCTCCACCTCCTTTAGAATGGCCTGACGTCGATACATTGAAACCTTCATATCGAGGATCCGTATTCAAGATATTGATAAGCCTTCCTGTTAAGATTGCTGCTTGACAATAGCTTCTAGGCATTTTGTTGTCTATTGCGTTGGTTATGTTGTTTATCCATTGTTGTGAGGTGCTCACCGCATTGCCCCAAGAGCGTGTTAAAATTTCTCCAGCAGTTTCACCACTACTGGAACCACCAAAAACAACGCGTATTTCTTTATCATTTTTGTTATAAAACACATAAGCAACCAATCCTGAACTTTTATCCATTAACATGCCGTTAGCAGCGTTAAACGTTAGTTCCTTTGTAGCCAAACTGTTGGCAAGTTCTTTTTGCAGTGTCCAGTTTGGAGCATAATCTTTTAAGTCTCCCTCACTTCTCATATAGGAATAATTAGCCAAAGCGACATTTGCAATCAATTCGCCCAATTCGCCCTCCTGTAATTGAAAATTGCTTGTCGATACAACCGTTAGACCAGGCGGTGTTAAGTTTATATTTTGATTACCAATACTCTCAATATTCCTTAGGCTAGCAGGAAGACGAGGAAGAAGTTGATTAGTTGAGGTATTGCCGGGGGGCTGGGGTTGAAAAGAACAACTAGGTGATTGATGCATTTTAATCTCTTTTAATTCAATATGATATAAGATATGATAATATCCAATCTAGCATACTACATGCAATATAATTCACGCTAAATGATGTTGCAGTGTCCGATGCCTCACCACTTTCACCGTACGCTCTTGCCAATACCCGCCGTAAGGCACGCGCTGGCTGGGTTTACCATACAGATGATGCAGTAACATGCCGTCTGCCAGCAAAATTCCCGCATGATTGGCGACCGGTGCGGATACCTGCATCATCACTACATCACCTGGCTGGTATTCTCCGCTAAATTCACGAAATCCACATTGATACCAATTATCCAGATACCTGTTTTCCTGACCTGATTCCCACCAAGGGTGATCTACCCGATAATCATGCAATTCAATGCCATGCGTCTGGCGAAAATAAGACAGTATCAACCCCCAACAGTCGGTATGCCCAAGGACAAATTCACGCCCTACCAGTGGTAGCTCACCCCGTGGCTGAATGGTGCGCACATCGCCTTCGGGCCAACTGACGATATGCCAGGGCAGTTCGGTATGGTCACATTGTGCTCTGTCCAGCTCCGAGGGTTGACTCGTGGCATCGGGATGACTGTGCACGATCGCCATGACGGTGCCCCAATTTTCGGCCTCCATGTAACCCTGAGGATCGAGATAAAACTGTTCTGTTGGTTTAGCGGCTAAATTGCGGCAAGGAAAATAACGTTCTCGCCGTGATTGCTGTGCGATGACACCACAACACTCAAAAGGATAAGCGGCAGCAGCATGAGCCAGCATCGCCTGTAGCGTTTTTTTACGCATCCTCACCTCTTGATAAGCGCGGAGCCTGGAAACCCGCCAAAAGGTAACGGATTATGTCTGCCGAAACGGTTTTTACATTCCACTAACCGGCCAGTGCATCTGTCCTGGGTCAGATCATCGGTGGGATCACCCTGCTCATCAAAATACTGGCTACCCGCATAATCACAGCCGCTGCCGCTGCGGTAGTCACCACGCATCGCCCAGGTGCACAGCGAATGAATTTGCCGTGTAGGAATTAACAACCCTTGCAAATCCGCCGGACTGGAAAGGGTGAACTCAACCACCTCGCTGGTTTCTATGGATTTGCTGTCAATGGTGTAGACTTGGACTTTTTCTTGTGTCGGATCGCTTTCGGGATTGCCGTGCGCAAAATTACGCGCATCCAGATAATGTTTGAAGGTGTCGTGAATAATCACCTTGGCTTGTAGCATGTCGTCAAATTTCAAGCACAGGGCAGTGATACTACCGTTCAAATTGGCGACGGTTAATCTGGGCTGAGCCTGTTGTCCATCACTGGCGGTTTCCAGTCCTTCTATCTGTACCGGCCAGGGGGTATATTCTTTGTCTTGCCACCAGATGGATTTTGCGTTGAGCTTGGTTTCATCAGCTGCAGCGGTGGTCAGTTCTTCCGGTGTATGGGCTAAGGTATCCGCGTGGAAGCGTAAAATAGTTGCCTGGAACGCCGTGCCATCGACTTCGAACAGACGAATGCGATTGCCTGGCAACAGACGTTGCAGGTCAATGTGGGTTGTCATGGTGTTACTCGCTAGTGGGGTTATGTGCTACTAAGGCTGGAAGGTTTGCTCAAAGGTAAAGCTGATGGACAGGATATTGCCACCCAAGGGGTGACTCTGATGGAATCTGCTGCCACGCGGTAGAGACCCAGCACCCCATAGGGTGGCGTCCATAAGCAAGATTGTGTGCAGTGCTGGCGAATAAAGGTGAGTAACGGCAGCATGTTTTTTTCAGAGCCCTGAAAGGTTAGCGGCCAGGATTGGCTTTCAGCGTTAATGCCGTCGCCTGCGACCTGTTTGTAGCCGTCTCCGAACTGCGCTACTCTGATGCGATGTAAAACGTTACCCTCCGGCGTACCCTGAGTACGCCAGATGAAGGTGTCGATTGTCATGATGTGTACCAATAAGAAAGAGTCGGTTTGATGATTAACTGATCTTCTTCATGAAAATACCCCGGAGAAAAAGCGGTGTTCATTTTTAAAAAATCAGAAAAAGTCACTACGTATGTAGTGAATCACTTGCAATATAAATTTTTTAAAAAAGGGCAATAAATACCCTTGTATTTTCTTACTCTGTACATTGTATTTTGCCGAGTTTTTTACCATTTTTTCACAGTGCTAAGCTTGAGACTGTAAGGTATTTTGCTCTGCAAGCACCCTTCTATTTTCTTTTGTTTCTAGGTCTTTTTTAACCGCAGTGGAAATGTCCCCTACTATATTAACAGTGTTTTTTATTTCATTACCAACTGACTTAGCCCCGATCACCATATATTTAAAAGAACCGTATCGGACTAATCCTACTATCAAACCCCCAACTGTATCGCGTATACCAAGCACTGCAACATCAGTGATTCTCAGAGGATTGAAAAGATGTGCCCGGCAATAAATTGCATCTCTAAAAGAACTCAATTTATCCGACATTGTTAGAGAATTATTCCCCACGAATACCGGATTTTCATGACTCGGTTTGACAATTTTCTGACATGGCTTTGGCACAGTAGAACCATGTACCATGCTTAAATTAACAGCTTTCATGAGAATGCCCCATTCATTTATTAAAAATAATATTATTAGCTATAACATATAAAATAATTATTAATATAAACGACTTTATCAGACTATCTCATGCTGATATTTTTTTATCCTCTGATTAACATGATGAAGTGAGCAGAACTACGCATCTATTTTTCTTCGTTACTCTCGCCGTGATCACCCCCGCCCCTGCACAGCCAGCCATAAGACTTCATAGCCTTGGGAGTCGGATAGTAAAAGGTCTTCAACTCGCCCGTCACTTTCGATGGTTGAACTGCGAACCTGTGACCTAGAAAGTCAAACGGCTCTTTCATGGCATTAACTATCCACGTTTTCTTGGCATTAAGCGTCAACCCAAGTCGGTCTAAGACTTTCTTGGCCTGATCCAGATAAAACTCCGGGCGCTTGCTGCACAAAATCACAAAATCGTCGGCATATCGCACGATATGAGCATCATGCGGACGTTTACCGAACGCCTTTTTCTCCCACGTCGAATCAAGCCAGTGCAGGTAGAGATTAGCGAGCAAGGGAGAAATTACTCCGCAAACAATAGTGCAAACTTTCGCGTAAGCTGGGGCCTGCGTTTTCACCGGCGCTGCCTCAAGTCTGGTCATCCGGATGGGAGCATCACTGAGTTTTCCCTCGTTATTGAGACTGATAACGGCACACGGAGTGACCCTCAGCAATGAAACCGAAGCCATTTTCACAACACGTACGTATCACTTTCGAGCCCAGCCGGTTTTCTGACGACCAGCTGACGGATGTTTATGAACAGCTGACTCCCGTTAACCACCACGTGCTTACCCCTCACGACCAGGCCCAGGCCAAACCTCACCGGGCTCCTGCCCGCTCAACCGCTAGACGGAGCAAAATGTTATGAACAAGGCACTGGTCGCACTCTACGCCCGCGTTTCTTCCGGGCAACAGGTAAAAAATGGCACCATCGGCAGTCAGCTTGCAGCAATCAAGGACCGCATCCGTGAGGACGGCCACGTGTTGCCTGACGCCATGCTCTTTATCGATGATGGTGTCAGCGGTGCTACACTTATCCGCCCGCAACTAGAGCGCCTGAGGGACTACGCGGCGGCAGGCGATATTGAATGCCTGTACATCCTGTCGCCCGACAGGCTAGACCGTAAATACGCCTATCAGGCTCTGCTGATGGAAGAGTTCAGCGCCTGCGGCGTGGAGGTTATCTTTATCTGTCACACCCCCGGCGACACGCCGGAAGACATGATGCTTCTGCAGATGCAGGGGATGTTTGCTGAATATGAGCGGGCAAAGATTATGGAGCGCAACCGGCGTGGTAAGCTTCACGGTGCACGCTGTGGTAATGTCGGTGTCCTTTCCGGTGCACCTTACGGTTATCGGTATATCCGCAGGCAGCCGGACGGGACACCCGCACAGTATATTGTCAACCTTCATGAAGCCTCCGTGGTCAGGAAGATATTTAGTTGGGCGGGCATAGAGCGCCTGAGTCTAGGCGGTGTGGTCAGACGTCTGGCTGAGAAAGGCATAGAAAGCGCCACCGGCAAACCCGGCTGGGACCGCAGTACGGTATGGGGCATGTTAAAGAACCCCGCTTACAAAGGACTTGCTGTGTTCGGAAAAACGAAAAACTGCGCCCCCCGTCCCCGGGTGAGAGCAGCGCGCAACAGTGCAGATATCCTCAAGAACGGTTATTCAGTAATACGAAGTAAGCCGGATGACGGCATCGGGATCCCTGTGCCTGCCATCATCAACAGCGCTCTTTTCTTGACGGTCAACGAACAGCTGGAAGAAAACCGCCGACATGCACGACAGGGGCGCCGGGGAGCCGCTTATCTCTTACAGGGGCTGACTGTGTGCGGCCACTGTCGCTATGCGTATTATGGCAAAAAAGTCAGTAAATCTGCGGCAAAAGGGGGGGCGCAGTATTCTTATTACCACTGTACTGGGACGGATGCTTACCGCTTTGGGGGCATTCGGGTGTGTGACAATAAACAGGTCAGGACATCCATGCTGGATGAAACGGTCTGGGCACAGGTCATTGCGCTGCTGTCTGAGCCGGAACGGCTGAAAAAAGAATATGAGCAGCGTCTAACGCAGGCGTCAGAGCACAGTGGACAGACCGCAGATGCTGAGCGTCTGAAAAAGCAAGAAAATCAGCTAAACGTGGGGCGATCCCGATTGATTGATAGTTTTGCCGAAGGGCTGATTGGCAAAACAGACTTTGAACCACGGATCAGAGTGATGACGCTCAGGCTGGCGGAACTTGCGCGCCAGAGAGTGAAGGTGAAACAGGCCACAGAGAACCAGCATGAGTTGCTGCTACTGGTTAACCGGGTGGAGGATTTTGCTGCTGCGGTCACGGAACGCCTGAGTACGGACGATTTTCTGATGAAGCGAGAAATTCTGCGTGCGCTGGTGAAACGGATAGAAATTTATCGTGATGAAATTGTGGTGGTTTTTCGGGTGAATCCCGGGAATGATACCAGCCTAGAAGCAGGATCAGACAAAACATATGGCAGAAGTTTGCCAGATTGTTTGCGGAGTAATTTCTCCCTTGCTCGCTAATCTCTACCTGCACTGGCTTGATTCGACGTGGGAGAAAAAGGCGTTCGGTAAACGTCCGCATGATGCTCATATCGTGCGATATGCCGACGATTTTGTGATTTTGTGCAGCAAGCGCCCGGAGTTTTATCTGGATCAGGCCAAGAAAGTCTTAGACCGACTTGGGTTGACGCTTAATGCCAAGAAAACGCGGATAGTTAATGCCATGAAAGAGCCGTTTGACTTTCTAGGTCACAGGTTCGCAGTTCAACCATCGAAAGTGACGGGCGAGTTGAAGACCTTTTACTATCCGACTCCCAAGGCTATGAAGTCTGTTAAGCAGAAAATCCGTGATGTTGTCCGAAAAGGGCAGCACTGGGATTGGCCCACATTGTTGAAAGAAAAGGTAAACCCGATTCTTCGCGGATGGGGGAATTACTTCAAGACAGGTAATTCAAGGAAGCATTTCTTGAGCATAGCGAATTACACGATATGGACACTCTGCATCATGTTGCGGAAGAAGCACAAGAAACGGGGTAAGGGGTGGAGGGACCACCCGCCGTCCTGGTTCTACGATTACCACGGGCTGTTTAAGCTGTACAGCCTGTCCGTAACCGGAGATGAAGGGAGTCGGTATGCCCGACCTGTGCCGTCGTAACGCTGTGGAAAGAAGACAGTCGGAAAGCCGTGTGCGGGAAAACTGCAAGCACGGTTTGACGAGAGGTCGCTGGGGAGATGATGTCAAACCAGAGACCTACTCTACGAGGGGTTCTCCGTTTTGATGACAAGACAATTTATCGAGGTAAAAAATGGAACAACGAACAGAAGCTTGGTTTGCTGCAAGATGTGGCAAAGTCACAGCCAGCAAATTGGCAGAGGTGATGGCAAAAGTCAAAACAGGCGATGCCGCAACGCGAAAAAAATACAGGGCCGAGCTGATTTGCCAGCGTCTGACGGGGAAACGGGAAGACACCTTTGTCACACCTGAAATGAAGCACGGGACGGCACTGGAACCCGTCGCACGTGAGGCTTACATCTTGCGTGAATTTGCAGTAGAAGTCACGGAGGTCGGTCTCGTCGACCACCCCACTATTGAGGGGTTTGCCGCCAGTCCCGACGGACTGGTTAATGAGGATGGCCTGATCGAGATTAAATGCCCCAAAACCTGGACGCATCTGAAAACGATAAGAACAGGTGTACTCGAAAAAAAATACCTCCTGCAAATGCACGCGCAAATGCTGTGTACGGGGCGAAGATGGTGTGACTTTGTCAGTTATGATAATCGACTGCCTGACACATTAGCCTACTTCAAAAAGCGCATTCACTTTGATGAGGCACTGGGCAAGGAAATTGAAACAGAAGTGCGAAAATTTCTGCAGGAACTTGAAGATGAAATCGAACAGATTAAAACGTATGGAAAAGTGGCATGAAGATAACGCCACTGAAAAAAAGTGATCGTTTAGCGGATGAAATACGCGTAGAGTTGCCTGTCGATAATATCGACGCCACATTGTAGAGAATAATCACAGGGAGATTGCGCCGTGCCTCAGGTACCGAACCCACATGATGCAACATTTAGGAAGTGCATGAGCAATGTTAACGTTGCCCGTGATTTCCTACAGTTCCACTTACCGCCTGAAATCAAGGAGCAATGCGATTTTTCTACGTTGAAGATCGAACCGGGTTCATTCATTGAGCCGAATTTGAGACAACATTATTCTGACATTGTTTATTCACTCAAAACGAAGGAGGGTAAGCGTTGCTACATTCATTGTCTCATCGAACATCAAAGCACGCCAAAAAAATTAATGGCTTTCCGCTTGTTCCGCTACAGTATTCCCATCATGCAACAGCATCTTGACCAAGGCCATGACGAGTTGCCGGTGGTAATACCGATCCTCTTTTATCATGGAGAAACAAGCCCTTATCCCTACAGTATGGATTGGCTGGATTGTTTTGCTGACAGAGACTTAGCACAAAGAGTCTATTCTCAGCCTTTTCCTTTGGTGGATGTGACCACGATACCCGATGAAGAAATCTTGACTCACCGCAGTGTTGCTCTTCTTGAATTAGTACAAAAGCACATTTATGCGCGTGATATCATAGTGATAAGTCAGTCTATTGCACATTTACTGAATACGGGTTATACAGAGAGTGAACTGGTTAAGACATTAATGTATTATATTGCTCAGAGAGGAAAAACAGCGGATACACCGCAATTTTTCAAAACGATTGTGGAGCACGCACCGACTTACAGTGAGGACATCATGACGATTGCACAAGACTTGAGAAGAGAGGGCCGTGAGGAAGGCATGCAACAGGGCATGCAACAGGGCATGCAACAGGGCATGCAACAGGGCATGCAACAGGGACGTCAGGAAAGAAACACAGAAATTGCCAAAGCGCTTCTTAAGAATGGTGTGGATAGGGCTTTGGTTAAAACATCTACTGGACTTTCTGACCAAGATATTGAAGATATTGAAGTATTGCTACATTAAGGTGTCTTAACACCTGCTATACCCGGACGGGCTGAATGATGATTCAGCCTCGGGGAATATTTCGTTAAAGGTGTTAAATACCTTTAACTAGCGAATGCCGCATACGCAAGTAGTGCGGTTTTTTTACGCCCATAGCGTG
Organism: Candidatus Fukatsuia symbiotica; assembly: GCF_003122425.1. GTDB lineage: Bacteria > Pseudomonadota > Gammaproteobacteria > Enterobacterales > Enterobacteriaceae > Fukatsuia > Fukatsuia symbiotica. The sequence continues at coordinate 716,968 of NZ_CP021659.1, forward strand.
TAATGGTCAGATAGTGAACAACTATACGCCTTCAATAAAACTATAACAGGGGCCGTATAAGTTGATTGTAAAAATTTACACTAATATATTGATATTAAATAATATTTACTGGTCAAGTAAATCATTTTACATGGCCCCTGCTATAAATTCACCTTTAGCCTGCCGTCTTTGTGACTGTTTCAAAGATGGGATGGTATTCGTTAATTTTGTTAATAGAAGCAAAGCCCAACCTCACGCTGACACAACATCAAAGCTTAATTAATCTTCTGCTCCGGTAACGTACCGGAGGTCATTAATCGCAATTCACTTGCAAGGAATTCTGCATGTCAAATGTCATCACTATCTATCAACAGGTAAAAATATCTAGCCGTGAAATTGCTCGACTAACAGGCAAACAGCATAAAGACGTACTTTATGACTGTAGAAAAATGTTTGAAGTGCTCACTATTCAATCGGCGGACTTTTCCGCCGATTATAAAGACGCCAGTGGTCGCACTTATCAGGAATATTTGCTTGACCAAGATTTAACCATGACATTGGTCATGGGTTACAGTATTCCACTTCGCCATAAAGTCGCCACGCGCTGGCGGGAGCTGGAAGAGAAAGCAACACGGCCTGTCTGCATATTACCTAATTTCGAAGACCCCCCTGTTGCGGCTATGGCATGGGCAGAACAGTTTCGTGAAAAAACCAGGCTAGCCTTAGTGAACAAAGAACAGGAAGCGGAATTAAAGGAGTTGAAGAACCTGTTTAAGGAAGGAATAACGACGACTCAGTTCTGCAAAATGCTCAACGGTATTAATACACAACAGATTAATCACTGCTTGGCAGAAAGAAATTGGCTTTATAACGAAAGTAAATCCCATATCCGCTGGCGTGTAACTTCTTATGCACGTGACCGATATTTGACGGAATATCAACATAAAATCAGCATTCATAGCGGTGATGACTTTATCAAATACCAACCCGTTTTACTGCGCAAAGGGGCAATCCGATTATTTGACCTCTACCGCAAAAATAAGTTGCCAATGAAAACCCATTGGGACGGGCAATTCACACACACCAAAGAACTCAATATTGCGTCATAAATCATAAACCCACGGAGTCACTCACCATGAAAACATAAATAGCTACAACAAGTTGCAAATAGCGACGGTGACGCAATCACCGTTTATATCACTTAACCCTAGCGCTAACAGAGATGGCAGCAACCACCCCTGTCAGCTAACCACCACAACCTACCACAGAGGCTAGAATGGCTAACATCGATATTACCCAATTTCCTGAATTACGGGAAGTGTTTCCTGAGTTAACGGCTGTTCAATTTGAGACTGCGATGCTTTTCGCGTTAGGCGTATCACAAAAAGACATCGCTTTATTACGCTCGGTATCCTATCCCGCCGTGAAACAGACGTTGGCAAGTGCAAAACTCAAATTTGAACTGTATTCTCTGCATGGTCTGTTTACCGTATTTCATGTCCGCCTTGCGCTTTTTGCTTTGAAGGGATGTAGAAAGCGATAGCGTTTAGCATGATAAAAATAGAAAAGATAGTCTCTCTTGTGGAGACTATCCCATTTTATTTTTCTAATTAGACTTTCGCACTGACTAAGTAATTTACCCTCTCCTAAATGGGCGTCATTCACAATGAAGGGACTGAATGGAGTTAGGACAGATGATGAAAAAAATAGCAAAGGTATCACGCTCATTACCTCTGACAGCTATGATGGAAAACAGTCAAGATGTTTGGGGAATAAAAGACTGTGACTCACGCTTTATTTATACGAATCGTGCTTTTCTTGATTTTTTAAATGTGCCACAAGGATTTTATGTAATAGGACGACGTGATGATGAACTTCCTACGTGTATTGCAGAATTTGCTTTAATAATTCAAAAACTGGAAAGAGAGGTTATAAAAAGCGGACAGAAAATTACCCTCATTAAAACGCATTTCTTTGGTCGTGAGCAGAAACTGTAACCTTATTTATACGAAACCTTTCCGTTGCATAATAAAAGAAATAAATGCATCGGCACCGTTTTTTATGGCAGAAAATTGGCTATTATTTCACTGCCTCACTACGTGGGCAAGCTGACGGCCACGCTATTATTTGAACCTCACTCGACTCTATTCACACAATCTGAATTGAGGATAATTTTTTATTTATTACGCACGATGAGTGCCAAGGAAATAGGTAAGAAATTGGCACGTTCTCATCGCACAATAGAAAATAGAATTCGTATTCTATACCAAAAAGCGAAAGTGCATTCATTGCGAGACTTTAAACATTTTTGTCATCAAACCGGCTTTGACCGCACTGTTCCCCACGCGTTTATACGTCCTGGGATACAGTGTATTGAGTAGGAGATTTTCTCATGAGCAACAGACAGAGCAGAGCGAAAAAACGAGAGTTAAAAGATAAGGCCTTGGAAGCGAAAAGAAATGAAAAGAAAAATTGGCTTACCCGATTAAGAAGTTGGTTCAATAAGAAAAAAAAGCCTAAACATCGATTGCCTTAATATTTCCTTCTCCGTTATTCATATAAAAATTTTATTGTTCAATAACTCTATCTTGGCAGAAATATTTTGCCAAGATTTTTTTTCCTTAAATAAAAGTGGAGGCCAGCTGGATCCGGCACATTCCCGGAGGCTAATCGGATCACCCACCCAAGGTACGATTACAAATCTCCAGAAATACTATCAATGCTGAAGTAACAAAAACGTTTATAGAAACCTGCATAAAGAAAAAAATAGGCGTGATGGGAAAATACAATCAAATGATCAAACTTACCCAATTACTCCACCCTAACTGAAATTCTAATATCACTTCACGCTACAAAACCAACTCACTCATAACAAGACTAAGGAAATAACGATGTTTCAACATGATGCCAATGAGATAATCAGCATTGAAGATTTAATACAGTTGACAGGCTATAAAATCCCCTCAAAACAGTGTGAATCATTACATTCAGCGGGAATATTTTTTATCACCCGCCGAGATGGGCGTCCACAGACGACATGGGGACACTTCCAAAATCCACTCAGTTTCCGTCATCTAAACCCTATCAAAGAAACAGCTGCACCTAACTTTGGGGCACTGAACTGATGGGAAGAAAACGGAGCAAGCCAGCAGATAACTGGATGCCTCCTCGGACTTACAGAGGGCGTTCAGCCTATGAGTTTAAACCCAAGTTGGGTGGTACCCTGAGACTGTGTGATTTGACAGCAACGCCTTCACAAGTATGGGCGGCTTATGAAGCGTTATTAAATCATAAGCAAGACGAAAGTATTTTCTCCGGCCTGGTTGAGCAATTTTTTAATTCGGGTGATTTTGTTGAATTAGCAGGGGAAACACAGAAGGATTACCGAAAATATGCACAAAACGCGCTGGCCGTTTTCGGTAAGATGTCTGCTGATAAGATTAAACCTGAGCACATTAGGAAATATATGGACCACCGTGGGGTGAAAAGTCGGATACAGGCGAATCGCGAGAAGGCGTTTATCTCTCGTGTATTCCGCTGGGGTTATGAGAGAGGAAAAGTCAAAATGAATCCTTGCCAAGGTGTCAAGCAGTTCAAAGAAATAGCGAGAACCCGGTATATCACGCATAAAGAATATGACGCGTTATATCATGTTTCACCTTGGGTGGTTCAAATTGCTATGGAGCTGGCTTATTTATGTTGTGCGAGGCAATCAGACATTCTTGCTTTAAGAAAAGAGCACGTTCTTGAAGAAGGTATATTGCTGCAACAAAGTAAAACAGGTGTCGCACAAATAAAAGGTTGGACTGAGCGACTAAGAGCCGTGATTAATCAAGCAAAGTCACTTCCACTCAATACGGGAATGAGCAGCATTTTTGTTATTCACCAGGTTTCAGGTGCGCGGTATACGCGGGATGGATTTAACAGCCGGTGGCTAAAGGCCAAGCAAGAGGCAAAAATGAAATACCCTGAACTGGCATTTGACTTCACTTTTCACGATTTAAAAGCGAAGGGAATTTCCGATCTCGAAGGCACATTGTATGAAAAACAGACTATTTCAGGTCATAAGAATGTGGCACAAACCGCTCGCTACGACAGGAAAATTAACGTAGTTCCGGTGGTAGGAGGTCAATAATATTCTGAAGCGATATTCTGAAAACCGTGCAGCTGATTAAAAAATGTACTTCTCATCATCAATTTGTTTAAAGACAACTATTTGATTTAAAACTTAAAACCAGTGGTGCCCAGGGCGGGACTTGAACCCGCACGGCCTTAAGGCCGAGGGATTTTAAACCAGCCTTGATTCTATTTAAAATCAATCAGTTAAACTGATTTTTCATAATATTTTACTGTTTTTAGACCATTAATCATCAATCGGTTAAGATAAATTGAGTCACAATATTATGAAGAATTTTTGAGACTTGGCTCTTACTTACTGTATCAGTCATGTCACTCATTAATAGGGAACATAACCTTATGCTTTTTTCGTCACTGGAAACTTATATGAGTTTGCCATACACTTCGATGGTGTGATATGAGCGTTTTTTTATATTTATAAAATAAAATTTGATGTAGTATCTTTACCACAAATCATAATATACTTTTATTCATAGAGTAATTAATATAAAGGTATGTATATAAACTAAAAGATTTTTAATATAATGAAAATTGATGCTCTTTTATCGAGAATGAATATTGATCCATCATTTAAAAATGAACTGGGTAGAGTACTCGATAATAAAAAAGAAAAATTTAAAAAAGGTGAAAATTATACACTCTCTTTAAAGAGAATTGTCGGGGCTTCAAACTCTGCGAGTGCAGATTTGTTTAAACCTCATTCATTTAACAAAACAAATCCTAACAATCAAAAAAAAAGAAAAACAGATACACTAGAACAGGTTAATGAAAAAAATGAACTGTATACTAAACAGAAAAAACAAAAAGTTGAAGATACTCATGCTATTAAAATATATGAAGGGAATAGTATTTATTTAAAATTGGAAGAGATTAATAAATGGATAAAGCTTGCTAAAGAGTGTAATGGTCGTTGTGAAATGATTTGATAAATGACTCCTTTAAAAATTCAACATTAACGAAAGCTGGACTGTGTGCCGCTATTACAATGAAATGGCTATCTGAAGAGGGTACACCATTAGAAGAAAATTTTTTGAGTGATTTAAAAACAGAGGGAGGAATTGAAGAAATAGCAGAACTTAATATAATAGAAAAATTTAAATATAAAAGAGATTTCGTGAACACGTGTGTTGAACATTATAATCGGCATCACAATGATTTAGTGGGTTTTGTTAAATATTTCGGGATAAATAATAAAGAAATAGCTAAATTCCCCATTCAATATATTTTTAACACTTACAAAGAAGATATAAACAATATAACTGATTTATGTAATAAAAACGATAGTCTTCTTATTAATCTCATTCATGAACTGGGTGAAAACAATGATGAAATTATAAAATTAGCAAATAAATACCCAAACAAAAATGATACGGGAATAATTGAATCAGCAATTCAATATTGTCTAACTCACAAAGAAGAAGTGCATAATTTGGTAATCCATTGTTTCACTAAAATTGCAGGTTCAATTGATTCAGCGATTAAATACATCAATACTTATGGAAAAGAAATAACCAAGGAAAAAATAGATAAATTATTTTTTCAACATTATACTAACTATAGTATGTACAATAAACCTATACATGAGAAATACAATGAAATAAGTAGATACTATACCTCTAATGATAACAGTTCAAATATGGAAGAAAGATATAATATAATCAGAAATAAAATAAATGAAACACATGATTTTTATAATCATATGGAGTCTAAAATTGGCAAAACAAAAATAGAAAAAACAAAAGAGTGGCCCAGTGACAATGGTAGACATAGAATTACTCTTCGTTCTCATGATACTACATATTCACATGTTGTTGGCATGTATATTGATAAATCCTCTAATACTTTCAAATTCTTTGATTATAATGATCTCACTATTTCGTTTAATAGTGTTGCAGATATGCAAACATATTTTCATATACGTTATAAAAACGAATATAATCTTGCCGAATTAACCAGTGTGGAAAATTTTATACCAGAAATCTGAGTAGGTAATAATCCGTTAATTAGGTGTATCGCTTAAATCCAGTGATATTGATCTTAATCAGGCTATTTTGATACTGGCTGCGTTTTTCATGGTGTAGATATCACCGCTTGCCGTCCAGTTGAACATTCTAAGCTTACCCCTTGTAGATTGTAATCTTAAACCAATTAATACCTCCCCTTCACCTGCCGGGAGGGTGATATCAATATCTTCGTTGACAGCGTTAACATATTCTCCTAATAGCCCCGACCCGGCTTTCCCAAGGTATTGCACATCCATGCCATCACGGGTTATCGTTGCTCTGACCCAATCAGGTGATACGCTCAAGGCTATCCCTTTCTCTTTTCTCCCTAATAGCAACACTCTTCGTGGTGAGGCTGTTTTTTTTATATAAAACAAAGGGAATATTACAGATTGGCTATCGGGAATGCTGCCTTTTTTTGTTTTAAAAAAATTAGGAGACATGTCCAGAATATCCCCTTCTATTTTATCCGCAGACACTGTCCCTTTAAACCAGCCATCGGTGGCATATATCGTCCCTCTGAAGGTGGCATCGTTAAACTCAGCGTGTCCGGCTTTCTCTATTTTCCATCCTGAACGGCCTGCTGCCCAGTTGGTCGACTGGAGAGGCCCACCAATTTTTGTATTAGTGATGGCGGCCTCTTTTATTTTAGCCGTGTCAATGGTCGCATCTTGAATAAAGCCTTCGCGTATAAAGACTTGATTATTTTTTACCGCAAAGGGTGAGAACTTTTTGCCGTTCTGACCGCTTAACAGAATAAAATTATCCGCATTAAAGCCTATTTGTGATTTCACACTGCCACCCTGGGTTTCCACACCCACCACCATACCCGCATCATAATATTTGCCCTGATGATGAATGCCCGCTTTGATGCTGTACAGGGCATTGCCGCCTGATGAGGTAAATTGTGTTGTGGCTTTGGTTTCAATGACGGCGTCGTTGTCACGGAATCGTGCAGTAATCATGTTTTGATATTCCGCTAGCGCCTGGGTTGCCAGGGTTTGAGCACGCTGAGTCTGGCTTATCGCCGTTTCATTTTTGCCAAATCGGGCGGCTATCCGGTTTTGATAGTCAGCCAGGGCCTGGGTCGCTGTGGCGTGCGCGGTGTGGATGTCGGTTATCAGTGCGTCATTTTTGTCAAAGCGAGCAGTCATATCCAGGCGGTAAAGGCTGAATGCCTGGTGGGTATCGGATTGCGCCTGTCTGACCGCTAGAACATCAGCATTGGCACGGTCAAATTGCGTGTCCATTTCCTCTTTGTAGGTGATAAATGCGGTATCCAGATGGGTAGCGGTCTTTTGCACATCTTGCGTTTGTAATTGGCTTATTTTGAAGCGTGATTTAAGTCCCTGATTATACCGTTGTAATGTTTTATCTTGTCGCTCTAGCCTCTCATTCACCTGCAGCAGCGTTTCTTCTACCCGGTCTTTGACCTCCTTTTGGAGTGTGATACGGCTGTGTTCCTGTTTTCTTTCATTGGCCTGGCTGGTTTTTATGAGGGTATCGAGTTGAGAGGTCAGTCTTTTACCGGCCTGCGTGGTCATAATATCATCACGGATGTGATCGAGCACCATCTCCGCATCGTCACTCGATGCCCCCTGCACCCACGGTGTCCAGGCGCCTTGATTGCCCAGTCGATCGACCAGACGGGCACGAAAGTAAAAGGTTCTCCCCGCAGCCAGACCCTGCATCGTGTAATGACGCTGCGGGTAGGCAATGTCAATCAGTGGCTTCTGATGGGCGTCATGAGCAAAACGGCTGCATTCCACCTCGGTTTTTAAGGTATCTTCGGCGCCCGCAGGAAAGGCCCAATTGAGCGTGATGCCAAACACAATTGGTGTGGTGGTCAAGCCAACCGGTTGGGGTGGTGGATTTTCTTTCCCCTGGAGAGGGATTTCTGGCGTCGTGACCCACAGGCTGGTGCTACCCGTCGCGTTAATGGCTCTCACTCTGGCCTGATAGCACCCAGCATAACTGTTGGGCACCTCAAAGCCGCAAGTCAATACCCGCAGTAGCGGCGTCCAGTTGCCCTTATCCCGCCGCCATTGGGCGTCGTAAGCGGTCGCACCGCTGGCTGCCTGCCAATTAACCTGTAAAGTGGTGACGGCTAAACCTTGAGCAATCACCGCATGGCTGGTCAACGTGATGTGTGTCGGAGGGGGTTGAAGGGTCAACGGAATCACACTGATAGGCCGCTCGTCGAGGCGCGTGCCGCTGTCGATACGTTCATATTTATCGGGTCATGTTGGACAGCATTAATGCGATAAGTGTTGTCGTTATTGTCCTCGATACGGGTCACCCGGTAGTGCTGAAGGGCTACGTCATCGGCCTCCACCGACCAAATCGCCTCCGGTTGCGGCGTTTCACTGTAAGCCACACTGACGGTGATAAGTTGACCGTTAACCGCGTGGACGGTTCGAGCCTGAGCTGTGCCACTGGGCAGATTAACCAGCAGCCGATCGCCGGGTTTGACGTCAGCGGGTCTCTCTAAGGTGATGTCGCAGCCGACGGCATGACGAAGTCGCCCCCACTTTTTCTTCCTGATAACATTTCATCGGCAACCGCAATGATGTGCCCTGGTAACGGAATAGCGCCATCCAAGCCGACATCAAAGGTCACCAAGCGGTCTTTGGCATTAGTCAACAGCGCCCAACGACCCCGCCGGTGAGCTTCTGTCTGACGGACACAGCCGATTGCCGTGGTACTCAGTTGATTGATGCCATAGCGTCGCACCAAGGCTTCATCCGAGACCGCTTCAAGGGTACCCTGATAGCTGTTAGCCGGGTCGCTCCAGCTGACCATTGCCGTACTGTAACGGCTTTTTTCTGAGCTACTCGAGTAGGAAAAACGTCCGTCGATGACATTGGCACGGGTGTACAGGTAATCTCGGTCACGGGCATGTCGGCCAGGGCACAGAGTTGATTATTCGCCCAGTACGTCATGCCACGAAATATCGCCGCCAAATCACGTAATACGGTAAAAGCCTCGGCCTGCGATTGGATGTAAACATCACACAGAAAGCGCGGTTCGGTCCCGTTACCCCCTTTGCCATCGGGACGAATTGGTCACAGTATTGCGCGATGCGATACAGCTCCCATTTATCCACCTGTGCAGCGGTTAACCGATGGCCGAGACCGAAGCGGTCGGCGAGCAAAATATCATAGAACACCCAGGCCGGATTATTGCTGTACGCCCATTTGAAAGTGCCATCCCACGTGCCCTTATACGTCCTCGTTGCGGGGTCGTAGGTCGTGGGCACCCGTATTGTACGCATCTTGGGCTCACAGGCAATCACGGGAATGTGCTGAAACTGGCTGGCATCAAATTCGATATACAGCAGAGCGGTGTTGGGATAACGCAACTTGGCATCAATGATTTCGGCCAATGCCTCAATGTGCATGTTATCGGCGAGTCGGTTACTGGTGCTGTTCGGTGTCAGACGACGGACACGGAGTTGCCAACCGGTTTTCGCGTCAGGCAAGTTAATACGGTGTGAACGCTGATACCCTGTACTGGTTTTGCCCTCCACTGTGGTCTTGAGGACAGTATGGTAAGCCCGCCATCGGTCGCCATCTCTATCTCATACTCAACGCGAGTGCCGTTAACATCGCCGTTATCAGTCTGACGTTGCAGCGCCGGCCAGCTAAATCGAATACGCAGCGCAGATAACTGGGTGTTGCTGATAGCCCGCACCCACGGGGTGTCGGCCTTTAACTCGGTGTTGACCGTAACTTCATTTTCAACGTTCGGCATCCCGGTAATGTAGTCTTGCGATGGGGTGCCGGGGCGGTAGTCCCAGGTGACACCGGTAAAATTAGCGCTGCCGTCTGCATTATTAAGCGGGGTGCCATCCAAATAAATACGGGTGCCGTCTAATTCGCCCGCAAATTCCCCTTCACCCAGGGCCAATAATATTTTAGCTTTGGCGGTAGAATGCAGGCTGTCCGGGGATTCTGTGGGCGTAGGTGGCCGCTGGCTACCGCCTTTGTTTCCTGTGATGACCATAGTTTACCCATAAAAAAAGATCGCCTTGGCGACCTGGATTGTGTTCGCTGCTTTGTTATTTTTACATCTGGTCTTCCGCGTAAATGCCCGCAGAAATCACTGCACCCCCGATACGCCGCTTGCCGTAGCCAATCGGTACCGGATTGCCTTGTGCGGTGGAATTCACGGGCCCCCGAAGGCGTAGCTCGGCTTGTTATCAGGGTCCTCACGGCGTGATAACCCACTTTGTTGTGGGGATAGCATCTGAATCACCCCGCCGACCATCATGGAAATGCCAACAGGGGCCAAAAATTGAGCGCCGGGGATAAATGACGCCGCCACTAACATCGCACCGATAATGGTTTGAAACACGCCACCCCGTTTGCTGCCGATAATCACCGGGGCAATGCGAATATCCTGGCTGCCGTGGGCGCTGGCTAATTCTTCTCTGCTAATATTGTGCTGGCCGTTAAATACTGCAAAGGTCAGGCCTTGTGCTTGACTGCGTAACATAAATTGCTCAAACCCAGGCAGGATAACCGACAGCGCTTTTATCGCTTCTCTGGGGTCTCGACCGCGAGTTGATGCACACGGCCAAACAGGTGCCCGAGTTTTCCGTACAGGCGGATTGTTCGTAACGTTTGGTGGAGTGCAGCCATGGTATTGGCTCCCGAAAAATAAAAAAGGCTGCAGGGGCAGCCAGAAGGGTTTCTTGTTCAAAGTTAAGATGATATTAAAGTCGGGCACAGCTTGAATTATTCAGCAGAAGAATACTGAGTAATTTTTGCTAATGTCGCTAACATTGTTTGCGGAAGACTCATTTTATCATTAGCCCTGACACCACATCATTGTGAATACTCAAACACGCAACTGGCAGGATCGGAATCGACACATGACCACCGATTTAATTGTTTGTTCTCTTTCCAATGATTGCTATCTTTATTTACGGTTGATTTGACAGGACTTGAAACCAACAATCGCAAGTCTTTGTTATCATACCCAGCAGAACTATAGACACATACGAATGGAGCAACTTTTTTATCAATAAGAATAATGGCTTCTTTGAAATTGAGCTCCGGCCTTGAATTATCTAAATTTTCTTTACGTTGTCGTGCGCTTGTCCAACCAAGTCCCTCAGGAGGGTAGGTTGCTGTATAAGTGCACTCCTTATCATTACATTGCTTGGTTATCTGTGAGGATGGTGGACAACTGCCGTCTATTGCCCATGAGCTGGTAACACTCATGTACGACACGATCATAAAAAGAGCATGACTAACTTTCATAATTTTCAATTTATTAACCTCATAATATCCACTTTACCACACAAGCAATCCCATTCAGGGATCATCAAGTGACCAAATTAATACAGATTAAAAAAATAATGAAGCCCTTGTAGTTCTACTGGGCTGTGAACCTTATCATCAAAAAATAAAATAACTTTATCAAGATGAGGTCCGGGGCTACAGCTCTATCGCAGCAGTAATAACAATGCAATGTTATTCATTGCTAATGAAGATGAAATTTTGCCATTTCGGACTACTAACGTAGAAAAAAATAAATAAACTGTCCATTTCAAAAAACGTTATGAGAGATCATTTTTTACAGTAATTAGTTCAGTTGTGTCGCATTCAAAGACTCGTGTAAGCTTGGTGTGTATGCAGCGCTATTTTCGGACAACATTAGTTCCCATTTGAATGGTGAAATCGTATTCTCTATGCAAGTTGACATATTGCCAACTCAAGGTGGTACCGTTACGGATATCATTCAGCCTGGCAATATTCTCTTTGTTTGGAGGTTAGATCACACTGACGCACCATTATCAAAAAATGGTATTCAAACTACAGTGACGATTTGTTTACGCTTTCATGCCTAAGATTGCTGATTGGCGTTTAAATGTTATGTCGATCTGACGTTTTTCGCTACAGGACCTTTTGCGCCCTCCTCTACGTCATACTCTACTATCTGACCTTCGTTAAGTATCTTGAAACCATCAGTAACAATATCTGCAGAACAGACCAATGCATCATGACTACCATCACCAGGAGTAATAAAACCAAAGCCCTTCTTTTCGTCGAACCACTTAACACTACCTTTCATAAAAATCACCTCTAGTTTATAAACAGGGGAATATTAGACAAAAAAGCACAGTGATTGTCATAATCTAGCAAATGAGCTTGTGATATAAAATCACCTCAAATTGATTCTACTCGCCATTTCTCGTCCACTGTATTATCAATTTAAAAAATGATAGCACCCTTTTTTGTTATTGATTAACAGTAGCGCGTCGAATGGGAGCACACGTTTTAATTAACAAAAGGTATTTTTGTGATATTTGGTATTTGTTCAGGCACCGACATTACTGAAGAAATGAAGTTAAAGACCCATCAAGTCTGTTTATTGAATGACGTCAGATAAAGAAGACACTATCCAGTTGATGTGACGTTTCTCTATAGAAGGAGAGATATTCACTGCTTCAATGGCGCGGTGAATACAATCATTTTTTAATTTGTCTTTATTAACTGTACATCTTCTCATAATAACCTCTTATGTCTGACCATTTTCACCGTACGCTCTTGCCAATAGCCGCCGTAAGGCACGCGTTGGCTGGGTTTGCCATACAGGTGATGCAATAACATGCCGTCTGCCAGCAAAATCCCCGCATGATTGGCAACCGGTGCGGATACCTGCATCATCACTACATCACCTGGCTGGTATTCTCCGCTAAATTCACGAAATCCACAGGCATACCAATTATCCAGATAATAATTTTCCTTACCGGACTCCCACCAAGGGTACGCTACCCGATAATCGTTCAGTTCAATGCCATGCGTCTGGCGAAAATAAGACAATATCAATCCCCAACAATCGGTATGCCCAAGGACAAATTCACGCCCTACCAGTGGTAGCTCACCCCGTGGCTGAATGGTGCGCACATCGCCTTCGGGCCAGCTGACGATATACCAGGGCAGTTGGGTATGGTCACATTGTGCCCTGTCCAATTCCGATGGCTGACTAGTTGCATCGGGATGACTGTGCACTATCGCGGTGACGGTGCCCCAATTTTCGGCATCCATGTAGCCTTGAGGATCGAGATGAAACTGCTCTGTTGGTTTGGCTGCTAAATTGTTGCAAGGGAAATAACGCTCTTGTCGTGATTGCTGCGCGATGACACCACAACACTCAAAGGGATAAGCGGCAGCCGCATGAGCCAGCATCGCCTGTAGCGTTCTTTTACGCATCATCATCTCTTTATCAGTGCTGAGCCTGGAAACCCGCCAAAAGGTAACGGATTATGTTTGCCGAAACGTTTTTTACATTCCACTAACCGGCCAGTGCATCTGTCTTTGGTCAGATCATCGGTGGGGTTGCCCTGCTCATCAAAATACTGGCTACCCGCATAATCACAGCCGCTGCCGCTGCGGTAGTCACCACGCATCGCCCAGGTGCACAGCGAATGGATTTGCCGTGTAGGAATTAACAAGCCTTGCAAATCCGCCGGGCTGGAGAGGGTAAACTCAACCATCTCGCTGGTTTCCATGGATTTACTGTCAATGGTGTAGACTTGGACTTTTTCTTGTGTCGGATCGGCTTCGGGATTGCCTTCTAGAAAATTACGCGCATCCAGATAGTGTTTGAAGGTGTCGTTAATAATAACTTTAGCTTGTACCATGTCGTCAAATTTCAAGCACAGGGCAGTAATGCTGCCATCGAGGTTGGCAACGGTTAATCTGGGTTGCGCTTGTTGTCCATCACTGGCGGTTTCCAGTCCTTCTATCTGTACGGGCCAGGGAGCATATTCCTTACCTTGCCACCAGATGGATTTTGCGTTGAGCTTGGTTTCATCAGCTGCAGCGGTGGTCAGTTCTTCCGGTGTATGGGCTAAGGTATCCGCGTGGAAGCGCAAAATATCGGCATTAAATTGTGTGCCATCGACTTCGAACAGACGAATGCGATTGCCTGGCAACAGACGTTGCAGGTCGGTATGGATTGCCATGATGTTACTCGCTATTTAAGGCTGGAAGGCTTGCTCAAAGATAAAGCTGATGGACAGGATATTACCTCCCAACGGAGTGACCCGGATAGAATCGGTTGCCACGCGGTAGAGGCCCAGCACCCCATAGGGTGGTGTCCACAAGCAAGGTTGTATGCAGTGTTGGCGAACAAAGGTGAGTAACGGCAGCATGTCTGTTTCGGTGCCCTGAAAGGTTAGCGGCCAAGATTGGCTTTCGGGATTGATTCCGTCGCCCGCAACCTGTTTGTAGCCATCACCGAACTGCGCCACCCTGACGCGATGTAAAAAACTGCCCTCCGGGGTACCCTGAGTACGCCAGGTGAAGGTATCGATTGCCATAATTGTATCCTGATTATTTAATCACCCCCGCCCGTGCATCGCCATCCATAAAGGCGTACCGGGCTTGCTGAGCTGTTCACTGATAGTCGTGGTAATCGCTGTTTTGATTTGTTTTCGCAGGGCGGCGCTATCCTGTGTGCTTGGGCTGGATTGCTGTCCCATCCCTTGATTCAAAATATTAATATCCCCCACGTTGATTGCTACCGCTGTAGCTTTCCCTTGCCTCCCCAATGAAGGGGGCACGGTGATTTTGTTTGGCGATGACTGACCGGGCCCCCTTCCGCATAACCGCGCATCAGATATAAGGCTTCATATAGCGTAGGCTGTATAAATTGATGTATAATTTCAAGATGACTTATCCATTAAAATTTCGCCAACATGTATTGGCTATTAAAGAGCAAGAAAAGCTTACATATGCCCAAACGGCCACACGTTTTTGTATTGGGACCGCAAGTCTGATGCGCTGGGCTAAACGAATAGAACCTTGTCTGACACGTGATAAACCCGCCAGTAAAATAGCTCGAGCGGCGTTGATTCTTGATGTGGAAACCTACCCTGACGCGTCTCAATACGAGCGAGTCCAACGTATGGGAGTGAGCGCTAGAGGTATCTGCCATGCGTTGAAACGGGCAGGGTTTAGCTATAAAAAAAACATTTTATCATCCAAAAGCCAACGCCCAATCCCGAGAAGATTTTCAGATCAAGATCCAGGCCTATGAAGCCAGCGAGACCCCTATTATTTACGTTGATGAAAGCGGTTTTGCTCATGACATGCCCCGCCTCTACGACTATTGAGCTAAAGGTAAGCGGTGTTACGGTCAACATGATTGGCACGCTAAAGCACGTACCAATGTCATTGGCGCTCAGCTTAACGGAAAATTAACCACCGTTTGTGCCTTTGAATACAATATCAATAGCGATATTTTTCATGCGTGGGTAACCCAAGACTGACTGCCAAAAATCCCTCAAGGTGCTGTTATCGTGATGGATAATGTGAGCTTTCACAAACGCCAGGATATCCAGTCTACTATACAAAAATCTGGTTTTATTCTGGAATATCTCCCGACGTATTCTCCTGACCTCAACCCGATTGAGCACAAATGGGCTCAGGCTAAAGCCCTTCGTAGGAAACGACAATGCGATATCGACACTCTCTTTTCTGACCCTTTATTTTGAATCAATTTATACGGCTACAGCCATAAGCCTGTATCTTAGTCTGAAAATCTTTTCGTGCTTGGACGTCGATTTTGGGATGATAAAATGTTTTTTTTATAGCTAAACCCAGCCCGTTTTAACGCATCGCCTATCCCTCGAGCACTGACCCCCATACGTTGAGCGCGTTCGTATTGAGACGCGTCAGGATAGGTTTCCACATCAAGGAGCAACGCGGCGTGATTTATTTTGGTCGCCGGTTTATCACGAGTTAGGCAAGGGTCGATACGTTTAGCCCAGCCCAGCGCATTAGGCTCGCTGTCCCCACACAAAAACGGGTGGCTGTTTCGGCATAGGTGAGCTTTTCTTGCTCTTTAATAGTCAACACATGTTGGCGGAATTTTAAGGGATAAGTCATCTATAGAAAGTGAAACTTTAATGGAGAGTTCATTTCAACAGTATAAATCAATTTATACTGCCGATGCTATATATACCCAAGTGAAATCAAGATGCAGGATTTAGCGCCTGGAAATTATCGTTTAAGCGAGATACCAGAGAACTTGCCATTTGTGGTAGCTTCACCTCAAAGAAGTTTAAGATATCGTTCTTAAAACTCTGTTTAGATGGGTAATATCTATTGTTTCGTGTTTGCTCATTCATCACCTTCCACAATCGCTCTATCGGGTTTAGATTCGGGCTATACGGCGGAAGGTAATGAAGCTGGATATTCAACGTAAGCGCGGCGTCTTGCACAAGCTGTGAACGGTGATAGCCTGCACCCTCGAGGATCACATGTGCCGTTGTCGTGATGGGATAATGCGCGCGAATGGCAGACAGGAAGTGAACCACATTTTCGCTGTTAATCGTCTCATCATCACGGATTATGGGGTTAGCCACATTCTGGATGCTCAAGGCTCCCATGATATTCAACCGCGTTCTGCTCCCGGTGGTCTCTATCGTTTTATCCTGGCCTTTTCGTATCCAGCCGTAGCTTATTTTGGTGGTTTGTGTCGGATGAACGGCATCAATAAACAGTATGGGGTCATTACCCGCGGCGTCTTTCAATTCGCTGTAGGTCTTTATAAATTGCTGCTGTTTCTCAACGTCAAATTTATGCGGAACACCTTTCGGCTTTTTATAGCTAAAGCCATGCTGCTTCAACCCTTTATACAGACCTGATACGGTAAAGGTGATGTTCCAGCGTCCAGCGATATAGGCCACAATTTGGTGATTGTGGTGGTAGAGCGGCTGGGTGAGATGTTCAACCAGCGACGTGGTCTGTTCCGCATTGAGATAGCCATCGGAGCCGCCATTTTCAGGCTTGAGCTTGTTGAGTTTATGATAGTCTGTAAGGTGGCGCCGCACCGTGGTTTCATTAATGAGCTGTGAGTGAGCAATCATAAGGGGAGTCCAGCCGTCTGCGGACAACAAAACACACCGGATCCTGTCACAGACACGGCGGTCATGGCTTTGACGATGTTGGGCTTCGAGGGTAATTTTCTGGTCAGCAGTCAGCTCTATTTTCATGGCTATGAGCATGATCCTTATCGACTTCAAAATCAAGCATCTTCATTGATCACGGGTATATATAAAATTTTGGATGACAGAACACGTCCTCCCACATACGGTAAAATTCATAGGAGGATATTCATCTTAATCAGGCTATTTTGATACTGGCTGCGTTTTTCATGGTGTAGATATCACCGCTTGCCGTCCAGTTGAACATTCTAAGCTTACCCCTTGTAGATTGTAATCTTAAACCAATTAATACCTCCCCTTCACCTGCCGGGATGGTGATATCAATATCTTCGTTGACAGCGTTAACATACTCTCCTAATAGCCCCGCCCCGGCTTTCCCAAGGTATTGCACATCCATGCCATCACGGGTTATCGTTGCTCTGACCCAATCAGGTGATACGCTCAAGGCTATCCCTTTCTCTTTTCTCCCTAATAGCAACACTCTTCGTGGTGAGGCTGTTTTTTTTATATAAAACAAAGGGAATATTACAGATTGGCTATCGGGAATGCTGCCTTTTTTTGTTTTAAAAAAATTAGGAGACATGTCCAGAATATCCCCTTCTATTTTATCCGCAGACACTGTCCCTTTAAACCAGCCATCGGTGGCATATATCGTCCCTCTGAAGGTGGCATCGTTAAACTCAGCGTGTCCGGCTTTCTCTATTTTCCATCCTGAACGGCCTGCCGCCCAGTTTGTCGACTGGAGAGGCCCACCAATTTTTGTATTAGTGATGGCGGCCTCTTTTATTTGAGCGCTGCCAATGGTCGCATCTTGAATAAAGCCCTCACGTATAAAGACTTGATTATTTTTTACCGCAAAGGGCGAGAATTTTTTGCCATTTTGCCCACTTAACAAAATAGACCTCTTCGGAAACTCTGATTTATCCAATTTCCATGTTATAAATTGCTGCAATCAGATTAAATCGTAATCCAAAACGTTTTCGCTTGTTTCGATAACGATCTGATACGATTTTAAATCGTTTAATCATACCAATGACATTTTCGTTTAATACACGCTGGCTTGATAACTCACGATTGTTGCGTTTATCTTCTTTTGTTAAGGGATTTTTCTTTGTCTTTTTCTTAGGCAACGCCGAGTTTGAATGGATCTTGCCAAACCCTTGGTAACCTGTATCTGTCACTGTTTTGATTTCAGGATGTATTCGCACGCCAGACTCTTTGAACAACCTAAAATCATGACGCCTCCCATGAGTAAAGCTTGTACAGATGACTGCTTTGCTTTTTTTATCGACGATCACTTGGGTTTTTAAGGTGGGTCGTTTCTTTTTTCCTGAGTAAAACTGCTTTTGTTTTTTTGGGGACGTTCAATCGGCGTTTCTGTGGCATCAATAAGAACGAGCTCATACTCCCTATCACTTTTTAATAAAGCTTTGCGTCCAGGGAGTGCAAAATCAGGATGCTTTATTAGCGTATTTTCTATCCATTTAATCGTTTCATAGCAGGTGCTCTCACTCACCCCATCGCTTCGGCTAACATGAAAATAAGTGCGATATTCCCGTAGATACTCAAGGGCCATTAATAAGCGATCTTCTAAACCCAGCTTGGGTTTCCGACCTCCTTTCCCTTGCTTACATTTATCTGCTTCATTCAATATCTTTATCACCTTTTCAAATGTACTGCGTTTAACTCCGGTTAAGCGCCGAAATTTTTCCTCTTCCAATACCTTTATTTGTTCATATTTCATGGGGGCTCCTTGTTCAGGAGATTTTTAACAACATTCCTACATGAATGCTATAGCAGGCGCCGTATCAGTTGATTATGAAAATTAGAAATAACATATTGATATTAATTAATATTTATTAACAAAAGTGATCACGTTACATGGCGCCTGCTATAGTTTCCGAAGAGGTCTATTAATCAACCGCGCCGAACCTCTGGGTTTTCCATAAAAATGATCGCAGCATGTGTTATATTTTCGGCTTCCATTCCTTTAATGAAATTACTGTATAAAAGATGCCCATCCCGTCCCATGAAATAATTTAACCTTAATGATCCACGGGATATACCTAATTGCTCATTTCTTCTGCTCGTAGTGGGGTGCGGAAGGATGCCCTCTGCTTCTGGTCGACCAGTGCCTCTCAAATAATAGTAATCTGGTACTGGTGCACCATCCACTTTAATACTTGCATGCACACTTTCGTGTAACAGAATTTGTAACCTTTCCGTTCTATCCTTTGTGAAAAACGCATCATTGAACGCTATTTTATTTTTCTTTGGACTATAATACGCAACGACGTTCCCTCTTTTTTGATCGTGGATCGACACCCTCCTTACACTCTTTTCATTGCTTTGCAACCATTTTCCGGTCTCTTCAAGAGATTCTATATTTTTCTTAATATTTTTAATGTCTATATCAGTCAACTCACCGGGCGTGTCATATCCCAAATACGCAGCTGCTATTTTTCTCCCTTTTTCAGTATCAAGCGCAGTCCTAGCTTTCCGAAGGGTTTCCACCATATCATCTACAGTATCATGAATTGCTCGGCCATTAACAACATCGTTTTGCCAAATAGCTTTTAGTCCTCGTTCATGCACCACAGTCCGACTTAACATACGATTGATACGGCTAGACATACGATTGGCAAATGTTCCTGAAACATCCTCTGAAGTATATCAGGTGGAGAAGATCCGGCTGAAAGGCCTGGTTGGATTTCATATGCATCAAAAATTTGAGGGTCTAATACTTTAGATTCATCAATGGGGGCTCTTGTCCCCATCGTGCCAAACAGCATATTGACCCCGCCGTTAATCATATGGCTGTAGCCGTATAAATTGATTCAAAACAAAGGGTCAGAAAGAGAGTGTCGATATCGCATTGTCGTTTCCTACGAAGGGCTTTAGCCTGAGCCCATTTGTGCTCAATTGGGTTGAGGTCAGGAGAATACGTCGGGAGATATTCCAGAATAAAACCGGATTTTTGTCTAGCAGACTGGATATCCTGGCGTTTGTGAAAGCTCACATTATCCATCACGATGACAGCCCCTTGAGGGATTTTTGGCAGTCAGTCTTGGGTTACCCACGCATAACAAATATCGCTATTGATATTATATTCAAAGGCACAAACGGTGGTTAATTTTCCGTTAAGCTGAGCGCCGATGACATTGGTACGCGCTTTAGCGTGCCAATCATGTTGACCGTAACACCGCTTACCTTTAGCTCAATAGCCGTAGAGGCGGGGCATCTCATGAGCAAAACCGCTTTCATCCACGTAAATAATGGGGGGCTCGCTGGCTTCATAGGCCTGGATCTTGACCTGAAAATCTTCTCGGGATTGGACGTTGGCTTGTGGATGATAAAATGTTTTTTTTATAGCTAAACCCTGCCCGTTTTAACGCATGGCAGATACCTCTAGCGCTCACTCCATACGTTGGGCTCGCTCGTATTGAGACGCGTCAGGGTAGGTTTCCACATCAAGAATCAACGCCGCTCGAGCTATTTTACTGGCGGGTTTATCACGTGTCAGACAAGGTTCTATTCGTTTAGCCCAGCGCATTAGACTTGCGGTTCCAATACAAAAACGTGTGGCCGTTTGGGCATATGTAAGCTTTTCTTGCTCTTTAATAGCCAATATATGTTGGCGAAATTTTAATGGATAAGTCATCTTGAAATTATACATCAATTTATAAAGCCTACGCTATATCACCCACACCCTGGCTGCGTTGTAACTGCGTATCACCGTTGATGGCTTTATCTGTACCCAGTCCAGTCTGAGTTGCGCCAATGCCCAACAACGTCAGGCTCCCCAGTCCTGGAAAAATGAGCATGCTCACGGCTGCTATATCTGCCGCCGCTCTCAGGTTCATTAATAGTTGTTCTTTGAAAACCTCACCATTGGTGGTAGTCAGTGTATTGGCATCAGCTTCCGTGCGCTCTTTAGCCTGTTGTGTCAACCAGGTAAAAGCGTCTTCTCTGATGGGTTTTGGATCATAATTAATGTATTTACTGTCCCAGTGATTCTGGCCAAGTTCCCTGAGAGCAGTGTCAACTCCAGAATAAGAATGAACGTCCTGTCGGTTATATAATAGACCTCTTCGGAAACTATAGCAGGCGCCATGTAACGTGATCACTTTTGTTAATAAATATTAATTAATATCAATATGTTATTTCTGATTTTCATAATCAACTGATACGGCGCCTGCTATAGCATTCATGTAGGAATGTTGTTAAAAATCTCCTGAACAAGGAGCCCCCATGAAATATGAACAAATAAAGGTATTGGAAGAGGAAAAATTTCGGCGCTTAACCGGAGTTAAACGCAGTACATTTGAAAAGATGATAAAGATATTGAATGAAGCAGATAAATGTAAGCAAGGGAAAGGAGGTCGGAAACCCAAGCTGGGTTTAGAAGATCGCTTATTAATGGCCCTTGAGTATCTACGGGAATATCGCACTTATTTTCATGTTAGCCGAAGCGATGGGGTGAGTGAGAGCACCTGCTATGAAACGATTAAATGGATAGAAAATACGCTAATAAAGCATCCTGATTTTGCACTCCCTGGACGCAAAGCTTTATTAAAAAGTGATAGGGAGTATGAACTCGTTCTTATTGATGCCACAGAAACGCCGATTGAACGTCCCCAAAAAAACAAAAGCAGTTTTACTCAGGAAAAAAGAAACGACCCACCTTAAAAACCCAAGTGATCGTCGATAAAAAAAGCAAAGCAGTCATCTGTACAAGCTTTACTCATGGGAGGCGTCATGATTTTAGGTTGTTCAAAGAGTCTGGCGTGCGAATACATCCTGAAATCAAAACAGTGACAGATACAGGTTACCAAGGGCTTGGCAAGATCCATTCAAACTCGGCGTTGCCTAAGAAAAAGACAAAGAAAAATCCCTTAACAAAAGAAGATAAACGCAACAATCGTGAGTTATCAAGCCAGCGTGTATTAAACGAAAATGTCATTGGTATGATTAAACGATTTAAAATCGTATCAGATCGTTATCGAAACAGGCGAAAACGTTTTGGATTACGATTTAATCTGATTGCAGCAATTTATAACATGGAAATTAGATAAATCAGAGTTTCCGAAGAGGTCTAATGAAAAGTGACTGGCAAGTTCCGCGCGCTTATGACTGTCTCCAGCCTGTTCCAGAACCCAGTTATTAAGCTGTTGTTTATCATCAAACTCATGAAATGTTTTATCACCACCTGGTTTGTATAAAATAATTTTTCCGTTGGCACCGTGAACCAACAGCATATCGTTTGCCGGATAGCCATAAATATCAAAGGTAGATAGGCTATTTTTTTGCGGTCAGAAAATTTTTTTCCAATTCTACCATGGAAATTTTCCGATCGTTCAGGGTGTCTCCTGCAGTTGTCTTCAGTACCAGCGCCAGCCCTTGCGCAGATAAATTCCCAGTCTCGTGCTGATGTCTGGCTGAGGCGATAAATAATCTTTTATTCACGATGCGAAAAGTATCTTCATTCGCTCTCCAGAATTCACGGAGTTTATCTATATATTTCTTGCTAAAGTTACTTTCGATTACTATTTTCATAAAATCAACGGGCAACAGGCGAACCTCATTGTGTTTGCCAAATTGTTGCTACTGAGTTCGTCGGAATTAAGGCGATCTTCGGCACCAAAATTGCCTAACAAACGTTCCGTTAATGTTTTTGATTCCACGGGAATACCATTATGCTCCCAGCCAATAAAAGTTTCAGATGAACTGGATGCATAATTAAATCTGTTAAAAAAAGTTTTATTGGGATTAATATCTAAACCATATTTTTCTTTAATAGCATCTTTGAGATATTTTGCGGCTGATGGGATTATTTGTGGGTAATTCTCTTTCAGTCTATTTACTTTTTCGATATAGCTTTTTCTGTCCCTGAGCAACAAATCTTCCTGAATAACGCCTTCAGCAGGCGCTGAGCAAGATGTACCAGCATTATATTCGCTGTAAGGTACCATATGCCATTCGGTTGTTAAGGCAAGAGCATCCTGAGATGGTTGCACATTAGTAGGTTTAGTTTGCATGTTTTTTTCTCTTAATATCAGGACTTACAAAAGCGTCGTTCCCTGTGAGGGATTTTTCAATTGCTGATAGAAAGAATCACCAAGCACTCCAAATTTAACTTGATGGAGAGTTCGTTTATTTTTTCTATTTATATCAGCGAGGTGTATTCAAAATAAAAAAGCACAAGTGATATGATTTGAATACATGCTTTACGGTGTTGACAGTGTTCAAGACCGGTTAATTGTTTAGATTTTCTTCTTACCATCAACCTATGGATCGTAAATACGGTAATCAATAATCCAGTGGCCTTGTGTGTTTGCATCAACATAGACACAAATTACCACCCCAATTCCCTTAATAATTCCCTTATATTACCACCTAACCAACTCAATGTGATGCAGGAAATTTTTATCAACGATATAGTAATCTTGTCGAACACGAGACAGCCATCATCATAAAGAAAGATCGAATCACGTATATTGCCCCACAGGAGTTGAGGTGTTATTTGTCGTTCCAAATCGGTTTATCGCATCGAACCGTCCAGTTTTTTTAACTGTTCGCATTAATGGTAGCTCGAATCTCCTCAGTCGTCACCGTTTCTAATTTATCAGTACAGATTCCTTCCATCACGGTGATGGTTGTTGCGTTCAGAACAAATGACTTGAAAGGCTATACTTCCTTATGCGCAATTTTATTTGTACCATGGATATGAGTTTGTACCAGTAGACGTTAAGCATCATTCCTCCATATTGTACAGTGAATAACCAGGCGGTACTCTAATCTAAAAGGCTCCCTCGGCAATTTTTTTTCTAATAGGGGCATCTAAAACCTTGTGAAGTACCACTTTAATGTGCGCTGATAGCCTTATTTTTTACACTGTTAGAGACAAACACGGGCCAATCTTAGAGGTGCCATCAGCGACGAAGGCAAAACACTGGCGTAGGCAAAGTAATTGATAGCCTGTAGCCATTCCACTAAATGATAAAAAAAGCATCCACCCGCGGGTGGATAATGCGAAGTGATGTACAATCCCAGATCATAAAAAATCCGCCATAATGAAATTTGGCACATAACTTTAGGATAAACGATGGCTAATTCCTCATTTTTTCTACAAGACAGTAATAGTAGACGTTTACTGATAGCCTTTATAATCACCACCTTATTTATGGTTGCAGAAGTCATTGGCGGTTTACTCTCTAGCTCGCTAGCACTATTAGCGGATGCGGGTCATATGGTAACTGATGCGATGGCGTTACTGCTCGCACTGGTTGCCGTTCACTTTGCACAGCGTAAACCCAATATGCGCCATACTTTTGGTTATCTGCGTTTGACCACCGTAGCGGCGTTCGTTAACGCCGGCGCTTTATTTTTGATCGTTTTATTGATTGTCTGGGAAGCGATGCACCGTTTTGTGGAACCACATGACGTACTGGGCGTTCCTATGCTAATAGTTGCTATCGCTGGATTTTTTGCTAATCTCTTCTCTTTCTGGATATTGCATCGTGGCACGGAAGAAAAAAATATCAACGTACGCGCTGCAACTTTGCACATACTTGGCGATTTATTGGGTTCAGTAGGTGCGATTGTCGCTGCGATTGTGATCCTAATGACGGGTTGGACACCGATAGATCCTATCTTGTCTATCTTAGTTTCAGTACTAGTATTACGTAGTGCCTGGCGTTTACTGAAAGAAAGCTTTCACGAATTGCTCGAAGGTGCCCCGCACGACGTAGATATCGATAAATTACGTCAGGCATTGTGCACTAACATCGATGAAGTTCGTGACGTTCATCATGTTCATTTGTGGCAAGCGGGTGAACAGCGTTTAATGACGCTACACGTGCAGGTTGCTCCACCCAATGATCACGATGATTTATTGCAGCGAATTCAACAGTATCTGTTAACACACTATAATATTGCCCACGCCACTATCCAGACAGAATATCAACATTGCAAGAAAGCAGATTGTGATATCGGCCAGTTAGTTAGCACTACCTGTAAGGTACATCATCATTAATTGACATTACGTCGAGCCATTACTTATCACTAATGTTACATGATAGGATGAAACCTTGTTCAAGCACACCTCAGCCCACCATCTTTGGCGGGCTTGTGGGCGGTGCTTACGACGATTTCGAACAGGTTCAATCAAAATCACTCAAATTAATGTCACGGTGCTTGCTACAGTTTTACTAAATAGACCTTTTGCATACCTACTGCGTGGTATGAACTCGGTGTTACATGGTGCTCACAATCCTCATGTTTGCGTGTGTACACTGCGGTTACTGTGCTTCGGGTGCATCGACTTCGCATAACGAATTACGGTTTTACAAGAAGTCTAATGTTTATTGACGCCCTGAATGACCAAAACCACCAGTGCCACGCTCACTATTGGTAAATTCTTCAACAATATTAAATCCAGCCTGTACCACAGGCACCAACACCATTTGAGCAACACGCTCACCAGGCTCGATAGTGAAAAATTTTTTACCGCGGTTCCATATAGATACCATCAATTGCCCTTGATAATCTGAGTCAATTAATCCGACCAGATTACCTAAAACAATGCCGTTCTTATGGCCTAATCCAGAGCGCGGCAAAATCATGGCAGTCAAGCTGCTGTCGGCGATATGAATAGCTAATCCGGTTGGCAATAACGTGGTTTCTCCTGGTGCTAAATCTAACGCTTCATCTAAACAGGCCCGCAAATCCAGCCCCGCCGAGCCGGCAGTTGCGTATGTCGGTAAGGGAAATTCTTTACCCATTCTAGGATCCATTATCTTAACGTCGATTTTTTTCTTCATAACGGCTAATAATCTCATCTAATAAACGTTGACCGAGGAGAGATTTATCGCTGTGCGATAAACGTTTTTCTCCTGTCGACCAAAAAAGGTGCAATGCATTGGTATCACTATTAAACCCATTTTTTTCAAGGGATACATCGTTAGCACAAATAAGATCCAGATTTTTTCGTACCAATTTTTGTCGAGCGTATTCTTCCACATTATCGGTTTCGGCGGCAAATCCAACGACAAATGGACGGTCATCCATCATTGATGCTACACCAGCAACGATATCTGGATTTCTGACCATTTTTAGCATGATTTCTTCGCCCTGTTTTTTGATTTTTTTATCTGATACCTGTTCAACACGATAATCAGCGACGGCGGCACAAGAAATAAAAATATGTTGTGTTGCCGCGTTTCGCTGCACAATTTGCTGCATCTCCAATGCATTGATCACATCAATACGTTTTACGCTTGGCGGCGTTGCTAAATGCACCACCCCAGAAATCAAGGTCACTTGTGCTCCACGTTTTGCCGCTGCTTGAGCGATAGAAAAACCCATTTTGCCTGAACTTTGATTACTGATAAAACGTACCGGGTCCAGTGCTTCACGTGTTGGTCCAGCAGTAATCATGATGCGTAGCTTCTTTAAGTCTTGCTTGCTAAAAAAATGACTCTGTACTAGAGCAACTATTTCACAAGGTTCAAGCATCCGACCAGGGCCAATATCACCGCAAGCTTGACTGCCACTACCTGGCCCCCACAGTAGAATCGCGCGACTTGCTAGCACTTGTAGATTAGCCTGAGTAGCGCTGGCATGGTACATCTGTTGGTTCATCGCGGGGATAGCGGCAACGGGAGCAGAACTGGCCAAACAAAGGGTTGTCAACAGATCATTCGCCATACCGGCAGCAACACGTGCCAGTAAATCCGCGCTAGCCGGCGCTATAACGATAAGATCAGCCCATTTAGCTAACTCAATATGCCCCATTGCCGTTTCTACGGCCTGATCGAGCAAATTGTCAGCGACGGCATAACCCGAAACCGCCTGTAATGTGAGTGGAGTAATAAAAGCCTTAGCCGCTTCGGTCATTACAACACGTACTACTGCACCCTTATCACGTAAACGGCGCACTAGCTCTGGGCATTTGTAAGCAGCAATCCCTCCACTAATACCGAGCACAATACGTTTGCCAGTGAGTTCGGTACGATTGTCGACGAACCCCATCATCACAATTATCCTTATCAGAGAAGAAAGAAACAATATGTTAGCATAATCGTTGAACAAATTTGCGAGGTACTTCGCATGTTCCTGTTAGGAAGATCGTCCTGGAAAATGTTCAATGTCATACTTATCAACCGATAATATTGAATCAATGTGGTGCTAAAAGGTCTTGAAGAGTACCGAATAATATTGAAAAGTTGCGGTGCGTAAAAAAACAGGAGTCATGGATGGACAGATGGTCTGGTGTTATGCCACCTCGGGAAAAATTACTAAAATTTGGGGCGGTGGCACTGACTGATACGGAACTGTTGGCTATTTTTTTGCGTACTGGAATGTCAGGACTGCACGTGATGGCGATGGCTGAAAATCTGGTTACAGAGTTTGGTTCATTGTACAGTTTGATGTCTGCCGACTATCAGACGCTCTGTGCTCAAAAAGGGATGGGAAAATCTAAATATACGCAAATTCAGGCAATATCGGAGCTGGCGCGCCGCTGCTCCGCTTCCTATTTGGCGAAAGAAAGTGCGTTGTGTAACACTAAAGTCACCCGTGAGTTTCTACAAAGTATTCTTTCTCATCGCGATCGTGAAATTTTTTTAGTGATGTTTCTGGATAACCAGCATCGTGTTATTCGCCATGAGGAATTGTTTGCTGGTACCATCAGCAGTGTTGAAGTTCATCCACGAGAAATTGTGCGGGAAGCATTAAAATTTAATGCTGCAGCATTGATTTTGGCTCATAACCACCCATCAGGAAGGGCGGAACCGAGTAAAGCCGATCGTTTGATGACTGCACAAGTGATTAAAGCTTGTTCGCTGTTAGATATTAGGGTGCTAGATCATTTTGTTATCGGTCATGGTGAATGTGTCTCCTTTGCTGAACGTGGTTGGATGTAAAGATATTTTTCGCTGTCCTTCGAAGGTGTTTGCTCGTTCGGGACTTGAGCACTGACGTTGTAAGGCGTATACTACGCGACTTTTAGGAACTCTGGGTTCGGTGTGAAGGATCTATCTCTAGGTAGGTTTTTGACCCGTTTGGCTGTTTCTGATTTGATTAGACCTTTTGCGAAACTGTAGCGGAGGGAGAAAAGCATACGAAGTACAGCAAGCGGAATGTATACAGCAGAATACATGAAGATTGGGGATGCCTTGTGATGCAGGATCCACATTACGCAGCAAGTGGCCGGTTTCAAGTAGCCTTCGGCTTTTAGGTAGCTTTCAGCTTTCGCAAGAGGCCTGTTCTAAAACCTGATGAAGCAGCTATATTCTGCTGTGAAGCTCGATCTGATTTGATTTTTGGAGAAATAAATATGTCTCAAGTCTGCCAAGTTACTGGCAAACGCCCGATGAGCGGTAATAAACGTTCTCATGCGATGAATGCGACTAAACGCCGTTTTCTACCTAACTTACATCGTCACCGTTTTTGGGTTGAACAGGAAAAACGCTTTATCACTTTGCGTGTGTCTGCTAAAGGTATGCGAGTTATTGATAAAAAGGGTGTCGAAACGGTTTTAATCGGCCTCGGCATCATCTCCGATCCCACAAAGAAAAATCTTGGAAAAAAAAGTATTGAGGAGCTGAATCATGGCTAAAAATGCTCGCGAAAAGATCAAACTCGTTTCTTCTGCTGGTACGGGGCATTTTTATACCACCACAAAGAACAAACGTACTAAGCCGGAAAAATTAGAATTGAAGAAATTTGATCCTACTGCAACTGTCCGTCGACACGTAATGTATAAAGAAGCGAAGATTAAGTAGTTTTGTTGGCGTAATGAAAACCCGGCCTTGGTCGGGTTTTTTTTTCCATGTAGCATCAGTGTTATATTAGACTTTTTGCAAAACTGTCTGTTTGTTATGTGAAGTAAAAGCACACAGCAACCGCTGTGTACATACGAGTACGTGAGGATTGCTAGTATCACGTAACCTTGCATGCACACCATAGCGGGTTATGCGAGGTTTATTTTTTCTTAGAGCCTATTTAAAATCGTTATGAGCCACTATGTTACTTAGTATCCTTTATATTGTTGGCATCACCGCGGAAGCGATGACAGGTGCATTAGCTGCCGGTCGTCGTCAGATGGATAC
Source organism: Candidatus Fukatsuia symbiotica (assembly GCF_003122425.1). GTDB lineage: Bacteria > Pseudomonadota > Gammaproteobacteria > Enterobacterales > Enterobacteriaceae > Fukatsuia > Fukatsuia symbiotica. The sequence continues at coordinate 746,166 of NZ_CP021659.1, forward strand.
CTTTGGTGTCGTTATTATTGCTTCTGTAACCGCTATAGGCGGGGGATCAGTTAGAGATATGTTGTTAGGTCATTATCCTTTGAGCTGGGTCGAACATCCTAAATACATTGTTATTGTTGCCGTTGCCGCAATCATCACTACTTGGGTTGCCCCCCTGATGAAACATCTGCGGCGGCTGTTTCTGGTGCTTGACGCCATCGGATTAATTGTGTTTTCAATTATTGGTACCCAGGTTGCTCTAGATATGGGGTACAGTAACATTATCGCAGCTATCTCTGCGGTGATCACCGGTGTTTTTGGCGGTGTATTACGTGATATGTTTTGCAACTGTATTCCCTTAGTATTCCAGAAGGAGATTTATGCGGGGATATCTTTTGCTGCGTCATGGATTTATATAGCACTTCAGTACACTGTTTTGCCACACAACTGGATTGTCTTTATTACCCTGGTAGTGGGGTTGAGCGCCCGATTACTTGCATTACGATTTCGTTTAGGCTTGCCTATTTTTAATTATGAACATCAGGATAGATAGATTCTTCGCTGTTTTTCAAGCTAGATACCGTCTTGCCCATCATGATGCAAGTGCTATTTTTGTATCGAATGGGATGCCTGATTTCAGCACACCATACGCCAGTTGGAGTAATTTGCGCATTGCTGCACAGACGCCCATTTTACCCCCTTTATGGCGTGATACGAGTCGTTGCCACTGTGCTTTCACTATCGGATTACAAGAAAGGGCAGCCAGAGCGGGCATATACAACGCTTTCCTGAGCTCGGTATGACCCCGTTTTGATAGGCGGCTCCGTCCTTTAAATAAACCTGATTCACAAAGTTTTGGGTTAAGCCCGGCATAGGCCACCACTGCCTTACTGTTAGTGAATTTTGACACATTACCCACATACGCCAGCAAACTGGCACTTAGTATTTCACCGATACCAGGAATACTCTCCAGCAACGCTTTATTTTTCTTTAAGTCAGGATCGTTATCGATATGGTTTTTTATTTTTTCTTTGGTGGCCTGGATTTGTTGTTTAAGTGCAGAAATGATTTCAAGCAGTGAGGATTGAACGACATCGTCAGCCACTGATTGCCGATTTTCTTGCATTTGCCTCATTTCCTCTAAACTCTTTAGATGGCGTACTAGCGCGGTTAATTGACGTTCGCTCAAGGGAGGAGGAGTCCAGAGGACAGGTGTATGCAGTGCGCAGTAGCGCACTATCATTTTTGCATCCCCCTGATCCGTCTTGTTCCGACTCAGTTCACTCTCACCAAAGGCATGAATACGTGATGGGTTTTCTAGGCTGACGTCAATGCCATTATCAACTAAGAACATAGCCAGTGGAACACTGTAACTCCCTGTGGCTTCGAGACAAATATGACAATCCCCGTAAGGGATAAGCCATTTCAGTAGTTGGCTAAATCCAGAGGGGTATTCGGGAATGCTTTTGTTTTATACTTTTTTCTCTCTACCCACACTGCAACATCGAATTTTAATTTGGCAACATCAATACCCACTGAGGTCTTGTCCATGGCTGATTCTCCCATGAAAAACAGATAATTAAATGATCGCCCCGACCTTCCTTATAAATACGTGCTCTTAGCACAAGATACCGTTCGGTCTTACAGGCGACGATAAATATGTCACCGGGGTTTTATCTGACTGCACAAGCTTTAAGCCTAAGGGCGCAAACAAACTCTCCGGTGACATCCCAATGATCAGTTGGGGATCATCAACCTTTGAAAGTTAATAATCAAGATATAAGGGCGCAACCAAACCGAGCGAACACCACTGCCGGAAATCATTATCCCCTGTCGGTTAAGTTCATTCGCCACACGGTGCTGACCATAAGCAGGATAGTCGTAAGCCATATTCACCACCGCTTGTTCTATATGCGGCTCCACTCGATTTTTTTCGAGTGGTTTTTTACGGCTTATTTCCACCAAGGCTGGCTCACCTCCCTGCTCATACAGCTTTTTAAAACGGTAATAACTGTTTCTGCTGTAGCCCATGACTTTACACGCTGACTGAACATTACACAGCTGTTTTGCCAGGTCAAGTAAGTCGAGTTTCGGTTTGATTATTTTTGCTGTTTGATTCATTTCTAACACGCCTTCATTTCATATTAAATATATTGAAATGTCAGATTAAATTCAAACTTTTACATATTAACCTGTTCAAAACGCTTATCAATCTGCTCAAACCGTATATCCATATCTTTACGTAGGTCGGTTATTTTAGCGTCGGTTTTTTCAAATCCGGCGTCCATATCTTTACGTAGGTCGGTTATTTTAGCATCTGTTTTTTCAAATCCGGCGTCCATATCCTTACGTAGGTCGGTTATTTTAGCGTCGGTTTTTTCAAATCCGGCGTCCATATCTTTACGTAGGTCGGTTATTTTAGCGTCGGTTCTTTCAAATCCGGCGTCCATATCCTTACGTAGGTCGGTTATTTTAGCATCAGTTTTTTCAAATCCGGCGTCCATATCCTTACGTAGGTCGGTTATTTTAGCATCTGTTTTTTCAAAATTGGCGCCCATATCCTTACGTAGGTCGGTTATTTTAGCATCGGTTTTTTCAAATCCGGCGTCCATATCCTTACGTAAATCGATTATTTTAGCATCGGTTCTTTCAAAATTGGCATCTATACCCTTACCTAAATCATCCAGATCACGCTTAGTGGCAACATCTACAGCTTCGTGAGATTGACGGATAACGAAAGAAATTGCTCTAGCGTGAGGCGTTAAAATACCTGCCTTTTCAAGGTTTTCTACAACCTGTTGTGTATCAAGTGTAACCAATGCCATTTTTACATGCTCCTTAATCGATCACCATGCTATTCCCGGCATAATGCTAAATATGTCCCACAGTATATACCCGTGATCAATGAAGATGCTTGATTTTGAAGTCGATAAGGATCATGCTCATAGCCATGAAAATAGAGCTGACTGCTGACCAGAAAATTACCCTCGAAGCCCAACATCGTCAAAGCCATGACCGCCGTGTCTGTGACAGGATCCGGTGTGTTTTGTTGTCCGCAGACGGCTGGACTCCCCCTATGATTGCTCACTCACAGCTCATTAATGAAACCACGGTGCGGCGCCACCTTACAGACTATCATAAACTCAACAAGCTCAAGCCTGAAAATGGCGGCTCCGATGGCTATCTCAATGCGGAACAGACCACGTCGCTGGTTGAACATCTCACCCAGCCGCTCTACCACCACAATCACCAAATTGTGGCCTATATCGCTGGACGCTGGAACATCACCTTTACCGTATCAGGTCTGTATAAAGGGTTGAAGCAGCATGGCTTTAGCTATAAAAAGCCGAAAGGTGTTCCGCATAAATTTGACGTTGAGAAACAGCCGCAATTTATAAAGACCTACAGCGAATTGAAAGACGCCGCGGGTAATGACCCCATACTGTTTATTGATGCCGTTCATCCGACACAAGCCACCAAAATAAGCTACGGCTGGATACGAAAAGGCCAGGATAAAACGATAGAGACCACCGGGAGCAGAACGCGGTTGAATATCATGGGAGCCTTGAACATCCAGAATGTGGCTAACCCCATAATCCGTGATGATGAGACGATTAACAGCGAAAATGTGGTTCACTTCCTGTCTGCCATTCGCGCGCATTATCCCATCACGACAACGGCACATGTGATCCTCGAGGGTGCAGGCTATCACCGTTCACAGCTTGTGCAAGACGCCGCGCTTACGTTGAATATCCAGCTTCATTACCTTCCGCCGTATAGCCCGAATCTAAACCCGATAGAGCGATTGTGGAAGGTGATGAATGAGCAAACACGAAACAATAGATATTACCCATCTAAACAGAGTTTTAAGAACGATATCTTAAACTTCTTTGAGGTGAAGCTACCACAAATGGCAAGTTCTCTGGTATCTCGCTTAAACGATAATTTCCAGGCGCTAAATCCTGCATCTTGATTTCACTTGGGTATATACTTCTTTGTTTGTTGAGGGAGTCAGATTTTTTCGTCTTATGTCAGGACAATGACGCCTAAGTCATAAGCTCTGCCATGTTTATCTGCATCTAATTCTGATGCTATCGCTTTCAATGCAGCTTTGTTGCTAATTTCGCATTGATACGTGTTTGAGATAACTATTTTCGAAATAGAAAATTAATTTATCAACTCAAAAATTTAGTAGATTGGAGGAGTCTGTTAATATTGTTGGTATATTAAATTTTGTTGAAATTTTATGAGTAGTCTAAAATAATTAACCCCCTAGTTAACGTTAGCAATACTAATTTTAATTGGGGGTGAGTGTTTTATAGAATCATTGATTCTGTTTTAATCTTTTGAAATCCAGCTCTGACAGATCCTGTTATAGTAACGGATAATTGTTAAAGCTGTTTCCAAAGTATTAAGATTTATTCAACATGCCTAATGCAATTTTTAACTCTTCGTCCTCTATTCTACTTTGTGTTTCTGCATCCTGAGCCATTTTTTCAAGTAAAGTGGTATTATTCTGTACTTGTGCAGAGGTAGTAGCGTAGTGAGCAGCCATAGGATGTGTATATTGACTTATTGTTGATGCTTGGGCTTCTTTTTGGGCTTCTGTAATTCGGTTATCACTATTGGGTACTTTATATCCACTTATTTCTAATGCTTTGTCTTGTTCTAATTTAGCTATACTAAGATGTTTTTCCGTTTTTAATTCTGCTTGTTTGGCTTCTTGTTCTGCTTTTTCAGCTTTTATAGCATCTCCAGTTTCTGTTGCAGTTTTTGCAGCTCCTTCAGCTATTCCAGCTTTTTCTGCATAAGATTGGGCGGTATGTGCAGCGTCTGAAGCGTTGGAAGCGTGTTTTTCAACTTCCGTAGCTGGATCATAACTTGAAGATATCGCTTTAGGTATTCCTGCAAATTGTTTACATTCTTCTGCTATCTTAGCATATGATTTTGCGGTATCTGCAGTTATCTGTGCATTAGATATTAGATGAGGATGTTGACGCACGTTCCGCAGCCTGATAGGCGGTTTCGCAATTAGATTTACCTGCTTTTATTTTTTCGTATACAGAAGCGTTTCTTTCTACGAATTTCTTTGTAGTCATCTGATCCTTTACAACAAAATCTGCATCTTCATCTAATTGAATTATTGTTTTAAGAAATTTAATTTTCTCTTCTTTACTAGGTTGTTCTGGCATGAGCCGATTCAGCTCTGAAGATAAATTAAGTACATAAAAAAAGCCTTTAAAATTATCTAATTCAGGCTGTTTTATATCACCACTTAATACCGCAGTTGCCATATCTTTTTTGTAGGTGTCACGCAATCTATTCAGTTCTGTCAGTTTCTCTGAAGAAAGTGTGTTATCAAAAGAACGAATAGTTTTCTTCAGGTTAGAGTCTGATACAGGGGCTGTTAAAGCAGTATTAGATTCAATCGCTGCAGCAGGAATAGAAGGAGCAGGACGACTAGGATGTAAAGGCACAGCCGCTGTAGCAGGATTAGTGGGTAGCGTCGTATCTGTGGCTACAGGAGTTGTGGTAGGGGCAGTTGCATGTTTATTTTTTTTATATTCTTGTCCAGCTAAAAGATTTTGTAATTCTCCTTTTTTAATAGCAGATAGACCCGGTTTTTGCAATTTCTTGTTGATAGACTCTATATTATGGAGTGCTATTTCATATTTTTTAGTTGAACTGAGTTCTTTATTTAGAATTTTTCCGATGAAAAATTCTGTGAAACGATTTCTTCTTATTAAACCTTTGGGTGCAGTAGATGCAGCGGGTGCAGTAGATGTACTAGCAGATACATTGCTACTCGGACCTTTAGGATACATACCTGTCCCTGTTATCTGAAAACTGAATGTAGCAGTGAGCGTCCCGTTATCCTCACTAAATTTTCCACGTATTTGCTCTATAGAAATTGTATTTTGATGCTGTGATGTTGCCTGAAGACACATAATTATTATCTCATTGTTATTTAAAAAAACGGTTTAAAAGATTTATTTTCAATAGTCAAAATATTACATTTTATTTGATTTTAAAAATATCAAAAAACGCCCATTAAATAGATAATAATTTTTGATTCAAGAAAAAAATGACTTTATTTTACTTATTTATACAAAACTTTAAAAATAATCACATTGACGATTTGGTAATAATGATTTTCTGGATGTTAGCAGAATTTATGCGAGAGTCAACGAGAAACTAAACGTAGGTGAGATGGGGTTAAATTATAATTGTGAGGTACGTTTAGTTAATCTTATCAGAGCAGCTAAACGTACAGGCTACCAAATTACTTGAGTTGTTACTGTATAATCAGTTTGCTAGACTATTTTCCCTTTTCGTCATTGAAAATATATTATTGAGCATGATGTTGTTGTAAATTATATTGAGGTGAATCTATTTGTATTATCTACATCAGATTAGGAAAATCCAATATTTCTCCTTGTTTGTCTTATTATTTTCAGGCCAACATCTAGACTTCCTTCAGGTAGTCCTGCCATGCGGTCTTTTAGTTCTCCTGACGCAAATGTTTTTTTCAACATCATTAAAAATTCCTTTCTTTCCTCTTCCTTTTCTTTTTCTATTTTTTCTCTCTTATTACTTATTCTTCGAATTAAGTGACATATTGGTCCACTTATATGGCTTAGTATACTTTTTTCAAATTTTAATTTGGAATTTCTTACTGCAGTTAAAGGACCAAAATGTCCAAAATCACCGGTGGTTTTTGATGTTTCAGGTAAAAATGTTCCTGAACAAGATGTTGTAATATTCATAATTATCCTCGCATAGTTATTTTCTCACTGTTATTTTTAAAAAGTAAAACCACATTACACCCTGTTGTATTTTCAAAATATCAAAAAAGGGTTAAAATTTTAAAATAAAAACATAAATAGAAAAAACACGACATAATTATCGAGGTTTCTCTATTAATTCATTTATTATATTTATGTTATATTATTAATGCTACTGCCAGGTAAATAAGTGGAAAATAATTACTAAGAGCCTGTTCGAAATCTCTTGTGCTCGCTGATACTTCGTCAAAAACGCGCTCAAAATGTTCATTTACTCTCTGTAAACTGCGCTTTTTCGCACGTTTTTTCCTCGTCTGAGCGTCGCTCAAGAAGATTTGGAACAGGCTCTACGGGGTTTGGGCTAATAGTTTTACTGCCGTACCCTTTATACAGATCATCAGCATATTACCGCCTTTACCTATCATCTGATAATCAATAGTGATGCCAACAACCGCATGCGCGCCTAATTCTTCAGCCTGTATTTGCAGTTTAGTAAAAGCATTCTCACGGGCTTTACGCAGTGCTAATTCATAGCCTTTTACCCGACCACCAATGAGATCACGTATACCGGTGAGAAAACCTTGAAACGCATTGATATTCAGCATGACTTCACTACTGACGATGCTGCAGTATTCGCTAATGATAAACCCTTGCAGGGTTGGGGTAGTAGATAATTGCATGCACGCTTCCTTAGAACCTGTTCGCAATCTCTTGTGCTCGCATTTAGACTAGATGCCAAGCAACCGGGTAATTTGTTCCTTGAACAGCAAACCCAAGGTCGCAGCATAAAGAAACCATTGAATGCGGTCGAATTTGGATTCAAGCTTATCAAAACGTTTTTCAGATTGATCAAAACGTTTATCAACTTGTTCAAACTGTACATCCATATCCTTGCGGACTTCGGCTATTGCAGCCGACAGATCTTTACGGACTTCGGCTATTGCTGTGTCAGTCTTTCCAAATCTGGCATCGATATCCCTATGTAAGTCGTCAAGGTCACGCTTAGTGGCGACGTCTACAGCTTCGTGAGATTTACGAATAACGAAAGAGATGGCTCTAGCATGAGATGTCAAGACACCGGCCTTTTCAAGGTCTTCTACAACTTGTTGTGTATCAAATGCGACCAATGCCATTTGTATGCTCCTTATTGTTTGGCAGTAGAATGCTTCGAATCCGGTAAAGGTACTGAATCTTTCCTCTAGATGCAACCTAGTTCGATAATGGTTTCATGCGATTATTTTGTGATTAACGCACAAAAATTGCATAATTATTCGATAACAGTTACCCTTATCAGCATCATTAATTATTCAGATTTTTAGCATGAATATTCAACTTAACGCCATTAATTGTTACTACGGTTCACATCAGGCATTGTTCAACGTTACCTTAGACTGCCCTGCAGGAGAAACATTGGTGTTGCTGGGGCCCAGTGGTGCCGGTAAAAGCTCGTTATTGCGGGTGTTGAATCTGTTGGAAATACCCCGCTCAGGGTCACTGGCGATTGCGGGTAACCAATTTGATTTTAGCCAAAAGCTGAAAGCAACCGCTATCCGCGAACTGCGCCGTAATGTGGGCATTGTTTTTCAGCAATATCATCTGTGGCCACATCTCAATGTCATGCAAAATCTGATAGAAGCGCCTTGCCGGGTATTAGATCTGTCAAAAGAAGAAGCACGAGAGCGTGCGCAAAGATTGCTGAGCCGTTTAGGTTTAACCGATTTTGCTCAGCGTTTTCCTTTGCATCTCTCTGGTGGTCAGCAACAACGGGTGGCGATTGCCCGTGCGCTAATGATGGAACCTCGGGTATTGTTATTTGATGAGCCTACCGCGGCATTAGACCCGGGAATAACCGCACAAATAGTGAACATTATCCGTGAATTATCGGCAACCGGGATCACGCAGGTGATAGTGACTCATGAAGTTGAAGTAGCACGTAAAACTGCCAGTCGAGTAGTTTATATGGAAAAGGGGCATGTGATCGAGCAAGGTAATGCCAGTCATTTTACCGCGCCCAAAACCGCAGCTTTTGCTCATTATTTGTCACATTGATATTTATTAAGGATATAAGATGAAAAAATTAATCATTACTGTGTTTATTGCCAGTCTCAATTTTACTGTTTTTGCTGCTAAGCCGATTAGCTTTGCGACAGAAGCCTCTTACCCCCTTTTGAATTTATTGGCGCCGATAATGAAATACAGGGTTTTGATATTGAATTGGCACAGGCTCTGTGTAAAAAAATGGACGTCCCCTGTAATTTTACTAATCAAGCGTTTGACAGTTTGATTCCAAGTTTGAAATTTCGTCGTTTTGACGCAATTATTTCGGGGATGGATATTACTGCCGAGCGTTTGAAACAAGTTGATTTCAGTAAACCTTATTATGAAAATTCCGCGCTATTTATTACGCGTAACGTGCTTAAGCAGAAAAACACAATCACGGATATCGGTTCATTGCGTGGTAAACGTGTTGGTATGCAAAATGGCACGACTCACCAACAATTTTTACAGCAAGAACATCCCGAAATTACTACCGTTCCCTATGACAGCTATCAAAATGCGATCCTAGATCTAAAAAATGATCGTCTGGATGCGGTATTTGGTGATACCGCCGTGGTGAATGAGTGGCTAAAAAAGAATAAGACCCTGGTCGCTGTTGGCGATAAGATTACCGATGCTCATTATTTCGGTAGTGGTTTGGGGATTGCAGTGCGTCACAACAATACTGAGTTGCTGAATAAATTAAATGCGGCCTTGGTACAGGTAAGACAGGATGGCACTTATCAAACCCTCTACAATAAGTGGTTTAAACAGTAGACGGCTCGGGGGTGGGTTTTATGAATGACTTTCAGTCTTTGGTTAATGCTGCAGGGATGACCGTTGGCCTCGCTGTCTGTGCATTAATTTCTGGTTTGCTGTTAGCGATGCTATTTGCTGTTTGGGAGTCGTCACGTTGGCGGTTTTTTCGTTATCTCGGTACCTCTCTTGTCACGTTGTTACGCGGATTACCAGAAATTTTGGTGGTTCTTTTCATCTATTTTGGCTCTTCTCAGTTATTGATGTTGTTGTCTGATGGATTCACGTTGAATTTTTATCTGTTTCAATTACCGCTCAGATTGAATATCGATAGTTTTGAAGTGAGTCCTTTTTTATGTGCAGTGATTGCTCTGGCTTTGCTCTATGCTGCCTATGCTTCACAAACTCTACGTGGTGCACTGAAAGCCGTGCCGATCAGTCAGTGGGAATCGGCTCAGGCATTGGCTCTCAAGCCCGCCGTGATTTTCTTCCGGCTGATTATGCCGCAAATGTGGCGTCATGCACTGCCTGGTTTGGGTAATCAATGGTTGGTGTTATTGAAGGATACCGCATTAGTATCATTGATCAGCGTTAACGATTTGATGTTACAAACTAAAAGCATTGCCACCCGTACTCAGGAACCTTTCACCTGGTATCTTATTGTGGCAATGATTTATCTGGTGATCACTTTACTGAGTCAGTACCTGATTAAGTGGATTGAATTCCGTACTACAGATTTTGAACGGAACTTGGCTGATGTTTGAATATTTACCCGAGATAATCAAAGGATTGTACACCAGTCTGACGCTGACTATGGCATCACTGTTGCTTGCATTGTTGCTGGCCGTGCTATTTACCATCGTTTTGACAATGGATTTTTTACGACAGCGTGGCGAGTGTTGTGGCGTCAAGATGCAGGATGCACACCCTGTAGCGGGTTTCATGGCAAGAAGTATCATCAAAACACCGTTGCTAGCACCTTTAGTAAAAATCTATATCACCCTGTTTACCGGTACTCCTCTACTGGTTCAGATTTTTTTGATTTATTACGGTTCAGGGCAATTCCCGTCAATTCGTGAGTACCCGTGGCTATGGGATCTGCTGTCACAACCTTGGCTGTGTGCCATGATAGCACTGGCACTAAACAGTGCTGCTTACAGTACTCAGTTGTTTTATGGCACAGTGCGGGCCATTCCCCAAGGTCAGTGGCAAGCTTGTGTTGCTCTAGGTATGTCAAGGATGCAGTCCTTGCGGATTTTACTTCCTTTCGCATTGAAACGATCGCTTTCTTCATACTCTAATGAAGTAATATTGGTGTTTAAAAGTACTTCTTTGGCCTATACCATTACGTTGATGGAGGTAATGGGTTACAGCCAAATGATATACGGTCGTACTTATGACGTCATGGTGTTTGCTGCAACCGCTGTCGTCTACTTGTGTATTAACGGGTTATTAACGTTGTTAATGCGTTTAGTCGAGCAGCGCGCCTTGGCTTTTGAACGCTGTAATTGATAATTAACCGCTTGGATATAGGAGATCACGTGGTGCAATCTATTTTTAAAGGAATTTTGGTTGTCTTATTATTGTTTAGTGCTCAGGCTATTTCATCATCGACCTTGTTAGAAAAACCCCGTGTCACTATTGCGGTGGGAGGAAAGAGTGTTCTTTATAATCTCCCGCTGACCATTGCACAGCAGCGAGGCTATTTCGAACAGGCCGGATTGCACGTTGAAATTGTTGATTTCGCAGGTGGCGGCAAGGCGTTGCAAGCGATGATTGGCGGCAGTGCCGATGTGGTCAGTGGTGCGTACGAGCATACGATCAAATTACAAGCAAAAAATCAGTACATTACCGCGTTCATCATGACAGGCTTAGCACCACAGATTGTTGTCGGCGTCTCACGAAAAACCTTGCCCAATTATCGTCAGATTGCCGATTTAAAAGGAAAGAAAATCGGTATTAGCTCACCAGGTTCCTCCACCAATATGGTGGCGAGTTTTGTCCTGGCAAAAGGAGGTTTAACACCACAGGACGTCTCTTTTATTGGTGTTGGCACTTCAGCTGGTGCTGTTGATGCGCTACGCTCAGGACGTATTGATGCTATCGCCAACACAGAACCTGTCATTTCTTTACTCGAAAAAAATAACGAGATTACTGTTATTGCCGATACTCGCACATTGTCAGGCACTGAAGCCATTTTCGGTGGTGCGATGCCAGCGGGTTCTCTTTACGCTCAAGGATCCTTTCTAAAGGATAACCCCGCTACCGTACAGGCACTGACCCAAGCCATGCTTAAAGCACTACACTGGCTCAGCACAGCTTCACCCGAGGAAGTTGCAGCTGTGGTGCCTAAAAATTATTTACAAGGCGATCCCGAACTTTATAAAACGGCTTACGCTAATATCCGTCATGCTATATCAAAAGATGGGCTATTCTCCCCTGCTGCGGCGAAAACAGCATTACATGCGCTGGCGACATTCAACCCCAGTATTCACCCTGAAAATATCGATCTTTCTCGTACCTGGACTAATCACTATGTATTAGTTGCACAACAGGTATTATCTGAGCAGCAGCATGCACTTTAATCAGCCTTCTGGAAAAATAGAAGACAAGGCACTGTGGTTGCATGCGGTTTCATATCACTATGTGAACTCACTGGATCCTTTGGAAAGGTTGATTGTACTGGCGGAAACCACCTTGACGGTCAATGCCGGAGAGTTTGTTGCTGTCGTTGGTCCAACGGGTTGCGGAAAATCGACGTTACTGAATCTTTGTGCGGGGTTGATAGCGCCTTCTTCGGGGCACATCCTGGTATTTAATGAACCATTGAACGGTATTAATCAGCGTGCAGGGTACATGTTTCAAAACGAAGTGTTAATGCCTTGGTTCACCGTGCTGGAAAATGTGGTATTAGGGTTAACCTACCGTGGTATGTCACCCGGAGAGTCTAGTACTCGAGGAAGGGAATGGTTGACACGTGTAGGGCTGGCAGCCTCAGCAGATCGCTATCCTTCTCAGCTTTCTGGCGGAATGCGTAAGCGTGTGGCATTGGCACAAACACTGATCCTTGATCCAGATATCATTTTGATGGATGAACCTTTTTCTTCACTAGATATACAGACACGTCAGCTGATGGAAAATGAATTGCTGGCGTTGTGGGAGAAGAAAAAAAGTGCGGTGCTATTTATCACCCACGATCTGGACGAAGCGATTGCTCTGGCAGACCGGGTGGTTGTGCTTTCGGCTGGCCCCGCTACGCGCCCGATAGGAGAATTTGATGTTTCTCTGCCACGTCCACGAGATGTGGCAGAAATCAGAAGCCATCCCGATTTTGTTGCACTACATCGTAATATTTGGGATGTGCTACGTAGCGAAGTGCTTAAAAACTATCAACATGGTTTGTCTCATGATCATGAAGTGTAAAAACGTTAACATCTCCCCGACCGCCTTGTTACTGGGAAAACTTCTATTGCTTGGCTGTTTTTTGACGCTATGGGAGATCATGTCATGGAACCCGCAACTGGCATTTTTTTTCGGCGAACCTTGTAAGGTACTGATGAATCTCTGGCAATGGTTTACTCAGGGAGAAGGAAAAATGGATATTGAGTGGGGGGATAGGCTGCTTTTCTCTCTCTCTTTTCCGGCGCAGATTTACCCTCATTTAATTATTACGTTAACGGAAACTTTACTTGCGTTTACCTTGGGAACTTTGGCTGGCATGTTGGCTGGGCTTTATCTTGGTGTCTCTCCGTTGGCTTCTGCGCTATTAGCGCCCTATATCAAAGCCGTGAATTCGCTACCACGTGTGATTTTGGCACCCATTTTTGCCATGTGGTTTGGTCTGGGCATTTGGTCAAAAGTTGCGTTTGCTATCACATTAGTATTTTTTGTCGTGTTTTTTAACGTTTATCAGGGTGTGCGTGACGTTAATCCTACACTGTTAGCCAATGTGCGTATGCTAGGTGCGAGCCGGCGACAGCAATTATTGACAGTCTATCTGCCATCCGCTACGTCATGGGTATTCTCCAGCTTGCATACTGCGATCGGCCTGGCCTTTGTGGGTGCCGTTGTGGGTGAGTATTTGGGATCCTCTCGTGGCATTGGTTACTTGATTCTGCAAGCAGAAGGTAACTTTGATATCAATACGATATTGGCAGGTACCTTATTATTAACCCTATGTGCGTTATTACTAGATGTCGGCGTTAATGTCATTGAACGTAAGGCGTTAAGATATCGGCAAGTGAAATAGGTATAATATCAACCCGCGCGGCTCTACGCAGGTCACGTAGTCGCTGTTTTTCTACTCGTGACATAAACCACCATGTGATCAAACCGATAACACCCACGACTAATAGGATCAATGTCGCTAACGCGTTGATTTCTGGATTAACGCCCATCCGTACGCTAGAGAACACCAACATAGGCAAGGTAGTCGCGCCAGGGCCAGCAACAAAGCTGGCGATCACCAAATCATCTAGAGAGAGTGTAAATGCAAGTAGCCAGCCAGATACCAATGCTGGGGTAATCATGGGGACAGTGATCACAAAGAATACTTTCAGTGGTGTTGCGCCGAGATCCATTGCCGCTTCTTCAATCGAACGGTCTAATTCGCGTAATCTTGAGCTGACCACCACAGTGACATAGGCGCTGCAGAAAGTAACATGTGCTAACCAGATGGTGACCATGCCGCGTTCCGCCGGCCAGCCAATGGCATGTCCCATAGCAACAAATAGCAATAGTAATGATAGACCGGTGATCACATCTGGCATAACCAAAGGTGCCGTTAACATAAAGGCAAAACCGGTTGAACCGCGAAAACGCCCAAATCTGATCATCACAACAGCGGCCAGGGTACCGAGCACCACTGCCATCGTTGCCGATGCTGCTGCTATTGTCAAGCTGAGCCCTACGGCTGAAATCATCGTCGAGTCATTAAATAATTCACTGTACCAACGAACCGACCAGCCCGCCCAAACTGTCACCAATTTGGAACTGTTAAATGAATAGACGACCAGTATTAACATCGGAGCATAGAGGAAGGTGTAGCCTATCAATAGGATCAGGCGACGCCATACCGAGTGTACTGAGTTTTTCACATCCTGGCTCCTATTGTCTTAGACTTCTTGCAAACCCACTGCTTGGTGTGAATTCGGCGTTACGTGGTGCTCACAATCCTCATGTACGCATATATACCACGCAGTTATTGTGCTCCGAGTGCCTTGACTTCATACCACTTGTTACGGTTTTGCAAGAAGTCTCTTGTTTTGATGCTTATGAAACCAGAGTATTGGCATAATCAGTAAGGCCAGCATGACTATCGCCACCGCTGAAGCTACCGGCCAATCGCGATTATTAAAAAATTCTTGCCACAGGATACGACCGATCATAATGCTATCCGGTCCTCCCAATAATTCAGGGATAACAAATTCTCCCACCGCTGGGATAAAGACCAGCATCGAGCCGGCGATAATACCGCCTTTAGTCAGTGGGATAATGACATTGACGAATGTTTTAAATGGTTTAGCACCGAGATCTAATGCTGCTTCTACTAATGAATAATCTAGCCGTGTTAACGCGGTGTAGATAGGTAATACCATGAAAGGCAAGTAGGAATAAACGATCCCAATGTATACCGCGAGATTGGTATGCAGGATCACCAAGGGTTGATCAATAATACCTGACCACATCAACAAGTTATTTAGGATGCCATTGTTTTTTAGCAACCCCATCCAAGCATAAACTCGGATTAAAAATGATGTCCAAGATGGCAGGATAATCAGCAAAAGAAAAATATTGCGTGTAGAAGATTTACTTTGAGCAATCGCCCACGCCAGTGGGTAACCAATAAGTAGACAACATAGCGTCGAGATAAGTGCAACTTGCAAGGATTGTAGATAAGCATCGATGTACAGTCGATCGTTGAGTAATTGCAGGTAATTACCCAGATTCAGCGCAATACTTAGCTTGCCGTCCAACCAGGTAACGAGATCAGAGTAGGGTGGGATGGTGCGTACTACCTCGGCCAGACTGATTTTAAACACGATCAGGAAGGGCAACATAAACAGCAAAAATAGCCAGAGATACGGCAGTGCTATTACCAGTTTACGGCCTTGGGTCAGCTGAATGCGTTGCAATAGTGTTTTAACCGACAGGATAACGCGAGCGATGGATTTTGCTGAGGTACGTGCAGGATCTAACGTTGCCATATCAACTCCCCAAAACCACACAACTGTCGGCATCCCAACATAAGTGTACTGTGTCGCCCCAGGTTGGCATGCCTTTACGGTAGCGATGACTGTTCTGTAATTGGGCACTGATCATCTGACCACTGTGCAGTTTTACATGATAGATAGATAAATCTCCCAGATAGGCGATATCTACTACTTCTCCCACTGCAAAATTACATTCATCTTGCGGTATGTTTTCGCAAAGCATAATCTTTTCTGGGCGCAGTGCGATCAATACTGGAACACCATCGATTACCGAAGCATCAGAAGGGACCTTTAGCGAATGGCGCAAGCCAGGGCTATGGATCCGCAATGCATCATCTTTCCTATCAATCAATAAACCTTCAAACACATTTATCGAGCCAATGAATTCGGCACTGAATCTACTGTTTGGATGTTCGTAGATTTCTTCCGGTTCACCGATTTGTACAAATTTTCCACGGTTCATAATGGCTATACGCCCGGCCATTGTCATCGCTTCTTCCTGATCATGTGTCACCATGACACAGGTTGCACCGACACCTTCCAAAATATCGACCACCTCCAATTGCATACGGTCACGAAGTTTTTTATCCAGCGCACCCATAGGTTCATCCAGCAGCAGTAATTTGGGTCGCTTAGCCAGACTGCGTGCTAAAGCTACACGTTGTCGCTGACCACCGGAGAGTTGATGTGGTTTACGTCTGGCAAATTCTTCCATATGTACCAACGTCAGCATCTCGGCGACGCGATTTTTAATTTCCTGCGCTGCGAGTTTGTCTTGCTTCAATCCAAAAGCGATATTCTGCTCTACCGTCATATGAGGAAACAGTGCATAGGACTGAAACATCATATTGATGGGACGCTGATAGGGCGGCACACGGGATAAATCCTGCCCATCAAGCACTATCTGTCCTTGAGTCGGTTGTTCAAAGCCCGCCAACATACGTAATAACGTTGATTTTCCGCAGCCCGATGCGCCTAGCAGCGCAAAAATTTCACCCTTGTAGATGGTTAAATCGACATCATCGACTGCGGCGTGACCATCAAAAAATTTGGTTAAATTGCGTATCTCCAGCAAAGGAGTAAAAACCTTCTGGGATTTCGGTGGTAGGCGGCCAGTAACTTCGTTCACTCAGTGGACTCTCCAATGGTTCTATTTACCGCTTTTAACTTTAGTCCAAGCGCGCGTAATTACTCTATCCAATTTTGGTGGGTGTAATTTCAGAGTAAACATTTTGGCGCGGATGTCCGCTGGAGGGTAGATCTCAGGGTTATCTCGTACCACTGCATTCATCAAGGGTGTGGCCGCCTGGTTAGCATTGGCGTAGTAGATATGGTTACTGACATCGGCAATGACATTTGGGCGCATCAAATAATTCAGGAACTGATAGGCTTCCTGTGGATTTTTTGCATCCGCAGGCATAGCAAACAGATCAAAAGTCACTAACGCACCTTCTTTAGGAATGCTGTAAGCTAAATTAACACCATTCTTTGCTTCTTTTGCTCGGTTGGCTGCTTGGATCATATCTCCACTCCAACCAACAGCTACACAGGTATCCCCGTTTGCCAGATCATTAATGTATTGGGAAGAATGAAAATAACGGATACTGGGTCGCAATTTTAATAATAGCTCAGTTGCCGTGCCGGTATAGTCTGAGGCCAATGAACTGTTTGCATCTTTGCCTAAATAATGCAGTACGGTAGCAAAAACTTCACTGGGTGCATCAAGAAAAGAAACCCCGCAGTTTTGCAGTTTCGCCAAATTTTCCGGTTTTAGCACTAAATCCCAGCTATCGACCGGTGCATCGTTACCTAATGCCTTTTTGACTTTATCAACGTTATAACCAATCCCTGTAGTCATCCACATATAGGGGATAGAAAATTGATTATCTGTATCGTAACTGGCTACCAATTTTAGCAATTGTGGATCAAGATTTTTATAGTTGGGTAACTTACTTTTATCCAAAGGTTGGAAAACCTTAGCTGTCAATTGGCGTTCAAGAAAACTGTCCGAAGGAACCACCAAATCAAAACCGGTGCTGCCTGCCATAAGCTTACCGTCCAGCACTTCGTTGGAGTCAAACACATCATAGACCACTTTGATGCCGGTTTCTTTTTGGAAATTAGCCAGTGTATTGGGTGCGATGTAATCAGACCAATTGTAGACATGCAACCTTTTCCCCTCAGCAGCAACGGAGACGGATGTGGCCATTAACAGACCCATAGCTATAGCGGATAACCACTTTGTGTTGAACATCTACAACTCCTTAGAAGCTTATTAGAACCTGTTCGAAATCTCTTGTGCTCGCCGTGTTTTGGTCAAGCAATTCGTCAAAAACGCGCTCAAAATACTCATTTTTTCCTTGTCTGAGCGTCGCTCAAGAAGATTTGGAACAGGTTCTTAGGAATTTATTACACTCGTTGATACTTCATCAAAAATGAGTATTCTTGTTGTATACAAGAAGTGACGACGTTTTTTCGCCTATTCCAAGATTAATGGATAATTGGACGAAATCTTGACACCGGTGGCGAGTTTTTTTCTTCCTCCTCTTCCTCCTCTTCTTCGTCGTCCTCATATTCATAGTCGTCACTAAGAAATAGCATATCATTTTCTGCCACTGTGGAAATAATCATCGAGATTTGTTCTGTAGATTGCTGCATAAAGTGGTCAAATTGCTGTTCAGTGATGCCGGTGGCGATACTGATAGATTGGCATACGATCAGCTGTGCCAGATTGTCATTTTCTTCGATATTAATAAATGCTTTTGCTGTCAGAGAGAGAGTATTAATCTGGCTTAAATTGCTGCTTAGCGGGATCAATGCCGTTGGCCTGATTTCTGCCAGCACTGAAAACAGGATAACGTCATCCTTGAGATCAATTCTGGCATCAGACACACCGTCACATTTTTGCATGTGGCATAAGTGGAGCGCTTGGCAGGAGTCACACTCGAAAAACGGGCATCCCAGTTGACTTAGCCAACAGCGCAATAAGGCCAAATCTGGAACCTTGAAATCTAGAGCATTGAGTGAACTCATTACAATCAACCTCATTAAGACGAAAAGTGGCATAGCTTACGGAATATTTACGACAAGCGCCATCATCAATTCTGACAAATTAAAGAATAAGCATCCATCGTAGCTTTACACTCCTTAGAGCCTATTCGAAATCTGCGGCTCTCGTACGTACCACAAGCTATGGGCTTAGCAAGAGGTCTATTATTAATCAGAATAACAGATAATTGCTACTTTTTTTCCTGTGAATTTTTTCTCCTCAACAATAAATACAGTAAGCGTGAGTAATATTTTGTTTAAATTAATTGACAAAGTCATTAACCTAAATAAAGGATGAAGACTGTGATATCTCTATTTAGCTTGTAGTTCATATCTCAATACACTGATATTGCTGTTTGTTTATCATATCACTTTATATTGTCCAATATTTAAAAATTAACTATTTGCCAATAGAATGAATATACAAAATGGCAAGTTGAAATGATACCGTTTTGACTTAACATGGTTAGGATAGATTTCTAATTCTTAATCCCAATTAAGATCCATTTTTTTATATTCAGATGGCAAAATGTAGAGTGTATTTATAGTATATTAAAAGTGGTACGAATGTTTTGAAAATGATCTCTATTTTTTTTGTTTGTGAGTTTACAAAATAGCATTCTGAATAATCTAGCATATTTCATTTTTCTTGGACCACAATAATTATAAATTTCTGCCTCTATTTTTTAATAGTGGGCGGTGTCGTCATGTTTTGAGCTAAATATGTACTCAATATTAGACCTCTTGCATAACCTGCTGCGTGGTGTGGATGGGATGACATTTGACATCTTTCCAAGGCTGTTAGATAGTTAGATGGTAGTAGAGACGTCAAAAAACCGGATAATTTTGTAAAAGCCTGTTTAAAAATGAGGAATGTTGGTGTGTATACCGTGATATTTGGACGTCCTGGATGTCCTTTTTGTGTTCGTGCACAAGAATTAGCAAAAAAGCTTGCGGCGCAACGTAATGATTTTAAATTTAGTTACATTGATATCCACGCAGAAGGTATTAGCAAAGCAGATCTGGAGAAGAGCGTGGGTAAACCGGTTGAGACTGTGCCACAAATTTTTATTGATAAACAACATATCGGTGGTTGCACAGATTTTGAGGCTTATGCTAAAAAATACTTGTGTCAAACTGATCAAACGAGCGCATCCTGCATTCCTTGATGGGGCACTTTGGATCACAATAGGGAAACAGCGGACGTCTGCTGTTTCCTATGCCGATTTTCTCGGGTGCTTGTGGGTTTAATGGGGTAAGAATTTATTTTTTTTTGGCTTTTAGATTCGGCAAGTCAGTAATACTACCCTCGTAGATCTCCGCAGCCAGACCCACAGACTCGTGCAAGGTTGGATGGGCATGAATGGTGAGGGCGAGATCTTCAGCATCACAACCCATCTCAATAGCCAGGCCGATTTCACCCAATAGCTCGCCCCCGTTGGTACCGACGATGGCACCTCCGATGACACGATGCGTTTCTTTATCAAAAATCAGTTTGGTAACACCTTCGGCACAATCAGAAGCAATCGCACGCCCTGATGCTGCCCACGGGAAAGTAGAGGTTTCATATTTTTTCTCGCTGGTTTTTTCATCATAAATAGTGCCATCTTTTTCTGCTTGTAGTTTTTCTTTTGCTACGAGTTCTTTTTCTGTTAAACCAACCCAGGCAACTTCTGGTTCAGTGTAAGCGATAGAGGGGATCACCTTAGGATCGAAATAATGTTTTTTCCCCGAGATAACTTCAGCCGCGATATGACCTTCATGTACCCCTTTATGAGCCAGCATCGGTTGGCCTACAATATCGCCAATAGCAAAAATATGTGGCACATTGGTGCGTAACTGTTTGTCGACATGGATAAAGCCATGTTTATCAATGTTAACCCTTGCTTTTTCCGCATCCAGTGACTTGCCGTTGGGCACTCGACCGATCGCGACCAGTACTGCGTCATAACGCTGTGCTTCAGCGGGTGCTTTTTTGCCTGCCATCGTCACATAGATACCGTCTTCTTTCGCTTCTACTTGGGTGACTTTGGTTTCCAGCATTAGGTTGAATTGCTGACTGATCCGTTTAGTGAATACCTTAACGATGTCTTTGTCCGCTGCGGGGATCACTTGGTCAAGCATTTCAACCACATCAATTTTAGAACCTAGCGCATGGTAAACCGTACCCATTTCCAAGCCGATAATCCCACCACCCATGATGAGTAATTTTTCAGGAATCGTGTCTAGTTTCAGTGCATCGGTAGAATCCCATACACGTGGATCATCATGGGGAATAAACGAGAGTTGAATCGGATATGAACCTGCTGCGATAATCGCATTATCGAAATTAATAGTCCTAGTTATCCCTTTCTCGCCTTCTACTACCAATGTGTGCTCACCAGTAAATTTACCTGTTCCATTCACCACTGTGACTTTACGGCCTTTTGCCATCCCTGCTAAACCACCGGTCAGTTGAGAGATCACTTTTTGTTTCCAGCCCCGTACTTTTTCCATGTCAATGGTAGGATCACCAAATGTAATGCCGTGATTACCTAGTGCCTTGGCCTCGTTGATGACTTTTGCAACATGCAATAACGCCTTGGAGGGGATGCAACCCACGTTGAGGCAAACACCGCCCAAGGTCTCATGGCGTTCAACCAATACAGTTTCAAGACCCAAATCTGCGCAGCGAAAAGCCGCAGAGTATCCTGCGGGGCCTGCTCCAAGTACTACGACCTGAGTTTTTATTTCAGTATTCATTATGCTCTCTCATAGGGTTTATTTGGTGATAAAACGTTACATAATAAGACGACGGATGTCCGCCATCAGGCAGCCAATATGACTGACAAAGCGAGCACCTGCAGCACCATCGATGACACGATGGTCAAAGGAAAGTGATAGCGGTAACATTAAGCGTGGTACAAACTCCTTACCATTCCAAATCGGCTTCATCGATGACTTAGAGACGCCGAGGATTGCTACTTCCGGTGCGTTGACGATAGGTGTAAATGCTGTACCGCCGATACCTCCTAAGCTGGATATGGTGAAGCATCCCCCTGCATATCGGCAGCGGTTAGCTTACCGTCGCGTGCTTTTTTGGAAATCAATGCCAGTTCACGTGATAATTCAATCACGCCTTTTTTATTAACATCACGGAACACCGGAACGACCAAACCGTTAGCTGTATCAACGGCGACACCAATATTAATATATTTTTTGAGTGTCAATTTTTGAGCATCGGAAGAAAGAGAGCTATTAAAACGTGGGTAAGTTTCTAGCGCTTGCGCCGCCGCTTTCATCAGGAAGACCAGGGGGGTGATTTTTACATCCCATTTCTTCTTTTCTGATTCAATGTTCTGTTGTTTACGGAAAGCTTCAAGCTCTGTGATGTCGGTTTCATCGAATTGTGTGACATGTGGGATCATGATCCAGTTGCGGCTTAAATTAGCGCCAGAGATCTTTTGGATACGACCCAGTTCGATTTCTTCGATGTCACCAAATTTACTGAAATCAACTTTTGGCCAAGGTAAGATGCCGATATCTGACATCCCTCCCTCGCTGGTATGTTTAACCAGGTTTTTCACGTACGTCTGTAGGTCTTCACGTAGGATACGCCCCTTACGGCCCGTTGCGGTCACTTTTGCCAGATTAATACCGAATTCACGCGCCAAACGACGGATCAGCGGTGTTGCATGTGCGTAAGAGGAATTTTCCGTAAACTCATTTGTGCTTTCTGTCTTACTGCTACTAACACTACTGTTATCGATTTTACTGCTATCGGTATTGTTATTATTGATATTGTTTTTATCGATAGCAATAGGTGTTGAGGGAGGCTCCACTGCCGGTTTTTCTTCCTCATTAGCAGACGCGGTGTCACTATCGGTGCCACGCTCACAGATCATGATCAGTTTGCCGGTTTCGATTTTGTCACCAAGCGCAACTTTGATTTCTTTTATGATACCTGCGTGTGGGGAAGGGATTTCCATTGACGCCTTGTCACCTTCAACGGTGAGCAGCGATTGTTCAATCTCAACGGGATCACCTATTTTTACCATAATTTCGGTGACTTCCACTTCATCGGCACCAATATCCGGTACTTTTATTTCAATAGACATAAATACGTTACCTTTTATTTCTAGGTCTGTTGTGTGTCTGTTACGCCAGGCGTGGGTTGACTTTATCGGCATTAATGCCAAATTCAGCGATGGCTTCTGCAACGATATTGGTATTGATGTCACCACGTTTAGCCAATTCACCCAGTGCGGCAACCACCACGTAAGAAGCATCAATTTCAAAATGGTGACGTAAGTTTTCACGGCTATCGGAGCGACCATAGCCATCAGTACCTAATACACGGAATTGACCAGCAGGAATAAAGTTTCGGATCTGCTCAGCGAATAATTTCATATAATCGGTAGAGGCAATCGTGGGTGCATCATGCATGACTGTTGTGACATAAGGGATACGTGGTTTTTCTGTTGGGTGCAACATATTCCAACGTTCACAATCTTGACCCTCACGTGCTAGTTCAGTAAACGAAGTGACACTATAAACATCAGAAGTGATACCATATTGCTCAAAGAGGATTTGCGCCGCTTTGCGGACATGACGCAGAATAGCGCCTGAGCTCATTAATTGAATTTTACCCTTGCCACCCTCCTTATCGGTCGTCTCCAATTTGTAAATACCTTTACGGATACCTTCTTCAACCCCTTCTGGCATCGCTGGCATTGCGTAGTTTTCGTTGAGCGTCGTCAGATAATAGTAAATATTTTCTTGTGCTTCGCCATACATACGTTCTAAACCGTCATGCATAATGACCGCAACTTCATAGGCATAGGCAGGATCGTAAGAAAGACAATTGGGGATAGTCAGTGATTGAATATGACTGTGACCGTCTTCGTGTTGTAAACCTTCACCATTGAGAGTAGTACGTCCTGAAGTACCACCGATAAGAAAGCCACGCGCCTGTTGATCACCAGCCGCCCAGCACAGATCACCAATACGCTGGAAACCGAACATAGAGTAGTAGATGTAAAACGGGATCATCGGGAAGTCATTGCTGCTGTATGATGTCGCTGCGGCTAGCCAGGAAGCGGCCGCCCCAACTCGTTGATGCCTTCTTGCAAAATCTGCCCTTTTTCGTCCTCTTTATAGTAAGCAACTTGTTCGCGATCCTGTGGGATGTACTGTTGACCATTGGGGCTGTAAATACCGATCTGGCGGAACAGACCTTCCATACCAAAGGTACGTGCTTCATCAGCAATAATAGGCACGATGCGGTCTTTGATCGATTTATTCTTCAACAGTAAATTCAACACTCGTACAAAGGCAATGGTGGTAGAGATTTCTTTCGTTTGTGCTGTTAGCAGTGAATTAAAATCTGCCAGCACAGGCAATTCCAGTTTCTGTTTTTCAGTGAAATTTCTTAAACGGGTTGGCAAATAGCCAGACAATGCCTGACGGCGGGCGTGTAGGTATTTATATTCTTCAGAGTCTTTATCGAAGGTGATATACGGCATTTTTTCGATATCAGTATCGGTAACAGGCACATCGAAACGATCACGCAGGTGATTGACCCCAAGCATATTCATCTTTTTCACCTGGTGAGCGGTATTTTTACCTTCTGCTGTTTCACCCATACCGTAACCTTTGACGGTATGGGCGAGGATAACCGTCGGTTTACCCTGAGTATCCTGTGCTTTTTTCAACGCGGCAAAAACTTTCTTGGGATCATGTCCACCACGGTTTAGCGACCAGATTTCATCGTCGCTCATGTCTGCGACCAATGCTTGGGTTTCAGGGAAACGATCGAAGAAATGTTTACGAATATAAGCACCATCTTTAGATTTGAAGGTTTGATAATCACCGTCTAAAGTTTCATTCATCAATTGGATCAATTTACCGCTGCTATCTTTACGCAATAGGGCGTCCCAACGATCTCCCCAGATAACTTTCAGAACTTGCCAGCCAGCACCTGCAAAAATACCTTCTAATTCATTAATAATTTTGCCATTACCTGTAACCGGGCCATCAAGGCGCTGTAAGTTACAGTTGATAACGAAAATCAGGTTATCCAGTTTTTCGCGGGTGGCGATGGTGATCACGCCTTTGGATTCTGGCTCATCCATTTCACCGTCACCCAGGAAGGCATAAACCGTTTGCGCTGAGGTGTTTTTCAAGCCACGGTGATCGAGGTATTTGAGAAATTTTGCCTGATAGATAGCACTGATAGGCCCTAGTCCCATGGAAACTGTAGGGAATTGCCAAAATTCAGGCATTAATTGGGGATGTGGGTAAGAAGAAAGTCCTTTTCCATCAATTTCTTGGCGGAAGTTGTCCATCTGTTCTTGCGTCAAACGACCTTCAAGAAAAGCACGTGCGTAGATCCCCGGAGAAATATGACCTTGGAAATAAACCAGATCGCCACCATCTTTTTCGTTGCGAGCACGAAAAAAATGATTAAAACACACGTCGTAGAAAGTTGCCGAAGATTGGAAAGAGGCAATGTGCCCACCTAGGTCAAGATTTTTCTTCGAAGCACGTAATACGGTCATCACGGCATTCCAACGTATAGCAGAGCGGATACGTCGCTCTAGATTGAGATTACCGGGGTAAGCGGGTTCATCCTCTACGGCAATGGTATTGATGTAATCATTATTTGTCGAATTTATATTCATTGAACCAGGAGTCACGTTAACGCCACCTTTACGGGCTTCGCTCAAAACCTGATCTAGTAGGTATCGAGCACGCTCAATACCTTCTTCACGGATGACCGATTCGATAGCCTGTCGCCAGTCGCTGGTTTCGATCGGATCTGGGTCGTTATGTAAACGATCTGACACGGTGGTATTCCTTCTTTGTCTTTCAATGGGTTATACTCGGTTACCCTGTGCTTAATTCTCAGGGACAAAGCACATGCTCTTGGTGAAAACACCGAAGTCATTATACTCAATACTCAACTCATTTTAACATTAACAATATATCAGTAGACCTCTTACCAAATCTATTCGTCTATTTTCAAACTCAGCAGTTTAAACCCAGTTTTACGTGAGCTTGAGTTCCAGTGGTGTTTTACTCATCGCACCGCCAATTTCTCGCACGAGGCGCGGCACCAGATAACCAGATACACGGCTTAATAGTCCTTTTATTAGATGCCGTGCTTCATTGTCATCGATCATAAAATGTGCTGCGCCCTGCACTTTATCCAATAGATGAATGTAGTAGGGCAAAATACCAGCATCAAACAAAGCATTACTAAGTTCTACCAGTGCTATCACAGTATCATTGATACCTCTTAGCAAGACACTCTGATTCAGTAATGTTACTCCTGCACGTTTCAATTGTGCCATGCTGTCACACAATGGCTGATCGATTTCGTTTGCATGGTTGATATGTGTCACCATCAATATTTGTAGGTTTGAATCAGAAAACTGTTGGCACAACGCTTTGGTAATGCGTGCCGGGATCACCACAGGCAGACGAGTATGAATACGTAGTCGTTTAATATGCTGAATGTTTTCAAGCTCAGTGATTAACCAATTGAGTTCATGATCTTTTGCCATCAAAGGATCACCACCGGAGAAAATGATTTCATCAAGTTCAGTGTGTTGACGAATATATTGTAATGATTGACGCCAATTGTCTTTATTGCCTTGATTATCCTGATAAGGAAAATGACGGCGGAAGCAGTAGCGACAATTGATAGCGCAGCCTCCTTTCACCAATAGCAGTGCACGATTATGATATTTATGCAGCAGACCGGGTACTACAGTGCGTTGTTCTTCCAGAGGATCGTGCGTAAAACCGGGTGCAACTATAAACTCTTCCCGGGCGGTGAGAACTTGCAGCAGCAGGGGATCTTTGGCATTACCGGCTTGCATGCGTGCGACGAAGGCTCTGGGAACGCGCAGAGGAAATAGGCGACGTGCATCACGGCCTTGTGGTAAATCTGGATGTTTATTGAGCGCTAAAAGATGCAACAATTCGTCAGGATCGGTGATGGCGTCAGCGAGTTGCTGCAACCAATCTTCTCTAGCAGATGTATTTAGGGTTACAATGCGTGTCATTTTTTATTTAGCTACTAGCTCCGAGAGGGCCATCATGGCGACTTATTCTAGCAACGAATTTCGTTCCGGTCTTAAAATCATGTTAGACGGCGAACCCTGTTCCATTATTGACAGTGAATTCGTTAAACCAGGCAAAGGGCAGGCATTTGCCCGTACCCGTATTCGTAAGCTGGTTTCCGGTAAATTATTGGAAAAAACTTTCAAGTCTACTGATACTGTTCCCTCGGCGGATGTGGTCGATATGAACTTGACCTATTTATATAACGACGGTGAATTTTGGCATTTCATGAATAACGACAATTTTGAGCAATTAGCTGCCGATAAGAAGGCTGTTGCTGCAAATGCAAAATGGCTGGTGGAACAGGCCGAATGTGTTTTGACTTTGTGGAATGGTCAGCCAATTGCAGTGAGTCCGCCGAATTTTATTGAACTTAAAATTGTTGACACTGATCCGGGGTTGAAAGGGGATACCGCAGGTACCGGTGGTAAGCCGGCAACCTTGAGTACGGGTGCGGTGGTTAAGGTACCGTTGTTTGTGCAACAAGGTGAAATAATTAAAGTGGATACCCGCTCTGGTGAATATGTTTCTCGTGTTAAATAACAGTTTTTAACTTGGGAAAAAGACGGCCTAAGGCGATAAAAAATAATTTTTTTCATTTCTCCCCTTGATGCTGTGATGCATGACCCCATCTTATCTGCTAACTGTAATAACTAATATTGTGGTGTGATGGAATTAATAGGCAGTTGAGAATTAACCATCCTTCCGCAGGTTGATGATAAATTTTTTTGGGGTAATTTCAGATGACTGAACAACAGCAGCAAAAAAAGAATAGATCTAAAATTATTGGTATCGACTTGGGTACGACGAACTCTTGTGTCGCTGTTATGGATGGTAAAAAGGCACGTGTTCTGGAAAACAGCGAAGGTGATCGTACTACGCCTTCTGTTGTTGCCTATACTGAAAATGGAGAAATTTTGGTGGGGCAACCGGCTAAGCGTCAGGCTGTCACCAATCCACAAAATACACTGTATGCCATCAAACGTTTGATTGGTCGTCGTTTTGAAGACGAGGAAGCACAACGTGATAAAGGTATCATGCCGTATAAGATCGTTGCCGCTGATAACGGTGATGCTTGGGTCGAGGTGAGAGGCGAGAAGATGGCGCCTCCGCAAATTTCTGCCGAAATACTGAAAAAAATGAAGAAAACGGCGGAAGATTATCTCGGTGAAACGGTTACTGCGGCGGTTATCACTGTACCTGCTTATTTTAACGATGCTCAACGTCAGGCAACCAAAGATGCAGGTCGTATTGCTGGTTTGGAAGTAAAGCGTATTATCAATGAACCTACCGCCGCTGCTTTGGCTTACGGACTAGATAAAGAAAAGGGTGATCGCACGATTGCCGTTTATGATCTGGGTGGGGGTACTTTCGATATCTCTATTATTGAAATCAGCGACACTGATGGTGAGAAAACCTTTGAAGTGCTGGCAACCAATGGCGACACGCATCTCGGCGGTGAAGACTTCGATAACCGCTTGATTAATTATCTGGTTGAAGAGTTTAAGAAAGAACAGGGTATTGATTTACGTCAGGATCCCTTGGCAATGCAGCGTCTGAAAGAAGCGGCAGAAAAAGCGAAAATCGAACTTTCTTCCGCTCAACAGGCGGATGTTAACCTGCCATATGTTACTGCCGATGCTTCTGGTCCAAAACACATGAATATTAAGGTGACGAGGACAAAACTGGAGTCACTGGTAGAGGACTTGGTCAAACGTTCCATCGAACCGTTAAAAGTGGCGTTGAAAGATGCTAACCTGTCTGTTGATAAGATTCAGGATGTCGTTTTGGTTGGCGGTCAGACGCGTATGCCGATGGTACAGAAGAAAGTTGCTGAATTCTTTGGTAAAGAACCCCGTAAAGATGTCAACCCAGATGAAGCTGTCGCTATCGGTGCAGCCGTTCAGGGTGGTGTTCTTGCTGGTGACGTGAAAGATGTGTTATTGCTTGATGTGACTCCGTTATCACTCGGTATTGAGACGATGGGTGGGGTGATGACAGCATTAATCACCAAGAATACGACTGTTCCCACCAAGCACAGCCAAGTTTTTTCTACTGCGGAAGATAACCAGTCTGCAGTAACTATTCATGTGCTACAGGGTGAACGTAAACGTGTTAGTGACAATAAATCCTTGGGTCAATTTAACCTCGATGGTATTGCACCAACACAGCGTGGTATGCCTCAAATTGAAGTTACCTTTGATATTGATGCCGATGGTATTTTGCATGTTTCTGCGAAAGACAAAAACAGTGGGCGTGAGCAAAAGATCACCATTAAAGCTTCCTCGGGTCTGGAAGAAGCAGAAATCCAAAAAATGGTAGAGGATGCGAAAGCTAACGCTGAAAATGACCTTAAGTTTGAGCAATTGGTGCAGACACGTAATCAGGCTGATCATCTGATTCATAGCACGGAAAAGCAGCTAAAAGACGTTGGCGACAAGTTGGTGGCAGAAGATAAAACTGCCATTGAAGAAGCGTTAACTGCACTGAAGACTGCGGCTAAAGGTGAAGACAAAGATGAAATGACTGCAAAAATTCAGAAGCTGGAACAATACTCAAGCAAACTACTGGAAGCGGTGCAGCAACAAGCCGATACATCGGGATCGAGTGATAACGGTGCTAAGGCTAAAACAGAAGATGACATTGTTGACGCTGAGTTCGAAGAAGTAAAAGATGACGAGCAAAAAAAGAATAAAAAATAATCGCCTTTAAGCGGGCACGGTGGTAGTAGTAGTTACTACGGCTGAAAACCGGCACGGGCGTTGAGGCAACTCTGCGCCCGTGCGCGTATGTGAAGGGTAGGAAGAAATAATGGCGGATAGAGATTATTACGAGGTTTTAGGCGTCGGTAGAAATGCGACAGATGATGAAATCAAAAAAGCCTATAGAAAGAAAGCAAATAAATACCATCCTGATCGTAATCAGGAGAAGGACGCTGAAGCTAAATTCAAGGAAGTTAACGAAGCTAATAAAATTTTAAGCGATAAGGAAAAACGGGCGGCATACGATCAATACGGTCATGCCGCTTTCCAAGCTGGCGGAATGGGGAGACCTTCATCAGCTGCCGGTTTCGGTGGCGATTTTGGCGAAGACCTGGGTGATATATTTCAGAGTTTTTTTGGGGGAGGGCGTAGCCAGAGCAGCAGCCAACGCCGCCGTGGTTCGGATCTGCGTTATGACCTGAAGTTGACACTGGAAGAAGCTGTGCGCGGTGTTACCAAAGAAATTAGCTTCTCAACCCTGAAGACCTGTGATGGTTGCCACGGCAGTGGTGCGAGACCCGGTAGTTCTCAGCCGGCCTGTCCTACTTGCAAAGGCAATGGTGAAGTATGTATAAAACAAGGCTTCTTTACTGTACAGCAAACTTGCCCTCATTGCGCGGGTAGTGGCAAAATCACTAAAGATAAGTGCAGTAAATGTGGTGGAAAGGGACAGCGAGAAAAATCTAAAACTTTGTCGGTGCAAGTTCCTGCTGGCGTGGATACAGGAGACCGTATTCGTTTGTCTGGTGAAGGTGCTGGTGATGGCGATTTATACGTTCAGGTAGAAGTAAAATCCCATCCGATTTTTAAGCGTGATGGCAATGATCTGTATTGTGACGTCCCTATTAATTTTGCAGCAGCTGCCTTGGGGGGTGAAATTGAAGTACCCACCTTAGAGGGTCGGATTAAATTAAAAATATCCGCGGAAACGCAAACGAACAAGTCGTTCCGTCTCCGTGGCAAAGGTGTTAAATCTGTCCGTGGTAGTGATAAAGGTGATTTATTCTGTCGTGTTGTCGTTGAGACACCCGTTAACTTGAATGAAGAACAAAAACAGTTGTTGCGTAGTTTTTCAGGTACGGCGGATGAAAAAAATAGTCCACGTTCGAAAAGTTTCCTGGACGGTGTTAAAAAGTTTTTTGATGATTTAACTCGTTGATAAAAATATTTTTATCGCTTGTCTATTCAGGCTGTGTGAGTAAAATAAAAAATCCTCGGTATTCGTCGAGGATTTTTTATTTCGTTGTTAGATCAACACTTAAGTGTAATGGTGGTGTAATCGGTGTAGACTCCGGGGGAAAAGTACTAGACTTCTTGCAAAACCGACTACGTGCTGCGAATTTTGCGTTACGTGGTGCTCGTAATCTTCATGTACTCGCATGTACACTGCGGTTGCGGCACACGTCAGGCGCTTTGACTTCATCACACTTGCTATGGTTTTGCAAGAAGTCTACTGGTGTCCTCATCCGATGCTAAGGGGTATTCATTGTGAAAAATATTATTCGTCAGTTTTTGCGTTTAGAGGCAGCAGGTGGCCTTATTTTAATAATGACTGCAATTGTGGCACTGACTCTCGCAAATAGTCCATTGTATAATTTTTATCAGATGTTTATCGATACACCGGTTGTGGTAAAAATTGCTTCATTGGAGATCGATAAACCGCTATTACTATGGATTAACGATGGCTTGATGGCGATTTTCTTTCTGGTCGTGGGATTGGAAGTAAAACGTGAGTTATTGCAAGGATCTCTCGCGGGGCGTGATAAAGCGGTGTTTCCGGCTATTGCTGCTCTGGGAGGTATGTTAGTGCCTGCTGTGATCTATTTACTGTTTAATGGTGCGGATGAGATTACCCGTCAGGGATGGGCTATCCCTGCTGCGACCGATATTGCCTTTGCCCTTGGGGTGATGGCTTTATTGGGTAATAGAGTGCCAACCAGCCTAAAAGTTTTTTTGTTGGCATTGGCTATTATTGATGATCTTGGGGTCATCATTATCATCGCTTTTTTCTATACTAATGAAGTTTCTTTGCCGGCGCTTGGTATTGCTGCGGTGGCTATCGCATTACTGGCTTATATGAACTGGCGTGGGGTAGGGAAAACCTCGGTGTATGTGATAGTCGGTCTGGTATTGTGGGTGAGTATTCTTAAATCTGGCGTACATGCTACCTTGGCAGGGGTGATCCTTGGCTTTATGATACCATTACATACATCGGATAAACGCTCGCCTTCTGAGACTCTGGAACACAGTTTACATCCATGGGTCGCCTACCTTATCTTACCTTTATTTGCTTTTGCTAATGCCGGCGTGTCTTTAACAGGGGTGTCGATCCCAGGGTTAACGGCGTTACTGCCATTAGGCATTGCCTGTGGTTTATTTATAGGCAAGCCACTGGGAATTTTTGTTTTTAGCTGGCTGGCCGTTAAATCCGGTGTCGCTAAATTGCCTCATTCGATTAATTTCAAACAGATTTTTTCGGTTGCTGTCCTTTGTGGTATCGGTTTCACTATGTCAATATTTATCGCTTCACTGGCTTTTGACGGTGTGGATATCAGTTTACTCACTTATTCTAAACTGGGAATATTGCTTGGTTCGACTGCCGCGGCAGTCGTCGGTTACTTTCTGCTACGTTTCACATTACCGCCACTGAGAGCGGTGAAAGGCGATTAAATTTATCGATATGTCAGGATATACCCATTTTGCGTTACGGGGTGCTAGCAATCTTCATGTACTGCGCGGTTGCTGCACTCAGGCGCCTTGACTTTGCAGTACTCGCTACAGTTTTGCAAGAAGTCTACTGTAGTCACAGGTTGCGCTAGGAAAAAAGTTGATGGAAAACAAGGAGACTGAAGAATGACGTTAAGCGCTCATCCAAAAAGTAAATTGATGAAGAGTTTCTCAGTGTTAGGCCCTTATTTGCGTGAGGAGCAGTGTCAAAACGATTATTTTTTCTTTGATTGTTTAGCGATATGCGTCAATGTGAAACTGATGGCAGAGAAGCGTCAATTTTGGGGGTGGTGGATGGAACTCAAATTTAAAGAAGAGGGATTTACCTACAGCTATCAGCTAGGTTTATACAGTAAAGAGAAAGGCTGGCGGACTGAAAAGATTAAAGATCCTGAAACACAGGAAGCGTTAAAAACCACGTTACGAACTTTCCATAAACGATTGCATGATATGTTAATCACTATGGAAATGACACTCGAAGCAGCACAAGATCACAGCGATCAGTGTACTGAGCTTTTGGTATAAACTGTGTTTTTGCATGATGGTTGCCTATCAATAGACTTCTTGCAGCATGCAGTAGGTTCTGCAAGAAGTCTAATAAACGGCTTTATGATGCGGTAACCGGTAGAGGGTATAGCTGCGCGATTTAATTTTGTTGCTAATGGATACATTGAGGAATAAATCTATGGAGTGGCTCATGTTTGAGTGCTAATCAAAATTAAATCGCGCAGCTATATGACAAGACGATGAGAATAATCTCTCCTTCTACTTTGTTGTGAGGAAAGGAATCTTGTCAGGAAGTAGCAATAAATTGCTGGCGCATCTGCTGTACTTGATCCCTCAGCACTGAGGCCTGTTCGAACTCGAGATCTCGTGCATGGATATACATTTGCTCTTCTAACTCACGAATTTTACGTTCCAGCGCTTTCGCTGTTAGAGCCTGATAGCTACCTGTAGTCTCCTCTGCTCTCGTTCCTCGATTTTTTCCCTTACCACGTAAAGAATAAGACTGCCCTAATTGCAGTATATCGCCAACTTTTTTGTTTAGACCCTGAGGGGTGATCCCGCGTTCTTCGTTATAGGCATGCTGTCTGGCTCGTCGTCGTTCTGTTTCATTAATGGCTTTTTCCATTGAAACGGTAATGCTATCGCCATATAAAATAGCTTTACCATTCAGATTGCGAGCAGCACGACCAATAGTCTGGATCAGTGAACGTTCAGAACGTAAAAAGCCCTCTTTATCTGCGTCCAGGATAGCGACTAATGAGACTTCAGGGATATCTAGCCCTTCGCGCAATAAGTTAATCCCCACTAACACATCAAATTTGCCAAGGCGTAAATCGCGGATAATTTCAACACGTTCTACGGTATCAATATCCGAATGCAAATAACGTACCCGTTCACCATGTTCTTGCAAATATTCGGTCAGATCTTCTGCCATACGTTTGGTTAGCGTTGTCACCAGTATTCGTTCATTGCTCGCAACTCGTTTGCGTATCTCTGATAAGAGGTCATCGACTTGAGTGATAACCGGTCGTACTTCAATTAAAGGATCGAGTAAACCTGTCGGGCGCACTAACTGTTCAACCACATCACCGGCGGATTTCTCCAATTCATATTGACTGGGTGTCGCTGATACATAGATAGTTTGTGGTGCCAAGGCTTCAAATTCTTCAAAACGCATTGGGCGATTATCCAATGCTGAAGGCAAGCGGAAACCATAGGCCACTAAATTTTCTTTGCGGGAACGGTCGCCTTTATACATCGCGCCGATTTGCGGTATAGTGACGTGAGATTCATCAACGATTAATACGCCATCAGTTGGCAAATAATCGAATAGCGTCGGTGGTGGCTCTCCTTCCGCACGGCCTGAAAGATAGCGTGAGTAATTTTCAATACCAGAGCAGTAGCCCAATTCATTCATCATTTCAAGATCAAATTGAGTCCGCTGAGTAATCCGCTGTTCTTCCAGTAGTTTATTATTGGACAACAGGGTTTGGCGTCGCTGTTGCAACTCTATTTTTATTGCTTCCATTGCCTGCAGGATAGATTCACGTGGCGTGGCATAATGCGTTTTTGGATACACAGTGAAACGAGGCACTTCACACAACAACTGACCGGTCAAGGGATCAAACAATGATAAACGCTCTACTTCCTCATCAAATAATTCCACTCGCACCGCCTGTTTATCCGATTCGGCAGGGAAGATATCGATGACTTCACCACGTACCCGGAAAGTACCACGCTGAAATACCTGATCATTACGTTTATATTGTAATTCCGTCAGACTGGCCAAGATTTTACGCTGATTAATAATCATGCCATGAGTAAGATGTAATATCATTTTCAGATAGCGTTCTGGATCGCCCAAACCATAAATTGCCGATACCGAGGCAACAACGATCACGTCCTGTCGTTCAAGCAAAGCTTTGGTAGCAGATAAACGCATTTGTTCGATATGCTCATTGATCGCTGAATCTTTTTCAATAAAGGTATCTGAACTGGGGACATAAGCTTCAGGCTGATAGTAATCGTAATAAGAAACGAAATATTCCACTGCATTGTTAGGAAAAAATGCTTTCATTTCGCCGTACAGTTGTGCCGCCAGTGTTTTGTTGGGTGCGAGGATCATGGTGGGTCGGTTAACATTGGCGATGACATTAGCCACAGTAAAGGTTTTACCCGAGCCCGTTACGCCTAGCAGGGTTTGATGGGCCAGGCCGTTTGTCAACCCTTTTTCCAGTTGACGGATTGCTTCGGGTTGATCACCGGCAGGTTTTAAATCGGTATGCAGTTTAAATGCTTTACTCATGAATTAGCTACCTGCAACAACATCGGGTTAGAAGATTAAGTATGCGGGTGGTGTGTAACGGATAATGACTAAACAGGGATATGTTCTGCGGGCTGTGTAAAATAACGTTTATCTTCCCAACGTAACAGGGTTAGTTGACCCCCCAGCAACAGCCCGTGTCCAATGCATAAATACCTGTTGGTGTTCCTGTTCCCTGCAAGGATGCCCAGTGACCAAAAGCAACAGCATAATCGGCATCAATCAAACGCGGCAGCTCAAACCAGGGTGCCAAAGGAAAGGGAGCATTTTCAGGTTTATCTTTACAGAGCATATCCAGTTGCCCATGTGGAAAACAGTAACGCATTCGTGTCAGTACATTAGTGCTAAAACGTAGGCGTGCCAATCCTGAACGTTCAGGATCCCAACTATTGGGTGTATCACTGTACATGGCATTGAGAAACAGTGAATAACTGTCACTACTGAGTACGGCTTCAACTTCACGGGCACAGCTTTGTGCTGTTTTGATATCCCATTGTGGGCTGATACCTGCATGGACCATGATAAGTTTTAACGCGTGATCAATTTGCAACAGGGGTTGACGGCGTAGCCAATTGATCAACTCATCGATGTCGTGGGCATTGAGCAACTCGGTAAGGTGGTCTTTCGGCTTATTACGACTGATACCGGCGTGTACTGCCAATAAATGCAGATCATGGTTACCCAACACGATGCGTACACCAGATCCGAGAGCACGAAGATAACGTAATACCGCCAATGATGCGGATCCACGGGCGACTAAATCGCCAGTTAGCCACAATGTATCTTGTTGCACATCAAAATTAACTTGTGCTAATAGAGCACGAAGTTCAGCAAAACAGCCATGAACATCGCCGATAAGATAGGTAGACATGATTAATGGATCATAATCGGAATAGCTAGGCGAAAAACCGGGATCAAAACCTGAAACGGATGACCGAGATGATCAACCATTTCATAATATCCTTCCATCATACCCAAAGGTGTTTCAAGAACCGCACCACTGGTATATTGGAATTCACTCGCCGGTAAGATGACGGGCTGCTCTCCCACGACGCCATCACCTCGAACCTCAGTTTTACTGCCATTACCATTCGTGATGAGCCAATAACGACTGAGTAGTTGGACTCTTGAACGTCCTAAATTGCGAATAGTCACGGTGTAGGCGAAGACATAGCGTTCCTCTTCAGGTATCGATTGGCTTTCTAAATAGACACTTTGTATTTGTGTACAAATCAAGGGCTGTTCAATCATCAAAGGCTCCTGTTGCTATGGGTCGCTTGATCTGAAAGCCAATTAGTCAGTCTACAATATTGCGCTACAGTGACATTTTCAGCTCTAAAAGCGGGATCGATACTAAGCTTGGTCAATTGCTCGGGAGTGAATAATTCTCCTAAGCTGTTACGAATGGTCTTCCGCCGCTGATTAAACGCCTGAGTGGTAATGAGCCCAAGAAGACGAATATCGCTCACTGGATTAGGTTGCTGTCGGTGTGGCGTCAAGCGCACCACTGCAGAGTCAACTTTAGGAGCGGGCGTAAACGCCGTCGACGGTACTTCTAGCACGGGAATAATTCGGCAATAATACTGTGCCATTACCGTTAAACGGCCATATGCCTTGCTATCTGGCGCGGCAACCAAACGCTTAACCACCTCTTTTTGCAACATAAAATGCATGTCACTGATTGTGTTAGTATAGCCGAAAAGACGAAACATCAATGGGGTAGAAATATTATAGGGCAGATTACCGAATACACGCAGCGGTTGCCCTGCAAGCTTCGCGAGTGCGGAAAAATCTGTTTTCATGGCATCTTGCTGATGGACAATCAGCTTATCTTTGAGTTTAGGATGATTAATAAGACGGGTAGCGAGGTCGCGATCCAACTCAATGACCGTCATCTTGTCCAGACGATCTACTACTGGCTCGGTTAATGCCCCTAAGCCTGGCCCAATTTCAATCACTGCTTCGCCTGGCAGAGGGTGAATAGCCGAAACGATGCTATCGATAACACAGTGATCGTTTAAAAAGTTTTGCCCAAACCGTTTACGGGCAAAATGCCCTTGGTGGATTCTATTATGCATTATTATTTATCATTTGGATGTTACGCAATTTTGTGATCATATTTTGAGCGTCCCTGTGTCAGTTATCATTTTAATGGCTAAATTTAATGCCATGGTAAAACTGCCGGCATTGGCTTGACCACTTGCGGCGAGTTCTAATGCAGTGCCGTGATCGACTGAGGTACGAATAAAAGGTAAGCCAAGAGTAATATTCGTTGCCCGACCAAAGCCTTGATATTTTAACACCGGTAATCCCTGATCATGGTACATAGCAAGTACTGCATCAGCCTCTTTCAGATATTTCGGCTGAAATAACGTGTCTGCAGGCAGTGGACCAATAAGTTGCATTCCTTCTTCACGCAATGATGTCAATACCGGGATAATAACATCTATTTCTTCACGCCCCATATGACCCCCTTCGCCTGCATGAGGGTTCAATCCACAGACATAAATTTTAGGCTGATTAATAGCGAATTTATTTTTAAGATCATGATGGAGAATGGTAATAACTTGGCGCAGACTCGTTTGGGTAATGGCTATGGGCACCTGTGACAAGGCTAAATGTGTGGTCGCCAGTGCAACTCGTAGCTCTTCTGTGGCTAGCATCATGACGACAGCTGGGCAGTGGCTACGCGCCGCAAAAAACTCGGTATGCCCGATAAAGGGAATACCAGCTTCGTTGATAATGCTTTTTTGTACTGGACCGGTAACTAATGCTGAAAACTCACCGTTTAGGCAACCATCACAGGCACGCGCCAATGTTTCCACGACGTAACTGCCGTTTTGTACCTCAAGTTTACCTGCCACCACAGGCGCGTTGGTTTTGATTGGTAGCACGGTTAATGTCCTAGCCAACTGTGATTTACCTGCTTTTATTGGCGGGTTTGTTTGCTGAGAAACCGGCTGATATTCGAGCAATTTTAATGGTAACTGTAGTTGTTCGGCACGCTCAAGCAATGCATCACGATCGGCACAGACCACCAGTTCAATCGGCCAAGTCTGTTGGGCGAGGGCGATCACCAGATCCAGTCCGACCCCAGCAGGCTCGCCAGGGGTAATGACGATGGGTTGATAACTTGTCGGCTTATTTTTGTACATCATGACCATCAAGAATTTTCACATAGGCCGCTGCACGTTGTTGTTGCATCCAACTTTGAGCTTCTTCAGCAAATTTACGGGTAAAAAGCATCCGATAGGCACGATTTTTTTGCACAGCATCGGTTCGATCTACTTTACGTGTATCAAGTAATTCAATCAAATGCCAGCCAAATGACGAATGAACGGGCGCGCTAATCGCTCCTTTTTTGAGTTTTAGTAATGCATTACGGAAAGCGGGATCATAGATATCGGGTGCAGCCCAACCGAGATCACCACCCTGCCCCGCAGAACCGGGATCTTCAGAAATTTCTTTCGCGACAGTAGCAAAATGAGTTTTACCATTTTTTATTTCCTGCGCGATGGCCTGTAATTTGGCTTGTGCTTGATTGTCGGTCATCATAATCGAAGGTTTGAGTAGGATATGCCGTGCATGTACTTCGGTTATCGATATCGCTTTATCTGCTCCACGTATATCATTGATTTTTAAAATATGAAAACCTATCCCGGAACGTATCGGACCGATAATATCGCCTTTATTGGCTGAATGTAATTTTGCGGCAAACAAGCTTGGTAGCTCTTGCCGTTTACTCCAGCCCATTTGACCGCCTTTTAGTGCTTGTGGATCAGACGAGTTGGCGATAGCCAACTTGGCAAAATCAGCGCCTTCCTTGATCTCAGCTACGATTTTATTCGCCTGTCTTTCAGCTTGATCTTTCTGTTGCTGAGACGGATTTTCTGGCACCGGGATGAGAATGTGGCTGAGATTCAGCTCTGTGTCTTCATCTGTCTGGCTAGAGATTTGTTGTGCCAGTGATTCAACCTCTTGTGGCAAAATGGTGATACGGCGTCGAACCTCATTATTGCGCACTTCTGATGTCAGCATTTCTTTACGGATTTGTGTGCGGTAGTTTTTATAATCGATGCCTTCTTTTGCCAACCGGCTGCGCATTTGATCAATCGTCATCCGATTTTGTATCGCAATATTGGTGATGGCTTTATCCAAATCGTCATCAGATATATTGATACCCATCTTTTGGGCCATCTGTAACTGGATACTGTCCATGATCAATTGTTCAAGGATTTGATGATGTAATTTTACATTGTCAGGAAGTTGTTGGCCTGTTTGCTGGGCATTCAACTTCACTGACCGCATCAGATTAGTGACGTCACTTTGTAGTACTACGCCGTTATTGACGATGGCTGCGGTTCTATCGATCTCCTGTGGTGCTGCGAACGCGCTATTGGTGCACACCACTAGCCCGAGGATTAGCGTTCTCCAGTTCTTCATATCTTATTTCCACTTATGTCATCCGCATGTGCGGGTTAAAATTAAAATGCACTTTGATAGGGCAAAATTCCTGCACTTAACATGTCACGAGTACCCAGGCTGTAATTGCTACTCAAACCACGTAATTGAAGATTAAATGATATACGGTTGTCATATTTACTGTTGTTATATTTTCCATCCCAACCCGTGATTTTGCGTTCGTAACCGAAGTTTACTGCCCAACAACAGGTGGTGTATTGTAAACCGACTAGCTCGCTAGCCGGTTGACGTGCTTTGGTATCATAGTAATAGGCACCCACTACGGCCCAACGATCAGCTAGTGGCAAACTGGTTGCAACACCGATCTGTGAAATACCTTGTTGATAGAAGGGGTTGTCTTTTCGTTTTGGTAGCGAAGCCTTGATATATTCTGGGCTGGCGTAGCGATAGTTCAATTGAAATACTCGCTCGGCATCGTGTCGATACTCCATTATTCCATTACCCTGTGTCAAACTTCCTAGCCGGGTGTCATATTGTGTTCCTCCTCTCACCCTCCATTCGTCGGTAATTTTCCAGTTACTGTCTCCTGCCCAGACCAGACTGCCAATATCATCATTGTCATCGATCACAGTGCTACGCCCAGAACCCGCATGACTGAAGTAATAAATCTGACCAAGAGAAACGTTAAAACGTTCTACTAGAGTATCATCAAAAATACGTGAGGTTAAACCCGTAGCAATTTGATTGGCAGAGGCGATGCGGTCCAGACCGCTATAGCTACGATCACGGAATAAACCGTTATAATCGGTTTGTA
Organism: Candidatus Fukatsuia symbiotica; assembly: GCF_003122425.1. Lineage (GTDB taxonomy): Bacteria > Pseudomonadota > Gammaproteobacteria > Enterobacterales > Enterobacteriaceae > Fukatsuia > Fukatsuia symbiotica. The sequence continues at coordinate 786,647 of NZ_CP021659.1, forward strand.
GTAAGGTGGTGTCGTAAATATAGATATCGTCCTGGTTACGGTAAGGGCTGTAGAGGTATTGCGCTCGCGGTTCCAACGTTTGTGTAAAGCGACTATTCCAATCCATCACTCGGTCAAACACCACTTTTCCATCAACCTTAAATTGCGGTATTACCCTATTGACGGAATCTTTATAGGTATCGGCAAAATTCGCGGGAACGTCTTGCTGATAATGGGTAGCCATCAGTTTGGTTTCAGTATTTAGGCTGCTCCAGCTATTAGCCAAAGGCAAATTAATTGCCGATTCGACATGAAAACGATTAGCTTTAGGATTATTTGGGTTAACGCTAGTAAACTTCACCACCTGACCATAGGTATACAGATCAAAAGGCCCGATATTATTTTTGTAGTAATTTATATCTAGCTGCGGCTGAGCGCGATAGGCATCTTCATTACCCCCACCAGTAAATACCTGGAACTGTTTAGAAGAGAGAGTCGCGTTCCAGCTTTTTTGTGCGTAACCGGCACTGAATATTTGTGTGGCATAACCATCAGTGGTCGAGCCATAGGGAGAAACCAGATCGCTAAAATATTTTGCGTCACTGATCCTGGTATAATTGACACTGAAACGCCATACGTTATCCATTACACCACCATGTCGCCAATTGTATAACCAGCGGGTCTTATTTTTATCATGGATGTCAGTACCCGTATAAGCTTTATCGTTGGGTAGCCATTCTAACGCCATAGAACCGTTTCCGGGTGCTAACAGATAACGGAACTGATTTTGCCATTGAATCCCCCGTTTACGCAGATAGCGCGTAGTGATTGTGGCATCAAGATTCGGGGCAATATTCCAGTAATAAGGTTGGCTGAACTCGAAATAGTTACTGCTAGTGTAAGCAACATCGGGGATCAGGAAACCGGAGCGGCGCTTATCTCCTACAGGCAATTGTAAGTAAGGACTATAGAACACGGGGACTCCACCAATTCTAAAGCGAGCATTCCATATTTCGGCAACTTGTTCTTCACGGTCATGGATGACTTCGGAGCCTTTGATGCTCCAGCTGTTATCGGCAGGCAGGCAAGAAGTGAAGGTTCCATTTTCTAAAATAGTATAACGGTTTTCACTGCGCAACTTCATCACATCGGCATCACCACGGCCCTGACGACCGACCATTTGGTACTGACCTTGATCCACATTGGTATCTTTGGTATTCAGGTTCGACCAGCCTTTCGATCCTTTTAGCTTGATATCTGGGTCGTCATAGTTGACATTACCTGTTGCAGTTAGAGTGCGTACTGGTACGGTCTGACGGTCTTTTTGCGTCTGATGTAGTTCGACTTGATTGGCAGTCAGTGTACTGTTACCTTGCTGTATGATGACGTCACCAATAAATCGCGCATTGTATGGATAATGGCCTTCGGTTTTATTTGCTTGGATATCAACGGGAAGTTGATTAATATCACCGCTCACTAAGGGTTCATCGTATGTAGGTACACCGAGCATACATTGCTCGGCGAGATCAGCCAATGCGTATTGGCCATAAAATACCGTCCAGATCAGGGTAGCCAGCAGTGTTGGGGCTTTTTTTTTCATATTTTATGACTCATCACCGTTACGCTAAGATTAAGTTAGGCTGTTTGTCGGTTTCGCCGTCGGGTTATGAACTAGATGCCGAGTATGATAATGCAAATTTTAACTGACGGCATGATGAATTGAGGAGTATATGCAGTATTGGGGAAAACTGCTCGGTCTGATATTAGGATTGATGTCCGGTATCGGTTTCTGGGGGATATTATTAGGGTTGTTTATTGGTCATACGGTAGACAAGGCGTGCAATATGCGGCGCCGGGGGTTTTTTGCCGATCAACAAACACGACAATCGCTTTTTTTCCGTTGCACTTTTCAAGTGATGGGGCACCTGAGTAAAGCCAAAGGGCGAGTGACAGAGGTTGATATTCAGCTCGCTAATCAATTAATGGAGCGTATGCATTTGCATGGTTCCGCACGTATCGCGGCACAGCAAGCCTTTCGTGAGGGTAAGCAACAGCATTTTCCACTCAGAGCTAAGCTAAAAGAATTGCGCAACATGTGTTTTGGACATTTTGATCTGATCCGCATGTTTCTAGAGATCCAATTCCAGGCGGCTTTTGCTGATGGCTCTCTCCATCCGAATGAGCGGCAGGTATTGTATGTGATTGCCGAAGAACTGGGTATTTCTCGTACCCAGTTTGATCAGTTTATTAGTATGATGGAAGGAGGGCGTCAGTTTGGTAGCAAGGAAAATTGGCAAGGTTATGCTGGTGGAAATCAACAGGGCAGTTTTAAACAGACAACTCAGGTACCTACATTAGCGGATGCTTGTAAAGTATTAGGGGTGAAGCCTAGTGATGACAGTGTGGTCATTAAGCGTGCCTATAGAAAATTAATGAGCGAGCATCATCCTGATAAGTTACTGGCAAAAGGTTTACCTCCTGAAATGATGGAAATGGCGAAAGAAAAAACCCAGGAGATCCAGGCGGCTTATGATTTAATTAAGCGTCAGCTTGGGTTTAGGTGAATTACCCGATAGGTTGATTATCATTCCTTGGAGTATCAACCCTCTCTCTATTATTATTTAAAAATGAGTAAGATCTGTTAAGTCCTGGCTAAGTAGTTACACTGATGTTATTTGCAATTGTAAGAGATTATATTGATAAAGGTATTAATAAAAATATTAAAAACCATTAAATTACGGCAAAAACACAGTGATTAACGCAATATCACTGCTGCTGTATAGCTGTGGAAAATAATTATAGTTTAACACCAAGGAAAAATAATCTATGTCTAATATATCTTACATTGGGAGTAGCTTAATAAAGCATTTAAATACCGGTACTGCGAAAGATACTAAACAAAATCCACCCAACTCACTCTCTAATGGTGGTACAGGTGGCTTGCCATCATCTCAATTTGCTGAGGACATTCTCTATTTCGCTACCTCTTTATGTCATGGTGCTGTTGCAATTAAAAAACCGCAAAATCTAGATAATAATAACGTTACTTATCATTCCTTTGATCCAATCAGTGTTGAAGGGCAAGCAGCAATCAAAGCATCGGGTATGGTGGCTGAACATGTTTCTGCTTTTGCTCAACTAGCAAAAGAGCAAGATACTTATTTTATTTTTCGTCCGGTAAATGGTTTTTCAACCTCTCTCATTGCTGAGGGTGCGGCGACTAAAGGGCTGGATGTCCATGGTAAAAGCTCTGATTGGGGTCCGATGGCGGGTTATATTCCATTCGATCAAAATTTAAGTAAAAAACTGGGAGATGAGGTTGCTGTAGCAAAAGGAAATCAAGATAACCAGGATTCTCTACAAAAGAAAAGTGAGCGTTTTGCCAAAACACAGCTTTATATTACGCCGGCACGATTAAATGAACTGCAACAACAAGGTTTGTTGAAATGGGATGAGAACCGCTTGCAGATTACTGAATTAAGTAAGGGGGCAGGTGATTATCAGTTCCGTTTAGTTAAACATCAGCAAGGTTATTTAGTTGAATACCGGCAGGTTGATATGATGGAAAAGGATCATTCAGTTTGGCGGTCATTAGAATTAATGGGACAAAAGATCGGTGATCAGATTAAACCCCTAACCGCTGATTATGATTTATTTATGGTAGCGCCAAAATTGAAGGAAATTATAAACAGTGACGAGGTAAAAAAAGCGTTAAAAAATAAAGGGAAAAAATTTAAAAATGTTGTTGAATTAATAACGACAAAAGCACTCAGTCAAAAAACCAGACGTACGGTAGATCCAGAAATGGGCAGTGTTACCTCATGGATGCCCGGCTATCTGGCAGGATTAAATAATAAAGCAAAAGAAGTAGGATATACCGGCGGAAATGTGGTCAATCATGGTTCTGAAATGGATAATCCATTTCCTGAATCAGACCAGTGTCTGTTTGTAATTTCGCCAGAAGGAAAAGTGTTAATGACTAAAAATTGGCAGCAAACACAGGCTGTTATCGATGATGTCAAGGAAAGAGGATATATCGGTTACAGTAATCGTAATTATAATGCACTGGCTATTAACGAAGATATAAATGGCAACCAACAGGTTAAAATAATTCCTTGGGGAGAAGCTTTACCTTCATTGGAAGAGTTTGATCAATACCTTACTGTATTCGATAAAATATCAGGTAGTAATGCAGCATTAAATGATCTCAAGATGATTAGAAATCAGTTTGTTGATTATTATGCAGATAAAAAAGGGACTCCATCGATTCAAGCAGAGAAAATAAGGGTGATTAGAGAAGAAATAAAAGGTGTTGTTGCGCGCCACAGTAGTCAGTCAGAGGGTTTATCTATCGCGTTGGATGGGCTATATCAACGTATAGATGTTTGTGTGGATAGAATATTGCATACTGTCAGATCTTAATCGAGTGAATAGATCGGTGTTGGAAACAACATCGATTTATTGGAATTTATTCTAAATCCATGGCCCTTTTTTAGTGTTACAAGAGGGTATTTCATTAAAAACTATAAACAAAATAATAACATTTTACCCAAGATTCTTGCTTAATGTGACTGAACCTCGTTAATGCCTAATTGGAATTAATCAATCGCATTATTTTATTATAAAAAATAAAATATATAAAATCTGTTTAACCTCTATGTGTTTTTTATCTTTATTTTTATGTAAAAATCTATTTTTTATTAATTCAAAAAAAACTATATGGATCTTTTTACTATTATCGGCCTGGCTATCATGGGTGCCATTATTGCTTTAGGTCAAGCATGAATGAGAAAGGATCCCATTAAAGTACGAATTATTTTGGGTCGTATGATATTAGGGTCGGCTGCTTCAACTTCCGCTGCAGCTGTCCTGATTTAGACACCGGGTCTTTCACCTTTAGCTATTGCTGGTTTGGGCGCTGTATTAGGCATTGTCGGGTATCAAACGATCGAGTTATGGCTCCGCCGTTATAGTCAGAGCATATTAAAAAGGAAAGATAATGACATTAATTGAAAAACAAAAAAAATTACTCGACTTATTGCTAAATTGATCATCTGGGCGACGGAACAAAATTATCAGCTTACTTTCGGTGCAGCTTATCGCTTAAAGGAACAAGCAGAACGCAATGCCAAAGTGGGTATTGGGATAAAAAACAGTTTGCATATTGACCGTTTAGCGATTGATTTTAACTTATTTATTGATGGTGTTTATCAAACTAAATCTGAAGCCTATAGCAGGGGCCTTATAAGTTGATTTAAATAAAGTTATCAGAAAACAGAGAGTCAATGTGACATTGTCGCTTACTACGGAGCGCTTTGGCTTGAGCCCATTTATAGCAGGGGCCTTATAACTTGATATATAATGTGGAAATGATTTATCCTTGCACAATATCAAGATGACTTATCCATTAAAATTTCGTTAACATGTGTTGGCCGTCAAAGAAAAAAAAGCCCTAACGTATGCTCAAACGGCAATGCGCTTTAGTATAGGAAGTGCGAGTCTGATGCGGTGGGCCAAACGAATCGCCCCCTGCTTAACGCGTAATAAACCTGCCACTAAGATAGATATGGCAGCGTTATAGAGTAACGTATTAATTTTGATTACAATGTATAGCTAAATTATTCAACAGGGAGTTAGCGATGAGCCACTCTGTCGATTTTCGCCGTAAAGTTCTGGGTATTCGAGAGAAAGAAAACTTGAGTATCAGAGAGACCGCTAAACGCTTCCACATTGGTTCAGCTTCCGTTACTCGCTGGCTCAGTCGTATTATTCCCCGGACCTCAATTCTATCGAATACAAATGGGCTCAAGCCAAAGCACTTCGTAGAAAGCAACAATGTCACATTGACTCTCTGTTTTCTTATGACTTTATTTGAATCAATTTATAAAGCCCCTGCTATATGATGTCACAATAGCCGTCTCTCTTTTTCTGGAAGCTGTGCCGTGCGTCTTCGTTTGCCCTGGGATGATGCAGGGGTTTTTTTATAGCTGATGCCCCATTTTTTCAAGGCTTGCCAAATGGATTTCGTGCACACCCCAAAACGGGCCGCACTCCCGTTGGCAAGCATCTGGATAAAGCTCAACATCTTTGACCAGGGCTTTTTTCTTACGCCGACATGAGCCAGACTGTTGCGGCTCTATTCGCCTCAGCCAACGTGTTAGTGAATCCGTGCCAATGTGGAAACGCTTCGCGGTGGCTCTTATGCTCAGGCCTTCCTGCTCTCGAACACTGAGGACTTTTCGCCGAAAATCAACTGAATAACTCATCTTTAGCTCGTTTGGATTATTTTTTTACATTGTAATCAAAATTAAAGTGCATATCTATACCCAAGTGAAATCAAGATGCAGGATTTAGCGCCTGGAAATTATCGTTTAAGCGAGATACCAGAGAACTTGCCATTTGTGGTAGCTTCACCTCAAAGAAGTTTAAGATATCGTTCTTAAAACTCTGTTTAGATGGGTAATATCTATTGTTTCGTGTTTGCTCATTCATCACCTTCCACAATCGCTCTATCGGGTTTAGATTCGGGCTATACGGCGGAAGGTAATGAAGCTGGATATTCAACGTAAGCGCGGCGTCTTGCACAAGCTGTGAACGGTGATAGCCTGCACCCTCGAGGATCACATGTGCCGTTGTCGTGATGGGATAATGCGCGCGAATGGCAGACAGGAAGTGAACCACATTTTCGCTGTTAATCGTCTCATCATCACGGATTATGGGGTTAGCCACATTCTGGATGTTCAAGGCTCCCATGATATTCAACCGCGTTCTGCTCCCGGTGGTCTCTATCGTTTTATCCTGGCCTTTTCGTATCCAGCCGTAGCTTATTTTGGTGGCTTGTGTCGGATGAACGGCATCAATAAACAGTATGGGGTCATTACCCGCGGCGTCTTTCAATTCGCTGTAGGTCTTTATAAATTGCTGCTGTTTCTCAACGGCAAATTTATGCGGAACACCTTTCGGCTTTTTATAGCTAAAGCCATGCTGCTTCAACCCTTTATACAGACCTGATACGGTAAAGGTGATGTTCCAGCGTCCAGCGATATAGGCCACAATTTGGTGATTGTGGTGGTAGAGCGGCTGGGTGAGATGTTCAACCAGCGACGTGGTCTGTTCCGCATTGAGATAGCCATCGGAGCCGCCATTTTCAGGCTTGAGCTTGTTGAGTTTATGATAGTCTGTAAGGTGGCGCCGCACCGTGGTTTCATTAATGAGCTGTGAGTGAGCAATCATAGGGGAGTCCAGCCGTCTGCGGACAACAAAACACACCGGATCCTGTCACAGACACGGCGGTCATGGCTTTGACGATGTTGGGCTTCGAGGGTAATTTTCTGGTCAGCAGTCAGCTCTATTTTCATGGCTATGAGCATGATCCTTATCGACTTCAAAATCAAGCATCTTCATTGATCACGGGTATATGGTATTACAAAACTACACCAAGAGCTGGCTCCTGGTGTTTCAAGGGCTTCTAATTGAAGGGTGTCCCGTGCCTCAAAAAGAGGGACGCGGCACCCTTTGGGTTAAAATAGTCTTCTTGTTCCGAACACAGGTTAAAATAGGCAATTGATAAAGGAAATAGTCAATCTAGTCCTTAAAAACAGAGTATAGCTGCCATATTAGAAGATAATAGACAACAAAAAAACCGCAAACCTAGTGAGAATGCGGGTCTTTATGGTCGCGCTGTGGTAAAACCGTTGTCATTTAAGGTATGTGTCGTGGTGGTGAATGTCCAGTCAGCCTGATTGATTTTCTGTTTGATCAAAGTTACCTTGGCGTCAGGTCAGTCTGATAAAATGTTTGGCATAAAAATTAATTTTTTTACCATAGGGTGAATGCTGAAAGGTTGCTCAAATAACTGGATGTGATGATAAAGAAAGGAACAGGTTGTAACCGAACTTTTTAGTCAAAACGCCCGGTAGTTTCTGCAAACGGGATGTGTTCAAAAGAGAGATATGAATTATCGCCTAATAGGGCTAGCTTGTACGGTTTTATTATTAATAGGTTGTGCCAGTCGTTCTCCACATCAAAATGAACAAAAGCATGTCGATACGCTAGAATGTTTTAACCGGGCAATGTTTAATTTTAACTACAATATCGTGGATCCTTATCTGATACGTCCGGTAGCGGTGGTTTGGCGTGATGGTATGCCCCAGCCCGCCCGTAATGGTTTGAGCAATTTTTTCAGTAATCTTGAAGAGCCAGCCAGTATGATCAACGGTTTTTTGATTGGTGATCCCTACAAAGCAATGAAGCATTTCAATCGCTTTTTTTTAAATACGTTGTTAGGCATGGGGGATTCATCGATGTTGCTAGTATGGCTAATCCTAAGTTGGTGAAAGAGGTTCCTTATCGCTTTGGTTCTACATTGGGTCGTTATGATGTCGGCTATGGTCCTTATGCGGTTTTGCCTGTTTACGGTAGCGCGACGCTTCGTCAGGATGGCGGAAAATGGGTGGATACGCTTTACCCCATGCTCAGCTACCTGACATTCTGGATGTCTGCCGGTAAGTGGGTCATCGAAGGGGTAGAAACCCGTGCTCAATTGCTGGATTCCGATGGTTTATTGCGTAATTCATCCGATCCTTACCAGATAGTGCGAGATGCTTATTTTCAGCGTTATGATTTTCTTGCTAATGGTGGCGTATTAAGCCCTGAAGCTAACCCGAACGCTTTAGCGATTCAAGATGATCTGCAGAGTATTGACGCTAGTCATTGATAGAATGTACGCTAGACCTTTATAAGCTGTTCCAAAAATAAAAACCTTTTAGGTTTTATAAACCGGCGCGCATCTGACGCCGGTATTTTTTTATTTTTTATCACTGACATCAACCGGACGCATTGTCGGGAAAAGGATCACATCACGAATAGTATGACTGTTAGTCAACAACATAACCATACGGTCGATACCGATACCCAAGCCTGCGGTCGGCGGTAAGCCATGTTCCAATGCCGTTACATAGTCTGCATCGTAGAGCATGGCTTCGTCATCACCGCTTTTCTTAGCCTGTACCTGTGTGTCAAAACGGTCTGCCTGATCCTGTGCATCGTTTAGCTCAGAGAAGCCATTGCCGATTTCTCGACCACCGATAAAAAACTCAAAGCGATCGGTAAAAAACGGATTTTCATTATTGCACCGTGCCAATGGCGAGACCTCTGCCGGGTACTCGGTGATGAAAGTTGGCTGTATTAGATGGCTTTCAGCTGTCGCCTCAAAAATTTCACACTGAATACGACCCAGCTCCCAGTTTTTTTCCAGTTTAATCCCCAAGGAACCCGCAATTTTTTTGGCTTTGTCGATATCCTCCAAATCGGTAATATTAGTATCTTTGTGATATTGGCAAATCGCTTCTTTCATCGTCAATTTGGCAAATGGCTTTGAGAAATCAAAAATATTATCGCCATAAGTGACCACATTATTGCCTAACACGGTTTTAGTTAGTGTGCGGAATAGTTCTTCCGTCAGAGCCATAAGATCTCGGTAATCCGCATATGCCATATAGAGTTCCATCATGGTGAACTCTGGGTTGTGGCGCGGCGAAATACCTTCGTTACGGAAGTTACGGTTAATTTCGAATACGCGTTCAAATCCTCCCACCACTAAACGTTTTAAATAGAGTTCCGGCGCAATACGCAGGTACATGTCAATGTCTAGGGCATTATGATGAGTCTCAAACGGGCGTGCCGCCGCACCACCGGGAATCACCTGCATCATTGGCGTTTCAACTTCCATAAAGTCTTTTTCCACCATAAATTGGCGGATAGTCGCAATGATTTTTGAACGTGTCTTAAAAGTACGACGTGATTTATCATTAGCAATCAGATCCAGGTAACGCTGACGGTAGCAAGTTTCCTGATCGGTTAAACCATGGAATTTATCTGGCAGTGGCCGTAAAGCCTTCGTCAGAAGTCGCAGTTCAGTACAGTGGATTGAAAGTTCACCGGTTTTTGTTTTAAACAGTTTGCCGCGAGCGCCTAGAATATCGCCGAGATCCCATTTTTTAAATTCTCCATCGTAGAAACCTTCTGGAAAATCGTCACGGGTAACATACAACTGAATACGTCCACCCATATCCTGTAAAGTAACGAATGAAGCTTTACCCATAAGACGACGGCTCATCATGCGGCCGGCAACAGTGACTTCACTCTCTAACGTGGCTAATTCTTCATTTTCTTTGCTACCGTATGTGTGATGCAATTTATCAGATAATGCATTACGGCGAAAATCGTTCGGAAAAGCAACACCATTACCCTTCCGCAATACAGCCAGTTTTTCTTTACGAACTCGTAGCTCATCATTGAGTTCTTGCGCTGTTTCAGTGACCGTTTGTCCAACAACCGATCGTTTTTGCTCTAACATTTGTGTTCCTTATAGCCCGGCTTTCAAACTTGCTTCAATAAATTTATCCAGATCACCATCGAGGACGGACTCTGTATTACGTATTTCTACGCCAGTGCGCAGGTCTTTGATACGGGAATCGTCCAAGACATAGGAGCGAATTTGACTTCCCCAACCAATGTCTGATTTATTATCTTCTAACTGCTGCTTATCAGCATTTTTTTTCTGCATCTCAAATTCATACAGTTTCGCTTTAAGCTGTTTCATCGCCTGATCTTTATTTTTATGTTGTGAGCGATCACTCTGGCATTGAGTCACAATATTCGTGGGGAGGTGGGTAATACGGACAGCAGATTCCGTTTTGTTAACATGTTGACCACCCGCACCCGATGCACGGTATACATCAATACGTAAATCTGCTGGATTAATTTCGATATCAATATCATCATCAACTTCAGGGTAAACAAAAGCAGAGCTAAAAGAGGTGTGGCGACGATTACCCGAGTCAAAAGGACTTTTACGCACTAAACGATGCACTCCCGTTTCAGTACGTAACCAGCCAAAAGCATAATCGCCAATAATCTTGATGGTTGCCGATTTTAATCCAGCGACATCACCGTCAGATTGTTCAATAATTTCAGTTTTGAAACCTTTTGCCTCGGCCCAACGCAGATACATGCGCTGTAACATATTCGCCCAGTCTTGTGCTTCAGTGCCACCAGACCCTGCTTGCAGATCTAAATAACAACTGGCGCTATCATATTCACCAGAAAACATACGACGGAACTCTAGCTGAATGAGGTTATCCTCAAGCGTTTTTAATTCAGTGAGTGTCTCGTTAAACGTCTCTTCATCTTCGGCTTCTAGCGCTAACTCTAACAAACCAGCAACGTCATCTAATCCTTTTTCAAGCTGATCGATAGTAGCAACCATCTCATCGAGTACGGAACGTTCTTTACCCAGCGCCTGTGCACGTTCTGGTTCCTGCCAAACGTTAGGCTGTTCCAACTCGGCGTTGACTTCTTCTAATCTTTCCTTCTTGGCGTCATAGTCAAAGATACCCCCTAAGAACGCACGTTCGCTCAGACAGATCTTGAATGCTATTTTTTACTGCATTTATTTCAAACATGATTTTAGCGTCTTACGTTAAGCCTTTGATGGCTGAATATTATTCGAAGTATCGATTCTAACGGATCCACTCGACGGTTTATAGCGAGTTCCGTAAAATATATCAATAATGTATTGATTGGTTTATAAATATTGCGTGTAATTTATTATTTTTAATTTTTTTACTGGGGATGCCAGCATTGAAGATTCAATGCCGATCCTCGATAATATAATATTTTCTGATGCTTGCAATTCATTCATATCTTTCATCAAACTCGCTTTACCTGCCTTTCCTTCTGCCTTTTTTTCTTCTCCGTGCATTTCACGTAGCATAGATAGTAAAACGTTCCACATTAAAGCGTGTTTTTCTACGGTAACAACTAACTTGTTATTATTTGTTACATTTTTTTTCACTTGCTGTGCCACGAAATTCATTATATCACGCCAACGTTTCCCCGATTTTTCTTCTAGATTTTCTAACATTTTTTTTTTTTCTTCATCTGAATAAATTTGTAAATACTTATTTAACTGAACATGATAAAAATTACTTTGATCAAAAGAAAATTCTTTTTGTCCTTCTTCACCAAGATTTTGCCAGGCATTATTGGTCTCTATGATCATTTTATTAAAATAGGTTAATGGTAATATTTCACTGGGATTTTTCTGCGATAAACAGGTTAAGGTGTCGTTAACATTAAAATCCTGACAACTCGTCTGACCGGCTTTGTCAATAGAAAAAGCCGCTCTTATGTGTAATCGAGGAAAACTGGCATTGTGTTTTTTCAATGATACCTTGTATTTTTTCTCGTGATAATACTGATTTTCTGTTTTCATTTTACAGCGTTCAGTAAATAAGTTATCAGTTAAATCCTGTGTTATCAGGAATTCTACTTTAATACTTCCGTCTGTATTATCTGTCTCTATGTTCCAATGCTGATTTTTTCCTGTAAACAAAATATGTGTTTCGCTATTTTCATCCAGTAACTCTATAATATGGGCCGATAATGTTTGTGTACACAAGATATCCACAGCAATTCTTTGTTCTGGAGTGAGTTTTTTTAAGAAATTTTCTGTATTTTTTTTCTTTTGACAACATGTCAGTTGATCATCAATAAGCATTCTATTGCCATCAATGTAATAGCTAGCTCTGCAAATATCAGCAAATAATTGTTGATTATTATTGTTTTTTTTGCTCTCAATAGTCGTATTGTAGTCTTTGTTAATTGATGAAGAAAGCGCTTTTCTTATATATTCATCACAATTTAATCGCTCCTCACAACACAGAAGATAGTCTGTCGTTAAATTATGTACCACACACAGCATTTCATTATTAATGATAAATTCTGAACTGTTCGCATTAATATCATGCTTTATTTTACATAATGGCTGATTGTCTGGAGGAAGCAACTCTACGAATCTATTAAAAGAATTGACCAGTGCTGCCATTTTTGAATAGGGATTATGGTTGAGATCTAGATCTGTAAATTTATCTTTCTGCTGAAGTTGATGAAGAAACTCGTGAAGTGCTAGTAACATCCCTCTTTTCTTAGTTTTGCGAAAAATTTCTTTCGTTCGATCTAGAGGGCCCAAATACATGGCCTCTTTTTTACCTCCTCTAATAAGCCGAGCCACACGTTCTGAAGTCAGATGAATATGACTATATTCTTTAAAAGATACGAGTATTGGCATAAATAACTCCTCGGGACTTACTCGAAATCTGCTGTGTCCGCGCACTACGCCCGAAGGAAAGAATTAAAACCACGTTTTGGCATGGCCTTAATTCATCCGTGGACGATACTAATCTAGTAATTAAATTATAGCAGGAGTTATTCGCGAAATAGTGCTTCGATGCTTAAGCCTTGTGTCTGTAGGATCTCACGTAGACGACGTAACCCTTCAACCTGTATTTGGCGCACGCGCTCACGTGTTAACCCAATTTCTCGACCGACATTTTCCAAAGTTGCGGCTTCATACCCCAGTAAACCGAAACGACGAGCCAACACCTCACGTTGTTTAGCATTGAGTTCAAACAACCACTTAACGATACTGTGTCGCATATCGTCATTCTGTGTTGTGTCTTCAGGCCCATTCTCATGATCGTCAGGAAGCACATCCAGCAGTGCCTTTTCTGAATCACCCCCTAACGGAGTATCAACCGAAGCCATACGTTCATTAAGGCGCAACATGCGACTCACGTCATCAACGGGTCTATCAAGTTGTTCAGCAATTTCTTCCGCACTGGGTTCATGATCCAATCTATGGGCGAGTTCGCGCGCGGTGCGTAAATAGACATTTAATTCTTTAACGATATGAATAGGCAAACGAATCGTTCGAGTTTGATTCATGATAGCCCGCTCAATCGTTTGACGGATCCACCATGTGGCATAGGTAGAGAAACGAAAGCCACGCTCAGGATCGAATTTCTCCACTGCGCGGATCAGACCAAGATTACCTTCTTCAATCAGATCCAGCAGTGCCAAACCGCGGTTACCGTAACGACGGGAAATTTTCACTACCAACCGTAAATTACTTTCGATCATCCGTTGCCGCGACTGCACATCACCACATAGTGCACGTCTGGCAAAATAAACTTCTTCTTCAGCTGTCAACAAAGGCGAATAGCGAATCTCACCGAGATAAAGCTGGGTGGCATCCAGTACACGTTGAGTTACACCCTGCAGCAGCAGATCATCTTCCGCCAGTTCGTCTTCAATAACTTCATCTAGGGATGATTTTTCATCAAAAATCTCTATTACCGAATCATCCTCTACCTCCACCGAACTACCCTCATAAAAATCTGCGTCTTCATCTAGCAACTCATCGACTTTCAGCGTGTTTTGGTTCATATGCAGCTCCTACTCCGGTGACACCGAGAACAGAATTTCAACGTATTCCGTCCCACTTATCGCTGCGGAAGGTAACGCAGCGGATTAACGGATTTCCCTTTGTAACGAATTTCAAAATGTAATCTAACTGAATCAGCTCCGGTGCTACCCATAGTCGCTATTTTTTGCCCTGCCTTCACTTCTTCTTGTTCCTGAACCAGTATAGTATCGTTATGAGCATAAGCACTCAGATAGTCATCACTATGTTTAATAATGATAAGCTTGCCGTAACCTCGTAACGCGTTGCCGGAATACACCACTTTACCCTGAGCAGTCGCAAATATTGGTTGCTGACGTTTACCCTCGATTTCAATCCCCTTACTGCCTTCTCGAACAGCTCGGAAATTATCAGCCGGCCATTTCCACTCCTTAACTGGACTGACATTATCAAAAGCGCCACGGGTGCCCCCCTGAGCAGTAGCCGACGCTGTTGTATCAATTTTTGGCAACATTTTACTAACATTTTGCTTACCTGGGTAAGGAGAATACTCGCTCGTTACTTTAAAATCAACCGGCTTGGTTTGCATCGCCTTATCCGATGGTGGTATGGCTATTCTATTGGTCGTTGTGTTACCGGCTGTCAACATACTCTGACCGGATACGTTGTCCAATTGAATAGATTGTCCTACGTTGAGACTATAAGGTTGGGGGATATTATTTTTACTTGCCAACTCGCGGTAATCGTTACCGGTAATCCATGCGATATAGAATAAAGTATCACCCCGCTTAACGGTATAAACGTTGCCATTGTAGCTTCCCTTGGCGATATTATTATAGCTACGGTTATAAATTATAGGAGCAGTGGCGTTTTTCTTATCACCCGATTTTTTTCCGAAAGTTTTGCCTCCTGCGGTGCTGATCGGTGCGGAGGTTGGCGTATCATTGCTACAACCGACCAACCATAGACTAATAACCGTACATACTACAACCCGACGTAAAATAATCATGGGGTTTTCCGTGCTCATATTTTCCCCTAGTGAGACAGGTGCGAATACACTTTACATAACACACTGTGCTTTTGCAGAAAGTTTAGCGCAAAAATTAGTTATTTTTATAAATGTCTTTATATAGACGGCTCTCAAAACGAAGCAACGGTACCCTACGAGTACGTTGCTCCCCGGGAGAGACAGCGTAACCTGACAAAAACTGGACAAACGCCATACGTTGCCCAGTGGTGGTGGTGATAAAACCCGCCAAATTGTAAACACCTTGCAACGCCCCCGTTTTTGCCGATACTTTACCGGTCACTCCTGCTTCATGTAAACTGCTCCGGTAAAGCAAGGTACCATCATGGCCGGATAAAGGTAGCATAGAGATAAAATCAAGTTCTTTATCGTGTTGCGCAATATATTGCAATGCTTGCATCATGGTCGCAGGTGAGATCAAATTATGACGTGATAACCCTGATCCATCCACTACAATGCTGTTACCCAGATCAAATCCCGCTTTTTGCCTTAGTACCTGCCGAACCGCATCAGCCCCCGTACGCCAGGTTCCCGGTACATTAAAACGTTGATGGCCTATGGTGCGGAAAACGGTATCTGCGATCAGGTTATCTGATGTTTTCAACATGATTTTTAGCAAATCATGCAAACGTGCAGACTGAGCTCGTGCCAATATAGTATTTGTTGATGTAGGTAAGGTTTGCAACACAGTTTGATGTCGCAAATTATCATCGATGTCAATATCTGCCTTTTGCAATTCATCCTTTAGAATGGCACCGGCATAACTGGCACCATTTTGTATAGCAAAGGCAAGTGGCAAAGGTTCGTTACGCTGTGTCAAACATCCTTTAAGAGTAAAACGATTTAGTTCACCAGGTATAATATCTAGCTCACAGTATTGTGCATCTGCTGAACCTTTAGCCAGTGTACGAACTTCGCTAAACATCTGTACCGGGTAATAGGAAGCGACACGAATAAAGGCCATATCACCCACTGTGGGCGCACTAGAAAGTGAAACGGAGAAACAGTTACGATCAACAATAGCTGCTGCCGGAGGGGCGCTAAAACATTGGGTCATATCGTTCCATGACCAACCAGGTGCTTTATCGTGGCTAGAAAAAATAGCAGTATCGATAATTAAATCGCCAGCAATTCTATGGATACCGTTTTTTTTGAGCATCGCCACCATATTACGTAATTTCTGACGGGTTAAAGTAGGATCACCACCAAAGCGGGCAATTAAATCGCCGTGCAGCACACCCATGGTCACAGTTCCCGTACTTTCTAACGTCGTATTAAAACGAAAATCTGCCCCGAGTTGCAATAAAGCTGCCAGAGCGGTTAATATTTTCTGAGTACTGGCAGGCAGCGCCATTTGATCAGCGTGGTAATTTATTAATGGCGTGCTGGCACCTATTTTTTGTACCACTAACGCCAGGTTCGCACCATCGGGCAAAGATTGCATATAACTTGCAACCGGTACAGCATGAGAGCTTACAATGCCAATGCTGGGCGTCATAGTGAGAGTAATAGCATAAATCAGTCTACTAACAATTCGTGATAAATACGTAGTTCGCATCATTGCCAAATAGGGTGCTGCCATAGTCAGGGGGCCATAGTAAAGAGCAATAAATGGGAAAGTGCAACAAATAGTAAAAATACAATAAATAATAAGCCACAACAAATAGTAGGGTGCAACCAAGAGAAAGTAAACGATGATCGAAAGGGAACTCTACGTTAAAATGTAAAGAGGTTACACAACAGGTCTAGTGGCGATTATGTAAACAGAACAAATGTTAGAGGTATTTATTGATGAAACAGGTCCCGATGACGGTTTATGGAGCCGATAAACTAAATAAAGAGTTAGTATATTTAAAAAGCACACGCCGTCCTGAAATTATTACGGCTATTGCAGATGCCCGTGCGCACGGTGACTTAAAAGAGAACGCGGAGTATCATGCTGCGCGTGAGCAGCAAAGCTTTTGTGAAGGTCGTATTAAAGAAATTGAGACCAAGCTTTCCCATGCTGCTGTCATTGATATTACTAAAGTCACGCCTACTGGTGGTGTTATTTTTGGTGTCACCGTTACTGTACGCAATGTGGATGCAGATAAGACATTGGTTTATCGTATTGTCGGCGATGATGAAGCCGATTTTAAACAAAATTTGATTTCGGTTAGTTCACCAATAGCACGAGGCTTAATGAGTAAAAAAATCAACGATGAGGTGATCATTGCAACACCTGGTGGCGAGGTTACGTATCAAATTCTTAAAGTGGAGCATTTATAATTTCTTTTGCTCACGCATGCTTATGTTCTATTTCTCAACGGGTGTTATGTAACACCCAGAAGGCCCGCCAAGGATGGTGGGCTGGGGTATGTCTGAGGATCTAGCAGAATACTGGATTAAAAAATAGGTAAGGACCACTAGCGAGGTAGAATGACTTTACGTTCTTTAGCAGGTCGATAAAGCACCAAAATATTACCGATCATTTGCACGTTACTTGCGCCCGTTTTACGAACTATGGTATCAGCAATCAAGGATTTAGCTTCACGCTCTTCAGTGACAATTTTGACCTTGATAACTTCATGATGTTCCAGTGTCTGATTGATTTCTGCCAGTACCTTTGCGGTTAAGCCGTTGTTGCCCAGCATAACCACCGGTTTTAGCGGATGAGCTAAACTTTTTAGGTACTGTTTTTGTTTATTATTAAGGTCCATTTTCTTTTTTACTTAACTTGGGATTGAAAAGCACGCATTCTAACGCCATCTTGTAGGTATCACCAAATCACTTAACTTCTGATGTGAAGCCTTATGGGAATCAAACGGTCTACACCGGTTTTATCATGATGTTCTGAGAACGGACAATATGAAAATAAATTTTTTTAAAACAATGAGTTGAAAAGAGTAGCTGAAAAGCAATAATTGGAAAACGATATGGCTAATAAAAGGCGTTCAGCTAGCTCTAGTCGCTGGTTACAAGAACACTTTAGCGATAAATATGTACTACAGGCACAGAAAAAGAAGCTACGTTCGCGTGCCTGGTTTAAACTTGATGAAATACAGCAAAGTGATAAGCTTTTTAAGCCTGGGATGACAGTTGTCGATTTAGGCGCCGCACCGGGGGGTTGGTCACAATATGTCGTTCAGCAAATCGGGGAGGAAGGACACATCATTGCCTGTGATGTGCTGCCGATGGATCCCATCGTCGGTGTCGATTTTCTTCAAGGTGATTTCCGTGATGAGCGTGTATTGCAGGCTTTACTTGATCGGATAACGGATAAAAAAATTCAGGTGGTGATGTCTGATATGTCTCCGAATATGAGTGGGACTCCAGCAGTTGATATACCAAGATCGATGTATCTAGTTGAATTAGCGCTAGATATGTGTCGTTATGTACTCTCGCCAGGTGGTAGTTTTTTGGTGAAAGTGTTTCAGGGAAATGGCTTTGATGAATACCTCCGGGAAATTCGCTCCCTGTTTACGAAAGTAAAAGTTCGTAAGCCAGATGCTTCACGTGCGCGATCGCGTGAAGTGTACATTGTAGCGACGGGACGAAAACTATAGTACCCTAACCGCTGTTTGTTAACACAGTTGTAATATGAGGCTAATCCCTTGAGTGACATGGCGAAAAACCTAATTCTCTGGTTAGTTATCGCAGTCGTATTGATGACTGTATTCCAGAGTTTTAGCCCCAGCGAATCAAACGGCCGTAGAGTAGACTACTCTACTTTTATGTCCGACGTGATCCAGGATCAGGTTCGTGAAACACAGATAAATGGGCGTGAAATCAGCGTCAACAAAAAGGATAATAGTCGGTATACAACTTTCATTCCGGTGAATGATCCTAAGTTGTTAGACACTTTATTGGCAAAAAATGTAAAAGTTGTCGGCGAGCCACCGGAAGAACCCAGTTTACTGGTCTCTATCTTTATTTCTTGGTTCCCAATGTTGCTGTTGATTGGGGTATGGGTCTTCTTCATGCGTCAAATGCAGGGCGGTGGCAGAGGGGGAGCCATGTCCTTTGGCAAGAGCAAAGCGCGAATGTTGACAGAAGATCAGATAAAAACTTCTTTTTCGGATGTTGCAGGTTGTGACGAAGCAAAGGAGGAAGTCAGTGAACTGGTTGAGTATTTGCGTGAGCCGGCTCGTTTCCAAAAGTTAGGCGGTAAAATTCCTAAAGGCGTATTGATGGTAGGGCCGCCAGGAACCGGTAAAACGTTGTTGGCGAAAGCCATCGCCGGAGAAGCAAAAGTTCCTTTTTTCACCATATCAGGTTCTGATTTTGTCGAGATGTTTGTTGGTGTCGGTGCCTCCCGTGTCCGAGACATGTTTGAGCAAGCCAAGAAAACGGCACCTTGTATCATTTTTATCGATGAAATCGATGCCGTGGGGCGGCAGCGTGGTGCAGGTTTAGGCGGCGGTCATGATGAGCGTGAGCAGACATTAAACCAAATGCTCGTTGAGATGGATGGTTTTGAAGGCAATGAAGGTATTATTGTTATCGCTGCGACAAACCGCCCTGATGTTTTAGACCCCGCGCTACTACGTCCGGGGCGTTTCGATCGTCAGGTTGTGGTCGGTTTACCTGATGTTCGCGGTCGTGAACAGATCCTAAAGGTGCATATGCGTCGTGTACCACTTGAGATTGATGTCAATGCTTCTGTTATAGCCCGTGGTACTCCTGGTTTTTCTGGGGCTGATTTAGCTAACTTGATTAATGAAGCTGCGTTGTTTGCTGCCCGAGGTAACAAACGTGCGGTTTCTATGGTTGAATTTGAAAAAGCTAAAGAAAAAATTATGATGGGTGCCGAGCGGCGCTCTATGGTGATGACCGAGGAACAAAAAGAATCGACGGCGTATCATGAAGCAGGTCATGCAATCATTGGTCGTTTAGTACCAGAGCATGATCCAGTGCATAAAGTCACCATTATCCCCGAGGACGTGCACTCGGGGTGACTTTCTTCTTGCCGGAAGGTGATGCGATTAGTGCGAGTCGTCAGAAATTGGAAAGTCAGATTTCTACATTGTATGGTGGTCGTCTTGCTGAAGAAATCATCTATGGTGTGGAAAAAGTTTCTACCGGTGCTTCGAATGATATCAAAGTAGCCACGTCTATCGCGCGTAACATGGTGACGCAATGGGGTTTTTCCGAAAAATTGGGCCCGTTGTTGTATGCCGAGGAAGAGGGCGAAGTATTCTTGGGGCGTTCTGTAGCCAAAGCTAAGCATATGTCCGATGAAACCGCACGTATTATTGATCAGGAAGTCAAACTTATTATAGATAGTAACTATCAGCGTACGCGTGATCTGCTCATGGAAAACAGGGATATTTTACATACCATGAAAGACGCGTTAATGAAGTATGAGACTATTGATGCCCTCAGATCGATGATCTTATGAGCCGTAAAGATGTCCGAGCTCCTGCCGGTTGGGACGCGATGTCGTGAAGGATAATTCGTCTGATAATGATGCGACACCACAAGCACCGACTCCAATGGACGACTCTGCTACACCAAATGCGAGTAATACTGCTTCATAAAAATAACGTAACAAAACACAGTCTTGGGTAAAGCCCCAAGGCTGTTTGGATTTTCACAATAGACCTCTTCGGAAACTCTGATTTATCTAATTTCCATGTTATAAATTGCAGCAATCAGATTAAATCGTAATCCAAAACGTTTTCGCCTGTTTCGATAACGATCTGATACGATTTTAAATCGTTTAATCATACCAATGACATTTTCGTTTAATACACGCAGGCTTGATAACTCACGATTGTTGCGTTTATCTTCTTTTGTTAAGGGATTTTTCTTTGTCTTTTTCTTAGGCAACGCCGAGTTTGAATGGATCTTGCCAAGCCCTTGGTAACCTGTATCTGTCACTGTTTTGATTTCAGGATGTATTCGCACGCCAGACTCTTTGAACAACCTAAAATCATGACGCCTCCCATGAGTAAAGCTTGTACAGATGACTGCTTTGCTTTTTTTATCGACGATCACTTGGGTTTTTAAGGTGGGTCGTTTCTTTTTTCCTGAGTAAAATTGCTTTTGTTTTTTTGGACGTTCAATCGGCGTTTCTGTGGCATCAATAAGAACGAGCTCATACTCCCTATCACTTTTTAATAAAGCTTTGCGTCCAGGGAGGGCAAAATCAGGATGCTTTATTAGCGTATTCTCTATCCATTTAATCGCTTCATAGCAGGTGCTCTCACTCACGCCATCGCTTTGGCTGACAGGAAAATAAGTGCGATATTCTCGTAGATACTCAAGTACCATTAATAAGCGATCTTCTAAACCCAGCTTGGGTTTCCGACCTCCTTTCCCTTGCTGACACTTATCCGCTTTATTCAATAGACCTCTTCGGAAACTCTGATTTATCTAATTTCCATGTTATAAATTGCTGCAATCAGATTAAATCGTAATCCAAAACGTTTTCGCCTGTTTCGATAACGATCTGATACGATTTTAAATCGTTTAATCATACCAATGACATTTTCGTTTAATACACGCTGGCTTGATAACTCACGATTGTTGCGTTTATCTTCTTTTGTTAAGGGATTTTTCTTTGTCTTTTTCTTAGGCAACGCCGAGTTTGAATGGATCTTGCCAAGCCCTTGGTAACCTGTATCTGTCACTGTTTTGATTTCAGGATGTATTCGCACGCCAGACTCTTTGAACAACCTAAAATCATGACGCCTCCCATGAGTAAAGCTTGTACAGATGACTGCTTTGCTTTTTTTATCGACGATCACTTGGGTTTTTAAGGTGGGTCGTTTCTTTTTTCCTGAGTAAAACTGCTTTTGTTTTTTTGGGGACGTTCAATCGGCGTTTCTGTGGCATCAATAAGAACGAGCTCATACTCCCTATCACTTTTTAATAAAGCTTTGCGTCCAGGGAGTGCAAAATCAGGATGCTTTATTAGCGTATTTTCTATCCATTTAATCGTTTCATAGCAGGTGCTCTCACTCACCCCATCGCTTCGGCTAACATGAAAATAAGTGCGATATTCCCGTAGATACTCAAGGGCCATTAATAAGCGATCTTCTAAACCCAGCTTGGGTTTACGACCTCCTTTCCCTTGCTTACATTTATCTGCTTCATTCAATATCTTTATCACCTTTTCAAATGTACTGCGTTTAACTCCGGTTAAGCGCCGAAATTTTTCCTCTTCCAATACCTTTATTTGTTCATATTTCATGGGGCTCCTTGTTCAGGAGATTTTTACCAACATTCCTACATGAATGCTATAGCAGGCGCCGTATCAGTTGATTATGAAAATTAGAAATAACATATTGATATTAATTAATATTTATTAACAAAAGTGATCACGTTACATGGCGCCTGCTATAGTTTCCGAAGAGGTCTAATAGACTTCTTGCAAAACCTACTAGGTGCTGTAAATTCCGCGTTACCTGGTGCTCGCAATCCTCATGTATTCGTTATGTTACTAGGGCTGCTGTGCTCTAGTGCCTTGACTTTGCATAACGAACTACGGTTTTGCAAGAAGTCTAATCAATAAAAATATCATTTCCTGCTAAAAATCTGTTACAGTTGCTCAAAATAGTACAATGCAGTTTGTACCGATCCCTCGTGGTAATCCCTCGTCTGACAATCCTCCTTAAAAACTGCCCCTGATATTGTCGTTGGGAAAGGGAGATTTGGAGCTTTTCATCATTATGTCATTTGATTCTCTCGGCTTAAACGCTAATATCCTGGATGCTGTTACCAAACAAGGCTATCTTGTGCCAACGCCAATTCAACAGCAGGCCATCCCCGTGGTATTGGCGGGGTGTGATTTAATGGCCTGTGCGCAAACAGGTACGGGAAAAACGGCAGCTTTTACCCTGCCGGTGCTGCAATTGCTGAGTCATAATCAGTCTCCAATTAAGGGACGTCGTCCAGTGCGTGCACTTATCCTTACGCCAACACGTGAATTAGCGGCACAGGTTGCTGAAAATGTAAGAGATTACAGTCAATGTCTTAAACTGCGTTCGTTGGTGGTCTTTGGTGGCGTTAATATCAATCCTCAGATGATGAAATTACGTGGTGGTGTTGATATTTTAATCGCTACTCCAGGTCGTTTATTGGACTTGGAACAGAAAAATGCTGTCGATTTATCAAAAGTTGAAATATTGGTGTTAGATGAAGCTGACCGTATGCTAGATATGGGTTTTATTCATGATATCCGCCGAGTGTTAGCTAAATTGCCAACAAAACGCCAAAATTTGCTATTTTCTGCAACATTTTCAAATGAAATAAAGTTATTAACCAATAAATTATTACATAATCCAGCTTCTGTTGAAGTAGCTCCACGTAATACTGCTTCTGAGCGGATCAAGCAGAGCGTCCATTTTGTGGATAAAAACCGTAAACGGCAACTGCTTTCTTATATGATCGGTAGTCAGAATTGGCAGCAAGTATTAGTGTTTAATCGTACTAAACATGGCGCTAATCATTTGGCCGAGCAATTGAATAAGGACGGTATTACTACCGCTGCTATTCATGGGAATAAGAGCCAAGGTGCCCGCACACGTGCACTGGCTGATTTTAAAAATGGTGAAATTCGCGTGCTAGTAGCAACAGATATTGCTGCTCGAGGGTTGGATATCGATCAATTGCCTCATGTTGTTAACTATGAGCTGCCAAACGTACCTGAAGATTATGTGCATCGTATTGGTCGTACTGGGCGTGCAGATTGTACCGGCGAAGCTATTTCTTTGGTCTGTGTCGATGAGCATAAATTATTGCGAGATGTTGAACGTTTACTCAAATGTGAGATCCCACGTATCACTATTGAAGGTTATCAGCCAGATCCAACAATTAAAGCTGCTCCGATTCAAAATGGACGCCAAGGGCGTAGCAGCACCTCACGCCCGAGTAAAAAGCGGCGTGTGGTGTAACTCAGAGGATTATTTTGGCGGAGCAAAGGCTAAACACAGTTTGATGGTGTCGCCCTGCTCCGTTGTAAAACTGTAGTCATGTTTTTTTGACAAATTGATAGTTGGAAAAGATTGTTTTACACCACCAAAGTCGGCTTCAGTACAATCGACCCCACGTTCACTAAGAAATAAGCCTCCATCAGTAATAATATTATTTTCCGTGAGATGTACATTATAAATATTGGGTTTTTGTTCATTTGACCACTGGGTTGCAGTTTTCGGATGATCAGGCGCATAGAATGTCAACCATTGGGACAGATAGCCCCCACCTACATACTTTAATGGAACATGGTAATTTTGTTGCCATAAATTATTTAGCTCAAGGCTGATGGGTTTTATATAATAAAATTTTGTCCCTGCTCCACGAATATTTTTTACTAATACGAGGGTGTAACCAGAACAAATAAGGATAGCCACAGATAATAAGGATAAATTAATTTTTCGCCAATTTTTTATTTTATCTACATTGATAAATAATAATGTTGCCACCGGTGCTAATAATGAAAAAGGTTGTAACCATTCTGTAATACGACCACCACTGTTAAAAAGAAAATAAAGAAAAATGATCAGAAGAGGGGGTAATAAAATAGCGATAACCGCCTTTTTTTCTGCTGTCTGTGGTGAAGCTATTTGGGCACCGAGTGGCAGTAAAATTAATCCTATTAAAACAACCGGGTAAAAAACGGACAAAAAAGCGACGATAACTTTGCTATTCAGCCCTGGTTTTATTTGTGAGTCTACCCAACCAAATGCTGCAAAATCATGTTGATAAAGCCACCAAGCATTAGGTGCAATAATGCAGGAAAAAAGCAAAATGGCTAGATAGAATTCTTTATATTTAAATGCTTTCCTTCCTTAGTAATCAGTGTATAAAACAGCATAAACGGCAAGAAAGACAATGAAGAATATTTTGACATTACGGCTAGGCCACAGACTAACGCGAGTAATAACCAATATTTTTTATCGTCATAAAGTGCTTTGATAAAAAAGAGAAATAAATATGGCCAAAACATAATTAGTAGGTAATTGTCATTATAGGAAATAATATCAAAATTAATCACACCACTTAAATTTAGACTCATCAGCAAAAAGAAAGCAATAATATGACAACCAAAAACGCGTAGACTGAGCAGCCATATACCCAGCATACCAATAGAAACCGCGATAAAATGTGTCGCATACCAATAGAAATCGAATGGGATGAATTTGCTAAACAATATCACTGGGAGCATCACTGCCCCGACCATATAAGGATTTTTGGGTGAACCAAATTCCAGATTATTTGCCCAATTTAACGCTTCAACAGCATCATAAGGTACTGTGGGATCAAAAGAATAAGAAACGAATGTCCATACCATGGCATAAAGAACAATAAAAAGAATGGCTAGAACCCGAAATTTTCTCGTATTAGGTACTCTCATCAATCAAATGCCTCAATTTTTTTCCGTCATGTCCGCTTGATTTTAACGTAGAAGGTGACGACTTACCATCATCAAGATGAGGGTAACTGCAACTCAAATTTGCGTATTTACTTAATAGGGTCTTAACTTAGGGAGAGTTGTATAAAAATAACCTGCTTGTCTAATAATGTGCTTTTAACTGGAGGTCTTATATGGGTATCCTATCGTGGATTATCTTTGGTTTGATAGCGGGTATTCTTGCTAAATGGATTATGCCAGGTAAAAATGATGGTGGGCTTATTATCACTATCATTTTAGGGATTGTTGGAGCCGTGGTGGGTGGCTATATCAGTACCTTTTTCGGAATGGGGAAGGTAGATGGATTTAACTTTGGTAGTTTTATTGTCGCTGTAATCGGTGCTTTAATTATATTATTTGTTTACCGAAAAATAAAAGGTTAATTTTATTTGTTATATTTTTTTATTTTTTTTAAAGGTGGCAATCATTGCCACCTTGCTGTATCTATTAGATAATAGACAGATTGTTAGTTGTTTTATATTGAGAAAATAATCATTAATTATTATACTACCCTAGTTAGCTGTTAAAATGGATCGTTTTTATGCACGTAGCAAAAATAGGGTAAAAAATGATAAATAATGATGTACTCCGTAGTGTTCGTTATATGCTTGATGTGAACGATGCTAAAATAACCGAAATTATTAAATTAACCAATTATCGAGTGAACAATGCAGATGTTATTAATTTTCTTAAAAAAGATGACGAAAAAAATTATCAGCATTGCCCTGATGAAGTGATGGCACATTTTTTAAATGGTCTGATTTTTTTTAAGCGTGGTAAAGATGATAAATTTCCTGCTCCTGCCATTGAGATCCCACTAAACAATAATATTGTGTTAAAAAAATTACGCGTGGCTTTTGAGCTAAGAGATACAGATATGCATGATATTTTTATTTCGGTTGGTTTTCCGGTAACGAAACCTGAATTAAATACCCTCTTTCGTAAAGAGGGTAGCAAAAATTTTCGTTTATGTGGCGATCAACTATTACGCAATTTTTTAAAAGGGCTAACTTTACGCACCCGTGTCATTAAAAAATAACGTTTGAATTAATAAGAGCTGAAGATAGGGAAAGTCTTCCAATTTATTGAAACATTCGATGCTACGTCTCTTTTGACCGAAAAAATTGAGTGTTATATCACATTAGTTATGATGTTCTTTTCAAAGATTAGGATAAATATATATGATTCACTCTCTACTTCGGCGTTCATTGTTCCTCGCTACTATTATTGTGCTTTTTGTTGGTGTTTGCCCGCTTTTATTTGCAGGTAATCAAGGTGTTAACCTAGCATCTATACAAGAAAAACTGTCAGAATTGGAAAAAATCTCCGGCGGACGACTTGGCTTGTTTGCGATAAATACGGCGAATAATTTAACGGTCCAATATCGCGCGGTAGAGCGTTTTCCTGTAACCAGTACTTTTAAAGTATTGGCTGTTGCGGCAATTTTAAAACAAAGTGTTACAGACCGCCAGCTACTGCAACAACGTATTACTTATAATCCTAAAGATCTCGTTTCTTATTCGCCGATTACTGAGAAACATCTTGGTATGACCGTTGAGGAGCTTTGTGCTGCTACTATTCAATACAGTGATAACACTGCAGTTAATCTTTTGATGAAATTACTCGGTGGACCAAAAGCAGTGACTGAGTTTGCACGTTCAATCGGTGATCATACTTTCAGACTCGACCGTTGGGAAACGGATTTAAATTCGGCAATCCCGGGTGATTTGCGTGATACCTCCACGCCTGTAGCAATGGCAAAAAGTGTGCAGCGCCTGGTACTAGGTGATGCTCTGCCGCCTGCCCAGCGTGAAAAACTACAGGTTTGGCTCAAAGGCAATACTACCGGTGATGCGAGTATTCGTGCAGGGATCCCCGAAGGCTGGGTTGTTGGCGATAAAACCGGGGCGGTGATTATGGCACCACCAATGATATTGGCGTGCTTTGGCCGCCCACGGCAGCACCTATCGTCGTCGCTATTTACTTCACACAAAATGAAAAAGATGCTCAGACACGTAAAGACGTGATCGCATCAGCGACTCGAATACTGATCAGTGCGTTCGATTGACGGTACCACAGCATTTGCTCTGTTTTTGCAGAAAATCTATTGCAACAGTGGCGATTTTGTTCTCTTGCGGTAGGGTGCGCTGGGTAAAGCCGCACCTATCTTGCAGGTGAAAGCTACCGTCTTGTCTCGGAAGGTGAAGCTAGCACCACCGAGTAGTAAGTCTTGTGCCTTTCCGGGTAACTTGGAGGGTGAAGCGTAGGTAACAAAACATTCGAGCTGAAACCAAATGGTGCATGTGATAGCCTGGAATGGGACCGATACGTCGGGTTATTTATATCGCCAATGCCATCGAATCAATACATTTATTATTTTCTCCAATCTTATCGAGAATGTAATAGGATACTATTAAGCAACCAGTTTACTATCTAATTAAGTTAATGTTTTGTGAGTAATACCTGAGAATAAAGGAGAGCCAGACATATTATCGCCGATCTGATTACCTGATATCACTGTTTTATTATCAGTGACCATAGCAGCCATTGAATGCTTTAAGGTTGTATCTCTCCATCCTGATTGCTATTCATTGTTGAAGTCTGCCTTTGATTATCAGCAGTATCGAGCAATTCACTTTCACTGCTGTTGAGTTGCGACTGTGGGGGACTATATAAAAATGCTTTGCTACGGACTAGTTGATCCTGTTGATCAAAATAAAGACTACCACTTTCAATAGCTGGCATGTATGTAATAACACTTGATATCGTATCGGTATTATTGAGTGGCTGTAATTTTCTAGTTTCTTTGATTATCAATACATTAATATCTGATTCATAGTCACCATAAATTTTGCTTTCAACATCCTTGATTTTATTTTTCAATACTTCTTGAGCTGCATCATGTTCCTCAGTAATTTCCTCAATTTCAATATTAATTTCACTATCAGATTTATCTGATTGTGCATATAATTTTTTTTCTTGTGCCTCAAATTGTTCAAATAATTGATCGGATTTTTCTTTTAATTCTGCCAGCTGTGTGTTTAAACTGTCCTTTTGCAGATAAAATTGTTCGTACTCATTCAAGAGAGTGTTTAATTCCGGCAGTTTTTCTCTATGGAAGTTACCTGATAACAACGCTTGAGTAGATAATATTCTCACGATATCCTGTGTATAGTATCCAGTGCTGTCCGGATATTGCAGTACTCCCTGAGTGGCTAAACGTTGTAAATTTTGTAAATCCTCTCCCGAGGTATAACAGAAATCCAGGTTACCATTCGCTTGATGAGAAGATTCATGGATCAGAGTCCAGACTAACTTTTCAAGAGTGCCAGCTCCTATATCTAAAGAAACTGTTTTATATGTGTATTTTGATGCTTGCCCTAATACTCCAGATTTGTATTCCAATACGATTTTATGATGACCTTTTTGGATCTCATTTAAATAATGTGCAACATTACTGGCTTTTCTTTCTAATTCTGCTAAATCACGGCGATTATAATCTTCCCCAAAAAGCTTGGTCAGTAACTTATTATAAGAAGGGTATAGTTCAGAAAGATGACCATCAGTCGTGCGTAGCATATTAAGTATCTGGATGCTTTTTTGGCAAGCGATTTGGGCTAAAGTCACTAGCGTGGGCAAATAGGATTCTAATGTGGATAAACTATTTTCTGACACCCCTTGAACAATCAGTCTGGATAATTCAGTCACTTTTTGTGAATCAATTTCTAATAAGGTGGGTAATTGAACACGCCCTGAAGGAAAATTTCCATTTTCAGCATCAAGCAATAATTGCCTGATAGTGTTACCCTCACTGTGCTCAGCAGGTTGTATATTTTGCGCAAGCTCAACAGGAGTTTGACCGGCAAAATTCTTTTTCGTCAGTGCAGTACTGTCAGAATATTTCAGGAGCTCTCTGACTATTTCAGTCTGGTTATGAATAATAGCCAAATGGAGCGCGGTATTGCCTCCGTTATAGGGTAATGTGACAGAACCTCCCATTTTCAATAGCGCAGTGATGGCAGACAGATCCCCTGTGGCGATTTTTTGAGGCAATTCATCCTGTTGAATATGAAGATTAATTTGATACTGTTGTAGCCAATCAGCCGGTTTTTCGCCGTTATGGTTAGCGATCTGTGGATCGACTCCTTCCTTCAAAGTTAAATACTGTGCCAGGGTGAGGTTGCGTGCGGCAACAGCATAATGGAGCGCAGTATTACCTTGTTTATCAACCAGATTTTTTAATCCCCATTGACCTGCAGGGGTTTTTAATATCATATTGATCGCTGCCTGGTTCCCGGCATCAATCGCACACATCAATAGAGTCTGACCATTTTTTTGAACACCTTTACCGCCATTAGCGTAATGCGTTGATAACTTGTCTGTCTTACCTGCTTTGATATCATTAAACAGAGCGCGATATTGATCAGAAGAATTGTTTTGCATGGTATTTTTAATATAACCTTAGTTTGGGATAAGAAACTGCATAACTATTTTTTAAAATACCCAATGGAAATATCCATTGGATAATTAAAAAAATAAATGTTGGAAATATACAGAGCTATTTTTTCTGCTTCCTTTTGTCAGGATATTTTTAATATCAGGATAATTTCAATCAGTTAGTTTCATATTTATCCCGAACTCAGGTTAATGTAGGATTGTTACGAAATGTAGAAAATCAAGCATGCCAAGAATATGACAGCAGTCGTCATGGCCTGGATCTTTCAGGTCTAACCTAATGTTGCTACATTGTAGATAATTACTATATGTTTACATATTTATAACATAAATTTACCTATTGTAACAATTTATATCCAGAGTAACACATACTATCTCTGCAAATTTAGATCGTAGATTGCGAGTAAATTTTTCCATAGTGAATAACGGTATTGTGAGTCAATACCGTTGATTGATAATAGATAGCGTACTTTGGAAAATTCAATATCGCCGCAGAGAGCCGGTTCCGCGTTGGTGACGCGTACGGGTGTGCCGATTAAATCAGCACGCAAATTGAGGCTAATTCTTTACGTAATAATTGTGGATTTTAATTATTTCATAACCAACAGGATCTCAATTTCATACGTATTAGTTAGTATGATAGGTGGCAGCCCGCAGAAATTCCTGACGTGTATTCTGACTGGATTTAAATAACCCTCCCAAAGATGTGGTGGTGGTGGTACTGGTAGCATCACAGATACCCCGGGCTTTTACGCAATAGTGAATAGCATCAATGGATACCGCTACATGATTGGTTTCAAGCAAAGTCTGTAATGCCAGCAAAATTTGTTGGGTAAGCCGCTCTTGCACCTGTGGTCTCTGGGAAAAAAACTGCACAATGCGATTTATCTTTGATAAACCAATGATATGTTCTTTTGGAATGTAAGACACGGTTGCTTTACCATTAATGGTAATAAAATGGTGTTCGCAGGTGCTGGTCATGGTGATGTTGCGCACCGTAATCATTTCGTCAACTTTCATTTTATTTTTAATCACGGTAATTTTGGGAAAATTCGTGTAATCCAGCCCAGAAAAAATTTCATCGACATACATTTTCGCAATACGGTTTGGTGTTTCCGCTAGACTATCGTTGGTTAAGTCAAGATTGAGTAATTTCATAATCTCGGTAATATGTTGCTGAATACGTGTCTTACGCGTTTTGACATCTAACATTTCCCCACACAATGGCGTTTCAAAGCCCTTGGCTTTCAACGCTGCATAAACCAGCTTGGCTTCTTCACTCAGTACTGACATTATTTTCTCCAACGGACATATGTTCCCTCGGCCCAATCATAGCTAAATTTTATCCAATCAACGCTCATGAGATTTTTTGCATAATCTGCTGTGAAAACGGTAGTTTTGCAAGAAGTCTATTAAAAAAACCCCGCTGTGCGGGGTTTGGTACGTAAGCAATATGTTGAGATTATGACTGTACAACAATTTCTTTGATACCTTTCACCTCGATCTCTACGCGACGATCTGGAGCCAAGCAATCTTGTGCAGCTGCTCCTCTTAATCTATCACAGGTAGAACCCGTCACTGGGTTTGCTTTACCCATACCACGCACAGATATTTTCTCTGCTGGGATACCTTGAGATACCAGATAATTCATCACGCTGTGGGCACGTTTTTCAGACAGCTTTTGGTTGTATTGTTCAGAACCAATACGGTCAGTATAACCCACGATCGTAGCAGAACCGTCTTTAGGATCCATCTGTTTTAACTGATCATAAAGTTGATCCAGTGCTTGCTGACCTGACTGTTTGAGTTCTGCCTTATTGAAATTAAATAAAACATCAGCCTTCAGGGTGAAACGCTTGGTTTCAACCACTGGGGCGGGGACGATGGGTGCGACGGGTATAGGTGTATCCTGACCAAAACGGTAAGCAAGACCTAGGCTCAACAGGCCGTTGTCTGGATGAGCACCAACAGTACCCTTATCACCGATATTGTTAGTATATTGGTACTCGGCACGGGTAGCCAGGTTTTTGGTAAGTGCGTACTCAAGACCGACGGCGGCCAGTGGAGAGATGCCGTAGTCGTGGTTACTTACCCTACCGGCAGACCCATTAGCGAAATTGCCCTTAGAATCGGCACGCCAAAACATGCCCCCCAGGCGCGTATAAACATCCAGATCCTGAGCAACGGGGTAACTCAGCTTGGCAGAAAGCTGAACGCCCTGTGCCTTAAAGGCACCATTGTTGACATCGCCTTTGTAAGGCATGCGGCCAAGCCAGTCATAGCCCCTTCCAAGCCGAAGTATGGGTTTACCTGGTAGCCCACAAACGCACCTGTACCCAATTGGCTTTGATGAGTAGGCCCGTTACCGACACCTTGATAGGCATTAGTCATACCTGTATCGCTATACCACGACCAGCCTAGTTTACCACCGGTGTACAAAGTATTATCTGCGGGAGCGGCTTGCGCTACTGTAGCGAAACCAGCCAGTGCCACTGCTAATGCGATAGCTGTCTTTTTCATTTTACGCCTCGTTATCATCCAAATAGGCAATGAGCCTTAAAAGCTTTTTAAGCCCTTGGTTAAAATTCTCAGCCAAGATTTTTATGCTTCCGTTCATGACGCTGCCAGTTTAATTTGGCATTTTAAAGCAACCTTGGCGATGTAAAGTCTACAACGTAGTAGAAAACTTACAAGTATGATGTGATAAAGTGCCCGAAAAAAAAGCAAAATTGTATGTGACGTTTAACAATTATGGTCATAAATGGCTCCATATTACAGCGTAATTCTAACCGACAAATCGCATTCTACCTGGCTTGGCAGTGTGACAAGGTGGATCTGGAATGCGTGTTAAAATTTGCATAATGAATCGGCTGAAAGTTTAAAAAATATTGTGAAATTCCTTGTTAATCAAGTTTTTCTATTGTTTTTACCGTCACCCACCCCTCTATTTAGGAAAACTGTGTTACCCATGCTGTATTTAAGCACAGTTTCTAATGTCAGATAGAAGATCAACAGAATTTTTCAAGGCGCCTCGCAGAATTGTGATGTAAGCCAATGCAAATTCATTTTGTGTTTGGATCCTCGATATATATTGCGTATTTTCTAGTTAGTTGTTCCTCTAATACTTATTGCAACGGAATAGTGATCTGGCTTTTACTAAAGGAGCAGTAATGAAGCATTTATCAGAAAAAAAAATAGCTCAGGTTCAGGATTATTTTACCTTCCTAAAACCTATCACTTCTCGTTCACAGTTCGGTGGATATGGTTTGTTATCTAATGGCATTATGTTTGCGTTGGTTTCTGACGGTGAATTGTATTTACGGGCTAATGATAATGTTGAACATCTTTTCCAGGCACGGAAAATGACAAATCTGGTTTATTACAAACGAGGTATACCAGTTTTCTTACGATACTACTGGGTCGATCAAACGTTGTGGCAAGAAAAGGAGACCTTAACCCATTTTGTTCATCTTGCCCATCAGGGAGCTGAGGCAGAAGCCTTAAGGAAGAAACAAAAAGCTATTAGATTGAAAGATTTGCCTAATTTAAGTCTTGGTATTGAGCGGTTGTTATGGAAAGTGGGCATCAAAAATGTTCATGAACTGCGACTCAAAGGGGAAAAATGCAGTTATTTGCAACTACGCGCGCTTAAGAGTTCGTTGGGTGTTAATATGTTATTAGCTTTGGCGGGTGCCATCAATGGTTATCATCATGCGGTGTT
This sequence comes from Candidatus Fukatsuia symbiotica, assembly GCF_003122425.1. Lineage (GTDB taxonomy): Bacteria > Pseudomonadota > Gammaproteobacteria > Enterobacterales > Enterobacteriaceae > Fukatsuia > Fukatsuia symbiotica. Next base: position 820,491 of record NZ_CP021659.1, read on the forward strand.
ACCAAAGGTTTTGCGTCATGAATTACTTGAGTGGTTTGAAGAGATAAAAGGCCCATGAATGGTGGGCGCTAAAGGTTTTACACTACAAATATTTTCATTTGTTTCAATAAAATAGCTGCCATGCTCAAATTAACTGAAAAAATCTCCTCTTCCCCGCCTGGCGCATGGCACGATAAGGTTTTCTTGGAAGCGTATAAGTGTATAGATGAAAACGGGGCTACATGTGATGAGATCACCAAGGTTTAAGTTTTTGCTATTGCATCCTTATTACTGGTTGACCTGGTTTGGTTTGGGTATCCTTTTTTTGTTAATCCAGCTTCCTTATCCACTGCTGCTTAGGCTCGGTGTCTACCTGGGACGTTTATCCATGCGGTTCCTTAAAAGGCGTGTTTTTATTGCCAGGCGTAATCTGGAACTTTGTTTTCCTCAAATGGATAAACAGCTTTTGGAACAGACTATTACAAGCAATTTTGAATCACTTGGCATGGGGTTGTTGGAAACAGGTATGGCGTGGTTCTGGTCGAACGCCCGAATTCAACGTTGGTTTACGGTGTCTGGTTTACATCATTTACAGCATGCACAAGAAAATAATCGTGGTGCGTTACTGATCGGCATACATTTTATGTCATTAGAGTTGGGAGGAAGAGTGATGGGACAATGTCAGCCAATGATGGCAATGTATCGTCCTCACAACAATAAGGCACTGGAATTTGTACAAACTTGGGGCGTATGCGTTCCAATAAGGCTATGTTGGCGCGTAAAGATCTACGTGGTATGGTACATGCCCTGAGGAAAGGTGAAGCGGTATGGTTTGCCCCTGATCAGGATTACGGCGCCAAAGGCAGTGTATTTGCGCCATTTTTTGCGGTTGATCGCGCTGCTACTACCAACGGTACTTTTATGTTAGTGAGGATGGCAAATCCTGCTTTGGTACCCGTGGTGTTGATCAGAAAACAAAATGGTTGTGGTTACGAGCTATTGATCCAGCCAGCACTGAAGGAATATCCAGTGGATGATAATGTAGCTGCCGCGAGTTTTATGAATAAAGTGGTTGAAAAAGAAATTATGCGTGCACCAGAACAATACTTGTGGTTGCATCGTCGTTTTAAAACACGTCCGCTTGGGGCTGAGTCGCTTTATTAAATCTCTTGTATTCGCTGATTTCTTTTGTGATGCTGATTGACTCTTTAACATACAAAGGATAACTTTATGATTTCCTTGAAAAACGTGTCTAAGTGGTACGGCCATTTTCAAGTTTTGCACGACTGTTCCATTGAAGTGAAAAAAGGTGAAGTTGTGGTGGTCTGTGGTCCTTCAGGTTCAGGGAAATCCACCTTGATTAAGACAGTTAATGCCCTGGAGTCCATTCAGCAGGGAAATATTAAAGTTAACGGAATTGCAGTGAATGATAAGGATATCAATTTGGCTGCATTACGTGCAAAAATTGGTATGGTGTTCCAACATTTTGAGTTATTTCCGCATCTCTCTATCATTAAAAACCTAACGTTGGCACAAGTGAAAGTACTCAAGCGTGATAAAACGACAGCTCGTGAAAAAGGTCTACAATTGTTACAACGTGTTGGGCTTACTGCGCATGCAGAAAAATTGTCATCCGAGTTATCTGGCGGTCAGCAGCAGCGTGTAGCTATTGCAAGGGCGCTGTGTATGGATCCTGTTGCCATATTATTTGATGAACCCACCTCCGCTCTCGATCCAGAAATGATCAACGAAGTACTGGACGTAATGACGAAATTAGCTGAAGAGGGTATGACCATGATGGTGGTTACTCATGAGATGGGCTTTGCACGTAGAGTGGCTGACAGGGTAATCTTTATGGATGAAGGGAGAATCCTCGAAGACAGTAACAAAGATGACTTTTTCACTAATCCCAAATCAGATCGTGCTAAAGATTTTTTGGCGAAGATTTTGCATTAATTTCCGTATTATCCGTATTATCCGTATTAACCTACAGCTCCTTTTTATTTTTTCACCGAATGATAGCATTCCTGTAGGTATCGGATGAGTAAAATCATTTAATATGCAGTGATATTAGAATTTATTCGGAATCGTCATGTGTGACGCTCAGATAGGGAAAAATAGGCGAGAAAGCGTAGTTGCGTTTTTCATATACAACACAAGGTAACAAGTGAACATTTTGAGATTGTTTTTGACGAGTGACTTAACCAAAACACGGCGAGCACAAGAGATTTCGAACAGGTTACTTGGGTGAGGGGCTTCAAAAAACCCGCCTATCAGCGGGTTCATAGCATCAGCAAAGCAAAATGATTAAATATCAATCAGTAGTGACGTTTGCTGCAGATGGACCTTTAGCACCGTTTTCGATAGTAAACTGTACCTGTTGCCCTTCAGCTAAGGTTTTAAAGCCATCGCTCTTGATTGCAGAAAAGTGCACGAAGACATCTTTGCTACCGTCTTCTGGTGTAATAAAACCAAAACCTTTAGACTCGTTGAACCACTTTACTGAGCCTTTTTTTGTATCAGACATGTGTATTTCCTTTATTAAAAAATTTGCCGCCACGGGCGTGTTATAGCCAGCTATCAGTCGTTACTTATGGAGGCATTTATTGAAGAAAATTCGTCAGTGAAGGGCTATCAACGATAACGCTTTAAATATGAACTACTTTACTCAAGATGTCGTGCATAAATAGGCAGATCTGTACCACAGGCTGGGGCGCATTAACTCATGAACTGCTTTTAATAGCAATATTTTTTTCTTCTAGGCTCATGTCAGTGTGGTTACACAAAATCGCTACCGGCTGGGCATTCTAGTCTAATTTAGGAAAAAATCCTTTCGAAAAAAAGCATTTTTTATCATTAGGCTTCTTGCAAAACCGTAGCGAGGGGGTGAAGTCAAGGCGAGAAATTTGTATTCTCCATTGGCTTATGTTGTACTAAAATCCGGCGAGGTTTTCTATACAGATATACCCTTCGCCTTTCAAGTTACGGCGGCGTTGGCTGCTCGCACTCATCCCAGTCATGTACTACTTGTACACGCTTGGGATTCGATTGATTGCCGCCTTGCCGTAACTCGAAATTCATTGGGTATATACCACTGTTTGGGTGAGTAAGGATCTGTTTGAAGTCTATTGTGAGCACCGCGCAACATAGGATCCACGTCACGCAACATGTTTCTCCATAGATTTCGAATAGCCTCGCATAGTCAGTAATAAACCATCAAAGATAAGTAACGGTAACAGGCCGCTTAATAACGGGGAAATTATGGTTGCTGTCAGAAATACACATTTGAACCCGGCGGGTGAATTTGCTCTTGATCTGTGGATCGCCAATCTACGGCTGAATCCTCAGTCGTCCGAGCGACTGGCTGAAACGTGGCACTATTGTGAACAGCAGACGAAAAATCATCCAGATGCTTCTCTGTTGCTGTGGCGTGGTCTGGAAATGGTAGAAATTCTTGCCACTCTCAGTATGGATAACGACAGTATGCGTGCCGCGTTGCTATTTCCGTTAGTGGATGCCAATTTAGTAGAGGAAGCAACCCTTAACGAAAATATGGGCATAAGCATCACGACACTGATCCGTGGGGTGCGTGATATGGACGCGATTCGCCAGTTAAAAGCAACCCACAATGATACGATGGGTTGCGAACAAGTGGACAATGTTCGTCGTATGTTACTCGCGATGGTAGAAGATTTTCGCTGTGTAGTGATTAAGCTGGCAGAACGAATCGCACATCTGCGGGAAGTGAAAGATGCTCCAGAAGATGAACGGGTTTTGGCCGCTAAAGAATGTTCCAATATTTATGCTCCTCTGGCGAATCGATTGGGTATCGGTCAAATCAAATGGGAACTGGAAGATCTCTGCTTCCGCTATTTGCATCCTGCCCGATATCAACAAATTGCCAAATTACTTCATGAGCGGCGTATTGATCGTGAAAAGTTTATTGACAATTTTACCACCACGTTGCGTAGTGCTATGGCGGATGAAAACATAGAGGCGGAAATTTATGGCCGCCCCAAACATATCTATAGCATTTGGCGCAAAATGCAGAAAAAATCGCTCACCTTTGATGAACTTTTTGATGTGCGCGCAGTGCGCATCGTCGTCAAACGCCTGCAAGACTGTTATGCGGCATTAGGCGTGGTCCATACCTATTTCCGCCATTTACCGGATGAGTTTGATGATTATGTCGCTAATCCTAAACCCAATGGCTACCAATCGATTCATTCCGTGGTACTGGGACCCAAGGGAAAAACGTTAGAAATCCAAATCCGTACTGAACGAATGCATGAAGATGCCGAATTGGGCGTTGCCGCTCATTGGAAATATAAAGAAGGTGCGGCCGCGGTCGGGCATTCAGGCTACGAAAACCGGATCGCGTGGTTGCGTAAACTGATTGCCTGGCAAGAAGAAATGGCAGATTCAGGAGAGATGCTTGACGAAGTACGCAGCCAAGTATTTGATGATCGAGTTTACGTTTTTACACCGAAAGGTGATGTGATTGATTTACCAGTCAACTCTACACCACTGGATTTCGCTTACTATATCCATAGTGATATTGGGCATCGTTGTATTGGCGCTAAAGTGGGTGGTCGCATCGTCCCCTTTACCTATCACCTGAAAATGGGTGATCAGATTGAAATTACTACTCAAAGGCAACCGAATCCGAGCCGTGACTGGTTGAATCCTAATTTAGGCTATGTCACTACTCACCGTGGACGTTCTAAAATTCATTATTGGTTCCGCAAACAGGATCGGGATAAAAACATCCTGGCTGGACGTCAGATATTGGACAATGAGTTGGAACAACTCAATATTAGCTTGAAAAAAGCCGAAAAACTGTTGATCTCACGTTATAACGTCAATTCACTGGATGAATTATTGGCAGCTATTGGCAGTGGTGATGTCCGTGTTAACCAAATGGTTAATTTCTTACAGGGCACGTTTAAGAAACCCAGTGCGGAAGAAGCTGATCAGCAGGCTCTACATCAGCTAACCCATAAGACTCAGCACTCTTTACATACCAGTAGCAAAGACAACGGGCGTATTATTGTGCAAGGAATAGGTAATCTAATGCACTATATCGCCCGTTGTTGCCAGCCAATACCCGCAGATGAAATTGTTGGTTTTATCACCCAAGGACGGGGAGTCTCCATTCACCAGGTCGCTTGTGAGCAACTGGCAGAGCTGAGATCTCATGCACCTGAACGTATCATAGAAGCAACATGGGGAGACAATTACTCGAACGGTTATTCTTTAGTAGTACGAGTTATCGCTAATGATCGCAGCGGATTATTACGTGATATCACCACAGTCTTGGCTAATGAGAAAGTGAATGTTTTGCGGATTAGCAGCCACTGTGATGTCAAAAAACAATTAGCGTCCCTCGATATGGATATTGAAATCTATAATGCAGAAGTACAGGGGCGCGTATTAGCCAAATTCAAGATGTTGCCGGATGTGATTGATGCTCGGCGTTTACATGGTGATTGAACAGCCCTTGGATTATTTTTGGTCGGTTTGCTTCATTCACTCTGTTTTGCGTCCTTTCTACCTATCGGATAAAGCTGTAATATGCAGGCAAATTTGCAGGGTGGTTTTTTTGAGTTCTGAACAGCCTCTTAAGAGAAAAAATTTACAAATGAAATTCATACGAAATTTCTCCATTATTGCCCATATCGATCATGGCAAGTCGACACTATCCGACCGTATTATCCAAATTTGCGGTGGTTTAGCTGAACGTGAGATGGCAGCACAAGTTCTTGATTCGATGGATCTCGAACGTGAACGCGGTATTACTATTAAAGCACAAAGTGTAACTTTGGATTACCACGCTAAGGATGGTCAAAGCTATCAGCTTAATTTTATCGACACCCCCGGACATGTTGATTTCTCTTATGAGGTCTCCCGCTCACTGGCTGCTTGTGAAGGAGCACTGTTGGTGGTTGATGCCGGTCAAGGGGTAGAAGCGCAAACATTAGCTAATTGTTATACCGCAATGGAAATGAATCTAGAAGTGGTTCCAGTGCTGAATAAAATTGACTTACCGGCTGCTGATCCCGATCGCGTCGCACAAGAAATTGAAGACATCGTGGGTATTAGCGCAATTGATGCCGTGCGTTGTTCAGCAAAAACGGGCGTGGGTGTCAGCGATGTACTGGAACGCCTGGTTCGTGATATTCCCCTCCAACAGGAGACGCCAGTGCCCCGTTGCAGGCACTGATTATCGATTCATGGTTTGATAATTATTTAGGTGTTGTTTCTTTAATTCGTATTAAAAACGGCACTCTGTGCAAAGGTGATAAAATTAAAGTAATAAGTACGGGTCAAAGTTATAATGCGGATCGTTTGGGCATTTTTACTCCGAAACGTATTGATCGTGATAAGCTCAATTGCGGTGAAGTGGGTTGGGTAGTTTGTGCCATCAAAGACATTCTTGGCGCACCGGTTGGTGATACATTGACATTGAACCACCAACCGGCAGAAAGCGCTTTGCCTGGCTTTCAAAAAGTTAAGCCTCAGGTTTATGCGGGCTTGTTCCCGATCAGTTCTGATGATTATGAGACTTTCCGTGATGCACTGGGTAAACTGAGTTTGAACGATGCTTCTCTCTTTTATGAACCCGAGAGTTCCACTGCACTGGGTTTCGGCTTTCGTTGTGGCTTTCTTGGATTATTACATATGGAGATTATTCAAGAACGTTTGGAACGTGAATACGATCTTGATCTGATCACCACCGCACCAACAGTAGTGTATGAAGTACAGACTACAGGCAAAGAAACCCTGCATATTGATAGCCCATCGAAACTCCCTCCGTTAAACAATATTACAGAATTGCGCGAGCCTATTGCTCAATGTCATATGTTGTTACCGCAGGAATACCTGGGTAATGTGATCACGCTATGTATCGAAAAACGTGGTGTACAGACCAATATGGTGTATCACGGTAATCAAGTCGCTTTAACTTACGATATTCCAATGGCAGAAGTGGTGCTGGATTTCTTTGATCGTCTGAAATCAACATCTCGTGGGTACGCGTCTCTGGATTATAATTTCAGCAAATTCCAAACTGCGGATATGGTGCGGGTCGATGTGTTGATCAATAACGAGCGTGTCGATGCGTTAGCATTGATTACTCATCGTAATAACGCGCAATACCGTGGTCGTGATTTAGTGGAAAAAATGAAAGAACTTATCCCACGTCAACAATTTGATATTGCGATTCAAGCTGCTATTGGTAATCAGGTTATTGCACGATCGACAGTAAAACAATTGCGCAAAAATGTCATTGCCAAATGTTACGGTGGCGATGTCAGTCGTAAAAAGAAACTGTTGCAGAAACAGAAAGAAGGCAAAAAACGGATGAAGCAGGTTGGGAACGTTGAACTTCCACAAGAAGCTTTTTTGGCCATTTTACACGTGGGTAAAAATAGCAAATAGGAGATCGTATGGCTAACATGTTCGCTTTGCTTTTAGCTATAGCAACGCTGGTGACAGGGATTATTTGGTGTTTAGAACGCTTAAAATGGGCACCGGCTCGTCAGGCAAAAGTTGCCGCTATTGATACCGCTGGTGGTGATCTGCTGGATAATAATGCGCAGCAAAAAGCAGCCAAACAACCTGGTTGGATCGAGCATACTGTCTCGATTTTTCCCGTATTGGCACTGGTATTCATCATGCGTTCGTTTATTTACGAACCTTTTCAGATCCCTTCGGGTTCAATGATGCCGACATTATTGATAGGTGATTTTATTTTGGTGGAGAAATATGCTTATGGCATTAAAGATCCTATCAGCTTAACGACACTGATCCCAACCGGTCATCCTAAACGTGGTGATATTGCCGTTTTTAAATATCCGTTAAATCCGCGACTCGACTATATTAAACGTGTTATTGGTTTACCCGGTGATCGAGTGAGCTATGATCCTGTCAGCAAAGAAGTCACGGTACAGCCGTCCTGCAGCAGTGGCAATACTTGTGAGAGTAAACTGGTGATGACTTACAGTACACTCTTACCGAGTGAACTCGTACAGACGTTCCGTTTTCTGGGTAACAGCGAGTCATCAGCAGGTTTTTTTCAGATCCCACTGGATCGGGAAATACCCGAAGAGGGGATACGTCTGCGTACTCGTGATGAGCGCATTGGTTCAGTCACGCATCCTATTTTAACCGTTCCGGGTGCTCACGATCAGCTAAGTTCCTATTATCAACAACCTGGTCAGTCTTTTGGCGTGTGGGTGGTGCCTGAAGGTCACTATTTTATGATGGGTGATAATCGGGATAACAGTGCAGACAGCCGTTATTGGGGCTTTGTACCTGAACGTAACCTGGTGGGTAAAGCAACGGCTATCTGGATGAGTTTTGATAAGCAGGAAGGTGAATGGCCAACGGGAGTACGTCTAAACCGTATTGGCGGCATTCATTAATAGGCTTCTTGCAAAACCTACTATGTGCTGCAAATTCTGCGTTACGTGGAGCTCGCAATCCTCATGTACTACAGTCGGTTGCTGTGCTCGGGGCGCTTTGACTTCACTTCACATAACGAATTATGGTTTTGCAAGAAGCCGAATGAAAGAGATTTGTCTTATTTCTAACGTATTGTTGAACTATTGGTAACTCATGAATCCCATCGTAATAGATAGGCTACAGCACAAGCTGGGCTACACTTTTCAGCAACAGGCACTTTTACTGCAAGCGTTGACGCATCGTAGTGCCGACAGTGAACACAATGAACGTTTAGAGTTTCTGGGTGATTCTATTTTGAATTTTGTTATTGCTAATGCACTCTATCAACGTTTTCCTTTGGTAGATGAAGGTGATATGAGCCGAATGCGTGCGACCTTGGTCAGGGGGGGTACCTTGGCTGAAATGGCGCGTGAATTTCACCTGGGTGAATGTTTGCGCCTGGGGCCTGGCGAGCTGAAAAGTGGTGGTTTTCGCCGCGAATCTATTTTGGCAGATACCGTGGAAGCAATTATTGGCGGCATATTTTTGGACAGTGATATACAAAAGGTTGGACAGTTAGTTCTAACCTGGTACGCCGAGCGTTTAGCAGAAATCAGCCCCGGTGAAAAACAGAAAGATCCAAAAACACGTTTGCAGGAATACCTGCAACGTTTGCATAGGTCCTTGCCTTCTTACCTGATTACCCAGGTCAGCGGTGAGGCTCATGATCAAAAATTTACTATCCACTGCCACGTCAGTGGCTTGAGTGAACCTGTGGTGGGGAGTGGATCAAGTCGCCGTAAAGCTGAACAAGCAGCAGCGGAACAAACATTAATAAAGTTGGAGCTGCAAGGTGAGTGAAGTACCAAAAAAATACTGTGGGTTTATTTCTATTGTTGGGCGCCCGAATGTTGGGAAATCCACTCTACTTAATGCGTTACTGGGGCAAAAAGTTTCCATTACTTCGCGCAAACCACAAACTACACGTCATCGCATTATGGGGATCCATACTGAAGGGGTTTATCAAACTATTTATGTTGATACACCTGGGCTACACATTGAAGAAAAACGCGCCATCAACAGGTTAATGAATCGAGCAGCGAGCAGTGCCATCGGAGACGTTGAATTAGTGATTTTTGTGGTTGAGGGAACCCACTGGACAGCTGATGACGAAATGGTGGTTAATAAACTGCGTCATGTACAGTGCCCAGTATTGTTGGCGATCAATAAAATTGATAATGTCATCGATAAATCAAAGCTATTACCGCATATGCAGTTTATTAGCCAACAAATGTCTTTCCTTGATATTGTTCCCATTGCGGCGGAAAAGAACATAAACCTGACAACTATCGCCAATATTGTGCGCCGATATATTCCAGAAGCGGAACATCACTTCCCAGAAAATTACATTACCGATCGTTCACAACGCTTTATGGCATCGGAAATCATTCGTGAAAAGCTGATGCGCTTTTTGGGTGAAGAGTTGCCTTATTCCGTAACAGTTGAAGTTGAACAATTTATAATCAATGCGCGCGGTGGTTACACCATTCACGGTTTAATTTTAGTGGAGCGAGAAGGCCAGAAAAAAATGGTTATTGGCAATAAAGGGGCAAAAATCAAAACTATCGGTATCGAAGCGCGTCAAGATATGGAACAGATGTTTATGGTTAAAGTCCATCTTGAATTATGGGTAAAAGTGAAATCGGGCTGGGCAGATGACGAACGCGCATTACGTAGCCTAGGCTACATCGATGATTTGAAATAAGCAGTGCTAAGAGAAGCCTGGCACCGCGCATTTGTTTTACATCGGCGCCCCTACAGTGAAACCAGCTTACTACTGGATCTTTTCACTGAAAAAGAAGGACGGATAACCGTCCTCGCCAAGGGTGCGCGTGGACGAAATTCTAATCTGAAAGGTTGCTTACAACCTTTTGTCCCGTTATTAGCCCGTTGGAGTGGCCGTGGAGAAATAAAAATCTTGTGTTATGCGGAACCGATTTCTCTTGCTTTGCCCCTCAGTGGCAACCTGTTATACAGTGGCTTCTATGTAAATGAGCTATTATCGCGTCTTTTGGAGCCTGGCACCAATTATTCGGAGCTATTTTTTGCCTATCTCCATTGTTTAAAAAATCTTAGTTTACAGAGCCTCACCAAAGGATCACCTGAACATGCCTTACGTCAATTTGAACTGGCGACGTTAGCCAACCTGGGTTACGGCGTCGATTTTCTTCACTGTGCACTCAGTGGACAAAAGGTGAAGGCGGGCATGATTTACCACTATCAACAAAAGAAAGGTTTTATCGTTAGTTCGGTAATAAGTAATGATAGTTTTACGGGTCGAGAGCTACAGGCTCTGGCTTGTGGAGAATTTCCTGATGTTGAAACCTTACGAGCCGCGAAACGTTTTACTCGCATGGCGTTGCGGCCTTATTTAGGCAACAAGCCATTGAAAAGCCGTGAGTTATTTCTATAAAGCGAAGTACGTGTCAATATTCTATTTATATTTAGACCGACAATTTACCATTGGTGATAATAGCCGCTATATAATCCAATCACGTTGATGAAAACGTTGTCGTTGAAATTCGATGCCGAATATTTTAGACAAGATTTTGGGCTGCATCACTTGTTTAGCCTTTCCTTGAATAACAACTCGACCAGCAGCTAATAACCAAATCTGATCGGCCTGTTGCAAACTATGATTTAAATCATGGGTACTGATAATGACACTGCGTCCGGCCTGACAAAATTTTCTTACCAAGTCGTTCAGCGCTGCTTTTTGCCCCACATCCAGGCTGTTAGCAGGCTCGTCGAGTAATAATATTTTGCTATCGCTATTAATATCCGGCCACACCTGCAAAAAAATCGCCGCTAGCCGAACTCGTTGCCATTCACCACCAGACAACAGGTTTAGCCTGTGCGGCAATTTATCTACTAAACGTAATTTTTGACATAGATAACCGATAGTGGCCACTACAGTAGGCCGATCGACACAGGTGCCGCCTGGCAGATGTAAAGCAAGATATTGTAATAGTGGCATTACCGCCGTCGCCGGTTGCTGTTGAGGGAGATAAGCTCGATAGCGCGCTAATTCATGCCCCTGATAGTCTGGTAATGATTTTCCCGCCAGAAGAACGGTTCCCTCTCCTGGTAGCAGACCTGCTATCCGCGCCAGTAGTGTGCTTTTACCCGCTCCGTTCGCACCAATAAGATGAATTTGTAACCCTGCTTCAACTTGAGCAGAAAAAGGTGCGAGACGGGAGCGGACCCCCACCTTGTCAAGTTGCATAATATTTCTGTAATCAGTTGTGCTACCATGTATTTTGGCTGCCATTTTGTACCCGCGTTAATAACCAGATAAAAACCGGTGAACCCAAAGTCGCTGTTACCACACCAATAGGTATCTCCGCCGAGGATAAGGCAACACGCGCCACGATATCGGCTAACAACAACACACTACCGCCACCCAGGGCGCAACCCAACAATAACCTCCGCTGATCGGTTAGACCCGTTAGCCGCAAAATATGCGGAATCACCAAGCCGATAAAGCTAATTACACCCGCCAGTGCCACGCTTATCCCTACTAATAAACCTATAGCCAGTATCAATAGATTGCGCCACAAATGATAGCGGATACCTAATTGCCGTGCCTGTTGTTCACCCAAGGCAATGAAGTTGAGTGCCCGTCCCTGACAGCATAACCACAAAACCACCGGCAATAATGCCAGCACCCCTCCTTGTTGACGCCAATCTATACCACCAAATCCACCCATCATCCAGTACATGAGCTGGCGCAGATCGAGGCTGCTACTGAAATAGACTGCCCAAGTCATGATAGCCCCACAGACAATGCCCAGTGCCACACCTACCAGTAATAGATGCGAGTTAGTGAGCTGATATCGGGCAAAAGCTAATAACAATAACGTCATCAATAATGCGCCGATAACCGCACTGGTACTGAGTAGGCTTACTGTTAATAAACTCCCACCGAACAAAATCGCCAAAACCAAACCCACACCTGCACCGTTAGCCACCCCTAATAATCCAGGTTCTGCTAGAGGGTTATCAAATAGCGCTTGCATGACCGCGCCAGATACCGCCAAACTCGCACCTACCATCATCACTGCCAGTGCTCGAGGTAGCCGCAATTGCCAGATAAACAACCGTCCTTGTTCACTAAACCATTGTGTTGGCCAAATCCAGGCATCGCCCGTACATAAATGCAGCAAAAATGTCATTATCGCTGCTGTCAATAATAAACAAAGATAATGCTGATCGCGTCTGCGCTGGTCTTTGTGCAATGAAATAAATAATTCACGGGGTTGCATAATTATTTTTTGCCCAATATCTATTAAGGTTATTATTTTAAAAGATTTGTAAAAATAAGTAAAATAAAGCTGTGTTTTCTTTATTTTTAATAATTATTATCTGTCTTATGGGCGTTTTTTTATATTTTTTACATGAAATTGAATTTAATATTGTCTAGATTTTTAAAAAAATTAATATTGAGGTAATCATGGGCATTATAAATTTAAACAATCAAATAAAACCTGTATTAATGCATGGTATAGGATTATTACGGCAGAAGAATCCAAAAGCTGATACTTTTATCAAAGGATTATTTAGCATAAATCAATCACAAGCAATAATGCACATAAATCATAGAATAACACAAGTACGTGCAGCGGGTGGTAGAGCAATCTCTCAGCTCAACCTTGCTAGTAAAGAAACTGGAGAAAACAGAAAAAAATTGGTTGATAATTTAAGAGAGAGTATGAAAGTTAAGACTAAAAAATTAGTAGATGAAATTCAAAATCCAACTATCACAGGAAGAAAAATCACTCAACTCACTAAAGAGATTCATGAGTGTCGCACTATAAATAGAAGTATCGATACTATACAAAAACAATATACAATAAGTCAACTTGACGAATGTAAAAAAAATTTAGAAAATAAAATAATTTATCTTGAAAAGCAAATAAAAAATAGGGGTAAGACAGAAAAGGGTTCTCCGAGCTACAAACGAAATCTTTTCGATCTAAAAGCAATAAAAACATTGCAAAATAATGTTAAAAGAATTGACTTTACAGTTCATGAACTAAATAAAATATACAATGAAAAGACACTTGAAACTAAACTCTAACAGATATCAATTATATTTAAATATCCGTTAAAGGTGTACACCTGCATAACAATACATTTTTGTTACACAGGTTAGTACTTCAACCAAGGCGATGACGTGCTCCAAAAAATAATATTCGCACCAAGATAATGCTCGGCATAATCGGTAAATTCGGCGCGTGTAAAGGGTTTCTGAGTGGCTGGATTAGTATAAGTCAGGGTCGGTTCTTGCACTGCCATTGCGACTAGGCTTAATTTTCCTTTATATTGATGAAAAAAAGGATAAGCATTTTTCATCTGACCCTTTTTGTTGGGAACAATATCCGGCCCACCCAATCCTATATTATTTTTCGCAGCGGTAGCGAAAAGCCGTGACATATATTGATGATCATTATTCCATTCACAAGGCCAGAAATTAACATATTGCACCACGTGAGATTTTTTAAATGCTTCTCTGGCAAAACGCATATTATCTATTTCTGCCTGGAAATATTTATCGCAACTAAACCCGGTTTTATCATGCTTGATATCCAAATCAATGGCAGTTTCTGGTAGATTCACAGCAAAAACTTGACCATCAAATTTTTTAGCTAATGCCGCAATCAATTTTTGATAGCGTTGTTGTACTGCAGGGTTCCATTGTTGCGCCACCCACCCTTGACCGATTGGCTTTCCTTCGCCCGGATTATCATATTGTGCTACTACGCCTCCTTGATAAATGGGTTGTTGCAATAAATAAGCGGGAACATTTTTAGCATCAGGTTCAAAAAAACGATCCTGGATTTGAATGACTAATTTTTTATTCAGGCCATTGAGATACGCTAAATCTTGTTCGATACGAGAAAAATCATATTCATCTTGGCCCTTTTCTAAAATTTTCCAATTGTAAACAATTTGTACACCTACAATATCAGGTCTAGTAATTAATGTTTGAAGCTGTTTTAAATCATCAGAAGCAGTATAGAGATAATTTTGTGGTACAGCCGCTAACCCAGAAAATGAAAGCACAGATAACAGGGTACTAATACCTATAAATCGTGATAAGTTCATACGATGATCCCTTGATGATTAATTGATCTCTTTAGAAACCTACTGCGTGATACGCATTCGGCGTTACGCGGTGCTCGCAATTCCCATGTACTGATATGTTAACCAAAGTTACTGTGCTCCGGGTACCTTGACTTCACATAACAAACTACGGTTTCGAAAGAAGTCTAGTGAGTATTTATTTCAAAGAGTGGGGATCGCCGTCCCCCAGTTTTTCCAACCTTTAGGTGCTTCGGTATTTAGAAGAAAATGTTGATTAACTTGAGCCTTGGGTGCTAACGGAACCGTAGGGGGCGTGGCAAAAGCAATGCCTCCACGAATAAATTGTCCAAAGGTTCCACTCTTTAATACACCACCGGTTAAACCAAATTCCAGGTTATAACCAGAGGCTAACCAAAATACACTATTCTGCCGCACCAAGTGTTGATATTTGGGGCTGATACATAGCGTAATCTGTACCCTGTCCGACATGCCACCTAGATTGAGTGCCCTGACCGTACCCACTTCTATCCCACGGAACAGCAACGGCGTCCCAACTTGTAATGACCCTGCTTCTACTGTATCGAGCACGATAATTAAACCTTCGGTAGCCTGGTTTACCGCCCTGGCACGTGCAACGGACTCTGATATATAGAGTAGGGGCTTAGCACTTTTATTTGTTGTTATTCCAGCCAGATTATCAAAACTGATAGCACCTTTTAATACTCTGTTAAGTGGCGAGGCTTGAATATTTAATCCACTGGTGTCAAGTTGTATTTTTGCACCCCCTTCTGTCCAAAAAATACTGTTATCTGTCAATAAGTTACGGTATTGCGGTTGAATATACACATCTACTTCAAATTGCTCGGCTTTTGGACGAATATTGACGATTTCTCCGACTTGAAATTTGCGGTACAACACCACCGAGCCAGTTTGTACGTCTGGCAGGCTATTAGCGACCAAAGTGAGCGTTATTGGTGTAGCACCAAACAAACCCTGCTGTGCTTTAGACACACTGCCATAAAGTAGATATTGTTTCAATGGCTTGCCACTGTTGCTGCCCGGTAGTAGAAGTATACCGCCGTCGATCCATTCCTGCGCACTGGCTCCCTCAATATCGATACCGTTAAAGCCAAGTTTGACACTAATTCGGCTATTGACCGCAAATTTGCTGTCCTGGTGCACTAAATGGCGATATGCCGCTTCGATTGCCGCAGTAAACATCACCCCTTTATTATTCAAACGACGGCTCAATATCTGACCAATTTTAATGCCGTTGAGAGTAATTGGCTGACCGACATCAATGCCATAACTTTGCGGCGCGTTCAATTGTAGCTGTAACACATTAGGTTGTTGTAACAAACTACTGATGCTATCGAGCACAGTAAAATGTTTTTGCAGCTCACCGCCACCCGGGAATAATTCCAAGGTATTACCCGTTAGGATCTCACTTAATTTTATTTCATTAAAGCTGATACGTGGACTTCTCATTTCAATACGGCTACCACTGCGCATTAAATCAACGACGGAAGGATCAATGGTGAGTTCGCCTGTGATTTTATTATCTGCTTGCAGCGTAACTGTGGTTAATGTTCCTACCTGTAATCCCTGGTAGATTAGCGGGGTACGCCCTTCATTTAGGTTATTAGCATTGGGTAAATCCAGTGTAATCGATACCCCACGTTGACTCTGTGCTAAATCATCATAAAGTTGGAACTGTTGGTCCATACCGGCGTTGCTACTGTGCGGCGGTGAATCAAAGGCAATAGCACCATTGACTAACGCGCTCATATTTTCCATTTGTACCGATAGGCCATTCAAGCTGAGTGTGCCTTTAAAACCGGACACATTCCAGAAACGGCTCTCACTTTTGACTAATTTGGCGAAACGGCGATCGATCAGGACATCGATGATAACACCACCGTGCTTTTGATCATTGCCTTGCTGATAATGGGGCTGTGGTGCAATGTTATAATCGTAAACTTTGCCCACTGGAATTTTACGATAGTAAACCAGCGAGCCTGTATTCAGTGATCCCAGATCATCAGCATAAAGATGAACCATCAATTCACCGGTGTTTTGATGGAATTTGGGTTGGGTATCCAATGCAGTAAAATGTGTTTGTAGTTTGCCAGAACCCGGCATAATACCGATATAATTACCGCCAACTAAAGCATCCAGCCCAGAGACGCCGGCCAAAGAGGCCTTAGGTGTCACCAGCCAGAATTGGGTACCGCTACGTAACGCGTTTTTCAAGTCATTTTTGATATTGGCCTTGACTTCAATGTTGCTCAGATTTTGATTCAGATTGACAGATTGCACCACGCCAACATCAACCCCCTGATAACGGATAGGTGTACGTCCGGCGACAATTCCGGCAGCAGACTGGAAATCGATAGTGACTTCTGTACCACGTTGTTGCCAGTTGTTATAAACTAGTCCACCCGCGATCAGAAGCGCAATAAAAGGCAATAACCAGAAGGGAGAAATCCGGCTCTTATGCTTAATCTGAGCCTTAATCGGTGTATTCGGCGTTTCCTGTTGCATGTGCATCCCAAATTAATCGGCTGTCTAGCCACTCAACAGCAAGAATAGTCAAAATAACCGCCGATCCAAAATAAAAAGCAGCAGGTCCCATAGTAAAAGCAATCAGCTGATCGCGATTAATCAGCGACATCATTAACGCAATAACAAACAAATCGAGCATTGACCAACGACCAATCCAGGTAATCACGCGTAGCAAGCGTATCCGTGTTCTTAAGCTATGCTGTGTTTTTAGATGAATACTGAGCAATAACGTGACCAATACGATAATTTTGGTCAGTGGCACTAACACACTGGCGATAAAAACCACCAGTGCAATCGGCACATGACCCGCAGATGCCAACGCAACCACGCCAGAGAAAATAGTATCTTCTACGCGCATTCCATTAACATAGACCACTGAGATAGGCAGTAAATTAGCGGGTAGTAATAACACCATCGCGGCAATCAGCGCCGCCCAGGTTTTTTGCAAGCTATGAAGACGACGATGGTGTAGCGAGGTATGACAGCGTGGGCAGCGGCCACGTTCATCAGGACAGCAGGTATGGTGACATGGCAAACAAATCTCTAAGGTCGTTGCAGATCTGTCAACCTGTCGCTGAGGGTAGAAGCGTTCCCACAACTGCTCGACATTCAAATGTATTAACGTCAGCAAAGTCAGTAGTGTCAACAATAAATAAGCGATTAGACCCACACCAGCGGTAATAACTGCAAATTCTTTTATTTTTATACAAGCTATCGCGATACCAACAAGATAGATATCGAGCATGGCCCATTCTTTTAACCGTTCGAGTATCAGTAATACCGGACGTAAATTGAGGCCAATACGGCGTCCAATCTTTAAATAGAGAATGGAAAATATCAGGACCGCCGGTGCACCAATAGTACAGAAAAAAACCATGCCAGCTGTCAGCGGGTCTCCCTGGCGAGATATTTGCCAAATGCCGGTCAGCAAACTGGCATCGATCCAGGTACCGAGCAGACGAATACTGATTAATGGTTCGCTAAAAGCGAATGGCATTAATAACAGCATTGTCACCGCCATCGCACTCAAACGTATCAGTGACCAGTCGTGTCCACTGGCTATTTTTGCACGACAACGCGGACAATAAGCGCTTTGTTTATTATGCAAAACGGGCAAGCTAAGCAACAGGTCACATTGGCTGCATCGCTGAATGCGTTCTGTGGATAATGGTCGCTGAATAGCTGCTATTTTCATAAACCTCTGTCTATCATTCCCACTCTATTGTTGCTGGAGGCTTGCCACTAATATCATATACCACGCGAGAAATACCTTTGACCTCATTAATGATTCTATTAGAAACGCGACCCAGAAAATCATACGGCAGGTGTGCCCAATGTGCTGTCATAAAATCGATAGTTTCCACCGCTCGCAGAGAAACGACCCAATCGTATTTGCGTTCATCACCCATCACCCCGACTGAACGTACCGGTAGAAAGACGGTAAATGCCTGGCTGACTTTGTCATATAAATCAGATTTATGTAGTTCTTCAATAAAAATAGCATCGGCGCGTCGTAGTAAATCACAGTATTCTTTTTTTACTGAGCCTAGTATGCGAACGCCGAGACCTGGGCCAGGGAAGGGATGGCGGTATAACATGTTATACGGTAAGCCCAGTGCTAAACCGATTTTACGCACTTCGTCCTTAAAGAGTTCTTTTAGCGGTTCAACCAGACCTAATTTCATGTCTTTCGGTAAACCACCGACATTATGATGAGATTTAATAACATGCGCTTTGCCAGCGGCGGACGCTGCAGATTCGATAACATCAGGGTAGATAGTGCCCTGTGCTAACCATTTGACGCCTTGTTGTTTACTGGCCTGTTTATCAAACACTTCAACAAACACCCGTCCGATAGTCTTACGTTTTTCTTCGGGATCATCAATGCCAGACAACGCCTCTAGAAAAAGATCTTCTGCGGCAATAGGGATAATATTAAGGCCAAATTGATCGCCAAACATTGCCAGTACTTGCTCTGCTTCTCCTAGACGCAACAGACCGTTATCAATAAAAACACAAGTTAGGCGTTTACCAATCGCGCGGTGCAGCAACATGGCCGTCACCGATGAATCAACACCACCGGATAAACCCAGGATAACCTGGTCATCCCCAATTTTCTTACGCAGCTTTTCTACTGTATTTTCAATGATATTAGCAGGTGTCCATAACGCTGCACAATGACAGATGTGCAGCAAAAAATGCTTCAGCAGGTGCTGCCCTTGCGTGGTGTGTGTGACTTCTGGATGAAATTGTACGCCATAAAAATGTTTTGTCTCATTGGCGATAATGGCAAAGGGACAGCTATCCGTACTGGCTACAGTGACAAAGTCTGGCGGAGTCGCGATCACTTTATCTCCATGGCTCATCCAAACATCCAGTAATGGATCGCCGGCAGGGTTGCGGGCATCCTGAAGATTATCGGTCAAAGCACACTTTGTTTTAATTTCAACTTGAGCATACCCAAATTCACGTTGTTCGGAACCTGCTACTTTTCCGCCCAATTGTAACGCCATCGTTTGCATGCCATAGCATATACCTAATACGGGAACACCTGCGGTGAATACGTAGTCTGGTGCGCGTGGGCTGTTATCTTCAGTCGTGCTCTTTGGGCTGCCAGAGAGAATGATACCGCTTGGCTGAAATCTACGGATTTTTTCTTCAGTTACGTCCCACGCCCATAGCTCACAATAAACACCAATCTCACGCACTCGACGTGCCACCAGTTGAGTATATTGAGAACCAAAATCAAGAATAAGAATGCGATGCTGCTGGTGGATATTTTTTGTCATTTTGCTGTATTCCAAAATTAGCCCATACGGTAATTAGGTGATTCTTTGGTAATAGTCACATCGTGTACGTGGCTTTCCTGAATACCTGCCCCGCTAATACGGACGAATTTCGCTTTGGTACGTAATTCAACGATGGTCGCGCAACCGGTTAGCCCCATACATGAACGTAGCCCTCCCATTTGTTGGTGAACGATCTCTTTCAGTAAACCTTTGTAGGCAACACGCCCTTCAATGCCTTCGGGTACCAGTTTGTCTGCTGCGTTGTCAGTTTGGAAGTAACGATCGGATGACCCCTTAGACATCGCTCCCAGTGATCCCATACCACGATAAGATTTGAATGAGCGCCCTTGATACAACTCGATTTCACCCGGTGATTCTTCTGTTCCTGCGAGCATTGATCCCACCATCACACAGGATGCCCCGGCAGCAATCGCTTTGGCAATATCACCAGAGAAACGAATACTACCATCGGCGATAACCGGGATGTCTCTTTCCGCCAGTGCATCCACTACGTCAGAAACGGCGGTAATCTGTGGCACGCCTACGCCGGTTACGATTCGAGTGGTACAAATTGATCCGGGGCCAATACCGACTTTCACTGCATTAACACCCGCCTCGGCTAGTGCTATCGCACCGGCTGCGGTCGCGACATTACCGCCGATAATTTGCAAATCAGGGTATTTAGCACGTGTTTCACTGATACGCTGTAGTACGCCTGCTGAATGACCGTGGGAAGAATCGATCAATAAAATATCAATACCTGCCGCCACTAGCGCATCAATTCGCTTTTCATTATCACTACTGACAGCAGCACCGACAGCAGCACCAACACGCAAGCGTCCCCGTTCATCTTTACAGGCATTCGGCTTACGTTCCGCTTTTTGGAAATCTTTGACGGTGATCATACCGAGCAGATGAAAGTTTTCATCCACAACCAAGGCTTTTTCCACCCGTTTTTCATGCATTTTTTGCAAAACAACTTCACGTGCTTCATCTTCCTTAACGGTGACCAGGCGTTCTTTTGGCGTCATGACTGCTGTGACGGGTTGATCTAAATCGGTAACAAAACGGACATCACGTCCAGTGATAATGCCTACCAGCTCACGATCTTTAGTGACCACGGGATAACCGGCAAAACCGTTACGGTCGGTTCGTTCTTTTACTTGACGCAGGGTGGTTGTTGGGGTGACGGTTTGCGGTTCAGTGACCACACCGCTTTCGTGTTTTTTCACGTGGCGGACTTCTTCAGCCTGCCGTTCAATAGACATATTTTTATGGATAAAGCCCAAACCGCCTTCTTGTGCTAATGCAATGGCGAGACGAGACTCGGTGACGGTATCCATAGCCGCGGAGAGCATAGGAATATTCAATTGGATGGTTTGGGTTAGCTGAGTCTCAAGCTTCGCGTTATTAGGTAAAACAGTCGAATGGGCGGGAACCAGGAGAAGGTCATCAAAGGTTAGTGCTTCTTTCAAAATACGCAACATGGGCAATATCTCACCAGAGTGGAGGTAGAAAAGACAAAATATTGCCGTGGCATTATACAGAGCGTCACCTGTTGCCTCCAGCATTTTTATATAATTTTTTACGGATCCCAAAATAAGGCTGTGCTGTGGAGTTTAGTAGGACGATTGGGTTTCCGCTCATGGCGTGGCAAAATGGTTTCCCCGTTATCTATCGAGCAAGCAGTATCTTGTTGGAGCATAAAGTGAAAATTGTAGTTGATGAAAATATGCCATATGCAAAACCCTTGTTTCAGCGCATGGGTGTTGTTGAGACTGTGCCCGGTCGTCCGATACCACAATCAGCATTGGTTGACGCTGATGCTTTGATGGTACGTTCAGTGACGACAGTCAATGCGGAACTACTGCAGAACACCAAGATCCAATTTGTTGGAACTGCCACTGCCGGTACGGATCATGTGGATGAGAGTTGGTTACATCAGCAAGAGATCCACTTTGCCTCTGCACCAGGTTGTAATGCTATTGCAGTGGTAGAATACGTTTTCTCTGCGCTCATGGCACTGGCGGAGCGTGATGGTTTCGCATTACGAGATAAAACGGTCGGTATTATCGGTGTTGGCAATGTGGGATCGCGGTTGAATGCACGCCTCAATGCATGGGGTGTTACTACCTTATTGTGTGATCCACCACGTGCTGATCGTGGAGATAAGGGAACGTTCCTACCACTAGAAAAACTGGTGTGTGAAGCCGATATACTTACCTTTCATACTCCGTTGCATAAAGATGGCGCTTACCGTAGCCTGCACCTGGTTGATCACGAGTTGTTGGCAGCACTACCGGATAACCGTATTTTGATTAACAGCTGTCGTGGTGCTGTAGTAGATAACAATGCACTGTTACAGGCCTTACAAAAAGGTAAAAAACTCAGTGTGGTCTTGGATGTTTGGGAAAATGAGCCGCAACTTTCCTTACCCTTGCTAGCCCGAGTAGATATCGGTACACCTCACATTGCCGGTTACACTTTGGAAGGTAAGACCCGAGGAACCACGCAACTTTTCGAAGCCTTTAGCCATTATTGTGGTCAGGCCCAGTCGATTGCCTTGACCTCTTTATTACCGCCCGCAAAGCTGAATCTGCTACGGCTTCATGCGGTATTGGATGAAAGCAAATTAAGACGATTAATGCACTTAGTGTATGATGTGCGCCTTGACGATAGTGCTTTGTGCCGCATAACGGGGGACGTTTCTCAGTTTGATAGCTTACGAAAACACTATCAGGAGCGACGGGAATGGTCATCTCTCTGTGTGCAGTGTGACGACGCTGCTAGCGCTGACCTTTTGCAACGACTGGGTTTTAATACTCAACTGGAATAATTTTAAGCAACATGTCTAAGCACTATAATATTGCCTTGGGAATTGAATATAATGGCAACGGCTATCATGGTTGGCAACGCCAAAAACAGAGTGCCAGCATACAGGGTTGTCTTGAGGCGGCTTTATCCAAGATCGCTGATCAATCAATAAACGTATTTTGTGCTGGGCGCACTGATGCAGGTGTCCATGCTACAGGTCAAGTGGTTCATTTTGTCACTACGACTTCACGTGAAGAATCTGCCTGGACGATAGGAACTAATACGCATCTGCCTGCAGATATTACCGTTCGCTGGATGAAAACTGTCACTGAAGATTTTCATGCCCGTTTTAGTGCCAACGCTCGACGTTATCATTATATTATTTTTAATCATCGCTATCGTCCCGCTATTCTTGCGCACGGGGTTACCCATTACCCGAAATCACTCGATGCACAAAAAATGGCACGCGCAGCACAATATCTGTTGGGAGAGCATGATTTCACCTCATTTAGAGCGTTACAATGCCAAGCGAAAACTGCGCGACGGGAGGTGAAACATGTCATAGTAAGTCGCTATGGTGATTATATTATGATAGATATCAAAGCTAACGCGTTTTTACATCATATGGTGCGTAATATCGTTGGTAGTTTAATAGAAATTGGTGTGGGTCATAAAAATGAGAATTGGTTAGCACAGCTACTCATGTTAAAAGATCGTACCCAAGCTGCCGCGACGGCAAAAGCAAATGGCCTGTATTTAGTGGGTGTTGATTATCCAACGAGATTTGCGTTGCCACAAAGCACATCAGTACCCTTTTTTTATGGCTAACGGTAGCGATAATTGATTCATTAGACTTCTTGAAAACCGGCGTTCGTTATGTGAAGTTAAGGCGCTGGTGCACTACAACCTTCGTTAATATACGAGTACATGAAGATTGCGAGCACCAGGTAACGCCGAATTCATACCACGCAGTAGATTATGCAAGAGGTCTATTCGACGAGCGTTTATTTAACCTGAGAGTAGCACATGGAATTTATAGGCTTAGTGATCAATTTTATTTTACATATTGATGTCCATCTGGCGGAGCTAGTGACGCAATACGGCCTTTGGGTCTACGCTATACTTTTTTTGATCCTGTTTTGTGAAACCGGCCTGGTAGTGACACCTTTTCTGCCGGGGACTCATTATTGTTTGCCGCTGGCGCGCTGGCGACACTGCCTTCTAATGATTTGAATGTCCATCTGATGGTTGCTTTGATGGTCATTGCGGCTATTGCAGGTGATGCACTCAACTACACTATTGGTCATTTATTCGGCAAAAAACTTTTCAGTGACCCCCATTCCAAACTATTTCGCCAGGCTTACCTGGATAAAACCCATGATTTTTATAAAAAATACGGTGGGAAAACCATCATTTTGGCACGTTTTGCGCCTATAATTCGTACGTTTGCTCCTTTTGTCGCCGGAATGGGCAAAATGTCCTATCGTCGCTTTACTGCCTACAACCTGATTGGGGCGCTAGTATGGGTGCTGTCATTTACCTATGCTGGTTATCTTTTTGGTCATTTGCCGATAGTACAGAAAAATCTTAAGTTATTAATTGTTATGATTATTGTGTTTTCAATTCTGCCGGCGGTGCTTGAAATTTATCGACATCGGCGTGCAGCAATACATCAAAAAAATAAACCTTTTGCGAAACCGTAGCTTGTGCTGTGAAACCGGTACGCCCGGAGCGGTTTTATAAGCAATATTGTGATAGGAAATTAACGATGAGCTGGATTGAACGAATTCTTACTAATAAAATTGCATTCTCCCGTAAAGCGAATATTCCTGAAGGGGTATGGACCAAATGCAGCGGTTGCGAGAAAGTTCTCTACCGTATCGAATTGACGCATAATCTGGAAGTTTGTCCTAATTGTAATCATCATATGCGTATTTCCGCACGTGTGCGTTTACTCGCCTTCCTGGACAAAGATAGCGATATGATAGAGCTGGGAGAAGAACTGACGCCAAAGGATACTTTAAAATTCAAAGATATTAAAAAATACAGTGACAGATATACTGCGGCACAAAAAGCAACCAATGAGAAAGATGCTCTCGTCGTCATGAAAGGAACCTTGTTTACTATGCCTCTCGTGGCGGCCTGTTTTGAGTTCTCTTTTATGGGAGGGTCGATGGGATCTGTCGTTGGAGCACGTTTTGTGCGCGCGGTTGAACAGGCGTTGCAAGATCACTGCCCATTAGTCTGTTTTTCTTCCAGTGGTGGCGCACGTATGCAAGAAGCGTTGATGTCACTGATGCAAATGGCAAAGACCAGCGCCGCGCTGGCCAAAATGCAAGAAGCGGGCCTGCCGTATATTTCGGTACTGACCGATCCAACGATGGGAGGCGTTTCTGCTAGTCTGGGAATGCTAGGTGATATTAATATCGCGGAGCCAAAAGCACTGATCGGTTTTGCTGGCCCCAGGGTGATTGAACAAACAGTAAGAGAAGTATTACCCTCTGGTTTTCAACGCAGCGAATTTTTGATCGAAACAGGGGCGATTGATATGATCGTGCATCGCCTGCAAATGCGCCAAACCCTGGCAAGTCTCCTATCTAAACTTACTCATCAACCGCAGCCAGTCATCACTGCCGCTAACGTTGAACAGCTTGCAGTGATGCCAAATGAATAATCCTCCTCCTCTCCCTCAGCCGACTTCTTCTCTGGCAACCTGGTTGTCCTATGTAGGATCATTGCACCATCAGGAGATTGATTTAGGCCTGGAACGCATCAAAAAGGTTGCCGAACGTATCGATCTGCTAAAGCCTGCAACTCATGTATTCACTATCGCGGGTACCAACGGTAAGGGTACAACCTGCTGCGTATTGGAGAAGATTCTACTTGCTGCAGGTTTACGGGTAGGAGTCTACAGTTCACCGCATCTTTTACGTTACACCGAGCGTGTGCGTATTCAGGGGCGGGAACTCAGTGAAACAGCACACTGTTACTCTTTCGCTGAGATTGAAGCGGCACGCGGTGATATTTCATTGACTTATTTTGAATTTGGCACTTTGTCAGCGTTGCATCTGTTTAAACAGGCAGCACTTGATGTCGTTATCCTAGAAGTTGGACTTGGCGGACGTTTAGACGCCACCAATATTATTGATTCCGACGTCGCTGCGATCACCAGTATCGGTCTTGATCATACTGATCGGTTAGGCACTGATCGAGAAAGTATTGCGCGTGAGAAATCGGGGATATTCCGCCGCGATAAACCGGCAATAGTGGGTGAACCTGATAGGCTTCATTCCATTGAGACAGTTGCCACAACGTTAGGGGCTAGGCTTTATCGCTATCATGACGCTTGGCAATTTAGCCAACAGGATAACGGTTGGTGCTGGCAGAGTGGCTCATACCGATTAGCCAATTTGCCTTTGCCCAAAGTACCCCTACAAAATGCCGCGACGGCATTGGCGGTACTGCATTATTCTACTTTTTCGATCAGTGAGTTAGCTATTCATCAAGGTTTGCAGGCCGCTTATTTGCCAGGGCGTTTTCAGATCGTCAGTGAACAACCCATGTTGATCCTGGATGTTGCCCATAATCCTCATGCAGCTGCTTATCTGGCTCGACGGCTTGCTCAGTTGCCAGAACGATTAGGTAAAGTACGTGCTGTTGTGGCGATGCTAGCTGATAAAGATATTGCGGCGACCCTCGCTTGCTTATCTCAACAAGTCGATAAATGGTACTGTGCATCATTAACCGATCTGCGCGGTGCATCCGTGGAATGGTTAGCACAACATTTACCAGAGCAACGTGCAAATCAAGATGTGCCTTGTTTATTTGCTGATGTTACCCATGCCTGGCATCAGGCAATGCAGGATGCAGATCCACAGGATGTCATTATTGTCTGCGGATCCTTTCACACTGTTGCTTATGTCATGACAGCGTTAAAAACGGTTTAATGGCCGTCGTCATCAAAATTGGTAATTTATCGAACACAACAGGCGGTAAACACTTTTTTAGCTGTGAGGGGGGTGAGTGGCAAGTCAATTTCAGAACCGTTTGGTTGGTACTGTCATTTTGGTCGCTGTGGGGATCACAGTACTGCCGATGTTATTTGACGGTAAAAAGAAGCATTACGAGGATCAATTTGCCGCTATTCCACTGGTATCCAGACCCGGTGATCCCGAAGAAATCGATGTGGGAATGCCGCTTAACCAATCCTTACCGGTGCAACCACCGGAGGGTGCCGCCAACGCCGCCAAACTGCAACGGGAGGAGAAATCAGAGCGAGGTGCCGCTTATGTGGTGCAATTGGGTGCCTTGAAGAACGCCGCTAATGTCAACGAAATTGTCGCGAAATTACGCTTATCGGGCTATCACGTCTATACCTTGCCACCTACACCGGTGAACGGTCAAATAACCCGTATTATGGTAGAGGTAAATAATTCGAAACAGAAATTACAGGCAGCGCTACCTGAGCTTAATGCGCTTAGTGGCCTCAACGGCCAGGTAAAAGCATTGGAGTCTTATCATGGTCTGGATTGATTACGTTATTATCGGCATTATCGTATTTTCAGCTTTGGTCAGCCTGAACCGGGGATTTGTCCGTGAGGCGTTATCGCTGGTGATATGGGGATGTGCATTTTTTATCGCTCGTCATTTTTATCCCTACCTTGCAGTTTATTTCACCTCTTTTGAGAATGAATTGATTCGCAACGGTACTGCCATCGGTATCCTGTTCATCGCTACCTTAATTATCGGTGCTGTTGTTAACTCGGTGATGAGCTGCCTGGTTGTACGCACCGGATTATCAGGAACCGATAGGGTGCTTGGCGTATGCTTCGGGGCGTTACGTGGTGTTCTCATCGTCGCCGCCATATTATTCTTTGTGGATACCTTCACCGACTTTGCGCAAAGCATAGAGTGGAAACAGTCACAATTAATCCCGCAGTTCAGTGATATAATCAGAGGGTTCTTTAACTACTTGCAGAACACGTCGAATTTCTTGCCGGATCGGTAAAGCTCGTACGTAACCTTGTAAGGATCCGTTAACGCTGATAAGGAAAAACAATATGTGCGGTATTGTCGGTATCACTGGTTTTACACCGGTAAACCAGTCGATTTACGATGCCTTGATGGTGCTTCAGCACCGGGGGCAAGATGCTGCTGGCATCGTTACCCTTGACGCCAATAATAGGTTCCGTTTGCGTAAAGCTAATGGTTTAGTGAAGGATGTCTTTGAAATCCGCCACATGCTGCGCTTACAGGGTACTATGGGGCTGGGTCATGTACGTTATCCAACGGCGGGCTGTGCCAGCGTTTCAGAAGCACAGCCTTTTTACGTGAATTCCCCATTTGGCATTACCTTGGCGCACAATGGCAATCTAACTAACGCGAAGGAAATGAGAGAATACCTATTCAAAAAAAAGCGTCGTCATGTGAATACTACTTCTGATTCAGAAGTTTTATTGAATATTTTTGCCAGTGCACTGGATAGCTCGCAGAACTATCCTTTAACAGAGGAGGATATTTTTGCCGCCGTAACCAGAACTCACGAGTTGGTAAAGGGTGCCTATGCTTGCGTGGCGATGATCATCGGTCATGGCATGGTCGCTTTTCGTGATCCTAATGGCATACGACCCTTGGTGATGGGTAACCGCATTTTAGAAGATGATCGCATTGAATACATGGTCGCCTCAGAAAGCGTCGCTCTTGATACATTAGGCTTCAAATTATTGCGCGATCTCGCACCAGGTGAAGCAGTATACATCACTGAAAAAGGCGGGTTATTTACTCGCCAATGTGCTGCTGATCCTCAGTATCATCCTTGCCTGTTTGAGTACGTTTACTTTGCTCGCCCAGATTCTTATATGGATAACATTTCTGTCTACAGTGCTCGGGTGCGTATGGGACAGAGGCTGGGTAAAAAAATCGCTGATAAATGGGCAGAGTTAGACATTGACGTGGTTATTCCTATCCCTGAGACCTCCTGTGATATCGCGTTAGAAATCGCGCGTATTCTAGATAAGCCCTACCGTCAGGGATTTGTAAAAAACCGTTATGTAGGTCGCACTTTTATTATGCCAGGTCAACAGGAGCGCCGTAAATCAGTACGCCGTAAGCTGAATGTTAATCGGGCAGAGTTTAAAGATAAAAAAGTATTATTGGTGGATGATTCTATTGTACGTGGTACTACTTCAGAACAAATTGTGACAATGGCACGTGACGCGGGCGCGACACAGGTTTATTTTGCCTCAGCGGCGCCAGAAATCCGTTTTCCTAATGTGTATGGTATTGATATGCCAAGTGTCAATGAACTTATCGCTCATGGTCGTGAAGTGGATAAAATCAGGGAGCTAATAGGCGCAGATGGGTTGATTTTTCAGGACCTGGCTGATCTTATCGATGCGGTGAGAGAAAATGATCCCAATATTACTCAATTTGAGTGCTCAGTGTTCGATGGCAGTTACATCACCAAAGATGTCGATCAGAATTATCTGGATTCTCTTGCATTACTACGCCGTGATGATGCTCAGGCATTACATCGCCAAAATGAAGCAGAAAATCTTGAAATGTACAACGAAGGCTAATTTTTTTTCGCGGATTAACGTTTTTAAACTCAAATAGGGGCATCCCCGCTTTCGATGGTCGTGTATTTGGCCGGTTTGAGGCAATCTGACATTAGACCTCTTTCCAAACCTGCTGCGTGACTCGAATCCTGCGTTGCCCCCGGTGCGCGCAATCCTCATGTACTGTGTGTTAACGAAGGTTGCTGTGCGCCGTGCGCCTTGACTTCGTATCACTCGCTAGGGTTTGGAAAGAGGTCTATTGAGGCAATGTATCATGAAACGACTTATTATTGGTATTTCAGGTGCTAGCGGGGCAATTTACGGTATCCGCTTGTTAGAGATATTAAAAAATGTTTCCGAAATAGAAACGCATTTAATTATTAGCAATGCGGCGCGGCGGACACTTGCTTCAGAAACCGATATTTGCTTAAAAGATGTACAATCCTTGGCCAATATGGTACATGATGTGCGCAACCTTGCCGCTTCGCTTTCTTCGGGTTCGTTTAGAACTGCGGGGATGGTAATATTACCCTGCTCGATTAAAACGCTATCAGGCATTGTTCATGGTTATACTGATAATTTATTGATCCGTGCGGCGGATATAATATTGAAAGAGCGACGTCCCTTAGTGCTCGGTTTGCGAGAAACACCATTGCATCTGGGGCATTTACGTTTGATGGTACAGGCAGCTGAATTAGGTGCTGTTATTATGCCACCGCTACCCGCTTTCTATCATCGGCCACAGACTATAGACGAGATCATCAATCAAAATGTCAACCGAGTCATTGATCAATTCGACATCGAGTTACCCAATGATCTCTTTCAGCGTTGGCAAGGTAGTGGACTATGATGCAAACTGGCCCTAGATCTTCCCCTGGAGAGGATAAAAACTGGGTAGATTTTGTTACGCTATTGAAACATGCAGTGCAGCAAGACTGCCATCAAGCGCTACTAGAATTGATGCTGACGGAAGATGAACGTGCTGCTTTGGGTACGCGTGTGCGTATTATTGGAGAGTTAATTAACGGTGATCTGAGCCAACGTGAATTAAAAGATCAACTGGGTGCAGGGATTGCCACCATAACTCGAGGATCTCATAGCCTCAAGGCAGCTTCGTCTGAGCTTAAAGAATGGCTTGCGATTCATTTACTATGAACAGAGCTAGCAGGCAACCACAACATGATACATAATGAATTAGAAAGCTTATTTGATGCACTATAACGGGAAACAGAAATGCTACAGGTATATCTCGTTCGTCACGGCGAAACGGAATTTAATACCGATGGCCGTATTCAGGGCTGCTCTGATAGCCCACTAACCATCCAAGGTAAAAATCAGATCAACTCGGTGGCTGAAAGGGTTCGCTCTGAAGGCATAACTCATGTTATCAGCAGTGATTTAGGACGCACCAAGCAAACCGCAGAAATTATTGCTAATATCTGCCGTTGCGAGCTTAGTTTCGATTCTCGTCTGCGTGAGCTGCGCATGGGAGAACTGGAAGGGTGTAAAATTGACAGCCTAACAAAAGAACAAGAATCATGGCGTCGGCATATGGTGGATGGCACTGTTGATGCCCGGGTTCCCGGGGGCGGTGAGTCGATGGCAGAATTAGCGTCACGGATGCGCAGCGCACTGGACAGTTGCCACAACCTACCGCCGGGTAGTCGGCCATTGCTGGTTAGTCATGGTATCGCGTTGAGCTGCCTGATAAACACCCTGCTCGGGTTACCGGCTCACTCTGAGCGCCGCTTGCGTTTACGCAATGGCTCACTGTCCCGGGTTGATTACCAACAAAGTTTGTGGCTTGCTGACGGCTGGATTGTTGAAAGCACCGGAGACGTTGCGCATTTCTCACCTATCTCTGGCCACTAAATTAATATTGGCTTATCCCGCCAGATCACCACAAAAGCGATAGCCCTCACCATGAACGGTGGTAATGATTTCTGGTGTACCTGACATCGACTCAAAATGCTTACGAATACGGCGGATAGTGACATCAACGGTGCGATCATGAGGTTTGAGTTCACGCCCCGTCATTTTTTTCAATAATTCGTCGCGAGATTGGATTTTTCCCGGATTTTCACAAAAATGCAGGATGGCACGAAATTCGCTGCGTGGTAGTTTGTAGTGTTCGCCGGTGGGATCTATCAGCGAACGGCTGTTAATATCTAGCTCCCAGCCATTGAACTTATAACTTTCTACCTGCTTTGGTTCTTCACGGACGCTGCTCAAGTTCATGGTTCGTGAGAGCAGATTACGAGCACGAATGGTCAACTCGCGCGGATTAAAAGGCTTGGTGATGTAGTCATCAGCACCAATTTCTAAACCGAGGATCTTATCGATTTCATTATCGCGACCGGTCAGAAAAATTAAGGCGACACTGACTTGTTCACGAAATTCCCGAGCGAGTAGCAGCCCATTCTTACCTGGCAGGTTGATGTCCATGATAACCAGATTGATGAGATTTTCAGACAGAATACGGTGCATTTCTACACCATCATTGGCCTCGTGAACGACATAGCCCTCCGCTCCGAAAATGCTCTTTAAGGTATCACGAGTGATCAACTCGTCTTCTACAATCAAAATGTGCGGGGTTTGCATGTTTACGACCTAAAATTGCCAACAAAATAAAAAAGCGCGACCCTTCACTGTGTTAACGGTAATATAACAGAACGAGAGGAAGTTGAATTGTAGCACGTGAACACTTTGGTGAAAAACACTTAGAACCTGTTCCAAATCGCCATCAATGACGTTCAGACGAGGAAAATAAAATAAATCGCTTGCATAACCTCTGCGTGATGTGAACTCGGCGTTACGCAGTGATCGTAATACTCATGTACTCGTACGTACACGGCGGTTGCCGGGCGCCCCTGACTTCACAGAACGAATGACGGTTATGCAAGCAGTCTAATAAATGGCTAGATAATGTTTATAGCAAGCTAATTATTATGGCGCTGTTAGTATATAAAATTAACAATCTGAAATATATACTTATTTTTCTGGTAAGCAATATTAATAGTGCGTATATTTATCAACTAGTTATAAATTATAGGTTAACAATGCCATGATACTCGTGGTTCAAATTAATACAGGAGGAAATGGAAAATGCGAGTGCTGAAATTTGGCGGAACCTCGGTGGCGAATGCAAAACGGTTTATGTCCGTTGCTAAGATTATTGAAGACAGGGCGGGTCAGGAACAGATCGCGAGTGTATTATCTGCACCGGCAAAAATCACCAATCACCTGGTTGCGATGATCGAGAGTGCCATCGCCAAACCTGAACAAGATATTTCTCTGATGATCGGAGAGACGCAACAAATTTTTTCTGATTTATTGTGTGGCCTGACTGAAGCACAGCCAAAGCTTGCTAAAGAGCCATTAAACGACTTGCTAAAACAAGAATTCGATCAACTTAACCAACTGTTACGTGGCATCTCTTTACTAGGGCAGTGTCCAGCAGCCATTAATGCCGCCATTATCAGCCGTGGTGAAAAACTTTCTGTCGCCATCATGGCCGCATTATTACGAACGGAAGATTGTCTCGTCACCGTTATCAACCCTGTTGAAAACTTACTGGCACGTGGGCACTATCTTGGATCGACCGTTGACATTGCGGCATCGACCTTACGCATTAACGTACACAAAATACCCTGTGATCATATTATTTTGATGGCGGGTTTTATCGCGGGTAATGATAAAGGTGAATTGGTGCTACTGGGCCGCAACGGTTCGGATTATTCAGCGGCTGTACTCGCTGCCTGCTTAAAAGCGGAAGGTTGTGAAATCTGGACGGATGTCGATGGCATCTACACCTGTGATCCGCAGACAGTACCAGATGCAAAATTACTGCAATCACTGTCATATCAGGAAGCAATGGAACTATCTTATTTCGGTGCCAAAGTTTTGCACCCGCGTACCATCACTCCCATTGCTCAATTTGAGATCCCCTGTTTGATCAAAAATACCACTAATCCCGAGGCACCTGGCACACTGATTAGCGGTAAAAAAAGTGATGATGGTCATTTAGTAAAAGGGATCACTAATCTCAATAATATGGTGATGATTAATGTATCCGGCTCAGGCATGAAAGGGATGGTTGGCATGGCAGCACGGGTATTTTCTGCCATGTCACGCAGCGGTATCTCCGTGGCTTTAATAACGCAATCATCCTCTGAATATAGCATCAGTTTTTGTGTGCCACAGAGTGAATTATTACGCGCCGATAATGCTCTGCAGGAAGAATTTTATTTGGAACGCAAACAGGGAGTGCTGGATCCACTGGCGATAGTGGAACAACTCAGCATTATTTCGGTCATCGGCGATGGTATGCGTACACAACGTGGTATTTCCGCCCGCTTTTTCTCGGCACTGGCGCATGCCAACATTAATATTATTGCTATCGCGCAAGGTTCTTCTGAACGATCTATTTCTGCGGTGATCAATAACGATATGGCAACCACTGCCGTGCGTATTTGTCACCAAATGATGTTCAATACTGATCAAGTGATTGAAGTTTTTGTCATTGGTGCTGGCGGTGTCTGCGGTGCGTTAGTCGAGCAAATTTGTCGTCAGCAACGTTGGTTGAAACAAAAACATATTGACTTACGGGTGTGTGGTATCGCCAACTCCAAAAGCATGTTGACGGATATCCGAGGCATCGATCTGACTGGCTGGAGAGAGCAACTCAAGCTCTCTCTACAACTTTTTAACATGAGCCAGTTGATTCATCTAGTGAAAACAAATTATCTGCTCAACCCGGTCATTGTCGATTGTACTTCCAGTGAGGTTGTTGCCAAGCAATATGCCGATTTTCTGGCTGCAGGTTGCCATGTAGTGACAGCGAATAAAAAAGCCAATACTGCTTCAATGGATTATTACCGCCAGTTGCGGACGACAGCAGCGCAATCCTGCCGTAAATTTCTGTACGATACCAATGTCGGTGCTAGCTTACCGGTTATCGAAAATTTGCAAAATCTGCTCAATGCCGGTGATCAATTGGAGCGATTCTGCGGTATTTTATCCGGCTCGCTTTCCTTTATTTTCGGCCAATTAGATGAAGAAGGCATGACCTTGTCTGCCGCCACCCTAGCAGCACAGAAGCAAGGCTACACCGAGCCGGATCCACGTGACGATCTGTCAGGTATGGATGTTGCCCGTAAGCTACTGATTATTGCTAGAGAAGCGGGTTATCAATTAGAATTGTGCGATATCGTCGTTGAATCGGTGTTACCCGCTAGCTTTGATGAGTCGGGAGATGTAGCAACCTTTTTGGATCGTTTGCCATCACTGGATGAAGATTTTAACAAAAAAATAACAGAAGCGCGGCAACAGGGTAAAGTATTGCGTTATGTCGGTGTTATCGAGAAGGGTTGCTGCCAGGTAAAGATTGAGGCGGTTGATAGCAATGATCCGCTGTATAAAGTCAAAAATGGTGAAAATGCATTAGCATTTTATAGCCGTTACTATCAACCTTTACCCTTGGTATTGCGTGGCTATGGTGCTGGCAATAACGTTACCGCCGCGGGGGTCTTTGCCGATCTTTTACGTACCTTATCCTGGAAACAAGGAAATTAATCATGGTTAAAGTCTTTGCGCCAGCGTCAATAGGTAATGTCAGCGTGGGTTTTGATGTTTTGGGTGCCGCAGTCTCGCCCATTGATGGTACTCTGCTCGGTGATTGCGTCACGGTCAAAGCGGCCGACAAATTCAGCTTATTTAATACAGGACGCTTTGCAGCTAAGCTGCCACAAGAAATGCAAGAAAATATCGTCTATCGGTGTTGGCAGAGTTTTTGTCAAAAAATCGGCAAAGACATAGCGGTAGAAATAATATTGGAAAAAAACATGCCAATCGGATCTGGGCTGGGTTCGAGTGCTTGTTCAATAGTGGCGGCGCTGATGGCACTGAATGAATATTGTGGTCAGCGATTCGATAAAATGACACTACTCACCATGATGGGCGCACTGGAAGGAAAAATTTCTAACGGTGTTCACTACGACAATGTTGCCCCCTGTTATCTCGGTGGCATGCAATTGATATTGGAAGAAGACGGCGACATTATCGAACAGGTTCCTGATTTAGATTGGTTTTGGGTAATGGCCTATCCGGGAATCAAAGTTTCTACTGCTGCCGCACGGGGCGTTTTACCGGAGAAATACAAACTGCAAGATTGTATCAATCATGGACGTCATCTTGCCGGTTTTATCCATGCCTGTCATAGCAAGAACACGGATTTAGCTGTTAAATTAATGAAAGATGTGATTGCCGAACCCTACCGCACCGAGTTGCTGCCTAATTTTATTAAGGCACGTCAGGCCGCACAGGCTAAAGGTGCTCTGGCCTGTGGAATTTCTGGCTCTGGCTCAACTATGTTTGCCGTTTGTCGTGACAAAGAAACAGCAAAATGTGTTGCAGACTGCCTGCAAGAAGTCTATCTGCAAAACAACGAGGAAGGTTTTATTCATATTTGCCGTCTGGACAAAAAAGGCGCACGATTACTGGGATAAGGTATGAAACTGTATAATCTGAAAGATCACAAACAACATGTTAGCTTCATAGAGGCACTGCAACAGGGTCTTGGCAAGCAGCAGGGGTTATTTTTCCCACTAGAACTGCCTGAATTTACCTTGACAGAAATCGAGGATCTATTAAAACAGGATTTTATTACCCGCAGTAGTCGTATCCTCTCTGCCTTTATCGGTGATGAAATTGTTTCGCAAGTGATGACCAAAAGAGTTGAAGCAGCCTTTACGTTTCCTGCGCCTCTGGTCATGATAGGGAAAGATCAAGATGTTGCGGCACTGGAATTGTTTCACGGTCCTACACTGGCATTTAAGGACTTTGGTGCCCGTTTTATGGCACAGATGCTGGCTGAAGTGGCAACTGATCAGCCCGTCACCATTTTAACGGCGACATCCGGTGATACTGGTGCGGCGGTCGCTCATGCTTTTTATGGCTTGAAAAATGTACGCGTGGTGATCCTCTATCCTCGAGGTAAAATCAGTCCATTACAGGAAAAACTATTTTGTACATTGGGTGGTAATATTCATACTGTCGCTATCGACGGTGATTTTGATGCTTGCCAAGCGTTAGTCAAGCAAGCTTTTGATGATACAGAAGTTAAGGAGACACTCAGTCTTAATTCAGCAAATTCGATCAATATCAGCCGGTTACTGGCACAAATCTGTTATTACTTTGAAGCAGTAGCACAATTACCGGTTGAAGCACGTAAACAATTGGTTATCTCCGTGCCCAGTGGCAACTTTGGCAATTTAACTGCCGGACTACTCGCAAAATCACTGGGGCTGCCGATCAGACGTTTTATTGCCGCCACCAACGCCAACGACACTGTCCCGCGTTTCTTAAAGAGCGGACAATGGCAGCCTAACCAGACGGTTGCCACTTTATCTAACGCTATGGATGTCAGTTCACCCAATAACTGGCCGCGCATTGAAGAGTTATTTCACCGTAAAATTTGGCGCTTAAAAGATTTAGCGCATGGTACTGTTAGCGATCAAGAAACCAAAGAAACAATGCGTGAGCTTGCCGATTTGGGGTATATCTCTGAACCTCATACGGCCATTGCTTACCGCGTATTGCGTGATCAGCTACAGGAAGGAGAGTTTGGTTTGTTTCTCGGTACCGCGCATCCGGCGAAATTCAAAGAAAGCGTCGAAGACATTTTGCAACAAACGCTGCCATTACCGCAAGCCTTGGAAACACGGGCAACTTTGCCATTGCTTTCTCACCATTTGCCCGCAAAATATACCCAATTACGGGCCTTCCTGCTGGCATCGGCAACATCAACGGAATCGATAAAAAAATAGATACTAGACTTCTTGCAAAACGGTAATTCGCTATGTGAAGTCAAGGCATCTGAAGCACAGTAATGGGTACATACGAGTATATGAGGATTGCGAGCACCGCGTAACGCCGAATTCACACTACGCAAGCGGGTTATGCGAGGAGTCTATTGCCAGAGTGTAATATGGCTGAACGACATAATAATGATTATGCACTATATTGAGAGAATAAGGCGTCAAGGCTGCAATTTAAGTCCCTTCTTTTGCTTTTGGCTTGTGCCCATTTATGTTCAATGGGATTGAGAGCAGGTGAGTAGGGAGTGAGATATTCAATCCGATGCCCGGCTTTACTGATAGCCTGCTGAATGTCGAGACGTTTGTGGAAACTGGCGTTATCCATCACGATGACACAATGAGGAGGAAGAGTAGGCAAAAGGCGCTGGGTAACCCAGGCGTAAAAAACATCACTGTTAATGGAACAAAAAAATAATCCGACCGCCATCAGGACGGTTCCCAGTAACGCGCCAATGACATTTGTTCGGCCCTTGGCCTGCCAATCCTGGGTACCCCAACAGCGTTGACCTCGTGCAGCATAACCGTGGGTTCGTGGCCTATCGTGTGCGAAACCGCTTTCATCCAGATAAACGACCGGTTTTCCCTGCTTTTTATAGCAGGCTATCGTGTCCTGGAAGGCACGCCGTGTCTCTTCGTCTGCCTTGGGATGACGCAGGGTTTTTTTTATAGGTGACGCCCAGGTTTTTCAGTGCCTGCCAAATGGCTTTCTGGCACACCTGAAAGCGCGCCGCCCGTTCCCGTTGGTAAGCATCGGGATAAAGTGCAACATCTTCAGCTAACGCCACTTTATCAAGCTTACGCCGACGGGGGAAGAAGGTTTAACCTCGATACGACTGAGCCAGCGAGTAACGGAAGCTGAACCAATGTGGAAGCGTTTAGCGGTCTCTCTGATACTCAAGTTTTCTTGCTCTCGAATACCCAGAACTTTACGGCGAAAATCGACAGAGTGGCTCATCGCTAACTCCCTGTTAAATAATTTAGCTATACATTGTAATCAAAATTAATACGTTACGCTATAAAAGCAAGCGCGCCACCTGGGTAGCTCCCGGTGGCGCGGTTTTTTTATTAGAATAGACCTCTTCGGAAACTCTGATTTATCTAATTTCCATGTTATAAATTGCTGCAATCAAATTAAATCGTAATCCAAAACGTTTTCGCCTGTTTCGATAACGATCTGATACGATTTTAAATCGTTTAATCATACCAATGACATTTTCGTTTAATACACGCTGGCTTGATAACTCACGATTGTTGCGTTTATCTTCTTTTGTTAAGGGATTTTTCTTTGTCTTTTTCTTAGGCAACGCCGAGTTTGAATGGATCTTGCCAAGCCCTTGGTAACCTGTATCTGTCACTGTTTTGATTTCAGGATGTATTCGCACGCCAGACTCTTTGAACAACCTAAAATCATGACGCCTCCCATGAGTAAAGCTTGTACAGATGACTGCTTTGCTTTTTTTATCGACGATCACTTGGGTTTTTAAGGTGGGTCGTTTCTTTTTTCCTGAGTAAAACTGCTTTTGTTTTTTTGGGGACGTTCAATCGGCGTTTCTGTGGCATCAATAAGAACGAGCTCATACTCCCTATCACTTTTTAATAAAGCTTTGCGTCCAGGGAGTGCAAAATCAGGATGCTTTATTAGCGTATTTTCTATCCATTTAATCGTTTCATAGCAGGTGCTCTCACTCACCCCATCGCTTCGGCTAACATGAAAATAAGTGCGATATTCCCGTAGATACTCAAGGGCCATTAATAAGCGATCTTCTAAACCCAGCTTGGGTTTCCGACCTCCTTTCCCTTGCTTACATTTATCTGCTTCATTCAATATCTTTATCATCTTTTCAAATGTACTGCGTTTAACTCCGGTTAAGCGCCGAAATTTTTCCTCTTCCAATACCTTTATTTGTTCATATTTCATGGGGCTCCTTGTTCAGGAGATTTTTACCAACATTCCTACATGAATGCTATAGCAGGCGCCGTATCAGTTGATTATGAAAATCAGAAATAACATATTGATATTAATTAATATTTATTAACAAAAGTGATCACGTTACATGGCGCCTGCTATAGTTTCCGAAGAGGTCTAATGTATTTGAAATCGTAGCAAGTGATCTGTGTTCAGGTCGTTTAAATACCAGCTGATTTTCTAGCGACAACAAGGGATCAAAGCGATAACCCTGCAAATCAAAATCGAGGAGTTGTTCTACTTTACTCAAGCGATTTTGGATAATAAAACGGCTCATCAATCCACGGGCTTTTTTTGCGTAAAAACTGATGACTTTGTATTTACCACTCTTTTCATCAAGAAACACGGGTTTGATCAATTTTCCTGTCAATTTTTTCGTATCCACCGCTTTAAAATATTCATCAGAGGCGAGATTAATCAGCACATCATCTCCTTGCTGTTCTAACGCCTGATTTAATTGTTCGTTTAGGCTATATCTCCAGAAAGCGTACAGATCTTTACCTCGCGGGTTTGTCAGTTTAGTCCCCATTTCAAGACGATAAGGTTGCATTAGATCGAGTGGACGCAATAAACCGTATAATCCAGACAATATACGCAGATGGCTTTGCGCGAAACCAAAATCAGCGTCAGTAAAGTCTATAGCCTGGAGACCGCTATACAGATCGCCTTTAAAAGCCAAAATAGCTTGACGTGCGTTTTCCAAGGTAAATTCAGGATGCCACTCATTAAAACGGACAGTATTTAACGTGGCGAGTTTATCACTTATCCCCATTAGACTGGCGATTTGTGACGGTGTTAGTGTACGGCAAATTTTGATTAACGCCTGGGATTGATCCAGCAATTGAGGTTGAGTAAATTTATCGGTGGCTAACGGGCTTTGATAATCAAGCGTTTTTGCCGGAGAAATAATAATTAGCATAATAACATCCAGTTGATCAACATAAGAGGACACTGTAGCAAACAGTCGACAAGAATAGGTAGTTGCACCCTGTTCTCCATGCAACAACATGCCTGAACTGCTTCGCATCAATAATTTTTTGTACCCTATACCCTTCGCCTTTCAAGTTACGGCGGCGTTGGCTGCCCGCACTCATTCCAGTCTGTACACTCCTGGGATTCGATTGATTGCCGCCTTGCCGTAACTCGAAATTCATTAGGTATAGCAGGCGCCATGTAACCTGAGCGATTTTGTTAACAAATATTCATTAAAATCAATATATTATTGTTAACTTTCATAATCAACTTATACGGCACCTGCTATATATACCCGTGATCAATGAAGATGCTTGATTTTGAAGTCGATAAGGATCATGCTCATAGCCATGAAAATAGAGCTGACTGCTGACCAGAAAATTACCCTCGAAGCCCAACATCGTCAAAGCCATGACCGCCGTGTCTGTGACAGGATCCGGTGTGTTTTGTTGTCCGCAGACGGCTGGACTCCCCCTATGATTGCTCACTCACAGCTCATTAATGAAACCACGGTGCGGCGCCACCTTACAGACTATCATAAACTCAACAAGCTCAAGCCTGAAAATGGCGGCTCCGATGGCTATCTCAATGCGGAACAGACCACGTCGCTGGTTGAACATCTCACCCAGCCGCTCTACCACCACAATCACCAAATTGTGGCGTATATCGCTGGACGCTGGAACATCACCTTTACCGTATCAGGTCTGTATAAAGGGTTGAAGCAGCATGGCTTTAGCTATAAAAAGCCGAAAGGTGTTCCGCATAAATTTGCCGTTGAGAAACAGCCGCAATTTATAAAGACCTACAGCGAATTGAAAGACGCCGCGGGTAATGACCCCATACTGTTTATTGATGCCGTTCATCCGACACAAGCCACCAAAATAAGCTACGGCTGGATACGAAAAGGCCAGGATAAAACGATAGAGACCACCGGGAGCAGAACGCGGTTGAATATCATGGGAGCCTTGAACATCCAGAATGTGGCTAACCCCATAATCCGTGATGATGAGACGATTAACAGCGAAAATGTGGTTCACTTCCTGTCTGCCATTCGCGCGCATTATCCCATCACGACAACGGCACATGTGATCCTCGAGGGTGCAGGCTATCACCGTTCACAGCTTGTGCAAGACGCCGCGCTTACGTTGAATATCCAGCTTCATTACCTTCCGCCGTATAGCCCGAATCTAAACCCGATAGAGCGATTGTGGAAGGTGATGAATGAGCAAACACGAAACAATAGATATTACCCATCTAAACAGAGTTTTAAGAACGATATCTTAAACTTCTTTGAAGTGAAGCTACCACAAATGGCAAGTTCTCTGGTATCTCGCTTAAACGATAATTTCCAGGCGCTAAATCCTGCATCTTGATTTCACTTGGGTATATACCCATCGCCATTAAAACCACTGGAAAATTTGCTCAACTAGATTAAAAATAAGGTCATGAAAATAAACTCACTGACAGCCTCTCAAAAACAAGATTTGGAACGCCTTCATCGTTACGAACACGATGGCCGTGTTCGAGATCGAATCAAAGCCGTGTTGTTGAAAAATGAAGGCTGGAATAACAAAGCGCTTGCCCAAGCATTACGTATTCATGAAGAAACAGTGAGGCAACATGTAACAGATTGGCTTTCAGACGAAAAATTAAAGCCTGAAAATGGCGGCTCGTATAGTAAGTTGAGCGTGCATGAATCTTTATTGCTTGAAAAACACATTGAAAGCACGACTTATAGCCGTGTCATCGATATCTGTGCTTATGTGGAAACCCAATTTGGCGTCTGTTACACCGTATCTGGCATGACAAAATGGCTGCAAGCGCATTGTTTTAGCTATAAGCAGCCCAAAGCGACGCCGGTTAAAGTGGATGTTGCTCAGCAAGAAGCGTTTATCGCGTCTTATTTCACTTTGCTAGAGAGTGCTCTTAAGAATGAACCGATTGTTTTTATGGATTCAGCCCCTCCAACGATGGCCACCAAAGTGGTCTGCGGTTGGATAAGGAAAGGCAAAGATAAGCCGCTGGTCAAAACAGGGGCAAAAACACGGGTTAATGTCATGGGAGCCATTGAATTGAGCACCATGAAGGTGGTCAGTGCCCGTCCTGAGCAGGTGAATTCAGAAACCACCGTCGCTTTTTTTGAGCAGCTCAAAGCTGCTTATCCTGATGCACAAAAGATACACATTATTTTAGATAATTCTGGCTATCATTGCCGTCAGCGAGTCAAAGACGCCGCATTAGAGAAGGCTATCGTACTCCATTATTTACCCCCTTATAGCCCTAATCTTAATCCCATCGAGCGATTATGGAAGGTCATGAACGAGCGTGTCAGAAACAACCGATTTTTCTCTTCAGCCAAAGAGTTTCGTGGGGCTATAGCCGAATTTTTTGATAGTACATTGGCAAAAATTGCTCCCTTTCTCAGGGGCAGAATTAACGATAATTTCCAAACCATCTAATCCAGACCTTCAAGTTGAATGAGTATAAATGCCTATGAGCCTGTTTGAAATCTCTTGTGCTCGCTGATACGTCGTCAAAAATAGGCTCCTACAACATGATTCGTTGTTACAAACGAAATTTGCGAGAAATTTCGCATTTTTTCCGGTGTTAGTTTACTAATCACTAGGATAACATTGCGGGTTGTACTAAAAAATTGCAGTTAATTTTAAATTCAATGGATTAGATAAAATAACCTTATGAATAATAATAAAAAATTAGATGCTCACACACCTATGATGCAACAGTACCTTCGTTTAAAAGCGAAACATCCTGAGATATTATTGTTTTACCGTATGGGAGATTTTTATGAACTATTTTATGACGACGCTAAACGGGCATCGAAACTGTTAGATATTTCACTGACCAAACGGGGTCAATCTGCGGGTGATCCCATCCCTATGGCGGGTGTACCTTATCATGCGGTAGAAAATTATTTAGCAAAGCTGGTTCAATTAGGTGAATCCGTCGCTATCTGTGAACAAATGGGCGATCCTTCGACGAGTAAGGGGCCGCTAGAACGCAAAGTCGTTCGTATTGTTACTCCGGGCACAATCAGTGACGAAGCTTTGTTACCAGAACGACAAGATAATTTATTGGCAGCTATTTGGCAGGATGCACAAGGTTTTGGTTATGCCACATTAGACATTAGCTCGGGTCAATTTTTGTTGACTGAACTGGTAGACGCTACGACTGTAGCCGCAGAGTTGCAGCGCACAAATCCGGCTGAATTATTATATTCTGAAGATTTTTCACAAAAAGCAATGTGGTTGATAGAAAATCACCACGGGTTACGTCGTCGTCCCGCATGGGAGTTTGGGCTTGCGACGGCACGGCAACAGCTAAACCAACAATTTGGTACGCAAGATCTAAACGGTTTTGGTGTAGAGCAAGCTCCTCTGGCACTACGGGCAGCGGGCTGCTTGTTACAATATGTCAAAAGTACGCAACTGACTGCTTTACCACATATCCGCGATCTTATTATGGTGCGTCAGCAAGATGGCATTATTATGGATGCTGCTACTCGTCGTAATCTGGAAATCACACAAAATTTATCCGGTGGTAGCGAGAATACGCTCGCCGCTATTGTGGATTGTAGTGTCACTCCAATGGGTAGTCGGATGCTGAAACGTTGGTTACATATGCCGATTAGAGATAGCGAAGTGTTAACTCATCGCCAGCAGGCTATCAGTGGATTACAAAATATTACTGCTGATTTACAACCGCTTCTGCGCCAGGTAGGCGATTTAGAACGTATCTTAGCTCGTTTGGCATTGTGTACCGCTCGACCACGAGATCTAGCAAGAATACGCCATGCCTTCCAGCAGTTTCCTGGGATCCATCTTTCGTTAGCATTAATTGAAGTGCCTCATATACAGACCCTACGATCAAAAATTGGTCAATTTGATGATTTACTGGCTTTATTGGAACATGCTATCGTTGAAACACCGCCGGTATTAGTGCGTGATGGCGGTGTTATTGCGCCCGGCTACAACGTTGAATTAGATGAATGGCGAGCACTAGCAGATGGTGCTACTGACTATTTGGATCGCTTGGAGATCCGTGAACGTGAAAAACTAGGACTAGATACGCTTAAAGTGGGTTTTAACGGTGTGCATGGCTATTATATTCAGGTTAGCCGTGCCCAAAGCCATGCGGTTCCCATTCATTATGTGCGTAGACAAACACTCAAAAATGCGGAACGTTATATCATTCCTGAATTGAAAGAATACGAAGACAAAGTGTTAACCGCCAAAAGTAAAGCGTTAGCCATTGAAAAAAGCTTATATGAAGAAATTTTCGATCTTTTATTGCCCTATTTGGCTGCACTGCAATGTAGTGCTGGTGCCCTAGCTGAATTAGATGTATTGACCAATCTGGCTGAAAGAGCGGAAACACTCAATTATGTTTGCCCGATTTTGAGCAATAAGCCGGAGATTACTATTATCGCTGGGCGCCATCCTGTTGTTGAGCAAGTATTAAAAGAACCTTTTATTTCCAACCCTCTATTACTTTCTCCACAACGTCGCATGCTGATTATTACCGGGCCTAATATGGGAGGGAAAAGTACCTATATGCGTCAAACTGCGCTGATAGTGCTGCTTGCCCATATAGGTAGTTTTGTTCCCGCAGAACAGGCGACCATTGGATCCATAGATCGTATTTTCACGCGCGTTGGCGCAGCAGATGATCTCGCGTCTGGGCGTTCAACCTTTATGGTAGAAATGACGGAAACAGCAAATATCCTGCATAATGCAACGCAGCAAAGCTTGGTATTAATGGATGAAATTGGTCGTGGAACATCGAC
Organism: Candidatus Fukatsuia symbiotica; assembly: GCF_003122425.1. GTDB lineage: Bacteria > Pseudomonadota > Gammaproteobacteria > Enterobacterales > Enterobacteriaceae > Fukatsuia > Fukatsuia symbiotica. The sequence goes on from NZ_CP021659.1 coordinate 865,406, forward strand.
CTATGATGGTTTATCTCTCGCTTGGGCCTGCGCAGAAGACCTCGCCAACCGTATTCAAGCAATGACATTGTTTGCTACTCATTATTTTGAGCTAACAACTTTGCCAGAAAAAACGGCAGCTGTAGTGAATATTCATCTTGACGCCAGAGAGCACGGTGAGACTATCGCTTTTATGCACAGTGTACAGGAGGGTGCCGCCAGTAAAAGTTATGGTCTGGCAGTGGCTGCCTTAGCGGGTGTACCACGTGAAGTAGTAAAGCGTGCACGGCAAAAGTTAAAAGAGCTGGAATCGCTTACCAATAATGCCACAGTAAATAGTATCGACAGCTCTCCTGCGATTTTATTAAACGAGGAAGTTTCCCCAGCGCTAAAAGCACTCGAAGATTTAGATCCAGATATATTAAACCCTCGTCAAGCTTTAGAATGGCTATATCGCTTGAAAAACATGATTGAATGAAATAGATTTTGGGCATACACCAGGTGTGTGGCTAGTACCATGCGGTATAATTGTAGTAGCTCAAACTTAACCTGACAGACACAAGCTAAGCGATCGAATTTGTCAGAGTAGTCTGAGTGTGCGATGGTTCAAATAAATTATCGAGTTGTTTTTCTTTTACTAACTCTTTTGATGCAATCCAAGTTTCCCAGGGGGTTTTGCCATAACAATACCAGCCTGAATGAGGTCGCTCTCTGTTGTAGAATGCGAGCCATTTATCGATGTCTTGCTGAATGTCTTCCAATGATGAATAAATTTTACGCCGAAACATCACGTCATAGCCTTCATTTTTCATCGTCTTATGAAACCGCTCACAGATACCATTAGTCTGCGGGCTGTATGCCTTGGTCCGCGTATGCTCGATATCTTCTAGCTCCAGGTAAAGCTGATACGCATGGGTTTCCTTTTTCCCCGAGTATTCTGACCCTCTGTCGGTCAGGATACGCAATAAGGGAACCGCTTGCTCATCATATAATGGCAGCACCTGATCGTTTAACATATCTGCGGCAACCAAGGCATTTTTCTCTGTATAGACCTTGGCAAAAGCGACTCTGGAATAGGTATCAACAAAGCTCTGCTGATACATTTTACCCACACCTTTAATGTGCCCCACGTAGTAAGTATCCTGAGAGCCGAGATAGCCCGGATGTTGCGTTTCAATTTGTCCATGAGCTTCTCGTTTATCCTGCACTTTTTCTAATGCTTGCAGTTGGGCTTCCGTCAGTAAGTACCCCTCCTGCGCTACTTTGGCTTCCAAGGCAGAAAGGCGTTTCTTGATATTTTCCAGGTCAGATATAAGGGCGCAACCAAACCGAGCGAACACCACTGCCGGAAATCATTATCCCCTGTCGGTTAAGTTCATTCGCCACACGGTGCTGACCATAAGCAGGATAGTCGTAAGCCATATTCACCACCGCTTGTTCTATATGCGGCTCCACTCGATTTTTTTCGAGTGGTTTTTTACGGCTTATTTCCACCAAGGCTGGCTCACCTCCCTGCTCATACAGCTTTTTAAAACGGTAATAACTGTCTCTGCTGTAGTCCATGACTTTACACGCTGACTGAACATTACACAGCTGTTTTGCCAGGTCAAGTAAGCCGAGTTTCGGTTTGATTATTTTTGCTGTTTGATTCATTTCTAACACGCCTTCATTTAATATTAAATATATTGAAATGTCAGATTAAATTCAAACTTTTACAGATATATCAACATCATTTAATCCAACTATTGTGGATATTGATGATAAATTAATCAAACAGATCACTCGTATTGACTTGCCGCTTGGTCCGGTGAAAACTCTTTGCAATAAAGGGATTGAAGCTGATATCCTTGCCGTAAAGCTTACCCTGAATCTATGACGTCGTTCGTGAGAATTTGAATAGATTTGCAAAATGGTCGTTTTACGCAAATCCTGATTTTAATAAAATAGGTATGATGTGCTGAAATTGGCTCTGTCTGTCCCTGTAGTTAAACGGATATAACAAGCCCCTCCTAAGGGCTAGTTACTGGTTCGATTCCAGTTGGGGACACCAAACATAATGTTAGCTAGTATTTTTTACTGGCTATAGTTTTAAAGAAACCTGCATTCTGACTAGGTTTGCGGGCTTTTTGTTGCCTGTTCTCTTCTAGTATGGCACGGTTATACTCTATTTTTTAGTCCCCCAAATAGGCAGTCCTATTAATGGTGATAAGTGGAAGTATTTTATTTATCATAAAAATCAATAAATTAAAAACAAAAAGTCACAATCGATCGAAATTAGGTCAAAATGCCGAGTGAAGTAATCTCTCTCTTAACGTCCGACTCGATAACTCAAAAGATAATAATTAGTATCAAATTTTGTCCCACTCACTCCCTCTGCTATCACGGTATTTATCTGTCATGGCAGAGGATTTGTGTCCCAATAATTTTTGTGCAAAATCCTTACCTCTGGCTTCACTGTGCAGCCTCGCTGATAAACTTCTGATTTCGTGAAATGAAGGTGGTGTACCCTGCCATTTTAAGCCTGATTTTTCTCTTGACCTTGCAAAACCTTTAGACAAACGTGTAGGACTGAGGTTAATTTTTTTACTTCCCATAAAGACATACTCTTCTCCCTTTATTTGTTGTCGACAATTATTGAGAATGCCTTCAAAGTTTTTATTAATTATTTCCAAACTCAAGGTTAAAGGTATCGCCAATTTCATCCCTGTCTTCTGTTGCTCTACCCACCATTTCCCATCATGAATATCTTGCCATTTCATCCGTTGGATATCTCCCACCCGCTGACCTGTCAGTAACGCTAGATCCATGCCTAATCCCACCCACGGTTGCTGCTGGTTTGCTACCCCTCTAATCGCAAGAAATTCTTCCAGTGATAAACGTTCTCGCTGTATCTGTACGCGAGGATTCTTCGTCGCTGTAGCCGGATTAGTTGCCAAATGCCCTTCTGCAATGGCTTCATTAAACATATCGATCAACAAGCTGCGGATTAATTTTGCACTAGAGGTTTTCCCTTGAACACTGTAACTATTTAAAAATTCAGCAATTTCTTTAGTGGTAAGGGTGTTCAATGTACTATCAGGAAAAGCATGAGTGATGGCCGTTAGTCTTGATTGGTAGTCTCTGATAGTGTTAGACCGAAGGCCGCGTTGATGCAATTTTTCCTTAAATCTAGCTGCCCATTCCGTCACCGATAGTGTATTAACCTCGTTGATCCTGTCTACTAAACTGTAGCGTTGGTCAAAAATCTGCATGTTCATGGCAATCGCTTCGTTGATCGCGATACGTTTCACGCTCCCTAGGCCGTATTCCTTACCTGTGCGGGGGTCTCGGTAGCAATAGTAGCCGTTATTGCGGACATACAGATTGGGGGGCAGGTCTCGGTTAGCCGGTTTTCTTTTGCGTGCCATGATACAGTCTCTCCATTAAGCGCTTTCCGGCGTAACTGGCGGGGGTTGTGGGGTCAATCTTCACGGCATTAGCGTTAACAAGGTATTCTCTGCCATCGAGCCGTGGTGGCGGTTGGATGGCACCAGAGCGGACCCATCGACGTACTTGTTCCATGCAACGTGGGCGAGGCTGATTTTGATTCCATTGCTTGAGGCTGATTTCCATCGTGGCTCTCTCTTTATTAAGGTTAAAACGTTATCACTTCGTCCGTGTTTTAGACGGAAAAGTCATAGAAGGTAATTTGAATAAATGCATTTCAAAAATAAAAAATAATGACAGGCTCTCTCTGCTAAGAGAAAGCTGTCAGTGATGAAAATAAAGGAAGGGATAATAAATATAAATAAACGCGGATAATAGAAATAATAACGCGTCGTTGTGCTTAGAAAACCTATTATTACAATATCATGATGACGGTCGATCCCTTGTTAATTTTTCAATGTGGCAATAATCGTGTCTTTGGCTATTTCACCATAATGGTCGATAAGGTATTGAGCAAAATGAGCTGCAGTTATACTGTATCCACAATGAGCGCTGACAGACGCGGCAAAGGTTTCAAGTGCTTGGTGAAGTGTCGTGCCAATATAAATCATCTCTGACGGTTCTTTCATCACGTCTTGTAACATAACGCTTCCTTTTTTTAGAGATAACATGTAAGCACTCCACTTGTATTGACAAGGAGAAGCCCTTCGCTAAACGCATTATTTTTCGAAGAAGCAATAAAATGGTTTTATGGCAATCGATGTGTAGGCTTTTTTATCTTCTTGAACCAGCTTCTTAATCGGTTAAACCAATTTTTCTTTTCATTTCTTTTCGCTTCCAAGACCTTATCTTTTAACTCTCGTTTTCTCGCTCTGCTCTGTCTGTTGCTCATAAGAAAACCTCCTACTCAATAAACTGTATCCCGGGGCGTATAAACGCGTGGGGAACAGTGAGGTCAAAGCCGGTTTGATGACAAAAATGTTTAAAGTCCAGCAATGAATGCACTTTCGCCTTTTGGTATAGAATACGAATTCTATTTTCTATTGTGCGATGAGAACGTGCCAATTTTTTACCTATTTCCTTGGCACTCATCGTGCGTAATAAATAAAAGACTATCCTCAGTTCAGATTGTGTGAAGAGATTCGAGGGCGGTTCCAATAATAGCGTGGCAGTCAGCTTGTCCACGTAGTGTGGCAGTGAAATAATAGCCAGTTTTCTGCCATAAAAAACGGTGCCGATGCATTTCTTTCTTTTATTATGCAACGGAAAGGTTTCGTATAAATAAGGTTGCAGTTTCTGTTCACGACCAAAAAAATGCGTTTTAATGAGGGTAATTTTTTGCCCGCTTTTTATAACCTCTCTTTCCAATTTTTGAGTTATTAAAGAAAATTCTGCAATACACGTAGGAAGTTCATCATCACGCCGCCCTATCACATCAAATCCTTGTGGCAAATTGAAAAAGTCAAAAAAAGCACGATTGGTATAAATAAACCGTGAGTCACAGTTTTTTATTCCCCAAACATCTTGACTATTTTCCATCATTTGATGTCAGAGACAATGAACGTAACGACAAGTTAATCTTATTCATAAATTATTCTATGAGTTTTTTTTTGTTTTTTTTCGTGCACATGAGTCGCGAATAAAATAGATAACCGATATTAAAATAAGCGGGGCTAATAGGATGAGAAAAGGCACCGTCATCCAGAATACAACGTTTTCAATCACGGGATTGTTCATCACGGTTTCTCCTTTGAAGTAACATCGGCTTTTGCGTTAAAAATGCGCCTTTTTTCCAATGCAGATTGGAACGTATTAATTACTTAAGCCAGATAATACTAAAGGGAACAAACGGGATGCTGTAGGTGCCTTTAAGGCACCTATGCTCCTATTTTTATTTTGTAGTACGGGTTTGCCGTTGCTATTTAACAGAACGAGAGTCCATTCATTTTACACATTGCTGCAAAGCAAATAACACAAGACGCACATGGAAGATAGTGAGTAGACCATGAAGTGAACGAGGCTCAAATTTGATTTTTGCCGCCTCCAGTGTCTGTTTCACCACTTTGTACGAAATTGATCGCAATTCTGAAATTTCTTTTTGTGACACACCCAAAGAGAACAGCATCGCCGTTTCAAATTGCACCGGTGTTAATTCAGGAAACACTTCCCGTAATTCAGGAAATTGGGTAATATCGATGTTAGCCATTGTAGCCTCCGCTAGAGGTTATGGTGGTTAGCTGACAGGGGTGGCTGAAGACCACTTCTGTTAGCGCTAGGGTTAATTGATGTAAACGGTGATTACGTTGCCGTTGTTGTTTTGCAATTTATTGTGAATGTTATGTTTTCATTGGCAGCTTATTTTTGCGATAGAGATAAAACAATCGAATTGCCCCTTTGCGCAGTAAAACCGGTCGGTACTTGATAAAGTCATCACCGCTATGAATGCTGATTTTATGTTGATGTTCCGTCAAATATCGGTCACGCGCATAAGAGGTTGCACGCCAGCGGGTATGGGATTTACTTTCGTTATAAAGCCAATTTCTTTTCGCCAAACAGTGATTAATCTGTTGTGTATTAATACCGTTGAGCATTTTGCAAAATTGAGGGATCGTCATCCCTTCTTTAAAGAGACTTTTTAACGCGTGTAATTCCTCTTCCTGTTCTTTATTTACTAAGGCCAGTCTCATTTTTTCGCGAAACTGCTCTGCCCATGCCATAGCCGCAACCGGTGGATCTTCGAAATTAGGCAATACGCAGACAGGCCGTGTTGCTTGCTCTTCTAGCTCCCGCCAGCGAGTGGCGACTTTATGGCGAAGTGGAATACTGTAACCCATGACCAATGTCATGGTTAAATCCTGGTCAAGTAAATATTCCTGATAGGTGCGACGACTGGCGTCTTTGTAATCGGCGGAAAAGTCCGCCGATTGAATAGTGAGCACTTCAAACATTTTTCTACAGTCATAAAGTACGTCCTTATGCTGTTTACCCGTTAGTCGAGCAATTTCGCGGCTAGACATTTTTACCTGTTGATAGATAGTGATGACATTTGACATGCAGAATTCCTTGCAAGTGAATTGCGATTAATGACTTCCGGTACGTTACCGAAGCGGAAGATTAATTAAGCTTTGATGTTGCGTCAGCGGGGGGGCTTTGCTTCTATTAACAAAATTAACGAATACCATCCCATCTTTGAAACAGTCACAAAGACGGCAGGCTAAAGGTGAATTTAGTTTTATTGAAGGCGTATAGTTGCTCGCTATCTGACCATGACACGCTATGGACGTAAAAAAACCGCACTACTCGCGTATGCGGTATTCGCTAGTTAAGGGTATTTAACACCTTTAACGCAATATTCCCCGAGGCTGAATCATCATTCAACCCGTCCGGGTATAGCAAGTGTTAAGACACCTTAATGTAGCAATACTTCAATATTTTTAATATCTTGGTCAGAAAGTCCAGTAGCCGTTTTAATTACATCGCGATTTATCCCTCGAGAGAGAAGTTCTTTCGCAATTTTTAAGGATGCTTTTTTTTCACCCTGTTGCATGCCTTGTTGCATGCCTTGTTGCATGCCTTGTTCCAGACCTTGTTCTATGCCTCGTTTTTCGCCCCGTTTTTCGAGTTGTTGTGCAATTGTCATAATGTCCTCACGGTAAGTGGGTGTCTGATCCACGAGCGCTTTGAAGAACTTTTCAGTATTCTTCGTTTCCCCTTGGTAGGTGATATAATAGAGCAAAGCGTGGAACAATTCACGGTTTGTATAACCTTTATTCAATAGTTCTGCAATGGGTCCGACAATGTTTATCATATCACGCATGTAAATGTGTTTTTGCACCAGTTCCATCAACGCCACATGGCCGTGTGTCATGATTTCCTCATCAGGAATAACGCTAATATCCACCAAAGGAAACGGCTTGGTGTAGATTTCTCTGGCTAGCTCCGGGTCAACAAAACAATCCATCAAATCCCTGCTGTAAGGATAGGGCCGCCTTTTTCCGTGATAAAACAATATCGGCACCACAATAGGTAATTTTTCGTTCGGGTTTTTGTCAAAATATTTTTGCCAAATCCCCACACAATAGCGTAATTCACGAAACGTCATCAAAAGTTGCGGGTTGCTTTGATGTTCGATAATACACTGAATGTACGCCTTGCTGCCGTCGTTCATCTGCATTGAATAAACAATATCAGAGAAATATTGTCTCAAATTTTCATCAACAAAGGAGCAATCTTCTACTTTCAGTGTAGAAAGGTCACATTTCTCCAAAATAGCGGGCGGTAAATGTGTTTTCAAAAAGTCTCGTGCCACCTCAAGATTGCCCAAAAACTTCTTACAGAAGGCGTCGTGAGGAGAAATTATTGCTTTCATCGCTTTATCCTAAGCTTAATATAACGACGTTTCAGAAAGGCATGCCCTGGATCATACCATCTTTGCCCCTGTTTTGATGTTGACGACCACTTTTTTCCGTGGCGTTATTTTCAAGCTGCCCGCCCATAAGTTTTAATCTCTGCGATTTCACGTTCAAGTTCCTGCAGAAACTGACGTACTTCTGTTTCAATTTCCTTGCCGAGTGCCTCATCAAAGTGAATGCGCTTCTTGAAGTAAGCCAATTCCGGTGGCAGTCGATTATCAAAACTGACAAAGTCACACCATTTGCGCCCTGTACACAGCATTTGCGCGTGCATTTGCAGGAAATATTCTCTTTTGAGTTCGCCGGTTCTTAATGTCTTCAGATGCGTCCAGGTTTTGGGGCATTTAATCTCGATCAGGCCATCGTCGTTAACCAGTCCGTCGGGACTGGCCGCAAACCCCTCGATGGTAGGGTGGTCGACGAGACCCACCTCCGTGACCTCTACTGCAAATTCACGCAAGATGTAAGCCTCACGGGCGACGGGTTCCAGTGCCGTCCCGTGCTTCATATCGAGCGTGACAAAGGTGTCTTCCCGTTTCCCCGTCAGGCGTTGGCAAATCAGCTCGGCCCTGTATTTTTTTCGCGTTGCGGCATCGCCGGTTTTGACTTTTGCCATCACCTCTGCCAATTTGCTGGCCGTCACTTTGCCGCTTCTTGCAGCAAACCAGGCTTCTGTTCGTTGTTCCATTTTTACCTCGATAAATTGTCTTGTCATCAAAACGGAGAACCCCTCGTAGAGTAGGTCTCTGGTTTGACATCATCTCCCCAGCGACCTCTCGTCAAACCGTGCTTGCAGTTTTCCCGCACACGGCTTTCCGACTGTCTTCTTTCCACAGCGTTACGACGGCACAGGTCGGGCATACCGACTCCCTTCATCTCCGGTTACGGACAGGCTGTACAGCTTAAACAGCCCGTGGTAATCGTAGAACCAGGACGGCGGGTGGTCCCTCCACCCCTTACCCCGTTTCTTGTGCTTCTTCCGCAACATGATGCAGAGTGTCCATATCGTGTAATTCGCTATGCTCAAGAAATGCTTCCTTGAATTACCTGTCTTGAAGTAATTCCCCCATCCGCGAAGAATCGGGTTTACCTTTTCTTTCAACAATGTGGGCCAATCCCAGTGCTGCCCTTTTCGGACAACATCACGGATTTTCTGCTTAACAGACTTCATAGCCTTGGGAGTCGGATAGTAAAAGGTCTTCAACTCGCCCGTCACTTTCGATGGTTGAACTGCGAACCTGTGACCTAGAAAGTCAAACGGCTCTTTCATGGCATTAACTATCCGCGTTTTCTTGGCATTAAGCGTCAACCCAAGTCGGTCTAAGACTTTCTTGGCCTGATCCAGATAAAACTCCGGGCGCTTGCTGCACAAAATCACAAAATCGTCGGCATATCGCACGATATGAGCATCATGCGGACGTTTACCGAACGCCTTTTTCTCCCACGTCGAATCAAGCCAGTGCAGGTAGAGATTAGCGAGCAAGGGAGAAATTACTCCGCAAACAATAGTGCAAACTTTCGCGTAAGCTGGGGCCTGCGTTTTCACCGGCGCTGCCTCAAGTCTGGTCATCCGGATGGGAGCATCACTGAGTTTTCCCTCGTTATTGAGACTGATAACGGCACACGGAGTGACCCTCAGCAATGAAACCGAAGCCATTTTCACAACACGTACGTATCACTTTCGAGCCCAGCCGGTTTTCTGACGACCAGCTGACGGATGTTTATGAACAGCTGACTCCCGTTAACCACCACGTGCTTACCCCTCACGACCAGGCCCAGGCCAAACCTCACCGGGCTCCTGCCCGCTCAACCGCTAGACGGAGCAAAATGTTATGAACAAGGCACTGGTCGCACTCTACGCCCGCGTTTCTTCCGGGCAACAGGTAAAAAATGGCACCATCGGCAGTCAGCTTGCAGCAATCAAGGACCGCATCCGTGAGGACGGCCACGTGTTGCCTGACGCCATGCTCTTTATCGATGATGGTGTCAGCGGTGCTACACTTATCCGCCCGCAACTAGAGCGCCTGAGGGACTACGCGGCGGCAGGCGATATTGAATGCCTGTACATCCTGTCGCCCGACAGGCTAGACCGTAAATACGCCTATCAGGCTCTGCTGATGGAAGAGTTCAGCGCCTGCGGCGTGGAGGTTATCTTTATCTGTCACACCCCCGGCGACACGCCGGAAGACATGATGCTTCTGCAGATGCAGGGGATGTTTGCTGAATATGAGCGGGCAAAGATTATGGAGCGCAACCGGCGTGGTAAGCTTCACGGTGCACGCTGTGGTAATGTCGGTGTCCTTTCCGGTGCACCTTACGGTTATCGGTATATCCGCAGGCAGCCGGACGGGACACCCGCACAGTATATTGTCAACCTTCATGAAGCCTCCGTGGTCAGGAAGATATTTAGTTGGGCGGGCATAGAGCGCCTGAGTCTAGGCGGTGTGGTCAGACGTCTGGCTGAGAAAGGCATAGAAAGCGCCACCGGCAAACCCGGCTGGGACCGCAGTACGGTATGGGGCATGTTAAAGAACCCCGCTTACAAAGGACTTGCTGTGTTCGGAAAAACGAAAAACTGCGCCCCCCGTCCCCGGGTGAGAGCAGCGCGCAACAGTGCAGATATCCTCAAGAACGGTTATTCAGTAATACGAAGTAAGCCGGATGACGGCATCGGGATCCCTGTGCCTGCCATCATCAACAGCGCTCTTTTCTTGACGGTCAACGAACAGCTGGAAGAAAACCGCCGACATGCACGACAGGGGCGCCGGGGAGCCGCTTATCTCTTACAGGGGCTGACTGTGTGCGGCCACTGTCGCTATGCGTATTATGGCAAAAAAGTCAGTAAATCTGCGGCAAAAGGGGGGGCGCAGTATTCTTATTACCACTGTACTGGGACGGATGCTTACCGCTTTGGGGGCATTCGGGTGTGTGACAATAAACAGGTCAGGACATCCATGCTGGATGAAACGGTCTGGGCACAGGTCATTGCGCTGCTGTCTGAGCCGGAACGGCTGAAAAAAGAATATGAGCAGCGTCTAACGCAGGCGTCAGAGCACAGTGGACAGACCGCAGATGCTGAGCGTCTGAAAAAGCAAGAAAATCAGCTAAACGTGGGGCGATCCCGATTGATTGATAGTTTTGCCGAAGGGCTGATTGGCAAAACAGACTTTGAACCACGGATCAGAGTGATGACGCTCAGGCTGGCGGAACTTGCGCGCCAGAGAGTGAAGGTGAAACAGGCCACAGAGAACCAGCATGAGTTGCTGCTACTGGTTAACCGGGTGGAGGATTTTGCTGCTGCGGTCACGGAACGCCTGAGTACGGACGATTTTCTGATGAAGCGAGAAATTCTGCGTGCGCTGGTGAAACGGATAGAAATTTATCGTGATGAAATTGTGGTGGTTTTTCGGGTGAATCCCGGGAATGATACCAGCCTAGAAGCAGGATCAGACAAAACATATGGCAGAAGTTTGCCAGATTGTTTGCGGAGTAATTTCTCCCTTGCTCGCTAATCTCTACCTGCACTGGCTTGATTCGACGTGGGAGAAAAAGGCGTTCGGTAAACGTCCGCATGATGCTCATATCGTGCGATATGCCGACGATTTTGTGATTTTGTGCAGCAAGCGCCCGGAGTTTTATCTGGATCAGGCCAAGAAAGTCTTAGACCGACTTGGGTTGACGCTTAATGCCAAGAAAACGCGGATAGTTAATGCCATGAAAGAGCCGTTTGACTTTCTAGGTCACAGGTTCGCAGTTCAACCATCGAAAGTGACGGGCGAGTTGAAGACCTTTTACTATCCGACTCCCAAGGCTATGAAGTCTGTTAAGCAGAAAATCCGTGATGTTGTCCGAAAAGGGCAGCACTGGGATTGGCCCACATTGTTGAAAGAAAAGGTAAACCCGATTCTTCGCGGATGGGGGAATTACTTCAAGACAGGTAATTCAAGGAAGCATTTCTTGAGCATAGCGAATTACACGATATGGACACTCTGCATCATGTTGCGGAAGAAGCACAAGAAACGGGGTAAGGGGTGGAGGGACCACCCGCCGTCCTGGTTCTACGATTACCACGGGCTGTTTAAGCTGTACAGCCTGTCCGTAACCGGAGATGAAGGGAGTCGGTATGCCCGACCTGTGCCGTCGTAACGCTGTGGAAAGAAGACAGTCGGAAAGCCGTGTGCGGGAAAACTGCAAGCACGGTTTGACGAGAGGTCGCTGGGGAGATGATGTCAAACCAGAGACCTACTCTACGAGGGGTTCTCCGTTTTGATGACAAGACAATTTATCGAGGTAAAAATGGAACAACGAACAGAAGCCTGGTTTGCTGCAAGAAGCGGCAAAGTGACGGCCAGCAAATTGGCAGAGGTGATGGCAAAAGTCAAAACCGGCGATGCCGCAACGCGAAAAAAATACAGGGCCGAGCTGATTTGCCAACGCCTGACGGGGAAACGGGAAGACACCTTTGTCACGCTCGATATGAAGCACGGGACGGCACTGGAACCCGTCGCCCGTGAGGCTTACATCTTGCGTGAATTTGCAGTAGAGGTCACGGAGGTGGGTCTCGTCGACCACCCTACCATCGAGGGGTTTGCGGCCAGTCCCGACGGACTGGTTAACGACGATGGCCTGATCGAGATTAAATGCCCCAAAACCTGGACGCATCTGAAGACATTAAGAACCGGCGAACTCAAAAGAGAATATTTCCTGCAAATGCACGCGCAAATGCTGTGTACAGGGCGCAAATGGTGTGACTTTGTCAGTTTTGATAATCGACTGCCACCGGAATTGGCTTACTTCAAGAAGCGCATTCACTTTGATGAGGCACTCGGCAAGGAAATTGAAACAGAAGTACGTCAGTTTCTGCAGGAACTTGAACGTGAAATCGCAGAGATTAAAACTTATGGGCGGGCAGCTTGAAAATAACGCCACGGAAAAAAGTGGTCGTCAACATCAAAACAGGGGCAAAGATGGTATGATCCAGGGCATGCCTTTCTGAAACGTCGTTATATTAAGCTTAGGATAAAGCGATGAAAGCAATAATTTCTCCTCACGACGCCTTCTGTAAGAAGTTTTTGGGCAATCTTGAGGTGGCACGAGACTTTTTGAAAACACATTTACCGCCCGCTATTTTGGAGAAATGTGACCTTTCTACACTGAAAGTAGAAGATTGCTCCTTTGTTGATGAAAATTTGAGACAATATTTCTCTGATATTGTTTATTCAATGCAGATGAACGACGGCAGCAAGGCGTACATTCAGTGTATTATCGAACATCAAAGCAACCCGCAACTTTTGATGACGTTTCGTGAATTACGCTATTGTGTGGGGATTTGGCAAAAATATTTTGACAAAAACCCGAACGAAAAATTACCTATTGTGGTGCCGATATTGTTTTATCACGGAAAAAGGCGGCCCTATCCTTACAGCAGGGATTTGATGGATTGTTTTGTTGACCCGGAGCTAGCCAGAGAAATCTACACCAAGCCGTTTCCTTTGGTGGATATTAGCGTTATTCCTGATGAGGAAATCATGACACACGGCCATGTGGCGTTGATGGAACTGGTGCAAAAACACATTTACATGCGTGATATGATAAACATTGTCGGACCCATTGCAGAACTATTGAATAAAGGTTATACAAACCGTGAATTGTTCCACGCTTTGCTCTATTATATCACCTACCAAGGGGAAACGAAGAATACTGAAAAGTTCTTCAAAGCGCTCGTGGATCAGACACCCACTTACCGTGAGGACATTATGACAATTGCACAACAACTCGAAAAACGGGGCGAAAAACGGGGCATAGAACAAGGTCTGGAACAAGGCATGCAACAAGGCATGCAACAAGGCATGCAACAGGGCATGCAACAGGGTGAAAAAAAAGCATCCTTAAAAATTGCGAAAGAACTTCTCTCTCGAGGGATAAATCGCGATGTAATTAAAACGGCTACTGGACTTTCTGACCAAGATATTAAAAATATTGAAGTATTGCTACATTAAGGTGTCTTAACACTTGCTATACCCGGACGGGTTGAATGATGATTCAGCCTCGGGGAATATTGCGTTAAAGGTGTTAAATACCCTTAACTAGCGAATACCGCATACGCGAGTAGTGCGGTTTTTTTACGTCCATAGCGTGTCATGGTCAGATAGCGAGCAACTATACGCCTTCAATAAAACTAAATTCACCTTTAGCCTGCCGTCTTTGTGACTGTTTCAAAGATGGGATGGTATTCGTTAATTTTGTTAATAGAAGCAAAGCCCCCCGCTGACGCAACATCAAAGCTTAATTAATCTTCCGCTTCGGTAACGTACCGGAAGTCATTAATCGCAATTCACTTGCAAGGAATTCTGCATGTCAAATGTCATCACTATCTATCAACAGGTAAAAATGTCTAGCCGCGAAATTGCTCGACTAACGGGTAAACAGCATAAGGACGTACTTTATGACTGTAGAAAAATGTTTGAAGTGCTCACTATTCAATCGGCGGACTTTTCCGCCGATTACAAAGACGCCAGTCGTCGCACCTATCAGGAATATTTACTTGACCAGGATTTAACCATGACATTGGTCATGGGTTACAGTATTCCACTTCGCCATAAAGTCGCCACTCGCTGGCGGGAGCTAGAAGAGCAAGCAACACGGCCTGTCTGCGTATTGCCTAATTTCGAAGATCCACCGGTTGCGGCTATGGCATGGGCAGAGCAGTTTCGCGAAAAAATGAGACTGGCCTTAGTAAATAAAGAACAGGAAGAGGAATTACACGCGTTAAAAAGTCTCTTTAAAGAAGGGATGACGATCCCTCAATTTTGCAAAATGCTCAACGGTATTAATACACAACAGATTAATCACTGTTTGGCGAAAAGAAATTGGCTTTATAACGAAAGTAAATCCCATACCCGCTGGCGTGCAACCTCTTATGCGCGTGACCGATATTTGACGGAACATCAACATAAAATCAGCATTCATAGCGGTGATGACTTTATCAAGTACCGACCGGTTTTACTGCGCAAAGGGGCAATTCGATTGTTTTATCTCTATCGCAAAAATAAGCTGCCAATGAAAACATAACATTCACAATAAATTGCAAAACAACAACGGCAACGTAATCACCGTTTACATCAATTAACCCTAGCGCTAACAGAAGTGGTCTTCAGCCACCCCTGTCAGCTAACCACCATAACCTCTAGCGGAGGCTACAATGGCTAACATCGATATTACCCAATTTCCTGAATTACGGGAAGTGTTTCCTGAATTAACACCGGTGCAATTTGAAACGGCGATGCTGTTCTCTTTGGGTGTGTCACAAAAAGAAATTTCAGAATTGCGATCAATTTCGTACAAAGTGGTGAAACAGACACTGGAGGCGGCAAAAATCAAATTTGAGCCTCGTTCACTTCATGGTCTACTCACTATCTTCCATGTGCGTCTTGTGTTATTTGCTTTGCAGCAATGTGTAAAATGAATGGACTCTCGTTCTGTTAAATAGCAACGGCAAACCCGTACTACAAAATAAAAATAGGAGCATAGGTGCCTTAAAGGCACCTACAGCATCCCGTTTGTTCCCTTTAGTATTATCTGGCTTAAGTAATTAATACGTTCCAATCTGCATTGGAAAAAAGGCGCATTTTTAACGCAAAAGCCGATGTTACTTCAAAGGAGAAACCGTGATGAACAATCCCGTGATTGAAAACGTTGTATTCTGGATGACGGTGCCTTTTCTCATCCTATTAGCCCCGCTTATTTTAATATCGGTTATCTATTTTATTCGCGACTCATGTGCACGAAAAAAAACAAAAAAAAACTCATAGAATAATTTATGAATAAGATTAACTTGTCGTTACGTTCATTGTCTCTGACATCAAATGATGGAAAATAGTCAAGATGTTTGGGGAATAAAAAACTGTGACTCACGGTTTATTTATACCAATCGTGCTTTTTTTGACTTTTTCAATTTGCCACAAGGATTTGATGTGATAGGGCGGCGTGATGATGAACTTCCTACGTGTATTGCAGAATTTTCTTTAATAACTCAAAAATTGGAAAGAGAGGTTATAAAAAGCGGGCAAAAAATTACCCTCATTAAAACGCATTTTTTTGGTCGTGAACAGAAACTGCAACCTTATTTATACGAAACCTTTCCGTTGCATAATAAAAGAAAGAAATGCATCGGCACCGTTTTTTATGGCAGAAAACTGGCTATTATTTCACTGCCACACTACGTGGACAAGCTGACTGCCACGCTATTATTGGAACCGCCCTCGAATCTCTTCACACAATCTGAACTGAGGATAGTCTTTTATTTATTACGCACGATGAGTGCCAAGGAAATAGGTAAAAAATTGGCACGTTCTCATCGCACAATAGAAAATAGAATTCGTATTCTATACCAAAAGGCGAAAGTGCATTCATTGCTGGACTTTAAACATTTTTGTCATCAAACCGGCTTTGACCGCACTGTTCCCCACGCGTTTATACGTCCTGGGATACAGTGTATTGAGTAGGAGGTTTTCTTATGAGCAACAGACAGAGCAGAGCGAGAAAACGAGCGTTAAAAGATAAGGTATTGGAAGCTAAGCGAAATGAAAAGAAAAATTGGTTTACTCGATTAAGAAGTTGGTTTAAAAAGAGAAAAAAGCCTACACATCGATTGCCATAAAACCATTTTATTGCTTCTTCGAAAAATAATGCGTTTAGCGAAGGGCTTCGTCTTATCAATACAAGTGGAGTACTTACATATTATCTCTAAAAAAAGGAAGCGTTATGTTACAAGAAGTAATGAGAAAACCGTCAGAGATGATTTATATTGGCGCAACACTTCACCAAGCACTTGAAACCTTTGCCGCATCTATCAGTGCTCACTCTGAATATAAAATCACTGCAGCTCATTTTGCTCAATACCTTATCGACCATTATGGTGAAATAGCCAAAGACACGATTATTGCCACATTGAAAAATTGAAAATGGATTTTATTACAGAATAAATAAAATAGCCTTCTTCATCAAGGCTATTTTTATTTGATAAATTTTATATGATTGCCTCATTATTCGACCTATAAAGAGAAGACCCTATTTTAATACTACCCCCTCATAACAATGAAAGACGCTATTATTTATTGATATTGATTATTCCTCTCATTATTTTTTATTCTTAAAATAAAGTTATTCACATGACCCTCTATAACTCTTCCGTCTACAACACGGACGAGGTCATGACATTTTTAACGTTGATAAGGAAAGCGCTGCTATGGAAATCAGCCTCAAGCAATGGAATCAAAACCAGCCTCGCCCGCGTTGCATGGAACAAGTACGTCGATGGGTCCGCTCTGGTGCCATCCAACCGCCACCGCGGCGCGAGGGCCGAGAATATCTCGTCGAGGCGCATGCCGTAAAAATTGACCCAACAACCCCCGCCAGTTACGCCGGAAAACGCTTAATGGAGAGACTGTATCATGGCACGCAAAAGAAAGCCGGCTAACCGAGACCTGCCGCCCAATCTGTATGTCCGCAATAACGGTTACTATTGCTACCGAGACCCCCGCACAGGTAAGGAATACGGCGTAGGGAGCGTGAAACGTATCGCGATCAACGAAGCGATTGCCATGAACATGCAGATTTTTGACCAACGCCATAGCCTGGTAGACAGAATCAACGTGGGCAATACGGGCAATACGCTATCGGTGACAGAATGGATAGCCCAATTTACGGAAAAATTGCACCAACGTGGTCTTCGTCCTAAGACGATTCAGGACTACCAAAAAAGATTAGCGCCCGTCGCTCATGCTTTCCCTGATAGGATATTGAGTACACTGACCACCAAAGAGATTGCTATTTTTTTAAACAGTTACACCGAGCAAGGTAAAAACGCCAGTGCAAAGTTAATCCGTAGTGTACTTATCGATATGTTTAATGAAGCGATTGCAGAAGGTCATCTGGAAGCGAATCCGGTAGAAGCCACAAGGAATCCTCGTGTACAAGTACGGCGTGAGCGCTTATCACTGGAAGCGTTTCTCGTGATTAGAGAGGTTGCCAATCAGCGACCACCGTGGGTGGGGTTAAGCATGGATTTAGCCTTACTCACAGGTCAGCGAATGGGGGACATCCGGCAGATGCAGTGGAAAGATATTCATGACGGAAAATGGTGGTTACAGCAACAGAAGACCGGGATGAAACTGGCGATACCCTTAACCTTGAGTTTGGCAATCATTGATAAAAACGTTGAAGGCATTCTCAATGATTGTCGGCAACACATAAAGGGTGAACATTATGTTTTTGTGGGAAGGACGAAAACGTGTTTTAGTCAGGGACTTCTATCGACAGGGTTTGCAGATTCAAGAGAAAAATCCGGTTTGAAATGGCAGGGTACACCGCCCTCATTTCACGAAATCAGAAGTTTATCCGCGAGGCTGTACAGTGAAGCGAGGGGTAAGGATTTCGCGCAGAAATTACTGGGACATAAATCTTCTGTCATGACGGATAAATACCGTGACAGCAGAGGGAGTGAATGGGAGGAAGTTTGATACAAGTTATGATGTTTGGGTTATCGAGTAAGACGTTAAGAGAGAAGGCATTGTGACCTTATTTCGATCGATTGTGACCTTTGTGTTGTAATTTATTGATTTTTATTATAAATAAAATACAGTGGATATTCAACGTAAGCGCGGCGTCTTGCACAAGCTGTGAACGGTGATAGCCTGCACCCTCGAGGATCACATGTGCCGTTGTCGTGATGGGATAATGCGCGCGAATGGTAGACAGGAAGTGAACCACATTTTCGCTGTTAATCGTCTCATCATCACGGATTATGGGGTTAGCCACATTCTGGATGTTCAAGGCTCCCATGATATTCAACCGCGTTCTGCTCCCGGTGGTCTCTATCGTTTTATCCTGGCCTTTTCGTATCCAGCCGTAGCTTATTTTGGTGGCTTGTGTCGGATGAACGGCATCAATAAACAGTATGGGGTCATTACCCGCGGCGTCTTTCAATTCGCTGTAGGTCTTTATAAATTGCTGCTGTTTCTCAACGGCAAATTTATGCGGAACACCTTTCGGCTTTTTATAGCTAAAGCCATGCTGCTTCAACCCTTTATACAGACCTGATACGGTAAAGGTGATGTTCCAGCGTCCAGCGATATAGGCCACAATTTGGTGATTGTGGTGGTAGAGCGGCTGGGTGAGATGTTCAACCAGCGACGTGGTCTGTTCCGCATTGAGATAGCCATCGGAGCCGCCATTTTCAGGCTTGAGCTTGTTGAGTTTATGATAGTCTGTAAGGTGGCGCCGCACCGTGGTTTCATTAATGAGCTGTGAGTGAGCAATCATAGGGGGAGTCCAGCCGTCTGCGGACAACAAAACACACCGGATCCTGTCACAGACACGGCGGTCATGGCTTTGACGATGTTGGGCTTCGAGGGTAATTTTCTGGTCAGCAGTCAGCTCTATTTTCATGGCTATGAGCATGATCCTTATCGACTTCAAAATCAAGCATCTTCATTGATCACGGGTATACATCAGTTTGAAGGCGATAATGCTTTTGAGGGTGATCATTTTCGTTAGTTTGGTTGCCGTATTTAAACGACATTGTTCAACACAACATCCTGATTTCAGTGTTTTGAAGAACTCTTCTATCTTCCATCTCAGTCTATACCAATTCACTTGCTCTTCTGCTTCAAAGGCGTCAGTGGCCGTCAAATTGTTCAATAATACCCATTCGACAGGCGCTACTCCTTCTGGAGGAGGCTGTTCTTTAACACTGATGGCAGATACGTGAACCTTTTCATGGATATGCCGTGAAGCGTCTTTATTGGTAGGCCCATAAACTAGATTATTTCTAATGGGAAGCCAGCCTGAAATGGAGCGCATATCCACATAAGCCGTTCTTGCTACCCTTTGCTGATTTTTGGGCAGGGTGAGTGCTATGGTTTTTAAAATCGGCGTCTTTGACAAGGCGGTTTGCACCGTTGTTTTTTTCCCCTTTTCATCGATAAATTTTCTGTCTTTCCGGTTGCGGATAATAAAAAATGTTTTTAGTGAGCTTGCAACCCGAAAAAGTTCGAAAATATCCGCTTCTCTGTCTCCCAGCGTGATTAAGCAGGTATCTTTGGGTATCAGCGCCGCTGTCTCGTAGAGGGTCTCTATCCACTTAATACTTTCTTTCTCTTTCATTGTCGATTGATAAAGCCGCCGCTGTTTTTCCTGAGGCGTTTCCTCTCGGGAAACACGTGACCAGCATTTAAGCGAGGATAACCCAAGCGGCAAGCCCTCCTGAGTTACCATCAAACTTGCATGAAGCATCAACCCCATTTTATGTTTGTGATAGGCTTTAGATATACTTCCCAACCCCTCTGTCTTTTTATGTGAGTCAAAGTTCAACTCTGATGTGTCCTGAAGAGAAAAAACCAGTGAATGCCCCTCCAGACGTTTTTGTGTTTGCACACAATGTGTACGGAATAGCGCGCTCTTGCTCACTCTGTCATTGCTAAAAAATCGATAAGCTCCTTTGGCCTGTGACCAGGAGCCATGACAGCTTGGGTAAATTGAACCTGACGCTTTTGATGATATAGCGTAGGCTGTATAAATTGATGTATAATTTCAAGATGACTTATCCATTAAAATTTCGCCAACATGTATTGGCTATTAAAGAGCAAGAAAAGCTTACATATGCCCAAACGGCCACACGTTTTTGTATTGGGACCGCAAGTCTGATGCGCTGGGCTAAACGAATAGAACCCTGTCTGACACGTGATAAACCCGCCAGTAAAATAGCTCGAGCGGCGTTGATTCTTGATGTGGAAACCTACCCTGACGCGTCTCAATACGAGCGAGCCCAACGTATGGGAGTGAGCGCTAGAGGTATCTGCCATGCGTTGAAACGGGCAGGGTTTAGCTATAAAAAAAACATTTTATCATCCAAAAGCCAACGCCCAATCCCGAGAAGATTTTCAGATCAAGATCCAGGCCTATGAAGCCAGCGAGACCCCTATTATTTACGTTGATGAAAGCGGTTTTGCTCATGACATGCCCCGCCTCTACGGCTATTGAGCTAAAGGTAAGCGGTGTTACGGTCAACATGATTGGCACGCTAAAGCACGTACCAATGTCATTGGCGCTCAGCTTAACGGAAAATTAACCACCGTTTGTGCCTTTGAATACAATATCAATAGCGATATTTTTCATGCGTGGGTAACCCAAGACTGACTGCCAAAAATCCCTCAAGGGGCTGTTATCGTGATGGATAATGTGAGCTTTCACAAACGCCAGGATATCCAGTCTACTATACAAAAATCTGGTTTTATTCTGGAATATCTCCCGACGTATTCTCCTGACCTCAACCCGATTGAGCACAAATGGGCTCAGGCTAAAGCCCTTCGTAGGAAACGACAATGCGATATCGACACTCTCTTTTCTGACCCTTTGTTTTGAATCAATTTATACGGCTACAGCCATAATAAGCCCGCTGTTTCAAAAAAACGCTCTTTAAGGCGTTTATCTCCGAAATCAATTTGATGAAATTCTTCACGGATCCACTCATTCCCATTACCCGTTACTGTTTTCATGTGCCTGTTTCCTGATTTAACTATTGACTCTACCAATAATCCAATTTCACCTGAATCATTTTTCATTCAACTTTGTGGGTAAAAGTGAGACCTCAATCCCATTGAACATAAATGGGCACAAGCCAAAAGCAAAAGAAGGGACTTAAATTGCAGCCTTGACGCCTTATTCTCTCAATATAGTGCATAATCATTATTATGTCGTTCAGCTATATGTTGAAAATACTGACAAGGCCTATCATGTAGACGTAGGTATCAATCACTTCTCTGCGCAAGGGGGCATTTATTGACGGATGGTTAGCCACGGGCGAAAGTTATTTTCCAGCGGAAATGGCAAAAACGCGCTATTATTTTCCATCCTCACGTGGCCTTGAAGGTAAAATCACTGAACAATTGGCATGGTTAGCGCAACAAGATGAAAATAGCCCGGTAAAACGCTACTGATAATCAGAGAGTGACTTGGGAGTTGAGATCCAATGGAGGATTTTCTTATATTTGCCAACAGCCTTGGCTCTAATGACGCCTTCATGATTGATAACTCGCTGTTTTTTGAGATCACATCGAAGGTTTTTTCATTTTCGCCAGCGATTTTGCTCAAACAACGGTCAAAAAAAACGGCCGCACAAATTCTGTTAACGTATCCAGATTAATGCGACCGAATCAGCGTCATTATGCCGCAGGCGAATAGCTGCCTGGACTATTGCTACATGACAGCAATGGCGGAGCCATTTTATCTACGGCGATACCCGATGTAGACGATGCCCATACCCTGTCAGGTTACGAAGTGAAGGCCGCCATTTGTTCAGGCAGTAAACTGTTTTTTGTACCACGATCTTCCGCAATTTTGCTGTGATCACCACTCAAATTGGCATCGCGTCTGACTCTCTTTTTTTCTGTTGTCAATGTCGTATAAGACGGATTGGCAGGGGCGAAATCTCTCCCAATAATAGAGCGCCTGTTACGTATTGTCTCTGGTATTTTGCCCGCCAGATCCATTATCAAAAGTGATTGCGTATCTGGATTTTTCATTAATAAGCCGCGTCGGGTCTCTGAGTCAAAAAGGAACTTGCTCTTTGCACGGCCTATAGTATCAGCGCCCATTGCTTTCATGAAATTACTGTCTAGTATATGCGCACCCTTTAAGAATCCATGGGATATCCCTAATTGCTGTTTTCTTCTGTCCGTAGTAGGGTGCTCTTGCCCGTTTTGACCTGTACTTTTCACATAATAGTAATCGGGCACGGGTGCACCATCCACTTGAATACTCGCATGCACACTTTCGTGTAACAGGACTTGTAACCTTTCTATTGGATCCCTTTTGAAAAACGCATCATTAAACGCTATTTTCTTGTCTGCTGGATTATAATAGGCAACAACACCCTCTCTTTTTTGATCGTAGATCGACACTCTCTTGACACTCATGTCGTCGTTCTTCAACCATTCTCCAGTACCTTCAATAGATTCTATATTTTTCTTAATATTGTTAATATCTATAGCAGTCAATTCATTGGGATCCTCATATCCCAAATGCTCAGCCGCTATTTTTTTTCCTTCTTTAGTATCAAGTGCATCCTTTGCCTTCTGAAGGCTCTCTCTCATCTCATCTACCGCCTCACTAATTGCCCGGCCATTAACCATATCTTTTTTCCAGATAGCTTTTAGTCCTCGTTCATGTACCACAGTTCGACTTAACATACGATTGATATGGTCTGACATTCGATTGATCAATGTGCCTGAAACCTCCTCTACAGGCATCTCAGGTGATGAAGATCCGCTTGAAGAATCTGGCAGGGGCTCATTGACATCAAAAGTTCTTGGGCCTGAGACGCCAGGCTCATCAATCTGTGCTCCTGTCCCCAGCGCGCCAAACAGTATATTAACCCCGCCGTTAATAATATCACTGACCCCTTGGCTGCGTTGTGACTGCGTATCACCGTTGATGATTTCATCTGTACCCAGTTCAGACTGTGTTAGGCCAATTCCCAACAGCGTCAGGCTGCCCAGTCCTGGAAAAAGAAGAGCGCTTACGGCGGCGGTATCTGCCACCGGCCTCAGATTCATTAAGAGTTGTTCTTTGAAAACCTCACCATTAGTGGTCGTCAGCGTATTGGCATCCGCTAGTGTGCGCGCTTTGGCCTGCTGCGTTAACCAGGTAAATGCGTCTTCTCTGAGGGGTTTCGGATCATAATTAATGTATTTACTGTCCCAGCGATTTTGGGCAAGTTCCCTGAGAGCCGTATCAACGCCACAATAAGTATTACCATCCTGCCGATTATAGAGTGAAAAGTGACTGGCAAGTTCCGCGCGCTTATGGCTGTCTCGAGCCCGTTCCAGCACCCAATTACCAAGCTGCTGTTTATTATCAAACTCATGAAATGTTTTATCGTCACCGGGTTTGTATAAAATCATTTTTCCGTTGTCGCCGTGGATCAACAGCATGTCGTTTGCCGGATAGCCATAAATATCAAAGGTAGTCAGGCGGTTTTCTTTGCTGTCATAAAATCTTTTTTCCAGCTCTGCCATGAAAATTTTTCGATCATTGAGGGGATTTCCTGCCGTTGCTTTCAATACCAGCGCTAGCCCTTGTACAGATAAATCCCCCGCTTCATGCTGATGTTTGGCTGAAGCGATAAATAATCCTTTATTCACGATGCGAAACGTCTCTTCATTCGCTCGCCAGAATTCACTGAGTTTATCGATATATTTCTTGCTAAAGTTACTTTCGGTGACGATTTTCATAAAATCAACCGGCAACAGGCGAACCTCATTATGTTTGCCAAATCCACGGGCTGAACGACCTTCAGTATAAATCCCGGAGTTACTGCTGAGCTCGTCGAAATTAAGGCGGTCTTCGGCACCAAAATTACTTAACAACCGTTCCGTTAATGTTTTTGATTCCGCGGGAGGATCATTATGCTCCCAGCCAGTAAAAGTTTCAGATGAACTGGATGCATAATTAAATCTGTTAAAAAAAGTTTTATTGGGGTCAATCTCTAAACCGTATTTTTCTTTGATCGCATCTTTGAGATAGTTTGCAGCTGACTGGATTATTTGTGGATAATTCTCTTTCAGGCTGTTTACTTTTTCGAGGTAACTTTTCCGCTCTCTGGTGAGAAAATCTTCCTGATGCACGTTAACAGCACCTTCAGCAGGCACTAAGCGGAATGGACTCGAATGACCTAAAGGCTTCATATACCATTCCGTTTTTAAGATGGAAGCATCAGGATCTTGTAATGGCTGCACAGTCGTAGTTTGAGATTGCATGTTTTTTCCCCTCATATTAAGGCGTGATAAAAGCGTTATTCTGAGAGCCTGCTCGAAATCTCTTGTGCTCGCTGATACTTCGTCAAAAACGAGTTCAAAATGCTCATTTACGCCATGTAAACTGCACTTTTTCGCTCATTTTTTCCTCGTTTAAGCGTCGATCAAGAAGATTTGGAACAGGCTCAGGGTAACGAATTTTTCAATTACTGATAGTGTCTTGGTCGCGCACACACTGTCCATCAGGACAGGATGAAAAACCCATCCTCAATCGTAGACCACATGGCTATTTTCTGCATGGAGGCTACGGGCGTAAGCCAGTTAGTGCCACCGGGTAGTAAGTCTTGCGCTCTCTGGAGTATAAAATCTGGTCTTCAGTAGACAGTTAATGTTTTTTTTCAATTGTCTGGCTTTGCTAAAAAACTATCTTCCTTCCAGGCCGCCAAGGTGGCTTGGTATTGTATCTGTAATAATTTTTTTATGCTGATGTTGTTGTCTTCATCGTCTTCGTCTTCGTCATAATTTTCTTCGCTTTGATTATCTTTATTCGCTATAAAATGTGAGATTTGTATCGGCAATGCGCTGTAGCCGATATCAATTAATGCTGCCTGGGCGCGCACCACCTGGTAACCTCGATCCGTTGCGCTGATAGGGGGAACATCCGCCGAAAATATAGTGGGTAATTGACTTTTAAACGGCTGGATAAACATTTTTTGTAGCGCTAAGGCAGCCAGTCTGATGGTTTCCAGCGGTTTTATGCCTTGATCCGATAAATAGACCCACTTATCACTGTGACGAACGATGATTTTTTTCTCGTCTGGTTTTACCTCTAGCACTAGCGGTGTAGAGGTGGCGGTGATTACCGCCGGCTCGACGCGAAGAGTCCAGAAGCCTGTCACATCACGGCCTTTTTTATGCCACCACAACAGGGCATCTTGTTTTATTTCTTTGCTTTGCGTCAGTAAACTCTGAAAATCTTGCTGATAGCGGGCGTGTAAAGTGGGATCTAAAGCAGCATCGAATTCCCACTTCACTAGCCCGTTGAATGCGTTGGCCGTATCCTGTGGGCTGAGTCTTTCGATGGCATCTCTGATGGTATTGAGATCTTTGATAAAAAATAGCGTTTGAGCTACGGTGAGCCGTTTGTCAATTTTAGTGCGGAAGAGCACGGTATACTTGTCACTCTGTGCTAATATTTCCTTAAGCTGTTGATTAATTACTCGCCTTTCCGCCAGCGTCTGTTCAAAAGCGGTTTGTAGCGCTTGAGTGCGCATTCTCCCTGCCGTGTAGGCCTGTTTAAATTCTTCAGTCGCGTGAACGATACGCATTGGGTTTTTTTGACCCATTTCAACGAGGATAATATCGGTTAAATGATCGACTGGACCTACACCTCGACCCGCAATGGAGACACCATTGATTGCCATCGCATCAATATTTTTTAAACCGGTCAGCATGTGGACGGTTTCATGCGTCATGGCTTGAGCCACAGTAAATGAATGCTCCCCATCGTAGGAAAAATACTTCAGCTGGCTGATTTTTTCAGCAGAAGGCATGTCAATGGTATGGGCTTTATGTTTATTCAATAATTGTGTCAGGTTTTCAGTTCCGTGTGAGTTGAAATAGTCGCGACTTAGGGTTTTTGGATCCAGGTAAGCGCGTGGTCGGGTGTGGGTGCTGGAGAGATTGACGTGGATCGGTGCTGAACCTGAAAATTTATGCCGTTGTAGCAAGCGCCTAAAGGTTGGGCTGTGTTGAGCGGCGTTATCAAGATAACTCACAATCTCCATTGTGATCGATGTATTCTCCAGATCGCCGCTATAGTGGAATGTTTTTTCTATCAATTCTTCGGCCTTTGCCGCTGTCATATCAGGGACAGTGCGGATCTTTTTTACCGTGTTGATCACCGTCGGCTTGAGTAACATGGTGGCGGGAGGACGGAGGCGATCAAGATCATCGACATAGCTGATGGTTTTTTTCAGTGTCTGCAGCGGCAAATTTTGCAGTTTTTTGAGTTGTGCTAAACAAGGGATCAGCGCTAATTTATCACGCATCCATTGGTAACCTTTGTATAGTCCTAAGGTGATTTTTTTACCACCTTGATAGAGTGGCACGAGAAAACCAAACGGATTAGCTGCGTCAAGCAGTCCCCAAAATAACGTTTTACCCGTTTGTTTCGCCGCCAAAATAGCTCTTAACGTCGCCAGTGTTTTGGTGGTGACCGTGATTTTATTGGCGACTAGCGCCGCCCTCATCCCCGCTTTGAACGCCAGTCCAAAGGGCACCAAAAAGCTAGCCAATTCGAGCAGACCAAATACCGCTCCCAGAAAAGTCAGTTGCCCATCGTGATAATCTTTGGCAGTGCTGTAAAAGGGAATCAATACTCGTTTGGCGACATCACTTCTCACATTAGCGGCAGCGTCATGTTTTTCCTTTGGGGTATCACGGCGATAATAACTACGGGCCTCGGTAACAGGTAGGCCAAATACGTTGTCAACCATGTGTTTAGAGAGTTTTTCAATTTTCTCATCGTCAGTATCAGTGGTAACCAATGGGGGAAAGTTAAAAGATTTGACCTGTTGTGGAATTTGCTGTTTTTTATTGCTTATTTTGACTTCCACCCCGTAAGCGTTAACATCCACTTTTTCATTGACATAAAGTGGTGGTGGGGGGTAGGCTGTACTAACCCATGTGTTCCAGGAAGAATTGTTTGCTCGGTCGTGGTGACCGTTACTGGTATTTTACCCGGCTCCAGCGTTAATGATTTAATTCTCCCTGCCAATGGCAATACTTGATAGGCAAATCGCTTACCGTTATCTTCACCTTTGATGATTGCCCCCGATACCCTTTTTCTTTTTCATCCTTATCGTTGCTAAAAGCAACCTGAACCAATTTGAGATTTTTTGCCGTGATACCCAGTAAGCGATGCCGATCGACGCGAAATAAATCTTTAATCGCCCATGATAGGCGCGAAATAAGCGCCGCTTTATATTTTATTTCAAAAGAAGCGTAGTCCTCATTAAAGTCATGATCTAATATTTCGGCGCTCATCGCTTGACCTCGCTGAAAACCGAGATCTTGATCGTTATAGTAAAACTTGCCTGAGTAGGTCATATATTGTTCAATCCGGGTCATTTCAAGTGAACCGGCATTGAGTAGCTTAGGGACGGATATCTTCTCATCGATACTAATATGCGGATGATATTGTTTCAGTTGTGCGCTAGCGGTCACTTTGCGATCGGGCGCGGACGCCATTAAGGCCTCCAAATCTTTTGCTTCTTGTGTTTTACGATTGATTTCATAGTCAACTGCTACCTTTTGATTGGCGGCGGTCACTTTATCCAGATCGCTTGCGGGGATCAGTCGTCGGCTCATCGCATGTTGTAGTAACGGCGCCAGGCGTGCTGATGTCACGGCGATTTTTTGTTCATCCATTGCCCATTCCATATCATCATTCGTCGCCAGGTTACAGATCGCGTTGAAAGAATAAGCGGTTGATGAACCGGGTTGTACCCGTTCTGCCATGGTCACACCGTGGCGAAAATCGACGGAAGTCATCTCGAAGCCATAGGTTTGTTGAGGCCGAATATCGCGAACCAGCAATTCCGGCGCATAGCGGCTGGCCAGAAGCGCCAGCGCCAGCCGGCTTTCTGCGCGCGTGGTATTGGATAGAGGGATTTTTAAATAGATGCTTAGGCGAATGGCTAAATTAGCGGTGACCTGAGTAAAAGTATCATTCCCCAGCGCGCCGGTATACAAGTTAAAGTTAGCAATATAGCCCGCTTTATATTCATTTGGCGGGTATAAATAATCGGTGATCACAGCCAGGCCTATCGCTTTAATTTCACCAGCAGAGCGTTCTGGATTAACGGGTTGTAGCGCCTGATCCAGTCTGCCGATATCATTGGCGGGCAAAGGGCGTTCTGTATTAACGGGGTTCAGTGCCTGTTCCAGTCTGCCAATATCATTGGCGGGCAAAGTTTCTTCACTGTCATCGGGATTAGTTTGATCGGCACAGTCGTTCGCTAATTGATAAAACGCCGGCAGATCGGTGACGATAGTAAAAATTTTATTCAGTGATAGCTGGCCTGCTTTGAATAATTTATTTTTGAGTAAAACACTGCCCAAATAACGAATTAACGCACTTTTGGTCGCCGCACCGCTCAGAGTGGTCAAGGCCGTGCTGACCTCCGATTTCAATGCCGGTGGGGTGGTGCTGTCATTCCTAACTTGCGCACGCGCGGTTTCTTGCTCTTCAGCTGAGATGATCGCAGGTGATGCAAATACTTCCCCCTCCGCCTCTCGGGTGAGCAAGGTGGCGACCTGATACGCCATATTACTATCATCATCGTTACTTCTATCAAATAAAGACGAGTCTAATAATGTTTCGGCGAGCACCAAGGCTTTTTGTTGGCGGCTGTTTTCTGGTAATGACCATGACACCGAATTTTGTGCTAAGAATTGTGTAGCTATTTTCTTTAATAGCTGCCAGGCGTCTTTGTCGCTGATCTTACCGAGGTAGGGTTCAAATAATTGGCTGCTGGCCAGATGGCGAGAAAAGCGCCTGATTTTATCGCCATGGAGTTGCAGCATCAAGAGCACGAATTCATGACGACGATAATCGGAATCTTTATCGAAAATACCGCTCTGAATAAAACCTAACACCTCATTTAAATTGGGTAATAGAGTTTGGTGAGCCGTCGGCAAGGTTTGATTCGCATTATGATAACGCCACCAGGCCGCCACTATGGTTTCACCGGTCATCGCTGTTATCTGTTCTGAGGCCACTTTGGTTAATTCTTGATAGTAACAGGCTTGTACTTCAGCGATAAAAGAGAAGTATCCGGGGTCAACGGTTAAGTTTTTTTTCATCTGCGGATCAGATAGCCGTGCAACTTGTTCATGCAGCTGAATTTCTATCGCTGCCTCCGTGGGCGCACTTTGAGCTGCCGTTTGCGAGAGAATCTGAGTCGATAATAAATTCACGATCGGGCGAATGAGTTTAAAACAAAAAAATAGCACGTCCTGTTCACTCGGTGTTGTTCCTTCAATTTTTGTGGCGCCAGTAACAAATTCTTTTACTTTTTGTTTTTGCGCGAAAGTAGCAAAGCTATCATCGTCACTCCACACTGAACTTGAATTGAATGCATCAATATTGCTTATCATCCCTCCCGGGATGGCTATAAAGCTCGCCTCTCTGAGCAGGTTTGATAAAAGAGAAAAAGCGGCCTGTGCTTCGGTCTCTGTTGGCAGTGCGGTGTTAGCAAAGGGTGAGTTGTTACGCAGCTCGGCAATAGTCAGGTTATTGATATCGGATTGGTTAACGTTAGTTTTAAGCATAGGTTGCCTCTTTATTTTTATGTCGGATGATTGATCACTGGTTGAATTAATACCTGGAAAGTGAGCATTCAGAGTGCAATAGGGCCCGATCCCAGGCGAAATGCACATAATTTTGCCGCCGGGCGACAGCGCTGGCTCAGGAAAGGTGCTCAACAGCTAGTACGGGCAATGCTTTCCGCGAGATCAGGGATGTGGTTAAAGGATTTATCGATGAACGACTGTCTGTGCATCCCTCGGCAGAGATCATCAGCGGAAAACTGTGCATCAATACGCGAGGTCGTACTTCACTGGGAAAAAGAGCTGAAATACGACTGCCAGAAAATGTTTACTTATTGGATTGCGATAGCCCCTAACGCGTATGCTGCATAGATTGTTCAGCACCGATATTAACCTCAAAAAACATCGAGTCGAAAGGGAAGTAATAGTCAGACGCGTTCTTTGCTGCCTTGATATAGTCTTTTGATACCACCCCAGATGAAAACTCGAGGTGTTTCTCATGTAGCTTGTCTAGAAAGTAATAATCAGGTCGCTGTTGGCGCAGTACATCATTAAACATTGTGGGGCCAGTGACGTCGAAAATTTTTCGTTGGTAAGCCTTAAATTCCGCTCGGGATGCTCCCTGATTTATATAAGGACGAGGGGTAGCAAAAAATGCTTCATTTTTTTTATAACGCTGATTCATCTCTTTGATCATTTCCTTTAATACCGGATTATTCGGCTGACTGGCAAAACAACTGGTGTTATGACCTTTGAATAAAGTGGGTTCATGCGTTACCACGCCATTTAGCAGTATGTCATTAGGCATTGCTTTCAGTTGAATACCATGCACCTTGCGTACAATGGTGTCATCTGTATCGAGGTAAATCCCCCCGTGCTCATCGACTAGGGGGTAACGCAATGTGTCTGATGTTGCTGAGTAATTTTTTCCGATACCGGCGCGAAAATGTTGATACATTTCTCCTGAGTCTGTCTTTCTAAAATTACGAAAAAACTCGTTTTGGTGCAGATCGCGGATTTCGATATTACCCACTTTATAGCCCAACTTAGCCTTTATTTTTTCGGAAAATTTAGTGGCAATTTTATTGTTTAATTGCCGTTTTATCTCTTTGAAAATAGTTGAACTATCCGCATCAACGTGAATAATCGATTTGTAGTTCGGGCTGTTTTTCACATTTTTAGCGATGTTATCGAGCAATTTATCCGGTATCACCTCACCGACCCAAATATAATGGATCTGCTGTGGGATCAATGCTGCCTGAGCAGGAGGTACTGATGAGATACTGCCTAATGTGATGATTTCGTGCCTTATTGCGCTCGGCAATTGATTTTTTATTTGTTGAAAATCAGCATAGCTGCCCGATTTCCATTGACCTGACGGGTCTGGCCAGATGGGATCTCCCAGCTGTTTTATAGATATTGCACGTCCTCTTTTCATTACCGTTGTCTCTGTTACCTCTCGCCATGTGCCCCAATCGGTATCGTATACCACAGAGATGGGATCACGCGTCTGACCGCGATAAAGTGAAAATTGCCGCGTTGTATTGCCAAAGTCATCTGGTTCTATCTCTAGCTGTATTCCACGATACCGTGGGAGTCTAACCTCTTTGGCTTTAAACGCGAGGGCAATATCCTCACTGAGTGGAGCATTGAAGCGTGCCAGAGGCAACGGAATAACACCGGGTACCGGTTTCAACAGGTAATAATGCGTTTTCACCTTGTGGGTGATACTCTTTCTTTATAGTTGCCAAATAATGGTCGATAATCTCCTTTTCCTGTGTATTTTTTTCTCTATAGCGAACAAATTGCACTTGGTCATACCATTTTAGGTTACGTGCATTTGGCATCTTCGCGCCGTAAAAAATCAAAGGATCGGCTTCTAACATAATTATTTCAGCCCCTTCCTTGCCTGGGTCTGTAATAATGAGTGCGCGCAGCGTGCGTTTATCCGCTATGTTGTCGACAATACCCTCAAGTTTTATCACGTAGGTGTTTTTATCCAGCACTTGATCAGCAAACGCATGAGGTTTGCCGAACAGAGGCTCTGACTCGACTCGCCCCCGCACCTCCTTTTTATAAATTAATGATGTGTTTTCTTCGGCTAATGCTAGCTGTTGTTTTCCTGCTGGATCGTAGCGATAAATGCGTCGTTCCAAGACTAGTAAGCCTGCAGTTTGTTCGCCGGTCTGACCATGCTGATAGCGTTGGTGGGTCAGTGCCTGGTAACGAAGTTCTCGCGGATCATCGAATGACTTAAGCTCTTTCTCTAAACACTGCTTACCAAGGCTACGTCGTACCCGTAGGCCACAGGAAACAGATTCTAAATTCTCGGCCTCGGTCGAAACTCGGTGTTCCAAATCGCGTAAAATGGATTGATGTGGTGTGGCGCGATAAACGTGGCTGCCAACGCCAAAATCAATCCCTAGGCTATCACGATCAACAATTCTCGCCGTTTCGTTTAATGCAACATCGGTGATAAAACCCCCGTTATGTACATTCGGTACTAGCTTGATCTCCCGGGGATAGAAAAATGTTGCGTGCTCACCGGCGTAGCCGGGTAAGGATAATAAAGGCCCGTAGGGCAGATTGTTGGTGGCATCCACCGCATGAACGCTACCTTCGCTGGTTGAACGGGTTAATACATGACGCTTCTGTTCCAGATCACCCAGCAGAGTCGTGGGGAATTTGGTGGCGGTTAAGCCTTGTGGCGCGCGATAATAACTGCCATTAAGTATAATGCCCTCTTCTATAAGACGGCTACTTGCCTGGGTTAATTTGGCGAGTGTGGGGACCTGATCCAATAATATCCGCCATGCCGAGGTCAGCAGCCATCTGCCACCTTTGATCATATCCGGCAAGGCGAATACCGTGCTTTGTTGCGCTAGGCCGCTAATTAATTTAACCGTAGCGTCACTCATCGCTTCGCCTAGCGAAAGCAGGGTCATTTCTCCCGCGCGCCAGATAATTCGTGCGGTTGAGCCAACGAACTGACCCAGCGGGATCAGAGCAAAAGCAATATCCAATGCACAGCCGCCAATCACGCCCGCGCTACGCTTTCCCTGAGCCAGATCGGTAATACAACCGAAGAAGGGGATCAAGGTACGGGCCATAAAATCGACAATGGCACGTTCTGATGCAAATACCTGCTCCCATCGGGTTTCACCGGAATGTACTTTTTTCGTCGCCGTCAAGGGATCAGCCAACAAATGTTGTGCAGCGGCAGTCGCTATTTGATTCATCGCTGCTGTTTGATCGGCAGAAGCAGTGAAAATCAGTGGCGCAGCAGGGAGTAGTGTTGCTTTACGTGGATCGGGCACCTCTTTCATCGAGCGCGCCGGCGTGCCGTGCAAATAGGCACTGCTATCAAAAGGGAGCTGTGGAGTGATGATCGCGGCCTGTCTCCGTGTCGCCTCTTCGTCATTGCGCTCGGTCCGGCTGATCTGCTATGTAATGATGACCATAGTCAAAACTCTGCTCGATTTTCCTCGCCACCCCTGCCGCGGGAATAATTTCAAAATAAGCTTCGGTAGCGGTGTTATGCTGTTTAAAATCATGACTATGATCGCCAGATTGGCAGCGGATAAAAATGCCTTGATAGGCTTGCTCGTCAGCAAATTTTAGTCGACTCAGTTCACAGGTTGACGTAGCCAGTAGTGTACGATCACTGGCCGGTAATTCTAACAATAACCGCTGTATAATATCGGTTTCGGCAGCGGTTATCGTCTGAGAAAAAAGCGTAAAAGCGCTGTCAAAAGCATGAGGGACATCTTGAACGCCCTCTATATAACGATCACCCATCATCATCAGATCCACCAAAGAAGGATAGGCTTCAGGAGTGTGAGGTATATAGCCCCCCCGCTCATGTGGTCCCGCACCCCAGTTAGTAAAGAAATTCGCTTTACTTTCATCCCATGTCTCTTCAGTTGCCTCTAACACATGACATCGCGTTAAATATTCCTGATGAGGTCGTGGATCACCCGACCAATACTGTTGATCCACCCCTGCATTGGTGAGTTGGTGCTCGGCTATCGCGCGGCGATCAGGCGCTTTGCTCTGCAATTTATTGAGGGCATTGGCATGCTGATTTTGCTGATCACGCAGATAATTTACCGCCGTGGTGATCTGCTCTGTGGTTGCCCTGTGAATGTCATTAATTGGCGTGATAGCGTTGTGTGCCTGTGCATAGCGTAATGCGGGATACACCTGCGTCTCTACCCATAATTTTTGGATTGATGGATCCTGGCTACTCGCTAGCTGGGCAGATAAGGTAACGACGTCGTCAAATTTTGCCCCATGAGAGGCTCCCGGCGTCATCGCCTCTAACAGTGCTATACCGTGTAGCAAGGCTACACTTTGCAATGAACGACCATAGCAGAGGGAATCTGGCACATTGAGTATGAATAATTCGGGGGCTATTTCACGGCATAGCAGGTAGTGCAGCATATCCAGGGTAGCGGTTGAGACACCCGGGTTACGCAATGTTATCGAGGCTTTGAGTCGATCAAACATCTGGGCGTGGGTATATTCCGTCGCTTGGTTATCTCGGAACTCTTGCATGATAGAACGCGTGGTGCCCACGGTAGCACCGAGAAAATGCTCAATGATGACTTTACCAACCAGTGCCTGAGTCACTCTCGGTGAAGTGCGTTCTTTTGCCTCACCACCGTACCAGCCGATTCTTTTTAGCAGAGGAGCGGAAAATTCAGTGAACTGTGTGGTTTGCATCAATGCCTGCCAGGTATCACGCGCCGATTTGCGCAATTGCCGCTGTGTGCCATTGTGCTGACAAAGTGTGTCGATCCCGATCAGGTTAAAAAGTTGATCAGCAGGGGCAGTGCTGCTGCTCGCTGCCAGTAGAACATTGAGCTTAGGCAATGGATCAATCAGTGGTAGTGGGTTAGGCGCATTTTCAACTTCCTGAGACTCTCCCGCCTGTATGATCATCGGTGCTAATAGCAGAGCGGCGATCTTTAATGCTTGCTCCGGTTTGAGGGTTGAATGCTCTCTACGCAGTGAGATGGCAAGAGATAAGGTTTGCATACCGGGCGCATTTTGTGCCCGTTCGATATCAGTCGCGAGCCAGGTTCCATTATCAGGGTTGATAACATATTGTGTGATCTTATGATAAAACAACATTCTTGTGGCTAAAGATACCGGCTCTCCCAAATCGATTGTGCTAGCATCAGCCATTTTAGAGAGATAAATCTCGATCGAAAGCCACGAGGCAACCGAGCTTATTTGTTTAGTCAGTGCCGGTACGAGCAAATTGTCCTGGTATTCATGGGGTAGCGGTGCTAATAACCGATCAAAAGCAGTGGTAAAGACCAGTAAGGGAGCGGCATCTTTTTTTCCTTCGCCTTGAGCAAAGCCATCGTACAGATCCGCTGCTGATACTGTGGCAAGCCATTCAGCGGCAATATAAAGTCTTTCTCCACGTTTGAACTGTATCATCCATGAACGTAGATCCGTAGGGACAGGGGTTAATAGCCCTCCAAGCTCCGAGTAATCACCGGCTCCCAGCTGGATTTCTTTATCCCAAAAAGGATTTATTCCGAATAGATACTTCTCCAGCTGTGCTTGCGCACTGGTGCCAGTCAACGTTGATTCGTCTATCCAGGCTAGACGCCCGAAAAAATGATGTACCAGCGCTGGCGTGACCTCATTTGCAGGACAGCCGAGCACTTTTTCTACCAGGGTTTTACTACGCGTCGAGCAGTAAAGTGTTAACAACTTGGCTTCCTGACCGGCATGGGAGCCAGCGACTACATCAGCAATAGGGAAAGTGATCTCTGCGCCGAAAAGATGCGCTAGCACGAGCCTGACCACCTTAAAGTGTTTTAATGCCTTTGCGGAAGTGACTAATGCGGATTGGGCAGTAATATTAGGTCGAATCTCATTGGATATTTCGCTTTCATTATCATTACCTAACTCATTAATAACTGCTTGTAATAATTGATCATCTGTCAGGCGCGTTAGATACGACATATTAGGCATATTAAGGTTCGAGAGGTTGGTGGTCGATTCTACTTCATGGTCTGCAAGATCGTTTGTGGTGTTGGTAATAGACATATTGGTTCTCCAAAAGAGCGGAAATAAACGGGTTGCGGATCATTACAATCAAATATCAGGCCGATAATAATATCGGGATCTTGATCCCCGCATTAGCACGATCAGTGATATTTTGCTCACCCAGCGTTTTAATATAGTGATTAACCAACTGCTGAGCGGTGGGTTGAATACCATCATAAGTGAAAGTAAATTTCAGTTTGTCAAGATTTGGTTTCATCGGGGCGAAGGCATCATTAATCACCAGCCATTTTGTCCCTATCGACAAACAGAGTGCTGTGTTTTGGCGCTTCATCAACACCTTTTGTGGCGTGATGGTCGCGTCAATTTTGCAAATGACCTGCCGATCGGCATCATGAAAGAGGCCGATTACGGGATAGGGGAGGAGTTTTAATTCAAAAGTGAAGGCTTCAGTTTTCGGTTGCCGGATCTGCAGCAAAAAATGCGACACCCCATCTAGGCTAAAATAATCGTGCGGTTGGTCAATGTGATCGGCATTGAGCATCAGTATATCGCCTTGACGGCTATAGTGACCTGATGATGCAAAATCCGACGTTCCAGTATAGCTTGCTGTTGCTGAAATTTGTGTGGTAGCCGTCCTCAGTTGGGCGCGGTCACCGGCACTGTTGGTGGTACTAAAATAAGCGGTTTTGCTTGCTGTATTACAGCCTAGGTAGGGCGCATGAGATCGTGGTATAAACAGGGTTTGACTTTTAGGATGATACCAGTCGGTTTGTTGGTCATAAGGCAGCGTGATGATCTCAGGCAAGGTTAGTTTACTGAATATGCCAGAAAACAGGGTCTTGATTTGTGTCTCCTTCTGTTGGTATTTCCTACTAAAGACGGTGGTGACACCGATTAAATCAAACGTAAAATCGGGTGGATTTGAGGGGGTATTGACTGTAACCGCCAAAACTAATCCGCTGGTAGTGATCACTTGCAAACTGCCATTGGCGGCCATGCTGGCTTCGTCTACCTTTTCACCGTACGGCAGTTTACCGGTTTCACTCTCCTCTGTGCTGCTGGCGGGCAAAATAACCGCGTTGCTGAGTAAGGTATTGATCCCTCTTGGTTTGCCATTGTAGCTAAACATCTCAGCGGTAATATTTTCTCCCGGCAGATAGCGGATCACTTTTTCACGCGTAATCGGGCTGTCGAGCATCCAGACCCCTTGCCTCTCATTGGCGTGGCCCAGGTAAATTTTATCTTCTTTACAGAGTAAAAATTGACCGAAGCGGGTGATGCTGGTCTGCGTTGCTGCTACTGCACTGGCGCTATTGGCATTGAGTAATGTGCCGTCTTCCAGGCTATGACTGGTGAGGTAAGCGCGCAGGCCATCACGCCTATGCAGGTAAACCCCTTTATTGGCCCCGGTGATGTTTTTGATCTGTTTTTTGGTTAAACCCAGTCTGAGGAGATCAATTTCTTCGGCATTATTATCTGCGTGTTGCAGATATAGCGCATGGAATTGATTGTAGTTATCCGCTTCAGTGACTTGCCAATAATAATAGTGATCAGCCGCTGTCGTTCCTGGCACTATTCCTACCAGATGAATATGGTATTTAGCATTATCCAGTGTTGCCGCTGCTATTCTGGCGGTGATGGTGCCAGTAACCCCCTTCAAGCTGTTTGGCATCGGCCAGATCAGCCGATCACCGATGGTGATACTGCTGGTGTTTTGCGGTAGCTGTGGTGGTAAAAAAATAGCCTTGGTTGCTGTTGAAATACCGAGAGCTTCTTTTATTTCCAAAGGAGAGAAGAGTTTTAATGCTGTATATTTCGGATCTTCTAAGGGTTGGGCTCCCGCTCCCCACTGTTCCTTCCATTGATATTTTTTCAAGTTCTTCATTAATTTTTTTAATTGATTGATGTCACTATTTTTTAATGTCTGCTGCTCTTGGTCGCTCAGCCCTTGTCCTTCAATTTCAAGTAGATATAGTTTATCGCTTGTCTTGGTGGTATCAATCAGATAGGTTAAAAAAATCGTCTTTTTCCCACTATAATCAGTAAACTGTTGCTTAAACAGAATGCCTTTTTCTAACACTTGCGTTTGGATCATGGTCGAGGAGGTTTTGACGTCTTGCTGATGATCCATAAGATGGACTATTGGCAGATAGATCCGATGCACTTGATTGGTGTTTAACAAGCTGATCCAAAATACCTGTTTTAAGGTTTGATTAGCGTGCTCATTCAATACAGAAAAGGTGATGTCACCTTGGTAAAAAACGTATTTATCATTGTAAAACATTAATTTAACTTGATTAAATTTTAGATCGGTGCTGTCTGGGATATAAACCACTTTATCCGGATCTTTAAGATAAAAGCAGTTTTCATTGTTAACGCCATTGAACTTAAACTTATCTACTTTCAAATAATGAATGATCCGCGGGTAGCTCGCTTCGGCACTAATGAATTGATTGACTTCTTGCAGCGTATGGCTATTGCCATTACCTGGCACAGGCAGCGCGTGGCGAACCGGATAGTGATGGCTATCTTGTGGAATATCCAATGTTATCGTGCCTCGCTTTAGCTGAATGCGCAGTGTGGTTTTCGTTCTATCGCTAATGGTAATGATGGCGATGGTTTCATCCTCATAGGACCCATTGGCGAGTAATTTTTTGCTCGAAAAGGTGAGTTTTCGACCATTAGTGCCTTCTTTAGCATCGCGCACTTCAATCAACGGCAAATGGCTAGCTTCAATGATCCACTCAATTTTTTGATTATTACTCTCAATTTTAATCGCGCCCTTATATCTTGATTATTAACTTTCAAAGGTTGATGATCCCCAACTGATCATTGGGATGTCACCGGAGAGTTTGTTTGCGCCCTTATATCTTATATCTTGATTATTAACTTTCAAAGGTTGATGATCCCCAACTGATCATTGGGATGTCACCGGAGAGTTTGTTTGCGCCCTTAGGCTTAAAGCTTGTGCAGTCAGATAAAACCCCGGTGACATATTTATCGTCGCCTGTAAGACCGAACGGTATCTTGTGCTAAGAGCACGTATTTATAAGGAAGGTCGGGGCGATCATTTAATTATCTGTTTTTCATGGGAGAATCAGCCATGGACAAGACCTCAGTGGGTATTGATGTTGCCAAATTAAAATTCGATGTTGCAGTGTGGGTAGAGAGAAAAAAGTATAAAACAAAAGCATTCCCGAATACCCCCTCTGGATTTAGCCAACTACTGAAATGGCTTATCCCTTACGGGGATTGTCATATTTGTCTCGAAGCCACAGGGAGTTACAGTGTTCCACTGGCTATGTTCTTAGTTGATAATGGCATTGACGTCAGCCTAGAAAACCCATCACGTATTCATGCCTTTGGTGAGAGTGAACTGAGTCGGAACAAGACGGATCAGGGGGATGCAAAAATGATAGTGCGCTACTGCGCACTGCATACACCTGTCCTCTGGACTCCTCCTCCCTTGAGCGAACGTCAATTAACCGCGCTAGTACGCCATCTAAAGAGTTTAGAGGAAATGAGGCAAATGCAAGAAAATCGGCAATCAGTGGCTGACGATGTCGTTCAATCCTCACTGCTTGAAATCATTTCTGCACTTAAACAACAAATCCAGGCCACCAAAGAAAAAATAAAAAACCATATCGATAACGATCCTGACTTAAAGAAAAATAAAGCGTTGCTGGAGAGTATTCCTGGTATCGGTGAAATACTAAGTGCCAGTTTGCTGGCGTATGTGGGTAATGTGTCAAAATTCACTAACAGTAAGGCAGTGGTGGCCTATGCCGGGCTTAACCCAAAACTTTGTGAATCAGGTTTATTTAAAGGACGGAGCCGCCTATCAAAACGGGGTCATACCGAGCTCAGGAAAGCGTTGTATATGCCCGCTCTGGCTGCCCTTTCTTGTAATCCGATAGTGAAAGCACAGTGGCAACGACTCGTATCACGCCATAAAGGGGGTAAAATGGGCGTCTGTGCAGCAATGCGCAAATTACTCCAACTGGCGTATGGTGTGCTGAAATCAGGCATCCCATTCGATACAAAAATAGCACTTGCATCATGATGGGCAAGACGGTATCTGACCTGGAAAATATCAAGAAACGCCTTTCTGCCTTGGAAGCCAAAGTAGCGCAGGAGGGGTACTTACTGACGGAAGCCCAACTGCAAGCATTAGAAAAAGTGCAGGATAAACGAGAAGCTCATGGACAAATTGAAACGCAACATCCGGGCTATCTCGGCTCTCAGGATACTTACTACGTGGGGCACATTAAAGGTGTGGGTAAAATGTATCAGCAGACCTTTGTTGATACCTATTCCAGAGTCGCTTTTGCCAAGGTCTATACAGAGAAAAATGCCTTGGTTGCCGCAGATATGTTAAACGATCAGGTGCTGCCATTATATGATGAGCAAGCGGTTCCCTTATTGCGTATCCTGACCGACAGAGGGTCAGAATACTCGGGGAAAAAGGAAACCCATGCGTATCAGCTTTACCTGGAGCTAGAAGATATCGAGCATACGCGGACCAAGGCATACAGCCCGCAGACTAATGGTATCTGTGAGCGGTTTCATAAGACGATGAAAAATGAAGGCTATGACGTGATGTTTCGGCGTAAAATTTATTCATCATTGGAAGACATTCAGCAAGACATCGATAAATGGCTCGCATTCTACAACAGAGAGCGACCTCATTCAGGCTGGTATTGTTATGGCAAAACCCCCTGGGAAACTTGGATTGCATCAAAAGAGTTAGTAAAAGAAAAACAACTCGATAATTTATTTGAACCATCGCACAGTCAGACTACTCTGACAAATTCGATGGCTTAGCTTGTGTCTGTCAGGTTAAGTTTGAGCTACTACACTCAAAGACCATTCGAGATCGTCATGCACACTCAGATGAAGAAGAAGATCGTATAGCATTCATAATCAACCACCAACTCCCCAGCTGACATTAATAAATTTAACGTTAACTGGGGATCGTTATCTTAATAATCTAGTCAATACTCGTCCATTCACTATGAAACACACCCTCTTTATCAGTGCGTTTATAAGTATGAGCGCCAAAGTAGTCGCGCTGTGCCTGAATCAGATTGGCAGGTAGCACCGCAGCACGGTAGCTATCGTAGTAGGCAATCGCAGCAGAAAAAGTAGGGGTTGGGATGCCATTTTGTACCGCATAAGCCACCACATCACGCAATGCCTGATGATAATCATTCGCGATTTTTGTGAAGTAAGGTGCTAACAGTAGGTTGGCAAGATCCTTATCTTCAGTATAAGCATCAGTAATTTTTTGTAAGAACTGGGCACGAATAATGCACCCAGCA
The DNA here is from genome assembly GCF_003122425.1 of Candidatus Fukatsuia symbiotica. Classification (GTDB taxonomy): domain Bacteria; phylum Pseudomonadota; class Gammaproteobacteria; order Enterobacterales; family Enterobacteriaceae; genus Fukatsuia; species Fukatsuia symbiotica. The sequence continues at coordinate 906,722 of NZ_CP021659.1, forward strand.
CGGAAGATACGCGCAATTTCACCGTAGTTCAGCATCCAGCCATGCTCCTTTGCTGCCGCTTTCAGTTGCTGAAAACCTTGTGCATAAGAAACAATTTTACCCAAATACAATGCACACCGAACCTTTTCAAAAAATTCGCTGTTATCACCATTAAAAGGCTGACTGTTCGGACCCTGGAGCACCTTGGAAGCCGCTACACGTTGCTCTTTCAACGAGGAGAGATAACGGGCAAAAACCGCTTCAGTGATCAATGTTAATGGAATGCCAAGATCTAGCGCACTTTGACTGGTCCATTTGCCTGTTCCTTTATTCGCCGCTTCATCGAGTATCACATCAACCAGATAACGATCTGTATCGCCTTTTTTTATGAGTATATTTGCTGTTATTTCAATTAGATAACTATTCAGTTCACCTTTATTCCATTCACTAAAAATCTCTGCTAATTGGTCATTATCACCCTTCAATTTCAGTTTCAGCAATGAATAGGCTTCAGCAATCAGTTGCATATCACCATATTCAATACCGTTGTGTACCATTTTGACATAGTGTCCGGCACCATCGGCGCCGATATAGGTGACACAGGGTTCATTATCCACTTTGGCCGCAATTTTTTCCAAGATCGGGGCCACTAACTTGTATGCTTCTTTCTGACCACCGGGCATGATCGAGGGTCCTTTCAATGCCCCTCTTCACCACCAGAAACACCGGTACCAATAAAATTAAAACCTTGCGCAGATAATTCGCGATTACGACGAAGGGTATCCTGATAGTGGCTATTGCCACCATCGATCAGAATATCACCTCGCTTTAAATGAGGAATCAGAGAGGCAATGGTTTTATCAGTGGCTTCACCCGCTTTCACCATCAGCAGAATACGCCGCGGTATTTCCAGTGACTCAACGAATTCTTCGATGCTATAACAAGGAAATACATTTTTTCCAGGATGTTCGTTGACGACTTCCTTTGTTTTATCCTCTGAACGGTTAAAAATCGCCACTGAATAACCACGACTCTCAATGTTGAGCGCCAGGTTACGCCCCATCACCGCCATACCGACAACACCAATCTGTTGTTTCGACATATCAAAAACTCCTTTCTAAAGCTGTTTTAACCAAGCCGAGAATGCCTCACCCTCGGTCTCATGACGCCTACCATAGCTGACAAAGGTTTTCATATAACCCAGTTTATCACCACAATCGTATGATTTACCGGTCATATGAAATGCCTCAACTGACTGCTGTTTTATCAGCATGGCTATAGCATCGGTTAACTGAATTTCCCCCCAATTCCATGCGGGGTTTTTTCCAGTAATGACCAGATATCTGCCGCAAGAACATAACGCCCTACCACTGCCAAATTTGACGGTGCTTTATTTACAGCAGGTTTTTCAACGATATTGGTGATGACTGCGCTCTTCCCTGGTAATAAATCCACACCATCAATACTGGCAATGCCGTATTTAGACACATCCTCTGCTGGCACCGGTTCTACCATAATTTGACTGCGACCCGTATGTTCAAATTTTTCAATCATACAAAACAGATTTTCGCGCTTAAGATCTGCTAGCTTATCATCGAGTAAGACATCTGGCAGCAGAACAATAAAAGGAACCTCTCCGATTATTGGCTTAGCACAGAGTATCGCATGCCCTAATCCCTGTGCTTGCCCTTGACGTACGTGCATAATGTTAACGTCATGCGGACAGATCTCTTTGATTTCTTTTAATAATTGACGTTTGACTCGCCTCTCTAACAGGGTTTCTAATTCGAAAGAAGTATCAAAATGGTTTTCTATGGCATTTTTTGATGAGTGGGTAACAAAGACAACATCTTTTACACCGGCAGCACCACATTCATTGACAATATATTGAATTAACGGTTTATCAACAATCGGCAACATTTCTTTTGGGATCGCCTTGGTTGCCGGTAGCATACGCGTGCCAAGACCTGCCACCGGGATAACCGCTTTCCATCTTTTTCTCATTTTCTTCTAACCTTGATGATGATAGACCTTATCAATTGAATTGTAATCCAAGCCTTGCTTCTTTAACACAGGTTGAGGATCGCTAACGTAATATAGCATCCAGGTCGCTCACTCATAAGAAATCTACTGCTGATTTATTCGCCTAATATTGAATAAAAAATCATCATTATTACCAATTTGATTACAGAATGACATGCTAGATAGCTTTATTAATGGATCAATATCCTTGATTGCTAGTTGAATTTTATCTCATCAGTACCCATTATTCTGGCTACGGTATAAGCCGTGACGAAAAGGTATAACGAAACCTATGGAATGGATCCTGGATCCAACTATTTGGGCAGGCTTGGCAACTCTGGTGGTGCTCGAAATTGTATTAGGTATTGATAACCTAATATTTATTGCTATTTTGGCAGAAAAACTGCCGTCTCATCTACGGGATAAGGCGCGTGTTAGCGGGTTGGTCTGTGCACTCTTGATGCGATTATTGTTACTGACGGGTATCTCATGGATAGCGAGCCTGACGACACCACTGATAACACTTTATGCTCATCAGTTTAGTGCTCGTGATCTGATTATGTTAATCGGTGGGATATTTTTGCTTTTTAAAGCCACTGTCGAACTGAATGCTCGTTTAGAAGGGAAGGATCACCAACAACCTGGTCAAGATAAAAGTGCGCGTTTTTGGCCTGTTATCGCACAAATCGTGGTGCTTGACGCCATTTTTTCATTAGATTCTGTGATCACCGCTATCGGTATGGTCAATCACCTCGCCGTTATGATGGCAGCAGTGGTCATTTCCATCGGTGTGATGCTGCTGGCCAGTAAACCGTTGACCAGTTTTATCAACGCACACCCCACCATTGTTATTCTCTGTCTGAGTTTTTTGTTAACCATTGGTTTCAGCCTACTCGCCGAAGGCTTTGGTTATCTTATTCCGAAAGGCTATCTGTACGCCGCAATAGGTTTTTCCGTCGTGATTGAATCCCTCAATCAATTTGCCCAATTTAATCGCCGTCGCTTTCTTTCTACTGTACGACCACTACGAGAACGTACCGCAGCAGCAGTGTTACGTATGTTAAGTGGCAAACATGAAGAAGCAGAACTGGATAATCATACAGCCAATCTGATTGCCGACAATACCCGTGAAGGTCAGGAAGTGTTCAATCAACAGGAAAGACGGATGATTGAGCGAGTCCTGGGGTTAGCACAGCGTACCGTCAACAGTGTTATGACTTCCCGTCATGATGTGGAGTACCTGGATCTCAATGATCCACCTGAAAAATTGACTCAGCTATTAACAAAAAATCTGCATACTCGCCTGGTAGTGACCGAGGACAGTACGACAGACGAACCATTAGGCGTGATCCATGTCATTGACCTATTGAAACAGCAATTAGAAAAAAAATCCCTGGATCTACGTGCCCTGATCCACCAGCCTTTGATTTTTCCCGAACAAGCTTCACTGTTAATGGCTCTGGAGCAATTTCGTCAAGCTCAAACACATTTTGCTTTTGTCGTCGATGAATTTGGTACCATTGAAGGGGTGGTGACATTAACTGATCTGATGGAGACTATCGCAGGTAATCTACCCGTCGCGGGGAAGTAACGGATGCACGCCACGATATCCAACAAATGGAAGACGGCAGCTGGATTGCCAATGGCTATATGCCGCTCGAAGATTTAGTATTGCATCTACCACTCCCTATTGATGAAAAACGCGAATATCACACTTTAGCGGGTTTACTGATGGAATATAGTCAACGGGTTCCTCAAACCGGAGAACAATTACAAATCGGTAATTATCTGTTTGAATCACTGGAAGTCAGTAGCCACCGTATCAATAAAGTAAAAATCACTTCGCTTAACATTAATCAAAATAACATATCATAACTCAGTGGACTTCTTGTAAAACCGTCACGCCACTATCTACGGTTGCACAAGAGGTCTATTACCTTCGATTATATTGCGTTCAACCCAGCCGTCGAATGCTTCTTTGGCTTTTTGCCTTAGCTCATCACGCAATAATGATTCCACATCCAATTTATATTTTAATTGCTGCCAGGAACCATAAATACGCAGAGGTATCTCAGTATTTTGTAATATCCTGATCAAATCTGAGTTTCCTCTCCAATCTTGTATCACCCGTACATTTAAGTTGATATCACATTGTTGCATCGGTAAATCAATCATAGCCTTCCCTTAAGAGCAAGTAATGCTGAATCACCACTGAGGTTACTCACTTTCAATATCCCTTGATGCAACGTGAGATCAGCTCGCAATTTCTGTATCGAAGTATCAGTAACATAATCATCTTTCCCGCTCACTTCACTGGTGCTATTGGTCACCGCCTGTTGGATAAGTTGCTGTATATTGATGCCATGAAATTGCGCTTTTTCCATGCCAAATTTTACATAACCTTGCCAACGCCGGCTAAAAGCCTCCATATTCAAGCCATCACCTGATAATTCCCCCTTCATGGAACCGGCACCACTCAACAACGGCGGTAGCCCAAATGCACTCAATATCGGTGCGAGCTCCATATGATTGACTACAGGTTCAATAGCAAGTTGCATTCTATTACCGATGACGTTAGCCGTACCCAATATGGAAAAATCGCCATTGAGTGCATGACCCAATAATCGTTGTATTACTAAGTTACCTCGCTTATTTTCCGCCGCCAATTCCAGTTGATTTATTTTTATCCCACGATAAACCAGAGTGTCAGCATTCAAGGTCAAGTGGGCGTTAAAATCACGCAATTTTTGTAAACCCTGCCGTATATCTTCATCCTGATTGGCGATAACCGGTGCTGTTATCACCCGATATTCAGCCGTTGTTTGGCGCTTATCTTGTGGTGGTTGCCAGCCCTCGATGCTATCAAGATTGATGTCTTTTGCTGTTAATTTTATCAAATAGTCAGGAATGTCGTCTAACGTGGCACTCGCATTGCCAGTGAACAGGTTATTGTTAACCTGTACCTGCAGCTGATTTAACGCTAAACGTCGAGAAGCAGCCTGGTAGCTGGCTTGCGTATTTCCTTCTCCACTGATCCCTATCACTGGAATATCAGCACCTTCTAGCCGGTAAGTAAACTGATTAACATTAGCATTAATTTGCTGTGGATAATCTCGTAAATCGAGATCAGCACCTAGAGAGAAGGTCAAATCTCGTTGATTACGGTTCACCTGGCTGGAAATTGATACCGTTAGTTGACGAGGTTTATTTTGTACCAGGTCGAGATTAAGGCTGCGTATATTGATTTGATCATCGTTAATTTTCTGCCAGATAAGCAAACTATCAACCAGTTTTACCGTACGAATATCCAACGCCCAAGCGCTGCTACCGTTAGTGGGACTACGACTGTTAACAACAGCTACCGGAATATCAAGAGGTTGACTTTCAGGGGTTAAACTGATCACAGCCCTTTTTAACATTATTTCTTCGATCTCGAGTCGATGAAATAATAACGGCCATAGTTTAACATCCAAACGCATATTTTCTGCACTCACCACAGGTGTGGGTGCACCAGGAACGGTTAATGTCATTCTGCCAGCAATAATGCTAAATTGCGGCCAGACATGCCAACGCAGATCACCATCAAAATTAAGCTGATAGCCGCTTTTTCTAGCGACCTGTTTAACCATGTAGGCTCGAAAATCATTAGGATTTACCAGCAGCACCAATGTAGTCATACCCGCCACCAGCACAGCTAACAAAATAACCAACGTTGTCAGTAGTCTTCTCATGACGTCCTCTTGTTTAGAGCGTCGCTTACGACGACTTCGAATAAGTTCTAAATCAATCTTTATCGATACGGCTAGCAACAGCACCCTGTTGATCGCGGTATTTAGCGTTTTGTCGGCTATTATAGGGACGAGCGGCAGAACCAGAAAGCGGCTCAAAACTTAGCGCGCCAATTAACATCCCCGGGCGCAGTGCCAGCGGCAACTTACCTGAATTATAGAACTCCAAGACGATAGTACCTTGCCAACCGGGATCGATACGGTGCGCGGTAACATGAACCATCAATCCTAAACGTGCTAAAGATGAACGACCGTCAAGCCAACCAACCAAATTATCCGGTAGCGTTACCGATTCCAACGTTACCGCCAGCGCTAGCTCACCAGGATGCAAAAAGAAAGCTTCTCCTTCCGCTAAAATAATTTCGTCACTCATTACCAGCTCCAATGCAGCGCTGATGTTCTCTTTGGGGCCACTTAAATCGATAAAAGGAGCGGTATGGCCACAGAAAACACGGAACTGGTTGCCCAAACTGACATCAACAGTAGCACCATTAATACGCTCAACTGGCGGACGTGGAGTAATCGCCAACGTGCCATTGTCCAGCCAGGCTTCTATATCACGATCACAGAGTCTCATTGCAAATTCTCATTTAATTTAGTCGTGAATGATGAAGGGATAATCACAAGGCTCGAAAGGGGGATATCTGGTAGTATCTCCTCACTACAACACCAGTACGTTTCAGCCGCCACTCGAGAAGCTAATTGACAATAAATATCGCTAAAATCACTGCCTGGATGACGGATCACCGTCGGTTCGCCACAATCTAAATCCTCACGTAAAGCAATATGCAGGGGTATTTGACCCAGCAGTTCACAATCATATTGTTCTGCCAGTTTTTTTGCCCCACCACTGCCAAAGATCGCTTCTGAATGATTGCAGTTACTACAAATATGCACACTCATATTTTCGATAATGCCTAATACAGGTACTTCCACCTTTTTAAACATTACAATACCCTTCCGTGCATCGATCAATGCAATATCCTGCGGCGTAGTCACCACCAATGCGCCAGTGACCGGAATGTGCTGTGCCAGCGTCAGTTGAATATCACCAGTGCCGGGCGGCATATCGACAACTAGATAATCTAAATCAGGCCACAAGGTATCTTGCAACATCTGTATTAGCGCTTTACTCGCCATTGGACCACGCCAAACCATCGCATTTTCATCGTTCGCTAAATAACCAATGGAATTGGTTGCCAGCCCATATGCCATAACCGGCTCCATATGTTTACCATCAGGCGAAGTCGGTCGTTTACCCATAGTCCCCAACATATTAGGCACTGATGGACCATAGATATCTGCATCCAAAATGCCCACCTTAGCACCCTCTTTTGCCAACGCTAACGCCAAATTGACTGCAATACTGGATTTGCCAACGCCACCTTTACCGGAGCTGACCGCTAAAATATTGCGCACGCCTTGTATGTTTGCCTGCTTGTTAAGTGGACGTAATCTCTTAATATCATGTAAAAGCTTCCAGTCGATGGCCTTAGCACCGATCACTTTCAATAGTTTCTTATTGGTTTCTTTTTGCAACGCTGCAAAAGCAGAAACCCAGACAAAAGGCATGATCAGTTCGATATGCAACGTATTATCGAGCAAAGCGCAATGATGTACAGCATTTAGCTTACCCAGATCTTTTTTCAGCGTCGGATGAACAAAGCGGGTGAGTATCTCAATAACCTGTGATCGCAACAGATCAGGAATGCTCTGCTCAGAAGATTTTCGGCTCATCCTAATTCCTTGAATTGATCTAAAGACAATAGCCAGTAGCATATCAGAACTCTGTTGCCGTAACAGGACTGTCCCATCAAATTTTATTTGATAAAACCATGCAAGGATAATTATGCGCGGAGAGTAGTTAGTTTTTTGGGGGTGATTTAGCTAAACATAAGTTATTGATATAAATCTGTAATCCGGCAATCTGGGTCGTCGCTATGGCTATGTTGGTTCTGAGATTGAGATAATCCCATTGAGAGGCGTCAGTAAGTCGGGCGCGGGGAGCATCATCCACGCCGGTGGCGGTGGTGGTTTTGGACATATCGCAGCTGGCGTTGAGACGCAACCGCTTATTGCCATGAGCAAGAGCAACACGTAGGCTATCGATATTGGCTTTGGCATAGGCTAACTCCTCAGTGTATTTTTTATCTGTGGCAGCAACAGTTTCCTGCAACTTTTTCAGTTTTATAAGATTTTTTCTGCTAGTGGTAAGTTCTCCATTCAAAGTGGTAATGGTTGTGTCTTTTTCTGCCATTCTTCCTTGATAGTATTTTTCTTGCTGAAGATACCGTCCGTGGTAATAAAAGAGCAACCCAATTAACACGGTGATAAATAAAATCATTAATCGACCATACATAATTCTTTCTCCTGTTGACGACGTATAATTTGTCCGTAGCAATTGTTCGATCGGATACGACAATCTCTGCCGCCATCGAATATCCAGCGTTTCATTTCAGCACAAGCACCCTGACGATCACCGCTATTTAACTTGCGAAAAAAAGCGGACTGGCGACAGCGACCAATCCCAATGTTATAGGCACAAAAAGAAGCCACACCGGCTTTCTGTGGCTCAGTCAACGGCACTTCAGTATAGTGTTCGACAAGTGCTAGCGCTTTTTCTGCCTCTACTTTGTTTCTGATCGCACATTGAGCTTTAGTCAGTGTCATACCTTCGTAAACACCAGTAGTGACACCTTGACAAATAGTCCAAATACCGCTGCTATCCTGATAAGCATGAAGTTTATCACCTTCACATTCGTTTAAAAAAGCCGTCAAAAGTATCGATGCGCTGGCTCCGGTGACGATCATCTCCTTAATCTTTTTACTCAATATGCTCATCGTCACGTCTCCTAAAAAATGACGGTGCTTCGTTGGAGGGAAATTTTCAAAAAATAGACTTAATGAGCTGATAGAGATCAACCCATTTATGTCGACGAATAAAATAGACTTCTTGCATAACCTGGCTGGACAACCCGCTATAGATAACAAGCTAAGGCAAGATAATAAAAACAAAGGCTCCGGCTATTAACCGGAACCTCATAGTTGGAAGAAGGGTACCAATGCGACCATGCGCTACTGTCGGTTTAACCTACACCAATTTTATGCAAAATGCAAAAGTTACCTAATGGATGGAATACCCTCATTACCGTATTCAGATAAGCTATCCAAGATTATTAAAATATTGATCCATGTCAAATGAAGGTTTTTCACTTGCCGGTTTTCCGACAACACGAGCAGGTACACCCGCAGCGGTCGTATGTGCTGGAACAGACTGGAGCACGATAGAACCCGCACCAATTTTAGCGCCTACTCCTACCTCAATATTACCCAGGATCTTCGCCCCAGCACCAATCATCACCCCCTCACGGATTTTCGGATGACGATCTCCGCCCATTTTACCCGTTCCCCCTAATGTCACTGATTGCATAATAGAAACATCATTTTCCACTACCGCAGTTTCACCAATTACAATACCAGTGGCATGATCCAACATAATGCCGCAACCAACGGTTGCTGCAGGATGAATATCGACATTAAAGATCAGTGAAACCTGGTTTTGTAAATATATCGCCAGTGCCTTTCGATCCTGCAACCAGAGCCAATGAGCGACGCGATAAATCTGTAAAGCATGAAAACCTTTTAGATAAAGCAATGCCGTTGAATATTGATCAACAGCAGGATCACGTAAACGAACAGCGAGAATATCTCTGGCAGCAGAAATAACAAGATGAGGATCCGCGCAATACGCATCTTCTATTACTGTACCCATTATGCTAGGCCTCATATGAAGATCGGCTAATCTTTTAATCAACATATGACTTAACGCATCCGCCAGACTTTCATGCTTGAGTAATGTTTCATGAAAAAAATCAGTTAGCATAGGTTCATTATTACAGAGTGCTTGCGCTTCTAATTGAATACTGCTCCATAACTGTTTTAACTCTTTTGCCAACATTATTTTAGCTCTCAGGATGTATCCTTTCAGGAAGAAGATTTTTATCAACAAAACCTGTTCGAGATTTAACAACCCTCTAACAAGGTAGACGCAGCCTCACTCGCTTTTTTATCACAATATAATACTTGATAAATTTGTTCAGTAATTGGCATCCTGACAGCATAACGTTTTGCCAAAACCGATACTTCCTGAGTATTACGATATCCTTCAACCAACTGACCAATTTTTGTCTGTGCTTGCTGTACACTACAACCTTGACCGATCTCAATGCCAAAACGACGGTTACGGGATTGATTATCCGTGCAAGTTAGCACTAAATCGCCTAGCCCAGCCATACCCATAAATGTAGCCGCATCAGCCCCCAAAGCAATACCTAAATGGCTCATTTCAGTTAGACCTCTAGTGATCAGGGCAGCACGCGCATTGGCTCCAAAACCAAGACCATCAGATATACCCGCCCCGATAGCTATCACGTTTTTTACCACGCCACCAAGCTGTACTCCAATGACATCAGTACTGCTGTATACAAGGAGGCTCTTCCCACAATGGAATAACCGCTCCAAATCCTGACGAAAGCCGTCATCTTTAGAAGCCAGTGTAATCGCCGTCGGTAGCCCAGCAGCCAGCTCTTTCGCAAAAGTAGGGCCGGAAATAATCGCCAAAGGCACAGACTTACCGACAACCTCCTGCGCCACTTGCTGCAATAAACACCCCCTTTCAGTTTCTAATCCTTTACTCGCCCATACAATACGCGCATCAGCATGTAAATGGGGTTGTAATTGCTTTAGCACATTTTTAAAACAGTGACTGGGAACCACAACCAATACATTACGACTGCCAGCAAGCGCCTGAGCCAAATTACTTTCTAGTAGCAAATTTTTGGGAAAGGAAACATCAGGCAACAGAGTCTGATTATAGCGAACGCGTTGTAGTTCCTGAATATGGGGGTGTTACGTCCCCATAGCACCACCTTGTGACCATTACGTGCCAAAGCTATCGCTAACGCGGTGCCGTAAGATCCGGCACCAATAACCGTCATTGAAATATCATTCGTATTCATCAAGCATCCTGATGGGATTCAGAATTTTGGCCTTTAGCTTTTTTGCTTTCCGCTTTCTGTGCCAGGAAATCCATATACAAGGCATCAAAGTTAACCGGCGCCAAATACAGTGGAGGAAAGGTCCCGCGAGCAACCAGACTCGTGATACATTCACGCACATAAGGAAACAGTATATTCGGGCAATAAGCACGCAAACAAAGCTCCAGTGAATCACTGTTAGTCCCTCCGATGGAAAAAATACCTGCTTGCTCAACTTCACAGACAAAAGCGGTTTTTCCATCTTCTTCTTTCTCTTCTTGATTTTTGTCTTGCTTGCCTGTGTTGTTGTCTACTTTTTTCGCCGCTTCATCCAGAGTTGCTTTCACTGTGATACGCAACATCACTTCAAACAACTCATTCTCTGATGATGATACTTGCTCTGATGACGATAATTTTTCGTAATGCGTATCAAGATCAATACTCACTGTCGGCAACCACTCTTGCTGAAAAATCTGCGGCGCATGGAGGACTTCGAAAGAAATATCCTTGGTGTAAATCCGTTGGATATGGAACACCATATCTGTCTTGCCTTGTGCTGACATTTATATAAACACCCTTAAGTTAAACATTTCTGAAAGATGGCAATCGCCGTCAAGATACCGGTGTCACCTCGTTACAGTAATAACGCAAATTTTCACCCTGCCTTCCACTTACCCTATTTTTTTGATTTGAGCCATACCAGAGGCAAATTTTCTCGATTCCAACCCGATATCCCCTCTTTTAGGATAAAAACACGTTCAAAACCCGCCTTATTTAGATCACCAGCCACACTGCCAGCCGTCGTACCCGTGGCACAAACCACAACAACAGGCCGCGCCTTACGCTTTTTTAACTCAGCCAAATTGCCATTTTTTATATCGCTTGGACTTATATTGATCGAATTAGCAATATGACCTTTACGGTAATCTTCACGGCTACGGATATCAACCACAGTAGCATTTTCTTTATTAAGCAATCGTATTATCTCACTACGGGTCGTCTCTTTAACATTAGAAAAACAACTTTTAAGCATGATGATAATTACAGCACCCAGCAGCGCTACCCAAGCCAGACTTAAAATAGGATGTTGACCAATAAATTGCGTCATTTCTTGTAACATTGAGGTAAAAACTCCCGTGGGCTAAGAGGCAACAGATTTCTTGCAGAACCGTCGTTCGTTATGTGAAGTCAAAGCGCACACGTCAACCTCCGTTAACATACGAGTACATGAAGATTGCGAGTACCACGTAACGCCGAATTCACACCACGCAGCAGGCTATGCAAGAGGTCTAATATTTAAATCACAGAATTTAAGACCGCAGAGTATACCTGCGTGCTGTAGTAAATACAGCCAGTAAGCCAATGCAAATGCAAAAACTGAGAGGAAACTCGCCAAAATATGTTCCATTCGACAAAGTGTTACTTTGATGACTACCCTCTATCTGAAGCCTGTTCGAACTCTGTTGTATTCGCCGATACTGCTTCAAAAATGCACTCAACATGCGCCTTTACTGCCGTTATCGCATACAAAAAATCGCTGTGTTTGATAGGTTCCAGGCAATGTTGGCAGCAGAATATCTTGGATACCATTAAATCCTGTTAAACTTAGAGGAAATTGTTCAAACACCTGCAAAATAACGGGTAAACGGCTACTTATCATGGAATAATTTAGCATTATGATTAATAAGATATTATTTTCTTTATCAATAATTATGGAGCATGCAAGCGCCAAGGGAAATAAAGTACTTACTAAACAACAAGCTAACCGTTTTACACTATGTCTTTCCCTTATGTTCTGTGCTAGCATTTTTTACCTTAGCCTATTGCCAATAACTGGTCATACCGCTGATAAAACAATGCCTAATAAAACTATCGACAGTAAAAACCAACTGAAGACACTTCAACAAGGTATTGAAGAAAAAGAAAAAAGTGTTAAACAGCAAGAACAGCAGCGCAATACATTATTGGGGCGACTGAAACAACAAGAAAACAGCATCGCGCTAGTTAGCCGTACACTGCGTGAAACACAATCCACACTCAAACAACTCGATAAAAATATTGCTGATATCACGATATCCATCGATGACCTCAAAAATCAGCAAGCCACACAACAACATCTTCTTGCCAAACAGCTTAATACCGCCTTTAAGCAACGGAAAAACAGTGGGTTACGGATAATATTAAACGGTGAAAAAAGTCAACGCAATGAACGCATTCTCGCCTATTTTAACTATATTAATCAAGCGCGAGAAACCTCAATTAGCAAACTACAACAAATTAGCACGAGTCTGAAAGAACAAAAAAGTAGTTTGCTACAAAAACAGAATCAACAAAGCGTCCTCTTAAATAAACAAAAGAACCAACAGCAAAAATTGGAGTACACCCGTACAGCACGTAAACAAACCCTAACGTCGTTGGAAGCCTCACTAAAAAAAGATCAACAAAGTTTGGCTGAGTTAAAATTAAATGAAAAGCGGTTACGCAATAAAATAGTCAAAGCTGAACGTAGAGCCAAGGCACGCGCTAAACGGGAAGAGCAAGAAGCTGCTCGAGTGCGAGCGCAAATAAAAACCAAAAAACAGCAGGCAGAGAAAAGCGGCAGCAAATATACACCCAGCGAAAGCGAGCGCTCGCTTATGGCAAGGACCGGTGGCCTTGGTCAACCCAATGGGCAAGCTATCTGGCCTGTGCATGGTCATTTATCCCACCGTTTTGGTGAAGCCTTGCAAGGAGAATTACGCTGGAAAGGTATGGTTATTGCCGCCGCCGAAGGCAGTGAAGTCAAAGCGATTGCTGATGGACGCGTCTTACTGGCAGATTGGCTGCAAGGCTACGGGCTGGTCGTGGTGGTTGAACACGGTAAAGGTGATATGAGTCTGTACGGTTATAATCAGAGTGCACTGGTCAATATTGGAGAACAGGTTAAAGCAGGGCAACCTGTCGCCTTGGTTGGCAACAGTGGTGGTCAGGGAACACCTTCGCTTTATTTCGAAATACGCCGCCAGGGACAAGCGGTTAATCCTCTACCCTGGTTAGGGCGATAAATGAACGCCCCTCGCGACAATTTTGCCGCAGATCGAACAACACGAGGGAAAAAGATATTGTGTTACTTCAACATGTCCTCATTGCTGTCGGTACTCTTGTTTATCGCCTACAGCACCCAAGCCGGTAAACTTTCCATCGTTATGGATGATTTTGGCTATCGTCCCGATAATGAAAATCAGATATTACAGCTGCCGATCGCCATTTCAATAGCCATTCTGCCTAATGCGCCTTATGCCAGAGAAATGGCAATTAAAGCCCATAATCAGGGGCGAGAAATTCTGATTCATCTGCCCATGGCACCCTTCAGCAAACAACGATTGGAACCTGATACCCTAAAGCCGGATATGGATCTTGAAGAAATTCAGCGTATTATCCGTAATGCATTGGCTAATGTGCCTTATGCTGTGGGAATAAATAATCATATGGGTAGTGCGATGACGGCCAGTTTATCCGCGATGCAAAAAGTGATGCGGATATTAGATCAGTATCCCTTGTATTTTCTCGATAGCCGGACCACGAGTAATAGTCAGGTTAGCCACGCTGCCATAGGTACCAGTGTCAAGGTACTCAAACGGCAGGTATTTCTTGATGATGTCATCAATCAGGCGGCTATTCGTCAACAATTTAACCATGCACTACAACTCGCCAACCGCCATGGTTCAGTCATCGCTATTGGTCATCCTCATCCCACGACTATCCATGTATTGCAAAAGATGCTACCGACATTACCTTCTGATATCGTTTTAGTCCCTCCCAGTATGTTATTAACACAACCATTACTTCATGAGACTAAAGCAGTGACAACAGTCAAGCGAGCACGAAACAGGATGAAAAACATCAGGCAGTGTAAGATAAAACCTCAACAGCCAAGCGAAAAAATTTATGCTGATCGAATGTTTATCGTACTCGCTGAAAGTTTGCGACAAAATCCAGCAATAATATTCGTGAAAAAACGTTGGCAACAATATAGATCTAGAAACATTCAGTAACATTGCGGGTTAGGTCTTCTTGGAAGAGTTATATCAAACTGTTCGTCATAAAGTACCCTTCTTTATTTCTCCCCATACTGGAAATATACCATTTTCAAATTAATAAATTAATGAAAGAATTAATAATAAATTATATGGAGTTACCTCAACATGCTGTGTTACATATTCTGATTCCGTCATCACCAGGTTAAAATTATTATATTTTTCAAATAATGACAAGTTAGGTTCTATCTCTTTTATAAATTGGGTATCTGTCGGAGATGTAAAAAGATATATACTTCTATCTAATTCATTATCATTCAATATATACTTTCAGATAAAATTTTATCAAGATAATCAACATGTTTCTGATTGATATTGCCCATCATTTTTTTCCAACGTGTTCCCAATAGGTTCCTGTTGCAACATAACTGCCAATATTAAATTGAGGTACTACTGAAATAATATTTTTTATCTTATGCTTTATACCATAATACAGCGTAATACTCCCTCCTTTAGAAGCACCTAGAATTGATACATGACAAGAGTCAAGAAGAATGATTACACTATCAATTAATTTACTGACACCTAACTCAATATCAAATCTCATATCATTACATAAGCAATAAGCGGGTAGCCCATTAAAATCATCTGTTATCCATAAAATATTAGAACGACAATGTGCCAAGGTATTCTGAAAATCATAAATCGTTGGATCAGGTATATTAAATCCAGACATAACAATCAAAAGGTGTTTACAATCATATTTAGCCGGAGAGAATTTATATTTCACTTGCACATTATTAGGTAATGTAAATACAGAACTGTCCATTTTATCATCTTTTTTAATTTAAACGTATAACGAAAAAAAATGATTAATAATTAAATAAATTTAATTACAAATATAGCTACACGATTTAATTTTGATTTCCTAACGGATACATTGAGGAATAAATCTATGGAGTGGCTCATATTTGAATACCAATCAAAATTAAATCGCGCAGCTATAACATTAGACTTTTTGCAAAACCGTAGCGAGCGCTTGCCACGAAACCATACCGAGTAACGTCATCAGCAGCGACCCAATAATATGAATAGCAATGACCCCCACCGCCCAAGCGACTCTTCCTTGCTGGATTAACACCACCACTTCAACAGAGAACATCGAAAAAGTAGAAAGCCCGCCGCAAAAACCTGTTACAATCGGTAAGCGCCATTCTGGAGCGATCCCCTGAGCCTGGGAAAAATAAGCGACCGCCACGCCAACGACATATCCTGCTATCAAATTAGCAACCAGGGTACCCAATGACACTGTCTGAAACAAACTATTGAGCTTCAATCCGAGATCCCAGCGTAAGAGTCCGCCAAGTGCTGAACCTAGTATAATGCTAACAATGGGTTTCCACATGGTACGTTCTCCTTTGTTTCGATGAAAAAATAAAACGAAAAATGATGGTTATCAGGATAATTCATAAGATTCTTATCAGGATGTGATAATCACCTTTTGTTAATCTCTTCTCATACTATTTACATGACCAGATTTCACACCAGGTTGCTAAAACAAAGTAATAAGCGATTATGCATAGAAAAATAAAAAAAGAAACCAGGATACCACAAGTCGTTATTCGCCTGTTTAATGGTTTGTTAAAAGGCTGTGGCAAGGAAAAAAAAGTAGTGGCACCATTAGAAAAAAAATCTCATGCTATTCTTTGGTATGCTTTAAGCATATTCGCATTAATTTCAGCGTTGATGGTTGCTTATGTTCACTCCAGAGATACCAGGCAACAGCAAATCCGTGAACTTTCATCACTGCTTGGTGATAGCAGAGAACAATACCATATTTTTTACGGTCATGATGGTTGGATTTATATCCTGGCAAATAATGAAAAAAAAGCCGCATGGGTGCAGCAATATTTGATACAACTTCATTTTTCCAAGCCGGTGAAAGTGCTCAATATTCAAAACGAAGAAGAACGGATAGGATCATGGTTAGCTGAGAATTGGCCAACAGTGAAATATCATCGTGTCAGAATAGATACGCCTCGAGCACCGATAATACTAATCAGTGAAGAGCGTAATCAACTCAATAATGAAAAACGGGCACAGCTGATAAACAATTTAAATAAACAAATTCCTTATGCCAGTCAAAGTCAATTGCTGTCGATTAGTGATAAAGAAGTCTCTTATCAGGCTGAATCTGGAATTAAAAAAATGGCCGTTCCTTACACCTGCTATGATAATGGAGATAGTGTCACCTTTATTATTCAAGGCGCGCTGAATGATGAACAACTACAACAACTACGCAGGTTTGTCGCTCATTACATTCAGGCTTGGGGCGAACACTATGTGAAATTTTCCGTTGAATTAAAAGATGATTGGCTAAAAGGTGAATCATTTAAATACGGTAACCAAGGTTATATAAAGGTGACTCCTGGTTACTGGTACTTTCCTAAACCTTTATAAAAAAGATAAGGCTTTACCTGATTTTCCTTTTTGTGTTTCATCAGACTTCTTGCAAAACCGTCGTTCGTTATGCAAAGTTAAGGAGCCTGGAGCAGCAACCTTCGCTGACATGCGAATACATGAGGATTGCGAGCACCAGGTAACACCGAATTTGCAGCACACAGTTTGCAACACGTAGTAGGTTTTGCAAGAAGTCTATTATTTATTTACATCAAAATAGAAGCGTTATGACACCCATGATAAAGACAAAACGACTTATTATCCTTTCACTTATTTTGCTACTAGCAGCCTGTAAACAGCAAGATTTGCTTAAAGGATTGGATCAACAGCAAGCTAATGAAGTCTCCGCGCTATTACAGCGCAATAATATTGCATCCAATAAAATCGATGGTGTGAAAGAAGGCTATCGTATTACGGTAGATCCTGTCGATTTTGTGGCTGCTGTCGATCTAATGAAAGTTTATAATTTACCTTCTAAACCACGAATGGAAATTTCGCACATGTTTCCCAGCGATTCATTAATATCGTCTCCGCGAGAAGAAAAAGCGCGTTTATATTCAGGAATAGAACAACGGTTGGAACAATCATTACAAACAATGAATGGTATCGTTACCGCCCGGGTTCATGTTAGCTATGATTTGGATTCAGGTGAGGGCGGAAGAAAAGTAGTGCCGATACATATGACAACTTTGGTCACTTACGATCAAGGTGTCGACCCCAGTTTATTAATCGGAGATGTTAAACGTTTTTTGAAAAATAGCTTTCATGATGTTGACTATGACAATATTTCAGTAGTGTTATCAAAACGATCAGTCATTCAGCATCAAGCTCCTGTCAAGCTACAACAGAGTCAGGGTAATCAAAGCTGGATTTATATTGTTATTGTCCTGATTATGCTGATTGCAGCGTTGTTACTGGCCTGGAAAAAGCAATTATTACCGATAAAAATACAACCGATGAAAAATAAAAATAAGGAAAAGTCTGATGCTTAAGCTCACGACTATTGATCGGATATTATTCGACCCTGTATCGTATATTCATCACACCCGATTTCATTTGCCACTTTTTTTTAGTGGGAGTCGATCCCGTTCAGTACTGAATGACATGTTAATAAATCAATATAAATTGGATATTGAGCGACCGGTCATTGCCGATTTTAACCAACAATTGGTCAAGCATTGGTATATTTTACCACAGATTAGTTTTTTGATTGCCTGTCAGCGCCATCGCGCGTTGCTATCAAGGCGGGGAGTATTACAAAGTTTACCTTCCTGGGTACAGCAATTCGCAAAACTTGAGATTGCTGCTGCACTACCCTGTCAGGTAAATAAAAAAATTGATTTTATCCAACTGCTTGCTGATGGGGTCAGTGAACTCGGGATCGGGAGCAACGAGATACCACCAGCAATATCACAACGGATATCGCTTCTATTTCCCTCTACACTGACCATCACACCCAATATTAATAAAAACACTAATCCAAGATCATTACTTATTACTCTAGCCACACAACATGCCCAAAAGCACCCTTATGTTCTCGATTTTATCGGTGCATGACTAACTGTACTCTGCCTCCATCGCAAAAAAAAGAGGTGTGACAGAGATATTGATAAAGATCGCTCAATCACATTTAGAAAAAATTGAGCTTCTTTACATCTAACAGATATCAATATCAATCGAAATAATTCCTTTCGTAGCAAATACCGCCTTTTCCCCACATTCTCTTTATTTTTTCCGCAACCAACCAACCTTCTGGCTTTTTAGGAGATTGAATATATTTTCGTGCCCATCAGGGGAGAGCGCCGGATATATTTGCCCGGCTTCAGGTGCTGCATGATCTGTCATTAACCATAAAGTGTACTTCATGAAAATGGGATGTTGAGTAATTTTCGTTAGTGCTGTGCCACTCGGCTCAAATTTACCCATTTCATATTTATCTAATGTACTCAAAGGGATGCCAGTAAGTTTGCAAAACGTAGCCTTACTCATTTCCTCGGCTTTCCTTATTGCTTTGACTTTTTCGCTTAGTGTCATTGACATATATCCTATATAGGAGTTAACCTTCAACCAATACTCCATACAAGGAGAAATTATAAAGGATCTTCAATCCGTAGAGTAAGGATAACTCATGAAAGAAATGCAGCAAAATAAACTAAGGGAAAACAAGGGAATTTCAGTGGAAAAATTAAAAAGGGAGATAATTCCATTGAAGAAAAATATAAATTTACGCCCATCGATAAATGAAGCCATGGAGTTGGCACTATCTTACCTAATAACGAATAATATAAAGCCTAGTATGACGCTGAATGAATATGCAAAATTTTCCGGTATGTCATTACGTCAAGTTCAAAGTGACGCCGAACGTCGTTACCTTCCATTATTAAAACCAGCAGTCAGCAATCGTCGCGAATTAAAACGCGTTAATATGGTTGCGCTCTATGCCATCCCTTTTATCGAAGGTTTTGACGTAATGGGAATGGAGGCTTAAAAAAATAATGATACATAGTCTGACTACACTAAGCCGCCATTCTCACCAATACCGTGAATTCGTCATTATTCGCCATCCGAAAACGGTAACCAACCTGGTGAATCGTTATCATTTGTGGTTTAACAACCACTCGTTTGGCAAAGTAGATACATTGGAACAGGCAACAAAGCATATCGATTGGCTTCATCAGATGAAGGAGGAGGAAAGTTTACGATGAATTATAGCAACGCATTACTCATCCTGGTCGCCATTATTCTCGTGGTAGTCTCACTTAACCCACCAAGAAAAAAAGCGAAGAAAAAGGAGATGACAAAAGGTTGGCAACAGTTTCTGCAACATGAAGCAGAAATAAAAATGGCAGTAGAACAGCGCGCACAACGGGGCTGGCTAGAAACACCTGACGCGCGCCATTTCCAACCTAAAACCCACGCAGTACCATTTATTAAGGGATACAGTAGACCTTTTATTGTCAAACCAAGATCAAAACGTTGCTGGTACCAGCGTTTATTGACGTTCCATTAATGGCATCAAATCTACCCTGATCCCATTTTTTGAATTCATCTTTAGAAAATGGGGTTACTGTATCCGGTAGTGTCATTTGCGGTACACTACGAAATCAACCGCATATACATTAGAAGATTTTAATCAATGTCAAATACTGCAATCCAACAACACATTTCTCGCCGAAGAACTTTCGCTATCATCTCACACCCCGATGCAGGAAAAACTACCATCACTGAAAAGGTATTGCTGTTTGGACAAGCGATTCAGACCGCAGGTACGGTAAAAGGGCGGGGTTCTAGCCATCATGCCAAATCTGACTGGATGGAAATGGAAAAACAGCGCGGTATTTCGATCACCACCTCAGTGATGCAGTTTCCCTATCGTGACTGTTTGCTGAATTTGCTCGATACACCTGGGCATGGAGATTTTTCCGAAGATACTTACCGTACGCTAACTGCTGTCGATTGTTGTTTGATGGTGATCGATGCAGCCAAAGGGGTTGAAGATCGTACCCGTAAATTGATGGAAGTGACTCGATTGCGCAATACGCCAATTTTAACTTTTATGAATAAGTTAGATCGGGATACCCGAGACACTATGGAAGTGTTGGATGAAGTTGAACAGGAACTGAATATTGCCTGTGCACCCATTACTTGGCCCATTGGCTGCGGTAAGTTATTTAAAGGCGTTTATCACCTCTATAAGGATGAGGTTTATCTGTATCAGAGAGGTCAAGGTCATACCATTCAGCAAGTACACCTTGTCAAAGGGTTATATAATACAGAATTAGATACAGCAGTGGGAGCCGATCTATCAGATCAGTTACGTGCAGAAGTAAAACTCGTGTGGGGAGCATCACACAGATTTTCTCACACTGATTTTTTGTCAGGCGATCTGACACCGGTATTCTTTGGCACAGCTTTGGGCAATTTTGGCGTCGATCATATGTTAGATGGACTGACCACTTGGGCGCCTACACCCATGCCACGTCAAACCAATGTACGGCAAGTCGTCGCCACGGAAGAAAAATTTACCGGTTTTATATTCAAAATTCAGGCCAATATGGATCCCAAACATCGAGATCGGGTGGCTTTTATGCGCATCGTTTCCGGTCGTTATAAAAAAGGGATAACACTACGCCAGGTGCGCACCAAAAAAGAAGTGGTGATTTCCGAAGCACTGACCTTTATGGCAGGTGATCGCACCCAGGTTGAAGAAGCATTCGCAGGTGACATCATTGGGCTACATAATCACGGCACTATCCAGATTGGTGATACCTTTACTCAGGGTGAAGAAATGAAATTTACCGGTATTCCGAATTTTGCCCCTGAACTGTTTCGCCGTATCCGCCTACGTGATCCACTTAAGCAAAAGCAACTGTTGAAAGGCCTGGTTCAGCTTTCGGAAGAGGGCGCAGTACAAATATTCCGCCCCATTACCAATAACGATCTGATTGTCGGCGCAGTGGGGCTACTGCAATTTGATGTGGTCGCTGCACGGCTGAAAAGTGAATACAAAGTTGAAGCGGTGTACGAATCAATCAATGTTTCTACTGCTCGTTGGGTAGAGTGCAACGATATGAAAAAGTTTGCAGAATTTAAACATAAGAACGAACAGAATCTAGCCTGGGATGGGGGAATAATCTCAGTTATATCGCACCCACAATGGTCAATCTTAACCTCACACAAAAACGTTATCCCGAAGTAATATTCCACGAAACACGTGAACATTAACAATAGCGATCAACTTTGGCAGCATTATTTTGGTTATAGTCTATATTGTTTATTGAAATATTTTGTTACGGCCTTGCTCTAGAGTGCTGGGGTTCGTTTTGAGGATCCAAAATTTTATGGATTCGTGATAACAAAGGAAGAGATCGATGAAGAATACAAAATTTATTCATTCGCTGATAGCTGTGGCTGCTTTAGGTACATTGTCGCTGAGTAGTGGAACTCTTGCTGAAGGATCCATCGGTAGTCAAGTATCAAACACGATGGAAAACGCCGGTGCAAAAATAGATAACTCGCTCAAAAAAGTGGATGATTCGCTCAAAAAAATCGATAACGCTGCCACGGAGGACAGCAGTGGCATTGCCATGAAAGTTAAAAAAGCGTTGCTTGAGGATGAAAGCTTGAAGCAGGGTGGTAATATCTCGGTCGCAACCAAAGACGGTGTGGTTACTCTCAGTGGCTCAGTTCATAACCTCGCTCAGTCTGAAAAGGCAATGGCAGTGGCAGCTAAAGTCATGGGTGTTAAGTCGGTCAATAATAAGCTAGAGGTAGTAAAAGAAAATACCGCTCAATCCATCAGTGCGTATACAGATGATGCAACCATCACCAGTAAAGTGAAAGCAAAATTGCTGACGACTGGTGGCGTGCCTTCGCATGATATCAAAGTTGTTACCACTGGCGGTGTTGTACAACTTACCGGTGATGTAGAAAATGCAGAGCAATCTAAAAATGCAGAGAAAGTTGCCAAAGAGACTGACGGCGTGAATAAAGTCATTAACGATATAAAGGTCAAACACTGATAGATTTTTTGCAAAACTTACATACGTGTTTGTAAATACGTGCTGCGAAATTCTGAGTTACCTAGTGCTCGCCTGTACCGCGCAGTTACTGCGCGCCAGGCACCTTGACTTCGCAGCACTCACTACGGTTTTGCAAGGAATCTACTATTTTCACCGACCAGCTTAAATAAATAAAATTACATGCCATCTTATTTTATCGACACCCATTGTCATTTTGATTTCTCCCCTTTTAGCGGTACCGAAGTTGATAGCTTGGCTGCTGCACATCAAGCACAGGTTAAACAACTGATTGTTCCCGCCGTGGCGGCGCGTTATTTCGATCGTGTACTCGCGCTAGCGCGTGATTATCCCGCACTGTTTGCTGCTTTAGGGTTGCATCCGCTTTATCTAAACCCACATCAGGATGCAGAATTGACAGTGTTAGCTGATCGACTAGCGACAATGCCAGAAAAGTTAGTGGCAGTGGGTGAAATTGGTTTAGATTTATACCAAGACAATGCGCTATCTGTAAGACAACAGCTTAAAATGCTACAAGCACAGTTGATGCTAGCAAAGCAATATGATCTTCCCGTGATATTACATTCACGCCGCTCACATGATCAATTAGCAGCATTATTACGTAAAATAGCATTACCGCGCACCGGTGTAATACATGGATTTGCCGGTAGTTTGGCACAGGCGCGGACTTTTATCCGGCTAGGTTATTATATCGGCGTCGGAGGGATCATCAGCTATCAACGCGCGAAAAAAACGCGGCAAGTAATGGCAGAGCTCCCCCTGAACGTATTATTATTAGAAACAGATGCCCCGTACATGCCATTGTCTGGTTTCCAAGGACAGGCGAATCGACCAGAGAGAATAACCGATGTTTTTGCTGCATTGTGTCGGCTAAGACCAGAGTCACCACAACATATCGCTCAGCAACTTCATGCCAACAGTCAACGTTTATTTAATTTACCGCCGCTTTATCAATCGACGGCTTTACATAATCAGTCAGCGATGCCATCAGTGCTCCCAGTGAAGGAGGGGTTTTGCCGCTGCTAATCGGATCCAAATGTGGATTTAAGGTTTCTGTCGTCCCATCAAGATAAAACACCTTGATGATATCCCTGGAGATAAAGGCTATGCATTCCCCATACGCAGTGGCAACCATCCATTCAGAGTTTGGAATGGGTTCAAATAACGAGTGACCGCTGCTGTAGTTATCTGTCTTCCCTTGAGCATGTAAAAATTCCTTGAGTAGCGTGGCAGAAATATCATAGTGCAGGGTCTTTGCTAACACCTGCTGTTTGTCTTTGCCCGGCCAATGGATCACTAACGGTACCTGAAGTTGAGTACGACTAAAATTACTGCCATGCCCCCAATAATTCTTTTTATTATCATTAAACTCTTGACCGTGATCAGCGGTAATGATCACTATGGTGTTATCCAGTAACTTCCTGTTTTTTAAATGGGTCAAGACGTTGCCGATTAAACCATCGATATTGTACAGTGCCGAGCGGTAAAGATTATGTACTTCCACCGATGAAGCATTGGGAGTCAACTTCAATACATCCAAAGCCGTCCAGGAGGGCTGAAAATGCGGTGTACTATTTTCGGGTAGACTATAACCGTGAGCAGCATCATAAAATAGCAGACCAAAGAAAGGTTTACGGTCATCTAGATGGTTAATAAAGTCTTTAGTGATTTGTACATCACGCAACCACGGGGTATCACCGGGCGTATAACGACGCAGATGATCAATACCGAGGAATAGCCCATTTCTAAACACCGGTGAGGTTAAGGCCGCTGATCCATAAACAAGAAATTGATAATTCAGCTCTGCAAGCCGCTGTAATAACAACGGGCGTACCCCTCTTTAACAAACAGTGAAGAATAAATTTCGGGCAAACCATAGAACAGCGAAAACATACCCGGAGGTGTGCCATTCCCTCCCGACCAGTGATTTTTATACACCCGTGAGTTATCGGCAAAAGCCGCCACATTCGGAGTAGTTATCATATTCATATCATCGGCACGCCAGGCATCTATCACCACAAACAGCAAATTTAGTGGCTGTGCCGTCGCATAATTGATCGGATGACGTGGATAATTAGCTGTCGAATTATTAATTTGTTGTCTTAGTTGCTGAAAATCGAAAGCCGAAGAATCATTACCGGTACGATGAACCGGGATCCATAACAGCGGAAAGGATTTACGCAACGCATCGTTATTGCCTTTATTATTAAAAATGAAACTGGTGATCAAAGCTGTTCCTATTAACAACAATAACACCAGCGTAATCTTTTTAGCCACACTGCTCTCCATCAACAACAATCCCCATAATAGAATCAGTTGTAAAACAATCAATCCGATAAAATAGAGAGCAAAACGTAACATCACGCTAATATCAAAATTGACACCACCAGAAAAAAATAAGCGCAATACATTGATCGATAGATGGAAACGATATTGGCTGTAAACCAACGCATCGGTATAAAACAGTATTGTTAGCAAAGCAACAAACAACACAATGACTATACGCGCGCTTTTTTGGCAAAAAAAGTGATTAATCACGACCATCGGTGGCAAAATTATCAAATTAAGCTGTATTATCAAAAACAGGTGATATTTAAATGCCCACAGATTGTTAAGATCGACAAAAGACAACCCACTTATCACACCGGTAATGCCAATCGCGTTCAGTAACGCAAATAAAAAGCAATGCGACAGTTTTTTGTTACTCATTTAACATTAACCAAATAGAGGTAAGCACAGTGGCTAAAGTAGCAAAACGCGCATTTGTCTGCAATGAATGTGGTGCAGATTACCCACGTTGGCAGGGGCAGTGCAGCGCCTGTCTCGCCTGGAATAACATTACTGAAGTGCGTATAGCGGCAACATCCTCTCCTTCTGTTATGCGTAATGAGCGCTTTGTAGGCTACGCTGGCGAGAGCGGTATCAATAAAGTGCAACAATTATCGGCAATCAGTCTCAAAGAACTTCCTCGTTTTTCTAGCGGATTTCAGGAATTCGACCGCGTACTAGGTGGTGGCATAGTCCCCGGGAGCGCCATTCTTATCGGTGGTAGCCCCGGTGCCGGTAAAAGTACCTTATTATTGCAGACACTATGCAAACTCGCCCCCCAAATGAAAACCCTGTACGTTACCGGCGAAGAGTCGTTACAACAGATAGCAATGCGCGCTCACCGTCTTGGTCTGGCTACCGCTAATCTGAATATGCTATCGGAAACCAGCATTGAACAGATTTGTTTGATCACTCAGCAAGAGCAGCCACGACTGATGGTTATCGACTCGATCCAGGTGATGCATATCGCCGACATCCATTCGTCACCAGGCAGCGTAGCACAGGTGCGGGAAAGTGCTGCTCATCTGACCCGTTTTGCTAAAACCCACGGAGTGGCAATTATTATGGTCGGGCACGTGACAAAAGACGGCGCGCTAGCTGGCCCCAAAGTGCTAGAACATTGTATCGATTGTTCTGTGATGCTCGACGGCGAGAGTGATTCTCGCTTTCGTACGCTACGTAGCCATAAAAATCGTTTCGGCGCCGTTAACGAACTGGGAGTATTTGCGATGACAGAACAAGGGCTACGTGAGGTGAATAACCCTTCTGCAATTTTCCTTAGTCGTGGCGATGAAATGACCGCTGGCAGCTCAGTGATGGTGGTGTGGGAAGGCACCCGCCCTCTATTAGTTGAGATCCAGGCATTGGTAGATCATTCTATGCTGTCTAATCCACGCCGTGTAGCCGTGGGACTCGAGCAAAATCGTCTGGCGATATTGTTGGCGGTTTTACATCGTCATGGCGGTCTGCAAATGTCAGACCAAGATGTCTTCGTCAATGTTGTCGGCGGAGTGAAAGTCACCGAGACAAGTGCTGATTTGGCGTTATTACTGGCTTTGGTTTCCAGCTTTCGTAATCGTCCCTTACCACAAGACGTCGTTGTATTCGGTGAAGTAGGTCTGTCGGGGGAAATCCGGCCAGTACCCAGTGGACAAGAGCGTATCGCTGAAGCCGCTAAACACGGTTTTACCCGTGCCATTGTCCCTTATGCCAATATGCCGAAAAAAAAACCATCCACAATGCAGGTATTTGGTGTGAAAAAATTGGCGGCGGCATTGGAAATATTAGATGACTTTTAATCAATAGCTTTTTTATTTATTAGACCTCTTCGGAAACTATAGCAGGCGCCATGTAACGTGATCACTTTTGTTAATAAATATTAATTAATATCAATATGTTATTTCTGATTTTCATAATCAACTGATACGGCGCCTGCTATAGCATTCATGTAGGAATGTTGTTAAAAATCTCCTGAACAAGGAGCCCCCATGAAATATGAACAAATAAAGGTATTGGAAGAGGAAAAATTTCGGCGCTTAACCGGAGTTAAACGCAGTACATTTGAAAAGATGATAAAGATATTGAATGAAGCAGATAAATGTAAGCAAGGGAAAGGAGGTCAGAAACCCAAGCTGGGTTTAGAAGATCGCTTATTAATGGCCCTTGAGTATCTACGCGAATATCGCACTTATTTTCATGTTAGCCGAAGCGATGGGGTGAGTGAGAGCACCTGCTATGAAACGATTAAATGGATAGAAAATACGCTAATAAAGCATCCTGATTTTGCACTCCCTGGACGCAAAGCTTTATTAAAAAGTGATAGGGAGTATGAGCTCGTTCTTATTGATGCCACAGAAACGCCGATTGAACGTCCCAAAAAAAACAAAAGCAGTTTTACTCAGGAAAAAAGAAACGACCCACCTTAAAAACCCAAGTGATCGTCGATAAAAAAAGCAAAGCAGTCATCTGTACAAGCTTTACTCATGGGAGGCGTCATGATTTTAGGTTGTTCAAAGAGTCTGGCGTGCGAATACATCCTGAAATCAAAACAGTGACAGATACAGGTTACCAAGGGCTTGGCAAGATCCATTCAAACTCGGCGTTGCCTAAGAAAAAGACAAAGAAAAATCCCTTAACAAAAGAAGATAAACGCAACAATCGTGAGTTATCAAGCCAGCGTGTATTAAACGAAAATGTCATTGGTATGATTAAACGATTTAAAATCGTATCAGATCGTTATCGAAACAGGCGAAAACGTTTTGGATTACGATTTAATCTGATTGCAGCAATTTATAACATGGAAATTAGATAAATCAGAGTTTCCGAAGAGGTCTATTGTGTCACGCTAATTTGGTTGCCAATATATCATTCTATCTCTGTTGCAACACGCTTTATTATGGCAAAGTGTTAGTAGACTTTTTATAAAAAACATCTTATAGAAATAAGATTATTATTTTGATTAACTATAATAATATATTTATAAATGCAGTCGTGCCGCTTGAGTGACATTATTAATCTCATCTAATAATTCCAACCATTCCGGTTGTAAGCTTTGTAAATCTAGCTGTCGGCGTAATTGTTGTTCTATAGTGAAACAAATTTGTTTCAAACGAGGTACACCGCAATATGCACAACTGCCATGCAGTTTGTGGATTAAAGATAAAAAATCTTCATCACTGATCATTGGAGTTTTTTCATCATCAACAATAGCTTGTACACACAGGGTCACTTGCGGCAGTAATTCCAGCAGCATACGCAGTAAGTCATGAGCTAAATCCTCTTTGTTCGCCGCGTGCTGCACCGCAAGCGACCAATCTAATGATTTCAGTGTCGATTCTGTGTGCAGCTGAATCGTTGTTTGCTCTGTTGTCTCCTGGCTATCAACCTGATCATAGCCAGGAAGGGCCTGACCACAATCACGGTGAAAGGAGGGATAATGCGACAAATGATAACCAGAAAGTGCCAACGTTAGCTGTGCTTCGTCAATAGGTTTGGCGAGATAATCAACCATACCCATTTTTAAAAAATGTTCCCGTTGACCACTGACTGCATGAGCAGTCACTGCAATAATAGGTGTATTCTGATGTTGGGGTATCTTATGAATTAATTCACTGGCACGGATACCATCCATCCCCGGCATCTGAATATCCATTAAGATAATATCCAGTGCCATCTTTTCGGCAATCGCCAACGCTTTACTGCCACTTTCACATAAAATAGTTTCTGTTACCTGTTCTTCCAGCAAAGTGCCAATCAGTTTCAAATTGGCGGGGTTATCGTCTACCGCCATCACACGAAAAGGTAAACGCTGCCGGATAGGTTGCTCTTTTTGCTGAGTCAAATAACAAATTGAATTTTCCGATAACAGTAAGGGAAATAATCGGTTGGCAGATATCGGCTTAATCATGCAGGCTTTTGCGCCCATTTGTTTGAGCTGTTCTGCATCAACCTGTGATTGACTGGGTAATGCCAGGATCACCTGATCGGCGAGTCCTAGCGCGGTGATTAATTTATCCTGATGATCTACCGTATTAAGCGACACACCAACCAGCAGAAAATCATAATGTTGCTTGGGCAGTTGCTCCAGATTTAAGCTATGAGTGAGATGTAATGGCGTATTATCTAGAATATGCAACGTGGCCTGCGCTGCAAGCGGGTTACTTTCGATATATGCTAAGTGTTTACCTACCAGTGATTTCATTGAAATAGGTTGATGGCTCATGTTTTCATTCACTGCTAAAGTAATGTCAAATTTAAATATCGAACCATGATTTAATTGGCTGGAAAAATTGATGTTACCGTCCATCTCTTGTACCAATCTTTCTGTGATAGTTAAACCCAGGCCAGTACCACCGTGACGACGTGAAATACTGGCATCAGCCTGACCAAATGCTTGAAATAAACGAGGATATTGTGCCTCAGAAATTCCAATTCCAGTATCGTGAATTTCTATCGTTAATCTAACATTACCTTCGGTCTGGCTCGATACCTTAACCCAGATAGAAATATTTCCTTTTTCAGTAAACTTAATGGCGTTTCCCAACAGATTGGTGATGATCTGTTGTAAACGCATGGAATCGCCGACCAAATGATTTGGCACATCATTATTGACATGAAGAATGAGTTCCAAACCTTTTTCATGCGCAGTATGCGCCAATAAAATAATCACTTCATCCAGGGTTGTTCGTAACAGAAAGGGGATCTGTTCCAATATTAATTTTCCTGCTTCCAACTTTGAAAAGTCTAGTACATCATTGATAATAGCCAACAAATTGTTGGCTGACCGCTGAATGGTCTGCAAATAGTCGATTTGGGTCGGTGTCAATGATGTTTTTAGTGTCTGACGAGTAAAACCGATCACGCCATTCAGTGGTGTGCGTAACTCGTGAGATATATTAGCGACAAACTCAGATTTAATACGCGCCGCCTCTTGCGCACGTTTTTTCGCTAATTCCAGTTCAACATTCTGAATTTCCATTTGCTCAAGCGTTTCAAGTAAATCTGAGGTGGCCTGATCAACATTCTGCTGCATTTCTTCATGATAAGCCGCCAACGACATGGCCATTGAATTAATGCCATTTTTTAGCATATCCAACTCACCGAGCATACTGCCCGCTACACGGCTGTCTAGCTGACCACGACGAATATGATCCACGGTATTCACCATATTGCGAATAGGTTCGGTAACATCGAGCATTAAACGATAAGCAAATAACATGGCGACACCGAGGCAAAACAACAGTAATAATACGGCGATCAAGACTTCTTTGAATTGTTGCGAATGGGCGGCTTGCAGATCCAAATCGATGGCAATATAACCTAATGAGTGAGGTGCCATATTGGCTCGCGGATCATTTGGCGGCAAATGATCACGCGATAAATAGGATTCAGAGACGATCGGCATTTGCAGAAGTAACGAATTACCCCGCTTGGTCAATATCAATGAGTGAAATACCGGCAGCTTCAAACGAAGCTGTGAAGAATTGTAATTATAATTAGAGGTGACAAAAAGCTTATTATCTGCATCAAATACGGCAATTGAGCGCACAATATCCGAATGTCGACGATGCAGTAAATTAATTAGCTGCCTCATGGCATCCCGATTACGAAAAGTCATCCCATATTCACTGGCAACAGCTAACGGCTCAATAATACCGGTACCGGCACTCACAACCTGATTTTCCAGGTCGTTATAACGATTTATCATAAAGGAAGTACTCAGCAACAACCCAAGCAAAAGTGTAGGTGCCAAGATTAAGACCATCATACGCGTACGGAGGCTGTATTTTGTCATGATATTCCAATGTGAAAAAATAGACTTCTTGCAAAACCGTAGCGAGGGGCGTGAAAGCGAAAAAGCGCAGCCAAGCCACCGAAACTTACATTTAAACGAGCCAAACATTATGTCAAATACCCTGTCAAAAAGAACCCAACAAGCGACATTTTACGTGCATGATTATGAAACCTTTGGTCAAAATCCAGCGTTGGATCGGCCAGCACAATTCGCAGGGGTACGCACTGATCTGGATTTCAATATTATTGAGGACCCATTGATTATTTATTGTGCACCGGCTGATGATTATCTTCCTCAACCTGAAGCGGTAATGATAACCGGCATTACTCCACAACATGCCCTGATTCAGGGTGTTAAAGAAGCCGAGTTTTCCCGCCAGATCCATCAAGCTTTTAGCGTTGCCGGTACCTGTATTCTCGGTTATAACAATATTCGATTCGACGATGAAGTCAGTCGTAATATTTTTTACCGCAATTTCTATGATCCGTACGCCTATCATTGGCAAAACGGTAATTCACGCTGGGATCTGCTCGATGTTGTCCGTGCTTGCTACGCTCTACGACCAGAAGGTATTAACTGGCCAAAAAATAACGAGGGATTACCCAGTTTTAAACTGGAACATTTGACCAAAGAAAATGGTATCGAACATCTAAACGCACATGATGCCATGTCGGATGTCTATGCCACCATCGCTATCGCTAAACTGGTAAAGCAAAAACAACCCCGTTTATTCGACTATCTTTACCAATATCGCAATAAACACAAAATCAGTGAACTGATCGATATCGTGGAGATGACACCTTTGGTACACGTCTCTGGTATGTTTGGTGCATTGAAAAGTAATACTAGTGTGGTGGCACCACTCGCTTGGCACCCTGAGAATAAAAACCAAGTGATTACCTGTGATTTGACCGCTGATATCTCGCCATTATTGAATTTGGATAGCGATACCTTGCGCCAACGCCTTTATACCCGCCACGATCAACTCAGCGCAGAGCAAACGGCAATACCACTCAAATTAGTGCATATTAACAAGTGTCCGGTACTGGCAAAAATGAATACTTTGCTAGAAGAAAATCGTGAACGACTGAATATCGATTGCCAAACTTGTTTAAAAAATAGACAGTTATTATTACAGAACCCTCAAGTAAGGGAAAAAATAGTAACACTGTTTGCACAACAACAACCTTTTCCTGTGATCGACGATGTCGATGCCAAGTTGTACGATGGATTTTTCAACGATGCGGATCGAACAACGATGAAAATCATCCAACAAACCTTGCCACAAAATTTGCCTGCATTGGATCTGCACTTTCAAGATCCAAGATTAGCGACGTTATTTTTCCGGTTCCGTGCCAGAAATTATCCCAGTACGTTGGATGACGGTGAACAACAGTGCTGGCTACATCATCGGAAAGCCGTTCTCAACCCAGAACGTATCAACAAATATGTGCTACAACTGGAGCTATTTTATAATCAATATCAAGATGACAAAGAAAAGTTGGCCTTGCTGAAAGCCTTATTTGCGTATACCCGTCAGTTAGCGGAATGATGTGATGGCGTGGCGCACCATGAATGTTGACGAAGCGCCACTTAAAGCGGTGACTAAATCAATGTGACAGTATTAAGCCGATAAACTAAATTGCCCCAATAGCTTTTTCATCCACTGATGACCTTTATCTCTGTCAGTTGATTCATGCCAAGTAAGATGACAAGCTCGGGTAGTATTTTCCCAAGGCAATTCAATGAGTTTTAAATTAAGCGCTTCACCACATGACAGCAGCAACCAACGAGGAGTAATGGCTACAAAATAAGTTTGTGATACAATACTGAGCACACTATTCATATCTGTGCTTTCATAGGCGATCGCTTGCGTACTTTCACTCGATTGATAATAAGGTTCACTAAATGAACCTTTTTTATCCAGTGAAACAACAGCATGAGATTCAAGAAACAGCTGCTCCTTAGAGATAGCATCATGAATACGCGGATGATTTTTTGAAACGGCCAAAACCAGTTCATCATTAAATAGCGGTATCTGATGAAAATCTGGACGTTCAAACTCGGTGTAACTAATAACAAATTCAGTTTCTTGGTAACGTAATTGATGTTCAATATTGTCGTTCAGATAGGATCTGATCGCCAACTGTACGTAAGGCGCGGCTTGTCGCACACGGTTCACTATCTGAGCAGTGAGTCGAACATCCAAAGGGCTACAAATTGATAAATTAAATACACGCTCACTGTTTGTGGGTTCAAAACCGGCACCGGGTAATTCGTTGTGTACCAATTGTAACGCTTGACGCACTGGGCCGAAAAGCTGACGCGCCCGTGAAGTTGGTTGTATACCGCGACCATAACGAACAAAAAGTTCATCATCAAACATGATTTTTAAGCGCGCTACCGCATTACTTACTGCAGGTTGTGACATCCCTAACGATTGTGCCGCACGCGTTACGTTCTGCATTTGCATCACAGCATCGAACACTGTTAACAAATTTAGGTCAACTCCTCTCAGATGTACGTCAAATGATTCTTTTCGCGTTACTTGATTAGCTGTTACTAAGTTATATTCAGACATGCTTAACTCCACTAAGCTTTATGCAAATGATGCTATCAGCCGAGGAGCTTTACAAAAACCATCCTAAACACAAGAGGGTAGAAATGCTGAAGCTCTCGCAACTAATAGAATCAATGATCTAAATTGTTGTCACTTTTATAGATAACAATTGAGTCTCGTCCTTGCCAAAATTTAAATTTTTTTACCTGATTTACCCTCCCTAATCATTAATAAATTTATTATTAAACAAGAATACAAATAAGTATGTCTTTTAATTACGACTACAAGTCGAATACCATTGATTCACCGTGATGATAACACAGTTACACGCCAAAAAATTTAGCATGAATCAGTGAATAATCATATTAAAAAATGTGATTCACGCTAATCATGCCATTAGTAAATAATTAATTCATCAATTAACGCTTATGAATTATTAATTCAAAGAGCAAATGATTCAACAGAAAAATATTTTTTTATAATGATTTTAAAAAAATTAAAATGTAAAGAGTAAATTATCTCTTTAATTAATACGAAAAAAAGTAACGACTCATTCGTTTTAACATTACTGATAATTTTTAACATTTACTGATAGTTTAAAAATATTACCTTTCTCCTAACCTGAAAAATACCACACTAGCCTAATACTATTTACTGAGCTTATCTATTGCGCAAGAATGAGTAATAAGATCAATTAAAAGAATATAAGTAATGAACTCGATTTATAAACAACAGCCTGTTCTATCTTATCCTATGATGAAAATCACGTGATTTATCATAAAAAAACAAGTTGACATCATTTTAAAATTCACGTACTAATTTGACTAACGAAACGGTTATCAAATTTGAGATCAACTTTTATGTTCTACAGAGACCTACTACTCAGCCTACTGCTCAGCGCCTCTTTTTTGCGCGGTAGCCTGGTGGATGGAAATCGAAGCTGATTAGAACATCAAGATTAACCAAGCCGCGCAAATGCGCGGTTTTTTTTTGTTCGTCCAACGCAAAAACAACGATAAAAAGGAATAATTCAATGAGCCAACAAGTGATTATTTTTGACACCACTTTGCGTGATGGTGAACAAGCATTACAAGCCAGCCTCGGCGTAAAAGAAAAACCACAAATTGCTTTGGCACTGGAAAAAATGGGCGTTGACGTGATGGAGGTGGGTTTTCCTGTTTCCTCACCAGGAGACTTTGAGTCGGTACGAACTATTGCGCAAGAAATAAAAAATAGCCGTGTCTGTGCGCTAGCACGTTGTATTACTAACGATATTGATGTTGCTGCCGCCGCATTACGTGTCGCCAAGGCTTTTCGTATCCACGTTTTTTTAGCTACATCCACTTTGCATATCGAATCAAAATTACAGAAAACTTTTGCCGATGTCATGGCAATGGCTATTGCCTCAATAAAACACGCTCGCAATTATACGGATGATGTGGAATTTTCTTGTGAAGATGCCGGGCGCACACCGATTGATAATTTGTGTCGTGTTGTTGAAGCGGCAATCAATGCAGGTGCTACTACCATCAATATTCCCGATACCGTTGGCTTTACCACACCTTATCAATTTGGTGGAATCATCAGCAATTTATATCAACGAGTTCCTAACATTGATAAGGCGATTATCTCTGTCCATTGTCATGACGATTTAGGTATGTCAGTGGCCAATTCAATTACTGCGGTGCAAGCCGGAGCGCGTCAAGTAGAAGGTACTATTAACGGTTTGGGTGAGAGAGCCGGTAATTGTTCGTTAGAAGAAGTTATTATGGCGATTAAAGTCCGTCAAAAAATGTTAGCAGTGCATACCGGCATCAATCACCAAGAAATTTATCGTACGAGTCAATTGGTGAGTAAATTGTGCAACATGCCAATCCCTGCCAACAAGGCCATCGTGGGTAGTAACGCCTTTGCCCATTCATCCGGTGTTCATCAAGATGGCATGCTGAAAAACCGTAAAAATTACGAAATTATGACCCCGGAATCCATTGGCCTGAAAGAAGTTCCATTTAATCTAACTTCTCGCTCAGGCCGTGCTGCGGTGAAAGATCGGATGACAAGAATGGGTTATCAAGATAAAGATTATAATTTGGATTCTCTCTACAGTGCCTTTTTAAAGTTAGCAGATAACAAAGGACAAATTTTTGATTATGATCTGGAGGCCTTAGTTTTCATTAATAAACAACAAGAAGACACTGAATATTTTCGTCTTGATTATTTTAGTGTTCAATCAGGTTCCAATATTCTAGCAACGGCGTCGGTTAAATTGGCCTGCGGAGAAAAAATTAATGCCGAAGCCGCTACCGGTAATGGTCCCGTCGATGCACTCTATCAGGCCATCAACCGCATCAGTGGATATGCCATCAAACTCACAAGTTACAAACTGTCAGCAAATGGACAGGGTAAAGATGCCTTCGGTCAAGTCAATATCTCGGTCGAATCTCAGGGAAATCACTTCCACGGGGTAGGTCTGGCGACCGATATTGTCGCCTCATCCGCTCATGCTTTGATTCACGCATTAAACAATATTTGGCGTGCTCAACAAGTCGAAAAAAAGAAAAAACAATATCTACAACAAAATCATCAGGAGGTCATATAAGCATGAATAATGTCGCC
This sequence comes from Candidatus Fukatsuia symbiotica, assembly GCF_003122425.1. Taxonomy (GTDB): domain Bacteria; phylum Pseudomonadota; class Gammaproteobacteria; order Enterobacterales; family Enterobacteriaceae; genus Fukatsuia; species Fukatsuia symbiotica. The sequence goes on from NZ_CP021659.1 coordinate 942,861, forward strand.
GAGGAAAAAAAATATCATATCGCCCTATTACCTGGAGACGGAATCGGTTCAGAAGTCATGGCTCAGGCAAAAAAAGTATTACAGGCGATTGAACAACGCTTTGCTATCACTGTCACCACGACAGAATATGATGTCGGGGGCGTTGCCATTGATCGCCACGGCAGCCCATTACCTGCCACTACACTCGCTGGATGTGAACAAGCTAACGCGATCTTATTTGGCTCCGTCGGGGGGAAAAAGTGGGAGCATTTGCCACCCGCAGAACAACCGGAACGGGGTGCTTTGTTGCCGTTACGTAAACATTTTAAATTATTTAGCAACCTACGACCTGCTCGCTTATACCCAGGTTTAGAAAATTTTTGTCCACTACGCAGCGATATTGCGGCTAAAGGTTTTGATATTCTGTGTGTTCGTGAGCTAACCGGGGGCATCTATTTCGGTCAGCCCAAGGGACGTGCAGGCCAAGGCATGGAAGAACACGCCTTTGATACCGAAATCTATTATCGTTATGAGATTGAACGGATCGCACGTATCGCCTTTGAATCTGCCCGTCAACGCCGCAGCAAGGTAACGTCAGTCGATAAAGCCAATGTATTACAAAGCTCGATGTTATGGCGCGAAGTCGTCAACAGTATTGCGACCGATTACCCAGATGTCACACTGTCTCATCTTTATATTGATAATGCCACCATGCAGTTGATTAAAGATCCCTCTCAATTTGATGTGTTGTTATGTTCCAACTTATTCGGTGACATTCTGTCCGACGAATGCGCAATGATCACAGGTTCTATGGGTATGCTGCCTTCTGCCAGCTTAAACGAAAAAAACTTTGGGCTGTATGAGCCGGCCGGCGGATCGGCACCGGACATAGCCGGTCAAAACATTGCCAACCCTATCGCCCAGATCCTGTCTCTGGCTTTGTTATTACGTTTTAGTTTAAGGGAAAAAGCGGCAGCCACGGCTATCGAACAGGCAATCACCCGAGCACTGGAAGAAGGTCATCGCACTGCTGATTTGGCCGGTGAGGGTAACACAATAGGAACGCACGAAATGGGTGATGTGATTACCCGCTTAATTACCCAGGAGGCATAAAAATGGGCAAGACACTGTATCAAAAACTGTATGATCCCCATATTGTTTACCAAGCGAAGAATGAAATCCCGTTGTTGTATATTGATCGCCACTTGGTGCATGAAGTGACTTCACCGCAGGCGTTCGATGGTTTACGCGCAGCAGGACGCCCAGTGCGTCAACCGGGAAAAACCTTTGCCACCATGGATCATAACGTATCGACACAAAGCAAAGACATTAATGCCAGTGGTGAGATGGCACGTATCCAGATGCAAGCCCTGATCAAAAATTGTGCCGATTTCGGTATCTCCTTATATGATTTAAATCACCCTTATCAAGGGATCGTGCACGTTATCGGCCCAGAACAAGGGATGACCTTACCCGGGATGACCATCGTTTGTGGTGATTCACATACCGCAACCCACGGTGCCTTTGGCGCACTGGCTTTCGGCATCGGCACCTCGGAAGTCGAACATGTACTCGCTACACAAACGCTGAAACAAGCACGGGCGAAAACGATGAAAATCGAGGTTAACGGTGATGTCGGTGCAGGTATTACCGCAAAAGACATCGTACTCGCCATTATTGGCAAAACCGGCAGTGCCGGTGGCACCGGTCATGTGGTGGAATTTTGCGGCAGCGCAATTCGCGCACTGAGTATGGAAGGCCGCATGACATTATGTAATATGGCGATTGAAATGGGTGCCAAGGCAGGTTTAGTGGCACCAGATGAAACCACATTCGCCTATTTAAAAGGCCGTCAGTTCGCACCAACGGGTGAATTATGGCAACAAAGCCTCAATGACTGGCGTACATTGCAATCGGATAATGATGCGCAATTCGATACGGTTATCACCCTAGATGCCAGTACTATCGCGCCACAAGTCACTTGGGGTACCAATCCCGGGCAAGTCATCGCGGTCAACCAAACGATCCCCTCGCCAGAATCTTTCAATGATCCCGTTGAACCAGCATCTGCTGAAAAAGCATTGGCTTATATGGATCTGTGCCCAGGTATTAAATTAAGCGAGGTCGCTATTGACAAAGTCTTTATCGGCTCCTGTACTAACTCACGTATTGAAGATTTACGCGCTGCCGCTGTGATCGCACGGGGGCATAAAGTGGCCAGCGGCGTACAAGCGATAGTAGTACCGGGTTCAGGCCCGGTAAAATCACAGGCTGAAGCAGAAGGATTGGATAAAATTTTTATCGAGGCGGGTTTTGAATGGCGTTTACCCGGTTGTTCAATGTGTTTAGCGATGAATAACGACCGTTTGCAACCCGGTGAACGTTGTGCCTCCACCAGCAACCGCAACTTCGAAGGACGTCAAGGGCGAGGTGGTCGTACACATCTGGTCAGTCCAGCGATGGCGGCAGCGGCAGCAGTAAATGGTCATTTCACTGATGTGCGCAAATTTTCTACAATCAGCCACTCATCGGAGACAGCATAATGACAGTACCTACTCAACACCCCTGTTTTACTCAACACCAAGGTTTGGTTGTGCCATTAGACATCGCTAACGTGGATACTGATGCGATTATCCCAAAGCAATTTCTACAAAAAGTCAGCCGTACAGGTTTTGGACAACATTTATTTAATGATTGGCGTTTTCTGGATAATGCAGGCCAAGTAGCCAACCCTGAATTTGTACTGAATCATCCACGTTATCAGGGAGCGAGTATTCTGTTAGCTCGTGAGAATTTTGGTTGTGGTTCTTCGCGTGAACACGCGCCCTGGGCACTGAGTGATTTTGGTTTCAGGGTGATGATTGCGCCAAGTTTTGCCGATATCTTTTATGGCAATTCGATTAACAATCAGCTGTTGCCGGTCATACTCAACGAAAAGGATATCGATAGGTTATTCCAGTTAGTTGCAGAAAATGAAGGCATCGAATTCATTGTTGATTTAGAAGCACAAACCGTTAACGCGGCGGGGGAAAGTTATTCCTTTGAAATCGACAGCTTTCATCGTCATTGTATGATCAATGGATTAGACAGCATTGGCTTAACACTACAGCATGAGAGTAATATTTCTGCGTACGAACAACAACAACCGGCGTTTTTGCGTTGATGATAATCAATCAGTGATTACAAGCAGATGCCCTTTAATAGCACCTTGACAACAAAGTGACAGAGCGGTATCTGCTTTTTTGTACTGACACTATTTCTGCAGAAAACTCAAACTATCTGTTTAAACATAACTAATAATTAGATCGCTATTTTCTTTAATTATAAATAAGTTATACAATTAATATTATTTGCGTAACCGCTTATGAACACGCTTTACTGTGCCGATCTAGCACAATGTGTAGAGATATTGTCCACTAGCGACAGACCACCCATTGGCTTTTTTCACCAAAACAGATATCAAAATAATAAAATTATCAACCTGTTTGTCGCTAATTTTTATTGACCAGATTACTTTGACAACTCGCCTACAAAAAATAAGAGGAATTAAATGATGCCAGAACCAGCCTCTATCCCTGCCAGCAGTGCCTCACAAACGCACAATATGCAACCCGATAGCTCACAACAATCACGTCCTAAGAGTTGCTTTTATAGACTCATAGAAACTTGTAACAATAGCTTTCAAAAACTGATACTGGGGGAGGAAAGAATGAAAAAAATAAAACCAAAAGCTGACCTCGCTCTAGCTGATTATGAAAAAAATTATCCTCCAAAAAATCAAAAACATAGTTTTGTCGTAAACATCGCAAGTATTCTCAACGAAAGCAGCGGCGTACCAGCCCCTCGGTCCTCATCAGCACCATTGATGCATAATCGTCTTGCCGAGACAAAAGAGGAGACACCACGGAAACCAGGTCGTCAGGCAGATCAGGAAAGTGACAATCAGGAGGGAGGCAAACTCGCTTCCCACCGACTAGGCAGCGTAAAGATGGGCAATTTTACTACAGGAGCCTTTTCCCCTACATAACCCTATCAGAATAGTGTTTCTCCGTAGAACACGGGTGGATTTGCTGCCTGCAAATCCACCGAATTGATCAGTAATCATCGCTTTTGGCTATACTTTGGGTTTGACAGTTGTGAAGCATTCCACTGAATTAATTGTGCTAAAGTTTGTAATCGCCACTGTGTTGACACCCAAGGTAACCAATCGGCATCCTGAATAGCAGAGAAATAACGCTGATAAAATTCTCTAGATAAGTAAGCTTGCATAATCTTTCCTCCACAACTTTTACAGCAAACGATTATAAGCATAGTATAGTGGGTAGATAATTCACACACTTTTACTGGATGTTTATTTGAAACCGAAACACTTACCATCCTTACGTACTTTAACTGAGGCGACAAAACTCTCTGTGACTTGACTGCACGTAACAACCGATCATTTTTTCACAGTACTAACAGGCAATGCGCCGGCTAACTGATTTTTAAAAATTTCTATTATCAAGTACCCAACGATGTCAAATGCCTTTATGCTCAAGGAATCCGGTTCTTTATATCTAAGGAATATAAAGTGGTTAAACTATTTTTGCTCTCTACGCTGTTAGTTTTTACTGCTGTTTTTACAGTCGCAGCGGAGCAACCCGTTTTGACCGTCTATACCAATAGTGCTTTCACCAGCGATTGGGGGCCCGGGGCCGCCATCAAAAAAACTTTTGAGGCTGAGTGTGACTGTCAACTTAAATGGGTACCGTTGAATGATAGTGTTTCCTTGCTTAACCGCTTACGGATGGAAGGCAAAAACAGCCCTGCTGATGTCGTGTTGGGTTTAGATAATAATCTGTTGCAAACAGCACAACAAACAGGGTTGTTTGCTACCAGTCAAATCGATAGCAGCGTGCTGAATCTGCCAACACCTTGGAAGAATAAAACTTTTGTTCCTTATGACTATGGCTATTTCGCTTTTATCTATCACAAAGATAAAGTAAAAAATCCACCCAAAAGCCTACGACAACTGGTAGAAAGTACAACACCATGGACAGTGATTTATCAGGATCCGCGTACTAGTACACCAGGTTTAGGTTTATTACTTTGGATGCAAAAAGTTTATGGTGCACAGGCACCGCAGGCCTGGCAAAAATTAGCGCAAAAAACCGTCACCGTTACCCGCGGTTGGAACGAGGCATACGGCTTATTTCTAAAGGGTGAAGGCGATTTCGTGCTCAGCTACACCACTTCCCCTGCCTATCACAGTATCGAAGAAAAAAACGATCATTATGCCGCGGCTGACTTTGGCGAAGGCCATTATCTGCAAGTCGAGGTCGCTGCCCAGCTGGCCGCCAGTAAACACCCTAAACTGGCACAACGCTTTATGCACTTTATTCTCACCCCGGCTTTTCAACAGCATATTCCTACAGGTAATTGGATGTATCCAATGATAAAAATGGATTTGCCTACGGGTTTCAACCATCTGACCGTACCGAAAAAAGCATTACAATACGATGCCAAAGAAGTGGCGGAAAACCGTAATACATGGATCCAACTGTGGCAAAACGCTGTCAGCCGCTAATTTCTGGCTGGTTATGGCCGGGGCTATTAGCTTCAGGTCTGTTGATCAGCTTGGCACTGCTTATCTTTGCCGCCATCTGGCATCATGCCCCCGCCAGCGATTGGCAAAATATATGGCACGATAGCTATTTATGGCATGTGGTCCGTTTTACCTTTTGGCAAGCGTTGTTATCCACATTGATGGCCGTATTACCTGCTATTTTTCTAGCACGAGCGCTTTATCGACGGCGTTTTTTTGGGCGACAACTGTTTCTACGCCTCTGTGCTATGACATTAGTTCTTCCGACATTAGTGGCACTCTTTGGCATCTTAAGTGTCTACGGTCGTCAAGGTTGGTTAGCTCAGTTATGTGACAAACTGGGCATCGATTACTCTTTTTCACCTTACGGACTACCAGGCATTCTATTAGCGCACGTTTTTTTCAATTTACCCCTCGCCAGCCGATTACTCTTACAATCGTTAGAGGCCATCCCCGTGGAGCAACGACAGCTTGCCGCTCAGCTGGGCATGAACCCTTGGCACTATTTCCGTTGGCTTGAATGGCCATATTTACGCCGCCAAATCTTGCCAAGTAGTGCACTGATTTTCATGCTATGTTTTGCCAGTTTCGCTACCGTACTTTCTCTTGGCGGCGGACCCCAAGCGACCACCATCGAATTGGCGATTTATCAAGCACTCAGTTACGACTACGATTTAAACCGGGCGGCGATACTCGCGTTGATTCAATTGGTCTGTTGTCTCGGCCTCGTATTATTGAGCCAACGATTAAATAACGTACTAGCGATCGGGCATAGCCATCATCAATACTGGCGTGATCCACAAGATCATGGATGGTGTCGTATCCTCGATAACTTGCTAATTATCTGCGCATCATTGCTGCTGTTACCGCCGTTACTGGCAGTCGTCATTGATGGTTGTAATCAGGCACTGATAACAGTGTTGCAACAAAGGGCGCTCTGGCAAGCCTTTATGACGTCATTAACGATTGCACTTGGCGCGGGGATACTCTGTATTATGCTAACCATGATGTTGTTATGGAGCAGCCGCGAGCTAAAATTACGCCAACAAGCTGCTTACGGACAGGCGCTTGAAATAAGTGGCATGATTATTTTAGCGATGCCGGGCATTGTACTGGCAACCGGTTTTTTTCTACTGTTGAATGAAAGCTCGGGATTACCATCATCACCCTACGGATTGGTGATCCTGACCAATGCATTGATGGCGCTACCTTATGCATTAAAAATACTGGATAACCCCATGCAAGATCTCGCCGAGCGCTACAATCGATTATGTTTATCATTGGATATTCATGGTTGGTGTCGCCTACGGCAGATAGAATGTCGAGCACTGAAACGCCCGTTAACGCAAACACTGGCTTTCACCTGTGTCTTGTCGATTGGAGATTTTGGCGTAGTCGCTTTATTTGGTAATGACGAGTTCCGCACTCTGCCTTTTTATCTCTATCAACAAATAGGGGCTTACCGCAGTCATGATGGCGCCGTTACCGCACTGTTATTACTATTACTCTGTTTATCACTGTTTACTTTGATAGAACGATTGCCGAGCCGCCATGATAACCCTTAAAAAAATTACCTATTTGTATGAACGCTTGCCGATAAAATTTGATTTGCAGGTTCAAAGTGGCGAACGCATTGCCATCTTGGGCCCTAGCGGTGCGGGTAAAAGCAGTTTGCTAAATTTGATCGCCGGATTTTTAACACCCACTGATGGTAATATATTATTGAATTATCAGGATCATAGTACGACTCCTGCCGCCAAACGACCCGTATCAATGCTGTTTCAAGAAAATAATCTGTTCTCCCATTTGACAGTAAAGGAAAATATCGCTTTAGGATTACATCCGGGGCTAAAACTCGATGCTAGGCAGCGTAAACAGTTAATACAAATCACCGAGCAAGTCGGGCTACAACACTGTGTTGATCGTTTACCCGCCGAGCTTTCCGGCGGTCAGCGTCAGCGAACAGCATTGGCGCGCTGTATGATACGTAGTCAACCAATCCTGTTGCTGGATGAACCCTTTTCAGCACTGGATCCGGCGTTACGTAGCGAGATGTTACAATTATTGCAGCAAATCTGCGACCGTCGTCAACTGACATTGTTGATGGTATCGCATAATCTGGACGATGCTGCTCGTATTGCCGAACGTACTTTGCTCGTTGTCGACGGTAGCATTTATTACGATGGCAGCACACAAGCATTACTCGAAGGTACTGCACCCGAAGCAAAAATACTTGGCATCAACAAGACAGTAGGCGTGGTATAATTCGGCGACTTTTAGCAAGATATTGGTTACTTTGTCCAGGGTGACAACCTATTCGAAACCGTCATAGGCGACGCTCAGGTAAAGAAAAAGCAAGCCGTCTACTCTCGGTTATGGTGACCTTAGTAACAGAGATGTGAATCATGAAACAAACTTTTGATGTAAATACAACCGGCTATCCATTCCCAGCAAAACCTGCTCCGCTCGATACGAATGAGCAGAGGTTTTATGGTGAAAAAATCAAAAAATTGTTGAAACAACAAGATGCGGTGTTGGTCGCTCACTATTATACCGATCCTGAGATCCAGGCACTGGTAGAAGAGACCGGTGGTTGCATAGCGGATTCATTGGAGATGGCACGTTTTGGCAATCGCCACCCGGCATCCACCTTGCTGGTCGTGGGAGTGCGTTTTATGGGGGAAACTGCCAAAATTCTCAATCCAGAAAAACGCGTTTTTATGCCAACATTGAACGCAGAATGTTCTTTAGATCTGGGTTGTCCTGCTGATGAGTTTACTGCATTTTGTGATAGTCATCCTGATCGTACCGTGGTGGTTTATGCCAATACTTCCGCAGCTGTCAAAGCAAGAGCGGATTGGGTCGTCACCTCAAGTATCGCGTTAGAATTAGTCGAGTATCTGGATGGTTTGGGAGAAAAGATCCTCTGGGCACCCGATCGTCATTTGGGTCACTACGTACAAAAGAAAAGCGGTGCCGACATATTATCCTGGCAGGCTACCTGCATCGTGCATGATGAATTTAAAACTCAAGCCCTGATACAGATGAAAGCGCTTTATCCCGATGCTGCTATATTGGTTCATCCTGAATCTCCTGCTGCGGTAGTCGATATGGCTGACGCAGTGGGATCAACCAGTCAATTGATTGAAGCCGCCAAGAGATTAACGCAAAAAAAACTGATCGTGGCTACCGATCGGGGTATTTTTTACAAAATGCAACAGGCCTGCCCTGATAAAGAATTATTTGCAGCGCCGACGGCCGGCGAAGGAGCCACATGCAAAACCTGCGCACACTGCCCTTGGATGGCAATGAACGACTTTAGAGCAATAGCTGAGGGATTAGAGCAAGGCGGCTTGATGCATGAAATCCATATCGATGAAAAATTGCGCCAGCAGGCGTTGCTACCGCTGAACCGCATGTTAGATTTCGCCAAACGGCTAAAATTATCCTCCAATAGATAAACTTCTTGCAAAACCATCGTTCGTTATACGAAACCAAAGCGCCTGGAGCGCATTTGGGCTAAATAAAGGCAAAAGCATCACTATAAATGTGGGATCCTTGTGCAGCGCGTTCCGTACAAAACCGCTCACGCGCGATTTTAGCCATTTCGAAACGACCAGCAATGTAAATATCCTGTTCTGCTAACGAGCAGTAATCCTGCAACACCACACTCAGTACGGTACCGGTTCTACCCTGCCAACTTTCGGTTGATTGTTCAACTACCGGAACTACATGCAATTGTGGATATTCGATCATCAGTGTTCTCAGCTCATGCAAATCATAAAGATCCTTGGCTACACGTCCCCCCCAATAAAGGGATATTTCACGATTCGGTTGTTCATCCAATGCCGCCAGTAAGATAGAACGAGTATACGAAAAACCTGTGCCGCCAGCTATCAATAACAAAGGGCGCTGGCGGTTTTCACGGAACCAGGCATCACCATGAGGTATATCAATGTCGAGTGTTTTATTTTTTAGGATCCTGTCCATCACAGCCATCGCGTATAAATTCAGTTCCGAAGCGCCAATATGGAGCTCAAGATATTTCTGCTGAGAGGGTATCGATGCCATTGAAAACGGACGTTTATCACGTTCATCCATGATAACCATCAGATATTGACCAGCACGAAACGAAAACGGCGCAGCAGGAACCAATTGCACCCGATACACCGTTTCAGTAATGCTCTCCACAGAGGCAACCTTACAGCTCAAAATTGTCATGCATTCTTTCTCTATATCAGCGCTTAGGCGACAAGTTTAATATAGCTAGCTCATCCCAAATTTCATCGATATAAGCGCAAACCTTTTGATCCATTTTAATCGGACGCCCCCATTCACGTGGAGTTTCTACCTTCCATTTATTAGTCGCATCGATCCCCATTTTCGATCCCAATCCAGACACCGGAGAAGCAAAATCCAAATAATCGATCGGAGTATTTTTTATCAACAGCGTATCACGCACCGGATCCACACGGGTCGTCATTGCCCAAATAACATCATTCCAGTCGCGAGCATTGATATCATCATCACAAACAATAATAAATTTAGTGTACATAAATTGGCGTAAAAATGACCAGACTCCCATCATTACTTGCCTGGCGTGACCGGCATATTGCTTCTTTATCGTCACCACGGCGATACGATAGGAGCACCCTTCTGGTGGCAGATAAAAATCAACAATTTCTGGAAACTGTTTTTGTAAAATAGGAACGAACACCTCATTTAATGCCACCCCCAGCACCGCCGGTTCATCAGGTGGTCGACCGGTATACGTTGAGTGATAAATCGCATTTTGTCGTTGCGTTATGTGGGTAACAGTAAAAACAGGAAACTTATCTACTTCATTATAGTATCCAGTATGGTCGCCGTAGGGACCTTCTGGCGCCATTTCGCCTTGCTCAATATAGCCTTCCAGCACTATTTCAGCACTAGCAGGAACCTCAAGATCGTTAGAAAGACATTGGGCAACTTCCGTTCTCTGACCACGTAGCAAACCAGCGAACGCATATTCGGATAAGGTATCCGGCACCGGGGTGACCGCTGCAAGAATGGTCGCAGGATCCGCACCCAAAGCAACCGCCACCGAAAAATGTTTACCGGGATTTTTTTCGCACCATTGTTGATAATCCAAGGCACCACCACGATGGGGTAACCAACGCATAATCAATTTATTTTTTGCCAGCAGCTGTTGACGATAAATACCCAAATTTTGCCGTGTCTTTTTGGGATCCGCACCTCGGGTAATGGTTAACCCCCACGATACCAGCGGTGCTACATCGTCCGGCCAACAGTGCATGATCGGAATACGGTACAAATCAACATCATTTCCCTGCCAGATTTGCTCCTGACAAGGTGCTTTAGCGATACGTTTGGTGGGCATATTGAGCACTTGCGTAAATTTTGGCAAATCATTAAGCCAAGCACGGAAATTTTTTGGTGGTTCCGGTTCTCTTAAGAAAGCTAATAATTCGCCTACATTACGTAAAGCGCTCACATCTTCCTGCCCCATACCCAACGCCACTCGTTTGGCAGAACCAAACAGGTTACACAACACTGGTATCTTGTAGCCGGTGGGATTTTCAAACAACAACGCAGGCCCGCCGGCACGCAAAGTGCGATCGGCAATCTCAGTCATTTCCAGATAGGGATTAATCGGCTGATGGATACGTTTAAGTTCCCCCTCCCGTTCAAGCAATTTAATAAATTCACGTAAATCTTTGTATTTCATACTTATTATTTTAATCTTCCCAAGGTAAGCCATTTTGACTTCCTCACCGCCCTAAAGGGCGAGGATCCCTACTGTATTCAGACCGAAGTCTGACTCACTTCGATGGGTTTTTGTTTCATCGAGCAATCCCGCATGCCCTGCGGTACTGATTGCCGTCATAGCTATGCCAAAGCTGCCGCTGTCAGCCACGGCATTTTAACACATGTTAGTTGGAAAACCGCACTTATATCCCCGTCCTGAAGAACCATAGGTATCTACACATTTTCAAACTGGCCCAGGGCTCTTGCCACCATCCGGGTCAGTTCTTCGCCAGCACACACGCCATACTCGCTATCAGTAACCTACGCAGCACTACATCCGCATTTGCACTGAAGCCAGGCCTTCACGTTATGCCCTGCACCTTTTATATGGGTCTGCGAGGCAGATGTGCCGTCTTTCGGCGTTGAGTGACAAACCGCACTGTCTATCAACGTCTAAGCTAGAGGGGCAACCATCAAGCCGGAGGCGGCATCAACCAGCAGGCTACTTTGTCGTTCATACCCTACATCCCTGCCGTGACTCATCTGCAGGCGGTTCTGCTTTTTATGATGCGATTGGAACTGTAAATGTGACCCGTCATGAATCTCACGAGGGCGTATGAATGTGGGCTGGAAGCAATGCCCTCACGGGCGAGCGTCATGACCGAAGCGTTGAGTTGGCTGAAGGTAATACGGTCATTGTTGAAAAATCGCCAGACAGCCTGAGTGGGGGCTGTGTAGATACCTATGCCTGAAGAACTAAAGGGGAGGGGATTTAGGGCACGCTGGATAAACTTTCTCGTTAGTCGTAGCTGTCTTTATTATTAATGCCTTGCAAAATAGCGTTAGTTTCGAGGTTTATTAATAAACGGTTATCTTGCGATCCCTAATACCAAGGAGTAGAATGGCGCAGTTTTGTCCTAGGTTGCTGAATTAGAGATCGGCACCTGTCTTAATTTCATTACCTGGAGTGACATAATGTCTCTAAATGCTGAAACAAAAGCTAATATTGTTGTTGAGTTCGGTCGTAATGCTAACGACACCGGTTCCAGTGAAGTTCAGGTCGCGCTTTTGACTGCTCAAATTAATCATTTGCAAGGTCATTTTACCGAACACAAAAAAGATCACCATAGCCGTCGTGGCTTGCTGCGTATGGTGGCCAGGCGCCGTAAGCTTTTAGACTACCTAAAACGCACAAAGGTAGAGTCTTATTCTACTTTGATTGAAAGTTTAGGTTTACGTCGCTAGTTGACCTGATTTCGTAAAAAAGGGGGCCAATTTTAGGCCCCTTTTCTTCTGACGATCGCCTCACGATCAAACACCCTCGTTAAGTAATAAGGATGCTATTTTGCTAAACCCGACTATCCGTAAGTTCCAATACGGCCAACATACTGTGACCATTGAAACCGGTATGATGGCGCGCCAGGCAACGGCAGCCGTAATGGTCAGCGTCGATGATACCGCAGTATTTGTCACCGTTGTCGGTCAAAAAAAAGCCAAGCCAGATCAAAATTTCTTCCCGCTAACAGTTAATTATCAAGAACGAGCTTATGCCGCCGGGCGTATCCCAGGCAGTTTCTTCCGCCGTGAAGGTCGCCCGAGTGAGGGTGAAACCTTAATTTCACGTCTTATTGACCGCCCGATTCGTCCGTTATTTCCAAAAGGCTTTCTTAACGAAGTCCAGGTTATTGCGACTGTTGTGTCGGTAAATCCAGAAATTAATCCGGACACCGTCGCAATGATAGGAGCGTCTGCCGCTCTTTGCCTTTCAGGGATCCCATTTAATGGCCCCATAGGTGCAGCGCGTGTTGGTTTTATTGACAATCAATATGTACTTAACCCGACGACGACAGAATTAAAAACCAGTCGTCTCGATTTGGTCGTTGCCGGCACTGCTGACGCAGTATTGATGGTTGAGTCAGAAGCCGATATCTTAAGCGAAGATCACATGCTAGGTGCCGTAGTTTTTGGTCATCAGCAACAACAAATTGTCATTGAAAACATCAACGCTCTGGTTGCAGACGCCGGCAAAACCAAATGGGAATGGCAACCAGAAGAAGCTGACCGGGAATTATACGAATTCGTTGAGGGGTTAGTCACCAAATCCCTTGGAGATGCTTACTGCATTATCGAAAAACAAGAACGTTATGCTGAAGTCGATGCCATCAAAGCTAAAATCATTGACGAACTATTAGAGAAAGATGAAACCTTGAATGTATCGGAAATTCAAGACATTTTGGGCAGCATTGAAAAAAAACTGGTTCGTGATCGTGTATTAACAGGTAAACCACGTATTGATGGCCGTGAAAAAGATATGATACGTAGCTTGGATGTACGTACTGGTGTTTTGCCCCGTACTCACGGGTCTGCGCTCTTTACCCGTGGTGAAACTCAGGCGCTGGTTACGGCTACCCTAGGCACCGCCCGTGATGCGCAAAGTATCGATGAGCTTATGGGGGAGCGTACTGATACATTCCTGCTACATTATAATTTCCCTCCCTACTGTGTCGGTGAAACCGGAATGGTGGGATCACCCAAACGCCGTGAAATCGGTCATGGTCGTTTGGCGAAGCGTGGCATGTTAGCCGTGATGCCAGATCAAAAGGTCTTCCCTTATACTATACGTGTCGTTGCAGAAATCACCGAATCTAATGGTTCCTCTTCGATGGCCTCTGTTTGTGGCGCTTCTTTGGCGTTGATGGATGCCGGTGTACCGATCAAAGCGGCTGTCGCTGGGATTGCTATGGGCTTAGTCAAAGAGGGTGAAAATTTTGTTGTCCTGTCGGATATCCTTGGAGATGAAGATCATCTCGGTGATATGGACTTTAAAGTAGCCGGTAGCAGTGAAGGGATCACAGCACTGCAAATGGACATTAAAATTGAAGGTATCACCCGTGAAATCATGCAAAAAGCACTGAATCAAGCAAAAGGAGCACGTTTACATATTCTAGGGGTAATGGAAAAAGCAATTAGTACCTCTCGTAGTGATATTTCAGAATTTGCACCTCGTATTCATACCATTAAGATCAATCCTGATAAAATCAGGGAAGTTATTGGTAAAGGAGGTTCAGTGATCCGTTTATTAACTGAAGAAACCCGCACCACTATTGAGATTGAAGATGACGGCACCATCAAGATTGCAGCAACGGACAACGAAAAAGCAAAATATGCTATCCGCCGTATCAACGAAATTACCACCGAACTTGAGATTGGATGTATCTATTCAGGTAAAGTCACCCGTATCGTTGATTTTGGTGCTTTTGTTGCCATTGGGAGCGGTAAAGAAGGCCTGGTTCACATTTCTCAAATCACTGATAAACGTGTAGATAAAGTGACTGATCATCTGCAAATGGGGCAAGAAGTATCGGTTAAAGTGATGGAAATTGATCGTCAAGGCCGTGTACGTCTTAGCATCAAAGAAGCCCTCAGTACCCCTAATGGTACTGTCTCCAATCCAGAAAACCTGAGCTCGAATTCGGATATAGAAACAGACAATGCCCCTAAAGCAGAATAAAACCTGACGCAAAGTAAATAGCGTTTTACCCTAGACCTCTGGTGCTCAACCGTAGCGAATTGGAGAAAGTTCTTATCGAAGCAAAAAGATGAAGGATATTTGTGCCATGTCTATCTTCGGGAGTTGAAAAATGAAATTTCTCTTACGCTGGTGTTATTTCACAGTAGCGATCATATTGGTAGGATGTAGCGACCGTGATTGGCGTAAAGACGAAATTTTAGCCACCCCAATCCAAGCTACATTGCAGCAGGAAGTCGTTTTAGCTCGAATGGAACAAATCCTCATCAGCCGAACATTAACAGATGATGAACGCGCACAGCTTTTATATGAACGCGGAGTACTGTATGATAGCCTCGGGCTACGAGCATTAGCGCAAAATGATTTTTCGCAAGCGTTGGCTCTTCGTCCTGATATGCCAGAGGTTTTTAACTATCTGGGCATTTATTTGACACAGGCAGGCAACTTTGATGCTGCTTATGAAGCGTTTGATTCTGTGTTAGAGCTTGATCCAACTTACAATTACGCACGTTTAAATCGGGGTATTTCGCTGTATTACGGTGGTCGTTTTCTGTTAGCGCTGAAAGATTTGCAAGCGTTTTATGAAGACAATCCAAATGATCCCTTCCGTTTGTTGTGGCTGTATCTGGTAGAAAGTGAAATCGATACCAAAGCAGCCAGGGTGGCGTTGCAACAGCGTTATGAAAAATCGGATAGAGGGCAATGGGGATGGAATATTATCGAGTTTTACCTTAGCAAAATCAGCGAAAAAACCTTGCTGAAAGAGCTTAAGGAAGATGCGATAGATAACACTTCTCTCGCTGAACACCTCAGTGAAACTAACTTCTATTTAGGTAAATATTACCTGAATCAGGGAGATAAGAGCACCGCTTCCGCGTTGTTTAAACTGACGGTAGCTAACAATATCCATAATTTTGTTGAGCACCGCTATGCATTGTTGGAGTTGGCACTTTTGAGCCAAGAGCAAGACGATCTGTCGGAATCGTACCAACAATAGACCTCTTTCAAAACCTTGGTGAGTGAGGCATTGTCGGAGGTTTCGAAAGAGGTCTACTAACTGACAAGCAACTATTATCCTGATATATCTTGGTTTTTATCAATGAAAATCATCTTGACAAAGGGTGGTTTTGTTGTTTGTTTTATAATCTAAATCGAGCCAGTTAACACTTTTCAATGAAAATGACAGAAAATTTTTTCGACGAGTTATGTAGACTGGCCGCCATTGTTAATGAGGCATTTGTACATGACTACTGAGTTTGAAACCTCTTTTACTGCTTTGGGGCTGTCTGCTCCTATTCTTACTGCTCTCACTGATTTGGGATATGAAAAACCCTCTCCAATCCAGCTGCAGTGTATCCCACAGCTATTAAACGGCCGCGATGTTCTCGGCATGGCACAGACGGGTAGTGGTAAAACCGCGGCCTTCGGGTTGCCCCTATTGCATAATATTAAAGCGGATCTCAAATCTCCACAAGTACTGGTTCTAGCACCAACACGTGAGTTAGCCATTCAGGTTGCTGAAGCATTGACCGATTTTTCTAAACATATTAAAGGCGTTAATGTCGTCGCACTCTATGGTGGTCAACGTTACGATATTCAATTACGTGCTCTGCGCCAAAAACCACAAGTTGTCGTTGGCACCCCAGGCCGCCTGCTAGATCACCTAAAACGTGGTAATCTTGACCTGTCTAGCTTGAGTGGATTAGTGCTGGATGAAGCCGATGAAATGCTACGCATGGGTTTTATCGAAGACGTAGAAACCATCATGGCGCAGATCCCGGCGGAGCATCAAACAGCCCTGTTCTCTGCCACTATGCCAGATGCCATTCGTCGTATTACTCGCCGCTTTATGAAAGAACCACAAGAAGTCCGTATTCAATCAAGCATGACGACTCGCCCCGACATTAGCCAAAGCCATTGGATGGTTTACGGTGGTGTACGTAAAAATGAAGCACTAGTACGTTTTCTGGAATCTGAAGATTTTGATGCAGCCATCATTTTTGTGCGCACAAAAAATGCAACACTGGAAGTCGCTGAAGCTTTGGAACGTAGTGGCTACAACAGCGCAGCCTTGAACGGTGATATGAATCAGGCACTACGTGAGCAGACGTTAGAGCGTTTGAAAGACGGTCGCCTGGATATTTTGATCGCCACTGATGTCGCGGCTCGTGGCTTAGATGTCGAACGTATCAGTTTAGTCATTAACTACGATATCCCAATGGATGCAGAATCTTATGTTCACCGTATTGGTCGTACCGGTCGTGCCGGTCGTGCAGGTCGTGCTTTACTGTTCGTTGAGCACCGTGAGCGCCGTCTGCTGAGCAATATTAAACGTACAACAGATTCGACCATTACTGAAGTTGAACTACCCAACGCGAAATTGCTCAGTGAACGCCGTTTAGCTAAATTTTCCGCTAAAGTAGGCCAACAACTGGAAAGCCGTGATTTGGATGAGTATCGCGCACTGCTAGCCAAATTGCAGCCGGAAGAGAGCTTTGATATAGAGACGCTGGCAGCAGCATTGTTGAAAATGGCACAGGGTGAGCGGCCGCTTATTCTACCGCCTGAAGCACCGCGTCCGCGCCATGAAACACACCATCGTGATCACAGTAGGGAACGCCGTCGTGATAATCGAGAAGGTGGCGACCGCCCAGCACGACGTGAGCGTCGCGATATCGGCGATATGGAATTATATCGTATTGAAGTGGGTCGTGATGATGGTGTTGAAGTGCGTCATATCGTTGGTGCTATCGCTAACGAAGGTGATATCAGTAGCCGTTATATCGGTAACATTAAATTGTTTCCCGCATATTCAACCATCGAACTGCCAAAAGCAATGCCAAAGGATATCTTGTCACATTTCACTCGCACCCGCATTTTGAATAAACCTATGAATATGCAACTGTTAGGTGACGTACAGCCGCGGGAGCGCGAACGCAATGAGCGTCGTGGTGGTGGTCGCCCATTTGGTGCTGAAAATGCTGCTCCGCATCGTTCTTACGGTGGTGAGCGTCGTGAAAATAACGGCCGGCGTGGTCATAATAACGGTCGTGATACGCTACGTTTCACGCCTCGTGGTGGCGATGCGGCAGTTTCTGCGGCACCAGTACGGCCTCGCTTTGCTGATGTATAATGATTAGATCAACTTAAATAATAATAAAAACTGGCCTCCGGGCTAGTTTTTATTAATTTATTAAGATCCGTTCACCGGGGTATCAACAAAAAGAACATCATCAGATGGAGGTATGAGATAGATGATTCACAACAAATAAGTGGAACAACGGACAAGATGAAGAAAAAATATCAGCTGAGTGATGAGGAACAACAGCTCTTTAAAACATCGATAGTGGGAACTAAAAAGCTGAAGCAAGATACGTTCGTACATCATTACCAGCCTCGAAAACAACAGCAAAAGCAGCCTATTCACCTGTTACAACAACAGATTGCCACCCACTATTATTTCTCTGATGAATACCAACCACAACTGGATAACGAAGGCCCCACCCGCTACATCCGCCAGGACACTGCACATTTTGAAATCAAAAAACTTCGTCGTGGGGACTATTCACCAGATATATTTCTCGATCTACATGGCTTAACCCAAAGGCAGGCCAAACAAGAGCTGGCAGCCATGATTGTGGTTTGCAAACACGAACACATACATTGTGCCAGTGTGATGCACGGCCACGGCAAACATATTTTAAAACAGCAAATACCACTATGGTTAGCTCAACACCCAGACGTACTGGCATTTCATCAAGCACCTAAAAAGTGGGGGGAAGCGCCGCGCTACTGGTATTGATAGCCTCAGAAGAATAGGTGCCCCACTCAATGTGTCGTCCGATTTTTGATAAATCACTTGCGCAACTATATCGCTAAAAGTGGACAATAGGCACCATTTCTCAGAGCCTGTTCCAAATCCTCTTGCGCGACGCTGATACTTCGCCAAAAACGAGCATTTTGAGCTCGTTTTTGACGAAGTATCAGCGAGCACAAAAGACTTCGAACAGGTTTTTAGGCATCATTCGGTGGCTTATGAAGCGTATGTCCGTTTAATCACAGCGCTATCATAGAAAGGTGAATGAGCAACTCATCAGCACTCACACAAATAGTGTGCCAGTTATTACAAAAAAATAATAACACTATGATTATTTTGATAAACTCGTTTTCATCACTGATATAACTTAGTTTATTCAATAAAAAATGTACAACAAAACGCCATTTATGTCTCTATTTGACGACATAAAATAAATGAAAAATTTAAGTTATTTAAAATCAATACATTAAGCGTCTCTTTTTTGAGACAAGGGAGCCTACACAGCAGGTAATCCAATAGGCGAAACTGGCAATAATGATGGAATTGAAAGACGGGATCCCAAATTCAATGTGTAAACCTCCTATCACGCCTAGATTACAAGCAAAAAGAGCATGCCAACCAATTAACTGTGTTGATTCTGGCAACGTTTGGCTCTGACGTGTGGCATCAAGCATATGACGACTGGAACGTAAAACGTAATAATCAACTAACATGACACCCGCTATCGGAGGAAACACCACACCCAGCAAGATAAGAAAAGAGGTAAACTTATCTAAAATTCCTATCATTGACAGCACAGTACCCACACTCCCCAACACCACCGTCAACCATGTACGATTCCACTTATAGCGAGTGATGCCTTCCATAACATTTGCCAAGGCAAGTGATGAAGAATACAAGCAAACATCGTTAATCTTGATGGTAGCAAGAATAACAGTAAGCAACCCTAGCCACCCTGATGTATGTGTCATTATCGTTACCACATCTTCCGTATTGAGCGCATGTGCTATCAATATGGCGATGCTATTGACGAGAAATTCACCGATAAGGATACAAATTATCGTCATCCAAAGTACATGCCTACTGTTTTGGCAATAGCGGCTAATATCTGGCGTCATCAAGGCTCCGACAATGTAACCACCGGCAACAATGGTTGCACCCGCACCAATGGTCATCTTCGCACTAGTAGGCACAAAAGCCATCAACTCGGCAATGCTATGCCCTGCCAGAAGCTTGACTGAAATCCATCCAATCGCCAGGAAAAAAAGTGGAACCGCCAGTTTTGCCGTCCAACTTAATGCTTTAAATCCAAAAGCAACCAGTATGGTAAATCCAATTCCTGAGATCCCAGCCGACCAGACAAAACCTATGTCCCATGCATGATCCAAACTCTTCGCAAGCACTGCGTTCAATATGCCAAACCAACCTGTCAGGCTAACCGCGATCCCTACGCCAATAATAATCGACCCGACACGACCAAAACCGCACCAACGAGCCAACAAGCTGGTTGATAGTCCCTCCCGCGCTCCGGCCACACCAAGCCCTAAGCTAATGAATTCAAGGATTAAACTCCCAAGAAAAGTAGCTAGCATGGCCTCACCAAACGTCATTGAATGCCCTAGGGTGGCACCTAACATAAATTGAGCCAAGGTCGTTATAGCTCCTACACGAACTAACGTGACACTGAGAAGACTTGTCCTAGCACTCAAGGGAACACGGCTCAGGGAATAATCATCAGCAATCAGTGTATTCTTGTTCATCTTTGATATCCTTATAATATTTTAAAATGAGCGTCAAAAAGCTAAACAATTCGCCTATATCTATAAATGAGAGAGACGGTTACTCTTACTATAATAGGATCCCAGGCCTATCTTAGAATATATTGATGAAATTTTTTATAGGTGGTCATATGCCCAATAATATCCGCTCAATATATCTCCCCGACGAAGTCCCGCCACAATTCGTCTCACTGTGGCAAACCAGTGATGAAGTCTGGGGCTTCAAAGACCATAATTGCCGTTATGTGTATGCTAATGCTCCTTTTTTTGATCTATTAAATCTGGATCCCGAATTTAATATTACAGGTTTGCTCGACAGTGATTTGTTCGATAGCAAATCGAAAAAGACTTCTTTTGCCAAATTTGCACTGGAATTCCGCAAACAAGAGAAGCTGGCCAAGAAAACCGAGAAGAGAGTTTGTTCTATCGAGACCTATTGTTTTGGTAGAGAAAAAAAAATACAGTCTTACCTATTTGACAAATTTCCATTGTGGAACAGTGAAAAAAAATACATTGGTATCATGTTTCATGGCAGAAAAATGGATTTTCTTACATGTTGTCAATATTTTGATCGAACATTACCTATTACGCTGTTGTCTGAAAAACCAGATGATTTTTTCACGGACCAAGAATTTGATGTAATATTTTATTTACTTCAAGGCAACAACAATAAGGTTATAGCGCAAAAATTACCCACGTCTGAACAAGAAATCGCTGATTATCGGCAAGCCATTTACCAAAAAGCGAATGTTGATTCGCTAGATGATTTGGAGGAATTTTGCAAGAAAAATAATTATAACCGTTACGTCCCACAAAGATTTTTCAAACCCTGTTCTATAATAATACCCTTAACTGCATGGAACTTAGGTGAGACAAAACGTAAAA
The DNA here is from genome assembly GCF_003122425.1 of Candidatus Fukatsuia symbiotica. Lineage (GTDB taxonomy): Bacteria > Pseudomonadota > Gammaproteobacteria > Enterobacterales > Enterobacteriaceae > Fukatsuia > Fukatsuia symbiotica. The sequence continues at coordinate 964,181 of NZ_CP021659.1, forward strand.
CTGCTTAAAAAAAATACAGAATATTTTCTGATAGCCTTGCAATATTTGTACAAATAAAGTACTTTTTACGTCTGGAAGTAACGCCTCAAAAGGGGATTAATTATGACAACTGACGCTCATCATAGAGAAAATGAGAATAGAGAAGAAAAAAATGTGGACTCTTCTCAAGGAATCTCCGTAAAGTCTTTTGGTTCGCTCGTGTCGTTTATGGAATACAATGAAGAGCCGTGGGGGATAAAAGATCTCGAATCGCGTTTTATGTACGCAAATAGAGCCACCATTGAGCTTAGCAAATTGCCCGCTGGTTTTGATGTTGAAGGGCGATTGGATAATGAGTGTCCTACTGCTTGGGGGGACTTTGCTCCGGAGCTACAAAAGCAAGATAGAGATGTAGAACAGAAGAAAAAGCGCAGAGCAATGATTCAAACCAATTTGTGGGGTCAGGAACATACTCTTTGCGAAAAATTTCCTTTTTTCAAAGGAAAAAAATGTATCGGCACAGTTTACCATGTAACAAAGTTCAACTTTGTCTCTTTGTATGAATTATTTGACAAGAAAATACCGCCTATACTGGTCACAGAACCCCCTACGGGACTGTTCACTGACAAAGAACTTGAGGTGATATTTTTTATGTTAAAACCGGATATGACCGCTAAAAAAACAGCACGAAAGCTGTGCCTTTCTGATCGAACAGTAGAAAATAGACTGCAGGCGATATATGGAAAGTCCAAAGTAAATTCATTAAGCTCACTGAGAGAATTTTGTCTGTGTGAGGGTTTCGGCCAACATATCCCAGAAAGGTTCATATCTCCTGGTTGCACATTCCTTTAAATTAACGTTAAATGTTACCAAATGAAGCTAAAAGGGTGGCGTCATTTTAGCTTCGGGTTTCCTGCGCGGTAATCTTTGCCAGTTTGATCGTTCATGTAAACACTCAGGCGGCTATCAGTTCGCAAGTATCAACAACTACAACGAATTTATTGCCCACCTCTTCTAATCGATTTAACCCCCCAACGCTAACAACATACTATCGGTGTTTAAGACAAAGGTGATGCTTTTCCGTAGTATATAGAACCCTAAAGATCATCTTGACAACAGGAAGTTCGATGAACCAACAAGTTATTCTAGATTTACAAATTGCCTGTGTTGACAAACAAAATTTACCCTCTGAAGCTGCATTTCAATCTTGGTTAGACGCCGTGCTTCCACAGTTTCAGACAGTATCCGAGGTGACGATTAGACTGGTGGATGACGCCGAAAGTCATCACCTAAATTTGACTTACCGTGGTAAAGATAAAGCGACCAATGTGCTATCTTTCCCCTTTGAAGCGCCGGCAAAAATTGCATTGCCATTACTGGGTGATTTGGTCATTTGTCGGCAACTTGTTGAACAAGAAGCAACACAACAGAATAAAATGCTATTGGCTCATTGGGCACATATGGTTGTGCATGGTACCCTGCATCTGCTAGGGTATGACCACGTCACTGATGACGAAGCAGAAGAAATGGAAATTCTCGAAACTGAAATCATGCAAACTTTGGGTTATACCGATCCTTATCTTGCGGAGAAAAATCCCGAATAACCGAGTTAGCTGTGCAAATCCGGCTAACAATAAATTACTTAACATAGGTAATCTTAATTAAAACGCCATGAGCGACGACCATCCATTAAGCAACGATAACCCTATTCCTAAGAAAGGATTCTTGACTCTTATCCTGAGCCATTTGTTCCACAATGAACCTAAAAATCGTGACGATCTGCTAGAACTTATCCGTGACTCCGAACAAAAAGACCTGATCGATCCCGATACTCGTGACATGCTCGAAGGCGTGATGAATATCGCCGACCAACGTCTACGGGATATCATGATCCCTCGTTCTCAGATGGTCACGCTAAAGCTTAATCAAACGTTGGATGAATGCTTACAAGTCATTACTGAATCAGCCCATTCCCGTTTTCCGGTAATAAGTGAAGATAAAGATCACGTTGAAGGTTTGCTCCTGGCAAAGGATTTGCTGCCTTTTATGCGTACTGACGCCGAGCCTTTCAGTATTAGCAAAGTATTACGTAATGTCGTAGTCGTACCAGAAAGCAAACATGTTGATCGCATGTTGAAAGAGTTCCGTTTACAACGTTACCACATGGCTATCGTGATTGATGAATTTGGGGGTGTTTCTGGCCTAGTGACCATTGAAGATATTTTAGAACTGATCGTTGGTGAGATTGAAGATGAATATGATGATGAAGTCGATCAAAATATTCGTCAGATCGGCCATGACAGCTACAGCGTCTCAGCACTAACCGATATTGAAGATTTCAATCAGGTTTTTGGTACCCATTTTAGTGACGATGAAGTCGATACCATTGGTGGTTTCGTGCTGCAAGCCTTTGGTCATTTACCAACTCCAGGTGAATCCATTGAAATTGACGGCCATTTATTCAAAATATCAACAGTCGATAGCAGGCGTATTATCCAAATTAATCTTAAAATTCCAAACGACGCAGCACCCCCGAAGTTGGAAAAATAAATTCTAATGGCCATCACCTTATTACTTGAACGCCAGTGGATACGGGCGCTACTGGCATTGTTGTTCGGGATTTGTGGTACGCTTGCATTCTCCCCATTCGATTTTTGGCCTGCCGCTATTGTTTCTTTATTTGGTTTACTCAGCCTAACACTCAATCGCCGTAGCGCACCGGCCGCGATGATCGGATTTTTTTGGGGAATGGGACTTTTTGGCAGCGGCATTAATTGGGTTTATGTCAGTATTGCCGAATTTGGCGGAATGCCAATGGCAACAAATATTTTTCTAGTGGTGCTGCTGGCAGCCTATCTCTCTCTGTATCCCCTATTATTTGCCGGTCTATTGGCACGTCTGTATCCTCAAGCGACCTGGTGGCGATTAGCAATGGGAGCACCGGTATTATGGCAAATCACAGAATTTTTACGGGGATGGGTATTAACCGGATTCCCATGGCTGCAATTTGGTTACAGCCAGATAAACGGCTCGCTACAGGGAATTGCACCAATTTTAGGTGTTGATGGCATCACTTTTATGCTAGTCGCTATCAGTGGTTTACTGGTATATGCATGTCAGAAAAGATGTATTACGGCTGCCATTATCGCTTTAGCGCTCTTGCTGTTGCCTTGGCCTTTACGCCAGTTATCCTGGTTCACACCACAACCAGAGCGAACAGTCAACATCGTTATGGTACAAGGTAATATTGCCCAATCAATGAAATGGGATCCAAAGACCTTAGCTAATATTCTACAAATCTATCTGGATCAAACTCGCCCTTACGTAGGTAAAGCGCCTATTATTATCTGGCCAGAAACCGCTATTCCCGATATTGAAACCGATCAACTCTCCTTCCTGTCGATGATGGATCGGCTAATGCGTGCTAATCACAGTAGTCTTATCAGTGGTATTGTCGATGCTCGCCATACAAAAACTGGCGACCATTTCTTTAACAATATCATTGTACTAGGAGGAAAAGAACATTATCAGTACCCAACAACTCAACGCTATAGTAAACATCATTTGGTGCCTTTCGGCGAATTCGTGCCACTAGCAAGTTTACTGCGTCCGCTGGCACCCTTCTTTGACCTGCCCATGTCTTCTTTTAGCCGCGGCAATTACCGACAACCACCGCTTAACGTAGCCGGTTTCAATTTAACTATGGCTATTTGCTATGAAATCGTCCTAGGTCAGCAGATTAGAAATAATATCCGCCCAAATACTGATTTTCTATTAACCGTCTCCAATGACGCCTGGTTTGGGCACTCCATTGGACCCCAGCAACACTTTCAAATGGCACGTATGCGAGCTTTGGAAACAGGGCGCCCGTTGCTACGCAGCACCAATAATGGCATTACAGCTGCAGTTGGAGCCAACGGCAAAGTACTAGAGGAGATCCCTCAGTTCACTCGCCAAGTATTAGAGGTTAAAATAGCACCCACCTTTGGCACGACTCCCTACGTTCGTTTCGGTTCCTGGCCATTATGGATTATCACTCTGATCCTCGGAGTAAGTACATTATGGTGTAGCATGCAAAGATCACGCTCTTTCGACCGTAAAAGCCATGACTTCACTTAATTTTGTTGCTTTTAGTGCTAGCATCACCAGGCGATCAACACCCAGAGCTACGCCAGAACAGGCGGGTAAACCATATTGTAAAGCGGCAATAAAATTTTCATCGATCAAAGATTCTGTTAAACTTCGAGCAACCCGACGACGATTATCTTGCTCAAAACGCTGCCGTTGCTCAGTAAAATTCGTTAATTCGTGAAAACCATTGGCCAATTCTATTCCTTTGAAATAAAACTCAAAACGTTCTGCAATCCGACAGTCCTTATCATTGATCTTTGCCAGTGCAGCCTGTGACGCCGGATAATGATATATAACGACCGGTTTATCGCGCCCGATGAGTGGTTCGATTCCTTCAACAAATAAAAACTGGAGCAGAGTATCAGGGTCTTCTTCTTTATCTGCATCGTTTAGATTCAACTTAGCCGCCGCTTCACGGAGCTGTTGTATATTGGCAACAAGTGGATCAATGGCCAAATAGTCTAGAAAAACCTGCTGATAAGATAATTTCTCAGCAACATCACAGTCCAGGATCCGCTGTAACAGCTCATCAACCTCATTGATTAACTGCATCATATCGTAATCTAAGCGATACCACTCTAACATGGTAAATTCTGGATTATGGAGACGTCCCGATTCTTCATTGCGGAAGCTGCGCCCTAGTTGATAGATCGAGCCACTACCTGCCGCCAGCAGACGTTTCATATGGTACTCTGGACTGGTCATCATATATAACGTCCGCCCGACAGCCACACCTGAACTAATCAATTGAGTTTGAAAAGAAAAAAGATGAACATCTGTAACACTCGCCTGGCTCATAGCGGGCGTTTCAACTTCTAGTACATGTCGATCAGCAAAAAACCGCCGTATCTCTGTCAAGATTACCGCACGCTTCCGCAAATTTTCGATAGGCGCACTCGGCCGCCAGCTTACTATTTGGTTTTTGTTTACGTTCATAGTGATTCCTGATTAGCAAGGAAGCTAAGCCATGCTAATCGGTCATTTCGGTGGAGCCAGTACTGAAGCCATTTTTTGATATGGAAAGATAATTCCCTCATTGGGATTAAAATAATTTAAAATCAATGAGTTATTTATTTTAAGCATAATTATTGGAGACCTAGCTTAGATTCCTTGCTAATCAGGTAGTGATTTATAGTCGGGAAAGATCACATAAGTTGTTAAAACCTGTTCGAAATCTCTTGTGCTCGCCGTGTTTTAGTCAAATAACTCGCCAAAAACGAGCTCAAATGCTCATTTACTCCCTTTTTGTTGCATACAAAAAATAAACTGTGCTTTTCCGCCCATTTTTTCTTCGTCTAAGCGTCGCTCAAGAAAATTTGAAACAAGCTCTTAGAACAGATCCTGGATTGCGGCGCTGCTGAAAGATTATCTTATCAGTAGGCTTTCAGCAGATCAGAAATCATTTGCTCTAGTTTACCCTGATCTTCTGCAAATTTAACAATACCCTCTGCCAATTTATTAAGCGCCATTGTGTCTTGACTGTGCTGCCAATAGAATTCAGCTTCGGTTAGTGGCACAGGTTCCGGTTGCTTTTCACCGCCATACACCAATTTACGTTCTAAAGCACCAGTGCTATCAGCAAGCTCCTGTAATAGTCCTGGTGCAATGGTCAGACGATCACAACCCGCCAGTCCGATAATTTCATCTATATTACGGAAGCTCGCTCCCATCACCACAGTAGTATAACCATGTTGTTTGTAATACTGATAAATTTTCGTGACAGAAATCACACCAGGATCATTATCCGGCGCAAATTCTTTTTGATCACCATGCGCTTTATGCCAGTCCAAAATACGACCAACAAAAGGCGAGATCAGGTAAACACCCGCCTCAGCACAAGCGCGCGCCTGCGCAAACGAAAACAGGAGCGTCAAGTTACAGTTTATGCCTACTTCTTCCAATTGTTCCGCAGCACGGATACCCTGCCAAGTAGCAGCGAGTTTGATTAAAATACGGTCGTTACTAATACCCGCTTCGTTATAAAGCTCAATCAGTCGTTTTGCTCTCATTACACTGGCTTGTGTATCATAAGAGAGGCGTACATCCACCTCAGTAGAAATACGACCGGGGATCAGCTGCAAAATTTCCAAACCAATATTTACTGCCAGCTTATCGACAACATCAATAAGTTGCTGACAGTGATCGCGACTGTTACGACGCGCCCAAACGATAGCCTTATCGATAAGTTTACGGTATTCAGGGAGCTGAGCCGCATTCAAGATCAGAGAAGGGTTAGTAGTTGCATCCTGTGGTGTGTAGCGCTTTATCGCCGCAATATCCCCAGTATCAGCAACGACAGTTGTCAATTGACGCAGGGAAGTCAGTTTATCGCTCATTTTGTCATTTCTCATTAAGCAACTGCTACCTCTGCCCTAAAAAATAGAATCTGAAGAACAGAAAGCGCAGAACGCCAAAAAGCCGACTCACATTAGTCGGCTTTTCATAGAAAATAGTCAGTTGCGTAAACGAGGAGCTTGCAACTGACCACGGATAGACGCTGCTAATTCATCCAACGAAGGCTGTTCAGGGTGTGCCTCTGATGCTTCATAAGCTAGCTGAATTTCTGCCAGATAGGTATGAATAGGATGCCCATCGTCATCTTCCATCACTACATGATACCAAGGAGATAAGCGTAAATTATCATTACTCGCTAAATCATCGGGTTGCGGTTGTTCGAGTGAATATTCAGGATCGATATCAATCACCACCCCTAAGTAGTCAAGTAGTTTATGGCGAACTTGCTGACCAATACCAAATTTGCTAGCGATCATGATAACCTCTGGAAAATATTGAGTTGCTACATATATAAGGGCAACGCAGGATATTTCAAGTTATATTATCCAACAAGAAAATACTTTCAGTTAACACCTATTCCGCCCTAAAACCTATTTGAAATCGTCATGCTAGGCTCCCACATCCAGCCTAGAACCTGCCCATTTGCTTGGTTCCTTACTTATACCGAGTATGCCATTTCAATCCTTTATCCTTACCCTTGCTGCTACATTGCCGGTAGTCACCTTGAAGCATTCTAGCATATCTATGATATTTAAGCGTTAAACAGCCAAAACTTTGCTTTACTACTCAATAAATTTAATTTTTTATCTAATTATCAATAAACTAGAAATTTTCCGTCAAGACGCTTTCCGTAGGATTAGCAGAAATCAAGTGAGCAACTTTATCGGCTTGTTCATTTAATTGCAGCTGTCTATAGGCATTTTCCATCAGAGGCAAAGCATGACGGGTTGCCTGTGTATCAGGATAATCCTGTAACATTTGTTCTATGCGATTAACAACAGCGACATAAGCCCCCCGCCTAGTGTAGTATTGCGCGACTGCTAATTCATGCTTCGCCAAACGATTTACTATGTATAGTAGCCGTTTTTGACCATCCGGCGCATATTGACTGTGCGGATAGTTCCGTAGTAACTGATTGAAATCGCGGAATGCGGCTAGTGCATATATTGGATCACGATCTGAACGGTCAATCCCGAAAAGACCTTGTAACACACTGTCATCCAGTGCCATATCAGTCAAACCACGCATATACAAGATATAATCACTATTAGGATGTGTGGGGTTAAGACGTATAAAGCGATCGATAAAAGCTTGCGCCATCGACAGATCAGCAGATTTGTAATAAGCGTAAATTAAATCAAAGTGTACCTGTTGAGAATAGGGGCCAAAAGGATAGCGACTATCTAATGCTTCTAGTTGCGTAATAGCTCCTCCAAAGTTACCGTTTTGCAATTTTTTTTGAGCATCAGCATAAAGCTCAGCAGGCGGTTTTTCAGGAACCCTGTCTTTGTTGCTGGAACACCCCATAAGCAGCAAGCTCAGTGTGGCGACTGCCACCAGATATGTCATACGCATCATTACGTTTTGATTATCCTCAAAGTGTTATTATCAGAGACTAACCAATTAAGTGTCCGATAAAGATGTAAACACAGCAGCACATTAGACTTCTCTATACCATTTCGCAAGAAGTCTATTATATTAAACGGCTCTGCCGTCAAAACTCAACGCTAACAAAAGAAACTGCACATGGCAAAAAAATTACAACTTAACACAACGGTGGCTGAATCACAGCTTGGACAACGGTTAGATCAGGCTTTAGCCGAATTGTTCCCAGATTATTCAAGATCACGCATAAAAAAATGGATTTTGGCAGGCCAAGTCATGGTCAATGGCAAAAAAATCAATAAACCCAAAGAAAGGGTCTTAGGTAGCGAACTTATCAGCATTGACGCTCAAACCAAAGAGGATACCCGTTGGATACCTCAAGCAATTTTTTTGGATATTGTATATGAGGATAACGACATTTTGGTAATTAATAAGCCTCGTGGCTTAGTCGTCCATCCTGGCGCAGGCAATCTCGATGGCACTATGCTAAATGCTTTACTACACTCTTATCCGGCAATCGTCGACGTCCCGCGTGCGGGTATCGTCCATCGTTTGGATAAAGACACTACAGGTTTAATGGTCGTCGCCAAAACCATACCTGCACAGACTCATTTGGTACAAGCATTACAAGAGCATAAGATCATACGGGAATATGAAGCCATTGCTATCGGCAATATGACATCAGGAGGCATGGTCGAGAAACCAATCGCACGCCACCCGACCAAGCGCACTCACATGGCGGTACATCCAACGGGCAAACCCGCAGTTACACATTATCGCATTATGGAGCATTTTCGCGCACATACTCGCTTGCGACTACGTTTGGAAACCGGGCGAACTCATCAAATCCGTGTTCATATGTCCTATATTCAACATTCATTGGTAGGCGATCCACTGTACGGCGGTCGATCACGTCATCCTAAAGGCGCATCCGATCTCTTTATCAATACACTACGTAGTTTTGATCGTCAGGCACTACATGCCACAATGTTGCGTCTGTATCATCCTATTAGCGGGATTCAAATGGAATGGCACGCGGCTTTGCCAGAAGATATGGTTACTTTAATCACCGCACTCCAGGCCGATAAAGAAGCATTTAAAGATCAAATGGATCCATAATGAGTTTTCTCATAATCCCTGATTGGCCGGTACCTGTTAACATCAAAGCCTATAGTACCACACGTCATGGTGGCGTCAGTCAGTCTCCCTATGATTCGTTAAATTTAAGCACTCAAGTCGGTGATGATCCTGCTAGTGTAGCGGCAAACCGCCAACGCCTGAAAATACTAGCCAAATTACCCCAAATACCCATCTGGCCCCATCAGGTACACGGCACCCATGTACTTCATCTGACCCACTCTCCCCCATCAAGTCTAGATCTGCAAGCAGATGCCGTATATAGCAACACGCGAGGACAGATTTGTGCCGTCATGACAGCAGATTGCCTGCCAGTGCTGCTTTGTTCATTAGACGGCAATGAAATTGCTGCGGTTCATGCCGGGTGGCGTGGTTTATGCGCTGGTGTGCTTGAAAATACTTTGGCGCAATTTCACGCTAAACCGGACACTATAATTGCCTGGCTAGGCGCGGCGATTAGCGCACAGCAATTTATTGTAGGTGAAGAAGTCAAACAAACATTTATTAATGTTGATGAACAATCTACACTCGCTTTTACCCCCTACGGCACTAAATATTTTGCCGATATTTATTTGCTGGCACGGTTACGGCTACAAACCAGCGGTATTCACGCTATTTACGATGGGAACCGCTGTACCATGACTGAATCACAGCAATTTTTTTCTTATAGACGTCAGGCTATTACTGGACGTATGGCCAGTTTAATTTGGAGGATCTAAATTTAACTGATCTATTAGACTTATTGCGCTCTAAAAAACGCAGTTACCTTTTGTTATATACAAATTGAGTAATAAATACGCAGTTTAAGCCTATTTATGACCGAGTATCAGCGAACGCAATAGATCCCGAACAGGCTCTATAAAGCATAATCAATAACTCGGAATATACTCTAAGATAACCTTGAAAATTTGAGGGATGACCTTACTTTATTTCTAGTATAAATTCCAACCGATGAGGAAGTATTATGCATCCGGATCGTCTTACCGAAAAATTCCAATCTGCCCTCTCTGAGGCTAACTCTTTAGCCATCGGTCGTGATCATCAATTTATTGAACCACTCCATGTAATGAGTGCTTTACTCAATCAAGATGGAGGAACAGTTTTACCCTTGCTCTCTTGCATCGGTATTAATACCGACGATTTGAATATTAAAATCGATCATGCTTTAGAAAAAATTCCACAGGTTAACGGTACTGACGGCAATGTGCAAATATCAAAAGATCTGATACAAGTATTCAACCTTTGCGATAAATGTGCACAAAAACGAGCGGATAAATATATCTCTTCCGAAATATTCGTTTTAGCAGCACTTGAAAAACAGGGTACCTTAGCTGATCTGTTAAAGACAGCAGGTACTTCAATAGAAAAAATAACTAAAGCTATTGAGAATATCCGTGGTGGTAATAAAATGAACAGTCCTAAAGCAGAAGATCAATACCAGGCTTTGAAAAAATTTACCATCGACCTAACCGAACGCGCTGAACAAGGCAAACTTGACCCACTTATCGGTCGAGATGAAGAAATTCGTCGTACCATCCAAGTATTACAACGTCGAACCAAAAATAATCCAGTACTCATTGGAGAACCGGGTGTCGGCAAAACTGCCATTGTCGAAGGCTTAGCACTACGTATTATTAATGGTGAAGTACCAGAAGGTCTAAAAAATAAACGAGTACTGTCACTAGATATGGGAACACTAGTAGCAGGTACCAAATACCGTGGTGATTTTGAAGAACGATTGAAAGGATTACTTAACGAGCTAATGAAGCAAGAAGGCAACGTGATCTTGTTTATCGACGAGTTGCATACTATGGTCGGTGCAGGGAAAAGTGATGGTGCGATGGATGCCGGCAATATGCTAAAACCGGCGCTAGCTCGAGGTGAGTTACATTGCGTGGGTGCCACCACCCTAGATGAATACCGCGAATATATCGAAAAAGACGCTGCTTTAGAACGCCGCTTTCAACAAGTTTATGTTGACGAACCCAGCGTAGAAAACACTATTGCCATTTTGCGTGGTTTGAAAGAACGCTATGAATTACACCATCATGTACAAATCACTGATCCGGCAATTGTGGCAGCAGCAACCCTATCACACCGCTATATTACAGATCGCCGACTACCCGACAAAGCCATCGACCTGATTGATGAAGCAGGTTCCAGTATACGTATGCAGATAGATTCGAAACCCGAATCACTCGATCGATTAGATCGTCGGATTATTCAATTAAAATTGGAAAAACAAGCGTTAATGAAGGAATCTGATGAGGCCAGCAAAAAGCGGTTGGAAATACTCAATGGCGAATTAGAACAAAAAGAGCTTGAGTATTCGACACTTGAAGAAGAGTGGAAAGCCGAAAAAGCTTCATTGATTGGCACTCAAAATATCAAGACAGAATTAGAGCAAGCCAAAATTACCTTAGAGCAAGCTCGGCGTATCGGCAATTTAGCACAGATGTCCGAACTCCAGTACGGTAAGATCCCAGAATTAGAAAAAAAACTCACCGCAGCCACTCAGCTAGAAAACAAAACCATAAAACTGCTACGTAATCGGGTCACTGACGTTGAAATTGCCGAAATATTAGCACGTTGGACAGGGATCCCAGTATCCCGCATGATGGAAAGTGAGCGAAGTAAACTATTGCACATGGAACGGGATCTACACAAACGAGTCATTGGTCAAAACGAGGCGGTCGAAGCAGTATCCAATGCAATTCGGCGGAGTCGTAGCGGTTTGGCAGATCCTAGTCGCCCCATCGGTTCTTTCCTATTTCTCGGTCAAACTGGGGTCGGTAAAACGGAATTATGCAAAGCGCTCGCCGCTTTTTTGTTCCAGAGTGACGATGCCATAGTACGGATTGATATGTCCGAATTTATGGAGAAACATTCGATATCACGCTTACTTGGAGCACCTCCTGGTTATATCGGCTACGAGGAAGGAGGTTATCTAACAGAAGCAGTACGCCGTCGCCCCTATTCTGTCATCTTGCTCGATGAAGTAGAAAAAGCACACCCCGATGTATTCAATATCTTATTACAAGTATTGGATGATGGTCGCTTAACTGACGGACAAGGGAAAACCGTCGATTTTCGTAACACTGTGGTTATTATGACATCTAACTTAGGTTCGGAGTTAATTCAAGAATATTCCACTCAAATGGACTTCGCTAAAATAAAAAATATGGTCATGGAAATCGTGGGTAAGCATTTCCGTCCTGAGTTTATCAACCGTATAGACGAACTCATTATTTTTCATCCGCTAGAAAAAACACATTTAACGTCTATCGTGCAAATACAGCTGCAACGATTATATCAACGTTTAGCAGAACAAGGTTATCACCAGGTCAACATGAGTGAATCTGCATTAGAATTATTGAGCAAGACGGGCTTTGACCCTATCTATGGTGCACGACCATTAAAACGAGCCATTCAGAGAGAAATCGAAAATCCCCTGGCACAAAAAATACTTTCGGGCAAATTAATACCAAATATGCCGATCACTTTAGATACTGAATTAGATGCGGAGAACAGATACATTATCGCCAAACAGTAAAACAAAACCCCGCGCTCTCACGCAGGGTTTTATTTCTTATTAGTAGCTTGGCGATCTCACATGGGGACACACCACACTACCACCGGCGCTACAGTGTTTCACTTATGAGTTCGGCATGGATTCAGGTAGTCCCAGCGCGCTACTATCACCAAGTAAATTCTTTTAGCAAGATCAATCAAAACCACTGGTGCTGATACCCAGATTTGAACTGAGGACCTCACCCTTACCAAGGGTGTGCTCTACCGGCTGAGCTATATCAGCGCATTGATAAATTAAAATGGATGCCTGGCAGTGTCCTACTCTCGCATGGGGAAACCCCACACTACCATCGGCGCTACAATGTTTCACTTCTGAGTTCGGAATGGGATCAGGTGGGACCATCGCGCTAGGGCCGCCAGGCAAATTCTTTCTCTCAACATGTCTGCTTCTAGAAGCAAGCTGAATCAACATAAAACAACTTCGGTGTTGTAAGGTTAAGACTCCTGGGTCATTAGTACTGGTTAGCTCAATGCATCACTGCAATTACACACCCAGCCTATCTACGTCTTCGTCTTAAACGTCCCTTCGGAGATTACTATCTCTGGGAAGAATCATCTCGGGGCAAGTTTCCCGCTTAGATGCTTTCAGCGGTTATCTCTTCCGCATTTAGCTACCAGGCTATGCCATTGGCATGACAACCCGTACACCAGCGATGCGTCCACTCCGGTCCTCTCGTACTAGCAGCAGACCCCCTCAATCTTCCTACGCCCACGGCAGATAGGGACCGAACTGTCTCACGACGTTCTAAACCCAGCTCGCGTACCACTTTAAATGGCGAACAGCCATACCCTTGGGACCTACTTCAGCCCCAGGATGTGATGAGCCGACATCGAGGTGCCAAACACCGCCGTCGATATGAACTCTTGGGCGGTATCAGCCTGTTATCCCCGGAGTACCTTTTATCCGTTGAGCGATGGCCCTTCCATTCAGAACCACCGGATCACTAAGACCTACTTTCGTACCTGCTCGAGCCGTCACTCTCGCAGTCAAGCTAGCTTATGCCTTTGCACTATCCTCACGATGTCCGACCGTGATTAGCTAACCTTCGTGCTCCTCCGTTACGCTTTAGGAGGAGACCGCCCCAGTCAAACTACCCACCAGACACTGTCCTTGCGCCGGGTCACGGCGCTAAGTTAGAAAATCAAAAAATAAAGAGTGGTATTTCAACAACGGCTCCATGCAAACTGGCGTCCACATCTCGTCGCCTCCCACCTATCCTACACATTAGTTCTCAAGTCCCAGTGTCAAGCTATAGTAAAGGTTCACGGGGTCTTTCCGTCTTGCCGCGGGTACACTGCATCTTCACAGCGAGTTCAATTTCACTGAGTCTCGGGTGGAGACAGCCTGGCCATCATTACGCCATTCGTGCAGGTCGGAACTTACCCGACAAGGAATTTCGCTACCTTAGGACCGTTATAGTTACGGCCGCCGTTTACCGGGGCTTCGATCAAGCGCTTCTCCTCGCAGATTACACCATCAATTAACCTTCCGGCACCGGGCAGGCGTCACACCGTATACGTCCACTTGCGTGTTGGCACAGTGCTGTGTTTTTAATAAACAGTTGCAGCCAGCTGGTCTCTGCGACTCACATACGCTCAGCACGTTCTCAGTGCCTCACCTACATCAGCGTGCCTTCTCCCGAAGTTACGGCACCATTTTGCCTAGTTCCTTCACCCGAGTTCTCTCAAGCGCCTTAGTATGCTCTACCTGACCACCTGTGTCGGTTTCGGGTACGATCGTCTGTTACATCTCACTTAGTGGCTTTTCCTGGAAGCCGGGCATCTGTTACTTACGTACCTTACGTACCTCCTCATCTCGCCTCAAGATTGTGTGCCGCCGGATTTGCCTAACTGCACTCCCTACACGATTGAACCGGGTAAACCGTCTCCCGGATAACATAGCCTTCTCCGTCACCACTTCGTCATAACAAACTGTACAGGAATATTAACCTGTTGCCCATCGACTACGCTTTTCAGCCTCGCCTTAGGGGTCGACTCACCCTGCCTCGATTAACGTTGGACAGGAACCCTTGGTCTTTCGGCGAGCGGGTTTTTCACCCGCTTTATCGTTACTTATGTCAGCATTCGCACTTCTGATACCTCCAGTGAACATCTCTATTCACCTTCTGCGGCTTACAGAACGCTCCCCTACCCAACAGTCATTACATCTGTAATCACCACTGCCGCAGCTTCGGTGCATGGTTTAGCCCCGTTACATCTTCCGCGCAGGCCGACTCGACCAGTGAGCTATTACGCTTTCTTTTAATGATGGCTGCTTCTAAGCCAACATCCTGGCTGTCTTCGCCTTCCCACTTCGTTTCCCACTTAACCATGACTTCGGGACCTTAGCTGGCGGTCTGGGTTGTTGCCCTCTTCACGACGGACGTTAGCACCCGCCGTGTGTCTCCCGTGATATATTCTTCGGTATTCGCAGTTTGCATCGGGGTGGTAAGCCGGGATGGCCCCCTAGCCGAAACAGTGCTCTACCCCCGAAGATAATCTCACGAGGCGCTACCTAAATAGCTTTCGGGGAGAACCAGCTATCTCCCGGTTTGATTGGCCTTTCACCCCCAGCCACAAGTCATCCGCTCATTTTTCAACATAAGTCGGTTCGGTCCTCCAACGGGCGTTAACCTATCTTCAACCTGCTCATGGCTAGATCACCGGGTTTCGGGTCTATACCTTGCAACTCGTCGCCCTATTCAGACTCGGTTTCCCTACGGCTCCCCTAAACGGTTAACCTTGCTACAAAATATAAGTCGCTGACCCATTATACAAAAGGTACGCAGTCACCCTATTCAAGGCTCCCACTGCTTGTACGTACAGGGTTTCAGGGTCTCTTTCACTCCCCTCGCCGGGGTTCTTTTCGCCTTTCCCTCACGGTACTGGTTCACTATCGGTCAGTCAGGAGTATTTAGCCTTGGAGGATGGGCCCCCCGTCTTCAAACAGGATTTCTCGTGTCCCGCTCTACTCTTTGAGTGCAATGTCAGCGCATTTTTAGGTACGGGGCTATCACCCTTTATCGCCGACCTTTCCAGGTCATTCCCCTAACCACTCTTAACAATACACACTCTGGGCTGCTCCCCCCTCGCTCGCCGCTACTAGGGGAATCTCGGTTGATTTCTTTTCCTCGGGGTACTTAGATGTTTCAGTTCCCCCGGTTCGCCTCGTTAAACTATTTATTCATCTAACGATAGTGCAACTTATTGCACTGGGTTGCCCCATTCGGGGATCGTCGGCTCTCTCGCTTCATATCAGCTTACCGACGCTTTTCGCAGATTTGCACGCCCTTCTTCGCCTCTGACTGCCTAGGCATCCGCCCTGTACGCTTCATTACTTAACCTTACAACCCGAAATTGTCTTCGGGTACTGAGTTCTCACAACGACACACGCCTAATTTTCATCACGCATGACTTCATCGCCTCAGCTTCAGCTTGTTCCAGATTATTAAAGAGCAACTGTTCCACAATACATTTCCACCTTGCAGCATCAATATATTCTGAAACGGTTTTACATGGTGGAGCTAAGCGGGATCGAACCGCTGACCTCCTGCGTGCAAGGCAGGCGCTCTCCCAGCTGAGCTATAGCCCCATGCAACGTATAAAAAAAGCGACGACCTCATCGCAACAGCTCCCCAAGCAAAACGCAGAGACGTAACCCTTGATGGCACAATAAATACCATACTAACGCAACATCGGAGCCTGTTGGTGGGTCTGAGTGGACTTGAACCACCGACCTCACCCTTATCAGGGGTGCGCTCTAACCACCTGAGCTACAGACCCAACAAGGTACAAAACCAAACCAATTCCTTAGCTCGGCTCGCTTTTTCTATAAAAAACACTCATTACTTCATCAGACAATCTGTGTGGACACCACGCAATACCTATCTTCAGGTAAGGAGGTGATCCAACCGCAGGTTCCCCTACGGTTACCTTGTTACGACTTCACCCCAGTCATGGTTCACAAAGTGGTAAGCGCCATCCCAAAGGTTAAGCTACCTACTTCTTTTGCAAAACACTCCCATGGTGTGACGGGCGGTGTGTACAAGGCCCGGGAACGTATTCACCGTAGCATTCTGATCCACGATTACTAGCGATTCCGACTTCATGGAGTCGAGTTGCAGACTCCAATCCGGACTACGACGTACTTTATGAGGTCCGCTCACCCTCGCAGGCTCGCTTCTCTTTGTATACGCCATTGTAGCACGTGTGTAGCCCTACTCGTAAGGGCCATGATGACTTGACGTCATCCCCACCTTCCTCCGGTTTATCACCGGCAGTCTCTCTTGAGTTCCCACCTCTACGTGCTGGCAACAAAAGATAAGGGTTGCGCTCGTTGCGGGACTTAACCCAACATTTCACAACACGAGCTGACGACAGCCATGCAGCACCTGTCTCAAAGCTCCCCGAAGGGCACGTCAACATCTCTGTCGACTCCTCTGGATGTCAAGAGTAGGTAAGGTTCTTCGCGTTGCATCGAATTAAACCACATGCTCCACCGCTTGTGCGGGCCCCCGTCAATTCATTTGAGTTTTAACCTTGCGGCCGTACTCCCCAGGCGGTCGATTTAACGCGTTTGCTCCGCAAGCCACAGTTTATAACCACAACCTACAAATCGACATCGTTTACAGCGTGGACTACCAGGGTATCTAATCCTGTTTGCTACCCACGCTTTCGCACCTCAGCGTCAGTCTCTGTCCAGGGGGCCGCCTTCGCCACCGGTATTCCTCCAGATATCTACGCATTTCACCGCTACACCTGGAATTCTACCCCCCTCTACAAAACTCTAGACTCTCAGTTTCAAATGCCGTTCCCAAGTGAAGCTCGGGGATTTCACATCTGACTTAAGAAACCGCCTACGTGCCCTTTACGCCCAGTAATTCCGATTAACGCTCGCACCCTCCGTATTACCGCGGCTGCTGGCACGGAGTTAGCCGGTGCTTCTTCTGCGAGTAACGTCCATTAGCAACACTCTTTGCATTGCTTCATTCCTCCTCGCTGAAAGTGCTTTACAACCCGAAGGCCTTCTTCACACACGCGGCATGGCTGCATCAGGCTTGCGCCCATTGTGCAATATTCCCCACTGCTGCCTCCCGTAGGAGTCTGGACCGTCTCTCAGTTCCAGTGTGGCTGGTTATCCTCTCAGACCAGCTAGGGATCGTCGCCTAGGGGAGCCATTACCTCTCCTACTAGCTAATCCCATCTGGGTTCATCTGATGGCGCGAGGCCCGGAGGTCCCCCGCTTTGGTCGCGTAACATCATGCGGTATTAGCTACCGTTTCCAGTAGTTATCCCCCTCCATCAGGCAGATCCCCAGACTTTACTCACCCGTCCGCCGCTCGCCGGCAAAGATAGCAAGCTACCTTCCCGATGCCGCTCGACTTGCATGTGTTAGGCCTGCCGCCAGCGTTCAATCTGAGCCATGATCAAACTCTTCAATTTTATTTACTGCTCTGCGCTTCAATATGAAATCAGCCTCAACCACTTTGCAGTAAAAAACAAAACGATCACGGATTCATACATTCTTCAGCACTTTATTCTTGCTTTTGCCCAGTCTTTTTCAAAACCAAGCGATAGCATATTGCCAGTGCCCACACAGATTGTCTGATTAATTGTTAAAGAGCTACTGCGAAGGTTCGTTAAATCACCTTACGTCAGTGGAGGCGCATTATAGGGAGTTTATCTCAACCTGCAACCCTTAATTTGAAAAAAAAACTATTCCGAATATTTTTAGGTAAAAAAAATCAATACGAGCAGTGTTAATGCAAATCAGTCCCACTAAATGACTATACAGCACCGTTTATTATGGACGTTGAACGATGTAACGCTGGTGAATCCACAATGAAACCATAATCAATCCCCCTCCGATAACAAAATGAGACCAATTAGGCTGTTGTTGCCAAAGAGCAAAGTTCACTAACAATCCCGCAGGAATATGCATATTATTCATGATACCCAAGGTACCCGCGTCCACCTGAGTGGCACCATAATTCCACATAAAATAACCTAATGCCGAAGCAATGATACCTAGCCATAGTAAAATCCCCCATTGAATCTGGGTAGTGGGTAATTTCTGGAGATCACCAAAGAGAAACCAAGCGAAAAAAGTTATCACTAATGCTCCGAGGTAAAACCAAGAAAACGCGACATGTTGCGGTATCGGATACACTTCCATCAGGCGTTTATAACCCACCTGCCCGATAGCAAAACAGAGATTAGCAGCCTGTACTAGTAGTAGCCCTAGCCAGAAGTGCTCACTTAGGTGATCATAACGGATAATTACCGCACCAAGCACTGCCAATAACGCACTCAGTACATAACTCCGCTGTAAATGCTGACGTTTAAGTAAATCGTAAATCAGTGTCACATATAACGGAGTCATTACGGTAAACAATAGAAACTCTGGTACTGATAAATAAAGATAAGCACGGAAACTAAACAGGTACATTATACCTAGTTGAATAGCACCTACCACCATGTAAAACAAAATCACTCGTAGGGTAAGATGACGCCAGCGTAGAAATGGTAAAAAAACCAAAGCTGCCAAGCCTACACGTATCAGCGCAGAGAACCAGCTATCCACCTGTCCAGCTAGATACTCGCCAACGAGGCTAAAAGAAAACGCCCATATCAAGGTAGTAATAACTAGTAATAACACAATAAATTTTACTCATCAGAGAAACGAGCGCTTATTGTAACGAAAGTCAACGGAATATTTAGTGTAAATAAAGTGGTGAATAGACCGTGGAAACCTCCCCCCAGCTGCTCGCAGGACCTTACGAGTACTACAGTCGTAGACAGGCGCCCCGTGGCGTGATTTGCCCCCTGAATTTGGACCTTGGAAGACGGTGTATACCCGTGATCAATGAAGATGCTTGATTTTGAAGTCGATAAGGATCATGCTCATAGCCATGAAAATAGAGCTGACTGCTGACCAGAAAATTACCCTCGAAGCCCAACATCGTCAAAGCCATGACCGCCGTGTCTGTGACAGGATCCGGTGTGTTTTGTTGTCCGCAGACGGCTGGACTCCCCCTATGATTGCTCACTCACAGCTCATTAATGAAACCACGGTGCGGCGCCACCTTACAGACTATCATAAACTCAACAAGCTCAAGCCTGAAAATGGCGGCTCCGATGGCTATCTCAATGCGGAACAGACCACGTCGCTGGTTGAACATCTCACCCAGCAGCTCTACCACCACAATCACCAAATTGTGGCGTATATCGCTGGACGCTGGAACATCACCTTTACCGTATCAGGTCTGTATAAAGGGTTGAAGCAGCATGGCTTTAGCTATAAAAAGCCGAAAGGTGTTCCGCATAAATTTGCCGTTGAGAAACAGCCGCAATTTATAAAGACCTACAGCGAATTGAAAGACGCCGCGGGTAATGACCCCATACTGTTTATTGATGCCGTTCATCCGACACAAGCCACCAAAATAAGCTACGGCTGGATACGAAAAGGCCAGGATAAAACGATAGAGACCACCGGGAGCAGAACGCGGTTGAATATCATGGGAGCCTTGAACATCCAGAATGTGGCTAACCCCATAATCCGTGATGATGAGACGATTAACAGCGAAAATGTGGTTCACTTCCTGTCTGCCATTCGCGCGCATTATCCCATCACGACAACGGCACATGTGATCCTCGAGGGTGCAGGCTATCACCGTTCACAGCTTGTGCAAGACGCCGCGCTTACGTTGAATATCCAGCTTCATTACCTTCCGCCGTATAGCCCGAATCTAAACCCGATAGAGCGATTGTGGAAGGTGATGAATGAGCAAACACGAAACAATAGATATTACCCATCTAAACAGAGTTTTAAGAACGATATCTTAAACTTCTTTGAGGTGAAGCTACCACAAATGGCAAGTTCTCTGGTATCTCGCTTAAACGATAATTTCCAGGCGCTAAATCCTGCATCTTGATTTCACTTGGGTATAGACGCCATCTTAGCGTTTTAAAAAAAGAGGGGATCACGAATGGCACATGATCGATAGAACAGTGAGAGCGTTAGAGCCTGTTCGAAATTTTTTTTAAATTTTATCTGTTTTACTGTAAATCGAGAGGATGAAAAAAAATACTTAAGCGACATCCGTGAAGAAGAATTTAACAAGATAAAACCGTTACCAGAGAACGCCCGGAAGAAAAGAAGACCAAGACAAATCGACTTATACGACATTTTTAGCGCCATTTTGTATTGACTCAGAAATGGTTATCAATGGAACATGTTGCATCTTGATTTTCCTACAAAAAATACAGTTTATACCCATCGGCATCAAAACCACTGGAAAATTTGCTCAACTAGATTAAAAATAAGGTCATGAAAATAAACTCACTGACAGCCTCTCAAAAACAAGATTTGGAACGCCTTCATCGTTACGAACACGATGGCCGTGTTCGAGATCGAATCAAAGCCGTGTTGTTGAAAAATGAAGGCTGGAATAACAAAGCGCTTGCCCAAGCATTACGTATTCATGAAGAAACAGTGAGGCAACATGTAACAGATTGGCTTTCAGACGAAAAATTAAAGCCTGAAAATGGCGGCTCGTATAGTAAGTTGAGCGTGCATGAATCTTTATTGCTTGAAAAACACATTGAAAGCACGACTTATAGCCGTGTCATCGATATCTGTGCTTATAATTTGGCGTCTGTTACACCGTATCTGGCATGACAAAATGGCTGCAAGCGCATTGTTTTAGCTATAAGCAGCCCAAAGCGACGCCGGTTAAAGTGGATGTTGCTCAGCAAGAAGCGTTTATCGCGTCTTATTTCACTTTGCTAGAGAGTGCTCTTAAGAATGAACCGATTGTTTTTATGGATTCAGCCCCTCCAACGATGGCCACCAAAGTGGTCTGCGGTTGGATAAGGAAAGGCAAAGATAAGCCGCTGGTCAAAACAGGGGCAAAAACACGGGTTAATGTCATGGGTGCCATTGAATTGAGCACCATGATGACATCCCATTTTGAGCGGTTCGCTAAGCTGCTCAGTTTCTTGCAGGTGCGAGTCCTGCTGCAATAATTGGTTAGTTTGATTGCGTAGCTATGGCGTACATGTGGAGGGCGACTGAAACATGGAAGCAACGCCGGATAAACGTTGCCCCTGACCCAGTCCGTGGGCGCGCGCAAGCACACAGCCCGTAACGAAAGTGAACCTGAACAAGCCTCGTAAATGTCAGCCACACGGCAATGCTGGGAGAGTGTGGTGTAGGGTGGTTCCGCCGAGCCTTTGGAATGGGGGCGAAGGTCATCGAGTTCTAGTGGATTAACTAACCACTTGAAGCTAGAACGGGAACTCGGGGTATTGAGGATGGGATGTGCGCATAGAACTGAGCGGAACGAACGAGACCTCTACCCGTCGTGGTTTAACCCACCGCGTAATTGAAGATATAAGGTAACCGCCGAAGTTCGAATAGACGCGGGATAGAGGAGTCGGAGGAGGCCATAGTACTGTTGATGATGAGGACAACATAACCTCGTCGGAGAGAAGGGCCTCTGCTTCTGTCATGCTATTTTTTGTAGGAGGCATTACGTGATTGCGAAAGCTGAAAACACGTCGCTAGAAAGAGTGCGAGTACTGCAACGAAAGTTATACCTAGCAGCCAAGACGAATCCAACACGGAAATTCGGCGTGCTGTATGACAAGGTGTGTCAGATCGATGTGTTATGGATGGCCTACAAGCAAGTCCGAGCCAACAAAGGTGCCCCAGGCATCGACCAGCAGACTTTTGAAGTCATTGAAAAGGAAGTTGGAGTTGGGTCATTCTTGGCTGAAATCCAAACAAAACTCATGGAAAAGAGGTACACGCCTCTGCCGGTCAAACGGGTGTACATCCCCAAGGCTGACGGAACGCAAAGACCTCTAGGCATTCCCGTTATCGCAGATCGTGTTGTTCAGGCAGCGGTGAAAATTGTTATCGAACCTCTTTTTGAGGCTACCTTCAAGGATTGCTCGTATGGCTTCCGGCCTCGGAAGAATGCACAACAAGCATTGCGGGAAATCTACAAGTGGCTGAATTTCAAGTGCCACTGGGTGGTAGATGCGGATTTGAAGTCGTACTTTGACACAATTCCGCACGATAAATTACTGCTGTCCGTTCGAACCAGAGTCATTGATCGCTCGGTTGTAAAGCTGATCGAGATGTGGCTTACAGCTGGAGCGATGGAAGAGATGAAAATCCGGAAGGAGACGACCGGTACGCCGCAAGGGGGAGTGATTACTCCGCAAACAATAGTGCAAACTTTCGCGTAAGCTGGGGCCTGCGTTTTCACCGGCGCTGCCTCAAGTCTGGTCATCCGGATGGGAGCATCACTGAGTTTTCCCTCGTTATTGAGACTGATAACGGCACACGGAGTGACCCTCAGCAATGAAACCGAAGCCATTTTCACAACACGTACGTATCACTTTCGAGCCCAGCCGGTTTTCTGACGACCAGCTGACGGATGTTTATGAACAGCTGACTCCCGTTAACCACCACGTGCTTACCCCTCACGACCAGGCCCAGGCCAAACCTCACCGGGCTCCTGCCCGCTCAACCGCTAGACGGAGCAAAATGTTATGAACAAGGCACTGGTCGCACTCTACGCCCGCGTTTCTTCCGGGCAACAGGTAAAAAATGGCACCATCGGCAGTCAGCTTGCAGCAATCAAGGACCGCATCCGTGAGGACGGCCACGTGTTGCCTGACGCCATGCTCTTTATCGATGATGGTGTCAGCGGTGCTACACTTATCCGCCCGCAACTAGAGCGCCTGAGGGACTACGCGGCGGCAGGCGATATTGAATGCCTGTACATCCTGTCGCCCGACAGGCTAGACCGTAAATACGCCTATCAGGCTCTGCTGATGGAAGAGTTCAGCGCCTGCGGCGTGGAGGTTATCTTTATCTGTCACACCCCCGGCGACACGCCGGAAGACATGATGCTTCTGCAGATGCAGGGGATGTTTGCTGAATATGAGCGGGCAAAGATTATGGAGCGCAACCGGCGTGGTAAGCTTCACGGTGCACGCTGTGGTAATGTCGGTGTCCTTTCCGGTGCACCTTACGGTTATCGGTATATCCGCAGGCAGCCGGACGGGACACCCGCACAGTATATTGTCAACCTTCATGAAGCCTCCGTGGTCAGGAAGATATTTAGTTGGGCGGGCATAGAGCGCCTGAGTCTAGGCGGTGTGGTCAGACGTCTGGCTGAGAAAGGCATAGAAAGCGCCACCGGCAAACCCGGCTGGGACCGCAGTACGGTATGGGGCATGTTAAAGAACCCCGCTTACAAAGGACTTGCTGTGTTCGGAAAAACGAAAAACTGCGCCCCCCGTCCCCGGGTGAGAGCAGCGCGCAACAGTGCAGATATCCTCAAGAACGGTTATTCAGTAATACGAAGTAAGCCGGATGACGGCATCGGGATCCCTGTGCCTGCCATCATCAACAGCGCTCTTTTCTTGACGGTCAACGAACAGCTGGAAGAAAACCGCCGACATGCACGACAGGGGCGCCGGGGAGCCGCTTATCTCTTACAGGGGCTGACTGTGTGCGGCCACTGTCGCTATGCGTATTATGGCAAAAAAGTCAGTAAATCTGCGGCAAAAGGGGGGGCGCAGTATTCTTATTACCACTGTACTGGGACGGATGCTTACCGCTTTGGGGGCATTCGGGTGTGTGACAATAAACAGGTCAGGACATCCATGCTGGATGAAACGGTCTGGGCACAGGTCATTGCGCTGCTGTCTGAGCCGGAACGGCTGAAAAAAGAATATGAGCAGCGTCTAACGCAGGCGTCAGAGCACAGTGGACAGACCGCAGATGCTGAGCGTCTGAAAAAGCAAGAAAATCAGCTAAACGTGGGGCGATCCCGATTGATTGATAGTTTTGCCGAAGGGCTGATTGGCAAAACAGACTTTGAACCACGGATCAGAGTGATGACGCTCAGGCTGGCGGAACTTGCGCGCCAGAGAGTGAAGGTGAAACAGGCCACAGAGAACCAGCATGAGTTGCTGCTACTGGTTAACCGGGTGGAGGATTTTGCTGCTGCGGTCACGGAACGCCTGAGTACGGACGATTTTCTGATGAAGCGAGAAATTCTGCGTGCGCTGGTGAAACGGATAGAAATTTATCGTGATGAAATTGTGGTGGTTTTTCGGGTGAATCCCGGGAATGATACCAGCCTAGAAGCAGGATCAGACAAAACATATGGCAGAAGTTTGCCAGATTGTTTGCGGAGTAATTTCTCCCTTGCTCGCTAATCTCTACCTGCACTGGCTTGATTCGACGTGGGAGAAAAAGGCGTTCGGTAAACGTCCGCATGATGCTCATATCGTGCGATATGCCGACGATTTTGTGATTTTGTGCAGCAAGCGCCCGGAGTTTTATCTGGATCAGGCCAAGAAAGTCTTAGACCGACTTGGGTTGACGCTTAATGCCAAGAAAACGCGGATAGTTAATGCCATGAAAGAGCCGTTTGACTTTCTAGGTCACAGGTTCGCAGTTCAACCATCGAAAGTGACGGGCGAGTTGAAGACCTTTTACTATCCGACTCCCAAGGCTATGAAGTCTGTTAAGCAGAAAATCCGTGATGTTGTCCGAAAAGGGCAGCACTGGGATTGGCCCACATTGTTGAAAGAAAAGGTAAACCCGATTCTTCGCGGATGGGGGAATTACTTCAAGACAGGTAATTCAAGGAAGCATTTCTTGAGCATAGCGAATTACACGATATGGACACTCTGCATCATGTTGCGGAAGAAGCACAAGAAACGGGGTAAGGGGTGGAGGGACCACCCGCCGTCCTGGTTCTACGATTACCACGGGCTGTTTAAGCTGTACAGCCTGTCCGTAACCGGAGATGAAGGGAGTCGGTATGCCCGACCTGTGCCGTCGTAACGCTGTGGAAAGAAGACAGTCGGAAAGCCGTGTGCGGGAAAACTGCAAGCACGGTTTGACGAGAGGTCGCTGGGGAGATGATGTCAAACCAGAGACCTACTCTACGAGGGGTTCTCCGTTTTGATGACAAGACAATTTATCGAGGTAAAAATGGAACAACGAACAGAAGCCTGGTTTGCTGCAAGAAGCGGCAAGGTCACAGCCAGCAAATTGGCAGAGGTGATGGCAAAAGTCAAAACCGGCGATGCCGCAACGCGAAAAAAATACAGGGCCGAGCTGATTTGCCAGCGTCTGACGGGGCAACGGGAAGACACCTTTGTCACACCTGAAATGAAGCACGGGACGGCACTGGAACCCGTCGCACGTGAGGCTTACATCTTGCGTGAATTTGCAGTAGAAGTCACGGAGGTCGGTCTCGTCGACCACCCCACTATTGAGGGGTTTGCCGCCAGTCCCGACGGACTGGTTAATGAGGATGGCCTGATCGAGATTAAATGCCCCAAAACCTGGACGCATCTGAAAACGATAAGAACAGGTGTACTCGAAAAAAAATACCTCCTGCAAATGCACGCGCAAATGCTGTGTACGGGGCGAAGATGGTGTGACTTTGTCAGTTATGATAATCGACTGCCTGACACATTAGCCTACTTCAAAAAGCGCATTCACTTTGATGAGGCACTGGGCAAGGAAATTGAAACAGAAGTGCGAAAATTTCTGCAGGAACTTGAAGATGAAATCGAACAGATTAAAACGTATGGAAAAGTGGCATGAAGATAACGCCACTGAAAAAAAGTGATCGTTTAGCGGATGAAATACGCGTAGAGTTGCCTGTCGATAATATCAACGCCACATTGTAGAGAGAACCACAGGGAGAGACCGTGCCTGACATATCGAAGCCTCATGACAAATTATTTAAAGGGACCCTACAGCATCAACAGATTACGTTGGATTGGTTGAAGGCACATCTTCCAAAGAGGATCCTGAAGTTAATTGATATCTCCACGTTAAAGATGGTACCCAACGAGTTATCCCCTAAATGGCCTGATACACTGTATAGCGATGTGGTTTTCAGTTGTAAGATTAAAGGCCAACTGAGCTACATCTATATTTTGGCGGAACATCAAAGCAGTGATGATGAAATGATGGCATTTCGTATCCTCTGTTACGTTGTCGAGTTGATGAACTACCACTTAAAGCAGGGTCATAAAAAATTGCCGATTGTGTTGCCCTTAGTGCTCTATCACGGAGAAAAATCGCCTTATCCCCACTCACGAGCAATCTGGGAATGTTTTGAGGAGCCAAAATTAGCAAAAAAATTGGCCCTGAAGCCCTTTCAACTGATTGATTTAACGGTCATGTCAGATGAAGAGATAAATCGACATGGTTTAGCGTCAGTGATGGAAATCTTATTCAAACACTACCGCGAAAAGCAATCTCCCCTCACCTGGTTAGAGGCGTTGTTATCTGAAGAGAAAATGACTACAATTTACACACAAGTGAGCCGTGACTATTTCAAAGACGTACTGAGGTACTTTATTGAAATATGTGGTAGAGCCAGTGATTTGGCAGAATCAGATGAGCTGGACAAGTCATTAGCACTGTGGCTTAATTCCGTTCCACAAGCAAAGGAAGACATTATGACATTTGCACAACAACTCGAAAAACGGGGCGAAAAACGCGGCATAGAACAAGGCATGCAACAAGGCATGCAACAGGGCATGCAACAGGGCATGCAACAGGGAGAAAAACAAGCGTCCTTAAAAATCGCGAAAGAACTTCTTGCTGACGGAGCAAGCAAAGAAAAGATTAAAAAATATACTGGACTTTCTGACCAAGATATTAAAGATATTGAAGTATTGCTACATTAAGGTGTCTTAGCACCTGCTATACCCGGACGGGCTGAATGATGATTCAGCCTCGGGGGAGTGTTTCGTTAAAGGTGTTAAATAACTTTAACTAGCGAATGCTGCATACGTAAGTAGTGCGGTTTTTTTACGCCCATAAATTGCCATTAGCTCACTGTCACCAGACAACGTTAGAAAATATCGTGCGCAATAAACATTCGTGTAAACCTATTTACACCTTCCCAGATAAACAAATCAATCAACGAAAACTGATTATGTCTAAAGAAAATCTGCCCGTCGTTGCAGGTGTTGCAGTGACAACCGATGAAGAGAACCGTTTTAACCTCAATGCTATAGCAGTGGCTATGTAATATGATTGATTTTTTAAAAAAATATTATTTAATATCAGTGCATTAGTATAAATTTCACAATCAATTTATACAGTCGCGGCTATATTCATAAAGCAAGTAGCGAAGGTGAACATAAACGCCCTTCCAAATGGCTTGCCACCGCTCAGGCTCGGGAATTAATGACAGAATTAGAGTCCAGCCTCTTGAAGAATAGTCAAAGCCCGAATTCGGGCTTTGCTCATAAAGTCATCAATGTTAAACATGGTGGAAAAAATCCAGGCACCTACGCTCATGAAATCCTTGCTGTTGAATACGCAGGCTGGATACGCCCTGACTTTCGGATCATGGTTAACCAGACGTTTATTGATTACCACAGTGGAAAATTAGCAGATAAAGAGCAAAAAAGAAAAACCCACCGTGACGAAGGCAGTGGATTACCGGAATTTCGGAAGGCAAGAGCGATGCAAATAGCGATGGAGGGTTACTAAAGTACATAATAGCAGCAGCGAGTTGGAGAAAATCTTCATGCTGCCTCGCAAATATTGACGAATAATTTGAATGAGAAACTAGCGTGGGTTGACTGTTACTCAGCTGTAAGCTACATTCGCTACAGGTGCTGAACACACCTTCAAAGAGCGGATACCGCGCCCGAAAGTTATGCGGTTTTTTTACGTCCATAGAGTATTATGGTCGGGTAGCGAGTAGCTATATAACACCTCTGCCGAGGAGGGAAATCTACTGGCCGTCTCTTTGCGGTGTTCAAGTGCCCGACCGCCCCGATGAACATGGGGTAATGAACAAACAAAGAGGATGTAAAAATGACTACTCAAATATTCGCATTAACCCCTGAAATCACTATCCATAACGGTAAAGTTGTTACTACCTCACAGGCAGTTGCAAACTACTTCAGTAAGCAGCACAAACATGTTATTGCCAAGATAGAAAAATTGGACTGCTCGCAGACATTTACATCAGCCAACTTTTCGGCTGATGCTCAGATTGTAACTATCGGCAATGGTGCAACCCGAAAATCTAAATTTTACCAAATGACCAAAGACGGCTTCATCTTCCTGGTTATGGGCTTCACCGGCAAGAGAGCAGCAGCATTTAAAGAAGCCTACGTTGCAGAATTTAATCGCATGGAGGCTGAATTGTACGATACTTCAAGAATATCCAAGAACAATAGCAAACCCACTCAGATTGAAATAGATTGCTATCATATTCAAATATTTATGAAACATTTCACCGTCATTTCTGATGCGTGGTGGCATGAAATATATCCAGCATTAGTAAAACTAAATTCACCTTTAGCTTATCGTCTTTGTGATCGTTTCAAAGATGGGATGATATTCGCCAATTTTGTTAATAGAAGCCTAAAAGCCCAGCTCCCCGTCGGCGCAATACCAAGACATAATTAATCCCCTACCCCTGTAACCTACAGGGGTTTTATGAATCGCAATTCATTTGTGAGGAATTTTGCATGCCAAATATCATTGATATTCATCAACAAGCCCCATTAAATTCCGAAAACTTACCGGTGATCACCTACCACAAACAACGTGTTATCACCACCGAACTGTTGGCACAAGGATACGGTACGGATAGTAATAATATTCAGCAAAATTTTAAACGGGACAAAGAAAGGTTCATTGCGGGTAAGCATTACCACAAGGTAGAAGGTGAAGAGCTTAAAGCGTTCAGGAACCAATTGACAGACAGTCAGTCGGTTAATAAACACACAACACGCTGGAGCTATCCCAAAATAGGTACCTTTTCGGTCATAGGGTGGGAAGTGCCCGCAAATCACACTTCTTATGAGTTAATCACCACATAAATTCAGGATAAGGAATTTCTGCATGTCAAATGTCATTAATATCTATCAACAGGTAAAAATGTCTAGCCGTGAAATTGATCAACTAACGGGCAAACAGCATAAACATGTTCTCGATGATTGTCGAAAAATGTTCGAATCGATCAACATTCAATCGGCCGAGTTTTCGGCTGATTATAAAGACGCCAATGGGCGCACCTATCAAGAGTATGTGCTTGACCAGGATTTAACCATGACATTGGTCATGGGCTACAGCATTTCGCTACGCTATAAAGTCGCCACTCGCTGGCGGGAGCTGGAAGAGAAAGCAACACGGCCTGTCTGCGTATTACCTAATTTCGAAGATCCCCCTGTTGCGGCTATGGCATGGGCAGAGCAGTTTCGTGAAAAAACCAGGTTAGCCTTAGTGAACAAAGCACAGGAAGCGGAATTACAGGAGTTGAAGAGCCTGTTTAAGGAAGGAATAACGACGACTCAGTTTTGCAAAATGCTCAACGGTATTAATACACAACAGATTAATCACTGTTTGGCAGAAAAAAATTGGCTCTATAACGAAAGTAAATCCCATATCCGCTGGCGTGCAACCTCTTATGCACGTGACCGATATTTGACGGAACATCAGCATAAAATCAGTGTGCACGGGAGCGATGACTTTATCAAATACCAACCGGTTTTACTGCGCAAAGGGGCAATCCGACTATTTGACCTCTATCGCAAAAATAAGTTGCCAATGAAAACTTATTGGGATGGGCAATTGACCCATGACAAAGAACTCAACATCGCATCATAAATTAATGGAGCCATACACCATGAAAACATAAACATTCACAACAAGTTATAAGATAGTAACGGCGACCCCAATCGCCTTTCCATATACATATTAACCCTAGCGCTAACAGAGGTGGCTCGAACCACCCCTGTAGCTAACCACCATAACCTCTAGCGGAGGCTACAATGGCTAACATCGATATTACCCAATTTCCTGAATTACGGGAAGTGTTTCCTGAGTTAACGACTGTTCAATTTGAAACGGCGATGCTTTTCGCGTTAGGCGTATCACAAAAAGACATCGCTTTATTACGCTCGGTGTCCTATCCCGCCGTGAAACAGACATTGGCAAGTGCAAAACTCAAATTTGAACCGTATTCGCTGCATGGTCTGTTTACCGTATTTCATGTCCGCCTTGCGCTTTTTGCTTTGAAGGGATGTAGAAAGCGATAGCGTTTAGCATGATAAAAATAGAAAAGATAGTCTCTCTTGTGGAGACTATCTCATTTTATTTTTCTAATTAGACTTTCGCACTGACTAAGTAATTTACCCTCTCCTAGATAGAGCGTCATCCACAATGAAAGGGACTGAATAGAGTTAGGACAGATGATGAAAAAAATAGCAAAGGTATCAAGTTCATTGCCTCTGACATCTATTATGGAAAACAGTCAAGATGTTTGGGGAATAAAAGACCGTGATTCACGCTTTATTTATACCAATCGTGCTTTTTTTGACTTTTTAAATTTGCCACAAGGATTTGATGTGGTAGGGCGACGTGATGATGAACTTCCTACGTGTATTGCAGAATTTGCTTTAATAATTGAAAAACTGGAAAGAGAGGTTATAAAAAGCGGACAAAAAATTACCCTCATTAAAACGCATTTCTTTGGTCGTGAGCAAAAACTGCAACCTTATTTATACGAAACCTTTCCGTTGAATAATAAAAGAAACAAATGCATCGGCACCGTTTTTTATGGCAGAAAATTGGCTATTATTTCACTGCCCCACTACGTAGATAAGCTGACTGCCACGCTATTATTTGAACCTCCCTCGACTCTCTTCACACAATCTGAATTGAGGATAATCTTTTATTTATTACGCACGATGAGTGCCAAGGAAATAGGTAAAAAATTGGCACGTTCTCATCGCACAATCGAAAATAGAATTCGGATTCTATACCAAAAAGCGAAAGTGCATTCATTGCGAGACTTTAAACACTTTTGTCATCAAACCGGCTTTGATCGCACTATTCCTCAAGTGCTTATCCCTCTTGGAATACAGTTTATTGAGTAGGAGATTTAATTATGAGCAACAGACAGAGCAGAGCGAGAAAAAGAGAGTTAAAAAATAAACTCTTGGAAGCTAAGAGAAATGAAAATAAAAATTGGTTTAATCGATTAAGAAGTTGGTTCAAGAACAAAAAGAAGATTGAACGTAGATTGCCATAAATACATTTTATTTATTTTTTAAAAAATAATACGTTTAACGTAGGGTTTCGTCTTGTCAAAACAAGTGGAAGGCTTATATTTTATCTCTAAAAAAAGGAAGCCTTATGTTACAAGAAGTGATGAGAGAACCGTCAGAAATGATTTATATTGGAATAACACTATACAAAGAACTTGAAACATTTTCTGCATCTATCAATGCTCACTGTGAACACGGAATCACTGTGGCTCATTTCACTGAATACCTTATCTAACATTACGGTTAAATAGCCAAAGACAGGATTATTGCTACATTGAAAGAGTAAAAATGGATTTTATTAAAGAATAAATAAAATAGGATAGCCTTGCTCGTCAAGGCTATTTTTATTGAATAAATTGGACCCTATTAATACTACCCCTCATAACAATGAAGGACGCTATTATTTATTAATATTGATTATTCCTCTCATTATTTTTTATTCTTGAAATAAATTTATTCACATTACCCTCTATGACTTTTCCGTCTAAAATACGGACGCCGTGATGACATTTTTCACTTTAATAAAGAGAGAGCCGCTATATGGAAATCAGCCTCAAGCAATGGAATCAAAACCAGCCTCGTCCGCGTTGCATGGAACAAGTACGTCGATGGGCACGCTCTGGCGTCATTCAACCGCCACCACGGCTTGATGGCCGAGAATACCTTGTCGAGGCGCATGCCGTAAAAATTGACCCAACAAACCCCGCCAGTTACGCCGGAAAACGCTTAATGGAGAGACTGTATCATGGCACGCAAAAGAAAGCCGGCTAACCGAGACCTGCCGCCCAATCTGTATGTCCGTAATAACGGCTACTATTGCTACCGAGACCCCCGCACAGGTAAGGAATACGGCGTAGGGAGCGTGAAACGTATCGCGATTAACGAAGCGATTGCCATGAACATGCAGATTTTTGACCAACGCTACAGTTTAGTAGATAGAATCAACGAGGTGAATACGCTGTCGGTGACAGAATGGGTCGCTAAATTTACAGAAAATTGCATCAACGCGGCCTGCGGTCTAACACTCTCAGAGACTACCAATCAAGATTAACGGCCATCACCCGTGCTTTTTCTGATAAGGCACTGAATACCCTCACAACTAAAGAGATTGCTGAATTTCTAAATAGTTACAGTGATCAAGGTAAAACTACCAGCGCAAAATTAATCCACAGCTTGTTGATTGATATGTTTAATGAGGCCATTGCAGAGGGGCATCTGGAAACCAATCCCGTCACAGCCACGAGAAGCCCTCGTATACAGGTACAGAGAGAGCGTTTATCTCTAGAAGAGTTTCTTGTGATCAGAGAGGCAGCAAACCAACGGCAGCCTTGGATAGGTTTAAGCATGGACTTGGCTTTACTGACGGGTCAGAGAGTAGGGGATATCCAACGGATGAAATGGCAAGATGTTTATGGTGGGAAATGGTGGGTAGAGCAACAGAAAACCGGGATGAAATTGGTGATACCCTTAACCTTGAGTTTGGAGATAATTAATAAAAACCTTGAAGGTATTCTTAATGCGTGTCGACAACAAATAGGCGGAGAAGAATATGTCTTTATAGGAAACAAGAAAATTAACCTCAATCCTAAAAGATTGTCGCAAGGATTTACAGACTCACGAGAACAATCTGGCTTGAAATGGCAAGGCACACCGCCTTCATTTCACGAAATCAGAATTTTATCCGCCAGGCTACACAGTGAAGCCAGAGGTAAGGATTTTGCACAGAAATTACTGGGACACAAATCCTCTGCCATGACGGACAAATACCGTGATAGCCGAGGAAGTGAATGGGACGAGATCTGATACATTTTTATGATTCTTGGGTTATAGAATGAGACGTTAGATATGAGATAATCCACTCGACATTTTGACCTAATTTCGATCGATTGTGACTTTTTGTTTTTAATTTATTGATTTTTATAACAAATAAAATACGTCCACTAACGCCTATACCCCTGTGATGAAATAACCAATAAAAAACAAAAAGATAAAATATTATTGCTTATATAATAGGTGACAAAACACAACAAAGCACAACTTTTCAGCCATTATTTATCAATATGTTGCCTCTTCATTTCGACCTATCGTCTTGCACCGAGCGAAGGTTCCTTTCTGTCATTCATCGTAAAATAACTCATTTTCCCAGCATCCAAGGTAGCCTTGTTTGAAACCTGTTTCATCGGCATCGGTAATGTTATCTTTTTCTTCGATCTTCATGTCACCCATCTGACACTTTTAAAAACAGGTAAGAAAAAGGATGCTAACTAATTGAAAAGATTGCTTCGCCCTACAGAGTTCGAACCTGTGACCTACGGCTTAAAAATCCACGGGTGATAATTTAACTTATTGTCATTATTGATAAAATCTATGTCAGTGGCGTGGTTTATGTCATTAAGTGCATTCTAATGTCCTTGATCGGCATTTAACACCGTTCAGTGACGACACAAATACGACACAGTCATTATCACCCCCAAACAACTTCCACATAATCATTTTATCAAAGTGATCGTTACCTTTTCCTTTGCATAATAGTACCCCTCTCAATTTCCCAAGATTATTGTTGCTCATGTACAACAAGTTCAAAATTTTCTTGTTTTATTTGCTACTCATTTTTATATTCAATTTACTTGAGTGACAACTAAGGAGTACATATAGCGGTGGCCTTATAAAATGGTTCAATTAAAGAAGGAAAAGAGGTGATCGACATCACACCTCTCTTTTCTACACTGGGCTTTGGCATGAGTCCATTTCTTCTCAATGGGAATGATAATCTATTTTTTATTACGTGACGACACTATTTAAATATTGACTAAATAATCTCATGGTTTTAATGAATTTTTATTAAGCTTAAGCCATTTTAGAAGAAAATAGCCAAGGATAATGAATTTCTTTCGCATAGAGATTAAATGATTTATATACTTCATAGTAGGAATGCATACCACTCCCAACTATAAAAGCTGACATGGCTTCACAAAAGCTACGCCCTTCTTCTGAATAAGGGGGGATATGTAATTTACTAAGAACCTTGCATGTCATGTTTGCCATCCCAGAATTGCCAGCAATGTAAGGGATCTTACGCTCTATAAATTTTCTTACTTTTTTGTTTGTTGAATTAATATTTATTTTTCTATAATCCACATCTCTATAATAAGGATGAAATTTTTGGTCAGAAAAAATATTACTACAAATAGTTTTATAATTTCCAAATCTACTAGATAGTTCATTTATTTTTACGTCTATATGAACATCAATATAATCTTTGGTTGGGCGAATTTTTTTTGAATAAATATTGTTTATTTTTTTATATCTGAACCGGTTCCATTTCCTTCTATAAAAATAGGCCATATTAAAGATAGCAAAATAATATGATCCTCATTTTTTTTAAAGATTTCTAAAATATCCTTAAAAGAATGGTTTTTTATTTTAAAAATAGGATATGTTCCAATTCTATTTTGCATGCAAAATTTATATGTTTCAAAGAAATCATTTTGCTTTCGAATAGAAGACAGGTTCTTTTTTAGATAATAATGAAGCATTCTAGCTACACTAATTACTGATTTTTTACTGTCTTCAGAATTGAGTATTTTAAGCGCATAGGTATCTTCTTCTACCATTTTTTCTGTAACACTTAACTCTTCAGAACTATATAGAAATTTAAATTTATTATATGAATATATATTTTCTTTTTTTCTTTCTACAACGTATGATTCTGTCTTTTTCTCTATTTCTATAGACTGATCTTCACGAAAATAATCTATATGAAGGAGTATATCACTTAGTACTACATTTAACTTTTCTTCTGTAATCTCAGGTATGTTTGAATATAAACAATCCATTTTAGATAGCATTCTTAATGAATGTGTTTTATTTGTAAAGTAAAAATAATTATTTTTAGTGCTTTTTTCAGTATTGTGCTTAGATAAAAAAATACAACATTTAAAAAAATTTCTTATATTTTCTTTTTGAGATCCAGAGTCTTCTTTAAGCAAGTTATCTAACTCTTTTGGGTATCTTGATAAATCATCACTACTCAAATTGGCTCGATTAATCCTTTTTTGAATTCTTGTCGCAATATTATTTAATTTACTATTAATAACGACTTTATTATGATTAGATATTTTTTCTTTCAAAGCATGTCCATAATTAACAACTTGTTTTTTTAAAAAAATATTATATCTATTAGTATTATCATAACTAACAAAAAAATTGTTTTGTGTAACGGTACCTATCATATTGAATTTATTACTAAAATGTTTCATTAATACATATATTATGTCTGGTTATGACATAAAGTTTTTATATTTAACTGTATGGATAACATATTTAGATATCGCAATGTCAGTTTAAATAATTCTGTTTCAACTGAATTTGTCATTGTTGATTTTTTTAAGATACGTGATACTATAAATTCGTTTATATAAATGAATACAGTTCCGGATTATAGTGACTAAAATTGCTATAACTCAATCAGTGAAATACCTGACTCTAACTGAATGGATTCTACACACAGTCTAGGACGAGAGTACGAGTTGGCAAAAAATAAACAGATTGATTAATTTTTAATCTAAAAAACACCTAAAGAATAATGCTCTCTTCCATTTACTGAACTAATAAAATATAAATAATGCGCATTTTTAGATTAAAAAATATTCGCGCTCTTGCCCTGATTCAATTGTGTAACTACCTATTTATCGTAAATACTTGTATACTTATTACGAGTATATAATCATAAAATGACTGTGTGTCTGACGCCCGTTTTGTGCGGGCATCGATTATCATATGCACGATTGAAAAAAAGGGAGGGTTAAGCGACAGTTAGCGAAGAAACTTGAAAAGTTAAATCAATGAAGAGCCTCTTTCCCACAACTCTCCCCGTAAAGACTGACTACCCATTCAGGATAGTCAATAAATGGACTACGGCTTTTTTGACATTCATAAATAACTTCAGCCCGGGGTCAATTGAGCAATGACTTTGAATTTTAAGTTAAAATTACGTAGTATGTCTGGCATCAATTTGCTTATACCAGGGGGATATCGTGTCAGAATTGTGCCCATGCGGTAGTATATTAAAATATAATGTTTGCTGTGAACCCTATGTAATAGGTGAAAAAATAGCCTCATCGCCCGGAATTTTGATGCGTTCACGCTATAGTGCCTATGTGAAACACAATGTTGATTATTTGATTATCAGTTGGCATCCGGATTGTCATGCAGAAAAATTTCGTACAATGCTAATACAATGTGACACTGAATGGCATGGACTGATCGTGATAAAAGAAATGGCAGGATCTCATACCGATGAAGGTTTTGTTGAATTCTGTGCGGGCTTTACTGATAGGAATACTACAAAAACAAGTATGATATATGAATGTTCACGTTTTCTCCGTCTAAAAAAACGTTGGTATTATATAGATGGTATTTCTAAATACTCCAGGTAGTAAAACAATGACGTGAAACCAGTGACACTGTTATGATACTTCTCTGGCACTGGATATACCCATTTTATCTGAAGATACCAGTTTATTCTAAAGAGAATAAACATATTACCGCAAGAAAAATTCGATATCGAGTGAGCTTGCGATAATTTTTTGTCCCATATGTGCCCCTTTCTGTTTTCGTCTTATCGTTGTCTGTCATGAAATGGTTAATAACCGTTTAGCTTATTGAATATTTGTGAAACGGAGCATTGTAATTATTTAGATACATTTCATTACAAAAATAAATATATTTTTATGCTACAAGGTTACTTCATAATTGAAAAATAAGGCATTAACTACTGTGTAATGTGGTTGATGTTAGATTTTGAACGGGCTCTAAGCACTTATTGTAAGCTAGTTACTATTTAACAGGTTTTTCATCATGCTAATAAATGGTTTTTATTCTCTCATCTCATCCTGTTTTCCATGCTTTGACCCATCGTCATCACTAGAAAATAAGTTCGACGCATGGGAAGAACAATGCCAAGCAGGAGAGGGTACAGACTATTCCATGACAAAAGCAAGAGTGTTATGTGGGGGAAAGTATCTAGATCTAGAAGGATGTGAGCTCAAGAAGATCACATCTCTGCCGACATCAGCGGAGACAACTAAGGTAAGCTTCAGTAATAACGGTATAAATTCTTTGCAAGACCTACTCAGCTTCATATTAGCGTCACCTCACTTGGAAGAAGTAAACATTACAGGCAATCCAGTCGATCAAAGCGAGCTGTTAACAGGGGATAAAAGTGATGACAGCCAGAAGATCTTATTGGAATTGTTAAACAAAATAGCGGAACGAAAGAAGCCAATAAAAATTGTTTCTCATCATCTACCTGCTTGCCTGGCCAAGCTATCACTATCAGAAAACACAAAAAAAAATATACAAGTGTTTAAAGATAACAAACATAATGTCTCCGACATCGAACCTTCTTACCGTATTCTCCGGCAATTAAATACTAAGTATCACTTAGATGAACATGCAGCCAAAGATGTTATGCAAGAGATACATTGGTTCCTGCATAGTAATACGGCGCCAACAGACACAAACCCTTTTCCTTGGAATGAAGACTGCGCCCTTCGTGCTTTCACTGACAATATGCTGGAGAAGCACCCACAGCTATTTCTCTCTGGTTGGCGTTCTTTTATCGGTATCCCTGGTCAAAGAAAAAGAATCGAATCATTGTTTAACGATATGGTGAAATACAGCCAAAAAGAAGTCAATCACAGAAAAGATAAGAACCAAGCCATAGCAATTCTGGACATAAAAGGTAAAAATTGCAATGACTGGCCTGATCTCTATAAGGAGATCGCACTGCGTGACACGTTACTTGCTGACATTAATCTAAAACAGATCAGTACTAATCTCAGCAATCTTAATCTGAAAGCTATGCATTTCTTTTTTGATACAAATTTAAGCAAAATCCTGCAAAAACTGGAGAAAATTAAAATACCTGCTACGGTCGAAGAGAAAACGTACATAAGATCGCTACTGAATCTGATAATAGGCTACCTCAAAGCCGGAAAGAATATCGAAATGTACATTATTTAATAACATACTGATAAAGTTCCTCTTTGGTAATAAAGGTCAAGATCTAGTCTTTTATACAGAGGATTTAAACATCAAAGGTTTTCTGATTGATCAAGACTATCTAATACCTGGGTATATTCATGGTTTTTTGAACCCTGTAATTCCAAAGACACAAACAATGCAGGTACTCGGTGATGACCCCATAGAAGACTTTTTAAAGTTTCTAAAAGATCATCAGCAGCAGGATATGACAAATAGAATAAGAACGTGGATGTTAAAGGCAAAAAACAGACAGGAAAAGAGCGACGCCACTCTGTGGATAAACACCCTTCAGATTTTGAATCAAACGTTACAAGATGAGAATATCCTTAATCAGGTTCGTTTGGATACCATCAAATTGTTAGATGATGAAAAAGTATGGGGTTACTGCACTACCGCTATAAGTGACCGTATTCAAGAAGTAGTTACAACTTTGAATTCACACGAGGAGAACTTGTTGACGAGAGTACCAAAGACAATAAGAACGATTGCCAAAGCGTATGCACAAGAATTAGTGATAAAGTATGAATTTGGTAACATACATACAGCTCAAAAACTACTGTTAGAGATAAAAGACTTAATTTCCTTTCCTCCTGACCCATAGTACGTTTACTTGTGAGTCCCTTAAATATAGCAAAAAAATTAATTCAAGAGGAGTTAGATTCTCTTCGGCAAAAGATTGGTGGAAATATATACAATATAGAGATTGAAGATCACATGAAAGCAGTAAAAGAAGTTGAAAAGAATTTAGGCGTATCCGCACAGTATTTTTCGACGCTTGTAGAAGAAAGTAATGACGACTATAACTTATATGAAATCGATGCAAATATAAGCCCTCGTTTACTAGCACGACAATTGAATGTATTTAGCGAAAAGGGAATAATTCACGATACAGCCTTTCGCGTAATTAGCAAAATCAACTTTAATGATGAGGAAGTAACATTGATGCGGTTAGGAACAGGATTTTCAGTGGCACGTACTAGCGCTACTGGGGGTGTTCAACTTTCTCCTTTTTTCGACTGGTTGCTTAATCTTCCAGATGAAACGTATGATACATTCGTTAAAAATAATCCAGAAATTCTCTCACATCTGCCCAGGCTGGTTAATGCAAAGGGAAATTCCTTGCTTCATCAGGCAATTATAAATGGGCGAGAAAAAATGGTCGAGGTTTTACTCAATACAAATCAATTTGATAATCTTGTTTTCAAACTAACTAATCATGCAGGAAAAACGTCTTTAGATATTGCACTCGATAAAAAGAACTTGGAGATTCTCACGCGCCTATGCAAGCATGTTGATGCAAAGGGAAATACGGCTCTTCACTATGCCGTTGAAGGAAGGAAAGCGAAACAAATTGATCGATTGCTCGAAATTGCCCCTGATCTTATCACTCAGCATAATCACAATAATAGGATCCCTTCTTGGATTGCTCTTGGTATTCATCTTTCAGACGCTGATATATCTTATAATCGCCTAAAAAATATAGCTAGAATACTCGATAAAGAAAACTTTTAAATTTATCTGAAAGAGATTATAAGTCAGTCGGGAAATACGTTTCTTCATTATTTAGTTCAAAGAAACTTAGTAAAAATAGTCGATTTTTTATTGAAGAATCATATTGATATTGTCCGTGTGCTCAACCAACCTAATAATGAAGGGAAGAAACCTTACAATATTGCACGCGATAGAATTAACCCAAAAATGAGTGATATCCTGAA
This sequence comes from Candidatus Fukatsuia symbiotica, assembly GCF_003122425.1. Lineage (GTDB taxonomy): Bacteria > Pseudomonadota > Gammaproteobacteria > Enterobacterales > Enterobacteriaceae > Fukatsuia > Fukatsuia symbiotica. The sequence continues at coordinate 1,004,815 of NZ_CP021659.1, forward strand.
ACGAGCAGGAATATTGTAGTGTCAATATTTTCGTTATTTGCCGATGGGTTGTTAGCGTTCCGCTATAATTAATTGGAAAAAAGTGAAATATCATATTCAATCAATTATAGCGAAACGTCGACAGACCTAGGCAACATATTTATTCTCTAAAAACGGTCATGTTATTTCGCGTCTTTCCCACACCTCTCCCCGTAAATACCGATTGCCCATTTGGGATAGTCAATAAAAGGCTTGCGGTTTCCTTGACGCGCGTAGATACGCTCATTACGTCGGCGTTCCCAGTCGGAAACAGGGTCTTGCCTATGCCACTCTAGCAATGTGCAGAGTTTTCCCAGCTCGTTGCCATTGGTGCCCGCTTCATCGACCAGACTCAAATCACCCACTTTGGAATCAATGTCGCCTTCATAGCGCACATCCATATAAAACAGCATTCGACTGACATCACCTTTGACATTATCGGCAGGCTCAAAACTGTCGCGATCAGTTTTATTTTCCGGTGACTCTGCCAAGGGAGTGCCGCCCCAATCAAAATCCTTGTTCCGGCGTGTATTATTCACACTGATATCAGCCGGTCGTAAATGGTGAATATCGGTATAAGCAAACTGACTAGGTTTAGGAAAGCCGTGGCTTTTAGCCCAAACATGCTCGCGGCTCCAAGCATCCTGATCGTCCGTTTGTCCTGACCTAAAATTTTGGGGCACCGAGCGGCCTGTATAGCTGTACGATTTAATTTTGATTGCCTAACGCATACATTGAAGAGTAAATCTAGGGAGTGGCTCATATTTGTGTGCCAATTAAAATTAAATTGCCCAGCTATATCAGGTCATTCTTATTCCTCTTCATTGGTATGATCATGTATCATCTATTTTTATATAAAACTTTGGATGACAGAAAACGTCATCCCACATACGGTAAAATTCATCGGTGGGTATTCATCTTAATCAAGCCAGTTTTATACTGGATGCGTTTTTCATGGTGAATATGTTACCACTTGCCTTCCAGGAAAAATAGCAACTGTCCTCTACGGCCCGCAAGTTTAATCCAATTAATGCCTCCCCCTCACCTGCCGGAATGATGATATCAATATCTGCCCTGACGGGACTGGGGCCGACGTAATCTTCGACATTTCCTGTCCGCCCGAGGTATTGAAGATTAACACCATCACAGGTGATATTCACGATGACCCCCATTCTTGCCCAAGCATTGACAACGATCCCTTTTCCTTCTCTTCCTAATAGCAGTACTCTTCTCGGTGAGTGTGATTTCTTTACATAAAACAGGGGTAATATTATAGATTGGTAATCACCTAAAAGTCCCCTCCTTTCTTCTTTTAAAAAATTGGGATACATGTCCAGAATATCCCCTTCAATGTTATCCGCATACACCGTCCCTTTAAACCAGCCATGGGTGGCATAAATCGTCCCTCTGAAGGTGGCATCGTTGAACTCAGCGTGACCGGCTTTATCTATTTTCCACCCAGAACGGCCTGCCGCCCAGTTGGTCGACTGGAGAGGCCCGCCAATTTTCGCATGAGTGATGGCGGCATCTTTTATTTTAGCCGTGTCAATGGTCGCATCTTGAATAAAGCCTTCGCGTATAAAGACCTGATTATTTTTTACCGCAAAGGGCGAGAATTTTTTGCCATTTTGCCCGCTTAACAGAATAAAATTATCCGCATTAAAACCGATTTGCGATTTCACTTTGCCCCCCTGGGTTTCCACACCTACCACCATGCCGGCATCATAATACTTACCCTGGTGAGTAATCCCTGCCTTAATACTGTACAGGGCATTACCGCCTGATGAGGTAAATTGTGTTGTGGCTTTGGTTTCAATGGCCGCGTCATTGTCACGGAATCGCGCCGCAATCATGTTTTTATATTCCGCTAACGCCTGGGTCGCCAGGGTTTGAGCACGCTTAGTCTGACTTATCGCCGTTTCATTTTTGCCGAATCGGGCACTTATCCGGTTTTGATAGTCGGCCAGGGCCTGGGTCGCCGTGGCGTGCGCCGTGTGGATGTCGGTTATTAACGAGTCATTTTTATCAAAGCGGGCAGTGATATCCAGGCGGTAAAGGCTGAACGCCTGCTGAGCATCGGATTGAGCCTGTCTGAGTGCCAGCATATCCGCGTTAGCACGGTCAAATTGCGTGTCCATCTCCTCTTTGTAGGTGACAAATGCGGTATCCAGATGCGTGGCGGTCTTTTGCACGTCTTGTGTTTGTAATTGGCTTATTTTGAAGCGGGATTTAAGTCCCTGATTATACCGTTGCAATGTTTTGTCTTGTCGCTCTAGCCTCTCATTCACCTGTAGCAATGTTTCTTCTATCTTGCTTTTTACCTCATTTTCGAGGGTAATACGGGTGCGCGCCTGTTTTTGTTCATTGGCCTGGTTGGTTTTTATGAGCGTATCGAGTTGAGAAGTCAGTCTTTTACCGGCCTGCGTGGTCATGATATCATCACGGATGTGATCGAGCACAATATCCGCATCGTCACTCGATTTACCCTGCACCCACAGTGTCCAGGCGCCTTGATTGCCCAGTCGATCGACCAGACGGGCACGAAAGTAAAAGGTTCTGCCCGCAGCCAGACCCTGCATGGTGTAATGACGCTGCGGGTAGGCGATGTCGGTCAGTGGCTTCTGATTAGCATCATGGGCAGAATGGCTGCATTCCACCTCGGTTTTTAAAGTGTCTTCGGCTCCCGCAGGAAAGGCCCAGTTTAGCGTGATGCCAAACACAATCGGCGTGGTCGTCAAGCCAATTGGCTGAGGCGGCGGGGTTTCTTTCCCCTGGAGAGTCGTCTCTGGCGTCGTAACCCACAGGCTAGCGCTGCCCGTCGCGTTAATGGCTCTCACTCTGGTCTGATAGCACCCGGCATAACTGTTGGGGACCTCAAAGCCGCAAGTTAATACCCGCAACAGCGGCGTCCAATTGCCCTTATCCCGCCGCCATTGGGCGTCGTAAGCGGTCGCACCGCTGGCTGCCTGCCAATTAACCTGTAAAGTGGTGACGGCTAGACCTTGAGCAATCACCGCATGACTGGTCAGCGTGATGTGCGTCGGAGGCGCTTGAATTGTCAACGGAATAACACTGATAGGCCGCTCGTCAAGACGTGTACCGCTGTCGATACGTTCATATTTATCGGGGTCATGTTGGACAGCGTTAATACGATAAGTGTTGTCGTTATTGTCCTCGATACGCGTCACACGGTAGTGTTGAAGGGCTAAGTCATCGGCCTCCACCGACCAAATCGCCTCCGCTTGCGGCGTTTCACTGTAAGCCACACTGACGGTGATAAGTTGACCGTTAACCGCGTGGACGGTGCGTGCTTGGGCGGTGCCACTGGGCAGATTAACCAGAAGTCGATCGCCGGGTTTGACGTCAGCGGATCGATCTAACGTGATGTCACAGTCCGCTGCTTGATTGATGCGCCCTCCTATTTTTCTGCCTGATAACATTTCATCGGCGACAGCAATAATATGCCCCGGTAACGGGATCGCCCCATCTATACCCGTGATCAATGAAGATGCTTGATTTTGAAGTCGATAAGGATCATGCTCATAGCCATGAAAATAGAGCTGACTGCTGACCAGAAAATTACCCTCGAAGCCCAACATCGTCAAAGCCATGACCGCCGTGTCTGTGACAGGATCCGGTGTGTTTTGTTGTCCGCAGACGGCTGGACTCCCCCTATGATTGCTCACTCACAGCTCATTAATGAAACCACGGTGCGGCGCCACCTTACAGACTATCATAAACTCAACAAGCTCAAGCCTGAAAATGGCGGCTCCGATGGCTATCTCAATGCGGAACAGACCACGTCGCTGGTTGAACATCTCACCCAGCAGCTCTACCACCACAATCACCAAATTGTGGCCTATATCGCTGGACGCTGGAACATCACCTTTACCGTATCAGGTCTGTATAAAGGGTTGAAGCAGCATGGCTTTAGCTATAAAAAGCCGAAAGGTGTTCCGCATAAATTTGCCGTTGAGAAACAGCAGCAATTTATAAAGACCTACAGCGAATTGAAAGACGCCGCGGGTAATGACCCCATACTGTTTATTGATGCCGTTCATCCGACACAAACCACCAAAATAAGCTACGGCTGGATACGAAAAGGCCAGGATAAAACGATAGAGACCACCGGGAGCAGAACGCGGTTGAATATCATGGGAGCCTTGAACATCCAGAATGTGGCTAACCCCATAATCCGTGATGATGAGACGATTAACAGCGAAAATGTGGTTCACTTCCTGTCTGCCATTCGCGCGCATTATCCCATCACGACAACGGCACATGTGATCCTCGAGGGTGCAGGCTATCACCGTTCACAGCTTGTGCAAGACGCCGCGCTTACGTTGAATATCCAGCTTCATTACCTTCCGCCGTATAGCCCGAATCTAAACCCGATAGAGCGATTGTGGAAGGTGATGAATGAGCAAACACGAAACAATAGATATTACCCATCTAAACAGAGTCTTAAGAACGATATCTTAAACTTCTTTGAAGTGAAGCTACCACAAATGGCAAGTTCTCTGGTATCTCGCTTAAACGATAATTTCCAGGCGCTAAATCCTGCATCTTGATTTCACTTGGGTATATACTTATCACCATTCAAAACACTGGAAAAAATAAATTATTTAATAGGACACAAAATTATAATTTTTATAAAAGTAAACAATAGTCTCCAAATGCCAAAACGAATACCTTCAGATCAAGCATCAATCCCTTCCATGCTACTATCGCTTTCACTTGAGCTGCTATAGCAGGCGCCATGTAACGTGATCACTTTTGTTAATAAATATTATTTAATATCAATATGTTATTGCTAATTTTCATAATCAACTTATACGGCGCCTGCTATATTATAGGAATAACACAGAATTTCTAACACTTCCAATGATAAAGACGACATGCTTTTATTTTCGGATTGTTCTTTAAATAACTTTAATAATCACCGTCATGAAATTACATTTCCTGACGGTTAATCAAAATAATCTCATTATAATAGCATCAGGCAATTTTAATGCTTAAATTAAGCAACAGATAAAAGGATACTCTACTATGGGTGAGGTTCTTAATACATCAAATAATATTACATTTCTTTCTGTGGGGCTTCATAATGCAACAAGGGGTCATTGAACCAGATACCAAGCCGGCTGGCGGTTTGGTCCAATTGAAAAAAGAAAGCGTTAATAGCCTTACGACAGGTAATGAACGAGTAGAAGAGTTAAAAAAATTCACCAGAGAATTAAGGATTGACAACAAAAAAGTTGATGAATTAAATCAGGAAGAACATAGTTTTTTATCTTCTGTCTTTAAATTAAGAAAAGAACACAGTGAAAATAATATAGTAATACATCAGAACATTGAAAAATTAACCAGGTTAAATTAAAAAAGAGATCATTTATTACAGGGTAACAGCAGTTCAGAAAATGATATAGAAAAAAATAGCGAAGAAATAAAAGAGACCAGCAAAAAACTAGAAGATTTAAACAGAAAAAAAATCGCGAGTTACGACGTCTCGCCAGTTTAGAAGAACATTTATCCAGTAGTGATGCTAAAATAGAATTAGCCACACACTCAATGTCAAGCAGTGCAGCAGCATATCAGACTATTTTAAAACAGGTAACGCCTTGGTTATCTAAAATAGACCCAGAAAAATTAGAAGAAGAAATAAAGGGAGAGATGGCTACAGTACTGAAAGAGCTTGAAATGCAGACTGTATCCGATGCATTATCTAGTAATTATCTGTTTTCTTCTCCTATACAGCCAAAGGGAGCAACGAAAGAAAAGATGTTATCCAGTTCTGAAATTGCTAACAAACTTATTGAAGGAATCAACACTGTAAAAGAGCATTATTTAGATATTCATCAAAATGCCTCGAAAAAATATTCTGATTTTTATAAAGAATTTAGTGATATTGTTACCAAAATGGGTAAATCAAATAGCAGTAGTGGTGATAAGGTTGTTATCCAGACGGGAGAAATATACCTTGATTTAATCAAATTGAAAGATAAATATGCTGTTACGGAAAAGGCTGGACAGTTATATGTTGATGATAGTGATAAGAGAACGAAAAAGTGGGTAGAAAATCTGGGATTATCCACGGATATTGTTAAAGTTGAAGGAGTAGGACATGTTGTTGGTATTGATATACCCAAGTGAAATCAAGATGCAGGATTTAGCGCCTGGAAATTATCGTTTAAGCGAGATACCAGAGAACTTGCCATTTGTGGTAGCTTCACCTCAAAGAAGTTTAAGATATCGTTCTTAAAACTCTGTTTAGATGGGTAATATCTATTGTTTCGTGTTTGCTCATTCATCACCTTCCACAATCGCTCTATCTCGTTTTATCCTGGCCTTTTCGTATCCAGCCGTAGCTTATTTTGGTGGCTTGTGTCGGATGAACGGCATCAATAAACAGTATGGGGTCATTACCCGCGGCGTCTTTCAATTCGCTGTAGGTCTTTATAAATTGCTGCTGTTTCTCAACGGCAAATTTATGCGGAACACCTTTCGGCTTTTTATAGCTAAAGCCATGCTGCTTCAACCCTTTATACAGACCTGATACGGTAAAGGTGATGTTCCAGCGTCCAGCGATATAGGCCACAATTTGGTGATTGTGGTGGTAGAGCGGCTGGGTGAGATGTTCAACCAGCGACGTGGTCTGTTCCGCATTGAGATAGCCATCGGAGCCGCCATTTTCAGGCTTGAGCTTGTTGAGTTTATGATAGTCTGTAAGGTGGCGCCGCACCGTGGTTTCATTAATGAGCTGTGAGTGAGCAATCATAGGGGAAGTCCAGCCGTCTGCGGACAACAAAACACACCGGATCCTGTCACAGACACGGCGGTCATGGCTTTGACGATGTTGGGCTTCGAGGGTAATTTTCTGGTCAGCAGTCAGCTCTATTTTCATGGCTATGAGCATGATCCTTATCGACTTCAAAATCAAGCATCTTCATTGATCACGGGTATAGTACCGTTCAACAAGCACAAGCTGATGTACTTCCCTACCTCACTCATTATTACAATCAAGTCAGGCTACATAGTGTTAATGATTACCAAACGCCAATGATGAAAGATACCAGGCGGCATAAAACACCTGAATTTGTGTCCAAAATTACTTGACCAGAACAAGAAAGCCATTTGGCAGGCACTGAAAAACCTGGGCGTCACCTATAAAAAAAACCCTGCGTCATCCCAAGGCAGACGAAGAGACACGGCGCGCCTTCCAGGACACGATAGCCTGCTATAAAAAGCAGGGAAAACCGGTCGTTTATCTGGATGAAAGCGGTTTCGCACACGATATGCCACGAACCCACGGTTATGCTGCACGAGGTCAACGCTGTTGGGGTACCCAGGATGGGCAGCCTAAGGGCCGAACAAATGTCATTGGCGCGTTACTGGGAACCGTCCTGATGGCGGTCGGATTATTTTTTTGTTCCATTAACAGTGATGTTTTTTACGCCTGGGTTACCCAGCGCCTTTTGCCTACTCGTCCTCCTCATTGTGTCATCGTGATGGATAACGCCAGTTTCCACAAACGTCTCGACATTCAGCAGGCTATCAGTAAAGCCGGGCATTGGATTGAATATCTCACTCCCTACTCACCTGCTCTCAATCCTCACTTTTACCCACAATTTTTGTTATTAAGAATAATGAACAATCTCACATTTTCTTGCAGGATCTCATACCCTCGCCAAAGCGACATGATTCCCGGTAAATCCTCGGCACGTCGGTTAAGAAATCCTCCCAATTGACGCAGCCATGTTATTGCCTGAAGCACTGTGGGGGATGCTCGGGAAGGCGGCTTGTTGTCTGTATTCTGCAATACAGCGTTTGCCATTCTATCTTTGACAACACATCGGTGCAGGTAGCCTCAGGACACAACGCTGCCATTTTGGTCATATGCATCAGTTTGAAGGCGATAATGCTTTTGAGGGTGATCATTTTCGTTAGTTTGGTTGCCGTATTTAAACGACATTGTTCAACACAACATCCTGATTTCAGTGTTTTGAAGAACTCTTCTATCTTCCATCTCAGTCTATACCAATTCACTTTCTCTTCTGCTTCAAAGGCGTCAGTGGCCGTCAAATTGGTCAATAATACCCATTCGACAGGCGCTACTCCTTCTGGAGGAGGCTGTTCTTTAACACTGATGGCAGATACGTGAACCTTTTCATGGATATGCCGTGAAGCGTCTTTATTGGTAGGCCCATAAACTAGATTATTTCTAATGGGGAGCCAGCCTGAAATGGAGCGAATATCCACATAAGCCGTTCTTGCTACCCTTTGCTGATTTTTGGGCAGGGTGAGTGCTATGGTTTTTAAAATCGGCGTCTTTGACAAGGCGGTTTGCACCGTTGTTTTTTTCCCCTTTTCATCGATAAATTTTCTGTCTTTCCGGTTGCGGATAATAAAAAATGTTTTTAGTGAGCTTGCAACCCGAAAAAGTTCGAAAATATCCACTTCTCTGTCTCCCAGCGTGATTAAGCAGGTATCTTTGGGTATCAGCGCCGCTGTCTCGTAGAGGGTCTCTATCCACTTAATACTTTCTTTCTCTTTCATTGTCGATTGATAAAGCCGCCGCTGTTTTTCCTGAGGGGGTTCCTCTCGGGAAACACGTGACCAGCATTTAAGCGAGGATAACCCAAGCGGCAAGCCCTCCTGAGTTACCATCAAACTTGCATGAAGCATCAACCCCATTTTATGTTTGTGATAGGCTTTAGATATACTTCCCAACCCCTCTGTCTTTTTATGTGAGTCAAAGTTCAACTCTGATGTGTCCTGAAGAGAAAAAACCAGTGAATGCCCCTCCAGACGTTTTTGTGTTTGCACACAATGTGTACGGAATAGCGCGCTCTCGCTCACTCTCTCATTGCTAAAAAATCGATAAGCTCCTTTGGCCTGTGACCAGGAGCCATGACAGCTTGGGTAAATTGAACCTGACGCTTTTGATGATAATAAGCCCGCTGTTTCAAAAAAACGCTCTTTAAGGCGTTTATCTCCGAAATCAATTTGATGAAATTCTTCACGGATCCACTCATTCCCATTACCCGTTACTGTTTTCATGTGCCTGTTTCCTGATTTACCTTGTTCTTCTTTACTATTGACTCTACCAATAATCCAATTCCACCTGAATCATTTTTCATTCAACGTTGTGGGTAAAAGTGAGACCTCAATCCCATTGAACATAAATGGGCCCAGGCTAAAAGTAAAAGAAGAGACCTCAATTGCGACATCGATACCTTATTTTTAGAATATATGATGTGATTATTATTATGTTTTTCATGTATGCAGCAAGTGAGACGCCCGCGAGTACACCAATGGCGTTCCATTGTTCTGGGCTGTAGCTGTTTAGCAAACCATTCAAGATGCTACCGGCGGAAACACCATAGGCTGCACCGGTGGTCAGTTTTTCCATGGTCATTTTCGTCTCTCAGTGGGGATACCGTTTTCCACTAAGAGTCGGGGGTGGTGTTATAGAAATAGCGTCGCACCCTAAACTCTCGTGAATTAAAAGGGTTGAGCACTGATAGGTAATGGGCTAGATGCTAAAAGTAAAAAAGGCCACGTCATGCGCAGCCCTTGAAATCAAAAGCAGTCAATTAATTTAAGCGATAAACAAGTAATAAAGATTGAAAAGGAAAACAACTGGTTTTGTGACTATGCTTAATAGGAGACAGAGATCCAGTGCATATTCAAATGACGCTAATCGAAAAATAGGAAATGAGCATATGAAAAAAATAAAGATTCTATTAAAATTATTATCCATCTTATTATTGCCAACATCTATTTGGGCTTCTCATGAAAAAACAATTTCGAATGTATGCCAAGAACTTTGGAAGGTGGGTGGGATCCAGTTCTTCCCATCAAAAATATGTTCATATGAGAAACCCCCTGTTGATGCAGATAATACATTTTCTTAATCAGAATATGAAGCATATATAGCGGTACGGTGTAATTTTGATTACATACTGAATACTGTTAAGTATAAATATACGACACGACTGATCTTTATGCTGTAATTAAAATAGAATCGTTCTGCTATATACGATAAAGCTTTGTACCGTCTCTCTATTTCTTCCCAGTAGGTTGGGTAGTCTGTTTTTTCAAATTATTACGAAAATAAGGAGTATTAAATGAAAAAGATAAAGACTTTTTTAAGAATATTGGTCATTTTATTATTGCCAATGTCCACTTGGGCTTATGCTACTGATAGTCTTATTAGTTGTAAAATTCAGTAGAAGCATAAATATATGGGGATTTCATCAGTATCAGTATGCATCGAAGAAAAAGATTCAGTGCAAGAAATAATACTCTCTAGTGGAGAACGCCAATCTTTCTCTATGCAAAAACAAGAAGATGAATTCAATGCAAAAATGTGGAGAGCCTGGTCATGGTGATAACAAAAATAGTTAATACATTAGGAATATTACTCATCTTATCATTGCCAGCATTATCAACACCTGCTTTGGGCCTCTTCCGTTGTTTGTCCCACTACCACGTGGGAGGTCACTTTTTGGGGTCTCGTAAAAGTGTGTAACAAACAAGAAATTATCCCAGAGCAAACAAAATCTTCTAGTTCCTCTGGTGAAAATAAACGTGAGAAGCCTAAATTAAGTCTTTTCCAGCTTATCTTTGCTCACCTATTATGGGGGTGAATGTGAGTAGAATAGACAGTATAGCGGTGCGGTGTAGTTTTGATTACATAATGAATACCATTCGATATGAATATATGGCACGATTCATCTTTGATGGTGTAATCAGAAGAGAGTCGTTCTGCTATAATAGAGTCACACTAAATATGACAAAATAAAAAGGCATCCGATGAAAAAAATAAAGGCTGTGTTAACAGTGTTACCGATTTTGCTATTACCTCTGTTTGTTTCGGCTTATCAAGAAAAAGCCCCGGCGGTCTTTGTCTGTAAATTTCAGCCAGGTCTTCCTTTTTTTTCATGCGTGGAACAACAAATGCTTACAGAAAAAGCAATACCTTCAGATACAGATGCTTCATCTTCTGTACGAGTAAAAGATGATCACCGTAGAAATGAATTGAATAGAAACGAATTGCGTAGATTGAGAAAATTGACTCTTTTTCTGTAGTAGATTTGTTGCCTAATAGCGGTTAGGTGTTTATTAAGTAACAATGGGCGTCTAAAGGGCCTCTAAGTGATTTTTTCGCGCAAGGTAATGCAAAACGCACCCCTAAAAATGCCTAAAAAATATTCGGATTTTTATTAGAACCTATTCGAAATTTTTTATGCTTGCTGGTACTTCGTCAAAAACGGGCTCAAAATGCTCATTGACTCTCTGTAAACTGCGTTTCTTCGCCCGTTTTTTCCTCGTCTGAGCATAGCGAAAGGGGTTTGGAAAAGGCTCTCAGCGAGGTGTGGTTAATTGATACATCATTCTATGATGTCGCTGCCCTTCAGGGCAGCGCTTGCAACCACCGCATAGACAGCTGCGGTCATTTTGTTCGATACGTTCGATTTTTCCCATGATGCTCAATCGTTCTAACATGGCCTCTACCAGGCGTAAAGGTGTCGCCAATTGTCGGCTAAGTTGATGTGCTTCTGCAATGCCGTTGAGCGCTATTGCATCCCGCACCTGTAATAGACTCGCCATAGATTAATCTCCCAAAACAGACCTCCGACGCATTAACGACAGTTTACTTAATTATTGCAGCAACTGCTTGTTTTCCTGTTTGAATCTGGTGATGATCCTACTGCGTGAACGGCGTAAACCGAATAGAATCAGTACATTGATAACAATAACAATAGTGATAATCATAAAGCTTTGCTGTGGATGGTTGCCAAAGGTTGCGGCTTGATAAAACAGGGTCGATAACGAATAAGCAAGATTTAGGCCCCACAAAATCGAAAAAATCATCCAGCCACGGCTAGTTTCTCGAGCGATGGCACCCATTACAGAAACACAGGGTACGTAGAGCAAAACAAATATCAGGTAACTGTAAGCGGAGAGACGAGAGCCAAACTTGCTACTCATGACCCCCATCGAACCGGTAGCCATTTCTCCATCACCCTTACTGGCTTCTATCGGGTTGGATAGCACATCAAAGCTGAAAGTATCTTTTAGCCCTTGCCAGGTTTCGTTTAACGCTCCACTGAGTTCCTCGAAGAGGTTAAATCCCTCTACATCAAAGGGCTCGTTGGTGATTTTTTCAGCAGTGTAAAGGGTGTTTAAAGTACCCACTACCACCTCTTTAGCAACGGCACCGGTGATCAAACCTACGGTCGCTTGCCAGTTATCAGGATGAACCCCCATAGGTGTTAATAACGGGGTCAGAACCTTACTGACGGATGCGAGTGCAGAGTCATTAATACTGTCTACCGCTTGACCTTTGAAAGAGAAACTATTGAGTCCACCAATAAAGATACAGGCAAGAATGATCACTTTACCGGCTCTCAGCACAAAACCTTTCAGCCGTTGCCAGGTTTGTAATAACAAACTTTTTAAATGTGGAACATGGTAGACGGGCAGTTCCATCACAAAGGGAGAGGCTTCCCCGCGCATAACCGTGTATTTCAATACCAAACCGGTAAAGATTGCGACTACAATACCTAACAAGTAGAGGGAAAAAACAACGCTGGCTCCCCCTTTACCGAAAAATGCGGCAGTGAAAACGGCAAAAATAGCTAAGCGTGCGCCGCATGACATAAATGGAGCCATCATAATAGTAATTAAACGTTCGCGCTGCGCGTCCAGGGTGCGTGCCCCCATAATGGATGGCACATTGCAGCCAAAACCAACAATCAACGGCACAAAAGATTTGCCAGGTAGTCCGAGTGCTTGCATCAGCCGATCCATGACAAATGCAGCTCGAGCCATGTAACCTGAGTCCTCAAGGAAAGAAAGGAAAAGGTACATCATGCCAATCTGTGGTACCAACGGTAGCATGGTATTGATACCGCCACCTACGCCTTGAGCCAGAAAAACAGTTAACCATTGTGGGAAATGTAGGGTATAACCTAGCCATTGTAATCCCTGAATAAAAATTGCCGAGGAACCGATATCAAATATTGGCTGTAACGCACCACCGATATTAATAGCTAGAACAAACATCAGATACATAACAAACAAGAAGATAGGCACGCCCAACCAGCGGTTAAGGATGATGTTATCGAGCCGTTGTGTCAAAAGATTGGGTTCTGCCTGTTGTGGATTGCTGACCGCTTCACAGATCTTGGCGATACTTTGATAGCGAGCATCGGCAATCAATAGCTCTGGATCTTCATTTTGCTGCTGTAGCCGTTGGTGTGCATCGGTTAATAAATCTGCGGGATACCTGAATGTGCTAGCGCATAGATATCGCCTTCCAATATTTGTAAAGCTAGCCAGTCACGCTGCTGCAAAGAGAGCGATTCTGGCATAGCTTGTGCCAATTTATTCACTTCTTTTAGTAGGACTGGTGAATAGTTAACCAGAGAGTTACCCTGTATTTTTACAGCGCTGAGGGATAGTGATCAATGCTATTTTTTAATTCGTTAATGCCTGCTGCACGAGTAGAAACCAATGGAATGACGGGGCAGCTTAACTGTTGAGTCAACACATTGATATCAATCTTGATTTTTTGATTCTCAGCGATATCTAGCATATTGAGAGCGACAATACAAGGGATACCAAATTCGACTAATTGCAGGGTCAGGTAGAGATTGCGCTCCAGGTTAGAAGCATCGATGACATTGATCAGCAGATCAGCTTGACCATTCAGTATGTAATCGCAGGCGATCTGTTCATCAAGTGAAGTGTGTTCTGATATGGTGGTAAGAGAATAGGTTCCGGGCAAATCCACTAAAGTCACTTGACGCTTGGCTGTGGAAAAATGGCCTTCTTTCTTCTCCACCGTTACTCCAGCCCAGTTACCTACTCGTTGCCGCGCCCCCGTTAGCTGGTTAAACAGCGTAGTTTTACCCGCATTGGGATTTCCAATTAAACCGATTGTTATCATTGTTTTTTATTCTTTAAAATTCAATAAATTAAAATTTACAGGTCAGTACAATTGACGTGGGGTTATCATCATACTGTGACTTCTATCCACTCGCTAGCCCTTAGAACCTGTTCGAAATCTCTTGTACTCGCCGTGTTTTGGTCAAGTAATTCGTCAAAAACGCGCTTAACATGCACATTTACTCCCTTTTGTCGTACACAAAGAGTAAACTGCGGCTCTTTCGCCCGTTTTTTCCTCGTCTAAGTACAGCGAAAAAGATTTCGAACAGGTCTTTAAATTCTGATACTGTTTGTCCTGACTGCTTAAAATCTTTCATCAGACATCTTGCTAGTTGATGCCATTCTAGGTCATGGTCTAGGATTGGGGTTCTAAACTCAAGAGATACAAATCTTTTTGTCTTAATAGTAAGCTGACTCCCCTGACTTCAATTTGTAGAGGATCACCAAAGGGAGCCGAGCGAATGACCTTAAATGACGAACCTGGTAGCATTCCCAAGGAGAGTAATTTTTGCCGGTAGGTGGGGCTAATCTCAGGAAAGAATTTGATGATTTTGTAACATTTTTTAGGAATAAGCTGCATATGATCTCTCATGTTAACCTCTGGATAGTTGCTGATGGAATACATTAGACTTTTTGCATAACCTACTCAATAAAAATCTTAATGAGAATCCTTATTATTCTAATCTATATCAAGAAGCGGTTGCGCCGCAACCATACTTTAATCACAAAGATCATTTTGCTGAGAAAAACGGATAATAAGTGATGAAAAATCATCAGGATGGGAGATAAATGGAGCATGAGCTGCTTTATCTATAATCGCTGATTGGGTTGTTGGCCACACGCCATCCAGCAATGTGGCTATCTTAGAGGGGACTAGTCCATCCAAATTACCGTAAATACGTAGGAAAGGCCGTGAAAAATCGGTCAATGCGGTTCGCAGATCAGTAGTGTGTAGAATTTTTAGTCCGGCAGTCAGTACCTCTGGACGCTGGTGATGAAGCACCAATGATTGTAGTAACTGCCTATCTTGCTGTGCACTTGCAGTACCTAAGACTTGCAGTGATAGAAAACGTTTAATGGTGCGTTGGAGATTATTGTTCAATTGCTGCTGAAATTCATTCAGTACTTCTAGTTTGATCCCCGGCCATTGATCCTGTGCGCTAAAACAAGGTGAAGAGGCAACGGTAATTAACCCTTGCACCCGTTCTGGCTGGCTCAATGCAATCTGACTAGCAACCAGTCCTCCCATCGACCAACCTAGCCATAACGCTTTGGTCGGAGCTTGAGTTAATACTCGTGCTGACATCTCAGCAAGGGACATTGCGCCGTATCCGTTGCTCCGGCCGTAACCGGGAAGATCCACCAGATGTAAGCGGAAATGCGGTACAAATCTATCAATTATGCAACGCCATACTTCAGCATTCAGCCCCCATCCGTGTAACAACACAAAATCGTGATGACCTTTACCACAGGTATGCCAATAAAGTTGTGTCATGGGTTATTATCCTGTTGTGTCACTATCAAATGGTTACTGTTCAAGGAGGAGCTATGTTAACAATCGCGAGTCACTGTTGGTTATGCATGCAGCCATTGTATTTGTCCCATCATGGAATTTGTTGTTTTTGTCTCCGTAACTTGGCTAATACGCCTTCGTGCTGTGCGTGTTGTGGTTTGCCTTCAGAGACGCCGAGCTTGCCTTGTGGTCGTTGTTTGCTCAATCCGCCCTGCTGGACGAACATCACCTTTGTCAGCAACTATCAACCACCGCTGAGTACGTTGATAAAAAGAATGAAATTTGATGGTATGACACAATTGGCCCCGCTGTTGGCTCGCTTGTTACTGTTACGTTGGCTAAATGCCAAGCGTCATGGTGAGAGAATAAAACCGCAACGGATCATCAGTGTTCCTTTACACAAGTACCGTTGTTGGCAACGGGGGTTTAATCAAAGCGATCTGCTAGCACGTCCATTGGCACGCTGGCTCAATTGTGATTATCACCCCCGCAGTTTAATACGTTTACATTCGACACCGCCGCAACAGCAGTTGAATGCAGCCACGCGCCGAAAAAATTTACGCGGTGTATTTCACTGTGTTGACCCTATCCGTGGGCAACATCTTGCCTTGCTAGACGATGTTGTGACTACTGGCAGTACTGTGACCGAAATTGCCAATCTGCTCCTGGCCCAAGGAGCTGCATCGTTACAAATATGGTGTATCTGCCGTACCTTGTCGTCACGCCATTAATGGGCGTATTATAGCTGACAGAAAAAAATTAATTGTTGAGTTAAATGCCATGATAAAAATAACAGACAACGCCCAAAATCATTTTGCCAAATTGTTAGCAAATCAAAAAGAAGGGACGCAAATTCGTGTATTTGTTATCAACCCTGGTACCCCTACGGCTGAATGTGGTGTGTCCTATTGCCCTCAAGACGCGATTGAAGTAACAGATACTGAGCTGAAGTTCGAACAGATGTCCGCCTTCGTTGATGAACTGAGTGCACCTTATCTGGTAGATGCTGAAATTGATTTTGTTACCGATCAGCTTGGTTCCCAGCTTACCCTAAAAGCCCCTAATGCGAAAATGCGTCAAGTCGCCGACGATGCGCCGTTAATGGAAAGGGTAGAGTACGTATTACAATCACAGATTAATCCACAGTTGGCAAGCCACGGTGGGAGGATAACCTTGATTGAGATTACTGATGATGCGTTCGCTGTTTTACAATTCGGTGGCGGCTGTAACGGCTGTTCTATGGTTGATGTCACCTTGAAAGAGGGTATTGAGAAAGAGTTATTGCAAACATTCTCTGAACTGAAAGGAGTGAGAGATATCACTGAACATCAGCGTGGTGAACATTCTTACTATTGATTTAGTGATCAGTAACGGCCAGTTAAGGCCGTTACTGATTAGCAAGGAACCGAAGCCAAGCCTCCAATGCCTAAAACAAGTAACTCATTGACTTAAAAATATTTCAATTTCAGTGAGAGAATTATCTTTCCATATCAAAAAATGGCTTCAGTACTGGCTCCACCGAAATGACTGATTAGCATGGCTTAGCTTTCTTGCTAATCAGGAGGCCGTTTGAACGTATGATTATTGCCAAATAATATCACGTGGAATAGTAGGGTCTGTGGCGGACCGTCCCGGATTTTCGATGAAGCCGTTGTAGAATGCCATTGTAGTATCACGGGTATTGTTGTGCAGAGTTTTTAACTGGCTGTCAAATTCTTTTATATTTGCCGGATACAGCCTTGAACTTGTCCCTTTTATGCTGTCAGTGAGGGCTTGTGATGATATAACTTCACGTTTTAACTTAGATAAAAATATTTTTTTATCATCAACAGATAAAGAACGGTGATGCGAATCCAGTTGAAAAATTTTTTCTATTATCATTGAATAATACGGGATGGGTTCTGCTATTTTCGTCAAAATTTTCATTACACTCTCTGATATCGTTATCTGTATGTAACTGCCTACACCATTATCAGAAGTATTGTGAAACTCATCCCTATACTGTCTAACAATTTTCACCATTTCTTCAACATTAGCCAATAATTTGTGTAAAACCTTATTGAGAGCAATGAAGTAGGTACCATGAAATGCTTCTTCTATTATAAAATTACCCTCCGTAATGGATGTTTTAAAGTCATTTTTAGTTTCTATTTCAATATTATCTGCATTCAGTGAAATTTCTTGCAATAGATGATTATCATAGGTAAATCTAACACTATAAACATAGTCTTCACCATAAATGATGGTGGTCTTATAATTATCTTGCAGTTCTTTTTTAGTATTATTTTTTAATTCAATTAATGCGTTTAATTGATTCTCTCGACAATTTGAATGTATACGATGGTATAACTCGGTTAGCGCTTTTTCCTTGCGTGTGGATGAAAATATGCGTTTAAAAAAATTAACGAATTTATCGCACTGAGTTAAATCGGGTTTAAAATTTACCTTATAATTATCATTACATAATGAAAGGATATTGTAGTGACTAAAATTAAATGAACCATGCAAAGAACTAATAGACGTCGTCATATGCATATCCTCGTTGTATAAACAACTGTAGCCGCGATGAACAATACGAATTATTAAGCTTCTTTAAAACTTAGTTAAAAAATTTTTATTCTGCTGTTGAAAAAGAGCACTTTCTATTATAAAAAAATATTGCGCTTATACCTTGTGACCATGACATTATTATAAATAGTCAGTAATGATATTAGACCTCTTTCCAAACCTGCTGTGTGACTCGAATCCTGCGTTGCCCGGTGCGCACAATCCTCATGTACTGTGTGTTAACGACGGTTGCTGTGCGCTGTGCGCCTTGACTTCACATCACTCGCTAGGGTTTGGAAAGAGGTCTATTGGATCGTTGTTAAAGGAAGGTCAAACAGGGAGGAACCTCCCTGTTTGGTGTCGATTACTCCGTAGGTAGTGCTCCCTGATCATCGTCTTCACTATCAAAGGTTTCGTCGTCCTGTTCTGCTACGCGTTGCAGGCCAACCACATGCTCATTTTCTTTCGTGCGGATCAGGGTCACTCCTTGAGCTTGACGACCCACAGTGGCTATCTCGGCTACTCTGATACGTACCAATGTGCCTGCATCAGTAATGATCATGACTTGATCGCTGGCCACAACCTGAATAGCACCGACGAGCTTGCCATTACGCTCGCTGACTTTGATCGAGCGTACTCCCCCGTTACCACGACCGGACTTCGTTAGATACTTGTCGGACGGGGTACACTTACCAAAGCCATTTTCAGTGATTGTCAGGATCTCACCTTCACCACGTGGGATGATGAGTGATACCAGACGATCATCACGTTCGAGTTTCATCCCTCGTACACCTGTCGCACCACGCCCCATAGAGCGCACGCGTTCTTCTGGAAAACGCACCATTTTACCGGAGGTAGCAAATAACATTACTTCGTCGTTGCCATCTGTTAGCGCAACGGCTATCAATTCATCATCCTCTTTCAGATTAATGACATTGATACCATCCTTGCGCGGATTGCGAAAATCAGTCAGGGCGCTTTTTTTCACAGTACCACAGGCTGTGGCCATAAAAACGTGGCGCTCCGCTTCATATGCCTGTACCGGAAGAATAGCGGTAATACGTTCATTTTCTTTCAATCGCAATAAATTGACAATCGGGCGACCACGTGCGTTACGACTGGTCTCTGGCAGCTGATAAACTTTTATCCAGTGGAGGCGACCTCGGCTGGAGAAGCATAGGATGGTATCGTGGGTATTTGCGATCAGCAGTTGATCAATAAAATCTTCTTCCTTGATCCGTGCTGCTGATTTACCTTTACCACCGCGGCGTTGCGCTTGATAATCGGTCAGTGGCTGATACTTGACGTAACCTTGATGTGATAAAGTCACGACTACATCTTCCTGATCAATCAAATCTTCCATATTAATATCTGTAGCATTATCGGTGATCTCGGTACGACGCTCATCCTTATATTGGTCTTTAATCTTCGTTAATTCTTCACGGATAACTTTTAAAAGTTCTTCCGGATCAGCCAGAATAAAAATCAGCTCGCCAATTTTTTTCAGCAGATCCTCATATTCATTGATCAGCTTTCCATGCTCAATACCAGTTAACTTCTGTAAGCGTAGATCCAAAATAGCCTGTGCTTGTTGTTCGCTAAAATGATATCGTCCTTCGTGAATACCGTAGTTATTTTCCAGTGTTTCAGGACGTGTGGCACCACCATCGGTTTGTTCCAACATCTTGGCAATATCGCCCAGCTGCCATGGCTGTTTCATCAGGTTATCTTTTGCTTCAGCACTGTCTTTTGCTGTGCGGATAAGTTCGATAATGGCATCAATACTCACCAAAGCAATCGCTAAAGCCTCGAGAATATGGGCGCGATCACGTGCCTTACGCAATTCAAAGAGAGTACGACGGGTGACAACTTCACGGCGGTGACGGATAAATGCCCGCAAAATATCTTTCAGATTCAGTAACCGGGGTTGATTTTTGTACAAAGCCACCATATTGATGCCGAAAGTTACTTGCAATTGCGTGAGTGAGTAGAGATTATTCAGCACCACTTCTCCAGTGGCATCACGTTTTACTTCAATGACGATACGCACCCCGTCTTTATCAGACTCATCCCGCAGTGCGCTAATGCCTTCCATGCGCTTATCTTTCACTAACTCAGCAATTTTCTCGATTAGTCGTGCTTTATTCACCTGGTAGGGGATTTCCCTCACGATAATGGTTTCACGCTTGGTTTTGGCATCGGTTTCCACCTCGGCCCGCGCCCGAAGATAAATTCTGCCACGTCCAGTACGATAGGCTTCTGCAATTCCTCGTCGACCATTAATAATCGCTGCTGTAGGGAAATCCGGGCCCTTAATATGTTTCATTAAACCTTCAATGCTAATATTTTCATCTTCAATATAAGCAAGGCAGCCATCAATGACTTCGCAAAGATTATGTGGCGGGATATTGGTTGCCATCCCCACAGCAATACCCGCTGAACCGTTAACCAGAAGATTGGGGATCCGGGTTGGCATGACTTCTGGAATTTGCTCCGTACCGTCATAGTTGGGCACGAAATTGACAGTTTCTTTTTCTAAATCTGCCAGCAGTTCGTGAGCAATTTTTGACATACGAATTTCGGTATAACGCATTGCGGCAGGAGAATCGCCATCAACTGAACCAAAATTACCCTGTCCATCTACTAACATATAGCGTAGTGAGAACGGTTGAGCCATACGCACAATGGTGTCGTAGACTGCGCTGTCACCGTGGGGATGATACTTACCGATAACGTCGCCGACTACGCGGGCAGATTTTTTGTATGCTTTATTCCAATCATTACCCAATACACTCATTGCAAACAGTGCACGACGGTGTACGGGCTTTAGTCCATCACGAACATCAGGTAACGCGCGTCCCACAATCACGGACATCGCATAATCCAAATAGGAGCATTGCAGCTCTTCTTCGATGTTGACCGGGGTGATCTCTCTGGCAAGGTCGTTCATTAAGCCGCTATCCCTCTACACAATTACCGGGTTCAAAGGTAACAAACTATACCACAAAGCGTCATTTTTGGGGAAATTCAAAGGTTATTGATTAGTTGCGGTCCACTAACAGTTTTACAAGAAGTCTAGTAAAGAACAAGTATAATCTTGGCATAACGAACAAACTAGTGTGATATTTATTTATGCAGACAAAATATACAGATAATCCAGTAAACGTTGATCAACAGGAAATCGCTAAATTTGCGGCAGTCGCCTCGCGTTGGTGGGACTTAAACGGTGAGCTTAAATCGTTACACCGCATCAATCCCTTGCGTCTTGATTATATTTTGCAACGTGCTGGGGGGATTTTTGCGAAAAAAGTGCTGGATGTTGGCTGTGGTGGCGGTATTTTAGCCGAAAGTATGGCGCGTGAAGGAGCGTTGGTGACTGGGTTAGATATGGGTAGTGAGCCATTGAAAGTGGCACGGTTACATGCATTGGAAAGCGGTGTAAAGGTGGATTATATTCAGCAACCTATTGAAGAGCATGCAAAAAATCATACACAGCAATATGATGTCGTCACCTGTATGGAGATGCTTGAGCATGTTCCTGATGCTGAGTCGGTTGTCCGTGCTTGCGCCGATCTGGTTAAACCAGGTGGTCATGTTTTTTTTTCCACTATCAACCGTAATATAAAATCCTGGTTAATGGCGGTGGTGGCTGCGGAATATATTTTACGTTTGGTTCCGAAGGGTACGCATGACGCGAAAAAATTTATCCGTCCTGCAGAATTGATAAGATGGGCCGATCAGGCATCACTAAATGAACGCCATATTATCGGACTGCATTACAACCCGTTGAGTGACCGTTTTAAACTAGGACAAAATGTGGACGTTAATTATATGTTGCATACTCAACGAGATACTCAGGACTAACCTGTGTCATCATGAGCCGTTGATGCAAAAAAAAACCTTCTGCAAGTGTAACTTGGAGAAGGGTTGCCAATTGGCTAACACCAGGGAAGAGGACAATATACACCTTTTAAAGGTAAAATCTACTTTTTTATTTGTTTTTTCGCGCTATCAGGCAAACTAGTTCACATCACATAGCAGGTTATGCAAGAGGTCTATTATGTGAAAGCAAGCGACTGTTCCTGATCTAACTTGTGTTAAATTTTCTGGCATACCAGAGTATACTAGGCTCACCAACCCAAGTGGGTAGCTCATTAGGTGCATTTAGTCAGGAGATCCGGATGTTAAAGCGTGAAATGAACATTGCCGATTATGATAAAGAATTATGGCAGGCAATGGAGCAAGAGGTAGAGCGTCAGGAAGAGCATATTGAGTTGATTGCGTCTGAAAATTACACCAGTGCGCGGGTGATGCAGGCTCAGGGTTCACAGTTGACGAATAAATACGCTGAAGGTTATCCAGGCAAGCGTTACTATGGTGGTTGCGAATATGTCGACCTGGTCGAACAGTTGGCGATTGAGCGCGCCAAGCAATTGTTTGGTGCTGATTACGCGAATGTACAGCCGCATTCTGGTTCGCAAGCGAATGCGGCTGTTTATATGGCACTGCTTGAACCAGGTGATACCGTGCTGGGGATGAATTTGGCTCACGGTGGTCATCTGACTCATGGTTCACCCGTAAATTTTTCTGGCAAGCTTTATCATATCATTCCCTATGGTGTTGATGAGTCTGAAAAAATTGATTATCAGGAGCTGGCACATTTGGCTCGTACTCATAAACCAAAAATGATTATCGGTGGTTTTTCCGCCTATTCTGGTGTGATTGATTGGGCTAAAATGCGTGAAATTGCCGATAGCATCAACGCCTACTTATTTGTTGATATGGCTCATGTTGCGGGATTAGTGGCTACTGGAGTCTATGATACTCCGCTTCCTCATGCTCATGTTGTTACCACCACCACCCATAAAACGTTGGCGGGTCCACGCGGTGGTCTGATCCTTGCTAAAAGTAGAGCGAGTGTTGCTGCGTACGATGATAAAAGGCTAGATAGTGAAGCTCTCCACAAGAAGCTGAATTCTGCCGTATTCCCTGGTTCTCAGGGAGGGCCACTGATGCATGTGATTGCTGCTAAAGCTGTCGCGTTTAAAGAAGCATCGGAACCTGACTTTAAGACTTATCAGCAGCAAGTGGTTAAGAATGCCAAAGAGATGGTGAAGGTATTTCTGGAGCGGGGTTACAAAGTGGTTTCAGGTGGTACCGATAATCATTTGTTTTTGCTAAGTTTAGTGGGTAAAGAACTGACTGGTAAGGACGCCGATGCTGCCTTAGGTCACGCTAATATTACCGTCAACAAAAATGCGGTGCCTAACGATCCTCTTAGCCCATTTGTTACTTCGGGTGTTCGCATTGGCACGCCAGCGATCACGCGTCGGGGTTTCAAAGAGACTGAATCTCGTGAATTAGCGGGTTGGATATGTGATATTTTGGACAATATCAAGAACGAAGGCGTTATCCAGGCAACTAAAGCAAAAGTTCTGGAGATTTGCAAAAAATTCCCAGTTTACGGCTGATTTTTCCAGGTATATTTTGTTGATGGAAAGAGTCTAAGGAGCGGACAGCTCCTTAGAACTTGTTCGAAATCAGGTTTCCTGTAATCCGAGTTTTTTCTCCAAATAGTGGATATTGGTGCTTCCCTGTTGAAAAGAGGGATCATCAATAATCCGCTTTTGCAACTCAATGTTGGTTTTGATGCCATCAATGATTAACTCGCCTAGTGCATTCCTCATGCGAGAGATAGCGACGTCACGATTTTCACCATAAGTAATAAGTTTGCCAATCATCGAATCGTAATAAGGTGGCACAGTATAACCTGCGTAAATATGTGAATCCCAACGTATGCCTAATCCGCCTGGTGCATGGAAACGCGTGATTTTACCGGGGCTGGGTAGAAAAGTGTTCGAATCTTCAGCGTTAATACGACATTCAATGGAATGACCAGAGATTTTTACGTCGTCTTGTTTCATGCTAAGTATTTGACCGGCAGCAATACGTAGCTGTTCTTTAATCATATCCACACCGGTTATCATTTCGGTGACTGGATGTTCAACCTGGATCCGAGTATTCATTTCAATAAAATAAAACTCCTCGTTTTCATAGAGGAATTCAAAAGTACCGGCACCACGATAGCCGATGTCAATACAAGCTTTTGCACAGCGTTTACCAATACGATGCCGCACACTGCTGAGAATACCAGGAGCTGGCGCTTCTTCGAGCACTTTTTGATGACGGCGTTGCATCGAACAATCACGTTCAGCCAAATAAATAGCGTTACCCTGGCCATCAGCTAGGATCTGAATTTCGATATGGCGTGGATTTTCAAGATATTTCTCCATATAAACACTATCGTTATTGAAAGCGGCTTTGGCCTCCGTACGGGTCAGGGTGATGGACTGTTCCAGGTTGGCCTCGCTACGCACCACACGCATTCCACGGCCGCCGCCCCCACCAGATGCTTTAATAATAATGGGATAGCCAATTTGTTTTGCAATCTTTTTATTTTGTTCTGTATCATCCTGCAATGAACCATCAGAACCAGGCACACAGGGGACACCGGCTTTTTTCATGGCAGTGATTGCCGACACTTTATCTCCCATCATACGAATAGCTTCTGGCTCGGGACCGATAAAAACAAATCCTGAACGTTCTACCCGTTCAGCAAAATCTGCATTTTCAGACAGGAAGCCATAGCCGGGATGAATGGCGTCCGCATTGGTGATCTCAGCGGCTGAAATGATCGCTGGAATGTTCAAATAACTTTGTGTTGAAAGCGCAGGACCAATACACACGCTTTCATCTGCCAGTAATACATGTTTTAGATCACGATCGGCAGTGGAATGAACCGCCACCGTGTGGATTCCGAGTTCTTGACAGGCTCGTAAGATACGTAACGCAATTTCACCTCGGTTGGCAATAACAATTTTCTTCAGCATAGATGCCTCTTTATTCGATGATGATAAGAGGTTGGTTATATTCAATCGGTTGTTCATTTTTTACTAAAATAGCTTTTACTGTACCGGCTTTATCTGATTCAATTTGGTTCATCATTTTCATTGCTTCAACAATGCACAGAGTCTGACCGACAGTCACTTGTTGTCCCACTTTAACGAACGCTTCCTCTCCTGGTCTTGGAGAGAGGTAGCCGATACCGACCATGGGTGAGCACACAATGTGACCACTAGTCGCAACCGATGCAGAGGGTTCAATTGCTGTGGGTCCTGTTGGGGTTACAGACATAGGCTGTTGTGCGGGTGTAGAAGGGGGTTGTTGCATCATGGGGTAATAGGGTGTTGCTGGCGTTCGATTGATGCGTACTGACCCTTCACCTTCTGAAATTTCCAATTCTGCAATGCCAGATTCTTGAACCAGTTCGATAAGCTTTTTAATTTTACGAATATCCATAAGTATGATTCCGTACTCTTTACATGTTGTAATTTAATGAGATGCTGATAAATGATTAGACTTCTTGCAAACCCTACTGTGTGTCAGGTGTCTTGAGTTCACATAACGAACTACGGTTTGCACGAAGTCTATTGACTGCCGCTTGTAAAGCAAAATGGTAGCCGTCTACCCCTAGCCCACAGATTACGCCAAGCGCAATATCGGAAAAATAGGAATGATGACGGAAAGTTTCACGGGCATACAGGTTAGACAGGTGGATTTCAATAAAAGGAATTTTTACCGCCAACAATGCATCACGCAGCGCGATACTGGTGTGGGTGAACGCAGCAAAATTAAGCAAAATAAAATCGGTGTTACCCCGTGCTTGATGAATTTTATCGATTAACGCTGGCTCTGCGTTCGCTTGCAAATGAGATAGCTGTACTTTCAGGCATCGTGCCTGTTCCTTTAATCGATCAACTACCTCTTCTAAAGTAGTAGCACCGTATTTTTCCGTTTCACGGGATCCGAGTAAATTCAAATTAGGCCCGTTCAGCAGCAAAATATGAAAATTATCTGACATTCTCTATCCTAATTATCATTCTGTCATTCTCAGCAATTTTTTGATTGTCTTCAAAATAACCCGATATGGCCGATTTGTCACCCCTTTACCATGAGATTGCTATAACAATCGGTGTTAAGGTCGAGCATTATAATGATATCGTAGCAATTAGCAGCAAAAGACTGCATTTATCAGCGAAGATATTTCATATGGTGCTTGTATACCCTTCGTCTTTCAAGTTACGGGGGTGTTGGCTGTTCGCACTCATCCCAGTCATGTACTACCTGTACACTCCTGGGATTCGATTGATTGCCGCCTTGCCGTAACTCGAAATTCATTGGGTATAAAACTTTGCCAATATTCCAAAATCGAGACGCACTGAGCACGATAAGCACTGGTTTCGAAAGTACTCTATTCTGAGCTACAATGTTTCTTCTTTTACTCATTGCAGGGAGTAATTTAAATGATCGATGGCGGGGTATCAATTCTAAAGCCTGTCCAATGGTGGACGATGGAGCCACAAAAACTGGCTACAAATATTACTGATTGGTTGCACGAACAAGGTTCGATGACGGAACGTTTTGAACGCTATTGCCGGAGTGTTACTGTCGAGCCACAGCAACAGCGTTTTATTACGCGGCAAGACTTGGGTAATGAGCAGGCACTGTTGCCAGAGAGTCAACGCTATTGGTTGCGGGAAGTGATTATGTATGGAGATGGCATGCCCTGGTTACAGGGGCGTACTGTGATCCCAGAGGAAACCTTCTCAGGCGTTCATGAAAAGTTATTGGATTTGGGTAGCACTCCGCTTGGACGCTATCTATTTAGAGATAATAAGTTAACCCGTGATTACATCCAAATTGGGCGACAGGATGATCTATGGGCGAGGCGCTCATTATTACGTTTATCCGGTAAGCCGTTATTACTGACGGAAGTTTTTTTATCGGCATCACCAATGTATCAAATATAATGCTACACAAATGGAAAGCGTATTGTCGTTTAATACGACTCGATAAACCCATTGGGTCATTACTCTTACTGTGGCCAACTTTGTCAGCGTTATGGTTAGCACAAAAAGGCGTGCCTGAGATAAAAATATTGCTCGTGTTTGTATTGGGTGTTTTCCTTATGCGCAGTGCTGGCTGCGTGATCAACGACTATGTTGATCGCTATATTGATGGTCATGTAAAACGCACTGCGGTGCGGCCTTTAGTCAGTGGTGCTGTCAGCGAAAAAGAGAGCAAAATTTTATTCGTTCTATTGCTGCTACTGGCTTTTACTTTGGTATTAACGCTAAACCTGATGACTATCGGCTTATCATTGGTTGCTTTGGTATTAGCCTGGATTTATCCGTTTATGAAACGTATCACCCAATTACCACAACTGGTATTGGGGATGGCGTTTAGCTGGTCGATTCCGATGGCATTCGCCGCGGTTAACAGTAGTCTACCCTGGGTTTGTTGGTTGTTATTGCTGGTGAATGTGTGTTGGACTGTGGCTTACGATACTCAATATGCCATGGTCGATCGTGACGACGATCTAAAAATTAATGTGAAATCCACAGCGATCCTATTTGGTCGATATAGCCAATTAATCATTGGGTTATTGCAACTGATAACGTTGCTACTGATGATGACACTGGGCTATGTAATGCAGTTTGGCAATCTCTATTATGGTGCGATTTTAGTTGCCGCTTTACTCTTTATTTATCAGCAAAAAATCATGTGGAAATCTGAGTCTGATCTCTATTTGCGCGCTTTTTTGAACAATAATTATGTGGGGTTAAGCCTGTTTCTTGGTATTTTCTTCAGTTACTGACGCCCGCCCAGAGGGGGGGCAGAAAGATCAATCGTCGAATAGACTCATCATTTCAGTTTCGTTGATAATTTTGATATTCAGTCTCTGCGCTTCTTGCAGTTTCTCGCCAGCAGCTAAACCCGCAATGACTAAATCGGTTTTACTCGAAATACAACTCTTGACTTCCGCGCCTAAGGCGCGTAGGCGATCTTTGGCATCACTACGGGTTAACATAGTTAAACGACCGGTTAATACTACGGTTTTACCTGCGAATGGACTATCAATTTTGGCGGCAGTATTTTCCATCGGTTCCGAGGCTTCCGGCCAACAGAGAATGGTTTCAAGTGCGGCAATAACCTGTTGATTATGTTTTTGCGCTAAAAAATGGATGATGTGTGCAGCATTCACCGTGCCCATATTGTGTACTTTTTTTAACACCTCAACATCAGCGGCTTGTAAATTTTCCAGATTGCGGAAATGTGTGGCCAGATTTACTGCCATCGCTTCGCCCACACCACGGATACCCAGCGCATAAAGAAAACGGGCAAACGTTGTTTGCTTCGTTTTGTCTAATGCGGAAATCAGATTTTGCGCCGATTTAGCACCCATCCTATCCAGTCCGATTAATTTTTCGACGGTTAAATGGAATAAGTCAGCGGGATGTTGCACATACTCTTTTTCTACCAATTGTTCGATTAATTCTTCACCTATACCTTCTATATCTAATGCTCGGCGAGAAACAAAATGTTTTATCGCCTTTTTACGTTGTGCAGCACAAGACAGTGCACCACTACAACGCGCGATGGCTTTACCTTCAATTCGCTCAATATCTGAACCACAAATTGGGCAACGCAAAGGAAAAATGATTTCTCGTGTATCTGTCGGTCGTGCATCGATTATCACGCTAACAATCTGTGGAATAACATCACCCGCACGCCGCACTATCACGGTATCACCGATACGTAAACCTAAGCGTTTTATCTCATCGGCATTATGTAAGCTCGCATTACTCACCACCACGCCCGCTATCTGAACAGGCTCTAACCGAGCGACTGGAGTGATAGCCCCCGTTCGCCCGATTTGAAATTCCACGTCATGCACTTGCGTCATTTTCTCTTGAGCCGGAAATTTAAACGCTGTTGCCCAACGGGGTGCTCGGGTGCCAAAACCTAATTGTTTTTGTAATGACAGATCATCAACTTTGATCACTAGGCCATCAATATCAAAACCTAAGCTATCCCGTTGTTGTTCAATCTGACGGTAAAAAGCGATAACTTGATCGCTGCTAATACAAAGTTTGGTGTGATCATTAACCGGTAAACCCCAGTTTTTAAATCGTAGTAGGCACTGCATATGGCTCTGTGGCAACAATCCCCCGTTCAATAATCCCACACTGTGGCAAAAAAATGCCAATGGTCGCTTAGCCGTGATACGAGGATCAAGTTGACGTAAAGAACCTGCTGCCAAATTACGTGGATTAGCGAAAACCTTATCCCCTTTGCGCCTTGCTTCTTCATTGAAGCGTATAAAATCGCGTTGCGGCATAAAAATTTCACCACGGATCTCGATTTTCTGTGGAATATCATCACCATGTAGACGTAACGGTATACTGCGAATGGTTTTTACATTACGCGTAACATTTTCTCCAATGTTACCATCGCCCCTGGTTGCTGCCTGCACCAATTCACCATTTTCATACAACAAACTGATCGCCACACCGTCTATTTTAAGTTCACAGCAGAAAGCCAGTTGCTCACTAATATTGAAGTATTTACTGTTTAAATTTTCATGTAACTGTTTATTAAAGGTTAAATAACTTTCTTCATTAAAGATGTTATCCAGTGATAACATCGGAACCACATGTGTCACCTGTTCGAACGTACTCAGCGGCGTTGCACCAACTCGCTGAGTCGGTGAATCCGCGCTGATAAATTCAGGGTATTCGGTTTCTAATTGACACAGTTCATTCATCAAACGATCATATTCTGCATCCGGTATTTCTGGGGTATCCAAAGCATGATACTGATGTTCATGACGGCGCAGTACAGTTCGTAGTTGATTGATTTGTTGAATTATCGGTTTCATAGTTAGCCAATTTCATCCAACACTTGACGGACACGCGCCTTATAGGTTTCCAGTTTCTGCGGTGTCATCATACGGTGTTCATCATCTTGCACTACGCCGCCAACATCATCAGCAATACGCTGAGCTGATTGCAACATGAGCTTAAAGTTTTGATGGGCGTCGCCATAAGAGGGCACTACCATAAAGAGCGAGATACCGGGCGTGGTAAAATTGGTCATAGCTCCAAGATCAAAAGATCCTGGTTTAACCATGTTTGCCAGACTAAATAATATCGCACCATTGCCCGCTGAATTGAAGTGGTGATGAAAGATATTCATCTTGCCAAAGCGGAAGCCCGCTTGAAGAATACTTTGCAATAGTGGCTCCCCTGCAATTAAACCACCCGGATGAGCTGCAACATTGAGTACCAGTACGGTTTCTTTCAATATTTCTTGCTCCGTTTCTGTTTTTTGCTCGGCTTTTGTTTCCTGTTTGGTTTCTCTAGCCGGTGCTGACGGTGTTGTTACAGTTTGTGGTATCGGTGGTGTAATTGGGTTATTTTCATTCGTCGATGCTGTTGGCATGGATGCAAGATTGTCCTCGATCCGTTGTAAAGTTGCCGAAGCTGTGGCCAATGAGACAGGATCCGCTTGACGAGAAGAGGGCGCAACCACACGCACTTCTCCTACACCTTCGTCAAACAGGATTTCTTTATCTTCCTGTCGTGGACGTTTACCCGGGCGATCGCGAAAAAATGAAGAACGTTCTTTACGGTTGATCCACAAGCCGTGCAACAACAAGGCGATTATGGCGCTCGAGCCAACAACGATTAATATCAGACGCAAATCTTGCATCATTAGAATCTCTACAATTTTTTGGGGTTTCCATAGATTGCCGCCAGGGCGTACATCCATCCTTTAACTCTTGTTGCCAACAGATCCACTACAGGTTTTGTTACTCTGTTACATAATCGAGCCGCTAAACAACAAGTCTAATGTACACCAGTACAAATCTGTGCTCAATTTTCTACTAACAAAAAAATTATACCCGTTGTTTGACGTATTACTCACATAACTTATGGCTAGCTAATGAAAAAGCTTACCGATATGATAGCCTAAGTTTCGATATTGTAGAGAATTAAGAGGCATGGTGAACATCATGGATGTCATCAAGAACGGTTGAACGATAAAAAGCGGCACTATTACACTAAAAACTTAAAAAACATTGATCTAAATAGTTCTTGTATAGACTAGATAAAGGTTTTTACCGCACTATGGTTGATTTAGCCCTCGGGGTTTAGTAGTTAACTGCCCCATTATTTTAATAGGTTTAACTCTACACTTTACATTAAACTTGATCCTTATAATATCAATCCAATAAGTTGAGAAAATATCATGTTCAAGCAAAAAGTTACTATTACCTCACCCAATGGTTTGCACACCCGCCCTGCTGCCCAATTTGTCAAAGAAGCGAAAAAATTTTCTGCTGAGATTACCATCACTACAGGCGATAAGACTGCCAATGCGAAAAGCTTATTTAAACTACAAATTTTGGATCTGAATCAAGGAACTGTCATGACTATCTCCGCTGAGGGTAAAGACGAAAAGGAGGCTGTGGAACACCTAGTAAAGCTAATGAGTGAGCTTGAATAAGAGAGCGCCATTTTTTTAAACCAGTATATGAGTAAGGTAAGGTATGACGTCAGGCATTTCAGTATCACCAGGTATTGCTTTCGGTAAAGCACTTTTGTTGCAAGAAGATGAAATTGTTCTCGATCGAGAAAAGATCTCGAGTGAACAAGTGGCAGAAGAAATCGCTGCTTTTAGGGCGGGTCGGGCGAAAGCTTGTGAGCAGCTGGCTGTGATTAAAAGCAAAGCGGTTGAAAGCTTGGGAGAAGAAAAAGCAGATATTTTCGCAGGCCATATCATGCTGTTAGAAGACGAAGAACTTGAGCAGGAAATTATTATCTTGATTAAGGAACAGCATATAACGGCAGGTGCTGCTGTTGACTCCGTGTTCCAAAAACAAGTAAAAGAGCAGCAGGAATTAGATAATGAATATCTCAGGGAACGTGCTGCCGATACGGCTGATCTTGGCAAACGCCTGCTAAGAAATATTCTTGGTTTGGCCATTGTCGATCTGGGTACTATTTCAGAAGAAGTGATCCTAGTAGCGACAGATTTGACGCCATCCGAAACTGCACAGCTTGATCTCAACAAGGTACTCGGTTTTGTTACCGACGTCGGCGGTTGTACTTCCCACACATCAATTATGGCACGCTCTTTAGAATTACCCGCGATTGTCGGCACGGGTGATATCAGTAAAAAAGTGAAAAATGATGATTATTTGATCCTCGATGCGATTAAAAACTGTATCTATATTAATCCAACCACTGAGGTGATCGCTCTGTTAACAAAGCAGAGGAATGGCTATCTCTCGGAGAAAAATGCTTTAGCGCAAGGGAAAAATCTCCCTGCCATGACGCTGGATGGGCATCAGGTTGAAGTGGTAGCTAATATTGGTACCCCGCGTGATATTCCGATGGCTGAGCGCCATGGTGCAGAAGGTATTGGCCTGTATCGCACCGAATTTCTGTTTATGGATCGTGATAATCTGCCAACAGAAGAAGAACAGTTCATGGCATATAAAATTGTTGCAGAAGCGTTCGGTTCACAGCCAGTGATCATTCGCACTATGGATATCGGTGGTGATAAAAATTTGCCCTATATGAGGCTATCGAAAGAAGATAATCCCTTTTTAGGCTACCGGGCCATCCGTATTTGTCTTGATCGCAGAGAGATCCTGCGTACTCAATTGCGTGCGATTTTACGTGCATCGGCTTTCGGTAAACTGCGTATTATGTTTCCGATGATTATCTCGGTTGAAGAAGTGCGTCAATTGCAAACAGAGCTTGCCGAGCTGAAAGAGCAATTGCAAAAAGAACGTCAGCTTTTCGATGAAAATATCGAAGTGGGCATTATGGTGGAAACACCGGCAGCTGCGGTTATTGCCGATCACTTAATAAGAGAAGTTGATTTTTTTAGTATTGGGACAAACGATTTAACTCAGTATACTTTGGCCGTCGATCGTGGTAACGAGCTGATTTCTGATCTCTACAAGCCAATGTCTCCAGCCGTCTTGCGCTTAATCAAACAGGTTATCGATGTTTCGCATGCCGCAGGTAAATGGACAGGTATGTGTGGCGAACTTGCAGGAGATAAATGCGCTACACTGTTGCTTCTTGGCATGGGACTGGATGAGTTTAGCATGAGTGCCCCTTCAATTCCGCGTATCAAACAAATCATTCGTAATACTCGTTTTGCAGATGTCAAAGCATTAGCAGAAGAAGCTCTTGCTCAAGCGACGGTGTCGGACGTAATGAAATTGATCAACGACTTTGTCGTAGCAAAAAAAGCTTAATACCGTTAATTTATGGAATATAACCCAAAATCAATAACTAGGAGAAAATCATGGGGTTGTTTGATAGACTAAAATCTCTGGTTTCAGATGATAAGAAAGACGACAGTACCATTGAGATTGTCGCACCGTTGTCCGGAGAAATCGTTAATATTGAAGATGTACCCGACGTTGTTTTTGCTGAAAAAATCGTAGGCGATGGGATTGCCATTAACCCCACTGGCAATGAAGTGGTCGCTCCGGTTGATGGGGTTATTGGTAAAATTTTTGAGACTAATCATGCATTTTCTATCGAATCTGATGATGGTATTGAGATGTTTGTCCACTTTGGTATTGATACGGTTGAACTCAAAGGCGACGGTTTCACGCGTATTGCTAAAGAAGGCCAACGGGTTAAAAAAGGTGATGTTGTCATTACGTTCGATCTCGCCTTGCTGACAAAAAAAGCGAAATCTATTTTAACACCAGTGGTTATTTCCAACATGGATGAAATGAAAGGACTGATTAAACTCTCTGGCACTGTCATCGTGGGCAAGACACCCATTCTTCGCATCAAAAAATAAAAAATGAAGAAACATCACATTATGCAGAAGTAGATTGAATAAAAAATGTAGTCTGATAGGGAGCAGTAAAAAGTTATGGCTGAATGGGTTAGTGGCAAAGTCATTAATGTTGTGCATTGTGCGGGTAGTTTATACAGTATTAAAGTCACGGCGCCGGTAGATCCTTTTCTCCCCGGTCAATACGCTAAATTGGCGTTGAAGATTAATGAGAAACGGATACAACGTGCTTATTCTTACGTTAATGCTCCAAGTGATGATAATCTCGAGTTTTATCTGATTGACGTACCCCAAGGCGAACTTAGCCCTCACCTGTGTCGGTTATCGGCCGGAGCGGCGCTCATGGTGAGTAAACAAGCCGCTGGTTTTTTCGTTTTAAAGGAAATCCCCCAGTGTGATACCTTATGGATGCTGGCAACGGGTACGGGTATTGGCCCTTATTTGTCGATTTTGCAGGAAAAAAAGGATCTGGAACGCTTTAAGCATCTGGTGTTGGTACATTCTGTCAGATTAGGCTGTGATCTCAGCTATTTACCTTTGATGCAACGGCTTGAAGAGGAGTACAACGGCAAATTGCGTACCTGTGCCCTCGTTAGTAGAGAAAAATTCGTCGGCTCATTGCATGGACGTATACCCGCACTGATTGAAAATGATGCTCTGGAAAAAGCTGTGGGGTTAAAAATCGCTGCCAAAGACAGTCATGTCATGTTATGTGGTAATCCGCAAATGGTACGTGATACACAACAAATGCTGCAAGATATCCGCCAGATGAAAAAATATCTGAGGAGTAGTAAAGTAGGGCATATTAGTAGCGAACAATATTGGTAATTATCTGATAAAAATCAAGGTATCACTATGGTGTCAGCGACGAAGAAAAAGAGGGCGGCTGTGCTAGTCCTATTACTGCTAGTAGTGACAGCGAGTAGTGTTAGTGCCGATGCTGCTCTCGCCCATTCTGTCAATGCTGCTATCGCCAATCCTAATGCAGCCAATACCGTCGCCACCAGTATTAGCATCCATAGCAAATCCTCTACCGCACCTTATTTGCTTGCTAGTGCCCCGACTTTTGGTGTAACACTCATACAATTTCGTAAACACTATAACCAGACAAATCCAACACTACCAATCAATAAATTTCGAGCTGTCCATGAAAAAGGATCCCTTACCCCGTTCACACGAGCGGCCAGCAAAATTAATGAAAATCTCTATGCCTCGACTGTATTAGAAAACGGTAGCAGTAAAATCAAGACGTTACAAATAACTTACTTGCCCATCAACGGTGAAAAAGGAAAGGAAGCAAAATCAGTGGCGATCAGCTACATGGCGGCATTAATGCGTCAATTCCAGGCCAGGCTTTCTGTACAACAGAGCATCAGCGACATTGTAAATTTATTGGAACGTGGAAAAGGTGTTCATTTTTATGCTTATTCGGTGGGAGCCGTTCGTTATGTGGTAGTGGATAATGATAAAAAGGGGCTAACCTTTGCTGTTGAACCTGTTAAGCTGGTGCTGTCTGAACATGACAGCACCAGCTAATCACGGGATTTCTTGCGGCGCCTATTGTGTCAGGTAGATCCTGTATTGCGCGTTGTGTGAGTGGTGCAGTAGGTTTCGGACAGATCCTTAGATGGCAATCGGGGCTTTAATCGCTGGATGAGGATGATAGTCTTCGATGGTAAAATCATCGAAGCAATAATCAAATAACGATTCTTTTTTGTTTTTTATTACCAATTTAGGTAACGCGTGTGGCTTTCGGCTCAGTTGTAATCTTGCTTGTTCCAGATGATTGTTATAAAGGTGAACATCTCCTCCAGTCCAAACAAAATCCCCAACAGTGAGACCACACTGCTGAGCTATCATGTGTACCAGTAATGCGTAGCTGGCAATATTGAACGGCAAACCGAGGAAGACATCACATGAACGTTGGTACAATTGGCATGAAAGCACCTTGTTTACTACGTAAAACTGAAAAAAAGCATGACAAGGTGCTAACGCCATCTGCTCCAATTCGCCGACATTCCACGCGGAAACGATGAGACGGCGCGAGTCGGGATCACACTTCAATTGTTCAATCACTCTAGCAAGCTGATCAATTTGATGTCCATCAGCAGTGGACCAGGCACGCCATTGCTTGCCATATACTGGCCCAAGATCACCTTTTTCATCCGCCCATTCATTCCAGATGTTAACATTATTGTCTTTTAAAGACTTGATGTTGGTTTCACCTTTAAGAAACCATAACAGCTCATGTATGATGGAGCGTAGATGGCAACATTTAGTCGTTACCAGTGGAAAACCATTCTGTAGGTTAAAACGCATCTGATGCCCGAAGATTGATAACGTACCCGTACCGGTACGGTCAGTCTTCTCAGCGCCTTTGGTTAACACCTTGTTCATCAGATCCAGATACTGTTGCATATTACCTCACGAAAGTTACGGCTAAATACGGCGATACGCCCAAATCATCATTATCATACCCGCTAACACCATCGGCATAGAGAGAATTTGCCCCATGGTGATCAGCCCATCGAACAAACCGATTTGTGCATCTGGTTGACGAAAGTATTCGACAATAATACGAAAAAATCCATAACCTATTAGAAAAAAACCGGAAACACTGCCCATTGGACGTGGTTTTCTAATAAATAGATTCAGGAGGATAAATAGTACCAAGCCTTCAAGGATCATTTCATAGAGTTGTGATGGATGACGTGGTAAAAGACCGTATTGGTTGAATATGCTTTGCCAATCGGCATTGGTGGAAGCGATGGCGATATCTGCGTTACGGGAACCAGGGAATAACATTGCCCAAGGGGTGTTGGTTGTTACCCTACCCCAGAGTTCACCGTTAATAAAATTACCTAAACGACCCGCGCCCAAGCCAAAAGGGATCAGGGGAGCGACAAAGTCCGATACTTGCAAAAAATTGCGCTTGGTGTGTCGGGCAAACCACATCATGACACAGATAACCCCAATCAGCCCACCATGGAATGACATACCACCATCCCACACTTTAAACAAATAAAGCGGATTATCTAGAAAATATTCGAAATTATAAAACAATACATAACCAACACGACCACCGACAAAAACACCCAAAAAACCCGCATACAGTAGGTTTTCGACTTCTTCTTTGCTCCAACCACTATTTGGCTTATTTGCTCGGCGAACAGCAAGCCACATGGCAAAAATAAAGCCCGCCAGGTACATTAGACCATACCAGTGAAGGGAAATCGGACCGATGGAGAAAATGATCGGATCGAAGTCAGGAAACGCCAGATAGCTATTGCTCATCTATCACCCCGAAATGTCTGTTTTTACTCAATAAAATCAATGGAGTTGCATGATGACATGGCTCCGTTGGCTAGGGATGACGATTTCTAATAGATTAATCCTATTCGATATGCACATCGGACAAGGTCAGCGACTTTGTGTGCATCGAGTTTTCTCATCATATTGAGACGATGAGTTTCTACCGTTTTTTGGCTGATAGAGAGCTGATCAGCGATGATACGGTTACAAGCGCCCTCTGTGATGAGTTTAAGCACTTGCCGCTCGCGTGTAGTGAGTTTTTTATTTGGAATAAGTTGCGCATTTCTTGTTATGATTTTTCTGTCTGCAGCTGTTGTCGCTGGTGCGGTGCTTGTTGGAGCGGCGAGCCATGAAGGATCGCTATCAGGACATTGTTCCATCAATTGTTGTACCACATCCTCTTTTAGTTTGGGGTCAATATAACGTTTACCTAGCCTTACGGTATCCATTGCAGTAAGCAAAGTACGCTGTGGGCTGTTTTTTAGTACATAACCTAATGCACCATTGTTTAATATTGTGCTCGCGCAGTGTTCTTCTGTTCGTGCTGTGAATACGAGAATGCGCAACGAAGGCCAACGGCGTAGCAATTGCGTGATCACATCCTGTCCATGCATCCCTGGTAGTCCTAAATCAAGGATGATCATGTCCGGTTCTGTTTCAAGACATACACCATAAACCTCAAGCCCATTTTTTGCCTGACCAACGGTTTGATAATTTGGCAGGAGGTTGATGATGTTTTTTATCGCATCAATAATAAGCTCATGGTCATCAGCAATGACTACCTTGACTTTAGCTGTGAGATTCATAAATGCATTTCCTTTTCCTCGAGTTTTCCAAGAGCCCAGATTATAGTTTAGACTCTGTTACCAAACTGATTATCTGATCTAACTTTTCTATATCTTCCGGCGTTACCGTGTCACCATTGTGGATGCGCGCTTCCAATTTGCTGGTACTGTCCCAAAGTTCGGTTAATCCTGCTTGCCCTGCACAACCTTTTAATGTGTGGAGATAATGTGATAGCGCGGCGGGATCATCGATTGATTGAGCAACCTGCTGTATTAACGTCAATAATGCCTGATGTATTTTTAGGGTAAAGTTTTGATCAGTCAGATCTAATATTGACTTGGATGCTGACAGTTGGGGTGAAAGCACAATATCACGCTGCAACTGAAACTGTGCTGCTAAATCGAGCATCTCAGCCAATTGTGCCATAGTGACAGGTTTCGATAAATAGTCATTCATCCCGGCTTGCTGCACGCGCTCTTTTTCTGCCGGGCTGGCGTTTGCGGTGAGGGCGGTGATCATACAGGCTCTGTCCTTATTTTTCTCATCAGCACGCCAGCGAACAGTGGTTTCTAATCCATCTAATCCGAGCATGCGGATATCCATCAGAACCAAATCAAAATATTGTTGACGACCTAATTCAAGAGCGCGCTCACCGCTTTCAGCCAATTCGACGTGATGACCTAATTGAGTGAGCATCATTCCGGTAATATCACGGTTGGTTTCCGCGTCATCCACTAGCAGGATTTTCATCCGCCAGGGTTGTATTGGTAGTGCAGCTGGAGTTTGTGGTTGGTATTCAAAAAGGAGACGTTTGACACGTGCATAGAGGCGCCCTGGTAGATAGGCAAGTTCTGCATCAGAGAGATGTTCATTATCGTCATCCAGTAGACAGGTGATCCCCCAGGCTGTTAGCTGTGGATGCAACAGCGCAGGTGCCGCTAAACTGCCGCTGAAAACGAGGGAAGCACGTGTTTCGTTCAGTGGCAGTAGTAATGAAACACGGGTGCCCAAATCAGGCGTGCTTTGTAATTGCAAAGTGCCCTGCATCAGTTTGGCAAGATTACTGGCTATCGCCAGCCCCAACCCGGTTCCCTGACCATGAGTACCACTTTGAAAAAAAGGTTCGAATATTTTTTGCTGATTTGCGGCATCAATACCACAGCCAGTATCTTCAACAATAAAACACAGTTTATCGTTCTTACGTTTAACATGAAGGCTGATGTTACCCGATTCAGTAAATTTTACCGCATTACCTAATAAATTGATCAAAATTTGTCTTAAACGTAGGGCATCTAATTGCAATTTCAGAGGAACATCTTGACCAACCTGTGTATATAGGGTTAACGATTTAGTCGTTGCCGAACTTTGAATAGCCAGCATGACGTGATCTAACAACGGTAGTAGGGCGGTTTCCTCCAGTGCCAACATCATTTGACCCGATTCTATACGTGAAAAATCGAGTAAATCATTAATAATCCCCAACAAGGAAAGTGAACATAATCGCGCGGTATCTGCCAGTCTTGACTGGGCTGGACTCAGTGGCGTGTTTTGTAATAATTCGATGGCACCAAGCGAGCCGTTGAGAGGTGTGCGGATCTCGTGACTGATGGTTGTCAGATGCAGGCTTTTACGGCTACTAGCCTGTTCTGCCTCTTGTTTTGCCTCCGCCAGTTCCAAGGTACGTTCCTTCACTTTTAGTTCTAGGGTATCGTATTGCTCGTTGAGGGTATCTAACAGGTGATTATACGCTCGGGCGATGTGTCCCAACTCATCAGCACGGATTATGGGTAGCCGTGCATCCATCGCATCTGGGCCAGTGGCACCAATGATGTTAACAAAATTCGATAATGGGATAGCCAAGTAGTAGCGCAGTAGGAAAAACAGCGCCAGTGTGAGTAAGACTAAAATAGCCAGCGCGAAAGGTAATTGATGTAATGCTGGTTTTGCGGCTTCCCAGGCAAACCCGAGACGTGGGTAGATCACCAATTGTTGCCATCCTGGTCCCTTAAGCTGAGTGCGAAATATCAGGTAATCCTCGCTCTGTTGCCA
The DNA here is from genome assembly GCF_003122425.1 of Candidatus Fukatsuia symbiotica. Taxonomy (GTDB): domain Bacteria; phylum Pseudomonadota; class Gammaproteobacteria; order Enterobacterales; family Enterobacteriaceae; genus Fukatsuia; species Fukatsuia symbiotica. The sequence continues at coordinate 1,044,737 of NZ_CP021659.1, forward strand.
TCCATCATGCAGTTTTATTCTGCCCAACTGTTCGAGGATTTTATCGAGTTGTGCAGCAGGCGCAGCCTGTTGAGAAATGGGGAGGAGGTCACCGTTACTGTCCAGCAGTAGATTAATATCTTTTTGTTCTGTCGATTGACCATAAGAAAGTATACCGTTGAGCTTTAAGGCAAAGCCAGCCAGTATTCCGTTTTTACCACAGACAGCAACAGAAACATGCCATCCATTGTTGGGTGTATAGACTGGCGTTCCCCAAAAGACATTGCCATGGGTTGGAAAAGCAGGTAGCTGAAACAGTTCACGACGGCGTTTAGCAAGATAGTCTTTAGAGATTTTCTGTGGAGGCAGTAAGGCAATGCCCGTGCCGCGATTCATAATGAAGCTATCAAGATAATAGGTTTGATCGGCAGCACCATAAGCCTGAATAACCCAACAGTCATCGCTATTCTCTGGTGAAGTACAGCTTCCTGTTCTCACCAACGGGATATAAAAGCTGTCATAACTGTTAGAAGATTGTGGTAGGGGGCCTCTTTCTGTGTCTGGTAATGTTCACGACGGTGAACAAGCAAATTAGCATCACGTTCTGCGCCTTCGAATTGCTGATTGCTTAAGTCAGCGCGTAGCATGGCAACATGTGTTAAATCTTCAATCAGGCGATGACGCGTGTTTTCAAACGAAAAAAAAGCATTGGTAGCAATCGATATTAACCATATTGCTACCAGTGTGGCGCCCAATAATAATGTCAACCTAGTGACCAGTGATGAGGTATTTCCCATAGAAAGTCATCCAATTCTTTTTATCAGTACGCCATAGGAGGTAATGGAGATCAAGGGTTAAGTGCATTTTGTTGCAAATTTTGGTATATTTAGAGCAAAATCAGGTAATTTATTACTAAGTTCAGGTCTTCTACCGATAGGGTAAGGTTTCATGTGATGAATAATACAAAAAGGCAGCGTAGGAGCCAGTATACTTAATGCTCGAAATATTGAAAATGCAACCGTTGATTACTAATATACTAGTAGTAGCCAGCTCCAATATGGTTCGCTTCGAAGTGGATGAAATTCAGGGTATGGCGAAAGATTTTGCCCATTCTATTTGTATTGGATTGTTTTTATTAGAAAAAAATGGCTTACCCGATACAGCATTACAACATGTCACCCTATTATTGGCATCGATAGAAGAGACTAAAGACTATGCTTTGCAGCTCGGTGAAGACGGCTGGTGGTTATGGCGGCGTTATGATTCTGACAGTAAAACCGATGAAGTGGCTGTTTTGTTAGAACAGCTGGTGGCGCTTAATCGCTATCTGGTTTCCCAGGTACCTATGGTGACGTCTTTTGGCGGAAAAAAAACAGGCGGGATCACGGCATGAAGAAAATTGCCGGCTTGATTTGTCTGCTATCAGGGTCATTGGTCTACGCACAGCCGATTAATTGGCAGGGTTCTCCTTTTTTTATTTACAGCAAAGGGATCACGGTTGCTAATTTATTGCAGGAACTCGGAAAAAACTACGGTATTCCGGTTATGGTTAGCCCTGAGATCACCGACAGCTTTAGTGGCAAGTTACAGGATAAAACCCCCGGAGAGATATTAGCCGAATTATCAGTCAAATATAATCTGACGTGGTATTCCGACGGCGATGTGCTTTATGTTTATAAAACACAGGAAGTGAGAAAAAAAATCATCTCGCCAGAAGGTTTGTCCATGACCACTTTGATCAACTATCTCAAAAAAAGTGGTTTATCCGATGGAAAAAATTGCGCTATAAGGGCTGTCTCTCCGCTCAATGCCCTCGAAGTTAGCGGGGTTCCTGTGTGTATTGAACGTGCTTCCCGCTTAACAAAACTCCTTAATGAACAGGTGCGTGAGCACGGCAATAATAAAGAAGCGGTAAAAGTCTTCACGCTTAAATATGCCTCGGCAACAGATTCAGATTATCAATATCGCGATCAACAAGTTAAAGTGCCAGGCCTGGTCAGTGTTTTACGTGAGATGAGCGCCTCAAGTAGTTTGCCTATGGGTAGTATGGCGGCTGCCGCTACTGATGGTGTGAAGGCCCAAAGCACAGGATTGCCTCTTTTCTCGGCGGATCCACGGCAGAATGCGATTATTGTCCGCGATCGTCAGCTGAACATGCCGATCTACCAAAGTCTGATTAATCAACTGGATGTACGTCCGATTGAAATAGAAATTTCTGTTGCTATCATTGACGTCGATGCCGCCAACATCAACCAGCTGGGGATTGATTGGGCAGCGTCCGCCTCTTTAGGGGGGGCAAAATCTCTTTCAATAGCAGCTTAATGCCGCAAGGCGGTAATGGTTTTTCTACTGTCATTGGTAATACCGGTAATTTTATGGTGCGTCTCAATGCATTACAGCAAAATTCTCGGGCTAGGGTATTATCTCGGCCTTCTATTGTTACGCTGAATAATATTCAGGCGGTGCTGGATAAAAACATCACTTTTTATACAAAATTACAAGGCGATAAAGTAGCAAAACTTGAGTCTGTGACTTCCGGCTCTTTGTTGCGAGTCACGCCACGTATGATTAACGATAACGGTCAACAAGAGGTACTACTTAATCTGAATATTCAGGATGGGGTACAAAAAGCGTCGGAGATCGTTAATGAACCCTTACCACAAATACAAAAATCTGAAATATCGACCCAAGCGACCTTAAGGGTGGGGCAGAGTTTACTGTTGGGTGGCTTTATTCAGGATAAACAAAGTGAAATACAAAACAAAATTCCATTATTGGGCGATATTCCTTTAATCGGTGGATTATTCCGTAGTACCGATAAACAATCACATAGCGTAGTCAGACTTTTCTTAATTAAAGCAGTACCGGTTAACACGGGGCATTAAAATGAATGCACAGCTGAAAGTGCGTCTGTTAAACGGGGAGCTCAATGGGCGTGAAGTTCGTTTGCCTGCCGGAGATTTTACGCTCGGAGAACAAGGATGTGATGTCCTCCTGCCTTTACAAAAAGGCGAGATCCTGATCCTGAAAGTCGCAGAAAATCAGGTTTTCATGCAAGCGCCAGGGCGTGTTTGGGTCAATGGTCGCGTTTTCGATGTAAAAAATGCGCTGCCTTTGCACCAAGTGATCGAAGCGTCTGGTGTCATGATGGTGTTAGGTGAGCATAACGATACGTTGAGTGGGATCAGTATCCCCTCAAGTTCTGGGCGGGGATCGTTGCTGTTGCTATCGGGCTGTGCATTGTTGCTATTGCTGGTCGTCTCCATCGGTTTATTTTGGTTATCTGGCCATCATAAAGTTGACGAGTCGGATCAACCGACAGGTATCGAAAGTCAATTGGCACATCAACTTCAGTTGCTGAAATTGAAAGATATTAAAAGTAGCTGGCAGCCTGATGGCAGTGTACAACTGAGTGGCTACTGCTTATCTTCCGAAGCTATGCGGCGGCTGCAAAATTTTTTGACGATGAATGCGGTGGTATACCGTAACGAACTGGTTTGCGATGATCATCTGATTGTCAGTGTTAGCGATGTGTTACGTCAATATGGGTATCAGGACGCCGAGGTAAGCGAAGGTAATCAACCGGGTCGTGTGACCATTCACGGCACCATTCAGGCGGGTCCCCAGTGGAAAAAGGTACAGGATGTGCTAACGGCGATGCCTGGATTACAAGGATGGAACGTTATCAACCATGATGGAGAATTGTTGCAATTACTGGTTGGTAAATTACGGTCTTCAGGATTGTTGGGTTACCTCAGCTTGACACAAAATAAAAAAAATATTGTCATCAGTGGGCAACTTTCTGGCGAACAGCAGCAAAAACTCAACAACATATTGACCGTCGTTCATCAGGAACAACCTGATTTCCTGCCGATCGTTTATCAAAATATTCCTGCGTCAGACCAATCTAAACAATTACTTCCCGCGGAAATTGTCAGTTATGGTGGCAATCAGGAATCTGCATTTATGGAATTGGCGAACGGTTTGCGTTTACAGCAAGGCACGATTTTACCGAATGGTTATAAAGTTATTTTTCTCAGTGCTCATGGTATTCAATTAATGAGAGGAAATAATCTGGTGCACATCCCACTTGATTTTTAATTTTTTGGAGTAATGATTACCATGCCACGTATTACGGATCTTGAACGTTGTATCAAATCTAATCCAGAACAAACTCAGGCCAAGCTGGATGAATTAATACAAGCGCTGATCGAATTAAAAAAAGTTATTACAATACCGGAAAAACCTGAGATTCAAAAAGAATATTGTCAACTTGCCGAAGCAGTTCTCAGTGCTAAAAAGATAATTGAGACATTGGAATACCGTTATCACAAAAAATCTTAAAAAAAATATCATTTTGGCTAATTTCGGTTAGAAAGCGTAGAAAAGTGAAAGACAGGAAAAAAATTGTTGACTAGGATGTGTTTATAGCAGATATAAATTATACAAATTGGTATCAGGAGGCAAATATGACAAACACAGAGCAGTTTGAATCTACTTTGCACGTGATGAAAATTCAGTATGAAAAAATAAAAAAAGATTATAAAAAATTTAAAAAGTTACAACAAGAAATATCTTCTCTGGATGCAAGGGCTGCTCATGATCCTGAAGCGAAAAGGAAATTAGCTGAATTAGCAGTAACCTATCCCGATGGTTTTAAGAAAGAACGGGAAGCACTTAAAGTTGTTGTAGCGAATTTTAAAAATCAAACTAATCAGTTGAAAACAAAAATAAACAATATTCGATTATCAATGATGTAAATCAGAGGGATAAGATTATGGCTTCTACAATGTTACCTGGTTATGCACCACTACCTTATGAACTACCTTCTACACCAAATAGCAATAGAGCGACTTCTCCTTCTGGACTTACACCGGGTGCCGGAAATAGTGGGAAATTGACAGCTGGGATTAATGATTTTACTAACGAATTTTTACAATCTATAGAAGACTGTGGTTTATTGCTAGCAGCCGCTGCGGAAGCATATGGACTGATGGAACAGCAAAACAAATTGGGAGCTGAACAACTTGCAGCGATGCAGAGCAGATCAAAAATAGTGGATGAGGCTCAAGAAGAGGCGAATAATATTAACGTGGATATTAACACTCTGAGTGGTGGTAAAGATCCTACCAAAGACACCCTAGTATTGCCAGATGACATACGTCAAGCTTTACGTGATTTGCATCTTACCGTCAATAATCAGAGTATTGATGACTATATAAACGGATTAAAAACCGATGGTAAGCTGAATAAAGGTCAACTTGAGGCAATAAAAGCATCGTTGGATAACATGGTGACACGTAATAATAGTCAGGTCACCAGTGATAATTTGCAGATACAAAAAATCACTCAGGTTTATCAAATGCTAGTGGGTTTCATTAATAAACAACAATCTGATAATAACGACTTACTTAAGACGATATGGCGTTAATATAGATTTGCTGAAACACATTCTCCATAGTTGGTGATTAATATAGGAACTGATAGACTATGAGTGATCAACACAATGAGGCATTAATTAATTTTATGCGCCGTGGTGGCTCTCTACATGTATTAGCGGATAGAGCACCGGAAGACTTAGCATTATTATATCGATACTGTATTCAGTTATGTGAAGGGGACGAATATGAAAATGCCAAAGTATTATTGACTTTATTGGTGCATTTGGATCATCACAATTTTTCATATTGGCAAACATTAGGTCAATGCTATAAACAGACTTGTGATTACCATCAAGCCATTTATTGTTTCAGCAGATCAGGGCAAATATGTGTTGACGATCCTCGACCGTCTTGTTTGGCAGGTGAGTGTTATCTTGCCTGTGGTAACCAGGCTTATGCAGAAAAAGCGTTCCGGGCTGCTTTAAATTGGTGCTGTGTTCATCCTGAAATGAATGATATTCGGGTACGCGCAGAAAATGGATTGGCGAGTTTGACACTAGAGGTATGAAATGGATACCTACACTGAAAACCAGGTAAGTAGCGCAGCAACACCTTCAAATTTTGGTCCGTCTGATATTGATCAGGTAGGTTCTGATAAGAGCCAGATACGACGGCGGCACCTCGACAAGTCGTTAAGTACTCCTTTTGCTAACTGGGAGAACGATGCTAATAAAGTTGAATTTTATGTTGATCGATCAAACGTTCTAGGTCCGAAGATTTCAGAGTCTCGGGTCAACGAAGTATTGGCACGTCTACTGCCTGGTACAAATTTGGAAAATTTACTTGCTGGCGGGATGATGTCTATCGCTGAAGAAGCTTCAGTGACTGTAGTGTCTGCGCAGAATAAAATTTCTACCGGATCGGGTCAACAGATAAAAAGTAATGCTGACTTAGAGCAGCTGTTACGTACAAAGCAATCTAAGGAGTACATGGAACAATTTGAAAAATCGGTAGACCAAGCCGATAAAGCGAGAAAAGGGGGGATTTTTTCCGCAGTTTTTGATTGGGTAATAGGTGCCGCAGAAGTGGTATATGGTGCATTTAAAATCGCGGCAGCACTGGCAACTTTCGATCCTCTATCTTTAGCAGCAGGGGTCTCTTACGTCACGGCGGGTGTTGCCTGTTTAGTCAAGGCCGCGGCAGAGACCTGTCTGTTGGCCGGTGTAGGGGATAAAAAAACACTAGATCAAGTGATTGAAAAAGCAGGAGAAGTGCAATTTGGCTTTGAGATGGCGGCAATGGCGTTAGATGTCTTGCAGATTGGTAGAATGGTTAAAGGTGCTTATACTGTGGTTAAAGGAGCATCAAGTGCTCTGAAAGAGGGAGCTGCTGAAGCACTAAGCGCAGTTTCCAGTACAGCAACAAAAGGCTCTGCTAATCTTTTTTTACAAGAGAGTGTCCAACGTACGGCAACAGTTGTAGCGAGAACAGCGACTGAACAAATGACGGGTACGATAGGAAAATCTTTGACTAAAGAGGTGATGGAAAAACTGGTCGTTGAAGTTATTGAAAAGGCCGTGGTTAAGACAATTCAGAAGGGAGCTCGACTTTCAGCCAAGAAATTGACCCAGCAGATTATACTGAGTCTATGTAAAGACATGTCCCTCAAGATGCTTAAAAATGTGATGTTGAGTTCTAACGTGTTAGCTGTTGTGTCCGGTGCAGCACACGGGGGCAGGCTATCAGTAAACATGCTCATGCTGTTATTAACAATAACATTGAAAAACAAATAAACGATCTGAGTGCTAGTCGAAGTGTCCTGGAATGGATGCAAGAGTGGGCTAAAGAGATACAAGAAAGACAACAGAGCGTAATGGAAAATGCAAATAAACAAACTCAAGACACTGTGCAATTTATCGTAGACAACAATATCAAATTTACTCAATTAGGGTTATCAGCATCATTTATATAGAGAGGAAGTTATTATGTGCAAGATAACAACAGTAGACCAAGTGTATTCAAATGCACTCGGTGAAACAAAAAATGTTAATGAATTGGATCAAGATAAGCGTCTAGCGACCTCCATTTCTGATCTTCTCATGAATATGGATCAGCTAATGATTGAGGTAAAAAAACTTTTTAATAAATTGGCTCAAACTGCATCTGAAACTCTTACGGCGAATGTATTGGCTGAATTTAAGATGATGGTAAAAAACTTCGAGACTAAATTGGAAGCAGCAGAAAAGCAGCGAAAGGCGGGTAATGTTGAAGCTATTATAGGCATAGTGATGGGAGTGATCGGAGTAGCCGCTGCGGGCAGTAGTTTCAAACTCACAGAACTGGTCAATAGTTTAGCTCAAATGGCAGATAAACTTGTAACGAGTGTTGGAAAAATTCCAGTTAATTCGATCAATAACCAAGTAAATATCGATAGAGCAAACGCTGATATGCAAGAAAAGATGGCGCAGCAAATTCAAAAATTGGTGCAGGAATCTATCAATAAGATTCGGGATTATCTTAAGCAGTTGCAAGATACGTGTGAAACAATTATGCGAGCAAATACGGGTGCTATGACAAAAGCAATGGGGGGATGAGAGAAAACCATGACAGATCCCATCGCTAATTACTTAAATCAGGGAGGGATCCCTGTGCAACCCTCCTATTTTTTGGGCAGTAAAATATTATTAGGCTACCAGTTCGAATACGATAACTACAAAATCACTTATCGTATCGAACAGGGTGGCTTGATAATATGTGACTTGGCACGCTTGGACGATGAAACAACGTCCCCAACAGGATTATTACGCTTATTTTCTTTGCTGAAAAAAATGACCCTGGAAAAAGGTGAACTCACTGAAATAAAAGGCATGGTGATCGATAATGTCTTTGATGACAAGCTGCATGAAATAAGGGCGAGATTGATCCAACTATTATTGAAAAAAGGTGCTGAATTTTCAACAGATGAAAATGGCGACAACTGGCTAGTGTTCAGCCTAAATAAGCTAAGAGCCTGTTCCAAATCTTCTTGAGCGACGCTCAGACGAGAAAAAACGGGCGAAAAAGCGCAGTTTACTCTTTGTATATAACAAAAAAGGGAGTAAATGAGCATTTTGAGCGCGTTTTTGACGAATTACTTGACCAAAACACGGCGAGCACAAGAGATTTCGAACAGGCTCTAAGGCATAATGGTGAAGAATTATCGAAAAATTAATGGGCGATAAACGAAAATTGCACATCTGATAAAGTAAACATCTTCTTGTTTACTTTTTTTATGTCTGTAATAAGTTGCGACAAATTAATACACAATATTATTACTATTATGCTAAGTAAAAAGGCATAGTATTCGTCAATTCTTAATGTTCAGAAACATAATATTTTATTACTGTCAGTAAAATTGATTGTGCTAAAGGGAGATGAGCGATGAGTATTCATTATAAAGCAACCCATCATCGAGAAAACACGTCACTTACGGAGAAACTGGCACGGTTGGCAGTGCATGATAACGGTAGTCTCGATGCAAAACAGCTTTATGCACGGGGTTATCAAGCATGGCAAGAAGAAAATTATGCAGCGGCATTAGTCGATTTTTCTTGGTTGGCATTAAATTATCCTTATGAACGGCGTTTTCATTTAGCAATGGCAGGAGCATTGCAAATGGAAAAAGAATATATTGCTGCCTTAGCTTGTTACCACTATGCCCAAACCTTAGAGCCTTGTGATCCAGAGCCAATATATCAGATGGCGATTTGTTTGCAGAAACTGGGAGAAGGAACCGACGCCAGAGAAGCATTGCAAACAGCGATTGAAATGAGTTATTGCGATCCCGCTTATGCGGTGACAAGGGAAAAGGCTAATCGGTTACTTGCCGAGATTTAATACCCTGTATTTACCATTTTCATCATCTTTGGAGGAAATATGGGCGAGGTTTGTGGCAGAGCTATGTCTATACAGGGCGATACAGATTATCATTCTTTCGCAATAGATGAAAAACCAACACTTATCGCACCCGGTTTTGAGGTGATAAATATACAGCAAGCAAAGATCGCTAAGACTGAGCATAATAAGTCCCTGGTTGAATTTTCTCGTCGTGCATTTTACTTAAATATTGGTAAGTTAGTCTTATCCGCTTTAGGACTTACTGCAGCCTTTGCAGCAATAGTAGCAACGGGCGTGGCATGCCCGATTCTGCCAGTAGTACTGGCTGGTGTTTATTTTATGGTCGTTTCGGCCGATTTTTTATGCGCATGGCATGATTTGGAAGCCGCTAAATCTGGCCATGCGCTGTTGCCTATGCATTCTGATTCTATCGCTAACCTATTTTTTAAAATATTCAGTTGCTGCGGTATGTCGCGTAGAAACAATCTTAAATATTCATCCATAATTGCATCTGTTACTCGTGTGTCTCTTATCGTTGTCGGAGGAACCTCCAGTATAGTTAAGGTTGCCGCCATGCCTCCAGCAGTCATTATGGGGATCACTTGGCTACTTAATGTGATGACCCTGCTTAAAGCAGGGATAGAGGCATATTTCAATAGAAAAGAACCAAAAGAAGATAGCGAAACCGAACCTTCTTCTCAACAGCAAACAAACGTTACAACGCTTTTTCAAGAAGAATACCTCGCCGCTTTACAACGAGCTGAGGCAGCTGAAGGTAGATTTAGATCATTACAAACACTGTTAATGTCATCCAAGGTAGACAACATAGATCATGGACCCTCTATTTTTACTGTTCCTACTGGAGATTGATAAACATCACACCCTCTCAAATATCTCGAAAAACATATACATTGGGCAAAATAATAGGCACAGACTAAGTTAAATATTATTAAATTTCCCATCCAACTTATAATAAAACCGATATATATTATCCTTATTTTTTGTAAGGATAGTCCTCTTGTTTATAATAGAAACAATCTGTGATTTATATTTAATCACTATGATACATTCTATTTTTTTCTAAAAATGCAATAAGTAAAAACCATTAGATAATAAAGATTGATTGATTGATTCATTATCACAAATATACCCTTCGCTTTTCAAGTTACGGCGGCGTTGGTTGCTCGCACTCATCCCAGTCATGTACTACCTGTACACGCCTGGGATTCGATTGATTGCCGCCTTGCCGTAACTCGAAATTCATTGGGTATAAATGATATGAAAATATAATAAAAATATTCTAATTGATTATTTTTTTATATTCGCAAGTGTGATATTTTATTGCTATTCGTAAAATTAGTCGGCCAGTGGAGAATTATTTGTGAATATTTCTTACCAAGCTGCGAATAATCGAAAAAAAATTTCCCGTACTAATTTATTGACAACACGACAAGAAGTTCACCATGACGATGGACTAGATGCGGAACAACTCTATGCCCGTGGCTATGAGGCATGGCAAAAAAAAGATTATGTGGCGGCATTGACCGATTTTACCTGGCTAACGCAACATTATCCTGGAGAACGCCGCTTTCATTTGGCCATGGCGGGTGCTTTACAGATGCAAGGAGAGTATCTCAAAGCATTAACCTGTTACGACCATGCACAGGCATTAGATATTTGCGACCCAGCACCGTTATGTGAAATGGCAGTCTGTTTACAAGCTCTGGGAAGAAAAGCAGATGCTAGAGAAGTACTGCAAACAGTGATTGAAATAAGCTACGTTGATCCTGCTTATACAACGATAAGAGAAAAAGCAAATCGATTATTGGCTAAAATTTAATGTATATATGTAGCGAGGTAAAACAGTATGTTAAATCCTACAACATCTATTAAGATTATTGGCGATGAAATAGATAAAAGAAATTATAACCATGATGTAGTAGCGTCCGATAAATTAGAAATCCCATTGCCTTCTAAGGAGGGGTTAGAAAAGGAAAGATTGCCAGGAAATATAACACCGCTTGAAAAAGAACAAGAAATTATTGCGGTTACTACCGTTCTTAGGGATCTTTGCCATCCAGGAGCTTCAAATAGTGATAAGGTAGGATTAGAAGAGACAATACCGCCAAGAGATGTAGCATTTCTTAAAAAAGAAAACTTAAAAATTATTAAGGTTAGCGAAGCCTTGAGGGGATTGCGAAAAACGCTTATGGCTACAATTCTTCCTGCAACGGCAGTGGTGGTAGCTGCAATCGCAACAGTGTTAACTGGAGGGGCAACATCACCCTTTTTGATATTGGCCTGCGTCCAATTGGCAGTGGCCTTAGGTGATATCGGCTGTGAATATTATAATTTTAAGCAGAGTAAATCAGGAAAGGATGAGTTGTCTACCGGCAATGATTGTCTTGCTTTCCTTGTTAATAAAATTTTTGTTCTTCTCAAACTACCGGAAAAACAAGCTGCCATTGCATCGGCTGTGATTTCGGTAATTATCCGTGGGATTTTAGCTTTTCTGCCATCGTTCAGTCTATTTAGTGTTCCGAGTACTGTGGGGGGGCTGGCAACAGCAGCGCTCAACGTATTAAATTACGCCCTGAAATGCACTCAAATTGTTACAGAGGGATGTGATGCAGGAAGAGAGGCATCACTTGCACAGGCAGCGGCAAAATGTCAGGCAGAAATAGAATGTGCACAAAGAGAGGAAGAAGCCAATAGGCTAAAAAGGGCAGAAAGGGCAGAAAGTAATAGCGAACTTATAGAGACCCTACTGGGTGCTTGCCATCACATACTCAAAGAAGCTTCCGCCACGCGGCGTCATCGTGCCTATACATACGCATAAAGGATATCAATAAAATTCCATATACCTTATATCAGAAAATATGAGGTATACACCTGATGGGGTAATGCTTGAAATTGAGCAAGACTGTAAGAGTCAAGAGTCCTCCGGAGGTGAACATGAAATCAATTCAATTTATTTTATTCCGGCAAGACGGGACATTACGGTGTGGTAGTGAACGTAGCACCATACCCGCGGGTCACCTGGTTGTGGCAGATGAAAACGCCATTGCCTCTACTTTCTGCCGTAGCACATTGACCACCGTATTTTGTTACCCCATCGATTTATTACCGCTGTATCAAACACTGGCGGAACAGTCAGTACAATCTAAACAGCGTCAGCGCGTGGTATTTGAGACCTGTAAAATGTTGCCGCTACAAGCAGATATGATGCAGGCTGCTGAGCAGTTAACGCATATGGAACGTGGCGTATCATTGCGCTTTCTTTATCTCTATTGCCTAGGCATGGAAAACGCTTATTTCTCAAGCCTACTCAATTTGATCGTCGGAACCAATAATGAGCTGCTAGAATTCTTTGAGCAGAATAGTCTCAATCCTTGGAGTGTTTCGCGTTATGCCGATGAGCTGGGCATTTCAACCCGTAAACTTAATTTTCTTTTCTATCAGAAATTTGGTATGTCAGTAAAGCAATGGTTACTGGATCAGCGCTTGAAAAAAGGGTGTGAATTATTGCTTTCGACTCGTTTACGGGTAGCAGACATCGCTATGGAGTGTGGCTTTAGCAATCATGCTCACTTTTCTGACAGCTTTCGTCGCCGTTATCAGCAGTGTCCTTCACAGCTACGTACGTTGACGGATTAGGAGAAGCAAATGGACATTCAACAAATATTAGATAGTATTAGCCGTCAGATAGCACGAGCTTCTCAAAGTGTTGAAAATAAAATGTCGACTAGCGATTTGCAAAATCCGGCAGAAATGATGAAAATGCAGTTCGCTCTTCAGCAATATTCAAATTTTGTTTCTTTTGGAAGCTCAGTAACGAAAAAGATTTTCGATGTATGCAGTGGGATAATTGCTAAAATATGACATTATTGACTCAATCTTGTCGACAACTGGTGGTTGAAGCCGCTCTGGCTGGGGTTAATCACGGTTTGTTCAAAGAATCACGCACGATCCTGGAAGCCTTACCACTATTGGTGCCCGATCCTGAAGTGCGTTTGTTATGCCAGGCAATGTTATTATTTGGCTTGGGAGAACGTCAGCAAGCGTTGCAGTTACTGGAGAAAAGTCAATCGGCAGACGCTTTGGCACTACGTCAGTTATTAGCGCCGGAATTGTTTCCAGCAGATACACAGCAGCCGGGCCGTCTATCTCATTGATAGGAGAAATACATTATGAGTTATGTTCCTGTTGAAGCCATTGAAGCAGTGACCAAGCCTGTAGCGTCTCAAGCGCCACTTAACGCTACTCAGAAACAAATTGATACTTTCACGCAGATGCTTAATGCTCAACCTATGACACTAGAAAAAACGGCATCCGATCAAGTAACAATAGGACGTATTGATGTGGAAGTGAATCTACTGGCGAAAGTCGTTGGGAAAGGTGGTGAATGTATTAACAAATTGGTCAATATGTCATGAGAATAATGCAACGTGGTGTAGTGATGTTACTGATAGTGTTATCACTTGCCGGTTGTAAGGTCGAGCTGTATTCCGGTTTAGCCGAGAATGAAGCCAATCAGATGCTTGCGCTGTTGATGTTGCACAGTATCAGTGCCGAAAAAGAGCAGGAAAAAGGTGGAACGGTGGCACTGAAAGTTGACCGCGATCACTTTATCAATGCGGTTGAGTTACTGCGGCAAAACGGTTATCCACGCAAAAGTTATGTGACTGTCGATCAGCTCTTTCCTTCTAACCAGTTGGTCACGTCACCGGTGCAAGAACAAGCCAAAATGGTTTATCTGAAGGAGCAGCAATTAGAAAGCATGCTGAGTCATATGGACGGTGTGATCCGTGCTGATGTGACCATTGCCATAGCCGCACCTACCGACGGCAAAAGCAGTGTGCCAAATGCTGCCTCGGTGTTTATCAAATTTTCGCCAGAAGTTAACCTGGAAAGCTACAGCTCACAGATAAAAAGTTTGATTCATGATGCTATCCCAGGTATTGATTATGAACAAATCAGTGTATTGATGCAGCCCGCTAATTTTCGTTTTAGCGCGCAAACAGCACAATTGAAGCCAGCCCATTCGTGGAATATTCAATGGTTGTTGGCAAACGTCAAAACGGTTCAGATTGTATTGGCAGGGTTGGGTGTGTTAATCGGTGCTTTGGCGTTTATCGCTTGGATCAAATATTTACGCAGATGATGGTATTTGATTATGGTTGACCCACAGAGAGTTTCTGATCATAACAGCATGCCTGAACAATCGGTGGCTGTCGAACGACGGACAATTTCCGGTCAACAGATGCCCCTTAACCAACCGGTAATACGGTTACACCAATTGGCTTGGCAACCCGTGCGTTTCGCGCATCCATTGTGGCTCGTCAGAATGGGGTTACAGAGTAAAAAATACCGTTATGGAGACTGTCATGCGCGTGATCGGGCTGTAAACCGGTGTTTGATCCGTTTGCGTGGTTTTCCCAGGCAACCCCTTCCTGCCGTTTTAACGGATAAACAAATCGCACAAATGGCATTAGAGCCACGACTGGATGCATTATGTATGGCATTGGGGTTGGTGAGTTTGCGTTGCACTGACTATTTGCGGATACGCAGCTATCGAGAGGCGTTACATCCGTTGTTAACTGATGAGCATCTGTGTCAACTTTTAGGCATGGGTTGTCCAGGAGGGCGCGCTGCTATCTTTAGTCCACAGCAATTACCCGCTGTCGCATTACAGCTCGGTCGCGGTATTTTGCATGCGACAACGTCAGCGGCGATCACCTGGCAGGCTTTATCTATTTTGTTACCGCCTCTGCCACGTGCTCTGTGGCTACCATCGGCAGATCTCTGGTTAGCCAGACTGGAACGTCTATTATGAATCCATTCCACATCAGTATACAAAAGCGTCATTACGTTTTGCCGCTTGGTACTTATATCCCCGCAGATATCTTTAAAAAAATAGATATTAGCCTGGAAATAGAGGCACAGGCTCACGCGCGGGCACAATTGATTGTGCAGCAAGCAGAAAAAGAAAAAAAAGCACTCTTGGCTGCCGCTCAACAGCAGGCGACAGAAATCGTGGAGCAAAAGCGGATTGAAATGGAAAGCACCTTGCTGCAACGCCATGTTAACTGGTTAGTTCAGGCTGAACAGCTTGATAAGGTGCTGGTGGAACAGGCACGCAGCAGGATCATGCAAGCGATCACGACTGTGGTCCAATCCTGGGCAGGTGAACAGTCGGTCGATAAGATTTTGATCACGCGTCTGAGTGATCAGGTTGAGGAAATGGCGGAACAAGGGGTGATGATACTCAGTGCCCATCCACAACAACTCACCGCGTTAGAGCAAGCGATGGGCGATCGACTCAAGCTGCGTGCCGACGCTAATCTCGCGCCGGATCAAGCGATTTTGGCTTCACCACTGCTTTCGCTGAAAATCTCGCTCAGTGATCATTTGTCGCAGTTAGTATCATGGCTACATGAGTCATCGGTGATATTACAGGATGAAAGTTAATGGTTACACCACTCAACTCGGTGCAAGGTATTCAGCCAGTTATTCACCGTAACGATCCGCATCCCGGGCAGCCTCATGACGAGGGTCAAGTTTTAAATGCCAGCTCAATAATGAGTCTTATCGCCGAAGAAACAAGGGCTGGAGCATTGTACGAAACCGTAGAAGAAATGAGCCTGCTCTTAGGCACAAGACGGCAAGATGAGAAACAGGCAAAAACCACACGTCAAGAGCGCAGTATGCAGGCCTTGTTGGCACTGATTCAGAAAATGCTTGAGAGCAGTGGCGATAAAAACCTATTAGCAAAATTCTCCTTTGCTGGGCAGGATAGCGAGTTAAATCGCGCCCAGAAAATGTTACAGATCAGTTCCCTGTTATTGCAGTACCACGATAATCCCGCACGTCGCCGTACCTTGTCTCAACAATTGGCAGCATTGATGGAAGAAGCCGGTTGGGAAGTCGAGTTGTTTGGTTTGTTAGAATTCGGTCAGCTCAATCCGGCTGCGTTGCGCCAGATGAAACGGCTGTTTCAACAAAGCATTGATGATGAAGAAGAGCAATCACTCGATGAATGGTTTAAACGGGTAAGCCGGTGGCAGGATCGTAAACGTAAGATCCGCGTATTGTTGCGTGCGTTAGCGTTTGATATGAGCACTCAACCACCCACCTCCAGGCGAAGCCATCGATTGGCTGCCATGCTCCGCCAACTGCGGCGTGTGCTGCTGTTTCTTGGATTAGAAGATCATTGTAACCAGGTTGGGTGTGCATGTGGTTTGCAAGGGGAAGTGGTGTTGCAGGAAGTATTGACTATTGTTGGGCAATCGTGGCTATTCAGTGAATGGTTACAGCAGCGGTTTTCTCAATTGGAACAGTTAACACCGCAGCGACAACCCGGTTTTGTCTTGCGATTATGTGAGCTGTTTAAACTGATGCCAGCGACCTGCTTTAAAGATGATGATCAACGTGAGCAAATACTAGAGACGTTGGTTAATTTTGAATCCTCATGAGTGTTTTCCTCTGCTAGACTGGAGAGGGCACTCAATTATCTATCAGAACCTGTTCTAAATCTTTCTCGCTGTGCTCAGAAGAGGAAAAAACGGGCGAAGGCGCGCGGTTTACTCTTTGTATACAACAAAAGGGAGTCAATGAACATGTTGAGCGCGTTTTTAACGGTGTATCAGCGAGTACGAGAGATGTCGAACAGGTTTTAAGCGGAGCCGAGAGTGGATATGGATTTGGTAATGACCCGCAATTTGCAATTATTTGTTAAATTAGCGGAATTACCCTGTAAAGCGGTTGCATCCTGTATGGAATGGCGCATAGGTCAGCGTGCAGTATTTATTGAGATTAAGCAGCAAAGGTTACTACTGACGACGGGGCGTTTAAAAGCCATGCCGAGTCTCGATGAATTGCGTACTTTACAGCAACGTTGGCGGCTTGAGCGTTTTCAGGGTATCCCGCAACGCATCTATCGATTGGGTACGGGTATTATGGTAAGTTGCTGTCCTCATGCCGCTGCTGGCGCTGAATTCTGGTATCAACTCTATAAGCAGCAATGTGTACTACTTAGATCTCTTCAAGGCGAATGGTCATAATGTTCGAACCAATTAAACGTGGGCTAATGCTGATAGTTGCCCGGCAAGATATATTTCTGGCGGTGATGTTGTTGGTCGCCATCTTTATGATGATCCTGCCATTGCCGACGGCATTGGTCGATGTGTTGATTGTTATCAATCTCGCGCTTTCCGTTACTTTATTGATGATTGCGATTTACTTACGTGATCCGCTGGATTTTTCGGTTTTTCCTTCATTGTTGTTGATTACCACCTTATATCGGCTGGCATTAACCATCAGTACCAGCCGTTTGGTATTGCTACAGCATGATGCGGGAGAAATTGTTGAGGCGTTTGGTCAATTTGTCGTGGGTGGAAATCTCACCGTGGGTTTGATCATCTTTACCATTATCACCGTGGTACAGTTTATTGTCATCACCAAGGGTTCTGAACGGGTAGCCGAAGTCAGCGCACGCTTTTCTCTCGATGGGATGCCAGGCAAACAGATGAGCATCGATGGTGATTTGCGAGCAGGTGTTATCGACGCCGCGGAAGCGGGTCGCCAGCGGGCGAGGGTGCAAAAAGAGAGTCGGCTATTTGGTGCCATGGATGGTGCGATGAAATTTGTTAAAGGTGATGCTATCGCTGGCATCATTGTTATTTTAGTCAATATTATTGGCGGTATTGCCATCGGTGTTTTTCAGCATCAGATGTCGGCAGGAGATGCGGTACAGACTTATTCCGTGCTTTCCGTGGGTGATGGGTTAGCGGCGCAAATTCCTTCATTGCTGATTTCGATTACTGCCGGGATTGTGGTTACACGTGTTCCTGCCGATGAAAAGCAGAGTCTGGCGAAAGATGTGGCCAGTCAGATTGTTCGACAACCAGAAGCATTGTGGATGGCTGCAGGACTACTGTTGATGTTTGCGTTATTGCCTGGCTTTCCGTTTCTAGATTTCGCCGGGCTGGCGGCACTTATTGTGGCCCCGGCTTTTATTATCTACCGTAAAAAACGCCGTGGCACGCAAGCAGGCAATAGCATGAGTGTGGACGGTGAAGATGTTGACTATCAGGAAGGCGCAGAAATGACACCAGGGGCAGTACCACTGATGTTGTACTGTTCTACCAATCTGCATCACAAGGATTTAAAGCGTGATGTGGACGGACTCCGTTGGCGACGTTTTGAATATCTTGGCGTGCCGCTCCCTGAGGTGGTGATACGTTGTGATCCTTCTTGGGCGGATAACAGTTTATCGATTCGTGTTTATCAAGAGCAGGTACTTAAACTGGTGTTACCGCCTGACGATCTGTTGCTCAATACGCCTAATGTACAATTAGGATCACGTAGCGAGACACTGGCTCATAATATAGGCGAATTACATTGGATCCCCGCCTCCCAGAAAGAACGCGCAAAAACGCTAGGTATCCCCTATACCGAAGGGAATCAACGTATCATTCACTGTTTGAAACGGGTGTTGGAACGCCATACCTCAGAGTTTATCGGTGTGCAGGAAGCACGTTATTTAATGGATGCGATGGAAGGGCGTTATGCCGAACTGGTGAAAGAATTACAACGTCAGATGCCCGTAGGCAAAGTGACAGAGATTTTACAACGGCTAGTAGAAGAAGGTATTTCAATCCGTGACTTACGGACGATTTTTGGTGCTTTGGTGGAATGGGCACCCAAAGAAAAAGATATCATCATGTTGACAGAATATGCGCGTATTGCTTTGCGCCGTCATCTCTGTTTACGTTTCGGTAAGGGTAACAGTTGGTTGCCAGCGTTGCGTATTGGTGAGGGAGTCGAAAATCTTATCCGTGAATCTATCCGCCAGACTTCTGCGGGAACCTATTCGTCGTTGGATCCAAAGCAATCACGTTTGATCTTGGATAAAATTAAAGCTGCTGTTGAAGAGCACCCTGATGTTGCATTATTAACGGCTATTGATGTACGCCGTTTTTTGCGCAAAATTATTGAACGTGACATGTTTATCTTACCCGTGCTTTCCTGGCAGGAATTGGGTGATGAAATTAATATTAAAGTGGTGGGTATGGTTGAGCTGATTGGGGAAGAACTCGATGAATTTGCCTGATATTCATCTACTGAGTGCAAATTTACAACGGCAATTGAGTTTTGCAACCTCACCGCCGAGTGGCTTAAGTTACAGTGGTTCGATACTGGATGTCGGGTCCACTTTGCTGCGCGCTAGCTTGCCAGGAGTCAGCATGGGGGAACTTTGCCGCATAGAGCCTGAGGGGATACTGGCTGAAGTGGTTTCTATTGAACAACAGGTGGCACTGTTGTCACCTTTCTCCTCCTCCGAAGGGTTGCGTAGTGGGCAAAGAGTGTCTCCTTTAAGACATGCTCACCGTGTAGCGGTAGGATCGGGGTTAACGGGCCGAATCCTCGATGGGTTAGGGCAACCGATGGATAATGGTGCGCCATTGGGTGGCAATTGGCGTGAACTGGATCGTGCGCCCCCGGACCCGCTGACGCGTAATCCGATAGAAAAACCCTTGGTCACGGGTGTACGTGCAATTGATGCTATGTTGTGCTGTGGAGAAGGTCAGCGTATTGGCATTTTCGCTGCTGCGGGTGTTGGGAAAAGTACTTTACTCGGTATGTTGTGTGAGGGCAGTGATGCCGATGTGATGGTGCTAGCGCTGATCGGCGAGCGTGGACGTGAAGTCAGGGAATTTCTTGAACAGGTGCTGACAGAAAAAGCGCGCGCCCGCACGGTAATGGTGGTCGCAACGTCTGATCGTCCGGCATTGGAACGCCTCAAAGGTATCTACACAGCAACCACCATTGCCGAATATTATCGCGACCGGGGTTTAAAAGTATTATTGATGGCCGATTCGTTAACACGTTATGCCAGGGCGGCGCGCGAAATCGGCCTGGCCGCGGGTGAAACGCCAGCAGCCGGTAGTTTTCCTCCCAGCGTCTTTGCAGCGATGCCGCGTTTGCTGGAACGAACCGGCAATAGCGATCGCGGCAGTATTACTGCGTTTTACACGGTATTGGTCGAAGGGGATGATATGAACGAACCGGTAGCTGACGAAGTTCGCTCACTTTTGGATGGTCATATCGTTTTGTCACGGCAATTGGCAGGAGCGGGGCATTATCCAGCGATCGATATTGCGGCCAGTGTCAGCCGAATTATGCCACAGGTGGTATCCGCAAAGCATTTGGCACTGGCGCAAAAACTACGCCTGATACAGGCACGCTATCAGGAGATTGAATTATTGGTCCGTGTAGGTGAATATCAAACCGGTCATGATCCTGAGGCGGATGAAGCCTTGCGCCGTTATCCCGCGGTTTGTGCTTTTTTGCAACAGGGGAGAGAGACACATTGCGATCTGGAACAAACATTAAAGCAGCTCGAGCACGTGCTGGAGTCATAACCCTGGGCCGTTTGTTGGGGATCCGCGAGCGCAGGGAACAAAGTTTGCGTCGTGGTATTGCGCAGTATTGTCAACAACAAGCGGAGCTGAATGAGCAGCTAGCGGCCAGTCGTGTTAAACGTCAACAACTTTGCCAGCAATTACGTGAGCTGACACAATGGTGTGGTTTGTTAGCGCCGGCTGAATTCAGTGAACAAAAAGATCAATTACACCAGCTTTATCAACAAGAACGTGGTCAACAATCGCAAATTAGTGAATTGTTGGAACAAGGTCAGCAGCTTGCCGAAAAGGTAGAAGAACAACGAGCATTGTTGCAGCGTAATTTGCGTGAGCAGGAAAAACTACGGATACTGATTGAAGATGAGTCGAATCGATATTGAAGGTGCCATACCCGTGAGGGCAAGCATCGCTAATGACCCTAAACAGGGCGATCAGCGAGACCGAGAACGTTTTGCCGGTTATCTGCAACCACAGTTATCTCATAAATTGGTGGCAACTAAGGCCGCGCAACACGGATTGGCATCACCGGATCAGTGGGCGGATTACCGTATTGTTTCTGGGGTCCTTAATGGAACGCAAGTGCGTGTCACGCTAACCGCAAGCGGCTGGGTGTTACAGTTGCGCTGTTCCAACAGTAAGACGAAACGCTTGCTGTCCCGGTTCAAAGCGCGTTGGCAGCGCGCGCTAACACGGCTTGGTGTTCCCTGTTCGTTGGAGGTCGTTGATGCCGTTGAATCTATCCCCTGAGTTAACATCGTTAAGTTCACTACTGGGAGACGGCCGGACACAAAATGCGGTAACAGTGAGTCTGAAAGTGGTCGAAGGTGCTGGCGTTTATCTGCCGGTGACGCTGGATCGGGTTAGCGCTGGCGTTTGGCTGCCTCAACAAGAGTGGACTGACTGGCTAGAAACTGTGCTTGCTGTTCCTGACGCCAGCTGTCTGGACGAGGATTTATTGGTTGGTGTGTCTCACTGGGCGCTTGCGCCATTAACATCGGTATTTCTTCCATTGGCGGTGACTGATCAGTTGCCGCGTGAAGAGCATTTATTAAAACAGTGGGCAGTGGTCTGCACGTTTAGCCAGGAAGATCGGCAATTTCATGCTGTGTTAGTCGATTGGCCGTTGCGGGTGTTATCTCAAATTTTAGCGGATTGGCCACGTAATAAATCGTCTGCGTCAGGTGAGCGTCTACCATTGCAGTATCAATGCGGATTGGTGGTGGGTTGGTGTCGCTTATCGTTGGTACAATTGCAAAGGATTCACGTTGGTGATGGGTTGCGGTTATCTGCTGCTGCCGATCTTGAGGGGGCTGCTGCTGGTTGTGGCAGGTCGCGGGGCCGCAGATTCATATCAGGTTAAGTGAGGAAAACCAGATGACAATACTAAATATAAATCAGGATATTGATGAATTACTGGAGCTGGATAGTGCCGCTCTGTCGCCATCAAAAAACCAATCCGTTTCTTTACATCAATTGCCTCAGACACTAACGATGGAGATTGGCTGCCTCACCCTCCCGACGGCTAAAATTGGTCAACTCAAGGTGGGGCAGACATTGAACTGTCAAAGCAATCACTACGGTGAAGTCAGCATTCGATTACGTGGGCAGCCAGTAGGCTCTGGCTACCTAGTCAGCTGTGACGATGAATTATTGGTGAAAATCGAACAGTGGTGGCTAACACCTTAGTGGTATAAACAACAAGCCCTAGTGGAATCGGCAATGGAATTACTTAATAGCTCCTACCAGTTGATCGTTTTGCTGTTTTTATTATCTGTATTACCACTCTTGGTGGTGATGGGGACGTCGTTTCTAAAGTTATCAGTGGTATTTTCTCTGCTACGTAACGCGCTCGGCGTGCAGCAAGTGCCGCCGAATATTGCTATTTATGGCCTGGCGTTAGTATTAACGGTGTTTATTATGGCACCGGTTGGGTTAGATGCGTATGAACGCCTGCAAGGAGAAAAATTGCCAGATGATATTGCCGCTCTTGCGCAAGAAATTGATAAAAAAGCATTGGAGCCTTATCGCGCTTTTTTACTGCGTCATACGGCGTCCGAACAAACCAGTTTTTTCTCTGATATCGTTAAAAACGATTGGCCGGAAAAATATCGCGATAAAATTAAATCTGATTCATTGCTGATATTGATGCCAGCCTTTACTGTCAGCCAACTGACAGAGGCGTTTAAAATTGGGCTATTACTCTATCTGCCTTTTGTGGCTATCGACCTCATTGTGTCTAATATATTACTGGCGATGGGAATGATGATGGTATCACCGATGACCATCTCTTTACCCTTTAAGCTACTTGTCTTTCTTATGGTCGGTGGGTGGCATCTGTTGTTGGGGCAATTAGTAGGATCATACACATGAGTAATGCCATTGTTGTTCAACTCACCACCCAGGTGTTGTGGATTGTTTTAATGCTTTCCATGCCAGTCGTGGTCGTTGCTTCAGTCGTTGGATTATTGATCAGCCTGTTTCAGGCCTTAACTCAGATACAGGACCAAACATTACAGTTTTTGCTTAAATTATTGGCAGTCTCGGTGACTTTGTTAGCCAGCTATCATTGGATGGGCAGTACGCTGTTGAACTATACCCACCAGGTTTTTTCACAAATCGGCAATATGCGTAACTGAAGTGGCTGAGCATCTATTTTGGGTAGCAGCATTAGCACTGGCGATGGTGCGACCATTTGGTATGTTATTGATTTTACCTTTGTTTACTGCTCGTAGTCTGGGTAGTAGTTTACTGCGTAATGGTTTAGTGGTGGCGATTGCTTTACCCATGACGCCGTTGTTTGTTTCATCGCCATTGATTACTTCCGGCTCACTGATCGCCTGGTTTTCACTGGTGTTGGTCGAATTATTGATCGGGGTGATCATTGGTTTTTTTGCCGCTTTGCCGTTTTGGGCGATAGATATGGCCGGCTTTTTGATAGATACCATGCGCGGTGCCACTATGGCGACCTTGCTTAACCCGACGATGGGGATGCAATCCTCTATTTTCGGTATTTTATTCACCCAGGTTTTATCCGTGCTGTTTTTGATCTCTGGTGGTTTTAATCAATTACTTTTGGTGCTGTACGGTTCTTATAAACTGTTGCCTCTTGGGCAAGGGATCATGCCTTCTGCATCCTTTTTTACCTTTATTAAAATACAGTGGAGACTCATGTTTGAACTCTGTATGACTTTTGCCTTGCCTGCATTATTGGTGATGTTATTAACAGATTTAGCCTTGGGGTTAATTAACCGCTCAGCACAGCAACTTAATGTTTTTTTTCTCGCTATGCCGATCAAAAGCGCGATGGCCCTATTTTTATTACTTATTGGTTTGCCCTTTGCGTTCCACCATTATTTGTCTCAAATTGATAATATTGAGCAAGATATGGGTAGGATCATTCAGTCATTAAGGAGTAGTGAATAGTGGCTGAAAAAAACGAACAACCCACCCCGAAAAAAATTAAGGACGCCCGTGAAAAAGGACAGGTAATTAAAAGTGTGGAAATCACTTCGGGTGCACAGCTGGTAGTGGTGTTGGTCTATTTTATGTTGACGGGTTACGATCTGGTCGATCAAGTCGCTGCGTTAATTATGAGTAGTATTGAACAACTAAATCAGCCGCTCAATATTGCGGCATTGCGTCTTGGTTCAGAAGCAACGTCACTGCTGGTGCATGTGACAGGTATTTTGGGCGGTGCCTTAGTATTGATAACCTTATTGATGGGGATTGTCCAAGTGGGCCCCTTATTGGCAACCAAGGCGCTTTCTTTTAAAGGGGAGAGGATTAATCCTATCAGTAATTTGCGTAATTTAGTGTCATTACGTAGCCTGTTCGAATTGGCGAAATCATTAACTAAAATTATTTTACTGTCATTAATTTTCGGTTATTTACTCAGTCGTTATGCTCCTACCTTTGGCTATTTATCCTATTGTGGCAGTGCCTGCGCCGTTCCGGTATTTGGTACGTTAATGAGCTGGCTGCTCGGTTCATTAATTGCCTGTTATTTATTGTTTGCTCTGCTCGACTATTCTTTTCAACGCCATAGCGTGATGAAGCAGCTAAGAATGTCGAAGGAAGAAGTTAAACGGGAACATAAAGATACCGAGGGCGATCCCCATATCAAACAGAAACGGCGGGAATTGCAACAGCAAATACAGAGCGGTAGTTTGGCGTCCAATGTGAAGCGATCAACCGCTGTGGTGCGTAATCCCACGCATTTTGCCGTTTGTTTGTTTTATCATCCAGAAGAAGCGCCTTTGCCCGTGGTGATCGAAAAGGGACATGCTGAGGTGGCAAGAACCATTATCAGGCTAGCGGAACAAATGGAGGTGCCAGTAGTAGAAAATGTGTCGCTAGCGAGGGCATTACATAGTGATGTCAATTGTGGTGATGTTAT
The DNA here is from genome assembly GCF_003122425.1 of Candidatus Fukatsuia symbiotica. Classification (GTDB taxonomy): domain Bacteria; phylum Pseudomonadota; class Gammaproteobacteria; order Enterobacterales; family Enterobacteriaceae; genus Fukatsuia; species Fukatsuia symbiotica. The sequence goes on from NZ_CP021659.1 coordinate 1,069,795, forward strand.
CCCCGAACATCTGTTTGAACCTGTCGCCGCATTATTGCGGATGGTATTGCAATTGGATTACCAAGCTGAGGAAGAGGAAGAGGGATGAGTGAGCAGGTTTGCACCGTTGATTGCCGCCGTTGGTGTCGGCTGAAGAGAGCTGGGTGCATCAGTGGGGAATAGAGGCATCGTCTGTACTAAGGTTTCTATCTCGGCAGCAGTTATTTCCTCTTCCTCTGTTCGTATTTTTTCGATTTTATTTTCCGAGGAGGTGAAATAGTTTTTAATGGTAATAGCATCATAGGTATTTCGCCATCTGATCATAATTTGCAAATTATCTTTATTTCTTTGAAAAAGCATTTCTTCTCTCCATATCGCTCCACTCAACAACAAGGTATCAGTACCGCCGCTGTCTTCAATTTCATCATAACCATCACCACGGGCAAAATGATAGGTGTCATCTCCGTTAGCGCCAAATAATTTATCGTCTCCAAGGCCACCGATAAATGTTTTTTTTCCTGCGCCCGTGGCGATTAAAATATCATTACCTGCACCACCGATTAAGCACCGATCGCGTTCACTGATATCAATGATAATATCGTCACCGTCCAACGCATCAAAGGTATTGTCAGTGAGGACTACTGCGCCAGATAATCTAATGATGTCGTTCCCTTCTGTCGCCTGCATGTCACTCTGTGTCTTATCAAGATAGGGTTGTTCTTGTTGGTCAACATTTAATTGATAAAAACCTCCTGATTTATCCATCAAGGCAATATGGCGATAACTGGCATCACGCATAAAATTTTTAATACGTATTGCCATATCGACATTATTATCTGGATCAGCAATCGCTCTGCTCAAAAGAATATCGTCACCGTCTCGGTCAATTTTATTCAGTTGTTCAATAGATAGGTTATGTAGTACCAACAGATCTAATTGAGGATCGGGTTGGGTGTCCTGGTTATCGAGGGTTATTTCTCGGCGCAAGGTAGCCCGGTTTGGCGAAATTTGATTGCTGTAAATATGGTAGATATCCGTCCCAGCATCTCCTTTCAATCTGTCATTGCCGTAGCGGCTGTATAATTGGTTATTTTGTTTATTCCCTTCCAGGTGATCATTAAAGGCAGTATCTTCAGCCATCAACTGGACAAAGCTGGGCAAGACCACCCTAGTACCCGCCACCGTTACCTCTCCTGGTTGCTCCATATACTGTTGTTTTAGATGAATAAAACCGTTTGTTGTGGGGGTGTTGAAAAAATCGAGGCTGCTTTTTCTGTGATCATAAGTCACCCTATATTGTGCTTTGAATGAGGGTGAAAATGGCCAGCAGTTATCTTCAGTATTCCACTTTATGACTGATGGCCATTCAGGGAATAGCTGCATGCCATCACGGGTTGATAAAAGATACTGTTTAACCTGCTCAACCTGAGTTTCGTCATTATCAGCGAGCCGATAGACATCCTGTAATCTCAAAATCGTTTCTGTACCATTATCGTTTTGCAACAATATTTCAATTCCGTAGCGCCTGCTTTTTGTATTAAGCCCGGTTATCCTTTTGTCTGGCTTAATAAATGTGACGGCCTTGATGTGATCAACGTGATAATCGAGCATGATATTACTAACTTCTTGCCTGGATGTTTCTTGCGATGAGCTTTCATCTATATTGATAACACTCAGATCAGTTTTTGGGTTTTGCAAAATATGGTAGGTATCTATTCCGTTACCCCCGTCAGCGAAGCCTCTGGCTAATACCAGGATATCATCGCCATCGTTACCATAGAGTTTGTCGTCACCCCCTTTACCATCGAGATGGTTGCTCTCTTGATTACCGATCAGAATATCGTTAGTCTCAGCATGCCCAACCGCATGTTCAATATTATCAATACGGGCAATTAAAGCCTCTTGTTCGTGATAGCGAACAGTACCCAGTTTGAGATCGATGTTATAACCTGTGCCTGCCGAAGGTTTGCTGTCAGCAATAATAATATTGCCATGACTCTTGCCGCCATTGAGTTTGCTGGCTGTTGTCGGTGCTGCCGCGCCTGTGAGGTAAAAAACATCAGCTAATTGACCACCGGTGTAGTCTTTACTGCCTGCAGCCACTTGAAATATGTTTTTTTTGTTGGGGTGGCCAATGGCAACATCGTTACCGCCGCCAAGATAAAAAAGAATGGCACCTTCTTGTACCATCGCTCCTGCTTGTTGATCGGGCTGTCTCTGATCCGCACTGGTGGGTACTGCTAGCGTTTTTCTTACACTGGCCGTCAGGCCACCCAGTGGATCACTTGCATCAACGACATCATCAACATCATGCAGATTAGTTGGCGTAAAATAGTGATACTGGCTGCTTCTCTCTGAAAAATGAAGTTTAAAGTATTTATATTTATGATGATTACGGTACTCTGTTTTGACACGAGGTATATCTTCTGGGTATATCCTGTCCTGATTGGTGAGTGGCAGTATTCTCAGTTTATTTCTTTTTCGACCAATTATTTTATAAACGAATAATATGCGATAGTTATTTTTTTGCAGATCAAAATCACCGCGGCTGTAATAGACTGTATTGATACCGCGTGTTGATGTGTTGACCATTTTATCTGCGTATTCATCTACAATGCGATCATAGTATGCACGCGCATTTTCCCTGGTCTGTTCCCTCTGTATGCGATTTTGCACCTCGGCTCTTGGCCCTGCTCCCCAGAATAATTGGACATAATTATCTATTTTTTCAGAGAAAGTTAATCGGGTATATTTTTCGATTGTCCGAAGTGTGCGAATAGCAGCATAATTTTGTGTTACCACGGTAATCGCCATGCTAATGGCAATCGATGCTGGCGTGGCGATTACCGCTACTCTGCCTCCTGCTGCTAAAGCAACACCACTGCTGATGCCGACAGCGGCATTGATTGTAGAAAGGGAAGCATTAACGATAATATCACGTCGGACATCGGGATTAATTTCTGATGACAGTTGGGAAAATAAACGGGCAGCGTTGACGATGTCTAGACTACTGGATAAAAGCCCTAAGGTTGGGGCAGCAAATTTAGTTAATTTAGTCGCCGTGTGAATACTGATCTGCCCGGTGCGGGAGCCGAACAGTTTGATCCCAAGGTGGGTGTGGCCAGCCCGAATAACGTGATTGGCGGATTGTAAGCGAGCGAGATAGCGATTCATACCAGTCAGACTGATATCCTGTACTTTATCTAAACCCATAGATGCGATAGTAATGTTTCTTTCAAAGATTAAATCTTCCCTTTGCCTTTTTGTCAGATCATTACGTGTTAACAGGCTGCTATATTGAAAAATGCCGGATATTCCGCTCCAGTAACCGTATTTTTTCATTATTTTGTTAGCATAGTGGTTCATTTGTCTGATCTGTTGCCAGTCAGTCCGTTTTTTATGCAATGATGACCATAATGTATCCGATGTAGCGTCGATTTGTGTTGGCTTGGTGTCGGCATCTACCAACAGTTTCGTTAGCTTAGCCAGCTCAGGAAACCTTTCCTTGGTCGTATCGATATTGACCTTAAAAACCTCAACGGGATACTGACCCTCTACCTGCGTTAATCCCCAGTGTTCCGCTCGAGTTGTGCTACCCCAAACGCTATTTTTTCCTGCCAGGTATTGCTGTACAGCGGCATAAAGTGCTCGCATATTATCGTTAGGATCTGAACCCGTGACGCGCATTTCCCCGATATTGGGTGCGTAGAGCAACGAAGTGTATTGTTCACCTTGCTGCTGATGGGTCAGTGCCAGGACATGGTTACCCACTTTTAATAAATAATGACCGGTCTCTCCGTTAAAAGCCGCTATCTGCTGGTGGGTAAAAAATGGTTGATTGCCTAGTGTTCTTTTTATCTGATTAAATAACTCACGCAAGTGATCTGTTTGTTGTGTTTTTTGCTGTGAAAGAAGGCTATCGGCTCTTTGTTCGTTTAATGCGGTATGAATTTCTAATCCTGTCAAAAACTGGTTTGCCGTTCTCTCTCCTTGAGAGCGGGCATCAAGCCATGCCAGAGCTAAGGTTGCAGTGTGCGAAGGTGTTTGGTGAGAGGTATGAGATGCCTTGTTGTCGGTATACAGCCCCTGTAAGACAAGTCGTGTGTCGATTTTTACCCGCGGTTCGTGATTATTTCTTCCCGCATCTATCAGAGCCACGGCTCCTTCAGTTTGTATCTCATTCCAGTGTTGAATCTGTTGCAGTGCTGCTTGACCACTTAAACCTGACTGAGGAGAAAGGTCTTGGAGTTGCAGCCCATGATGTACATTTTTACGCCAGGCTAAATAATGTACTTCATTAAAGGCGGTCAGTATGACGCGTTTGATGTCCAACTTACCGTCATGTTGGTGGAAAAAATCAGTGAGCAAAAGGTAATCTTGCGTATCCAGTGAATGATATTTTTTGTTACCTGATGCTAAATTATCTACCAGAATAATAATTTTCTCCAATCGTATCGCCAGATTATGGGTTAAGGACAAATCAGTTAGATCGAGATGCTGACCTTGTACGGGATTATCGAGGAGGTAACTTCTGGTTGTATTAAAGGTATCGCGATAAAGTTCTTTTGCTAGCGTCGGTTGTTCGATCGCAATAGGCGTGATCACTTCGGCGAAATCTGCTACAGCAACGGGGAAGAGTGCTTGATTAATTTGCTTTTCCAACTGTAAAAAAGCTGCACGACGACGATTAGAATTCGGATTTTTTTCAATATAAGTGCGTATTTGGTTTTTCAGGATAAAGGCCGTTTCGACACGTTCGGTACCTCGAGTGCGATGAAGCTTGTACAGGGAAGTAAGAATATTTTGATATAACGTACCTATGGGTTTCAAGGGTACCCTCGCTTCTTTCAACAGTTGATCACGAGACATCACCCGTCGAAATCCCATATCTGAGATGCTTTCTGTTTTAATAAGCCAGGAGTGTTATTCTATCCTCTTCGGTATTCGCATTAAATTGCTCAAACACATCACCGCTAAAGGGGAGTGTTGGATCGCTTTCATGTGATAACTTTTGTAAAGCACGTTTTACTGCGCCTGGCCCACTAATACCGATGGTTGCTTTTGCTTCGTCGGCAAGACCATCCAAACGGTAATCCATTGCCAGGAAAAGCTGAGGATCAGCATTCCGTGCATAACCATAATCGTGCTCGAATTTACTGGCGTACTCAAGACCTTTTTTTTGGCTAATATCACTGCTTTGCTTAATATTAATCAGTCCAGCTTCTGACAAACGGCGATAATTGTTGCCTATTTGTCGCAGCACCTCGGTTAAGGATCGGCTGTTAGCCGGTGCTACAATAGCGGCATTCGAGGTACCCCATAATATTTTTGCCAGTTGAATACCGTCTGGCGGTAATTTTTGTTGCCCTAATGCTTGGAAGAAATGACTTGGTGAGTGACCGACACTTTGGAGAAAGGTACGCAGCCTATTGACGAGAGCGGCATGTTCTGTACTTTGCCTGGCAAATTCGGCAGCATAATTGTGATATTGATTCGCATTAGCCAACGCCTGCCGATGGGGAAAATCTGCCTGTAAATGTTCCAGTACTAACTGTGTTTTCAGAAGATTGACACTGCCTCTCACCTGCAAGTGTTCAATTTTTGTCGTTATCTCTGCGGGGAAGGGGAGGGGTTTCCATTGAGGTAAAAAATCGATGTCAAAGTAGGCGCCTCCCTGCTGATGCAGTATCTCTAGTCGTAAAAGATCGGAAGCCGCCGCGAAGTTTTGTCGTAAAGCCAGTTCCTGATAGTAGTATCTTTTATCTATCCCTTGCCACGCCAGGCTATTAATGTCTTGCAGTACATAGTCTGTACCGGCGTTAGCGATGAAATGATCGAAAGAAGCCTGATTATCAGATTTGATACGCTCAAGCTTTTCTGCTGATCCTGCTAAATGGGTACAGATAAAATGGGACGCAGCCTGATCAAAGGTTTGATGACTCAGTGCGAGACTGATTTCTCTGTGTGCTTGATTTTGCAGTTGAATGACTTTATCAACCCAATCTCCTTCACCGATTAAGGTATCTTTGGCGGCAAAACTTTTTATCTGTCGACCCAGTTCACTCGCTAATAGTGCTTGAGGATCATACCAGACTTTTATTGTGTAACCCTGCTCACCGCCATTGATGCCGCCCCAGGCCTGAATATAGTCTTGTTGTATGCCACCCAGTTTACCTAACCAAACGAAATGTAAATTTTTGACGATATCTTGTCGTTGTGCAGAGGGGCTGACATTAACGGGATAAGTCATGAGCCTGTCTCCAAGAGACTATTTGCAATAGTCACGTACGTAAACCGCAACCACGGTTGATCAAATACCAGACAAAAGCATAAAAAACAGCAATAAAGGTGGCCAATACTGCAATGGTAACAGTCAGTGACATTTCAGCAACGCCGAGAAAACCATAACGAAAACCGCTGATCATATAAACGATCGGGTTAAGTTTGGAAACTGCTTGCCAGAAGGGAGGCAATAACGTCAACGAATAGAAGACACCTCCCAGATAAGTCAGTGGGGTGAGAACGAAGGTAGGCATCAGGCTAATATCGTCAAAAGTTTTAGCAAATACGGCATTTAACAAACCACCCAGCGAAAATAAAATCGCGGTTAGCAGTAAGATCAAAGCCAGCATTGACCAGGAATGCACCCGTAATGGCACAAAAAATAGAGAGATCAGCGTCACCAATATGCCGACGATAATCCCTCGTGCTACCCCCCTCCGATGTAGCCAATAATGATGATATGTGTTGGTACGGGTGCCACCAGGAGTTCTTCAATATTGCGTTGATATTTGGCATTGAAGAATGATGCTGCAACATTCGCGTAAGCGTTAGTAATAACCGCCATCATAATTAACCCTGGGACAATAAATTGCATGTAATCAACGCCGCCCATTTCACCAATCCTTGGACCAATCAGACTGCCGAAAATAACGAAATAAAGTGACATGGTAATAATCGGTGGTACGAGTGTCTGGATCCAGATGCGACTAAAACGCGTAATTTCTTTGATCCAAATACTTTGTAATGCAATCCAACATAAGCGGATCATATTGTTTTCTCCCATCCCTTTTATTGATCAGGCTTATTGAGCAGGTCAACAAATAGTTGTTCTAAGCGGTTTGTTTTATTGCGCATACTTTGTATCTGAATACCCTGTGAGCTGAGTTGGCTAAACAGGCTATTTAGCCCTTGTTCACGTTTGACATCAACTTCTAGTGTAGAAGTATCCTGCAAACAAAAGCGATAACCCGCTAACTGCGGCAGTGGGCTTTTGGGTGCCAGATCAAAAATAAATGTTTCCGATTCTAGTTTATTCAATAGCTTCTTCATTGAAGTATTTTCCACTAACTCCCCACCTTGGATAATACCAATATTGCGGCACAGCATTTCTGCCTCTTCCAAATAATGTGTCGTCAGAATAATGGTTGTTCCCTCGGTATTGAGTTCTTTTAGAAAGCTCCACATGGTGCGTCGCAATTCGATATCCACTCCGGCAGTCGGTTCATCTAGGATCAGCAATTTGGGTTTATGCATGAGTGCGCGAGCAATCATTAAACGGCGTTTCATCCCGCCGGATAAACGGATAGCACGTTCGTTACGCTTGTGCCAAAGATCGAGATGCCCGAGATATTTTGCTGCTCTTATTTTGGCTTGCTTGCGAGTGACACCGTAATAACCAGCTTGAGTTGTAACAATTTGTAGCACAGTTTCAAATGGGTTGAAGTTAAACTCCTGTGGTACTAAGCCAAGCTGATGTTTAGCATGAACAGGATTTTTATCAGTATCGTAACCAAACACCTGAACTTTACCGGCTGTTTTGTTAACCAGAGAGCTAATGATACCGATGGTTGTGGATTTACCCGCCCCGTTTGGGCCAAGTAGAGCATAGAAATCTCCTGCTTCGACCTGCAAATCGATACCTCGTAGTGCTTGTACCCCTCCTGAGTAGATTTTGGTGAGTCGGGATAATTCCAGTGCGTAAGCCATAAAAAGACCTTATTTAATGAATATTTCTTGGCTATAGTATATAGCGTGGTTTAGGTAACATGATTGTTTTTATTAATTCATATCAATGTATTAATGTAAATCTTTGCAATAGACTTCTTGCAAGACCGCAGAGAGTGCTGCGAAGTCAAAGCGCATGGAGCGCGGTGCGTGCTGTTGTTAACCCTCATGTATTTGCAAATAAGTTGTTGCGTTCGCTACCTCTTGATAACATCCTACGCCAATCCATTTATTACAGGTCATTTCCATCGATGAAAGAAATAACAGATCTTCTCGCCAATAATCAAACTTGGTCAGACTTAGTGAACAAAGAAGATCCAGGGTTTTTCACCGGTCTTGCTCAAGTGCAAAAGCCCCGCTTTCTGTGGATTGGTTGTTCCGACAGTCGTGTACCTGCAGAACGCTTGACGAGTCTGAAGCCAGGAGAATTGTTTGTTCATCGTAATGTTGCTAATTTAGTGATTCACACCGATTTCAACTGTCTGTCCGTAGTGCAATACGCAGTCGATATATTAGCCATCGAACATATCATTGTGTGTGGTCACTACGGTTGTGGCGGTGTTAAAGCGGCGCTAGAAAACGAGGAGAGAGGGTTGATCGACAATTGGCTACTACATATCCGCGACCTTTGGTATAAGCATAAAGATATACTCGGTACACTGCCTGTGGAAGTTCACCCCGATAGGCTGTGTGAAATCAATGTGATTGAGCAAGTTTATAATCTTGGGCATTCAACCATTGTTAACTCTGCCTGGAAACGTGGAAAAAAAGTGGTGTTACACGGGTGGATTTACGGTATTAAAGATGGTCGTCTCAGTGATTTAAACATCTCCTCAACCAGCAAGGAAACATTGGAAATGAATTACCGTAAAGCTATTGCTACGCTACATAATAATACAGTGCCATAAATAGTCGGGTTGCTGTACAGCAAATAAAAAGCAAGATCCGTGAACAGGATACGTTGCGAGATAACTCTAACAATGATGAAAAAAATCACTTTGATTGCGTTAGTTCTTTTTTTTATTGGATTTTCCTCTATCACTCAAGCGTTGAGTCAACCGGAGGCAGAGGAATTTGCTAATCTGGCTGCTGTTTTCGTTTATCTGCAAAATGAATGTGGCTATAACAATTTGCCAAATGCCGATATTAAACAGGCTTTGGTTTATTTTGCACAACAAAATCGTTGGGATTTAAGTAACTATAACAGTTTTAATATGAGCAAGTTAGGTAACGACAGTTATCACGATCTCAGAGGCATTGCCATTTCAAGACAGAAAAAATGCCGCTTTTTAGCACGTAGCTCATTGGTACCGTTGTCTCACACTAAGTAAGATCCCGTGGATTATCCCACTACTTGAAATTCCGTCGTGCAACATCCAGCAAAGTTGGCTATCATACTGCGCTTATTTTTATAGCAGTTACCTTTTTATGGTATTTACCGTCAGCAGAGGAGCTAAAGATGTCAGCAACAGAGTTCTGGCGTGAAAGGTTACATAACAACGTCGGTCAATATTTTTCAGTCGAAGAAAGGATATACACTGAAAAAACCGAACACCAGGATATCATTATCTTCAAAAATGCGGCTTTTGGTAGGGTGATGGCGCTCGATGGTGTGGTACAAACTACTGAGGGCGATGAGTTTATTTATCATGAAATGATGACTCATGTGCCGTTATTGGCTCATGGAAAAACGAAGAATGTATTGATTATCGGTGGTGGTGATGGTGGCATGTTACGTGAAGTCTGTCGCCATAAACAAATTGACAAGATTACTATGGTAGAAATTGATACCAAGGTCGTTGAGCTTTGCAAAAAATATTTACCCAATCATAGCGCTGGGGCTTATAACGATCGACGTTTTAAGCTGGTGATTGATGATGGGACTGATTTTGTTCAGAACACAGTAGAAAAGTTCGATGTGATCATCTCGGATTGTACCGACCCTGTGGGTCCAGGTAGCAGTCTGTTTACTTCTGAGTTCTATAAAGGTTGTGAGCGTTGTTTAAATGACGACGGTATCTTTGTTGCGCAAAATGGAGTCTGTTTTTTACAGGAAGAAGAAGTGATTAACAGCGACAAAAGACTGAAAGAGCTTTTTACTGATGTCGGTTTTTATCAGGCTGCTATTCCAAGCTATTACGGTGGTGTGATGACGTTCGCTTGGGCATCAAACAATTCGGCCTTACATCAGTTAGATCTCACAACGTTGCAACAACGTTTTGCCACAGCTAACCTGGAAAAATGCCGTTATTATAATCCAACCATCCATATTAGCAGTTTTGCGCTGCCACAATATTTGCTTGATACACTGTCACCTAAATAAGGAATCAATAGACTTCTTGCAAAATCGACTGTGTGCAGCAGATTCTGCGTTACGTGGTGCTCGCAATTCTCATGTCCTCGCCTGTACACCGTGTTACTGGCACCAAGCGCTTTGAATTTGCAGTACTCGCTACGGTTTTGCAAGAAGTCTAATAAGACATGAGACCTCTTCCGAAATCGACCTACGTGATCCTGTGCTGCGTAGTCGATTTCGAAAGAGGTCTGTTAAATAAAATTAGGTAATCCCCGGCTTTGCCGGGGGACTCCGTAAGGTTTGACCGTGTGGTGCGGTCACCCGAATCTTCTATCTCGACCAAGAGATAGGAAATTCAAATGAAAGATTACCAGAGTCTTAGCCATACGAAATGGGATTGTAAGTATCACATTGTTTTTATCCCGAAAGGCCGTAAAAAAACAATATTTGGTGAAATTAGAAAGCATCTCGGTGAGATGTTTCACGAGTTAGCAAGTCAGAAGGAATGCAAAATTATTGAAGGACATTTGATGATTGATCATATCCATATTTGCATAAGTATTCCGCCGAAATATTCAGTGTCATATGTAATGGGTTATCTAAAAGGAAAAAGTGCAATCTCAATCGTACGACGGTTTATGGGTAAAGTCCGGAATTATAGTGGTGAGAATTTTTGGGCTAGAGGTTACTTTGTATCTACAGTGGGTTTGAACGAAGAGCTGATACGAGCTTACATTCGATACCAAGAAAAACAAGACAATCATTATGAACAATTGAAGCTTAGGATGTAATGACCGCCTTCAGGCGGTTCAAGGTTTGTTGGCCTCTTCTAGGGGCTAATAATTAAAGCCCCCGGCTTTGCCGGGGATATTTACTATCATATCCATGAGGAGATAAAATTGCATAAGCTTAAACTACATGGCTTCAATAATCTGACTAAAAGCTTAAGTTTTTGTGTTTACGATATTTGTTATGCTAAAACTGCAGATGGCCGTGCAGAGTACATCACCTACATTGACGAACGATATAATGCCGAGCGTCTGACCGAGATCCTGAAAGAAACCTGCTCGATTATCGGTGCTAACATTTTAAATATTGCTCCACAGGATTACGATCCCCAAGGTGCCAGTGTCACTGTATTAATTAGTGAAGAACCTATTGACTCAGGTGCCACTGATCCTGCAAAACACCTTGGATCATCGTCAAACTCAGTGGTAGCACATTTGGATAAAAGTCATATCTGTGTTCATACCTATCCGGAAAGTCATCCCGAAGACGAATTGTGTACCTTTCGTGCTGATATTGAAGTTTCTACCTGTGGTCTTATTTCTCCGTTGAAAGCGCTTGGCTATCTGATTCGTCAATTGGAATCCGATATTGTCACTGTAGATTACCGGGTACGTGGTTTTACTCGGGATACAACAGGCGTTAAACATTACATCGATCATAAAATCGATTCTATCCAAAATTTTATACCTAAAGATATAGAGGAATTATACAACATGGTAGATGCCAACGTTTATTCAGAAAATATCTTCCATACCAAGATGATGGTAAAAAATCTTGATTTAAAGCACTATCTGTTTGATGCCAAACTGGAACAACTGAGTGGGGAAGAGAAGAAGAGGATTAGTGACAGACTGTACAAAGAAATGCAAGAAATTTACTACGGGTGCAATTTTTCCTAGTTGTCATGGTTGTCATGACTTTATTAACCCGCCCAATAGGGCGGGTTAATATCGATTATAGAGCAATCACATCTGCGGCTGAAAGTCCATGAGCGCCGTGATAAAGAGAAAATTCAACATGCTGATTCTCCTTTAACGACTTATTCTTAGTATTGGCAATAGCAGTTTTGTTGACATAAACATCCAACTCATCACCGTAGAGTGAAATAAAACCATAGCCTGCACCTTGATCAAACCACTTCACTCGACCCATTTTTAACATCATGATAAATTTCCTTTTCTTGGGCATCCTAACAAATTATTTTTATTTATTGTTTAGATGCAGTTGCCCATCCTAAAGTTTTCTTAATTAAACCTCTCGTGAGCAGTATTAACAGAAAAAACCCGCCTTAATGCGGGTTTCAAAGTTTGGTTACTCAGGGACACGCAACGTAGTCACGTTGTCATTTTATTTTCCTGATATAACTGAGACATCATTGTCAAATAGCAGTAACGTCTGCGGCGGCCGCCCCGCGAGGGCTATCCTGAATATCATACTCAACCCGCTGATTTTCCTGCAAAGTTTTAAAGCCTCCCGCTTGGATTGCAGAGAAATGTACAAATAAATCTTTCTCCCCATCGTCCTGTTCAATAAAGCCGAAACCCTTACCTTCATTGAACCACTTCACTTTACCCGTTTTCTTCGACATAATTTTTACCTTCAAATCTGAATAAATTTGCCACAAAAGCACATCGCTATTTTCAAGCAACTTGACCACATTGAGCAAGGTTACTTATGGGAGCTGTTTATTGGAGATTATCGAAGGTTCGTCTTTACAGCGGAATCAAAAAGATAACGATTTGGGAGGAACTGCTTTATTCTCTACTTCATACTCATAAATAGCTCTGCACTACAGGCCGGGCGCATTTTACCCATAAATATACCAAGAGTGCAACTATTTTATTAGACTTTTTGCGAAACCGTAGTTCGTTATGCGAAGTCAAAGTGCCTGGAACGCAGCATTACGACAAAAAAGACCACCCGAAGGTGGTCAATGATTTTACTCTTTATTTTTATTCGTTATTAGATAATACTTTTTTCACCGCATCACCAATTTCTGCCAGACTACGGACTGTTCTTACTCCCGCTGCGGCTAACGCAGTAAATTTATCTTCTGCTGTACCTTTACCACCGGCAATGATTGCACCTGCATGTCCCATACGCTTGCCTGGTGGTGCAGTAACACCTGCAATATAGGCAACCACAGGCTTCGTAACATGCTCGGCGATGTAAGCAGCGGCTTCTTCTTCCGCATTACCGCCGATTTCACCGATCATAACAATCACTTCAGTTTTTTCGTCCTGCTGAAACAAGTTAAGAATATCAATAAAGTTAGATCCCTGGATCGGATCACCACCAATACCGACACAGCTTGATTGACCTAGGCCAATATCAGTGGTTTGTTTTACTGCTTCGTAAGTCAAAGTACCAGAACGAGAAACGATACCGACTTTACCGGGCAAGTGTATATGTCCGGGCATGATACCGATTTTACATTCACCTGGTGTGATCACCCCTGGGCAGTTAGGGCCGATCATGCGTACATCACTTTGATCCAGCTTGGCTTTTATCGTTAACATATCTAATGTTGGTATGCCTTCGGTAATACAGATAATTAACTCGATACCTGCATCAATCGCTTCTAGAATCGAATCTTTACAGAAGGGTGCCGGTACGTAGATAACTGATGCTGTAGCGCCTGTTTTTTCGACTGCTTCACGGACAGTATTAAACACAGGTAAACCTAAATGCTCTGTGCCCCCTTTACCCGGTGTTACACCGCCCACCATTTGAGTACCGTAAGCGATCGCTTGTTTGGAGTGGAAAGTCCCTTGACTACCAGTAAAGCCCTGGCAAATAACTTTAGTGTTTTTATCGATTAAAATAGACATTATTTAGTCCCCACTGCATCAACAACTTGTTGCGCGGCATCTGTCAGGCTAGTGGCAGCGATGATATTTAAACCGCTGTCGGCTAATTTTTTGGCACCCAATTTGGCGTTATTCCCTTCAAGACGCACCACCACCGGCACTTTAACACCCACTTCACTCACTGCCCCAATAATGCCGTCTGCGATCAGATCACAGCGTACGATACCACCAAAAATATTGACCAATACTGCTTTTACGCTGTCGTCCGACAAAATAATTTTAAAGGCTTCAGTGACACGCTCTTTAGTCGCACCACCGCCGACATCCAAAAAGTTAGCGGGTTTACCACCGTGCAGTTTTACGATATCCATGGTGGCCATGGCTAAACCGGCACCGTTGACCATGCAACCAATATTGCCATCCAGTGCCACGTAGTTCAGCTCCCATTCAGTGGCATGAGTTTCACGTTCATCTTCCTGGCTTGGATCACGCATGTCACGTAATTCTGCTTGACGAAACAACGCATTACCATCAACCGATAATTTACCGTCGAGGCAAATAAAATCCCCTTGCTTAGTGATGACGAGGGGATTGATCTCAACTAACGCAAGATCACGTGTCAAGAACAACTCAGCGAGTCCCATAAAGATTTTGGTAAACTGAGCCACCTGTTTACCGCTCAGGCCCAATTTAAATGCCAATTCACGCCCTTGGAAGGGTTGTGGCCCTGTTAATGGGTCTAATGCCAGCTTATGGATCAATTCAGGTGTTTTTTCTGCCACTTCTTCAATTTCAACACCACCTTCAGTCGATGCCATAAACACCACACGGCGTGAAGAACGATCGACGACAACACCGAGATACAATTCTTTATCGATATCCGTGACCGCTTCAACTAAAACCTGGCGAACAGGCTGACCAGTGGCATCTGTCTGGTAAGTCACCAGATTTTTACCTAACCACTTATCAGCAAAAGCTTCGACAGCTTCTTTGCTATTCACCACTTCTACTCCCCCGGCTTTACCACGCCCGCCAGCATGTACCTGGCATTTAACTACCCATTTATTACCAGGGATTTTTGTGGTGGCGTCAGCAGCTTCTCGTTTTGTGCTACAAGCGTAACCAATTGGAACCGGTAAGTTATTTTTAGAAAATAATTGTTTTGCCTGATACTCGTGTAAATTCATGTTGTTTTATCCATATAAACGCTGGAAAGATGCCAAAAGCGCACGATCTGACACCCGGATTTTGCCTTGCCGATGATTTTTTTATATGTCGAGTAGCAAACGAATGGGATCTTCCAGTATTTCTTTTACTGTAACCAGGAAGCCTACTGATTCTCGACCATCGATCAAACGGTGATCATAAGAAAGTGCCAAATACATCATAGGAAGGATCACCACCTGACCATCGACCGCCATCGGACGATCTTTAATCGTATGCATCCCGAGGATCGCACTTTGTGGCGGGTTGATGATCGGTGTTGACATCAAGGAGCCGAATACGCCGCCATTGGTAATGGTGAAATTACCGCCGGTTAATTCTTCTACTGTTAGTTTGCCATCACGCCCTTTTACTGCGAGTGCTTTGATTTGTTTTTCAATCTCTGCCATATGCAGGGCGTCAACATCACGTAGCACGGGGGTGACCAAACCTCGTGGCGTGGAAACCGCAATACTGATATCAAAATAGCTGTGATACACCACATCTGTACCATCGATGGAAGCATTCACTTCTGGGTAGCGTTTTAGCGCTTCAAGCACTGCCTTGATATAGAAAGACATAAAACCTAAACGAACACCGTGGCGTTTCTCAAAAGATTCGCCATATTGTTGACGCAGATCCATAATTGGCTTCATGTTGATTTCATTAAAGGTAGTCAACATGGCGGTATTGTTTTTTGCTTCCAGCAAACGTTCAGCGACCCGTTTGCGCAGACGTGTCATTGGTACCCGCTTTTCACTGCGTTGACCTAGCACAGGGATGTCAGATTTTATCTTTGATTCCGTTGAGTTTTTCCGATGGGCTAAACATTGATCGACATCTTCACGTGTGATACGACCACCGACACCACTGCCTTTAATTGTACTGGCATCCAGATTATGCTCTGCTATCAAACGACGAATGGCAGGGCTAAGCGTATCGTTAGCCACTTCTGTTGGGTTAACGGGTTGATCCTGAGTGATATTATTCTCGGTCTTCTTTTCTGGCGGTTTCTGTTCTGTTGTTTTATTTGAACTATCACTTGAAAGAATAGAGCCAACAGCCTGTTTCGCAGTCACGGTGGCCCTTTATCTTGTAAAACATCACCCAAAATACCCGATTGGCTGGCCGGTACTTCTAAAATCACCTTATCAGTTTCAATTTCTAGCAGAATTTCATCACGCTGGACAGCATCGCCTGGTTTTTTATGCCAGGTGGCCACTGTCGCATCAGCGACGGATTCAGGTAGATCAGGAACCAAAATCTCTACGCTACTCATATCTCTCCATACCTTGTTATTAAATGTTTAGCTACTCAACGTTCAGCGCGTCATTCACCAGATCTCGTTGCTGTTTCTGATGTACTGACATATAACCCACGGCCGGTGACGCCGAAGCGGGACGACCGGCATAACGTAAAGAGGCATCATGTGGTATCACTTCGCGGAAATTATGTTGGCTACAATACCAGGCTCCTTGGTTGAGTGGCTCTTCCTGACACCAAACAAAATCACGTACTCCAACATATTTTTTCAGCAACAGTTCGATGGCTTCATGTGGAAACGGATAAGGCTGCTCGATACGTATAATGGCGACATCTGTTTGATTATTTTTACGGCGCTGTTCCAATAAATCATAGTAGACTTTGCCTGAACACATAACGACACGTTTGACCTCATTCGCTTTCAATTTATCAATTTCATCTATTGCGGGTTGGAAACAGCCACTAGCCAACTCATCAAGAGAAGAGGTAGCCAATGGATGACGTAGCAATGATTTCGGTGACATGACCACCAAGGGGCGGCGCATACTACGCAAGGCTTGACGACGCAGCATGTGATAAACCTGTGCGGGTGTTGACGGAATACACACTTGCATATTTTGTTCAGCACAGAGCTGCAGATAACGCTCCAAACGCGCCGAGGAATGTTCAGGGCCTTGCCCTTCATAACCGTGCGGCAATAGCATCACCAGACCACACATCCTGCCCCATTTTTGTTCGCCTGAGCTGATGAACTGGTCGATAACCACCTGCGCTCCATTGGCAAAGTCACCAAATTGGGCTTCCCAAATAGTCAGGGTGCGTGGCTCAGCTGTCGCATAGCCGTATTCAAAGGCCAATACCGCTTCTTCTGATAACACGGAATCCCATACTTGAAACTCGCCTTGTGTCTTCTTGATATTCGCTAATGGTACATAAACAGAGCCGTTTTCCTGGTTATGAACAACGGCATGACGATGGAAAAAAGTACCGCGTCCGGCATCTTCACCAGATAGACGCACAGGAATACCTTCATCAGCCAGGGTAGCGTAGGCCAACGTTTCCGCGGCACCCCAGTCAAATGCTTTATTTCCTCCCGCCATTTCGGTGCGATCACTGTAAATTTTAGCGACGCGGGATTGCATTTTGACTTCCAGCGGCACTTTGCTAATAGACTCGGCTAGCTCTTTTAAACGTGCTTTGTCGACTTTATTGGGGTATTTGGCGTCCCATTCGTGATTGAGATAAGGAGACCAAGTGGCAGAGTTCAATGTCATCGGACGCCATTCTTCGACGACGCAATCACCGCGATCCAAAGCATCACGGTATAAATTGACTCTTTCCGTCGCATCTTCCTGATTAATTATTTTTTGTTCAATTAGCTTATCAGCATAGATTTTGCGCGGAGTGGGGTGTTTTTTGATTTTCTGATACATAACCGGTTGTGTCGCACTGGGCTCATCCGCTTCGTTATGGCCGTGTCGACGATAACAGACGAGATCAATCATCACGTCGCGTTTAAATTCGTTACGAAAATCTAATGCTACGCGGGTGACAAAGGCAACAGCTTCAGGATCATCAGCATTAACGTGAAAAATCGGCGCTTGTACCATCTTGGCAATATCGGTGCAATATTGTGTAGAGCGGGCATCTTGCGGGTTAGAGGTAGTAAAACCAATCTGATTATTAATCACAATACGTACGGTACCTCCCACTTCGTAACCACGAGCCTGTGACATATTCAGTGTTTCTTGCACCACACCTTGGCCAGTAATTGCAGCATCCCCGTGAATAGTGATCGGCAGTACCCCATCACTTTGTGTTTTATCCAGACGATCACGACGGGCACGTACCGAGCCTATCACTACCGGGCTGACAATTTCTAAATGGGATGGGTTAAAAGCTAACGCGAGGTGAACCAGGCCGCCGTCTGTTGTTATATCAGATGAAAAGCCCTGGTGATATTTAACGTCACCGGTGCCCAAATTTTCTTTATGTTTACCGGCAAATTCATCAAATAAATCGTCGGGTCTTTTACCCAACACGTTGATAAGAACATTTAAACGCCCACGATGAGCCATGCCTAGTACGACTTCACGGGTGCCGTTTTTACCGGCATAACGGATCATTTCTTTTAGTAAAGTGACCAGTGAATCACCGCCCTCCAATGAAAAACGTTTAGCGCCTGGGAACTTTGCTCCAAGATAACGTTCTAGACCTTCAGCTGCAGTGAGTTCGTCGAGAAAACGGCGTTTTTCATGTTCTTCGAACATAGATTCACCCACTACTGATTCAATGCGCTGTTGGATCCAGCGTTTTTCTTCAGTATTGGTAATATGCATGTACTCAGTGCCGATCGAACCACAGTAAGTCTGCTTAAGAGCATCATATAGATCAGCTAATTTCATGGTTTCTTTGCCGATAACAAAAGAACCGACATTAAACGTTTCCTGAAAATCGCCTTCAGTCAAATGATGATAGGCGGGATCAAGATCAGGAACAGGTTCTTGTTGCCATAAACCAAGGGGATCAAGATTTGCGTGTTGGTGACCACGAAAGCGGAAGGCATTGATCAGCTGCAACACCCTGACTTGCTTAGCATCAGTATCAGGATCGCTAATCGGGGAGTGATGACGAGTGGCATTTTGTGCCAGACGGCGGAAATAATCACGTGTTTGCGAATGAAGTTGATCAGGTTTTCTTTCCGTCGTCGTTGGCAGTTGATTAAAAATCATACGCCAACTATCGTCAACGGAAGCAGGGTTGATTAAAAAATCTTCATAGAGCTGTTCTATATAAGACTGATTCGCGCCAGCCAGATAGGAGGAATCCAGCCAAGCCTTCATGGTGCCGTTCTGCATTATGATCCCTTAAAGTTTTGAAGCTTTAGTTTTCACTGTGGTTAATATCTACACCGTTATTAAAACGGCTCACCGGAGATGCTCATGCCAGATTAAGCAAGAGGTCTACTGTTTGTTATACACTTTACTCTGTTAGAACCTATTCGAAATCTCTTGTGCTCGCCGTGTTTTGGTTAAGTCATTCGCCAAAAACACGCTCAAAATGCTCACTCACTCCTTTTTTGTTGTATACAAAGAGTAATCTACGTCTTTTCACCCATTTTTTCCTCTTCTGAGCACAGAGAAAAAGATTTGGAACAGGCTCTTAGTACTACGCTATTATGCACTGCGCTGCAGCAACATTGACTTAATGTGGCCGATTGCCCGCGTTGGATTAAGACCTTTAGGACAAACACTGACACAATTCATAATACTGTGGCAGCGAAAAACGCTAAAAGCGTCGTCTAAATCATCCAAACGTGATTGTGTTGCCGTGTCCCTGCTATCGATCAGGAAACGATAGGCTGCCAGTAACCCTGCGGGACCAACAAATTTATCTGGGTTCCACCAAAATGACGGACAGGATGTTGAACAACAGGCACAGAGAATACATTCATACAATCCATCCAGTTTTGCTCGTTCTTGCGGCGACTGTAAATGTTCGCGCGCCGGCGGATTTTTGCCATCATTGAGCAGATACGGCTTGATTTTCTCGTATTGAGTATAAAACTGCCCCATATCGACCACCAAATCACGCACCACCGGTAAACCCGGCAGTGGACGAATGACGACCTTTTTATTACCTCTCGTCAGCGTTGATAAGGGCGTGATACAGGCTAGGCCATTTTTACCATTCATATTCAGACCATCAGAGCCACAGACGCCCTCACGACATGAACGGCGGAAGGCCAAGGTCGGATCTTTTTCTTTTAATTGGATAAGTGCATCCAGCAACATCATATCCCGACCCTCTACCGTTTCCAGGCTATAATCTTGCATATGTGGTGCATTATCTACATCTGGATTGTAACGATAAATTGAAAATTCGAGTTTCATCACCTATTCCTCTGCAACCGGTTAACTCAATACAGAATTCACGCCGCATCGACGGCGCTTTCGCTCCCCTGATTCAAGTTCCCTCGATCCTCAAGTCGTCTCAGTAAGAGCGTACTTTTGGCGGAAAGGGCGCGCGTAGCTTTGGCTGCATATTCACTTCACGCCGTGTCATGCTTTCGGTTTGTGGCATGTATAATGAGTGACATAGCCAATTAGCATCATCACGTTCTGGAAAGTCGAAACGACTATGGGCGCCCCGACTTTCAGTGCGGAAATTGGCCGATACGGCTGTTGAAAACGCGGTTTCCATCAGATTATCCAGTTCAAGACACTCAATACGCTGAGTATTAAACTCGCTGGAGGTATCATCCAAACGCGCATTTTTCAGACGTTCACGAATGTCTTTCAGTTCGGCTAACCCTTTCGCCATTGCATCCCCTTCACGGAATACAGAGAAGTTATTTTGCATGCAAGATTGTAGATCTTTGCGGATTGTAACGGGATCTTCGCCAGTACGGGTACTCTGCCAACGGTTCATCCGTTGCAAAGAAGCTTCAATATCAGATTCACTGGCATCACGGCTTACACCTTGTTCCTGCAGTGATTCTTCTAAATGCATACCGGCGGCACGACCAAATACAATGAGATCCAGTAGTGAATTACCGCCGAGACGATTAGCCCCATGTACAGAAACACAGGCAATTTCCCCCACGGCAAACAAACCTGGTATCACCACATCCTCTCCTTTTTCATTAACGGTAATGGCCTGACCACTGACTTTTGTTGGAATACCACCCATCATATAGTGGCAGGTGGGAATAACCGGAATGGGTTCTTTTACTGGATCTACATGTGCAAAGGTGCGTGATAGCTCAAGAATACCTGGCAGACGTGATTCCAGTACTTCTTTACCTAGGTGATCCAGTTTTAACTGAGCATGTGGCCCCCAGGGACCGTCACAACCGCGACCCTCGCGGATTTCGATCATGATGGAACGTGCTACCACATCACGCCCTGCCAAATCTTTGGCATTAGGGGCGTAACGTTCCATAAAGCGCTCGCCCTGCTTATTCAGCAGATAGCCGCCTTCGCCGCGACATCCTTCAGTGACCAATACGCCGGCACCAGCGATGCCTGTCGGATGAAACTGCCACATCTCCATATCTTGCACCGGAACACCCGCACGTAACGCCATACCTACGCCATCGCCGGTATTAATGTAAGCATTGGTGGTAGATTGATAAATACGTCCAGCTCCCCCAGTAGCCAAGATAGTGGCACGTGCCTTAAAATAAACTACCTCGCCGCTTTCGATGCAAATGGCAGTACAACCAACGATAGCATTGTCTTGATTCTTGACCAGATCCAGTGCATACCATTCAGAAAAAATGGTAGTGTGATTTTTTAGGTTCTGCTGATAGAGGGTGTGTAGCAAAGCGTGCCCTGTACGGTCAGCTGCCGCGGCAGTGCGTGCCGCCTGCCCGCCGCCAAAATTGAGAGATTGCCCACCGAAAGGACGTTGATAAATACGTCCATCGTCTAAACGAGAAAAAGGTAACCCCATATGCTCGAGTTCTAGCACTGCTTCTGGACCAGTTTTACACATGTATTCGATGGCATCTTGATCACCGATATAATCGGAGCCTTTAACGGTGTCATACATGTGCCATTCCCAATTATCTTCATGATTATTACCCAGCGCGACGGTGATACCACCCTGCGCCGATACTGTATGAGAACGAGTAGGAAAAACTTTAGATATCAGTGCACAAGATAGCCCCATTTGAGAAATCTGTAGTGCAGCACGCATACCGGCACCACCAGCGCCGATAACAACAGCGTCAAACGCTCTGACGGGCAGTTTCATTTAAATACCCCATATCACAATGGTTCCGTACAGTAAATAAACCAACAATGCGATAACGACCACCAGTTGTAATACCAGTCGTATCGCCAGAGGCTTGACATAGTCAGTAAGTACTTGCCACAACCCGATCCAAGCATGCACTAGAATCGAGAGCAATGTCAGCAGGGTAAACACCTTAGTGAGGGTCAAAGAGAAAAAACTGCGCCAAATTTCATAGGTGATATGCGGAACAGTGGCAATAAAGCCGAAGAGATAAAGAATGTATAAAAGAATAATAATTGCGGAAGCACGCAGTAACAACCAATCATGTACACCATTACGCCCTAACGCAGAGGCATTGCCTACCATAGAAGCACCCCAGCCAAAATTGATAGCACTAAGGTTAGCATCATTGCCACTTGGGCAGAGCGGGTACCTGTTGCTAAATTTTCTTCGATATAACCGAAATCCATTAATAAGTGACGTATGCCTCCACAAATGTGATAGGCAAGTGCGGTGAGTATTCCCCAAAAAATAAATTTGACCACGGGGCTACTCAGAATGGTAGCAGCTTGCATAAATCCTTCTTGAGAAGAAAGAGAAATACTCAACAACCACAGGAGGATACCGACGGCGGCGAAGGTGATTATGCCGGAGATACGGTGTAAGATGGACGCTATCGCAGTAACAGGCATTTGAATCGTTCGTAGATCCAAATTGACAGGTCTTTGTTTTTTCACGGTTTGCCTATACAGCTTTATATTATTTTATTTCTTCCGGCTCTGGATAAGGCTCAAGCAGCGCTAAGGGCAGAAAATCATCGAGGTAGTGTGTAAACAAACAGTATGCTTAAACGCTATGATCGCTATAACGCTGGATGTTCTTACTTCAGGGGAATCCGAAAACCCAGCGAGAGTATAAGGGGTTCACATTCTTATTACAATTCTCCCCTAAAATGATTGGTGATATTTCCCCTGAACAGTGATTAAGATCACGATTTAATCTGTGATAAGATTGACTCTTTAGAGAGCATAGTCTTTGTTATTCTGGAAGATGTACAATGCAACGGCAACGAGGGATCATAGGTAGGTTGGACCCGGTAGTATTGAGAATAGTATCCGCCGGTTAAGTCCACAGCCTTTGTACAATCTGCTGTGGTACTTGATGTAATAAAATTCTGACGGGCATACCATGCGCATTCACGGCCAATTCAGTTCGATTGATTGTGACCTTTTTAAAATTTATTGATTTTTATTACAAATTAAGATGTGCTGGGTATTTGCGCATTACCAAGGTGGCGTTAGTACCACCAAAACCAAAGCTGTTCGACATCACTGTGGTTAATTCACGCTTCGTCATTTCGGTAATGATGTTCATGCCTCGTGCCGCTTCGTCGATGTTGTCGATATTGATACTAGGGGCGATAAAACCGTGTTCAACCATTAGTAAAGTATAAATGGTTTCATGTACCCCCGCGGCACCTAAAGAGTGGCCGGTCAGTGCTTTGGTTGCTGAGATCGCTGGTGTGTGATTGCCAAAGACTGTTTCGATAGCACCTAATTCTTTCAGATCACCCAAAGGTGTGGAAGTGCCGTGTACATTGATATAGTCGATGGAGGTATCACCATCCATACCTGTCATTGCCATTCTCATGCAACGAACGGCGCCTTCACCGGAAGGTGCCACCATATTGTCACCATCAGAAGTTGCACCATAGCCAATGATTTCAGCATAGATATGAGCACCACGCTTTAACGCGTGTTCAAGCTCTTCAACTACCACCATACCGCCGCCACCGGCGATAACAAAACCATCTCGATCCTGATCGTAAGGACGTGAAGCTTTCTCCGGTTCGTCGTTATATTTGGTCGAAAGTGCACCCATAGCATCGAATTCACACGCCATTTCCCAGCAAAGCTCTTCACCTCCACCAGCAAAAACCACATCTTGTTTACCCAGCTGGATCAATTCAACGGCGTGACCGATACAGTGAGCAGAGGTAGCACAGGCAGAGCTAATGGAATAATTTACGCCCTTGATCTTAAAAGGGGTTGCTAAACAAGCTGAAACCCCAGAAGCCATCGCTTTAGTCACCATATAAGGGCCAACACCTTTCAAACCACGAGAACACATTGCATTGGAGCCGGCAACTTGATTTTTGGGAGACCCCCCACCAGAACCGACCACCAGACCACTACGTTCATTGGATATCTGGTCAGGTTCGAGGCCGGAATTTTCAATGGCTTCTTGCATGGCGAGGTAAGCATAAACGGATGCATGGCTCATAAAACGTGACACCTTGCGTTCAATCAAATGAATAGGATCGGTCTCGTATTTAATGTTACCCCATACCTGGCTCCGCATACCGGCATCTTTAAACTCTTGCGATGAAGTGATGCCAGAACGTCCTGCTTCCAAAGATGCTAGCACTTCCTTCTGGTTATTACCTATGCTGGAAATAATACCTAGGCCAGTGATCACCGCACGTTTCATTCAATACCTCTTCAAAATTTTATTATATCCGGGACGTTATCCCGCACTTTAGCGTACAGTTGTACGCTGAACAAGTCCGATCAGAATAAAATTCACTGATCACCTGGAACCTGTTTCATATTTTGCTATTGATTTCTCTGTCTGCTTAACGTGGCTTGATAGACCTTGAAGCGACCATTCTGCGCAAGGGTTTCATGGCTGCCGAAGGTGGCATCGAGCAGAGAGGGATAAGGCAAAAACGCATTCGCGACAATACGCAATTTTCCGCCGATATTGAGATGTGCCTTGGCACCGTGGATCAGCCTCTCTGTGGTGTGTAGGCTGGTTTGTAATCCTTCATGAAATGGCGGATTAGAGATAATGAGATCAAAACGACCGTCAATATCAGAATAAAGGTTACTGGCGATCACTTTTGCTTCAATATTGTTGATGATTAAAGTGGCACGACTGGCTTCGATCGCGGCAGCACTAACGTCGCTGAGGGTCAGCTTAATTTTGGGTGAATGTTTAGCCAAAATTGCGGCTAATACACCACTACCAGACGCGATATCCAACACGTTTCCTTCTAGATTTGGTCTGAAAGTGGAAAGTAGTAATTGGCTACCTGCATCCAAGCCATCACGGCTAAAAACACCTGGCAGAGTTTTTATTATCGTGTCACCAACCTGGTAGTTATGCCACCAACTATTATGATCAAATTCGACCTGTCTATCCAAGCGACCATAATAAAGTCCACAACGGCGTGCACGGTCAGTTTTTCTCAGTGTTGTCATAGGGGTCAGCATTTTTTCTACGCTGCGCACACCGCTACGGTTTTCTCCGATAATAAAAATATCGCTACCGATTGCTAGCAAAGAAAGTAGGTTGGACAGTTGAAATTCGGCTTCTTGTTTACTTTTTGGCCAGTAATAAAGTAACGTATTGCACTCTGCAATCATATTTCTACTTGCTAGTAGGCCAAATTGAACTTTTTCTTCTAAAGTATTTTTTAGTGCTTGCCAATGATGATACTGACTAGTGTGAACCTGCACTTTTGCTGCTTTGAATTGTGCTGGTAGGTTGTCTTGTAAATCACCGGCAAATAAAATAGAGCGTTGAGCAAATTCATCACGATGGCGCAGTATCATTTCACTGGCGGGGGTTAGTGTTGACATCAGAATTTTTCCTTAGAACCTGTTCGAAATCGTTATGAATGCCGTGTCACGTGGCTTGATTATTATAAAGGTTTGTTGGCGTATATCCGATGGGTTTGTTAGCATAGCAATGAATGAAGGCTTGTTGTTGACAGGAAAAAGAATGGCATCAAGACGAGACTGGCTGTTACAACAGCTTGGGATAACGCAGTGGACACTGTATCGCCCAACCGTCTTGCGGGGTGATGTTACCATTAATTTGCCAAAAAATATTCGCTTACTGATTGTGGCACAGTCGTTGCCTAATTGTGCTGATCCGGTGCTCTGTGATGTTTTACTGAGTTTGCATCTCACTCCTTGGCAGACTTACAGTTTGACGCCGTATCAGGCCATGATGTTGCCAAAGGAAACTCAGTGCAATAGTTGGCGTTTAGGCATTGATGAACCTTTAGCGGTTGAGGGTGTGCAATTATATAGCCCGGCTTTGGTCGAACTTTATCAAGATGTGCACGCCAAACGTGCACTTTGGCAGCAGATTTGTCAATATGAAGCAGATTTCTATCCTGACGCCAGCAGATCTGGCGCATGCCTACCAGATTGAGCAAACCAGTCATGCTTTCCCGTGGACGGAAAAAATTTTTACCAGCAATCAAGGTAAGTTATATCTTAACTATAAATTAAGTATCGATCATCGAATAGTGGGTTTTGTCATTACACAAAAAGTACGGGACGAAGCGACATTATTTAATATTGCCATTGATCCACAGCATCAGCGTCGCGGCTATGGTCGTTTGTTGCTTGAGTATTTGCTTGAACAGCTAATGGTGCATAGTGTTATTACTGTGTGGCTAGAGGTGCGTGAGTCAAATGTTGGAGCCATTGCTCTGTATGAAAATTTGGGTTTTAATCAGGTTTCTCTACGGCACAACTATTATCCCTGCGCGCATGGACGCGAACATGCAGTTATCATGGCGTTATCTGTAGCTTAGGTCTATTGTGTATTACAATAATATTGGATCTTTTAACCTGTGTGGAGAGATGATGAAATC
The DNA here is from genome assembly GCF_003122425.1 of Candidatus Fukatsuia symbiotica. Lineage (GTDB taxonomy): Bacteria > Pseudomonadota > Gammaproteobacteria > Enterobacterales > Enterobacteriaceae > Fukatsuia > Fukatsuia symbiotica. Next base: position 1,096,556 of record NZ_CP021659.1, read on the forward strand.
AAAATATTTATTCATTTTTATGATTATCGCTTTATTGACGGGGTGTAGTAGCAATATATTTAATGTATTCGGAACCTCTGATAATTTATCTACCCTGACAGTACGCGGATGTGGCGCCGACTTGAAAGTAACTAATAGATTAACTCCGGTTAATTTATACCCAAAAATGGTCGAATGTATCGATAATAGCCAATACAACAATGCCGTTATTCTATTCTCGCTAGCGGGAACTTACTCTTATTTTGATGTGAACAGAGCTGCCGATAGTAGAACGGGTAATGTCCATGCTTCTTTGTTAGCGAATGCCATGAAATCTGTTGGCGATGAGAATAAACGTAAAATGTTTGGAGAAGAACTCCAACGGACACTCGGTGATAAGGCTAGACTGGCAAAAATTTGTACGCAGATCCAGCATATTGGTATGCCTGATTATTCTCCTGACTATATTAATAAAAACACCTCTGTAGCTAATGATGTTGCAGGGAAGGATGTTGATCCGCAAGTAAACTGGCAAAATGCTCTGGAAGGGTATTTACATTGTCCTGGATAAGTTGTCTTCGTTCGATCCCATTTCCTATTATGAAAGTTATTCCATCTCGTGAATGTTGGGATAGCCTTTTATCAAAAAATACTGAAAGCATACCAGTGGAATGTTAGAATTCTTTTTTAAGCAACCTGGTGATTTTCTGAAATGGGTAAAAACGTCGTCGTACTGGGCACTCAATGGGGTGACGAAGGTAAAGGCAAAATTGTCGACTTGCTGACTGAACAGGCTAACTATGTTGTACGCTATCAGGGAGGGCACAACGCCGGCCATACTTTAGTTATTAACGGTGAAAAAACGGTTCTTCATTTAATTCCTTCTGGGATTTTGCGTGAAGATGTGACCTGTATTATTGGTAATGGTGTCGTTTTGGCACCAGATGCTTTAATGAAAGAAATGGAGCAGCTTAGAGAACGTGGCGTTCCGGTAACTAAACGGTTACTAATCTCGGAAGCCTGTCCATTAGTCCTGCCTTATCATGTCGCCTTGGATAATGCACGCGAAGAAGCACGTGGTGAAAATGCTATTGGAACGACAGGCCGTGGTATTGGCCCTGCCTATGAAGACAAAGTTGCTCGTCGTGCTTTGCGTGTTGGTGATTTATTCGATAAAGAGATCTTTGCTACCAAGCTAAAAGAAATTGTGGCATATCACAACTTCCAATTGGTGCATTACTACGAAGTTGAAGCTGTTGATTATCAAAAAGTACTGGATGGGGTACTGGCTGTTGCCGACGTTTTAACTTCGATGGTAGTTGATGTTACACAGTTATTGGATAATGCACGTAAAAAAGGTGCTCGGATCATGTTCGAAGGTGCACAGGGTGCCCTGCTGGATATCGATCATGGTACTTATCCCTACGTGACTTCATCTAACACTACTGCTGGTGGCGTTGCTATGGGTTCTGGCATGGGGCCGCGTTATGTCGATTATGTTTTGGGTATTGTAAAAGCCTATGCGACTCGTGTCGGCGCCGGGCCTTTTCCTACTGAGTTACATGACGAGAATGGTGAGTTTTTATGCAGTCAAGGTCATGAATACGGTGCCACCACTGGTCGTAAGCGCCGCACTGGTTGGTTGGATGTCGTGGCACTGCGTCGTGCCATTCAGATTAATTCTATTTCTGGTTTTTGCCTGACCAAACTGGATGTATTGGATGGTTTGAAAGAAGTTAAGATTTGTGTCGGTTATAGTGTACAGGGTAAACCTGAAGTTAGTACGACTATTGAAACGATTGGTGAGACAACGATTAAGACGACTGTTGAGACAACTGTTAAGACGGTTGTTGAGACGACTCCGTTGGCAGCAAAGGACTGGGAAGGCATCGAACCCATTTATGAAATACTGCCAGGCTGGCAAGAAACTACTGTTGGTGTGAAGGAGTATTGTAAGTTGCCGCAAGCAGCCCGCGATTATATTAAACGTGTGGAAGATTTGACGGGTGTATTGGTAGATATTGTTTCCACTGGTCCTGATCGTGTAGACACTATCATTCTGAGAGATCCCTTCAGATGCCTGATTGCGTAATATGGTATTGGGTAATATTAATGTATAAACCGGGTTTTTGCCCGGTTTGTCGTTTTTTGGCTTAGCCTTACCGACAAGAATCCGTGTACGATGCGGCCTTCACTAAGGAATAGGGTGTAATCATACTGGCAATATACCCATGACGATCCCCAGCTGAATAGCAATCACCGAGACACCGCAGGCAAATACCAGTATCAGTGCTGGTTTTCCACCCCATACTTGATAATGATCGTGATGAGTTTTTCGTACTTTCCAAACTAGCAACGACGGCAGCAATAGTGCCAGTATTGCCAGTGCCATTGCAGCAAAACCCAGAGCCGTGATGAAACCACGTGGATAGAATAGCGCAAACATTAATGGTGGCAGAAAAGTGATTAATCCAGTTTGCAGACGACCGTTTAAGTTATTACTACGCTTAAATAAATCGGCTAGATAGTCAAACAACCCTAATGATACGCCGAGGAATGAAGTGATTAACGCGAGATTGACAAATAGGTGCACTGTTAATTCAATATGTGGTGAAATTACAATAGTGTGCACTGCCTGTAACAGGCCGTTCAATCCCGTGTGCTCCGCGAGGATGCCAATAAAAGTGTGCGAGGGAATAGAACCTAAGGTCACGAACTGCCAAAAAAGGTAAGCGATCAGTGGGATGGCGCTGCCAATAATAAAAACCCAACGTAATTTGCGAACATTTCCCTCCATATAATTGACAATGCTAGGTACACTACCGTGAAAACCAAATGAAGTAAAAATAACCGGTATTGCAGAAAACACTAAACCTTGTTCTAGTGGCAAAGTCATCAGATTACTTTTCTCAACATAGGGCATGATCAGTGTGAGTAGCACAATCAGAAAAATAATTTTCGCACTAAATAAAATGCGATTAAAGAAATCTACGGAGTGAGTACCGATACACACCACGCTCCCGGCGATGAGAGTAAATAGCAAAGCGCCAAAATAATGGGGTAATAAGTGCCCCGCCCATTGGCTCATTGTGGTCGCCAGTAATTCGCCTGCACCACTAATATAAGCGGCAGTGAGTGCGTACATCAAAAACAACATGCTAAAACTGGTTAACCATTGCCAATGATTGCCGAGATGCCGTTTAGCCAAAGTGCCTAGCCCAGTATCAGCCACTTCATGCTGATAAACTTCGACCAATAGTAAAGCGGTGTAGCACATCAATAGCCACAGTGCGATCAACAGTGTAAATGTCATGCCGAAACCTATACCTGCAGCGGCTAGCGGCATTGCTAGCATTCCTGCTCCAATAGTGGTTCCTGCAACAATCAAGATACTACCCAAAGTCCGATTTCTCATGTTTTCCCCTACGTTTTTGCTATTGGCCAAGGATATATACTTATCACCCTTCAAAACACTGGAAAAATTGGATTATCTAATAATGCGTAGCATTATGATTTTTATTAAAAATTGATAATATTCTTCTAAACACAAAAACCAGTATCTTCATGTCAAATAGGCATATTCAGCTTATTAAATACGGTAGGGTAAAAGAGCATCTTAATGATGTCAAATAAAATTTACAATTACTGTAAAGTTAAATTTACATTTATGCACATGTGTTAGCATTATGTAATTCACATTACGCATAAAAATTTCGAATAGGTTATTGGATCTAAACCCCTTGTATAACAACCTACTGTGTGGAGTGCATTCGGTATTACGTAGTGCTCGTAACCCTCATATACTCGTATGCACACTGCGGTTGCAGTGCGCCTTGACTTCACATAACGAACGACGGTTTTGCAAGAAGTCTATTGCGAAACCGACTATGTGGGAGGTATTTACGATGGGATCATTGGCTGCTTAGTCTTCATTTTTCCATTTCGGGAACTCCATGGCGTCGTACTTGACTACACGGGTGCCACGGGTCAACTTATAGCTAAACCAAATCACCAAGAACAGTGGAATACCGATATAAGTTGCTGTCACGGCATACCAATCGATTTGATTTGCCAGAAAAGCTTGATAATTTTGTCCCAAGGTAATAGTAAGACATAACACAAAGGCAAAAATCGGCCCCAACGGGAAGAAGGCAGAGCGGTAGGGTAAATCGTTTGGATCAAGCCCTTGTGCTATATACCCTTTGCGGAAACGGTAATGACTGATGGCAATCCCCAACCAGGCAATAAAACCGGTCATTCCAGAGGTATTTAATAGCCATAAATAGACAGTCTTATTGCCAAACATTGAACTCAAAAAGCACAAACCGGCTACTGCAGTGGTAGCATACAATGCATTACGAGGCACCCCACCTGTCGATAAACGGGCAAAAATCTGCGGAGCTTTACCTTCCCTTGCCAAGGTAAATAGCATACGGGTAGAGGCATACATCCCTGAATTACCTGCTGATATCACTGCTGTTAAGATCACTGCATTCATCACTGCGGCTGCAGACAATAATCCCGCGTTCTGAAATACCAGGGTGAACGGACTAAGACTGATATCCTCTACATCATTGCGTAGCAGATTTGGGTCAGTATAGGGAATAACCAGGCTGATAATCAAAATCGCAAAAATATAGAACAACAGAATACGCCAAAAAACTTTGCGCACTGCCTGTGGGATACTTTTGCCCGGATCTTTTGATTCGCCAGCAGCAACACCTATCAATTCAGTTCCCTGAAAAGAAAAACCGACGATCATCGCCACTCCTATCATCGCAGAAAAGCCACCGGCGAAGGGGGCATCACCTATCGTCCAATTATGCCAACCTGCATTTTCACCACCACGGATAATCCCGCTGATCATCAAAACACCAACAACAATAAACAGTACGACTGTAGCGACTTTGATTAGCGATAACCAGTACTCTGCTTCACCAAATCCTTTAACCGAAATGTAATTGAGCAAAAATATCAGGCCAAGGAATAAAGCGCTCCATATCCAACCAGGTGTTTCTGGGAACCAATAATGCATCACCAATTGAGCCGCAACCAAATCAACGGCGATAGTCACTGCCCAGTTATACCAATAATTCCAGCCTAGTGCGAAACCAAAACCTTCTTCAACATATTTTGAGCCATAGGTAGAAAATGAACCGGAAACGGGCATAAATGCCGCAAGTTCACCGAGACTGGTCATCAGAAAATAAACCATCAAACCAATCAGCGCGTAGGAAAGCAAGGCTCCACCTGGCCCTGCCTGTGAGACTGTCACACCCGAGGCAATAAATAAACCTGTGCCGATAGAGCCACCGATAGCGATCATCGCCAAGTGCCGTGATTTAAGTTGGCGACGCAATCTCGGAGCGTCTTGTTGCTCCTGCGTACTAATATCTTGTTGAATCACTCTTAACCTCATCCATTGATAAAAGAATAAAACAGGATTGTAACAAATCTTACTGAAGGGAATACCATCAATTTTCTTATATAAAACTAAGAGCCTGTTACGGGACAGCAATACTCCTCGAGTATCCAGGTGGTCAATAAATAGACTTCTTGCAGAACCGTAATTCGTTATGTGAAGTCGAGGCACTCGGCGCGCAGTTACTGTGCGGTACATGCGAGTTATCGCTTACATATTTATGAACTTTAACTTTAATTACAATATAAAAAATAATCCAAATGAGTTATGTCTGAACGACATAATAATGATTATGCACTATATAGCAGGGGCCGTATAAGTTGATTATGAAAATCAGCAATAAAATATTGATATTAATTAATATTTATTAACAAAAGTGATCACGTTACATGGCGCCTGCTATATTGAGAGAATAAGGCGTCAAGGCTGCAATTTAAGTCCCTTCTTTTGCTTTTGGCTTGTGCCCATTTATGTTCAATGGGATTGAGATCAGGTGGGTAGGGAGGGAGATATTCAATCCGATGCCCGGCTTTACTGATAGCCTGCTGAATGTCGAGACGTTTGTGGAAACTGGCGTTATCCATCACGATGACACAATGAGGAGGAAGAGTAGGCAAAAGGCGCTGGGTAACCCAGGCGTAAAAAACATCACTGTTAATGGAACAAAAAAATAATCCGACCGCCATCAGGACGGTTCCCAGTAACGCGCCAATGACATTTGTTCGGCCCTTGGCCTGCCAATCCTGGGTACCCCAACAGCGTTGACCTCGTGCAGCATAACCGTGGGTTCGTGGCCTATCGTGTGCGAAACCGCTTTCATCCAGATAAACGACCGGTTTTCCCTGCTTTTTATAGCAGGCTATCGTGTCCTGGAAGGCGCGCCGTGTCTCTTCGTCTGCCTTGGGATGACGCAGGGTTTTTTTTATAGGTGACGCCCAGGTTTTTCAGTGCCTGCCAAATGGCTTTCTGGCACACCTGAAAGCGCGCCGCCCGTTCCCGTTGGTAAGCATCGGGATAAAGTGCAACATCTTCAGCTAACGCCACTTTATCAAGCTTACGCCGACGGGGGGAAGAAGGTTTAACCTCGATACGACTGAGCCAGCGGGTAACGGAAGCTGAACCAATGTGGAAGCGTTTAGCGGTCTCTCTGATACTCAAGTTTTCTTGCTCTCGAATACCCAGAACTTTACGGCGAAAATCGACAGAGTGGCTCATCGCTAACTCCCTGCTAAATAATTTAGCTATACATTGTAATCAAAATTAATACGTTACGCTATAGGTGAAGCTGTTTAGCGATGGCTCGAATAATTTTTAGTACCCCCCATTAGTTGTTTAAATCAGCGATGCCTGTCGCTCGGGGTAGCCATTCATCCGCACTGTCTACATTCAAATTCAGGTTGCTACGGATCCCCTGCCTGCTTTTCTTACGTAGATACTGTAAGCCAAATTCCGCTAAGGAGCCCGGCATATCACTGCCAAAACGTGTTATTGATATCGGTTTAGCCAGATTGTTACCTCTCATGTACGCAAGATAAGCGTGATACAGATATTTACGCGGGTTACACGGGATAATCTCCGCATTGCCTACCAACATCCCATCCGCCTCAGCCGAGGTTAACAGATAGCCACAAAAATCTACCAGCGAATCAGTACTCCGTTTGACATTAAGCGCTTCGGCTGATTTTTGCTGCTCCAGCAATAAGCAATAAGCAATAAGCATTTAGCTTTGGCAGGCTCAACAAAACGGGTCAGCAGGTGGCGGATAATCACCGGTAATTCTCGGGCGATTTTATCGCGCAATAAGGTATAGCATAACGTATTAATTTTGATTACAATGTATAGCTAAATTATTTAGCAGGGAGTTAGCGATGAGCCACTCTGTCGATTTTCGCCGTAAAGTTCTGGGTATTCGAGAGCAAGAAAACTTGAGTATCAGAGAGACCGCTAAACGCTTCCACATTGGTTCAGCTTCCGTTACCCGCTGGCTCAGTCGTATCGAGGTTAAACCTTCTTCCCCCCGTCGGCGTAAGCTTGATAAAGTGGCGTTAGCTGAAGATGTTGCACTTTATCCCGATGCTTACCAACGGGAACGGGCGGCGCGCTTTCAGGTGTGCCAGAAAGCCATTTGGCAGGCACTGAAAAACCTGGGCGTCACCTATAAAAAAAACCCTGCGTCATCCCAAGGCAGACGAAGAGACACGGCGCGCCTTCCAGGACACGATAGCCTGCTATAAAAAGCAGGGAAAACCGGTCGTTTATCTGGATGAAAGCGGTTTCGCACACGATAGGCCACGAACCCACGGTTATGCTGCACGAGGTCAACGCTGTTGGGGTACCCAGGATTGGCAGGCCAAGGGCCGAACAAATGTCATTGGCGCGTTACTGGGAACCGTCCTGATGGCGGTCGGATTATTTTTTTATTCCATTAACAGTGATGTTTTTTACGCCTGGGTTACCCAGCGCCTTTTGCCTACTCTTCCTCCTCATTGTGTCATCGTGATGGATAACGCCAGTTTCCACAAACGTCTCGACATTCAGCAGGCTATCAGTAAAGCCGGGCATCGGATTGAATATCTCCCTCCCTACCCACCTGATCTCAATCCCATTGAACATAAATGGGCACAAGCCAAAAGCAAAAGAAGGGACTTAAATTGCAGCCTTGACGCCTTATTCTCTCAATATAGTGCATAATCATTATTATATCGTTCAGCCATATCACGTAATACGGTACGCCGTTATTTACGGAATATCGCCAGAACACCCCGTTACAGCCAGCGTACTGCACCGTTATCAAAACTGGATCCCTTTAAATTTTATTTACTCGAACGGATTAAAGCAGCAAAACCTGACTGGATCCCTGCCACTGTGTTATTTCGTGAACTTCAAGCGCGAGGCTATGAGGAAAAAGACGGTATCTGACCTGGAAAATATCAAGAAACGCCTTTCTGCCTTGGAAGCCAAAGTAGCGCAGGAGGGGTACTTACTGACGGAAGCCCAACTGCAAGCATTAGAAAAAGTGCAGGATAAACGAGAAGCTCATGGACAAATTGAAACGCAACATCCGGGCTATCTCGGCTCTCAGGATACTTACTACGTGGGGCACATTAAAGGTGTGGGTAAAATGTATCAGCAGAGCTTTGTTGATACCTATTCCAGAGTCGCTTTTGCCAAGGTCTATACAGAGAAAAATGCCTTGGTTGCCGCAGATATGTTAAACGATCAGGTGCTGCCATTACATGATGAGCAAGCGGTTCCCTTATTGCGTATCCTGACCGACAGAGGGTCAGAATACTCGGGGAAAAAGGAAACCCATGCGTATCAGCTTTACCTGGAGCTAGAAGATATCGAGCATACGCGGACCAAGGCATACAGCCCGCAGACTAATGGTATCTGTGAGCGGTTTCATAAGACGATGAAAAATGAAGGCTATGACGTGATGTTTCGGCGTAAAATTTATTCATCATTGGAAGACATTCAGCAAGACATCGATAAATGGCTCGCATTCTACAACAGAGAGCGACCTCATTCAGGCTGGTATTGTTATGGCAAAACCCCCTGGGAAACTTGGATTGCATCAAAAGAGTTAGTAAAAGAAAAACAACTCGATAATTTATTTGAACCATCGCACACTCAGACTACTCTGACAAATTCGATCGCTTAGCTTGTGTCTGTCAGGTTAAGTTTGAGCTACTACAAAAATTAGAGGCGGCAACTAGGCTGACACTTACGATGCCCCATCTGTGAGAAGACATACCTGCTCGCTTGCCGTTTTGGCTGGAGCCTAACAGCCGCTTTGGCTCCTTACAGTTTACGGTGCTTGTTGGAATTAGCTTTTACTGGCCATACTCTTATCACTAGCACCTTCACCACCTGCGACTGGCAGTTTCGGATTGGCTCTCGCGAACCGCACCTACGGAACCCCGTGGCTACATTGTCGCCGACGCTTTGCACATTTATGTTACTATTAATGCACAGTCGGGCAGGGAACTACCGGTGAGACAGTAGGTTTCTTCGCCTCGTTACTGATTGGCTGAAACAATCATAGGAACAGCATCGTATCGCACCACAGTATTCTGAACACGCCCTACATGAAAACGTTATCGGCATGCTGAGGCGTTTTAAAATCATTGCCGATAAATATCACAACAGACGTAAATGGTTTGAGCTGAGGTTTAAACTTACCACAGGTATTCATAATTGGAAATTCCAACTATAAGGTTATGCAAGAGCTTATACTCATCACCATTCAAAACACTGGAAAAACTGGATTATTTAATAGTGCGCAATATTATGATTTTTATTAAAAATTGATAATATTCTTCTAAACACAAAAATCAGTATCTTCAGGTCAAATAGGTATATTCTTGATGTCATCTAGCTTGTTGTTGGCGTCAAAAACTAATGTCAATGTTCGTTGTGTTATTTCTCTGTGCCCCAGTTGCTGACGGGAGACATAGAACCAAGTTTTTGTGCCAAAGGGATCCTGTAGCATCGGTGTACCCAGTATGTAGGCTACTTGCTGCTGTGTCATACCTTTGTGAATTTTTTCCAGATCAGTAGATGATAGGTAATTGCCCTGATTAATATCAGATTGATAAACTACTTTTTCTACAGTGGAACAACCCGTAACAAGTATCATAAGCATCAGAGTAGTGGTAATCAGCCTGTTACGGCACAGAATTTTACAACACATAGTAATCACATTCCTTCAGAGAGCAAGAATGGGAATGATAATAGACTTTACTGCAGTTGAAAACCTTTACCAAAAGGACACATAAAAGGTTCGATTAAGTAATTTTGGTTTGTTGGGTACGAATGTTGTTAGCATCACTGCTCCACACTGCGGAAAGAAAAACCATTGGGATAAGAACTAAGTCTGCTAGAGTAGGCTTTAAAAAATGGGGTTGGCGCTGCTCGTGTCAACAATAGACGGAACGATAACACGACTTTTCTGATCGTTGATGTGCAAAGGTGAAAAACACAGAATAGGCTCTAAGAACCTGCTTGAATAGACTTCTTGCAAAACCCTAGCTCGTTATGTGAAGTCAAGGAGCAACTGCATAGTACATGCGAGTATATGAGGATCGCGAGCACTAGGTAACGCAGAATTTGCAGCACGTATTTGCAAACACATAGTAATTTTTGTAAGAAGTCTAATAAGCCAGGCCAAGCAAGATGTTACTCACCTTCTCTCAATGAATAAGGTAGAGTCCGTACTTTTAGCATACTGCTGCTGTCATCTCGCACCCGCAACACGGTGTCTTCAGTTAAATCGTTATTCAATACCGCCTGAACCCAAAGGGTATCATCACTTAGTTGTATTGCTGATAATACGCTGCCAGTTCTACGCCAATGCGAGCCCAACTGCCACTCTAAATTTTCTCCGGCAATAGGAACCCGATTAGCATTGCCGGCTAACCAATATAACGCTCGTTTATTGGCGCCACGGTATTTTGCCCTGGTTACCATTTCTTGACCGGTATAACAGCCTTTGGTAAAACTGATACCGCCCAAAGCTTGAATATTTGTCGCCTGAGGTATAAATAATGCGCTAGTTTCCGCATCGATCAACGGAAAACCCGCCTCTATATCCAATGCCAGCCACTGTTGGCTGTCATTAAACTGTGTCGTGGTACCCAATTTCGCGACTAACTGTTGTTTTTGTATAGTGTCAGTAACCAGTAAAAAACGTTCCGTAGGCTGAGTGAAATGTAATATTGTGGTCATGTCTTGCTGCACAACTGGATGCTCTACCGTTGGCAGTTCAGAAAAAACATCTGCCAGTGCCTCCCTAGCGGCAAGTCCAGCAACACCCAATAATTTAGCATCCTTGTCTGCAGCCAGGGTGACTTTGGAAAAAATTGCATATTTTTTCAATTCTTCTAATTGATTATTCAATACACTACGACGTTCAATAAATGCTAACCCTTCTCCTCGATGTAACAAACGTAGATTGCTCCACATTTTTCCTTTGGCATCACAATGGGCGGCGATCACATGTTGCTCAGCTGTCACAGCTGCTACATCGACGGTTATTTGGCCCTGAAGGTATTTCACCCTATCGGGGCCTTTTACTGTTACCAAACTCCAATCATCAAGTGAAATCAGTGTCAAGGGTAATTGAGACGAAGCTTGAGGTTTTTGTGCAGAAAATGGAATTTCACATGTCATATTGTTATATCCTACCGGTGTAGCGTTTTTTCCATGATAAAAGAGCAAACCGGCTTTGCAAACTATTATCCAATGGGTTTATGCTATTAGCAGAAATAATTTTGAGGCAATCAAGATATGAATATCGATAATAAAACGCGTATCCATTGGGCATGCCGTCGTGGGATGCGTGAGCTGGATCTTTCTATTATGCCATTTTTTGAATACGAGTATGATACGCTCGATGATAATGACAAATGTTTATTTATCCGTTTACTCAGTAGTGACGATCCGGACCTGTTTAATTGGCTAATGAATTATGGAGAATCACCGGATTACGAATTACAAAGGATGGTCAAACTGATTCAGATGAGAAATAAAGCCCGTGGTTCTGTGGCAATCTGAACCACGGATCTCAGGACGCAGCCAGTTGTTTTCGCTGTTGCTGTATATCGTGCTGATATTATCGCTTTTATCCGCACCTTGGCCGGTGGGATACCAGCCTCTTGGTTTGCTGCTGCTGGCAGCGATTGTATTTGAGTATATCCGCCAGCAGAAAAAAAGGGTTTCTTCTTCGTCTATCGTCAAATTTAAAGCTGATAATTTACTGGAATGGGATCAGCAAGAACGGTATATCAGTCAACCTGCTCGGATCACACGCTACGGTGTACTGCTTGCGCTAAAACACTCAGATAACAAGAAACATCAACGTCTGTGGTTAGCGTCCGACAGTATGACAGAAAAAGAATGGCGTACGCTCTGTCAGTTACTTCGAGAGTCATCCGATTACCATTAGCAAGATGACAGAGGCCGCCCACTAAAACCGTTAGTCTAATTTAACGCCGATACGTCTAGCGACCTCTTCATAAGCCTCAATGACATTACCCAGATTTTGACGAAAGCGATCTTTATCCATCTTTGCTAAGTTCTTTTTATCCCACAGGCGGCAACCATCGGGTGAAAATTCATCTCCCAGTACCACCTCACCTTCGAATAAACCAAACTCTAGTTTGAAATCCACAAGAATAAAGCCAGCATCGTCAAACAATTTACCAAGAATGTCATTCACTCGGTAACTCAGTTCTTTCATACGCTCCAGGTGTTCTTTACTCACCCAACCGAAGGTTATGCAATAGGATTCATTAACCATTGGATCGTGCATTGCATCATTTTTTAAAAAAAGATCAAACAATGCAGGTTTCAGCTCTAAACCCTCCTCAAGACCTAATCGTCTAACCAGAGAACCCGCTGCCCGATTACGGATCACACATTCTACTGGGATCATGTCCAGTTTTTTGACTAATACTTCGTTATCTGAAAGTAACTTTTTTATCTGTGTTGGAATTTTTTTTGTTTCAAGTTTATCCATAATAAAACAGTTAAATTTATTATTGACCATGCCTTTGCGGGCAAGTTGTTCAATACGCTGACCATCCATTGCTGATGTATCGTTACGGAATTCCAGCACTAACAGATCAGGATTTTCGGTGCTGTAGACAGTTTTAGCTTTTCCACGATACAACTCAGCTAATTTCTGCATCTTTACTAACTCCAGTAGTGTGGTTATTTTTGACAGAGAAACCGTAGCTTCTTTTTTTGTTTTACGTCGATATTTATTTTGTACCAGTCTGGTTAAACGCCGCCTGGAGCACCACGATCAGTGAATCATTTTGCTGTTGGTTTAATGTATTCCCTTTAGAATCAGTAAACTGTAAGCTACTACGGTTACCAAGATCACCCACTTGAAGCTTATAATCACCTATTTTTAGTGCAGGATCTTTCGTACCTAACGCATCCCAATCACTGTTGCTAATAGCTCGGTAAGTCACCGTAATCGCACCTTGTGAACGACTGTGATCTCCAACTTTCATTCCTATTTTGCTCAGTGCCGCCGGCAAGCGTTGCCAAACCGTGGCATACGGTGCTCGTACAATAAGCGCCGGTAAACCACTGTCGTCACTACCACTTTGTACATCCAAGCTACCTGCCCCGCGGGCGACCTGATTATTTTCAGTATCAGTACGTATTTTATACAACCCTTGAACTAAAGTATTTAACATGGCGACGTTGTAACGCTGTACTTTGATGCCATCAGTAACTGGATTATTTGCTTGACGTAAACCAAGCGATTTTACCAGCAATGCTGATTGATATCCCTGTTGTTGCACACTTATCTGGTAACGACCGGCGAACTGTTCCTCTTCATTTTCGTCGGCTCTGTTCCATTTTACCCAATCGGTAATCAGTGTTTGATTTGCGTCCTGACGGCTGGCTATTGGCAGGTGATTATTTTCAACAATACGGCTAACCTGCGTCCATAAATCACGATTCTGTGGGCCATTTTCTAACAATAATTTGCTAGTATCCGCAGTATATTCTGTGCGAGCGCCATTTAATAATACCAAGGGTTGTACCGGTGGACGAATATCTAGTTGCTTTCCAACAGCACCTTGCTGCGATCCCTGCGGGATGTCATAGGTAGCGTTTCGCAACGGCAAGATCATACCAGCAGGCACCTTCAGTGGTTTTTGTGCAGCTGTGTCGAGATAGGACTCATCACCACTCACCTGACGTTTATAACGTTGATCCATCGAACATGCTGCTAATAGCATAACCAATAAAACAGCGACACCCCTTATCGCCCTATTCTTTGTTCGCGATATAGCCGTTTGCGATACAGTTGTTTGCAATATAGCCATTAAAATTTTCCTAAGAGTTAAAAACCAATGCAGCATCACGAGATAGTGAATAAATTTCAAGCGGTCCTGCGCTTTGCAACGCTTCTTCTACTACCCGCTGGTTGACGTCAGTCAGTGACATCAGAGGCGGACGTAAAGTATCAGCGGCTATTAAACCCAGACGCTGACAAGCCCATTTAACTGGAGTGGGATTCGATTCGACAAATAAATACTGATGCAGTGATCCCAAACGCTGATTTAAACCCCGGGCGGCAGCAAAATCGCCTTGTGTGGCATACTTACAGAGATCCGCCATTTCACGAGCGGCGATATTTGCCGTTACTGACACAATCCCTTTGCCCCCCAATTGCATAAAATCCAGGCCACTCCTATCGTCACCACTTAGCAAAATGAATTGTTCATCAACCAATGCTTGTATCTGGCTCACACGGGTTAAGTCTCCTGTTGCTTCTTTCAGCGCCACAATATTTTTAATTTCAGCCAATCGAGCCACTGTCTGCGGCAACAAATCACACCCAGTACGTGAAGGTACATTATATAAAATTTGGGGCAGATCGGTACTCTCAGCAATCTTCTTAAAATGCTGATATAGACCTTCCTGTGTGGGGCAATTGTAATACGGCGTGATCGTTAGACAACCAGCAACACCTTTGTTTTGAAACCGTTGGGTCAGTGATATTGCATCTTCTGTTACGTTAGAGCCAGTACCTGCTATCACGGGGATACGACCCCCAGCCCGCTCCACTGTTTTCAATACGACATCGACATGCTCGTCACGTTTAAGCGTTGCGCATTCTCCAGTCGTACCCATAGAGACAATCGCCTTAGTACCACTGGCTACATGATAATCGACCAATTTCTCTAGGCTCTTGTAATCAACCTTACCCTTTTCGTCCATCGGTGTTATCAGTGCAACTATACTTCCCGTAAACATTTGCTATCCCCTTTACAGACAAGACATATTACGCAACCTAACTTCAACTTGATGGCCTGGCACAAACATCGCAACCAGCTTGTCTCCATCTATCGTAAGGAAAGCTATCTAAGAACCTGTTCGAAATCTCTTGTCTCACCGTGTTTTGGTCAAGTAATTCGTCAAAAACGCGCTTAAAATGCTCCTTTACTCCCTTTACTCTCTTTCGTTGCATGCAAAGAGTAAACTGTGCTTTTCAGCCCATTTTTTCCTCGTCTGAGCACAGCGAAAAAGATTTGTAACAGGCTCTAAAAATAAATCATTTAAAACAAATAGCTGAACTACACACTAATAAATAATAGATACAAAAAGGCAACAAAACACGACCTTTTGCTCACTATTTATTAATAAGTTGTGTTTTGTCGTCTTATCTATTCGTTTTAAATGGGTTATTTTATATGGAGTAATTGGTTGCAGTTTATGCCCCAAGTTCTAGTGGCAGTAAAGTATTCTTTGTAAGGCTAAACATTGTGCAAAGACTCGTTGTCGCTACACTGCTTTTCCTTGCAATGACCGTAAAGGTATAAACTGTGGTTAGTTAGTGTAATACCATGCTGCTCGGCGATATTTCTCTGACGTTTTTCAATAAACTCATCTCTAAATTCAATCACTTTTCCACAATTCAGGCAGATCAAATGATCATGATGTTGTTGTTGTGCCAGTTCAAAGACAGATTTGCCGCCTTCAAAATTATGACGGATAACGATACCGGCACCTTCAAATTGATTAAGAACACGGTAGACGGTCGCCAAACCAATATCTTGACTCATATCGAGCAGCTTTTTATAGAGTTCCTCCGCACAGATGTGATGGCAGTCTGGATCTTGCAATACTTCCAAGATCTTGAGTCTCGGGTGTGTCACCTTGAGACCGACTTTCTTTAATGCTGTATTGTTATCAGTCATGCGGTTCCAGCCCTATTACCTATTAAAATATACCCGTGCCCCATTATAGAACCGCGTAGTTCAAAATGAAAACAACAAGTGATTAGCACAGAAATTAATGACATATCTTGCACTATTTTTCTACACCATAGGCTAAGGTTGTACAACAAGTTTATTCAGTTCGTCCAGGTTCAGTTCTTCACTAATTTGTTTTACCCAAGTCTTAACACGTTCCTCGGTCAGTTCCGGCTGCCGATCCTCATCAATGGCGAGACCAATAAAATGTTTATCATCGACCAAACCTTTAGAAGCTTCAAAATAATAACCTTCGACCGGCCAATGACCGACAATAGTCGCGCCACGAGACTCAATGATATCGCGTACAGTGCCCATAGCATCGCAGAAATATTCGGCATAATCTTCTTGATCACCACAACCGAATAGAGCAACGAGTTTTCTGCTAAAATCGATTTCTTTCAATGTTGAGAAAAAATCATCCCAATCACACTGCGCTTCGCCGTAATACCAGGTTGGGATGCCAAGCAGAAGAATATCAAATTTTTCTAAATCTTCTTTACTGCTTTTAGCAATATCATATACCTGGGCAATCTCTTGACTGAGTTGCTCTCGGATCGTCTTGGCAATATTCTCAGTGTTGCCAGTGTCACTGCCAAAAAAAATGCCTACCATTGCCTCTACCTTGTTAGTTTGTATTGCACTGGCAATATAACACATTTCAAATTGTCTCACTTGTCGTGGTTGTAAAATTCCCACCATGTCTCAATTTGTCGTTGAATGCCTGCAGCATCGAGACCATATTCGGAGCGTATTTCATCTTGCTCACCTTGGGAAACAAATTTGTCGGGTAAACCGATATTCAGTATCGGTAATAACTTTCGTTTGGCCATTAATAGCTCATTGACGCCACTGCCGGCACCTCCGCTGATAGCATTTTCTTCCAAAGTCACTAACAGTTGATGGCTGGCAGCCATATCTAGCAACAATTCTTCATCCAAAGGCTTAATAAAACGCATATCGACCAGGGTGGCATTGAGCTTATCTGCTACTTGCTGTGCTTGAGGTAATAAAGCACCGAAACTGAGAATGGCAATTTTTTCCCCTGTGCGTCGCACTATCGCTTTACCGATAGGAAAAACTTGCAAGGATTGCAGTTCAACACCAGTACCGCTACCTCGTGGATAACGCACTGCCACTGGAGCATGATGTAGATAACCGGTATGCAGCATTTGACGGCATTCGTTCTCGTCGCTTGGTGCCATAATCACCATGTTAGGAATACAGCGCATGAAAGAAAGATCAAAGGCGCCTTGGTGTGTTTGACCATCAGCACCGACTAAACCTGCTCGGTCGATAGCAAAAAGCACCGGTAGTTTCTGTATCGCGACATCATGGATTAATTGGTCATAAGCCCGCTGTAAAAAGGTAGAATAAATGGCTACTACCGGTTTATAACCACCAATGGCAAGACCCGCAGCAAAGGTCACTGCGTGTTGCTCGGCAATGGCGACATCAAAATATTGTTGTGGGTATTCGCGTGAAAAACGAACCATGCCTGAGCCTTCACACATGGCGGGCGTGATCGCCATTAATCGATCGTCTTTTGCGGCGGTTTCACACAGCCAGTCGCCGAAAATTTTGGCATAGGTAGGGGGGCCACCTTTGCTTTTAGGCAAAGCACCTGCTTGCAAATTGAATTTAGGCACTGCATGCCAGCTGATAGGATCCAGCTCTGCTGGGGTATAACCTTTGCCTTTTTGGGTCATGATATGCAAGAGCTGTGGACCTTTCAGGACACGCATCTTTTTCAGAGTACTCATCAGCATGGCAAGATCATGTCCTTCAATGGGGCCAATGTAGTTAAATCCTAGCTCTTCAAATAGTGTCCCAGGTATTACCATTCCTTTTAAATGTTCCTCGGTGCGTTTTAGTAACTCTTTGATCGGTGGTAATCCTTCGAATACCTTTTTCCCATTGTCCCGCAGCGTTGCATAGCACTTACTTGATAACAATTTAACTAAATAGTTATTCAAGCCACCGACATTTTCTGAAATTGACATTTCATTATCATTGAGTATCACTAACATATCAGTATCTATCTCTCCGGCATGATTCATTGCTTCAAAAGCCATGCCTGCCGTGATAGCACCATCACCGATGACACAAACTGTACGTCTCCCTTTGCCTTCTCGTTCTGCAGCTACCGCCATGCCAAGCCCAGCACTTATCGAGGTTGAAGAATGACCGACAGAAAGCACATCATATTGACTCTCCTCACGACAAGGAAAAGGATGTAGCCCCTCTTTTTGTCGGATCTTTGAGATCGCTTCGCGGCGACCCGTCAGGATTTTGTGTGGATAAGCTTGATGCCCGACATCCCAGATTACATTATCGAAGGGAGTGTTATAGACATAATGCAACGCCACAGTCAGCTCAATGACGCCTAACCCTGAGGCAAAATGACCGCTGGAAACGCTGACACAATCGAGTAAGTATTGCCGAAGCTCTTTACACAATTGTGGGAGGCGATCTTGAGGTAATAAGCGTAGCTCTGGCGGATCCACCGCCAGAGCTAATGTCGGGTATTTAGCTGTATCAAAACTCATTGGCTGCTCATGTCAGGCTGTTATATTTTTTAACTAATTATTGCGTTTAATGATGAAATCTGCCATCGCATGCAATAATCCAGGGTCATAGGACTGTGCTGTCAGGCTATCGAGAGCCACGAGCGCTTCCCGATAAAGATCCTCGGCTTTTATTCTCGCGGTGTCAAAACCAAGCAGTGCCGGGTAAGTACTTTTACCCAATTGTTGATCAGAACCTTGCTGTTTACCAATTCTACCAGTCTTACCAATAATGTCTAAAATATCGTCCTGTACTTGGAAAGCTAAGCCGATCGCTTCAGCATACTCGTCCAGTAGTGATAAGGCATTTTTCCCTCTCTCTCCTGCGGCTAATGCACCGATACGTACGGCGGCACGGATCAAAGCCCCGGTTTTATTGCGATGAATTTGTTCTAACGATGTCAGTGAAATTTGGCAATTTTCGGACGTGATATCCAATGATTGCCCAGCACACATGCCCGCAGCACCGCTAGATTGTGCAAGTTCAGATAGCATTGCAAGGCGATCTTCAAGGGTAACATGCGGCATCGGCTTATCAATCAGGATAGAAAACGCCAGTGTTTGCAGGGCGTCGCCAGCCAAAATAGCATCGGCTTCGCCAAATTTAATATGGCAGCTTGGCTGTCCACGGCGCAAATCATCATCATCCATTGCTGGTAGATCGTCATGAATTAATGAATAAGCATGTATGCATTCAATCGCTGCTGCTGCTGCATCCAAGCTGTTGAGAGACAGGCCAAACATTTGACCGGTAGCGTAGACCAAACAAGGACGTACCCGCTTACCACCAAGTAGGGTGCCATAACGCATCGCTTGCACTAGCTGGCTGTTTTGAAAAGGTAGCTCATTGATAAAATTTTTCAGCGCTTGATCAACACGCTGTTGATAGTCTGTGAGCTGTGAGTTGAGGTCAGACATGATATTTATTCTTAAACCTAGCTTGTGGGGGAGAAATCAAAGTGCACAGCATGCCGCAATTTATGCATTGAGTGTACAAAAATTGCCAGCACTGCGCTACATAGCCGGTCTATCGGGCTTCTTCAGGATCAGCGATAAAGGGAGTTAGCGGTTTCCCTACATCATCACTGAGCAAAATTTGCACTCGTTGCTCAGCCTGTAGCAGCGTCTGCTGGCTTTGTTTAGCCAATTTCACCCCGTGTTCAAACTCATTTAATGCATTTTCAAGTGGTAATTCTCCTGATTCTAAACGCGTCACTATTTGTTCTAGTTCGTTGAGTACTGTTTCAAAACTGGCGGTTTTATTTCTATTGTTAGCAGAAGTTGCCCGCTGTTTTGCAATAGACTCTGATGAGGTAATTTTTTTTGGCATAATAATATCGTCGTCATCATGATAAATAGAGGAATCCACGCTCGAAACGTGCCACTGTCTATTCTAACTGATAAAAGAGCGTCTGACATTGATGGTCTTGGATCTCCTCTGCAGATGCTAGATTAAATTTCAAGAGATTGCGTTGTGTCGCCAGTAGTAGAAAATCTCCATTTGATAAGCTGGTCATCGCCAACCCATAGCTGCCCATGTTTTCTTTTGCACCTTCCACTTCTTCTGCCAGTAAGCGAAACACACCTTGTTGTTGCAATTCATTGACTCTGACCCGTCTAGCAATGTAATCATGATTGAGTAAGCCACCAGGCAACCGTTGCCATTGTGGTTGAAAGCTTGCTTCAAGATTGGCCAGCTTGGCCTTTACCTTAGGTGATAGGCAGGATATATGAATATGTAATTGGTTTTGACTGCGACCATATTGAGAATTAATCGCTAGTGAAATATCTGCATCCATAATGGACGAGCCGTACTTGTTAGCCATAAATTTTCTGGCTTGCCAGGCTTGAGCAAAAAAATTGGGTGTTGTGGCCACAAGGAGTTCCGGGCTTTCAATCCCAGTAATTTTTGTAGTCGGTATCAACAGGTATTGTAGTGGACCCTGGCGATCTTTATAGACCACGAACCCTGCTTTTTTATTTACTTCGCTACAGGGTGCGGGATTATTTTTTTGTTCCTGATTAGGGATACACTGCTGACTAATGATTTTCCAGAGTGTATTTGAATGCCTCATTAGCCCTAACCACAGCGCGCAAACCACGATTATTGTGATCAACATAAACAGGTGACAGACCCGACGAATCGATAAGTGAAGCATCAACAAATCCTTTAACTACATAATACGCCAGCTTTATTACAAAAAAATAGGGTACATAAAACCGCCGTTACGCCGAATGCTCAATACCCAGTTTTGATCTGCCAAGTGTCACGTAGACTAACAGTACGGTTAAACACGCGTTTTCCAGCTAGGCGATGCTGACTGTCGACGCAAAAATAACCCTCGCGTTCAAACTGGTAGGTTTGTTCAGGGGTTGCATCCGCTAAATCCGGTTCAATAAAACCCTGACGAATAATCAAAGATTCGGGTTAATTGTTGCTATAAAATCGTCCGCCGTACCAGGGTTTGCTACATTAAAAAGGCGATCATATAAACGGATTTCTGCCGGTAACGCGTAATCGGCAGCAACCCAATGAATGACACCTTTTACTTTACGGCCATCCAGTGGATCCTTGTTTAGTGTCTGCACATCATAGCTACAGTAGACTGTGGTGATGTTACCTTTTTGATCTTTTTCAACACGCTCTGCTTTGATGACATAGGCGTAGCGCAAACGCACTTCTTTACCCAGCACTAAACGTTTGTATTGTTTATTAGCTTCTTCGCGAAAATCCGCCCGATCGATATAAATAATGCTATCGAAAGGCACCTGACGATTGCCCATTTGTGGATTATTTGGATGATTAGGCATGGTTAATTGTTCTATTTTGGGTGCCCGGTTTTCGATGATAATTTTTAGCGGATCCAAAACTGCCATTGCCCGTGGTGCATTTTTATTCAAATCGTCACGAATGCAAGACTCTAATGCTATCATCTCGACATTGTTATCTTGCTTGGTCACACCGATACGCCGACAAAATTCACGGATCGACGCCGCAGTGTAGCCGCGACGACGTAGACCTGAGATAGTCGGCATACGCGGATCATCCCAGCCTTCAACGATATTTTTAGTCACCAACAGGCTCAGTTTGCGTTTCGACATGATAGTGAATTCAAGATTCAGGCGAGAGAATTCGTATTGACGTGGACGACACTCAATATTGATATTATCTAATACCCAATCATATAAACGACGGTTATCTTGAAATTCAAGGGTACAGAGTGAGTGTGTGATTCCTTCCAATGCATCGGAAATACAGTGAGTGAAGTCATACATCGGGTAGATGCACCACTTATTACCCGTTTGATGATGTTCGGCAAATTTAATGCGATATAACACCGGATCACGCATCACCATAAAAGGTGATGCCATGTCAATTTTGGCTCGCAGACAAGCGCTCCCTTCAGTAAAGTCACCTGCTCGCATTTTTTCAAATAACATGACATTTTCTTCAATAGGGCGATCACGAAATGGACTATTTCTACCCGGAGACGTCAAGGTACCACGATATTCGCGTATTTGTTCACCATTTAATTGATCAACATAGGCTAGGCCTTTTTTAATTAATTCAAGCGCATATTCATACAATGAATCAAAATAATCGGATGAATAATGTACCCTACCACTCCATTCAAAGCCTAGCCACTGTAAATCACGTTTGATTGATTCGATATATTCAACATCTTCTTTTACTGGATTAGTGTCGTCAAAACGTAGATTACACTGTCCCTGATAGTCTTGAGCTATACCAAAGTTCAGACAAACAGACTTAGCATGACCAATATGTAGATAACCATTTGGTTCAGGTGGGAAACGAGTATGTATCACAGCATGTTTACTACTGGCTAAATCTTCATCAATGATCTGACGAATAAAATTATTGGGGCGGGCTTCAGCCTCACTCATCATGCTGTTCCTCAATATTAAAATGAAACCCACACCCACCCCAAAAGGGTGAAGCGCAGAAAATTGTGTCTAATATACCTGTTGAAAGACGCGATTATACCAAAAGACAAATAAAAATCGGGAAGAGATCGCACTATTCCCGTTAGCATGCAGCCTGTTGATATTTTATTTTTCGCCAATTGCCAATAAATCAGTTTGTCCCGCCACCACAAAGCCACTGGCAAGCACAGCGATACTGCCAAAATCGGTGATATTTTGTATCAAAATCGAGCTCAGTAAAGAAACACCACTAGTCTCAAGATACGCTAAATCTAAAGTTAAAACGGGCTGACCGGCTACCACAGTAGCCTCTTCTTCAACCAGGCGTTTAAAACCATGACTATACTGTTTTTCTATATTGCTGCCAATATGAACCAAAATTTCAGCGCCTGTGGCGGTTGTCAGGCAAAAAGCGTGGTTAGTATTGAATCTCCAGGAGATTTTACCATTGGCTGGCGCAACCACTGTTTTACCTGTTGGATAAATAGCCACACCATCACCGATAGAGCCACTGGCATAAGTGGGATCAGCAACCTGATCCCAGGCGCAAACATCCCCAGTAATAGGAGAGAGCAATATCAAGGGTGTACTTTGCGGTTTTTTAATCCCTTTTTGTGCTTCAATATGTCCAGGCGAGGCGGTAAGTGCCGCCGGAGAAATTGAGCTTAACGCCAATACTGCTTGCATCGCATTAGCAATCAACTCGGCGCGAGATACAACAATAATTTGCACATTATATTTATTCAAACGAATAACGCCTGATGCACCTAAATGTCTCGCTAAAGCATCATTGACCCTGCTGGCGTCTTTCACATTTAGCCTCAAACGGGTAATGCAAGCATCGACAGCCACCACATTATCAGAACCACCAACAGCACTGATATAACGACGAGCTAACAATTTAATAGCATTCTCATTATTGGTATTATTTCTATCAATGTCATAGCCATCTTCTTCATTACCCGAAACCTGATCTTCACGGCCAGGCGTCAATAAACTGAATTTATTGATAGTAAAGCGAAATAGTAAATAGTAAATAACGAAGAACACCAAACCTTGCGGAATTAACATATACCAATGTGTGGAAAGAGGATTATGCGAAGAGAGGATCATATCCACTAAGCCAGCACTAAAACCAAAACCGGCAATCCAATGCATATTTGCAGCAATATACACTGAGATACCGGTTAATACGGCATGAATGAAATACAGTATCGGGGCAACGAACATGAAAGAGAATTCAAGTGGCTCACTGATACCAGTGAAAAATGCGGCGAATGCACCTGCTAACATAATACCCGCGACTTTACTTTTATTTTCTGGACGCGCACAATGATAAATAGCCAACGCAGCACCTGGCAAACCAAACATCATAATCGGGAAGAAGCCCGCCTGATAACGCCCAGTGATACCCACGATTGCCTTACCTGAATCAATAGCCTGTTGACCTGCTAAAAAATTAGGAATATCGTTAATACCAGCAGCATTGAACCAAAATACCGAGTTTAGCGCATGATGCATGCCAACTGGGATTAACAAACGGTTAAAGAAAGCATAAAGACCAGCACCAAAAGATCCCATTCCTTTAATATATTCACCAAAGGTAACTAATGCATTGTAAATTATTGGCCAAAGGTACATTAGGATAAAGGCGACGAAAATCATCAAAAAAGAAGTTAAGATCGGTATTAGACGGCGACCACTAAAAAATGATAATGCTTTTGGTAATTCGACAGAACTAAAGCGGTTATACAATTCGGCAGACATAATCCCTACCATGATGCCGATGAATTGACTGTGGATCTGCTCGAAAGCGGCTGGTACCTGGTCCCGTGGCAGTTGTTGAAGGATGGATATCACGTCTGGAGAACAGAGCGTGGTTAATACCAAATAGCCAACAAAACCGGTCAAGGCCGCAGCACCATCTTTATCTTTCGACATGCCATAAGCAACCCCGATTGCGAACAGCGCCGACATGTTCCCGATAATCGCAGAACCGGATTTAATTAATAACGCCGCTAATTTGTTATCGCCTCCCCAGCCTATAGGATCAATCCAATACCCTATTCCCATTAATATGGCAGCAGCAGGTAATGTGGCTACCGGAACCATCAAAGCCTTCCCTACTTTTTGCAAATAACTAAGCATATTCCCTTTCTCCTCTATTCATTCGCAATTAAAACTTCAATCTTGCCTTTTTTCCAAAGCGGTTACTCCCTTTTAGAAAAGGGTATATTATTCGTTTCCAGTGTGCAACAGAAGACGGAACACAGCAACTTATACCAAAGTACATGAGGATGTACCGCTTTTGAGTTCATCACAAATCAGTTTCGCAAGCAATCTACAGTAAAACTGAGTACAGTATCACGCCCGGTGATCAGGTCGTTCATCATGCTTTCTATCCAATATTTATCAAAAAATGAGGTGTGTCATGAGACTTATCCCTCTGCAAAATGCCACAGAAGTCGGTAAATGGTCAGCTAACTATATTGTCAGTTGTATAAACAGGTTTAATCCCCAAGAAAAGCGTCCATTTGTTCTTGGATTGCCCACCGGTAGTACCTCATTGCTCACCTACCATTATTTGATCAACATGTATAAAGATAAAAAAGTGAGCTTCAAGCACGTTGTCACTTTCAATATGGATGAATACGTGGCGCTACCTGAAAAACATCCAGAAAGCTATCACAGTTTTATGTATAAAAAATTTTTCGATCATATTGATATACCAGCCAAAAATATCCATTTACTCAATGGTAATGCAACGGATATCAACGCAGAATGTCAGAATTATGAAGAAAAAATTAAGTCTTACGGTAAGATTAATCTATTTATGGGAGGGGTGGGAAGTGACGGTCATGTTGCTTTTAATGAACCGACCTCTTCTTTGACATCACGCACTCGTGTCAAGATGCTGACTTTCGATACCCGTATTGCGAATTCCCGTTTCTTTGATGACGATATCGATAAGGTGCCCAAATACGCTCTGACCATTGGTATTGGCACCCTGTTAGATGCAGAAGAAGTGATGATTCTGGTCACCGGTCATCACAAAGCACAAGCATTACAGGCAGCAGTAGAAGGTAATATAAACCACATGTGGACCATCAGTTGCCTGCAATTGCACGCAAAAGCACTTATCGTCTGTGATGAAGCAGCTACTATGGAATTGAAAGTCAAAACTGTACAATATTTTCGCGACCTCGAAGCTGAAAATATAAAAAATCCTTAATTTTATCAGGGGGTATTAATGTATGCTTTAACTCAGGGACGAATTTATACCGGTCATGAAATATTGGATAACCATGCTGTCGTGGTTAGTAAGGGTCTGATAGAACGTATTTGTCCAGAGGCTGAACTCTCTGACAATATTGAGATTCGTGATCTGAGCGGCGCGATACTGGCTCCCGGTTTTATTGATTTACAGCTTAACGGTTGTGGAGGCGTACAATTTAATGATTCTTTTGAGAATATTACACCAGAAACGTTAGCAATCATGCAGTGTACCAACGAAAAATCAGGTTGTACCAGTTATTTACCGACCCTTATTACTTGTAGCGATGAGTTGATGCGACACAGCATTGAAGTCATGCGCAGCTATCTGGGAAAAAATCAGTATAAGGCGTTGGGTCTACATCTGGAAGGGCCTTATATCAACCCGTTAAAAAAAGGGACACATAACCCCGCGTTTATCCGTGAGCCTGACTCGACCATGATAAATTATCTGTGTGCTAATGCGGATGTCATTCGCAAGATTACCTTAGCACCAGAAACAGTCGCTGAAGAATACATTCGTCAGCTAGCTGAAGCGGGTATTTTGCTTTCTGCTGGGCATTCTACTGCCACTTACCAACAGGCTCGTAAGGGATTCGCGGCAGGTGTGGGTTGTGCGACTCACCTTTACAATGCTATGCAAACCGTTACTGGACGTGAACCCGGTTTGATCGGCGCAATTTTTGATACTCCAGCAGCTTATAGTGGTGTAATTTGCGATGGACACCATGTGTCTTGGGTCAATATCCGCCAGGCTAAGCGTTTAAAAGGCGACAAACTGATTCTGGTTACGGATGCCACCGCACCGGCTAACTCAGATATTGAGCAATTTATTTTTGCCGGTAAAAAAATTGACTATCATGATGGTGTCTGTTGGGATCAAGATGGTACTCTCAGCGGTTCTGCGCTTACCATGATCCAGGCAGTACAGAACAGTGTTGAACATGTGGGCATCGCGTTAGATGAAGCGTTGCGCATGGCAACGCTTTATGCGGCGCGTGCGATTGGCTTTGATAAGCAGTTGGGCAGCGTTGAAATTGGAAAAGTAGCCAATTTGACCGCTTTTACCCGTGATTACCACATCACTAGGACTATCGTTAATGGCAACGAAGTTTGAAAAAATGAGTACTTTATTGATGAACACCGATAGGCATGCACAAACAGACAATGTTGATCTGGTTAAAAAGATGAACAGCACGGCAGTTTATCGGCTTATTGATCAACAAGGTCCGATATCGCGTATTCAACTCGCGGAGCTTAGTCATTTAGCGCCTGCCAGCATTACAAGGATTATACGCCAATTACTCGAACGCGGACTGATCAAAGAAGTCGAACAACAAGCTTCGACAGGAGGGCGACGCGCCATCTCCATCGTCACAAAAAACAGTCAGCTTCACACGCTCGCCGTACGTGTGGGGCGTCACGATGCCACCATTACTCTATTTAATATGAATGGTAAGTCGCTGAATGAAAAATATTATACTCTCGGCGGTTGTACACAAGAAGCGCTAGAAGAAACCTTATTCCGTATCATTAATCTGTTTATTGAAAACCATCGGCAAAAACGATCTGAGCTGATTGCTATCGCCGTCAGTTTACCGGGTCTAGTTGATACTCATCGGGGTATTGTGCGCTATATGCCTCATATCAGTGTCGATAACTGGTTATTGGCCGATAAGCTGTGGACAAGATTTAATGTGGCCAGTTTTATCGGTAATAATGTTCGCAGCTTCGCATTGGCAGAGCACTATTTTGGTGCTAGCCGTGATTGTAAAGATTCTATTTTGGTGCGTCTGCACTGTGGCATAAGCGCGGGTATTGTCGTTAATAGCCAGGTATTTCTCGGTAATAACGGCAACGTCAGCGAAATCGGTCATATTCAGATTGATCCGATCGGTGAACGTTGTTATTGCGGTAACTTTGGTTGCCTGGAAACCGTAACCTCTAACGCGGCTATTGAAAATCGAGTGCGTCATTTGCTAACCCAAGGTTACACCAGTAAACTAACGGTGGACAATTGTCATATCAATGCTATCTGTAAAGCAGCTAGCGGCAATGATTTGTTAGCCAGAGAAATCATTGAAAATGTAGGCCGCTATTTAGGAAAAGCCATTGCTATCATGACTAACCTATTCAATCCGCAAAGAATAGTGATAGCCGGTGAAATAACCAAAGCACAAAAGGTACTGTTGCCTGCTATTCAAAGCTGTATTAATACCCAAGTATTGCAAGATTTCCGTAAAAATTTGCCAGTAGTCATCTCTACGCTTGATCATCATTCCGCTATCTGTGCTTTTGCATTAGCTAAACGCTCCATGTTAAACGGAGTACTATTACAAAAACTATTGGCAAGCTAATCAATGTTTATTTAATGATTCAATGACAGTATTATCACCGCTAAAAAAGTTAGGGAGATTGTTATGTGTTCTATTTTTGGGGTGCTCGATATTAAAGGAGATGCGAGCCTATTACGCACTAAAGCTTTAGAGATGTCACGTTTGATGCGCCACCGTGGTCCCGATTGGTCGGGTATCCATGCCAGTGATAAAGCCATCCTCGTTCATGAACGTTTATCTATCGTTGACATTAATACGGGTGCCCAACCACTATATAATGCCGATAGTACTCATGTTTTAGCTGTTAATGGTGAAATTTATAATCACCAAGCCCTGCGTCAGCAACATAGCAATAGCGGCGAATGTTATCAATTCCAAACGCACTCGGACTGTGAAGTTGTTCTGGCACTGTATCAGAAAAAAGGGGAACAATTCCTTGATGATCTACAGGGTATGTTTGCTTTTGTATTATACGATAGTATAAAAGATGCTTACCTAATTGGTCGTGATCATCTAGGTATTATCCCACTGTATATGGGATTCGATGAACAAGGTAATAGGTTTGTTGCTTCTGAAATGAAAGCACTGGTTCCGATTTGCTGTACTGTAGAAGAATTTCCACCAGGAAGTTATTTATGGAGTCAAGATGGTGAAATCCGGCGGTATTATGATCGCGATTGGTTTGATTACAATAAGGTCAAAGATAATGTTGCCGATGCCGATGCCGATGCCGATGCCGATGCCGATGCCGATGCTAAGAAACTACACAGTACGTTGGTGGCTGCGGTAAAAACCCATCTGATGTCTGATGTGCCTTATGGTGTCTTACTGTCAGGAGGGCTGGATTCTTCCATTATTGCGGCAATTAGCAAAAAATTTGCGGCACGTCGGATAGAAGATGAAGAACGTAAGGACGCCTGGTGGCCACAGCTTCACTCCTTTGCTGTGGGTCTAAAGGGGTCGCCCGATCTGGCTGCTGCACAGAAAGTGGCTGATGATTTAGGCACCGTACATCACGAAATTCATTTCACTGTACAAGAAGGCCTTGATGCCATCCGAGAGGTGATTTATCACATCGAAACTTATGACGTCACTACCATCCGAGCCTCAATACCCATGTATCTTATGGCGCGTAAGATCAAGGCGATGGGTATCAAAATGGTGTTATCAGGTGAAGGTGCTGACGAAATATTTGGTGGCTATCTCTATTTCCATAAAGCACCCAATAAGCGAGAATTCCACGAAGAAACAGTGCGTAAATTACTTGCACTGCATATGTACGATTGTGCACGTGCTAATAAAGCGATGTCGGCCTGGGGTGTTGAAGCACGCGTCCCCTTCCTTGATAAAAATTTCATCGATGTGGCGATGCGCATTAACCCGCAGAAAAAAATGTGTGGCAATGGAAAAATAGAAAAATATATACTGCGTAAAAGTTTTTCATCCTACTTACCAGGTGATGTTGTACAGCGACAAAAAGAGCAGTTCTCTGATGGTGTTGGCTACAGTTGGATCAATTCTCTAAAAGATATGGCTAATCAACAGATCAAAGATGAGCAGCTAAAAGATGCTCATTCCCGTTTCCCTCACAATCCTCCAACGTCCAAAGAAGGCTACTTGTATCGGGAAATTTTTGAAAAACTGTTCCCTTCAGCAAGTGCGGCAAAATGTATCCCCGGAGGACCTTCGGTGGCTTGTTCTTCCGCCACAGCCATTGGATGGGATCAATCGTTCAAAGATACGGATGATCCGTCAGGTCGTGCGGTAGGTGTTCATCAGTCAGCCTATAAATAAAAATTAATCACCACCGGCGTTGCTGAATAATCTGTACCCGTTGCTGTCACATACTCTTTGATATCAACGGGCTGATTAACGGGTAGTTTTTGTTAAAAACACTGTGCAGGGTAGCAGTGTGACCGCCACTAAGCTAATGAAATGAGAGGAAAATTTATTGAATTGGCTGGGGTACCAGGATTCGAACCTGGGATGCCGGAATCAGAATCCGGTGCCTTACCGCTTGGCGATACCCCAATAACGCGATGGAAATTCATTTGAAGGAAAACAAAGAGCTATAGAGCAGTGATTTAAAAAATATGGCTGGGATACCAGGATTCGAACCTGGGAATGCCAGGATCAAAACCTGGTGCCTTACCGCTTGGCGATATCCCAATTACAACAAAATAAACTCAGATCATGGTGCGGAAGGCGAGACTCGAACTCGCACACCTTGCGGCGCTAGAACCTAAATCTAGTGCGTCTACCAATTTCGCCACTCCCGCAAAAAAAATGGTGGCTACGACGGGATTCGAACCTGTGACCCCAGCATTATGAGTGCTGTGCTCTAACCAACTGAGCTACGTAGCCATTCTTACATCACATCCGCCTCACCAGCGTTGCGGAGCGCAATTATGCGGATATGCTTGATCTGCGTCAACTGGTTTTTTATCAAAAGAGCGGGATCAAAGTTCTTTTGTTTGGCTGGTGAACACAATGGCGATAAGCTGAACAATCAATAGCAACGCCGAATTCACACCACGCAGTAGATTTTGCAAGAGGTCTAAGAAGAAGCGTTCCAAATCTTTTTCACTGTGCTCAGACGAGGAAAAAACGCGCGAAAAAGCGCAGTTTACTCTTTGTATGCAATAAAAAGGGGGGATAAATGAGTATTTTGAGCGCATGTTTGACGAATTACTTGACAAAAACACGGCGAGCACAAGAGATTTCGAACAGCTTCTAATAGAAGGATGGGAAGGATTTGATATGCAAACACAAAACAATAGCACGCTGATTGAACAATTTCTTGATGCACTGTGGCTGGAGCGGAATCTGTCTGAAAACACTTTGGCATCTTACAGACTGGATTTACAGGCACTAACCCATTGGTTGCAACAACATAGTAACGATTTACTGCGTGCGCAAGCATGCGATTTACAGCGTTTTTTCTCCGAACGCCTTGAGAATGGCTATAAGGCAACCAGTTCAGCACGTTTACTGAGTGCCATGCGGCGATTGTTTCAGTATTTATATCGTGAACAGTTGCGAGAAAACGATCCCACTCTATTGCTTGCCTCGCCCAAATTGCCACAACGTTTACCCAAAAATTTGAGCGAAGCACAGATTGAAGCGCTATTAAATGCCCCCAACGTTGATATTCCACTACAATTGCGTGATAAAGCAATGCTGGAAGTGTTGTATGCCACCGGTTTACGTGTTTCTGAACTTGTTGGATTGAAGATAAGTGATATCAGCTTGCGCCAAGGGGTGCTGCGGGTAATCGGGAAAGGTAATAAAGAACGGTTAGTGCCTTTGGGAGAAGAAGCTATGTATTGGATTGAAAAATATATGGAACATGGTCGCCATTGGCTTATTAACGGACAGCCATTGGATATTTTTTTTCCCAGTAATCGTTGTCAAAAAATGACTCGTCAGACTTTCTGGCATCGTATTAAATATTATGCGATGCTGGCTAGTATTGACAGTGAACGGTTATCACCCCATGTTTTACGCCATGCGTTTGCCACCCACCTGTTAAATCATGGTGCTGATTTACGTGTAGTACAAATGTTATTAGGTCATAGTGACTTGTCAAGCACGCAAATTTATACTCATGTAGCAACTGAACGACTAAAACAGCTACATCAACAGCATCATCCGCGCGCCTAGTTAAAAATAATAAGTTGAGTGAAGGGCTGCCATGTGCACAAAATAGAAACAACCATAGGATCAATCAATGAAAAAGAGTTTACTGCTGTTGCCAATGTTAATTCCTTCATTTGTCGGGGTAGCTTGCGCCTATGCCAATACTGATGATAACCCTATTGAAAAAACCTTAAAAAAAATGGATATTCAAGCTATTGATATTCAGCCTTCACAAATTGCTGGGCTGAATACTGTCCTTACTAAGGAGGGTGTGTTTTATATTTCGACCGACGGTAAACGTTTATTTCAAGGGCCTCTCTACGACGTCAGTGGCAAGGAGCCGATCAACATCACGAATCAGCTGTTAATGAAAAAATTAATCAGCTTTGAAAATGAAATGATCCTGTATAAAGCACAGAGAGAAAAACACGTAGTGACCGTATTCACTGATATTACTTGTGGGTACTGCCACAAATTGCACGGTCAGATGAAAAAATATAATGATTTAGGCATTACTATCAGGTATCTTGCGTTTCCACGTCAAGGTCTCAATGCGAAAGCAGCAAAGGATATGGAATCGATCTGGTGTATGGCTGATCGACAAAGAGCTTTTGATGCAGCAATAAAGGGCGAAGAGATTTCTCCGGCGTCCTGCAAGATAGATATCAAGAAACACTACGAATTAGGTGTTCAACTCGGAATACAGGGAACACCCTCCATTGTGTTGCAGAATGGTGTCATTTTGCCGGGTTACCTGGCACCAGAAGAACTTAATAAAAAGCTAGATGAGATTTCATCTTCTTCAAAGAACAACGGTCAATAGTGGCATGTGTTACGCAATGGATGTCCAATAGGCTCTTTCTTTCATCTCCCATAGGTACCTTACTAATAGGTGCCTTACCATTTTATAATTAACCCTATCTAAGAAAATAGGATTACCTGGATAATGTGAGGCACTTGCTCATTTTGGGTCAATTCATTAGCTCAAGGATACTACTCTGTCATCTCGTACTGAGGTTATTCCAAATTAGGCATCGGTATCACATATTCACCGATTGCATTACTGTCATTGTAGTAGTTCGCTAGTTCACTCGCTGTAATACCGCCATTTGCAAAGATCAACTGTAGTCTGCCGTAGGCAGCATTTTTTCGTGGATTGAAAACATCAGTAATGATTAATATCTGACCAACGATAAATAACAGAAGATCCTCTCCTTTTCGGGTGATAGTACAACCAATGGTTGTATCTTGCTGGGGAATACGACAATGTAACGATCCCGCACCACGATGAACAATCTGTATCACAGCATAATTAAGCAATTCGATATCGACAGTAAACTTTTTATTACTGTTCTGTTGTCGGCCGCTGGTTATTAATAAACTGGATATCACATCAATATTGAGAGCATAGGGGATATCAACAGTATTGAGATGATCAGAAGTTGCAACGGCATTACATTTTAAAATTAACCAATCGTCTAAACGTTGGTAAGTCGCCCCTGGTTATCAATAAAATCATAGTTACCTGATGAAGACATCTTCAATAAAAAACCAGGCCTGTAGGTAGTAAAGTAAGCAGATTGTTCTCTTTCGCTAAAACCAAGGTATTTTGCTGTACTTTCATTAGCCGGCAAGATAAATAAACCCTCACTTTGCGGATGATACCAACCATGTTGGTTCCGTTTTAATAGAATAGCGATAATTTCTGGGCAGAGATATTTTTTACTCAGGACATCTAAAGCATGCTTCAATGCTATCCGCTGTAGATGGTCTGCAGCATCATAATATGCGCCACTAAACAGGCTATTCACTCCCAGTAGCTTGGCGATAAATTTGTCTGGTGTATTAACATCAAGGCTATTACTATCATACTTACTAATATCAAGGATGATCCCACTTTGTGTTACTACGTTAATGTGGCCTTGCTCCGCTAAAGATGCGCCAGTGAAAATCTCACCGCTGAGTAATTCGTCGACAGACAATAATACCAAAGCCGGTGTTTCAGCTGTGTTCAGCAAATAACTATGGTTAAAAAACGTAGAGCTGGGATTGATATTGATTGCCGGTAAATAGCCAATTTCCACATTGTTAGCACGCTTATTTAAGATCCAGGCACCTTGCTGATCATTAGCTATACCTAAGCAATCAGGTTGCATAACAGAGCTAAACTTTTCCTTACAGATAAACAAATTATGACAAATACTGTCATACCAGACAGGAAGAGCAGTAAGGCCATCACTGTGTATTAGATCAGTGATAGTCAAAATAGGCGCGATATCAATGGCTTTTACTAAGAGAGATGTTTTTTGTTTGTTTCTAAGTTGGTGGATATACATCTTCAAAGTAGGCAACCAATTCTGATGTAGTTCTCGCCACGCTTTGCCTAGGCTGTGTAAAGTGAGTTGCTCATGTTCAAGCAACCCGAGTGTGAGGTGGTAACTCTGCCCACTTTTTATATTCAGCGCGATCCCCTGATGAATACCTGTGACGCTCAACACATCGGTGCTAGCGAGACCAAAATTGTTTAATCTGATCTCTTTTGCCAGAGTATGGCCTTTTTGCCGATAGAGTTTGTAAAATTGATGATGATTATCTGGCTCTGTCACGCCCCAGAAGTAATAGTTATCCTCTGCACTATTTCCCTTAACGGCGCTCAAGAGAGTGATAAAATACTGGGCATTATTGAGCAGCTGGCTATCAATTTTTGCCGATATGTTCCCTGTCACCCCATCTAAACTGTTAGGCAACGGCCATATTAGCCTGTTGTTACCTATGGATACTGTCGTTGTGGTTTGTGGGATAGACAGCTTAACGATGTTGATATGTGCAGGAGTGACTGAAGAGAATCGAACGCCAGCAGAGGATGCTGATGCTTGTTTCGTCATAAAACGATCCAGCATCTCCAGTTTGTGGCTGTTAATTAAGTGAGTCACAATATCGATGGGTAGACCCCGGACTTCAAGCAATGTCAAACGCCCCTCAACAGAGGAAGTATCAATCATATAAATAAGCTGTATCTGCTTGCTAACACTGGTTTTATTATCCCCCTGAGGAAGATAATAAATGTAATCTTGCTGAAACAAAATGCCATTGGTCAATACATGGGTTTGGACAATTTCTGAGGTAGCAGCGGGAGGGTGATCCACTCTGCTAGATGTATACCGCGTGATAGTCGGCAGGTGAATAGCGGGTAGGTACAAATGCTGTAATTTTTTTGTTTTAGTATTCGACATCCAGAAAACGTTTTTATAGATCGCCAGATCAGAGGGACCATCAGTCTGCTGAAAGGTAATAGAAAGATCGCCACGATACCAGGCAGAGGCACCGTTGTGGAAAATTAATGTCACATTATGGCGTTCGATACTACGGTTGAAAATAGTCTGATTGTAGTTAGCGGTATAGAGTAAGGCAGGTTGTGTGAGTAGATAGAAACAGTCGTCAATTTTTTCTATTTCATAGGTTGTGCTGTCGAGATGTCTATTGCGGCAAATATAATTATCGAGGCGCAGTGTGTTAATAGCATAGCGGTTATTCCTACCCTGCTGTGCCAGATATTTTTGCACCGCCGCTTGTACCTCTTCCTCACTGATAATATCTTGCTCACCCTGGTTGAGCGGCAACTCAGAAAAATGAATACGGCAAAAAATAGTCTGTTGTGGTTTCCATTTTGTGATCCCTTGCGGTAGATTTAGCGTGATTTTGGTTTTTTCACTGTTTTTAACTTTGATGATAGTGATGACTTCCGTCGTGTATTGACCCTTTGTCGTCAGTGTACGACAAATAAATTTCATTATATTTCCTTCGGGGAGGCTCGCACTCTGATCGCATATCACTTCAATATCATTAAGATGGCTAGCATCAATTAGCCAATTTACCTGATCGTTAACACAATCAATAGTCATATTGGCCTGTGCTCGGTTCAATACCAGAACAACCACAGCCGTTCCTCTCTAGAGGCGCGTGGAATTTATAATATAAGTGTTCACTGTATACCGGTAGATTCATCAGCGGATGCTTTGATTGCTCTTGTCCTATCCCCGCGGCAATCAAATAATAATGATGATTACCAAGTAAAATATCGACTTCGGTATAAACATAGTTAAACCTAAGTTCACTGGGGGCTGAGAAATAAGGCAACATAGAAAGTGGATCGCGATACAGGATAAATGGAAATTCCGCGTCCTTTCTAGCGAAGAAATTCATTGACAGAAATTTGCTATCTCCTCCACTTTGGAGCGAAAAATTAAAGCCACTGCTCAGGACAGGAGTAATTTTCGCGCGCGGTTGTGTAGGTAAGATCAGCGTCTTGATCCCAGCTGCATTATCTGGTAGAACAAGGGTTTGAACGGTTTTTTCCACCGGACGTTGCTGATATAAATTGATATAATCACGGGTAGATTCACCCCGTGCTTCTTTCCTCTTTATTAACTGCCCCTCGGTATCAAACACCACAAAAATAGAGCTGGCACCCCGTAGGTCTACTTGCGTGATCACTGTCCCTTGACAGGGCACGAGTATCCCTCGGTTCAGGGTAAAGCCGGCTTGTCGCCAACCCGTTAACATACTAGAAAAATAATCAGCAATGATTTTGGCATTGTCCAGATTATTCAGGGTATTTGCCATTGCCGTTTGTATCACATAGCCCACGACAGCCAGTGTAATACCGACAGCAAATAATCCACTGACAAGCAGAGTCGAGCCAAGCAACCCGGCAGCCATACTGCCGACGAATAATGACAAGCCCATTGCCGAAAAACTAAGTTGGGTCGTCGCTAGGATACGTTGATCTTCGTTTTCAG
Organism: Candidatus Fukatsuia symbiotica; assembly: GCF_003122425.1. Lineage (GTDB taxonomy): Bacteria > Pseudomonadota > Gammaproteobacteria > Enterobacterales > Enterobacteriaceae > Fukatsuia > Fukatsuia symbiotica. The sequence goes on from NZ_CP021659.1 coordinate 1,133,297, forward strand.
TTTTGCTCAATTCAATTGCGCTAAGGGTAACATCAGCGAAGGTTAATCCTAGCCCCATTGGTACAGTTATAAATTGAAAAAGGCGTGAAAAACGACCAATATTATCCTGTTTTAGAGCTGCTTGTAGCAAGGTCACGCCATCGTTATGGATGTTGAAAGCCACCTGCGTCATGGCAAGATAAGTATGCAGCTGCAATACGTTAGCAAGCTGTGTGTTACCGGGCACTGTGCTACCATTTTGTAGCCAGTGTTGTATCGCCATAATAGCAAATACCGCATTCACACCCATGCCTAGAGTTTCTATTTTACTAAAAAATTTATTACGCGCACCTTCATGAGGATAAAGGCGCCCATTGACCACATGATAGTGCTGATGCAAAGTCTCATGTTGTTGTTCCAGGAAGCGCTTCATTTCAGCAAATTCATCGTTACTGGTGGTTAGCATTTTTCCTTGCACAACGCCATTATGTAAATAATTTATCCCATAACTTTTGCTGTTTTTGTCGTAGGTCATTGCCAATAATAGCGGCATACATTTATCAGCTTGTAGGGGGGTGGCCGCAAATAATTCTCGGCTTGCAGTACTAAAGGTATCGCTTAATGTTATTGGCATACTGATGGAGTGACTAAGTTGTGTAGCTGTATCAACATGACACGCCCGCATTTGAATGAGATAACGCTTTTTAGTGTATTTTTTTTCCAACTTACTCTCGCCGACGGTACTTTGCACGGATTTATTCGTTATTCTTGAACAATGGTAAAGGGGTGTATGATATCTGTTCCCGCTTAAGTGAATCAGAGTGTTGTTGATTTTATCAATGGTGTTTTTTATTTTTTCTTGATGAACTTTCAGTTCATCATCAAATTGCATACTTTGTCGAGTAGTGTTATCCAGTAATTCTTCAATCTGACCTAAATAAATGCTACCAACAGCTTTTTTTCTACGCATATCACGCTCAATAATGCCCGCACTACTTGGATCACTGAGGTCTAGACAAAAGAGATCAAACTCATCATGCAAGTAGCGCTGTTTTAGACGCCTGAAAGCCTCTTGTGGATCGACAAACAATTTCTCTATACGTGATGTTAATTCTTTTGTTCCACCCTCCAGCTCTAGCTTAGCCAACCAACTCTTATAATCATCATGATTTTTGGTCTGCCACAAAGCCTGTTGTAAGGCGGCCATATTCGGTTCACTCCCATTGATAATAATGCCATAACGCTCACGACTTTCACTCATACCTGCGATCCATACTATCAGCAGCCATCAAAACAGCGCCTTTCTTTAAGTTTTCCACAAGACTGATGGCCGTTTTTTCGTCCAGCTGTCCATTGAGTTTTCTTGTCTGTTCAGAGGTAAGTTTAATCATATAGTCTATGCCAAAACGTCCCAGGTAGGAGGTACGCAGTCGACTACTGCGCATGGGGGTTTTTTCTGTCTTCGATATACGTTCACTGACTATTTTTCCATTGCTTTTCTGGGTAAAAATGATTTTTTTATCACTTTCTTTGTAAGGCCCAATTAATTTGCCATTTATTCTCAGGTGCATTCGGGTTGATAGGCTCGCCTGACCATTTACGCCCTAAAACATCAACGGCTACTAATTTTTCACGCACACTGATGCTATTCACCGGTATTTTCACAGCAGAAAAAGAGTGATAGAGATCTTCTATAAATTTTTCAGGGGGGATGTCTGTTACGGGTTTTGGCGGTAAAGCAGCTGCAGCCGAGCCTTCGGGAACACGCTCTGTGATATAACAGGCTGCTATCGATATGCGATCCACTACGGGAAATAATCCATCAGCATCTTTTTTTAACAAGCCTTTGCTGATGAGTAAGCGCACTATTTTTTTTCCTCCTAGTGCTTGCATAAAACGACCATGACTTATCAGAATAATACGTGTTCGACGGTTAAATTCAAAGTTCGGCGCAATATTAACGGCTACTAACTCATTACTTGCCTGTTGATAAAGGTAGTGGGTGGTACTATTACTATTTTTGTTGTAGAGATAACGCGCCATTGGATTAACTGAAGCATCGTCCTGCAGTTGTATAATATATTGACTGTCATAATTGCTGTGCTGTGGAAACACATCGTACGGCAATTTTATCCCCGGCCCTCGTAAACGCGAAAGATAAGCTTCTTCAGTAGCGAAGAAGGCTGGAGTGACAGGAGATAAAATCTTATGCAGGGATGATCGTGGGTATCTATCAGGTACTACTCCAATATCCTCGAGCAATGCGGCATAAGCATGATCGTAAGCAATGATACCGCCAATCTCGCGAGTACCTGGGATATTAGCCGTGACGATACCTTCAGAACGATAAGAAAGTAAGGAAGAGTTATCACAAAATAGCAACCCGTTGGCTTGTAGGTCTTCCATGATTTCGTTGCTAATTGCACGTGGAATAGACTGAGTAGGGTTTAGTCCATCAATGTTATGTCTACCAATAACTTCGTGTATCTGCCTTACATTCGTCAATACCTGATCAATAAAGCGGCTGCTTGGTGTGGCTATAATTGCTTTGTTATTGCGATCGGCGTAATTATATTGGAAATAGGGATCGACGGTTAATTTTCCAAGCGGTGCAAAGAGTGGTTGCCTCCGATCGATGGCTTCAATCACCTTATCCCTTATACGTTGTACATCTATGTCATCGATTCCTTGCAGTTGATCAATATAGCCTCCCCGATTTTCACTGGCAAGAATGCTTGCACGCGCAGGCATTTCACCACAGCGTGTTAGCTCATCTAACACAACACGCATGATCACTTCCTGACTTTGTGTCTTTGACACATCGATGGCATCTATTTTGCCGATCTGAGTGATAAGCATATGATGTAAACTGGGCAGTAGCTCATTATTAAGGTAAAGCCCACCATATTCCTCCAATATTAGCAGGCGACTAATATCGGTAGCTGCGATTAAATTGCCTCTTGAAGCGAGTTCCTTAATGTAAAGTTGATAATCAGGTAGCTTATTCATTGGGTGAAAATCGATCAATCTAACATTGTCGGGATGATCTGTGCCCTGTCGCAGTTTTTCCAGGTCAAATTGAAAACTGTCAGCATTGGCTTTACGGATCCTGATCAACTCACCTGGTTTTGCTAGCCCGTTTGCCTCCAAAAATATTATCACTGCCTGGTCGAAAGAAAATTTTCGGTTATCGGGTTGACTGGCGTCGTACTGTGACATCGTTTTAACAATATTTTTATATGCTTTGTCTTGCCAATCAATCAGCTGTGTTTTAAAGGCTTCGTTGCTTCTATATCCCGCATTCAATGAATGTCTAATAGCTGCTTCCTGTAGACGCCCGCAAAGTTCGCCGGCCAGTAGCGTCCCGGAGTCCATCCATATATTTATCTTATAGTCGCTGGCGTTCTGCTGTATCCATAGCTTGATATAGTCTAGTTGGATCGCTTCAAACTTGACCAAAGACATGAAGTGTATTTCCTGTGGAATTGCTTCTGATAGTACAGTTATACGTTGCTTGATAGCTTTAAGCAATTTACTTTGATTGAAAGGATAGTAGTTACATCTCCCCATCCGGTAAAGTATGCTGGTTAGCGCTTCCATTTCGGATTTTGGTGAAAGCTGTTGGCTTCGGAGTAAATATTCTGTCATTGGTGTATTCGGCCTTTCGGAAAGTACTCTTTCTTCCTGTAAAGAGTACTTTTTGTTACTAGCGACATATTCTATTAGGACTGTAGCTAGCTCCTCTTCACCAGGTTTGGTTAATATGACGAGATTTTGTGTGAGAAAGGCGTCTATTTTTTTTGCGAGTTCTGAATTGGTCATGCTGTTTACCATTTTTGATTATTGTTGCTAAGATGAATATTTTTTGCTCACCATGGGCATGGATTATATTTTTTTGAATAGATTTTAAAAAATTGAAGTGGGTTAAAAAAAAGAGAAAAACCTGTAAATTGCGGTTTAATAGATCGGGATACTAAAAAAGCAAAAATTTTAAAAGAATAAGGAGGTTAGAGAATATCTAACTAAATGTTTAATGGGTTCGAAGCGGGAAACGGCGAACAGGATCCTTGAGCAAAGTTATTTGACCAGAATATAACGGAGAATGGCCCTATACTGATGACATTGCAATGGTTCTAATGGCGGTCTAAGAATGGAGGGAATTTACGTAAAGACAAACGCAGAATACTCCGGCAATCAATCAGGGTACCAAGGGAAGGAGGCAATAATAAAACCCCAACTTTCCGCGCACTCTACGCCCATTTTATGCAAAATGCAAAATCTGAGCACCCGATTACTCTACGCTTGTCTTCTCATTATTCACCCGCGATCTTCATTACGGGTAACAACACAGAACCACATTGGATGTTACTACGGGTTTCAATATCACTGCCGACACTGACAATATTGCGTAACATATCTTTCAGATTACCCGCAATGGTGATTTCACTGACCGGATACTGAATTTCACCCTTTTCAACCCAAAACCCGGCAGCACCACGCGAGTAATCACCGGTGACATTACTGACACCATCACCCATCAGTGCTGTTACCAGTAAACCTTTATCTAGCTGTTTCAGCATACCGGTAAAATCCTGCCCTTGACCCGCAATACACCAATTATGGATCCCGCCGGCGTGACCCGTGCTTTGTAGTTTCAGTTTACGTGCTGAATAGCTGCTCAGTAGATAGGTTTCCAGCACTCCGTTTTTAACTATCTCTCGTTTAACAGTACGCACGCCTTCACTATCAAAAGGAGTAGACGCCAAGCCACATAGTAAATGCGGATGTTCTGTTATCGTCAACCATTCGGGTAAAATTTGTTTACCCAGATGATCAAGCAAAAAAGTCGATTTACGGTAAATACTGCCACCACTGATAGCAGCAACCAAATGCCCCAATAAACCCGTTGCCACTTCTGCGGCAAATAATACAGGTGCCTGCATAGTCAATAATTTACGGGGAGCCAAACGCGATAACGTACGGCGAGCGCATTCCTTACCTATCCATTCAGGAGTTTGTAAATCTTCCATTCGACGGCTGACGCTATAAGCGTAATCACGTTCCATTTTCCCTTCATGTACGGCAATCACGCTGCTGGAAAGTGAATGGCGGCTGGAGCAATAACTTTGTAACATGCCATGAGTGTTACCAAAGACCCTAACACTATAATGGCTATTAAAATTGCCTCCTTCAGTATTCGTGATACGCTTATCAGCCTCTAATGCAGCCCGTTCTGCTCTAGCCGCCAGTTCAATGCCATGAACAGCCTCCAAATCACCTGGATGAAAAAGATCCAGTTCCGGTGCATCAAATGTTAGCAGAGATTTATCTGCTATCCCCGAATATGGATCGACTGAAGTATAGCGGGCGATATCCAGAGCGGCGTTCACTGTACGAGCAATGGCATCAGGATTTAAATCTGTTGAAGATGCACTACCTTTACGCTGTTTATGATAAACAGTAATTCCTAACGCACCATCGCTATTGAATTCCACATTTTCCACTTCAGCGAAGCGAGTACTGACACTGATACCGGTCGTTTTGGTGATCGCAACTTCAGCAGCATCGCAAGAAGGGCTGGCCAATTCTAATGCCTGTGCAACAGCTTGTTCCAGAATTTTACGTTGTTCTACAACTTGAGTGACTACTTTCATCGATTTGCCATAGTTAATAGACTGTTTGCGAAAAATTTCTGTTCACAATCATAGTAAACAGCTGCCCAAGTTTAACAGGATCCACATACAATTTCTCACAAAGAGCAGAAGCTGATAGGATCGACCTCTTTTTAAGGAGTTCGACCATGAACCAGCAGCCCGAAAATTGGCTCGACAAAGTAACAGAAGATCAAAATGATGACGATGAAATTATCTGGGTAAGTAAAAGTGAAATAAAACGCGATGCAGAAATGTTGAAAGATCTTGGTAGTGAGTTAGTTGATCTGGGGAAAAATGCGCTGGAGCGTATTCCGTTGGATGAAGATCTGCTCGCCGCCATTCAACTGGCGCAAAAAATCAAAAAAGAAGGGCGCCGTCGCCAAATCCAGCTTATTGGTAAAATATTACGCCGCCGCGACATTGAACCCATTCAAACAGCATTAGACAAACTAAAAAATCGTCACGACCAACAAACTTTTCTGTTCCATAAATTAGAGGCACTGCGCGACCGCCTGATTACAGAAGGTGATGATGCCATCCTTGCCGTATTAGCACTTTATCCACATGCCGATCGTCAGCAATTACGTAGTTTGGTTCGTAACGCACAGAAAGAAAAAGCGACGGGTAAGCCAGCACAAGCCTTACGTCAAATTTTCCAGTATTTACGTGGACTCGCGGGTGAAACTCCGTAGCAAAACGCTCACTGATTGAATTTTCTACATGTGTTAGACTTCTTGCAAAACCGTTGTTCGTTATGTCAAGGCGCCCGGCGCGCAGCCACCGTAGTATATTGCGAACGCCGCGTAACGTAGAATTTAGACCACGTAGTAGGTTTTGCAAGAAGTCTATTGGTGAAGAATTTTTGTACTAATTGTCTGAATCTTTTATCATTGTGATAATATTACTGGTCGAAATGCCCTCTTCAAAATTCAATATTTTAACTTCACCGCCAGCCTTCCGTACTTCTTCGCTACCGGCAATTTCGTGTGCTTGGTAATCCCCACCTTTCACCAGTAGATCCGGCAAAATACCACTAATCAATCGCTGTGGCGTATCTTCTTCAAAAGACACCACCCAATCAACGGCTTCCAACGCCGCAAGTACTATCATACGTTGCCCCAAGGGATTCACCGGACGAGTAGGACCTTTGAGACGTTGTGTCGAGGCATCACTGTTGACTGCCACAATCAAGCGATCACCTAATTTACGTGCATTAGCCAAATAAGAAACGTGCCCAGCGTGAAGAATATCGAAACATCCGTTTGTCATTACAATTTTTTCACCGCCACGGTGTGCCTGTTTAATAGCATCTTTTAGCTGTTGCTCACTGACCACACCGAAGCCGGTTTTAGCTCGACCTCGGATAGCGTTTTCCAACTCAATGGGTGAGACTGTCGATGTTCCCAATTTGCCCACGACCACACCTGCCGCAGCATTTGCCAAAAAGCAGGACTCTTCTAGAGAGTCACCTGCTGCCAAGGCGGCGGCCAGAACACCAATCACTGTATCGCCAGCACCCGTTACATCAAACACATCTTGCGCCTGAGCAGGGAAATGTAACGGTTGTTTGCCCACCTGTAACAACGTCATTCCTTGCTCAGATCGCGTTACTAACAAAGCGGAAAATGCGAAATTTTTTATCAATTCCATGCCACGAATGACAATTTCATTTTCATCTTTACAATGACCGACGACAGCTTCAAATTCGGATAAATTCGGCGTCAGTAGGGTCGCACCGCGATAGCTTTCAAAATCACTCCCTTTCGGATCAATCAACACAGGAATATTTTTTTCTCGTGCCAGTTGGATCATACGCTGGACATCATTCAATGCTCCCTTGGCGTAGTCGGATAACACCAGTACCTGAGCATCAGACAACCCTTGCTGAATAATCGTAAACAATGATTGCGAATCAACATCGCTGAAACCCTCTTCAAAATCCAGACGAATCAGCTGTTGATGACGTGAAAGCACCCGCAGTTTAGTATTGGTAGGATGAGTCGGTAGCTCAACAAAATTACATTTCACATTAGCATCTTTTAATTTACTCCTTAGCACCTTTGCCGCCTTATCAGTGCCTGTCAAACCGATCACACGAGAAAAAGCACCAAGGGCGGCAATATTCACTGCCACGTTAGCAGCGCCACCCGGACGCTCTTCAATGCTATTTGTATCTACTTTTACAATAGGTACTGGTGCTTCTGGTGAAATGCGATTCGTCGATCCATACCAATAGCGATCTAACATCAGATCACCAACCACCAATACATTGCCACGACCAAAATGAGGTAGGGTAATTTTCACCTTTTGACTCCTAAAACCAACATCACTTAACTCCTCATAGTGCGAGTATTTTATTTATCATATAAATCAATAAATTAAAAACAAAAAGTCACAATCGATCGAAATTAGGTCAAAATACATAGATGCGGCTCGCATCCTAACACCTTACTTGGTAGCCCAAAAGGTAATAATTAGTATCGAATTTCGTCCCACTCACTTCCTCGGCTATCACGGTATTTATCCGTCATGGCAGAAGATTTGTGTCCCAGTAATTTTTGTGCAAAATCGTTACCTCTGGCTTCACTGTGCAGCCGCGCGGATAAACTTCTAATCTCGTGAAATGAAGGCGGTGTGCCCTGCCATTTCAAGCCTGATTTCTCTCTTGAATCGGCAAAACCTGTCGATAGCGATCTCTGACTGAAGCGGGTTTTATTCCTTCCCGCAAAGACATAATTTTCACCCCTTATTTGTTGCCGACAATCCGCGAGAACACCTTCAAGGTTCTTGTCAATCACCTCCAGATTCAAGGTTAAAGGTATCGCCAATTTCATCCCTGTCTTCTGTTGCTCTACCCACCATTTCCCATCATGAACATCTTGCCATTTCATCCGTTGGATATCCCCCACCCGCTGACCTGTCAGTAAGGCCAAATCCATGCTTAAACCTATCAACGGCTGCCGTTTGTTTGCCGCTTCTCTTATCACAAGAAACTCTTCCAGTGATAAACGTTCTCGCTGTATCTGTACGCGAGGCTTCTTCGTCGCTGTAGCCGGATTGGTTGCCAAATGCCCTTCTGCAATGGCTTCATTAAACATATCGATCAACAAGCTGCGAATTAATTTTGCACTGGCGGTTTTGCCTTGTTCGCTGTAACTCTTTAAAAATTTAGCAATGTCTTTGGTGGTAAGGGTGTTCAATGTACTATCAGGAAAAGCCTGGGTGATGGCCGTTAATCTTGATTGGTAGTCTGTGAGTGTTTTAGAACGAAGGCCACGTTGATGCAATTTTTCTTTAAATCTGGCTATCCATTCTGTCACCGACAGCGTATTCACCTCGTTAATTCTGTCTACCAAATTGTAGCGTTGGTCAAAAATCTGCATATTCATGGCAATCGCTTCGTTGATTGCGATACGTTTCACGCTCCCTAGGCCGTATTCCTTACCTGTGCGGGGGTCTCGGTAGCAATAGTAGCCGTTATTGCGGACATACAGATTGGGGGGCAGGTCTCGGTTAGCCGGCTTTCTTTTGCGTGCCATGATACAGTCTCTCCATTAAGCGCTTTCCGGCGTAACTGGCGGGGGTTGTGGGGTCGATCTTCACGGCATTAGCGTTAACAAGGTATTCTCTGCCATCGAGCCGTGGTGGCGGTTGGATGGCACCAGAGCGGACCCATCGACGTACTTGTTCCATGCAACGTGGGCGAGGCTGATTTTGATTCCATTGCTTGAGGCTGATTTCCATCGCAGTGCTTTCCTTATCAACGTTAAAAACGTCATGACCTCGTCCGTGTTTTAGACAGAAGAATCATAGAGGGTCATGTGAATAACTTTATTTCAAGAATAAAAAATAATGAGAGGAATAATCAATATCAATAAATAATAGCGTCTTTCATTGTTATGAGGGGGTAGTATTAAAATAGGGTCTTCTCTTTATAGGTCGAATAATGAGGCAATCATATAAAATTTATCCAATAAAAATAGCCTTGATGAAGAAGGCTATTTTATTTATTCTGTAATAAAATCCATTTTCAATTTTTCAATGTGGCAATAATCGTGTCTTTGGCTATTTCACCATAATGGTCGATAAGGTATTGAGCAAAATGAGCTGCAGTTATACTGTATCCACAATGAGCGCTGACAGACGCGGCAAAGGTTTCAAGTGCTTGGTGGAGTATCGCGCCAATATAAATCATCTCTGACGGTTCTTTCATCACGTCTTGTAACATAACGCTTCCTTTTTTTAGAGATAATATGTAAGTACTCCACTTGTATTGATAAGACGAAGCCCTTCGCTAAACGCATTATTTTTCGAAGAAGCAATAAAATGGTTTTATGGCAATCGATGTGTAGGCTTTTTTCTCTTTTTAAACCAACTTCTTAATCGAGTAAACCAATTTTTTTTCATTTCGCTTAGCTTCCAAGACCTTATCTTTTAACGCTCGTTTTCTCGCTCTGCTCTGTCTGTTGCTCATAAGAAAACCTCCTACTCAATAAACTGTATCCCGGGGCGTATAAACGCGTGGGGAACAGTGCGGTCAAAGCCGGTTTGATGACAAAAATGTTTAAAGTCCAGCAATGAATGCACTTTCGCTTTTTGGTATAGAATACGAATTCTATTTTCTATTGTGCGATGAGAACGTGCCAATTTTTTACCTATTTCCTTGGCACTCATCGTGCGTAATAAATAAAAGATTATCCTCAATTCAGATTGTGTGAAGAGAGTCGAGGGAGGTTCAAATAATAGCGTGGCCGTCAGCTTGCCCACGTAGTGAGGCAGTGAAATAATAGCCAATTTTCTGCCATAAAAAACGGTGCCGATGCATTTATTTCTTTTATTATGCAACGGAAAGGTTTCGTATAAATAAGGTTGCAGTTTCTGCTCACGACCAAAGAAATGCGTTTTAATGAGGGTAATTTTCTGTCCGCTTTTTATAACCTCTCTTTCCAGTTTTTGAATTATTAAAGCAAATTCTGCAATACACGTAGGAAGTTCATCATCACGTCGTCCTATTACATAAAATCCGTGTGGCACATTTAAAAAATCAAGAAAAGCACGATTCGTATAAATAAAGCGTGAGTCACAGTCTTTTATTCCCCAAACATCTTGACTGTTTTCCATCATAGCTGTCAGAGGTAATGAGCGTGATACCTTTGCTATTTTTTTCATCATCTGTCCTAACTCCATTCAGTCCCTTCATTGTGAATGACGCCCATTTAGGAGAGGGTAAATTACTTAGTCAGTGCGAAAGTCTAATTAGAAAAATAAAATGGGATAGTCTCCACAAGAGAGACTATCTTTTCTATTTTTATCATGCTAAACGCTATCGCTTTCTACATCCCTTCAAAGCAAAAAGCGCAAGGCGGACATGAAATACGGTAAACAGACCATGCAGAGAATACAGTTCAAATTTGAGTTTTGCACTTGCCAACGTCTGTTTCACTGCGGGATAGGATACCGAGCGTAATAAAGCGATGTCTTTTTGTGATACGCCTAACGCGAAAAGCATCGCCGTTTCAAATTGAACAGTCGTTAACTCAGGAAACACTTCCCGTAATTCAGGAAATTGGGTAATATCGAGGTGAGCCATTGTAGCCTCCGTGAGAGGTTATGGTGGTTAGCTGACAGGGGTGGCTGAGAACCATCTCTGTTAGCGCTAAGGTTAAGTGATATAAACGGTGATTGCGTCACCGTCGCTATTTGCAACTTGTTGTGACTATTTATGTTTTCATGGTGTATGACTCCGTTGGTTTATGATTTATGACGCAATGTTGAGTTCTTTGGCGTGGGTGAATTGCCCGTCCCAATGGGTTTTCATCGGCAGCTTATTTTTGCGGTAGAGGTCAAATAATCGGATTGCCCCTTTGCGCAGTAAAACGGGTTGGTACTTGATAAAGTCATCACCGCTATGAATGCTGATTTTATGTTGATGTTCCGTCAAATATCGGTCACGCGCATAAGAGGTTGCACGCCAGCGGGTATGGGATTTACTTTCGTTATAGAGCCAATTTCTTTCTGCCAAACAGTGATTAATCTGTTGTGTATTAATACCGTTGAGCATTTTGCAAAATTGAGTGGTCGTTATTCCTTCCTTAAACAGGTTTTTCAACTCGTGTAATTCCGCTTCCTGTTCTTTGTTCACTAAGGCTAACCTGGTTTTTTCGCGAAACTGCTCTGCCCATGCCATAGCCGCAACAGGGGGGTCTTCGAAATTAGGTAATATGCAGACAGGCCGTGTTGCTTTCTCTTCCAGCTCCCGCCAGCGTGTGGCGACTTTATGGCGAAGTGGAATACTGTAACCCATGACCAATGTCATGGTTAAATCTTGGTCAAGCAAATATTCCTGATAGGTGCGACCACTGGCGTCTTTGTAATCGGCGGAAAAGTCCGCCGATTGAATAGTGAGCACTTCAAACATTTTTCTACAGTCATAAAGTACGTCTTTATGCTGTTTGCCTGTTAGTCGAGCAATTTCACGGCTAGACATTTTTACCTGTTGATAGATAGTGATGACATTTGACATGCAGAAATTCTCACAAATGAATTGCGATTCATAAAACCCCTGTACGTTACAGGAGTGGAAGATTAATTACGTCTTGGTGTTGTGCCAGTGGAGAGCTGGGCGTTGAGGCTTCTATTAACAAAATTGGCGAATACCATCCCATCTTTGAAACAGTCACAAAGATGGTAGGCTAAAGGTGAATTTAGTTTTATTGAAGGTGTATAATTGCTCACTATCTGACCCATTACACGCTATGGGCGTAAAAAAAACCGCACTACTTGCGTATGCGGCATTCGCTAGTTAAAGGTATTTAACACCTTTAACGAAATATTCCCCGAGGCTGAATCATCATTCAGCCCGTCCGGGTATAGCAGGTGTTAAGACACCTTAATGTAGCAATACTTCAATATCTTCAATATCTTGGTCAGAAAGTCCAGTAGATGTTTTAACCAAAGCCCTATCCACACCATTCTTAAGAAGCGCTTTGGCAATTTCTGTGTTTCTTTCCTGACGTCCCTGTTGCATGCCCTGTTGCATGCCCTGTTGCATGCCCTGTTGCATGCCCTGTTGCATGCCCTGTTGCATGCCTTCCTCACGGCCCTCTCTTCTCAAGTCTTGTGCAATCGTCATGATGTCCTCACTGTAAGTCGGTGCGTGCTCCACAATCGTTTTGAAAAATTGCGGTGTATCCGCTGTTTTTCCTCTCTGAGCAATATAATACATTAATGTCTTAACCAGTTCACTCTCTGTATAACCCGTATTCAGTAAATGTGCAATAGACTGACTTATCACTATGATATCACGCGCATAAATGTGCTTTTGTACTAATTCAAGAAGAGCAACACTGCGGTGAGTCAAGATTTCTTCATCGGGTATCGTGGTCACATCCACCAAAGGAAAAGGCTGAGAATAGACTCTTTGTGCTAAGTCTCTGTCAGCAAAACAATCCAGCCAATCCATACTGTAGGGATAAGGGCTTGTTTCTCCATGATAAAAGAGGATCGGTATTACCACCGGCAACTCGTCATGGCCTTGGTCAAGATGCTGTTGCATGATGGGAATACTGTAGCGGAACAAGCGGAAAGCCATTAATTTTTTTGGCGTGCTTTGATGTTCGATGAGACAATGAATGTAGCAACGCTTACCCTCCTTCGTTTTGAGTGAATAAACAATGTCAGAATAATGTTGTCTCAAATTCGGCTCAATGAATGAACCCGGTTCGATCTTCAACGTAGAAAAATCGCATTGCTCCTTGATTTCAGGCGGTAAGTGGAACTGTAGGAAATCACGGGCAACGTTAACATTGCTCATGCACTTCCTAAATGTTGCATCATGTGGGTTCGGTACCTGAGGCACGGCGCAATCTCCCTGTGATTATTCTCTACAATGTGGCGTCGATATTATCGACAGGCAACTCTACGCGTATTTCATCCGGTAGACGATCACTTTTTTCAGTGGCGTTATCTTCATGCCACTTTTCCATAGGGTTTTAATGCTCAACGGGCGCTTTGGATTTGACTTGATATCTTATAATCATAAAGACACAGTAATCTACGGTAAGGCGTCTCATTTTTTTTAGGATAATAAATGTTCTCTCACTTCGTTGAGTGGGATCTGGTCACGATATACGCTATAAATGATACAATTTTCTTTTCTAGCGTCAGAGATAGCGTTATCACATAAAATGGCGCGTAAGGGAGGTAGGGCTATTTTTACAGATTTGCTCTATACGTTGAAAATGTTCATTGACTTTTTTAAGTTGTTGTGCTTTTAAACAGTCAACATTATCCAGAAAAGAACAAATAGCGCTAAATGCAAAAACAGAAAAAAACGGGTTAGATTGCATTTTTTATTTATTCAATGACTCTACCATTTTACCCTTCGCCTCATCAATGATACTGAAATAATTTTGCCTCATCTCAGATTTCGTTTGAAATTCATAGGAGAGGGTTTTTTCTGAACCAACAGCAATAACCCTCTCCTCATTTTTTAGATCGTCGATGTTTTCCGTTATTTTTACCTTAATTTCTCCGCCGCTTATTATTGTGTTCCACACTTTTTGTACTTTCCTGATATCCCTTGCTGAGACAGGAAGAACAAGACGAGACAGGGCGTCATAAATTGCTTTATAGTTATCCGTTTTGATTTTATTGATCCGTATCGTTGCCATACCTTCTATTTCTATGTCATGTTCAGTGATGTCTATCGAGTCGGTCCCTTTCTGATATTCAATCAATAAAAAATTATCACGAATTCTCTTCGCTAATTCAGTGTTCACATTCACATAGGAAAACACCGTTTTAAGTAAGTATTTAATATTTTGGTCGCTTATGCTATAACCTATAAATACTATGGGATTATGGATAAATAAAGAAAGCAGGTGAGACCTGATTAATTCGTATTTATTATTAAAATGGGCATAGTCTTCATGCGTTATGATGATATTGCAAGGGTCTTGGGCACACCCGTGAATTTTGTAAACTGACCCGTAGGGATTACTGAGTAATATGTCATTTCCTATTAATGGGGTAAAATTAAAAAACTTCTCTATCAATCCATCGTAGTGGGTTGTTATAACAGAACCCATATTTTTCCTTGCTTTAATCAGGTCACTGATTTCTTCCTGCCGCTCTTCTCTTATCTTCAATTGAGAGAATAGGGATGAAATGTATATTTTAAATCGACTTAATTTAATATTTTTTTTCATGTTTTCATAAAAAACAGTATTAATCTCTTTAAATTTACCGTCTCTCTCTTTAGATAAACGTTGATTAAATTCTTTTTCTAATTTTGTCGCCAGGCGATCAAAGTGACAAACACCAGATAGCATACAGGACGCTTTGAGATCATAATAGAATTCAGCATTGTCGGTTAACTCCAAGGAAATCTTTGATAATAGCCCATCCCAGCTATAGGCATTTTTAAGGTAACGTAAGCTAAAGCCGGTACCTATAAACAGAACGGGGTGGTTTTTATAATGACTGATAAATTCTTGAATATTCATGTCGATTTTTAGCGTTGACAGAGGGAATATTTATTAGCGAAATTTTCGCTAAACACCTATTTGGGTTGTCGTTTAATGACCTTTCAGACAATATGATGACCTCTTTGGAAACATAGGATCAGAGGGATGAAGACACCCTCTTCATGCTACCCGCCCATAGGTTTTAATCTGTTCGATTTCACGTTCAAGTTCCTGCAGAAATTTTCGCACTTCGGTTTCAATTTCCTTGCCCAGCGCTTCATCAAAGTGAATGCGCTTTTTGAAGTAGGCTAATGTGTCAGGTAGTCGATTGTCATAACTGACAAAGTCACACCATCGACGCCCCGTACACAGCATTTGTGCGTGCATTTGCAGGCGGTATTTTTTTTCTGGTTCACCTGTTCTTATCGTTTTCAGATGCGTCCAGGTTTTGGGGCATTTAATCTCGATCAGGCCATCCTCATTAACCAATCCGTCGGGACTGGCCGCAAACCCCTCAATAGTGGGGTGGTCGACGAGACCGACCTCCGTGACCTCTACTGCAAATTCACGCAAGATGTAAGCCTCACGGGCGACGGGTTCCAGTGCCGTCCCGTGCTTCATATCGAGCGTGACAAAGGTGTCTTCCCGTTTCCCCGTCAGGCGTTGGCAAATCAGCTCGGCCCTGTATTTTTTTCGCGTTGCGGCATCGCCGGTTTTGACTTTTGCCATCACCTCTGCCAATTTGCTGGCCGTCACTTTGCCGCTTCTTGCAGCAAACCAGGCTTCTGTTCGTTGTTCCATTTTTACCTCGATAAATTGTCTTGTCATCAAAACGGAGAACCGCTCGTAGAGTAGGTCTCTGGTTTGACATCATCTCCCCAGCGACCTCTCGTCAAACCGTGCTTGCAGTTTTCCCGCACACGGCTTTCCGACTGTCTTCTTTCCACAGCGTTACGACGGCACAGGTGGGCATACCGACTCCCTTCATCTCCGGTTACGGACAGGCTGTACAGCTTAAACAGCCCGTGGTAATCGTAGAACCAGGACGGCGGGTGGTCCCCTCCACCCCTTACCCCGTTTCTTGTGCTTCTTCCGCAACATGATGCAGAGTGTCCATATCGTGTAATTCGCTATGCTCAAGAAATGCTTCCTTGAATTACCTGTCTTGAAGTAATTCCCCCATCCGCGAAGAATCGGGTTTACCTTTTCTTTCACCAATGTGGGCCAATCCCAGTGCTGCCCTTTTCGGACAACATCACGGATTTTCTGCTTAACAGACTTCATAGCCTTGGGAGTCGGATAGTAAAAGGTCTTCAACTCGCCCGTCACTTTCGATGGTTGAACTGCGAACCTGTGACCTAGAAAGTCAAACGGCTCTTTCATGGCATTAACTATCCGCGTTTTCTTGGCATTAAGCGTCAACCCAAGTCGGTCTAAGACTTTCTTGGCCTGATCCAGATAAAACTCCGGGCGCTTGCTGCACAAAATCACAAAATCGTCGGCATATCGCACGATATGAGCATCATGCGGACGTTTACCGAACGCCTTTTTCTCCCACGTCGAATCAAGCCAGTGCAGGTAGAGATTAGCGAGCAAGGGAGAAATTACTCCGCAAACAATCTGGCAAACTTCTGCCATATGTTTTGTCTGATCCTGCTTCCAGGCTGGTATCATTCCCGGGATTCACCCGAAAAACCACCACAATTTCATCACGATAAATTTCTATCCGTTTCACCAGCGCACGCAGAATTTCTCGCTTCATCAGAAAATCGTCCGTACTCAGGCGTTCCGTGACCGCAGCAGCAAAATCCTCCACCCGGTTAACCAGTAGCAGCAACTCATGCTGGTTCTCTGTGGCCTGTTTCACCTTCACTCTCTGGCGCGCAAGTTCCGCCAGCCTGAGCGTCATCACTCTGATCCGTGGTTCAAAGTCTGTTTTGCCAATCAGCCCTTCGGCAAAACTATCAATCAATCGGGACCGCCCCACGTTTAGCTGATTTTCTTGCTTTTTCAGACGCTCAGCATCTGCGGTCTGTCCACTGTGCTCTGACGCCTGCGTTAGACGCTGCTCATATTCTTTTTTCAGCCGTTCCGGCTCAGACAGCAGCGCAATGACCTGTGCCCAGACCGTTTCATCCAGCATGGATGTCCTGACCTGTTTATTGTCACACACCCGAATGCCCCCAAAGCGGTAAGCATCCGTCCCAGTACAGTGGTAATAAGAATACTGCGCCCCCCCTTTTGCCGCAGATTTACTGACTTTTTTGCCATAATACGCATAGCGACAGTGGCCGCACACAGTCAGCCCCTGTAAGAGATAAGCGGCTCCCCGGCGCCCCTGTCGTGCATGTCGGCGGTTTTCTTCCAGCTGTTCGTTGACCGTCAAGAAAAGAGCGCTGTTGATGATGGCAGGCACAGGGATCCCGATGCCGTCATCCGGCTTACTTCGTATTACTGAATAACCGTTCTTGAGGATATCTGCACTGTTGCGCGCTGCTCTCACCCGGGGACGGGGGGCGCAGTTTTTCGTTTTTCCGAACACAGCAAGTCCTTTGTAAGCGGGGTTCTTTAACATGCCCCATACCGTACTGCGGTCCCAGCCGGGTTTGCCGGTGGCGCTTTCTATGCCTTTCTCAGCCAGACGTCTGACCACACCGCCTAGACTCAGGCGCTCTATGCCAGCCCAACTAAATATCTTCCTGACCACGGAGGCTTCATGAAGGTTGACAATATACTGTGCGGGTGTCCCGTCCGGCTGCCTGCGGATATACCGATAACCGTAAGGTGCACCGGAAAGGACACCGACATTACCACAGCGTGCACCGTGAAGCTTACCACGCCGGTTGCGCTCCATAATCTTTGCCCGCTCATATTCAGCAAACATCCCCTGCATCTGCAGAAGCATCATGTCTTCCGGCGTGTCGCCGGGGGTGTGACAGATAAAGATAACCTCCACGCCGCAGGCGCTGAACTCTTCCATCAGCAGAGCCTGATAGGCGTATTTACGGTCTAGCCTGTCGGGCGACAGGATGTACAGGCATTCAATATCGCCTGCCGCCGCGTAGTCCCTCAGGCGCTCTAGTTGCGGGCGGATAAGTGTAGCACCGCTGACACCATCATCGATAAAGAGCATGGCGTCAGGCAACACGTGGCCGTCCTCACGGATGCGGTCCTTGATTGCTGCAAGCTGACTGCCGATGGTGCCATTTTTTACCTGTTGCCCGGAAGAAACGCGGGCGTAGAGTGCGACCAGTGCCTTGTTCATAACATTTTGCTCCGTCTAGCGGTTGAGCGGGCAGGAGCCCGGTGAGGTTTGGCCCGGGCCTGGTCGTGAGGGGTAAGCACGTGGTGGTTAACGGGAGTCAGCTGTTCATAAACATCCGTCAGCTGGTCGTCAGAAAACCGGCTGGGCTCGAAAGTGATACGTACGTGTTGTGAAAATGGCTTCGGTTTCATTGCTGAGGGTCACTCCGTGTGCCGTTATCAGTCTCAATAACGAGGGAAAACTCAGTGATGCTCCCATCCGGATGACCAGACTTGAGGCAGCGCCGGTGAAAACGCAGGCCCCAGCTTACGCGAAAGTTTGCACTATTGTTTGCGGAGTAATCACTCCCCCTTGCGGCGTACCGGTCGTCTCCTTCCGGATTTTCATCTCTTCCATCGCTCCAGCTTTAAGCCACATCTCGATCAGCTTTACAACCGAGCGATCAATGACTCTGGTTCGAACGGACAGCAGTAATTTATCGTGCGGAATTGTGTCAAAGTACGACTTCAAATCCGCATCTACCACCCAGTGGCACTTGAAATTCAGCCACTTGTAGATTTCCCGCAATGCTTGTTGTGCATTCTTCCGAGGCCGGAAGCCATACGAGCAATCCTTGAAGGTAGCCTCAAAAAGAGGTTCGATAACAATTTTCACCGCTGCCTGAACAACACGATCTGCGATAACGGGAATGCCTAGAGGTCTTTGCGTTCCGTCAGCCTTGGGGATGTACACCCGTTTGACCGGCAGAGGCGTGTACCTCTTTTCCATGAGTTTTGTTTGGATTTCAGCCAAGAATGACCCAACTCCAACTTCCTTTTCAATGACTTCAAAAGTCTGCTGGTCGATGCCTGGGGCACCTTTGTTGGCTCGGACTTGCTTGTAGGCCATCCATAACACATCGATCTGACACACCTTGTCATACAGCATGCCGAATTTCCGTGTTGGATTCGTCTTGGCTGCTAGGTATAACTTTCGTTGCAGTACTCGCACTCTTTCTAGCGACGTGTTTTCAGCTTTCGCAATCACGTAATGCCTCCTACAAAAAATAGCATGACAGAAGCAGAGGCCCTTCTCTCCGACGAGGTTATGTTGTCCTCATCATCAACAGTACTATGGCCTCCTCCGACTCCTCTATCCCGCGTCTATTCGAACTTCGGCGGTTACCTTATATCTTCAATTACGCGGTGGGTTAAACCACGACGGGTAGAGGTCTCGTTCGTTCCGCTCAGTTCTATGCGCACATCCCATCCTCAATACCCCGAGTTCCCGTTCTAGCTTCAAGTGGTTAGTTAATCCACTAGAACTCGATGACCTTCGCCCCCATTCCAAAGGCTCGGCGGAACCACCCTACACCACACTCTCCCAGCATTGCCGTGTGGCTGACATTTACGAGGCTTGTTCAGGTTCACTTTCGTTACGGGCTGTGTGCTTGCGCGCGCCCACGGACTGGGTCAGGGGCAACGTTTATCCGGCGTTGCTTCCATGTTTCAGTCGCCTTCCACATGTACGCCATAGCTACGCAATCAAACTAACCAATTATTGCAGCAGGACTCGCACCTGCAAGAAACTGAGCAGCTTAGCGAACCGCTCAAAACGGGATGTCATCCCCGTCGTCATTAAAATCGGTAGACGGCGTCAGGTTGCTTTGTGGCAGTGAAGAGGGCATGTATAACGGCTTACCGGGTGACGACGGAGACAGATTTGCCCTCGGTTGGCGTTCATCTTTATCCTTCAGGTTAGCCACGATTTTATTCAGGGTGGTGGCGGGTTTGCCTGCCATTTTCTCTTGTAATGTCTGACGGGTTTGGGCGAAAAAAGGCAACTGGATATCCAAGCTGTAGGTTTCCTTGCCATCGCTTTTGGTCTTCAGTGTTTTTTGCAACACAAGTCCAATTTTCTTACCGATTAATTCGGGAGCCAGAGGGGCGTTGATGTCTTTCACGACACGGGTGAGCTGCTTAATGCCGGTACAGCCCATCATGGCGTTGATCAGGTTGACGCCGTAGGGGTTGGGCGTGCTGTCTTTCTTTTCATAATACAGGTTCAGGTAGTGGGCTTTGCGTCCATCCTCCGTTTCGACAGAAAATTCAATCGATTTGGTCCCACTGGGACTGGTCATGTATTTCGCTTCAGTGAGAGTGACAATATACGCGCCTGACTCACTGATAAACCCGCTTTGGCCGGCGGCGAGCGCCGCTTCTTGATGATACGTAAAGATGACCTCATTCATGCTGCATGTCCTTCTGTGTTGTGACCCGTATCAAGGTGGTAATAGTGGCAAACTGTGGCATCCACCCCGGCGAGGTCGTTATCAATTTCATGCCTGTCGAACATCCCCATCGGGGATTTAACCGTGTCTGCGCCGTCATTTTGTGTGGTAAACACGTACCTGCCGTCTTTCACGCAGGTCCGTAACACCAGGGTAAACATGCCTTCTAGGGTGATTTTTTCATCCAGCATTTTGCCAATGGTTTTAATCTTGGTTTTGCCTGATGCGGTTTCTTCGGTGTGCGATAAAAAGTAAATACGCAGCTCAGGCGGGGTATTGTGGATCGCACTGTAGATAATATTCCAGGCGTGTCCGCCAATTTCGGTAAATTTATCATAGGACTTCTCATCCGCCCGGCGCATAAATTCATGTGCCATGACATATTGAAAGTCATCGATAATCACGATTTTTTTGCCGTAAGCGTGCGCCTTCCCAATCGCGGTCATAATGGTGTGCCAAATGTCGACAACATAGAGCGCGGTGTCGGGATTTTTTTTATCCCAGGGCAGCCACCCTGAAGAACGAAAAGGCAGGGGTTTATTAATAGGTTGAATAAGTAAGCATGCTTTGGGATTGAGGTTGCGCAAACTGGCGGATTTGCCGGTACCCGATTCCCCCAGTATTAATGTGGCAGTGCCCATGGTTTTTTCCTTGGTTGTTGTTCAGTCTGACCCGCCGTGAGGGTCGTTTGTGCAGTATCCATAATAGACCTCATTGTATTCATCACCTTGGTAGAGCCGTTCTTTGGCTAACATCCACTTCGCTTTTGAGATAAAAATGCTGAAAAATGCCTTATCGATGTCATCGGGTTCGGTCTCATCCAAGGCGAGTGTCAAGGCCTCACTATCAAAATGGGGCAATTTTTTAAAGAGCTGGGCGATGTGGTCAAAGGTGAAATATTTATCCCACTCTTCCGCCTGTTCATTAATGTTGTGCCAATCTTGATCACTGAACGTGTTCATTATTTTTCGTGCTTCAATAAGCGTCTCGGGTGTCATGCCAGTCGCCCTCTGCTTTTACAATACGCTTGAGACATACGTGCATAGCCCCGCTCGCTGTTAAGGAAAACTCGCTTCACACCGTTGATCATGATGATTAATGCGTTATCTTGGATAGTAAAAATCATGGTTCACCTCGTTGGTTGAGTGTTTTTTTTAGCCAGATAAAAAGGTCAATGAATTGATTGCGTTTGGGTTTTTCCGCAGGCGTGCTGTGAGGCCATAGGGTGATACGGTGTTCGCTTAAAAAATCGTTCATGGTTCACCTTTGTGGGTTAATTCAATAACGCCCCTGCTAAGCAGAAGCGGTGATAACCTTGTTTGTCCAGCGTGTTCCTCGAACCGAAAATAACCAGGCTCTTGGCATTAGCCGGTTGTACAGGCTGTCCTGTGGCTTTTTACGTAAAGGAAAGGCCGTCGCTAGAGCAATCGCCCGATCTACCTCTGAGCGAGGTTGAGCACGCGCTATTTTTGCGTGATGGCCCACTCTCCGACCAAGGCTGTTTTCGATCGCTTCGCGAGAGATAGCCTGTGCTTTACGGCGTTGATGTCTGCGGTATTTGGCATTACCGCCATACGTTGCCTTGCGTTTCGATGGCGGGTAAATAATCGTTGCCATAACTTACCTCCGATTGATTTCTGGATAAGCTGGTGACACAACCTATTCAGAAACCAACGGGTAAACGCCAGGGTGCACTTTGTCAGTGCTACCAAATCCCAAATTGTTAAAGAGCATCCGCTTGAGCGGGGTAAAGCGGGTATTCTATTTCGCGAATCATTCCGATTTTCATACGCCTCGGACGGCTACTTCATGGGCTTTCCTTGCCTGCTTCGCGTTAGTGTTTGCCGTGTTGATATACAGTATTTAATACCCTGGTTATATAAATGTCAATCACCAAAGTGTTAATTTGAGTGATTAAAGTAATATATAGTTGTTTTTAAAGTAGTTTTTTATTTTAAAAATATTGAGCTATAACTGATCATACCGAGTAATCAGGTATAAAAGTGTAGAATGAAGAGTATCTATCGAGGAAAGGTCGGGGTGAATTCATAGATCGTCAGTGGAAAAGAACCGATCGACAATGTGTTAAAGGTTTAGCGACGGAGTGTGTGAATGTTTGATAGACTGCCAATGAAAAACCCTGCACAAATAGGCAGGGTATCCTCTGATTAATCAATTATGCTGGCAGTGTAAAAAACTTTTCCCAAGATTTTAACGTCACTAAGCAACACCGTATCATCTGGATATTCATTTTGATTTAGGCTGCGCATCTTCACCATATTATTGGGTAAAGCATAGAGTATCCTCAACATGCAGAGACCACCGACAGATACGGCATATATTTTGCCGTTCTTGATCTCCGTGATGCTCTCGTCAACAGCAACAATTGCGCCTTCTTGAATGGTAGGACACATACTTGAATCAGGTGCCAGTATAGCGACGGAATTAGTCAGGGTGGTTTTAGTTTTTACAGCGATGTCCATAGGTAATCGAATCATTTTTAGCATATCCTCTCGTCCCTTATCTCTGGGGATCAGCAGCCGCTCCATGCGACCATAAAGAGGAAATTCATACTCATTTTCGCTAACTGGACTCGTTGGGTCATCAATGTGTATCCTTTCAAACCTTATTCCTTCTTGAACCCATTTATCCTTCATAGGCTCCACACCGTCGCCTAACCATTCAGGGCGAACTCTAAGCACACGCGAAATATCCAGCAGCTTTCTCGAGCGCTGGCTCTTTCCTGATGTAATTTTTTGGATGGCGGCTTGTGAAAGACCCGCCTTCACGGCGAGAGAGGCTTGGGTTAACCCTTCCACATTCATCGCATGTTTAACTCGTTGTGCAAACGTCATTTTCATACCATTAAAAATACAACTTCAGTCATTAACCGTCAAACAACTAAAGAGGTTGCTTTTGTATAACCAGGGTATTATATTAGTCATTGAAAACAATAAAGGTGATTCATATGAACATAGTAATTAAAACCGCAATTACCCTTGTAGGGACTCAAACGAGACTCGCTAAAGCCTGTGGTGTGACTCAATCTGCGGTACAGAAGTGGTTGTATGGTAAGTCAAAAGTGGCCCCTAAAAATGTTAAACCTTTGGTAGAGGCCACTCAGGGTGTCATTCAGGCTTACCAAATTCGCCCGGATTTGCCCGACCTTTTTCCACATCCAGACGAAGCGGCCTGATCTCATCGTGACGCCATGCTCTCATAACGCAAACAAAAGTATAACCCAATAAGGAATAGGATAAATTATGGACAAACGCGCATTAATTAACCGGATGTGTGAGCGAGTGACAGGCGGACGCGCCGTTGCTACGGCGTATTTAGGGATGTCTGAATCTAAATTTAACAATCACTTGTATGAGAACAAAGGTGCTCGATTTTTCAGCGTCGATGAATTGGTAGCACTGCAAACACTGAGTGAGTCAACCTGGGTTGCGGAATATTTTGCTGCACGATCGAATGCCATCGTCGTACCTGCACCTTCTGCGGAGGTGGACACCGTGGAACTGCACCACATGAGCCTGAACACAGCAGTCAAACGCAGTGCTGTCGACCAGTTAATTCTTGATGCGATTAGGGAGCACGGGGGATTAATGAACAAGCCCAACAGAAAATTCTGGATGCTCACCGTAAACACATCGCAACACGAGACGGTGAAGTTCGCGCCACGCTGCAGGTTTACAGTAAGTAAAAACACCGCGACTGCGGACCAGGCAGTCGCCCTACACAAACACACGGAGTGATGATGAACCCATTATCAAACGCAGTCAACCCCAGCATGGGGAGTCGAGAGATAGCCGATTTAGTGGAGTCTCGTCACGACAATGTGAAAAGAGCCATTGAGCGCTTGGTTGAAAAGGGGATTATCAGACTTCCTCCAATGGAGGAGGTTAAAAATCAATCAGACCAATACGTTTTTGAATACAGGGTAGGTAAACGTGATAGCTATGTGGTGGTCGCCCAACTCTCCCCTGAATTTACCGCCCGCGTAGTCGATCGTTGGCAGCAACTGGAAGAGAAAGCGGCCTACTCGTTTTTACCGGTCGATTATTTATCAGCCTTGAAAACATTAACGCAAGAGGTTGAGCGACGCCAACGGCTAGAAAACCCGTTAGCACGGGCTGCCCCTAAGATAGATTTCGCCGACCGTGTGAGCGAAGCCAGTGGCATTCTGGTGGGCAATTTTGCCAAGCTGATGGGCCTTCGTCCCAACAAATTGTTTGTTTGGTTACGCAAAAATCACGTGCTAATGGGTATTCCTTCTCGCAGAAATGTGCCTCGACAGGAGTACCTGGAGCGGGACTATTTCACCTTCAGAGAAACGCCCATCGAGACGGAGCACGGGATGAAAATCACCTTCACCCCGCTACTGACCGGCAAGGGCCAAGCGTGGCTAACAAAAAAGCTATGTGAAGCAGGCTTATTGAAAACGATCACAAACGCGGCATAGGGAATAGACAATGAGTATGAAATTAATGACACACGCCATGAGTATCAAAGTGGGGAATCCGCTGAGAAAACTGATTTTACTCAAATTGGCTGATAATGCCAACGACCAAGGCGAATGCTGGCCGTCAGTGCCCTATATCGCTCATCAGTGTGAAATGACAGATCGCTCGGTACAAAAACATCTTCACCAGTTGGCAGTAGACGGCTTGCTGTGGATTGAATATCGTAAAAATGAGCAGGGCGTGAATAAATCGAATGTTTATCATTTGACGTTAAACAATGCCCCAAAAGTGAAGGGTGAAAATAAGTCACCCGGGAGGATACAGGTTCACCTCCTGGTGAATCAAGAACGCTGGGTGGAGTATCTGGCACACGGGGTAGCGCATCTGGAACACCAGGAAGGGGTGAATCAGGAACACCCAGAATCAGTCATTCTTTTGAACCAGTCATAGAACCTGTCATAGAACCTAACACCCCAACTGCGAGCAAAATTTGTGCAATCAAAGTCGATGAGTGTCCTGCCAAGCGAGAAGACCCCATCCCCCACCCTGACTGTTTTCCTGCTCAGCGTAATTCCCCTCACGTTGACACTCAGACCAGCCTAGCGAGCCGTTACGCCTTCGAAGGGAAGATAATCCGCCTGACCCCGCAAGATTTCGACAGCTGGCAAACGCTATTCCCGCATTTGGACTTGGTCTACGAGCTGACACGATTGGATTTAGAGTTTCGTCACGACACGCCTAAAAGCTGGTTTTGCACCGCCAGTCAGAAACTGAATTACCAGAACAAACGGGCAGTGGATGGCACCACCTTCAAACGGGTTTCTGGCGACCGCTTCGCCAAAAAAGACTACGGCACCACGGTATTTCCGGCGTGGATGGAAGGGTAATGTGATGAATGTCATTGAAAAAATAGAAAATTCGCGTCAGCAGCAAGACCTCACTTTTCTTGAAGACCGGTTGAAAAGTGCCCGTGCCCCGCTGAAGGAAATAGCAGGGGTTCGGGTTGATGTAGCAGAGGTCCTCTGCCCACAACACGGGGCTTTTGAACAACGCTGTCGAACCCTGCAGGGCTTTGCCAACGTGCAACAGAAAACGGACTGTCCGGCGTGTTTACACGAAAAAATCACCGTATTGAAAAAGAATATCGCCTCAGACCAGCAGCGAAATCAGGCCCAATTGATTAAAAATTTGCTGAGCCAGACGGGTATCCCTGCGCGCTTTACCACTGCCAGTTTTGAGTCTTATCAGCCGATTAATGCTGAATCCTTGCGTTGCCAGAAGGTATGCCAGGCCTATGCACAAAAATGGCATGAGCGTTTAGCGCAAGGCGGTGGGTTGGTGATGTGCGGCAAACCCGGGACAGGAAAAAATCATCTGGCGGTTGCGATTGCTAAACACATCATTACGACACACCACGCCTCGGTTGTTCTGACATCCGCGCTACGTATTACTCGAGAGGTCAAGAGCACCTGGGCGAAAGACGCCACCCAAACCGAATCCGAGGTGATTAAGCACTACACCGGTGTCGACATGTTGATTATCGATGAAATCGGTGTGCAGTTTGGCAGTGAGGCGGAAAAGCTGATTTTATTTGAAATCATCAACACCCGCTATGAAAACATGAAACCGACGCTGCTGCTGAGCAATTTGCCGAAAGAAGACTTAACGACTTACCTCGGTGAGCGAGTACTGGACAGAATGAACGAAGGTGGCGGTTGTACCTTGGCGTTTACCTGGGAGAGTTATCGAGCCAGAGCCGTGTAACAAAAATCAACCGGCGCCAGTAGAGACAGATGAAACATGAATGAATATCGAATAGTGCTGCCTTACCCGCCGACAGTGAATACCTATTGGCGACATGCCAGAGGCCGACATTACATCAGCAAACAGGGCAGGCAGTACCGTACCGAGGTTATTGCGTTAATTGCACGTAAGGGGCTTACCCTGTGCCTAAAAAGCAAACTTCGTGTCAAGGTACGAGTTCATGTCCCAGACCGCAGGAAACGCGATTTAGATAATCTGCTAAAGGCACCGTTGGATGCCTTGGTACACGCGGGCATGATTGCCGATGACAGTGTGATTGATGACCTGCACATCATTCGGGGTGAACAGGTGCAAGGCGGCAGGAGGGAGATAATCATAACGGAACAGGAGGCAGCATGAACGTCACACAACTTAGGCTCAATAATGAGCAGTATCACTGGGTTAACAGCTGGCTGGAACGCTGGGGAGCCTGGGTATACAGCGGTCGATTGGAGAAGCCACAGAGTAGCCTCATCGCCCACTGTATGGCGACAAAAAAGCCGCAAGCAAGTCCTACCAGGCCAATGTGTAATGATGATGACGGGTTGTTGATTTCTCGGGTCGTGGATACGGTGATACCGGTGGATAACCAGGCTTTTGGCATCCTGCTCAGTTACTACGTACAACGCCTTTCCCGCTATTCGATAGCGGCTTATAGTCAGAAAGTCGCCATCCCTCGTAATGTCAGCACACGAGGAGGCAACCGCTTTAAAACCCCCTCACTGGCTACCTGTCGTAGAGAAGTCGACCAGATACTAGAGGAAAGTCTATATCTACTCCATCCTTCCCTCGAACAGGCATTTAAATGTCGCAAACGTGTCGGTAAAATTAAAAAAGTGGCGTAATGCTATTGACTGAAAAGAGCAAATGAGCAATGATTGCAGGGTACCCTGCCGTGTCTATGTATTGATAACGAACAACCGTAAAACCCTGACCTTCTCTGTCGGGGTTTTCGCCTTTGATTATAATAAGTACTCGGAGCGACATTGATCTCGTAACCGTGAAATCGGCTACCGAGATTGGTAGCTCGGATATCAACAGAAAAAACGAACGTGTAAAATGTTTTTTACTCTCACATCACGGCCACATTTCGAGAAAGAGTAACTATCTACTTACTCTATAATGCCTTAATTCCAGTCAAAAGGATTAATTTATATATAGAATTGTCCACTATTGTAACTGTGGAATAATATTTCGGCAGAATTCTCTTTCTCTCTAGATACACCTAAATAGAATGCCATCTTGGTAAAGGATGGAATGTTTTTTTCTGTTAATTTGCAAAAAAATAACTTAAATAGGGTTGGAGATGTAATTATATCTAGATTACGTCCATCCTGACACTTAATAATTTCCTGAGACCAGTCTTTCAAAATACTGAATTGCTCTTCTAGACTGTACGCATTCAAACTTTCATTCATCTTAGGAATTTTCTGAGATAGTATCTGCTCTTCATCTTGTCCTTTCGGCAATTCAGCTATTAATTCATCTCTACTTGAGCGGCTCGTTAAATAATTCTCAAATTCTTTACACAGGACTGATGGTTCCTTTCCACCCCTTTTCGCAAGTTCTAAAAAAATAGTGTTTAATTTATCAGACCCCAACGGCAACAATTCTTTTGGATCTAGGTTATTAGCTAGTAATTTATTTATAACATTGTTTATATTATCCTCCGTTAATACTGCTTCCCTGGGGAGTACTTGTTTAGTATTTCCTTGACAAAGAGATTGTTTTTTTATATCCAAGATTTTTAATGCCATAGAACTGATTCTATCTTTTTTACACTGTTCCAATTCCTGGACCTTTGATAAACCTTTAAAAGGTTCATCTAGAGTTTTAGAAACCATATTCCCGGATTCATTTTGCTTTGGGGTAGTTGTCTCTACCGTATATAAGGAACTGGTTTGTAGATCATGTGTGTGTGGATTTGCCACTTGAGACACAAAACGTAGCGATCTACTATAAGGATGATAACGATAATCTCCGTGCGTACTCGATCCTACAAAACCTTTATGAAAAGCAGGTACATCTGTTGCACTAGTTTGATAATCTGTAGGAAGACAGGGATATATTTGAGTATTCTCATTATTATTATTTGTAAAAATGGTTGATGAAATTTCTTCAGACCTTCTAGAAAGTTCTTTAACAATTATGGTTAGCGTCTCGGCTCCTAAAGATAGAAAATATTCCGATTTGAAGTTATCAACTACCAATAGTTGTATAACCTCCTCTGTCGTTAATGCTTTTAATTTGATTTCCTTTTGTACGGTATAATTTGTTTGGTCCGAGGAGTAAGCTTTATCGTTAAGTTTTCTTATTATATTTATTAAGTTGCATGCAATCATTTGCATTTTAATAGGAAGGCGAATACCGTTAACAACACTTGGATGGTCTCGATGGAAAGTAGCCATGGATTCCGGTGAGAGTGGTGTATTATCTACGGACCGGAATTCTTGTGAAAATGGCAGTTTGTCAGATTGCCTCTCCGACGAAGAAGAGAAATTTTGTATATGATTAGTTTGGGATGAATGTGATACGTTACCTGGCATTTTACTCTTCTCTATTGTAATTTAATGAACGTGAACGATAAATTTTTATGTAGTTAAATGAAAAAATTAATTGCCTTTATTTATTCGATGATAATTAAAGATATTTAAAAATAGCAATCCAACCGAGCATAATTGATAAAACTCTTCTTTCAAATAGCATATTTACGTTTGGAGATGTAATAATTACGTATCTTTACATATTAATACAAAGAAACGTTATACAGAATATTTTTGTAACATGCTTGCAAAAAACGCTTATTTAAGGCTGTGCATCACGTGGCCTTTTTCATTTTAGCGCCTACCCAAAATACCCATCAGTGCTCAACCCTTTTATTCACAGGGAGGTGACGCTATTTCTATGACACCCCCCCGACCCCTAGCGGGAAACGGTATCCCCACTCAGAGACGAGAATGAGCATGGAAAAACTGACCACTGGCGCAGCCTACGGGGCTTCCGCCGGTAGCATCCTGAATGGTTTGCTAAACAGCTACAGCCCGGAACAATGGAACGCCATTGGCGTGCTCGCGGGCGTCTCTCTGGCGGTGCTGACCTATTTGACCAATCTGTATTTCAAGATTAAAGAAGACAGACGCAAGAGCGGGACAAGCCAATGAGTAAGTTAAGCAAACCCATGCTGGGACTGATTTTGGCAGGGACGACAGCGACCGCCATTCTTGCACAATTTCTGCATGAAAAAGAAGGTAATCGGCTGAAGGCCTATCGAGATGGCGCGAATGTGTGGACAATTTGCCGCGGTGCGACACGAGTTGATGACAAGCCGGTAATGCAAGGCCTGCAACTCAGTGCAGAGAAATGCGAGCAGGTTAACAAATTTGAGGTGAATAAGGCGATTGCCTGGGTAGAACGTCATGTTCAGGTGCCGTTAAGCGACGCCCAGAAAGCCGGTATTGCCTCGTTTTGTCCGTATAACATCGGTGCAGGCAAATGCCTTTCCTCTACCTTTTATCGCAAACTCAATGCCGGTGACTACCACGGTGCCTGTGCTGAAATTAAACGCTGGCTATTTGACGGCGGTAAAAATTGCCGCATTCGAGCTAATAACTGTGCAGGTCAAGTGATGAGACGCGCGCAAGAAAGTGAACTCACCTGTTGGGGACTCGATGTTTAATCGCTTATTTTTTATCCTGATGAGTCTCATTCTGCTCGTCAGTCTGGTGGCGGTTTATTACCATGCTGAATCAGAAAAAAAAAGACAGCGTCATCAAAATGATAAGGAATGAGCGCGATAACCTCTTTATCATGCTCCAAACAACGCAAAAGCAACACCAACAAATAGCCGTGCTTGATAACAAACACACCCAGGAATTAACCGATGCTAAAACTCAGCTCGCGGCCCTTGAACGTGATGTTCTTGCTGGCCAGCGTCGGATGCAGCTCGCTGCCCGCTCTGAAAAATTGCCCGCCACCCCCACGGCCACCCGCCTGGATGATGCTGCCGGTGCCCGACTTGACGACGCCGTTGTCAACGATTATTTCCGTCTCCGAAAAGGCATTGAAATAGTCACGCAGCAAATTGCAGGCTTGCAGGCGTACGTTACCCAGGTTTGTTTGGCTCAATAAATAATCGAAAAGATAACGTTGGGTTACGGTGTTAGCGCCATGCGCATTTCAAATGCCGAGGGTAAATTCACCCGTAATAACCATGATTCAAGCTATTTCTTCATGTTCATGAAATTCACTTTTATCGACATAACGCGACGACATGTCGATCGCATCAACACAGGAGCACCCTATGTACACCATCAAAGTGACTTTCGGCAACGGTCAAGGCGAAGTCGGCTATCCTAGCGCCCATTGGGGCTGGAACCGCAATGCTCAGCGCCTTGATATCGTTTCCGAGGGTATCAGTGATGCCATTCATCTTGCGCCCTCCGATACGGTCTCGGTGCTTAATGCCGCAGGCCAGCCGGTAGCGACCTATACCCATCTCGATAAATCCCCCTAACCCAAGGAATGCTCACCATGGCAAAACCTGACTGGGAGGCCATCGAATCGGCTTACCGCGCGGGTGCGTTGTCTGTCCGTGCGATAGCAAAACGCTATCAGGTACCTGAATCGACCCTCAGGAAGTTTGCAGTAAGAAACGCGTGGCAAAGAGACCTGACCGAGAAAGTGGCAGCAGCCACAAAAGATAAAGTGGTGCGCAGTGCGGCTGTGCGCACTTTTTCTACTAAAAATACCGTGCGCACCGACCACGATATTATTGAACAAGCTTCGGATGAAGCCTTATCTGTCGTCCTGTCCCATCGTGTGGCCTTAGCCGGTTGGCGGCAGATTGCCAACCATCTGAAAGCCTTCCTCAGCAGCATCGTTATCACCGAAGACAATCATGCCTCGCTCGCTAGAACGCTCAGCGCCGGGGTGGATGCTCAGCTGAAACTGATTAAGGGTGAGCGCGATGCCTATGGCCTGAACAACGAGACGGCCCCCGGCGCAGAGAAAGAGTTAGCACAATGGATGAAAGACCTTGCGGAAGGCAACGCCCATGGCATTCAATGCGACGCTGAAAGCACAGTTAGCTGACCGTTTTTGGCGTCTTAACCACCTGTATTTTATTACCGATAAACACGGTCGCAAAATCCGTTTTACGATGACGGCGCAGCAGCGTGCCTATTTCACGGGCATGCATACCCGTAATCTGATTTTGAAAGCCCGCCAGCTGGGCTTTACCACCGAGGTGTGCCTTATCCAACTGGATGCCGCACTCTTTGAGTCAGCCAAATGTGCCTTGATTGCACATACCTTAAACGATGCCAAACGCCTGTTCCGCGAGAAAGTGAAATACGCCTACGACCATTTGCCTGACCTTCTTAAACGTGCTAATCCCGCCCGCAATGATTCCGCAGGCGAATTGGTGTTTCACAACGGCGGCTCACTGTACATCAGCACCTCCTTTCGCGGTGGCACCTTGCGCTATTTGCATATTTCCGAATTCGGCAAGCTGTGTGCCAAATTTCCTGAGAAAGCCCGTGAAATCGTCACCGGTGCCTTTGAAGCGGTCGCCACAGACTGCGTGGTCACCATTGAATCGACAGCGGAAGGGCGTGCGGGGTATTTTTTCGATTATTGCCAAACAGCGGAAAAAGCCTTACTCAGCAACAAACCCTTAGGCCCATTGGATTGGAAGTTCTTCTTCTTTTCCTGGTGGAACAATCCGCAGTATGCCTTGCCAGTGAGCAGTCCGTTGCCGCCGCGCTTGCAAGCCTACTTTAGCGAGCTGCAAACCAAACAGTCGATTAGGCTAACGGCGGAACAAAAAGCCTGGTATTACGCCAAAGAAAGCACACTGGGTGACGACATGAAACGCGAGTATCCGTCAATCCCGAGCGAGGCCTTTCAGCAATCGATTGAGGGCGCATATTACGCCAATCAGTTCCGTTATCTCTATGAGAATCAGCGCATTGGTACCTTACCGGCTAATCCGCACCTGCCGGTGCACACCTTTTGGGATTTAGGAGTAGGCGATGCCACGGTTATCTTATATCTTGATTATTAACTTTCAAAGGTTGATGATCCCCAACTGATCATTGGGATGTCACCGGAGAGTTTGTTTGCGCCCTTAGGCTTAAAGCTTGTGCAGTCAGATAAAACCCCGGTGACATATTTATCGTCGCCTGTAAGACCGAACGGTATCTTGTGCTAAGAGCACGTATTTATAAGGAAGGTCGGGGCGATCATTTAATTATCTGTTTTTCATGGGAGAATCAGCCATGGACAAGACCTCAGTGGGTATTGATGTTGCCAAATTAAAATTCGATGTTGCAGTGTGGGTAGAGAGAAAAAAGTATAAAACAAAAGCATTCCCGAATACCCCCTCTGGATTTAGCCAACTACTGAAATGGCTTATCCCTTACGGGGATTGTCATATTTGTCTCGAAGCCACAGGGAGTTACAGTGTTCCACTGGCTATGTTCTTAGTTGATAATGGCATTGACGTCAGCCTAGAAAACCCATCACGTATTCATGCCTTTGGTGAGAGTGAACTGAGTCGGAACAAGACGGATCAGGGGGATGCAAAAATGATAGTGCGCTACTGCGCACTGCATACACCTGTCCTCTGGACTCCTCCTCCCTTGAGCGAACGTCAATTAACCGCGCTAGTACGCCATCTAAAGAGTTTAGAGGAAATGAGGCAAATGCAAGAAAATCGGCAATCAGTGGCTGACGATGTCGTTCAATCCTCACTGCTTGAAATCATTTCTGCACTTAAACAACAAATCCAGGCCACCAAAGAAAAAATAAAAAACCATATCGATAACGATCCTGACTTAAAGAAAAATAAAGCGTTGCTGGAGAGTATTCCTGGTATCGGTGAAATACTAAGTGCCAGTTTGCTGGCGTATGTGGGTAATGTGTCAAAATTCACTAACAGTAAGGCAGTGGTGGCCTATGCCGGGCTTAACCCAAAACTTTGTGAATCAGGTTTATTTAAAGGACGGAGCCGCCTATCAAAACGGGGTCATACCGAGCTCAGGAAAGCGTTGTATATGCCCGCTCTGGCTGCCCTTTCTTGTAATCCGATAGTGAAAGCACAGTGGCAACGACTCGTATCACGCCATAAAGGGGGTAAAATGGGCGTCTGTGCAGCAATGCGCAAATTACTCCAACTGGCGTATGGTGTGCTGAAATCAGGCATCCCATTCGATACAAAAATAGCACTTGCATCATGATGGGCAAGACGGTATCTGACCTGGAAAATATCAAG
Source organism: Candidatus Fukatsuia symbiotica (assembly GCF_003122425.1). GTDB lineage: Bacteria > Pseudomonadota > Gammaproteobacteria > Enterobacterales > Enterobacteriaceae > Fukatsuia > Fukatsuia symbiotica. The sequence continues at coordinate 1,167,473 of NZ_CP021659.1, forward strand.
AAACGCCTTTCTGCCTTGGAAGCCAAAGTAGCGCAGGAGGGGTACTTACTGACGGAAGCCCAACTGCAAGCATTAGAAAAAGTGCAGGATAAACGAGAAGCTCATGGACAAATTGAAACGCAACATCCGGGCTATCTCGGCTCTCAGGATACTTACTACGTGGGGCACATTAAAGGTGTGGGTAAAATGTATCAGCAGAGCTTTGTTGATACCTATTCCAGAGTCGCTTTTGCCAAGGTCTATACCCATCGCCATTAAAACCACTGGAAAATTTGCTCAACTAGAGTAAATATCCCCGGCAAAGCCGGGGGCTTTAATTATTAGCCCCTAGAAGAGGCCAACAAACCTTGAACCGCCTGAAGGCGGTCATTACATCCTAAGCTTCAATTGTTCATAATGATTGTCTTGTTTTTCTTGGTATCGAATGTAAGCTCGTATCAGCTCTTCGTTCAAACCCACTGTAGATACAAAGTAACCTCTAGCCCAAAAATTCTCACCACTATAATTCCGGACTTTACCCATAAACCGTCGTACGATTGAGATTGCACTTTTTCCTTTTAGATAACCCATTACATATGACACTGAATATTTCGGCGGAATACTTATGCAAATATGGATATGATCAATCATCAAATGTCCTTCAATAATTTTGCATTCCTTCTGACTTGCTAACTCGTGAAACATCTCACCGAGATGCTTTCTAATTTCACCAAATATTGTTTTTTTACGGCCTTTCGGGATAAAAACAATGTGATACTTACAATCCCATTTCGTATGGCTAAGACTCTGGTAATCTTTCATTTGAATTTCCTATCTCTTGGTCGAGATAGAAGATTCGGGTGACCGCACCACACGGTCAAACCTTACGGAGTCCCCCGGCAAAGCCGGGGGATTACCTAATTTTATTAAAAATAAGGTCATGAAAATAAACTCACTGACAGCCTCTCAAAAACAAGATTTGGAACGGCTTCATCGTTACGAACACGATGGCCGTGTTCGAGATCGAATCAAAGCGGTGTTGTTGAAAAATGAAGGCTAGAATAACAAAGCGCTTGCCCAAGCATTACGTATTCATGAAGAAACAGTGAGGCAACATGTAACAGATTGGCTTTCAGACGAAAAATTAAAGCCTGAAAATGGCGGCTCGTATAGTAAGTTGAGCGTGCATGAATCTTTATTGCTTGAAAAACACATTGAAAGCACGACTTATAGCCGTGTCATCGATATCTGTGCTTATGTGGAAACCCAATTTGGCGTCTGTTACACCGTATCTGGCATGACAAAATGGCTGAAAGCGCATTGTTTTAGCTATAAGCAGCCCAAAGCGATGCTGGTTAAAGTGGATGTTGCTCAGCAAGAAGCGTTTATCGCGTCTTATTTCACTTTGCTAGAGAGTGCTCTTAAGAATGAACCGATTGTTTTTATGGATTCAGCCCCTCCAACGATGGCCACCAAAGTGGTCTGCGGTTGGATAAGGAAAGGCAAAGATAAGCCGCTGGTCAAAACAGGGGCAAAAACACGGGTTAATGTCATGGGAGCCATTGAATTGAGCACCATGAAGGTGGTCAGTGCCCGTCCTGAGCAGGTGAATTCAGAAACCACCGTCGCTTTTTTTGAGCAGCTCAAAGCTGCTTATCCTGATGCACAAAAGATACACATTATTTTAGATAATTCTGGCTATCATTGCCGTCAGCGAGTCAAAGACGCCGCATTAGAGAAGGCTATCGTACTCCATTATTTACCCCCTTATAGCCCTAATCTTAATCCCATCGAGCGATTATGGAAGGTCATGAACGAGTGTGTCAGAAACAACCGATTTTTCTCTTCAGCCAAAGAGTTTCGTGGGGCTATAGCCGAATTTTTTGATAGTACATTGGCAAAAATTGCTCCCTTTCTCAGGGGCAGAATTAACGATAATTTCCAAACCATCTAATCCAGACCTTCAAGTTGAATGAGTATATCGCAAACGGCAAGCGTCGTGGAATCGACAATAGAGAGCCCTGAACAGTCTCCCTTCACTGTTTCAAAGAAGGCATAAAGCGCCATTGCACAGCGGGGAAGGAGTTCAATACAACGAGAATAAAAGGGAAGGGTTGGAAACTCAGCCCTGAGATGCTGACACACATGATGAAGATAGAATGATTTGAACTGGTGATAACGAATTGGATGGAACAATACCACTAGCGTCATCAGCTCTGCCAAAGAAAGAGAACTGGCACGGATACGCCGCTTGGACCCATCAGGAGCTTTGCATTGAGTAGTGGCTCAAATTTTTTGCAAAAATCATCCATTAAGCAATAAAGTTCGGTAATACCGTTCATGAGTGTCTCGCTATTTCGTGATGAATAATGTCTGCAAACATCATTATCTTGAAGTACGAGGCACTTACCTCTTCTTGAGCAAAAAGTTAGAGAAAATAAACGTCAATTCCTTATCCCGAACTCAAGTTAGGAATGAGCTACAACGGCGGATTTAAAGCCGGTTTACCGCACCGTATCAAAAGAAGCAGCCGAAACAAACAGCACTGGATGTACTGGAAGTGCAATGTGGGGGTAGCTAATATCCTGTTGTCCTGCAGTCCTGGTGCAGAAAATGGGGTAATCTGTCAGCTTGTTTTCGCTATCTGGCAGACATACGTAAAATCATTTACATGACTAATGACATAGCATCGGTGCACTGTCAATTCAGAGAGCTGACGAAAACAAAGGGCGCTTTTCTCAATGAAAATAGCCTGCTAAAGTTGTTTTATCTTGGATTACAGAATACGTAGGAAAAATGGACTATGCCGATCCAGAGCTGGAATCTGACGCTGTCACAGTTAGTCCTTTATTTTGAAGGACGCCTTGATAGCATGATAACCTTACAGTGATTTTTTAACCTGACACAGAATTCTGAACGCCTTCTTCTAAACCCGTTGCGTTTGCTGATATTTCGTCAGAAATGTGTTTAAAATTCTTATTTACTTTGTGTAAACTGCGTTTTTTTGCCATTGGTTTCCTTGACTGAGTTTTACTCTAACTATTTCGAATAGGTTTTAAGATAGATTTCTTACAAATTCCATTGTGGTGTAGTGGTATAAGTTCGGCATCTACATAGTGTCTGTGTTTTTATAGTTTGATTTTGCCTGGAAAACGACGCTTTATTAATACAAAAAACAGTGGCACGAAGAAAATAGCTAATATTGTTGCTGAAATCATACCTCCCGTCACACCTGTTCCAACGGCGTGCTGACTGCCAGAACCCGCCCCTTGGCTGATCGCCATAGGTAGAACACCAAAAATAAATGCCAAGGAAGTCATTAAAATGGGTCGTAGCCGTTGACGACAAGCTTCCAATGTCGCTGCTAATAAATCTTGGTTTTTGTTATTTAAATTATTAGCAAATTCGATGATTAATATGGCATTTTTTGCTGATAAACCCGTGATGGTTAATAGACCAACCTGAAAATAAATATCATTTTCTAAGCCGCGTAGCCAAGTGGCGCTCACAGCTCCTATCACTCCTAGAGGAACCACTAGCATGACACAGAAGGGAATTGACCAGCTTTCATATAGGGCGGCTAAGCATAAAAATACGACTAAGAGCGAAACGACATACAGTGCCGGAGCTTGTGATCCTGATAGTCTTTCCTGGTAAGACATGCCTGTCCACTCGAGTCCAAAACCATGAGGCAGTTGATCGACTAGTTTTTCCATAATATTCATGGCGCTGCCGCTACTTACTCCTGAGGCAGCTTCGCCTGTTATTTCCAATGAGGAGTAACCGTTATAGCGCTCCAGCCGTGGCGGACCATATTCCCAATGAGTGGTGCTGAAAGCTGAAAAAGGCACCATACTGCCATTTTTATTCGGCAGATACCATTTATAGATATCTTCTGGCAGCATACGTGCCTTGGCTTCTGATTGAACATACACTTTTTTTACTCGACCCCTGTCGATAAAATCATTGACGTAAGTTGAGCCCCAAGCAGTTTTTAGTGTGTTATTAATAGCATCGAGTGACACACCCAACGCTAGTGCTTTATGTTGATCAATATTAATTTGCAGCTGTGGACTGTCATCGAGTCCATTATGTCGTACCTTGGTGAGTTGAGGTTGTTGGGTGGCAAGTTGTAATAGTTGGTCACGGGCTGCCGTGAGTTTATTGTGTCCCAACCCGCCATGATCCTGTAATTCCATAACGAAACCTGCCGAGTTACCCAGCCCGGAAATTGCTGCAGGGCTGCTGGCAGAAATCTTGGCACTACTTATTTTATTAAAGGCTTTGTTAGCTCGTTCAATGATGGCGAAAGAAGAGTTCTGACTGGCTGAGCGTTGTTGCCAGTTTTTTAAACGGATAAACAAACGAGCGACGTTTTGTCCGTTGCCGCCCGATCCTGCCCCTATGGTTGAAAATACCGAGAGTAGGTTATGCTGTTCTTCACTCAGGAAGTAATGTTCTACTTTTTCAACGATCTTGAGTGTTTGCTGTTGTGTCGCACCAACCGGGAGTTGTACTTGAGCCGTAAATACCCCACGATCTTCCTGAGGTAAAAAAGAACTGGGTAATTTAAAAAACAGAAATATCAGACCTGTGAGGAGTAATAAATAGAGTATTATGTAGTATCCGCCGCGATGTAGCACCCGTTTGACCGCAGTTTCATAGCAGCCAGTGTTGCGATCGAACATGTGGTTAAACCAGGCGAAAAAACCATTTTTCTTATGATATTGTCCCTTGGCAATGGGCTTTAGTAGCGTTGCACAAAGTGCTGGGGTTAGGATGAGTGCGACCAATACTGATAATCCCATTGCTGAGACGATAGTGATTGAAAATTGGCGATAGATGGCGCCAGTAGTGCCACCAAAGAATGCCATTGGCACAAATACGGCGGAGAGGACTAAAGCGATACCGATTAATGCTCCCTGTATTTGTCCCATTGATTTACGTGTTGCCTCACGTGGGCCGAGTCCTTCTTCACTCATTATTCGTTCAACATTTTCGACGACGACAATAGCATCATCTACCAGTAATCCAATCGCCAGTACGATAGCAAATAGGGTAAGTGTGTTGATGCTAAAGCCGCAAGCAAAAAGGATGGCGACAGTGCCGAGTAGCACTATGGGTACTGCTATCGTGGGGATAAGGGTAGCGCGAAAATTTTGTAAGAATAAATACATCACCAAAAAGACCAGTAACACCGCTTCCAGTAGTGTTTCTATTACATCCTGGATAGAAGCCTTCACAAATGAGCTGGTTTCATAGGCAATCTTTGCCTCCAATCCTCTGGGAAAGAAGGGCGCTAATTCGGCGAGGCGTTTTTTCACCAATGCATCAGTTTGTAGTTGGTTAGCACCGGAGGCTAATTTGATGCCGAGACCTGACGCGGTTTGACCATTGAATCGGCTGAGATAATCGTATTTTTCTGCTCCCAATTCAACCTTGGCTACATTGCCTAAGGTGACTACTGAACCATCCTGATTGACACGTAAAGTGATGGCGTCAAATTGCTCAGGGGTCTGTAATTGTGACTGAGCGTTGATCACCGCGTTCAGTGCTTGCGTAGCAACGGCAGGTGTTCCTCCTAGCTGTCCAACGGCAACCTGACGGTTTTGGGATTTAATGGCAGCAACAATATCTTGAGCTGTCAAGTGATACTTATTAAGTTTTCCAGGATCTAACCAGATACGCATGGCATATTGAGAGCCGTAGACATCGACGCTGCCGACGCCTTGGATACGACTGAGAGGATCTTGCAGATTACTGGCGACGTAATCGGCAATATCCTGCTTGTTCATGCTGCCGTCAGTGGACACAAAAGCCAACATCATCAAGGCATTATCGCCAGATTTTGATACTGATATCCCTTGTTGTTGAACATCCTGCGGTAATCTTTTAATGGCAAATTGCAGTTGATTTTGCACTTGTGTCATGGCTTCACTGGGATTGGAACCGGCTTGAAAGGTGAGAGTGACACTGACTTTGCCGGTATTGCTACTCTGTGCAGACATATACAGCAGATTATCTAAGCCGGTCATGCTTTGCTCAATGACTTGGGTAACCGTATTTTCCAGGGTTTCTGCGGAAGCACCAGGATAACTGGCATTGATACGCACTTTTGGTGGCGCTAAATTAGGGTATTGTTCAATAGGTAGAGAAAAGAGGGATAACACGCCGGCAAGACACAAAATAATCGCGAGTACCCAGGCAAAAATAGGGCGGTCGATAAAAAAATTGGCCATTTAGCATAAACCTCTTTCAAATATCACGGGCGTCACCGCTAATGCAGATAAATTTTTCGCAAAACTTACCTCGGTATTTTACGCGATTAAATATGGAAGATGATTAGACTTCTTGCAAAGCCTACTACGTGCTGCAAATTCTGCGTTACCTAGTTGCTTGCAATCCTCATATTCGTATGTACCGCGCAGTTACTGCGCGCCATGCGCCTTGAATTCGCATAACGAACTACAGTTTTGCAAGACCTCTATTCATCAATCCATTTACGCACGGGTAAAAAATCGCTATACAGTTTGGCTTCGGGGCTATTGGGAGTAGGCTGATAATCATATTGCCAACGAACCAGTGGTGGTAGCGAGATTAAAATGGATTCAGTGCGTCCTCCGGTTTGCAGGCCAAAAAGTGTCCCGCGATCATAAACGAGGTTGAATTCTACATAACGACCACGGCGATAGAGTTGAAACTGACGTTCTCTTTCCCCCCAAGGTAAATTTTTACGCTTTTCAACAATCGGCAAATAAGCGGCTAAAAATCCGTTGCCTATAGTTTGCATAAAATCAAAACAGCTGTTGAAATCTGGGGTATTAAGATCGTCAAAAAACAATCCACCAATACCCCGCGCTTCGTTGCGATGTTTGATGTAAAAATAGTCGTCACACCATTTTTTATATCGACCATATTTTTCATTGTCGAACTTATCACAGAGTTCCTTTGCGGTTTTATGCCAAGACACCGCGTCTTCCTTAAAGCCATAATAGGGCGTCAAATCGAAGCCTCCGCCAAACCACCAAACGGGATCTTCGTCGGCTTTTTCTGCAATAAAAAAACGTACATTAGCGTGGCTGGTTGGTAGATAAGGGCTTTGCGGATGAATAATGACTGAAAGACCGATAGCTTGAAAACTGCGACCCGCTAGTTCGGAACGATGTGCTGTCGCTGAAATCGGGAGTTTTTCACCATGGACATGCGAGAAATTAACACCGGCTTGTTCGAATAGCGCGCCTTCTGTCATCACTCGGCTACGTCCGCCGCTGTCTGGAGCACTCGCCCATTTTTTTTCTGTAAACTTACCTTGACCATCTGTTCTAGCTAATTTTTCGCAGATGTCATCCTGCAAAAAAAGCAGAAAGGTTTTGATTTTTTCAATATAGGGTGAGTTCATAAATGCTGATCAGAGGGTTAGAAGTTTTCAACTGCTGAGTATACCGCTATTCATCATCATTAGTTGTATCAGTATATGTTTTAAGATGTTGAAACATATTTTTTAAGGCGATTAGAAATATTTTGATAAAAAAAGAAGTAACCCCTGAGGTAAAAAACAACTTATAATAGCCATCTAGATGTAAATCCATCTATATCTGTCAGTTCTTAGCCTAGTCAGTACAAAGTACAAATTTTAGTAATAAATTAAAAATAACAATTAATAATATGAATTAATTTTTAATTCTATTCCAAGGTAAAAAAAATGGCACAACACCTTTTCACCTCAGAATCTGTTTCAGAAGGGCATCCTGATAAAATAGCCGACCAAATTTCCGATGCAGTACTCGACGCAATTTTAGAACAGGATGTACAAGCCCGTGTTGCTTGTGAAACCTACGTTAAAACCGGTATGGTTATCGTTGGTGGTGAAATTACCACCGAAGCGTATGTGGATATTGAAACAATAACCCGCAATACTGTACGTGAAATCGGCTATACTCATTCTGACATGGGGTTTGACGCTGATTCTTGCGCAGTATTAAGTGCCATTGGTAAACAGTCACCGGATATTAGCCAAGGCGTTGATTGCACTGATCCGCTGGAACAAGGTGCCGGTGATCAGGGGTTAATGTTCGGTTATGCGACGAATGAAACCACTGAGCTGATGCCTGCGGCTATCACCTATGCGCATCGTTTGGTACAGCGTCAGGCGAAAATACGTAAAGAGGGTACATTAGAGTGGCTACGTCCTGATGCTAAAAGTCAAGTGACTTTTAAATATGATGACAGCAAAATTATCGGCATTGATACAGTAGTGTTGTCAACACAGCATGACGAAAATATCGAGTTGAAAGAGTTGCAAGAAGCCGTGATGGAGGAAATCATTAGGCCGGTTCTGCCTGCTGGCTGGCTTACTAAAGACACTAAATATTGGATTAATCCTACTGGTCGTTTTGTGATTGGTGGCCCTATGGGTGACTGTGGTTTGACTGGCCGTAAAATTATCGTAGATACTTATGGTGGTATGGCTCGTCACGGTGGTGGTGCATTTTCAGGTAAAGATCCATCGAAAGTTGATCGTTCTGCTGCCTATGCTGCTCGTTACGTAGCAAAAAATATTGTCGCTGCAGGTTTGGCTGATCGCTGTGAAATTCAGCTTTCTTATGCTATTGGCGTGGCTGCACCCATTTCCATCATGGTAGAAACCTTTGGTACTGGAAAAATTAGTGCTGAGAAGTTGGTTGAGTTAGTGCGGGAGTTTTTCGATCTACGCCCACACGGTCTAATCAAGATGTTGGATCTGCTAAGACCGATTTACCGTAAAACGGCAGCCTATGGTCACTTTGGTCGTGAAGATTTTCCGTGGGAAAAAACCGATAAGAAGGAATGTTTGCGGGAAGCTGCAAAGTTGAAATAAGCATCAATGCCGTAAAAATCATTGCTTTTTAATGATACCGCCCTTTAAAGGGCGGTTTTTTTATACAGATTGATAACGAATTATGGTTTTGCAAGAAGTCTATTGATACCTGGGTTTGGTATCTGTTACTCCTATCTCTCGTTATCGAAAAAGATCGATTGTTATCATATAAGGTACTGAGTATATTTATTTCCTAGCAAAAATAGTATTAAATACTCTTTACTTTTAGAGGGAGAATATAAAAATGAATTTTATAGACCCAAATGTTTCTGATATGGTAACGAATCGTTTCAAAAATTATTATAACAACACATTTGATACTGAACTCAATCAGATTTTAGTTGCAGTAGCTAGCATGGATGAAAAATCTACTCATGAGTGTGACGATATCCTCTCTATGTTTAATGCACATGACCGAAGGCTGATTGAAAGTACCAGAGACAATCTTGGTATTCAATCTATAAAAAAATTAATTATTGATGTTATGTTTGCTAATAAAAAATATTATGAGTTTTATCTCAATAAAGCACAAGAAAATAGCGTGATCAGCTCATTATTTTGTGAGAAAGCCTGGTGTGATATACATAAATCTTCGCTGAGTTTTAAGAATGTTAGCAAGGACTATCTCTGTATTTTTGCAATTCGTTTCATGTCAGAATTGGCTTTAATTCATATTAAAAAGAAATATATTAGGTTGCAAATAAAAACATTTTCTCTCGAACACTACAACGAAAAATGTGGCGATTTATTATGTCAAATCTCACAGATGCTAGGTATGGTGGGCAGTAGGTCTACAGAACGGAACAGTACTAAGGGCATTATGGCAATGCGGGAAGTCTTGTTTCAGGTTTTGAGTGATAATTTGGAGACTCATCATCAAATTGAGACTAATAAAGAAAAAATAGTCGATAATATTCTTTCTCTTTATTATAAAAAACATGCTCCTAAGTATAATCTTCCAGCAGAGGCGTTATTACGATCAATCGCTATTGCTACTGCTGAATCTGTTTTTAATGTAAAAAAATGTAACGCTAATTATGTTATTGCTAAGGGAATTATAGAGCCTTATTATAGAAATCATTTTGACCAAAAGACAATTACAGCTTATTTAATAGAATATATGTTTACTTACACAAAGAAACAAATTAAGAAAAATAAGGGAGAGAAATTAATTATTCTCTATGAAGCTTCGCTTATTAACTTTCTCTATTCAAATGGTGCTTCGGAAGGTATAGAAAAGACAACAAGATTGGTCAGTAAATTAGTTTATGAAACTTTAAAAATACTTAAAAAAAATCAACTGCTGGGATCTTACGAAGAAAACATGGCTATTTGTAATGCTTTTTATGATATAGCTAGAAAAAGTCACGGATTGAACTTACCGTCACTGGATGAGCTTAAAAATAAAGCCAAAATGATTATTGATAATGTTAATCGTAATCTTAAAGACTAATAGATATAAAATAAATCAGGTAATGAAGCCATTGCTTGTCTTAATGGATATTATGCCATCTTCAAATTAGACTTCTTTTGAAAGCCGAAGGCTACTTGAAACCCAGGGCGGGATTCCACTTTGCTGATTTTTTAACCAAAAATAAGTTTACTACGAAAATCGGCTGATCAGGCGGCTCGTCTACGTTTACTGGCAATACTATCTTGTTTACCTTTGTGCTGTTTAATCACACCCAACACGACGCGATTGAAAAGAGCGACATGGGCTGCTCCATCCGGAGCTTTTATCAAGAGTTCATCTTCTCTAAACACCACATCCAATACCCAGTGAAGTTGATTTTCTATCCCCCAATGCAGCCGAATTGCCTGTGCCGCTTGTTCTGCATTCAGCGTTAATGAGCTGACATACCAACGTGACCGACAGTGGGTGACATTATTTTTTGTTCGTTCACTAGCGACCTCAATGAAAGTACGAATGGTAGGCCACTTCGCTTTTAATTCATTGGGTAATTCCGCATTAATTTGCATAACCGTACGTTTTTCTATCCGGCCATGCCCCTGATTAGTCTGCGTATATTCGTGCAATTTATCGCTATCATAGGCAAAAGCAAATTGCTGTTTTACCTGTTCAAACAGCTTCTTTTGAGTCGCTTTAAGCTGCACCACAAAATTGCCTTTACGTTGCGTGATAAGTGATGAAGTTGAGGTTTGGCAATGCAATGAATCGAGCGTCACAATAGCATTATCCAGCGCTAACGCGTCAATGCTCTGACGGGCTAATTCTCCTTCTTTTCCCTTATTGTTCGCCGCTTTTTGATAAAGCGTAATACCAGCATCAACATCATAGGCACTCACCACATGCAGCGCAGTGCAAATCTCTTCAGACCAGGTTCTCCGCAAGGTTTTACCGTCGATGGCGAGCAACGTCTTACCGGCTCGTTGGCGTCGTTCGTTAATCCATAAAAACAAGGATTGAATCAGCAAATTTGTATCTAATGCATTGATGATTTTAGCAATACAATGACGACGTGGGCTCCCACCATGATAAGAGCCATATTTTTTTAGCCAATCGAGCTGAGCTTCGCCAAAATCCTGGATGGATTTCCATCCCGAGGCCCCACTTAACACGGCGGCAAAAAACAGGAAAATAACATCGAGCAGGTGATGTTTGATATTAATATCTTTACGCGGGTCAGGGATCAGGGCTAATTGCTTTAAAATACTCATGATTACATATTCTTTAGGATACATAATATTATGAGCTTACTGCCTATTATTAGTTCACATTAAAGTGGGATCCCGCCCTGACTTGAAACCTACTGCGTGATGTGGATCTTGCGTCATGTGGTGTACTTATGCACACCGTGCTACCGCGCTGACTTCACATTATTCGCTGTGATTTCACAAGGGATCTATTGTTTTGCTCCGTTGGGAATAGGGTTAGAGGTTCGACTGAATTTGCCTTGTTGTACAACTTTCTATAATCTGCGTGTTTTTCCATGTTTGAGCTATTTTGAGATATGCTACGCAAAATTTTATTTTTTCTTATTCTACTCTCCCCGTTATTTTCTCCAATCAGTTATAGTCAAAGTATAAATAATTTCTCGCAGGCTAAAATGGCAGCGGCTAAAATTCATCGGGATGTATCAGGAAGTTTTTACTGTGGCTGTCCCATTCGTTGGCAGGGGAAGAAAGGGATACCTGATTTAGCCGCTTGTGGTTATCAGGTACGCAAGACCAGTCAGCGTGCTGAGCGTATCGAGTGGGAACATGTGGTACCAGCCTGGCAGTTTGGTCACCAACGTCAATGTTGGCAGCAAGGCGGCCGCAAAAACTGTGTTAATGATCCGGTATATCGTCAGATGGAAAACGATTTACACAATTTACAACCTGCCATTGGCGAAGTGAATGGAGATCGTGGTAACTTTAAATTTAGTCAATGGAATAGTAAGGCAGATCAATATGGTCAATGCGCGATGAAAGTCGATTTCAAAAATAAACAGGCTGAGCCCCCCGTCCGTGCTCGTGGTGCTATTGCCCGCACTTATTTTTATATGAGTGACCGTTATCAATTACGCTTATCTAGCCAACAGAGTAAACTGCTTGAAGTTTGGGATCGACAATATCCAGTGAGTTCATGGGAGTGTCAGCGTGAAGCACGTATTGCTCAAGTTCAAGGCAATCACAATCCCTATGTACAGCGGGCTTGCCAGTATTGACCAGGGCAAATGTATGCATATACCTCGTATTTATCATCCCGTGCTGTTGTCCGCTTACAGCGAGTTGTCGCTCAGTGATAGCGCTGCCCGGCATGTTAGCCGTGTGTTACGCATGTCTGTTGGGCAGGCTCTGTATTTATTTGATGGTAGTAATCAGGTTTTTACTGCCAACATCATTCACCTGGATCAAAAAAATGTCTCTGTCCGGCTTGACGCTGGCAAAGTGGAGGATCGTGAATCACCTTTGAAATTGCACCTGGGACAGGTTATCTCTCGTGGTGAAAAGATGGAATTCACTATTCAAAAATCTGTTGAATTAGGTGTCAATATAATTACTCCGTTATTTTCGCAACGTTGTGGTGTCAAACTCGACGGAGAACGCTTAGAGAAAAAAAACCAGCAGTGGCAAAATGTCGCTATCGCTGCTTGTGAGCAATGTGGTCGTAATACTATTCCCGAAATTCGTGCTGCCATGCTACTTTCCGATTGGTGCCAACAACAAAGTGATGGCCTTAAGTTAAATCTGAATCCGCACACCGGTCGAGGCATCAATAGTTTAACACCATCAATAAATAATATTCGCCTGTTGATTGGTTCGGAAAGTGGTTTGTCCACTGCTGAAGTTGCCATGACTGCAAGCAATGGATTTACTGATATCCTATTAGGGCCACGTGTTTTGCGTACAGAAACCACGGCGCTTGTTGCAATCACTGCATTACAGCTGCGTTTTGGTGATCTGGATTATAAGGAAAAAAAATGATCAAGCTTGGTATCGTGATGGATCCCATCTCATCGATCAATATAAAAAAAGATAGCAGCTTTGCGATGCTGCTTACCGCCCAAAAGCGGGGCTGGCAGTTGTATTATATGGAAATCGATGACCTCTATCTGCGTAACGGCGAGGGGTATGCTCACACTCGCGTAATCACAGTCAAAGACGACGATAAGGGATGGTATAGCTTTGGGGATGAGCAGGATCAGTCGCTGCATGATCTCAATGTTATTCTGATGCGTAAAGATCCACCATTTGATACTGAATTCATTTATGCCACCTATATTTTACAGCGAGCGGAAATGAAAGGTACTTTGGTGGTTAATAAACCGCAGAGCCTGCGTGATTGTAACGAAAAGCTATTCACTGCGTGGTTTCCTGATTTAACGCCGGATACTTTGGTGACGAGGAGTGCAAAACGGATCCGTGAATTTCATGAGAAATACAGGGATATCATCCTGAAACCACTGGAGGGTATGGGAGGAACCTCGATTTTCCGCGTAAAACCTGAAGATCCTAACTTATCAGTGATTATTGAAACCTTAACGGGGCAGGGGCACCGTTTCTGTATGGCACAAAACTTTCTGCCGGCAATCGAAGAGGGCGATAAGCGCGTACTGGTCGTTGACGGTGAACCTGTGCCCTATTGTTTGGCACGAATCCCCGCTCAGGGCGAAACGCGCGGTAATTTGGCGGCGGGCGGTCGTGGTGAAGTACGTTCTCTTAGTGACAGTGATTGGGAAATTGCACGTACTGTCGCACCGCTGTTAAAAGAAAAAGGGCTAATTTTTGTTGGTTTGGATATTATCGGCGACCGTCTTACTGAAATTAACGTCACCAGCCCCACTTGCATCAGAGAAATTGAAGCAGAGTCTTCGACCTCTATCACGGGTATGCTGATGGATGCTATCGAGGTATATTGCAGGCAACCAGCAGGATAGGATTAATGGTTAATCGTACTATCATGGCTTTTGATTTTGGTACCAAAAGTATTGGTGTCGCCATCGGTCAGGAGATCATTGGTACAGCGACAGGTTTGACTGCATTTAAGGCACAAGAGGGCATTCCTGATTGGCAACAGATTGAAAAATTGTTACAAGAATGGCAACCAGATTTAGTGGTGGTCGGATTACCATTAAATATGGACGGAACAGAGCAACCATTGACCATCAGAGCACGTAAATTTGCTAACCGTCTACATGGGCGTTTTGGTGTGCAGGCTGTTTTGCATGATGAACGACTGAGTACGGTGGAGGCACGAGCTTATTTGTTCGAAAGTAGGGGCTATCGTGCACTGGATAAAAACCGTATCGATGCTGCTTCGGCAGCTTGTATTCTAGAAAGTTGGTTTGAGCAGCAAACATCGTAATGCCTAACCCCGATATTTTTATGGTTAAGGAGGTCGACATGACAGAAATGATAGCGGTAACTGTATTGCTATTTTTGATTATCGATCCGCTAGGAAACTTGCCTATTTTCATGTCAATGCTTAAACAATTAGAGCCTCAGCGGCGGCGGGTGGTGTTAATCCGTGAGCTATTGATGGCACTGATAGTTATGCTGATATTTCTGTTTGTCGGCGAAAAAATTTTGACTTTCCTTAATTTGCGTACTGAAACGGTTTCAATTTCCGGCGGTATTATTTTATTTCTTATCGCCATTAAAATGATTTTTCCCAGTCATGAAGACAGTGTCCGGGGTTTACCTGCCCAAGAAGAACCTTTTTTAGTGCCATTAGCTATCCCGCTGGTTGCTGGCCCGTCTATCCTTGCAACTTTGATATTGTTGTCTCATCAATACAAAAATAAGATTACACAACTGGTGTTGGCATTGATGATTGCCTGGGGGCTATCGGTGGCCATTTTGCTTATGTCTAATGTGTTTTTACGTTTATTGGGGAAAAGAGGTGTTAGCGCGTTGGAGCGTCTCATGGGGTTGATCCTGGTGATGTTATCAACACAGATGTTTTTGGACGGGGCAAGGGAATATTTGAGATTTTAATCAAGAGCCTGTGCCAGAGATTGATATTTAACCTAAGCGTAACACAAAAATTGACGTAGAATGTTTTGTAGCTGTTTCTATCAGCAGCGAGCAAAGACCGACCTATCGCTGGTAAACTAATTGTTGGATATCCAGTGTGCCGTAAAACTCCATCCTTTAGGGGGAGGATGTCAAATGTACTGTACTACGCCGGGTTGCATGCAAAATAGATAGGATTTTCAATCTATATACGTTTTTAGCAATGGCGGATGTATATAATTAAACCACTTTTCTCACCAATGCAGTATGTTTTTGAGCCTTGTCGCTGCTACGTGTGATTGGTAAAGTAGGCGGATTTTTCCGCCCTCAGCTTGCAGGATTATCCTTTCACTATGTTTAAGAAATTTCGTGGCATGTTTTCTAACGACTTGTCAATCGACCTGGGTACCGCCAATACCCTGATTTATGTTAAAGGACAAGGTATTGTACTTAATGAACCTTCCGTAGTTGCAATTCGCCAAGATCGTGCCGGTTCACCTAAGAGCGTAGCGGCCGTGGGGCATGACGCCAAACAGATGTTAGGGCGCACCCCTGGTAACATTGCTGCGATTCGTCCAATGAAAGACGGAGTGATTGCTGATTTCTTCGTGACTGAAAAAATGTTGCAACACTTTATCAAGCAGGTTCATAGCAATAGTTTTATGCGTCCAAGTCCCCGTGTACTAGTGTGTGTACCTGTGGGTGCGACTCAGGTTGAACGTCGTGCTATCCGGGAATCCGCACAAGGTGCCGGTGCCCGTGAAGTATTTTTGATCGAAGAGCCCATGGCTGCCGCGATTGGTGCCGGACTGCCTGTTTCTGAAGCCACTGGTTCGATGGTGGTGGATATTGGTGGTGGTACAACCGAAGTGGCCGTTATTTCACTCAACGGTGTGGTTTATTCTTCTTCAGTGCGTATTGGTGGTGATCGTTTCGATGAAGCTATTATTAATTATGTACGTCGCAACTATGGTTCCTTGATTGGCGAAGCGACAGCCGAACGTATTAAGCACGGTATTGGTTCATCTTATCCCGGTGAAGAAGTGTTAGAAATTGAAGTGCGTGGTCGTAATCTCGCTGAGGGTGTGCCGCGTGGTTTTACCTTGAATTCCAATGAAATTCTTGAGGCTTTGCAGGAACCACTGACCGGTATTGTGAGTGCGGTGATGGTTGCACTGGAACAATGTCCGCCGGAATTGGCATCTGATATTTCTGAGCGTGGTATGGTGCTGACCGGTGGTGGTGCGCTATTGCGTAATCTGGATCGCTTATTGATGGAAGAAACGGGTATTCCCGTCGTGGTTGCTGAAGATCCATTGACTTGCGTCGCTCGCGGCGGTGGTAGGGCGCTGGAAATGATAGATATGCATGGTGGTGACTTATTTAGCGAAGAATAATGAATGTCAGCGAAAATAGCTGACAGAGAATAATGTCAGTCGGATAAGGGAACGCTGAATCAGGTGAACGAACTCTACGCTCAGCGGATTTAGTGTCTCCTCTTGGTGTCGTCGAGGAGTTTGCGTAATTTATGAAGCCAATGTTTAGCCGGGGTCCATCTCTGCAGCTGCGACTGTTCATTGCAGCCATTGCAGCCATTGCGCTGATTATTGCTGATAGTCGGTTCGGTTCGTTTGTTAAAATACGAACTTACATGGATACCTTGGTCAGTCCTTTCTATTTTCTCGCTAATGGGCCACGTGTTCTATTGGATGGTGTTTCTGAAACGCTAGCAACAAGACAGCAGATTGAACTGGAAAATAGTGTGTTACGTCAGGAGTTGTTATTTAAAAATGCTGATTTACAACTATTGAAACAATTTAAACACGAAAACATTCGTTTGCGTGAGTTACTGGGTTCTCCTTTGCGTCAGGATGAGCATAAGATGGTAACGCAAGTGATGTCCAGTGGTACTGATCCCTATAGTGATCAAGTGGTTATTGATAAAGGCAGTAATAACGGTGTTTATGAAGGTCAACCGGTTATCAGCGATCGTGGGGTTGTTGGTCAGGTAACGGCGGTCAGTAAATTCACGAGTCGCGTGGTATTAATTTGCGATATCTCCCACGCGTTGCCGATTCAGGTATTGCGTAATGATATTAGGGTGATCGCTGCGGGAGGGGGCTGTGCTGATGATTTAATATTGGAGCATCTGCCGAGCAATACCGATATCCGTGTCGGTGATATGTTGGTGACATCGGGACTAGGCGGGCGTTTTTCTGAAGGTTATCCGGTTGCGATTGTTTCTTCGGTAAAAGTAGATAATCAGCGTGCTTATACTATGATTCAGGCACGCCCCACGGCGGACTTACAACGCTTACGCTATCTGCTATTGTTGTGGGCTGGGGATCGTCATGGCGATACACCCTTGGCGCCGGATGCTGTCCATCAGGTGGCCAAAGAACGTCTGACACAGATGGTAGACCTGCTTCACCCGCGTGGTGAATGGGATCAAGTTAAAGCGCCCACGCCTAGAGAATGTACTCAAATCGATGAAAATTGCCCATATCAGACAACATCTGATTCACCAGGCACGGTCGGTTTTGAAAGTACAACATCACATGGTCGTGAGCCAACAAATATCGTGAGGCCATTGGTTCCGATGACGAATACACCGTCAGTTCGGGATGGTGTAATACCATGAGTGCCTTGTATAGTCATGGTCGTTGGATAATCTGGCTATCATTTCTGTTGGCGATGGTCTTACAGATTATGCCTTGGCCGGAGCAAATGTATATGTTTCGTCCTTCTTGGTTGACTCTGGTGTTGATCTATTGGGTGATAGCATTGCCGCATCGGGTTAATGTCGGTAGTGCTTTTGTTCTTGGCTTGATTATGGATCTTATTCTGGGATCGACCTTGGGTGTCCGCGCACTGGGATTAAGCCTAGTGGCTTATTTTGCCGCTTTTAGATTTCAGTTATTCCGTAATATGGCGTTGTGGCAACAGGCACTCATTGTGGTATTACTGGTACTCATGCGGGATATTGTGGTGTTTTGGGCTGAATTTTTGGTGATTAACGTTTCGTTTCGTCCGGAGATTTTCTATAGCAGCGTAATAAACGGTATTCTATGGCCTTGGCTGTTTTTATTAATGCGCAAAGTTCGCCGTCAGTTCAGAGTGCAATGAGGATGAGCTACGTTTCAAGTAGCCTTCAGCTTTCGTGAAAAGGTCTATTGCGTACGAGAGGATTACATGACCACTGAATTATTGGTCAATATTACTGCATATGAAACACGGATAGCTTATATCGATGATGGTATTGTGCAAGAAATTCACATTGAGCGTGAAGCAAAAAAAGGCATAGTAGGCAATATTTATAAAGGTTTCGTTGGTCGAGTATTGCCGGGAATGCAGGCGGCTTTTGTTGATATTGGTTTAGAGAAAGCAGGATTTCTTCATGCGTCAGACATCGTATCCGATACCCCATATACTGCTAAAGATGAAACGAAAAAAATTCAGAATCGGGATATTGCCGAACTGGTTGATTCGGGGAAGAGTTTAATGGTGCAAGTGGTTAAAGAGCCGCTAGGTACTAAGGGTGCCCGTTTGACGACTGATATCAGTTTGCCTTCTCGTTATTTGGTGCTGATGCCCAAGGTGGCACATGTTGGTGTTTCTCGGCGTATTGAAAATGAAAAAGAACGTGAGCGTTTAAAAAGTATCATTACGTCGCATTGTGGTCCGGTGCAGGGGTTTATTGTGCGTACTGCTGCCGAAAATATCAGTGAGGAAGAATTGTTGGCCGATGTTATTTTTCTCAAACGGTTATGGGAAAAAATCACTAAACGGAAAAAAAACAGCACAGTAAAATCCGACATACTTTATCGGGAATTGTCACTCGAGCAGCGTATTTTGCGTGATTTTGCTGCTGCTGAACTTGATCGCATTCTGGTTGATTCTAAACTGACCTATGATCTTTTGGTAAAATTTACTACTGAGTATATTCCTGCAATGGTACCAAAACTGGAGCACTACACGGGTAATCAGCCTCTCTTTGCTCGCCACAATGTTGAGAAGGAAATTCAGTATTCATTGGATCGCAAAGTGGTCTTACGTTCAGGTGGTTACTTGGTTTTCGATCAAACTGAAGCCATGACCACCATTGATATCAATACTGGTGCCTTTGTGGGGCAGCGTAATCTTGATGAAACTATCTTCAATACCAATATTGAAGCCACACAGGTTATTGCCCGTCAGCTGCGATTACGTAATTTGGGTGGCATCATCATTATTGATTTCATCGATATGAATAGCCAGGAGCATCGTCAAAAGGTATTACAAGCTTTGGAACAAGCATTGAGTAAAGATCGGGTAAAAACCACCTTCAGCGATTTTTCGCAGCTAGGGCTGGTGGAAATGACTCGTAAGCGTACGCGCGAAAGTATTGAACATGTTTTATGTCATCATTGCCCGAACTGTCATGGCCGCGGGACGATAAAATCTCTGGAGACAGTATGCTACGAAATTTTGCGTGAAATTTTGCGTTTTCGTCACGATTATCCTGCAAATGATCTTCTGGTTTGTACCTCTTCTGCTGTGAGTAACGCATTAAAAAACGAAGAGTCTGATGTGTTGGCGGCAATAGAAACTGTCACTGGTAAGCCGATAAAAATACAGGTTGAACCACTTTATCGTCAAGAGCAGTTTCACCTGCGTTGCATGAGTGACAAATATTCTGTTGCAACTTAGCATTATAAAAGATATTAAAGATATTCGTGTTGTATAAAATCGTTTTGGAAGAGGCCTGGTGTTTGATAGTGCCCTTTAATAATAATTAATCTAATAGACCTCTTGCATAACCTGCTGCGTGGCGCGAATTCTACGTTACGTGGTGTTCGCAGTTCTCATGTACTCGTATGTACACTGCGGTTGCTGTGTGTCGTCACTCGTGACGATTTTGCAAGAAGTCTAATAAAGAGCGATAAAAATATGAGCCTCACTTTTGTTAGTGAGCAGCTACTCGCTGCTCACAAATTAAATCATCAAGATCTGTTTTCAGTACTTGAACAATTGAATCAACGACACCTTGACTATGCTGATCTCTATTTTCAATCGTGCTATCACGAAGCTTGGGTGATTGAAGACAGTATCATTAAAGAAGGGTCTTACCATATTGACCAAGGTGTTGGGGTACGAGCAGTCAGCGGCGAAAAAACCGGATTCGCCTATGCAGATCAAATAACCCTCAATGCATTGCAGCAGAGTGCACAAGCGGCACGTAGCATTGTTAGCGATAACGGCAATAGTAAAGTTCATCAGTTGAGAGAAATTGTCCATTGTCGGCGTTACCCGTTATTGAACCCACTGGAAAGCTTATCACGGGAAGACAAAATTGCGTTACTACACCGTGTGGATAAAACTGCTCGTGAGGAAGATCATCGAGTACAGGAAGTCAGTGCCAGCCTGACCGGAGTTTATGAGCTAATTTTGGTCGCTGCCACCGATGGCACATTGGCGGCAGACGTGCGGCCGTTAGTACGTCTATCGGTAAGTGTATTAATTGAAGAAAATGGCAAACGGGAACGTGGTGCCAGTGGTGGCGGTGGTCGTTGTGGCTATGATTATTTTCTTACATCAATTGATGGTGAAGTACGTGCTGATGTTTTTGCTAAAGAAGCCGTCAGAATAGCCCTGGTCAATCTTTCGGCCATTGCTGCCCCAGCGGGAACGATGCCGGTGATCTTGGGTGCAGGTTGGCCGGGTGTATTACTGCATGAAGCGGTTGGACATGGTCTGGAAGGTGATTTTAATCGTCGTGGTAGCTCGGTATTCAGTGGTCAGATGGGGGAACTTGTCGCTTCTCCTTGTTGCACGGTGGTTGATAATGGCACTTTGGCAAATCGCCGTGGTTCACTGTCTATAGATGATGAAGGTGTCCTTGGTCAGTACAATGTTCTCATTGAAAACGGTATTTTAAAGGGTTATATGCAGGATAAACTGAATGCACGTTTAATGGGTGTGGCACCGACGGGTAATGGTCGTCGTGAATCCTACGCTCACTTGCCGATGCCACGAATGACCAACACTTATATGTTAGCGGGCACATCGACACCAGAGGAAATTATCGCCAGCGTAAAACACGGTTTGTATGCACCGAATTTTAGTGGTGGTCAGGTGGATATCACCTCGGGGAAATTTGTCTTTTCGACCTCAGAAGCGTATCTGATTAAGGAAGGCCGCATTACTGATGCCGTGAAAGGTGCAACCTTGATTGGTTCTGGTATTGAGGCAATGAAACAGATTTCGATGGTTGGCAATGATCTGGCTTTAGATAAAGGTGTTGGCGTCTGTGGTAAAGAAGGACAAAGTGTGCCGGTGGGTGTTGGGCAACCTACATTGAAACTGGATAATTTGACGGTCGGGGGTACGGTCTGAGTCAAGTAATCACTTGAACAACAGGGTGGTCGCGTGGAGAAATTAAATATGAAGTGTTGGATAGAAATGATTTAACGGATGGCGCGTAGTCGCCAAATGTTGTGCTTAAAGATCAAGTTAACTCACTCAGGATAATTTTAGTTTTCTCGGGGTGAGTTGGCTGAGTGGATCACTGTTACTAAATGGGAGTGGCTGATGAGGAATTTGGTGGGTCGTGCAGGATTCGAACCTGCGACCAATTGATTAAAAGTCAACTGCTCTACCGACTGAGCTAACGACCCAAAAAAACACGTTCTGGTGGGCGATACCAGATTCGAACTGATGACCCCCTCCTTGTAAGGGAGATGCTCTACCAACTGAGCTAATCGCCCATCATTTCTTTTATACCTTAACACGCCGAGTTTGGTGGGCGATACCAGATTCGAACTGATGACCCCCTCCTTGTAAGGGAGATGCTCTACCAACTGAGCTAATCGCCCCGTCGCGTTATTGGAGTCGCATTATAGGGATAGTTGTAAGTGAGTCAACGCTTTTTAAAACGAAAACCGTCATTAGCAGCAAATTTAGTCAGAATATTATGATGTCATTATCAATTGGGGTCGTATGAATGTGTAGCAGATAGTAACAGCGTTGAGGAATCGAAGCGGAGTGGTAGAATGCTAGCTAATTTTTCCCCATCCAAGGCAATCGTCAGCATTTGCTGATATAGCGTAGCGTAATAAGGCATCCGAATGAAAATCAAAACCCGTTTTGCCCCCAGTCCTACTGGCTACTTACATGTAGGTGGTGCCCGTACAGCACTATATTCCTGGTTGTTTTCTCGTCATTTGGGCGGTGAATTTGTATTGAGGATTGAGGATACTGATCGGGAACGCTCAACTCAAGAAGCTATTGATACGATTATGGACGGCATGAATTGGTTGAATTTGGACTGGGATGAAGGCCCGTATTTGCAGACTCAGCGTTTTGATCGCTACAACAGTGTGATCGATCAGATGCTAGAAGATGGTAAGGCATATCGGTGCTGTTGCTCCAGGGAGCGTCTTGAGGCGTTACGTGCAGCGCAAATGGCCAAAGGAGAGAAACCCCGTTATGACGGTCATTGTCGCGATAGCCAGTATAATTCGGATCAATGCTCGGTAGTACGTTTTCGTAATCCACAAGAAGGATCCGTCGCTTTTAATGATAAAATTCGCGGATTAATTGAAGTTAGTAATGCGGAGTTGGATGATTTAATTATTCGTCGTAGTGATGGTTCTCCCACTTATAACTTTTGTGTCGTTATCGATGACTGGGATATGCAAATTACCCATGTGGTCCGTGGTGAAGATCATATCAATAATACTCCGCGTCAAATCAATATTCTGCATGCTTTAGGGGCACCGATACCTGAGTATGCTCATGTATCGATGATTTTGGGAGATGATGGTAAAAAATTGTCAAAGCGTCATGGTGCTGTCAGCGTGATGCAATACCGTGATGACGGTTATTTGCCAGAAGCTTTGCTAAACTACTTAGTACGTTTGGGCTGGTCTTGTGGTGATCAGGAAATTTTTTCTCTAGAGCAGATGAAAACGTTGTTTACATTTGATGCTATCAGTAAATCTGCAAGCGCATTTAATACTGAAAAACTGCTGTGGCTAAATCATCATTACATTAACCATCTTCCACCGGAAAGTGTCGCAGTTTATCTCTCTTGGCATATAAAACAACAAGGTATTGATACCCGTAATGGACCACAATTGGTTGAAATCATTAAGTTACTTGGTGAACGTTGCAAAACACTGAAAGAAATGGCCAGCTCTTGCCGCTATTTTTATGAGGAGTTTGATGAGTTTGATGCAGATATGGCAAAAAAGCATTTGCGTCCGTTAGACCGTCAACCATTAGAAGCACTGCGTACTAAACTGGCTGCAATTTCTGAATGGAATGTGGAAAACATTCACCAGGCACTACAAAGCACTGCGGTGGCACTCGGTATCGGTATGGGGCAAATTGGGATGCCACTACGTGTGGCAGTGACAGGAAGTGGTCAGTCTCCTTCAATAGATGTGACTGTTTGCGCTATTGGTCAGCAGCGGACGCTCACCCGTATCGATGGAGCACTAAAATTTATTACCGCACGTGAAGCTCAATAATTGATGCCTTGGTAGTATAACGCCTGTTCGAGATTATTATGCTCTTTGATATACTTCGTGAAAAATAGGTGTAAAACGCTCATTATTGTCTTGTGCTATATACAGTGACGGTGCTTTTTCTTCGATTTTTTCTTTTTCTGGCTGTTCATGACGGTTTCGAATAGGTCTTAGAGCCTGTTCTAAATCTTCTTGAGCGACGCTCAGACAAGGAAAAAATGAGCGAAAAAGCGCAGTTTACATAGAGTAAGTGAGCATTTTGAACTCGTTTTTGACGAAGTATCAGCGAGCACAAAAGATTTCGAACAGGTTCTTAGATCCATTCGCAAATCTATTGAGTGATGTGAATTTGGCGTCTTTTTCAACGCTCAACGTAAAAGGTTGATTTAACCATTGACACTATTTCAGTGGTTTCATATGATGCGGGCGGTTCGAAGCGTTTAATATGTTTAGGCTTGTGGGGCTATAGCTCAGCTGGGAGAGCGCTTGCATGGCATGCAAGAGGTCGACGGTTCGATCCCGTCTAGCTCCACCAAATACTCTATCGGCACTCACCAGCGAGTACCGGTAAAACAAGAAAAACCCGCACTCTAACTAAGTTTGTGGGTTTTTTATTGCCTGTTGTCTTTCGGTGTGGCAGGGTTATACTCTGTTTTTTAGGGACTAGATTTGAGACTCTATTCTCTAGTCCTTAAAATAGGTAGTCCCGTAGTCCTACTATGGTGATTAATATGGCAATACAAGCAAAACCTTTGACTAATACCGAAGTGGAAGCGGCAAAGGCACCCAACAAAGATTTATCTTTATACGGTGGTGGATTACTGCTGTTTGTTAAATCATCAGGCGTTAAAACATGGCGTCTACGTTACTACCACCCTACAACGAAAAAGCAGACAACGTTAACACCAGGACATTACCCTACTTTGTCTCTGGTAGAGGCAAGGAAAGGATTTGCTCCAGATGTGATCGAAGCAGCCTTGGTACATGTTGGATACACACCAAATCCGTAGAGCCTATAACCGTAGCACTTATGCCTAAGAATACGGTGCTCGTTTTTTTTGTAAAAACACTTGCTTTGATTGGATAATGTCGGTCTCTTATCTTTTAAACCACGTAAAAAACAAGCTTATTTCAAAACAAACTTTGTCAACAGTGCCATAACAAGGCGTTTAGCATACTGCTCAGTTACTATATGGCTCCATATAAATTGATTTAAAATAATCGAGCAGAAAACAAGGTACCTAGGTCACTTTGTAGTTTTCTAGGGAATGATTTAAATAGTGTCGTCATGAAATACTGAGCCATAGAGCAAGGCATCGTATTTGTACAGCAGCGGGAAAAGAGGAGGTATTCTTTACATAGCGAGTAGCAATCCCCCGCCAGCGCTTTAGGTGTAGAGTAGAAAAGCATTCTCCACGAGATGTCGATGTTTGTAGAGCACTTTATCGTATTCGCGTTGAATTTTACGATTTGCATGCCGGCTTCTTCTGCTTCTTTAATGATGTTATGGCATAAAATTCCGCCAACATGTCTTGGCTATTAAAAAGCAAGAAAAGCTCACTTATGCCGAAACGGCGACACGTTTTTGTGTGGGGATAGCGAGCCTAATGCGCTGGGCTAAACGTATCGACCCTTGCCTAACGCGTGATAAACCGGCGACCAAAATAAATCGCGCCGCGTTGCTCCTTGATGTGGAAACCTATCCTGAGGCGTCTCAATACGAACGCGCTCAACGTATGGGGGTCAGTGCTCGAGGGATAGGCGATGCGTTAAAACGGGCTGGGTTTAGCTATAAAAAAAACATTTTATCATCCCAAAATCGACGTCCAAGCTCGAAAAGATTTTCAGACTAAGATACAGGCCTATGAAACCTGTGATACCCCGATAATTTACGTGGATGAAAGCGGTTTTTCCCATGATATGCCGCGTCTTTATGGTTATTGAGTGAAAGGTAAGCGCTGTTACGGCCAGCACGATTGGCATGCTAAAGCCCGTACTTATGTCATTGGTGCCCAGCTTAACGGAACATTAACCACGGTTTGTACCTTCGACTGCCATATCAACAGCGATATTTTTTATGCCTGGGTCACCCAAGATTTACTGCCAAAATCCCCTCCAGGCGCGGTCCTTGTGATGGATAATTGAAGTTATTGCAAAGCGGAGGGTTAAAAAGCAACAGATGTAATGGAGCCAGGAAGGTGCTCATTATTTGCTTCAGACACGAACAGTTGTTTTGAATGATGAGCTAAAGGCTCAATTTGAGCGTTGGCGCCCCGGTGTCAAAATTGGTTTTGTTGCATTAATAGAGATAAATGAATTGGAAACGGTGTACCTATTTTTTAAGCAGCTAATAGATAGAACTGCTCCACGGGAGATAGAAATAAACTTTCCTGATTTGAGAGTGTTCATAATTCTGTGTTAGGGGCTGTTGACGTTTGATAATAAAGAATTGAAAAATAATAGCAAATTCGTATTATTACAGTTCCTACACCTAATAAGACGAGTTTGCGATGCCCCGATTGATGTTCAATGATGAGCTCTGGCCGAAGCTGAAAGGTATCATGCTTCAACACATTATTTATGACAAGCCAAAATTACGTTTAATGGTAGAAGGCATGTTTTTCCGACTACGCACAGGATGCCCATGATGTGACCTCTCTGAACAATTTGGCCGCTGGAATTCTATTTTAAAAAAATTCAATAATGGGTCGAAAAAAGGGAAATGGCTATCTATGTTCAAAGCGTGAGTTGATGACCCTGATTTGGAATGGCAATTTATTGATGGCAGTGACGTAAAAGCGCATCAACACAGTACCGGTGCTGCAAGCATTGGCACCGGAGGCGATTGGCAAAAGCAGAGCAGGTAACACCACAAAAATTCATCTCGGTGTGGATGCTTACGGATTACCTGTTGCCTTTGAAATCACGGGAGGTGAAATTCATGATTGTACAGCGGCACCTGCTCTTCTGGATAAACTATAAACTGCCTCTTTCGGATGTTACAAATACGGTGCCTTGCTCTATGGCTCAAAATTTCATGACGACACTATATAAGATCTTCCAGATTACTGTGTAAATTTGCTTTTTTTCTTCGAAATTTCCCACTGACCCTCTACCAGATTACGAATAGTGATCTCTAACATATTCTCGTTAAATAAATATTCTTTTGTCACATCGCTAATTAACATGGGTGTATTGTGAACGACCTTGTAAGTGGATTCTTGCGACCAAGAGGCACCGCTTTTCATAAAAGTCGTTAAGGTTCTCTTTTTTTTATCGACATCAAATAATCCCATCCCCTCACTCGCCAGTACAGTCAACGTTTTACTGAACAGGAATTGTTTTTTATCTACATCAAAGAGATAAATATTATAGGATGGCGAGCCATAACCCCCATCATAGCCATTGAGCAAAGCAATATCATCGTGATTATCGAAATTGAAGTCATCAATAACCAATGTACTATTATCTTTATCGTCTATTGTTACCGTATTAACTGTTGTTTTATTCGTAGTATCCAGTTGGATACCTATTTTCTTAATAGTAATGCGTTGAAACAAATCATCCCGACCTTTGTTAAAAATATCCAGGGTACCTGCTCCCTCACAGCTTGGAGAAAGTTCATCATCATTACAATTGGCAACTTTTAAAACGAAATCCCATTGTTTTGATGTTTTTTTAAACAATGAGATGTTTGTGTTAGCTGAAAGTGCCCAAGTAGAGAACACAGATAAAAAAATCGCCAGGAACCTGTTTGAAATCATATAGCCTACCCCTCTGCATGTGATAACGGTCTATCCAAATAAACAATTATAAAGTATGTGTCCGTTATGATTTTGCTTTACGTTTTTTCAGCAGCCAATACGCTACGGATAAAACCATAATGGTGTGACTGTTAGAGGGAGTTGGAGAAAAATAGCCATCAATATGATTGTATTACAGTATGACACTCGATAGTGTGACTCTGCTTGCAAATAGGTCATCTCCCCGCTGAGCCATGTTCATTGAGAACTGAATTGATACACATATTGCGAAAAACAGTTAACCTAATTTAGGCTGAGTTGATTGATAATGCAGAGAGATCCTGTATAGCGGGACCGATGCAAATTGATGTTAAAAACACATGCTAATCGATTGATATTAAATAACCCCCATTAATAAAAGCTATCATAATTTACCTTATATAAAAAAGGACATTATGCTTATGAATACGAGACAAAAAAATATCCTCCAAGCCCTAGCCCATCCCATGCAAAGTGACAATATTCTTGATCCTGTACGTGAATTAACAAAGGTTATTGAAAGTGTCGGGCTACATCTCAATTCTGGTGGTGGCTCTGTAAGTTTTACCGGAAAAGATCCGATTATCAGCAGCCCACTGCCGCTCGCGACTATGGCAGGCGTCAGCCTTATGGCGAAAGCCATTGCAGTTGCAGACATATGGCGTATGCGAACGGGTCAAAGTCAAAATCTTTCTATTAATCTCGGGCAGGTACTGCACCGCCTCTGCCCCTTCTACGATAGAAAATGGGAATTGCTCAACGGATGCCCTCCAGGTACACCGGAAGATCTAAAAAAACCATTTATGCCAAGTTGTATGTATGAAACCCTAGATAATCGTCGGATCCAATTGGTGAATCCTTATCCTAAGAGCAAAGCTGAGACACTGAAATTATTAGGTTGTCACGAAGATCCTAGTGCTATTGCCGAGATCGTTAAGAAATGGAATTCCTTTAAACTTGAAGAGGCGGCCAATCGTCATGGCATTCAGGCAACCGTCATCCGTACTGTCGAAGAGTTTTTAACCTGTGAACAATTCCCTTATATCGATGCATTACCACTCATCGAAATCGAAAAAATTGGAGATAGTAAACCTGTTCCTTTCACGCATAGCCCTAAGCATCCGCTGGACGGGATACGTGCACTGGGGCTTGGTCATGTTATTGCCGGATCGGGTTTCGGTCGTGCACTGGCTTATCATGGTGCCGATGTACTGAATATCTGGCGCCCCATGGATTTTGAATTTGATATGATTTACTACTCGGCAAATGTGGGTATGCGTTCAAAAATACTTGAGATCGGTCAGACAGAAGGAATGGAAAAATTCCATACCCTCCTAAAGGGAGCCGATATTTTCTTCTCGA
This sequence comes from Candidatus Fukatsuia symbiotica, assembly GCF_003122425.1. Taxonomy (GTDB): domain Bacteria; phylum Pseudomonadota; class Gammaproteobacteria; order Enterobacterales; family Enterobacteriaceae; genus Fukatsuia; species Fukatsuia symbiotica. Next base: position 1,196,425 of record NZ_CP021659.1, read on the forward strand.
ATCGTAGGCCAGGTTATCTGGAAAAGTTACATTTATCCGCAGAATCAATAAGCTCTCTTAAACCTGGCATTATCCATGTTGATATGTCACTTTACGGCCATCAAGGTCCTTGGGCCAACCGTATTGGTTTCGATCAAAATGCTGGGGGAGTTAGTGGAATACTTTCGCTGGAAGGTACAGCTGAGGATCCGCGCTTAACTGAGATATTCGTTGTTAATGATTACGCCATGTCTTGGCTTGGCGCCCTTGGTGCGATGGTTGCACTTAAAAGAAGGGCTATCGAGGGAGGAAGTTACCGTATCCGTCTCTCCCTTACAAGGTTGTCTTTATGGTTACTAGAAATGGGTATCTTCGATAAGAATTATGTCCGACAAGTTGCAGGAATCGGAAAAGATCATGCTTATCTAGTACCGGAAACCTTCTGTGAGGAAACACCTTGTGGTCTCTATCAGATACCGTCTTGCCCATCATGATGCAAGTGCTATTTTTGTATCGAATGGGATGCCTGATTTCAGCACACCATACGCCAGTTGGAGTAATTTGCGCATTGCTGCACAGACGCCCATTTTACCCCCTTTATGGCGTGATACGAGTCGTTGCCACTGTGCTTTCACTATCGGATTACAAGAAAGGGCAGCCAGAGCGGGCATATACAACGCTTTCCTGAGCTCGGTATGACCCCGTTTTGATAGGCGGCTCCGTCCTTTAAATAAACCTGATTCACAAAGTTTTGGGTTAAGCCCGGCATAGGCCACCACTGCCTTACTGTTAGTGAATTTTGACACATTACCCACATACGCCAGCAAACTGGCACTTAGTATTTCACCGATACCAGGAATACTCTCCAGCAACGCTTTATTTTTCTTTAAGTCAGGATCGTTATCGATATGGTTTTTTATTTTTTCTTTGGTGGCCTGGATTTGTTGTTTAAGTGCAGAAATGATTTCAAGCAGTGAGGATTGAACGACATCGTCAGCCACTGATTGCCGATTTTCTTGCATTTGCCTCATTTCCTCTAAACTCTTTAGATGGCGTACTAGCGCGGTTAATTGACGTTCGCTCAAGGGAGGAGGAGTCCAGAGGACAGGTGTATGCAGTGCGCAGTAGCGCACTATCATTTTTGCATCCCCCTGATCCGTCTTGTTCCGACTCAGTTCACTCTCACCAAAGGCATGAATACGTGATGGGTTTTCTAGGCTGACGTCAATGCCATTATCAACTAAGAACATAGCCAGTGGAACACTGTAACTCCCTGTGGCTTCGAGACAAATATGACAATCCCCGTAAGGGATAAGCCATTTCAGTAGTTGGCTAAATCCAGAGGGGGTATTCGGGAATGCTTTTGTTTTATACTTTTTTCTCTCTACCCACACTGCAACATCGAATTTTAATTTGGCAACATCAATACCCACTGAGGTCTTGTCCATGGCTGATTCTCCCATGAAAAACAGATAATTAAATGATCGCCCCGACCTTCCTTATAAATACGTGCTCTTAGCACAAGATACCGTTCGGTCTTACAGGCGACGATAAATATGTCACCGGGGTTTTATCTGACTGCACAAGCTTTAAGCCTAAGGGCGCAAACAAACTCTCCGGTGACATCCCAATGATCAGTTGGGGATCATCAACCTTTGAAAGTTAATAATCAAGATATAAGGCTTCATCCGAAGCTTGTTCAATAATATCGTGGTCGGTGCGCACGGTATTTTTAGTAGAAAAAGTGCGCACAGCCGCACTGCGCACCACTTTATCTTTTGTGGCTGCTGCCACTTTCTCGGTCAGGTCTCTTTGCCACGCGTTTCTTACTGCAAACTTCCTGAGGGTCGATTCAGGTACCTGATAGCGTTTTGCTATCGCACGGACAGACAACGCACCCGCGCGGTAAGCCGATTCGATGGCCTCCCAGTCAGGTTTTGCCATGGTGAGCATTCCTTGGGTTAGGGGGATTTATCGAGATGGGTATAGGTCGCTACCGGCTGGCCTGCAGCGTTCAGCACAAAGGCAGTATCAGAGGAGGCAAGATGAATGGCATTACTGATGCCCTCGGAGACGATATCAAGGCACTGAGAATTGCGGTTCCAGCTCCAATTGACGCTAGGATAGCCGATTTCACCTCGACCGTTGCCGAAATTAACTTTGATGGTGTACATAGTTTGCTCCTGTGTGGATGTGTTAATGTGATCGACATATCATAAAATGATGTCGATAAAAGTGAATAAAATGAATAGGAAAAAACAGCGCGCGGCAGTGCTAACCGGTGGATTTTATTCCAGAGTGTGATTTTGCATTCTGAGAATGATGAATGAAACCTGTCTCCTCAACATGGAGGAGGACAGTTGTCTTCATCATGAAGACGACTGACCGCTATTTAACGGATGTATTTCAAATGCGATAGTTTTCTGCTATTTGGCATTTCATGATGCTAGACTGGGAATCGATAACTGGGCTGCTTCTCTCATTCTTTGTCTCTTGGTCTGTAACTCTGTCTTTCTGCCACCCCTCCCCCAGTGACGCATTTTTCGTGCACAATCACTGATGGTTTTTTCCTCGCGATTAATCACCCTATCAAGACGGTGAAGCTGCGCCATGACACTCATTCGACGTATGACAACCTCATGAAAGGTTTGATAAACCTTGAACTCAAAAGCCGGTGATAACCATGCCGCATAGCGAAGAGCAATCAACTCATGTGCCTAGGTGCCTCGACTGTTACCGCCATGAATGGTTTTAAGTATTTGATTTTGTTCCAAAGTGTTTTTTAGCACTTTGGTCACTTCTTCAATATACTGAACCACACCGTCGGTATTTAAGAATTGGCTAGGTACCTGCCATTTCTTTGCCATACAAGCGTCAACAGCGGCTTTATGCATATCATTGAGATGATAAGTGCCATACTCATTGCTGCGAATAGGGGTGTTTTCAATGAAAACGAGGGGGTATTTCATTACGTGGTTCCTGTTCAGTAATGAACCCTTGTCACACAGGAATACCAGTCCAAGAGAGTACGCCTACCACTACTGGCTTCCTCAAAGGTTCATTCCTGAAAAGGTTCTTGGTGTGAATACGCGTGTGAAGCACAGACATAAAAAAGCCCACCGAAGTGAGCCATGGGTTAACCAGTAAAACGGGTAGTTTAAGGGGTCGCATTTCAAATGCGCATGGCGCTAACACCGTAACCCAACGTTATCTTCTCGATTATTTATTGGGTCAAACAAACCTGGGTAACGTACGCTTGCAAGCCCGCAATTTGCTGCGTGACTATTTCAATGCCTTTTCGGAGACGGAAATAATCGTTGACAACGGCGTCGTCAAGTCGGGCACCGGCAGCATCATCCAGGCGGGTGGCCGTGGGGGTGGCGGGCAATTTTTCACAGCGGGCAGCGAGCTGCATCCGACGCTGGCCAGCAAGAACATCACGTTCAAGGGCCGCGAGCTGAGTTTTAGCATCGGTTAATTCCTGGGTGTGTTTGTTATCAAGCACGGCTATTTGTTGATGTTGCTTTTGCGTTGTTTGGAGCATGATAAAGAGGTTATCGCGCTCATTCCTTATCATTTTGATGACGCTGTCTTTTTTTTTCTGATTCAGCATGGTAATAAACCGCCACCAGACTGACGAGCAGAATGAGACTCATCAGGATAAAAAATAAGCGATTAAACATCGAGTCCCCAACAGGTGAGTTCACTTTCTTGCGCGCGTCTCATCACTTGACCTGCACAGTTATTAGCTCGAATGCGGCAATCTTTACCGCCGTCAAATAGCCAGCGTTTAATTTCAGCACAGGCACCGTGGTAGTCACCGGCATTGAGTTTGCGATAAAAGGTAGAGGAAAGGCATTTGCCTGCACCGATGTTATACGGACAAAACGAGGCAATACCGGCTTTCTGGGCGTCGCTTAACGGCACCTGAACATGACGTTCTACCCAGGCAATCGCCTTATTCACCTCAAATTTGTTAACCTGCTCGCATTTCTCTGCACTGAGTTGCAGGCCTTGCATTACCGGCTTGTCATCAACTCGTGTCGCACCGCGGCAAATTGTCCACACGTTAGCGCCGTCTCGATAGGCCGTCAGCCGATTACCCTCTTTCTCATGCAGAAATTGCGTAAGAAGGGCGGTCGCTGTCGTCCCTGCCAAAATCAGTCCCAGCATGGGTTTGCTTAGCTTGCTCATTGGCTTGTTGCGCTCTTACGCCGGTCTTCTTTAATCTTGAAATACAGATTGGTCAAATAGGTCAGCACCGCCAGCGAGTACGCCAATGGCGTTCCATTGTTCCGGGCTGTAGCTGTTTAGCAAACCATTCAGGATGCTACCGGCGGAAGCCCCGTAGGCAACGCCGGTGGTCAGTTTTTCCATGCTCATTCTCGTCTCTGAGTGGGGATACCGTTTCCCGCTAGGGGTCGGGGGTGTCATAGAAATAGCGCTGCCCTCCTGACCCCTTCATGAATAAAAGTTATGGGCACTGATGGGCAGTGGAGGGAGGCGCTAAAATGAAAAAAGGCCACGCGATGCGCAGCCCTTAATAATTGCCGGGTATCACTCTCGCCCGGCGTGTGCTTCCTGCTATTCCCCAACAACGAAAGAAGAGGTAACGTATTGTTACCTCTTTATATTGACGGTGTTCATTTGCTTCCCGGTGAAAGGCGGCCAGCCAAACGGCACCACCGAAAAAAATCAATAATGGCATAAGGATGAAAGCATAAAGTTCTTACAAGATTACTCTCCGGTTATCAGTCTGTTTACCTTTTTCCTTGGCCTGGTTCTCGGGAATAAATACGCTCGGAGATAAACGTAAAGAATTTAATGTGTTGGCAGAACCCGTGCTTGAAAAGCTTGAAGACATGCAAGCCTGGCTGGAAAAAGAAACCTGCCTCACAGAGTACACACTTCCCCCGTGTTATATTGCCAAGCTCAAACGCAGACTCATCGGCAACAAGCTGAAAAAATTCAGTGTATTGCTGGATAATTATTATTCCGTATTGAATCAATTAGCCAGCTCGTCCGCGCCTTCTTTGCATGTGGGTATGGGCGAACAGGAAGAACAGATAGGGATTAAAAAGTAGGTGCATACCTATCCCAACGCTATCCTGTCTGTCAAAAAATTTACGGGCTGTTCTCACACTCAGGTAATATGAACAGGTCTGCGGGTTACTGACATGTAAAAAGGCCACGTGCGCCTGAAAAAATGCTTAATAAATAGGCATGGGCCGTCCCCTTTTACTGATGTTCTCAACATTTCTGGCAAAATCCTTCTGAACCTCAATGTTCAATATATTCAGTCTTATATTTCCATTTTTATCAATAAAAACTTTTTGACCGGTGGGTATCGTGTCTTCATAACGATTTCCTTTAAAGAAAACCACGAAATTTTCAGGGGACATCATTACTTATAGTGTTTCTTTCCACTCTTTTAGTGTGTCTCGTATCCTGTTTATTCTCACTGACTAATAATCGGTAGTCATCAGAATGATAAAGGAAAATAACTATTATTGTGACTATGCTTAATGAGAGAAATAAACTCTGTACATATCAAATGATGCTAATCGGAAAGCGGGAGACAGGTATATGCAAAAGACTCTCTTGAAATTACCTATCTTATTATTGCCAATGTTCGCCTGGGCTTCTCATGAAAGAACAATTTCAAATGTATGCCAAGAGCTTTGGAAATCGGGAGAGATTCAGTTTTTCCCATCAAAAATATGTTCGTGTGAAAAGACGTCTGCCAACATAGGTAATACATTTTTTCAATCAGAAAATGAAACAGACATATGAGAAAGATTTATCCTGTTTCCCCATTTTTCCCCGTGGGCGGGATAGTCTATTTCTTCAACTTATTGTGAAAACGAGAGAGATTAGATGAAAAATATAAAAAAGTTTTTAATGGTATTACCCATTTTATTATTACCCATGCATGCTCAAGCTATTCAAGAAAGACCTCGAGACTGTGAAGCTCCCTGGGATGGATTAATGCCTATAGGAACATGCTATGAACCAAAATCTATCATAGATTCGGCTACGACTGACATCAGATTTGTTCACATGAGAGAGCTAACCAACAAAGTGTTATACCCATTTTATCTGAAGATACTGGTTCTAGTTTAGAAATTATTATTAATTTTTGATTAAAATTATAATGTTATACACTATTCAGTAGTCTCATTTTTCCAGCCTCACTTTAACGAGGACACTGTAGACGACACAGGCGATAATCAGCGAATTGAATGACGGAATACCGAATTCGATAGTCATTCCCCGATGGCGCCCAGGATACAAGCAGCAACGGCAGGCCAGCCCATTAATTGTGTTGATTCTGGTAACGTCTGTCTCTGGCATGTTACATCAAGTAAGTGACGGCTGGTACGTAAAATGTAATAGTCCACCAGCATCACGCCTGCAATAGGCGGAAAAACAACGCCGAGTAGAATAAGGAAACCCGTAAAACGCTCTAAAATCCCCAGCATTGATAGCAGGGTGCCGACCACACCTAATATTATCGTCAGCTTTGTACGACTCAATTTCCTACAGGTGACACCTTCCACAACGTTTGCTAAGGAAAGTGATGAAGAATACAAACAGGCATCGTTGTTCTTGGTCGTCGCAAGAATAACGGTCAACAAGCCTATCCAGCCCGCGCTTTGGGTCATGATAGTGACGACATCGGCGGTATTGAGTGCACGAGCAACCAATATGGCAATGCCGTTGAAAATAAATTCTCCAACAATGATAGAAATCAAAGTCATCCAAAATACATGCCGACCGTTTTGGCAGAAGCGACTAATATCGGGGGTGATAAGGGCCCCTACCATATAGCCACCGGCAACAATAGTGGCACCGGCCCCGAGTGTCATCGGTGCTCCCATAGGAAGACGGGTAACAAGATGAGAGAGTGTGTGTTCCTGCAAAATACCGAATGAAATCCAGCCTATTACCAGAAAGAAAAGGGGCACTGTTATTTTTGCTGCCCAACTTAAGGCGCGAAACCCAAAGGCAACCAATACCGTGAGCGCACCTCCTGCCAGCACAGCAGACCAGGTAAACCCCAATCGTCCCCCTAACGCATAATCCAGACTATGAGCAAAAACGGCATTTTGTACACCGAACCAGCCCACCAGACTGATAGTAAGCAGTATTCCGATTAACACCGACCCGAAACGCCCAAACCCACACCAGCGTGCTAAAAGACTCGTCGATAATCCCTCGCGAGAACCCGCTAACCCTAGCCCCAGGCTAACAAATTCGAGAATTAAACTACCCAGTAAGGTAGCGAGCATCGCTTGACCAAAGGTCATCGAATTACCCAGCATCGCACCTAACATAAATTGAGATAACGCAGTCGTCATGCCAATACGCACCAAAGCAACACTGAGGAAGCTTGAGCGTGCAGTTAGAGGGACACGCTCGGCAACGTAATCGTCAGTGGTAGGTTTATCCTTGTCCATTAATCCTTTTGTCCTTAAAAAGTATGTAAAAATTGTAGAATAGCGATACGGTACAGGTAATCCTCTTACTTTAATAGAAAACCCTGCCGCATTTAGATTTTAGAACTAAACAAACTGTACACCAGGCTGTATAAGTTCCTTTGGGATATACCGATTAAAACCAGTTGATTCACAAAATTCTTGAAATTGCTTCATTGAATTGACACCAGCCTTTTGATATATCGATCCTCTGTATCCTTCGAGCATGCAGTAAGAAATATTGAGCTTTTGGGCTATCACCTTACTGGGCAGTGACTGTTGTAGATAAAACATCACTTCAAGTTCTTTATCATCAAACGTATCACATACAGGCGGTTCCAATATCAATACCGAGGGAGTGAGTTTATTAACATATTGAGAAATGCTAAGAAAATTGAATTTTTTTGCACACCAAATGGTACCTATACATTCGCCGATCTTATTGTATAACGGCGATTTTTCCGCATAATAAGGTTCAAGTTTCGGCTGCCTGCCGTAGTATTGTGTTGTAATTATCGCTACATTTTTTCCGCTTTTCTCAGTCTCTCGATCTTGCTTTCGGAAGTCGGAGGCAAATTCTGCCCAAGGTGCAGGGCATTCATCATCCAGGCGACCTTCAACATCAAATCCAACGGGTATATTACACATATCCAACGCTACCGGATTCATATAAACAAATCGAGATTCGCGATCTTTCACTCCCCAAGAGTGCTCACTTATGTCCATAAACGACCTAAATGAAAGTGAATTAAGAGATTCTACAATCAACTTATGAGACTCAGTCTCTTTTCTGCAATTAACTTCATCCATCATACATAGCCCCCTCATATATATTCAGGCAAATCTACTTAGGGCGACGACAACAAAGTAAGAAGTCGAGGTCACTTTGAGTGAACGTTACTCTCTTGGAGTGGATATAACAAGGATAAATGTAATATTTTTTGTCCAATTGTATCTAATACATTCATTTTTCTACTTTTTATTTTGTTTATAAAATAAACATATTTTTTTTGGGGGGGGGTGAGAGTTTTTATGAGGTTAATAGTCGTTTTTATGAACGAGTCAACGTAAAAGCGACTAACTAAGGTTTTTAACATCTAATTCTAATAAATTTTGTCGTTCAATAGCTTATCACGCTAACGTTTCAGTAATGATAACGACACGATATAATCACTATACGTGTATCGTCTATTTTATATATAAGCCGGTGTTCTTCGTTAATTCGTCGTGACCAATAACCAGATAAATTATGTTTTAAAGACTTAGGCTTACCTATGCCACTAAAAGGAGTACGCTCTATATCTTTAATAAGCTCATTAATCCTCTTAACAAGCTTTTTATCGTTTTGTTGCCAGTAAAGGTAATCTCGCCAGGATTCGTCAGTAAAAAGCTTATTCATCAAGCTGACGTTCCCGCAATTCCCCTTTACTCGCCTGCTCTAACGATGTTAGCAGGTGCATGGTATTTGCTGGAGAGCATAGTAGTAGATCAGCGGTTTCTTTAAGACTTCCGTACTCTGAACTGGAAATCAAAACACAATCTTCTCCATTTTTCCGTGTTATCAGTATGGGTTCACAATCCTGAACGGTTTGAGTCATGATTGAAGCAAGATTTTTCCTGGCGGCGCTATAAGTTGTGTTAAACATTTCGTCTATTCCCAGATTAGATCAATCACAGTAATTGTACAGAAATACTGTACAATTACAAGTTTTCTACTTTTTGATAACTTCTTGGAAAAGTACTAGGAGTATAAGATCGATTAATAATTAGCCATACAGTCATGGTCACGCCGGAAGAATGCAGTAATTTCACGTTCTTCCCATTTCGCCAATGTGGTGTTGAGCGTGGCATAATCCTTTTGTGTCGCAGCATTGAGTAGTTGTTTCATTTCGCTGATTACCGTTTCGGCTTCTTCTCGCTTGCGGAGACAACGCCGGATAACCTGCTTTTCCGCTTCAAAAATAACCTCTTTAAATTGATTGGTTATAGCGTAGATACGGCGGCATTCTTCAGCTAGCATAGGTATCTGGTCTACCTGGAACTGTTTCGGTGAGGGGATACCTGTTACCTTGCGCAAGGCGTACCAGATACCGTTACTCCACGCCCGATTGAACTTGAATCCATTACTTATGCACCAGACTAACCGTGTAAGGTTATTTAAATCGGCGTCATTGAGAAGTGCGGGGGATTGAGGTTGGTATTCTGGATTTTGATATGTCCCCGTTTTTCTTATTTGTGGTAGTACTTCATTGAATACCCAATCCTGAAACTGTTTAGCCTCTGGTTTGTTACTGCGAAATATAACGCGGTAGAGATTAGGTTCGTTGATGTAAGACAGCTCTTGCTGTCCCCCCTTTTGTAAGGGTATACGCTTTACGTACCCCCTTTACATCAAGCATTTCAGATGCCACCCTATGAGCGTTTGCAATAGTTAAAACTTCGCAAACATCTTTCAAGCAGAACCAAGGTTCAGCATTGATTATCTGAACTCGTACATCGTAAATTTCGTGAAATGAAAAACTAACAGTTTGAATGGGTTGAGTAGTCATAGCTTCACCTTTTGCGTATCTGGTTAACCATCACCACCGAAGTTGCTACGCTTACTGGTGGTGAACTGAACGGGTGTAGCAATACCGGTCTACTCAAGTACCGGCGAGCCTTACGGCTCCCCTGTCCAGTCCACCGTAATTTAGAGTGTGACTGTGCACACAAAAAAACCGCATAACGCGGTTGTGCGCTGAGTAGATATCCAGGTTGCTACGCCCGATAGCCGATTTTGCGGCTACGAGCTGAATATAACCCCAGATATCTTTTTCGTCAAATTCAAATGCAAAAAACCCCGACAGCGAAGGCCAGGGCTTTACTATTACCCGTTATCAATACACAGACACGGCAACGTACCCTGCAATAGTGGCTAAATGGCTAAAAAAAGTCAACATATTTATGCGGTTTTATGTATTTTGGCGACTGGTTTGCGCGAGTCAAAAGCCTTTTGCAGAGGTTGATATAAAAGCCACACCGCCGCCTCTAAGATAGCGTCGATTTCATTCCTACAGGTTCCAAACGAAGGTTTCTTGACTCTGTCTCCCCCTCGTCCATTCATTTTACGGGGCGAGGCACAGTGGTGATAATAATTGGCAATCGCACGCCTTGATGTGCATTGTACGTAATAACTGAGCACAATCTTAAATGCCTTGATATCAACGCGCATCACCGTATCGACTACCCGAGAGATCAATAATCCGTCATCATCGTTGCACATTAGTCTTGTAGGGCTTTCTTGCGGATTTACCTTCGCCATGTAGTGGGCGATGATGCTACTCTGTGGCTTCTCAAGTCTGCCGCTGTACACCCAAGCACCCCAGCGTTCCAGCCAGTGGTTAACCCAGTGATACTGCTCATTATTGAGCCTAAGTTGTGCGACGTTCATGCTGCCTCCTGTTCCGTTATGATTATCTCCCTCCTGCCGCCTTTCTACGTCTCCGATGCCAGGGCTTGCTTCATGCAGGCAAAAAGCGTCCATCAGGCTACCCCTTTCAACTCAAGGGCGGGAACACCACTCAGCACCAACTGGCATCGCGCCGTATCACCCATCAAAAAAGGGGCCGGCTTTTCCTGAAAGCCGCCCAGTATGTTGTGCGCATCGTCCATACCAATGAGTACCGGCAAGTAGTTACCCACCCCAGTCAATAACCCAGAGCGATACCTTTTTTCAAATTCTCTGGCACGAAAAGGCGCGTCCTCCTCACTCATCCCGGCAAAATCTATCCAGCCGCCCATCTCCTCTATCACCGCATGGATTAATGCATCGTCAAACACCACGCTGTTACGACGACCGTAACGGCGAATGGCTTGGTAGGCTTTCGACCAGGCTCTTAACGCTTTGCCGTCCTTGTTGCCGTCGATATGCCGGATGAGGTCGGCAGGCTTGGGGAAAAATTGACCGTTGTCCGTGTCACGAGTATGCCCCTGAAAGGCTTTTTGAACGTCGGTCATCTCGTAGTTTTTCAACGCGTTCCAGTAAATATCCACCATGATTTCTGATATCTCACGGCCGTATATTTCCCCTACTGCCGCCATCGATTGCGCGAATTGTGGTTTTTCTGCCTCGTTCATCAGAAAGGTGCTCCCGTGTTCTCGCTGCCGCTCATCCAGCTTTGTAAATTCTGGATGTTTCTGGCCGTGGTCGCTGAATATTTACCGTGGGCGAGGGCCTTGGCATAGTGATTACCCGCCAGGCCCATCAGGCGCTCGACCTGCGCGGCATCCCGTAGCACGGTATCGATGCCGTCGTAGCGCTTGTTTTCAGGGTTTTTGCCCATCAACCAAGGGTCGTAGGTCGCACCGGTTATCGCCTGGCAGAGGTCTTCCGCACTGAATTTTTCTTTCAGCCGCGCCTGAATGCGCTTAGCGCGTTTTTTGTCCAGCCTGGCCTGGGGGTGCACCAGATTTTTTTGCCAGAACGCAAAAACCGTTTTTACACGCTCATCCCCGAAAGGGGATAAAGGGGTTATAATTTCTTTCCTTTTTTTTGTAATAGTTTCTTTTGTGTGTTCTCGAATTGGGAACACCTTTGTTATCGTTTTGAGAACACTTTCTGTTATCGTTTTGGGAACATCTTCAGATATATCGGGTGTCATTGTTTTGAGAACACTTTCTGTTATCGTGTTGGAAACATTTTTTATTGTTCCTGTTTTAGGTACAGTGTTCTCAATTTGAGAGCAGTTCGCGATGATCCACTCCGACAAATTCTTATTAAGACCCATTTTCTTCCCTTCGCTCAATAACACCCTCATTTTGATTAACTCATTTTTGACCACATTGGCTTTTGGACGCGTTATCCGACACAGATCGGCTAGCTGGCTATCTGTGATCCTATCCATACTCTTGTGGAAACCATACGTCTTACGACAAACAGCATGCACGACCTTCGCTTGAGTTCGTGTCAAATTAACACCAATAAGCTCTTCGTATAATTCGTTAGCCAAACGGGTATAGCCCTCATCAATATTCGCCACACGTTGTTCTTGTCTGTCTATTGCCCTGTCGTTACCCTGTCCAGCTTGGCTCATGCTCATTTTCTATTTCCTATGCCGCATTCTTGATCGTTTTCAAAACCTATCCTGTTTTGTTCTTATTTTGAACGACGAAATTTTCGTCGTACTCGTCTGATCTGCAGTCGCGGTGTTTTTACTTAGCGTAAACCAGCAAGGTGGCTTTGATTTCAGAATCTCGCATTGCCATGTGTTTACGGTGAGCCTCAATGATTTTCTGCTTTTCTTTTTCATCAACCGCACCGTCATTGTTAATCGCATCCAGGATCAGCTTATCTACTGCACTGCGCTTAATTGTGGTGCGTAACCCCATGTGATGCAGTTCTACCGTATCGACCTCATCGGCTGAAGGGATGGGGACGACGAGTGCATCTGATCGCTCGGCGAAGTACTCCGCGACCAGGGTTGATTGACTCAACGTTTGCAAGGCCAGTAATTCATCAACGCTAAAAAATCGACAACCTTTGCTTTCGTATAACCGATTGTTAAACTTGGCTTCAGACACACCGAGATAAGCCGCTGCGACACTCCTTCCCCCTTCAATATGTTCACACATCCGGTTAATTAATGCGCGTTTATCCATGATTCCAATGCTTCCTCTGTGGTTATATTTCTACTCAGATTGTGAGAGAATTGGTGGTAATAAAGTCAGGATACTTTACTTGGACGTGGAAAAAGGTCGGGTAAATCAGGGCGAAACTCGTAAGCCAATACTCTCCCCTCTGTGGCCTTCACTAAGGCAGGGACGGTTTCTGGTGCTACACGTTTATTCCCGTTTAACCAGTCACTAATTGTTGATTGAGCCTTGCCACACTTGTTAGCTAGAACTCTTTGATTACCGACAAAAGCAATCGCTTTCTCTAACCCTATATTTCTCATAAATCGTGCTTCCTATCTTTTAAAAAGCGATTTTAGTCATAAACCAAGTTAAATGTCAATCGTTATTACGGTTTGATTGAATATCGTGTAAGCGATACAATCATAAGAGTTAATAAAAGAGGGGTAATCACGTGGACTTTTCAGCAAGATTGAGTCTAGCTATGAAGGAAGCTGGATATACACAGGGTTCTTTAGCCAAAGCAGTAGGCATGGCACAATCTAGTGTGTGGCGCTTGGCAAGCGGCGGAGGAGCCAGTTCAAAAAGATTGTTCAGGATAGCCCGGGTTTTAAATATTAACCCCCACTGGCTTGCTGAAGGGATCGGTGAAATGAAATCGACTCTGGGTGTCGATATGCCCCTGTCAATTTCTAATACTGTCGCTTGTTATGATCCAGAAGAAAGAGCCAAAAAGGATGTGTATCCATTAACAATATATAACCGCATAGAGTGGGTGCTTACCCCCGGCGTAGGGGGTAAAAAGGACTTTGAATCTATGTTTTGGCTTCCTAAAATAGTTGCAGTGAATGCTCAGGTTTCGGTTGATGACTCTATCGCCATCGTAGCGCAAGACGACAGTATGTCTCCTGCTATCAATGAAAAAGATATGGTGACATTGGATACGAGTTATACGGATATTAAAAATGGAAAAATTTATGCTGTCTCTTTTGGTGGTATTGGCATGTTTCGTACACTGTTCGAACTCCCTGAAGAAAAAATACGTTTGAAAAGTAATAACCCTTCTGATTATCCAGAAGTGATTGTCCCTAAAAAGGAGTTAACAATAATAGGAAAAGTATATTATGTTGCCGGCATAATTGATTAAACTTTATTTTTTTCAGCCCACTCGCTTGAGTGGGCTTCCTTTCCGACCTTGTATTTTTCAAAAAACCTTCATTACACAAACGCAACAAATTCAAGTAATAAGATACAGCCAATCGAAAAATAGACGTATTTTTGAAAATAAATACGTGTTGCATTCTTATTGAATCGCACAAGCTATAAATATTTATCGAACAAGCGATTGACTAAAATAATCGTTCGTACTATCATATATTTTATCAACACGGCAAGCACCCCGCGAAGCAGGCAAGGAAAGCCCACGAAGTAGCCGTCCGAGGCGCATGAAAATCGGAATGATTCGCGAAATAGAATGCCCGATATACCCCGCTCAGGCGGATGCTCTTTAACAATTTGGGGTTTGGTAGCACTGACAAAGTGCACCCTTGCGTTTACCCGCTGATTTCTGAATAGATTGCCCTGGCAGCCTATCCAGAAATCAACTGGAGACAAGTTATGGTAACGATCATTCGTAAACCGTCGAGACGCAAGGCAATGTATGGCGGTAATGCCAAATACCGCAGACATCAACGCCGTAAAGCGGAAGCCCTCTCTCGTGAGGCGATCGAAAACAGCCTTGATCGGAGAGGGGGCGATCACGCAAAAATAGTGCGTGCTCAACCTCGCTCGGATGTAGATCGGGCAATTGCTCTAGCGACGGCCTTCCCTTTACGTCAAAAGCCGCAGGACAGTATGTACAATCGGCTGATGCCAAGAGCCTGGTTATTTTCTGTGCGAGGAACAAGCCGAACAAAAAAGGCTATTACCGTTTCTGCTTAGCAGAGGTTTTATTACAACACAGCCCCAGGCTGTCCTACCTATTGGAGTGACTATCATGTTAAAACAAAGCTTTGCTCATCTACAAAAGGTGGGGCAGTCTTTGATGCTGCCCGTTTCTGTTCTGCCGGTCGCCGGTTTATTGCTCGGTTTAGGGTCTGCGGGGTTTGCTTGGCTCCCTGTCACCGTTTCACATCTAATGGCCGAGGCCGGTGGGACCGTATTTGCTCATCTGCCGCTGCTGTTTGCTCTGGGTGTCGCGCTCGGCTTGACTCAAAATGACGGCGTGTGCGCCCTGGCGGTGATTGTCGCGTACGCCATCATGGTAAAAATGTTGGCGATTGTGGCACCCTCTGTTGATACCGGTGTATTCGGTGGCATGGTGATGGGCGGGGTCGTCGCTGTGCTGTTTAATCGCTTCCATAACCTCCGTGTCCCCGCGTATCTGGGCTTTTTTGCCGGTAAACGTACGGTGCCGATTATTGCAGGTATCATGGCTATCCCGGTTGCCTTGCTATTGGCATTGATGTGGTCACCTATCGGACAGAGCATTGAGGCCTTTTCACATTGGGCGATAGTACAAAATCCTGAGCTGGCTTTTGGTGTGCACGGCATGGTGCAACGGACGCTGATCCCCTTGGGCTTGCACCATATCTGGAATGTGCCTTTTCATATGCAAATCGGGGAGTATACCAATGCCACAGGGCAGGTTTTTCACGGAGATATCCCCCGTTATATCGCCGGCGACCCTACCGCAGGGCAACTGGCGGGCGGCTTTTTGTTTAAGATGTACGGGTTGCCCGCCGCTGCATTGGCTATCTGGCACACCGCCAAACCGGAGAACAGAGCGAAAATCGGCGCACTCATGGGGTCTGCCGCATTAACCTCCTTTTTAACCGGCATTACCGAACCGATTGAATTTGCCTTTATGTTCGTTGCCCCGCTGTTGTATGTCATGCATATCCTGCTGTCAGGCTTGGCCTTTTCTCTGGCAATTGCGCTAGAAATGCGTCACGGTACCAGTTTTTCACACGGGCTGATTGATTTTATTGTGCTCAGTCCGCAGGCCAACCGTGTGTGGCTGTTTCCGGTCGTTGGCCTCGCGTATGCCACGCTGTATTACGGGTTATTTCGCCTGCTGATTGTACGTTTTGACCTCAAAACCCCGGGGCGTGAAGCCGGTTTATTACCCTACGTGCAGCAGGATACCCCTATCACCCCGTTGCTTATCCAGGCCTTTGGCGGCAAAGACAACATTACCGCTCTCAACGCTTGCATCACGCGATTGCGGGTCAGCGTGAAAAACAGCAAACAGGTGAATCAACACGCACTCAAGACCTTAGGTGCACAGGCGGTGATTGTGCTCGGTTCCGGCGTGCAAGCCATTTTCGGTGCCCAATCTGAGCAGCTTAAAACCGCGATGGCATTACAGCTCAACACCCCGCAAACACCGCATTAATTTTCTTTTTTTCCCCTTTTCCTCCAGGCCACTGACCTTTTTTGTCGGTAGCGTTGTCGTGGAAAAAAACCTTCAGGAGCACCGTATGCACCCATGGATTATCACTGCATGGCCTCACAGCACGCCTGCGGAAAAACCCAAACGCAATCAATTCATTCAACCAACGAGGTGAACCATGATTTTTACTATCCAAGATAACGCATTAATCATCATGATCAACGGTGTGAAGCGAGTTTTCCTTAACAGCGAGCGGGGCTATGCCCGCATGTCTCAAGCGTATTGTAAAAGCAGAGGGCGACTGGCATGACACCCGAGACGCTTATTGAAGCACGAAAAATAATGAACACGTTCAGTGATCAAGATTGGCACAACATTAATGAACAGGCGGAAGAGTGGGACAAATACTTCACCTTTGACCACATCGCCCAGCTCTTTAAAAAATTGCCCCATTTTGATAGTGAGGCCTTGGCACTCGCCTTGGATGAAACCGAACCCGATGACCTCGATGAGGCATTTTTCAGCATTTTTATCTCAAAAGCGAAGTGGATGTTAGCCAAAGAACGGCTCTACAGTGGCGATGACTATGACGAGGTCTATTATGGAGAATAAAGCCTTTTATCTTAAGCTGGCCACTATCCAACGCGAACTTAATGCACCGAAAAATCAATACAATACCTTTGGTAAATACCACTACCGCAGCTGTGAAGACATTTTGGAAGGCGTTAAGCCGCTGCTGGGTGATTTATTTCTCTCGATAAGTGATGAAATCGTACAAATAGGCGATCGCTATTACGTCAAGGCAACAGCGACCCTGACGGATGGTGAAAATTCGTTTCAGGCCTCCGCCATCGCACGGGAAGAATTGAACAAAAAAGGCATGGATGCGGCACAGCTGACCGGGGCAACCAGTTCCTACGCGCGTAAGTACTGCCTGAACGGCCTGTTTGCGATTGATGATGCCAAAGATGCCGACACCGAGGCCTATAAACAGCAAGAAAACAAGGGAACCCCACACACGAAGTCCACCGTTGCACGGACACCCGAACAATACCTCACCGATTTCACCCACTGGGCGCGTCAATGCAAGGATAAAGTGGCCTTACAGGGGGCTTATAACCGACTGAGCCAGCTGCTTATCCAGCAGCCTGATTTAGCACAAAAAGCCAACGACATTTATCTCACCCACTCAGCAACCTTAGAGAAGGCAGCCTAATGGCACACACCATCACCCTCAAACTCCAACAGGCCGCCAGAGAATTTACGGCCACTGACGCCATCGGCTTCGCCCTACGGGGTGGCGTTAAATACTACGATCGCAAATTAAAAGCCCATGCTTTCACTAACTACCAGGCGGTACTGTTTGCCAAAGCCGGCAATCAAGCAGATTTTTACCGCGAAACACTCAACCCAGGTGCTATCGTTGAGCTCTTCGGTGAAAGCATCAAGATCGACAGCTACGAAGGGAAAAACGGACAAGCGATCGTCTTGGAGCTAAACAATGCACGTTTGGGCTTTGTCGACGCGGGACAGCAGACACAGAGACAACAACCCACCCAAGCGCTACCCCAATACCCTACCAAGGCACCCTGTCAACAAAGCAATGTGATGCCGTTCACAAATTTTAATGACGACGGGGATGACATCCCGTTTTGAGCGGTTCGCTAAGCTGCTCAGTTTCTTGCAGGTGCGAGTCCTGCTGCAATAATTGGTTAGTTTGATTGCGTAGCTATGGCGTACATGTGGAAGGCGACTGAAACATGGAAGCAACGCCGGATAAACGTTGCCCCTGACCCAGTCCGTGGGCGCGCGCAAGCACACAGCCCGTAACGAAAGTGAACCTGAACAAGCCTCGTAAATGTCAGCCACACGGCAATGCTGGGAGAGTGTGGTGTAGGGTGGTTCCGCCGAGCCTTTGGAATGGGGGCGAAGGTCATCGAGTTCTAGTGGATTAACTAACCACTTGAAGCTAGAACGGGAACTCGGGGTATTGAGGATGGGATGTGCGCATAGAACTGAGCGGAACGAACGAGACCTCTACCCGTCGTGGTTTAACCCACCGCGTAATTGAAGATATAAGGTAACCGCCGAAGTTCGAATAGACGCGGGATAGAGGAGTCGGAGGAGGCCATAGTACTGTTGATGATGAGGACAACATAACCTCGTCGGAGAGAAGGGCCTCTGCTTCTGTCATGCTATTTTTTGTAGGAGGCATTACGTGATTGCGAAAGCTGAAAACACGTCGCTAGAAAGAGTGCGAGTACTGCAACGAAAGTTATACCTAGCAGCCAAGACGAATCCAACACGGAAATTCGGCATGCTGTATGACAAGGTGTGTCAGATCGATGTGTTATGGATGGCCTACAAGCAAGTCCGAGCCAACAAAGGTGCCCCAGGCATCGACCAGCAGACTTTTGAAGTCATTGAAAAGGAAGTTGGAGTTGGGTCATTCTTGGCTGAAATCCAAACAAAACTCATGGAAAAGAGGTACACGCCTCTGCCGGTCAAACGGGTGTACATCCCCAAGGCTGACGGAACGCAAAGACCTCTAGGCATTCCCGTTATCGCAGATCGTGTTGTTCAGGCAGCGGTGAAAATTGTTATCGAACCTCTTTTTGAGGCTACCTTCAAGGATTGCTCGTATGGCTTCCGGCCTCGGAAGAATGCACAACAAGCATTGCGGGAAATCTACAAGTGGCTGAATTTCAAGTGCCACTGGGTGGTAGATGCGGATTTGAAGTCGTACTTTGACACAATTCCGCACGATAAATTACTGCTGTCCGTTCGAACCAGAGTCATTGATCGCTCGGTTGTAAAGCTGATCGAGATGTGGCTTAAAGCTGGAGCGATGGAAGAGATGAAAATCCGGAAGGAGACGACCGGTACGCCGCAAGGGGGAGTGATTACTCCGCAAACAATAGTGCAAACTTTCGCGTAAGCTGGGGCCTGCGTTTTCACCGGCGCTGCCTCAAGTCTGGTCATCCGGATGGGAGCATCACTGAGTTTTCCCTCGTTATTGAGACTGATAACGGCACACGGAGTGACCCTCAGCAATGAAACCGAAGCCATTTTCACAACACGTACGTATCACTTTCGAGCCCAGCCGGTTTTCTGACGACCAGCTGACGGATGTTTATGAACAGCTGACTCCCGTTAACCACCACGTGCTTACCCCTCACGACCAGGCCCAGGCCAAACCTCACCGGGCTCCTGCCCGCTCAACCGCTAGACGGAGCAAAATGTTATGAACAAGGCACTGGTCGCACTCTACGCCCGCGTTTCTTCCGGGCAACAGGTAAAAAATGGCACCATCGGCAGTCAGCTTGCAGCAATCAAGGACCGCATCCGTGAGGACGGCCACGTGTTGCCTGACGCCATGCTCTTTATCGATGATGGTGTCAGCGGTGCTACACTTATCCGCCCGCAACTAGAGCGCCTGAGGGACTACGCGGCGGCAGGCGATATTGAATGCCTGTACATCCTGTCGCCCGACAGGCTAGCCCGTAAATACGCCTATCAGGCTCTGCTGATGGAAGAGTTCAGCGCCTGCGGCGTGGAGGTTATCTTTATCTGTCACACCCCCGGCGACACGCCGGAAGACATGATGCTTCTGCAGATGCAGGGGATGTTTGCTGAATATGAGCGGGCAAAGATTATGGAGCGCAACCGGCGTGGTAAGCTTCACGGTGCACGCTGTGGTAATGTCGGTGTCCTTTCCGGTGCACCTTACGGTTATCGGTATATCCGCAGGCAGCCGGACGGGACACCCGCACAGTATATTGTCAACCTTCATGAAGCCTCCGTGGTCAGGAAGATATTTAGTTGGGCTGGCATAGAGCGCCTGAGTCTAGGCGGTGTGGTCAGACGTCTGGCTGAGAAAGGCATAGAAAGCGCCACCGGCAAACCCGGCTGGGACCGCAGTACGGTATGGGGCATGTTAAAGAACCCCGCTTACAAAGGACTTGCTGTGTTCGGAAAAACGAAAAACTGCGCCCCCCGTCCCCGGGTGAGAGCAGCGCGCAACAGTGCAGATATCCTCAAGAACGGTTATTCAGTAATACGAAGTAAGCCGGATGACGGCATCGGGATCCCTGTGCCTGCCATCATCAACAGCGCTCTTTTCTTGACGGTCAACGAACAGCTGGAAGAAAACCGCCGACATGCACGACAGGGGCGCCGGGGAGCCGCTTATCTCTTACAGGGGCTGACTGTGTGCGGCCACTGTCGCTATGCGTATTATGGCAAAAAAGTCAGTAAATCTGCGGCAAAAGGGGGGGCGCAGTATTCTTATTACCACTGTACTGGGACGGATGCTTACCGCTTTGGGGGCATTCGGGTGTGTGACAATAAACAGGTCAGGACATCCATGCTGGATGAAACGGTCTGGGCACAGGTCATTGCGCTGCTGTCTGAGCCGGAACGGCTGAAAAAAGAATATGAGCAGCGTCTAACGCAGGCGTCAGAGCACAGTGGACAGACCGCAGATGCTGAGCGTCTGAAAAAGCAAGAAAATCAGCTAAACGTGGGGCGGTCCCGATTGATTGATAGTTTTGCCGAAGGGCTGATTGGCAAAACAGACTTTGAACCACGGATCAGAGTGATGACGCTCAGGCTGGCGGAACTTGCGCGCCAGAGAGTGAAGGTGAAACAGGCCACAGAGAACCAGCATGAGTTGCTGCTACTGGTTAACCGGGTGGAGGATTTTGCTGCTGCGGTCACGGAACGCCTGAGTACGGACGATTTTCTGATGAAGCGAGAAATTCTGCGTGCGCTGGTGAAACGGATAGAAATTTATCGTGATGAAATTGTGGTGGTTTTTCGGGTGAATCCCGGGAATGATACCAGCCTGGAAGCAGGATCAGACAAAACATATGGCAGAAGTTTGCCAGATTGTTTGCGGAGTAATCACTCCCCCTTGCGGCGTACCGGTCGTCTCCTTCCGGATTTTCATCTCTTCCATCGCTCCAGCTTTAAGCCACATCTCGATCAGCTTTACAACCGAGCGATCAATGACTCTGGTTCGAACGGACAGCAGTAATTTATCGTGCGGAATTGTGTCAAAGTACGACTTCAAATCCGCATCTACCACCCAGTGGCACTTGAAATTCAGCCACTTGTAGATTTCCCGCAATGCTTGTTGTGCATTCTTCCGAGGCCGGAAGCCATACGAGCAATCCTTGAAGGTAGCCTCAAAAAGAGGTTCGATAACAATTTTCACCGCTGCCTGAACAACACGATCTGCGATAACGGGAATGCCTAGAGGTCTTTGCGTTCCGTCAGCCTTGGGGATGTACACCCGTTTGACCGGCAGAGGCGTGTACCTCTTTTCCATGAGTTTTGTTTGGATTTCAGCCAAGAATGACCCAACTCCAACTTCCTTTTCAATGACTTCAAAAGTCTGCTGGTCGATGCCTGGGGCACCTTTGTTGGCTCGGACTTGCTTGTAGGCCATCCATAACACATCGATCTGACACACCTTGTCATACAGCATGCCGAATTTCCGTGTTGGATTCGTCTTGGCTGCTAGGTATAACTTTCGTTGCAGTACTCGCACTCTTTCTAGCGACGTGTTTTCAGCTTTCGCAATCACGTAATGCCTCCTACAAAAAATAGCATGACAGAAGCAGAGGCCCTTCTCTCCGACGAGGTTATGTTGTCCTCATCATCAACAGTACTATGGCCTCCTCCGACTCCTCTATCCCGCGTCTATTCGAACTTCGGCGGTTACCTTATATCTTCAATTACGCGGTGGGTTAAACCACGACGGGTAGAGGTCTCGTTCGTTCCGCTCAGTTCTATGCGCACATCCCATCCTCAATACCCCGAGTTCCCGTTCTAGCTTCAAGTGGTTAGTTAATCCACTAGAACTCGATGACCTTCGCCCCCATTCCAAAGGCTCGGCGGAACCACCCTACACCACACTCTCCCAGCATTGCCGTGTGGCTGACATTTACGAGGCTTGTTCAGGTTCACTTTCGTTACGGGCTGTGTGCTTGCGCGCGCCCACGGACTGGGTCAGGGGCAACGTTTATCCGGCGTTGCTTCCATGTTTCAGTCGCCTTCCACATGTACGCCATAGCTACGCAATCAAACTAACCAATTATTGCAGCAGGACTCGCACCTGCAAGAAACTGAGCAGCTTAGCGAACCGCTCAAAACGGGATGTCATCCCCGTCGTCATTAAAATTTGTGAACGGCATCACATTGCTTTGTTGACAGGGTGCCTTGGTAGGGTATTGGGGTAGCGCTTGGGTGGGTTGTTGTCTCTGTGTCTGCTGTCCCGCGTCGACAAAGCCCAAACGTGCATTGTTTAGCTCCAAGACGATCGCTTGTCCGTTTTTCCCTTCGTAGCTGTCGATCTTGATGCTTTCACCGAAGAGCTCAACGATAGCACCTGGGTTGAGTGTTTCGCGGTAAAAATCTGCTTGATTGCCGGCTTTGGCAAACAGTACCGCCTGGTAGTTAGTGAAAGCATGGGCTTTTAATTTGCGATCGTAGTATTTAACGCCACCCCGTAGGGCGAAGCCGATGGCGTCAGTGGCCGTAAATTCTCTGGCGGCCTGTTGGAGTTTGAGGGTGATGGTGTGTGCCATTAGGCTGCCTTCTCTAAGGTTGCTGAGTGGGTGAGATAAATGTCGTTGGCTTTTTGTGCTAAATCAGGCTGCTGGATAAGCAGCTGGCTCAGTCGGTTATAAGCCCCCTGTAAGGCCACTTTATCCTTGCATTGACGCGCCCAGTGGGTGAAATCGGTGAGGTATTGTTCGGGTGTCCGTGCAACGGTGGACTTCGTGTGTGGGGTTCCCTTGTTTTCTTGCTGTTTATAGGCCTCGGTGTCGGCATCTTTGGCATCATCAATCGCAAACAGGCCGTTCAGGCAGTACTTACGCGCGTAGGAACTGGTTGCCCCGGTCAGCTGTGCCGCATCCATGCCTTTTTTGTTCAATTCTTCCCGTGCGATGGCGGAGGCCTGAAACGAATTTTCACCATCCGTCAGGGTCGCTGTTGCCTTGACGTAATAGCGATCGCCTATTTGTACGATTTCATCACTTATCGAGAGAAATAAATCACCCAGCAGCGGCTTAACGCCTTCCAAAATGTCTTCACAGCTGCGGTAGTGGTATTTACCAAAGGTATTGTATTGATTTTTCGGTGCATTAAGTTCGCGTTGGATAGTGGCCAGCTTAAGATAAAAGGCTTTATTCTCCATAATAGACCTCGTCATAGTCATCGCCACTGTAGAGCCGTTCTTTGGCTAACATCCACTTCGCTTTTGAGATAAAAATGCTGAAAAATGCCTCATCGAGGTCATCGGGTTCGGTTTCATCCAAGGCGAGTGCCAAGGCCTCACTATCAAAATGGGGCAATTTTTTAAAGAGCTGGGCGATGTGGTCAAAGGTGAAGTATTTGTCCCACTCTTCCGCCTGTTCATTAATGTTGTGCCAATCTTGATCACTGAACGTGTTCATTATTTTTCGTGCTTCAATAAGCGTCTCGGGTGTCATGCCAGTCGCCCTCTGCTTTTACAATACGCTTGAGACATGCGGGCATAGCCCCGCTCGCTGTTAAGGAAAACTCGCTTCACACCGTTGATCATGATGATTAATGCGTTATCTTGGATAGTAAAAATCATGGTTCGCCTCTGTGGGTTAATTCAATAACGCCCCTGCTAAGCAGAAGCGGTGATAACTTTGTTTGTCCTGCGGGTTCCTCGAACCGAAAATAACCAGACTCTTGGCATCAGCCGGTTGTACAGGCTGTCCTGTGGCTTTTTACGTAAAGGAAAGGCCGTCGCTAGAGCAATCGCCCGATCTACCTCTGAGCGAGGGTGAGCACGCACTATTTTTGCGTGATGGCCCCCTCTCCGATCAAGGCTATTTTCGATCGCCTCACGTGAAATAGCCTGCGCTTTACGGCGTTGATGTCTGCGGTATTTGGCATTACCGCCATACGTTGCCTTGCGTTTCGATGGCTTGTAAATAATCGTTGCCATAACTTACCTCCGATTGATTTCTGGATAAGCTGGTGACACAACCTATTCAGAAACCAACGGGTGAACGCAAGGGTGCACTTTGTCAGTGCTACCAAACTCCAAATTGTTAAAGAGCATCCGCTTGAGCGGGGTATATCGGGCATTCTATTTCGCGAATCATTCCGATTTTCATGCGCCTACTTCATGGGCTTTCCTTGCCTGCTTCGCGTTAGTGATGAAGTTAATATAACCAAAGATATATATTATTTCAATATCCATAAGTGAACTTTTGGCTATAATCATGATAGTTTCTTGATAATTAAAGTGATTTATTTTTTATATATATGGCAATCAAGGGAAGGGTAATTTATTTAATAAAGAATAAATTACGTATTCGGGTATGATGAACTGTGTTTTTTTACAGACCATTTTGGTCCAATACTGTATAATGCCGATTTTGTTTTTTCAGAAAAAGGATTTTTTTATGATAGAAATGGTAAGGGTAGGGGCTGGAAAATATGAGACAACCCATCCATCTTTGGCGTGTTATTTACGGCGAAGGCTCCGAGAAAGGTACACAATAACACCTATCAGCGACGATTTTGATGTTAATTCAAGCAAAGGTATCCTTGGATCATCTACCGCCAAAAATCCAAATGAACCACCTTGCATGAAACGGTAAACCGATGCTAATTCGTTGACGTGGGCGTATACTAAATCATTTGTTCCTGGTATTTCTTTTATATCTACAACGATCAATGTCCCTGATGGAGCTTCGGCACAACCACTGTTAACATTAAGCCTGTATGCCCTACAAGTTTTTGATTTAACTGAGTCGGGAACTAAAACTCTTTCTCCTGTCAGGCCATTTTTTCCATAAACATCGACTGAAAAAACATCATCATATGACCGCTTTATTTCTGCTATATCATTGCTGCTGTTGTCATTCATTGGCCCCTTTCCTTCGCTTAACCATTCAGCCCTAACGTTAAGCACCCTGGATAGTTGAAGAATTTTGGTACTACTTAACGCTTTTCCGCTAAGTAGTTTCCAGATACTAGGTTGAGCCATGCCCGTGGCGGACGCCAATTTTGCTTGCGTAAATTTACCCGTATCCATAGCCATTTTTAGGCGTTCAGCTAGTGTGGTCTCTTTCATACTCTCCAACATATAGCTTTGGGTATTTTTAGTCAAATATCCAAAAGTATTGCAATTGTCGAATCTCAAAGTTATTATCTCTTGTGTTCAAAATTGGAATTACTTATGTCTATAAATTTATATGTGCAACGTGCAATCAGTATCG
This sequence comes from Candidatus Fukatsuia symbiotica, assembly GCF_003122425.1. GTDB lineage: Bacteria > Pseudomonadota > Gammaproteobacteria > Enterobacterales > Enterobacteriaceae > Fukatsuia > Fukatsuia symbiotica. The sequence continues at coordinate 1,222,158 of NZ_CP021659.1, forward strand.
CTGGTAGCCAGAAAAAACTAGCGGACAAGGTAAGTGTAGCTCAGCCAACTATTTGGTGTTGGCTTCACCTAAAGAAAAAAGTTTCACCCAAAAATGTAAACGCTTTTATAAGAGCTGTTGATGGTGAATTCAAGGCTTACCAAATTCGCCCGGATTTGCCCGACCTTTTTCCACATCCAGACGAAGCGGCCTGATCTCATCGTGACGCCATGCTCTCATAACGCAAACAAAAGTATAACCCAATAAGGAACAGGATAAATTATGGACAAACGCGCATTAATTAACCGGATGTGTGAGCGAGTGACAGGCGGACGCGCCGTTGCTGCGGCGTATTTAGGGATGTCTGAATCTAAATTTAACAATCACTTGTATGAGAACAAAGGTGCTCGATTTTTCAGCGTCGATGAACTGGTAGCACTGCAAACACTGAGTGAGTCAACCTGGGTTGCGGAATATTTTGCTGCACGATCGAATGCCATCGTCGTACCTGCACCTTCTGCGGAGGTGGACACCGTGGAACTGCACCACATGAGCCTGAACACAGCAGTCAAACGCAGTGCTGTCGACCAGTTAATTCTTGATGCGATTAGGGAGCACGGGGGGATTAATGAACAAGCCCAACAGAAAATTCTGGATGCTCACCGTAAACACATCGCAACACGAGACGGTGAAGTTCGCGCCACGCTGCAGGTTTACAGTAAGTAAAAACACCGCGACTGCGGACCAGGCAGTCGCCCTACACAAACACACGGAGTGATGATGAACCCATTATCAAACGCAGTCAACCCCAGCATGGGGAGTCGAGAGATAGCCGATTTAGTGGAGTCTCGTCACGACAATGTGAAAAGAGCCATTGAGCGCTTGGTTGAAAAGGGGATTATCAGACTTCCTCCAATGGAGGAGGTTAAAAATCAATCAGACCAATACGTTTTTGAATACAGGGTAGGTAAACGTGATAGCTATGTGGTGGTCGCCCAACTCTCCCCTGAATTTACCGCCCGCGTAGTCGATCGTTGGCAGCAACTGGAAGAGAAAGCGGCCTACTCGTTTTTACCGGTCGATTATTTATCAGCCTTGAAAACATTAACGCAAGAGGTTGAGCGACGCCAACGGCTAGAAAACCCGTTAGCACGGGCTGCCCCTAAGATAGATTTCGCCGACCGTGTGAGCGAAGCCAGTGGCATTCTGGTGGGCAATTTTGCCAAGCTGATGGGCCTTCGTCCCAACAAATTGTTTGTTTGGTTACGCAAAAATCACGTGCTAATGGGTATTCCTTCTCGCAGAAATGTGCCTCGATATAGCAGGCGCCATGTAACGTGATCTCTTTTGTTAATAAATATTATTTAATATCAATATGTTATTGCTGATTTTTATAATCAACTTATACGGCCCCTGCTATACGGACAAAATGAAGCAATACCGGCTTTCTGAGCGTCGCTTAACGGCACCTGAACATGACGTTCTACCCAGGCGATCGCTTTATCTACCTCAAATTTGTTAACCTGCTCGCATTTCTCTGCACTGAGTTGCAGGCCTTGCATTACCGGCTTGTCATCAACTCGTGTCGCACCGCGGCAAATCGTCCACACATTCGCGCCGTCTCGATAGGCCGTCAGCCGATTGCCTTCTTTTTCATGCAAAAATTGTGTAAGGATGGCGGTCGCTGTCGCCCCTGCCAAAATCAGTCCCAGCATGGGTTTGCTTAGCTTGCTCATTTGCCTGTTGCGCTCTTACGCCGGTCTTCTTTAATCTTGAAATACAGATTGGTCAAATAGGTCAGCACCGCCAGCGAGACGCCCGCCAGCACGCCAATGGCGTTCCATTGTTCCGGGCTGTAGCTGTTTAGCAAACCATTCAGAATGCTACCGGCTGAGGCCCCGTAGGCAACGCCTGTCGTCAGTTTTTCCATGCTCATTCTCGTCTCTCAGTGGGAATACCGTTTCCCGCTAGGGGTCGGGGTGGTGTCATAGAAATAGTGTCGCTTCCCTGGCCACTTATATACTCATTACCATTCGAAACACTGGAAAAATTAGATTTCGAATTTAATGTAAAATTATGATTTTAATCATAAAGTAATAATATTATTCTAAATACAAAAACCAGTATCTTCATGTCAAATGGGTATATCTCGTGAATTAAAAAGATATAGCACTGATGGGTATTGGAGAAAGGTGCTAAATGTGAAAAAGACCACGCGATTCGCAACCTTAAATGAGCGTTTTTTGAAAGCGTATTACAAAAATATTCTGTATAAAGTCTCTTTGTATTAATACGTAAAGATACGTAACTATTATATTGCTAAACGTAAATAGGTTATTTGAAAGTAGAATTTTATCGATTAGACTCGCTCGGACGGTGATTGTTTAGTACTTTTAACCATCACCCATTAAATATAAATAATCTAATTAAATTTTTCATTCAATTGCATAGCAATTTATTACCTATTTCATTACCAGAGAAGAAAAGTAAAATGCCATTTGGAACGTTACCTATAAATCATGATACATATACTAGTCCTGAAGCTCTCCTAGATTCTCAACATCTACGACAGCTAAGAACAGCTCCTGGAGCTTTCGGGTTCAATTTAACTGACGCAAAACAAGCATCAGGCGTACATGTTAAGGAGACCCCTTGTCAAGGAAAAGAGGCCCCTTATCGAGAATGGATGAAAACTTCGCCTAACAATCCTGATGTTGTCGTTCATCCTAATGTAGATGCAGTGTCTATTAATCAATCTACATTAGCTCAACAGCATTCACGAACCAGTTCTTCAGGTACAAATGACGACCATCAATTCTTTCCGTATGAAACTCTATCCAAGGGAATGCCATGTTTTTCTCAGTCTTCTCAGAGGGGAGGTGCAAGTAATGATAGTGGTAATGGATAAGTTTCTTCTGTTTTAAAAACCAAGTTGACACACGTTTCCACTTTTACAGGTTCTCGCCATCATCCTTACAGGCAAGTTCACGAAAGCTACGGTAGTGGTAATCTCGATTTACCTAGAGCTCCTGATCCTGATGCGGAGCTTCCAGATTTGAGAAATGATGTGTTTGATTTTTTTAGTAAGTTGGACACAGCAACAGATAGCAGTCCTTCGGCAAAGTTGCTACAGCCAGCCTCCCCCTCCTCCTCCTCTTTTTCTCAAAGATCGTTCCATGCTGATAGTGATCTTCACGCCGCTCCAGTAATGAAAAATCCAGTTTTTCCATCTACTATTCCACAACCTACGGTTCGAATGGCTGTAAGCACTGCTAATCTTAGCCTTTTACAGCAATTACCTTCGCAGTTTTCACAAACCGCGAATACAAGCACTACCACTACCGCTAGTACCCGTACCATCTTGGAGAAACCGAATAAATTAACTGCTGAAGATGAAAAGATAGTGGAGCAATTGTCACAGGAAGAATCAACACTAGATGTATCATGGGTAAAAACACTCGTGGTGTCTAATTCTAATCTAATTTTGATTATCAAAACAGCCCTGGAAAAAGTAAGAGATTGTAATAAAGAGAAAGGAAACGGTCATGAACTATTTAATGCCTCAGAGAACTTACACTTGCTGGTAGCAATAGTTTCTTATAACTGGGATAAATCAGTCACAGAAAAAAACTTATGTGTATCTCATCGCACTATAGAAAATTGGATAAATAAGTTTAGACAATATAATAATATTAATTTACCTTTAAATACTCAGATAGCATCGACGAAAGAAATCTTAGATTTTATAAATCAAATTAATAAAAATACTGGCCGCAAACCGTCTCTTCTTAGTAAGCGTATTTTAAACATATTTAATGCCTTAGATACAAACATTCAACAAAAAGTTTTAAAAGCTAGATTGAAACAATGGAGTTCAGATAAAAGTCAGAGTAAGTCTATATTCCAGAATTTTTCGTGGAGAATTATGCATATTATTTATTGTGGTAATGCCTATTCTCAAGAATATTCTGGTGTCTTTAATGCGTCTATTGATTTAGGTGTCCCGCGAAAGCAGGCAGCTACATTAGCTAAAGATCGGAAACTTTACATTGATGCAATGCAATCGCATCTAAATCCTATTGACGACGGCACTCGAACGTGATCTGTTTTAAATTTTTCAAAGTATAACTTGAGCATCTATATTAGAAATCAAGAGAATTAAGCAAGATTTTCAACTCGCAGACTTCATAAATCAAGCAAATAAAGTTTTTCAATATCATCCATAATAGTCTCGATCTTTAATGAAACAATCCAGCCATCTCTTTGTGGAGAGTTTTTATTTAAAAAATCGAATATTAGCGTTTTATCTATAATTTCTTATCCAAAATTCAGGTTAGATATTTAGATTCGATTGCCCTGACAAAACTCCGACGCGACGGCGAAGGTCAAGGTTTTACAGCTGCTAGTTATCAATACATATACCCAAGTGAAATCAAGATGCAGGATTTAGCGCCTGGAAATTATCGTTTAAGCGAGATACCAGAGAACTTGCCATTTGTGGTAGCTTCACTTCAAAGAAGTTTAAGATATCGTTCTTAAAACTCTGTTTAGATGGGTAATATCTATTGTTTCGTGTTTGCTCATTCATCACCTTCCACAATCGCTCTATCGGGTTTAGATTCGGGCTATACGGCGGAAGGTAATGAAGCTGGATATTCAACGTAAGCGCGGCGTCTTGCACAAGCTGTGAACGGTGATAGCCTGCACCCTCGAGGATCACATGTGCCGTTGTCGTGATGGGATAATGCGCGCGAATGGCAGACAGGAAGTGAACCACATTTTCGCTGTTAATCGTCTCATCATCACGGATTATGGGGTTAGCCACATTCTGGATGTTCAAGGCTCCCATGATATTCAACCGCGTTCTGCTCCCGGTAGTCTCTATCGTTTTATCCTGGCCTTTTCGTATCCAGCCGTAGCTTATTTTGGTGGCTTGTGTCGGATGAACGGCATCAATAAACAGTATGGGGTCATTACCCGCGGCGTCTTTCAATTCGCTGTAGGTCTTTATAAATTGCTGCTGTTTCTCAACGGCAAATTTATGCGGAACACCTTTCGGCTTTTTATAGCTAAAGCCATGCTGCTTCAACCCTTTATACAGACCTGATACGGTAAAGGTGATGTTCCAGCGTCCCGCGATATAGGCCACAATTTGGTGATTGTGGTGGTAGAGCGGCTGGGTGAGATGTTCAACCAGCGACGTGGTCTGTTCCGCATTGAGATAGCCATCGGAGCCGCCATTTTCAGGCTTGAGCTTGTTGAGTTTATGATAGTCTGTAAGGTGGCGCCGCACCGTGGTTTCATTAATGAGCTGTGAGTGAGCAATCATAGGGGGAGTCCAGCCGTCTGCGGACAACAAAACACACCGGATCCTGTCACAGACACGGCGGTCATGGCTTTGACGATGTTGGGCTTCGAGGGTAATTTTCTGGTCAGCAGTCAGCTCTATTTTCATGGCTATGAGCATGATCCTTATCGACTTCAAAATCAAGCATCTTCATTGATCACGGGTATAGACACGGCAGGATATCCTGCAATCATTGCTCATTTGCTCTTTTCAGTCAATAGCATTACGCCACTTTTTTAATTTTACCGACACGTTTGCGACATTTAAACGCCTGTTCTATAGAATTATGAAGTAGATACAGACTTTCCTCTAGTATCTGGTCGACTTCTCTACGACAGGTAGCGAGTGAAGGCTTTTTAAATCGGTTGCCTCCTCGTGTGCTGATATTGCGAGGCATGGCGACTTTCTGACTATAAGCCGCTATCGAATAGCGGGAAAGGCGTTGTACGTAGTAACTGAGCAGGATGCCAAAAGCCTGGTTATCCACAGGTATCACCGTATCCACCACCCGAGAAATCAACAACCCGTCATCATCATTACACATTGGCCTGGTAGGACTTTCTTGTGGCTTTTTTGTCGCCATACAGTGGGCGATGAGGCTGCTCTGTGGCTTCTCCAATCGACCGCTGTATACCCAGGCTCCCCAGCATTCCAACCAGCTGTTAACCCAGTGATACTGCTCATTATTGAGCCTAAGTTGTGTGACGTTCATGCTGCCTCCTGTTCCGTTATGATTATTTCCATCCTGCCGCCTTTTACCTGTTCACCCCGAATGATGTGCAGGTCATCAATCACACTGTCATCGGCAATCATGCCCGCGTGTACCAAGGCATCCAACGGTGCCTTTAGTAGATTAGACCTCTTCGGAAACTCTGATTTATCTAATTTCCATGTTATAAATTGCTGCAATCAGATTAAATCGTAATCCAAAACGTTTTCGCCTGTTTCGATAACGATCTGATACGATTTTAAATCGTTTAATCATACCAAGGACATTTTCGTTTAATACACGCTGGCTTGATAACTCACGATTGTTGCGTTTATCTTCTTTTGTTAAGGGATTTTTCTTTGTCTTTTTCTTAGGCAACGCCGAGTTTGAATGGATCTTGCCAAGCCCTTGGTAACCTGTATCTGTCACTGTTTTGATTTCAGGATGTATTCGCACGCCAGACTCTTTGAACAACCTAAAATCATGACGCCTCCCATGAGTAAAGCTTGTACAGATGACTGCTTTGCTTTTTTTATCGACGATCACTTGGGTTTTTAAGGTGGGTCGTTTCTTTTTTCCTGAGTAAAACTGCTTTTGTTTTTTTGGGGACGTTCAATCGGCGTTTCTGTGGCATCAATAAGAACGAGCTCATACTCCCTATCACTTTTTAATAAAGCTTTGCGTCCAGAGAGTGCAAAATCAGGATGCTTTATTAGCGTATTTTCTATCCATTTAATCGTTTCATAGCAGGTGCTCTCACTCACCCCATCGCTTCGGCTAACATGAAAATAAGTGCGATATTCCCGTAGATACTCAAGGGCCATTAATAAGCGATCTTCTAAACCCAGCTTGGGTTTACGACCTCCTTTCCCTTGCTTACATTTATCTGCTTCATTCAATATCTTTATCACCTTTTCAAATGTACTGCGTTTAACTCCGGTTAAGCGCCGAAATTTTTCCTCTTCCAATACCTTTATTTGTTCATATTTCATGGGGGCTCCTTGTTCAGGAGATTTTTACCAACATTCCTACATGAATGCTATAGCAGGCGCCGTATCAGTTGATTATGAAAATCAGAAATAACATATTGATATTAATTAATATTTATTAACAAAAGTGATCACGTTACATGGCGCCTACTATACCGTTTCCCGCTAGGGGTCGGATGTTGTGTCGTAGAAATAGTGCCGCATTCTTACCTCTTAAAAAATATGAACACTGATGGGTAATGGGAATAGACGCTAAAAATGAAAAAGGCCACACGATGTGTAGCCTTTGAAATAAAGAGTAATAACTGACAAGAAAAATTAAAAAGGAAAATAACCATTATTTTAACTAGACTTAATGAGTGACAAAAAGTCAGCGCGTATCAAATAACATCGATTTGAAATATGAGGTAATCAAGTGAAAAAGATAAATATTTTTTTGAAGATATTACTCATTTTATTATTGCCAACATCTGTTTGGGCTTCTGCTACTGATAATTTTATTAGTTGTAAGATTCAGTGGAAACATAAATACATGGGGATCTCACCAGTGCCAGTATGTACCGAACAACAAGCGCCTACACAGAAAGCAATGCTTTCTGATACAGAAATGTCGTCTTCTGTGTCAATAAACGAGAAATTACGCAGAGAGGAGTTACGGCGATTAAGAAAAATAACGCTTTTTTTGTAGCGGTATGACTTGAGAAAACCCCTTCTTATCTATTTTTGACTGCTCTTACTTCTTTGGGCTGGTTGTAACCCCAGATATCTTTTTCATCAAATCAATAATACAAAAACCTCCACGGCGGGGATCAGGGTTTTGCGGTTGCTCGTTATCGAAACACAGACACGGCAAGATACCCTGTAATCATTGCTCATTTGCGCTTTTCAGTCAACAAAATTACGCCACTTTTTTAATTTTACCAACACGTTTACGACATTTAAACGCCTGTTCTATAGAAGTATGAAGTAGATACAGACTTTCCTCTAGTATCTGATCGACTTCTCTACGACAGGTAGCCAGTGAGGGGTTTTAAAGCGGTTGCCTCCTCGTGTGCTGATATTACGAGGGATGGCGACTTTCTGACTATAAGCCGCTATCGAATAGCGGGAAAGGCGCTGCACGTAGTAACTGAGCAGGATGCCAAAGGCCTGGTTATCCACCGGTATCACCGTATCCACGACCCGAGAAATCAACAACCCGTCATCATCATTACACATTGGCCTGGTAGGATTTTCTTGCTGCTTTTTTGTCGCCATACAGTGGGCGATGAGGCTGCTCTGTGGCTTCTCCAATCGACCGCTGTATACCCAGGCTCCCCAGCGTTCCAACCAGCTGTTAACCCAGTGATACTGCTCATTATTGAGCCTAAGTGGTGCGACGTTCATGCTGCCTCCTGTTCCGTTATGATTATCTCCCTCCTGCCGCCTTGCACCTGTTCACCCCGAATGATGTGCAGGTCATCAATCACACTGTCATCGGCAATCATGCCCGCGTGTACCAAGGCATCCAACGGTGCCTTTAGCAGATTATCTAAATCGCGTTTCCTGCGGTCTGGGACATGAACTCGTACCTTGACACGAAGTTTGCTTTTTAGGCACAGGGTAAGCCCCTTACGTGCAATTAACGCAATAACCTCGGTACGGTACTGCCTGCCCTGTTTGCTGATGTAATGTCGGCCTCTGGCATGTCGCCAATAGGTATTCACTGTCGGCGGGTAAGGCAGCACTATTCGATATTCATTCATGTTTCATCTGTCTCTACTGGCGCCGGTTGATTTTTGTTACACGGCTCTGGCTCGATAACTCTCCCAGGTAAACGCCAAGGTACAACCGCCACCTTCGTTCATTCTGTCCAGTACTCGCTCACCGAGGTAAGTCGTTAAGTCTTCTTTCGGCAAATTGCTCAGCAGCAGCGTCGGTTTCATGTTTTCATAGCGGGTGTTGATGATTTCAAATAAAATCAGCTTTTCCGCCTCACTGCCAAACTGCACACCGATTTCATCGATAATCAACATGTCGACACCGGTGTAGTGCTTAATCACCTCGGATTCGGTTTGGGTGGCGTCTTTCGCCCAGGTGCTCTTGACCTCTCGAGTAATACGTAGCGCGGATGTCAGAACAACCGAGGCGTGGTGTGTCGTAATGATGTGTTTAGCAATCGCAACCGCCAGATGATTTTTTCCTGTCCCGGGTTTGCCGCACATCACCAACCCACCGCCTTGCGCTAAACGCTCATGCCATTTTTGTGCATAGGCCTGGCATACCTTCTGGCAACGCAAGGATTCAGCATTAATCGGCTGATAAGACTCAAAACTGGCAGTGGTAAAGCGCGCAGGGATACCCGTCTGGCTCAGCAAATTTTTAATCAATTGGGCCTGATTTCGCTGCTGGTCTGAGGCGATATTCTTTTTCAATACGGTGATTTTTTCGTGTAAACACGCCGGACAGTCCGTTTTCTGTTGCACGTTGGCAAAGCCCTGCAGGGTTCGACAGCGTTGTTCAAAAGCCCCGTGTTGTGGGCAGAGGACCTCTGCTACATCAACCCGAACCCCTGCTATTTCCTTCAGCGGGGCACGGGCACTTTTCAACCGGTCTTCAAGAAAAGTGAGGTCTTGCTGCTGACGCGAATTTTCTATTTTTTCAATGACATTCATCACATTACCCTTCCATCCACGCCGGAAATACCGTGGTGCCGTAGTCTTTTTTGGCGAAGCGGTCGCCAGAAACCCGTTTGAAGGTGGTGCCATCCACTGCCCGTTTGTTCTGGTAATTCAGTTTCTGACTGGCGGTGCAAAACCAGCTTTTAGGCGTGTCGTGACGAAACTCTAAATCCAATCGTGTCAGCTCGTAGACCAAGTCCAAATGCGGGAATAGCGTTTGCCAGCTGTCGAAATCTTGCGGGGTCAGGCGGATTATCTTCCCTTCGAAGGCGTAACGGCTCGCTAGGCTGGTCTGAGTGTCAACGTGAGGGGAATTACGCTGAGCAGGAAAACAGTCAGGGTGGGGGATGGGGTCTTCTCGCTTGGCAGGACACTCATCGACTTTGATTGCACAAATTTTGCTCGCAGTTGGGGTGTTAGGTTCTATGACAGGTTCTATGACTGGTTCAAAAGAATGACTGATTCTGGGTGTTCCTGATTCACCCCTTCCTGGTGTTCCAGATGCGCTACCCCGTGTGCCAGATACTCCACCCAGCGTTCTTGATTCACCAGGAGGTGAACCTGTATCCTCCCCGGGTGACTTATTTTCACCCTTCACTTTTGGGGCATTGTTTAACGTCAAATGATAAACATTCGATTTATTCACGCCCTGCTCATTTTTACGATATTCAATCCACAGCAAGCCGTCTACTGCCAACTGGTGAAGATGTTTTTGTACCGAGCGATCTGTCATTTCACACTGATGAGCGATATAGGGCACTGACGGCCAGCATTCGCCTTGGTCGTTGGCATTATCAGCCAATTTGAGTAAAATCAGTTTTCTCAGCGGATTCCCCACTTTGATACTCATGGCGTGTGTCATTAATTTCATACTCATTGTCTATTCCCTATGCCGCGTTTGTGATCGTTTTCAATAAGCCTGCTTCACATAGCTTTTTTGTTAGCCACGCTTGGCCCTTGCCGGTCAGTAGCGGGGTGAAGGTGATTTTCATCCCGTGCTCCGTCTCGATGGGCGTTTCTCTGAAGGTGAAATAGTCCCGCTCCAGGTACTCCTGTCGAGGCACATTTCTGCGAGAAGGAATACCCATTAGCACGTGATTTTTGCGTAACCAAACAAACAATTTGTTGGGACGAAGGCCCATCAGCTTGGCAAAATTGCCCACCAGAATGCCACTGGCTTCGCTCACACGGTCGGCGAAATCTATCTTAGGGGCAGCCCGTGCTAACGGGTTTTCTAGCCGTTGGCGTCGCTCAACCTCTTGCGTTAATGTTTTCAAGGCTGATAAATAATCGACCGGTAAAAACGAGTAGGCCGCTTTCTCTTCCAGTTGCTGCCAACGATCGACTACGCGGGCGGTAAATTCAGGGGAGAGTTGGGCGACCACCACATAGCTATCACGTTTACCTACCCTGTATTCAAAAACGTATTGGTCTGATTGATTTTTAACCTCCTCCATTGGAGGAAGTCTGATAATCCCCTTTTCAACCAAGCGCTCAATGGCTCTTTTCACATTGTCGTGACGAGACTCCACTAAATCGGCTATCTCTCGACTCCCCATGCTGGGGTTGACTGCGTTTGATAATGGGTTCATCATCACTCCGTGTGTTTGTGTAGGGCGACTGCCTGGTCCGCAGTCGCGGTGTTTTTACTTACTGTAAACCTGCAGCGTGGCGCGAACTTCACCGTCTCGTGTTGCGATGTGTTTACGGTGAGCATCCAGAATTTTCTGTTGGGCTTGTTCATTAATCCCCCGTGCTCCCTAATCGCATCAAGAATTAACTGGTCGACAGCACTGCGTTTGACTGCTGTGTTCAGGCTCATGTGGTGCAGTTCCACGGTGTCCACCTCCGCAGAAGGTGCAGGTACGACGATGGCATTCGATCGTGCAGCAAAATATTCCGCAACCCAGGTTGACTCACTCAGTGTTTGCAGTGCTACCAATTCATCGACGCTGAAAAATCGAGCACCTTTGTTCTCATACAAGTGATTGTTAAATTTAGATTCAGACATCCCTAAATACGCCGTAGCAACGGCGCGTCCGCCTGTCACTCGCTCACACATCCGGTTAATTAATGCGCGTTTGTCCATAATTTATCCTATTCCTTATTGGGTTATACTTTTGTTTGCGTTATGAGAGCATGGCGTCACGATGAGATCAGGCCGCTTCGTCTGGATGTGGAAAAAGGTCGGGCAAATCCGGGCGAATTTGGTAAGCCTGAATGACACCCTGAGTGGCCTCTACCAAAGGTTTAACATTTTTAGGGGCCACTTTTGACTTACCATACAACCACTTCTGTACCGCAGATTGAGTCACACCACAGGCTTTAGCGAGTCTCGTTTGAGTCCCTACAAGGGTAATTGCGGTTTTAATTACTATGTTCATATGAATCACCTTTATTGTTTTCAATGACTAATATAATACCCTGGTTATACAAAAGCAACCTCTTTAGTTGTTTGACGGTTAATGACTGAAGTTGTATTTTTAATGGTATGAAAATGACGTTTGCACAACGAGTTAAACATGCGATGAATGTGGAAGGGTTAACCCAAGCCTCTCTCGCCGTGAAGGCGGGTCTTTCACAAGCCGCCATCCAAAAAATTACATCAGGAAAGAGCCAGCGCTCGAGAAAGCTGCTGGATATTTCGCGTGTGCTTAGAGTTCGCCCTGAATGGTTAGGCGACGGTGTGGAGCCTATGAAGGATAAATGGGTTCAAGAAGGAATAAGGTTTGAAAGGATACACATTGATGACCCAACGAGTCCAGTTAGCGAAAATGAGTATGAATTTCCTCTTTATGGTCGCATGGAGCGGCTGCTGATCCCCAGAGATAAGGGACGAGAGGATATGCTAAAAATGATTCGATTACCTATGGACATCGCTGTAAAAACTAAAACCACCCTGACTAATTCCGTCGCTATACTGGCACCTGATTCAAGTATGTGTCCTACCATTCAAGAAGGCGCAATTGTTGCTGTTGACGAGAGCATCACGGAGATCAAGAACGGCAAAATATATGCCGTATCTGTCGGTGGTCTCTGCATGTTGAGGATACTCTATGCTTTACCCAATAATATGGTGAAGATGCGCAGCCTAAATCAAAATGAATATCCAGATGATACGGTGTTGCTTAGTGACGTTAAAATCTTGGGAAAAGTTTTTTACACTGCCAGCATAATTGATTAATCAGAGGATACCCTGCCTATTTGTGCAGGGTTTTTCATTGGCAGTCTATCAAACATTCACACACTCCGTCGCTAAACCTTTAACACATTGTCGATCGGTTCTTTTCCACTGACGATCTATGAATTCACCCCGACCTTTCCTCGATAGATACTCTTCATTCTACACTTTTATACCTGATTACTCGGTATGATCAGTTATAGCTCAATATTTTTAAAATAAAAAACTACTTTAAAAACAACTATATATTACTTTAATCACTCAAATTAACACTTTGGTGATTGACATTTATATAACCAGGGTATTAAATACTGTATATCAACACGGCAAACACTAACGCGAAGCAGGCAAGGAAAGCCCATGAAGTAGCCGTCCGAGGCGTATGAAAATCGGAATGATTCGCGAAATAGAATACCCGCTTTACCCCGCTCAAGCGGATGCTCTTTAACAATTTGGGATTTGGTAGCACTGACAAAGTGCACCCTGGCGTTTACCCGTTGGTTTCTGAATAGGTTGTGTCACCAGCTTATCCAGAAATCAATCGGAGGTAAGTTATGGCAACGATTATTTACCCGCCATCGAAACGCAAGGCAACGTATGGCGGTAATGCCAAATACCGCAGACATCAACGCCGTAAAGCACAGGCTATCTCTCGCGAAGCGATCGAAAACAGCCTTGGTCGGAGAGTGGGCCATCACGCAAAAATAGCGCGTGCTCAACCTCGCTCAGAGGTAGATCGGGCGATTGCTCTAGCGACGGCCTTTCCTTTACGTAAAAAGCCACAGGACAGCCTGTACAACCGGCTAATGCCAAGAGCCTGGTTATTTTCGGTTCGAGGAACACGCTGGACAAACAAGGTTATCACCGCTTCTGCTTAGCAGGGGCGTTATTGAATTAACCCACAAAGGTGAACCATGAACGATTTTTTAAGCGAACACCGTATCACCCTATGGCCTCACAGCACGCCTGCGGAAAAACCCAAACGCAATCAATTCATTGACCTTTTTATCTGGCTAAAAAAAACACTCAACCAACGAGGTGAACCATGATTTTTACTATCCAAGATAACGCATTAATCATCATGATCAACGGTGTGAAGCGAGTTTTCCTTAACAGCGAGCGGGGCTATGCACGTATGTCTCAAGCGTATTGTAAAAGCAGAGGGCGACTGGCATGACACCCGAGACGCTTATTGAAGCACGAAAAATAATGAACACGTTCAGTGATCAAGATTGGCACAACATTAATGAACAGGCGGAAGAGTGGGATAAATATTTCACCTTTGACCACATCGCCCAGCTCTTTAAAAAATTGCCCCATTTTGATAGTGAGGCCTTGACACTCGCCTTGGATGAGACCGAACCCGATGACATCGATAAGGCATTTTTCAGCATTTTTATCTCAAAAGCGAAGTGGATGTTAGCCAAAGAACGGCTCTACCAAGGTGATGAATACAATGAGGTCTATTATGGATACTGCACAAACGACCCTCACGGCGGGTCAGACTGAACAACAACCAAGGAAAAAACCATGGGCACTGCCACATTAATACTGGGGGAATCGGGTACCGGCAAATCCGCCAGTTTGCGCAACCTCAATCCCAAAGCATGCTTACTTATTCAACCTATTAATAAACCCCTGCCTTTTCGTTCTTCAGGGTGGCTGCCCTGGGATAAAAAAAATCCCGACACCGCGCTCTATGTTGTCGACATTTGGCACACCATTATGACCGCGATTGGGAAGGCGCACGCTTACGGCAAAAAAATCGTGATTATCGATGACTTTCAATATGTCATGGCACATGAATTTATGCGCCGGGCGGATGAGAAGTCCTATGATAAATTTACCGAAATTGGCGGACACGCCTGGAATATTATCTACAGTGCGATCCACAATACCCCGCCTGAGCTGCGTATTTACTTTTTATCGCACACCGAAGAAACCGCATCAGGCAAAACCAAGATTAAAACCATTGGCAAAATGCTGGATGAAAAAATCACCCTAGAAGGCATGTTTACCCTGGTGTTACGGACCTGCGTGAAAGACGGCAGGTACGTGTTTACCACACAAAATGACGGCGCAGACACGGTTAAATCCCCGATGGGGATGTTCGACAGGCATGAAATTGATAACGACCTCGCCGGGGTGGATGCCACAGTTTGCCACTATTACCACCTTGATACGGGTCACAACACAGAAGGACATGCAGCATGAATGAGGTCATCTTTACGTATCATCAAGAAGCGGCGCTCGCCGCCGGCCAAAGCGGGTTTATCAGTGAGTCAGGCGCGTATATTGTCACTCTCACTGAAGCGAAATACATGACCAGTCCCAGTGGGACCAAATCGATTGAATTTTCTGTCGAAACGGAGGATGGACGCAAAGCCCACTACCTGAACCTGTATTATGAAAAGAAAGACAGCACGCCCAACCCCTACGGCGTCAACCTGATCAACGCCATGATGGGCTGTACCGGCATTAAGCAGCTCACCCGTGTCGTGAAAGACATCAACGCCCCTCTGGCTCCCGAATTAATCGGTAAGAAAATTGGACTTGTGTTGCAAAAAACACTGAAGACCAAAAGCGATGGCAAGGAAACCTACAGCTTGGATATCCAGTTGCCTTTTTTCGCCCAAACCCGTCAGACATTACAAGAGAAAATGGCAGGCAAACCCGCCACCACCCTGAATAAAATCGTGGCTAACCTGAAGGATAAAGATGAACGCCAACCGAGGGCAAATCTGTCTCCGTCGTCACCCGGTAAGCCGTTATACATGCCCTCTTCACTGCCACAAAGCAACCTGACGCCGTCTACCGATTTTAATGACGACGGGGATGACATCCCGTTTTGAGCGGTTCGCTAAGCTGCTCAGTTTCTTGCAGGTGCGAGTCCTGCTGCAATAATTGGTTAGTTTGATTGCGTAGCTATGGCGTACATGTGGAAGGCGACTGAAACATGGAAGCAACGCCGGATAAACGTTGCCCCTGACCCAGTCCGTGGGCGCGCGCAAGCACACAGCCCGTAACGAAAGTGAACCTGAACAAGCCTCGTAAATGTCAGCCACACGGCAATGCTGGGAGAGTGTGGTGTAGGGTGGTTCCGCCGAGCCTTTGGAATGGGGGCGAAGGTCATCGAGTTCTAGTGGATTAACTAACCACTTGAAGCTAGAACGGGAACTCGGGGTATTGAGGATGGGATGTGCGCATAGAACTGAGCGGAACGAACGAGACCTCTACCCGTCGTGGTTTAACCCACCGCGTAATTGAAGATATAAGGTAACCGCCGAAGTTCGAATAGACGCGGGATAGAGGAGTCGGAGGAGGCCATAGTACTGTTGATGATGAGGACAACATAACCTCGTCGGAGAGAAGGGCCTCTGCTTCTGTCATGCTATTTTTTGTAGGAGGCATTACGTGATTGCGAAAGCTGAAAACACGTCGCTAGAAAGAGTGCGAGTACTGCAACGAAAGTTATACCTAGCAGCCAAGACGAATCCAACACGGAAATTCGGCATGCTGTATGACAAGGTGTGTCAGATCGATGTGTTATGGATGGCCTACAAGCAAGTCCGAGCCAACAAAGGTGCCCCAGGCATCGACCAGCAGACTTTTGAAGTCATTGAAAAGGAAGTTGGAGTTGGGTCATTCTTGGCTGAAATCCAAACAAAACTCATGGAAAAGAGGTACACGCCTCTGCCGGTCAAACGGGTGTACATCCCCAAGGCTGACGGAACGCAAAGACCTCTAGGCATTCCCGTTATCGCAGATCGTGTTGTTCAGGCAGCGGTGAAAATTGTTATCGAACCTCTTTTTGAGGCTACCTTCAAGGATTGCTCGTATGGCTTCCGGCCTCGGAAGAATGCACAACAAGCATTGCGGGAAATCTACAAGTGGCTGAATTTCAAGTGCCACTGGGTGGTAGATGCGGATTTGAAGTCGTACTTTGACACAATTCCGCACGATAAATTACTGCTGTCCGTTCGAACCAGAGTCATTGATCGCTCGGTTGTAAAGCTGATCGAGATGTGGCTTAAAGCTGGAGCGATGGAAGAGATGAAAATCCGGAAGGAGACGACCGGTACGCCGCAAGGGGGAGTGATTACTCCGCAAACAATAGTGCAAACTTTCGCGTAAGCTGGGGCCTGCGTTTTCACCGGCGCTGCCTCAAGTCTGGTCATCCGGATGGGAGCATCACTGAGTTTTCCCTCGTTATTGAGACTGATAACGGCACACGGAGTGACCCTCAGCAATGAAACCGAAGCCATTTTCACAACACGTACGTATCACTTTCGAGCCCAGCCGGTTTTCTGACGACCAGCTGACGGATGTTTATGAACAGCTGACTCCCGTTAACCACCACGTGCTTACCCCTCACGACCAGGCCCGGGCCAAACCTCACCGGGCTCCTGCCCGCTCAACCGCTAGACGGAGCAAAATGTTATGAACAAGGCACTGGTCGCACTCTACGCCCGCGTTTCTTCCGGGCAACAGGTAAAAAATGGCACCATCGGCAGTCAGCTTGCAGCAATCAAGGACCGCATCCGTGAGGACGGCCACGTGTTGCCTGACGCCATGCTCTTTATCGATGATGGTGTCAGCGGTGCTACACTTATCCGCCCGCAACTAGAGCGCCTGAGGGACTACGCGGCGGCAGGCGATATTGAATGCCTGTACATCCTGTCGCCCGACAGGCTAGACCGTAAATACGCCTATCAGGCTCTGCTGATGGAAGAGTTCAGCGCCTGCGGCGTGGAGGTTATCTTTATCTGTCACACCCCGGCGACACGCCGGAAGACATGATGCTTCTGCAGATGCAGGGGATGTTTGCTGAATATGAGCGGGCAAAGATTATGGAGCGCAACCGGCGTGGTAAGCTTCACGGTGCACGCTGTGGTAATGTCGGTGTCCTTTCCGGTGCACCTTACGGTTATCGGTATATCCGCAGGCAGCCGGACGGGACACCCGCACAGTATATTGTCAACCTTCATGAAGCCTCCGTGGTCAGGAAGATATTTAGTTGGGCTGGCATAGAGCGCCTGAGTCTAGGCGGTGTGGTCAGACGTCTGGCTGAGAAAGGCATAGAAAGCGCCACCGGCAAACCCGGCTGGGACCGCAGTACGGTATGGGGCATGTTAAAGAACCCCGCTTACAAAGGACTTGCTGTGTTCGGAAAAACGAAAAACTGCGCCCCCCGTCCCCGGGTGAGAGCAGCGCGCAACAGTGCAGATATCCTCAAGAACGGTTATTCAGTAATACGAAGTAAGCCGGATGACGGCATCGGGATCCCTGTGCCTGCCATCATCAACAGCGCTCTTTTCTTGACGGTCAACGAACAGCTGGAAGAAAACCGCCGACATGCACGACAGGGGCGCCGGGGAGCCGCTTATCTCTTACAGGGGCTGACTGTGTGCGGCCACTGTCGCTATGCGTATTATGGCAAAAAAGTCAGTAAATCTGCGGCAAAAGGGGGGGCGCAGTATTCTTATTACCACTGTACTGGGACGGATGCTTACCGCTTTGGGGGCATTCGGGTGTGTGACAATAAACAGGTCAGGACATCCATGCTGGATGAAACGGTCTGGGCACAGGTCATTGCGCTGCTGTCTGAGCCGGAACGGCTGAAAAAAGAATATGAGCAGCGTCTAACGCAGGCGTCAGAGCACAGTGGACAGACCGCAGATGCTGAGCGTCTGAAAAAGCAAGAAAATCAGCTAAACGTGGGGCGGTCCCGATTGATTGATAGTTTTGCCGAAGGGCTGATTGGCAAAACAGACTTTGAACCACGGATCAGAGTGATGACGCTCAGGCTGGCGGAACTTGCGCGCCAGAGAGTGAAGGTGAAACAGGCCACAGAGAACCAGCATGAGTTGCTGCTACTGGTTAACCGGGTGGAGGATTTTGCTGCTGCGGTCACGGAACGCCTGAGTACGGACGATTTTCTGATGAAGCGAGAAATTCTGCGTGCGCTGGTGAAACGGATAGAAATTTATCGTGATGAAATTGTGGTGGTTTTTCGGGTGAATCCCGGGAATGATACCAGCCTGGAAGCAGGATCAGACAAAACATATGGCAGAAGTTTGCCAGATTGTTTGCGGAGTAATTTCTCCCCCTTGCGGCGTACCGGTCGTCTCCTTCCGGATTTTCATCTCTTCCATCGCTCCAGCTGTAAGCCACATCTCGATCAGCTTTACAACCGAGCGATCAATGACTCTGGTTCGAACGGACAGCAGTAATTTATCGTGCGGAATTGTGTCAAAGTACGACTTCAAATCCGCATCTACCACCCAGTGGCACTTGAAATTCAGCCACTTGTAGATTTCCCGCAATGCTTGTTGTGCATTCTTCCGAGGCCGGAAGCCATACGAGCAATCCTTGAAGGTAGCCTCAAAAAGAGGTTCGATAACAATTTTCACCGCTGCCTGAACAACACGATCTGCGATAACGGGAATGCCTAGAGGTCTTTGCGTTCCGTCAGCCTTGGGGATGTACACCCGTTTGACCGGCAGAGGCGTGTACCTCTTTTCCATGAGTTTTGTTTGGATTTCAGCCAAGAATGACCCAACTCCAACTTCCTTTTCAATGACTTCAAAAGTCTGCTGGTCGATGCCTGGGGCACCTTTGTTGGCTCGGACTTGCTTGTAGGCCATCCATAACACATCGATCTGACACACCTTGTCATACAGCACGCCGAATTTCCGTGTTGGATTCGTCTTGGCTGCTAGGTATAACTTTCGTTGCAGTACTCGCACTCTTTCTAGCGACGTGTTTTCAGCTTTCGCAATCACGTAATGCCTCCTACAAAAAATAGCATGACAGAAGCAGAGGCCCTTCTCTCCGACGAGGTTATGTTGTCCTCATCATCAACAGTACTATGGCCTCCTCCGACTCCTCTATCCCGCGTCTATTCGAACTTCGGCGGTTACCTTATATCTTCAATTACGCGGTGGGTTAAACCACGACGGGTAGAGGTCTCGTTCGTTCCGCTCAGTTCTATGCGCACATCCCATCCTCAATACCCCGAGTTCCCGTTCTAGCTTCAAGTGGTTAGTTAATCCACTAGAACTCGATGACCTTCGCCCCCATTCCAAAGGCTCGGCGGAACCACCCTACACCACACTCTCCCAGTATTGCCGTGTGGCTGACATTTACGAGGCTTGTTCAGGTTCACTTTCGTTACGGGCTGTGTGCTTGCGCGCGCCCACGGACTGGGTCAGGGGCAACGTTTATCCGGCGTTGCTTCCATGTTTCAGTCGCCTTCCACATGTACGCCATAGCTACGCAATCAAACTAACCAATTATTGCAGCAGGACTCGCACCTGCAAGAAACTGAGCAGCTTAGCGAACCGCTCGGAAAGGCATATCTTTATCCGTTGGAGTGCATGTTTCTGTGCATATAACCCTTGATGGCATTAATGTTAAACACGTGGGGACTGAAGCTCATTCTGTTAACGGAGATATTGATATAATCATTCCGGCGGGTGAAGGATATGGATTAATCGGGTTAAGATTGCTTGGCCCAAACTATCAAACTAATAGGTGGGCATAATTTCACTTGGACAGCCAGTGGTGAAATATTCACCATGAAAAACGCAGCCAGTATCAAAATAGCCTGATTAAGATCAATACTCGCCTGTGAATTTTATTGTATGTGGGATGACGTTTTCTGTCATCAAACGCTTTATATAAAAATAGACACAAGTAACCATATAAATTAACGGAAATAAAAATTAACTGATATAAAATGTCGCTTGTCAGGATAAACACGGAATACATAACGACTGTGTTTGGCAGTGCCTACTGACGGTCAAAATAAGTCCTTAAATATTCCCTCAACCTATAGTAGGCGCTGTATATATTCATTATTATTCGAAACACTGGAAAAATTAGATTACTGAATGATATGTGAAATTATAATTTTTATGAAAAATGGAGAATATTATTCTAAACAAAAAAACAGCATCTTCGGAGTCAAATAGGTATACATTGGCCTGATGAATTATTTTTTATTCCATTTAAAACACAACGATATATTACTAATTATTTCAAAAATAACATCAATAAATTCATAAAAAAAATAGGTTAAGAAATACTCGTTATTTGCGACAAGTTATGTGATAAAAATTTATAAATTCCTTAACTTAACACAAGACAAGAGGTGGTCTATGTATCCGTCTTCAGTTAGCAATCGGGGTGTGATATTAAACGGTCCTGATCCTGGTCCTGTTCCTCCAAGGAAAAAAATTAAATTTTTACGGCATAAAAGCATAAATGACTGTATCACTAACATCAAGGACGGGTACTATCCATCTTTGGAAAGGAATTACATTTTAGGAGAGAGTGTTACATCCGCCTTGATTCAAGCGAATGCCTTTTGGAATAAGGCAAATAGGCGTGATGTTCCAACAAGTAATTCTCCCAATGGTGTAGAGACTATTCGCACTGTACGTGAGCGGATACGTAGAAAAGCCGACGGTATGTCAGACGATCTACAACAAGAATTTGATGATGCCTGTAAAAACAATGATCGGGTCACCATACAAAGAGTTTATAGTGAATTGGTTGTAAGAGTCTATGAAAATCATCAAGCCGATCAGAATAACCCTTCCTCTGGAAACTTAGCTTATATTTCAAAAGGAGTAGAAACAAGCGCCAGAACTAACGAAAGTGAATATAAAGAGGGGCCCCCAACTTATTGTGGAGAAATTTCTTATTTAGTTTACGCCTTATTATGTAGAGAAGGTGTAAATCCGGAGGAAATGCGAGTTATCTGTTTTACAGAAAATAACCCAGATGATCCTGATCTCGCTAATAATCACGCCCTAATTATCTATTCTTCAGATAGGAAATTATTCGAAAGTATGGAACGGTACTGTGGTGTTAGTGAAGGCAATCCTAATTCATATTCTCACTTTATCGATTTCTGTGCTCAGATAAATGAAGAAAAAGAAATATTTCTGATTATTGATCCTTGGAGTAAGGATAATAAAATTATTGATCCACTGATAAAAGATGAAGTTTTTTACAGTATTAAAAATAAGTTTATAAATGAAAACGATCAGGCAATAAAAACAAAATTTTTAAAGCACATAATAGGTAGCACATTAGCCGAATCCGAGGTATTGGCTAAAAGTTATGGTGAACCTGATTTTAGCCTTTGTCCGGAACCATCAGTTCATATTGATGTACCTATTCTTGCACCGAATTCTGATAGCAGCTCAAGTGAAAGCGATAGTAGCATGGAAGGGATTGATGCTTGACCTGAAGGTACTCGTTTTGGCATTTGGAGACTATTGTTTACTTTTACAAAAATTATAATTTTGTGTCCTATTAAATAATTTATTTTTTCCAGTGTTTTGAATGGTGATAAGTATATGCAGTGCCACAAAAATGTCATAACAGTGTCACTGTTTGCTTCTATCTGATTTGTGAATGTAAAATAATACAATATATACAATTAGTTAAAGTATGGATGACACTAAAGTCGAAGAAAAAAACAACATGACCGATGCCGATGAAACAAGTTTCAAACAAGGCTATCTTGGATGCTGGAAAAGTGAATCATTTGATGGTTAATGACAGAAAGGACCCTTCGCTCAGTGCAAGACGATAGGTCGAAATGAAGAGGCAACATATTGATAAATAGTGACTGAAAAGTGGTGCTTTGTCGTGTTTTGTCGCCTATTATATAAGCAGAAATATTTTATCTATTTGTTTTTTATTGATTATTTTATCTTAGTGTGACTTATACTCCTCATAGTGCGAGTATTTTATTTATCATATAAATCAATAAATTAAAAACAAAAAGTCACAATCGATCGAAATTAGGTCAAAATACATAGATGCGGCTCGCATCCTAACACCTTACTTGGTAGCCCAAAAGGTAATAATTAGTATCGAATTTCGTCCCACTCACTTCCTCGGCTATCACGGTATTTATCCGTCATGGCAGAAGATTTGTGTCCCAGTAATTTTTGTGCAAAATCGTTACCTCTGGCTTCACTGTGCAGCCGCGCGGATAAACTTCTAATCTCGTGAAATGAAGGCGGTGTGCCCTGCCATTTCAAACCTGATTTCTCTCTTGAATCGGCAAAACCTGTCGATAGCGATCTCTGACTGAAGCGGGTTTTATTCCTTCCCGCAAAGACATAATTTTCACCCCTTATTTGTTGCCGACAATCCGCGAGAACACCTTCAAGGTTCTTGTCAATCACCTCCAGATTCAAGGTTAAAGGTATCGCCAATTTCATCCCTGTCTTCTGTTGCTCTACCCACCATTTCCCATCATGAACATCTTGCCATTTCATCCGTTGGATATCCCCACCCGCTGACCTGTCAGTAAGGCCAAATCCATGCTTAAACCTATCAACGGCTGCCGTTTGTTTGCCGCTTCTCTTATCACAAGAAACTCTTCCAGTGATAAACGTTCTCGCTGTATCTGTACGCGAGGCTTCTTCGTCGCTGTAGCCGGATTGGTTGCCAAATGCCCTTCTGCAATGGCTTCATTAAACATATCGATCAACAAGCTGCGAATTAATTTTGCACTGGCGGTTTTGCCTTGTTCGCTGTAACTCTTTAAAAATTTAGCAATGTCTTTGGTGGTAAGGGTGTTCAATGTACTATCAGGAAAAGCCTGGGTGATGGCCGTTAATCTTGATTGGTAGTCTGTGAGTGTTTTAGAACGAAGGCCACGTTGATGCAATTTTTCTTTAAATCTGGCTATCCATTCTGTCACCGACAGCGTATTCACCTCGTTAATTCTGTCTACCAAATTGTAGCGTTGGTCAAAAATCTGCATATTCATGGCAATCGCTTCGTTGATTGCGATACGTTTCACGCTCCCTAGGCCGTATTCCTTACCTGTGCGGGGGTCTCGGTAGCAATAGTAGCCGTTATTGCGGACATACAGATTGGGGGGCAGGTCTCGGTTAGCCGGCTTTCTTTTGCGTGCCATGATACAGTCTCTCCATTAAGCGCTTTCCGGCGTAACTGGCGGGGGTTGTGGGGTCGATCTTCACGGCATTAGCGTTAACAAGGTATTCTCTGCCATCGAGCCGTGGTGGCGGTTGGATGGCACCAGAGCGGACCCATCGACGTACTTGTTCCATGCAACGTGGGCGAGGCTGATTTTGATTCCATTGCTTGAGGCTGATTTCCATCGCAGTGCTTTCCTTATCAACGTTAAAAACGTCATGACCTCGTCCGTGTTTTAGACAGAAGAATCATAGAGGGTCATGTGAATAACTTTATTTCAAGAATAAAAAATAATGAGAGGAATAATCAATATCAATAAATAATAGCGTCTTTCATTGTTATGAGGGGGTAGTATTAAAATAGGGTCTTCTCTTTATAGGTCGAATAATGAGGCAATCATATAAAATTTATCCAATAAAAATAGCCTTGATGAAGAAGGCTATTTTATTTATTCTGTAATAAAATCCATTTTCAATTTTTCAATGTGGCAATAATCGTGTCTTTGGCTATTTCACCATAATGGTCGATAAGGTATTGAGCAAAATGAGCTGCAGTTATACTGTATCCACAATGAGCGCTGACAGACGCGGCAAAGGTTTCAAGTGCTTGGTGGAGTATCGCGCCAATATAAATCATCTCTGACGGTTCTTTCATCACGTCTTGTAACATAACGCTTCCTTTTTTTAGAGATAATATGTAAGTACTCCACTTGTATTGATAAGACGAAGCCCTTCGCTAAACGCATTATTTTTCGAAGAAGCAATAAAATGGTTTTATGGCAATCGATGTGTAGGCTTTTTTCTCTTTTTAAACCAACTTCTTAATCGAGTAAACCAATTTTTTTTCATTTCGCTTAGCTTCCAAGACCTTATCTTTTAACGCTCGTTTTCTCGCTCTGCTCTGTCTGTTGCTCATAAGAAAACCTCCTACTCAATAAACTGTATCCCGGGGCGTATAAACGCGTGGGGAACAGTGCGGTCAAAGCCGGTTTGATGACAAAAATGTTTAAAGTCCAGCAATGAATGCACTTTCGCTTTTTGGTATAGAATACGAATTCTATTTTCTATTGTGCGATGAGAACGTGCCAATTTTTTACCTATTTCCTTGGCACTCATCGTGCGTAATAAATAAAAGATTATCCTCAATTCAGATTGTGTGAAGAGAGTCGAGGGAGGTTCAAATAATAGCGTGGCCGTCAGCTTGTCTACGTAGTGGGGCAGTGAAATAATAGCCAATTTTCTGCCATAAAAAACGGTGCCGATGCATTTGTTTCTTTTATTATTCAACGGAAAGGTTTCGTATAAATAAGGTTGCAGTTTTTGCTCACGACCAAAGAAATGCGTTTTAATGAGGGTAATTTTTTGTCCGCTTTTTATAACCTCTCTTTCCAGTTTTTCAATTATTAAAGCAAATTCTGCAATACACGTAGGAAGTTCATCATCACGTCGCCCTACCACATCAAATCCTTGTGGCAAATTTAAAAAGTCAAAAAAAGCACGATTGGTATAAATAAAGCGTGAATCACGGTCTTTTATTCCCCAAACATCTTGACTGTTTTCCATAATAGATGTCAGAGGCAATGAACTTGATACCTTTGCTATTTTTTTCATCATCTGTCCTAACTCTATTCAGTCCCTTTCATTGTGGATGACGCTCTATCTAGGAGAGGGTAAATTACTTAGTCAGTGCGAAAGTCTAATTAGAAAAATAAAATGAGATAGTCTCCACAAGAGAGACTATCTTTTCTATTTTTATCATGCTAAACGCTATCGCTTTCTACATCCCTTCAAAGCAAAAAGCGCAAGGCGGACATGAAATACGGTAAACAGACCATGCAGCGAATACGGTTCAAATTTGAGTTTTGCACTTGCCAATGTCTGTTTCACGGCGGGATAGGATACCGAGCGTAATAAAGCGATGTCTTTTTGTGATACGCCTAACGCGAAAAGCATCGCTGTTTCAAATTGAACAGCCGTTAACTCAGGAAACACTTCCCGTAATTCAGGAAATTGGGTAATATCGATGTTAGCCATTGTAGCCTCTGTGGTAGGTTGTGGTGGTTAGCTGACAGGGGTGGTTAGTCCCACCTCTGTTAGCGCTAGGGTTAAGTGATATAAACGGGATTGCGTCACCGTCGCTATTTGTAAGTTGTTGTGGCTATTTATGTTTTCATGGTGA
This sequence comes from Candidatus Fukatsuia symbiotica, assembly GCF_003122425.1. Classification (GTDB taxonomy): domain Bacteria; phylum Pseudomonadota; class Gammaproteobacteria; order Enterobacterales; family Enterobacteriaceae; genus Fukatsuia; species Fukatsuia symbiotica. The sequence continues at coordinate 1,248,172 of NZ_CP021659.1, forward strand.
GTGACTCCGTGGGTTTATGATGCGATGCCAAGTTCTTTTTCGTGGGTGAAGTGTCCGTCCCAATGGGTTTTCATTGGCAGCTTATTTTTGCGGTAGAGGTCAAATAATCGGATTGCCCCTTTGCGCAGTAAAACGGGTTGGTACTTGATAAAGTCATCACCGCTATGAATGCTGATTTTATGTTGATGTTCCGTTAGATATCGGTCACGTGCATAAGAGGTTGCACGCCAGCGGATATGGGATTTACTTTCGTTATAAAGCCAATTTCTGTCCGCTAAACAGTGATTAATCTGTTGTGTGTTAATACCGTTGAGCATTTTGCAAAACTGAGTCGTCGTTATTCCTTCCTTAAACAGGTTTTTCAACTCCTGTAATTCCGCTTCCTGTTCTTTATTTACTAAGGCCAACTTGGTTTTTTCACGAAACTGTTCTGCCCATGCCATAGCCGCAACAGGGGGATCTTCGAAATTAGGCAATACGCAGACAGGCCGTGTTGCTTTCTCTTCCAGCTCACGCCAGCGAGTGGCGACTTTATAGCGTAGCGAAATGCTGTAGCCCATGACCAATGTCATGGTTAAATCTTGGTCAAGTAAATATTCCTGATAAGTGCGACCACTGGCGTCTTTGTAATCGGCCGAAAACTCGGCCGATTGAATGTTAATCGATTCGAACATTTTTCGACAATCATCGAGAACATGTTTATGCTGTTTATCCGTTAGTTGAGCAATTTCACGGCTAGACATTTTTACCTGTTGATAGATAGTGATAACATTTGACATGCAGAATTCCTTGCAAGTGAATTGCGATTAATGACCTCCGGTACGTTACCGGAGTGGAAGATTAATTAAGCTTTGATGTTGCGTCAGCGGGGGTTGGGCTTTGCTTCTATTAACAAAATTAACGAATACCATCCCATCTTTGAAACAGTCACAAAGATGGTAGGCTAAAGGTGAATTGAGTTTTATTGAAGGTGTATAATTGCTCACTATCTGACCCATTACACGCTATGGGCGTAAAAAAACCGCACTACTTGCGTATGCGGCATTCGCTAGTTAAAGGTATTTAACACCTTTAACGAAATATTCCCGAGGCTGAATCATCATTCAGCCCGTCCGGGTATAGCAGGTGCTAAGGCACCCTTAATGTAGCAATACTTCAATATCTTTAATATCTTGGTCAGAAAGTCCAGTAGACGCTTTAACCAAAGCACCATCTACACCACTTTTAAGAAGCTGCTTGGCAATTTCGAGTTTAGTTTCCTGACGTCCCTGTTGCATGCCCTGTTGCATGCCCTGTTGCATGCCCTGTTCGATGCCCCGTTTTTCGCCCCGTTTTTCGAGTTGTTGTGCAATTGTCATAATGTCCTCACGGTAAGTGGGTGTCTGATCCACGAGCGCTTTGAAGAACTTTTCAGTATTCTTCGTTTCCCCTTGGTAGGTGATATAATAGAGCAAAGCGTGGAACAATTCACGGTTTGTATAACCTTTATTCAATAGTTCTGCAATGGGTCCGACAATGTTTATCATATCACGCATGTAAATGTGTTTTTGCACCAGTTCCATCAACGCCACATGGCCGTGTGTCATGATTTCCTCATCAGGAATAACGCTAATATCCACCAAAGGAAACGGCTTGGTGTAGATTTCTCTGGCTAGCTCCGGGTCAACAAAACAATCCATCAAATCCCTGCTGTAAGGATAGGGCCGCCTTTTCCCGTGATAAAACAATATCGGCACCACAATAGGTAATTTTTCGTTCGGGTTTTTGTCAAAATATTTTTGCCAAATCCCCACACAATAGCGTAATTCACGAAACGTCATCAAAAGTTGCGGGTTGCTTTGATGTTCGATAATACACTGAATGTACGCCTTGCTGCCGTCGTTCATCTGCATTGAATAAACAATATCAGAGAAATATTGTCTCAAATTTTCATCAACAAAGGAGCAATCTTCTACTTTCAGTGTAGAAAGGTCACATTTCTCCAAAATAGCGGGCGGTAAATGTGTTTTCAAAAAGTCTCGTGCCACCTCAAGATTGCCCAAAAACTTCTTACAGAAGGCGTCGTGAGGAGAAATTATTGCTTTCATCGCTTTATCCTAAGCTTAATATAACGACGTTTCAGAAAGGCATGCCCTGGATCATACCATCTTTGCCCCTGTTTTGATGTTGACGACCACTTTTTTCCGTGGCGTTATTTTCAAGCTGCCCGCCCATAAGTTTTAATCTCTGCGATTTCACGTTCAAGTTCCTGCAGAAACTGACGTACTTCTGTTTCAATTTCCTTGCCGAGTGCCTCATCAAAGTGAATGCGCTTCTTGAAGTAAGCCAATTCCGGTGGCAGTCGATTATCAAAACTGACAAAGTCACACCATTTGCGCCCTGTACACAGCATTTGCGCGTGCATTTGCAGGAAATATTCTCTTTTGAGTTCGCCGGTTCTTAATGTCTTCAGATGCGTCCAGGTTTTGGGGCATTTAATCTCGATCAGGCCATCGTCGTTAACCAGTCCGTCGGGACTGGCCGCAAACCCCTCGATGGTAGGGTGGTCGACGAGACCCACCTCCGTGACCTCTACTGCAAATTCACGCAAGATGTAAGCCTCACGGGCGACGGGTTCCAGTGCCGTCCCGTGCTTCATATCGAGCGTGACAAAGGTGTCTTCCCGTTTCCCCGTCAGGCGTTGGCAAATCAGCTCGGCCCTGTATTTTTTTCGCGTTGCGGCATCGCCGGTTTTGACTTTTGCCATCACCTCTGCCAATTTGCTGGCCGTCACTTTGCCGCTTCTTGCAGCAAACCAGGCTTCTGTTCGTTGTTCCATTTTTACCTCGATAAATTGTCTTGTCATCAAAACGGAGAACCCCTCGTAGAGTAGGTCTCTGGTTTGACATCATCTCCCCAGCGACCTCTCGTCAAACCGTGCTTGCAGTTTTCCCGCACACGGCTTTCCGACTGTCTTCTTTCCACAGCGTTACGACGGCACAGGTCGGGCATACCGACTCCCTTCATCTCCGGTTACGGACAGGCTGTACAGCTTAAACAGCCCGTGGTAATCGTAGAACCAGGACGGCGGGTGGTCCCTCCACCCCTTACCCCGTTTCTTGTGCTTCTTCCGCAACATGATGCAGAGTGTCCATATCGTGTAATTCGCTATGCTCAAGAAATGCTTCCTTGAATTACCTGTCTTGAAGTAATTCCCCCATCCGCGAAGAATCGGGTTTACCTTTTCTTTCACCAATGTGGGCCAATCCCAGTGCTGCCCTTTTCGGACAACATCACGGATTTTCTGCTTAACAGACTTCATAGCCTTGGGAGTCGGATAGTAAAAGGTCTTCAACTCGCCCGTCACTTTCGATGGTTGAACTGCGAACCTGTGACCTAGAAAGTCAAACGGCTCTTTCATGGCATTAAACTATCCGCGTTTTCTTGGCATTAAGCGTCAACCCAAGTCGGTCTAAGACTTTCTTGGCCTGATCCAGATAAAACTCCGGGCGCTTGCTGCACAAAATCACAAAATCGTCGGCATATCGCACGATATGAGCATCATGCGGACGTTTACCGAACGCCTTTTTCTCCCACGTCGAATCAAGCCAGTGCAGGTAGAGATTAGCGAGCAAGGGGGAGAAATTACTCCGCAAACAATAGTGCAAACTTTCGCGTAAGCTGGGGCCTGCGTTTTCACCGGCGCTGCCTCAAGTCTGGTCATCCGGATGGGAGCATCACTGAGTTTTCCCTCGTTATTGAGACTGATAACGGCACACGGAGTGACCCTCAGCAATGAAACCGAAGCCATTTTCACAACACGTACGTATCACTTTCGAGCCCAGCCGGTTTTCTGACGACCAGCTGACGGATGTTTATGAACAGCTGACTCCCGTTAACCACCACGTGCTTACCCCTCACGACCAGGCCCAGGCCAAACCTCACCGGGCTCCTGCCCGCTCAACCGCTAGACGGAGCAAAATGTTATGAACAAGGCACTGGTCGCACTCTACGCCCGCGTTTCTTCCGGGCAACAGGTAAAAAATGGCACCATCGGCAGTCAGCTTGCAGCAATCAAGGACCGCATCCGTGAGGACGGCCACGTGTTGCCTGACGCCATGCTCTTTATCGATGATGGTGTCAGCGGTGCTACACTTATCCGCCCGCAACTAGAGCGCCTGAGGGACTACGCGGCGGCAGGCGATATTGAATGCCTGTACATCCTGTCGCCCGACAGGCTAGCCCGTAAATACGCCTATCAGGCTCTGCTGATGGAAGAGTTCAGCGCCTGCGGCGTGGAGGTTATCTTTATCTGTCACACCCCCGGCGACACGCCGGAAGACATGATGCTTCTGCAGATGCAGGGGATGTTTGCTGAATATGAGCGGGCAAAGATTATGGAGCGCAACCGGCGTGGTAAGCTTCACGGTGCACGCTGTGGTAATGTCGGTGTCCTTTCCGGTGCACCTTACGGTTATCGGTATATCCGCAGGCAGCCGGACGGGACACCCGCACAGTATATTGTCAACCTTCATGAAGCCTCCGTGGTCAGGAAGATATTTAGTTGGGCTGGCATAGAGCGCCTGAGTCTAGGCGGTGTGGTCAGACGTCTGGCTGAGAAAGGCATAGAAAGCGCCACCGGCAAACCCGGCTGGGACCGCAGTACGGTATGGGGCATGTTAAAGAACCCCGCTTACAAAGGACTTGCTGTGTTCGGAAAAACGAAAAACTGCGCCCCCCGTCCCCGGGTGAGAGCAGCGCGCAACAGTGCAGATATCCTCAAGAACGGTTATTCAGTAATACGAAGTAAGCCGGATGACGGCATCGGGATCCCTGTGCCTGCCATCATCAACAGCGCTCTTTTCTTGACGGTCAACGAACAGCTGGAAGAAAACCGCCGACATGCACGACAGGGGCGCCGGGGAGCCGCTTATCTCTTACAGGGGCTGACTGTGTGCGGCCACTGTCGCTATGCGTATTATGGCAAAAAAGTCAGTAAATCTGCGGCAAAAGGGGGGCGCAGTATTCTTATTACCACTGTACTGGGACGGATGCTTACCGCTTTGGGGGCATTCGGGTGTGTGACAATAAACAGGTCAGGACATCCATGCTGGATGAAACGGTCTGGGCACAGGTCATTGCGCTGCTGTCTGAGCCGGAACGGCTGAAAAAAGAATATGAGCAGCGTCTAACGCAGGCGTCAGAGCACAGTGGACAGACCGCAGATGCTGAGCGTCTGAAAAAGCAAGAAAATCAGCTAAACGTGGGGCGGTCCCGATTGATTGATAGTTTTGCCGAAGGGCTGATTGGCAAAACAGACTTTGAACCACGGATCAGAGTGATGACGCTCAGGCTGGCGGAACTTGCGCGCCAGAGAGTGAAGGTGAAACAGGCCACAGAGAACCAGCATGAGTTGCTGCTACTGGTTAACCGGGTGGAGGATTTTGCTGCTGCGGTCACGGAACGCCTGAGTACGGACGATTTTCTGATGAAGCGAGAAATTCTGCGTGCGCTGGTGAAACGGATAGAAATTTATCGTGATGAAATTGTGGTGGTTTTTCGGGTGAATCCCGGGAATGATACCAGCCTGGAAGCAGGATCAGACAAAACATATGGCAGAAGTTTGCCAGATTGTTTGCGGAGTAATCACTCCCCCTTGCGGCGTACCGGTCGTCTCCTTCCGGATTTTCATCTCTTCCATCGCTCCAGCTTTAAGCCACATCTCGATCAGCTTTACAACCGAGCGATCAATGACTCTGGTTCGAACGGACAGCAGTAATTTATCGTGCGGAATTGTGTCAAAGTACGACTTCAAATCCGCATCTACCACCCAGTGGCACTTGAAATTCAGCCACTTGTAGATTTCCCGCAATGCTTGTTGTGCATTCTTCCGAGGCCGGAAGCCATACGAGCAATCCTTGAAGGTAGCCTCAAAAAGAGGTTCGATAACAATTTTCACCGCTGCCTGAACAACACGATCTGCGATAACGGGAATGCCTAGAGGTCTTTGCGTTCCGTCAGCCTTGGGGATGTACACCCGTTTGACCGGCAGAGGCGTGTACCTCTTTTCCATGAGTTTTGTTTGGATTTCAGCCAAGAATGACCCAACTCCAACTTCCTTTTCAATGACTTCAAAAGTCTGCTGGTCGATGCCTGGGGCACCTTTGTTGGCTCGGACTTGCTTGTAGGCCATCCATAACACATCGATCTGACACACCTTGTCATACAGCATGCCGAATTTCCGTGTTGGATTCGTCTTGGCTGCTAGGTATAACTTTCGTTGCAGTACTCGCACTCTTTCTAGCGACGTGTTTTCAGCTTTCGCAATCACGTAATGCCTCCTACAAAAAATAGCATGACAGAAGCAGAGGCCCTTCTCTCCGACGAGGTTATGTTGTCCTCATCATCAACAGTACTATGGCCTCCTCCGACTCCTCTATCCCGCGTCTATTCGAACTTCGGCGGTTACCTTATATCTTCAATTACGCGGTGGGTTAAACCACGACGGGTAGAGGTCTCGTTCGTTCCGCTCAGTTCTATGCGCACATCCCATCCTCAATACCCCGAGTTCCCGTTCTAGCTTCAAGTGGTTAGTTAATCCACTAGAACTCGATGACCTTCGCCCCCATTCCAAAGGCTCGGCGGAACCACCCTACACCACACTCTCCCAGCATTGCCGTGTGGCTGACATTTACGAGGCTTGTTCAGGTTCACTTTCGTTACGGGCTGTGTGCTTGCGCGCGCCCACGGACTGGGTCAGGGGCAACGTTTATCCGGCGTTGCTTCCATGTTTCAGTCGCCTTCCACATGTACGCCATAGCTACGCAATCAAACTAACCAATTATTGCAGCAGGACTCGCACCTGCAAGAAACTGAGCAGCTTAGCGAACCGCTCAAAACGGGATGTCATCCCCGTCGTCATTAAAATTTGTGAACGGCATCACATTGCTTTGTTGACAGGGTGCCTTGGTAGGGTATTGGGGTAGCGCTTGGGTGGGTTGTTGTCTCTGTGTCTGCTGTCCCGCGTCGACAAAGCCCAAACGTGCATTGTTTAGCTCCAAGACGATCGCTTGTCCGTTTTTCCCTTCGTAGCTGTCGATCTTGATGCTTTCACCGAAGAGCTCAACGATAGCACCTGGGTTGAGTGTTTCGCGGTAAAAATCTGCTTGATTGCCGGCTTTGGCAAACAGTACCGCCTGGTAGTTAGTGAAAGCATGGGCTTTTAATTTGCGATCGTAGTATTTAACGCCACCCCGTAGGGCGAAGCCGATGGCGTCAGTGGCCGTAAATTCTCTGGCGGCCTGTTGGAGTTTGAGGGTGATGGTGTGTGCCATTAGGCTGCCTTCTCTAAGGTTGCTGAGTGGGTGAGATAAATGTCGTTGGCTTTTTGTGCTAAATCAGGCTGCTGGATAAGCAGCTGGCTCAGTCGGTTATAAGCCCCCTGTAAGGCCACTTTATCCTTGCATTGACGCGCCCAGTGGGTGAAATCGGTGAGGTATTGTTCGGGTGTCCGTGCAACGGTGGACTTCGTGTGTGGGGTTCCCTTGTTTTCTTGCTGTTTATAGGCCTCGGTGTCGGCATCTTTGGCATCATCAATCGCAAACAGGCCGTTCAGGCAGTACTTACGCGCGTAGGAACTGGTTGCCCCGGTCAGCTGTGCCGCATCCATGCCTTTTTTGTTCAATTCTTCCCGTGCGATGGCGGAGGCCTGAAACGAATTTTCACCATCCGTCAGGGTCGCTGTTGCCTTGACGTAATAGCGATCGCCTATTTGTACGATTTCATCACTTATCGAGAGAAATAAATCACCCAGCAGCGGCTTAACGCCTTCCAAAATGTCTTCACAGCTGCGGTAGTGGTATTTACCAAAGGTATTGTATTGATTTTTCGGTGCATTAAGTTCGCGTTGGATAGTGGCCAGCTTAAGATAAAAGGCTTTATTCTCCATAATAGACCTCGTCATAGTCATCGCCACTGTAGAGCCGTTCTTTGGCTAACATCCACTTCGCTTTTGAGATAAAAATGCTGAAAAATGCCTCATCGAGGTCATCGGGTTCGGTTTCATCCAAGGCGAGTGCCAAGGCCTCACTATCAAAATGGGGCAATTTTTTAAAGAGCTGGGCGATGTGGTCAAAGGTGAAGTATTTGTCCCACTCTTCCGCCTGTTCATTAATGTTGTGCCAATCTTGATCACTGAACGTGTTCATTATTTTTCGTGCTTCAATAAGCGTCTCGGGTGTCATGCCAGTCGCCCTCTGCTTTTACAATACGCTTGAGACATGCGGGCATAGCCCCGCTCGCTGTTAAGGAAAACTCGCTTCACACCGTTGATCATGATGATTAATGCGTTATCTTGGATAGTAAAAATCATGGTTCACCTCGTTGGTTGAATGAATTGATTGCGTTTGGGTTTTTCCGCAGGCGTGCTGTGAGGCCATGCAGTGATAATCCATGGGTGCATACGGTGCTCCTGAAGGTTTTTTTCCACGACAACGCTACCGACAAAAAAGGTCAGTGGCCTGGAGGAAAAGGGGAAAAAAAGAAAATTAATGCGGTGTTTGCGGGGTGTTGAGCTGTAATGCCATCGCGGTTTTAAGCTGCTCAGATTGGGCACCGAAAATGGCTTGCACGCCGGAACCGAGCACAATCACCGCCTGTGCACCTAAGGTCTTGAGTGCGTGTTGATTCACCTGTTTGCTGTTTTTCACGCTGACCCGCAATCGCGTGATGCAAGCGTTGAGAGCGGTAATGTTGTCTTTGCCGCCAAAGGCCTGGATAAGCAACGGGGTGATAGGGGTATCCTGCTGCACGTAGGGTAATAAACCGGCTTCACGCCCCGGGGTTTTGAGGTCAAAACGTACAATCAGCAGGCGAAATAACCCGTAATACAGCGTGGCATACGCGAGGCCAACGACCGGAAACAGCCACACACGGTTGGCCTGCGGACTGAGCACAATAAAATCAATCAGCCCGTGTGAAAAACTGGTACCGTGACGCATTTCTAGCGCAATTGCCAGAGAAAAGGCCAAGCCTGACAGCAGGATATGCATGACATACAACAGCGGGGCAACGAACATAAAGGCAAATTCAATCGGTTCGGTAATGCCGGTTAAAAAGGAGGTTAATGCGGCAGACCCCATGAGTGCGCCGATTTTCGCTCTGTTCTCCGGTTTGGCGGTGTGCCAGATAGCCAATGCAGCGGCGGGCAACCCGTACATCTTAAACAAAAAGCCGCCCGCCAGTTGCCCTGCGGTAGGGTCGCCGGCGATATAACGGGGGATATCTCCGTGAAAAACCTGCCCTGTGGCATTGGTATACTCCCCGATTTGCATATGAAAAGGCACATTCCAGATATGGTGCAAGCCCAAGGGGATCAGCGTCCGTTGCACCATGCCGTGCACACCAAAAGCCAGCTCAGGATTTTGTACTATCGCCCAATGTGAAAAGGCCTCAATGCTCTGTCCGATAGGTGACCACATCAATGCCAATAGCAAGGCAACCGGGATAGCCATGATACCTGCAATAATCGGCACCGTACGTTTACCGGCAAAAAAGCCCAGATACGCGGGGACACGGAGGTTATGGAAGCGATTAAACAGCACAGCGACGACCCCGCCCATCACCATGCCACCGAATACACCGGTATCAACAGAGGGTGCCACAATCGCCAACATTTTTACCATGATGGCGTACGCGACAATCACCGCCAGGGCGCACACGCCGTCATTTTGAGTCAAGCCGAGCGCGACACCCAGAGCAAACAGCAGCGGCAGATGAGCAAATACGGTCCCACCGGCCTCGGCCATTAGATGTGAAACGGTGACAGGGAGCCAAGCAAACCCCGCAGACCCTAAACCGAGCAATAAACCGGCGACCGGCAGAACAGAAACGGGCAGCATCAAAGACTGCCCCACCTTTTGTAGATGAGCAAAGCTTTGTTTTAACATGATAGTCACTCCAATAGGTAGGACAGCCTGGGGCTGTGTTGTAATAAAACCTCTGCTAAGCAGAAACGGTAATAGCCTTTTTTGTTCGGCTTGTTCCTCGCACAGAAAATAACCAGGCTCTTGGCATCAGCCGATTGTACATACTGTCCTGCGGCTTTTGACGTAAAGGGAAGGCCGTCGCTAGAGCAATTGCCCGATCTACATCCGAGCGAGGTTGAGCACGCACTATTTTTGCGTGATCGCCCCCTCTCCGATCAAGGCTGTTTTCGATCGCCTCACGAGAGAGGGCTTCCGCTTTACGGCGTTGATGTCTGCGGTATTTGGCATTACCGCCATACATTGCTTTGCGTTTCGATGGCTTGTAAATAATCGTTGCCATAACTTACCTCCGATTGATTTCTGGATAAGCTGGTGACACAACCTATTCAGAAATCAACGGGTGAACGCAAGGGTGCACTTTGTCAGTGCTACCAAATTCTAAATTGTTAAAGAGCATCCGCCTGTGCGGGGTATATCGGGCATTCTATTTCGCGAATCATTCCGATTTTCATGCGCCTCGGACGGCTACTTCATGGGCTTTCCTTGCCTGCTTCGCGGGGTGCTTGCCGTGTTGATGAGATAAATTTACAACATTAAATTGTATTTAGCAAATTTTAATTTAAATAAGTCGTGTATTATTGTGAATATATAATTGTAAACTATTGTAAAAATACAAAAAAAACCCTGCACAGGCAGGGTTCATAGTCATGATGAGAAAAGGAGGGGAACGATCAGATTATATTTTTTCCGCGAGCAGTAGCAAGCTCTTCAAGAAGCTGATCGTAATATTGCTGTTTTTCATAAAGTGATTTAATCAATTGTTTTTTCTCGATCTCAGGGAGACTATCAAAAAGTCTAATGAGTATTTTATGTTGTTCATTTGTTCCCTCAAGCTGATCGATCTGTTCATATGATGTTGACACACCACCCTGACTATCCATAAAAAACCAATATTTCGGTAAACCGCTTACCTCTGAAAGCTTTGCAAGATTTCCACCTCGTGGCGAACTGATACCTTTCACCCACTGTTGTACGGCCTGAGGTGTGACCCCAAGCAGTCTAGCTAGATCGGATTGACTCCAGTCTCTTTTTTTTAACAGCTGAGTGATTCGGCATGCCGAATTTATAACAGTTTCATTTTTCATGATGAACATTCTACAAGGTTTTCTTGTTTTTATCATTTTAATAGTATCTTGCATAAATCATTATTTTCTTGTAATCTGCGATTTTTTAATTAAAGAGGCATTTATGAACCATCAAATCAAAAAACGTATTGCTGGCATTGCCAGCCAAACTGAAATCGCTAGTTGTTTGGGGTACGAACCACAGACTATTAGTTTGTGGTTAAAGAATGGAGTGCCTCCCAAAAAAATCATCTGCTTGTGCAAAGTATTGGCTTGGCAAGTGACACCCCACGAATTAAATCCCAACGTTTACCCAAACCCAACCGATGGACTACCTCTGGATAAACATCAAGTAGAGTGAACTTTCTCATAACGTGAACATAAACATAACTACAGGGGCAGTACTGAAATTATGGACAAACGTGCATTAATTAACCGGATATGTGAGCGTATTGACGGTGGAAGGAGTGTTGCAGCGGCTTATCTTGGAGTATCGGAAGTCAAGTTTAACAATCGACTGTATGAAAGCAAAGGCTGTCGATTCTTTAGCATCGATGAATTACAAGCACTACAAACGTTGAGCCAATCAACTCTAGTAGCAGAATATTTCGCCGAACGGTCAGAAGCCCTCGTCGTCCCTATCCCTTCAGCCGATGACGTCGATACGGTGGAACTACACCACATGGGGCTACACACCACAATTAAGCGCAGTGCGGTGGATAAGCTGATATTGGATGCGATTAACAATGACGGTGCGGTTGATGAAAAAGAAAAGCAGAAAATCATTGAAGCTCACCGTAAACATATGGCAATGCGAGACTCCGAAGTCAGAGCCACACTCCTGGTTTACGGCAAGTAAAACCCCGCTACTAAACGGCTTGAAGCAGGCTGCCTGAAAACGATTAAAAACGTCGCATAGGAAATAGAAAATGAGCATGAATTTAATGGCACAAGCCATGGGTATCAAAGTGGGTAATCCGATAAGAAAATTGATTTTACTGAAGTTAGCCGATAATGCTAACGACCAAGGAGAATGTTGGCCTTCGGTGCCCTACATCGCTCATCAGTGTGAAACGACAGATCGCTCTGTACAAAAACATATCCAACGATTGGTGATTGACGGCTTACTGTGGATTGAATTTCGTAAAACTGACCATGGGTTGAATAAATCCAATGTTTACCATTTGACACTAAATAAAGCCACTCAAGTTGGGGGTGAATGTCCTGCCCCAGGTGGTGTAGCATTTTCATCAGGTGATGAATCTATAACACTAAGTAGTAAATCTGGAACACCAGGGGGTGGTGAATCTGGGACACCCAGAATCAGTCACTCTTTTGAACCAGTCATAGAACCTGTCATAGAACCTAACACCCCAACCACGAGTGAAATTTGTGCAATCGAGGCGGAAAGGTTTTCCATCAAGCCAGAAGAGCCCATCCCCAACCCTGGCTGTTTTCCTGCTCAGCGTAATTCCCCTTCCGCAGACACTCAGACTGCCACGGTGCACAACCTAGCGAGCCGTTACGCCTTCGAGGGGAAAATAATCCGCCTGACCCCGCAGGATTTCGACAGCTGGCAAACACTATTCCCGCATTTGGACTTGGTCTACGAGCTGACGCGATTAGATTTAGAATTCCGCCACGACACGCCCAAAAGCTGGTTCTGCACCGCCAGTCAGAAACTGAATTACCAGAACAAACGGGCAGCGGATGGCACCACATTCAAACGGGTTTCTGGCGAACACTTCGCTAAAAAAGACTACGGTACCACGGTATTTCCGGCGTGGATGGAAGGGTAATGTGATGAATGTCATTGAAAAAATAGAAAATTCGCGTCAGCAGCAAGACCTCACTTTTCTTGAAGACCGGTTGAAAAGTGCCCGTGCCCCGCTGAAGGAAATAGCAGGGGTTCGGATTGATGTAGCAGAGGTCCTCTGCCCACAACACGGGGCTTTTGAACAACGCTGTCGAACCCTGCATGGCCTCGTCAAAGTACAACAGAAAACGGACTGTCCGGCGTGTTTACACGAAAAAATCACCGTATTGAAAAAGAATATCGCCTCAGACCAGCAGCGAAATCAGGCCCAATTGATTAAAAATTTGCTGAGCCAGACGGGTATCCCTGCTCGTTTTGCCACTGCCAGTTTTGACTCTTATCAGCCGGTTAATGCGGAATCCTTGCGTTGCCAGAAGGTATGCCAGGCCTATGCACAAAAATGGTCTGAGCGCTTAGCCCAAGGCGGTGGATTGGTGATGTGCGGCAAGCCCGGTACCGGAAAAAATCATCTGGCGGTTGCGATTGCTAAACACATCATTACGACACACCACGCCTCGGTCGTCCTGACGTCAGCGCTACGTATTACTCGAGATGTCAAAAGCACCTGGGCGAAAGACGCCACCAAAACCGAATCCGAGGTGATTAAACACTACACCGGTGTTGACATGTTGATTATCGATGAAATCGGTGTGCAGTTTGGCAGTGAGGCGGAAAAGCTGATTTTATTTGAAATCATCAACACCCGCTATGAAAACATGAAACCGACGCTGCTGCTGAGCAATTTGCCGAAAGAAGACTTAACAACTTACCTCGGAGAGCGGGTGTTAGACAGAATGAACGAAGGTGGCGGCTGTACCTTGGCGTTTACCTGGGAGAGCTATCGGGCAAGAGCGGTGTAATAAAAACTAACCGGTGGCATGGGTGATAACGGCATGGGAGGGGGCATGAAGCACGTAAAAGATTTACTCGCAGCTTGGGGTAATTGGAGTAGTTCACGAATTGGTACGGAGTTCAAAGCATGCTGGCCTTTATGTCAACAGGAAGGTGATAGCCGTCCGTGGTTGAGCGACGAGGAGGGGAAGATTGTTGACCAGGCAGTAGGAGTCTAAAATCTTTTGATTTGCTCGCTTACGAAATTATTGTTGTTCATTATCGAGGCAAAGTGTCATGCAGGGCGATAGGGCGGAGGGTAAAGAAAGATCATAAGTATATTTCAGCCTACCTCGCACGTGCAGAAGCTTATGTTGCGGGGCGTATACATGATTTACTGGTGGCTGCATAAGCATATCCGTACTTCTGCGATTATTGAGATTTTTTGATCTCTTCAGTCATTTTTTTTATCACGCGCCCTAACGTTTCAAGTTCTGGGGCGTGTTCTGGTCGCTGTAAATGCTTAACCCACAGAAACGTATCTTCATCAGTAAGCTGCACATCTAAACCGGCTGCTACTTTATGGGAGATGCCTATACCTGAATTCACCATTGCATCATGAAGGATCTGGACTATTTCTGAATTCATCGAGCGACAATTTTGTTTGGCTAGTTCTGCTATAGCATCACGCATACCATGCGGTAAGCGCAAATTAAATTTGTCTTGTAATTGGCTAGGAAATTTACTCATAACACACCTGTAAAAATTCAACTTGAGATAGCATAGGATTAACTTGACAGTATACGCAAATTAGTTTCAACGGTGGTGGAATTACCCCCCCCAACAGGGGCAGAACATGACAACCAACTTCGTTTTTGAAAATATTCAATAAATTATTTTTTAGCTACTTCTTACCTAATTTAATTGAAGCGAGTTCTTCTTCAAGCTTCTTAAGTCTTTTATTAAATTCTTCTTGCTTTTCAATTTTGAGTTGTTTTTTTTTATAAAGATTTTTAATTGATTCAGGATTCCTATTTTTTAGGATATTTCTTTCTATTACTAATTCAATTGCTGCAATTACTTCAGCGTTAACTGATCGCTTATTTAATGCCGCTAATTCATGAACTTGATCTTTCAAATTTTGCGGAAGACGAATGTTAATTTGTGGTTCGGAACGAGCCATAGGTATCTCCACTTAATTAATATATTGACATGATATCACCGTGCTGTTATGTTTTAAAGCGTATCACGGTGATACCAATATGAGGTCAATATGATAGGAACAAGAGCTACACCACAATTTAACATTAGGATGCCAAAGGAATTTATGGAGGCAATCAAAAATATTGCAGCAAAACATGGACGTTCTATGAACTCTGAAATTACCCAAATCCTAAAAGATCACATATCAAAAAACAGCAAAACCCCAGTGGCGACAACCGCTGAGGTTTTTAATCCGTCCGAGACTGCTTAAGGAACCGAACATGACAACTATAGCAAATACTCAAAGTAACGTCACCATTATAGTCCCCTTTCATGGTGCTCAACTTTTCGTTGTTGATTACAACGGTGAACCATACACTCCAATGAAGCCTTATATCATAATAATTTCAATGAGTCAGGCTTATCTCGAACTCAGATATAAGTTTTAAGCAAATGAAGAAGGATTTTTTGGGTGTCTCTGTAAGAAGAATTAAATGGGCGTTATCAAGCAGACAAGTCTTTGCCTGGTTACAGCAGATACCGGAAGAAACACTCACCGACATTCAACGGGCGGCGTGTTTTTATTACCTGCAAAGTTCATGTTTTGCATGAGTTTCGCACGAATCTAACCTGGTGTAGCCAATAGTGCTCTGATGTGTGTAGTAATAGCGTTTTTAATGACAGCCCAATTTTGTTGGTAAAGAGTTATTTTTTCGGACAGACGGCGTTTATGTTGTTCAAACCAGGCAGCAATGGCTAGAAAAATATGATTTCTTTGCGCCCGGCCCGTGCGGGCCTGACAGCGTTCTATACCCAAGTGAAATCAAGATGCAGGATTTAGCGCCTGGAAATTATCGTTTAAGCGAGATACCAGAGAACTTGCCATTTGTGGTAGCTTCACCTCAAAGAAGTTTAAGATATCGTTCTTAAAACTCTGTTTAGATGGGTAATATCTATTGTTTCGTGTTTGCTCATTCATCACCTTCCACAATCGCTCTATCGGGTTTAGATTCGGGCTATACGGCGGAAGGTAATGAAGCTGGATATTCAACGTAAGCGCGGCGTCTTGCACAAGCTGTGAACGGTGATAGCCTGCACCCTCGAGGATCACATGTGCCGTTGTCGTGATGGGATAATGCGCGCGAATGGCAGACAGGAAGTGAACCACATTTTCGCTGTTAATCGTCTCATCATCACGGATTATGGGGTTAGCCACATTCTGGATGTTCAAGGCTCCCATGATATTCAACCGCGTTCTGCTCCCGGTGGTCTCTATCGTTTTATCCTGGCCTTTTCGTATCCAGCCGTAGCTTATTTTGGTGGCTTGTGTCGGATGAACGGCATCAATAAACAGTATGGGGTCATTACCCGCGGCGTCTTTCAATTCGCTGTAGGTCTTTATAAATTGCTGCTGTTTCTCAACGGCAAATTTATGCGGAACACCTTTCGGCTTTTTATAGCTAAAGCCATGCTGCTTCAACCCTTTATACAGACCTGATACGGTAAAGGTGATGTTCCAGCGTCCAGCGATATAGGCCACAATTTGGTGATTGTGGTGGTAGAGCTGCTGGGTGAGATGTTCAACCAGCGACGTGGTCTGTTCCGCATTGAGATAGCCATCGGAGCCGCCATTTTCAGGCTTGAGCTTGTTGAGTTTATGATAGTCTGTAAGGTGGCGCCGCACCGTGGTTTCATTAATGAGCTGTGAGTGAGCAATCATAGGGGGAGTCCAGCCGTCTGCGGACAACAAAACACACCGGATCCTGTCACAGACACGGCGGTCATGGCTTTGACGATGTTGGGCTTCGAGGGTAATTTTCTGGTCAGCAGTCAGCTCTATTTTCATGGCTATGAGCATGATCCTTATCGACTTCAAAATCAAGCATCTTCATTGATCACGGGTATAGCTATGTCCCAAGAAAAAGCACCTTCACAGTTGGAAAAGGGATCCTCAGAATCTCCATATATGGTTGATCATGCCGCTGCAGCAGAATTCTATATAAAAAACGGACATCGTTCTCATAAATGTTTCCACGAACAACATGGTGTTGGATGTAATGGTCAAGCAAAAGATGTTAAAAAATCTGAAAGCTCTAGTCCACAAATTGAAAATCGCCAAAATAGTGGAAGAAATGTTTACCCTTGGCCCAAAGGGAACACGTCAGGAATAAAACCAGCTTCACATGCTGTGCCTCCTGGTCAATACGCCTAATTTATTTTCCATTTTAAAATAAATTAAAAAGCAGAATATTACATGATTGCTTATTGGCAATCATGTGAGTTCTGAGTAACAACGTGCTACCACTGTATTTTTTACTAGCAGGTAGATAGTTTGTTGGTAGGAAGCTCTTCTGCAAGAGAAGTCACAACGCTGGATTCACTAGACTTCTTCGGAAACTAGCATTCATGTAGGAATTTTGTTAAAAATCTCCTGAACAAGGAGCCCCTATGAAATATGAGGGACTCAAGGTACTGGAAGAGGAAAAATTTCGGCGCTTAACCGGAATTAAACGCAGTACATTTGAAAAGATGATAAAGATATTGAATGAAGCAGATAAGTGTAAGCAAGGAAAAGGAGGTCGGAAACCTAAGCTGTGTTTGGAAGAGCGCTTATTAATGGCCCTTGAGTATCTACGGGAATATCGCACTTATTTTCCTGTCAGCCAAAGCGATGGGGTGAGTGAGAGCACATGCTATGAAACGATTAAATGGATAGAGAATACGCTAATAAAGCATCCTGATTTTGCCCTACCTGGACACAAAGCTTTATTAAAAAGTGATAGGGAGTATGAGCTCGTTCTTATTGATGCCACAGAAACGCCGATTGAACGTCCAAAAAAAACAAAAGCAGTTTTACTCAGGAAAAAAGAAACGACCCACCTTAAAAACCCAAGTGATCGTCGATAAAAAAAGCAAAGCAGTCATCTGTACAACCATTTACTAATGGGAGGCGCCATGATTTTAGGTTGTTCAAGGAGTCTGGTGTGCGAATACATCCTGAAATCAAAACAGTGACAGATACAGGTTACCAAGGGCTTGGCAAGATTCATTCAAACTCGGCGTTGCCTAAGAAAAAGACAAAGAAAAATCTTTTAACACAAGAAGATAAACGCAACAATCGTAAGTTATCAAGCCTGCGTGTATTAAACGAAAATGTCATTGGTATGATTAAACGATTTAAAATTGTATCAGATCGTTATCAAAACAGGCGAAAACGGTTTGGATTACGATTTAATCTGATTGCAGCAATTTATAACATGGAAATTAGATAAATGAGAGTTTCCGAAGAGGTCTACTGAAGAATAAGCAAGTTGAAAAACAAAGTAACAGGTTACGTAGATTATGTACTACTAGGTAAAGGATTATCGACTGTTGTAGACAGAACTTTTAGCGTAATACGTTGCTTTGAAGGTGAGCCAGGCAGCAACGCCTATGGTTAGTTTATCGGGCTAAAGGTTTGTACAGTTAAATCAGATAGGTCGTATGTATCATTATGCATAGTAAAGGTCCTGAAAAATTTTTGCATATCATTAATAGAACTAAACAAAAATTCTCCAAAATTAGGATCAAAAAATTGAAAAGTGTTGGACTTTATATCAATATACATTCCAACAGCATGAAGTCTCTTTTCATTATAAGGACGGATTGTAAGGTAATATCTACCATCGCTAATGGGTAGCTCTAATGTTGCTATTGCGTTCTTACCCAATTTTGATTCTAGATCGTTAATATGGCTAAAACAGTATTTTTTTTCGTCTATTTCATACATTCCATCTATTATATTGTGTTTTATATGTATTTTTTTATCACCTGGATTGCTATTTCTATTATATCGCTTTAATAAGTTAACTATTTTTTCATTATGATCAGAACAATATTGAACTGCTGATCCAATTATATCTTATTTTGTAAGGTAAGCTTCTAGTACCAAATCATGTATTTCTGACTTGTGTAGACTATAATATTGAACTAATGATTCAGTTATTTTTTCATCATTTATAATATTATGTTTATTTACTAATTTATTTATGAAACTATCATCTTGGGCTATGATTTTAACAAACTCAACAAATTCTTTATGATTTTTATTAAAAATACTGACTAGCTCTCTAATACTTTCTTTATTTTTTATAAAAACATTTTCTTTTGCTAATTTAATTATATCGCTATCATTCTCACCGAAATATTTAATCAATTCAATTAATTTTCTATTGTCTTCAGAAAAATATCTAAGTTCATATTCATCCTGTGTTTCATTTTTAGTGAATGTAATTAATGTTTTTATATTTAGTTGTGCTATTTTTTTAGCTCCATCTTCTGTTTTTATAAAATTGAAAAAATTATTTTGCAGCAACGGATCACGCATACCTAACCAAGTCTCCACAAGTGGAGAACACACCCCGCGCGTTGCTAGCTCTAGATTTTTTAAAGAACGACTAGTAAAATCAGCCTGACAAAATGCCATTTTGTAGAATCCATTATAACGTTCCGCCAGTTTTTTAAGAGAAGCAATAGTTTCTTTATCAAGATAATGGCTATTTTCCTGATATTCTGTAATGGATATATCTTGTTGCGGATTTTCTTTCACTTTTTGTATTAAATTTTTTGTAAGTTCCTCCACACTTTGAGAAACTTCAACAATTCTTTGCAAAGTACTTTTAGAGGTATGATGTTGATTACTTAATACCTTATTTGTTTCTTTTCTGGCTAATGAAAAATTATTGTCTGTTATTGGCATGTTATTTACGATATATACTGTAAATTATCTATGGTTAATTAATTACTGCCTACTATAATAGAGGAGAGAACAAATGATCCTGATAAGAATATGATGAATAACAATGGCAAAGCCACAATATAATATTAAATTAGTCACGATTAAATTTAATACCATAAATTTTATAGTTAATAATAAGTAGGTTTTACTAAATTAATGTGTGTCACGAACATGAACGTAAGTTATGGTGCTGTACTAGAGATAGGACTAGGCCTTCTTGAGTCGACTTACAGGAACAGGCTTCACACTACCCAGTGCAGTTGCCCTTCTTTGGCAAAATACTACAGTTGTAGTTAAGTCGAAAATCTACAGTTTTTTCGGCATCACCGGTGACACTGCCAGAATGATGGTCAGTGCCAATCAGACCATCGCATCATCGCATCATCGCATCATCGCATCATCGCATCATCGGGATATTAAATCCTATTGGAAAAAACCGCCGGTTGGTATTATTGATGTGAAGGTAAGTCTGTCGATATTGCCTACGCCAGAGGATACAGTCTTGGAGGTTAATTTGAAATCGTTGTGAGAATACTCAGACGAGTACGAATTTTATATTTTGAACTAAGTGGTAAAAATCTCGGCAAAAATAGTAAGTGAAAAGGGAAACTTTTATGGAGTGAGTCTGGCTGGGAAATCAAAAACGAAGAGGGGAAGTCTGTGGAAGTGCAATGATAGGGAATTATATTACGTGCCATAAACGTGCCACGGCGATTTGAGGGAGACTGATGGTTATTGATGTTTTTTGATGGTTTGTTATATTGCGAATGCAGTTATTTTGTTTTAAATCAATATATTATAATTTTACCAACGGCCTTCTAAGCCGTAGGTCACAGGTTCGAATCCTGTAGGGCGCACCAAGTAAATCAATAGGTTAGCACCCTTTTTTTTAAGTTAAAAATCATCCTGTGTCGTATTTGTGTCGTAAACTCGCAAAAGCGGATCCAGTTGCTTCGCGTGTTCCGTTAAATGACTGGGTGCTAAATGAGCATATCTGCGCACCATTTCAACCGATTCCCAGCCGCCCATTTCTTGCAACGCATTCAATGGTACGCCAGACTGAATCAGCCAACTCGCCCAGGTGTGCCGCAAATCGTGAAAGCGGAAATCCGTGATCCCCGCTCGCTTCAATCCAGTATACCAGGCTGCATTGTCGTCAACGCGCATTTTCCTGATTGCAGGCGTCAAGGTGCCATCAGATCGCGTTTTCGCAACCGTATGGACAAACACCCAGCGCGCGTGTTTGCCTCGCTGACCCCGTAACACATTGCACGCCGTCTCATTTAAAGCAACCCCAATCGCCTTCCCTGCTTTGGCATTTTCTGGGTTGACCCAGGCCACTTTTCTTCGCATATCAATCTGTGACCATTCCAAATCCAGTATATTTGAGCGCCTTAACCCCGTAGCCAGCGCAAAAATAACTACCGGTTTAATACTGTCTGGCATACAGTCGATGAGCCGGGTGGCCTCATCGGTCGTGAGCCATCGTATCCGCTTGTTGACCGGTTTCTTAGCTTTTATAACCGGTGCTGATTTGATCCAGTTCCATTCATTAGCGATTATCCTAAAGAGTCCACGAATGAATGACAGGTATTGACTTTTTGTCGCAAGAGAAACCGGTTTAGGCTCGTATTCGGGGACAGAGAAATTTTTCCTGATTGCTGCGTCCCGTTTCGATTCCCATAGTTGCCGGTGTTTTCGGTTAGTCAATGTTGAGAGGGCTAAAAATACTTGCTCCACGGTGATACTTGACACATCTCGCCCCGAAAAATGCAGCAAGAAAAATTCGATTTTTGTTTTATCATCGTCCAGGCTACGTTTGTGGCTCTTCTCATCCAGCCAGCGTAGACAACATTCATCAAAGGTTCTCACTGGCAGATCATCCAGATGATCAACACGCCATGCCTCTGATTTCAAACGGTCATACAACTCCTTTGCTTGCTTCTTGTCCTTTGTACCAAGCGATCGCCTAATTCTTTTGCCTGTCGAGGTAAAGAAATGGCAGTGCCATATTCCCCCTCTGAGTATGAGTGGCATCGTTTGCCTCCTTTAAAAGTGTCATCACCTCCACGTGCTTGTGGATTGCGCAGATAGTCAATACAGGCTGATTTCAGGATCATATACTTCCCACCCTTTCCGTCTGAACGCCGCCCGAAGAGCGCACCCGATTTGATAATTTTGCTCACTGTCCTGGGGGACAGGCCCAATAATTCAGCCGCACCCTTTAGCGTTAATCGTGTATCTTCATCCATTGTCTGTTTATTAATCCTTTATCCATGTTAAAAACGTCATCAATTCATCTGCACCGAAGTGAAAAAATAGTTTGGGCCTCATGAATCAGCGGAAATAAGCTAGATTTAACTGACCTCCACGTTATTTAAGGAATAAAAAAATCCTGGCAAACTTTCTCTGCCAGGATAGGGTTATTGGTTATAAAAACTTTATCTAAGTAAGGTTGCAGGAAATAGTGTGACTAAATCCGGTTGATATGCACATTCTTTAAACTTATTCGATGAACGAACGTGAACTCATTAATTTATCCTGTTCTATATAGAAGGTTTTCTATCAGTAAAGTGATGCAATAAGCACATGTTTTTAATTTTTCAATGTGGCAATCATCGTGTCTTGAGCTATTTCACCATAATGGTCGACAAGGTATTGAGCAAAATGATCCGCTGTTATACTGTATCCACAATGAGCGCTGACAGACGCGGCAAAGGTTTCAAGTGCTTGGTGGAGTGTCGCGCCAATATAAATCATCTCTGACGGTTCTTTCATCACGTCTTGTAACATAACGCTTCCTTTTTTTAGAGATAACATGTAAACATTCCACTTATATGACAAGGAGCAGCCCTACGTTAAACGCATTATTTTTCGAAGAAACAATAAAATGGTTTTATGGCAATCGATGTGTAGGCTTTTTTTTCTTCTTGAACCAAAGCCTTAATCGATTAAACCAATTTTTATTTTCATTTCGCTTAGCTTCCAAGACCTTATCTTTTAACGCTCGTTTTCTCGCTCTGCTCTGTCTGTTGCTCATAAGAAAATCTCCTACTCAATACACTGTATCCCAGGACGTATAAACGCGTGGGGAACAGTGCGGTCAAAGCCGGTTTGATGACAAAAATGTTTAAAGTCTCGCAATGAATGCACTTTCGCTTTTTGGTATAGAATACGAATTCTATTTTCTATTGTGCGATGAGAACGTGCCAATTTTTTACCTATTTCCTTGGCACTCATCGTGCGTAATAAATAAAAGACTATCCTCAGTTCAGATTGTGTGAAGAGATTCGAGGGCGGTTCCAATAATAGCGTGGCAGTCAGCTTGTCCACGTAGTGTGGCAGTGAAATAATAGCCAGTTTTCTGCCATAAAAAACGGTGCCGATGCATTTCTTTCTTTTATTATGCAACGGAAAAGTTTCGTATAAATAAGGTTGCAGTTTCTGTTCACGATCAAAAAAATGCGTTTTAATGAGGGTAATTTTTTGCCCGCTTTTTATAACCTCTCTTTCCAATTTTTGAGTTATTAAAGAAAATTCTGCAATACACGTAGGAAGTTCATCATCACGCCGCCCTATCACATCAAATCCTTGTGGCAAATTGAAAAAGTCAAAAAAAGCACGATTGGTATAAATAAACCGTGAGTCACAGTTTTTTATTCCCCAAACATCTTGACTATTTTCCATCATTTGATGTCAGAGACAATGAACGTAACGACAAGTTAATCTTATTCATAAATTATTCTATGAGTTTTTTTTTGTTTTTTTTCGTGCACATGAGTCGCGAATAAAATAGATAACCGATATTAAAATAAGCGGGGCTAATAGGATGAGAAAAGGCACCGTCATCCAGCATACAACGTTTTCAATCACGGGATTGTTCATCACGGTTTCTCCTTTGAAGTAACATCGGCTTTTGCGTTAAAAATGCGCCTTTTTTCCAATGCAGATTGGAACGTATTAATTACTTAAGCCAGATAATGCTAAAGGGAATAAACAGGATGCCGTAGGTGCCTTAAAGGCACCTATGCTCCTTTTTTATTTTGTAGTACGGGTTTGCTGTTGCTATTTAACAGAACCAGAGTCCGTTCATTTTACACATTGCTGCAAAGCAAACAGCACAAGACGCACATGGAAGATAGTGAGTAGACCATGAAGTGAACGAGGCTCAAATTTGATTTTTGCCGCCTCCAGGGTCTGTTTCACAACTTTGTATGAGATTGATCGCAATTCTGAAATTTCTTTTTGTGACACGCCCAAAGAGAACAGCATCGCCGTTTCAAATTGCACCGGTGTTAATTCAGGAAACACTTCCCGTAATTCAGGAAATTGGGTAATATCGATGTTAGCCATTGTAGCCTCCCATGAGGTTATGGTGGTTAGCTGACAGGGGTGGTTCGAGCCACCTCTGTTAGCGCTAGGGTTAAGTGATATAAAACGGTGATTGCGTCACCGTCGCTATTTGCAACTTGTTGTAGCTATTTATTTTTTCATGGTGAGTGACTCCGTGGGTTTATGATTTATGACGCAATATTGAGTTCTTTGGTGTGTGTAAATTGCCCGTCCCAATGGGTTTTCATTGGCAACTTATTTTTGCGGTAGAGGTCAAATAATCGGATTGCGCCCTTGCGCAATAAAACCGGTTGGTACTTGATAAAGTCATCACCGTTATGAATGCTGATTTTATGTTGATGTTCCGTTAAATATCGGTCACGCGCATAAGAGGTTGCACGCCACCGGGTATGGGATTTACTTTCGTTATAAAGCCAATTCCTTTCTGCCAAACAGTGATTAATCTGTTGTGTGTTAATACCGTTGAGCATTTTGCAAAACTGAGTGGTCGTTATTCCTTCCTTAAACAGGTTCTTCAACTCCTGTAATTCCGCTTCCTGTTCTTTGTTCACTAAAACTAACCTGGTTTTTTCACGAAACTATTCTGCCCATGCTATAGCCGCAACAGGGGGGTCTTCGAAATTAGGTAATATGCAGACAGGCCGCGTTGCTTTCTCTTCCAGCTCTCGCCAGCGAGTGGCGACTCTATGGCGAAATTGAATACTGTAACCCATGACCAGTGTCATGGTTAAATCCTGGTCAAGCAAATACTCTTGATAGGTGCGACCACTGGTGTCTTTATAATCAGCCGAAAACTCGGCCGATTGAATGTTGATCGATTCGAACATTTTGCGACAATCATCGAGAACATGTTTATGCTGTTTACCCGTTAGTCGAGCAATTTCACGGCTAGACATTTTTACCTGTTGATAGATAGTGATGGCATTTGACATGGAGAAATTCCTTATCCTGAATTTATGTGGTGATTAACTCATAAGTGAAGTGTGATTTGCGGGCACTTCCCACCCGATAACCGAAAAGATACCCATCTTGGGATGACTCCAGCGTGCTGTATGTTTATTAATCGATTGACTGTCAATTGGTTCCTGAACGCTTTAAGCTCTTCACCTTCTACCTTGTGATAATGCTGTTCGGTGGTGATAACCCGCTGCTTGTGGTAGGTGATCACCGGTAAATAAAATTAGGTAATCCCCCGGCTTTGCCGGGGGACTCCGTAAGGTTTGACCGTGTGGTGCGGTCACCCGAATCTTCTATCTCGACCAAGAGATAGGAAATTCAAATGAAAGATTACCAGAGTCTTAGCCATACGAAATGGGATTGTAAGTATCACATTGTTTTTATCCCGAAAGGCCGTAAAAAAACAATATTTGGTGAAATTAGAAAGCATCTCGGTGAGATGTTTCACGAGTTAGCAAGTCAGAAGGAATGCAAAATTATTGAAGGACATTTGATGATTGATCATATCCATATTTGCATAAGTATTCCGCCGAAATATTCAGTGTCATATGTAATGGGTTATCTAAAAGGAAAAAGTGCAATCTCAATCGTACGACGGTTTATGGGTAAAGTCCGGAATTATAGTGGTGAGAATTTTTGGGCTAGAGGTTACTTTGTATCTACAGTGGGTTTGAACGAAGAGCTGATACGAGCTTACATTCGATACCAAGAAAAACAAGACAATCATTATGAACAATTGAAGCTTAGGATGTAATGACCGCCTTCAGGCGGTTCAAGGTTTGTTGGCCTCTTCTAGGGGCTAATAATTAAAGCCCCCGGCTTTGCCGGGGGATATTTACTTTTCGGGGCTTAATGGGGATTGTTGATGAATATTAATGATATTTGGCATGCAGAAATTCTCACAAATGAATTGCGATTCATAAAACCCCTGTACGTTACAGGGGTGGAAGATTAATTACGTCTTGGTGTTGTGCCAGTGGAGAGCTGGGCGTTTAGGCTTCTATTAACAAAATTGGCGAATACCATTCCATCTTTGAAACGGTCATAAAGACGACAGGCTAAGGGTGAATTTAGTTTTACTAATGCTGGATATATTTCATGCCACCACGAATCAGAAATGACGGTGAAATGTTTCATAAATGCTTGAATATGATAGCAATCGATTTCTAGCTGGGCGAGTTTGCCAAATGTTACCGACTGTAGACTCACATTATCCATTTCATTATCCAGAATATCTAGCACCCACTTTCTGAACTCTTTGGCTACTGGAGTACGAGCAAACATAGCTACCAGATGCGCACCCCGCAGGGAAAAAAGGCGGGTGTCAATTTCACGCAAGCTATTGTTTATTCCGTTCTCGGTCAATTTGACCGAGGTTGTCATACAGGAAGAAAATTCATCAGAATGGCGAGCGTAAATACGATTTACTGCGCTTTCATCCACATATTCCAGTGCTTGAATGAGTTGAACAGATGTAAACCAAACTTTGTTATCGCGGGTAATGAGTTCGAACTGATAGCTACGGAAAGTGAGTTGAATAGTCATTTTTTGTGTCCTGTGCAATATTTTGATTAAACCCTTTTTGAGAGGGTGGTCGGGTGCTCAAAACCGTACACAGTCGGCGGGCGTATTCCCTCCTCGGCAGAGGTGTTGTATTAGCCGCACGCCCGACCATATCAAAATAATATTTTGGACATAAAAAATCCGCGAGATGTCGGATGCGGTTACCGCTGTGTAAGGTGATTTGAGCACCTATACCCAAGTGAAATCAAGATGCAGGATTTAGCGCCTGGAAATTATCGTTTAAGCGAGATACCAGAGAACTTGCCATTTGTGGTAGCTTCACTTCAAAGAAGTTTAAGATATCGTTCTTAAAACTCTGTTTAGATGGGTAATATCTATTGTTTCGTGTTTGCTCATTCATCACCTTCCACAATCGCTCTATCGGGTTTAGATTCGGGCTATACGGCGGAAGGTAATGAAGCTGGATATTCAACGTAAGCGCGGCGTCTTGCACAAGCTGTGAACGGTGATAGCCTGCACCCTCGAGGATCACATGTGCCGTTGTCGTGATGGGATAATGCGCGCGAATGGCAGACAGGAAGTGAACCACATTTTCGCTGTTAATCGTCTCATCATCACGGATTATGGGGTTAGCCACATTCTGGATGTTCAAGGCTCCCATGATATTCAACCGCGTTCTGCTCCCGGTGGTCTCTATCGTTTTATCCTGGCCTTTTCGTATCCAGCCGTAGCTTATTTTGGTGGTTTGTGTCGGATGAACGGCATCAATAAACAGTATGGGGTCATTACCCGCGGCGTCTTTCAATTCGCTGTAGGTCTTTATAAATTGCTGCTGTTTCTCAACGGCAAATTTATGCGGAACACCTTTCGGCTTTTTATAGCTAAAGCCATGCTGCTTCAACCCTTTATACAGACCTGATACGGTAAAGGTGATGTTCCAGCGTCCAGCGATATAGGCCACAATTTGGTGATTGTGGTGGTAGAGCTGCTGGGTGAGATGTTCAACCAGCGACGTGGTCTGTTCCGCATTGAGATAGCCATCGGAGCCGCCATTTTCAGGCTTGAGCTTGTTGAGTTTATGATAGTCTGTAAGGTGGCGCCGCACCGTGGTTTCATTAATGAGCTGTGAGTGAGCAATCATAGGGGGAGTCCAGCCGTCTGCGGACAACAAAACACACCGGATCCTGTCACAGACACGGCGGTCATGGCTTTGACGATGTTGGGCTTCGAGGGTAATTTTCTGGTCAGCAGTCAGCTCTATTTTCATGGCTATGAGCATGATCCTTATCGACTTCAAAATCAAGCATCTTCATTGATCACGGGTATATACTATGAATATATATATAAAAAGCGCTGTTAAATGGACGATCGCCACAATGATATTGACTGGCATTAGCCATGCGTCTCCCGATAGGTCTACAGAATCGTCGAATTCGGTAAAAAACAATTTTTCGCCGCCGTTGATGAGAAAAACGTGCACACCAGGAAATACTTGTCAGAAAAGAGAAAATAGCTGGGAGGAGCAATTACAGAAGATGAAAAAATTAAAGGATAGGCGAGAATTAGAATTATACTGGGCCTCAATGGAGCCAGGTAACGGCTGTAGGTAAATTTAAGACAAAAAGTGGGATTTTGGACATGCATTGATTGTTGCAGGCCGTCCTTTCTATGGGCCATGGAATCCGTAGCGCGATTGCCCTGCCACTTCGCTGCGTTATCGTAATGGACAACGCTTCTTTCCGTAAGTATGGCATAGGCGGTATAAATTGATTTAAAATAAAGGGTCATAGAACAAGGTATCGATATCACATTGTCGCTTTCTACGAAGGGCTTTAGCTTGAGCCCATTTGTGCTCAATGGAGTTCATATCAGGAGAATAAGTGGGAAGATATTCCAGAATAAAGCCGGCTTTCTGTCTAGCAGACTGAATGTCTTGGCGCTTATGGAAACTGACATTATCCATTACAAGTACGGCCCCTGGAGGAGATTTTGGCAATAAATCTTGGGTGACCCAGGCATAAAAAATATCGCTGTTGATATGGCAGTCGAAGGTACAAACCGTGGTTAATTTTCCGTTAAGCTGGGCGCCAATGACGTTAGTACGCGCTTTGGCATGCCAATCGTGTTGGCCGTAACAGCGCTTACCTTTCACTCAATAACCATAAAGACGCGGCATATCATGGGAAAAACCGCTTTCATCCACGTAAATTATCGGGGTACCACAGGCTTCATAAGCCTGTATCTTAGTCTGAAAATCTTTTCGCGCTTGGACGTCGATTTTGGGATGATAAAATGTTTTTTTTATAGCTAAACCCAGCCCGTTTTAACGCATCGCCTATCCCTCGAGCACTGACCCCCATACGTTGAGCGCGTTCGTATTGAGACGCCTCAGGATAGGTTTCCACATCAAGGAGCAACGCGGCGCGATTTATTTTGGTCGCCGGTTTATCACGAGTTAGGCAAGGGTCGATACGTTTAGCCCAGCCCAGCGCATTAGGCTCGCTGTCCCCACACAAAAACGGGTGGCTGTTTCGGCATAGGTGAGCTTTTCTTGCTCTTTAATAGTCAACACATGTTGGCGGAATTTTAAGGGATAAGTCATCTATAGAAAGTGAAACTTTAATGGAGAGTTCATTACAACAGTATAAATCAATTTATACTGCCGATGCTATATCAGGACATTCAGGAAACGATTATCCAGGCCGGTCATTGACTGGAATACTTACCTCCTTACTCACCTGACCTCAATCCTCACTTTTACCCACAATTTCTGTTATTAAGAATAATGAACAATCTCACATTTTCTTGCAGGATCTCATATAGCGTAACGTATTAATTTTGATTACAATGTATAGCTAAATTATTTAACAGGGAGTTAGCGATGAGCCACTCTGTCGATTTTCGCCGTAAAGTTCTGGGTATTCGAGAGCAAGAAAACTTGAGTATCAGAGAGACCGCTAAACGCTTCCACATTGGTTCAGCTTCCGTTACCCGCTGGCTCAGTCGTATCGAGGTTAAACCTTCTTCCCCCCGTCGGCGTAAGCTTGATAAAGTGGCGTTAGCTGAAGATGTTGCACTTTATCCCGATGCTTACCAACGGGAACGGGCGGCGCGCTTTCAGGTGTGCCAGAAAGCCATTTGGCAGGCACTGAAAAACCTGGGTGTCACCTATAAAAAAAACCCTGCGTCATCCCAAGGCAGACGAAGAGACACGGCGCGCCTTCCAGGACACGATAGCCTGCTATAAAAAGCAGGGAAAACCGGTCGTTTATCTGGATGAAAGCGGTTTCGCACACGATAGGCCACGAACCCACGGTTATGCTGCACGAGGTCAACGCTGTTGGGGTACCCAGGATTGGCAGGCTAAGGGCCGGACAAATGTCATTGGCGCGTTACTGGGAACCGTCCTGATGGCGGTCGGATTATTTTTTTGTTCCATTAACAGTGATGTTTTTTACGCCTGGGTTACCCAGCGCCTTATTGTGTCATCGTGATGGATAACGCCAGTTTCCACAAACGTCTCGACATTCAGCAGGCTATCAGTAAAGCCGGGCATCGGATTGAATATCTCACTCCCTACTCACCTGCTCTCAATCCTCACTTTTACCCACAATTTTTGTTATTAAGAATAATGAACAATCTCACATTTTCTTGCAGGATCTCATACCCTATTCCCGGTAAACCCTCGGCACGTCGGTTAAGAAATCCTCCCAATTGACCCAGCCATGTTATTGCCTGAAGCACTGTGGGGGGATGCTCGGGAAGGCGGCTTGTTGTCTGTATTCTGCAATACAGCGTTTGCCATTCTATCTTTGACAACACATCGGTGCAGGTAGCCTCAGGACACAACGCTGCCATTTTGGTCATATACATCAGTTTGAAGGCGATAATGCTTTTGAGGGTGATCATTTTCGTTAGTTTGGTTGCCGTATTTAAACGACATTGTTCAACACAACATCCTGATTTCAGTGTTTTGAAGAACTCTTCTATCTTCCATCTCAGTCTATACCAATTCACTTTCTCTTCTGCTTCAAAGGCGTCAGTGGCCGTCAAATTGGTCAATAATACCCATTCGACAGGCGCTACTCCTTCTGGAGGAGGCTGTTCTTTAACACTGATGGCAGATACGTGAACCTTTTCATGGATATGCCGTGAAGCGTCTTTATTGGTAGGCCCATAAACTAGATTATTTCTAATGGGGAGCCAGCCTGAAATGGAGCGAATATCCACATAAGCCGTTCTTGCTACCCTTTGCTGATTTTTGGGCAGGGTGAGTGCTATGGTTTTTAAAATCGGCGTCTTTGACAAGGCGGTTTGCACCGTTGTTTTTTTCCCCTTTTCATCGATAAATTTTCTGTCTTTCCGGTTGCGGATAATAAAAAATGTTTTTAGTGAGCTTGCAACCCGAAAAAGTTCGAAAATATCCGCTTCTCTGTCTCCCAGCGTGATTAAGCAGGTATCTTTGGGTATCAGCGCCGCTGTCTCGTAGAGGGTCTCTATCCACTTAATACTTTCTTTCTCTTTCATTGTCGATTGATAAAGCCGCCGCTGTTTTTCCTGAGGCGTTTCCTCTCGGGAAACACGTGACCAGCATTTAAGCGAGGATAACCCAAGCGGCAAGCCCTCCTGAGTTACCATCAAACTTGCATGAAGCATCAACCCCATTTTATGTTTGTGATAGGCTTTAGATATACTTCCCAACCCCTCTGTCTTTTTATGTGAGTCAAAGTTCAACTCTGATGTGTCCTGAAGAGAAAAAACCAGTGAATGCCCCTCCAGACGTTTTTGTGTTTGCACACAATGTGTACGGAATAGCGCGCTCTCGCTCACTCTCTCATTGCTAAAAAATCGATAAGCCCCTTTGGCCTGTGACCAGGAACCATGACAGCTTGGGTGAATTGAACCTGACGCTTTTGATGATAATAAACCTGCTGTTTCAAAAAAACGCTCTTTAAGGCGTTTATCTCCGAAATCAATTTGATGAAATTCTCCCCGGATCCACTCATTCCCATTACCCGTTACTGTTTTCATGTGCCTGTTTCCTGATTTAACTATTGACTCTACCAATAATCCAATTTCACCTGAATCATTTTTCATTCAACGTTGTGGGTAAAAGTGAGGATTGAGAGCAGGTGAGTAGGGAGGGAGATATTCAATCCAATGCCCGGCTTTACTGATAGCCTGCTGAATGTCGAGACGTTTGTGGAAACTGGCGTTATCCATCACGATGACACAATGAGGAGGACGAGTAGGCAAAAGGCGCTGGGTAACCCAGGCGTAAAAAACATCACTGTTAATGGAACAAAAAAATAATCCGACCGCCATCAGGACGGTTCCCAATAACGCGCCAATGACATTTGTCCGGCCCTTAGCCTGTCAATCCTGGGTACCCCAACAGCGTTGACCTTGTGCAGCATAACCGTGGGTTCGTGGCATATCGTGTGCGAAACCGCTTTCATCCAGATAAACGACCGGTTTTCCCTGCTTTTTATAGCAGGCTATCGTGTCCTGGAAGGCGCGCCGTGTCTCTTCGTCTGCCTTGGGATGACGCAGGGTTTTTTTTATAGGTGACGCCCAGGTTTTTCAGTGCCTGCCAAATGGCTTTCTGGCACACCTGAAAGCGCACCGCCCGTTCCCGTTGGTAAGCATCGGGATAAAGTGCAACATCTTTAGCTAACGCCACTTTATCAAGCTTACGCCGACGGGGGGAAGAAGGTTTAACCTCGATACGACTGAGCCAGCGGGTAACGGAAGCTGAACCAATGTGGAAGCGTTTAGCGGTCTCTCTGATACTCAAGTTTTCTTGCTCTCGAATACCCAGAACTTTACGGCGAAAATCGACAGAGTGGCTCATCGCTAACTCCCTGTTAAATAATTTAGCTATACATTGTAATCAAAATTAATACGTTACGCTATATGCTCAGACCTTCCTGCTCTCGAACACTGAGGATTTTTCGCCGAAAATCAACTGAATAATTCATCTTTAGCTCGTTTGGATTATTTTTTACATTGTAATCAAACTTAAAACGTATAGCTATAGAGCAGATTCGTCACCGTTCACCACAGAGTTTTATCGTTAATTTACTCGATAGTGAAAGTGCAGTGGTAATGGCTCGTATCACACCATAAAGGGGGTAAAATAGGCGTCTGCGCGGCAATGCGAAAATTATTCCAATTGGCGTATGGTGTGTTGAAAGCGGGCATGTCCCTCGATGCAAAAATAGCACTTACATCATGGTGGGCAAGACGGCATCTGTCCGGGTAACGGGTGCTAAAACACAGTTGATGTAGTAAGTTAATTGAACGCCATCAGGCTAGTCGAGAATCGGCAGGGTCCCGTGTGTTATCGGCAGCACTTAAACAGGAAGGGGAGCCTGTGGGGCGTGATATTACAATCAAGTCAGGCTATATAGTGTTAATGATTACCAAATGCCACTGATGAAAGAACATTAAGCGGCATAAAACTCCTGAATTTGTGTCCAAAATTATTTGACCAGAACACTTTACGCTACTCCACGAATGTCGATAAATAATCTGAATAGGGGTTGATTCTCACTCAGTTGTGAACCATGCTCATTACAGGTACTCAACGCATTCCGAGCCGTTTTTAATGAAAACATGCTGCAGTTTAATACAAAATATAAATTCTATACATAACATTATTTATTTAGAAATATTACGACAATAACGAGGTGATTATGGGTATCAGCGTATTATCTTCTGGCTCATTACAGCAATTAACCCGTTGTAAAAATACATTTTTTTCTGCAATGAGCGCTGCCTTTAGAGGTGTTAGAGGTTCATATGATATATGTAATCGTACTAAACAACAAAATTTAAACAAAAGCACAGTGGTAGGGATTAAATTTAAAGAGATTGATCCAGAGGTATTTATCAAGCATTATCTAAAAACACCTGAAGTTGAAAAACAACTTTCCAAATTAAAAAATGGGGAGAAAGAAGGGGAACTATTCAACCTCTTATATGATCATCATAAAACGAAAAGTCTTACTGCTTACCATAATGCAAGACTAATAATAGAAGAAAAAATCTACTGGTATCCGGATAATAAAAAAAAAGAAATTCGAACAATTATACCTAATATACTTACTTTATTTGAAAAAGATCTCTTCTCAAAATTTTAAGATCTGGTACAAGAGTCATATGTAGATATGGCAGACTCGCTATAACTTGATAAAAAATAAGAGAATTGTTACCAGCAATGTAAAACTGACCCACTAATGACAATTGAAAATTGACCCACCTGAGGAAAAATTACCGCTTTTTTAACATAAAAATTGGCGGTGTAAATAAAGTGTTAACTCAGGAGCTACTAGTGGAAATTCACGTGTTACATCGACAAGGGATGAGTATTCGAGCAATCGCTAAACAGCTTCACCTATCACGCAATACGGTACGCCGTTATTTACGGAATATCGCCAAAACACCCCGTTACAGCCAGCGTACTACACCGTTATCAAAACTGGATCCCTTTAAATTTTATTTACTCGAACGGATTAAAGCAGCAAAACCTGACTGGATCCCTGCCACTGTGTTATTTCGCGAACTTCAAGCACGAGGCTATGGGGGAAAAGACGGTATCCTGAGAAATTATATTTGGCAGTTTAAAACCAAAACGGAGGAACCTGTACAACGCTTTGAAACACCCGCCGGCAAACAGTTGCAGGTAGACTTTACGACCATTCGAAGGGGAAAAAAGAAGCTCAAAGCGTTGGTCGCGACCCTGGGATATAGCAGGGCAACTGATGTTCTGTTTAGCCAACATGAGCGACAAGAAGATGGGTTACATGGTACTGAAGCTGTACTGGATTATTTTTGGGGTGTATCCCAGCAGCTCCTGTTCGATATAGATGAACGACATAATAATGATTATACACTATATTGAGAGAATAAGGCGTCAAGGCTGCAATTTAAGTCCCTTCTTTTGCTTTTGGCTTGTGCCCATTTATGTTCAATGGAATTGAGATCAGGTGAGTAGGGAGGGAAATATTCAATCTGATACCCGGCTTTACTGATAGCCTGCTGAATGTCGAGACGTTTGTGGAAACTGGCGTTATCCATCACGATGACACAATGAGGAGGAAGAGTAGGCAAAAGGCGCTGGGTAA
Organism: Candidatus Fukatsuia symbiotica; assembly: GCF_003122425.1. Classification (GTDB taxonomy): domain Bacteria; phylum Pseudomonadota; class Gammaproteobacteria; order Enterobacterales; family Enterobacteriaceae; genus Fukatsuia; species Fukatsuia symbiotica. The sequence continues at coordinate 1,282,851 of NZ_CP021659.1, forward strand.
CCCAGGGCGGGATTCCACTTTGCTGATTTTTTAACCAAAAATAAGTTTACTACGAAAATCGGCTGACCAGGCGGCACGTCTACGTTTACTGGCAATACTATCTTGTTTACCTTTGTGCTGTTTAATCACACCCAACGCGACGCGATTGAAAAGAGCGACATGGGCTGCTCCATCCGGAGCTTTTATCAAGAGTTCATCTTCTCTAAACACCACATCCAATACCCAGTGAAGTTGATTTTCTATCCCCCAATGCAGCCGAATTGCCTGTGCCGCTTGTTCTGCATTCAGCGGTAATGAGCTGACATACCAACGTGACCGACAGTGGGTGACATTATTTTTTGTTCGTTCACTAGCGACCTCAATGAAAGTACGAATGGTAGGCCATTTCGCTTTTAATTCATTGGGTAATTCCGCATTAATTTGCATAACCGTACGTTTTTCTATCCGGCCATGCCCCTGATTAGTCTGCGTATATTCGTGCAATTTATCGCTATCATAGGCAAAAGCAAATTGCTGTTTTACCTGTTCAAACAGCTTCTTTTGAGTCGCTTTAAGCTGCACCACAAAATTGCCTTTACGTTGCGTGATAAGTGATAAAGTTGAGGTTTCGCAATGCAATGAATCGAGCGTCACAATGCATTATCCAGCGCTAACGCGTCAATGCTCTGACGGGCTAATTCTCCTTCTTTTCCCTTATTGTTCGCCGCTTTTTGATAAAGCGTAATACCAGCATCAACATCATAGGCACTCACCACATGCAGCGCAGTGCAAATCTCTTCAGACCAGGTTCTCCGCAAGGTTTTACCGTCGATGGCGAGCAACGTCTTACCGGCTCGTTGGCGTCGTTCGTTAATCCATAAAAACAAGGATTGAATCAGCAAATTTGTATCTAATGCATTGATGATTTTAGCAATACAATGACGACGTGGGCTCCCACCATGATAAGAGCCATATTTTTTTAGCCAATCGAGCTGAGCTTCGCCAAAATCCTGGATGGATTTCCATCCCGAGGCCCCACTTAACACGGCGGCAAAAAACAGGAAAATAACATCGAGCAGGTGATGTTTGATATTAATATCTTTACGCGGGTCAGGGATCAGGGCTAATTGCTTTAAAATACTCATGATTACATATTCTTTAGGATACATAATATTATGATCTTACTGCCTATTATTAGTTCACATTAAAGTGGGATCCCGCCCTGCTGGGTAACCCAGGCGTAAAAAACATCACTGTTAATGGAACAAAAAAATAATCCGACCGTCATCAGGACGGTTCCCAGTAACGCGCCAATGACATTTGTTCGGCCCTTGGCCTGTCAATCCTGGGTACCCCAACAGCGTTGACCTCGTGCAGCATAACCGTGGGTTCGTGGCCTATCGTGTGCGAAACCGCTTTCATCCAGATAAACGACCGGTTTTCCCTGCTTTTTATAGCAGGCTATCGTGTCCTGGAAGGCGCGCCGTGTCTCTTCGTCTGCCTTGGGATGACGCAGGGTTTTTTTTATAGGTGACGCCCAGGTTTTTCAGTGCCTGCCAAATGGCTTTCTGGCACTATTCTGGCCTAATAAATTTGGACACTAAAGAAGGGAAAAATTTTAGTGAAGAGATAGTAGACCTCTTCGGAAACTCTGATTTATCTAATTTCCATGTTATAAATTGCTGCAATCAGATTAAATCGTAATCCAAAACGTTTTCGCCTGTTTCGATAACGATCTGATACGATTTTAAATCGTTTAATCATACCAATGACATTTTCGTTTAATACACGCTGGCTTGATAACTCACGATTGTTGCGTTTATCTTCTTTTGTTAAGGGATTTTTCTTTGTCTTTTTCTTAGACAACGCCGAGTTTGAATGGATCTTGCCAAGCCCTTGGTAACCTGTATCTGTCACTGTTTTGATTTCAGGATGTATTCGCACGCCAGACTCTTTGAACAACCTAAAATCATGACGCCTCCCATGAGTAAAGCTTGTACAGATGACTGCTTTGCTTTTTTATCGACGATCACTTGGGTTTTTAAGGTGGGTCGTTTCTTTTTTCCTGAGTAAAACTGCTTTTGTTTTTTTGGGGACGTTCAATCGGCGTTTCTGTGGCATCAATAAGAACGAGCTCATACTCCCTATCACTTTTTAATAAAGCTTTGCGTCCAGGGAGTGCAAAATCAGGATGCTTTATTAGCGTATTTTCTATCCATTTAATCGTTTCATAGCAGGTGCTCTCACTCACCCCATCGCTTCGGCTAACATGAAAATAAGTGCGATATTCCCGTAGATACTCAAGGGCCATTAATAAGCGATCTTCTAAACCCAGCTTGGGTTTCCGACCTCCTTTCCCTTGCTTACATTTATCTGCTTCATTCAATATCTTTATCACCTTTTCAAATGTACTGCGTTTAACTCCGGTTAAGCGCCGAAATTTTTCCTCTTCCAATACCTTTATTTGTTCATATTTCATGGGGGCTCCTTGTTCAGGAGATTTTTAACAACATTCCTACATGAATGCTATAGCAGGCGCCGTATCAGTTGATTATGAAAATTAGAAATAACATATTGATATTAATTAATATTTATTAACAAAAGTGATCACGTTACATGGCGCCTGCTATAGTTTCCGAAGAGGTCTAGTGAATAGATTAAGGTATAAAGAAGATGTCTCCCCAGAAATTTACGCCAGAATTTAAACATGAAGTGGCTAACTTAGTGATTGAGCAAAATTACACTATTTCCCAAGCGAGTACGGCCATGGGTGTTAGCAAAAGTGCGTTACGACACTGGGTTATACCCAAGTGAAATCAAGATGCAGGATTTAGCGCCTGGAAATTATCGTTTAAGCGAGATACCAGAGAACTTGCCATTTGTGGTAGCTTCACCTCAAAGAAGTTTAAGATATCGTTCTTAAAACTCTGTTTAGATGGGTAATATCTATTGTTTCGTGTTTGCTCATTCATCACCTTCCACAATCGCTCTATCGGGTTTAGATTCGGGCTATACGGCGGAAGGTAATGAAGCTGGATATTCAACGTAAGCGCGGCGTCTTGCACAAGCTGTGAACGGTGATAGCTGCACCCTCGAGGATCACATGTGCCGTTGTCGTGATGGGATAATGCGCGCGAATGGCAGACAGGAAGTGAACCACATTTTCGCTGTTAATCGTCTCATCATCACGGATTATGGGGTTAGCCACATTCTGGATGTTCAAGGCTCCCATGATATTCAACCGCGTTCTGCTCCCGGTGGTCTCTATCGTTTTATCCTGGCCTTTTCGTATCCAGCCGTAGCTTATTTTGGTGGCTTGTGTCGGATGAACGGCATCAATAAACAGTATGGGGTCATTACCCGCGGCGTCTTTCAATTCGCTGTAGGTCTTTATAAATTGCTGCTGTTTCTCAACGGCAAATTTATGCGGAACACCTTTCGGCTTTTTATAGCTAAAGCCATGCTGCTTCAACCCTTTATACAGACCTGATACGGTAAAGGTGATGTTCCAGCGTCCAGCGATATACGCCACAATTTGGTGATTGTGGTGGTAGAGCTGCTGGGTGAGATGTTCAACCAGCGACGTGGTCTGTTCCGCATTGAGATAGCCATCGGAGCCGCCATTTTCAGGCTTGAGCTTGTTGAGTTTATGATAGTCTGTAAGGTGGCGCCGCACCGTGGTTTCATTAATGAGCTGTGAGTGAGCAATCATAGGGGGAGTCCAGCCGTCTGCGGACAACAAAACACACCGGATCCTGTCACAGACACGGCGGTCATGGCTTTGACGATGTTGGGCTTCGAGGGTAATTTTCTGGTCAGCAGTCAGCTCTATTTTCATGGCTATGAGCATGATCCTTATCGACTTCAAAATCAAGCATCTTCATTGATCACGGGTATAAAACCACTAGAAACATCAAGGCTAGCGGCATTGGCGTTACAGAAACTTTTTAATCATCCCTTTAAAAATGAGATGATGGGCATTGGCAAGATAGGATGGGATGAGCGTGGTTGGGAGGTTTTCCGTGCTGATCAAGTGCTGGCACAGCTTGGGCGTAGTAAACTCAAACCACAGGTTTCATATCATTTAGTGAGTGACAATGATCACGCTGTCAAAGAGCGGTTACTGGCTGTTAATCACCATGCTCGCCTTGCAGCATGGAAGGAAAACGCCTTCTTACAGAGAGGGCTATAAGGCAAGAGAAGATTTAGAACAAGCCCTAACACGTTTGAACTCGAGTTTACAAGAAGTTTCAATGTACCGCTTCTCTCCACAGTGTGTTAAATTTGTTTTGCAGCTCTTCATGGTGCCACGAGAAAAGACTCTGTAGATAATGGCTATTTGCAGAAGAAAAAATAGACATCGCTAAAACCATTTGATCAATGTTGCTGCCTGCTAACTGAAATCCTCCGGCTTCTATTTTGTCTATTTTCGACTCAGATTGATCATAATAATTTTTGATCGTCACACTGTTATTTGCCCCGTTAATCAGTATTATCAAATCATTATTCTGTTGTTTTAACCACAGTGTTTTTTTGTTGATATTCGCCGAGGTAAATTTGAGGCTATTGTGTCCCCCTCTTTCTTCAATAATATCGTGACCGTCATCCTGTGCTATCAAATAGGTATTGTCTCCGCCACCCCCTAACAGCGTATCGTTACCTTTACCTCCGATCAGGGTGTAGTTGCTGTTATTGGTAAGGTCGATGAAGATGTCATCGCCAGCCAATAAATTTAACTGATCATTAACCAGTGCGTTGAGCAGCGCACTTTCATGGTACACAATGGCAACGTCATCACCTGCAGTGATCTCCAATCGCCCTAACGATAGATTCCCTGCGTTGTTGCGGACTAACGGTAGAAGGGTATCGTTTTCGTCTTGTACACTGATATGACGGTAACGCACGTCCTGCATAAAATTAGTAATACGCACCGTAGGATATAATGTTGGCATGTCACGATAGCTAAGAATAATGTCGTTAGCTTCCTGTTGCAGATGGATATCTTTAATCGATAGTGGTAATGCCAACGTGTCCTGAGGTAACAGATCCCCGATTGTATCATCATAATTATTGATAGTAATTTGACGACCCGGCTTTTTATGCTCAATAACATAGTGATCTGAACCTCCTTTCCCTATCAGAATATCGTTGCCTTGCGCACTCTGTAACCGATTATTGGTATCATCTCCTTCGAGTCTATCGTTAAACGGGGTTTCGGCGATAATCAGTTGCATAAAGCTTGGCAACAGATTGGCTCTTACCTCACGTCCGGCAATATTAATGGTGATTTTTCCTTGTTCATTTTGGGTAGACAAATGAACTTGTATGTCTGCTGGTTTTGATCTTTGGGTTAATTTCTGCCAATTTCGATCCCATTCAGGTTTATACCGTGCGGCTAGACGGGGTAGTAACGGTTCACTGTCGTCGGAGGGAGGCATGAGTTGTTGTGGCCACCCGCTTATCATGAAGCCATCACGGGTATACAAAAGAAAATTATGTTGCCGTGATCTTTTTTTACGAGCAGATTTGTCAGTGAAAGCGTTAGAAGAAAACGGTTTATCAGCTAGAGTATGATAGGCACCAGGTTGGTGAGTTAGAGGATCCTCCTTGGGATCACTGTACATACCATACAATCCTAGCGTGGTGAGGGTACTGTTATCATTGCGCAATGTGAGCAGGACAAAACCCTCTTTATGAGAAACAGAGACGATTTGTTCTGCTGTGTAATCTAGCAGGACATTGCTGATCTCCTGCGTATCGGGGGCCTCGAATACCGTTACCATCGCATTTTCAGGGCGGTTATTTTGCAAAATACGGTAGCTGTCTGTCCCTGTTCCTCCAAGGGCAATGCCCGCCTGCAGCATTAGAATGTCATTACCGCCCTCGCCGAATAGTGAATCTTTTCCACCTACACCGTTCAGAAGATTATCATCCTCATTGCCCCGCAATATATCATTGGTTTCACTATGCCCCTGTGCATGTTCAATATGTAGTAAATTGGCAATGATTTTTTTATGGTTGGATGTATAACTGACTGTGCCAGTATTGAGGTTGATGATATACCCATCATTTTCCGCCGGTCTGGCGACAGCAATCACGGTATCATGCTGGTCAGTGGACGTCGGATCTTCTCCGCCGTCAAGCACACTGGGTTGATGGGGTGCAGGTTTACCCATCAACAAAAAGCGATCGGCATAGCGGCCACCGCTAAAGTTTTTGGTTCCTTCTTCCATTTCAAAGCTATATTTTTGATCCTGATTGCCCTTTACGACATCATTGCCGCCACCCAGTCTCACATCTGTGATGGTCTCTTGTATCGGAATAGCGCTCAACGTATGGGTGAACACAATGCCGGCCTGATTGAGTGAAAATAAGGCTGGCTTGTCGTCCCTATCCAGGGTGATTCCTAAGATTTGTTGCTCACCCCGTACGGCCAGTCGATTGGGGCGATAAGCCACCCGCTGACCCCTTTCTTCACGCTGTGTATCATCGGTCACGGGGCCAAAGCGGCCATTTTGTCTTCCGTGGCAGAGGGTATAGCGTCCGTCATTCTGGATCACGACCAAATCAGCACGACCGTCACCATCTATATCTGCAAGCTGTATTTGCTCGGGATTAAAGTCAGCCAGTAGTGCAGTCACTGAGGCATAGGATTGCTCCGATCCCTTTTTAAACGGCACCCGGCGCTGGTTTTTGTTGACTCCTAATAGGATATGTAAACGCCCGTTTTTAGTCAGTGAAACGATGTCATCACAGCTATCACCATCGATATCCCCTGTCATATGATGGATATATTGTGACGCATCGCCTTTGTGTAACGCCGCTAATGATGCAGAGATCCCCGTACTAAAAGTTCCCTCCGATCCACCATAATTAATGTTAACATCAGAACGAGTAAATGATACCCAATCGGCATAGCCATCACCATTAATATCCGCTAACACAGGTGTTGCTTGTAATGGAGCTGACACCCGTATTTCACCTTCATCTTGTATTGCAATGTGCTGCCTGACAAAACCACCACCCTCCTGTATGAACAAAATATCGATACGCTCTTCATCATCCATAATGAGTATGATGTCATCCCGATCATCATTGTTAATATCGCCTATCAGATAGCGGGCTGTTGTAGGCACCTCTCCCGAGTTGTAATCAATGGGCGGTGCCTCCGTATAACTGCCGTTGATATTGCTCAGTAACAGATAAAGGCGCTGCGCAGTGAAATAGCCGATATCGCGTCGACCGTCACCGTTAAAATCGCCCATCACGCTGTGATAATTTGCCTCCATATGTTTATTAAGTGATGCACCATCTTGATCGATGAACTGACCTACCCGTTGAGATTGAGCACTAAATGTTGTCATAACGACATTAATGCTAAGTTCGCTATTATTGATGGTATCGTCAGTATGTAGAAGTCGTTTCGGGGTATAGTAGTGGTACTCACTGGGAACCACACGGGGTTTATCAAGTATGAGCGGATGCTGCCCCAGAGAATATTGTCCTAAGTACTCGGTCAACGCCCGAGATATCATCGCCTGAATATCTTCACTGGGCAGAATGTGATCCCGTATCACGTGCTCTCTGCCAGCCAGATCTTTAGCCACTATTTTTTTATAGGGATGCCCTTCCACTTCAACCTCACCGAGACTGGTATAAAGGATATTAATTTGTCCGTTAGACTGCAGGATTTTCTGGGATTGTTCTACTAGTAGGCGACTATATTGCTGGCGAACCGTTTCTCTTGTTTTTATATATGCGACCCGATTTTCTATCTCGGGATCTGCTCCCTGCCCAGTGAATACCCGCCAGCCATTATGTAGTGTTTCCATGGGTGTTAAATGCACATATTGCCCAATATTTTCTATCTGGCGAACAGAAGAATAGATTTCACCTCCTAATATGATCCCCGCACCGACGATTAAACCAACGGGGCCTGCCACTGTGGCCGCGGTGCCACCTAAGGCAAAGGAAATAGCGGTACCAATGCCAACGGCTGCGCCCATCAGTGAGAGCGAACCATTCACCATCAGATCTTGTTGAATTTTAAGATCTGAGGTGGTGTCTAACGCCTTAAACGACCGAGTAGCCTGGTAGAGATCAAAACCGCTGGACATCCCCCTAACAATGGTCCACCAAATCTTACCATCTTAAAACCGGCACTGGTGCCTATTTGACCGAGACGTGAGCCAGAGATCGCTGTATTAGCGAGAGAATATCCCAGTCTACCAAGGCCGTATTGAGCTATATCAATGGCGAAATTGGAGGAAAAAGACGCTATGGCTAGCTTTTCTTCAAACGCCAAATCATCCTTTTGTTGTTGGGTCAACACATCACCTTTAAGCATTTCACGATATTTTTTCAGATCATAAAACCCGCGTAGATAGCCGTATCCCTGCAGCCCAGTACCAACACGATTGTTGAATTGTGTCACTCGCCGCCAGCGACGGGGTATTTTTTGCAGTTCTGACCACAGCGCCGGCTTAATCTGAGCTCCTTCTACTTGCTGATTAATTTCATTGAGCAGACGAGTTGCTACTGTCCCTGCTGCGGGATCGCTTTGGGGTGTCAACAGGTAATTAACGTTTTCTAGGAGAGTAAGCTGCTGTTTCAAAAACAGTACAGCCTGTGCGACGGCGATTTTATCTGTTTGGCTCAGGTAATGACAGAGTCGCTCGGAATCAAACTGCAACGGTGAGGTGAGCGTGATTTCAGTGCTACCGTACATGGGAGAAAATGCTTTACCCGCCAGGGTGGCACCCATTTTGCTCAGTACACGAGCCGGCAAGGTGACTCCGTTTAAGGTGATATTTGATGCCCCTGCTAGCTGCTGTTGTTCGCTGTGGAAATCGCTCAGAAATGTCTGGAATATCGTCAATGCCGGATAGTGCTGTCTGGCCTTATTCATATTTATTTTGTAGGTGGCTTCAAACATGAAAAGCTCTCCCTGCTGTATCATGCCGTAATGTTGTCCGCGAGTTCTCTGGTTATCAAGGGGGTGATGCAGGCCCGCTAGATAGGTTTGCAGTAGCGTATTTATGACTTTCCCGTTATTTTCAGCATTGGTGCTGCTAATGTTGACTTCTCCAACATAGGGATCATACAAAGAGTAGATGTGCTGTTGTCCTTGGTAACGGCTAGACAGCATCAGCACATTATGCGCACCCTTTAATAGATACTCTCCCTCGCTGTCGGAGCTAATCCCCTCTATGGGAGTAAAAATGTCCTGATTGCTGAGGTCGATTGATCTTAAATTAGCGAATTTTTGCCGGAAATTATTAAGCTGTGAAGCATCGATGTCGGATAGAGCACCCTCTGCCCTTTGTTCGTTAATCATGGCGTGTGTCATCAGAGCATTGAGAAAATCTTGTGTTTGAGGGTCTCCCAATGTGCGTGCATTCAGCCAACCTAGTCCTATCTCGGTTGCCGCTGAAAGAGCATGAAGGCTATTATCGCCGATAAACAGTCCTTGTGGAGTAACCCGGGTCTGAATTGCTATGCCGGGTGTATGATTCTCCATACTTACACGCTGCCATGCGGCGATACTGCTTGCCTGGCTGGTGTTCCAGCCTTTACTCTGATGGAGAGCTTTTTGCCCACTGAATCCCTGCAACTGAATGTAGGAATCCTGCAGTTGTAGCAGTTGATGGAGGTCATAACGCCATGCCTGGTAATGTTTATCATCAAAGGTGGTCAGTATTAATTGTTCTATGTCTAAAATGCCCTCTTCCCGGTGGAAAGAATCCGCCAAATCAAAGTATTGCTGCTCATCCAGTGCTGAGAATTTCAGCTTCCCCGAAGCGAGTTTGTCAACCAGCACGATAGCGCGCACCAGACGTTCTGCCAGATCGGAGGCAGGGACCAATACATCTTGTTTGTTCCAGGTTAATACCAGTTTGTCATCACTCATTTTATGGTACATGACGCCGTCATCGCCCAACGTGGCCTTCTGGCCGAGTCTATTGATGGAGACATCCGTGCGTCGTGCGGCGACATCAGCACGGAGCCCTATCGCATCCAGTGATAGCGCAAATTGCCGAGCGTAGCCGCCGGTTTGTAGGTGATAGTCGGTGAGTGAACATCCCACCAGGCTGATATAATTGGGATCACTGTCGATACCATAGACAGTTTTCAGTTTGCTACTAAACTGCCTGATACTTTCTGCCAACTCAGCAGGGTTGTACCCTGCGAGTGTTTGGTGATTAAGTTCGCCTTCAACACTGTGGCCATGTCCCACCACCTGCCAGCGTAGATTACCCGCTAGCATACGCGGATTACCATAAACGAGATGGTAGTTGCCTTGTACATCAAGCTGAAATAGCACTGAACGATCAGGATGTTTGCTGACTAATCTCGCAGCAGCTTCCATGACCACGGGGTCATCTTCAAGCTGAAGAATAATTTGGCTGTCAAACCGAGAGTGGAAGCCACGATTGAGCGTGTTAACCGTTGGTTTTTTCCACTCATCGACGTTATCCCGTTTGGCCTGATCGGAATGAGTTTCATTTGATGGAGCGTCACGAATATTCTGCTCGGTACCTTGCAGGGTCACTTCACTGATATCCAACACTTTAAATCCTTTTTGTATTAGAATTCTTGTAAAACCTACTCTTCACGTAACGAACAACGGTTTTGCAAAGAGTCTATTGAAGTTTATCAAGAGTTTTAGAAAAATCAGGAGTTTTTGTTGAATGGGCTGAAACTATCTCCACTGCGTTCAGGGATTTTATGGATCCGCAAAATTCTCTGTAGGTTTCAAAAGAGGCCTCATGTGGGAGCCAGGCCCCGCGGCAGGTTTCAGGTTGCTTTCAGTCGCAAAAGGGTTGAGTTAACATTTCAATAATTTCGCCGTTAGCTGGCGGAAACTCAGTACTCCGTAATTCGCTCTGATGCACCCAGCGCGTCGGTTGTCCTTCGCGACCAAAGGGCTCGTTTTGCCACCGTTTTACCAAATAAAAATGTAAGGTCAAGGCACGATCAGTATAGTGATGCTGTAGTGTTTTAAACAGTGAGGCTTGTTGTACAGTAATACCGATTTCCTCCAGTAACTCGCGTTTTAAAGCAGCAAGCGGCGTTTCATTTTGCTCAATTTTGCCCCCAGGAAATTCCCAAGATCCGGCCATATGTGAATGATTGACGCGTTGAGTAATAAATATTTCTTGTTGTGTGCTGCGGACAATACCTATGGCAATCTGTAAGTGCTGCAATTCGAGTTCCTCCTATCTTATTATAATTTTTCTGATGTTTTTTTACGCTAATAACCTGTTCGAAGTCTCTTGTGCCCGCCGTGTTTTGGTCAAGTAATTCGTCAAAAATGCGCCCAAAATGCCCATTTACTCCTTTCCGTTGTATACAAAGAAAAAACTGCGTTTTTTCGCCCATTTTTTCCTCTTCTGAGCACAGAAAAAAGATTTGAAACAGGCTCTAAGTGAAATAAAGTTACACTAAGATAAAATAACCAATAAAAAACAAATAGATAAAATATTTTTTGCTTATATAATAGGCAACAAAACACGACAAAGCACAACTTTTCAGTCACTATTTATCAATATGTTGCCTCTTCATTTCGACCTATCGTCTTGCTCTGAACGAAGATTCCTTTCTGTAATTCATCGTAAAGTTATTCATTTTAGAAAAAGCTATTCTTTTTTGCCTCACTCTTCAGTTCATCATCAAAATAAAGCATATCAGCTAGATCTTTACAATTAGGTGAATTTTTTGCAACTTCAGCTGGATTTGTTAATAAAGACTTGACAATCCCATGGAATTCAGGTTTGACATTTTTACATATCCACGCTAAAAATAAGCTGCGGCTTTCAGGATTTATCGCTCCGGGATGTTTATAAATGTCTTTGGGGTAATCGTCTGGATATATTTCATGCATAATATCTACCTTAGGGGACATTGCCGCTTTTTGAAGTAAAGAATCTTCTGTCGTGGCTACTATCATAGCCAGTAAAAGCGCATAGTTATCCGCTGTTCTTAAATAAGAGTAATCATAAACCATTTCCTTTGTTACAGGATCTTTTCTATCCCAGTTATTTACCAAACCATATGTGGTATTACATCCAGTAAAAATTACTTCTCTATATTTCATCCCTTTTTTTACTATATTTATATCAATAAAATTAACGCTTCCTTTATTCAAGGTCATGTTTTCTATTTTAATATCTGTTAAATATATATCTTTATTATGTAATTTTTTTAAATCAAATGCTGCATCTTTAAATGCACTAACCTTCAGTATGGTTCCTTTTTCGAGTAAATCAAATAAATCTTCACCTGCATTAGGCGCCACTATTTTATTCTTAGCGACAACCAAACCACTTATTACTGTCGGTGTCTCTCGTAGAAGTCTATAATATTTGTTATTACCTTCATCAAAGTCAGTCCAGTTCCTAGAAATAAGGTTACGACTGGGTATAAATACTACAACTCGCCCATTTCTTTGAACTAAACGTTTAGACGTACCTTCTATCTGATCTTCATCTTTAAGCTCTTCACCTGGTGTACAAATAACACGTTCAGAATATGTCCTTTTCATATCAAAATAATATGTTTTCTTTTTATGTGTCAGATTAGTCCCACTATATTTCATTTCCAAAAATTCATGATCTGTACCTTTTTTTTCATCTTTTTTCTTTAAGGTTTTTTCATGTTTTAAAAAATAGTTTGCAATTTTTTTGCTTATAGAAACGATATTTTTTTCTATAAACTTTTCTAATTCATTTGCACTTTTTCCAGGCAAACTAAAGAATTCACACCCATTTTGTATAATTGTTTTATATGACTCATTAACAGGTTGATTATAGATAGATATTCCATAGATATTAAAAAAAATCTTTCCTTCTTGTAGAGAGACGGAAAATTCATTTTTTTCATCAACATCCGCTAAATCTCTCATTTCCGAGAAAAACATTAATTTATTTAAACTCTGATCTTGATAGATTTTCATTCTGCCATCATCTGGTTGAATTGCACATAATTTTTTATATAATAATCCAAATTTATCATTCCTTATTTTATATGAGTCAGGATATGAGGTTGATGGTTGAAGAAAAATCATTTTGACCCATTTTTTGGAAATATCATCAATATCTTGACTGAAAATAGATTCTCCAGCTATATCAAATCTCATTTGGCTATGATTATTTAGAGAAACAGTACATTGCTCTTCTCCACCCTTCCCAGCCATCTTTACTATGTCTGCAAAAATCCTACATTTTTCGAGACTATCGTCTTTTTTCGAATTTTGGTGTAATTCATCATACAATCGTTCAAACTTTTTTTTTTCTGCTTTCACTTCTAAATAAATCAAAAAACCGATAAAGAAAATTCATATGTGTCGCTTTTTTTCTATCTCCACTGAGCATAGCCCCTATTCTTTCGCCCCCTACTACCACAAGCGTGCCTTGAAAATTTAAGAATGTATTATTGGTTATCATTTCTACCTTCTATTAAAATATTTTGTCACAAAAATAATCCTATTGTTACAGGACTTACATAAAGCCCAGGATTAATATCTTTTCAACCACTAGCGAGATAAAGTGTTTTTTTAATTTTTTTACATCGAAATACACTGGGCTTGCGTGAGTCATGTATTAATTAGACTCTTCTTGAAAAAATTATCTTCTAATAAAATGTATTTTATTTTGTTTATAGTAAATTTTTTTCATTTTACAGCACAATGAGCCCATCCCATGCATTAAGGCAGGATTATACTCATTAATTAACCAATTTAAGGTTGTAAAATATTCAATTTCTTTATGTTAATTGAACTTGTGAGGAGTCTTGATCTGTAAAATGCTTGAATACAAACCTTATTGATTATAAATAATATAAAATGGAATCCCGTCTTGGGTTGTTGCGTGCTGGGAGCCAACATAATGACCCTATTGTACTTATCCAAACTCGACTTCTAGATTAGAGTACAACAAGTCTGAACACGCCCCTTCACCCGAGATAACATCCCCTTCTTACGCAGTTCGGTTTTACTTCCACTAATCCGCGAGACTAATGATATATCCACACATTCATCTGGAATTTTGCAACAGAGCACATTAGTAATGGCGAGTAATATCCCGTAGTCAGCAGCAGTTATATCATCAATAGATTTAATTCTTGATATTTTATTCATTACTAAATCTATGTGTTCTCTGTCGGATTTATTCATAAAATTGTCCAAAGCACTGTGAACCTTTTTTCGCTCTGTAGCTGAAAAATGACGACCAAGGATACCTGGAACAAAATATTTCAGATGATACGCATTATTATTAATCCATAGAGAACTTGATGTCCTATTTTGCAGTGTACAGTTGTATAATAATAAAAGAGACAGTGTACTGATATCAGGGGATTTTTCTATCAATGAATAAAAATGATCTAGATTTTCTCCTAACGATGGTTCATTTCTGTCTGAAACAACAGCTAACGAAGAACCTTTAGGTAACAATGCTGCGTTGTCAATTGCAGCAGCACCGTGACAGGCTGTCATAAATATATTTACAGGTTTATCCGTACATTGCCCAATCTTCGCAAAAAAATCGCTACAACTTATATATTCACCATCTAAGTCAATCATTAACTGACCATTTTCTAGTATTCCATGTGAAATCACGAACAAAGTTATTCCACAATTGTTGTCAGAGCTGTTTTTTTGAGCTAATAAATTGATGGTATAGCGTAACGTATTAATTTTGATTACAATGTATAGCTAAATTATTTAACAGGGAGTTAGCGATGAGCCACTCTGTCGATTTTCGCCGTAAAGTTCTGAGTATTCGAGAGAAAGAAAACTTGAGTATCAGAGAGACCGCTAAACGCTTCCACATTGGTTCAGCTTCCGTTACTCGCTGGCTCAGTCGTATCGAGGTTAAACCTTCTTCCCCCCGTCGGCGTAAGCTTGATAAAGTGGCGTTAGCTGAAGATGTTGCACTTTATCCCGATGCTTACCAACGGGAACGGGCGGCGCGCTTTCAGGTGTGCCAGAAAGCCATTTGGCAGGCACTGAAAAACCTGGGTGTCACCTATAAAAAAAACCCTGCGTCATCCCAAGGCAGACGAAGAGACACGGCGCGCCTTCCAGGACACGATAGCCTGCTATAAAAAGCAGGGAAAACCGGTCGTTTATCTGGATGAAAGCGGTTTCGCACACGATAGGCCACGAACCCACGGTTATGCTGCACGAGGTCAACGCTGTTGGGGTACCCAGGATGGGCAGGCCAAGGGCCGAACAAATGTCATTGGTGCGCCACCTGGAAAGTCATGCCGGAGACCGGATCGGTGACATTCATCACATCATCGGCGATATCCCCGCCTTGAGGCATCGCCGGTGTCCGTGACGCCAGCAGAAACGCATTGCGATCGAAGGCCATGTTAGCGGTGTATAGCGTAGGCTGTATAAATTGATGTATAATTTCAAGATGACTTATCCATTAAAATTTCGCCAACATGTATTGGCTATTAAAGAGCAAGAAAAGCTTACATATGCCCAAACGGCCACACGTTTTTGTATTGGGACCGCAAGTCTGATGCGCTGGGCTAAACGAATAGAACCTTGTCTGACACGTGATAAACCCGCCAGTAAAATAGCTCGAGCGGCGTTGATTCTTGATGTGGAAACCTACCCTGACGCGTCTCAATACGAGCGAGCCCAACGTATGGGAGTGAGCGCTAGAGGTATCTGCCATGCGTTGAAACGGGCAGGGTTTAGCTATAAAAAAAACATTTTATCATCCAAAAGCCAACGTCCAATCCCGAGAAGATTTTCAGATCAAGATCCAGGCCTATGAAGCCAGCGAGACCCCTATTATTTACGTTGATGAAAGCGGTTTTGCTCATGACATGCCCCGCCTCTACGGCTATTGAGCTAAAGGTAAGCGGTGTTACGGTCAACATGATTGGCACGCTAAAGCACGTACCAATGTCATTGGCGCTCAGCTTAACGGAAAATTAACCACCGTTTGTGCCTTTGAATACAATATCAATAGCGATATTTTTCATGCGTGGGTAACCCAAGACTGACTGCCAAAAATCCCTCAAGGTGCTGTTATCGTGATGGATAATGTGAGCTTTCACAAACGCCAGGATATCCAGTCTACTATACAAAAATCTGGTTTTATTCTGGAATATCTCCCGACGTATTCTCCTGACCTCAACCCGATTGAGCACAAATGGGCTCAGGCTAAAGCCCTTCGTAGGAAACGACAATGCGATATCGACACTCTCTTTCTGACCCTTTATTTTGAATCAATTTATACGGCTACAGCCATAGTGACCAACCAGCGTGACAGCGGTGTTGTCCGCCAGGTCTTGCAACAAGCCCGGTGCAGACAGGGTGATAGTCGAGGCGCTGGCCGCGGCCACCACGTATTGATGCGTATCGCCGGTAAAGGTGACAATATCCCCTCGGTTTATCGTGCCACTGCCGGTATCCACCGCGATCAGTTGATCACCGATTTGATAACCGCCCGCTTTGTTGACCAGAAACCCACTGCCTGTCCCTGCTGTGACCCGTTTGATGCCCGCGGAATTGTGCAAATTAAAGCCTTCGATACGCCCGATGGTCCCTTCACGCAACAGGGCTTCGCTGCCCGCTTCGTTGACTTTAAACAAGACGGATTGTTTGCCGCGAATGTTGGAAATAGCCGCTGACCCCAAGACCATTTGCAAATCGGTGGTCGGGGCTCCGTTATCTTCCAGCACGCGACGCGCATCGGCAAAATCGGCCAGGTCTTCTTTGACGCCAAAGGGAGTGCTCCCTGCCTTTCCGACAGCCCGCGCTGAGCCGGTGTACAGTGCCCCTAAATCGCGATCGACTGCGTTCGCCAGGGCACGAAAGGCTTGTTTGAACTGGTCAGCCAGCAGCAGGTTATAGGTGCCTGCCGACCCGACAGCCAGTTGTTCTTCCCCGTTCCATTGCACGGGCGCCATTTTGGATTTGCTGATTTTAACTTCCACTGTACTGATGGTTTGTTCCGCACTGCCTGCTGCGGTGGGACCAGGCACGATGTCCACCGTTTTATCGATGGGGGCCACCGGTGCGGTGATATTTTGATCGAGGGCGGCGGCTTCCGCTTTGCTATTACGGGCGACGGCGGGAATAAAACCGACTTGCTCACGGGAAACGCTGTCTAATGCGGTATAAATCGTGGGATCAACCCCGTTAAGGTGTTTGCCATGCTATTGCTCCAGGGTAATGTGTGTACAGTTAATCGACGATCGAGATACCGTCTTTGAATGCGGCCTGTTTGCTGCCGATGTCCAAGGCATCAAAGGCGCTGCGTTTGAGTGTTTTTTGTCCGTGCTGCTGGGGTGTGGGCTGCGAGCCGCCCACACGGTGGCCGGAGGCTTTCAGAATGTGGTCTTTGTGCGGATACTGTTCGATGAGGTATTCTAAGGCTTCCTCAAACTCCGCGATTTCCCCGGGCTGACGGCGTGAGAATACCTTGTTGCCTGCCGCATCCGTGGCGACCACCTTGCCCGCGTCAATGCTGAACGCCTGACCGAACCGGGCTTGCACCAAATCCGCTGGAATAGCCAGGTTATCCTTGATAAACGCCGAACTGCTGAAACGTCCGCCAATCATCTCTTGATACAACTGGGCTTCCAGGGTTTTATTTTTGCTGCTGGCCTCGTCAAGCTGGGTTTGAAAGGCTTGAGTGATTTGTGCTTTCACCTGATCAACCGCGCCCGCATCGATTAATTTCTTTTGATCGATGTGGGTGAGCGTTTGCAGTGCTTCACGGGCTTTCGCCGGGTCGTCAATGCCTGCAAACGCCTTGAGTTTGGCCTCGAGTGCTTCCTTGGCCTCACAGTGGCCTTTGGCCTCGCCATTGAGGGCGCTAATTTTGTTCAAGGCCGCCACCGCATCAAAGGGGATCGCTTTGCCGTCCTCATGCAAATACACCGGCATGCCGTTTTCCAGTACTGCTTTTCCTTCTGTATCGAGGTGTAATTTCATTGCTCTTTTCTCCGCCCGCAGGCTGGGTTAACCGGTCATCCGACCCGGGCGCTGGGGCGCCTCCGCTCACAGCTGTTCATAAAAAAAGCCACCCTGGGGTGGCCTGTGTGAATGTTTATTTTTTACTCTGTTTGGGTGATTTTACGCAGCTGTTCCAAGGTGAGCCATTCCCCTTTGTCGCTGAAAAAGTCATCGGGACGCCGTCCCTCCTCTCGCAGCATTTTAGCGCGGGTTTTACCTAGGAATTGGATTTGCCGCGCGTAGGGTTGTTGCTGTAACCAGTCAGAATACGTGGTATCCGCAGGCACTTGCCCGTCCAGGCTGGCGCGTGTGCCCGGGTCCAGCTCATCTAAGTCAATGCCCAGGGCGCGCCAGGATTTGATGACCAGTGTCTCCGTTGAGCGACAGCAAAAGTGCAGTCGCCCCGGTCCTTGTAGATAGGGGATGTGATGGCCGAGTGGCTGGCCGGCTAGGGTGTAGCACAAACGGTCACGGATAACACAGGGTGATGAGGTTTTGTTATCCATCGTACTGAGCCACTGTTTTCTGTCTATCATTGCGGCGTTATTTTCAGCAAATTTATCCCGTGCTACCGCTGAAACATGGTTAACAGCGGTTTTGACCACACTGGTGAGATTTTTGCGACTGATGTCCAGTACCCCATCTTGATACTGTTTTGCCCTGCTCCCGCGTACTTTGCGTGTAATTTGCTCGATGGTATCACCCAAGAGAAACCCGTTTTTTACCGCGTTGTTGATACGCTGAAAGCGATCGCTTTCCAGATGACTGACCCAGTCGTGCAGTAAACGCCCTTGAAAGGGCTCCGCCATCGCTGCCGCGTAAACCTGTTCTGCGGTGATAATCGCTAAGGGATAGCGGTGTAGCACCCCATCAGGCAGCAGCTTATCAACAAGACGGCAGTGATAACCCGCTTCGTGCTCGGCAAAGGCTAGCAATTCCTCACTGAGCGACAAATACAGGGTACTCATTGCCTGCTGATTCACCTCTTGGACACAGGCTAACAAGCGGGCTAACTGTTTGACTTCGATGTGCTGCGGGTTCACTTGCTCCACTCTCCCGAAAAGTCGGGCGGTTAATTCAGCATCATATTAGACCTCTTCGGAAACTATAGCAGGCGCCATGTAACGTGATCACTTTTGTTAATAAATATTAATTAATATCAATATGTTATTTCTGATTTTCATAATCAACTGATACGGCGCCTGCTATAGCATTCATGTAGGAATGTTGTTAAAAATCTCCTGAACAAGGAGCCCCCATGAAATATGAACAAATAAAGGTATTGGAAGAAGAAAAATTTCGGCGCTTAACCGGAGTTAAACGCAGTACATTTGAAAAGGTGATAAAGATATTGAATGAAGCAGATAAATGTAAGCAAGGGAAAGGAGGTCGGAAACCCAAGCTGGGTTTAGAAGATCGCTTATTAATGGCCCTTGAGTATCTACGGGAATATCGCACTTATTTTCATGTTAGCCGAAGCGATGGGGTGAGTGAGAGCACCTGCTATGAAACGATTAAATGGATAGAAAATACGCTAATAAAGCATCCTGATTTTGCACTCCCTGGACGCAAAGCTTTATTAAAAAGTGATAGGGAGTATGAGCTCGTTCTTATTGATGCCACAGAAACGCCGATTGAACGTCCCCAAAAAAACAAAAGCAGTTTTACTCAGGAAAAAAGAAACGACCCACCTTAAAAACCCAAGTGATCGTCGATAAAAAAAGCAAAGCAGTCATCTGTACAAGCTTTACTCATGGGAGGCGTCATGATTTTAGGTTGTTCAAAGAGTCTGGCGTGCGAATACATCCTGAAATCAAAACAGTGACAGATACAGGTTACCAAGGGCTTGGCAAGATCCATTCAAACTCGGCGTTGCCTAAGAAAAAGACAAAGAAAAATCCCTTAACAAAAGAAGATAAACGCAACAATCGTGAGTTATCAAGCCAGCGTGTATTAAACGAAAATGTCCTTGGTATGATTAAACGATTTAAAATCGTATCAGATCGTTATCGAAACAGGCGAAAACGTTTTGGATTACGATTTAATCTGATTGCAGCAATTTATAACATGGAAATTAGATAAATCAGAGTTTCCGAAGAGGTCTAATGAAAGAAAAAGAAAGTATTAAGTGGATAGAGACCCTCTACGAGACAGAGAAGCGGATAGTTTCGAATTTTTTCGGGTTGCAAGCTCACTAAAAACATTTTTTATTATCCGCAACCGGAAAGACAGAAAGTTTATGGCTGTAGCCGTATAAATTGATTCAAAATAAAGGGTCAGAAAAGAGAGTGTCGATATCGCATTGTCGTTTCCTACGAAGGGCTTTAGCCTGAGCCCATTTGTGCTCAATCGGGTTGAGGTCAGGAGAATACGTCGGGAGATATTCCAGAATAAAACCAGATTTTTGTATAGTAGACTGGATATCCTGGCGTTTGTGAAAGCTCACATTATCCATCACGATAACAGCCCCTTGAGGGATTTTTGGCAGTCAGTCTTGGGTTACCCACGCATGAAAAATATCGCTATTGATATTGTATTCAAAGGCACAAACGGTGGTTAATTTTCCGTTAAGCTGAGCGCCAATGACATTGGTACGTGCTTTAGCGTGCCAATCATGTTGACCGTAACACCGCTTACCTTTAGCTCAATAGCCGTAGAGGCGGGGCATGTCATGAGCAAAACCGCTTTCATCAACGTAAATAATAGGGGTCTCGCTGGCTTCATAGGCCTGGATCTTGACCTGAAAATCTTCTCGGGATTGGGCGTTGGCTTTTGGATGATAAAATGTTTTTTTTATAGCTAAACCCTGCCCGTTTCAACGCATGGCAGATACCTCTAGCGCTCACTCCCATACGTTGGGCTCGCTCGTATTGAGACGCGTCAGGGTAGGTTTCCACATCAAGAATCAACGCCGCTCGAGCTATTTTACTGGCGGGTTTATCACGTGTCAGACAAGGTTCTATTCGTTTAGCCCAGCGCATCAGACTTGCGGTCCCAATACAAAAACGTGTGGCCGTTTGGGCATATGTAAGCTTTTCTTGCTCTTTAATAGCCAATACATGTTGGCGAAATTTTAATGGATAAGTCATCTTGAAATTATACATCAATTTATACAGCCTACGCTATACCGCCAACAGAAAATCGCACAAATCCGCAAACTGACGCCCGGTCGGGTTGAACTCTACCGTAAAATCAGGCAAGCCGACGGCACTGAACGCTGGATACTGCACGACAGCTGGGCCACCTCTTGCCCGCGTATTCCGCTGGTCACGTTGTACAGCAAACGCACCGGTTTTATGTGTGGCGCCCCGCCGCTATTGAATCTGGCGTTACTCAATATCAAACATTGGCAAAGCCAGAGTGAGCAAGACAATATTTTGCATGTGGCCTAGGTGCCCATCCTCAATGTGTTTGGTCTTGAAGCCGGCGAAAAGTTGACCATTGGTGCCTCAAGCGCGACACACTTTAGTGACCGCACCAAACAGGGCAGTGCGTACACCGAACATTCGGGCGCCGCCGTAGGAGCAGGCAAAGAGGCACTGACGGATTTGGTCGAGCAGATGCGTCAAGCCGGGGGCAAGCTGTTGCGCAGTCAAAACAGTAGCACCAAGACCCTCGACCAAGTGAGCGAAGAGCGCCTACAAGAACAATCCCCGCTCTACACCCTGTCTAACTCGCTAGAAGATGCCCTCGATACCCTGTTGCAGCTGATGGCAGAGTGGTCAGGCGAAAAAGACGGCGGCAAGGTGGACATTCGTACCGAGCTTGAAACCGCCCAGCAAAGCTTCAATGCCCCGGCCGCCCTGGCGATACAGGCTCTGCGGCAAGGGGGTGATATTCGTCAAGTGGATGCCATCCGCGCCTTACAGGCACTGAACCTTATTGATGCCGATGCCAACCCGGAAACCCTGTGTGATGAACTTAACAATTTGCCACCGGATTTACTGTAACGCCCGCGTGGCATCGTGAGGTGACGCGCAGGCTGTATAAAAACACCCCGTTATCCTCATGCCATCAAACCGGTTTTTCTATTAAGGAGTTACCATGTCCACCGTCAACCAGCGGCTGCGTGATGAAGCCCTTGCACACAGTTTGTTTCAATCCCGCTACGCCCACGGTGTGGCTAAAGAAAAGGTGGCACGACTCAATCAATATGATGCTGAACTAACCGCCCGACTTTTTGGGAAATTGGAGAAGGTTAATCCGCAACACATCGAAGTCAAACAGTTAGCCCGCTTATTAGCCAGCGTCCAGGCGGTAAATCAGCAGGCAATGAGTACCCTGTATTTATCGCTCAGCGAGGAATTACGGACCTTTGCCGAGCACGAAGCGGGTTATCACTGCCGTCTCTTTGATACCCTGCTGCCTGATGGGGTGCTACACCGCTATCCCTTAGCGCTTATCACCGCAGAACAGGTTTACGCCGCAGCGATGGCGCAGCCCTTTCAAGGGCGTTTACTGCGCGACTGGGTCAGTCATCTGGAAACCGATCGCTTCCAGCGTATCAACAACGCGGTAAAAAACGGGTTTCTCTTGGGCGATACCGTCGAGCACATCACGCGCAAGGTACGAGGGAGCAGGGCAAAACAGTATCAAGATGGGGTACTGGACATCAGTCGCAAAAATCTCACCAGCGTGGTCAAAACCGCCGTCAACCATGTTGCAGCGGTGGCTCGCGACCAGTTTGCTGAAAATAACGCCGCAATGATAGACAGAAAACAGTGGCTCAGTACGCTGGATAATAAAACCTCGTCGCCCTGTGTTATCCGTGACCGTTTGTGCTACACCCTAGCCGGCCAGCCCCTCGGCCATCACATCCCCTATCTGCCAGGACCGGGACGACTGCACTTCTGCTGTCGCTCAACGGAGACACTGGTCATCAAATCCTGGCGCGCCCTGGGCATTGACTTAGATGAGCTGGACCCGGGCACACGCGCCAGCCTGGACGGGCAAGTGCCTGCGGATACCACTTATTCTGACTGGTTACAGCAACAACCCTACGCGCGGCAAGTCCAAGTCCTGGGTAAAACCCGCGCTAAAATGCTGCGAGAGGAGGGACGGCGTCCCGATGACTTTTTCAGCGACAAAGGGGAATGGCTCACCTTGGAACAGCTGCGTAAAATTACCCAAACAGAGTAAAAAATCAACATGTCAGCACAACTTAACCTGTGTTTGCCTGAAGTATCAAAAACCGGACAGATTAAAGTAGCGTTGACATCATTGACTCGCTGAAAAAATCACAGGAATAACCTCGTGTCACACCATAAAATCTACAGGAGGAACAGCCCCGGGAGGTTTGGATATTTTTGCGATTGTATCCATCACCTTTTCCTGTACTGAACGAGGAGAACGATGCTCAAATTTTCGATTGAAATCTTCAGGAGATTGTAACCATAAAATCAACAGTGCTACTTCCATTTCAGTAAAAATTTTATTAGCGGAGCCTGTAGAAGAATTCATTATTTCACTTATTTTGTTGTCAAATATATCGGTAAATAATTATGTACAGCAACCTAACCCTCCCATCATTTTTGAAACAGAGTGAATAATAGAGTGGAGTGTTGCAAACAGAGATAAACAAGACCGTATTATTATTTGACATAATGAGTTATTTTTCATCGTGTTATCGTAATATTTCTGCACATTAATTTATTAGTGTGATTTTTTGTACCTGTTTTTTCACTATGAGGTATTAAATGAAAAAAATTAATCTACTTTTTACCTGTTTTTTATTGTTATCGGCACAGTCAGTATTGGCGCAATCCGTATCGAAAAATGATTTTATAACCTGTCCGAAATATAAAAATATAAAAAAAGAAGGTCTAACTTATACAGCAGAAATCGATAATAAATTTCAGTGGCTTGGCACTTTATCGAGTCAAGTAACTTTTAACACTATGAAGTTAAAAGAAGTGTCATACTCTGATAAAGGGAAAGGTATTCCTGCATGTCGTTATACTTTGGAAAACACTAGAAATAATAAAAAAAATAAAGAAATGTTTTTATTTCTTGTAAGTAATAAAAGCAACATCGATCCTTATGTTTCATTAACGAGGCAGAAAGATTGGGAAACAATAGACAAGAATGAATACAAATGTAATAAAGAGAAATTAGAAGATTGTTCGTTTACACTGCTTACTACCGATGAAATTAAATAATATGCGTCTGGAAAAACGGATGTTAAGTGATAATTTTATTGAATAGTAGTGACGAAATTGAGCAAAAAACTATTGGGTAGTTCGCATTAAATAGGGTATGTCAGGTTACCACGGGATAGATTAGTGAACACCACTCAACTTCACACAGGCCACCCCAGGGTGGCTTTTTTTATGAACAGCTGTGAGCGGAGGCGACACAGCGCCCGGGTCGGATGACCGGTTAACCCAGCCTATGGGCGGAGACAATAGCAATGAAATTGCACCTCGATACAGAAGGAAAAGCGGTACTGGAAAACGGCATGCCGGTGTATTTGCATGAGGACGGCAAAGCGATCCCCTTTGATGCGGTGGCGGCCTTGAACAAAATTAGCGCCCTCAATGGCGAGGCCAAAAACCACCGTGAGGCCAAGGAAGCACTCGAAGCCAAACTCAAGGCGTTTGCCGGCATTGACGACCCGGCGAAAGCCCGTGAAGCACTGCAAACGCTCACCCACATCGATCAAAAGAAATTAATCGAGGCCGGGGCGGTCGACCAGGTAAAAGCACAAATCACTCAAGCCTTTCAAACCCAGCTTGACGAGGCCAGCAGCAAAAATAAAACCCTGGAAGCCCAGTTGTATCAAGAGATGATTGGCGGACGTTTCAGCAGCTCGACGTTTATCCAGGATAACCTGGCTATTCCGGCGGATTTGGTGCAAGCCCGGTTCGGTCACGCATTCAGCATTGACGCGGGCAAGGTGGTTGCCACGGATACGGCAGGCAACAAGGTGTTCTCACGCCGTCAGCCCGGGGAAATCGCGGAGTTTGAGGAAGCCTTAGAATACCTCATCGAACAGTATCCGCACAAAGACCACATTCTGAAAGCCTCCGGCCACCGTGGCGGCGGCTCACAACCCACACCCCAGCAACACGGACAAAAAACACTCAAACGCAGCGCCTTTGATGCCTTGGACATCGGCAGCAAACAAGCCGCACTCAAAGACGGTATCTCGATCGTCGATTAATTTTACACACGTTACCCTGGAGCAATAGCATGGCAAATACCTTAACGGGGTTGATCCCCACGATTTATACCGCATTAGACAGCGTTTCCCGTGAGCAAGTCGGTTTTATTCCCGCCGTTGCCCGTAACAGCAAAGCGGAAGCCGCCGCTCTCGATCAAAATATCACCGCACCGGTGGCACCGATAGCCAAAACGGTGGATATCGTACCCGGTCCCACGGCGGCAGGCAGTGCGGAACAAACCATCAGTACAGTGGAAGTTAAAATCAGCAAATCTAAAATGGCACCGGTGCAATGGAACGGCGAAGAACAAATGGCTATCGGGTCTGCCGGTACTTATAACCTGCTGTTGGCCGACCAGTTCAAACAGGCTTTCCGCGCTTTAGCGAACGAAGTCGATCACGATCTTGGCGCACTGTACACCGGCTCGGCACGGGCTGTTGGCAAAGCAAGGAGCACCCCTTTGGCGTTAAAGAAGACCTGGCCGATTTTGCTGATGCGCGTCGCGTGCTGGAAGATAACGGGGCCCCGACCACCGATTTGCAAATGGTCTTGGGTTCCGCCGCTATTTCCAACATTCGCGGCAAACAATCCGTCTTGTTTAAAGTCAACGAAGCAGGCAGCGAAGCCCTGTTGCGGGAAGGGACCATCGGGCGTATCGAAGGCTTTAATTTGCACAATTCCGCGGGCATCAAACGGGTCACAGCAGGGACCGGCAGTGGTTTTCTGGTCAACAAAGCGGGCGGTTATCACGTCGGCAATCAGCTCATTACCGTAGACAGTGGAACTGGCACAGTAAACCGAGGGGATATTGTCACCTTTACCGGCGATACGCATCAATACGTGGTGGCCGCGGCCAGCGCCTCGACTATCACCCTGTCTGCACCGGGCTTGTTGCAAGACCTGGCGGACAACACCGCTGTCACGCTGGTTGGTCACTACACCGCTAACATGGCATTCGATCGCAATGCATTCCTGCTGGCGTCGCGGACACCGGCGATGCCTCAAGGCGGGGATATCGCCGATGATGTGATGAATGTCACCGATCCGGTCTCCGGCATGACTTTCCAGGTGGCGCTCTACCGTCAGTATCATCAGATACGCTATGAAGTCGGGCTAGCCTGGGGTGTCGCGGCAGTGAAACCGGAGCACAGTGCGCTGATTTTAGGCTAAGACCGCGGCGTGATAGCCGCTTTATTTTAACTGAATAGAGATAAGCATAAGTCTAACTCATATACCCGTGATCAATGAAGATGCTTGATTTTGAAGTCGATAAGGATCATGCTCATAGCCATGAAAATAGAGCTGACTGCTGACCAGAAAATTACCCTCGAAGCCCAACATCGTCAAAGCCATGACCGCCGTGTCTGTGACAGGATCCGGTGTGTTTTGTTGTCCGCAGACGGCTGGACTCCCCCTATGATTGCTCACTCACAGCTCATTAATGAAACCACGGTGCGGCGCCACCTTACAGACTATCATAAACTCAACAAGCTCAAGCCTGAAAATGGCGGCTCCGATGGCTATCTCAATGCGGAACAGACCACGTCGCTGGTTGAACATCTCACCCAGCAGCTCTACCACCACAATCACCAAATTGTGGCGTATATCGCGGGACGCTGGAACATCACCTTTACCGTATCAGGTCTGTATAAAGGGTTGAAGCAGCATGGCTTTAGCTATAAAAAGCCGAAAGGTGTTCCGCATAAATTTGCCGTTGAGAAACAGCAGCAATTTATAAAGACCTACAGCGAATTGAAAGACGCCGCGGGTAATGACCCCATACTGTTTATTGATGCCGTTCATCCGACACAAACCACCAAAATAAGCTACGGCTGGATACGAAAAGGCCAGGATAAAACGATAGAGACCACCGGGAGCAGAACGCGGTTGAATATCATGGGAGCCTTGAACATCCAGAATGTGGCTAACCCCATAATCCGTGATGATGAGACGATTAACAGCGAAAATGTGGTTCACTTCCTGTCTGCCATTCGCGCGCATTATCCCATCACGACAACGGCACATGTGATCCTCGAGGGTGCAGGCTATCACCGTTCACAGCTTGTGCAAGACGCCGCGCTTACGTTGAATATCCAGCTTCATTACCTTCCGCCGTATAGCCCGAATCTAAACCCGATAGAGCGATTGTGGAAGGTGATGAATGAGCAAACACGAAATAATAGATATTACCCATCTAAACAGAGTTTTAAGAACGATATCTTAAACTTCTTTGAGGTGAAGCTACCACAAATGGCAAGTTCTCTGGTATCTCGCTTAAACGATAATTTCCAGGCGCTAAATCCTGCATCTTGATTTCACTTGGGTATATACCAAAAAGCGGGTCACCCGATTCTTGGGGGCATCATGATATCCTGTCGATCAGTAATCTGTTGAGATAAAGGACACGAGGGGGCTGTTTTCTGTGGAGAACAAACGAGCAGGCGTGAAAGCCACGGACCTTCAGGTACCATCCAAACTTTACAACCCGCAGGAACCGCAGCAGGGGAAGCAAAGGTAAACATTGGCGATAATAAAATTGGTAATAGTGTCAAAAGTTTCTTGGTCCTTTTCATGTAAATATCCTTTTTTTCCGTAACAATCCAAATGTTGTATTTAATGTCACTGTACCATGATGCAATATAAACAGGGTTGCAAGTAAAGGTACGTAATTAAAATACACGACTAACATATTGATTGTAAAGTATATTTTGTGTGAATATGTGGTCTACTTAGTGAGGCTTATGCTTATCCCGAATCGAGGTTATGTTAGGAAAAAGCATGACGAAAAACAAAAAAGACAATACAGCAGTAACGCCGCTTTCAGCACTTATCCCGATGATGCATTCTTCCCCGCTTCACCCTGATGATCCGATAACCGCCAATGTACATCCCGATGAAGTCACCCGTTGGCAGGATGAGGGTTGGCAGCTTGGCGAACAGGAAAAATAACATGCTCATCACGGATATCAATTCACCCGAAAGGGAAAGTTATGCCCGTGTCGCCGATTTGCGACGGCTAGCCAACAAACGGGGTGAGCCACTCCCCGAGGAAGACGCCGCCTGTGAAACCTTGTTGATAAAAGCCATGGATTACCTGGCGGGACTGAACTGGCAGGGCGAACGGACCACCGCTTTTCAGCCCCTGGCCTGGCCGCGCTCAGGGGTTATCTTTGATGGCTATTTATTGCCCAAAGAGTGCATTCCATCACAAGTCCTTCAGGCGCAATGCCGTCTGGCGTTGGCCGCACAGGCTATCGATTTGACGCCGTCGTTTTCAGGTGGCAAGGAAGTTATTCAGGAAAGTGTTTCAGGGGCAATCAGTGTGACCTATGCGTCGGGGTCTGCTTCGTCACCTCATTTTAGCTGGTTGCCTGGCTTACTGCACGGCCTGCTCATCAGCAGCTGCCAAATCCAGCTCGTCAGGGGGTGATGACATGGCGATCAATGATGCAGGCTTACGCCGTGCTGCCGACCGTTTATTGCGTGACAATGGTGTCCCTTATACCCTACAGCGAGGCGGGGGTGTTCAGGTCATCAAAGGCGTTGAAATCGCTGTTCCGCTAGAAAATCACAGGCTGACGGGTGTCATGGCGCGTTACACCACCGGTGAAATTGATGGCACGCTTATCCAACAAGGTGACAGTAAAATGATGGCAACCGCTGAGACGGAAATTTATCAGGGCGATCACCTTCTTATCGAGGGCAAAGCCCATCGGGTGATACAGGTCACTCCCGTGAAACCTGCTGCATTGCTGCTGTGTTATCAATTGTAACTGAGAGCCTAAGAACCTGTTCTAAATCTCTTGTGCTTGCTGATACTTCGTCAAAAACGCGCTCAAAATGCTCATTTACTCTCTGTAAACTGCGCTTTTTCACACGTTTTTTCCTCGTCTGAGCGTCGCTCAAGAAGATTTGGAACAGGCTCTAAGATGACGGATAACAAACCTTTTATGGCCTCCATGACTGCCTTTATTAACCAGAGTAAACAGGCGCATCAGGCACTCCCCCAGGTGCTGGGCATGAAAATATTGGCAAGATTGGTGACAATGTCGCCAGTGGGTAACGCGGACACCTGGCAAGGCAAAGCGCCACCCGGCTATACCGGTGGTCGATTTCGCGGCAATTGGCAGGTGACCTTTGATGTGCCCGCAGAAACAGAAACCGGACGCATTGACCCCCGTGGCAATCTGACGCTAACGGAGGGAATGCAGCAATTAACGCAGTTTACGCCGGGTACGCAGGCCATCTATTTCAGCAACACCGTGCCCTATGCCTATCGGCTGGAGTTCGGTCACTCGAAACAGGCGCCCAACGGTATGGTTCGTGTCACCGCGGAAGCATTCCAGACGCTGTTTAACCAGGCGGTTAAGGAGATGAAAAAATGAGCACGGGACGTATCATGGCGCTACTTGAGCACCATCTGGGCACCTGGGCAGCAAAAAAAGGGGTTCCCGTCGCCAGTCAAAACGTGCAATTTAGTGACACCGGCAGCCTGTATCTGCAATCGTATCTCTTGCCCGCCACCACAGAATGCCTGGATTTAGCGCAAGTTTCACGGGTTTATCACGGGGTCTATCAAATGACCCTTGTGTCCCGACGGGTAGCGGCCAGGCTCAGGTACAGGCTGTCGCTGATGATCTCATCAATCTGTTTGATTTGGGTACTCTTTTAACCGATGGCCTTATCCGCTGTGCAATCATTAGTGTCCTCACAGTATTTGCGGGTATCACGCACTGTCACACCTACAGTCTGCCCCTCAGTCTGCGCTATCGGGCGCATATGATTTGATCGGCGACTACCCCGTAGTGAATTGTTAGAGTGCTTCACATTTGTCAGAGGGTATCTTCACATATAATGTATAGACTAAATATAATTATTGACTTCTTCTGTCACTATTATACGCTGTATAAACATCAATGTTCGGAGGTCTTATGACAGTAGCCATCAAAAAATGGGGCAATAGCAACGGTATCGTCATACCGGCGCTCTTTCTGAAAAAAATTGGGGTCTCTGTAGGTCAAGAACTGGATCTGGAAATCAAAGACGGCACCTTGGTTCTGACGCCCAAACCTAAGCGTTACACCCTGGCCGAACTGATTAAACAATGTGATGCCAGTGCCCCACTTGAAACGGAAGAAAGTGTATGGGGTGACGATCACTCCCCCGTAGGGGAAGAAATATGGTGACACGTAGAAAAGGATTTTCGCGCGGTGATATCGTATTGTTAACACTCAACCCGACTCGAGGAAAAGAACAGCAAGGTGACAGACGACCAGTATTGGTACTCTCTCCTAAAAACTTCAATGATCTTGGCATGGTTTTGATTGCCCCGATCACACAAGGCGGTGCTTTCTCAAGGTATCAGGGTTTCACGGTAACATTATCAGGGAGTGGCGCGCAAACCCAAGGCGTCGTGTTATTAAATCAAAGCAGAATGGTTGATATCACTGCCCGAGACGGTGAATTCATTGAAAAAGCTGATCACATCGTGATTGAAGAAGCGCTCATTAAACTACACACCCTCATCGAATAAAAAAGTCGGACAGCGACCTTATCTTGATCAACTGCCCTCGAAAATTATTTCGTTATCAATTTATTTCTAAACATCCTCTTATTCTCTCAACACTCGGAGACAGCTTATGGGCTTTGCCTTACCAAATGGTGCCCAGGTTTACCTGGCCTCAGACTACGAAACCGCGCTACCGTTTACGGCTATCACGAATGCTGCCCATGCGGTGCTCACGGTGGTCGGCAACGACAAAATTAAAAAGGATGACCTTGTTCACCTGTCTTCCGGCTGGACGGGGCTCAATGAACGGGTTGCTCGCGTGTCGGCGGCGACGGCAACCAGCCTCACCCTGGAAAATATCGACACCCGCCAGACCACACAATTTGTTGCCGGTGGCGGCGCGGGCAGTCTGCGCAAAATAAAAACCTGGACAGAAATCCCGCAAATCAAAGAGGTTGCCAGTTCTGGCGGCGATCAACAAACGGTCAGCCTGCAATTTTTATCCGATACCGTGCAACGCAATATCAACACCGTGAAAGCCCCGCGCACCCTGACTATACCTTGGGACATGATCCTGCTTTGGCGATTTATCCGCTATTACGGGAGACCGATCAGCGTCAGGACGTGGTCGCCTTCTCGATGTTCGTGCCGCAGGCCAAAGAAAAGCGCTACTGGTCAGCGACGGTGGCTTTTAACGAGGTGCCTCATACTGAAGTTAACGCCGTGGAAACGGTCTCATTGGTACTGAATATGCAGAGTCCCGCCATGACATTTTACAAAGAACCCGCTTAAGGAGACACCGTATGTCGATCGAATTTACGTTGCAACCTCAGCCCAGATTTAAAGCCGATGTGGCGATTCCACGCGCGGGCCTGGACGCCGGTATCGTGACCTTTACCTTCAAACATGTGCCGCTCAATGAAATGGCTGAGAGGGAAAAGCGCAAAAACCAAACGGGATTGGATTTTGTTGAGCACATTACCGCCGCCTGGGCGCTGCCCGATGAGTTAAATCGTGACAATCTGACCAAGCTGGCGAATAACTATCCCCAAGCCATTGAAGCTATCATTCACACCTTTTACCGTGAGCTCCTGGGTCAACGCGAAAAAAACTGAGGGCGGTTGCGACGGCGCTCTACACCCCAGCGCCTTGTGCGGAAGAATTAGCCAGCGCAGGCTTACGCCCTGAGGATTTTTCCCCGCAGCCTCTTGAGATTTGGCCTGACATCTGGCCGTCTTTCCTCGTCATGCGGGCGATGTCAACCCAATGGCGCACGGGGATGGCGGGTCCGACTGGCCTGGATTATGGCTGTAGCCGTATAAATTGATTCAAAATAAAGGGTCAGAAAAGAGAGTGTCGATATCGCATTGTCGTTTCCTACGAAGGGCTTTAGCCTGAGCCCATTTGTGCTCAATCGGGTTGAGGTCAGGAGAATACGTCGGGAGATATTCCAGAATAAAACCAGATTTTTGTATAGTAGACTGGATATCCTGGCGTTTGTGAAAGCTCACATTATCCATCACGATAACAGCCCCTTGAGGGATTTTTGGCAGTCAGTCTTGGGTTACCCACGCATGAAAAATATCGCTATTGATATTGTATTCAAAGGCACAAACGGTGGTTAATTTTCCGTTAAGCTGAGCGCCAATGACATTGGTACGTGCTTTAGCGTGCCAATCATGTTGACCGTAACACCGCTTACCTTTAGCTCAATAGCCGTAGAGGCGGGGCATGTCATGAGCAAAACCGCTTTCATCAACGTAAATAATAGGGGTCTCGCTGGCTTCATAGGCCTGGATCTTGACCTGAAAATCTTCTCGGGATTGGGCGTTGGCTTTTGGATGATAAAATGTTTTTTTTATAGCTAAACCCTGCCCGTTTCAACGCATGGCAGATACCTCTAGCGCTCACTCCCATACGTTGGGCTCGCTCGTATTGAGACGCGTCAGGGTAGGTTTCCACATCAAGAATCAACGCCGCTCGAGCTATTTTACTGGCGGGTTTATCACGTGTCAGACAAGGTTCTATTCGTTTAGCCCAGCGCATCAGACTTGCGGTCCCAATACAAAAACGTGTGGCCGTTTGGGCATATGTAAGCTTTTCTTGCTCTTTAATAGCCAATACATGTTGGCGAAATTTTAATGGATAAGTCATCTTGAAATTATACATCAATTTATACAGCCTACGCTATATGGCTGCCTACTCCACGTGATGACTCTACTAGGCGTAGAACCCCGCGCAACCGTTTTTGACGATATTCGCACCCTGGAAAGTATCGCCTTGTCCCTGATCCACTCACGGAGTGCCACATGACAGAGATTGCAACGATTTCGCTACGTGTCGACACCTCAAACCTGGAAAAAGGGGACAGGGCACTGGCTCACTTTGGCGACACGGCCGCGCGTACTGCCGCGCAAGCCGAGGATTTCAATTCATCGTTTACACCGGCCACCCGTACGCTCAATGCGTTCGGCCATCAAACACATCAAGCCAATCTTAGCCTGCAACAACAGCGTGATGAGCTGCACCGCTTATTGGGCAAAATTCATCCGGTCACCGCGGCCTTTGGCAAGCTTGATGAGAGGGAAGCGCAGCTCAGGCGGTATAAAAACTTGCCGTTCCTTGACAAGGACACCTTTGACCAAGCCGCCCGGGCAATTCATCAGGCGCGTGATGAACTCGCTCAAGCGGCCCAAGCGAGAACCGCTGAAGGTCGTGCCGCGGCGGCGCAAGCCGCTGCAGACAAAGTCGCCGCTCAGGCAAAAAACGCCTTTATTGCTAAACTGCGTGAACAAAGTGAATGTCAGGGGAAAACCACTGCGGAGATTTTGGCCTACAAAGCCGCACAATTGGGCGTCACCCAACAGGCTGCACCTTTCATTGCCACACTCAGGGAACAAGAAAACAGCTGGAAAAAAGGCACGATATCGGCGGGTCAATACCGGATGGCATTACGTCAATTGCCGATGCAGTTTACCGACATTGCGACCTCGATTGCCGGGGGGATGCCGCTGTACCTGATTGCCATTCAGCAAGGAGGACAAATCCGAGACAGCTTTGGTGGCATCGCCAATGCACTCAAGGCCATGGGACAGTGGCTGACCCCGACCAAAATCCTGCTCGGGGGCGCCGCGACCGCGCTGGCAAGCATCGGACTGGCCTACTACCGGGGTGCACAAGAAAGCAGCACCTTCAATAAGCAGCTGATTTTGACCGGCCAGTATGCGGGCAAAACCGCCACTCAATTACAACAGCTTGCTAAAAAGCTTTCCGGTGACGGGTTAACGCAATCGGCGTTATCGGCAGCCCTGGCACAAGTGGTCGGCAGCGGCGCGTTTGACAGCACACAAATTGAACAGGTCAGTGTGGCGGCCGCCAAAATGGCGGCGGCAACGGGACAATCCGTCGATGACACCGTCAAACATTTTACCCGCTTACAGGAGGAACCGCTTACTGCGGTCAAAGCATTAGACAAGCAATTACATTTTCTGACGGCTTCCGAGTATGAACAGATAGCCGCGCTGGAACGTGCGGGCAATACTCTAGGTGCAGCACGCCTGGCGATGGAGGCCTATGCCAATGCCCTGAAAACCCGGGCGGATGACATCGTCGCCAATCTGGGTACGATGGAAAAAGCCTGGTACAGCCTGAAAAACACCGCCAAAAGCGCCTGGAATGCCATGCTGAATATCGGTAGGGACAAAACGATACAGGATGAACTGGCCCTGGCGGAGGCGCATTTAAATGCGGCGCGCAAGGGGTTTTTTAATCGTACTCGTATCAAAGCACTGGAAAATAAAAAAACGGCCTTACTGGAAAAGCAATTTCAGGATGAATTAGCCGCGGCGCGTAAAAAAGCCCATCACACCGCCGAAGCAATCGAAAAAGCGGCGCTGCAACGCCGCGACCACTGGCGTGAACGCTATGCCAACCAAGCCCAGCAGCGCAGCAAAGAACTGAAAAAATTTAACGAGATTGCTACCCGATTTAGCCCGCAGGAACAAGCGCGTATCCGTGCGGCTATCGAAGCACGATTTCCCGACGAGAAGCGCAAAAAATCACCCCCTATCCGCCAGGCAACAGGCCGTCCAGCAGCAGTCTACCGTGATGATGCCGCTACCCGCGCCTTACTGGAAAGCTGCCAGCGGGTCGCGATGTTACGTGAACAAGCCACGCTCACCACCTCGATGAGCGAGCAGGAAAAGCAGCAGGTGAGATTCACGCAGCAGATAGCGGATTTAAAAACCAAATCGCTATTAACAGCTGACCAACAATCCCTGTTAGCCCGTGCCAAAGAAATCAATGCCAGCCTGCAACTGGAAGCTCAGCTATCCCGTGAGAACAGCCAGCGACAAAAAGCGCTCGCCGCGCTCAAACAGATGGAAGACACCAGCCAGTCTCTTGCCCGTCTTAACGCTCAGCAGCAGGCCAGGTTTGGCCTCACCGATAAACAGGCAAAACGCGTTGACCAGACCTTTCAGCTGGATAATACCTATCAGAAACAAAAAGAAGGCATCACCGATGCCGAACAATTAGAAAAAATCACCGCCGCCTATCTCAGAGCAAAACAAGAATTACATACCGGTTTTCATCAGGAAAAAATGAACGAGGGCAACTGGCTGGCGGGCATGAAACAAGGAATAACCGAATACGTTGAAACCGCCCATCATGTCTTCGCGGCGACGCAAAAACTGGCTAGCACCACCCTGGGCAATCTGTCTTCGATGATGACCGAATTGACCACCACCGGTCAGGCCAATCTGAAGAATTTTGCCACGGCATTTTTGACAAATATCGTCGATATTATTAATCGCCTACTGATTGCTCAAGCGATACAAGCGGCCATGGGCTGGATAGGGGGGCGTTTACAACTCACCCTGTAAATGCAGCCAGTAGCAATGCACTGGGAACCGGTGTTATGGGCATAAATACTCGCTGGAGCAGTAATGTGCCCAGTCATGCGAAGGGTGGCTACACCGGTGAAGGCGACAAATACCAGCCTGCGGGTATCGTCCACAAAGGCGAATTTGTGATGACTAAAGACGGTATCTGACCTGGAAAATATCAAGAAACGCCTTTCTACCTTGGAAGCCAAAGTAGCGCAGGAGGGGTACTTACTGACGGAAGCCCAACTGCAAGCATTAGAAAAAGTGCAGGATAAACGAGAAGCTCATGGACAAATTGAAACGCAACATCCGGGCTATCTCGGCTCTCAGGATACTTACTACGTGGGGCACATTAAAGGTGTGGGTAAAATGTATCAGCAGAGCTTTGTTGATACCTATTCCAGAGTCGCTTTTGCCAAGGTCTATACAGAAAAAAATGCCTTGGTTGCCGCAGATATGTTAAACGATCAGGTGCTGCCATTATATGATGAGCAAGCGGTTCCCTTATTGCGTATCCTGACCGACAGAGGGTCAGAATACTCGGGGAAAAAGGAAACCCATGCGTATCAGCTTTACCTGGAGCTAGAAGATATCGAGCATACGCGGACCAAGGCATACAGCCCGCAGACTAATGGTATCTGTGAGCGGTTTCATAAGACGATGAAAAATGAAGGCTATGACGTGATGTTTCGGCGTAAAATTTATTCATCATTGGAAGACATTCAGCAAGACATCGATAAATGGCTCGCATTCTACAACAGAGAGCGACCTCATTCAGGCTGGTATTGTTATGGCAAAACCCCCTGGGAAACTTGGATTGCATCAAAAGAGTTAGTAAAAGAAAAACAACTCGATAATTTATTTGAACCATCGCACACTCAGACTACTCTGACAAATTCGATCGCTTAGCTTGTGTCTGCCAGGTTAAGTTTGAACTACTACAAATTACAGTCAGTTGCTAATACTCACTGACATTGAATTTGGTGCATCCAGAAGGATTCGAACCTCCGACCGCTCGGTTCGTAGCCGAGTACTCTATCCAGCTGAGCTATGGATGCATAAACTACATGGCGGTGAGGGAGGGATTCGAACCCTCGATACGGCTCTTAACCATATACTCCCTTAGCAGGGGAGCGCCTTCAGCCTCTCGGCCACCTCACCTACGCTTCTTTCGAATTGCACCTAATCTCCTCGAGAGGCTTATAGGCACCGCGTGGCGCACATATTACTTTCCCACACTTATAAGTCAAACAATTTTTCCCAACTTATATTTCATTTGAACAATCAACAGACAATATGTGCATGTTCCATCCTATCCGATTACTTAGAGCCTATCCGAAATCTCCTGTGCTCGCCGATATAGCTGGACGATATAGCAGTGTAAAAGTTTGAATTTAATCTGACATTTCAATATATTTAATATGAAATGAAGGCGTGTTAGAAATGAATCAAACAGCAAAAATAATCAAACCGAAACTCGGCTTACTTGACCTGGCAAAACAGCTGTGTAATGTTCAGTCAGCGTGTAAAGTCATGGGCTACAGCAGAGACAGTTATTACCGTTTTAAAAAGCTGTATGAGCAGGGAGGTGAGCCAGCCTTGGTGGAAATAAGCCGTAAAAAACCACTCGAAAAAAATCGAGTGGAGCCGCATATATACCCAAGTGAAATCAAGATGCAGGATTTAGCGCCTGGAAATTATCGTTTAAGCGAGATACCAGAGAACTTGCCATTTGTGGTAGCTTCACTTCAAAGAAGTTTAAGATATCGTTCTTAAAACTCTGTTTAGATGGGTAATATCTATTGTTTCGTGTTTGCTCATTCATCAC
The DNA here is from genome assembly GCF_003122425.1 of Candidatus Fukatsuia symbiotica. Lineage (GTDB taxonomy): Bacteria > Pseudomonadota > Gammaproteobacteria > Enterobacterales > Enterobacteriaceae > Fukatsuia > Fukatsuia symbiotica. Next base: position 1,320,199 of record NZ_CP021659.1, read on the forward strand.
CTTCCACAATCGCTCTATCGGGTTTAGATTCGGGCTATACGGCGGAAGGTAATGAAGCTGGATATTCAACGTAAGCGCGGCGTCTTGCACAAGCTGTGAACGGTGATAGCCTGCACCCTCGAGGATCACATGTGCCGTTGTCGTGATGGGATAATGCGCGCGAATGGCAGACAGGAAGTGAACCACATTTTCGCTGTTAATCGTCTCATCAGACCTCTTCGGAAACTCTGATTTATCTAAATCACGGATTATGGGGTTAGCCACATTCTGGATGTTCAAGGCTCCCATGATATTCAACCGCGTTCTGCTCCCGGTGGTCTCTATCGTTTTATCCTGGCCTTTTCGTATCCAGCCGTAGCTTATTTTGGTGGCTTGTGTCGGATGAACGGCATCAATAAACAGTATGGGGTCATTACCCGCGGCGTCTTTCAATTCGCTGTAGGTCTTTATAAATTGCTGCTGTTTCTCAACGGCAAATTTATGCGGAACACCTTTCGGCTTTTTATAGCTAAAGCCATGCTGCTTCAACCCTTTATACAGACCTGATACGGTAAAGGTGATGTTCCAGCGTCCAGCGATATAGGCCACAATTTGGTGATTGTGGTGGTAGAGCTGCTGGGTGAGATGTTCAACCAGCGACGTGGTCTGTTCCGCATTGAGATAGCCATCGGAGCCGCCATTTTCAGGCTTGAGCTTGTTGAGTTTATGATAGTCTGTAAGGTGGCGCCGCACCGTGGTTTCATTAATGAGCTGTGAGTGAGCAATCATAGGGGGAGTCCAGCCGTCTGCGGACAACAAAACACACCGGATCCTGTCACAGACACGGCGGTCATGGCTTTGACGATGTTGGGCTTCGAGGGTAATTTTCTGGTCAGCAGTCAGCTCTATTTTCATGGCTATGAGCATGATCCTTATCGACTTCAAAATCAAGCATCTTCATTGATCACGGGTATAGAACAAGCGGTGGTGAATATGGCTTACGACTATCCTGCTTATGGTCAGCACCGTGTGGCGAATGAACTTAACCGACAGGGGATAATGATTTCCGGCAGTGGTGTTCGCTCGGTTTGGTTGCGCCCTTATATCTTGATTATTAACTTTCAAAGGTTGATGATCCCCAACTGATCATTGGGATGTCACCGGAGAGTTTGTTTGCGCCCTTAGGCTTTATATCTTGATTATTAACTTTCAAAGGTTGATGATCCCCAACTGATCATTGGGATGTCACCGGAGAGTTTGTTTGCGCCCTTAGGCTTAAAGCTTGTGCAGTCAGATAAAACCCCGGTGACATATTTATCGTCGCCTGTAAGACCGAACGGTATCTTGTGCTAAGAGCACGTATTTATAAGGAAGGTCGGGGCGATCATTTAATTATCTGTTTTTCATGGGAGAATCAGCCATGGACAAGACCTCAGTGGGTATTGATGTTGCCAAATTAAAATTCGATGTTGCAGTGTGGGTAGAGAGAAAAAAGTATAAAACAAAAGCATTCCCGAATACCCCCTCTGGATTTAGCCAACTACTGAAATGGCTTATCCCTTACGGGGATTGTCATATTTGTCTCGAAGCCACAGGGAGTTACAGTGTTCCACTGGCTATGTTCTTAGTTGATAATGGCATTGACGTCAGCCTAGAAAACCCATCACGTATTCATGCCTTTGGTGAGAGTGAACTGAGTCGGAACAAGACGGATCAGGGGGATGCAAAAATGATAGTGCGCTACTGCGCACTGCATACACCTGTCCTCTGGACTCCTCCTCCCTTGAGCGAACGTCAATTAACCGCGCTAGTACGCCATCTAAAGAGTTTAGAGGAAATGAGGCAAATGCAAGAAAATCGGCAATCAGTGGCTGACGATGTCGTTCAATCCTCACTGCTTGAAATCATTTCTGCACTTAAACAACAAATCCAGGCCACCAAAGAAAAAATAAAAAACCATATCGATAACGATCCTGACTTAAAGAAAAATAAAGCGTTGCTGGAGAGTATTCCTGGTATCGGTGAAATACTAAGTGCCAGTTTGCTGGCGTATGTGGGTAATGTGTCAAAATTCACTAACAGTAAGGCAGTGGTGGCCTATGCCGGGCTTAACCCAAAACTTTGTGAATCAGGTTTATTTAAAGGACGGAGCCGCCTATCAAAACGGGGTCATACCGAGCTCAGGAAAGCGTTGTATATGCCCGCTCTGGCTGCCCTTTCTTGTAATCCGATAGTGAAAGCACAGTGGCAACGACTCGTATCACGCCATAAAGGGGGTAAAATGGGCGTCTGTGCAGCAATGCGCAAATTACTCCAACTGGCGTATGGTGTGCTGAAATCAGGCATCCCATTCGATACAAAAATAGCACTTGCATCATGATGGGCAAGACGGTATCTGACCTGGAAAATATCAAGAAACGCCTTTCTGCCTTGGAAGCCAAAGTAGCGCAGGAGGGGTACTTACTGACGGAAGCCCAACTGCAAGCATTAGAAAAAGTGCAGGATAAACGAGAAGCTCATGGACAAATTGAAACGCAACATCCGGGCTATCTCGGCTCTCAGGATACTTACTACGTGGGGCACATTAAAGGTGTGGGTAAAATGTATCAGCAGAGCTTTGTTGATACCTATTCCAGAGTCGCTTTTGCCAAGGTCTATACAGAGAAAAATGCCTTGGTTGCCGCAGATATGTTAAACGATCAGGTGCTGCCATTACATGATGAGCAAGCGGTTCCCTTATTGCGTATCCTGACCGACAGAGGGTCAGAATACTCGGGGAAAAAGGAAACCCATGCGTATCAGCTTTACCTGGAGCTAGAAGATATCGAGCATACGCGGACCAAGGCATACAGCCCGCAGACTAATGGTATCTGTGAGCGGTTTCATAAGACGATGAAAAATGAAGGCTATGACGTGATGTTTCGGCGTAAAATTTATTCATCATTGGAAGACATTCAGCAAGACATCGATAAATGGCTCGCATTCTACAACAGAGAGCGACCTCATTCAGGCTGGTATTGTTATGGCAAAACCCCCTGGGAAACTTGGATTGCATCAAAAGAGTTAGTAAAAGAAAAACAACTCGATAATTTATTTGAACCATCGCACAGTCAGACTACTCTGACAAATTCGATGGCTTAGCTTGTGTCTGTCAGGTTAAGTTTGAGCTACTACAACTAATACACATTAAGACTGTCTTTATCTGTATTACGGCTAACTCTGTAAATTGCTTGGATACGGCATACCTGAGAGACACTACACTTGGTAGCTTCCGTGGTTTCACGAATACTCAGTTTTTGCACATTCCGGTAGTACAGTACTTTCTGGTGGCGTTCATGGTCAGCCTGTTTACCCCGATATTTGCCCAGTGAATGTGCCCGCTCGATCCCCCTGTTTCTGACGCTGGCGGCCGCTCAGCCAGTCTTTGTGCGACATCGCAGCCATCAAGTCTATCAACATATTGTTGATGGCAGTAATGATAGAACGAGTGACAGGATCTGCCTGAGAGGGGTCCTTATCTGACAACACCTGCCATGAAGTCGTAACATCCAAGCTGACAATCCGCGACTCGTGCTGCTCAATCTGCTTTTTCAGAGTCATCCAGTCACTGTTACTCAGGTGTCATTTTCAGAAGACGATCGTACCATTTCATTGATTAAACTTAATCTGTTGTGCATCGAACGCAAGATATTAGTGCAGTGGTTGAAGGCAGGGTTTATAGAAAAATGGCGACTGTTCTTTACCTCAGCAGGAACACCACAGGGAGGAATTAGTACTCCGCAAACAATCTGGCAAACTTCTGCCATATGTTTTGTCTGATCCTGCTTCCAGGCTGGTATCATTCCCGGGATTCACCCGAAAAACCACCACAATTTCATCACGATAAATTTCTATCCGTTTCACCAGCGCACGCAGAATTTCTCGCTTCATCAGAAAATCGTCCGTACTCAGGCGTTCCGTGACCGCAGCAGCAAAATCCTCCACCCGGTTAACCAGTAGCAGCAACTCATGCTGGTTCTCTGTGGCCTGTTTCACCTTCACTCTCTGGCGCGCAAGTTCCGCCAGCCTGAGCGTCATCACTCTGATCCGTGGTTCAAAGTCTGTTTTGCCAATCAGCCCTTCGGCAAAACTATCAATCAATCGGGACCGCCCCACGTTTAGCTGATTTTCTTGCTTTTTCAGACGCTCAGCATCTGCGGTCTGTCCACTGTGCTCTGACGCCTGCGTTAGACGCTGCTCATATTCTTTTTTCAGCCGTTCCGGCTCAGACAGCAGCGCAATGACCTGTGCCCAGACCGTTTCATCCAGCATGGATGTCCTGACCTGTTTATTGTCACACACCCGAATGCCCCCAAAGCGGTAAGCATCCGTCCCAGTACAGTGGTAATAAGAATACTGCGCCCCCCCTTTTGCCGCAGATTTACTGACTTTTTTGCCATAATACGCATAGCGACAGTGGCCGCACACAGTCAGCCCCTGTAAGAGATAAGCGGCTCCCCGGCGCCCCTGTCGTGCATGTCGGCGGTTTTCTTCCAGCTGTTCGTTGACCGTCAAGAAAAGAGCGCTGTTGATGATGGCAGGCACAGGGATCCCGATGCCGTCATCCGGCTTACTTCGTATTACTGAATAACCGTTCTTGAGGATATCTGCACTGTTGCGCGCTGCTCTCACCCGGGGACGGGGGGCGCAGTTTTTCGTTTTTCCGAACACAGCAAGTCCTTTGTAAGCGGGGTTCTTTAACATGCCCCATACCGTACTGCGGTCCCAGCCGGGTTTGCCGGTGGCGCTTTCTATGCCTTTCTCAGCCAGACGTCTGACCACACCGCCTAGACTCAGGCGCTCTATGCCAGCCCAACTAAATATCTTCCTGACCACGGAGGCTTCATGAAGGTTGACAATATACTGTGCGGGTGTCCCGTCCGGCTGCCTGCGGATATACCGATAACCGTAAGGTGCACCGGAAAGGACACCGACATTACCACAGCGTGCACCGTGAAGCTTACCACGCCGGTTGCGCTCCATAATCTTTGCCCGCTCATATTCAGCAAACATCCCCTGCATCTGCAGAAGCATCATGTCTTCCGGCGTGTCGCCGGGGGTGTGACAGATAAAGATAACCTCCACGCCGCAGGCGCTGAACTCTTCCATCAGCAGAGCCTGATAGGCGTATTTACGGTCTAGCCTGTCGGGCGACAGGATGTACAGGCATTCAATATCGCCTGCCGCCGCGTAGTCCCTCAGGCGCTCTAGTTGCGGGCGGATAAGTGTAGCACCGCTGACACCATCATCGATAAAGAGCATGGCGTCAGGCAACACGTGGCCGTCCTCACGGATGCGGTCCTTGATTGCTGCAAGCTGACTGCCGATGGTGCCATTTTTTACCTGTTGCCCGGAAGAAACGCGGGCGTAGAGTGCGACCAGTGCCTTGTTCATAACATTTTGCTCCGTCTAGCGGTTGAGCGGGCAGGAGCCCGGTGAGGTTTGGCCCGGGCCTGGTCGTGAGGGGTAAGCACGTGGTGGTTAACGGGAGTCAGCTGTTCATAAACATCCGTCAGCTGGTCGTCAGAAAACCGGCTGGGCTCGAAAGTGATACGTACGTGTTGTGAAAATGGCTTCGGTTTCATTGCTGAGGGTCACTCCGTGTGCCGTTATCAGTCTCAATAACGAGGGAAAACTCAGTGATGCTCCCATCCGGATGACCAGACTTGAGGCAGCGCCGGTGAAAACGCAGGCCCCAGCTTACGCGAAAGTTTGCACTATTGTTTGCGGAGTAATGGGTACACCATTAGGGATGGAAGTAATTAAGTCAATAACATTATGTCCTTGTAGCAAGATCACAACAATCCAACCGATCACCAAAAAAAATAGAGGAACGGATATTATTGCTGTCCAGCTTAAAGCTCGAAATCCAAACACTACCAACGTAGTAATTGCTATGCCAGTCAGAATCGCAGACCAGATAAAGCCAAGTTGACTACCAAAAGCATGATTTAAGCTCTTAGCAAAAACAGCATTTTGTACACCGAACCAACCTAGCAAACTGATAGCAATCATGAGTCCTATCAGTACTGAACCGAACCGCCCAAAACCGCACCAACGTGACAATAGACTGGTTGACAATCCTTCGCGTGCGCCGGCGATCCCTAACCCAAGACCAATGAACTCCAAAATTAAACTACCAATGAGAGTAGCGAGCATGGCTTGACCGAATGTCATGGAATGTCCCAATGTCGCTCCCAACATAAATTGCGATAAGGCAGTAGTCACACCGATGCGAATTAGGGTAATACTGAATAGGCTAGAGCGCATAGCGAGGGGGACACGACTGAAAGCATGATTGCTATCAACGGTATCGTTTTTGTTCATTTTTATCTCATTTTTTTATAAGGAGTTTTAGCTAAATACTGTAAACTAATTTATTACTGAACACTAGTCGACAAGGTGGGCATAAAACGCCTTATTTAATATTCAATAATTGACTGCCAGAACAAAGGAGTCTTGGTGGGATATATCTATTAAAACCTGTTGCCTCACAAAATTCGATGAATTGACCTAGAAAATGAACACCGGCTTTTTGATAAATTACTCGTAACATGTTTTCTATTGTTCTGTAAGAAAGACTTAATATTTTGCCTATTTCCTTAGAACTCTTACGCTGTATAGAAAAAAATATCACCTCAAGTTCACGGTTGGTAAATGAGTCGTCGGGGGGATAAGAAACTAATGATTTAGGGGATTGTTTTTTTGAGCAGCAAATTAAGGGGGTTAAAAAAAGAGGTTTTTTTATCTGAAAAATAATGCCAATTTTTTCTCTATCTTCACTACGAAGAGGGAATTTTTCGCAAATGTAGGGTTGGATTATTTCTTCAGATCCATAGGGATAAATATCAAGTGAAGCTAAATTTTCTTGCCTCTCTATGACGTTACGATCGTGTTCCTGAAAATTAAACACGAACTCAGCAATTGATGAGGTATGTCATCATCTTTTATGCCTTCAATATCAAATTTTAGTGGTAGGTTTAACAACGCAAAATGTGCCGCATTTGCGTACAAATAACGTGATTCCAGATCTTTTGCTCCCCAAGGTTCATTACTGTTTTCCCACATCGAAATAAGCTGGGAGGAAATGCCAATAGCGGAACGTTCGGTTGTATAAATTCCATGTCTTTGATTAGATCCGTTCGTTTTATACCTTCCCAAAATTCAAGAAATGAAAATATCACTTCATGTATAGAGTATAATATATTTTGGTGACACGATGCCTTAAGTGTTTTTTACTCTTTTTTTGCATAAGAAGTGTTATAAATGGTGATGTTCATAAATACATTTTTTCATTTATTTTCTTTGTGTATATAAATATGTTATTCATGAAATGCATGAATTGTGGCTAATCGTATTATGGAGTTAATGAAACCTACTTTAAAAACTATCGAGAAAGTAAAAGCTAAAATACTTAAATCATTTTTTGCTCTTTCAAAAGTGACAGGTTGAGGGGGGAAATTGGTGAGTATGATTTAATAAAAATGAAGAAAAAACAGTTTTAGCGCTGACAGTCAGGAGTTTTAGCGCTGCCGCCAGCTAATCACACAAACCTGTTCCGGAGGTCTATATGACTATGTTCGATCCTACCCAATTTACGTCGTTGTGCAAGGTATTTCCTAAATTAACACCCGTGCAAACAGAAACAGTTTTACTGTTTTTAATTGGCTATTAAAATAAATAAATCAAGTATTTACGAATTATTTTGGTTTTCCCGCATATCCAGCTCAAACTGGCAATGAGGAAACCTTAAACATTGAGTATCGATACGAAACCGTCCGGTTTCGTATACCCATGATCAACAATGTACGAAAGTAAGGGTAATTAATTTCGTACCTATGATATAATTCGTACATATATTTCGTACGGAAGCATCATCATGTCACGGGTTTTTGCCTACTGCCGGGTCTCCACGCTTGAACAAACGACCGACAATCAAAAAAGAGAAATCGAGACCGCCGGGTTTGCCATCAAGCCTCAGCGGTTTATTAGACCTCTTCGGAAACTCTGATTTATCTAATTTCCATGTTATAAATTGCTGCAATCAGATTAAATCGTAATCCAAAACGTTTTCGCCTGTTTCGATAACGATCTGATACGATTTTAAATCGTTTAATCATACCAATGACATTTTCGTTTAATACACGCTGGCTTGATAACTCACGATTGTTGCGTTTATCTTCTTTTGTTAAGGGATTTTTCTTTGTCTTTTTCTTAGGCAACGCCGAGTTTGAATGGATCTTGCCAAGCCCTTGGTAACCTGTATCTGTCACTGTTTTGATTTCAGGATGTATTCGCACGCCAGACTCTTTGAACAACCTAAAATCATGACGCCTCCCATGAGTAAAGCTTGTACAGATGACTGCTTTGCTTTTTTTATCGACGATCACTTGGGTTTTTAAGGTGGGTCGTTTCTTTTTTCCTGAGTAAAACTGCTTTTGTTTTTTTGGGGACGTTCAATCGGCGTTTCTGTGGCATCAATAAGAACGAGCTCATACTCCCTATCACTTTTTAATAAAGCTTTGCGTCCAGGGAGTGCAAAATCAGGATGCTTTATTAGCGTATTTTCTATCCATTTAATCGTTTCATAGCAGGTGCTCTCACTCACCCCATCGCTTCGGCTAACATGAAAATAAGTGCGATATTCCCGTAGATACTCAAGGGCCATTAATAAGCGATCTTCTAAACCCAGCTTGGGTTTCCGACCTCCTTTCCCTTGCTTACATTTATCTGCTTCATTCAATATCTTTATCATCTTTTCAAATGTACTGCGTTTAACTCCGGTTAAGCGCCGAAATTTTTCCTCTTCCAATACCTTTATTTGTTCATATTTCATGGGGGCTCCTTGTTCAGGAGATTTTTACCAACATTCCTACATGAATGCTATAGCAGGCGCCGTATCAGTTGATTATGAAAATCAGAAATAACATATTGATATTAATTAATATTTATTAACAAAAGTGATCACGTTACATGGCGCCTGCTATAGTTTCCGAAGAGGTCTAATATCTTTATCATCTTTTCAAATGTACTGTGTTTAATTCCGGTTAAGCGCCGAAATTTTTCCTCTTCCAGTACCTTGAGTCCCTCATATTTCATAGGAGCTCCTTGTTCAGGAGATTTTTAACAAAATTCCTACATGAATGCTAGTTTCCGAAGAAGTCTAATGAAAGGCGAGATCAAACGCCGCCAGAAAGAGAAAACTAAACCAGATGAATCAAAAGGTTGATTCCCGATAGCTAAACGCTCTTCAGCCAAAATGACACATGATGAATTAATTGCAAAAATGCTCACTGATCCGGCAGTCTGTGCAGAACACGAGCGCCTTGAATGTGGAGGGTTCGTTTTACTTGATGAGATCCTTGCTGCTCGGCATAACACGGAATTGACGCAAGCACAGCTGGAAATCAACTTTGTGTAGTTCATCGTGCTTTCAACAGCATATCTCCTCATCACGCCACCTCCTCACGTGATTCTATAATGCGTTGATTAATCCATTCATCCACTTCACTTTCGATAAAAGCGATAGCGCGCGTGCCAATCTTTACCGGCACAGGAAAACGATGTTGACTGATAAGACGGTAAATCCATGCCTTACTGTAACCAGTACGGCGCTGGACTTCGGGTAAACGGATAAATAATTGCGGCATGTAGCCTCCTGTTTATGTTGAGATCACAGGAGACATAGTTAATGATCGAAGAAAAGGAAAATAGATGGAAAGGGTTGCTATGGGGGATAACCGTTTTCCCTTAAAAGGTGGCTAGGTTTTCCGGGTTGTAATAACGCATTGATGCGTAGATTATCATCATTTTTGCAAAGCTTGCCAAAAAAGGCAGGAGCTCTTAATTTATATCTAATACATGGAGTTATATTCAGTTACTGCCTTTTTTTAGGCCGCCCTTTATTTCTCAGTGTAAAGGGTCTCAGTATTAAATCAACGGCTTGAGCAATGTTATTAGATGCTCCCTTTCTTTCCAGATACGTTACTATTTCTGATTTTGATGGCGCAGTATTGGGATCATTTTCATCATAGGTTAACCAAAATTGGTTGATAGCATCGTCGACAAACTCCAAACCTTCTGACCGGTGTGTGGTTTCAAGCAAAGCACGTGAGGGAGGAGCATTAAAATGATTGCGGTTGATAGTCTTTGTTTTTACAGATTGATGAGGAATGATGGGCTTCGGTTTGCTAACAAAATGTACCTTTTCCTGCGCTGTCCAACAGAAGAGAGAATCCCTTGTAATGATGGTTTTTATTTTACTGACTTCTTTGCTTCTGTCCGTCGGCTTCATTTCTTCGTATACCACAACACACTCGCCTCCCCATACTCCGTTTTCCCAAATCGTTTCTTCGCTGACACATTTAACGACAGATAAAACCCCTCGCCTTATCGCGCTCACCATACCGGATGCGAACCCCCAGGCATCTTTCCAGCGGGGATGAGGTAATTTCCGTGCTTCCTCAATGCCACCCAAAAAATCGAGCGGATCGATCCCGGCTAATAATAAAGCGGCTTGCTCTATCGAAAACTCCTGTACCGTTTTCCAGTGTGTCAAATCGGGAATATCATCTAAAGTAGGCATACCTTGCCCCCATCCTTGTGTCGTCCTTGAAAATTATGTTTGTTTTTCGGGGGTAAGCCTAAACATAACCTGTTTTTTAATGCCTATTTTATCTAGCATTGTCTACTGACCCAGCCCTAAGCTGATTGGCTAAATCGACTTTGCATCACATTTTTAGTCCGTGCAAATTCATAGGGGGTGATAGCGCAGTCTCTATTCGCATCCAAATAATCTGCCCACCATTGCACCATTAAACGTCTTTCTTCTAGGTGTTCAGATGTGTGGATGTACGCCGCACGAACCCCATTGCGCTCTGTATGGCTCATTTGGCGCTCTATAGCATCTTCAGCCCACAGACCTGATTCCCCCATAGCACCCCGAGCCATCGTCCTGAATCCATGCCCACACACTTCCGTTTGTGTGTTATAGCCCATCACTCGCAGTGCATTATTCACCGTGTTCTCACTCATTACCCTACTTGGATCATGGTCGCCCGGGAAAAGTCGTTGATTATCTCCGCTCAGTTCTTTGAGTTGCTGTAAAACATCCATAGCTTGCCTACTCAACGGGACAAGGTGAGCCGTTTTCATTTTCATACCACGGTAAGAATACCGTACCCCTTTGATTGGCTCCCGCTCACCGGGGATTTCCCAGACAGAGCGATCAAAGTCAATCTCATACCAGCATGCAAAACGTAGCTCACTAGAACGAACAAAAGTGAATAAAGTCAATTCCACTGCCAAACGTGTCATTTTTCTGCCACGATAACCGCTTATGCGGGCTAATAATTCAGGAAATCGACCAGGTGGCAATGCGGGGTAATGCTTAACTTTAGTTGTCGATAACGCTCCCGCCATATCTGTAGCGGGATTGCTGTCGATAATGTCGTTTTGTACAGCATAACGCATAATAGCCGTCACTCGCTGCTGAAGTCGTTGTGCTACATCGTGTTTTCCTGACTCATCCACCACCCGAATAGGTGCTAATAGATGGCTAGTCTTTAACTGACGGATATCCGTTTTACCGAGATGAGGAAGAATATATTGTTCAAGACTACGCAGTACTAGTGCCCTGTTATATTCACCCCATCGTTTATTACTGGCGTGCCATCTTCGTGCTATTTTTTCAAAAGTGAATTCACCTGTTACTTCTGCTTGTGTTTCCCTCTTTACTGCTTTGGGATCGACACCGTTGGCAATGAGTTTTTTCGCTTCATCACGTTTAGCCCGCGCATCAGCAAGTGAAACCAGCGGATAGACACCAAAGGCTAATCTATCTTCTTTTTTATCGGTAGGACGGCGGTATTTCATGCGCCAATATTTTGAGCCGCGAGGAGTGACCTCTAGATACAATCCTCCACCGTCAGTGATTTTATAGGGTTTATCCTGGGGTTTTGCTGTCTCTATCTGTCGGGCATTGAGTTTCATTGGGGGCACATTATTTATCGAATCGGCTGATGCCCCCAATTATGCCCCCACTTGAGGGTAGAATGCAATAGACGACGGTTGACCTTGGTAGACTGGTTTTGCTCGATATATTAAGGAGTTACGGGGAAAAATAGACTTGAGTAGACCGCTGTAAACTTGTTAATGGTGCCGAAGGCCGGAATCGAACCGGCATGCCCAGAGGGCGGTTGATTTTGAGTCAACTGCGTCTACCGATTTCGCCACTTCGGCATCAAAGTCGTGTTCGGAAAACGAGGGCGATTATACCCGCCATTGCTGTGTATGCAACTGTTATTCCGTTTACTTTTATCTAACTGTCGAAAAAAAAATCATCAATGACGTCTTAACAAAAAATACAAGCTAATCAATAGGAAAAGGATACTTGGGGACAACGCACTTATGACCGGTGAGATCTTATATACCAGGCTGAGTGACCCAACAATTTGATTTAGTACATAAAAAATAAAACCAACAAAGATCCCTGTCACCACTCTGACTCCCATAGGTACAGTCCGTAAAGGGCCAAAAATAAACGAAAGTGCCAGCAACATCATGACTGCAACCGAAATGGGAGAAAATATTTTGCTCCACATGTTTAATTGATAGCGGTTTGATTCTTGTTGGCTTTGTTTCAAATATTTGATGTAGTTATATAATCCACTGATAGAAAGGGAATCTAAATCCATCGTCACAATACCTAATTTATCTGGTGTGAGATTTGTTTTCCATTGTCCGGTTAAAGTTTGCGATCCGCCAATTTGTTTCACGTCCCTTAAATCAGATTCATTAACCTGGAAAAGCTGCCAAAGGTTGTCTTGAAATGTTGCCCTAGCAGCATAACGCACAGACAACAAACGATTCTGCTGGTCGAAGTGGTAAATATTCACTCCACTTAATGTGTTATCATTCGATACCCGATTGATATAGACGAAATCTGTGCCATCCTTTGCCCACAAGCTTGATTGGGTAGTAAGTAAAGCGCCCCCGAACATTCTTTGTGTGCGATAGCTACGAGCAATTTGATCACCTTGTGGAGCAATCCATTCACCTATTGCCATCGTCAACAGTACTAATGGAAGGGCAGTCTTCATCACCGCTGCTGCTATTTGTATACGGGTAAAGCCTGAAGCCTGCATGACCACTAACTCACTGCGTGACGCCAAAGTACCTAGCCCTAATAAAGCACCAAGCAGTGCTGCCATAGGAAAAAATATTTCAATATCTTTCGGTACACTGAGTAAAGTGTAGATGCCCGCACTCATCACTGAGTACTCACCTTGGCCCACTTTACGTAACTGCTCGACAAATTTGATGATGCCAGACAAAGAAATGAGCATAAATAGCGTCATCAGAATGGTATACAAAATAGTTCGACCGACATAACGATCTAATACACCAAACATCAGGCAGCACCTCTTAAACTACTACGGAAATGAGCACGTAATTTACGCATTGCCAAGCTATCCCACATGTTGAGTATTATTGCTAATGCTAGATAGGCGCCATTAATCATCCATAACCAAAGTAATGGATCTAATCTGCCCTTGCCTGCATTAGAGCGCAGTGAACTCTGAAATAGAAAGAAAATTAAATATAACAATATAGCCGGCAACATGCTTAATACCCTGCCTTGACGCGGATTAACCACACTCAGTGGCACCACCAGCAGTGCCATAATCACCACGGCAATAATTAATGTTAGACGCCAGTGAAACTCGGCACGTGCATCTGGATGATCAGAATGCCATAAACTGCTTATCGACATTTGCTCAGATGCGCTGCTACTTGGTGTGATCGATTGGCGACCAATGGTCGCTTGATAGTCTTCGAAATCCGTGATTCGGAAATCGCGTAGTAGAGCAGTTCCCTCATAGCGAGTTCCTTTATCTAGAGTCACCACTTGAGAACCATCTGTGTGCTCCGACATGTGACCACTCTCAGCTACCACAATCGACGGCCGCTGATTGCCGTTTGGTCGTAATTGTGCCAAAAATACCTGATTGAATTTCTTACCGTTCACATTGCCGACAAAGAGCACCGCATTACCATCTTTTGATGATTGGAACTGTCCTTCAAGTAAAGCAGCTAAGGTTGGGTTGGCTTGTGCATTGCTGAGCACTTTTTCTTGATATTTCATAGACCAAGGGCCTAACCAAAGCGTATTGACTGCCGCTAGCACAGCAGTTATCAGTGCCAGGCTTAATGCTGCTAGAATGAGAGATTTTTTACCCAAACCACAGGCATGTATTGCAGTGATTTCACTCTCTGTGTACATTTTACCATATGTCATTAGCAGGCTAAGAAATAAGCTTAATGGTAGGATTAATTGTGCCATTTCTGGCAGCCCTAATCCTAAAAGGGAAAAAACTAGATTTGTTGGGATGTCACCGTTAACTGCCGCCCCCAATACCACCACCAATTTCTGGCTAAAGAAAATTAGTAGCAGGATAAATAGAATTGCAATTTGGCTTTTAACTGTTTCTTTTACCAAATATCTGATGATGATCACGCTGATTACACCTGTGAGAACTTGTCTTTTTGCAGGAAAGCCGATAATTTCTTCGTTAATCTGCTATTTGTCTTAATAATATGGCAGTTTTGACCGCCAACAAACGTAGCATTACAGCAGAGAGCATTATAGTACGTGGTATTACAGCATCTAGCACTTCGCTGTGCTACAAAAAACAGACTGCTAGTCGTTAAAGTAATTTGTCGTCACTTAAGGTAACTTGTAGCCAGGGTAAGGTAAAGAGTCGCCCCAAAAAAATAATTTATGCCATCGAGACTGATACAAGTTGTTAACACGATGGGAAGGAGCATCATGGAACGCTGTATTTTGGGCGTTAATTCCCCACCCTTGAAAGATTTAGGAGAGTACATGGACTTCAGTGTAAAGAAATGTAACCTGGAAGAGAAATACGATGCCTGTGTTGTTGTTGGCGTTTTCGAAGCTCATCATTTATCTTCAAGTGCTGAAAAACTCGATAAAGTGAGTGATAGCTACATCAGTGGTTTTTTGAGTCGTGGAGAACTTGAAGGCAAGGTAGGGCAAACGTTATTGCTGCATAATTTATTGCAACAAGATATTTCTAGAGCTTCTTTTGGGCGTATTTTGTTAATCGGCTGTGGTAAAAAATCTGAGTTTGATGAACGTCAATATAAGAAGGTGATGCAAAAAACGATTCGCACCCTTAACGAGATTGGTGCGACGGAAGCGCTCTGTTGCTTGACTGAGTTGCCAGTCGAAGGGCGCAATACTTATTGGAAAGTACGTCAAGCAGTAGAAGCAATTCAGGAAACACTTTATACCTTCGACCAACTTAAAAGTAAAAAAATAGGGCCACGTCGCCCACTGAAAAAAATAATATTTAACCTCACCGAGAGCTCCGAATTAGATAGTAGTGATCGTGCCCTTACTCATGCTCTAGCAGTCGCTTCAGGTATCAAAAAGGCAAAAGATTTAGCTAATATGCCGCCAAACATCTGTAATGCAGCGTATCTGGCTAAACATGTTCGTGAACTGGAGAAGGTTTATAGTGCCATCACCACCGAGGTGGTTGACGAAAAGGAAATGAAAGAGCTGGGTATGAACGCTTATCTGGCGGTTGGGCAAGGTTCACAAAATGATTCACTCATGTCGATCATCAAATATAATGGCAATCCGGACCAAAATGTAAAACCCATCGTTCTGGTAGGTAAAGGGTTGACTTTCGATTCAGGTGGCATCTCTCTTAAGCCCGGCGAAAGCATGGACGAGATGAAATATGACATGTGTGGGGCTGCAACTGTGTATGGTGTTATGTGTGCACTGGCGCAATTGCAATTGCCACTCAATGTTGTTGGTGTTCTGGCAGGCTGCGAAAATATGCCTGATGGGAACGCCTATCGTCCAGGTGATATATTAACCACTATGTCGGGTCAGACAGTAGAAGTACTCAATACTGATGCCGAAGGCCGTATGGTACTTTGCGATGTTCTGACGTATGTAGAACGTTTCGATCCAGAATTAGTGATCGATATTGCTACTTTAACCGGAGCCTGTGTGATCGCTTTAGGTCATCACATCACGGGGTTGATGTCTAATAATACGCCATTAGCAGACGAATTAATCGGCGTCTCTGAACAGGCAGGCGATCGTGCATGGCGTTTACCACTGGGTGACGAGTATTGTGAGCAACTTGACTCCAACTTCGCTGATATGGCGAATATTGGCGGCCGCCCAGCGGGTGCCATCACCGCCGGTTGTTTTTTGTCACGTTTTGCTACTAAATATCACTGGGCGCATTTAGATATTGCGGGTACAGCTTGGTGTTCGGGTAAAAATAAAGGTGCCACTGGTCGTCCTGTAGCATTGTTAGCACAGTTCCTGCTAAATCGGGCAGAGTCAAACGGAGAGGGTTAACTTGTAGTTAAGAGATGATTCTATGTTATTGATACATTAATGTGAGGTGATTCTCTAGCAAGATTTTAATACCTTATGTCTGTTGCGCGCTATAATGCGCGCACGTCTCTTAGAGCCTGTTCCAAATCTTCTTGAGCGACGCTCAGTTAACGTTCATTTGTATTATCCGTGGACCACAGCAACCGAGCATTTTTTACCAATCCTTATTTGATATACCCAGTGTTGATTTGTTCCGAGTAGACTCCTTGTATACCCTTCGCCTTTCAAGTTACGGCGGCGTTGGCGGCTCGCACTCATCCCTGTCATGTACTACCTGTACACTCCTGGGATTTGATTGATTGCCGCCTTGCCGTAACTCGAAATTCATTGGGTATATACCCTTCAGTTCGAAATTAGACGAGGGGATAAATGCAATAATTGTCTTGAAAGAAGGGAGAGAGTTCTATCTCCAACCGGTGAAAAATTTTAATAAACTTGTTGCCTAACAAAAAAAGAACGTGTTTTAAGCATTTTTAGGAGTGCGTTTTACATTGCTTTGTGCGAAAAAATCGCTTAGAAGCCCTTCTATGACACCCATTGTTGCTTAATAAGTACCGAGCCACTATTAGGCAACAGGTCTAATAACAGGCTGATGATCAATATAAGTTATATAATTACATACATAATTAGCGATAATGACGAACTATAATATGCTTATGTAAGTATATTGGGGAAAACTAGAATGTTGATTGTAATCAAGCATTCACTTAGGGCGTTAATGCCACGTCGTGTCTTGGCCTGGAGTTTGATCCCGGTGTTTTCCGCATCGGCAATCACCTCCGGTTTGTCTGTGGATGTTACTTCCCCACCTATGGAAAAGGTGATGGAGATGACGGTATCGGGTGCACCCGTAGACGTGGTTCTGTCAGAGACGTTGCCTAAAAATATCACACCTTATTATTTCTCTGCACTGGAAGCACTTTATACGGCAAATAATTGGCAACCCATGTGGCAAGATCCGACGGCAATACAGCGTTTTCAGCAGCAATTAACTGAATTGGCTATTTCGGGCATCCAACCGCAATTTATTCAATGGGTCAAATGGTTAAGTGATCCCTCGGTAAATGGAATGGCACGTGACATAGTATTATCTGATGCAATGTTAGGTTACCTTCATTTCGTTGCCGGCGTAGCGGCGCACGGTAATTTGTGGTTGTACGATGACGCTCCCTATAAAATGGGGATGCCTCCCGTCTCATTATTAGATCGTTGGCAGCAGGCGATACATCAGGGTGATACAGCAGCTTACTTCAGTTCACTGGCACCGCAACACCCACAATATGAAAAAATGCATCAGGCGCTGAAAAAACTGCTGGCTGATCGACAATTGTGGCCGCAATTGCCTGATGGCTTGGCCTTACGACCTGGTCAGATAAGTGCAGCTATTCCTGCACTGCATAATATTCTCTCTCGTTCTGGTATGTTGCGGACGATAAGCACATCAGCGACAAAATCATCAGAAGCTATGCTGAATGGTAATGATTTCTTGACCGATGGGACAACAGCACCCTCAGAGCAGGCATCAATTCGCACGCGCTCTGCAAGTGACAATCGCTATAACCCAACTTTAGTAGCGGCAGTGAAGCGTTTCCAACAATCGAAGGGATTAACCCCTGACGGTGTTATCGGGGCACGTACTCGTGAATGGCTAAATGTCTCGCCACAGATGCGAGCTAATTTATTAGCACTCAATATTCAGCGTTTGCGTCTGCTCCCAAGTAATATCGAGAGCGGTATCATGGTAAATATTGCTGATTACTCACTGGATTATTATCAAAATGGCCGTGAAATATTGTCATCGCGGGTTATTGTAGGACGACCCAGTCGCAAAACACCTTTAATGAGCAGTGCATTAAGCAATGTGGTGGTTAATCCGCCTTGGAACGTCCCTACCTCGATGGTGAGACATGACATTGTGCCAAAAGCAAGATACGATGCCAGTTACTTTCAACGCCACGGTTATACCGTTTTAGCTAATTGGAATAACACTACCGAAGTGATAAATCCGGCAAAAATAAATTGGAATGTAGTTTCTGCCAATAATTTTCCTTATCGTCTACGCCAAGCGCCAGGGGCGAATAACTCGTTGGGAAGATACAAATTTAATATGCCAAGTTCAGATGCCATTTATTTGCATGACACTCCCAATCATAATTTATTCCAGAAAGATATGCTCGCATTAAGTTCAGGTTGTGTACGGGTTAATAAAGCTTCGGTATTGGCCAAGATTTTATTAAAGGATGCCGGTTGGGATGACGCCCGTTTATCTAGTGTCCTACAACAAGGAAATACTACTTACGTTAATATCCGTCAACATATTCCAGTGTTACTTTATTATTTGACGGCATGGATTGCTAAAGATGGTCAGCCGCAGTTTCGGAAAGATATTTATAGTTACGATACCATGGCACGCTCTGGCACACAGATTTCATCACAAGCAGAAGTTTTAATGCAATAAATATATTAAAAATAAATATAATTTATTATGTATCCAACCATTATAGACTAAGATATTTATGAAGCATCATTAATTTCATATTTTGTTTATTTGTATTTTTCAAAATTTTACACTAGTATCTGTACCCCTCCTCAGGGAGTACCATAAGTATAACGAAAGCACATTTAATTCAATTTAATATATAAGGATGTAATATGTCTACGCCAATGGCAACACCTGTACTTAGGGCTGCAGAGATGAGAAAGCAAGGTCGACGTGAGGAAATTTTTCCTGTCAGGTTCAAGGCTGAAACTATCAATACGAAAAACAAATTGCTTCTTTCAGCAAGCAAGCCAGATCTGGTTTCTGATTATACAAATGACCTGACGTCAGTAGATAAATTAACCATATTGATATCAGGATCGAAATTCAGTTTATTCAGTGCTCCATCTGCTATTCTCGCTCAAATTGGTATTTCTGTAACGGGTAATTCTGTTCCTCCTGTGGCGTCGAAAATCCTGCAGTGGTAGCAAAAACGTATTATTTTGTTAATAACCATAATATGTAAGCCAAACAAAAAGATATTTGTTTGGCTTCTCCTTATTACCTTACCCTCAAGATTTTATCCGTAATAATGGGTATATCACTGTGGTTCTCCACTATCGCCTCCGGCAAATTTTTCGCCCGCCGGTCAAAAATTCTTGCCGAATAGTTTGAGCCTTCAGAGTACGTTCAGATTGTTGAATGAAGAGTTGTAGGTCTGTTTTTTTAGCTAAATACAGATATTTACAATTAGGATAATACGTTGTGATTGAACAGACAAATTTCATGATAGGAAAAAGATTTTATTCAATAAAAATATGAAAAATCAATCAGTAATCTAGTAGATATTTAATGCTATATTAGGGGGCTTCTGTATTATTTATTGTAAATAGCCTAAAGTATTATGATTAATGTACCTTGACTGCTTTTCTGTGAAAGGTTAAGGTACATAACGCTTGATTATTGAGCATACATTATCAATACACAGTATAAGCAGATAATCAAGCAAATCGTTTTAATATTATTAGGTACAATAGAAAAGATGGAAAAAATAGATAATCATCGCCGTAAATGGCTAACTTTGGGTGGTGCTGCGCTGGGTATTTCACTGTTGCCACATAAAACGCTGGCTACTCTTTCTACTTCACGACCGCGCTTATTAAAATTGAATAATCTTCATACTGGTGAATCAATTAAATCCGAGTATTTTAATGGTCATAGTTATAATAAAAAAGAGCTCACTTGTTTGAACTATTTTTTTCGTGATTTTCGTGCCAATGAGGTAAAACATATCGATCCTAATTTATTTGATCAGCTTTATCGCCTACAACTTTTACTCGATACCAATAAGCCTGTGCAACTTGTATCCGGTTATCGCTCACCCAAGACTAATAATGCTTTGCGTCAGCGTAGCAGTGGTGTCGCTAAACACAGTCTTCATACGTTAGGGAAAGCGATGGACTTTCATATTGAAGGTGTTGCACTGAATACTATCCGTAAAGCAGCGCTAAACATACGTGCCGGTGGTGTCGGTTATTATCCCCGCAGTAATTTTGTGCATATAGACACTGGGCAAGTAAGAGCCTGGTAATTGTATAGAAGAAATTAGGGTATTATTGCTATTTCTTTTTGTACATAGCACGAGGTTCAGCCTGAGATGAAGTATAAAATTATTCCGGTAACGGCATTTAAACAAAATTGTTCATTGGTTTGGTGCGAGAATACTTGTGAAGCGGCGTTGGTCGATCCGGGTGGAGAAGCGGATAAGTTGATTGACGAAATAAAACAGCAAAAATTGATCGTCAGTCAAATCTTATTGACCCATGGTCATTTAGATCACGTCGGTGCTGCTGCCGAATTGGCACAACGTCTGCAGGTACCCATTAATGGCCCGTCGATAGAAGATAATTTTTTATTATCGGAATTACCCGCCCACAGCCGGATGTTTGGCTTTGAAGAATGTCAGCCGTTTACACCGGACCGCTGGTTACAGGAAGATGATCAGATCAGTATCGGTAATATGTGTTTCACTGTTTTACATTGTCCCGGTCATACGCCAGGTCATATCGTTTTTATCAACCATGAAGCCAGCTTCGCTTTGGTGGGGGATGTTATCTTTAATGGTAGTGTTGGGCGCAGTGACTTTCCTCGTGGTGATCACCAACAGCTTATTGACTCCATCCGCAACAAATTGTTACCGCTTGGCGACAACATCACTTTTATCCCTGGTCATGGGGCGATTTCTACTTTTGGTAATGAGAGAAAAAATAATCCTTTTATTCGTTAACTTATTGTACGCGATCTACTCTGAATATACCCAATGAATTTCGAGTTACGGCCAGGCGGCAATCAATCGAATCCCAGGAGTGTACAAATAGTACATGACTGGGATGAGTGCGAGCAGCCAACGCTGCCGTAACTTGAAAGGCGAAGGGTATATTACTCATTCCTACTTTGGATAGGTTATAAAAAGGCTAACCACCATGAATAAAATAGCGTTGTATTGCCGTGCAGGTTTTGAAAAGGAGTGTGCGGCAGAAATCACAGCGAAGGCCACCGAACAGGGTGTATTTGGTTTTGCTCGGGTAAAAGAAAATTGTGGCTATGTATTGTTCGAATGTCAGCAACATGAAGATGCTGATAATTTACTTAAACAATTGCCTTTTCAAGATCTTGTTTTTGCTCGCCAAATGATAGTCGTTGGGGAGCTACTGCGTAATTTGCCACCCAATGATCGGATATCACCGATTGTTGGCATGTTAACCGATGTAATTGAAAACGCAGGCGAGTTAAGAGTTGAAGTCGCTGACACCAATGAAAGCAAAGCGTTACTGAAATTTTGTCGTAAGTTAACTGTCCCCTTACGTAACCGCTTACGTGAACAAAAACTGTTATTGATGAATGAGACGCGCTACCGTCCAGTGATACATGTATTTTTTATCGCTTCAGGTTGTTGTTACGTCGGCTACTCTTACAGTAATAATAATTCGCCCTTCTACATGGGTATACCACGCCTCAAATTTCCTGCTGATGCACCCAGTCGTTCAACATTAAAACTGGAAGAAGCGTTTCATCTTTTTATCCCTTTTGATGAATGGGGAGAACGGATAGCCAATGGCATGTATGCTGTGGATCTTGGCGCTTGCCCTGGCGGTTGGACGCATCAATTAGTGCAACGCGGTATGATGGTACAGGCAGTGGATAATGGAACCATGGCTGCAAGTTTGATGGATGGTGGTCAAGTGACTCACCATCGTGCTGATGGTTTTAGATATGAGCCAACACGCAACAATATCTACTGGTTAGTCTGCGATATGGTGGAACAACCGGTACGTGTGACTGCTTTGATTAGCAAATGGTTAATCAAGGGGTGGTGCCGTGAGGCTATTTTCAACCTTAAATTACCGATGAAAAAACGTTACCAGGAAGTATTACAAAACTTGGCAACCTTAAAGCAGAAACTTACCGTCGAGGGCATTAATGCTCAAATTCAGGCAAAACAGCTTTATCATGATCGAGAAGAAGTGACGGTACATGTCCGACGTGTCTGGTCGGCAGTAGCGGGTCGCCGTGATGAACGGCAGTAAATAAGCATTTTGATACCATTTTTGATCAAGTATTAGTAAGCGCAACAAGACTTCGAATGGCTTTCGGCCTTAGTTGCGCTACAACGTCAATCATTGCCGAGCCAGGCGTCCAGTTGCTGGCGTGAAGTCGGTATTAGAGCGCCAAGGATTGATATCTAACCCACCGCGTCGAGTATAACGGGCGTAAACGGAAAGTTGTTCCGGTCGACAAAAATTTATTAAATCATTGAAAATCCGTTCTACACAATGTTCATGAAACTCATTATGGTGGCGGAAAGACACAAGATAATGCAACAACGCTGCGCGGTTAATTTTTTTTCCACGGTAATAAATTTGTACCGACCCCCAATCTGGCTGATTAGTAATTAAACAATTCGATTTAAGTAAATGGCTAACCAGCGTTTCTTCGACGATTGACTCACCACAAGCGGTTTGTAGGTATTTAGTGCTAAATGCATAATCATCAATACTGATATCTTCTTGATCTATACATTCACCAGATAAATTTGTTATTGACTGATTCACTATTTCATCAAGGTGCCGTAGGGTTACGCTAACGTCACTTTCGGCACGAGTGGATAAATCGTTTTTCAGTCTGTCAGCTACCGTTTCCCAGTTTAAAAAACGAGTTTGGTTAAAACTATTGAGATAAAGTTTAAAACTTTTCGATTCAATCAAATAAGGACTATCGGCTTTAATGCTAATTTCACCCACTGCGACTTGAGGTACCCCCTTGTTATTTAGCCAGGATAATTCGTAAAGGGTCCAAATATCAGCGCCGTGAAATGGCAAGTTATCGGGACATAGGCCAATCTGTTCACGATTTGTACTACGGGGAAGCGTTTGTAATAAAGTCTCATCATATTGGTCTTTGAACTTTGTTACTTTACCGAGTGTCAGTTTCGAGAATACTTGAGAAGTGTGATAGGAAGACATGCCGTTTTCTCTCCGTAAGAGCCTGTTTATCACTAAGTGCAATTTAATTGAAATATTTAAGCGTGTCAGTCTAACACCGACTAGACTGGTGTGTAGAAAAAAATAAATTGATTAGCTCATTGCGGTAGTGCGTTACAACAGCTTGTTACAACAAGAGTGTATTGCTGACTACTGCTTTCGGTGATTATTTGAACGTAATTCGTTTTCTACGGTGGACGCGGGTGTAGGATATTTCTCACACTAACTGTGAGATATCACTTATTTTTATAAAATATGATTTCAGTATTTAATACTTATTTTTAATAAAATCATTGTATTACAGATTACTTTTTTTTTTTTACGGAAAATTTATATATAAGAAGCTTTACAGCATATTGTCTCTGTTGGTGAATTAATGCATTCTCTTGCTATCAGGTGGATGGGATCGTAGTTTGTACGACGTAAATGTCGTCATCGCTGATCACTGTCGAGGTGGGTTACTGCCCGACTTTAATCCCTGCGTAGGAAATATGTAGATTAATCAGGATGGTGTTAGTTGTCTTGGATTATTCGCAGAAAAAACTAAGGATTAATACCAAGGGGGTATGAAACAACGACAAGGATGTCTGGTTAGGATGACCACAGGGACAAGTTTTCAAGGATGAGCAGGGAGCAGCTTTTTAGCAGGATTGCTATAAAACGAATTAAGGGGTACTAATTAAACGGTGCCCCTTTTTTTTTGTGTTGATGATAAGTTTAATTCTTCGTATCAACCACGTAATAGTTCGTTAATACTGACTTTAGCACGCGTTTTCGCGTCCACTTTTTTTACAATTACCGCACAGTACAAACTGTATTTACCGTCTTTGGATGGCAGATTACCTGATACTACAACCGAACCTGCGGGGATGCGACCATAATGAGTCTCACCCGTTTGGCGATCATAGATAGCAGTACTTTGGCCAAGATATACGCCCATAGAAATCACCGAGTTTTCTTCCACAATAACGCCTTCAACCACTTCTGAACGAGCGCCGATAAAGCAATTATCTTCAATAATAGTCGGATTAGCTTGTAGCGGTTCCAGCACCCCGCCGATACCGACTCCTCCAGAGAGGTGAACATTTTTACCTATTTGTGCACAGGATCCGACAGTTGCCCAAGTATCGACCATCGTACCTTGGTCAATAAACGCGCCAATATTAACATAAGACGGCATCAAAACGGTATCTCGTGCAATAAAAGCCCCTTTACGTACAGCTGCGGGTGGAACGATGCGCGCATTCGTACACTGAAAGCGTGCCTGATCATAATCAGCAAATTTCATGGGTACTTTGTCGTAATAGTGTGTTTCAGCACCTACAATTAGCTGATTATTATTGATACGAAAAAAAAGTAACACCGCTTTTTTTAGCCATTGATGGGTGATCCATCGGCCATCAATTTTTTCTGCTACTCGTAGTTTTCCGTTATCTAATTGGTTAATTGTACGATTAATGGCATCACAGGTTAGCGGATCTACATTTGTGGCTGTTATCTCACTGCGGCGTTCGAAAGCTCGTTCAATAACGGTTTGCAGTTGCTGCATGTTGTTTTTTTTCCTTCAGGTAATAAAAAATAATGGTGAGCTATGTGTTAGAACCTGTTCGGAATCTCTTGTGCTCGCCGTGTTTTGGTCAAGTCATTTGTCAAAAACGCTCTCAATATGCTCATTGACTCCCTTTTGTTGTATACAAAGAGTAGATTGCGCTTTTTCTCGCGTTTTTTCCTCGTCTGAGTGTCGCTCAAGAAGATTTCGAACAAGCTCTTACACCGTATGTTTATCATTTATTTAATGCAGGTGATAACTTCAACACTTCCTCCACAAATTTATTAATAGCATTTTCCACGGTTGGTAAGTCGCCCGTATGCATTCCAGAGCCTAGTGTATGTGTATTGGCATTGGGGATAGCTATGGTGCGCTTATTGTGTTGCTCTGTCGCGAGTTCTTGATGCATTTTTAGTATAGCGGGTACTTTTACCACCGAATCTTGCTGTTGCTCATCTTTGTAATAATACAGGTTTAAAACAGGCTGTCGGATCTGGTCAAAAGTCAGCTTGTGCATAGTACTTTCCAGCAAATTCTGCAACTGCACCACGGCTTCTAATCGATACGCCTGATACCAATATTTTTTTTCTTCTCGATTTTTTATTGTCCCCGCTTGAAATCGACCGTTTTTTATCAGTCGAGCGAATTGTAAGCCCCAAGGATTATTGATCATAAAAACGAAAGGATCGTTGATCGCCACATTGGGTGATAGATTGATCAGTGCAGCGACATCGTTGGGAAATTCAGCGGCCAATTTGAGCGCTAGCGTACTACCGGTAGAGGTACTGATCAGGATGACTTTATTTCCCAATGCGTTTCCAATACTTAAGGCTTCCTTCGCATCTTTCCATAAACCTGCCACTGTCATTTTTAATAAAGGATCTGTGGTCACTAAACCATGTTCATCAAGTCGCGATAAATAGAGATTACAACCATAACGACGCGCAGTATTAAAATGAATGGGGTCACCGTCTTGTTGACTCGCTGAAAAACCGTGCAGGTACACCATGCTACAGGCAGTTTTACTCGGTTGAGCTGGGTTAAACCATAGGATACGTGCTTCATTATTCGGTTTAATGCGGAATGATTTTTCTTTCTCTTGGATGTATTGCACAAGCTGGACGGGATCTTTGGGTACCACCGGCAACGTGGGATCATAGATTGGCACCGCGGGTTTGGGTCCCGATAAATATATCATTCCAAGTATAACCATAATCATTATGATTATTCCGATCTTTTTATACATGATTTTCATCCTGGCGCCGTGGTCCAAAAACATTTGTATCACAATTTCTGCTGCGTAGAAAAAGTATCTATCAGCCGTTGTGTCAATTGCTGGCGCGTTTCACAATTTAAAGCACGGTGATCCTTATCTGCTAGCACAAATAAATCTTCTATCCGTTCGCCGACGGTGGTGATACGTGCGCTATGCAATGATAATTTCAGCTCGGCAAAAACATTCCCCACTTTAGCGAGTAATCCTGGTTGATCTAGTGCAATCAGTTCCAGGTAACTGCGGCGCTCATTGTGTGTTGGCAAGAAGTTGACTTCGGTTGTGACACTAAAATACTGTAATTTCGCCGATGGATACTTTATCCGAGGTGGTCGATAATCGACCTGAATAATGGCTTGTTCGAGATTTTGACGGATCAGCCGGTGTCGATCTGATGCTAATGGGTTGCCGTCAGGTTGCAGAACAATAAAGCTATCCATCGCCATTCCATCACGATTGGTAAAAATTTGCGCATCATGCACACTGAGGTTACGGCGATCGAGTTCGCTTACCACGGTGGCAAACAGACAGGGACGATCTGGACCATAGATAAAAATCTCTGTCCCTCCACGATTCGTATCATCATTTATCAGCACCAGTGGCTTGTTGGTCCCCTGCTGTAGCAGATATTGCGCATGCCAGGCTAACTGTTTAGGTAAATGACGCAGAAAATAATCAGCATGACAACGGCTCCAGATTTGTTGTAGTGCTATCTCATCAATATTATTCATACGCAATAGTGCCAGCGCTTGAAAGCGATGCTCGCGTACTTTTTCACGCAAATTTGCTTGCCGAAAATCTCGACTATTTTGTAGGCCACTGTCCAACTGTTTTTCAGTAGCAAAATACAGCTCAGACAGTAAGCTTTGCTTCCAACTGTTCCACAAGACTTCATTAGTGGCGTAAATATCGGCCACAGTCAGATTAATCAGATAACGTAGTCGGGTTTTATTTTGTACGGCAGTGGCGAATTGCTGGATCACTTCTGGATCTTGAATATCACGACGTTGGGCAGTGATTGACATCAACAAATGATGGCGTACCAACCAAACAACAAGCTGGGTCTCCCGCGCATTTAGACCATGAAATTCGGCGAACTCCTGTGCTTCCTGTGCGCCCAATAGAGAATGATTACCACCACGCCCTTTGGCGATGTCGTGAAAGAGTGCCGCCAGCAATAATAGTTCAGGCTGCGGCAAATTTGGATAGAGTTCAACACACAGAGGGTGGTGCGCTCGAGTTCTTTCAGCAGTAAAACTCTCCAGTTTTTGTAATACCCGAATGATGTGTTCATCAACAGTATAAGCATGGAATAGATCGAATTGCATTTGCCCAACGATGTTACTCCATTGTGGCATATAAGCCCCGAGTACACTGTAGCGATGCATGGGTAACAATGCGTGATTGACCGCTCCTGGATGACGTAAAATAGCCATAAACTGCTTTCGTGCTTCAGGCAGCATATACAGTGGTTGTTTTAAGTTGCGACGCGCATGACGTAATTGACGTACTGTGGTGGAGTAAATGCCCTTTATCTTTGGATGATGCACCATGAGGTAGAACATCTGTATCATCGCTTCAGGTTGGCAGATAAATAATGTTTTTTCACGCAGATCGATTAAATTACCGCGTAATTGAAAATCGTCGTCTAACGGGTGTGGTTTTTTATCGCTTTCAGGTGAAAGGATAGCTTCATCAAACAATTGCAACAGCATTTGATTCAGCTCGCTAACACGTCGTGTCATCCGGTAAAAATCTTTCATCATACGTTCGACTGCTTGATTTCCCTCTCCTTGGTAGTGCAATGATTGCGCAACACTAAGCTGGCGGTCAAATAGCAAGCGGTTGTCATGGCGGGTTAGTCCCAGATGAAGCGCAAAGCGAACACGCCAAAGAAAGCTACGGCATTCATGAAGTTCATCACGTTCTGCCCGAGTCAGAAAATTAAAATCGACCATTTCATCGAGCGATGTTGCCGCAAAATGACGACGTGCTACCCACATCAGGGTATGAATATCACGCAACCCCCCGGGCTACTTTTGATATCAGGTTCCAAATTATAGCTAGTACCGTGATAACGTTGATGGCGTTGTTGCTGCTCGGCGATTTTTGCATGAAAGAATTGGCGAGAAGGCCAAAAATTATCGCTGAAAATATGTTGCTGCATTTGTAACAATAAAGCCATATCGCCGCATATTAAGCGTGATTCAATCAAATTGGTAGCGACAGTTAAATCAGCCAGTCCTTCCAGCAAGCATTCTTCCAAGGTGCATACGCTGTGACCTACCTCTAGTTTCAAATCCCATAGTAGGGTAATGAATTGCTCCACATGCTGTGTCTGTTCTGCACTGAGTGGATTTGTACTCAGTAGTAGCAAATCGATATCTGATTGCGGATGCAGTTCAGCACGACCATAACCACCAACAGCCACCAATGTGGCTTCAGTCACTGTAGTAAAACCATAGAAAATCCACAAACGTTGCAATAAGCAATCAATATAATGACTGCGTGTTGCTATCAATGTTTCTGCACTGAGACCTGTATTGAAGGCCTCCGTTAGCCAAAGTTGGAAATCATGCAACCGCTTTTTCAGTACCGTGCAAGTCAGTTCATGATCCAGATAAGTCTCGGGTGATGCGGGCAGTGATGCTTGTATCGGAGTATGATGGATAGACATGTTTTAGTTGATAGTAAGGCTCTGCTGATTAGGAATGCTCGATAGTACTTGAGATACTGTCGTCTTTACGCCATGTCATTATTTCACAGCCGTTATCTGTAACGACCAAAGTATGCTCATATTGTGCGGACAAACTGCGATCTTTCGTTTTTACTGTCCAGCCATCACTCATGTTACGGATACGGCAATCACCTGCATTCACCATCGGCTCAATAGTAAAAGCCATACCGGGCTCCAGCACAACGCCATTATCGCCAGTATCGTAATGCAAAACTTGTGGAGGCTCGTGGAAACCTCTGCCAATACCGTGCCCACAATATTCGCGTACCACAGAAAATTTCTCTGCTTCTACAAATTTTTGTATTGCTCTACCCAAAGTACCTAGACGGATCCCAGGCTTAACCAGCCTGATCGCCAAATACAGACTTTCTTGAGTGATGCGACACAGGCGTTGCCCAAGAATGCTAGGCTTACCGACAAAAAACATCTTGGAAGTATCACCGTGGAAGCCATCTTTGATAACAGTGACATCAATATTAACAATATCACCATTTTTCAGTATCTTATGGTCGCTTGGAATGCCGTGGCAAACCACTTCATTGACCGAAATACAAACGGATTTAGGGAAACCATGATAGCCCAAACAGGCAGGTATGGCCTGTTGATGATAGGTAATGTGATGATCGCAAAGACGATCCAACTCACCGGTACTGATACCCGGTTTAACATGGGGTTCTATTACTTCCAGGACTTCGGCAGCTAGACGACCAGCAACACGCATTTTCTCAATCTCTTCAGGTGTTTTAATTAAAATTGCCATTAAAAGGATCCATAGGGGGGTTATAGTTGTGAACGGGCATTTTGTTTGATAAAGCTGCTGATGCTGGTGTCTTGTGACATATCGGCGATTACATCGCTTAACACGGCGTTAACGGCATCACTGATTTTTTCGTTAGTGGCGCTAAAAGGACCTTGCACATTGTAGGTAGATCGGTAATTTTTAGTTTGCTGACTTCCATTTCGTCCCTGAGCAATGATCGAAACGTCTGCTTTGGTGGTGATATTGTGACGCAGATTACCTTCTTGTACCTCGGCGTGTAGATAATTGACAATAATTTGCAAACCCACCAAACCATCACCGGAAACCATATAACCACGGCTAATCATTTGTCTTTCTAATGCCTCTTGCAATAGAAAACGTACATCACGCGAAGCAGTCAGTGCCACCAATTTTCCATCACGGTTTACTTTTGCCAAGGCCACATCCTGGCGCTGATCGGCACCATTGATGCTAATCGTGATCGCCATTAACGCAGGATCTTTCTGTGGTAATACCACTTTTGGTGCAATGTTTAAGGTACTATCACCGCTAGCACAACCCGTCAGTATGCAAACGGCTAACAAAGGGGAAGTCAGTTTCTTTAGCATGTTTATTTTCTCACTGGTTATAAAATTTTTAGCGTCCTCGCCACCTTGAACGACGGGATAGGTATGCCAGAATAATATACCAGAATGGGATTATGAACACCTCACAACCTAGGATCTAAATCATATTAACGGGTTTCAACTCTACTGAAAACAGGCCGTTTTGCTGTTTATTGAGCTAGAATTCCTTAGAGCCTGTTCCAAATCTTTTTCGCTGTGCCCAGAAGAGGAAAAAATGGGCGAAAAAACGCAGCTTGCTCCTTTGTATACAACAGCAAAGGATCCAATGAGCGTTTTGAGCGCGTTTTTGACAAATGACTTGACCAAAACACGGTGAGCACAAGAGATTTTGGACAGGTCCTCATATTGGGTGAATAACCTTGGATAAGATTACACCACGTAGTATATTTTCCTAAGTACATCAAGGAGATTAATGATGCCCTTTGTCGCTGAACGTATTGAAAAAAAGCTAAAAGAGAAGTTTAAACCTACTCATCTAAAAGTTATCGACGAAAGCTTCCGTCATGATGTGCCGGCAGGCTCCGAGACTCACTTCAAAGTCGTGATTATCAGTGACAAATTTTCCGATCAGGTTTTTACCACCCGCCATCGTGAAATTTATAGTTTGTTGGCACAAGAGTTTGAAGAGGGGCTGCGTGCGTTAGTTTTACACACTCATACCCAGAAAGAATGGAAAGATTTGCAATATACTGTTGCGGCCTCCCCTCCTTGTCGTAACGACGGACGCCCTTTTGACCTAAAGGAGCTGTAAATAGCACTCAAAACGAGAAATAGCGTTAATTTTATGTGGTTATGGAGAAGAATGATGCCAGTGCCACGCCTTACTTTTTACCTCAAAATTGAAAATAATGCTTTTAGCCACGACACCCCAGCGACTTGAACCGCTAACGCTCCCACTTTTTGGTGAACGCTTGATCGAAGCTTCTGCAGGGACAGGTAAAACTTTCACCATTGGGATATTGTATTTACGTTTATTACTTGGGTTGGGTAAGGATGCCGCTTATTCTCGTTGTTTAACCGTAGAAGAAATCCTTGTTGTTACCTTTACCGAAGCCGCGACCGAAGAATTGAGAAGCAGGATCCGCGGTAATATTCATCGCTTGTGGATAGCCTGTGTACGTGGGTTTAGTGATGAACCTATGGAGCAGGCGTTGTTAAGCGAAATCACCGATCTGGCTGACGCAGCAGCACAATTGTTGGCCGCAGAGCGCCAGATGGACGAAGCGGCTATCTATACCATTCATGGTTTTTGTCAGCGCATGTTAGCGACTAATGCATTTGAATCTGGCATGCTATTTGAGCAAACCTTAATTCATGATGAATTACCACTACGTCGGCAAGCTTGTACTGATTTTTGGCGACGTCATTGTTATCCATTATCCTTGCCTGAAGCACGAGCAGTCAGTAAGGAATGGAGCAACCCCGAAAAATTGCTTAACGATCTGTCTGCTTATTTACAAGGTGAAGTACCGCAGTTTCTTAGGGTGCCCCATGATGAAACCATTGGCTGTCGTCATCAGCAAATAGTGATGCAAATCGATGAGTTGAAAACCCATTGGCGACAAAAAGCCGATAAACTGGAAGCATTAATCCGCGATTCTGCTGTCGATAAGCGGAGTTATAACAGTAAGCATCTGCCTAACTGGCTAGCCATAGTGACGCAATGGGCAGAGCAGAAAACTGACGACTACAGCTTACCGAAAGAGCTGACTAAATTTCGTCAATCGGTTTTATGTGAAAAATGCCAAAAAGGTACTGTACCACAGGATACGTTATTTTTGGCCATTGACCGCTTATTTGAACAACCACTGACGTTGCGGGACCTCATTATGGCAAAAGCCATCAGTGAAATTCGCGCTTCTGTACAGCAGGAAAAACAACAGCGTGCCGAACTGGGTTTTGATGACTTATTAAGCCGCTTGGATATCGCGTTACAGCAAACAGGAGGGGAGTTACTGGCTGAAACGATTCGTCATCGTTATCCGCTCGCGATGATCGATGAATTTCAAGATACTGATCCGCAACAATATCGGATTTTTCGGCGCATTTATGCGGCTCAGGCAGATTGTGGATTACTGCTGATTGGTGATCCCAAGCAAGCCATTTACGCTTTTCGTGGTGCGGATATTTTTACCTATATCCGCGCTCGTTCTGCGATAGACGCGCATTATACTTTATCGACCAATTGGCGTTCTTCACATCGCATGGTGCAATCCGTTAATCGATTATTTAATCAGATCAAAACGCCCTTTTTATTTGAACAAATTCCGTTTATCAATGTAACTGCGGCGGAGAAAAACAGCGAATTAGCTTTCCAGATTGATGGTGAAGCACAACCCGCATTGCAGTTCTGGTTACAACCAGGAGAAGGTGTAAGCTTATATCAGTATCAACAGCTGATGGCTCAGAGGTGTGCAACGCAAATACGTGATTGGTTAATCGCCGGTCAATTTGGGCGAGCCAATTTGGTCACCAGACAAGGAATGCGTCCATTGCAAGCATCAGATATCACTATTTTGGTACGTAGCCGTTCCGAGGCGGCTTTAATTAGAAACGCGTTAACAGCATTAGCAATCCCCTCGGTTTATTTATCTAACCAGGACAGTGTATTTGACACACCGGAAGCCAAAGATCTTTTTTGGTTGTTACAGGCGGTATTGACACCTGAACAGGAACGCACCTTACGCTGTGCGATGGCAACCAGCCTATTGGGGCTGGATGCGCAACAATTGGATAACTTAAACCACGATGAACGTGCTTGGGATGCATTGGTTGATGAATTCGATGGCTATCGCCAACACTGGCGGCGGCGCGGTATTTTGCCTATGTTGCGTGAAATTATCGCCAAACGTCGTTTGGCAGAAAATTTATTGGTGAGCACGGGGGGGGAGCGTCGTTTGACCGATTTGCTTCATCTAGGTGAGTTGTTACAGGCAGCAGCAGTACAGCTTGACAGTGACTATGCTTTGGTACGCTGGCTGGCACAACAAATCGCACAACCTGAACGCCAATCTGAAAATCAGCAATTACGGCTGGAAAGTGATCGCCCTCGGGTTAAAGTCGTCACCGTCCATAAATCGAAAGGATTAGAGTATTCTTTGGTGTGGTTGCCTTTTATTGGTAATTTTCGCCAGCAATCGACAAATCTCTATCATGATCGGCAAAATTTTACTGCCATTCTCGATCTACACGCCAGTGATGAGAGCCAACAGCTAGCGCAACAAGAACGATTGGCGGAAGATTTGCGTTTGCTTTATGTTGCGTTAACCCGTTCAATTTATCATTGTAGTGTCGGGATCGCACCGTTAATAAAAGGTAATCGAAAAAAACAGGGAGATAGCGATCTACATCAAACGGCGTTAGGCTATTTGGTTCAGGGTGGGGAAGCCGGTGATGCTCGTTATCTGGCAGAAAAACTTGCCGCATTGCAAGGAGAAGATATCATCGTATCGCAGGTTGGTGCGTTGGATAAACACATATGGCAACCGCAAAAAACCACAATGCCTCCCTTAGCGGCAAAACACTTTACACGTCAGTTACAAGATTATTGGCGAGTGACGAGCTATTCAGGGTTGCAACAACAGGGTGCGTCAAAACTCACACCAACTTCACGGGTGGAAATGCCAAAGTTTGACAGTAATACCAATGGTGAACAAATCTTATCAGCAACAATAGGCCTAACTCCTCACCATTTTCCACGTGGTGCAATACCGGGAACATTTTTGCATTCTTTACTGGAGGAGCTTGATTTTAGTCAGTCAATCGAAATGGAATGGTTAGCTGAGCGATCCCTACAACAGGGATTTGATAGCGTCTGGTTGCCGGTATTACATCAGTGGTTGAGCGATATTGTACATATATCACTGAACGAAACTGGGGTAACACTGGCGGGGTTAGCGCCGATGAATAAACAGGCAGAGTTACAGTTTTATTTGCCGATAAAAAGAATACTACAAGCTGGAGAGTTGGATAGTTTAATAAAACACTATGATCCTCTGTCAGCCGTGTGTCCTGCCCTGGATTTCCAACAAGTACAGGGAATGCTGAAAGGTTTTATTGACCTGGTATTTTGCTGGCAAGATAAATTTTATCTGCTGGATTATAAATCGAACTGGTTAGGAGAAGACAGTCAGGCTTATAGCCATGGTGCGATGGCGCAAGCGATGGTTGAACATCGTTATGATTTACAATATCAGCTCTATACCTTGGCATTGCACCGTTATTTGCGCCATCGTCTAACAAATTATGATTATCAACGTCACGTTGGTGGAGTTATCTATCTTTTTTTGCGTGGTATTGATCACCACCATCCAGGTAACGGTATTTTTACCTGTCGTCCACAGCTGAAATTAGTTGAAGGCTTAGATCGTCTGTTTAGCAGAGAGAAAATCGCATCATGATGGAATTATTGGAGCGGGCTGTCCGTGAGCGATTGTTACGCCCACTGGATCTACAATTTGCCCGTATGATTGCTCCTGATGATTGTCCTTTGTTCGACTTGTTTCGTAACAGTCAGCGGTTGATGGAAATTAAAGCGCAAGATGTAACACAGGAGCAGCACCACAGGGTTGGTGCTGCACGAGCTTTACTGCAACTAACGGCCGCTTATTTGAGCGCCGAAACGGGGGCGGGGCATATCTGTTTACCAATAACAGGTTTACAGCCTCAACATTTATTTGATGGTCGTCAATCGGATCTCGCTCAAGCATTGTGGAAAGCCGCTGGGGAGCCGAGCACTCAACAGTGGCGAGAAACATTACAAGATTCGTTTTCTGTCAGCGATGGCTCACAACCGACACCCCTGGTTTTGCAACATGACCGTCTTTATTTGCAAAGAATGTGGCAAAATGAAGGCGATGTTGCACGTTTTATTGTGAATGGTAATGCCAACAATGAGAGGGTTGATGAAATCCTGCTACAAAATATTTTAGAGCAACTTTTTGGCACTAACGGTGATGAAGTCGATTGGCAAAAAGTAGCGGCGGCCGCGACGTTGACGCGGAGGATATCGATTATTTCTGGTGGGCCAGGAACGGGTAAAACCACCACTGTAGCAAAATTACTGACTGCTTTAGTGCGTTTAAACGGGGAGCAGCGGGTACGTATTCAATTGGTGGCGCCAACCGGTAAAGCTGCCGTACGTTTAACCGAATCTCTTGGCAAAGCGTGGCAGCAATTGGCACTTAACGAAAGCGAGCATAAATTATTCCCCAATCAGGCCTTTACATTACATAGTTTATTGGGGGTTCAGCCCAATCGCCAGCGGCTACGTTACCACAGTGGTAATCCATTAAATCTTGATGTTCTCGTGGTAGATGAGGCTTCGATGGTTGATTTACCTATGATGGCGAAATTGATTGCTGCATTGCCTACTCATGCACGCGTGATTTTTCTTGGTGACAGAGATCAACTTGCCTCAGTAGAAGCGGGAGCGGTCTTTGGCGATATTTGCCGTTTTGTCGAATCAGGTTATAGTGTTTTTCGGGCTGAACAGTTAGCCAGAGTAACGGGTTATCCATTAGAGCAGTTGAATAATCCTCATGACATGAGCAAACGCAAAACACTGACGACAGGATTAA
The DNA here is from genome assembly GCF_003122425.1 of Candidatus Fukatsuia symbiotica. Lineage (GTDB taxonomy): Bacteria > Pseudomonadota > Gammaproteobacteria > Enterobacterales > Enterobacteriaceae > Fukatsuia > Fukatsuia symbiotica. The sequence goes on from NZ_CP021659.1 coordinate 1,356,211, forward strand.
CCGAGGTAAGTGATGGCCTGTGTTTGTTACGTAAAAGTTACCGTTTTGATAAAAAATCGGGTATTGGACAACTTGCTCAAGCAGTCAATGCCGGCGCATATCTTGAAGCTTTGTCGGTACTTAACGGGAACTATACTGACGTTGAACGCTTTGTATTGGCTAATATGATAGATTATCAGCAATTATTACAGGTGAGTGTTGCCGGTTATCAACCCTATCTTAAACTGGTTGCACAGGGTGCCGATGCGGCTGAAATATTAACTGCTTTTAATCATTACCAATTACTTTGTGCATTGCGTGCTGGGTCATTTGGTGTGAAGGGCTTAAATCCACTGATTGAACAGGTGCTGCAGCGTAACGGTTTGATACAACGCACACAGGGGTTATCTGGTCGCTGGTATGCAGGGCGTCCAGTGATGATCGAACGTAATGACAGCGCATTGGGATTGTCTAACGGTGACGTTGGTATCGCCTTATATGATGCTCATGGTCATTTACGGGTTCACTTCCAATTACCGAATGGCACTATTAAATCGGTACAGCCGAATCGTTTACCGAGCCACGGCACCGCATATGCAATGACCATACATAAATCTCAAGGTTCAGAATTTGAACATACCGCATTGGTATTGCCTGATTATTTTTCACCCATAATAACCCGTGAATTGCTTTATACCGGTATCACTCGTGCTCGTCAACAGTTAACGTTGTATACCTCTGACAGTGTATTAAGCCGCGCTATTAACACGCCAACTCTCAGACACAGTGGCTTGGTCGATCGGCTCTGCCTTGCTACGTTGGCTAAGCCGAATAGCGCCATACCCCTCGACGTCGTGTCGGCGTAAGTTTGGCAGGCGCTCAAAACACAATTGTTACCTATTAACAACAACACTTACAGCAGGCATTGCCTTGAGAAATCTCCCCGCTTTTGTCTCCCCTTATAGCAATGGATACCCCGGTAGCCATGTCCTTGGCGATCTTACCTAGGGTAAGATTTTCCATCGCTTTTATTGCTTCGCTACCAAGATCTGTTGTTGTTTTCTCAAGGGTGTTGACAGTTTCTTTTATACCGGTTTTTGTTACATCACCCAACGTATCTATCCCCGTTTTCACGACATCACTGGTAGCTGCTATACCGGATTTTACACCGGTTTCTGCTATATTACCTGCGGATTTTGTCACCTCTTCTACCGTCTTTTCTACTATCTTACCGCCGATCTTGATAGTTTCTTCTACAGCCTTGTCAGTTGCCTTAATAATAGAGTCCTTCACAGCGGTAGTAATATCACTGATACCCGGCATCTTCTTGCTTAAATCGCCTAGCAGGCTATAGGGAATAGCCTGTGGAAATGACATAATATTTTGCCCCGTTGCATTTTGTTGATTTCGTCGTATTTGTTGTTCTTCCCATAATATTTCTATTTCTAATTCTCGTAGGTTTTTCAATTTTTTTAGGAAAAAAATCTGTTCTCATTGTATGACTGTTCAATATTCTTTCCTATAGCGTAGGCTGTATAAATTGATGTATAATTTCGAGATGACTTATCCATTAAAATTTCGCCAACATGTATTGGCTATTAAAGAGCAAGAAAAGCTTACATATGCCCAAACGGCCACACGTTTTTGTATTGGAACCGCAAGTTTAATGCGCTGGGCTAAACGAATAGAACCTTGTCTGACACGTGATAAACCCGCCAGTAAAATAGCTCGAGCGGCGTTGATTCTTGATGTGGAAACCTACCCTGACGCGTCTCAATACGAGCGAGCCCAACGTATGGGAGTGAGCGCTAGAGGTATCTGCCATGCGTTAAAACGGGCAGGGTTTAGCTATAAAAAAAACATTTTATCATCCAAAAGCCAACGCCCAATCCCGAGAAGATTTTCAGATCAAGATCCAGGCCTATGAAGCCAGCGAGACCCCTATTATTTACGTTGATGAAAGCGGTTTTGCTCATGACATGCCCCGCCTCTACGGCTATTGAGCTAAAGGTAAGCGGTGTTACGGTCAACATGATTGGCACGCTAAAGCGCGTACCAATGTCATCGGCGCTCAGCTTAACGGAAAATTAACCACCGTTTGTGCCTTTGAATATAATATCAATAGCGATATTTGTTATGCGTGGGTAACCCAAGACTGACTGCCAAAAATCCCTCAAGGGGCTGTTATCGTGATGGATAATGTGAGCTTTCACAAACGCCAGGATATCCAGTCTGCTAGACAAAAATCCGGTTTTATTCTGGAATATCTCCCGACGTATTCTCCTGACCTCAACCCAATTGAGCACAAATGGGCTCAGGCTAAAGCCCTTCGTAGGAAACGACAATGCGATATCGACACTCTCTTTTCTGACCCTTTGTTTTGAATCAATTTATACGGCTACAGCCATATAGAACAAGCGGTGGTGAATATGGCTTACGACTATCCTGCTTATGGTCAGCACCGTGTGGCGAATGAACTTAACCGACAGGGGATAATGATTTCCGGCAGTGGTGTTCGCTCGGTTTGGTTGCGCCCTTATATCTTGATTATTAACTTTCAAAGGTTGATGATCCCCAACTGATCATTGGGATGTCACCGGAGAGTTTGTTTGCGCCCTTAGGCTTAAAGCTTGTGCAGTCAGATAAAACCCCGGTGACATATTTATCGTCGCCTGTAAGACCGAACGGTATCTTGTGCTAAGAGCACGTATTTATAAGGAAGGTCGGGGCGATCATTTAATTATCTGTTTTTCATGGGAGAATCAGCCATGGACAAGACCTCAGTGGGTATTGATGTTGCCAAATTAAAATTCGATGTTGCAGTGTGGGTAGAGAGAAAAAAGTATAAAACAAAAGCATTCCCGAATACCCCCTCTGGATTTAGCCAACTACTGAAATGGCTTATCCCTTACGGGGATTGTCATATTTGTCTCGAAGCCACAGGGAGTTACAGTGTTCCACTGGCTATGTTCTTAGTTGATAATGGCATTGACGTCAGCCTAGAAAACCCATCACGTATTCATGCCTTTGGTGAGAGTGAACTGAGTCGGAACAAGACGGATCAGGGGGATGCAAAAATGATAGTGCGCTACTGCGCACTGCATACACCTGTCCTCTGGACTCCTCCTCCCTTGAGCGAACGTCAATTAACCGCGCTAGTACGCCATCTAAAGAGTTTAGAGGAAATGAGGCAAATGCAAGAAAATCGGCAATCAGTGGCTGACGATGTCGTTCAATCCTCACTGCTTGAAATCATTTCTGCACTTAAACAACAAATCCAGGCCACCAAAGAAAAAATAAAAAACCATATCGATAACGATCCTGACTTAAAGAAAAATAAAGCGTTGCTGGAGAGTATTCCTGGTATCGGTGAAATACTAAGTGCCAGTTTGCTGGCGTATGTGGGTAATGTGTCAAAATTCACTAACAGTAAGGCAGTGGTGGCCTATGCCGGGCTTAACCCAAAACTTTGTGAATCAGGTTTATTTAAAGGACGGAGCTGCCTATCAAAACGGGGTCATACCGAGCTCAGGAAAGCGTTGTATATGCCCGCTCTGGCTGCCCTTTCTTGTAATCCGATAGTGAAAGCACAGTGGCAACGACTCGTATCACGCCATAAAGGGGGTAAAATGGGCGTCTGTGCAGCAATGCGCAAATTACTCCAACTGGCGTATGGTGTGCTGAAATCAGGCATCCCATTCGATACAAAAATAGCACTTGCATCATGATGGGCAAGACGGTATCTGACCTGGAAAATATCAAGAAACGCCTTTCTGCCTTGGAAGCCAAAGTAGCGCAGGAGGGGTACTTACTGACGGAAGCCCAACTGCAAGCATTAGAAAAAGTGCAGGATAAACGAGAAGCTCATGGACAAATTGAAACGCAACATCCGGGCTATCTCGGCTCTCAGGATACTTACTACGTGGGGCACATTAAAGGTGTGGGTAAAATGTATCAGCAGAGCTTTGTTGATACCTATTCCAGAGTCGCTTTTGCCAAGGTCTATACAGAGAAAAATGCCTTGGTTGCCGCAGATATGTTAAACGATCAGGTGCTGCCATTACATGATGAGCAAGCGGTTCCCTTATTACGTATCCTGACCGACAGAGGGTCAGAATACTCGGGGAAAAAGGAAACCCATGCGTATCAGCTTTACCTGGAGCTAGAAGATATCGAGCATACGCGGACCAAGGCATACAGCCCGCAGACTAATGGTATCTGTGAGCGGTTTCATAAGACGATGAAAAATGAAGGCTATGACGTGATGTTTCGGCGTAAAATTTATTCATCATTGGAAGACATTCAGCAAGACATCGATAAATGGCTCGCATTCTACAACAGAGAGCGACCTCATTCAGGCTGGTATTGTTATGGCAAAACCTCCTGGGAAACTTGGATTGCATCAAAAGAGTTAGTAAAAGAAAAACAACTCGATAATTTATTTGAACCATCGCACAGTCAGACTACTCTGACAAATTCGATGGCTTAGCTTGTGTCTGTCAGGTTAAGTTTGAGCGACTACAATACATAATGACTGTATTTGGCAGTACACATTGGCGTGCAAAATAACTACCTCAATACTTTCCCAACCTGTTGACTAACATAACCTTGCATATCCTGTTAGTAATTTACCGTATCAAGCATTCAAAAGGCTCGTAGTCTATGTAACCACACCCAATTATTCCATGGATGGGGGTAAGCGTCGTCTTGCGAGGCGTATCGTACAACCCCCCCCCTTTTTTTTGTTATTTCAAATAAGTGCGTAGAACCCCCTTTGCACAACGCGGCAGTAGCTAAATACAACGTGAATAAGAGTTGAAAACTCTGTTCTTCAAAATATGTCGGCTAAATTTCAATATTTCCTCGTACTGTATCAAAAAAGATCATTTTATATTAAAAATATTAATAATATTTAAATAATATGTTTACTTATTTATAACAAAAATGCTACAAATTAGTTGGCGGTTGCTTAAGAAAGATCTGTTCAGTGTTATTTGTCATGTTCATCGTATGGAAACAGATTTATAGAAAAATCAACAACCTATTTGGGATAAATATTATGCTCAATAACACAAGAGGCGCAAGGCTACCTCCAACGGAAGCGGCTACACAAGAAAGAAATATACGTACTGATGAAGTTTGGTTCAGCGTGTCGGCCATCTGGTGCTGGAATATCAATAGCAAAATTTATAATTTTTTAAATGAATATACCTTGCAAGGGATCAGAAAAATGACGATGAGCTGGGGATGATAAGGCCTTTCTTGTGTTAAGCAAGCCGTGATTAGTTTGTTGACATCCTCCCCAGAGTTATCGAAAAAGAGACCATTATTACAATGAGCTCCCTGTAGCTAAATTATTGTAAAAGATATTAAGGAGTAGTGAAAATGCTGCGACTCACCGTTCCAGAACTCAGTACCGTCGACCCTTCTATTGTAGGCCCTACTGAGCACAATAGAGAGACAAGTGTTGTAGGTAACAGGCTTATTGCACGGATAAGAACACCATCAGAAACAGAACGTCTATTATCATCAATGGTGAGCAAGCAAAACGTAGCGACGCCCTCGGCAGGAAAGAAAGTGAGGGTCTTTCAGCCATCAACATTATCATCATTCTTTTTAAAAAGGCTATTTCCTTCCTCATTTCGTGATTCAAGTGTAGAACACATCGATCGTCGTATGGATAATCTAGCAACAATATTCACTAGACTCAAACAGGCGGCAAATGATAAAACTTCAGGATTAATAAGAGAGTCTGGGAATTCGACTAATATAAAAAAATTGGAATTGAATATAGATAAAAAGGAGCTAGCGATTGGTGCTTATAGTGTCCATGACTATTCTTCATACGTGAAAGGATTACTGAAATCATGTTCTCCTATTACCGATGCTGTTTTTGATAAAATGAAAGATAGTGTTTTGAGCCTCAAAGAATCTCATGATCCAGACTATTACAAAGAAATTAACACGCTATTCTGTCAGTCGATAGAAGCAATGGATCAACAAGAAAAAACTGAATTCATGCTTTGCTTAGATACCCTTGCTTATTGTTATCAACAGGCGAGTGAAAATATCAGTGATAAATTTAATAAAACATCGGTGATAAACATCGTTGCAGCTTGTCTTTTTAATAAAGTCGAGGATCAAGAAAAAGTATATGGTAAGCAGGGTGCAGCTAAAGAAATATTAAAGCAACATCAAATATTTCGTGAAGAAACTGTAAAAGAAATTTTTACAACAAAGATAAATGCCGAAAATCCTTAAAGTTAATATGATGTAGACTGTGATTCTCGATACTCGAAAAAATCCAATAAGCAAGCTGATAGGAAAAGCGGATAAAAATATAGTAAAGTAAGTGCACTACGAGGAGGAAAATAATACTGTGCGACATATTCATTTAATTTCGAAATGCTGGTTTTTATTAAAAGAACCATAATATTCTGTGGATATTAATAATATAATTTTCAGTGTTTTGAATGGTGATGAGGAGTGTTCATAATTCTGTATCAGCATAAATGGCTAGATCATAATTTTACCATCGGGCCTGTACTAGATTCTGTGTAACTGCTCATCACTCATCAATAGACCTCTTCGGAAACTATAGCAGGCGCCATGTAACGTGATCACTTTTGTTAATAAATATTAATTAATATCAATATGTTATTTCTGATTTTCATAATCAACTGATACGGCGCTTGCTATAGCATTCATGTAGGAATGTTGTTAAAAATCTCCTGAACAAGGAGCCCCCATGAAATATGAACAAATAAAGGTATTGGAAGAGGAAAAATTTCGGCGCTTAACCGGAGTTAAACGCAGTACATTTGAAAAGATGATAAAGATATTGAATGAAGCAGATAAATGTAAGCAAGGGAAAGGAGGTCGGAAACCCAAGCTGGGTTTAGAAGATCGCTTATTAATGGCCCTTGAGTATCTACGGGAATATCGCACTTATTTTCATGTTAGCCGAAGCGATGGGGTGAGTGAGAGCACCTGCTATGAAACGATTAAATGGATAGAAAATACGCTAATAAAGCATCCTGATTTTGCACTCCCTGGACGCAAAGCTTTATTAAAAAGTGATAGGGAGTATGAGCTCGTTCTTATTGATGCCACAGAAACGCCGATTGAACGTCCCAAAAAAAACAAAAGCAGTTTTACTCAGGAAAAAAGAAACGACCCACCTTAAAAACCCAAGTGATCGTCGATAAAAAAAGCAAAGCAGTCATCTGTACAAGCTTTACTCATGGGAGGCGTCATGATTTTAGGTTGTTCAAAGAGTCTGGCGTGCGAATACATCCTGAAATCAAAACAGTGACAGATACAGGTTACCAAGGGCTTGGCAAGATCCATTCAAACTCGGCGTTGCCTAAGAAAAAGACAAAGAAAAATCCCTTAACACAAGAAGATAAACGCAACAATCGTGAGTTATCAAGCCAGCGTGTATTAAACGAAAATGTCATTGGTATGATTAAACGATTTAAAATCGTATCAGATCGTTATCGAAACAGGCGAAAACGGTTTGGATTACGATTTAATCTGATTGCAGCAATTTATAACATGGAAATTAGATAAATCAGAGTTTCCGAAGAGGTCTAATGGAAAAATTGGCAAAAGCTGCTGAGTTAGCCATGCATAAAAAACATTGCCGTCAAATAACCCGATATTTAATAGAGCATTAAAGCGCAAAATATTTGCACATGATAGGTCAGCATTGAAAGTGATTTACCTGGCGATAGAATGTGCATCAGAAAAGTGGACGATGCCAGTACAAAACTGGCGTCAGACTCTAAACCGCTTTATGATTGAATACCCAGAACGGTTATCCGAATATTTATGAGCGATGGGCAGTTAGTCGGATAAGAGAGCAGCATTTCCGCTGCCCCCTCTCCTCAGATCCGTGCATGCATCTTTCGATGCACCCGGCTCAAGCTCTCATACAGCCTAATTCATTAGACCTGGCAATCTTTAGCAGTGATGGATACCTGCGTACCCGTTTTGTGATTGCGCACATTAAATCCTAGAAAGTCAAACCCATGAGTGATCGAGGTGATCGCTGTCTTTTCTTTCGATAAAGTGAGTCCTCTTTCGAACAAGAATGCCGTTACTGCCGGTTTGATGGTATTTTCCAGTTGTTCTTTCGAGCTTCCGGTAATAATAAAATCATCGGCGTACCTGATCATATGCACCTTATCAGCGGGTTTCGTGATAGATTTCAGCATCGATTCCATACCGTCCAGTACACCATGGCCAGACAAGGAGAAATTACTCCGCAAACAATCTGGCAAACTTCTGCCATATGTTTTGTCTGATCCTGCTTCCAGGCTGGTATCATTCCCGGGATTCACCCGAAAAACCACCACAATTTCATCACGATAAATTTCTATCCGTTTCACCAGCGCACGCAGAATTTCTCGCTTCATCAGAAAATCGTCCGTACTCAGGCGTTCCGTGACCGCAGCAGCAAAATCCTCCACCCGGTTAACCAGTAGCAGCAACTCATGCTGGTTCTCTGTGGCCTGTTTCACCTTCACTCTCTGGCGCGCAAGTTCCGCCAGCCTGAGCGTCATCACTCTGATCCGTGGTTTCAAAGTCTGTTTTGCCAATCAGCCCTTCGGCAAAACTATCAATCAATCGGGACCGCCCCACGTTTAGCTGATTTTCTTGCTTTTTCAGACGCTCAGCATCTGCGGTCTGTCCACTGTGCTCTGACGCCTGCGTTAGACGCTGCTCATATTCTTTTTTCAGCCGTTCCGGCTCAGACAGCAGCGCAATGACCTGTGCCCAGACCGTTTCATTCAGCATGGATGTCCTGACCTGTTTATTGTCACACACCCGAATGCCCCCAAAGCGGTAAGCATCCGTCCCAGTACAGTGGTAATAAGAATACTGCGCCCCCCTTTTGCCGCAGATTTACTGACTTTTTTGCCATAATACGCATAGCGACAGTGGCCGCACACAGTCAGCCCCTGTAAGAGATAAGCGGCTTCCCGGCGCCCCTGTCGTGCATGTCGGCGGTTTTCTTCCAGCTGTTCGTTGACCGTCAAGAAAAGAGCGCTGTTGATGATGGCAGGCACAGGGATCCCGATGCCGTCATCCGGCTTACTTCGTATTACTGAATAACCGTTCTTGAGGATATCTGCACTGTTGCGCGCTGCTCTCACCCGGGGACGGGGGGCGCAGTTTTTCGTTTTTCCGAACACAGCAAGTCCTTTGTAAGCGGGGTTCTTTAACATGCCCCATACCGTACTGCGGTCCCAGCCGGGTTTGCCGGTGGCGCTTTCTATGCCTTTCTCAGCCAGACGTCTGACCACACCGCCTAGACTCAGGCGCTCTATGCCAGCCCAACTAAATATCTTCCTGACCACGGAGGCTTCATGAAGGTTGACAATATACTGTGCGGGTGTCCCGTCCGGCTGCCTGCGGATATACCGATAACCGTAAGGTGCACCGGAAAGGACACCGACATTACCACAGCGTGCACCGTGAAGCTTACCACGCCGGTTGCGCTCCATAATCTTTGCCCGCTCATATTCAGCAAACATCCCCTGCATCTGCAGAAGCATCATGTCTTCCGGCGTGTCGCCGGGGGTGTGACAGATAAAGATAACCTCCACGCCGTAGGCGCTGAACTCTTCCATCAGCAGAGCCTGATAGGCGTATTTACGGTCTAGCCTGTCGGGCGACAGGATGTACAGGCATTCAATATCGCCTGCCGCCGCGTAGTCCCTCAGGCGCTCTAGTTGCGGGCGGATAAGTGTAGCACCGCTGACACCATCATCGATAAAGAGCATGGCGTCAGGCAACACGTGGCCGTCCTCACGGATGCGGTCCTTGATTGCTGCAAGCTGACTGCCGATGGTGCCATTTTTTACCTGTTGCCCGGAAGAAACGCGGGCGTAGAGTGCGACCAGTGCCTTGTTCATAACATTTTGCTCCGTCTAGCGGTTGAGCGGGCAGGAGCCCGGTGAGGTTTGGCCTGGGCCTGGTCGTGAGGGGTAAGCACGTGGTGGTTAACGGGAGTCAGCTGTTCATAAACATCCGTCAGCTGGTCGTCAGAAAACCGGCTGGGCTCGAAAGTGATACATACGTGTTGTGAAAATGGCTTCGGTTTCATTGCTGAGGGTCACTCCGTGTGCCGTTATCAGTCTCAATAACGAGGGAAAACTCAGTGATGCTCCCATCCGGATGACCAGACTTGAGGCAGCGCCGGTGAAAACGCAGGCCCCAGCTTACGCGAAAGTTTGCACTATTGTTTGCGGAGTAGCATCAGCTATTTTAGGTACACTTAGCTTTGTGCAAAGAATTGGAGAAACACGAGAACAGGCACGGGCCGCCAAAGTAAACGTTGTTCAGGCGCTAGTAACATTGTTAAAAGGCGTGGTGTTATTTCATGGCAAAGTTACTAAAGTGGATCAACGCATTGAAGGGGGATTTACTTGCGGCATTGCCTATTTTACCGGTGTTGGAACAGACAAAGGAAAAACATTCGAAATATCCTTTCGAAACGAATATCTGTTAGTACAAAGTGAAGAGTGTCCCTTATGTATCACTCCCGACCTAATTATTGTGTTGGATGAAGAGACTGGGATGCCTATTCTCACCGAATGGTTAAGATACGGGGCACGCGTCGTAACATTGGGTGTCCCAGCTAATAAAAAATGGCGTACGTCAGCTGGGATAGAATTGGCTGGACCACGCGCCTTTAATTACAATACTGATTTCATCCCAGTTGAAAAGCTGGTCGCCTCTCATCCGCCCTTTTAGAGATTCTAGCGCTGAGAGCTTCACCCCTCATAAAAAAATGCTCTCTAATGTTCGCAGTATCAAAGCCTTTGTATGCGATAATAACTCAGTGCTTTTGTCACGGTTGCTGGCAAGGTATGAAGCAAACGGTAATAACCAGGGTCTGGCTTTGATTAGATAGGTATCACCGGTGGCATGGCAGCATACACTGTTGAACGGCCAGTACACTTTCCACAGTGAAGGGAAAGAAATCGACCTGGATGCAATGATTGAGGGACTTAAACTGGGGTAACGGAAAAATCTGGGACTCCGGCGTAGAATCCCTAGTTGCAAGCATCATTTACTTGGACTATAAACGGTGTTAGCTGCAAAACGCAAAGTTCGTCGCGTCACGCTTTAAACAAATAACATACTCAAAATTTGGCAACAAAAGGCCAAAAGGGGGTTCCTGGCCTTCATTGCATATTTTGTTTTCTGTATTAAACAGCCTGATCTCACTCTATTTTCAGCCAGGTGGGATGACAGCAAGGATTCGTTAATTTTTGGCAATAAGCCTAAAAGTTATATCTAATCATCATCAAGCACTGAGGTTCGGGTTCCCAAACGCAGTCCTACTACAGCTGAATAGGATTATACCGAACCTTTTTATGCTCTCCCTATTGAATCCGCTTACGGGCTACATCATAGACTTTTTCGTCTTCCCGCTTGCCAACGGCAAGAACCAAAATCACAATCTCTTCATCAATCACCTGATAAATTAGACGAAATTCCGAGGAGCGTAGCTTGATTTTAAAACAACCTGCCAGATCTCCGTGTAAACATGCAGATTCAATGTAAGGATTTTCCTGTAGCTTCCGCAGCTTTTTTTTAAACTGCTCACAAATGGCTTTATCGAGCTTCAGCCACTCCTTTAACGCCCGTTCGTCAAAGTCGATATTAAAGATCATCAAGGTTTACCCTGATACGTCTGGCGGGGTTTTTCAGGCGTTCACGGACTACCTCCAGAATATCAGCGTCTTCATCTTCTTCACTTACCATCACGGATACCTCAGAAAATGGCAGCTTTTCATTCTCTGCGACATAGCGCAAAAACAGGCGCAGGGCATCAGACGGTGACAAATTCAGTTTTTCAAATGTCTGATACGCATTTTTTTTCAGCTCTTCATCCACACGGATCTGAATGGTACTCATTGGAGTAACTCATGTAGTTATGTTTGTAATGCAGTATAAAGTATTACAATTGTAGAGCAATCGTTTTTACAAGATCTGTGTCAATATGCGCTATTTTCAACCTATTATAAAGTATACCATTTGATAGCCTTGTAAAAGACCTATCAAAAATACTATCATAAATAATTAATCAAAACCTTTAAAGAGATTTGATAGCTTATGTCGATAGTTGGCTACGCCCGCGTCAGCTCCACCGGTCAGAGTTTGGATATTCAATTAGAAAAATTAACCCAGGCAAAATGTAATCGTATTTATCAGGAAAAACACAGTGGTCGCACCGCAGCCCGCCCTGAATTTCAGGCCTGTATGAATTATCTCCGCGAAAAGGACACGTTGATTATTCCCGGCTTGATCGTTTGGCACGCTCAGTGGTTCATTTAGCACAACTTGCAAAGCGTTTTGAGCGTGAAAAAATCGATTTGTTGGTGTTGGATCAGAATATTGATACGCGCACCTCTACAGGTCGTCTGATGTTCAATATGCTGGCTTCTATTGCTGAGTTTGAGAATGACCTGCGAACGGAGCAGCAAATGGAAGGAATAGCGAAAGCTAAAGAGAATGGAGTGAAGTTCGGCAGACCCGCCAAATTGACGGAAGCCAAAAAGAAGGATATTTACTCACGGCGGTTGGCGGGGTCTACCATCGGTCAACTGGCTAAGGCGTTCAGTCTTGGGGAGGCTACCATCTATCGGGCATTAAGTTCAGTAAAACAGTCAGATACGCCTCCTGAAGTCAAGACGGCGCTGTCAGATTCAGATCATTCGGCTTGCAAAGACGTCTAAGATGATGCATGGTGTCATCATATTTGAATCGGAGGTCTTTTATGAGAACCACTGTCACTATTGACGATGCCCTTTACGAAAAAGCGTTAGAGATGTCCCACATTAAAGCCAGTATGGCAGAGAGGATGGCCGGTGTCAGAAGCGCCGTCAGGCCAGAAAGCCATCTGCAAAACCCGGCGGTGAGCGGTCAGCCGATGACACCGCAACGTTATCTGCCCGCACAGGCGCTACAGCATTACCCCTCCTCAGCAGGGTCACAAGCGGCAGTAGACAGAGAGATCAGCGCACAATTAAACCGGAAAATCGCACGCTATGGCCAGGAAAAGATCCCGGGCGAGACGCTGTTTTACTTGCTAACCCGTGGGGGGATTAGCGGGAGTAGCCCGGTGGGGTTACCCTCTTCTGATGGGAGAATACATTGGAAAACGGGCGCCGAACGTCGCATGGCACGGTGATCGGCCGTGCCCCCTATGACCAGGCTAACCTCATCCCTGTCGCCAAAGAAGCAATACAGGTTGACGACCCCACCGCCCATTTTTTGGATCAGCAAGCCCGCGTGATCCAATACAGTTTTGTTGGCCAAAACAGGCCGCCAGAATCAGGCGGTCCCGGTGCCCTCTGGTTTGCTAAAGGGTTGTTCACGGTGATTCCCGATGAGTCGTGGCCAGACCACTACTCACAAAGTGATATGGTACTTTCCGCTGCCGATATTAAAACTCACACCGGCTGGACAGAAACAAAAAGGGCGGAATTTCAACAAGACCGTCCGCTCATCACCCGAGGTGCCTTGGTGGCGGTTGATGTCTATGCGCCCGGCTCAACCCTCGCCATGCCGATTGAAGCACAGACCCGGCTGAGTGGCGATTTTGATGGCGATCGCGTGTTTGTGATGGATGACGGCTATGAGCAAGTCTATCAACAGGTTAAAGCCTATGAGAATCAACATAAAGCGGATCTCGTTCGCGTAGAAAAGCCCGCGAAAACGCAGTCGTCAGCGCTTGATGCTGAGGGTCATTGCCTGTTTGGTCGTGGACAACAGATAAATGCAACAAAACAGCAGGTACTCGAACGCCTTTCTGGGTTACAAAATGTTTTTTTGGCCTTGAGTCATCGCCAAAGAGAGCAGGTGGCTAGCGCAACACTTGATGCCTTGCGCGCAAAACGTCCGCAAGATATCGCGGTTTTGCCCGTGGGAAGTACCACCAATGACGTATTGCATTTCTTCAGTCGCGGCATTAAAGCGGGCACCGATGCCTATAAATCAGCGACAGACATTCGCTTTTTTTATGACTGCTTGCCCATCATACAACGCACATTTTCCCAAAATCAGGTGCTGATGAGCGTCCCCTATACCAAATCTCTAGCGCGCCTGATGGCTAAAAGAGACGTCGATATCGAGAGAATCGAAAAAAGCCTGGAGAATAATCCCACTCTGGCCGCTGAGATTATGCGTGTTGCCCTGGCAACCCTGAAAACAACAGAGCACCTTGCGCCCTATCAGAATGGAATAACGCCGCCTGATCCAGCGGCGTTGAATACCTACTTTCGGCATTTAAGCACCCTTGATGTCGTCAGACGAGAGGATGTTCACCGTTGGCGCTTGCCCGCCATTGACCTTTTTCCTGTTGACGCAACAACGACAGTGGTGAGCACAGAGAGAAAAAGTCGGATTATCATCGTGTTGGAAAATGACGCTGAAAGCTTGCGCTCCGCCATGGCACTGGCGGCGAAGTATCCGAATGAATGCTGGGTATATCAGCGTGATCGGCAAGGCACCCTGCGTAAGATTTTCGGGGAGGCCGCCACATTGAGCGGCGAGCTGGTTTTGTCATTGGTGGGGCATGGGCGCGGTGGTAACGATAATGCTCACAATAATACCACCCTGGCAGGCTACAGTGCGAGCGAGTTGGCGGCAGTCACTCAGCAAATACATCAAGATCTGAGCGAACAACATGTTGTCCATGGCCCGATCGATAAACTGATTTTAGCGGGCTGTGCGTTGGTGAACGACGATCAAACCGGCGGCTTTTTATTTGATATGGCGCAAGAATTACTCAAGCTTAGGATTAGCCCCCGTAAACTGGTTGGGTATTCCGCTGAAATCGGTATCAGTGGGGCGGAGAGTGACGCGGGGATGGGCCATCGCCACCAGGTGTCTCAGGGTGTTGCCGGTGAACCGGCGCGCCAGGTGCGGGTGGGCTTGCAGCTGGATGAAACTGGTACGCGTTATCTCGATGTTGAAGCCGCGGATAAAAAGTTAATTGAACGCGTGGACGGGGCGCGGGAGCAAGTAGCACTCGTTCGCCTCAAGCGCGAGGTGAATTCAGAAATAGGAAAGATAAGAAGCGTAGCGGGAATAGAGTATCGATTTAAAGGATTTGGAGAAACAGTCGAGGGTAAACCTGAGCTTATTTTTGTTGCTGAACGCACGGGAGAAGAAAAGCGCTTCTCTAGCGAGAGCGAGGTGTTCGTTAGCATGCAAAATAAAATGCGGCAACTCGAACCCGACATTGAACAGGTGGAGGGCGTCAGCACCATGAATGCGGCCTTTTTGGCGCTCAACCTGTTGTCTCGCCAGGGAGAACAAGCTCAATCACCCTGGAAAAAGTTCGTCGACCTCGCCAATTTAGGCGTCATTCTGCATGGAATGGCGCAGGATGTGAATCATCTGGTTAACACAGTCAATACCTTAATGGGCGCCGGCACCAAAGCCGAAGGCCTGTTATCCCGGCTGCTCGGTGGTGCGCCTTTCACCCATGCCGGCAGTGCGGTCAATGTCGCCGTGGATATCCTCAATTTTGTTGACGCCATTAACGATCTCAACGCCATCCCCCTCGGGGCGCAAAAAGATTTTGCGCTTGCGCGCGTCGCATTAACCAGCACACAATTGACGGTAGATGGGTCGCTGGCGATATTGCCTGTCATTGCGACCCTTGCCCCTGCCACGGCACAGGCGATTACCAGTGTCATCGGCGTCGCGGGCCCGCTGAGTGTCGTGTTTGCGGGGCTGATGATGGGGAGCAACGGGTTGCTGGAGGCTATCGCGTTTAATAATTCCCATTACCAGGTTGAATTGGATGATATTGTGGCGCCTTTTCGTCATTCAAAAAACAAAACCGACATCACGCCCACGGGTATTGCGCAAGTGAGTGACGATAAGCAAGGTGTCTATTTTGAACCTTACGTTCCGATCATATACGATCCAGATAAACGGGGAGACCCTGTCAGTACAGGTGGCGGATATCGGCATTCCTCGCTTTAATGCGGCGACTCGCGCGCATTCGACAACCTACGCTGAGTCGCTGAGTGCCTATCGGGCGCTGGGTTTTACGCTTTCCCCGACACCACAACATGAGAAGCTGAAATCGACACAGTACTTGCTCTTGCCCGCCGCGTTGAAGGGGCATTACACTTTTATGCATGATACCGGGGCTGACGGGCGCTTAGCAGGCAAGGCGATCTTTAATAGATTCGGCGCGTATTATCACGCCTCGGATAACGGTGTTTTTGAGATCAGCGGTGACCATGCCCCCAACCATGTGGTCTTCCACCCGCTCGCCACGGAATACGTGATAGAACTGGATCAAGGTGAACGTATTTTTGCTTTTCAATCTCCCCAGGAGTTTACTCATATTGAGGGCGATGATCATGAGGGGCTCCACAGTGGCAGATTACCCACGCCGATGATAGATGCGCAACACGCTCACCTTTTGACCTATCGATTTAAAGGCGCCGGGGGCACGACCCGGATTGATGTTTTTGATGATCAAAGGCAGATCATCATTGAACCCCATAAAGACCCGGTACAACGGAAAAAAGAACACTGGATAGTCGATATCACCCCGGATGCCCTTGACGCGAGGGTCAACAGAGAAAAAGCCTGGTTAGCTTTACGTGAAAGGACCGCGATAGCCTACGGTGATGCTCTCCTGGTATTACTGAATATGGGGATTGATCAGGCGGAGGTGAAAAAGATACACGATCAATTGGTCGATCGTATTCGAAGTAAAGCACAGATGTCAGCGGAGGAAATGGCGCTATTGGCACTACTCCCATTGGGTTTTGGTGTTTATACATTGATCCAGTCACAAGCTGATCTGTTAAGCGACGCGAAGACGCCAGTAAATCTGAGTGATTTATTGGCCGTCGCCGCGCCCTTTATCCAAAAATTAAACGATCGCGATCAGACGACGGGTACCACGTTACAACAGCGCCATATCGCGCAACTCAGGTTAGAACAACGGGACGGGGGATGGGATCTACAATTAACGAATAATAAAAAGGTGCGGATTGACGGTGACCTGCCGGGCGATATGGGGTTGCGGATGCGCCTCGCCGCGCTACCGGGGGTAACAGTGACCTTCACACTCCAAAAACAGGGAGAGGAAACGCCTAAGTTTTCTATCGGACTGGAAGCGGAAAATAAGGACGCGTTATTGGGTGATAACCTCACCACCGCCGTGACGTTTATCCGCGAAAAATTCAGCGATCGGACGCGATTTGTGGTTGATGACACTGTGTCTGTCACGCTCCCACTGACCCCCGATCAGCTGCCGGCAAAAGGATGGTTAAATTTAACCACCGTGCGTTGGCAAGTGATCCAGGTGGAGCAACCCTACCTTTATTGCAGTAACGGCACCGCGGTGGACACTATCGAATTACTGGGCATCAGCTGTATCGCGCGTATCAAGTATGATCAGGACTTGAAACAACCCTATGTGGCCGCTATCGTACACCCCAGAGATAACCTTAAAACCAGTGTGTCCTACCGCTATTACCCGCATTTGCCCGCCGGGCAGCGCTATCAGCAAATAGAGGTGATCGCTTTCAATGAAAGCGCGGATCAGGAAACACAACCCTTAACACAGCTCATCGGGGCGATCTATCCGCATACCTCGCAAGCGATTATCCGCGTCAATTCTCACACAGCAGCATTAGGCGCCGAGTATGCCTGGGATGGCCGTCAACCCTTTTTCAAAAAAATAGCGTGGGAGCAGGATAACTATCACTTTATTGCTGAACGCCATGACAGTGTCAGCCCCTCGACACTGATGGTGATAGCCAATCCTTCGGTGTCGCCGACGGAATGGGCTATTCACCGCCTTGGCGCTGATTTTGCAGTAAAGTACCGGAATGCATTATCTTCTATCACCCTGTTACTGCAAGATAATACCACCAGGATTAATTTATGGGGTTTTCCCGCGATCCCGATAAACGTGTTTGCGAATGTGGAGGCAAAAATCATCAATCCCCTGCCCGGCAGCACCTTTTTTTTACACAGCACTGAACTACCCGGTGTGACCTTTAAGCTGAGCAGCTTGCCACCGTCCAATGAACAGTGTCTTAGATGGGGTCTGTCGTTATATGCAAAAGATAACGCGGCAGTAGAGGGGGAGAACAGGGCAGAAATCCTGCGTATCTTGCGTCATCACGCAAATAACGCCGTTTTTCCCTGGGTAGTGGATCCCGCTGTTCCCTTGTCGATAGGCAACCATCCCGACGGCGAGGCAGAGGGGGTATTTGAGTTACCCCCGCGGTTAGTCAGTTCAGAGACACCTGCCGCGGCGATCGGTGAAATACCGGACGATAGCGCCGGCATGAGAGAGGCCATGAGCACTTTCGAGGGAGGAGAAAGAGAAGAGAGTCCAGGCGCAAGAAATGAGGCTCACTTGCCCGCGCCGCGCATCCTCAGCGGCCCCGGCAGATCAGTGGCCTTGGCAAACTTTTGATGTTAATGACATGGCGCGCATCGAAAAAAAGACACTTTATGTCATGTTATTTACTCTGTTCTTATAAAAAATGATTGTTCTCTATTTCTACTTATATTTTATTTATAATACCTGCTGAAAAATTTAATTATTAAAAATGAAAAATATTTTTCCGCTTGATAACATAAAATAAATGGAGCAATTATTTAATATCGCTCACGCAATGACATCATTTATACCCACAGCCCTTCACGTTGCCGCCAGGGTGTGAGACCGATCTGTTTGCGTCAAGATATAAGGATCCGTGTTTTCAAATAAATTGGGACACTCCACTTGCAGACGACTGAGACATTGCCGAGGGGATAACACCCCTATCGTCAAATAGGGCTCCGTTTGGGCAACGGAAAATATTGTACGTTAAGACTATATTTTTACCTTTTTCATGCAGTGGTAATATGAGAATCCTAGTTAATCATCAGGATAAGGTAATGAGAGCCAGCATTCGGGAAAAGATAGTGAAAGTATGCGAAGCCAAGATTGCAGCTAAAGGGATAATGTTGGCGTGTCATTTTATGCTTTTTTTGCCAACAAAAATGATGATCCGGAATTACTCATGGAAGTAGCCCATTGGTGGATCATGGAGATGAAACTAGATCACTTTGAAAAAGCCAGAAAAATCATATCTCTTGTATGACTTAATCAACTTCTGATTTATTCTGCCGGTATAGTGCCTGGATGCGACAAACCTGGGAAGCACTGTAGCCTGTAGCTTCTGTCGTTTCACGGATGCTCAATTTTTTTACCTGCCGGTAGTACATTACTTTCTGATGTCGTTCGCCGTCAGCTTGCTTGCCCCGATATTTACCCAGTGTATGTGCCCGCTCAATTCCTTGCTTCTGACGCTGCCGACGGCTCAGCCAGTCCTTGTGTGACATCGCAGCCATCAGGTCGATCAACATATTATTGATGGCGGTAATAACAGCACGGGTGATGGGGTCGTTCTGCGAGGATTCCTTATCTGATAGCGCATGCCATGAGGTGGGAACATCCAGGCTGACAATCCGCAACTCGTGCTGCTCAATCTGTTTTTTCAGTGTCATCCAGTCGCTGTTGCTCAGGCGAGTCAGACGGTCTATCTGCTCGACCAGTAAAATATCATTGTGGTGACTGTCCATCAGTAATCGTCCCAGCTCCGGCCTGTCGAGTTTTGTACCGCTGACGTTCTCCCGATAGTAGCTGGCGATTTTATGACCCCGCTCCTGAACGAACTGCTCCAGCATCTCTTTTGCCCGATCGGCATACTGCTCTTCCGTCGATGCTCTCAAATAAGCTCTGATGAACATTTTTTCACCGCATTATCGCATTTAGGTTATTGCACTTATTCTATCGCATAGAGGTTATTTCATTAAGTGTGTGACGTCACGTTTTGGTTATGGTGTCAGGGTGTACCCTTATGCGATAAACATTTACATGAAAATAACCGCGCTAAAATAATTTATAAAGGAAACGCTATGCCAAGGAGACAAATTCTTTCGCAGGCCGAAAGAGAATCATTACTGGCGTTGCCTGAAGATGAGTTAACACTGAACCGAATGGCTTATTTCAGCGAACAGGATTTAGCGCTTGTTAATGCACACCGAAAACCTGCCAGTCAATTTGGCTTCGCCGTCCTTCTTTGTTATCTGAAGAATATCGGATTTATTCCGGACAAAAAATCGTCACCATCCGCAGCGCTGTTGAAAATAATCACCTCCCGCCTCAAACTTTCAGCAGAATTCTGGCAGGAATATATTTCAGGTCGCGCCACCACCCGGCGTGAACACCTGAGTGAAATTTATCGTTATCTGAAACTGACCGCCTTTAATGGCCAGATCCAGAAAGAATGCATTCAGCACCTGCTTCCTCAGGCAACCATGACGGATCGGGGCATACTCCTTGCTGAAGCGCTGTTGAGACATTTGCATCAGCGGCGAATTATTGTTCCTGGCATTGATGTTGTGGAACGCACCTGTGCAGAAGCGATGACGCTGGGTGATAAAGCCGTTTATACCACGCTGAATGCGCAGCTTACCCCACAGCAAAAATCAGCACTTGATACGCTACTGGTTACCACCGAAAAACAAATTTCCCGTCTGACATGGTTGCTGCAGCCTCCGGGGAAAATCAACGGTAAGAATGTGCTGCAACATATAGATCGCCTTAACGCCATTGACGCTCTGGCGCTACCGGATGGCGTTGAGAGGAATGTTCACCAGAACCGGCTGCTGAAACTGGCACGGGAAGGGCGCAAAATGAGCAGCCGCGATTTAGCTGATTTTTCCTCATTACGTCGATATGCGACGATGGTTTGTGTGCTGACGGAGGCCAAAGCAACAATCATTGATGAAATTATAGAACTGCATGAACGTATTCTGGGCAGTATGTTCAGTCGAGCAAAACGGCAACAGGCCGAACGCCTTCAGAAAACTGGGAAACTGATACAGCAGAAATTACGCCAGTATGTTTCTGTCGGTCAGGCTATTCTGGATGCACGTGACGCAGGCGAAGATCCTCTGTCTGCAATTGAACATGTATTACCGTGGGAGGATTTTGCCGCCAGCCTGGAGGAGACCAGGCTCCTTGCCCGGAAAGATAATTTCGAACCACTTCATCTCATTACCGAAAAATTCAGTACGTTGCGCAAATATTCTCCCCGGTTGTTATCCGCCCTGCAACTGAGAGCCACTGCGGCAGCCTTACCACTCAGTGATGCCCTCGATACTATTCGTGAAATGTATCGAAAGCAGCTACGGAAGGTTCCCCCATCAGCGCCACTAGATTTTATCCCTGAGAGCTGGAAAAAGATGGTGATCACCCCCACTGGTATTGACCGCCAATATTACGAAATCTGTGCGATGAATGAACTCAAAGGGGCTTTACGGGCTGGTGATATCTGGGTCAGAGGCTCCCGTCGTTACAAAAACTTTGATGATTATCTTATTCCGACTCACGATTTTGAAAAGTTATTAAATCATAACCCGTTAAGCATACCTTTTGAAACAGACTGTGGGGCTTATCTCAAGTCCAGGATGCTGCTGCTGGCATCTTGCTTAGAGGAGGTTAACGCTATGGCTGTTACGGGCGATCTGCCTGATGTTGAGATCTCTGATAAAGGCGTAAAGATTACGCCGCTGGATAACTGTGTTCCCGCAACAATATCACCGCTTGCCGATCTGATTTACAGCATGTTACCGCATCCAAAAATTACAGAAATACTGGATGAAGTTGAGCGATGGACAGCTTTCACGCGCCATTTTACGCATCTGAAGAACCCTCTTACCCACCCGGAAGATAATCGCCTTCTTCTCACCACAATCCTGGCGGACGGCATTAATCTGGGACTCACAAAAATGGCCGAATCCTGCCCGGGGACCACACGTTCTTCGCTTGAAAATATGCAGGCATGGTATATCCGCGATGAAACCTATTCTGCTGCGCTGGCCGAACTGGTTAATGCCCAGAAAGCACGTCCACTTGCGGCATTATGGGGGGATGGCTCAACCTCATCTTCTGACGGCCAGAATTTTCGGGTAGGCAGTCATGGCCGCTACGCGGGACAGGTCAACCTGAAGTACGGCCAGGAGCCAGGCGTACAGTTTTATACACATATTTCTGACCAGTACAGCCCGTTTTACACCAAAGTGATCAGCCGCGTGCGTGACTCCACCCACGTACTTGATGGCCTGCTCTATCACGAAAGTGATCTCGAAATTACTGAGCATTACACTGACACGGCGGGTTTCACGGAGCATGTTTTCGCACTGATGCATCTGCTGAGGTTCGCTTTTGCGCCAAGGATCCGGGATCTTCATGACAAGCGACTGTTCATTCAGGGAAAGGCGGAAAAATACCCTGCGCTACAATCAATCATTTCCACAACACCACTGAACATTAAAGAGATAAAAACTCACTGGCACGAGATACTGAGGCTGGCCACCTCAATAAAACAAGGAACGGTCACCGCTTCGTTAATGTTGAAAAAACTGGCCAGTTATCCTAAGCAGAATGGGCTTGCCAAAGCTTTGAGGGAAATTGGGCGCATTGAGCGGACACTGTTTATGCTGGACTGGTTCCGCGATCCTGCATTGCACCGCAGGGTTCAGTCCGGACTGAACAAGGGAGAAGCCAGGAATGCGCTTGCCAGAGCAGTCTTCATGCATCGTCTTGGCGAAATAAGGGATCGTGGTCTGGAAAACCAGAGTTACCGCGCCAGCGGACTGACGTTGATTACGGCCGCGATCACGTTGTGGAATACGGTATATATAGAAAATGCCATTAATCTGCTGAAACGAAAAGGTGTTCAGCTCAACGAGCAATTGCTGACACACCTGTCACCGCTGGGCTGGGAGCATATTAATCTGACGGGAGACTATATCTGGCGAAACAATAAAAAGCTGGCAGCAGGCAAGTATCGACCTCTGCCGCCAGTTGATGTCAGTCAGTACAAAAAATCATCTTAACGTACAATAGACCTCTTCGGAAACTATAGCAGGCGCCATGTAACGTGATCACTTTTGTTAATAAATATTAATTAATATCAATATGTTATTTCTAATTTTCATAATCAACTGATACGGCGCCTGCTATAGCATTCATGTAGGAATGTTGTTAAAAATCTCCTGAACAAGGAGCCCCCATGAAATATGAACAAATAAAGGTATTGGAAGAGGAAAAATTTCGGCGCTTAACCGGAGTTAAACGCAGTACATTTGAAAAGATGATAAAGATATTGAATGAAGCAGATAAATGTAAGCAAGAGAAAGGAGGTCGGAAACCCAAGCTGGGTTTAGAAGATCGCTTATTAATGGCCCTTGAGTATCTACGGGAATATCGCACTTATTTTCATGTTAGCCGAAGCGATGGGGTGAGTGAGAGCACCTGCTATGAAACGATTAAATGGATAGAAAATACGCTAATAAAGCATCCTGATTTTGCACTCCTTGGACGCAAAGCTTTATTAAAAAGTGATAGGGAGTATGAGCTCGTTCTTATTGATGCCACAGAAACGCCGATTGAACGTCCCCAAAAAAACAAAAGCAGTTTTACTCAGGAAAAAAGAAACGACCCACCTTAAAAACCCAAGTGATCGTCGATAAAAAAGCAAAGCAGTCATCTGTACAAGCTTTACTCATGGGAGGCGTCATGATTTTAGGTTGTTCAAAGAGTCTGGCGTGCGAATACATCCTGAAATCAAAACAGTGACAGATACAGGTTACCAAGGGCTTGGCAAGATCCATTCAAACTCGGCGTTGCCTAAGAAAAAGACAAAGAAAAATCCCTTAACAAAAGAAGATAAACGCAACAATCGTGAGTTATCAAGCCAGCGTGTATTAAACGAAAATGTCATTGGTATGATTAAACGATTTAAAATCGTATCAGATCGTTATCGAAACAGGCGAAAACGGTTTGGATTACGATTTAATCTGATTGCAGCAATTTATAACATGGAAATTAGATAAATCAGAGTTTCCGAAGAGGTCTATTGAGTGATCTCCCTTGGTAAACGTTCTAAATCCCGCTCCTTTAGCCAGCCCTCAACTTCATCGGCATACCATCCAGTACGACGAATGCCAATACGAATAGGCTTAGGAAAATCATGTTGTTTCCACATTTCATCAAAGGCACTGTCTGCGGAAATACGTAGAATGGACTTAACTTCTTTCTTCAGTAGTATTTTACGATCTAACATTGACATCTCTCTATTTTCCTTGAGTAAACGGGATGACCAGCGGATATAGATAGGATTGATCTTTTTTTTATAGATTGAAAGAAAGAGGGGGGCTTAATAAGCCCTCTCGTCTCTTAATGCGCTATTGTGTTCTTTTTTTTATCACTTTTATCTCTTCACACCATCGCTTAATAGTATCTTTATTGAACTTATGGTTATAACCCGCCTCAGTCACATAAGCCGACAATATGTTTGCCGCTTGCGTATAATTAGCTGAAAGAGTGCCGTGTGTTTTCTCGTAAAGAGTGACAATGGCTATTTTACAGGTTGTCGATAGTCGACCCGTGTTGCTAGTACTAGCTTGGTGACGACGTGAAATGATGGCGTTAGGAATGGGCTTCCCTGTAATCTTAAGTCGGTGAATTAATGCCTTTCGCTGTAGATAAGTGATAGAAAAATTCTGATCAGTATTAAAATAAGCGGCGTCTCTCAACGCTTTTATCACGGACTCCCTTTCGGTTTTTTCAAATTCTTGATAGTCATCAAAAGGCAGAGGATTGAAGGGCTTACGATAAAGTGCCACAGGGGGAAAGGGTGGCACTGCCTTTAATTATTCGGCACAGATAAGAATGCGCTTCGCAGTGATTTAAATAGCCTTCAGTGATAAAAGCATCCAACACAACACTTAAATCCATGTATGCAAACTCGGCGTATTCGTCAAGGAATGAATCGTTCATTAATTAATGCCTATTATCCATTTACTAATATGAAACACACATCGAAAAGTGTCAGTTAATATTTGAGGCCAGTATTTTATGCATGAAAGAGAAGGGGTCTACAGAAATTAACGTAAACGTCTGATGGCAACATCATGCTTTGACTATTTTTCCTTATTCCATCTTGTTATTATTTAATTCGTAATCCTCTCACGCCTTCGGCGGCAGTAAATTTCCCTGTTGCAGCTTGTTCAACGAACTCACCCCACCAATCCATCAATACTCTGCGTTGTTCCAAATAGGTGCTGCGGTTGTAGGCACTACGTACCTTGTCCGTATCAACATGTGCCAAGGCTGCTTCGATCACATCTGGAGCAAACCCTTCCTCATTGAGAGTTGTACTGACAATGGATCTAAATCCATGTGCCACCAATATGCTTTTATACCCCATACGGCGTAAAGCCATATTCGCCGTTGTGCTATTCATTGGTTTTAATGGGTTCTTGAATGACGGGAATACGTAAGGCCGGTGTGCACTGATCGGCTTCATAGCTTCTAATACCGCCAGTGATTGGGGAGACAGTGGAATCACATGCTCACGGCGCATTTTCATTCTACTTGCTGGGATCGTCCACGTTTTATCTGCCAGATTTATTTCATCCCAACGAGCAGTAGCGGCCTCCGCAGGTCTGGCAATGGTCAATAATTGAAATTCTATAACTAATCTGGTTTGCAATTCTATATTAGCGACGGACAGTGTACGCATGAGTTCTGGCAATTTTTCCGGCCTAATTGTGGGCATGTGCTTTACTGTAGGATTTTCAAAGACCTGACTAATCTTCGCGGCAGGGTTTGCCTGTATCAACCCCGCATTAACGGCATAGTTCATCACTTCATTAATACGCAGTGTAACCCGCCGTACTGTTTCTAATCGACCACTAGCACGAATAGGCTCCATTGCTTGTATAAATGTTTGTGCGGTTAGATTAGTGATAGAAACCCCTTCCACGTAAGGGAATATGTTCTTTTCCAGTGATCTCCATATGTTATTAAGTGTATCTTCGGTCAAACCCTTTGATTTTTTTACTGTGAACCAATCAGCAGTAATTTTAGCAAAAGTATTGTTATTAAACGCTTTTTCTTTCTCTTGTTGCTGTCTTTGTTGTTCCTGAGGGTCGATTCCTTGTGCCAAGAGTGCTCTTACCTCCTCTCGTACACGTCTTGCTTCTGCCAGCGATAAAGTAGGGTAATGTCCTAGTGTTAAAGTTGTCCGCTTGTTCGTTGTAGGATGGTAGTAGCGTAGACGCCATGTTTTAATGCCTGATGATTTAACAAACAGCAGTAATCCACCACCATCGTATAAAGATAAATCTTTGTTGGTTGCCTTTGCCGCTTTCACTTCGGTATTAGTCAAGGGTTTTGCTTGTATTGCCATATTAATCACCATTAATAGGACTATGGGACTACCTATTTTGGAGATTAAAAAATAGAGTCCCAAATCTAGTCCCTAAAAAACAGAGTATAACCATGCCACACTCAAAGATAACAGGCAACAAAAAACCCGCAAATCTAGTTAGAGTGCGGGTTTCTTTAAAACCACAGTCAGTAAAAGATACTGGCTGATATAATGCTTGGTGCCCGGACTCGGAATCGAACCAAGGACACGAGGATTTTCAGTCCTCTGCTCTACCGACTGAGCTATCCGGGCAACGGGGCGCATTAAACCTCATTGACGTTTCAGCGTCAATGAGTTTTTCTTATCAAGGAGTCAGTTGCTTTTTTTTTGGGCGTAACTCATGCAATACATTGACCGATTGTGACAGTGACCCAACAGATGAGTTACTATCGTAGATACTGATCAGGATTTAAGGATAGTTAAGTAGTGAGTGAATTAATTCATGATGGGATAGAGCGTCAAGCTTTGTACACTTTTACTGAAAACGCCTACCTGAATTATTCCATGTACGTCATCATGGATCGGGCGTTGCCGTTTATTGGTGATGGGTTGAAGCCGGTACAACGCCGCATTGTCTATGCTATGTCGGAGTTGGGACTAAATAATAACGCTAAATTTAAAAAATCAGCGCGGACCGTAGGTGATGTGTTGGGTAAATACCATCCGCACGGTGACAATGCCTGTTATGAAGCGATGGTGCTAATGGCACAAACTTTTTCTTATCGTTATCCGTTAGTCGATGGACAGGGAAACTGGGGAGCACCCGATGATCCCAAATCTTTTGCGGCAATGCGTTATACCGAATCCCGTTTGTCAAAATACGCTGACGTGTTGTTGGCTGAATTGGCTCAGGGAACAGTGGACTGGATCCCCAATTTTGATGGCACCCTGCAAGAGCCCAAAATGCTGCCTGCCCGCCTGCCTAACATTCTGTTAAACGGCACGACCGGTATAGCAGTGGGTATGGCTACCGATATTCCACCCCATAATGTGCAAGAGATCGCTGACGCTGTGATCCTGTTGATCGATAAACCCACAGCATCGTTGGAAGATATACTAAGCTGTGTACGAGCACCTGATTTTCCCACCGAAGCAGAAATCATTACCCCTGCTAATGAGATCCATAAGATTTACCAAAGTGGTCGCGGTTCAATACGTATGCGAGCGCTATGGAATAAAGAAGAAGGCAATGCTGTAATCACCTCTCTGCCGCATCAGGTATCTGGTGCTAAAGTGTTGGAACAGATCGCCAATCAAATGCGTGCCAAAAAATTGCCGATGATAGAGGATTTACGTGATGAATCTAATCATGAAAATCCTACACGTTTAGTTATCGTTCCTCGCTCTAATAGAATCGATTTGGAATCGGTGATGAATCATTTATTTGCCACCACCGATCTTGAAAAAAGTTATCGTATCAATATGAATATGATCGGGCTGGATCGTCGCCCATCCGTCAAAGGATTATTGGATATTTTGAACGAATGGTTAGTCTACCGTCGTAATACGGTGCGTTGTCGTCTGCATTATCGTTTAGAAAAAGTGCAGAAACGTTTGCACGTTTTGGCAGGTTTACTGATTGCCTTACAAGATCTTGATGACGTGATCCATATCATTCGCACGGAAGATGACCCCAAAGTTGTACTAATACAGCGTTTTACACTTTCGGAAATCCAGGTTGAAGCGATCCTTGAACAAAAACTTCGTCAGTTGGCTAAGTTGGAAGAGATAAAAATCGCAGATGAGAAGGATGAATTAGCCAAAGAGCGGGATCGACTGCAGGAATTGTTAGCATCAGAAAGTGAATTAAACAGCTTATTGAAAAAAGAAATCCAAACCGATGCTGCTAAATACGGTGATAAGCGCCGATCTCCCTTGATCGCACGAGGAGAAGCCAAGGCGATGAGTGAACATGATATTGTGCCTTCTGAATCTGTCACCGTAGTGTTATCTAAAATGGGCTGGGTGCGTAGCGCCAAAGGGCATGAGATTGATCCCAGTGGATTAAGTTATAAAGCCGGTGACGGTTTTTGCGCTTGTGCTCAAGGTAAAAGCAACCAACCCGTGGTGTTTATTGACTCTACGGGTCGTAGTTATTCGCTTAATACGCTGGCGTTGCCTTCCGCTCGTGGCCAAGGAGAGCCGCTCACTGGCAAATTCACTCTACCTCCCGGAACCACCATCGAACATCTGCTTATGGCTGCCGACGATCAAAAATTGTTGATGGCCTCTGATGCAGGTTACGGTTTTATTTGTAGCTTCAGTGATCTTGTCACTAAAAATCGAGCAGGTAAGACATTAATTGCGTTGCCAGAGAATGCCAGAGTCTTACCACCACTGGAAATTTGTGATTCTAACGATATGTTGCTATCAATTACCGCTGCGGGACGGATGCTGATGTTTCCGGCCGCCGACTTGCCTACCCTACCGAAGGGGAAAGGCAACAAAATTGTGTCTATTTCATCGAAGCAAGCAGCAGCGGGCGAAGATCGATTGATGTGGCTATTGATATTACCGCCTCAAGCGTCGATCACACTGTACAACGGCAAACGTAAATTAACCTTACCGCCGGAAGAATTACAGAAATTTCGCGCTGAACGTGGGCGTAGAGGTTGTGTATTGCCACGTGGCTTAACACGAGTTGATCGAGTTGATGTCTTAGGTAAATTATCCTGATATCTATCCAGGAGTCCACCATTCGAAATGATAATTATTAGGAATATCCGATGGCTTTTCTTGATCCAACTTTGCTGATTTTACTGGTGCTCGCTACATTAGGGATCTTCAGCCATAACATGCCATTAACCTGGGCAATTTTGACGTTGTTTATCGTCCGTATCACACCCATGAGTCAGTTTTTCCCTTGGATTGAAAAATATGCTCTCACTCTCGGGATACTGATTTTGACCATTGGGATGATAGCCCCGATTGCCAGTGGTAAGATCAATGTCAATGATATTACTCACTCTTTTCTTCATTGGAAGCCTCTTTTAGCGATTGTCGTTGGTGTGGTGGTTTCCTATTTAGGCGGCAGAGGTGTATCACTGATGACCAATCAACCTTCAGTGGTCGCCGGATTACTTGTCGGGACGGTTTTAGGTGTGGCGTTGTTCAAAGGGATTCCGGTAGGGCCGCTGGTTGCTGCTGGTTTGCTTTCATTGCTGATTGGTAAGCAGTAAAAATGGCGAAACAGTCACTCAGTAAACAGAAGTTGGTAAGCGAGATTGGTAAACAATAAGATAATCAGTCCATTATTTTACAATAGTCAACAGCAGATGCAGCAACAAGGTGTCCGCCGTTTATTTGTTATCAGTGGTGATGCTGACTGGTGTCGGCAACAGGCTCGACTACTGGGTCAATCGTTGCCTGGCGATTGGCAATGGATCAGTGAGATGGAAACTCAAGTGAGTGCCATCCCGGCTATCGCCGCCAAAAAATTGCTGGGACAAGAAAAAATGCACGCTGTATTTGATGCCACCATGGCACTCAATGTCGAAGCCTTGGCGATATTAGCGGGTACTTTGCGTGCCGGTAGCTGGTTACTACTGCTAGTGCCGAAGTGGCGTCTTTGGCCGCAGCTAACGGATAAGGATAGTTTACGTTGGAGTGAACAACATGATCCCCTTGCCACTCCAAATTTTATTAATCATTTTCAGCAACAACTTTTGGTGGATAAAGAAATCGCTTTTTGGCATCAGGGACATCCTTCCTTTATCCCTAGAATGCAGACGCGGCCTGAGCATCGATGGCAGGATGGTATGCCGACTTCGGAGCAACAGACTATTTTGCACCGATTAATGCGAGCTAAAAGGGGTGTATGGGTACTAACTGCAGCACGTGGACGAGGTAAATCCACACTGGCAGGTATGTTAATTGCGCAATGGCAGGGGATTTGTTGGATAACTGCGCCGAGTAAAGCTACGACCGAAGTATTGTGTCAGCAGATACGGTGCCAGAAAACAGATAAACCCGTGGTGTTTTGGGCACCCGATGCTCTGCTAAATTTTTGTCGTCAGTACAGTGTCAGTCAGGTGGATTGGTTGCTTATCGATGAAGCAGCAGCGATCCCCATTCCCTTGCTCTCCTCGCTGCTGAAGTATTTCCCCAGGATCCTACTAACTACCACTATCCAGGGCTATGAGGGTACCGGTCGTGGTTTTTTGCTGAAATTTTGTGCCAATCTAACACAGTGGCATCATCTGATCCTCACCGATCCTATTCGCTGGGCGGTTGATGACCCACTGGAACGCTTTTTAAATCAAACATTGTTGTTTAATGATCCTCCTCCTACAGTCGTTAACTCTAGTGTAAGCGTGCAGATCCTGTCTTGCCAACAACATGAATGGCGCCTGAAACCGCATTTACTACGCTGTTTCTATGGTTTGTTATCCAGCGCTCATTATCGTACGACACCACTTGATCTACGACGCTTGATGGATGCGCCAGGGATGCATTTTACTACCGCTTTTGCAGCGGGATCACTGATTGGGGCGATATGGCTAGTGGAAGAGGGTGGCTTAGATAGTCAATTGGCGCGAGATATTTGGGCGGGACGTCGACGACCAAGAGGCAATTTAGTTGCACAGTCGCTAGCTGCACACAGTGGACAATGGTTAGCACCGACTCTGCGCTCTCGCCGTGTTAGTCGAATAGCCGTAACGGCAATATGGCGGCGACAAGGGATTGCCAATCGTATGATACAAGAAGAGAAAGAATCTGCACTGCAACAGAAACGAGATTTTTTATCTGTCAGTTTCGGTTATAACGATGAATTAAACAGTTTTTGGCAAGCATGTGGTTTTAAATTGCTGCGAATAGGTGACCGTAAAGAAGCCAGCAGTGGTTGCTATACCGCGATGGCAATATTGCCGCTAAGTAAAGCAGGAGAGATCTTGTGTCAATCGGCACAACAACAATTGGCACGGGACGGAGCCTGGTTACAGGCTTGGTTACAACCTTCGTTACAGCCACAGCAAGAATATTTTTTACAGCAAGGTAAAATTGATCAATCACTCAATGATGATGACTGGCGTGAATTAGCCGGTTTTGCCTATGCTTACCGCTCACTGGCGACGAGCTTGGCGGCTCTACAGAGATTGTTGCTTAGTAGTCCGCTACCATTACCTATGCTACGCCAGCATTTACAACAGCGGTTATCGACGATGGAAGTGGTAGCAAGTCGCAATTTGAGTGGACGCAAGGCGTTGATGTTACTCTGGAGACAGGAGGTTCAACAGGCATTGCTAGCGTTAGATAAGGCACGTAGCGATATTTGGAAAGCGTGGGCGATAGATACTTCCTATTTGTGAATTAAGACCGCAAAACATATAAAGAGTCTACCTCTTCTTTTGAGTATACAATGTGAAACTTGTGTCTAATGTTAAATAGAGCATTTGGTGAAAAGCTAAGAATCTGCAATAATCGCCCACTGATTTATTCTATGTAGAGATATCGATGTTGTACCCGATTAATGAGATCTTTCAGTCGTTGCAGGGAGAAGGTTATTTCACTAACGTTCCGGCAATTTTTATACGGTTACAAGGCTGTCCGGTAGGTTGTAGCTGGTGTGATACCAAACACACTTGGGAAAAGAAAAACGACCGAGAAGTTGACCTACAACGTATCATGGTGAAGAACTCAGTGAGTGATGATTGGAGTAATGCCAATGAGCTACAGCTGTTGAATGTCTTGCAGGAACAGGGATACAGCGCCCGTCATGTGATCATAACCGGTGGAGAACCTTGTATTTATGATCTGGTGCCGTTAACCGCAGAACTAGAAAAAAATGGCTATCGTTGCCAGATCGAAACCAGTGGTACTCATGAAGTACACTGTTCTGCTGCAACCTGGGTGACGGTATCGGCAAAAGTCGATATGCGCGGTGGATTGAAAGTACTTGAGCAAGCATTACAGAGAGCTGATGAAATAAAACATCCCGTTGCGCGTGAACGGGACATTGAGCAGCTAGATGAGTTACTGGCTAAGTTACACGATGATAAAAAAAGGATCATTGCGTTACAACCTATCGGAAAAGAAAACAAGCAGACAGATGGGGCAACCCAGCTCTGCATTAAAACCTGTATTGCCCGTAATTGGCGATTATCTGTACAAATGCATAAATACTTGAATATCGCTTGATACTTCTGTTCTTCTAGATTCATTCACCTTTATATATGCAGCCTGCTGAACAGGTTTCTTTTATTATCACAGCACTGAGTTCAGCAAGTTCTGGTTTAAGCTGTTTCCAAATCCAACTTGCTAATATTTCACTGGTAGGGTTCTCCAGGCCGGGAATATCATTCAGATAATGATGATCCAAACACTGCCAAATGGGTTGAAATGCCTCTTTCAGTTTAGAGAAATCTATCAGCCAACCTTGATGAGGATCCACTTCACCCGTCACTTCTAGCCGAACCGTAAATGAATGACCATGCAAACGCCCACATTTATGGCCTTTGGCAACATTCGGTAGCCTATGTGCGGCTTCAAATTGAAAATCTTTAAACAAAGTGGTGATCACAATTTCAGTCTTCCTTTGTTAGAACCTGTTCAAAATCTATTGCGCTTACTGATACTTTGTCAAAAATGCGCTCAGCATGCTTATTTATTGACCAGGATCCAAGATGATGCTTTTATCATTTTCGATGGCTTTATCACTTCCAAAGCATCAAACCATTTTTCGTTATCCTTGTCAGATTTTCTGCCAAAGATTCACCATCAGGAAAAATTAGCCCTGATGCAATATCCGCTAGAGGGTAGAGCATAAACTCTCTTTCTTTCAGACCGTAATGAGGAACGACAAGGCGCTCGCTATTTATGATGTGATCACCGTATAACATGATATCCAGATCCAATGTGCGAGCTCCCCAGCGTTGTTCTTTTCTAACTCGCCCCTGCTGAAGTTCAATAGCTTGAGTATAATCCAGCAATTTTTCTGCCGACAAGAGAGTGTCCACAGCAACCACAGCATTAAGATAATCTGGTTGTTCCTGTGATCCTAAAGGTTTACTACGATAAAACGGCGAACATTTTATCAGTTCACTACATGGCAAATTGGCCAATGCCTTCAATGCTGATGTAATTTGCTGCAGCGGCTGTGCCAGGTTACTCCCCAAGGAAATATAAACTCGGATCATAGCGATTTTGCTACCATTTCTTTACGGTATCTGTGTCTCTGGTTTGTGGAACGACGGAAGTGGTATGGTGCCACCGCTAAGGTTCCTAGCATCAATTGCTGCTGCTCCGGCAGCCCTTCCTGAAATTCGCTCCACCATTGACTCAGGCTCTGTAATTTATGGCTTTTTTCTGTTTCGGCTCGTAGCACGAGTAGATCATAGGCAGCTCGAAATTTCGGATGTTCCATAAGCTGGTAAGCACGTTTCCCTTGACGGAGAGAAAAGCGTAACTGCAATAACCAAATGTCTTGTACCATCATAGTGATGCGTTTCGGAATAGCTAATGAACGGCTTACTTCTTCCAGTACATTATCTATCGCCAAAGAGAAAGCATCACAATAGGGTAAACCACTTTCCTGTTTTAGCTTTTGAGTACATTCAACCAACGGGTACCATAACATGGTCGCAAATAAAAATGCTGGATTGACCCGCTGATCATGATGCAATCGATAATCGGTATTTTTCAGTAGCTGAATTAAAATACGTTCCATTAATGAGTCATGTTGCTGAGTAAAATAGCGAGAAACCAGCGGGAATAGCGGTTGAAAAAGCTGGTATTCACAGAGTTTTAAATAACTTTTATAGCCACAACCGCCCTGTAATAATTTAAGGGTTTCTTCGAATAAACGAGCCGATGGAATTCCGCTCAATAGTGGAGCCATACGCGGGATAGGTTCAGCCGTCTCAGGGCTGATAGTCATATCCAACTTGGCAGCGAAGCGCACGGCACGCAGCATTCGCACAGGATCTTCCCGATAACGAACTTCAGGATCACCTATTAAGCGAATAACCCCTTTTTTTAGATCACGTAGACCATCAGAGTAATCTCGTAGTACGAAATCTGAACCTCCATAGTAAAGGCTATTTATCGTGAAATCGCGACGTTGCGCATCTTCTTCAATAGAACCGAAGATATTATCTCGTAATAGCATCCCATTTTCGGTCTGCTGTGAAGAGTGTTCATCACCATTTTCATCATGATGACCACGGAAAGTTGCGACTTCAATAATTTCATGACCAAATATGATATGAGCCAAACGGAAGCGACGTCCAACTAAGCGGCAATTATTGAATAACTTGCGCACCTGCTCTGGTGTGGCATTAGTTGTAATATCAAAATCCTGTGGCTTTTTACCGAGCAGCAAATCACGAACACCACCACCGACTAAATAAGCCTCATAGCCAGATCTATTCAAACGATGAAGCACCTTCCATGCATTATCGCTGATATCTCTGCGAGCAATGTTGTGCTTACCACGAGGAACCACTGTCATTAGACACTTTTCCTCAGGCAGCCTCCGCGCAGTTGCCTGGCTGGCAATTTTATCTTCAATAACAACTTTACTTTTGCAGATCAGGATCTTGCGGCAGAAATTGGCGACTCGGGTAAAAATGGTACACCTCGATAGTGACGAATAAAAAAAGTTAAACAACGATAACACCCTAGCCTGTCATCTGCTTTTCACGTATTTCAGCCAAGGTTTTACAATCAATACACAGATCAGCTGTGGGTCGCGCTTCCAAGCGGCGAATACCAATTTCTTCATAACAGACATCACAGAAGCCGAAGTCTTTATCTTCGATTCTGTTCAGCGTTTTTTCGATTTTCTTGAGCAACTTACGTTCGCGGTCACGGTTACGCAGTTCGAGGCTAAATTCTTCTTCTTGTGCCGCCCTGTCAACAGGATCAGGAAAGTTAGCCGCCCCGTCTTGCAAATGGGTTACAGTATGATCGACTTCACCCCTGAGTTGATGCCGCCATTCTGTCAGGATCCTTTTGAAATGAGCCAGCTGATTAACATTCATGTACTCTTCACCTGGTTTCTCTTGGTAACGTTCCAACCCAGCGTTGGCGAGAATGCTCAAGGGTATGGTTTTATGTTTCTGCCCTTCTTGCATGATGTTTCTCCTACATTCATACGCACTGTATTCATACGCATTATTGAAAACCCCAAACAGGGGAAAATCAGGCCGCTATAAATAACAGATGAAAGATAAATTGGCAATTATTCCTGTTACTGGCTTAAGAAGTGTAGCCAATTATTTTTACTGTAGACTACCGTGCTTACGTCAGCAGCTCTATTAACGGTGATAACGGTTCTGACAATAGCCATTTTTTTGAGGGTCTATTCGAAATCTGTTGCACTCGCTGATGTCCAGGCAGACAACCGATCCCAATATAGCAGTTAGATGTACTCTCTGCCCGAAACAATTTGACCACAGCAATAGGTCTATACGGCTGTCTTCATTAATATATTTAATTTCTTATTACTCATAATTGTAACTAATTGATTCAATAATAGACTTTTTGCATAACCTACTGCGTGGTGTGAGAATGATAGAGATAACCCAGCCGAGATACTCTACAGTGCAATTTACATTTACCTCCATTCAAAACGACATAAAATAAGTATGGTAAAAAAGCCAGGGACGGTCTAGATTTAGCGTATTGTCATGGAAGCGTTATATCAAGCAGATTAAGGATGATTGCTATGCCAAGAATGCAGGCTTCAACAACAGTTCACCCCTCGACGGTCTCACAAACCCCTTATGTACCCATTTACTATACTGGTGAACAGGCCACTGAGATCCATGTTTTTAAACAGTCTGCAAACTATCCTCAATTTAGAAAAGAATATGAGCAGGCTATTGATAATATCATTAGGTTCTATAACCAACATAGTCCGGATAAAGGGCTTAGTGTTATTACATCGGAACATGGGATCAAGGCCACAGTAGAGGAAATGTTAACGCAATTCAAAGCTGAACTGTTTGCCGGTAACGTTGATGTGACTTATCTGCATAGTCTTTATTCAGCAAAACAACATATGGAAGAGATTGCTCAACTTCTTGTAGAAAGAGACAAAGAAGGTAAACGAGAGGCAGGAATAGAGAGGATAGAAAAACAACCGGTAGAAGAAAGGGACGTTCCTCTCGAAAAAAAACTGGATGAAATTTGTGAACTGGCAAAAAAAATTAAGTGGTGTGGTTCTGGCGTTAAAAGTTATATCTTGAATACTAAACTCAGCCTGAGTACTCCATTTGGCGATCTCTTAAGCAAAATGGATATCGTTAAATTAAAAATAGCAAGTCGGGTGGTCACTGAGTTTACCAGTAGTGATGCTATACCCGTCTATTATAGAGCCGGTGTACACACTTTTAATTTTTACCTTGATCGATTTAGTGAAGAACTTAACATCCCTCGCAGTCACGATCCACACGCACGATTTATGCCGATAGACTCACGAAATTACCTGGCTTGTCAGCAAGCGTTAATGGCTGCCGTAACGCCCTATAACCTGACTTATGAGCTGGCTATGCATTATTTGCACAATCTGCGTAATATCTTCCCAAAAAACCCGTCCGACAAAATGCCAGAATTTTCTTTAATACGGGATACTGTCATTGCTTTGCAACCGGGCTATGGAGAAATCAGCTTATCTTCTCTTATCGAGGAAGCCGCAGACGGTGGCTATCAGCTACGGCAAGATATGACTTTACTGCAGGTGGACATCGCCAGACAACTCTCTCAGCTCTCACGTTCATTGCCTAAAAACCGCTGGCCAAGCTGGTCAATAGAAACATTATACGATGATAGCAGGGGAATAAGATTCAGCGGATAGGTGACTTATTTTGGCGAGAAGAAGAGGGTGAGTTAAGCCCACTGGATATGATACATCTCAAGCAATACAGCCACTATACCGATCAAATTGCTTCTGGGCAGATAATGCGCATTCTGGGGAAAACCAGTGAGCAAGATGCGCAGTGGCTAAGTCAACTTAATCCTAGATATCTACAGGCAGCAGAGCCGAAGGAAATTGCCTTGTTTTTCTCAAAACTGGGTGACGAGGAGAGTATCGCCTATGCAAGACGCCATAGTGGGTGGTTCAAAACACTGGCAACTAATCCATTAATGCCGATTCTATTAAAACGCCCAGGTGATCAACTGGCTAACATTCCGGCTGATTTGTTACAGGAAGCGTCCCCTGCAGACCTTGCTTTGTTTTTCTTAAAATTGGGTGATGAGGGAGGTATTGATTATGCGCAACGTTATATTGAATGGTTTAAAACGTTAACAGTCAATCCATTGATGTCGGTACTCTTAACACTGCCTAATGAGAAGCTAGCCGACATTTCTGTTGATTTATTGCCAACGATGAACACGGCAGAAATATGCTATTTTTTTGAGCAGCGGAACAATTATCGTGCTGCAACTTATATCCAAAATTACGTTACCTGGTTTAACAGTCAATATCAGAATATATCCTATGATGTGGCAGATCCTTGGACTGCCCAGGATATCGAACCAAGGCGTCTACTGTTAGAAATAATTATTAAGCAGGCCTTGGCAGCGCCGCACAGTCCCCCCATTAGTCATGCAGGTATTCTGGGTAATTTATTGATTTGTGCTATCGAATATGAAGATAAGTACATGGCTCGTTTATTGCTGCAACGAGAAGAAATCGGTTTAAAGCAGATTCAGTATGGGCATCGTGAGAATCCTTTATTTTTGGCACTAAGGAAAAACCAAACCGAATTAGTCACCCTATTGTTAGCTCGGCATCCATTAGCAGATTATCAAGATCCCGGTCGTTATAACGTGCTTTATCATCCAGTCGCACACAAAAATTTCGAGATACTTAGAGAACTGTTGATTGCCGGTGCTGATCCGGATGAAAAAAATGTGTTGATGAGAGATTTATTTAACACGCGTGTCGCGACCAAAACCACGATTTTGGAACAGGCTGTTTTGTCAAAAGACAGCAGGATGGTGAAGATATTACTGGCGTATCAAGCCAAGGATGATTCCGCTAATGCATTGATGCTTGCCATCGAACAAGGAAATATCGAAATGGTTAGAGCGTTGGTAACCTTAGAGCGCCCACCTCCCTCCAACCCAGACCAATCCAACATTTACCATCGAGCGATAGCTTGTGCACAGCGAGCCCCCAATTCCCCAGCCGTTATCAGCATTCTTCAACGGGAAAAACATAATTTAACATGGCCAAATAATCTGCCGGATCATGCGACTTCAAATCTATTTCGTTACCGGGTATTTTCCATTGCTGAGCTAGATGAACCGGCAGTAATATCTGGTCAATTCTATAAAGATATACAGAGTTCTCTTGCTAGATTAAACGATCCACTGATATCCGATAGCGAGCAGATCGAAACTGCTTTCATTTTGAAAAACCAGATACAGTCTTATATTCGTCGGTATCCGAATTCTAAGCGTAATCCGGATTTTTTAACGCTCAATTATCAAATCGATAAGGTGTTATTTATCTCGGATGAGCAAAAATCTGTCAATAAGGGGATCCTTGATATTGCACAAACACAGCCGGCATTGGCGGCGGATGTGTATCAGATGATATTTAATGAGTCTCTTTATGTTCGACCCATTTTAATGGATTTTATTATCCGAGGGATGAAAAAAAATTATTACTTCATGGTAACCCAGGGAATTTCTGGTGCACTGCCGGATGAAAATAATCTGGGCTTTGGCGTCATCTTCCACATTCCACTGACCGAGAAATTTAAAGATTTTGAGACTGCATTATCAATGGCGCAAGAAAAAAGGTTATTAAAGAAAATTGCGGTTGATAGAGTAAAAAGATGGATCCATGTGGGCTACACAGTTAAAGAATTATACGCATTAAATTTCCATCAAAAAGAGGCAACACAGGCTATTGTTCCCCTACTGCTTGCACTCCATTCTGACCATAATCATTATAATGATGAACATAAGGTGTTTGATAAATATGCCAATAAAGAGTATGTACGCAAGCAGCAGAAAGCAGGTTTACTGCGCATAAAACAAACTTACCACAGCATTTACCATACCAATATAGCGGCTTGGGATAAGCAGTATTCATTTGAATCTCGGCTTCAGCTCAATCAACTACTCCATCAACAAACCAGCGTAAAAGGGCGGTTCGCTCTGCTGCTTGAGGGGCGTCAGGGGTTGTTGATGAACCTGCAATTTGGTTTGTTAGATCGGCATGATCTTATTATTCCACAGATTGATACACTGAAAGAACTGGGTGTCACTACCCTGGCTTTACCTCTGCTCGGCATAACACAACCGTTCATCGATGATTACCAGCGTACCAGGCAGATGCCAATGTATTTACAAATGATGTTACATCATGCTGGTCTGGAAAGATTGTTTATTGCTGCCTGTGAAAAAGGGATGAACGTCATTGCGCTGGGCAAAAGAACTTCTGCTTGGAACACCATGTACAAAAAAAGTATGGTAAATAATCTGGCGGAGGAAAAACTAAAATCGGTGCCTAAAGGTGAAAAATTCATTGTCGTCGCTGATGATACGCTTTTTCTATCTAATCCTGGTAGAGGACGTTTCTTACCAGGTATTGCTCACCGTTTGGGATTGCCTGTAGTGGGTATCGATGAACAAAACAGGTTTTATATCCGAGCCGATGATCTCTCGCAGCGTGGTGTTTATGACAATGTGGGAGATGCTTATCACCAAGGATTAAGTGATCATCATTCTCACTCAGCATGGCGAAATAATGATGTGGACGGATGGAGCCGGGCAACAGTTAATCTAGTTAGCAACCACACCAATACGCGATTTGATGGCCAGCTTATTCTTCAGCTTGAAGATGACGTCGAAGTCAGAGACGCGGCAGCAAAATTGGCCGGAAAGCATCCAAATAAATCGGTGTTTGTGCAGCTCGACAGTGAGGGCAACTATCGTGTCATCTATGGCTCCTTGCGGTGGCTGACCGGTAATCTGCGCTGGCAAGTGGTAGGGCATGGCCGTGGCGGTGAAAACCATATTAATCATCAAACACTGGCCGGGTATAATCCTGCTAGCTTGGCTAAAAAGATAACACAGCTTAGTACTCAATTGCATGCTAACTATGGTATCCATGCGGTGCCTAGCTACGTTAGCCTTGTAGGATGTTCGTTAACTGACGAAAGCGGACAAACTGGCGGTTATGCTAAAGAATTTGGCATATTACTGGCTAAGCAAGGTATCTATGCCGACATTGGTGCTCGCAGAACGAGGCTGACTGTCAATGAGCTCGGCCAGAAACTCACACCACAGGGAGCAGGTGCCTGGCAGGATAAAATAGGTGATGACAAGTTAGTATTCAGTTGGAATAAAGACGGCCAATTAGTCTCAGCCAGAAATCTGGCCGCACGCTTAGAACGTGCCGTCGTGTTGATAGATAAGCTGGCGGCGGGAGAGGTGAAATATGTTGCACTGGATGACCAGCAACGCCGTGATCTGACGGATTCTTTTCATGTAACAGAACACAGCTCAGGCACGTTAGCTGAAAAGGTTTTGGACGTAAAACAATTAATGCTAACTGTTTTTGATAGTAAGTACCATCAGTGGTGGCGCCACCAGGTTGATCAACTTTTACAACTGCAAGGTATTCACTCACAATTACGTGAATTAAGTGGTCAAGTAGCGCGGCAACAAAGCCAACATTGGAATACCAGCCAGGCAAGCAGCCTCGCTGCGTGGCAGAACGCAGGCATAAAAAATCTCACGTCTGGTGTAGAAATTCAGACACACCTTTCTCCTCAAGGGCTATTTATTAGCAATAAAAGCGCTCGTGCTCAGGCTGCCGCTGCCGGGCTCGGATTAATCTGGCTTCATGCTCACATGTTGGGAACAACCGAAACACAGCGTTTTTTTCAGGGTGTAGTGACGCACGCCCTGATTAACGAACAAAGAGCAAAAGGCAGCCTATCCGATGTAAATTCACGTCAGATTGATGCATTCCGCCATAAATTTAATCAATTGGCATCAATCGATCTCAATAATCAAGCGATCTTTACTCGTCTGCAGGCGCATGCTTCTGATCATGATGGTGGAGAATATCTATTAAAAACTGACCATCATGTATTGATGTTGTCCAGTCGTTATCAAGGTAGGCAACACAGCTATTTTTTGTATGATCCCGCTGTTGGAGAACTTAGAGTGAGTGGCCCTGATGTAGTAAAAAACAGGGAAGTATTGAATACGGTGCTGCAAAACTATCTCGCGGGTAAAATTTACCCATTGGATAACCAAACTCGGGCAGAATATTATGGGGTCAAGCAACAAAGGGGCCAATATTTGTTTGAAACCTACAAAATTAATATTGCCCAGGCAAGAACGACCTATCCCGCGTTGACGGCTCTACAAGTATTGTTGAGCGATTTTCGCCATCCCCCACAATCCCTCCACACACCGCAACTTCACCATCAGTCAAAAAGGCTGGACCGGGCATTTAATTTTGTCTTAAATACGTTCACGTTAGCTCCCCGAATATTAGAAAGTATGCGTGTGACCCACGGTTGGCAACGTGCCATCAAGTTTAGTCACCGTGCAGGTATCGGGATGCAGGGATACGGTTACCTGCGTGGACTTTATGATCTTAAAAGGTATGATGAAAGAGTTAATAACAGTGCCCTTATCCAGCAAGAGATTGCCACACAGCCGGTTGATTTAGAGTTTGAAAGAAATTTTGCTATGGCTTCTTTTGCTTCAAATATAGCGATTGATGTGACTCAATACGGCTTGGGTAAACTGGGCGGCTATCTAGCGAACAGAATGGTTCCTGGCTCTCGTCTGGGCCAGATAGGCGTTAGTGCAGGTTCTAAGTTAGCCAGGTTTGGTGGGCCAATACTAGGCGGATTATCCAGTGGTTTTGATATCTTCCAGGCTCAACGGTTATTCCGTGCCCAGGCGGACATCTTAGACCCCAAAATACGACAAGATTTCATCGTTAGTGGTTCGCTTTCAGTGGTAGGGGCGGCGATCAGCATTGGTAGCGCGATTGCTTTTGCCTTAGGAGGCACGGCTGCTGCTGTCGCCGTGCCTGTTAGCCTGATTATTGGCGCAGGAATGATATTGGGTTCAGAAATCTACGGGGCTGTACGTCAAATAGAGGAGATTCAGCACCATGTGAGTTTGGATTTTATGGAAACCTTGAGCAACGGTTGGCGGGTTTTCACTGGAGAAGGACTGGATAATAGGGTACAAAATAGGATAAGTTTTAGTCAAGCAAAAAAGCTGGCTCGTCAGGAATATGACCGCCTGCTCAGAGAGCAGTCCCGGAAGATACTGTTGTCTAATAGAAATATCGACGTTCTTTACACCACTCGTGGTCAGATTAAATTGCAACAACATTATTATCGGAAAATAGTGGCTAAAGATCTGGCGGGTAGAGAGCACACGATACGTGATCACATTCTTGCCAGTGAAAATGCCAAGGCTATGGTGGCACCCTCCCTGTCTGAATATTTATTACAACATGCGCATAATCAGTACCCACCCAAACTTGGGCCACCCTCAGTAACCGACAGTGACTACCTTTATTACACCCCTGAACAACTAGTGGGTACCGACGACACTGTTGATGATAGTGGTCATCTTTCTCACCAGGTGCTTAAGGCACGGGTTGCTAATCAGTACCAAACAGTAGGTCAATTTACTGATCCTAGAGGCAAAAAACTCAGAGTACAGATCAATAATCACAATCCTATCTATTACAACATAGGTGATCACAGTGTCATGGGGGATTTTAACGGTGATGGTTGGCGTGATATCGGTTATTTTTCTCTGCAGGGATTTTATCTGTTACTGGCCGATAAAAAAGGGGGTTATGGTCAAGCCCAGCGGATAGGGCAAATTGAAGAGATCGAATCGATCTATCAGGATGCAGCAAAAAATCCAATAAAACCACGGCTTTTTGTCAGAGATATCAACCATGATGGCCGTGATGATATTGTTATCAAAGCCGGTAAGCTGAAGCCGATTCATATTTTATTAGCGCAAGAAAATAACGGTTTTATCATTAAAAAACCTAAGATGAGTTTTCCTTCTCTATGGCAATTGCGAGCAATAACCGTCCTGGCGGATATTGATGGTGATTTGCGTGCTGATTTAGTGTCATTTATCGATGATCATATCAGTATCCATTATGGTGGCACGGATGGAGAGTTTACCTCGGAAATTAGTGTACCGGTATCGAGATTAAATGGGCGCTTGGGACATGACTATATCCACCACCTCTCTGGTGATATCGATGGTGATGGTTGTGACGATATTGTTTCAATTACGCGTGAAGGCCAATTACACATCTTGTTGGGTAAAAACGACAGTTTTTTGTGGGAGCCATTTAAAAAAATATCAAAACAATCTCATCACTCTGTTCAAAAGCTACTGGCTAATTTTGGTCGCCAGCGGGTGCAGTTACATG
Source organism: Candidatus Fukatsuia symbiotica (assembly GCF_003122425.1). GTDB lineage: Bacteria > Pseudomonadota > Gammaproteobacteria > Enterobacterales > Enterobacteriaceae > Fukatsuia > Fukatsuia symbiotica. The sequence goes on from NZ_CP021659.1 coordinate 1,399,933, forward strand.
ACATGAATACTGATGGTTATGCTGATCTAGTCGTCATACAGAATGATGGCAGTTATACCATTTCTTACGGGGGAGAAGAGGGAGTATTCCGTGCCGAGATCGATGATACCTGGCGCCAGGAAAATGGCCAGACTGTAGCCTATCGTCCTAATCGATTAGCGGCCGGTGAACAACATATTCTTGGCCTTAACACAGGTAAAGATGGCCAGGCGGTCTTGTTATCTCTCAATAAGCAAGGAGACGTTAATGCGCATACTTTTAGTTCCACTCGTATTAAGGATACTATCGCCTGGTTCCGATTAGGCGATGGTAACGATAGCGCTATCGGCCATCAGCACCAGATAAATCATTTCGATGTGGCGGCAGGAAGAAAACAATTTACCGGTGGGCATCAGGCAGATCGTTTCCTGTTGATGGGTAAGGCGGCGCCAGATCAGCCCAGTGTACTGAATGGGGGAACTGCATTACAAGATCAGGGTGATGCAGTCATAGCAGCGGCTCAACTGGTTGGAACAGAAGGGTATAACATTAACCTCGATGTGGGTTACGCAAAATACCGACACAGTAAAAAAATTATTGCTGAATTACACAACATCGAACATGCCTACGGACATAGTGGCACCAATGACATATTAGTGGGTGATAATGGTAACAATGTTCTCGACGGCATGGGGGGTATAGATACTCTGATTGGCAACGATGGCAATGACATTTTGACGTTACAGGCAGGTATGGCATCGGGCGGCAGAGGAATAGACAGTTATCACATTTTACAAAATAATTCGGATCGAAATGTGACAATAGTTGTGGAAGAAACCCAGAATTTGCCGGAAGTTAGCAACATACTACTCGACTACAAAGCAGAGCAAATTACATCGATTACATTACACAAGCAAGATGTCTGGATCAGGCTACGCAATGATGAGGGGCGACTCACCACAGTGGTATTACGTGCAATGTACAGCTCCGTCGAAAATAAGCAAAGAAAACGTCAACATATTTATCACTTATCTAGCCGTGACGGTCTATTAATAACAGAATGGCCAGCTATCATGGAACATAGCTCAGACGGTGGTGGGAGGCTGCCCCATTTAACCGCGCAGTATAAACCTGAACGCGATCGTAATTGGCAGGAGCGTATTCAAGGAGCCAGAGCAGAAAATGTACAGGTTCATCTGACCGCACGTAACAGATGGGGACAGGGGCAGATTAATATCAATATTGTCGGGCATGCCAGCACAATAAATACACCTGTTATTGCGCTTCCAAGTTTTATCCAGCTGGATATGGTAGGCACAAAATTTGTCAATTACTTGGAAGGAGATGATAACAGTAACTACTTATGGAGTACTCACGGCAAAGACCTTCTCGTAGGAAAAGGGGGAACCGATCACTATATGACGGGGCTTGGGAATCGAGAAATAACCATTGACAACTATGACAATGGTGCTTCAAGTGGTGGAGAGCCTGCAGAAGACATCTTGTTGCTACCCTGGCTGTTCAAAGATATCCGTCTGACACAAAAGGGTAAGGATATTGTGCTCAGTCACCGTAATGCACCCGCTCTACACTCTAGCATCCGTCTTCTCAATTTTATGCAACATCGAGATTACCGCCATCTCTGGCTACAGGATGAGAACAGGGTACTTCAGCCGTTAATTCGTAACGATTTGGGTGCGGTATCTTTGGGACAGGTGCAGGTCACATCAGGCGATGACGTCGTCATGGTATATCATGAGACAGTGCTTACCGTTAATAAGCTTAACTTACTGGCAGGGGATGACATTTTTATTGCTCGCAGCATGGGTGGCTATACCGTGGAGGGTGGGGAAGGTGACGACGTGATAGTCATTGAAACAGGTAATAACATCCTGATAGGTGGGAAAGGTAAGGATACAATGGTAGCAGGCAATGAAAATGATATCTATCAATACGCCCGCGGTGATGGCCAGGATATTATTACCGACAGTGGTGGCCATGATAGGCTCTATTTCTCTGACCCTGATATCACCAAAGAGGATATCAGATTAAAAAGACAGGGTAATGATCTCGTTGTGTTGATTGATGGCTTGGATTCAACAAGCAGTTTGAGTGACAGTGTAACGATAAAAAATCATTATTCTCTCTCAGAGAGAGGATTACTGGAGTACAAAATCGAAATAATAACAGTGGGTGCATTTCAGTTAGCTATCAGCAGCATTGACGATCTGTTGATTGATAACATGGTTGAAGCAATGTCGAATTTTCCTTTTTCAGAACAGGCCGTATTTGACATGGGACTGACACAAGCGTCATTTTCAACGACAGATTTTCCAATTGCTGACAGAGAAAATCGTCAAGCATCCCAAGTTTAATTTGATAGAGGATTCGCTTTTTCACTCCTTATTTGATGCTCTTTCCAGAAAGAAACATACCCTGTCAACCCTACAGGAGGGAGCATCTCATTAAAAATTGCCTTGGCACCTCTACCTCGGATTGATGCACAGGGCCAAACAGGTACCCGAGTTTTCCGTGCACAGTGCGTAGGGGGGATTTTGCCATGTAGGGGTTCCTGATAATAAAAAAGGCTGCATAAGCAGCCAAGTTTTATTATTAATCTATTGGTTATATTTGCATTATTTAATCTTGTAATTTATAAAATGTTTTTCTTGATTCAATCAACTTTTGACATTATTAAATACCATTAATCGCATCTAATAAACCCCATTCTTTCTTGCCAACTCAAATCCCATTCCGGAGCGCTAGGCCATATTACCCCATATATTTTTTAGCCAAGGCAGCCAATATTGCACTGGTTTCTACATCCAGCAGCCCGTCATACTTATCCTGGCGGAAATGCAGCTGAAATGCTCGAACCAGCTTTTGCAACCCTACCGGCGTTGCTGCTTCACTGGTATTATAACCATATTTTTTAAACAGCTTTATGGCCTCATCGTTAGACAACGGATTCTGTGTGTATTGAGCAATATATTTGCACTTCGTTTCTTCATCATACCAGGCTCCGATCCCCGCCTGATAAAGGGTAAACCATGGAAATGCGGCACCAGGATCACTTTTGCGTCCCAGCGCAATATCAGAATGACCAATAACATGAGTGGGCGAAATATCAGGGTGACGCTGTAAAATATTCAGTGCTAGCTGTTTAACCGCTTCAATTTGCTCATCATTGAAAGGAGGAAAAGTAAATACGCCACTAACATCTTTGGCCTGATTAACGATCTCAATGCCAATTGAATTATCATTAAGATTCGTACGATTTCCCCATGCGCTGACACCAGCATGCCATGCCCGTTCTTTTTCATCAACCAAGTTGAAAATTCGCTGTTCCTTAAATCCAGCACTGATATAAGTTGGATCTGTAAGATCTGGCACGAGGTAATGCGCACTGACCAATGGCCCGGTTAAGGCATTGACTGAACCAGAAAAATTAAGCGCAGTATAATGCATAACCAAGAAACGAACCCGGCTATTAAAACTTTTCACTGAGCGGTAAGAATTATAATCAATATTTATCTTTTTACTCTTTTCCATTAATTTCCGACAAGGCTTGCTTTCATTATGGTTACGATCCAGGGCCGTCACGGCATACAACACGCCAGTATCTTGAGTTGTCGACTTGTCAATCCAGCTTTGTTGTTGCCCACTCACTTTACGTACGGTGGCCAGCAAGCAGTCAGTCCGATTAATATCTACCGTGTTGCCATCAATGAATCTATAAATAGCATAATAAACGCTAGCGTCATCGGCGTGTTCCCATCGTAATTCAATACCGCCGGTTGTCACGACTTGTGTCAAGTTAACTGGGGCGCTTGGCGGGATACACCCTTTCCATGGCATGGAAGGGATCAGCGCCACAGAGGACCATACCTCTTGTTGAATAGCCGCTTTTGCTGGCAGTACTGCCGCTTCTCGCAGGAATAAATGCCGAAAAAGAATGCTACCCTGAATCTCAGCTATCTTGATATTTGAGAGAAGTTGGTCCTTTATTTCCTTCACCCCATTATCAACCATTCACTCTGGCTCTGTGGTACTCGGCACACCCACTTTGTACAGGGCTTCTCCAATATACAGGTGAACATTTTTACCGCGCACGGTATCAGCCCACCACTGTGTGATGACACCAAATCGAGCAGCTTGTCGAGTAAAAGGCCAATACACCTGTGGTGCAATGTAATCAATTAATTCATTCAGCACCCAAAGTCGGGTATCGGCGTATTGATTATCATAGTTTGGACTACCCGCAGACGTATCTGAACCTGCAGGATCGTTAGTTTTATTGCGCCAAACGCCAGCAGGGCTAATACCAAATTTAATCTGTGGCTGAGTAGAACGGAGTTTTGTGGAAAGCTCGGTTATCAACAAGAGTGTATTATTACGCCGCCAGTCTCCCTTATTCGAAAATCCGCCACCGTGAAGGGAAAAAGTAGCATCATCATCCAGTGTAGAAGCATCAGTCTCATAATAAAAATAATCGTCGAAATGAACACCATCGATATCGTATTTTTCAGCCACTTCCATCACACCTTGAATAACCCACGCCCGTGCCTCTGGCATACCAGGATCAAGTACAAATCGGTTAGCAGCAGTCTTTACCCAATCGGGATGATCTTTATAAACACTGGCAGGCGATCCAGCTGGCACATTGTTCAGCGCGTCAATTGTACTTTGCGTGGTATTCATCGATATCCTGTACGGGTTGAACCAGGCATGTAGTTCCAAATTACGTCGGTGAGCTTCATCAATAGCGAATTGCAGCGGGTCATAGCCAGGGTCTTTCCCTAACGTGCCGGTCAGATAAGTAGACCACGGCAGCAGAGTTGATTGATAAAATGCGTCAGAACAGGGTTTCACCTGAAAAAAAACAGCATTCATACGCATACTCACTGCTTCATTCAATATACGGATTAATTCATTCTTCTGAGCATGTACCCGTGCGGTCTCATCGGTGATTGCCGATGATTCTTTTGATGGCCAATCAAGGTTGATCACTGTGGAAATCCAAGCACCGCGTAAATTTCGCTTGCGTTCTGACATTTTTGCCGCTCCTTTATGATTTTTTCTGATTATATTGGTGTGGTGACAGTTTATATAGGTCCAGATACACTAGCGACCTTCCCTGTTTTCTATAGCAGGCTATCTTTTCCTGGGAGGTACGTCGTGTGTCTTCGTCGGTTTTGGGGTGACCATAGATTTTTTCTACACGAAAAATAGGCACAGATAATAATATAGAGACAGAATGACGTTTTAAATCATTTTTTATATCTATAAGATTAATTTTTATCATCGTGCTAAAGAAGGCAAGGGAAGTTTAAATAAAGGTTCCAACTCACTGTAGTAACTCAAATTTTTACACATGACCCGATCAAAGAAGCTTATTCTACAAAAGAAATCTGACATTGTATCCTGAGTTATTATAAGCGCACTAATTAGTGCTAACAATGGAGTGTGCTGTTTGTTGTATAGCCTGTAAACCTTGTTATAGCAGGTTCGGATTCAAGTTGTGACGTAATGCCTAATAAAATTTTTTTATTAGGCAAACAACGGTAATATTGGCACGCTGGGACGTGAATAATAGGTCAAAATGAGGAGGCAATTGATTGATAAATCATGACTGAAAAGTTGTGTTTTGTTGCCCGTAATTTAAGCCAAAATATTTTATTTAATTATTTTTAATGAGTTGTTTTATTTTGTGGTAACTATACTGGCGATTGGCATATGAGAATGATTGATGAAGGTGATAACTACCAATGTCGATTGGCAGTTCCGGAGGACATTGCCTCACTGGCTAACCTCCGTTGGAGGCTTTGCACAGATGATGCCCCTGTAGCTGATCCCAACGTGAAAAAAGAATTTATAGAAAAATGCGAGTGTACATTATCACAAATGGCAGGCCACAAGGGTATCGTACATTTTATAGCTGAGACTGGAGGGACTGTAATAGCTGTTTTGTCGATAGTAAAAGTAACGAAAATGCCCAGTCCTAATGATATTAATGGCCAGTGGGGATACCTCACTAATGTTTACACATTACCGGAATACCGTAACAAAGGGATTGGCACGGCTTTACTATCAGAAGCACGTGATTGGGCGGAAAATGAACAACTAGAGTTACTTGTTGTCTGGCCAAGTGACATAAGCTATCCCTTCTACGAGCGATTTGGTTTTAGTAGACAGCAACGAGAACAAGATCCTTTGATATTAATCGTTTCTAATGGTACGTGAAAATATGCTTATCCGACCCTGTAGAATAGGAGAAAATTCTTTAACACAGTGTCAGATGAGTGGCATTCATCTCCACAATTCCACCCATTTTTTACTCTTACGCATCAGCTTGAAGTCAAAGCTGTTTTGGCACCGTCATGGACAACGTCTGTTTCCACAAACGGAGATAGGTTCAGCCATATTAGCGAGAGGCTGTTGTGTGCAAATCTCGCCTACTACCCCTGCTTAATGTCACTTTTTCACCAATTCCGTGTAATTGCCTGCTTCCGTTAGGCTGCCAAATTTCTTTCATAATGGCACCATGATCTTCATAAAATGCTTTAAGCTCATGAATATCATGAATGATAGCCCACACTCCTTTGCTGATCGCCGCTAATGGGAAAGGCCCTGCCTCAGCAATCGGCTTTGAAAAACCACGGTCTTCTTTAACCTTTTCTAGTTCATTTTGTAACATATGTGCAATAAAACGAACTTGAGCACCATGTCTAGCGACATTACGTTCTCTATCCTCAAGGGGCCGCTTTTCGTCCACTTCAGCGACGCCTTCGTTGATGAGATTAATTACCCTTTTTTCTTCTTTTTCTGATGGGGTACGCGGTCTTCCTGCTCCTCCCCGGACTAGGATATCATGTGTATCATAATCACCCGTAAAGACTAATCGCCTCCAATTGGGATCTACTGTTAATGCTTTAAGGCTTTCCTCCAGTCTAGACATGTCGATGGGATAAATGCCTTCTTCTACTTTGTTTCCTAAACCGTGATCGCTGGCTAGATAAATACCGATCAACCCCTTCTCTTTATCCCAATGTCCTACACAACCTGTGATACCAACCGCTTTACATTGGTCGTAGATCTTTTGATGAAACGTTTTTGATTCCTTAGGATAGGCTGCTGCAATGGATGAAAGTTTAATTGTTTTTTCCATAATGTCATGCCCTTTGGCTGCCGCTCCTTGTGCTATCTTTTCCAGGGTATCTCTCCTGCTGAGCGAAAAGTGATAGCGATACGATGTTTTATTGAAACTTTGGCTATCGCCTTCATATGTATTTCACTGATAAAGTCACGAGCCACGATTTTTTCAATCTCTGTCTGTTCTAAGTGTTTAGAATTGACTTTTGTTTTCTTTACCGCTGCCGCTTTCATGGGCACTGTTTGTTTTGTACAAAAATGTTCGGATATATTACTGTAATAGCCACTCGAGCCACTCGAGTTGCTAGAAAAGCTATCATTTCTTTCCTTGAATAATAGCGACTCCGGTATATTCCCAGATGCGATTATCGGTAATTTTTGATCATAGTGAGGATTTCCGTTTCGCATATTATAAGAATTAGTGGAAACGGGTGTTACACCAATAGTCATAAATTATCTCCAAAATTTTAATTAATTTTTTATCTTTTAAAAAATATTGAAATTTTATTTGTGTTAATAATTACTCTGTTTTAAATAAAATATTATCTCAATATTCTAATCCCACATATATACAAAAGATATAATAATAATTACATAATGAATACTTTTCTGCTTAAATATAATGAATAACTTGTTTTCATATTATAATTATAATTAAATTCTTCTTCTATATCCTTAATAATTCATCAATTATTTGATGAATTATTAAAAAATATTGTCATACAGAATCAATTGAATCATTAAGTTTCACAATTTTTATCATGGTTTTTTGTTTATCATAAAATAGCAACATGATTTAATTTAGGGTTATTATAGTCAACCTTCTAGTAATAAATCCTGATGGTAATATGATGACAATGAGAGATTGAGAAGATAATACTGTATACGGGCAAGATGGCAGTCTGATGACATGAGTTGACCACAAAAGCTGTCTGATATTACTAGCAAAAGTTAACGATGAAAAAGAGGAAACCGTCTCTAGATAGTGTCGTCATAAAATCTTGAGCCGTCGAGCAAGGCATTGTATTTGTACAGCAGAGAGAAAAGAGGGGGGGGGGGGGTATTCTTTGCATAACGTGTGGCAATGCCCCGCTAGCGCTTGAGATGTAGAAAAGCATTCTCACAAGATGTCGATGTTTGTAGAGGTCCTTGTCATATTCACGTCGACTTTCCCACAACTCTCCCCGTAAAGACTGACTGCCCATTCAGGATAGTCAATAAACGGATTACGGCTTTTTTGACGTTCATAAATAACTTCAGCCCGGGATAAATTGAGCAATGACTTTGAATTTTAAGTTAAAATTAAGTAGTATGTCTGGCATCAATTTGCTTATACCAGGGGGATATCGTGTCAGAATTGTGCCCATGCGGTAGTATATTAAAATATAATGTTTGCTGTGAACCCTATGTAATAGGTGAAAAAATAGCCTCATCGCCCGGAATTTTGATGCGTTCACGCTATAGTGCCTATGTGAAACACAATGTTGATTATTTGATTATCAGTTGGCATCCGGATTGTCATGCAGAAAAATTTCGTGCAATGCTAATGCAATGTGACACTGAATGGCATGGACTGATCGTGATAAAAGAAATGGCAGGATCTCATACCGATGAAGGTTTTGTTGAATTTTGTACGGGCTTTACTGATAGGAATACTACAAAAACAAGCATGATATATGAATGTTCACGTTTTCTCCGTTTAAAAAAACGCTGGTATTATGTAGATGGTATTTCTAAATACTCCAGGTAGTAAAACAATGACGTGAAATCAGTGACACTGTTGTGACACTTCTCTGGCACTGTATATACCCATTTGACCTGAAGATACTGTTTTTTTGTTTAGAAGAATATATTAAATCGCGCAGTTATACCCATCGGCATTAAAACCACTGGAAAATTTGCTCAACTAGATTAAAAATAAGGTCATGAAAATAAACTCACTGACAGCCTCTCAAAAACAAGATTTGGAACGCCTTCATCGTTACGAACACGATGGCCGTGTTCGAGATCGAATCAAAGCCGTGTTGTTGAAAAATGAAGGCTGGAATAACAAAGCGCTTGCCCAAGCATTACGTATTCATGAAGAAACAGTGAGGCAACATGTAACAGATTGGCTTTCAGACGAAAAATTAAAGCCTGAAAATGGCGGCTCGTATAGTAAGTTGAGCGTGCATGAATCTTTATTGCTTGAAAAACACATTGAAAGCACGACTTATAGCCGTGTCATCGATATCTGTGCTTATGTGGAAACCCAATTTGGCGTCTGTTACACCGTATCTGGCATGACAAAATGGCTGCAAGCGCATTGTTTTAGCTATAAGCAGCCCAAAGCGACGCCGGTTAAAGTGGATGTTGCTCAGCAAGAAGCGTTTATCGCGTCTTATTTCACTTTGCTAGAGAGTGGAGTTTCGTGGGGCTATAGCCGAATTTTTTGATAGTACATTGGCAAAAATTGCTCCCTTTCTCAGGGGGCAGAATTAACGATAATTTCCAAACCATCTAATCCAGACCTTCAAGTTGAATGAGTATACACTTGAATCCCTGCTACAAAAATGTTTTCCATCGTAGCTAAACTCAGATAGCGTGAGGGGGGATGATTTTTTTCTCTCCAGTTGACCTTTTGATTTGTGCGCTTCCGAAGGCTGTACTTTCTGTGATTCGGAAAAAGACCAGAGTCCCCTTTTTGCTTCTTTATCTTTCCGGTTATTACCCCATTTGGTCGTTTTTTGAAAACATATATTTTTATAAAAAATATAATGGCCTTCACTGATATCCATTTGATTTGAAGATACTGTTTTTTGTTTAGAAGAATATTATCAATTTTTTATAAAAATCATAATGTTGAGCACTATTAAATAATCTGATTTTTCCAATATTATGGATGGTGATGAGTGTATATTGTTTAAAATATACTCATCTAGTAACTATGACATAAAAAATATTTAAATGCGTACCGGAGAAAAAGTGCCCATCGAAAACCTTAATTCTAATTTGCCCCTTAGTCGAAGAACAGCTACAGGTTCGGATAGCAATGAAACATCACATCCACTGCCAGTACCGAGTGCCCCAAACAGTCATGCACAAATGGGAAAAACAAATCAAACCTCAATGAAATATTTAATGACAAAAGAATACCATCAGGTATGGCATAAATGGGCAAATGAAGCTGTAAAAGAAGGCGAAAAACGGCAGGAAGCCCTATTGAAAATGAAAAATTGCTTGGAGAAAAATGATGCAGTCCTCTGGCTCTCTGATCTTAAGCTGAGCTCATTGCCAAACCTACTTCCCCTAGTATAAAAACACTGAATCTCTTCTATAACAAACTGACATCACTGCCTGATAATTTACCTGTATCTCTGACAATATTAGATGTGTCTGATAATCAACTGATAGCATTGCCTGATAATTTACCTGTATCTCTGACAACATTATGGGTGTTTAATAATCAACTGACATCACTGCCTGATAATTTACCGGCATCTCTGACAACATTAGATGTGTCTGATAATGAACTGACAGTACTGCCTGATAATTTACCTGTATCTCTGATAATATTATGGGTGTTTGATAATCAACTAACCAGCCTACCTGTGTCCATAACTCGTTTGCCTCAGAGTGGCCACGTTTTCCTTGGAGGTAACCCACTTTCAGAACGAACCCTCCAGGCCCTGTGGAATATCAATACCGACTTAACTTATCAGGGGCCACAGATTTTTGCCAGAAGGAAATAATTCACGACCAATCCGCGCTCTTAATATTCTGGTCAAGTAATTTTGGACACAAATTCAGGGGTTTTATGTCGCTTTATGTTTTTTCATCAGTGGCGCTTGGTAATCATTAACACTATGTAGCCTGACTTGATTGTAATAATGAGTCAGGTAGGGACGTACATCCGCTTAAAAGAGTACTCATCTATTTTACCTAATTACATTGAATCCATTATTTTTTTATAATTTTATAGTATTCATGAGAAATGCTTATTGTTTAATATTCTTACATAAGCAATATTAATAGAATTTAATATTATTTTTTTTCCCTTATCTGTCTCGTTTCAATTTCCAGTTTATGACTCTAAAAAATTACAGATTATAAAATAGTAATATTTTATTGGATTATTTTCTAATCTGTCACTATCAATATTTTTTTAAAAAATGAACTTGAAAATATTTACAATGCCTTTAAAAATTAATAAGTTATATTAGACATGAAATAATCAAGGTAAATAGATAAATGTTTTTAATTAGTTTTTTTAACTGCAAATGTGGCAGTATAACAGTTGGACTAGCATGAAATGTTAAACAACATTAATGTAACATTATAAATTTTCAGTATTCACTCTTTGACTGAAAACAAGTAATATCGCTGATGTAAGTTTTAAACAAAGAGCGATTAGGTTACTCACTTATTTTGGAGAATTTTTTTGATTAGCGTTCTTCTTGTTGATGACCACGAACTTGTGCGCACAGGGATGCGACGCATTCTTGAAGATACCAGGGGTATCAAAGTTGCAGGTGAAGCGCAATGCGGTGAAGAAGCTGTAAAATGGTGCCGTAGCCATTCAGCAAACATCGTATTAATGGATATGAACATGCCCGGTATCGGTGGGTTAGAAGCGACCCGGAAAATTTTGCGTTTCTCGCCCGATAGTAAAGTAATAATGCTAACTATATATACGGAGAATCCATTGCCAGCGAAAGTTATGCAAGCAGGGGCGAGTGGTTATCTCAGTAAAGGTGCAGCTCCTCAAGATGTAGTCAATGCTATTCGAGCTGTTCACTCAGGCCAGCGCTATATTGCATCAGATATCGCGCAACAAATGGCCTTAAGTCAACTGCAGCCTCCGGTTGAGACCTCGCTTTTTTGTCTTTCGGATCGTGAATTGCAGATTATGCGAATGATAACCAAAGGACAAAAAGTGAATGAAATATCTGAGCAACTTCATCTTAGTCCAAAAACAGTTAATAGCTATCGTTACCGGATGTTCAGCAAGCTTAATATAAATGGCGACGTTGAATTGACTCATTTAGCTATTCGTCATGGATTTTTTAATAAGGAGACTTTGTCAAACGATGAGTAATTGTTTTGATGCAAAAGAGTTTCTAAAAACGGTCACTAGTCAACCCGGCGTCTACCGCATGTATGATGCGATAGGGACGGTGATTTATGTCGGCAAAGCTAAAGACCTAAAAAAACGCCTGACCCATTACTTTCACACCCAGGTAAGCAACCTGAAAACAGAGCATTTGGTTAAAAATATTGTTCAAATTGATGTTACAGTAACACATACCGAAACTGAGGCATTGTTACTGGAACACAATTATATTAAGCGCTATCAGCCACGATATAACGTTTTACTGCGTGATGATAAATCCTACCCATTTATTTTTCTCAGTGCAGACACTCATCCTCGTCTTGCTCTGCATCGTGGAGCAACGCACGAGGAAGGAGAATATTTCGGGCCATTTCCTAATTCTTATGCCGTACGAGAAACATTGGCATTGATGCAAAAGTTGTTCCCCGTGCGGCAATGTGAGAATAGTATTTATCGCAATCGTTCTCGCCCTTGCTTACAGTATCAGATCGGCCGTTGCTCAGCTCCCTGCGTAAAGGGTTTCATCAGTGATGAAGAATATCAACAGCAGGTCAATTATATTCGCTGGTTCCTTACTGGCAAAGACCAGCAAGTGTTAACTCAATTAATCTCCCGTATGGAAGCCGCTAGCCAATTATTACATTTTGAAGAAGCTGCCCGTATTCGTGATCAAATTAAGGTTGTGCGCCAAGTAACGGAAAAACAATTTGTTTCTGGAGATCATCAAGATATTGATGTGATCGGAGTTGCTTTTGATGCGGGCTTAGCCTGCGTTCATGTTTTGTTTATTCGTCAAGGTAAAGTGTTGGGTAGTCGTAGCTACTTTCCTAAAGTACCAAATGGAACGGAGCTAGACGAGGTAATACAGACTTTCATCGGTCAATTTTATCTGCAGGGTAGTCAATTGCGTACTTTACCTGGGGAGATCTTACTGGATTTTAGTTTGTCTGAAAAAGATCTACTTTTGGCGTCGTTGACGAAGGTGACAGGTCGTAAAATTCAGATACAAAGCCATCCGCGTGGCACTCGTTCTCGCTACCTAAAATTGGCGCGCACCAATGCTACGACTGCATTGATGACGTGTTTATCACAACGATCTACTACCCAGAAAAGAATGAAAGAGTTGGCTATCATTTTAAACCTCGAAGTGATAAATCGGATAGAGTGCTTCGATATCAGCCATACGATGGGGGAACAGACAGTAGCCTCTTGTGTCGTTTTCGATGGCAATGGCGCACTACGATCTCAATACAGACGCTATAATATTAGTGCTATTACCCGGGAGATGATTACGCTGCAATGTCACAAGTATTGATACGACGCTATGATAAAGCGCTGGATGATAAGTACATTCCTGATGTTATCTTTATTGATGGAGGAAAAGGGCAACTCACTCAGGCTATTAATGTATTTTCTTCATTAGATGTTCCTTGGGATAAGCAAAAACCATTGCTGGTGGCTGTTGCAAAGGGGCGTGATCGTAAAGCGGGATTAGAAATGTTATTTTTTGTAAAGCAAAGTGAAGGACAATCGTTACCGCCAGAGTCACCTGCTTTGCATTTGATCCAGCAAATCCGTAATGATTCTCATAATCATGCCATAGTCGGGCACCGGCAACGCCGTTCGAAAGTGAAAAAGACCAGTATATTAGAAACGATTCAAGGTATAGGTGCGAAACGACGTCAAATGTTATTGAAGCATATGGGGGGATTACAACCACTACTTAGTGCCAGCATTGAAGAAATTGCAAGAGTGCCGAGTATTTCACAAACATTGGCTAAAAGAGTCTACGATGCATTGAAACACGGGAGTTAATGTTGCACCATACTCGTCCATTCACCTCGATCAGATTAGCGTAGCACTATGCAATTGAATATACCGACCTGGCTTACTTTGCTTCGTATTGTACTTGTCCCATTTTTCGTTCTGGCATTTTACCTGCCTTTCACGTGGGCACCGATGTTCTGTGCTCTTATCTTTGTGTTTGCCGCAGTGACTGATTGGTTTGATGGTTTTTTAGCCAGGCGTTGGAAACAAACCACTCGTTTCGGGGCGTTTCTTGATCCAGTTGCGGATAAAGTGATGGTGGTTATCGCTCTCATGCTCGTTACAGAGTACTACCATGTTTGGTGGATTACATTACCTGTAGCAATTGTGATTACACGTGAAATTATCATATCTTCATTACGTGAATGGATGGCGGAGATAGGAAAAGGTAGCAGTATGGTTGTTTCTTGGATGGGTAAAATGAAAACAACGGCGCAAATGTTATCATTGGTAGGTTTACTCTGGCGGCCGATACCCATTGTCGAATTTACCAGTATTGTCTTGCTTTACGTTGCTGTGGTGCTGACATTTTGGTCAATGTTTCAATATTTAAATAGGGTTAGGGTATGGAAACATTTATAAGGACTTACACAATTTTTACATAAAATAGGATAGAAATTCTGTAAGGATCATCCGCATACACAGTGGGAAATAATGTTGAAAATATAGCAACAAGCAGTGGCTCGCTCTTTATTTGCAAATGGCTATTAATTAAAAGCGAGCACCAATGCTCTTCAGGAGAAAAAAAATGACCAGTAAGAGATTGGACAATCACGAATCTGAAAAAATATATGCATAAATAGCAAGATTGATGGCTGAAACGTCAAAAATCAGTGCTGAAACATCAAGGATAAATGCTGAGCTTTCTAAACTACGTTTGGATAGTAAGAAGATGGAGGCAGAAACCACTAAATTCAAGTTACCCTTCCATTCATCCTGCTTTACATTGAGAAAATAATGAACCTGAATTCCTATGATTTAACGCAGGATGGGCAGGTCGCTTTTATGCGTCTATGTATATTCCTACAAATAAATAATATCATTTTTTATTATATAATCATGTCATTCATGGTCATGACCATAGTGAACTTATTTATTCGAGTCAGTACACAGAATATAATAGACGGTCTGATATATTGGTATTCATGGAGTGTCAATCCATTACTCAAAAATAGCGTCAACCCTACTTGTTATACGCTGAATTATTATGGCAAAAAATTGAATTTTACAACGGATCAGATAATTAATGATGCCCACGATGGCGTGTTCAGTGGTAATACGAATGCCGGAAATCACTTTTTTTTCTTGTTTTTATTTAGGAAACAATGGCGTTTTTCGGGTCGCTTTTTGCAGGAATGATGTGTCACAGTTCTTCATTAAGTTGCTGATTCGTTTTGACCTGTCATTTGTGTCATTGTACACCAATATTGCCGTTGTTTGAGTACCGTTCAACAAGCACAAGCGGATGTATTTCCCCACCTGACTCATTAGACCTCTTCGGAAACTCTCATTTATCTAATTTCCATGTTATAAATTGCTGCAATCAGATTAAATCTTAATCCAAACCGTTTTCGCCTGTTTTGATAACGATCTGATACAATTTTAAATCGTTTAATCATACCAATGACATTTTCGTTTAATACACGCAGGCTTGATAACTTACGATTGTTGAGTTTATCTTCTTGTGTTAAAGGATTTTTCTTTGTCTTTTTCTTAGGCAACGCCGAGTTTGAATGAATCTTGCCAAGCCCTTGGTAACCTGTATCTGTCACTGTTTTGATTTCAGGATGTATTCGCACACCAGACTCCTTGAGCAACCTAAAATCATGACGCCTCCCATTAGTAAATGGTTGTACAGATGACTGCTTTGCTTTTTTTATCGACGAACACTTGGGTTTTTAAGGTGGGTCGTTTCTTTTTTCCTGAGTAAAACTGCTTTTGTTTTTTTTGGACGTTCAATCGGCGTTTCTGTGGCGTCAATAAGAACGAGCTCATACTCCCTATCACTTTTTAATAAAGCTTTGCGTCCAGGTAGGGCAAAATCAGGATGCTTTAATTTTGTAAAAGTTTGAATTTAATCTGACATTTCAATATATTTAATATGAAATGAAGGCGTGTTAGAAATGAATCAAACAGCAAAAATAATCAAACCGAAACTCGGCTTACTTGACCTGGCAAAACAGCTGTGTAATGTTCAGTCAGCGTGTAAAGTCATGGGCTACAGCAGAGACAGTTATTACCGTTTTAAAAAGCTGTATGAGCAGGGAGGTGAGCCAGCCTTGGTGGAAATAAGCCGTAAAAAACCTATCGAAAAAAATCGAGTGGAGCCGCATATATACCCATCGCCATTAAAACCACTGGAAAATTTGCTCAACTAGATTAAAAATAAGGTCATGAAAATAAACTCACTGACAGCCTCTCAAAAACAAGATTTGGAACGCCTTAATCGTTACGAACACGATGGCCGTGTTCGAGATCGAATCAAAGCGGTGTTGTTGAAAAATGAAGGCTGGAATAACAAAGCGATTGCCCAAGCATTACGTATTCATGAAGAAACAGTGAGGTAACATGTAACAGATTGGCTTTCAGACGAAAAATTAAAGCCTGAAAATGGCGGCTCGTATAGTAAGTTGAGCGTGCATGAATCTTTATTGCTTGAAAAACACATTGAAAGCACGACTTATAGCCGTGTCATCGATATCTGTGCTTATGTGGAAACCCAATTTGGCGTCTGTTACACCGTATCTGGCATGACAAAATGGCTGCAAGCGCATTGTTTTAGCTATAAGCAGCCCAAAGCGATGCTGGTTAAAGTGGATGTTGCTCAGCAAGAAGCGTTTATCGCGTCTTATTTCACTTTGCTAGAGAGTGCTCTTAAGAATGAACCGATTGTTTTTATGGATTCAGCCCCTCCAACGATGGCCACCAAAGTGGTCTGCGGTTGGATAAGGAAAGGCAAAGATAAGCCGCTGGTCAAAACAGGGGCAAAAACACGGGTTAATGTCATGGGAGCCATTGAATTGAGCACCATGAAGGTGGTCAGTGCCCGTCCTGAGCAGGTGAATTCAGAAACCACCGTCGCTTTTTTTGAGCAGCTCAAAGCTGCTTATCCTGATGCACAAAAGATACACATTATTTTAGATAATTCTGGCTATCATTGCCGTCAGCGAGTCAAAGACGCCGCATTAGAGAAGGCTATCGTACTCCATTATTTACCCCCTTATAGCCCTAATCTTAATCCCATCGAGCGATTATGGAAGGTCATGAACGAGCGTGTCAGAAACAACCGATTTTTCTCTTCAGCCAAAGAGTTTCGTGGGGCTATAGCCGAATTTTTTGATAGTACATTGGCAAAAATTGCTCCCTTTCTCAGGGGCAGAATTAACGATAATTTCCAAACCATCTAATCCAGACCTTCAAGTTGAATGAGTATATTTGCGATCACGTGGTGTATTTTTTGGTAGAAAAAAGAAAATAATTTCAGAATGTTAATTTAGAACGAACATTTTTGTCAGTTCTTCCACACGACCCCTCTCCAGAGCTCAAATCAGCCTGGCACAGAGGCCGCCATGGGTAATAAAGATACGGTTGTCAGTGAGTTATGTAAGGAGCTAGGCGTTACCCGCGCGACCCTATTCCGATATGTGGGTCCTGATGGTGAATTAAGACGGCATGTTGCGATGAGGTTAAATCAATAAATTCTCAATCTGTTATCAAAATATTTTCAATCTTTATACCGGTATCCCCTAGGGGTATTGTTATTTGAATCTCGGATAGCTCCAAGCCTTGTTTCATATGGTTTTAGAGGCAGATTGAAAATCTAAACTGGTCAATTACACACGTATCATGACTTACCCCCGTTAACAGGTCTTGTATTAGCAAGTGATAGAGCTGTATTTTTAACTTCTGTAGTAGCCAAGACAGAGGAGGGTTGAGAACTGGCGAGCAGGCGGGCTGGATGTTGAGATAATGTTACGGTTGGAGTCTTGTTTGAGGTATAGGGAATTAACACAAAAATTATCCTTATGATCACTTTTCTTAATTATTTTCCTTGAAAAGATCAATAATTAATTCTTTATCATAATTTATTGTGTCGTAATAAACTTGCAAAAAACGATTATACCCCTTGTCAAACCATGGAGCGTACGGCACAAACGCGAGCGAAAAAAGGAGATCCGACATGCATCACCGAAAACATCATGTTGTCTGGCTACGTAACGATCTTCGCCTGACGGACAATAAGGCCCTGTACACAGCCTGTGATGACCCTGATGCCACGGTCAGCGCCGTGTTTACCGCCACACTGGGGCAATGGCAACAGCATGCGATGTCACTGCGTCAACTGACGTTTATCCATGATCACCTCATTCAAATTAGCAGACAGCTGCAGGCACTTGGGATCACACTGATCTGTCACCTCTGCGATACTTATACGGAGGCGGCGAGATGGTTAGCAGACTACTGCATGAATAATCGGGTAGAGAGGCTTTTTTTCAACCGCCAATATGAAATTAACGAACGCCGCCGTGACCACTTGGTAGCCAAGTTACTGCAAGACAGCGTGAAAATTGTCGTATTTGATGACAGCCTGTTACTACCACCAGATAGCGTTTTGACGCAAAGTGGGGCCATGTACAAAGTTTACACGCCCTTTCGCCAGGCCTACTTGAAAAAACTCCGTTGTGAAAATAATCGTTGCCTCCCTCGTCCGGAGAAAAGATCTTCTGCTCAGGCGCTCGATCCCTTCCCGATTCCCCCGTTTACACCCCATCATGTCGTGCCGAATAAAACCTTTCCGGTGGGCGAGCAGGCCGCACTGAATCGTTTGCGCGTTTTCTGCCGCCAAAAAGTACAGCATTATTCTACCCAACGGGATATTCCTTCCCTGGATGGCACGAGTGGCCTGTCTCCCTATTTGGCGATAGGGGCGTTATCCCCGCGGCAATGTCTCAGTCGTCTGCTAGCGGAATGTCCCCATTTATTTGAAAACACGGTTTCTGGCGCGTTTAGTTGGCTAAATGAACTGATTTGGCGAGAATTTTATCGCCATCTTATCGTCGCCTATCCTTCCCTTTGCCAACATCAGCCTTTTATGGCGTGGACTGATAAAATTATTTGGCATAACAACCCCCAAGCGCTCCTCGCATGGCAGGAAGGTAAGACAGGCTATCCGATTGTCGATGCCGCGATGCGTCAGCTCAATGAAACGGGTTTGATGCACAATCGACTACGGATGATCGCAGCAAGCTTTTTGGTGAAGGATTTACTGATTGATTGGCGTAAAGGTGAGCGTTATTTTATGTCTCAACTGCTTGATGGGGATCTGGCTGCGAATAATGGCGGCTGGCAATGGGCGGCTTCAACGGGAACTGATGCCGCATCCTATTTCCGTATTTTTAATCCTACCCTGCAAGGGAAAAAATATGACCCCACCGGGGCATTTGTCCGCCATTGGCTGCCGGAATTAACAGCGGTGCCAGATCGCTATATTCATACTCCCCACGAATGGGCAACGAAACAGGGTCAACCGCTCGATTATCCGCTTCCCATCGTCGACCATGGAGCCGCGAGGACCCGAACATTAGCCGCCTTCGAACGCGCTAAAAAAATGGCAGGCAACGTCTAAAATTCCATCGAATTGAGGCGTCGAAAAATAATCAGTATGGGAAGCGGGCCAGACTGCCAATCCGGATATAAAGACCTAGCTGTAATAACCTGTAAACAACAACATTTGTGACCAGAATTAACTGGTCTAGTGCTCCAAAACTTGCGCCCTTATATCTTGATTATTAACTTATATCTTGATTATTAACTTTCAAAGGTTGATGATCCCCAACTGATCATTGGGATGTCACCGGAGAGTTTGTTTGCGCCCTTAGGCTTAAAGCTTGTGCAGTCAGATAAAACCCCGGTGACATATTTATCGTCGCCTGTAAGACCGAACGGTATCTTGTGCTAAGAGCACGTATTTATAAGGAAGGTCGGGGCGATCATTTAATTATCTGTTTTTCATGGGAGAATCAGCCATGGACAAGACCTCAGTGGGTATTGATGTTGCCAAATTAAAATTCGATGTTGCAGTGTGGGTAGAGAGAAAAAAGTATAAAACAAAAGCATTCCCGAATACCCCTCTGGATTTAGCCAACTACTGAAATGGCTTATCCCTTACGGGGATTGTCATATTTGTCTCGAAGCCACAGGGAGTTACAGTGTTCCACTGGCTATGTTCTTAGTTGATAATGGCATTGACGTCAGCCTAGAAAACCCATCACGTATTCATGCCTTTGGTGAGAGTGAACTGAGTCGGAACAAGACGGATCAGGGGGATGCAAAAATGATAGTGCGCTACTGCGCACTGCATACACCTGTCCTCTGGACTCCTCCTCCCTTGAGCGAACGTCAATTAACCGCGCTAGTACGCCATCTAAAGAGTTTAGAGGAAATGAGGCAAATGCAAGAAAATCGGCAATCAGTGGCTGACGATGTCGTTCAATCCTCACTGCTTGAAATCATTTCTGCACTTAAACAACAAATCCAGGCCACCAAAGAAAAAATAAAAAACCATATCGATAACGATCCTGACTTAAAGAAAAATAAAGCGTTGCTGGAGAGTATTCCTGGTATCGGTGAAATACTAAGTGCCAGTTTGCTGGCGTATGTGGGTAATGTGTCAAAATTCACTAACAGTAAGGCAGTGGTGGCCTATGCCGGGCTTAACCCAAAACTTTGTGAATCAGGTTTATTTAAAGGACGGAGCCGCCTATCAAAACGGGGTCATACCGAGCTCAGGAAAGCGTTGTATATGCCCGCTCTGGCTGCCCTTTCTTGTAATCCGATAGTGAAAGCACAGTGGCAACGACTCGTATCACGCCATAAAGGGGGTAAAATGGGCGTCTGTGCAGCAATGCGCAAATTACTCCAACTGGCGTATGGTGTGCTGAAATCAGGCATCCCATTCGATACAAAAATAGCACTTGCATCATGATGGGCAAGACGGTATCTGACTTGATTGTAATAATAACCCACGCTTGAAGGCATCGAACCGAGGTGTTGCATAGCGTCTGTGCCACTAAATAAGCACAATGGCGTCAGTCTGGTTTATTTGCTTTGGAGTGAATCAACCAGACACCAAGTAAAATTAAAGCGGCACCCAGTGTTTTAAGTGTGGTTGCCGGTTCATTGAACCACGGCAATGATACCACCGCCACATAGACTAATGCGTAACTGATACCCAGTAATGGATAAGCCTGATTGAGTGGTAAATAGCGCAAGGCGAGAAACCAACATAACATCGATAGGCCATAGCCCAGCAAACCGCAGATAACGGCTGTTACCTGGCTTGAGTGATCGGTTAAGAATCGTAGATTGATATCAGAAAACGATATCAGTGGAGTATACATCATACCCCATTTCAATAGTAACTGTGCCAGTGTGACCAACAACATACTGCCGATACCCCAGAGATAACCTTTCATCAACCCCCCTTGCGAAAGCTAAACAGGGCTGTACAAGAGATCTATTAATGCCAACTCAGCAACAAGATACCTAACATGATGGCTGCAATTCCCAACCAATGGCGTGAAGTCACTTGTTCAGCAAAAAAAAATCGCCCCGCTAGCGTCATCAAAATAAAATTAAAACTTAGTAAAGGGTAGGCCTGGCTCAGCGGCATATGCTGTAATAATTTCAACCATAACAACATCGCCAATCCAAGCAGCATTAAAGCAGTGAGCAACCAACAGCAGCAGAGTTTAATCTGCCCACACTGAGTTTGCTGCCAGTGATTTGCCGCCTGTTTTTGACATAATTGCCCGATGCAAGTTAGCAAGCTGATCACTAATAACAATAGATAGCCAATCATGACGTTTTTGCATACCACAACAAAACCAAACGATTCATCCGTTCGATCCTGCTAGCCACGGGTAAATACGCCGGGATCTCTCCATGACGTGATAAAAGTAATACCAGTGAAACACTTCCTTGCCGTCGTGCCTGTATCAACCACTGCGGAAAATCGGCATTATCGACATAACGATCACTGTTATCCGCATAACGCAAACCATAGTTAAGCTCACCTTTTGTACTAAACATCATCACATCACTGCGTTTCAATTCCCAAGCTAAACCATTTGCAATACCAACTTCATCCGCTAAAACATAACGGCTTTGATTTAATAGACTAATATGATGGTGAATAAAATTTTGTGGTTGTTTTGCATCAATTATTTTCTGTGGAATGATAAAACCTACCAATAAGGCAAACAATAATGGGCATGCTGCCGCCCACTGCCAATGTTGTCCATGGGCTTTCATACTCCACCAACCCATCCCACCCCAAGCAGCAAAGGCAACAATAGCCAGGATTGCTTTATATGTTTCCTGTTTAGTCAGGATCACCCACTGAGGAAACAACCCAATGCTCAAGATCAATATCGCTAATCCACAGATAAGACCCAGTATCAAATTAATTACACCGTTAATTTTCAGCATCTGAGGGCGCATACCCTTAACGCAATCTGTCGCATAAGCTGCCATTAATAAAGAGAGCGGTGCCATACAAGGCAGGATGTAGGTCAGTAATTTACCTTTGGCGACGCTGAAAAAAATCAGCGGCATCAGTACCCAACTCAACAAAAAAAACAATTCTGGACGTGTTATCCGTTCACGCCAGCCTTTGAGAAGAGCACCCGGCAGTAACCCCAGCCAAGGCAACACTCCCAAACATAAAATTGGCAGATAATACCAGAATGGTTCTCTATGTTGAGCGTCGTCTGCAGCAAAGCGCTGAATATGTTCAATCCAGAAGAAATAGTGCCAGAAATCTGGCTCACGTTGAGCAATAATCAACGCCCAAGGGAGGCAAAACAGGATCGCCGTCAGTACTGCTATCCAGCCAAAAAGAAGCAGTTCCTTAACCCGTCTCTGCATCATAACAATGGGTAAGACCGCAATCACCGGCACCACCAAAGCAAGAAATCCTTTGGTCATTACCCCCATCGCACAAGTCATACCCAGCAATGCATAGGCCGCTAATTTTTGCCATGTTTTTTCGGCACGCAAGGTGAAATAAAAACTTACCATAGCTGCGGTTAGCCACAGCGAAATCATGGGATCCAGCACCGCGTAAGAACCAACGCTGAATACCAGTAAAGAAGTGAAGTAAATTAATGTCGCCAGTGTTGCAGTAGCACGGTTACCCCATAGTAGAGTAGCCAGCCAAAAAACCAGCAGAGCACTAAGACCAGTGCTAAACACTGAGCCGAAGCGTACCGCAAAATTATTCTCACCAAACAGCCATTGGCTGATATTATTTATCCAATAACCTGCAACCGGCTTCTCGAAGTAACGAATATCCAACAGGCGTGGAACTATCCAGTCACCACGCTGGAGCATTTCACGGCTTATTTCTGCATAACGGGTTTCATCTGGCTGCCACAGCAGACGACCATTAATAGGGATCAGATACAGTATGACAAAAAAAACGGTCAATAACGCCGCAATATTGCCTTTAAAAAATTTTATCATGGTTCATTCACTACAGATTGACAGCCCAACCAGCCTTCCCGCCCGGGGAAGGGGGAACGCACCACTCTGCCCAAGGGCAAGCTCTGTGTATCCTGTGGTAACAAAGCACTAAGCGGACAAAATTGAATGCTTTGTTTCTTTGCTCGCAGTAGCAGTTGCTCAAACATTAGCAATTGCGACATTCCCTCCACTTCCGCATGAATGGTGTAGACTGGCACCCCGCGATCACACAACATGGTTTGTAAAATGTAATCATTAAAATCCTGCTGGCGCACTTTACTTCCCACCACTTCATCATAGGTCGGTAAGGTCACAGGGATCTGTACCGTACCAATGCTGCCATCCGCCAATTGTGGACGAAAAGGATGCGTGCCACGGCAGTCACTATTATAGTTAAAAGAAAAATGTTGTTTGACCGCCAAAACAGTGTCATCTGCCCGCCATCCCGCGACTGCTGAACAAGTGACCCTTTGCTCGATGCTCTGTTGCAGCGCTTCCACCCCAAGTTTTACCTGTTCGTTCAGTTGTTGCTGGGACCAACGAGCAACACTTGCCTGCCATCCCTGATGATCCCAAGCATGAAGACCCACCTCATGTGCATTCTCTCGTGTTTGTTTCATCAATGCACCAAGATCCCTGGCGATCAGCCTCCCTGGCCAGGCCGTTCCCGCAAGAAGAATATCCCAACCATACAGAGACACGGCATTAGATCGCAACATTTTCCATAAGAAACGCGGACGTAACAGACGCCATAAATGACGCCCCATATTATCGGGGCCGACACTAAAGAAAAAACTGGCCTGAATACGGTGTTTTTCCAATAAAGCAAGTAGTGCCGGTACTCCCTGCTTAGTACCCTGGTAGGTATCGACATCAATTCTCAGGCCAATTTGTTTCATTTGCTACTTCCCATAATCCTGCGTTATCTACTCTTGCAAAGCAGAACGTAGGAAAAAATCTAAGGTTTCGGCTATTGTCTGCTCTATAGAGATCTTTGGCTGCCAATTGAGCAAACGACGCGCATTTTTAATACAGGGCGTCCGGTATGTGACATCTTGATAGCCTTCACCGTAATAGGCTTTGCTTTCGACAGACTTAAGCCCGGCAAAAGGAGGAAAATGCTGACGCAATTCATGCTGATTAAAACTGTTCAGCAACATTTCTGCCAATTCACGAATACTGGCCTCGTTGCCTGGATTACCAATGTTGATGATTTGACCGTTACAACGGCCTCCACGATTTTCAATAATGCGAAATAAAGCTTCAATGCCATCATTAATATCAGTAAAACAACGTTTTTGCGCACCACCATCAAACAGCTGTATCGGTGAACCCTCGACTAAATTGAGGATAAGCTGCGTGATGGCACGTGAACTGCCAATACGGGCAGCATCGAGATTATCCAACCGTGGACCCATCCAGTTAAATGGACGAAACAGGGTGAATTTTAGCCCTTCCTTAGCACCATATGCCCAAATAACACGGTCTAGTAATTGTTTGGAAACTGAATAAATCCAACGTTGTTTGTTAATTGGCCCGACGATCAAACGTGAGTTATCCTCGTCAAACTCTTTATCGTCGCACATACCGTAGACTTCTGAGGTTGAAGGAAAAACAATGCGTTTTTTATATTTAACACAATCGCGTACAATCTTTAAATTTTCTTCAAAGTCTAATTCGAAAACTTGTAATGGATTACGGGTATATTCAATCGGTGTGGCAATCGCCACTAGAGGCAGTATGACGTCACATTTTTTAATGTGATATTCAATCCATTCGGAGTGAATGCTAATATCCCCTTCAACAAAATGAAAACCAGGATGACTGATAAAACGGCTAATGGCATCTGAACCGATATCCAAGCCATAGACTTCATAATCGTCTTTGTTATCATCACGCAATAAACGTTCAGTTAGATGATTACCAATAAAACCATTCACACCCAGGATGAGTACACGAATTGGTCTTTTTTTCCCTATACTGGTTTTTACGCCCAAGCGCACACCCGTAACCATCTTCATTTCCTGTGCCAATCTACAGCCCTGCACGTACAGACCTGATTCACCTTGGGCGGTTATGACTTCCAACGCGCCTTCACCACAGGCAATAGTCAACGGATCCGTCTTCAACACCGTACCTGGTTTTATATTATCTATTCTCTCTATTGGGCGTGATTGCCAAACAATCAGTTTTTGTTGACCAAAGTAACTAAATGCACCGGGATAAGGCTCCGTGACGGCACGGACCAAATTATTAATCGCCGTTGCCGATTGTCGCCAGTCAATTTCACCATCGGCCGCTTTGCGGCGAGAAAAATAACTGGCGTGTGCTTCAGACTGGGCTACCAGAGGTAACGACTTATTTTTTTTGAATTTGGGCAATAGATCGTTTAACAATAGCTGTGCCGCATCACGCATTTTACCGTGGAGTATTAAGGCGGTGTCTTCGGGATCAATAGGAACCTTTTGTTGACCGGCAATCGCGCCCGCATCCGCTTGAACAACCATCTGATGCAATGTTACACCCGTTTCACTTTCTCCATAAATCAGTGCACAATTGATCGGTGCACAGCCACGATAACGGGGCAATAAAGAACCATGTAAATTAAAGGCCCCCTGCGGAGCTAATGATAAAATGTCTTGGCTTAATAATTGGCGGTAGTAGAAGGAGAAAATAACATCTGGCTGTAACTCACGGATATGCTCAATCCACAGAGAATGATTAATATCTTCTGGTGCAAACACGGGTAGCTTCAGTTCTGCGGCGACATGCGCCACAGAAGAGAAGAAACGATTCTCGTTGGGGTCATCAACATGGGTATATACTGCTTTAATATCGTAATTAGCGTCATGTAACGCACGCAAACCCACACAGCCAATATCGTGATAGGCAAACACAATTGCTTTCATCGTTGTTCTTTTTCCTGAGTATTTTCGACTTGCTGACCGTTAACCACTTTTTCTACAAAGTAACGAGGACGGGCCCGCACATCATGGTAGATACGCCCGATGTACTCACCCAGTAAACCCATACCGATAAATTGCGCACCAATAAACATAAAGAGTACAGCAAATAACGTGAATACACCGTCTCCTGCCCAAACTGATCCCAAAACCAAACGCAGCATTACCAGTAATAAAGCCAGAGTGAAACCTGAAACCGCCATCACGCTACCAAGCAAACTGAGTAATCGCAGTGGTGTTGTCGTCAGACAGGTCACTAAATCATACATCAGGTTGATCAGCTTCATTAGGCTGTATTTAGAATCACCAAAAGCACGCTCTGCGTGATTAACAGTAATTTCTGTGGTACGCCTAGCAAAAGTATTGGCCAGGATCGGAATAAAGGTGCTGCGTTCGTGACAGCGTAACATTGCGTCGACGATATGCCGCCGGTAAGCTCGTAGCATGCAGCCGTAATCGCCCATCGCTTTTCCCGTCGCTCGCTGGATCATCATATTGACTAAGCGGGACCCGGTTTTACGGAACAGGGAATCTTGCCGATTAGCACGTACCGTACCTACTACGTCGTAGCCTTCTTCCGCCACCTTAACCAAGCGAGGGATTTCTTCTGGCGGATTTTGTAGATCAGCATCCAGAGTAATGACCAAATCACCACTGACCTGATTAAAACCTGCCATAATAGCAGCGTGCTGACCGTAGTTGCGGTTAAGTAATACAGCAATAATTGAGTCGTCCGGTTGTGCTGCCACCCGCATCAAGATAGCTGCCGAGTCATCAGTACTACCATCATCCACCAAAATAATTTCATAGGGTTGCGCCAGTGATTTACAGGCTGCAGATGTTCTGGCAATCAATGTAGGCAAGCTTTCCTGCTCGTTATAAACAGGGATAACAATCGAGACTTTTTTTATTGATTCAATTTGTACCATGATGTGAACCTATAATTTTTTTCAATGTATCGACAACCCAATCGACGTCACTGTCTTGCATATCAGGGAAAAAGGGTAATGAACATAATCTGGCTGAATTCCATTCGGTATTGGGTAGTGCCACGTCTGGGTAACGCTCACGATAATATTTTTGCGTGTGTGTTGCACGAAAATGCAGTCCACTACCAATACCCTGTTCTTTTAAGAGATTCATCAGATGATTGCGATCGATGCCACAGCATGCTTTATCCACACGCACAATAAAGAGATGCCAGGCATGTAAATGAGGATAATTAGGTATGCCCAGTGGCTGTAGCGGAACATCAACAAGTCGCTGTTGATAACATTGCGCTAAAGCTTGACGCCGCGCATTAATTTCAGTCAAACGCTCTAGCTGCACAACGGCGATGGCGGCATGAATATCCGATAGATTATATTTGTACCCTGGCTCGACAACTTCGGCTTGTGGGCTGCGTCCTTGTGTTTGACGATCAAACGCATCAACGCCTAATCCATGAAATTTTAAACAGCGTACGCGTGCTGCCAGTTCATCATTATCTGTGGCGATCAGCCCTCCTTCTGCACAAGTGATATTTTTAATTGCATGAAACGAAAAGATAGCTGTACCCTGTGCACCAATCCATTGCTCTTTATAACGTGTGCCGACAGCATGAGCCGCGTCTTCAACCAGTGCCACTCCATGACGCATCGCCACCTCCCTGATAGCCTCCAAATCACAGGGTGCCCCAGCATAATGAACCGGAATAATGGCTTTGGTTTTCGGGGTAATAGCCGCTTCAATATCCTCAGCGCTGACCATTAACGTTTCACGGTCAACATCGATCATTACCGGCTCGGCACCCAATAACAGGATCATATTCAAGGTAGAAACCCAGGTTTGAGAAGGTGTGATGACCTCATCACCCGGACCAATCCCCAACGCCATCAAAGTAATATGCATACCCGCAGTCGCTGAACAAACAGCAATGGCATGCTTACAACCAAAAGCTTGACAAAAATTTGCTTCCAATTGCTTATTTTGTGAACCCGTCGTGATCCAACCCGATTTTAGCACATCAACAACAGCTGTCATTTCCCTCTCACCGATAGCCGGACGAGAAAAAGGCAAAAAGCTACCTCTATGCATAATAGAAGAATTCCAAGCAGATACATGAGCCTCAAAGCTACAACGAATTGCCATGAGTTAATCAAAACTAAACACCCATACAATACCAAACAACATCGAGACAACAAAATAAATTCTATTCAGGTGCCTTGACTTCACATGACGAACGACGGTTTTGCAAGAAGTCTCTACCCAATGAATTTCGAGTTACGGCAAGGCGGCAATCAATCGAATTCCAGGAGTGTACAGGTAGTACATGACTGGGATGAGTGTGAGCAGCCAACGCCGCCGTAACTTGAAAGGCGAAGGGTATATTGACTATTTTTCGCTTGCTCCTTCCTCATAACGGCAGGGAAGGATAAGCTTATATCCACCCTCTACGGATGACCTGGCTACTTAATGATGAAAAATGCAACTTTCTATCTCCTCTCACAAGAAAAACTGCTTTCTCAAAACAAAGATCGTGAACAGGAAAAGCCTTCTGCTGAGTTATGTTCGTATGAAGCTTTAGCCTGTGAGTTGGCGGCCGAACATTGGCGATCGGGTAAGCGAATACTGATTGCCTGTGAAAATCTTGCACAGGCGCAACGGCTAGATGAAGCACTGTGGCAACGGATACCTGAACAATTTGTACCACATAATTTGGCGGGAGAAGGCCCAAAACAGGGTGCTCCGGTTGAGTTGGCTTGGCCGGAACGGCGTGGAAATTCTCCACGTGATCTGTTAATCAATTTGCTGCCACAGCTTGCAGATTTTGCTATCACTTTCCATCAAGTGATAGACTTCGTTCCATACGAAGAAGATTTGAAACAGCTGGCGCGTGAGCGATACAAATCTTATCGCCGCGTCGGTTTCCATTTGATCACAGCAACGCTGCCAACCTAACTGAATAAAAAATATGGAAAAGAGCGATCATTCCCTCAATACAATCTACGATCCGCAAAAAATTGAGCAGCCGCTCTATAAACATTGGGAAAAACAAGGTTATTTTAAGCCAAATGATGATAGCAGCCAGGAAAGTTTTTGCATCATGATCCCACCACCGAATGTTACCGGTAGTCTACATATGGGGCATGCTTTCCAGCAAACCATTATGGATATCCTCATCCGTTACCAACGTATGCAAGGTAAAAATACTTTGTGGCAGGTGGGTACTGACCATGCAGGTATTGCCACGCAAATGGTGGTCGAACGTAAAATCGCTGCTGAAGAAGGTAAAACACGCCATGATTATGGTCGTGAAGCTTTTATCGATAAAATTTGGCAGTGGAAAGAGGAATCTGGCGGCACCATTACCCACCAGATGCGGCGTCTGGGTAACTCTGTTGACTGGCAGCGCGAACGTTTTACGATGGACACAGGTCTATCAAACGCGGTAACCGACGTGTTTGTCCGTCTATATAAAGAGGATCTTATTTACCGTGGCAAGCGTTTGGTGAATTGGGATCCGAAACTCCGTACGGCTATTTCTGATCTGGAAGTTGAAAACCGTGAATGCAATGGCTCCATGTGGCATCTGCGCTATCCGCTGGCGGATGGCGTGAAAACTGTTGAGGGTAAGGATTATGTGGTGGTCGCGACCACCAGGCCGGAAACCATACTGGGTGATACTGCGGTGGCGGTCAATCCGCAAGATCCACGTTACCGGGATCTCATCGGTAAAACTATCATTTTGCCGCTGACGGGGCGTCGTATCCCAATCCTGGGTGATGAACACGCTGATATGGAAAAAGGCAGTGGTTGTGTAAAAATAACACCCGCTCATGATTTTAACGATTATGAAGTGGGTAAACGTCATGCGCTACCCATGATCAATATTTTGACTTTTGACGGCAATATTCGTGATCAGGCAGAAGTTTTTGATACACATGGTGAAATCAGTGAGCAATACAGTCAGGCGATCCCACTGCAATTTCAAGGGTTGGAGCGTTTTAGCGCCCGTAAAGCGGTGGTCGCTGAGTTGCAACAATCGGGTTTGCTGGAACAAATTAACGCCCACGCGTTGACGGTGCCTTATGGCGATCGTGGCGGTGTGGTGATCGAACCGATGCTTACCGATCAATGGTATGTTCGTACTGCGCCTTTGGCAAAAATTGCCATTGAAGCAGTGGAAAAGGGTGATATCCAATTTGTTCCCAAGCAATATGAAAATATGTATTACAGCTGGATGCGTGATATTCAGGACTGGTGTATCTCGCGTCAACTGTGGTGGGGACACCGTATCCCTGCCTGGTATGATCAACAAGGTAACGTTTATGTGGGGCGTGACCAGGCAGAAGTGCGTTTTGAGCACCAACTGGCTGATGATGTGCAATTACGTCAAGATGATGACGTTCTCGATACTTGGTTCTCTTCTGGTTTGTGGACTTTTTCTACCCTTGGCTGGCCAGAACAAACCACGGCGCTGAAAACATTTCATCCCAGTACGGTCATGGTGAGCGGTTTCGATATTATTTTCTTCTGGATCGCTCGCATGATCATGTTGACCCTGCATTTCATCAAGGATGATAGCGGTAAAGCACAGGTGCCGTTTAAAACCGTCTACATGACTGGCCTGATCCGCGATGATGAAGGGCAGAAAATGTCCAAGTCTAAGGGGAATGTGCTGGATCCCTTGGACATGGTGGATGGTATTTCACTGGCAGATCTGCTGGCAAAGCGTACCGGTAATATGATGCAGCCACAGTTAGCGGAAAAAATCCGCAAACGTACCGAAAAACAGTTTCCCAACGGTATAGAACCACATGGTACCGATGCGCTACGTTTTACGTTAGCCGCGCTGGCTTCTACTGGACGTGATATTAACTGGGATATGAAACGGTTAGCCGGCTACCGCAATTTCTGTAACAAGCTGTGGAACGCCAGCCGTTTTGTGTTGATCAACGGGAAAGCCTGTACTCAAGATGATAACCAGGAAAACAGGCCTTCACTGGCTGATCGTTGGATCCTCGCCGAATTCAATCAAACCGTGAAAAGCTACCGCGAAGCACTGGATAACTATCGTTTCGATTTAGCCGCTAATATTTTGTATGAATTCACTTGGAACCAATTTTGTGATTGGTATCTCGAACTGACTAAACCGATACTCAATGGCGGTTCAGGGGCTGAGTTGAGCACTACCCGTCATACCCTGATTCAGGTATTGGAAGCACTACTACGTTTGGCACACCCTATTATTCCTTATATCACGGAAACACTTTGGCAGCGGGTAAAAGGCCTACGAGGGATCACGGCTGATAGCATTATGTTGCAACCTTTTCCACAATTTGACATTCATCAGGTCGATCAACAAGCTCTGAGCGATTTGGAATGGATTAAACAAGTGGTTATCGCGGTACGTAACCTGCGTGCTGAAATGAGCATTGCTCCTGCTAAACCTTTGGCGCTACTGCTACGTGGAGCAAGCAACGAAGTTCAACGTCGATTACAGGAAAATCAGCCCGTGATCCTGTCATTAGGCCGTTTGAGTTCGATCAGGTTACTTGCTGATGGCGATCAAGAGCCCCTTTCGGTGATTAAATTGGTGGCAGGTGCCGAAATTTTGATCCCCATGAGCGGATTTCTCGATAAAACTAACGAGCTAGATCGACTAGAGAAGGAAGTGGTAAAAATTGACATTGAGATGACACGTATCACAGAAAAATTGGCTAATCCCGATTTTGTGGCACGTGCCCCGCAGCAGGTAGTCAGTAAAGAACGTGAAAGATTGGCCACCTGTGCACAAGACAAAGAAAAACTGTTGGCACAACAGGCCATTGTTACAGCGTTATAACTGTAAAACATAAAGCAAACGGAAAGGGTTTCTATGTACCATAAATTAACTGCTGCTGAACACCAGCAAACAGCGTATCGTGAAATAATTAAGGCGGAGCTCCAGCAAGCGGCTGATACGTTAGATATTTTCTTAAATAATGATGCCAATATTGATGCCATTCAGCAAGCAGCAGTGTTGTTGGCGGAGACGTTCAAAGCGGGAGGTAAGGTACTTTCCTGTGGCAACGGGGGATCTCATTGTGATGCGATGCATTTTGCTGAAGAACTGACCGGTCGTTATCGCGAAGATCGTCCTGGCTATGCGGCAATTGCCATTTCGGATGTGAGTCATCTTTCCTGTGTGAGTAATGATTTGGGTTATGAGTATGTTTTTTCGCGCTACGTTGAGGCAGTAGGTAAGGCAGGGGATGTATTATTGGCTATTTCTACTTCGGGCAATTCAATCAATATTATAAATGCTATGGAAGCGGCGCAAAAAAAAGAGATGAAAGTCATTACGTTAACCGGCAAAGAGGGGGGTGAAATGGCGAAGAGGGCTCAACCCGCCAATGTTGAAATTCGAGTGCCGCATTTGGGTTATGCCGATCGTATTCAAGAAATTCATATTAAAGTGATACATATCTTGATTCTGTTGATTGAAGAAGAAATGAAGAAGAAATGGGATAAGTTGGCTGAATGGAAGAATGGGGCAACCAGTTCTACAATAAACCTAAGGGAATAGCAGTGATGTCGTCCCCCTTAAAGCTCAAAAAGCTCTCGTGGTTAAATGAATCCTGTAGAATCTTATCTCTGCGTTGCTGTGTCATTTCAGGACCTAAATAGGTTCTACGTTGTGCAGCATTAATAAAATTATCATTGTGCAAACCTTATGATCAAAATAAAAAAAGGATTGGATTTGCCTATCGCTGGAAAACCGGCTCAGGTCATACAAGATGGATCGGCTATTCATCATGTGGCGCTGCTTGCCGAAGATTATATTGGTATGCGTCCTTCAATGTTGGTGCAGCCAGGCGATTGGGTTAAAAAAGGTCAAGCGCTGTTTGAAGACAAAAAAAATCCGGGAGTGTTATTTACCGCTCCAGCCAGTGGTCAAATCAGCGCTATTCATCGTGGTGAACGTCGGGTATTACAATCTGTGGTGATCAGAGTAGAAGGTGAGGAGCAAATTTCCTTCGATCGTTACGAAATTAACGATTTGCCTCAGCTGACTTATCAGCAGGTGCAAGCTAACCTGGTCGCATCTGGATTATGGACGGCGTTGCGTACTCGGCCTTTTAGTCGAACACCTCGACTTGACAGTCGTCCACGGGCTATTTTTGTCACCGCCATTGATACTCAGCCATTGGCAGCAGACCCTCAGGTTATTATTGCGCTGCATGCTAACGCTTTTAATCATGGTTTGCAGGTGCTGACACGTCTGACTGAAGGGAAGGTTCATGTTTGTCATGCCGTGGAGCAAAGCTTCAATGGACATAGCGGAACACAGATCACTTACAACACCTTTTCTGGGGTTCATCCTGCTGGCCTGGTGGGGACACATATTCATTTTCTTGAACCTGTCAGCGCAAACAAATGGGTGTGGCATATCGGTTATCAGGATGTCATTGCCATCGGTAAACTCTTTACTCAGGGTGAACTGTATACGGATAGGGTCATTGCACTTGGTGGGCCACAGGTTAACCAGCCGACCTTGTTAAGCACTCGCTTGGGCGCGAATTTATGCGAATTGACCGCAGGCAAGTTAAAAGCTGGCGAAAACCGGTTAATCTCCGGTTCGGTGTTGAGTGGTAGCCAAGCCTCTTCCCCTTGTGATTATCTTGGGCGTTTCCATCAGCAAGTATCAGTATTACTCGAAGGGCGTGAGAAAGAACTCTTTGGCTGGTTGATGCCTGGTGTTGATAAATATTCGATTACGCGTACCACCTTGGGGCATTTCTTGAAAAATAAATTATTCGCTTTCTCAACCAATATGAATGGGGGTGAACGCGCTATGGTGCCGATTGGCAACTATGAACGGGTGATGCCATTGGATATTTTGGCGACCCATTTACTGAGGGATTTACTCGCTGGTGACAGTGACAGCGCTCAGGCTCTGGGGTGTCTGGAACTGGATGAAGAAGATTTGGCGTTATGTACCTTTGTTTGCCCGGGAAAATATGAGTACGGTTCATTGCTGCGTGGCATATTGAACAAAATTGAGCAGGAAGGATAACTGATGGGGCTAAAAAACTTTCTTGAAAAAATAGAACCTCACTTTGAAGCGGGTGGCAAATTAGAAAAATATTATCCACTGTATGAAGCGGCGGCGACCATTTTTTATACACAAGGTAAAGTAACGTCGGGCGCATCTCATGTGCGCGATGCTATCGATTTAAAACGGATGATGATTCTGGTCTGGCTAGCGGTTTTCCCTGCGATGTTTTGGGGGATGTATAATATTGGTCAGCAGGCGATACCTGCCTTACATCATCTTTACGGTGATAGCCAATTACAACAGGTGATTGCGGGAGACTGGCATTATCGTTTGGCGCAAGGGTTAGGGGCATCGCTGGTGGAGGATGCGGGCTGGATTAGTAAGATGCTGTTAGGGGCGGTTTATTTTCTTCCGATTTATGCCGTGGTGTTTGTGGTCGGTGGATGCTGGGAAGTGCTGTTCTCCATTGTCCGTAAACACGAAATTAACGAAGGTTTCTTTGTTACGTCGATTCTATTTTCTTTGATCCTGCCGCCGAACTTACCATTATGGCAAGCGGCTCTGGGCATTTCCTTTGGTGTCGTGATCGGCAAAGAGATTTTTGGTGGTACAGGCCGTAATTTTATCAATCCGGCACTGGCTGGACGGGCTTTTTTATTTTTTGCTTATCCGGCACAGATCTCCGGCGATTTGGTATGGAATGCCGCTGACGGTTTCTCTGGTGCGACACCCCTCTCTCAATGGAGCGTTAATGGAGGTCAAAGTCTGCTCAATACGGTGAATGGACAACCTATTAGCTGGATGGATGCTTTTATAGGAAACATTCCTGGTTCTACGGGTGAGGTTTCAACTCTGCTGATTTTGATGGGGGGGGCCATCATCATTTTTGCTCGTGTGGCTTCCTGGCGGATTGTCGCTGGGGTAATGCTGGGTATGATGGCGACGGCCTATCTGTTTAATGCCATTGGTTCGGATACCAATCCGCTGTTTGCTATGCCGTGGTACTGGCATTTGGTACTCGGTGGTTTTGCCTTTGGCATGATTTTCATGGCGACCGATCCGGTATCTGCTTCCTTTACTAACAAAGGAAAATGGTGGTATGGCGCGTTGATTGGTGTGCTCTGCGTGCTAATTAGGGTAGTTAACCCTGCTTATCCAGAGGGAATGATGTTGGCAATCCTGTTTTCTAATCTGTTTGCGCCGTTATTTGACTATATGGTTGTGCAGGCCAATATTAAGCGGAGGAAAGCCCGTGGCGAATGATAAAGTAAAAAATAACGACAGCATTGGCAAAACCTTAATGGTGGTGATCCTGCTGTGCCTAGTGTGTTCTGTTGTTGTGGCGGGAGCAGCCGTTGGTTTGAAAGCAACGCAGCAGGCACAACGTTTACTGGATAAACAACGCAACATTCTGGATGTGGTAGGTTTGTTACAACCCAAAATGAGCAAGGAGGCAGTAAACAATCTGTTTAAGACGCGCATTGTGCCACGCCTATTGGATTTAGCCAGTGGTGATTTCGTTAACGACGATCCAGCAAAATTTGATCGGGTACAGGCGTTGCGTGATGATCAAAAAAGTATCGCACTAACGGCGCAACAAGATATCGCGGGTATCAAACGTCGTGCTAATAGGGTGGAAATTTATTTGGTACGCAATCAACAAGGCCAAACAGGCAAAATTATCTTACCGGTGTATGGCTCTGGTCTATGGTCAATGATGTACGCTTTTGTTGCTCTAGAGCCAGATGGCCAAACGGTTAGCGGTATTACTTATTATGATCAAGGGGAAACACCAGGGCTGGGAGGGGAAGTTGAGAATCCGGCTTGGCGTCGTTTGTGGGTCGGTAAAAAGTTGTTTGATACGCAAGAACAACCGGCGATTCGGATTGTCAAGGGTAGCGCTCGTGCTGACGATCCTTCCACTATTGATGGTTTATCCGGTGCGACCATTACTTCAAAGGGAGTGCAAAATACCTTCGTTTTCTGGCTGGGTGAAAATGGTTTTGGGCCGTTTCTAAAAAAAGTACATCAAGGGGTTTTGAGAAAAGGAGTATTAAAAAATGGCTGATAACCAAGAAATTAAGCGGGTACTCCTTGGCCCGTTATTTGATAATAACCCATTGCTTTGCAGATCCTTGGTGTTTGCTCGGCGTTAGCAGTTACCACTAAGCTAGAAACCGCAGTGGTTATGACGTTGGCAGTGACGTTAGTGACGGCATTCTCTAGTTTTTTTATTTCGTTAATTCGTCATCACATTCCCAATAGTGTACGAATTATTGTACAGATGGTGATTATTGCCTCGCTGGTGATTGTTGTCGATCAAATCCTGCGTGCTTATGCTTATGAAATTTCTAAACAATTATCGGTTTTTGTTGGCTTGATTATCACCAATTGTATTGTTATGGGGCGTGCAGAAGCCTATGCGATGAAATCACCCCCGATTGAAAGCTTCATGGATGGTATCGGTAATGGCCTGGGTTACGGTGTGGTGTTGATTGCTGTCGGTTTTGTGCGAGAACTGATAGGTTCCGGCAAACTCTTTGGCATGACACTACTCGATACTGTACAGAATGGCGGTTGGTATCAGCCAAATGGATTATTCCTGTTGGCACCTAGCGCCTTCTTTATTATTGGGTTATTGATTTGGGCTTTACGCACGTTCAAACCGGCGCAGATTGAAAAGGGAAATGGATGATGGAACATTACATCAGTCTTTTTGTCCGCGCGGTATTTGTGGAAAATATGGCATTGGCTTTTTTCCTCGGCATGTGTACTTTTTTGGCGGTGTCAAAAAAAGTTTCAACCGCTTTCGGTCTTGGGATAGCTGTCACTGTGGTGTTGGGTATTTCTGTACCTGCCAATAACCTGGTTTATAACCTGGTGCTGCGTGATGGGGTGCTGGTGGCAGGGGTTGATCTCAGTTTTCTCAACTTTATTACTTTTATTGGTGTGATTGCGGCTTTAGTACAGATCCTTGAGATGATACTGGATCGCTATTTTCCCTCGTTGTATAACGCCTTAGGTATTTTTCTGCCCTTGATCACCGTGAATTGCGCTATTTTTGGTGGTGTTTCCTTTATGGCACAACGTGATTATAACTTTCCTGAGTCGGTGGTGTATGGTTTTGGTTCGGGGATAGGCTGGATGTTGGCGATTGTTGCACTGGCAGGGATCCGTGAAAAAATGAAATATGCTAATGTGCCGGCGGGTTTACAGGGTCTAGGTATCACCTTTATCACCACGGGATTGATGGCGTTGGGTTTTATGTCTTTTTCTGGTGTGAATTTATAAAGGAAGCTTTCGCTGAGGAATAACTGATGGAAATCGTTTTGGGCGTCGTGATGTTCACACTGATCGTACTGGCATTGACCGCAATGATTTTATTTGCCAAGTCGAAATTGGTGAATACCGGTGATATCTCGGTAGAAATTAACGGTGACGCCGAGAAAAGTTTTACCGCGCCTGCTGGAAATAAATTACTTAATATGCTCGCGGGTCATGGCATTTTTGTCTCATCGGCTTGTGGTGGAGGGGGTTCCTGTGGTCAGTGTCGCGTGACCATAAAAGAAGGCGGCGGTGATATTCTTGCGACTGAACTGTCTCATATTTCGAAACGCGAAGCCAAAGCCGGTTGTCGTTTGGCTTGCCAAGTTAGCGTGAAACAGAATTTGAAGATCGATCTGCCGGAAGATATTTTTGGTATTAAGAAGTGGGATTGTGAGGTTATTTCTAATGATAATAAAGCCACTTTTATTAAAGAACTGAAACTCAAAATACCCGATGGCGAGGTAGTACCATTCCGTGCTGGTGGCTTTATTCAGATTGAAGCGCCCCCCCATCAGGTTAATTATGCTGATTTTTCGGTAGAAGAAGAGTATCGCAGTGACTGGGATAAATTTAATCTCTTTCGTTTTCAATCAGTGGTGACGGAACCCGCTGTGCGCGCCTATTCGATGGCGAATTATCCACAAGAGCGTGGCATTATCATGTTGAATGTCCGTATTGCCACGCCACCACCCAACAAATCGGAAGCACCCCCTGGGATCATGTCTTCTTATATTTGGTCATTACAAGCGGGTGACAGGGTCACTATTTCTGGTCCTTTTGGTGAATTTTTTGCCAAAGACACGGATGCGGAAATGGTGTTTATTGGTGGCGGTGCGGGCATGGCACCCATGCGCTCACATATTTTTGATCAACTTAAACGCTTGCATTCCCGGAGAAAGATCAGCTTTTGGTATGGTGCTCGTTCAAAGCGGGAAATGTTTTATGAGCAAGATTTTGATCAACTACAGGCAGAAAATGATAATTTCACCTGGCATGTTGCTTTATCCGATCCCTTACCTGAAGATAATTGGACAGGTTACAGCGGGTTTATCCATAATGTGCTGCTAGAAAATTATCTAAAAAATCATCCAGCACCGGAAGACTGTGAGTTCTATATGTGTGGTCCTCCGATGATGAATGCTGCGGTTATCAACATGCTGAAAAATTTGGGTGTTGAGGATGATAATATTATGCTCGATGACTTTGGTGGCTGATCAAGCTGGGATGACTGATAAAAATCATGCAGAAAAAAATAATCTGTTTTCTAATAATACTGATAAATGTACTGTTGCTAACAGGCTGTGACCCCGAGCAGGTTAATTTTTCGGGTAAAACGATGGGAACCTCTTACTCAATCAAATATGTGAGTGATCCGTCAGCACCCGCACCTGAGTTATTAAAGCAGGAAATTGATCGCCAACTGGAGCGGGTCAATGATCAGATGTCAACTTACCGCCAGAGTTCTGAGTTAAGTCGTTTTAATCAAAGTAGGCAGGTAAACACCGCTTTTCCGGTGTCTGCGGCAACAGCGAAGGTGGTACGTGAGGCGATTCGCATCAATCGTATTACTGAAGGTGCTTTGGATGTCACCGTAGGCCCGCTCGTTAACCTCTGGGGTTTTGGCCCTGAAGGGCGACCAGATAAAGTGCCTACGGAGGTTGAACTGGAAAACCGCCGTGCATGGGTTGGCATCGATAAATTGGCAGTAGAACAGAAAAAAGACGCATTGATCAAAACTATCCCTGAACTTTATGTTGATCTTTCGGGTATCGCTAAGGGTTATGGTGTTGATGTGATTGCTGATTATTTAGAAGCCAATAACATTCATCATTATATGGTGGATATTGGTGGTGAAATTCGCACCAGTGGCAATAATGGCAAGGATCAGCCTTGGCGCATTGCGATCGAGAAACCTAATGCAGGTGCCAGTGGGCAAAGTGTACAAGAAATCATTGAACCGGGTGTTATGTCGATTGCGACCTCTGGTGATTATCGCAATTATTTTGAAGAGAAAGGTGTGCGTTATTCTCACACCATCGACCCCACTACGGGTCAGCCAATCAACCATCGGTTGGTATCGATAACGGTATTGGATCCGAGCTGTATGACGGCTGATGGATTATCTACTGGATTAGATGTGATGGGGCCACAGCGTGGTATGGAATTGGCAAATTTACTGAATATTCCGGTATTTATGATCGTTAAAACTGATAATGGATTTGAAGAGCGTTATTCAACGGCTTTTAAGCCTTATCTAGGAAAAAAACGCTGACGTTGCTGATCCCTTAAGATGCCGAACAGGCTCGAGGGATTTTGCGTTTAGGAGAAAAATTAATGCTGACACTATTTATCGTATCCTTTATTTTTTTTCTGTTAATCACAGCCGGGATGTCGTTAGGATATTTAGTCAACCGTAAAAGTTTACAAGGCAGTTGTGGTGGTATGACTCAGTTAGGCATGGAGAAAGTCTGTGATTGCCCTGAACCTTGTGATATCCGCAAAAAAAAATGGGTTCAGGCCGCTGCACGTGAAAAAAAATTGGCCCAGTATCGTATTTTGTAAGAGCCTGTTCCAAATCTTTTTCGCTGTGCTCAGACGAGGAAAAAACGGGCGGGAAAGCACAGTTTACCTTTTGTATACAACAAAAAGGAATAAATGAGCATTTTGAGCGCGTTTTTGACGAATTACTTGACCCAAACACGGCGAGCACAAGAAATTTTGAACACGAACAGGCTCTAAGTAACTTAAATGTGGACGTTCATTTGATCAACAGCAGCACAAAAAATATCTTAAGAAGTGCGACGCCTTCCGCTTTTACACTTTATGATCTTCATAGTCATACGACGGCATCCGATGGTTTATTGACACCAACAGAATTGGTTATGCGTGCTGCCTCAATGGGTGTCGATGTATTAGCTATCACTGATCATGATACGACTGCTGGATTAACCGAAGCCGAGGTGGCAATTAAACAGCAGAAATTGCCACTACGGTTGATTCATGGGGTAGAAATTTCTACTTTATGGCAACACCATGAAATACACGTTGTTGCTTTGGGGATCGATATCTCTCATCCTAGCATGTGTAAGCTGTTAGTTGCACAAGCGAAACGGCGTTCTCAACGAGCTCAAGCGATCGGCGTTCTTTTGGAAAAAGCACATATCCCTAATGCCTGGCAGGGCGCGCAGTGTTTGGCGAATGGCGGACAGATCACGCGTAGCCATTTTGCTCGTTATTTGGTAAAGCAGGGGAGGGTAGCCAATGTTGCACAGGTGTTTAAAAAATATTTGGTAAAGGGTAAGACCGGCTATGTGCCCCTGAGTGGTGTACTATAGAAGAAGCCATTGATGTTATTACACAATCGGGGGGACAAGCGGTGTTGGCGCACCCTGGGTGTTATCCTCTTTCGAGCAAATGGTTAAAACGGTTATTCGCTCATTTTGCTGAACAGGGTGGCGATGGTGTAGAGGTAGCACAATGTCAACAAACCCCTGATGAGCGTGCCTTGTTGGGGCGATATGCGCGAACTTATAGTTTATTAGCTTCGCAAGGATCTGATTTTCATCAGCCCTGTGCTTGGATCGAACTGGGACGTAAATTGTGGCTACCTTCAGGAGTGGAACCCATATGGCGTGATTGGGCGAGTGATGTAAAGTCCAATATAAAATAGAAATAATGAGGTATGTCATGAGTCAGTACTTTCGTATTCACGTAGAAAACCCGCAATTACGTTTGATCAAGCTTTGTGTTGATGTCTTACAGAAAGGAGGAGTGATTGTTTACCCGACAGATTCTGGTTACGCGTTAGGTTGTCGGTTGGAAGAAAAAAATGCAATGGGGCGTATTTGCCGTATTCGGCAACTCGACAGTAGTCATAATTTTACGCTGGTATGCCGTGATTTATCCGTACTGGCTACTTATGCACAGGTTGATAATAGAGCCTTTAGATTAATAAAGAATAATATACCGGGTAACTATACTTTTATTTTAGTAGCGACGAAGGAAGTCCCACGGCGTTTGATGAATGATAAACGAAAAACCATTGGTTTACGGGTATTATCTAACCCGATTGCCCTGGCATTAATGGATAAATTGCAAGAACCTTTGATGTCGACCACCTTGATGTTACCGGGTAACGATTTTGCTGAATCTGATCCAGAAAAAATCAAAGAAACGCTGAGCAAACAGGTAGATTTAATTATTGATGGTGGTGTCTTGGGTCAGCAGCCAACCACGGTGATTGATATGACTGAGTCTATCCCAACAGTGATCCGAGAAGGATCTGGCGATTTGTCTCCTTTTAGCTAGTAGCTAGTCGATCTGTTAAACAGTAGACTTCTTTCGAAATACAGATCATACAGTAGGTTTCGAAAGAGGTTTAATGATTATCAATGCAAAACAGATAAATAAATGTAGAATGGCACGCTAGATAATTTTATCCCCCGACGCCTGTGAAGGTGACATAGAGGTTGCTCAATGAGCGAAAAGTTACAAAAAGTGTTAGCGCGAGCCGGTCACGGTTCCCGTCGTGAAATTGAAAGCATCATCGAGCAAGGCCGTGTTAGCGTTGATGGTAAGGTGGCTAAACTGGGTGATCGCGTCTACGTTCGTCAGTCGACAAAAATTCGTTTAGATGGTCGAGTGCTATCGATCACTGAATCGCAAGAAACGGTATGCCGCGTTCTTGCTTATTACAAACCTGAGGGTGAATTATGCACCCGCCATGATCCTAAAGCACGACCAACGGTGTTCGATCGGCTGCCTAAATTACGCGGTTCGCGTTGGGTTGCGGTGGGGCGTTTGGATATTAATACTTCGGGTCTACTGCTGTTTACTACTGATGGTGAGTTAGCCAATCGTTTGATGCATCCAAGTCACGAAGTTGAGCGTGAATACGCAGTACGGGTTTTTGGTCAAATTGGTGATGATACAATCAAGCAGTTAGGGCAAGGTGTACAGTTAGAAGAGGGACTTGCCTGCTTCCGTGCCATCAGTTTTCAGGGAGGTGAAGGGCTGAATCAGTGGTATAACGTTACTTTGACGGAGGGGCGTAATCGCGAAGTGCGCCGTCTTTGGGAGGCAGTAGCGGTTCAGGTAAGCCGTCTGATCCGTATTCGTTACGGTAGTATACTTTTACCTAAAAATTTGCCACGTGGGGGGTGGACGGAGCTTGATCTGCAAGCCATCAACTACTTGCGCGAATCAGTAGGTTTGCAGGTTGAAACCCTGAGTAAATTGCCGATTGAGAGTGAGCGCCGCCCGATGAAAGCCGGTCAAATCCGCCGCTCAGTGAAACGCCATGCGCTATTCAGCGGAAAAACAGCCGCCAGTAAGAGTGGGCGGATAACTCAGAGGGTAGGGCGTCACGGATCATCGCCGAGAAGTTCCAATCGTCAAAATGTCGGCACACACTAAAATAAAACAAGGCAGTAGTTATGGAATTCATGTCTATGTACGGGCTTTTTCTTGCCAAAATAGTGACTATTGCTGCCGCTGTAGG
This sequence comes from Candidatus Fukatsuia symbiotica, assembly GCF_003122425.1. Lineage (GTDB taxonomy): Bacteria > Pseudomonadota > Gammaproteobacteria > Enterobacterales > Enterobacteriaceae > Fukatsuia > Fukatsuia symbiotica. Next base: position 1,443,321 of record NZ_CP021659.1, read on the forward strand.
CACGCTGATATTCGTTGTGTTTAGTTTTGGGCAGCGCAATTCTGAGCATCGAGGCAAACTGAGCCTGATTGATTTAGGTGAGCAATACAAGGAAATGCAGCGTGAGATGCAGTTATCACGGATGTCCGACGTGGAACAAAAAAATTGGCATAAAGAATTTAAAAAAAAGCAAAAAGCTGAGCAAAAATTAAAAAAACAACAGGCTAAATCAGGCACGATGGTGGCGGCAAAACCCTGTTTGTATGTATTAGATTTCGATGGAAGTGTTGACGCGCATGAGGTCACCTCACTAAGAGAGGAAATCTCTGCTGTACTGGCAGTAGCGAAAGTAGAAGATCAGGTATTGTTGCGGCTGGAAAGCGCGGGGGTGTGGTACATGGCTACGGTTTGGCGGCTTCACAATTGACACGTTTACGTCATGCCAATATTCGTCTGACGGTGGTTGTCGATAAGATTGCTGCCAGCGGCGGTTATATGATGGCCTGTGTCGCCGATCGCATCGTATCCGCCCCTTTTGCTATTATTGGCTCTATCGGTGTGGTGGCACAGATCCCTAATTTTCATCGATTGTTGCAAAAAAACAACGTTGATATTGAACTGCATACCGCCGGTGAATTTAAACGTACCTTAACGCTATTGGGTGAAAATACAGAGCAAGGGCGAGAAAAATTCCGTGAAGAATTAAATGAAACCCATTTATTATTCAAGCAGTTTGTACAACAGCAGCGCCCGTCTCTCGATATTGATGCTGTCGCTACTGGTGAACATTGGTTTGGTACTCAGGCTAAAGAAAAGGGGCTGGTAGACGCTATTGGAACCAGTGATGATTTGTTGATATCTGAAATGGATAAATATGAAGTCTTCGGTGTAGTTTATAAACATCGCAAGCGGTTAATTGATCGAATTACTGAAAGCATCACGCAAAGCGCTGATCGTTTGTTGTTACGTTGGTGGCAGCGTAGTGGAAAGCCGTTGATGTAAGAAACGGGATCTTTCCAGAATGCAGAGTCCGGGCGGATAAAAGCCTAGGTATTACGGTAAATAATTGAAGGTAATTATGGGTAAAGCTCTCGTAATAGTTGAGTCCCCGGCAAAAGCCAAAACTATTAATAAGTATTTAGGCAATAGCTATGTAGTTAAGTCCAGCGTTGGTCATATTCGTGATTTGCCGACCGGTGGATCAAGCAGAAAAAAAAATACGGATTTGGCTGAAAAAAAAGCGTCAAAAAAGGATCAGCCGAAGAAAAAAGTTAAAAAAGATGAAAAAATAGCGTTAGTTAACCGGATGGGGATCGATCCTTATCATGGCTGGCAAGCGCAATACGAAATTTTACCCGGTAAGGAAAAGGTGGTTGCTGAACTGAAATCGTTAGCGGCAAAAGCGGACCACATTTATCTTGCGACCGATCTTGACCGCGAAGGAGAGGCTATTGCCTGGCATCTGCGTGAGGTTATTGGTGGCGATGACAAACGTTTTAGTCGCGTGGTGTTTAACGAGATTACTCAGAATGCGATCGGACAGGCTTTTGAGCAGCCTGGAGAGTTAAACATTCATCGTATCAACGCCCAGCAAGCCCGTCGTTTTATGGATAGGGTCGTAGGCTATATGGTTTCACCGTTATTGTGGAAAAAAATTGCCCGTGGTCTGTCTGCCGGACGGGTGCAATCTGTTGCCGTACGTCTGGTGGTTGAACGTGAAAGTGATATTAAAGCCTTTGTCCCGGTAGAATATTGGGATCTTCATGCAGAATTGTTAACGCAAAGTGGCGTTATCCTCCAAATGGAAGTCACTCACGCGCAGGATCACGCATTCAAACCTATTAATGCTGAACAGACACATGTCGCAGTAACATTACTAGAAAATGCTCAATATAAGGTGTTGGAGCGGGAAGATAAACCCACTAGCAGTAAACCTAGTGCTCCTTTTATTACCTCGACGCTACAGCAGGCTGCCAGTACTCGCTTAGGTTTTGGGGTAAAAAAAACCATGATGATGGCGCAACGGTTGTATGAAGCGGGTTACATCACTTATATGCGTACCGATTCCACCAATTTGAGTCAAGATGCTTTGACGATGGTGCGAGATTATATCCATGCTAACTTTGGTGAGCGTTATCTGCCATCTTCCGTTAATCAATATAATAACAAGGAAAATTCTCAGGAAGCCCACGAAGCCATCCGCCCATCGGATGTTAATGTATTGGCGGAACAATTAACGGATATGGAAGGGGATGCACAGAAGCTGTATCAACTGATTTGGCGTCAATTTGTTGCTTGTCAAATGAGCATTGCCCTGTATGACTCGACCACACTCATTGTTCAAGCGGTAGATTATCGGCTGCGAGCCAAGGGGAGAACGTTGCGTTTTGATGGATGGACTAAAGTGATGCCCGCGTTGCGTAAAGGTGATGAAGATCGTACTTTACCCGTGGTGGATGTCGGCAGTGTATTAGACTTAAAAAAATTGCGGCCAAATCAGCATTTTACTAAACCGCCGTCACGCTACAATGAAGCTTCCTTGGTAAGAGAGCTGGAAAAAAGGGGGATTGGTCGTCCTTCAACTTATGCTTCCATTATTTCTACCATTCAGGAACGTGGCTACGTCCGAGTCGATAGCCGTCGTTTCTATGCCGAAAAAATGGGTGAAATCGTTACCGATCGGTTAGAAGCGAATTTTCACGAATTGATGAATTATGATTTCACGGCACGGATGGAAAATAGACTGGATCAGATTGCCAGTAATCAGGCGGAATGGAAAACAGTGCTTGATGCGTTTTTTAGCGAATTCAGTGCGCAGCTGGCGGAGGCAGAAAAGGATCCAGAAGAAGGCGGTATGCGTCCGAACGCCATAGTGTTGACTCAGATTACGTGCCCGACATGTAGCCGCCAGATGGGGATCCGTACCGCCAGTACCGGTGTATTTTTAGGGTGTTCAGGCTATGCATTGCTGCCGAAAGAGCGTTGTAAAACGACAATCAACTTGGTCCCTGAAACCGAGATCCTCAATGTTCAGGAAGGGGAACATGCTGAAACCAATGCGTTACGTGCACGCCGTCGTTGCCAAAAATGTGCCACGGCAATGGACAGTTACCTTATCGATACAGAACATAAACTGCATGTTTGTGGTAATAATCCTGTGTGTGAGGGTTATGAAATTGAAGAGGGTGAGTTCCGTATTAAAGGTTACGAGGGCCCTATTGTTGAATGTGAAAAATGTGGCGCGGAAATGCACCTGAAAGTAGGTCGTTTCGGTAAATACATGGGTTGCACCGGTGATGGGTGTAAAAATACCCGTAAGATTTTACGCAGTGGTGAAGTGGCGCCGCCGAAAGAAGCACCGATCCCTCTGCCGGAGTTGCTCTGTGAAAAATCAAATGCTTATTTCGTACTCCGTGATGGTGCTGTCGGTGTATTTTTATCTGCTAATACGTTTCCTAAATCGCGGGAAACCCGAGCACCACGGGTAGAAGAGTTGGTGCGATTTAAACATCTCTTACCAGAAAAATTGCGTTATCTGGCCGATGCCCCGGTGAGCGATAAAGAAGGGAATAAGACTTTGGTCCGTTTTAGCCGTAAGACAAAACAGCAATATATTTCATCTGAGAAAGCGGGTAAAGCAACCTCTTGGTCGGCTTTCTATATTGATGGCAAATGGGTTGAGGGTAAAAATAGGTAAGGGATTGAGGACAGGATGGTATGAAATTGCAGCAACTGCGTTACATTGTTGAGGTGGTTAAGCACAACTTGAATGTGTCATCTACTGCCGAAGGTTTATACACCTCGCAACCGGGTATCAGTAAACAAATCAGAATGCTGGAGGATGAACTAGGGATTTTGATTTTTGCCCGTAGTGGTAAGCATTTAACGCAGGTAACGACAGCTGGACAAGAAGTGATTGCCATTGCCCGTGAAGTACTGTCGAAAATAGAAGCGATCAAATCGGTTGCCAAGGAACATACCTGTCCTGATCAGGGTTCACTTTGTATTGCAACGACCTATACTCAAGCTCGCTATGCTTTGCCAGAGGTGATTAAAGGTTTTATCCAGCGTTACCCCCGCGTGTCTTTACATATGCATCAGGGATCACCTACTCAGATTGCTGAAGCCGTTGCTAAGGGTGATGCTGATTTTGCCATTGCCACGGAAGCGCTACATTTGTACGATGATTTGATTATGCTGCCCTGCTATCACTGGAATAGAGGGGTCGTCGTCAGACGAGATCATCCGTTAGCGGGGAAAAAAAATATTGAAATTGAAGAACTGGCGGCCTATCCGATAGTCACTTACACTTTCGGGTTTACTGGGCGTTCTGTGCTGGATAAGGCATTTAATCTTGCCGAATTGACCCCACGTATTGTGCTTACGGCGACGGATGCGGATGTGATTAAAACCTATGTGCGCCTCGGTCTTGGTGTGGGTGTGATTGCTAATATGTCGGTGGATCCGTTACAAGATGCTGATTTGGTGACTGTTGATGCCCAAAATATATTTACTTGCAGTACCACTAAAATTGGTTTTCGCCGCAGTCTCTTCCTGCGTGGTTATATGTACGATTTTATTCAGCGTTTTGCACCACATTTAACCCCTGATCTGGTTGATAGCGTGTTGACATTACGTTCCAATGAAGACATAGAAGCGGTGTTTAGGGATATGACATTACCGGTGAAATGAAGTTAAAAATGCCTCATTTAGAATGATGATGTACCTCTCCTTCTCATCGAAAGAGAGGCCATTGGGGTTAAATCACTGCATTAGATGTGGCTAGCGGTTGTTGGCGAGGGGCAGCAGAGAATAACATTGATTCTGATGCCGCTTGCATCGAGGCTTCTGTAGGCATTGCCGCTATTGCCTGTGTCAGGTACTGATAGCCAACACTGTCGCTAGAGCAGGGTGCTGTTCGCTGTTGAATATCCTTACGGGTAAGCTCGCGTTCTTGCACTTTAATTTTTACTGTGCCATCAGATGACGATCTGAATTGATCTTTGACCTGTACGCTGCCATCAACACGACCTTGACCATCGAGTATAAAAATGATCAGATCGTTTGCAATAGTTTTAAACAGAAAATTTTCTAGCGTAAAGTGGTGCCCCGAGAATTTCACGGTATTGGCACCGTTGCTGTCTCTGATAATGTCGTGGCCATCTCCTTTCCAATATAGATAAGTATCATCTCCTTCATGACCACGGAGATAATCATTCCCTTCACCTCCAACCAGCATGTCATCTCCTTTGCCAGCATAGAGTTGGTCATTTCCCTTGCCCCCTCCGAGTAAATCCTTGCCTTCACCACCGTCAAGTAAGTCGTTACCGGTTCCGCCATTGAGTTTATCATTGCCCTGACGACCATAAAGCTGATCGTTTCCTGATTGGCCATCAAGTTCGTCATCGCCAGCTCCACCGTCGATCCAGTCTCTTCCTGCTCCACCGTCGATCCAATCGATCCCCGCACCACCGGTTAATCGATCGTCGCCAGTCTTTCCTCGAATGCCGTGTATGCTGTTGTTTGTAGCAGTGAATTGTATGCAGGTATTTGCCTTCAATTGATCAACGGTATAAAACTTGCCGGCTATTTCGATGCTATCGATAACGTGATTATGGTAGCCATTACTTAGCGTGATGGCTTGAGTCTCATCATCGTCACCGTTGCTATCCAAAGCGGTGAAGATGATCTGTAAATCATGACCCATTCTGCGCGTGCGTATACTGCTTAGGCTGATATCACCGAATAGCTGTAGGCTATTTTTACCTGCATTATCATGGATGACATCATGACCGTCACCGAGCGTGTAACGGTAAGTGTCGTCTCCTTCGCCACCGTTAAGTTCATCGTCTCCCTGACCACCATCAAGCTGATCGTGACCTTGGTTACCGTATAGCTTATCACTGCCGGCACCACCTTTTAGGATGTCGTCGCCGGCGTTGCCTTCTAGAATGTTATCACCCTGTTCAAATGCGATGAAGTCATTACCTGCTCCACCTTGCACATGATACCCACCTTCGCTGAGATCACTGAATATGTCATTGCCAGCCAGTAAGTTTAGTTTTTTATCGATCAATGCTGTTTCATGGCGTATCAGGATAATATCATTTTGCTCTGTGGCAACCGCTTGTCCAACGGTAACCTGTTTTTGTGGATTGATAAGCAGCGGTTCAAAAGCGCCACCTTTACCCTGTAACAAGAGATGGCGATAACGTTCGGATAGCATAAAGTTGAGAATACGGATGGTCGGATAGATGCCCGGTGTTTGATAGTGACGTAGCTCAATATCGTCACCCTGTTGATCTATACAAGTTTCTTTGAGTGACCAGGGTAAGATCAACATATCCTGTGCCGCTACCTTGTCGGTGTTGTTGTGATCATCTTGGTTATCAATGATAACGTGGCGTGTACCACTGCCAATAAAATACTGATCCGCCCCTCCTTTACCTACCAGCGTATCGATACGGGTGCGGCTATTGTCTTCATCTCCTGCTGAGGGTGTTGTCGATAACCGGTTGTCTTTTTCATCTCCCTGTACTGCAGTGCTAAATTCTGTGCCGACTAGCGACAGTTGCAAAAAGTTTGGCAAAACAGTGGGCGCATTATTTTCATTATTACTGACAGATTGACCGTTAACCTTGACATCAATCCGTCCTAGACTTTCGCTTGTTTGTAATTCAACTTTGATTTGTTCTGGAGGAGCCGCCATCAAATGTACTCTACGGCTTTGGTCATGAGCAATCACATACTGTGCTTGTAACGGCGTCAGTGATGGCCAACTGGTGTCTGGGTTTTGGCTCAGTGTGGCTGGCCAGCCAGTAAGGCACAATCCATCATTTGTGTAGAGGACATAGTTATGTTGCAGGTTTTGTTGCTTACCGTCGGGACTAACAGCATACATATTACGCAACGTTAATCGAGTAATGTGACCGTTATCATTACGCAATGCCCACTCTACATCACCGTTTTGCAATGAGATATTATTGATAGCAGCGGCCTTATAATCCAGTATAATTTTACTTAATTCCTGCCTACTCGTGCTTTCCTCCAGTACCACGGAGACTTCTTCAGATCTCTGATGTTGCAAAATATGGTAGCTATCTATGCCTGTACCACCAATGGCAAGCCCTTCTTGTAATGTCAATCTATCATTACCGCCGTTTCCACGTAGTACATCATAACCGCCCATACCATTTAACTGATTATCAGCGTCGTCGCCGACCAGGGTGTCATCTGTTTCACGGTGTCCGTAAGCATGTTCGATATTGTGCAAGTTGGTAATGACCTTTTTGCTTTTTCTATAGCGGGCTACCCTTTCAACCAGATTGATGTCATATCCTTCTCCATTTTTCAATGCGGCGGCACCTATCACCCTATCGTCTGTATCTGTTGATAACGTGCCGGTTTCCGTTGGTTCCATGCCGCCATTAAGTACACTGGCGTCGCGTTCATCATCAGGTGCAGGTTGCCCCATTAATAAAAAGCTGTCTGCCAATCGACCACCAGTAAATTGTTTTGGTCCAATGCCCACTTCGAAGACATTTTTTTGTGTCGTTTGGCCTGTCACGGTATCCTTGCCACCACCCAAACTAAACCAGGCTACCGTTTCTTTGATGAGTGTGCTAGTCAGGCTATGGGCGTTGATCACACCGGCCTTATTGAGTGATAACAGCTGGTTCTGACCATTTTCATCTTGACCGATACCCAATGTATGTTGTTCGCCTCGTATTGCTAATCTGTTCGGGCGTGTTCTGCCTGTTTCATTACTCCCGGTATCTGTGTGCGGAGAACCAAATGTGCCGTCTTTTTTTCCCTCAGCCAGGGTGTAACGGCCGTTAGCCTGGATAACCATTAAATCAGCGAAACCGTCGTTATTCATGTCACCTAGCTGTACTTGCGCCGTATTAAAATCCCGAGCCAGCTGAGTGATCCCTGCATGTTGTTGTTCTGCCAGTGCGACAAAAGGGTTTCTTCGATTTCCGGTACCTAACAGGGTATACAGTTTTCCTTCTGCGGTCAGTGAGACAATATCGCCGTAGCCATCACCATTGATATCGCCGGCAACACGATGGGTATATTGAGAGACTGCAGGTTGTGCTATGGCTAACTCCGAGAATGGGAGTACATGAGGCTGATCAAATTCACCGGTCTTCTTGCCATAACTGATGTTGATACCATCCAGTCGGTTTACGTTGTGAACCCCGGATTTGATTATGTTGCGGGTAAAGGAGACTAAATCAGCATGGCCATCTTGATCGATGTCAACCAATACGGGAACTGCATCGATATTGATTGAGGGGGGAACGGGCACACCTTGTGGGAATGTTTCAATAAAACGGCCGTTTTCTTTTGCCAGCAAAATACGCGTAGGATATTGGCTCTCGATGAGGATAACGATATCGTCTTGTTTATCACCGTCGATATCTCCTACCAAGGTGCGTACGGTCAAACCACTTATTAAGCGGATCTCTGCGATATGCTGCCGTTCAGTATAACGACCTTGCTTATCAGACAGTAATAAATAAAAGCCTTGAGTAGAGAGATAACCGATATCACGAGCACCATCCCCGTTGAAGTCTCCCATTACTGTACGATAATCATTTTGCAGCGGATTTAAGCATGCCAACTCTCTTTTCAGCGCCGCGTGTTCGTCTTCTGTTCCATTGATAAAGTGACCTACCTGTCTGAATGCACCAATAAATGACTTTTGTAGCACAGATCCTGGCATTTTTACGCCACTACTAACGATATCGTCCGTTTCTTGCCAGCTATAAGTAAAATAAGTGTACTTACTGTTGACAACCGTAGGTCCTTCTTTGAAGGTGAGATCTACCATAGGCGCAGAATGTTTTGTTATGTATCTGGCCGCTTCAGCGTGCATTGTTTTTGTAGGGTCCTCTGTGAGGGGAATATGATCCCGTATACTGTGTTCGTTATCCGCCAAGTCTTTCGCGACGATTTTTTTGTAATGGTGTTTGATTAACTTTGGCTTACCTAAGCTTAGGTAAAGGGTTTCAATGTTGATATTCGCGTTGAGTAGCTTGCGCGCCTCCTCTTCTCGCTGTGTTTTGATGGTTTTTTCTGCTTCCTGTTCTGTTTGGTGACGTGTCAACGAATTGGCAACATGGGGATCTTGATGTTGATTCCAAAAGGCGAGCCAACCGCTACGGAGAGTCTGCCAATCGGTTAAAGGAACCACTTTTTTGATGTCTTCCACCTCACGAACGGCAGAATAAATCCCACCAGCAAGTAATAATGCTGCCCCAATGACCAAGCCGACAGGTCCGGCCACGCTGGCTGTGGTGCCACCGATGGCAAAAGCGACAGGTACGCCGATACTAACCAGTGCACCGGCGACTGAAAGTGAACCGTTTACCAGCAAATCTTGACGAAGTTTTGGGTCAGTGGTGACAGCCAGCTGCGTGAATGCACGATAAGCCTGGTAGATATCAAAGCCACTGGAAAGCACCCCGAGAACCGGTCCACCAAAGCGCGCCAGTTGTAACTTAAAGCCGGAGCGCATGCCGAGTTGAGCCAGACGGCTGCTCCATAGACCGAAACCTTCTTGTATCAAATCAATTGCGATGTTGCTGGTCAGGGAAAACAGCGCTAGATTTTTTTCAAAGGTGAGGTATTCTCTCTGTTCTACACTCAGGTGGTCATTTTTCAGCAAGGCATCATATTTTGCTATGTCTCTTAGCGCTCGCAGATAACCGTAACCTTGCATTGTACGGCCGACATGGCCACTGATACGATTGAGTTTTGTCCAACCTGTGGTGATTGGTACATTTTTCACTGCCGTTCCGAGCGTCGGCTCGATCTGTAGTGTTGCTCTTATTTGCGTTGTTTTATGTGGATCAACAGGGATAGGAATAGTATGCACAGTTTCGTCGAGCGGGATCAGAGTAACATATTGATCAATAATTCTTAATTGCTCAAGTGCACTGGTGGCAGCAGTCGCGTGATGACTTGGTGCTAATAGACTTTCGGTATTTCCCTTAACCATGATTTGTTGCTTCAAAAAACGCACTGCCTGTTGGGTCGCTGTATCGGTGTAATCGGCCTGATGCAAGTAGCGAGAGAGTTTTTTTACATCAAAATGCAATTGGTCCGCGAGTTCCGATGGAGTAAGCTGAGTAAGATGAGCCACAGAAAAAGGTTTACCTTTTATTCTTGCCCCCATTTTCCCTAATATGCGGACGGAAATCGCAACATTGCTGAGGGTCATATTTCCCGCTGTTGCCAGTCGCTGCGACTCACTTTTAAAATCATCCAACAAGGTTTTCAGCTGTGCTAATGTGCTGAAGCGTTTGCGGGCAGCCGCTATATCCACTTTATATAACACCGGAACAGACGGATTATCCACTGTTTGCATCGGGCTATTATTCAGATGAGCCTGGTAAGTTTGCAAGGCGGCATGAAGTGTCTGCTGGTTCTGGTTGGTATCGGAACCACGGATACGTATCGCGCCAGCATTAGGATCGTACAAATCGAAAGTACGTGATCCTGTTTCATCTTGGCTAATAGAAAGTGTCAGTGCATGTTGGCCGATTTTTAATAAATAATTTCCCTCAGCAACCTCAGTATAGGTCGTCGGTAATGCCTGTCGGGTAAAAATATCGGGGGATCTGTCAGGAGTGGATCGCAAAGCATCAAACAGTAAGCGGAATTTTTGTACCTGAAGGGTATCATTGTCAGAAAGTGGGCCATCGGTGTGATGTTCATTAATCTCAGCGTAAGTATTCAGTCCATTAAGATAATGCTGGCTTACATTTTCTCCTTGCGTACGACTATGTAACCAGCCCAGTGCGGCTGCGGTTGCCGATGCGTGCGCTTGTGGGCTATTGTCACCAATAAACAATGCCTGTGGGGCAAGATCGATTTTAATGCCATTGATGCCATCGGTTATCTCCTGCCATGCGGTAATACTGTGGACTTGGTGGTTATTCCAAGCCTGCGTCTTTTCCAACGCCGTTTGTCCACTCAATGCCGACAGCTGCCGATGCACCCCTCGCAATTGTAGCAGCTGTTCGGCTTCGTTACGCCACAATCTATAATCCTGCTCATGGGTAATAAGTTGATGTACTCGTTCTTCGTTTAGATCCCCGTCGGGATAATGGAAAAAATCTGCCAGGTCGTGCTGTTGCTGGGCATTGAGTGCATCAAGTTGTATCTGTTGAGAGGTTAGATCGTTGACAATCGTCATCACTCGTTGTAGACGGACAGCAAAATCGTTCTGAGTCTCGTTCTGAATCGTGGGAAAATAGTTGTTTTGTTTAGCATCAAGCGTAAGACTCAGTCTCACAGCGCTGGCTCGGTTGTCTTCTGTATCTGCTGACATACGGTGTTTATGGCCGACGCCTTGTGCACTCTCCTTCCTGCTGATCTTTATTTCGGCGGAGTAAGCGACGAGGGTGGTTGGTTTTATACCCTGTTCAAGCAATTTGGGCACAAATTCAAATAAAAAGCCGCTGTTTTGATCATCATTGACCAGCGCACAACCCACAAGAATTAGCTTACTTATCGGACGATGGAGATGATATTGCGTGTTTAGCACACCCACCATTTGCCGCGTGACCTCCGCCAGTCCAGCAGCATTGTACTCTGCCAAGGTGCTATTATTGTGTGCATCATTCTCGCCACCACGACCATGACCGACAAACAGCAGATACAATTCGTTACCCAGCGTGTCTGGATCACCGTACACCAAACGCAATTTTCCTTGTACGTCACGCTGAAAGATGACAGATTCGTTTGGATGCTTACTCGCCAAATCGCCTGCTGATCGTTTGCTTTCAGCATCATTCTCCAATTGAATAATGATGCGACTTTTTTTACCTTCGCCAGCGGTATGGGTGTTGTCAATGTTCACTACCGGCTTTATCCAGTGGTCAACGTTTTCGCGTTTAGCCGAGCCGAGGGCGTTTAAGCCCTGATCAACGTGCTGGTAGTGGGGGTGTTGATAGTCACGAATGTTTTGTGTGGCATCTGGCTGAGTTATTTCGCTAATATCCAATAGCCTTAGACCCTTATGACGGGCTTTATAAAATAGCCGATCATAGATTTCTGATTTTTTACCTTGTAACGTTTCCTCTTCAAGATCAATGAGATCGTTATAAAAATGTTCGGCAAGATCAGCAACATTGACCGCTTCTTGACCTTCCGAGTCCACCAGCCATATGCGACTGGATGGGATCCCTGTAGTGCTGGGCACAGAAATGTAAACCTCGGCTGAAACAGTAAGATTGCCAGTCGTTGAATTTTTCGGATTGAGCACAACGTTATCGGCTACCGGAACAGCCTCTAAACCTCGTGTATCAATTAGGTAGACGAATTTTCCATAACCGTATCGTACAGCATCATGCTGATAAGAAGTACTTGCATAGAGTGTTGTGTCGGTAGTATGACGTTGTGCATGGTTGTCATCAAATGCCAACATTTTTTCATCTAGTGCTAATTTATAGGGAGTACGATGATCACCACGAAATACCCCGCTGATATCTGTTCTAAAAAAGGCCCGTTTTTGATTGGTTTGATAGCCTCTAGCAGCAGCATATGAGGTAATAAATTGATCACTAAAATCAAAAATTGCTCGGCGGTCATCTTCATAAACGCTTCCTTCGTTTGATTTTTGCAGCCTGGCGATAATCGGATCAGTGACAGCACGAAGATGATCAAATCGTTGCAGGTTGTTGGGATCCAGTGATGAAATTTTATACTGCTGTGCCCATGAAGGAAGGACTGCCGTATTTGTCAATTCAAAAACAAACTGCTGCCGTGCTTCGCCTGACAGATTGAAACTTTTCCACAGTGTTTCGATATCATTTTCTGTTGGATACAATATCCGTAACATTCTGAATGCTTGCTGTTTGCCTTTTTTTAAGGAGGAAAATTCTTCCTTCACTTTCTGCGCCCAATATTCGTTTTCTTGAGGAATAGCTAACGATACCCTGGGTGACTGTTGTCTTGTGGCGGCAACCTCTACAATTGTCCAGGTTGTTGGCAAATGATAACCGTTGCTATCCGTAGGACCCGGCCTGATCGAAGCCAGGCTGGTGCCATTCTGCTCGATAGCCTGTAACATAAGCTGATAATTGCTCAGGCGTGTTTCCACGAAATAATTAAACTGATTGAGAAATACTTCTGCTTGCGAATGCGAATAAGTGGGATCGATACGCTGAACCCAGCTGATCACATTTGACCATTGTGCCGACGTCATACCCAACTTTCCTGACGTCATCCTGTTTTCATGGCGGTTACGTTGTAACCGATGTGGGTTCTCCAGCGTACGCCTATGACCTTGTCGGTCAACATCAAGGGTAGTTCGATACGCTATCACTTTAATTGGCGTTTTTGTTGATTGTCCTGCTTGCCGACGGTTCAGTAATGTGTCAACTTGCGTTCTATAATCCTCAGATTCGATGTCACTGCTGGCCAGCCCACATCCCATCAAGACAATTTCATGGGGTACGACTCCCTGGATATGATAATTAATACTTAGCTTGTTACGAACCTGTTCTACGACCTGATACAACTCGAAGGGTGAGTACTCCGCTAACGATGTATGATTGTGATCATTTGTACCACCACGCCCATGACCGACTAAATGCCAACGTATATTACCGGCCAGTACAAATGGGTTACCATGCACCCAACGCAAATTTCCATGCTTATCACACTGAAATAATACGGATTTATCAGGATGTTTAGCTGCCAGATTGGCGGCTGCTTTCATACTTTCGGCATCATCTTCCAGTTGTAGGATAAGGATGCCGTCGAACCTTGTTTGACTGTTTCGTTCATGGGGGCTTACCTCTATTTTCTGCCAGCTTTCCACATTATTTCGTTTTGCCGGGCCTGATGTATGTAAGCCAACACTGGCAATACGCCTAGAAATATCATCAGGTTGGATCGACAGTTGATTATTGACGATTTGTAGTACAGGTAGCCTTAGGCGATGAGCAAGACCCGGTAAGAAGCGATCATATCCCGCACTTGATAACAAAAGGTGGCTATCACCAATAGCAATGAATTTTTCACCCACGGGTATCGATGTTAATTTTTCCTCTGCCAAAGTATTGGCTACACCCTGAATATAGGTTTCGGCGTAAGGCTGATAGGTTTGCCCCAAAGCAACCACTTTCAGCCCTTTTTGACAGGCGGCAATAAATAGGGTAGTCAAACCCTCCTTTTTCAATACGGATTTTAAATAGGGAGAGATTGGTTGTCTGGGATTGCGTCGGAAATGGTCAATAAATGTTTGGGTCACTTTGTCTAAAGGCAATCCAAGAATGGAAATACCCAATTCTTTAAGCGTATCCATGTGCTGAACAATAAAAGCAGTAGTGACGTAATCACTACGTTGATAACCATAATCACCATTATGACTGTTCATCAGCAGACCTTGGCGCTCTGCTAGTAAGAACGCCAACTGCTCTCGCACATTTGGCTGTTGAGTAAGTTGCTGATTCAGTCGATTCAGTGCTTCAGTTGAATACTGTTGATCCCAGATCGCCACGTCTGTATGGTAAATACTACGATACATCTTCTCTATTTGCGTTATTCGTGCTTTTTGTTCCCTACGTAAGTGGGCTTTATCACCGTAGGTGGCCAACATTCTACGTCGATGGTTTCGTATATCTCTGAAGAAGAAATTTCTGCGATTTTCGGGATTACGTTGATCACCAACAGAACGCAGCTCTAGCTTCGCTAACAAAGCATCAATAAATTTTCTGATTCTCGTTCTCTTTTTATTCAGGTGTATCGATCTTAATTTTTTTTAGTTCACCCTGTGCCTGTTCTTTCGATAGTGCCGTCTCAAAACCATTAAATTGTTCATCAAACGGGAAGTGGTAAATGGCCTTAAAGCCCAGATCCTCTTCATTCGGCACCTGACCATTAAAACCGTCTAGCCTAATTTCCCAAAAATTTCTGTGTAGAGAGAGAAAAAGGATTTGTTTTACGGAATTTTATTGGAACGTCGAAGTAAAGATCTTCTGCCATCCTGTTGAATATAAAATTCATGAAAAATAGTCGGGTAGCCGGTGTTTTTTGCAACAGGGCCTGATATACATCAGCTGCGAGCGCGGGTTGAATTTCTGTAAGCGCGAGCAGGTTTTCTTTCATCGAGTCGGGTGCCAGATTAGCAAAGAGTATATGATCGATTTGAGTCTGGAGTCTTGATATGACTGATACCATGTTGCTGGAAATATTGCCAAAGGGCCTATTCAGAGAAAAATTAACCTGATTTAGCAGGATAAAAGCGGTTTCGATCTGCTCACTACCTGTTGTTTCATGTAGCTTGGCCAGGGTAGCCTGGATACTTGCATACAATGGTAAGCTAAGTGGATTGACTTCGGTTCCTGAAATAGGGGATTGCAGTCCAGTAGTGGACATCACACCATAGCGAAACAAATCGGATAGAGTCAGCGCTGGGAGCATCTTGGCTAAATGTGCTTTATTCTGTTCGAGGATCTTGATGATGTCAGCAGATGAGGGCTGTTCGTGAGCTAAAGACCAGGCTCGATCATAAACACTGGTTTGTTGCTTTATGTGGTGGTAATAGTGTTCTATCGTTGCTGCCGACAGGGCTTCCACCATGGTGATATTTCCCTGCTTTATGGCGAGCATCAATGCGTTAGCTGAATCATCCTTAGCATGATGCTCTAACAACTTGCTTACCAGACGAGGATCCTCTGATAAAACAGCCTGTTCCAAGGCAGTGGTATTGGTTAGTAAATTTTTTTCGTTCGCATCCGCCCCGGTATCTAATAATGCTGTCAGTATCTGCAAGTTTTTATTTTGAATCGCGTAAAATAGCACATTGTGCCGACCTGCATCCTGATAATCTGACAATGGATGTTTTGCCAACAGCATAAGAACTAACCAGGTCAAATCTTTTCTTATTGCCACAAATAAAGGATTCTCAACATGACCATATTGACTCTGTTTTAAATCGAGCTCGGATTGTTGTAGCAATAACTCTATTGTTTGCCGATCTTCAGCTTCGCTGGCTAAGATAAATAACCGGCTAAGGTAATGAATCGGATAGGTTGTGACATTATTATGTATCGTATGTACCTTTATAAAGACAATGTTTAACAGCAGCGCATTGAGATTAATATCTTGAATAGGATGAGCTTTACTGTCAGTACCTTGATTATTGTGATGAGGCCAGCCATTGATGTAATAGTCTATATAAGCCGCTGCACCGGGATCATTTCGTTGCTTAAAAAAATCATACAGTGTCGTCACTGTCATCAATTGCCACAATATTGGCGGAAATGTAATCAATTCTTTATGGGTACTCTTCAAAAGAAGCGGTACGAATGGATTACTTTCTAATTGCTGGAACCACTCCAAGTGATCTCTAATATAGTTAACACTGGCATTAAACCCCCATTTATAAAAAACCTGAGTGGCTTGTTGGCAAGTCATGTGATGAAATAACTCAGTGGAAACCTGGGTAAATTGATGGGTCGGTAAGGTTAAAAGAGCCGGT
This sequence comes from Candidatus Fukatsuia symbiotica, assembly GCF_003122425.1. Classification (GTDB taxonomy): domain Bacteria; phylum Pseudomonadota; class Gammaproteobacteria; order Enterobacterales; family Enterobacteriaceae; genus Fukatsuia; species Fukatsuia symbiotica. The sequence goes on from NZ_CP021659.1 coordinate 1,459,801, forward strand.
ACCAGTGGATTGCTATTGAGTTGTTGGAACCAATCAAAATTTTTGGTTGCATAAGCAACACCATACTCAACGCCCAATTTTGTAAAAAATTGAGTGGCTTGTTCGGTGGTCAAATGATGAAATAACTCACTGGAAATTGTCACCAGTCTATCGCGCGGTAAGGTTAAAAGAGCGGGTACCAGTGGATTACTCTCTAACTGCCGGAACCAGCTGAAATTCTTGATCACGTAGTCAATACTGCCTTGAACTCCCAATTTTTCTAGAAACTGAGTCAGTTCAGAAGGTGACATATGATGTAATAAATAAGTGGGCAGGTTAGCCGATGCGGTGGGAGGAAACTGTAAAATAATCGGTACCAATGGGTTGGTATCTAAGTTTTTAAACCAGTTATTGTGCGCTATCACGTAGTTAAGGCCACGTACATCGCCTAATTTTGCGAAAAATAATGCGATTTGCTGCCCGGTTGCGGCATGTAGGCGCTGAGGATTAATGTCGAATAATGCGGCATCTCCTGCATTGGCTTGCTCAATCATTCGTATCAATTGCTCAGGCGCGATCTGATTAATACGATTACCGATACTTTTAATCGTGGGCAGGATCACTTCACCTTCAATTTCCTGCCAAAATAGATCACCTATTCGCTGGAATGTCTTTCCCAGGCCATTATCCACGGTTTCGATCGACCAACTTGGCCAAATGGTGCTTGATCTGGCACGCGAGAGTTTTTTTGCCATTTCTATCTGTAATAAAAGGGGATCCTGTCGTAGCTGATATCCACCGTTATTCTCGATGAAAAGGGCAGATGTATCGAGATTTTTATAACCGGGTTTAAAACCTTCTTCCGGATCCTCTATATCCAGGCTCAGCCTAAGTTCATCTATTTTGTCGTAGTTAGCGAGCGCATCAGCCCCCAGTTTGCTCAGAAGAAAGCTCAGATGCGCGTTGGCTAATTCATAGGTAATACGATACGGTGTCAGCGCATTGATCAACTTTCGCTGACAACTTTCAACCCGTGTTTGGGTAACAGCATCCAGATTTCTATAGCGATCTTGACTGGCCGGCATGCCGAGTTGTTCATTGAAGCGATCTAAGAATGCATTAAAGGTGTGTACGTTATTGCCTATTCTTTTATAAACCATAAATTCTCTAAGGGTACTGTGCGCTATTTTTTCCCTTGTTTTATGCATGCTACTCAGTAAATCTGCACCAGGCGCGAACAGATTTGCACTGGCCCTTAAGATGTCTGAGATTGCACCATCAGCACAGTGTGCGATCCTGTCAGCCAACTCGTAAATTTCGGCTAATTTATGGGAAAGTGGATTTTCTTTGGTATTGGGGAGTGCCAATAGCCGAGCAATCTCCTCAATCACACTTTTCATTTGGTAATAGCGATGGCTGTTCTGATGATCACTGTCTGATATTTTCTTTTTAAATTCCTCAAAATTGTGGCTGACCAGAGTTTTGCCTGCTTGATCGTCAACATTGACCATATAAAATGCAATGATTTTATCAATAGCTTGATGGTATTGTGCCAAAAATTGAGGATACTCCTCCGATTCTTTAAAGCTGTTTACAGCAGCGCCAATGGCATCCCCAGTATTCGTCGCATCAGCAAGGTTTTCTCCTCCCATATAGTAGACTGGTGTGGGAACACTGATGCGAGCAGATGCACGATTCCTTTCTCTTTGCTGTTGCTCTAATCGAACTATGCTCAAGCCATTTTCCTGAATATTCCGCAACAGCTGCTCATAGTCATTGATTCGGGTATTTTCGGGAAAATTAAACAGGTCGAGGAAGGCTTCTGCTTGAGCGTGCGAATAGCCGGATTGAATATTTTGTACCCTTGTAATTAACGATACCCATTTTTTGGGAGGAATACCCATTCGGTTGGGATTGGCTGGGGTTGCTGTGACTGGCACGGTGTCTGCTTTAGGAGGCTCTGCAGAGAAGGGCGGTTGGGAAGATACGGGGACGTCGGTTTTTACTTTTTTCGCCGGTTGATCCTGCCGTTCTACGACGCTTGCTTCTACAATTGTCCAACTGTCAGACGTATGATGCCCATTATTTTCTAGGCCGGGATTGACTAAGGCGGGGCTAACGTGATTTTCTTCAATCCCTTGTAGCATCAATTGATAATCGTTAAATCGAGTCGTTCTGGCATAATTAAACTGATCGAGGAATACTTCTGCCTCGGCTGATGAGTAGCCTGGTTCAATGCGTTTAACCCACTGAACCAACCATGTCCACTGTTCTAAAGTAATACCTTCCCGATTGGCATTTGCCATGATAATCATCCTTAATTAGCTACGTGACATAAATTTTCTATTGCAATTAGGCGTCAAACGAAACCTTGAGAATCAGGATAATAACGTAAAATACTAAATTTGGGTATTCTCAATACACAGTGTAAATGGACAATGCCGACCCATAACGGGGATTCGGCATTGTCACAATTCGTTATTTACTTCAAGGAAGATTTGATGGCTAAATTATTATTTAGCCAGTTCTGCTGACACGGGATGTTGAATACTTCCCGGTTGGAATCAGTTATGCTGCTGGAGCCGCGTAATTTTTCTTATGTTTCTCTAGTAATTCGTGAATTTCAGCCAGAGATCTGTCGGCTTTAGCCACGTGGTCGATGCTCTCATCAGTTATCAATAATTCGGCTATTTTTTCAAATTCTTTTATTTTTTTCATAACACTCTCTATTTTTTTATCCTCGTTAGTGGCGATTATAAGAAGTTTTTGCCTTTCTTTTAGATCATTATCTATAATCGTTAGTTCTTTATCTATAGTCGTTAGTTTTTCATCTATGGTCGATGTATTTCTTGAAAGCTTGCTAGCTAGTAGCCTTTTTATTCTCTCTTCTGATCCTAGTTCTTCTAGTTTTTTATCTTCTTGTTCTATAGCTTCTAGTTGATTTTCTAGTTTCTTTTCTGATTCTATCTTTTTTTGTTCTATTTTTTTGCGGTTTTGTTCTATTTTTTGTATCTCTTCTGTAAAGCTTTTCTGTTTTGTTTGTATTGACGTTGAATGCTTTGTGGCATCATGTTTAATTTTTTCAAATCCATCCATAATAGTCTTTATTCTGTTACGCAAGCTGTTACCTAAGCTTAACTCTGTCAATCTAGTATTTACTTTGTTTTTAATACTATGTAATTTTTTATATTTTTCTTCATTTTCAGAGAATAATGTGCGAATTCTATCCAGGGATCTTTTTGCGTTAGCAATGTGCCTGTCGATGATGTCCTTAGACACGTCTTTTTTTTCATTCATAAATGATCGGGCTTTTTTTTCAGATTTTTCTATTTCTGTTTTAATATTCTCCATTTCTTTAACATTTCTAGTAATGCTTTCATGAATATTTTGCATTTCCTTTTTCTGGTCATCTATAGTCGATTCATCTTCTGAAAGATTTTTAGTGAGTATCTCTGCTTGTTTTTCTTCTATATATTCTTTCTTTTCTTCAATGATTTGCTGGTCTGTTTGTATTGACGTTAAATACATTCTAGCATTATGTTTAATGTTTTCAAATTCAGGGATGATTGGTCCTTCTACTGTCGGAGCAGATTTAATAACGTGATCCGGTGTCTCAGCCTGAAGAGGTGGCTGGCCAGATCTGGATAATCCACCAATAAGTGCATCAATAAGTTGTTCATTAGTATTAGCTGTCAGTGGCTCTGTTGCCTCTGACTCATTATCCCGGTTTGCAGATGCCCTATTTTCCAACAGAGTTTTCACTAGTTCAGGATAGCGTTTAACTTTTTCGAATGTTACTTCGCATTTACTAAAAAGCGGCATACCTATAATGTTATATAGACACGATTTATTAAATTGTTTATCATTATCGGGTGCCTTATCATTATCGGGTGCCTTATCGTAACAATGATCTATAGTTTTCATCAATGTCTTAAATATCTCTTTTTCATCTCCCTTCATATTTGTAATTGCTCTATTAAATATGACAGCTGATTCATTAGGTTTCTCTTCCATTTCCTCAAGTACTTCTTTTGTAATAGGTGACAATTTACCTATATAATCTTTGATCGTTGAAGATAAGATTAGCTTATCATATTCATCCACCTTTACTTCTCCTTTGTCTAAACGTCCCAAAAAATTTTTGAATGCATCTTGTGGTGGTGATTTTCTGAATAATCCAGCAGTATCTTTGTCTTCTACATGCTGTTTTACTCTGTCGCAAATTGCCTGCAAGTTTTTCTCCTCGGCAGGAGTAAGCTTGGTAGGTTGGGTAAGCTCTGTAGCCTTTGTAGCTACAGGCCCTGTAGAACCCGCAGGCTTTGTAGACGCTCTTAGAAAAAACACACACATCCTATTAAAGAATTTTTTTATCCCGGAAAACTTCGATTTTCGCTCTTTTGTAGAGGGGGTTTCAGTTGATTGCCCTCCAGCAATGAACTTACGAGATAATGCAGATACAGTTCCTTTCTCTTCATTAATTTTTGTATAAGAAGTGCCCACAATAGATGGTTTTCCTGTATTCCTACGAAAGGATTGTAGCCATGGCATAATTATTAACCTCGTTTGGTAATGTATATAATTCTAGTGACTCATATTCTAATGGGTTAGAAAGAGCAACAAGTATCAAAAAACGCTGATTAAATGGAGCGTAAGCCGCCTTTACTTATTTATACAAAACGGATTAAAAAAATAATCTATTTGTCATCTTCATGAATGACCGGCATTTTCTACCTGTCTTAACCAAATAATAACGCGTACGATTTCTTCTATTTCATCAAGACTGATAAAAGAATAACGTTTATGTGTTTTAAGGATACGGCGTGCTAAGGGAATATTTTGTATCACAGGAACACCCACTTTTTTGGCATAAGCCTTGACGGCTAATGCACGCTGATTGGTTTCCAAAACAGAAATCAAGGGTATGGAAGGGATATCGGGATCAGGGTTAAAATAAACGCCTACTGCAATATGGGTTGGGTTAGTAATGATCACGTTTGAGTTTTCAATATCCGATTTGACTTGATCAGAAAGCAATTCCATATGCAGTTCACGTCGTCTGCCTTTAATTTCAGGATTACCGTCCTGCTCTTTCATCTCGCGCTTCACTTCTTGCTTATCCATTTTCAGATCTTTGATATACAAAAAGAACTCTGCGAGCGCATCTAAAATTAAAATGATGATGATGCAAATAAGACAGGTAAATACCAGTGATTGTAATAACTCACGCCAAACGACGGTCATGTCATAGGGAGTGCCGTGTAATTGCTGGAACAACAGGCTTTTTTTGTTATTCCAGACAATTAAAGCAGAAACAAAAAAAGTAGTGAGATATAACAATGATTTAATTGCGTCCTTTGCAGTACGTAAACTGAATATTTTTTTGAATCCTTTCGCGGGGTTGACTGCGCCAAGATTAAGTTTTAAGGCTTTGGTCGCTATGACAAACCCTGTTTGTAATAATGTGGGTAAAGCAGAAACAAAAACGCAAAGCAAAATAATCGGTAGCAAGAGCTGTAGCCCGATAAATAACACTGCTGTCGCATAACGATGAATATCGTATTCAAAATTATGGGCAATCACCCATTGGAAAGCCCCCATCAGTTCAACTAATGAACCCATTGAAACTAAATATTGCACACCGCAGAGTATCAAACAAGCAATAATCAGATCTTTACTCTTAAATGATTGGCCTTTTTTCGCCGAATCTTTTAATTTTTTTTGCGTAGGTTTCTCTGTTTTATTGCCTGCCATATTATTTTTTATCCGACTATGAGTGCGTTTTACTGGGTGAGAGCCTATTCAAAATCTTCTTGGGCGACGCTCAGACGAGAAAAAAATGGGCGAAAAAGCGCAGTTACTCTTTATATATAACGCAAGAGAGTCAATGAGTATGTTGAGCGCGTTTTTGACGAATGACTTGATAAAAACACAGCGCGCACAAGAGATTTCGAATAGCTTCTTAAAAACAGGTTGAATTTTTTTAGCCATTATAATCAAAATAGCCCGGCTAATTGTCATCAAATGTAATTTAATGCCAAGTATTATTAAAGTTATTTAAACCAGAGATTCAATAAATCAGGATAAAAAGCGGCTTTCATAATGGTATCAGGCAGGGTGGCAGAAAAATAAATCATAATAATTAAAAAAGCGACCGTTCCCTTGACAGTCATGGCGATAGAGAACGCATTTAACTGTGGTGCAAAACGTGAGAGCAATCCTAATATGGCTTCTGTCATGAACAAGGCGGCAATCACCGGACTGGCTAAAATCAACGACTGAAACATCAGTTTTGTCAGTATGGATAACAACGGCGTTAACGCAGGGGAACAATCCCCTAAGGGATCACAAAGACGATAGCTGGCATCATAGCTTTCCAGTAGTAACGTCATGCCGCCGCCTTGCAAAAATATTGCTGCAGCAAAGAGATTAAAAAAGTTCGCCAGCTCTGAAGTATCGACTCCACTGATGGGATCAATACTGCTACTTAAGGTTGCGCCGCGTTGGTTATCAATGATTGAGCCAACGGCATGTAATATCCAAAAAGGCCAGGCAATCAAGATGGCTAGCAGTAAGCCAATAAACACTTCTTTAGCAATGAATCCAAGATATAACAGCGTGTCGAAAGGGGGCGTGCTTCAGGAGCATGTGGCCACAATGCCAATGCTACTAACAGGGTGACTGGCATACGTATAGCGCTACTGAGTACATTGTTGTTGAAAAATGGCAACAGAAAAAACGCCGGCGCGATCCGGGCAGAAGATAAAATCATGGCGCTTAAGTACTCAAACATCTCGAAAACAAGCGAATTTTGCATATTTTGCACAGGTTATGTTTATGGGCGCTTTAATGCCATGCTTAATACTTCACGGGCAAAAGCCAATAGCGTATCACCATACCAATCTGACAGCAGAAATAAGCATAATGAGACACTTAATAATTTGATGCCGAATGGCAACGTTTGTTCCTGTAACTGGGTCACGGCTTGAATCAACCCCACCAATAAGCCCACCATAGTGGCGACGGCAATCGGGATCGCCGTTAGCATCAGCACCAGATACAGTGCTTTATTTCCTGCAAAGACCAGATCGTTCATGTTTGCCTCGGTATTGACTTCGGTATACTGTGCTGTGGCATAGGCTGTAGTGGGTTTATCCCGCTAATTCCATATATTGTAATATGAGTCCTTTAGAAAGCAGCGTCCAGCCATCAAGTACCACAAACAGCACCAGTTTGATGGGTACGGAAAGTGTCACTGGACTCATCATCATCATCCCCAATGCCAGTAAAATACTGGATATCAACAAATCAACCACCACAAAGGGTAAATAAAGATAAAAACCAATTTTGAACGCGCTTTTTATTTCACTCAAAGCATAGGCGGGCAAGAGAGCAAAAATGGATGCGGTTTCTTCCTCTTGTGCGATACCGATTTCATTTTCTCTGCGATCAGCCTGTGCTTTGTCAAAAAAACGTGTCAGCTCGGGATCGGAATATTTTTTTAGATAAGCCCGATAGCCATCGAGACCATTTTCAACAAATTGGCTGACAGATTCAACGTTACTGGGATCAACATTTTCATTTTTTGCATTGAGATAAACATCTTTGACGATCGGCATCATCACAAACATCGATAATAATAACGCCACACCATTTAACGTCATATTTGAAGGTATCTGCTGTAAACCCAACGCATTTCTGACCATCACAAAAACAATCGAAAACTTAATATAGCAGGTACCGGAAGCAATAAGAAACGGCAGCAAGGTAGAAAAAGCCAAAAAAGCAATCAGAGAAATGTCATTTGACATATAACACCTCGTTTATGATGCAGGATGATGTAGTTCTGTTAATACCACACCTAATTTATCTTTGGTTTCATCAAGGTGAACCAATTCTCCACGGGCGATCAGCTTACCGTTTGCTTTGATATCAATGTGCTTTTCTGCTTCTGGTTGACAGGTTATCACTTGTCCTTGATTGTACATTTCTTCCAGTTTTTCAAAGGTTATAGTTTGTTGGTGCAAGACAAAAGTGAGTTTTATCGGAATATTAGCGCAAGACGATAATGATGTTTTTTCGTTATCACTGGGTGCTCCGTATTTTTTTGGGTTCTGTTGTTCCTGAACTACAGCATTATCATCATCGTCATCATCGATTTCTTCATAGCCTGGTTCTTGATACTGTTCTTGATACTGTTCTTGATCATCTTGATTTTTTTCAATCATGATAGAATTTCCTTGTTGTTCAGGTAATTTATTTAGCTGATAACGGCCGATGTTTGTGCCTTGTGTGCTAACACGCTGTGTTTTATTGGTAATGAGTAAGACGTCCCCGACAGCCAGTTTGCGCAAAAGTTTTAGACTTAACTGACTGGTGCCGATTTCAAATGTCAGTGGTAATGGTAATGCGGACAGCTGCCGTTTTTCTGTTGTGGGTGGCGGCGAAAAATCCACATCAGGTAATTTACGTAGCCAAACTTCTCCACTGGGTGTTGCTAAACAGAGCATGGGGCGTTGTGGCAGTTGCTGTGCTTCGATTAACCCGTCAACCTGCAATTTTTGGTAAGATAATTCCTTCATTGTCAATTCTAACGGACGTGGGGTGGCGGCAAAAAGTGCCTGCAATTGTTCGCTACTGTATGCTTGCGGTGATAAAGCGGCCAAATCTGGCGCAACATGATGAAACCAGTCGCGCAGCTTGATCAGACCTTGCCAACTATTGTCTGCGGTAAACGCCAGTAACTCCCCAACATTGCTAGGTGTTGATCGAGTGATCTTCCCGCTCGCTAACCAATGACTTTCAGCTTGATGCTCACGCAGCTGGGCGAGCTGACGTAATGATAGTTTGCTCACCGTGTTTCCTCATCATCCTGCTCTTGATGTGGCTGCTCATGTTTATTTTTTTGCTGCTGATGATCATCAGAGAGTAGACTCCAACGTTCATCATTGGCGTGTTGCCACTGATCACGTAAACCTTGTTCCACCGTTGCATTTGAAGCCTGTAAAACCAGTTGTGAAGTATTTTCTTGTGGCATAATTCTGACGTTATGCTCTTTTCCCCAACTTTGAAAGCGATAAACACTCCCTGAGCTTGCAGTTTGTTTCCCTTCTGACCGCTGATCATCCTGTTCTGGATCCATGACATCAGCGGGCTTATTATGTTGCTGCACAAACTGCTTGAGCGGAGTCGACTGCTGTGGATCCTGATAGAGAGTCTGCTGTGGCAGCTCCATTTTTTGACCATGAGCAAGAGGAAGTGCATGAGTCACTTCTTCTGATTGCCGTTTATCACCAGAAGGTGAGGTTGCTAAGGGATCACTTTGTATCAAGGGTTGCATGCTTCGATTGACGGCGCTTGCTGTTTCCTTTTTTGATAATGGATGAGCTGATGAACTGTTATCCCATGATGCGAGATCGGATGCATCCTTTTTTGCTGCCAGCCTGTCGACCGGCTGCAAAGACTGTGTCGACGCTGATCCGCGTTGCCGATCAAATTGCAGTGGCTGCTGTTTTTTAGGCTGAAGTGTTGCATAATTTTCTGGCTGATGATGCCGGTTGTTTTGCAAGGTCATCTGTTGTTGCAAAGTAAAGGATCCGAACGGTCTCGCACGATGTGGTGTGATCTGAGATTTATCGTTATTGAGCGCTGACTGTATAGGGTTGGTTATCTGGCTATACGTTAAGGGAGCACCTTGTGTTAATAGCGGCGCCGTTTGATTGACAGAAAGTGCGCTTTCTTCTTCCGATAATATTGGGTCAGATGTTGCACCCTCTGATGATATCCTGTCCGATACGTTATTTTTTGCCGCAGTATGATTGAGTAATGCAGCCGTAGAGGACGCCAAATCCCTTCGTGATGCAGTAGGAAACATGTCAGCCGCTGGACGTCTGTGTTGTCTGTCAAATTGATCCGCTCGTGGTTTTTCAGGCTGAAGCTGCCTTGTATTACTGCGCAAGCCTTCTTGCCGTGACAGGCTGTTGAGCGATGTCGCTTGATGTTTATCACGTTTAACCACCTTAACCACCGGTTGTCGCTGACGGGTGAGTAGAGTGGGTGAAAGAAGAGAAGCGATATCAATATGTTCTGCCTGTCGTGGATAATCCGAAGCTAATTCGTTTAATACCTGGTTTTGTGTCGATGGTAGCTCGGCAGGCTCCATTTCCTGACGGATCGCATCGATTAAATTAAACTGTTTATTGACAACAACGGTTGCTTCACTAAAGGGTAGGGGTGTTTTATTGTGACCGACAGCCGGCGGCAGTGACCCGTCGATATCAATATCTTCCGCTTGCAGTGGACCACCGGCAGCGAATTCTTCGGTTAATACTTGGTTTTCTGTCGATAGTCGCTCGGCAGGCTCCATTTCCTGACGGATCGCATCGATTAAATTAAACTGTTTATTGACAACAACGGTTGCTTCACTAAAGGGTAGGGGTGTTTTATTGTGACCGACAGCCGGCGGCAGCGACTCGTCGATATCAATATCTTCCGCTTGCAGTGGACCACCGGCAGCGAATTCTTCGGTTAATACTTGGTTTTCTGTCGATAGTCGCTCGGCAGGCTCCATTTCCTGACGGATCGCATCGATTAAATTAAACTGTTTATTGACAACAACGGTTGCTTCACTAAAGGGTAGGGGTGTTTTATTGTGACCGACAGCCGGCGGCAGCGACTCGTCGATATCAATATCTTCCGCTTGCAGTCGACCACCGGCAGCGAATTCTTCGGTTAATACCTGGCTTTTTGTCGATGGTAGCTCGGCAAGATCCCTTTTCTGATGCATCAAATTAGACTTTGTATTATCAGCAATGGTCGCTTCGCTAAAGGGTAGCGGTGCTTTGTCATGACTTACAACAGGCAATCGCGGCTCATCGAGCTTATCCATGGTCGGTCGTTTCTTCTGATTTGGATCAGCTGACAGAGAAAGCTCTTTTGCGATAAATTCTGTCAGCCATTTTCTGTCTATGTTTTTACCTGACTGATGAAGTTTATCCAATAAGGGCTCAATGACTTTACCCTTATTACCCAGGATCGATTTCGATAACACCGGATCTATACCCGGTTTAGTTGTGTTTATTTGCCGCATGTGATTATGTCTTCCATCTCTGTTTCTTCTTGCCTTAATCGAATCAGACGTTGTGATCGTTTCTGCACCGTCTGCCAATGTAAATATTTGTCTGATTTACGCCGCCAGTATTGGCGTTGTTGCTGTAATTTCTCCTTCTCTTTTTCATATTGTAGTTGCTTTTCTTTTAACTCGACTTCCTGTAAATCCAATAGGCTCAACTGACGACGTAATATTGATAGACGGCGTTGGATGGCATAAAGCTCGCTTCTGTCGGTTATCCCCTGTGGCCGTTGTGAACGCAGTAGCTTTTGCAAAGCCTCTCTTTGTAGGTCAAGAGAGGTATATTCTTTGCGCAATACCCGTTCTTTGCTTTCCACCTGATGGATCAAACTTTCATAGCGTTGCTGATTCATTTCACAACGCCGCAAGAGGGGCCGAATTTTATTTAGCCAGCGCATTCATGGCCTGCAAAGTGGTATCGATAGAAGAATGTTCATGCATCGTCTGTTGTAACCACTGTAATAAGGCATCGCGTTTGTTGATCGCTCGGTCGTTGTCGGCATTTTCTCCCGGGGTATATTCGCCCAAATCGAGCAGCATTTGCAGCTCTTCAATTTTGGCTAACAGACGTCTAAATTCTGCAGCCAACGATAAGTGCTTCTGACTCGATACTTGTCCGGATACCCGGCTAACACTACGGAGTACATCGATCGCCGGGTAATGGTTTTGTACCGCTAATTTTCTACTCAAATAAATATGTCCATCAAGGATCGACCGAATTTCGTCGGCGATGGGATCAGGTTCATCATCACTTTCGAGCAAAATAGTGTAAAAAGCAGTAATACTCCCATTTTTAGTGTTACCGGGGCGTTCAAGTACCGCGGGCAGGGCATCAAAAACTGAAGCAGGGTACCCCCGACGAGCGGGGGCTTCACCTGCCGCTAACGCGACATCACGTAGCGCACGGGCATAACGCGTAATCGAATCAAGAAATAACACCACTTTTTTACCCTGATCGCGAAAATATTCGGCGACAGTGGTGGCTAATAAAGCAGCATTACAGCGGTCTAATGAAGAGAAATCGGAGGTGGCATAGATCACCACGCATTGATGTTGACGGCCCGATTTGGCTAAGGCTTGCGTAAATTCAGTCACTTCGCGCCCACGTTCACCAATTAAACCGATGACAAAAACATCTGCATCCGCTTGTTCAATCAACATATGCATCAACGAGGTTTTACCACAGCCGGCGGCAGCGAAAATCCCCATACGTTGTCCGATACCACAGGTGAGTAAACCATCAATGGCTTTGATGCCGGTAATAAACGGTTGTTGAATACTTTCTCTATCAAGATAAGAAGGAGGCGTGGCATCAATAGGCCGAATCGCATCATTCTCTGCGCCTTCAGCCTGATCAACAAAACGTTCCACCACCTGACCCGAAGGATCCAGTACCGTGCCTAAAAGTGAATCATTCAAGGTGACTAACAGACCTGCTCCGGTTGGCGTTAATACCGCTTCACGTGATAGGCCGCGTGCATTGCCGATTAAGCTAAGCAAGGCCCTATCACGATTGAAACCCAACACTTGCGCCTTGGCAACCCTGTCTTTGTCCAACCAATGCTGTCTGATTTCACAGATCTCACCCACTTTTACATCTGATAAGCGGGCTTCAATAATGGAACCCGCTAATCGCAGAGGGTGAGCTTGGTGGCGCAACAACCGTAATGGCTTCATCCTTGGTAGATCCCAACAAACTTTGCGATATCGTCAAAAAATTGACTTAATACTTTGGCGAACTCTTGACCGTTTTGCAGATAATCTACATGTATATGGGCTTTTAATTCGACAACTTCTTGATCTTCAACATAATTAATTTGCAATTGACGACTCTGTGTAAAAGGGCAGTTTTGTCCTAATTCACATAAACATTTGCCTGCACACTGTTCGAAAACGTGCGGACTGACATGTTCGATACGTGCCCACACCCAAATCTCATCCTCGCCATTGGCGTTGCCATGTTCGTCTTCTCTCTGTATTTTACTCACCAGAATGCTGGGTGAATCTTTAAAATCCAGAGTAATGGTGGAATGGCTATCAAAATCCCCCAATAAACTAGGATCACATTTGTTTTCTAGTAATGCTTCACGGACTAATGCTGCTATGTCGATATTTTCCATCGTTTAGTTTTCCTCTCTGTATTAAATGGTTTTGATCACATTGACCGAGACACTTTCGGAAAGTTCGCCAAAAGACATCACTTCCAAATCACGGAAACGTGTTTCTATAAATTTCTTAATAAAACGTCGTGTGTCTACCGATGACAACACAACAAGATCCTTGTAAGCGATAGATAAGTTTTCCAGATTAAAGGCAAACAAATCCATCAGTTCATCAGAGGCAGCCGGTTCTAAATTCAGAAAGGCACCTGATGAAGTATTACGTATTCCTTGACGTAAACTGTCTTCTACTTCTGCCGATAACACCACCGCACGTAACTCATTATTAACCGCAAATTTGTGGCAAATATAGCGTGACAGCGAGCCGCGAATGTGTTCGACCAAAGCAATCACATCTTTTTCACGTGGTGCCCACAAAGCCAGGGACTCCATAATCAGCTTCATGTTACGCACGGAAATGCGCTCCGAAAGCAGGCGTTGTAACACCTCGGCGATCCGTTGAACCGTGGCATGGCGCATTGCTTCTTTCATCAAATCGGGGTATTTATTTTCCAGTTTATCCAACATGTCTTTGGTTTCTTGCACACCAAAGTATTCATTGACATGGCGCGACAATAAGGCCGCCACACTATGGTAGAGTTCTTCACTGGCAGAACGAAGTTGATAACCGAGATTCGTTAGAGACACTTTGTCCTGTGGTTCGACCCAAATACTGCCATTATCGACCACTGTTTTGATATTTAATTGCATCAGTTCGTCACTGCTGTTGACCACACAGAGCCGGTCAAAGTGGAGCACAAATTCATCGGCACGGATTTCATTAATTAAGATGACTGCACGGTTTTCTGCCAAGGTCTCAGATGCCCGTAACAATAAATCAGGTAGCTTAATACCATAATCAATAAAAAATTGGCTACGTAAATGATCACAAAGTTTTTCTTTTTCTAGTTTTGCCAGTTTATCCGCAGGAACCAGGATGATAAAGGGCACAGTTTCAGAAGACACTTTGTCCAGATCACCGATCAATCCTAAAGAACTGTCAATGGAATGGCTATCGTTAAACAGCTCGTCATCTGGTGTGCTATTTGAACTCGATGAGGATTTATTCTTGTCTTGCTGTTGGCTAGCACGGCGTTTGAAGAAAAACAACCCGCTAAGCAGAGCGGCAAGAATAATAAAGATAAACAGTGGGAAGCCAGGTAAAAAGCCGATAGCCAGTGCCAGTCCCGCTGTCACCATCAAGACAAAAGGATTAGATAACAATTGGCTCATCATAGTACGCCCCATGTTATCACCATCACCATTGACCCGGGTGACGATAAAACCGGCACTGATGGCGATCAATAATGAGGGGATCTGGGCGACTAAACCATCACCAATGGTTAACATCGTGAAGGTCGACAGGGCGCTTGACATACTCATACCCTGTTGACTGACACCCACACTGATACCACCAATAAAATTGATAAAGATAACGATAATACCGGCTATGGCATCACCTTTGATAAATTTCATTGCACCGTCAAAAGAACCATACAACTGGCTTTCTCTTTCTAACACACTACGCCTTTCTTTAGCGGCCTCAGCATCGACAACACCGGCTCGGAGATCGGCATCAATACTCATTTGTTTCCCGGGCATCGCATCCAGAGAAAAACGTGCAGCTACTTCAGCCACCCGTTCTGCCCCTTTGGTGATCACCATAAACTGAACGATAGTGACTATAGCAAAGATAACAAAGCCGACAACCAAATTATCACCGATAACAAACAAACCAAAGGTGGCGATAATGTCACCTGCATCGGCATCATTTAATATCAAACGACTGGTACTGATCGATAAAGCCAACCTGAATAGGGTGGTAATCAGTAATACTGCAGGAAAAGTCGAAAAACTGAGGATGCGATCAATGTAAAAAGATCCCATAAAAACCAGTATCGAAATAACGATATTCAGTCCGATTAAAAAATCCACTAAATAAGTGGGTAGCGGGATGATTAACATGGAGATAATCATCATTACCAAGGCCAGGATCAACAATTCTGGTCTGGTGCGCATATGGTATAAAAAATTATTAATCACTGTGATTTATCCATATATCTTAATTTAATTGTGTCGGGCTAGTAATCAGGTGGCGTAAACCACGCGGTGAAACGCCTAATGTTTCTTTCACTTGGTTAGAAAAATGGGAAAGAGACGAATAACCGTGTTCAAAAGCAATATCAGTGAGATTCTGCTCTTCATCTATTAAGGCCAGTACCGCCTTTCCCATGCGCCAATCACGTAATGTCACTTTGGTGGTATTACCTAGAGCACGACGGGAAAGTCGCCGGAAATGCGAGGCGGATAAACCATAACGTTGACCCAGATCTTGTAATTTACTGCTACCGTTAAATTCATCCAGTAGAAAATAGACTAACCAATACCACTCGGTATTACGTAATAAAGCAATAAACTTTTCCATACCCGCTGTTGGATTCAGTGTTTGTCGCAGTAACCAATACTCGATATCACGTCGAGAGGTTAAAAGTAGATCATCGTCCATTTTTATTGTCGCAAAATAATGTTGCGGTGACGTTTTTTCTACTTTATCGTTCATTGATTTATCAATAAATGCTTGTAGTTTCGCCATTATCTCAATATCCATCGGTTGATAGGGTAAACAACCGCTTACCACTTCTAATGAAGAACGCTTTACTGCCATAAACCCTTTCCAGCCTGGATCAAAGGTCATTTCAGTATTTTCATTTTCCCATTGCATCGTTACCGTACAAGGAGCATCTCCGATTTCTATCGACCAAAGCTCGGGTTCTACTATATATTTCTTATGCCCGTTGTTTAGCAGTTCTTGGTCATATTGCGTCTTCATCTATATACCGCCCTGATGTTTTCAATTTAAAACTGTTATTCATTGGCGGCGATAATGCCCTAAAGCCGGCTAGCAATCCTGATGTAAATATGATGAAGATTGAAATACTCTTTTTGATTTAAATTTGTTTTGATTGCAGAGGAAAATTTATTTCCTCTCATCATATTTACATCAGGATCATTCAACGGTTATTAGGGCATTATCCTCGTCAATTAATCACATGGCTAACACAATTCAATTAAACAAGATGGGTATATGAAAAAATATTATTCTATATATTAACCTCCGTTATTTTTCTAGGTTCATCGAACTTATCATTAGCACAATCTATGGAATTGCAACCTATTACGTTTCAACAAACTAATCCTCAAGGTTATATTGCCAAAAAAGAGGGTGTTAAAGGTATTTTCGATGCACTTTCATCGGTATTAAATAAGCCGATAGTACTCAGTAAACAAGCGGCACGCAAAAATATTAGCGGCAATTTTGATTTAAATAATCCCCAGGGATTGTTAGAAAAACTATCCTCTCAGTTGGGATTAATCTGGTACCACGACGGTCAGTCAATTTATGTTTATGATTCAACTGAAATGCGTAATTCAATGATAAATTTGAATAACACTTCGTTTTCGATCGTTAAAAACTTTTTAATCAAAGCCAATCTTTATGATAAACGTTATCCCTTGCGTGGTGATGAGGTTAGCGACACATTTTATGTTTCCGGGCCACCCGTTTATATCGATTTAGTGGCTAAAACCGCCAAATTTTTAGATAACCAGGTTTCTGGATTTAATGGCAAAGAAAAAGTGGCAGTGATTAAATTGAATAATACCTTTGTTGATGATCGTAGCTATGATTACCGTGGTCAAAAAGTACAAATCCCTGGTATTGCTCGGATTATTAAAGATTTATTGGCAGGCAATCAGCAACGGGTAGAAGTTATCCAGGCGGATAAAATAGAAGATTTTCAGAGCGCGCCGACAATGCCAAATTTTTCAGAGCAAGGAAATAAATCCTTGCCTTATAAAGCACCCATGGGGCTTGCCGATTCTTTAAAGAATACGATTAGTAATACGATAGCGCAGCCATTGAGAAAACGGGCGCCCAGTAATGTATTGCAAGTGGTTGCGAATCCCAGCACCAATAGTCTGTTAGTGAAAGGGCACGGCGAACAGATTACCTTTGTAAAAAATCTGATCGCGCAATTAGATCAACCTAAACGCCACATAGAACTTTCAGTCTGGATCATCGATTTAGAAAAAACGGCATTGGATCAACTGGGTGTTGAATGGCAAGGCGGTGTGACTATTGGTAGCAAGATGGGAGCGAGTTTCAATGGCGGATCTTACAGTACCCTAAATGGTAGTCGCTTTATCGCTTCCATTCTGGCGTTGAGTAAAAAAGAAAAAGCCAACGTTGTCTCACGCCCGATTGTCCTAACACAAGAAAATATTCCTGCCATCTTTGATAACAGCCGCACCTTTTACAGCTCTGTGGTGGGCGATAAAGTGGCATCGTTAGAGCATGTGACTTACGGCACCCTGGTTAGTGTATTACCGCGTTTTTCTGAAGCTAATCAGATAGAAATGATGCTCAACATTGAAGATGGTAATGAGGTGCCACAAACCGGTAATGAAACAAAAACCGCGCTACCCAAAGTAGGGCGAACCAATATCAGTACTGTGGCACGGGTGCCCAAAGGCAAAAGTTTACTGATCGGCGGTTACACCCGTGACTCTAGTTTAACCAAGGAGGCGAAAATCCCCGGGCTTGGCAGTTTACCTTGGGTAGGCGGTTTGTTTCGCTACACCCAGGCCTCTAATGCTAATACTGTACGGGTATTCCTCATCCAACCGCGTGAAATTGATGCCCCGCTCAGCCGTGATGCCAGTGATATGGTGGGTGACATGATGAAAGATCTCTCGGCTGAACCCTTGCAGGACTGGATGCGCAATTATCTGGATAGCCAAAAATGGACATGATAAGTCGAGCACGTCCTTCCATCGCCAAAGTGAATAGTCAGCGCTACCATGCTAAACAGGACGCAAGGAAATTGGCAGAAAAGGAAGTCAACAAAGAAAAAGCAACACGTGCTGCGTCAATGGAAGCAGGAGGTACCGAATTTTTCGATGATGATTCTCCGGCAGCACAGGCACAACGTTTTCATCAGTCTACCGATGAAATGTCGGCAGCACTGACATTATTTCGTAATAGACGTGATCTTGAAAAGAAAACCGGCGGAGCTGTATCAGAAAGTTTTGAACGTGTGCTTGATGAGGATGTGTTACCTAAAGTCAATGCCCTGCTCAAAGCGGTTTCTTCCTTATCAGGGGTGAATATTGAAAATTTATTGCGCCATGCGCACCTCTTTTTTGCTGATGATAGTGATTTAGCACTGGTATTACGTGAGTTATTACGTCGTCGTAATTTAGAAGAAGTGATAAGAAAACGGCTTCTCGCCTTGCTGAAGCATGTTGAGGCCACGGCGGACCCACGTCGTTTGAAAGCCGGTATCAATTCAGCGTTAAAAGCGCGGCTTTTTGGCAAAGCATTAGCACTGAATCCGGCGTTAATTCGTGAAAGTTATCGTAATTTTTTAGAGAGCGATGCCAGAGAAATTGATATTTATCAGGATTGGATTGTGAGTTACGGCTATCAACGGCGTGCGGCTATTGTCGATTTTATGGAAAGTACGTTGCTAACGGATATCGAATCACAGGATCCGAGTTGTTCGCGCCATGAATTCGGTAATTTATTAGGCAAACTTGGGCAGCTTAAATTATTACGTTCCAGTGATGAGTTGTTTATTAAAAAAGTACTACAGACCCCCTTGGTATGTACGTTTAATGAAAGTGAAAAAGCATGGTTACTGTTTATGCTTTGTGTTTTGCAACAGCCTCATAACCTCGATGATTTTTTACGTGAAGTGGTTGGAGAACGTATTTTCTTCAGTCGACATGCCCAGCGCTCTGTATTATTACAAGTGATTTATCGTGCTTGTCGATCTTTACCATTAGAAATTTTTGTTGAACCAGAAGATAGCCAATTATTGGATGACAGATTTAAAGAACTTGCTGAAATTGCTTATAAACACGAGCAAATTGAACGCAGGAGAAAAAAGGCAGTAAAGAAACCGAAATAATTATCGCGTTATTTCTTGATAAAGTGATTTATAAGCGAAATTGAAAACGGTTTAAAAGTAATAGTAATAAGAGAGTAGAACATAACCTAATATTTTGGATGAGCGATATTTGAATGATGCGCGCTCACTATGATGTTTTAATTCGTTCACCCCATCTTTTTGGTGGTGACATTCTAATAGGAGTTTTTATGCAAGAGCAAAATAATATCACCGAAGAACAAATCACCGAAATGGTTTTGGATGCCGTCAATGATTCTGCGACCCTCAAAGATATTCATGGGATCCCTGAAGAAATGATGGAAGGGCTGTATGCACATGCCTATGATTTTTATCATCAAGGTCGACTCGATGATGCAGAAACGTTTTTTCGTTTTCTTTGTATGTACGATTTTTACAATCCTGACTATTTCACCGGTTTGGCAGCAGTATATCAACTTAAAAAACAATTTCAGAAGGCTGCCGATTTATATGCTGTGGCCTTCGCATTGAGTAAAAACGATTACAAAACCGTTTTTTTCAACGGACAATGTCAATTATTGATGGGGAAAATCCTCAATGCTAAAAAATGTTTTGAATTGGTGTGCCAACAGAGTAATGACAATAACTTATGTCTGAAAGCAAAAGCTTATCTTGACACCCTGAAACCAATAAAGTCTGAAGAGACAGCAGAAGAGGAATAATAATAATGACTGATATGAATAAAAAAGATTGGTCAAAAATGGGGACAGCCCAGGCCAATTTAAATCGAATATTTAGCGGTGATAACCGTGGAGATCATCTTCTCGCCCATGTTATTGCTGATAAAGCGCATATCAGTGAAAAAAATATTGCGAAGATTCATGTTTCAGCACAAAAAGCATTTGACGACGTTCTTGCTGTGAGTCTCGCGACAGGGGAAACCATGCTATCAGAAGATGATATTCAAGGCATACCCGAACTGGCGTTACCTAAAACAACAGTGCAACAGTCAATCAGCAATAAAGCGGCACAGCACCGATCTGAAGCCCTATTAAAAACCGAAGTGGCAAAGGGTGAACATCTCAATGGTACGGCTAAATTGGTGTTACTGATGGGGCAACTGACGGCCTTGCTGGGAGATATGTCGCTAGAAAAACTTAAAAACCGTTTGTCCCTTTTCACTGATATGCGCAATGCATTGAAAGCACAGGGTGAAAAGATGTCAGCTGAGCTGACAGATGCACAGCAAGTATTGCAGATTGCCACCGACGAAGTTGAAAAACAGGATGCACTGTTAGAAAACGCAGTAAATAGTTTGCAAGAGAAAAAAGACATCTCAACGGGAAAAAATGCACGTTTGGAGCAGGCAAAAAAAGCATTAAAAGCCTTGACTGAGACGCCCGCAGCTGCGAAACAGGATGCGGATAAACATGCGCTGCAGCGTCGACAAGCCGAGGCTGAACTCAATAATGCAAAGAATGAAAAAATAGAAGCTGATCAGGCAGTTAGCAACGCGAACGAAAAAATCAGATTGCTAGAAGACAAATTATCTGCTGCTAGCAGTGTGGCGAAAGAAAAATTGACCATCAGTGATAACTTGCTGACTGAAATTAAAAATCTCCCGGGTATTAGCCCTCAGCTATTACAAGCATCCTCAAAGGAGATAGTCAATAACACGGCGCGTTTAAGTTTACTGATGGCGACTTTTAGCAGCCTGTTGAGTGACAATGCAATCCAGAAGTTAAAAAGCGATAAAGAGTTGTTTCAGGCAATACAGGAACATCGTCAGTTAGAGCTGGAAAAGCAAGCGGAAGAACAGGCCGCAGAACTGCGTAAAGCGGAAGAGTTGCAAAAAACCATGGGCTGTATCGGTCAAATTCTTGGCTACTTAATCCTGGCGGTTTCGGTCGTCGCTGCCGTATTTACGGGCGGCGCGAGTTTAGCGTTTGCTGCGGTGGGTTTGGCTCTGCTGGCAACAGATAAAATTATGGAAGCGGCCGGCGTGGAATCATTGTCAGCGCGGATAATGGATCCGGTCATGAAAAAGATCGTCGAGCCGATGATAAAATTTTTTACTGACCTGTTTATCAAGATATTAAAAGAGACGGGGCTTGATAAAGTCATTGGTCAAGAGGCTACCGACATTCTTGCGGCTACATTAGCAGCAGTGGCCGCCGTGGTTGTTATGGTTGCTGCTGTGGTGTTACTGAAAGCGGGCGGCAGTGCTGCGATAAAAGCCATGAGCGGGCCGTTGGCAAGAAAACTGGCGGGTAAACTTGCTAGTACAGCTGTTGGCAAGGCCGTGTCCAATGTGGGCAGTAAAATAGCAAAGAGTGCTGTCGGTAAGTCAGTATCCCAGGGCGGACGGCAAGCGGCAAACATGGCGCGCAATATTTCAAAGTCTATCACCAAGGGCACGCAGAAAACGCTCGACAAGTTGAACATTAAATCCGATCCCGCCTTGATCGGTAACAAACTGAAGTATGCCAATCTTGCGCTGACAGGAACCAATGTTGCTACGCAATCGGGGTTAAATATTGCCGCTAATGTATCGGTTAAAAATGCACTCAATGCGAAGGCCGATATGATATTGACAGAAAAAGAGTTGGAAATGATCCGCGAGTTTTTGTCACTGCTCGTTGAGGCTTTTGAGAGATCGTTGAAGACGACACAGGACATTATGACGACTATGTCTAGCTTTGAAGAAGACAGACACAATACCGCTCGAGCGATAACACGTAATCTGAGTGGTCGTCGTCGCGCTTAATTTTAAAATCAAAATAAAGAAGGAAAATAGACTATGCTAGATTTGAAAGTATCAACTAGAGCTTCAGTTAGATTAACGGATACCTCTCATGTAAGTGGAACCATTACTCATCAACAAAATCAGGATGGAATTAAAACGGTAGCACCAGGCATATCAAGTCAGATCATCAATCACGCGACAAAATCTTCTTCGGGTGAAAGAACCTTTGATCCTGTTTTAGCGCCACCGACAGAAAACCCTGGTGCAGAAGCAGAAGAAATACTGGAACTGTTTCAGAAACTGGCTAACAGTACTAAAAAAAGTATTGACGAGGCTAGCATGGCAAAAGAAGCACTGCCAAGCAGTGCGGGTACTTTACCTCGTGATGCTATTGCTCTCATCTTTGATGAGAAAACCCTGGGTGAAATCTATAAGATCGCTGAGCCTATTATGGACAAGTGGGATAAGGGTGAAGAAATTGAAAAACATGAGATGCGTGTGGTTAGAGATAACATTGCTGAGCGGGTTGATAAATCTACCCAGGAGAGTTTAAAGAAAGCAAAAGAAGAATACCATTTTGATATTACTAACTTTTCGTCTCAAAGTGGCATTAATGAGATGATGGCGTTGATTGCTGAGATGATGCTCAAAATGCGAAATAGTAGGCAGGAAACTCTCACAAAACAGATGCAGATGGGCCTGGATGCGACAAAAAGTCAAGCGGAAACCGAACGTACAAAAGGTAGAATTGCGCTGACGGTAGCGATAACCTCAGCCGCTGTTGGAGCACTGGTTACCGGGGTTGGGTTGTATAAACAGCATCAAGGGATAACGAAGTCAAACCGTGCGCTTAAACATAACGATCCTGCTGCGAAAGGACATCGGGACCTAGCACAGCAGGATCAATCTAAGCTTGATAATAATACGGGCTTGACTGCGAAGGATAAAAAGGACCTCAGCTCGCAGATTAAGGCGAATAATGACCAGGCCCAGTCCCATCAAGACGCTGGGGATAAACTGAAGAGTGATGGCAGGCGTCTGGAGATGGTCGGTCAAGCACTGGTTCAAAGTAATAGTCTTCTGACCGGTATGATTGGCGGTATTGGTGAAAGTCTAAAACATGCGGAATCAGCAAAGGCGATCCTGTTTCAGTATGCAGCCGGTGTTTTTGCTGAGGCAGCCAAGCACAGTCAGGAAAAATTGAGGGAGCAGCAAGAGCTTCTTAATAAAATAATCGAAACGTTATTTAATACTATGGCAAATAAGAACAGTACTGACGGTACAATCATTGGAAACATGAGAGCATAAGCTGTTAATTTTTTTATTATCATCCCCGCTTAATCAACGGGGATTTCAAATGATAAAGACGGTATGCGTTTATTTTCGGATTGTTCTTTAAATAACTTTAATAATCACTGTCATGAAATTACATTTTCTGACGGTTAATCAAAATAATCTCATTATAATAGCATCACGCAATTTTAATGCTTAAATTAAGCAACAGATAAAAGGATACTCTACTATGGGTGAGGTTCTTAATACATCAAATAATGTTACATTTCTTTCTGTAGGGCTTCATCATGCAAAAGGAAGAGGGGGCATTGAACCGGATACCAGGCCGGCTGGTGATTTTGTCCAATTGGGAAAAGAAAGCGTTAATAGCCTGACGACAGGTAATGAACGAGTAGAAGAGTTAAAACAATTCACCAGAGAATTAAGGATTGACAACAAAAAAATTCAGGAAGAATGTGGTTTTTTATGTTCTATCTTTGAATCAAAAAAAGCACAAAGTGAAAATAATATAGAAATATATCAGAACATTGAAAAGTTAACCCGGTTAAATGAAGAAAGAGATCACTTGTTACAGGGTAACAGCAGTTCAGAAAATGATATAGAAAAAAATAGCGAAGAAATAAAAGAGACCAGCAAAAAACTAGAAGATTTAACACAGAAAAAAAATCGCGAGTTACCACGTCTCGCCGGTTTAGAAAAATCTTTATCCCGTAGCTTTACTAAAATAGAATTAGCCACACATTCAATGTCAAGCAATGCCGCGGCACATCAGACTATTTTAAAACAGGTAACGCCTTGGCTATCTAAAATAGATCCCGAAAAATTAGAAAAACAGATAAAGGGAGAGATGGCGGAGGTACCCAGATTACAGAAAGATCCTGAAATGCAGGCTGTATCTGATACATTATTGGATAATCATATGTTTTCTCCTCCTATACAGCAAAATGGAACAACGGAAGAAAAGATGTTATCCAGTTCTGAAATTGCTGACAAACTTGTCGAAGGGATCAACAATGTAAAAAATCATTATTTAGATATTTATCAAGCTGCAGCGCAAAAATATGCTGATTTTTACAAAGATTTCAGTGCTCTGGTTACCAAAATGAGCAAGTTAACCACAAGTAATGGCGATAAAATTAAAATAGATGTTGCTAATCTAAAAATTGAATTAGATGCTTTGAAACGTGACCACTATGCTCCTTTTTCAGCGAATTCAGAGGGTGGAAAATTGTATAGCGTTGGTTATATCGAAAGCGATGGAGATAGTATAGCGGAAGCTAAAGCTAAAGCAGAAAAGTGGGCAGAAAATTTCGGACTCTCAAGCTCAAACGTTCATCTTGATAGAAATAGCAAGAAGTTCGTTGTTTATATTGATTTTGATCCTGTGGAAAAGATAATAGCCAGCTTACCAGAACCAAATAAGGATATGACCGCCACTGAACATCAAAAATTTCAGGTCGGATTTGATATACAAAAAGATGCGATAGAAAACAGGGTAAATACTTTATTCAAAAAATTAAGTCAAGCTAACGCCGTGTATGATAATGTGGTAAGGATATTGAGTCAAACTATACAAACTTTATTAGAAACCGATAAGGCGTTCTTATAATAATTAAAAATTATTTTATTAATCAGGGTGAAATATGACAGCGGTAACGGGAAGTGTTTCAAGAGGTGCGGTTATTCAGACAGCCACTCCTCATGGTAAAAATAATGAAGGATTGGGTCTTACTTTTACAGTAATGTTTAAATTTGGGGGTAATGATCCTCAAGTTTTATCATCGTGTAACAGTGAGAACGGCAGCTCACTTGAAAGCAGCGGAACATTTTCTGGGGAATTAGAACGAGTGACTGGCAGCACTCCTCCTAATACCCATACCAACGGAAAGGGTCAGACTACTGGTCTCAACGGAAAGAACCAGAGTAATAGTAGTGCCAACGAAAATAACCAGGCTGCTAGTACCAATGAATGTAATGAAACGACAACGCCAAATGTTGCCACAACAAAGTCGCGCTCAGATGTTTTTTTGACTCATGAAGGCAAGGCTAACAGAGAGACTTGGTTGAAAAAAATAGGGATGAATGCTGAGCAAATTAAAGAAATTGACGCTAAGCTTGCAAGTATCTCGAAAGAAAATATCACTGTTAATAATGAGATTAATGACTTCTATCGAACAGTTTCTATTATCGAAGGTATATCAGGTACAAAAGACGATTCTGAATTGAAAAAAATAGTTAAAGAATTTTCTGAATTACTTAAAACCGTTAAAACAGAAAAATTACATAAGCTCTTTATCAATAGTGGGAACGGAACAAAATATGGTAAATTTGAGGCAATCAAAGAACAAGTCAGTGCTTATAGGCAATCAAAACGCATTACAAATGAAGAAATCAATGCTGAATATCTAAAGCACATTAAATCACTTCTTGATTGTGACTATGACAGTTTAAGCAAAAATGTTAGAACGATGATTGAAACACTGATGCAACAGCCAGCATCTTTAGACCCTTATAAGCTGTGTACTCATAGGCAAGGTGTAGCTGCGATGCTACTAAATTTTGGTGCTAGCAGTCAGAAAGCGGATCCGAAGGAAATGCCTGAAAAGCACAGTGTTTCACCCGACTCTTCATTAAGAGTACCTGAACCTCAAAGTAATGAGCAAGAACTTGCCGGACCATTCGGACCATTCGGACCATTCAGCGTTGAGTTTACTGTTGAAGCACAGTTGCCAACGTCGGAGGAGGAGGTTGAACGCCCAAATTTACCACCGTCAAGAAAAAAAGAGACCGCTGATGCAAAGAATCAAACGGAATTATTAGTAGAAG
Source organism: Candidatus Fukatsuia symbiotica (assembly GCF_003122425.1). GTDB lineage: Bacteria > Pseudomonadota > Gammaproteobacteria > Enterobacterales > Enterobacteriaceae > Fukatsuia > Fukatsuia symbiotica. The sequence continues at coordinate 1,485,862 of NZ_CP021659.1, forward strand.
AGCGGGCTAATGAAATAAAAGAACCGCGAAATGGACACAAACAGGCTGTCCCCGATCCACGTATCCATGAAGAGGCTCAGCCATCAGAACCCAAAGAGCAGAATAAAGAAGCGCCGCCTGAAGCGAGAACAGGAATAGGAGGGTGGCAAAAGAATGATAAAGGGAAATGGGTACAGCTTAATGCACCCAAAAAAGTGGTTCTTTCACCTGGATCATCAGGATGGGGGATGGGACCCAATGTACCACGAGTTCAACCACAGGTCGGTAATCGTTTTTGATGATTATTTATACATGAACTGAGTAAAAAAGATGGCTTGTGCAGCGGTAGCGAGCGGAGTAGAGTCGGTATTTCGTCAGGTTAACGCATATCGAGTCCTTTGATCACAAGGTGAAGCGACAGCGCATAGGAGCAGGGTTTAAATGTATCATTATTATATTGATTCACCTCCAGGGTTTGCTACCCGATTTTTGCAGATACAGGCAAGCGAAATCGGCATTAAACGTATTGACTTTGTTAATGAAAAAACCGTTGAGGTGAAGCCTACTTCTCTATTGCTACATTGTGTCGATGAGCTAGAAAAGTATTTTGCCGGAAAACTGAAAACATTTACTGTTGCTCTCGATCCTGGCGGGACTGATTTTCAGAAAAAAGTATGGTGTGAATTACAAAAAATAAAATTTGGCGAAACCTGGAGCTATAAACAACTGGCATTAGCTGTTGAATCGGCGAATTATTGTCGAGCCGTCGGTGCTGCCAATGCGAAAAATTTGATTGCGATTATCATTCCATGCCACCGCGTGATAGGTAACAATGGCCATCTTACTGGCTACGCAGCAGGATTAACCATCAAACAGTGGTTGATTGAGCATGAAGGCTCCGGTGACAAAATTACATGCCAAGCAAACGGGTAATGTGTTCCTTGAATATCAGGGTAAGCGCAGCAGCAACGATGAACCATTGTACACGATCAAATTTCGATTCAAGTTTATCAAAACGTTTTATCGTTTCTTGTTTAAAGTCGTTCAGTGATTTATCCGCCTGCTCAAAGCGTTTATCGACTTGTTCGAAGCGTTTATCGACTTGTTCGAAGCGTACATCCATATCTTTACGAACTTCAGCTATTTTGGCATCAGTTTTTTCGAAACCTGCTTCCATGTCTTTGCGGACTTCTGATATTTCAGCAGACAGATCTTTGCGGACTTCGGCTATTTTAGCGTCAGTTTTTTCAAAACCTACTTCCATGTCCTTACGGACTTCGGCTATTTTGGCGTCAGTTTTTTCAAAACCTACTTCCATGTCCTTACGGACTTCAGCTATTTTAGCATCAGTTTTTTCAAAACCTACTTCCATGTCTTTACGGACTTCGGCTATTTTAGCATCAGTTTTTTCAAAGCCTGCTTCCATGTCTTTGCGGACTTCGGCTATTTTGGCGTCAGTTTTTTCAAATTTGGTATCTATGTCCCTATGTAAGTCATCGAGGTCACGCTTAGTCACGACGTCTACGGCTTCCTGAGACTTACGGATAACAAAAGAAATTGCTTTAGCGTGAGCTGTTAAGATGCCGGCTGTTTCAAGTTCTTCTACAACCTGTTGTGTATCAAGTGCTGCCAGTGCCATGCAAATGATCCTTTCCTAATAATTTCTTAATAATGTCAAGATACTGAATTTTTGATCTATATGCAACTCAAATCTGATAACTTAAGGAAGATATCCTGTCTAAAGAATGTAGATTAATTTATTCGATAGTTAATTGCCAGTCGGTGACGTTATTCCAATAAGCTTGTTCACGCTCAAAATCCAGCGCTAGCAAATTATTTTGCGCGAGATAGTCTTGGGGAAAACGCAATGTCCAGTGATTATCATGGGTAATTAACTGTAAACTTTCGGGTGTGGTGGTAGCTTGGCGTTGGTTGTTAAGTAGGGTACTGAGCCGTAATAGTTGAATCAGGGGCAGATAATGTTTTTTCTTAAATAGGTTGAATTTGGGCAATTCTTCTAATTTGATTGTCTTACGATGGAAACGCACCAGCATCGCCAGTAAGAGTTGTTGTTCCTGATTGAAACCCGGCAAGTTGGTGTGTTGTAGTATATAGGCTGAATGCCGTTGCATTGCACTGTGATTGATACTTAAACCTATTTCATGTAGCATCGCTGCCCATTTTAGTAGCGGTGTCAGGTGTGGTTGCACTAGTTTGCTATTTTGCATTTGCCATTGTGCATAAAGTTGTTGGCTGGTTTGCATCACGCGCCGTGCTTGATTACGATCAATATTATAATGATCAACCAGACTTTGGGCGGTACGCTGGCGAATATCCTGATGACGGAAACGTCCTTCCATCTCGTATAAAACACCTTCACGTAAGGCACTATCGGAAAAGCGCAGTGTGTTGATGGCGAGGGTGTCAAATATGCCACTGATGATGGCTAATCCAGGGATAAATATCGACCGACGATCTTCGGGCAAGCCTGGTAATTTAAGTGTGTTAACGTGATTGAATTGTAGTACTTGGTCACGCAACAATTGCAAACGTTCTACTGTGATCAGTCCATCTTTTTCGCCCATTGCCAGCAAAATTTCAGTTACCGTTTTGATGCTACCGGAAGTGCCTAACGCATATTGCCAGCCTTGGGTTTTATATTGCGAGGCGAGGGTTTCCAATTTTTGCGTTGTTGCCAGTTGGGCACGTTGAAAATTAATTTTATTGATTTCCCCATCAGGAAAGAATTTTTTCGCAAAACTGACACAACCCATAGGACGACTTTCTACTAGCAAGGGTTTAAAATCTTCGCCGATCACCAGTTCTGTCGAGCCTCCGCCAATATCGATCACTAATTTACGGCCTTTCTCTGGTTGAGTATGTTCAACACCTCTAAAAATCAGGAGAGCCTCTTCATGACCGGAAATAATTTCAATTGGATAGGGGATCACTAACGCTGCTCGTTGCAGAAAAACATCGGCGTTGGCTGCTTGTCGCAGCGCGTGTGTTGCCACGACGCGGATATTATCCGGTGAAAAACCTTGCAAACGTTCAGCAAACAATGCCAGGCAGGATAGCCCGCGTTCCATCGCTTCTTGGCTAAGCAGGTTATTGTTATCTAATCCTTCAGCCAAGTGAACCCGTTTTTTTAAACGACCCAGAACCTGAAGTGCTCCGTTAACGATACGGGCAATGACCATATGAAAACTGTTGGAGCCGAGATCGATGGCGGCAATTTCTTGTGGAATACATTTACTGTGTAGCGGCATAGTATTTTGAGTAACCGTTATTGATATTCGATGGCTTGGTACAAGCACCGAAACCCACTTATACCCATTATTGATAATGGACAAACATAAATTATTATATATTATCAACGGGAGTAGTCGTTAATCCTGTTTTTCTGGGGTATTCAGATTTTAAGATTGAAATAGGGGCCTTTAGTGTTCCACTCCAAGTAGTTAAAATTCTCTCGGCTGTAGCTTTAACTTTCCCAACAATGCCTTTGCGGGACTCACTATTATGTTCATAATGAGCCGACTCAACGAGTTTAACCAGTTCTTGATGTTGAATGTTCCCAAAGTCGTACTCGGGTAAATTAAGATGTTTAAAAACATTTGCCACTTGAATGGATACGTTGTGAGAATTTATCCACTCTTGAACTGTGGTCGAATTGAGTAACCCACAGAGATAAAAGGCCGTTTTTCTGTCGTCAAACGATGCAAAGTAAACTTTGTGATCGGGTACGTATGGGCGACTTCCTACAATTGGGACATCCGCACTACCGGCAACCGCAGCATAGAACGATGAGGACATTTCCGGCCAAATAACCTTCCAAGGTTTAAAAGTATAATCACCGACGTTATAAACGGCATGAAACGGAGCACCTTTCATTTGTCTGCGGTAAGTAGATCGATCAAGTAAAAGCTGTTGATACGACTTAAACCACGCTGATGTTTTCTTTAATCGTGGAGAGCCAAGATCCGTTTCTGCCTTCTCGTAATCAGAGTTTGAAATACCAACGTTTGGTACAAACGCATATAGTCGCTGTGCAGTGTGTTTTTCAGATGCAAACTTGAGGTAACACTCTTCAAAGTCGCCAGCCCCCTTTATCAAGGGATACAACATGTCAGGTTCAACCCATGCTTTTTTCTGAGCCGCAATGTCTTTACGTCCAGCTTCTGGTCGACTCTGAACTTGGACTGCTGTACCGTTGTCTTGAAGTATTGGGACGAAATAAACCCCGTTTAAATCTGTGGTAATTCCTTTACGGCCTTTGGTCCAAGTGCATGGTTTAGATAAATACTTAATCGCCTCAAATCGGCCAGGAGGCAAAATTGCCCAGGGAGAACCCGGTTCTTCCACGGGAAATGCCTCGTGCTCAATTGACTCAATTTGCCCTAGTACGATATCGAGAGAGTGTTTTGCGTTTATGGTACGTTTTTGTCCTGCAGAAGGTCTCCAAAGCTGATATGAAACAGGGTAGCTTGTTTGTGAAGCTGCCTTGGCAAAGAGAGCGACCGATGTATGATTACTTGCATCTTCAAAAGGTTTGAGCGCCTTCATGTCATCCACTGATAACGGCTGTAGATACATGGAATCACAGTGTTTAGGTTTAAGCTTAAATGTTCGAAAACCCGCTGATGAAGGGTTCTTGAACAAGGTTCCCGTGATGACGAACGCCAGCTTACCATCATCTTTTAGCCATTTGTCCGACACTATGTAGGTAATCATGGCGGAAATGTCGAGTTCATTACCCCCGTGCCGCTTGGTTTTTGAGAATATTCCGTAGTCTTCACATGTGGGTTTAGCTCGCTCACGATAAAGATCCGGTAATTTTGACCAGCGTACCCAGGGTGGATTGCCGATAATCAGTTCAAATTTGCCTGCTGTTGCAGACCAAAAGAAATTTCTGACAATACGAAACCAAATACCATTCCATTGTTTTTTATGGAGATGCAATACTTGGTCGTAGGTGTAGCGTAGCGGTTTTTCCCACAATTCTAATTGTTGCGGATCTATGACTTGATAGCTCGATAGTTTCTTCTTTGATTCATCGTATTCAAGGCTCTGCTCTACATCTTGCGCCATACGCTCGAAAACATCATCAAGCAGCTTGCGGTTAAACGCAAGTTCAACAGGCAAGCGGATATTAAGTTTTGCTATTTGGCTACCAATGCTATATTCAACGACAGACGTATTGCCATTAGGCAAAGACGCTGGAGAATAGACAGCATCTGCCATTAAAACAGGTACTTCAAATTCAGTGCCTGGGCATTGGGCCAGTAAATCCGCGATTTCAATTAAGAAGTTTACACGGGCTGTTTGAACTGCAAGCGGGTTGAGATCAAAACCCCATACACTGTTACATAAATTTTTTAGCGTTGTCTCAGCCGACCACGCTTTTCGCTGGGCTAATGCTCGTTTCTTGCGTATCACTGCCAACAAAAATGCACCAGAGCCACAAGTCGGATCGAGCGCTCGCTGATGTAAAATCGCATCATCGGAGGCACGACTTAGCGTGAAGTCAACCAGCCAGTCTGGTGTATAAAATTCCCCTAGGCTTTGACGCAGTTTGCCGGGAACTAACCCCTGGTATAAGTCACGTAAAACATCCCGGGTGCGCTCAAGTTTATCCAAACGGTAAAGCGACAGCATTGACAATAGACGGCGCAATGAAGGTAGTAACGAGGGTAGGATGTCGTGTCGGGCGAGATCGATATACCAGCTAAAAATGGCCTCTTCAATGAATCCATTTATCCCTGCATCTTTAAACAATGATGCGTGTTCAATCGCTTGATAAAGAAAATCTAATAACTGATCGTCACTTTTAAGTGCTGCCATGTTTTGAGCAGGTTGTTCAGATGACGTAATGCCATGGGCGGCAACGATTTCTGCCGCAAGCAGTTTGATTAACATCGAATTATAAGTATGAATGACGAACAGCCTTGCTGGAATTGAATCTTTCTCTGTACCTATCCAGCTAAATGCGAGTTCTTTATTTATGGCTTCCGCTTGCAGAACCGACATATCGGCAACCTGGCCATATAACGTTCTCCATTCTTCAAATAACATTTGAACTTTATTGTTACTACTTGCAGTGACATAGTGGTATAGGCCATCAGATAGACATTGCATAAAGGCTCTTGCATTTGATGAGCCATGCCCGAAGTCTGCAAGCAAGTTCTCGGCTGTCAACCCTTTACGGGTATCAGAACGAAAAGCATCGAGCACCATCTCCACAGAATAGGGGGAGAATGGCATGAGATGCTGTGTTTTTATCTCACCGTCTATGACCTGGGTAAAGCAAATATGCTCCCCGTCAATCGCAATACCGATGAAATCGGACTCTGGAATTCCGGTCTTTATTGATTCTTTTTGAATATAAGGTAATAAGCGCTCTTGAGATGCATTTTTAAAGGCAGGGCTACCCTTTTTACCGTTGAACAAGCCCGGTGCTTTGTACTCAATAATCACATGGTTGAGGCTGGCATCCTTTCGCTCTCGTTCAGCATTTAAGTGGAGCCCGGTTTCATCTTCAATCGCTTTATTCCATGTATACCGAACTTCTTCTTCGCCTTGCCATGGCTTTAAGCGTTTTTCCTGGATCGCATCGTAAGTGGACTGATTCATTACGAACTGCCTTGTGATGGGTTTGTGCAATGCAATATTACATGAGACTGACTGCAAAACCTATTGCGCGGCGTCTTTTTCTGGCTGTTCTAACGCTTGTAAATAATTATAAATAGCACTTTGCGCCCGTACTTTGCGCTTATTGCCGCGAGGCACATAACGATTACTCAGTTCTTTATCAAGATAACGGGCTTTGACTGTGTCGCTAAACAACAAATCCAAAATGTCTAATACTCGTTGTTTAAGCCGTACATCGAGTATAGGAACGGCGACTTCAATCCGGTAATTGATATTTCTGGTCATCCAGTCGGCAGATGATAGATAAACTAACTTATCGCCTTTATTTTCGAATACATAGACGCGATCATGTTCTAAAAACTGATCAACAATACTGATGACCTGAATATTATCACTGATACCGGCTATATTGGGTATCAGTGAGCATATACCTCGTATTAATAAGCGAATTTGCACACCAGCACTCGAAGCACTGTACAATTTGTCGATCAATCCGTGATCTTCTAGGTTATTAATTTTCAGTTTAATGGCTGCATTTTTTCCATTTTTGGCATGGATAATTTCTTGATCGATTAACTGATATAACATTAACCGTGAGTTTTGCGGTGAGACCATTAAATGATCGAATTTAACCGGACGGTAAGGATTTTCGATAAAACTAAATACACGGCGTACTTCATTAGTAATACGTGCATCTGCTGTTAACAAGGAATAATCGGTATAAAGGCGAGCGGTTTTTTCGTTAAAATTACCGGTACCTATGTGTGCATATCTGATAATTTGCTCATTTTCATAGCGAGATATTAAAAACAGTTTGGCATGAATTTTTAGGCCAGGTGCCGAGAATATAACTTGCACTCCCGCTGCCGTCAGGCTTTTTGCCCAATAGATATTCGCTTCTTCATCAAAGCGGGCTTGTAATTCCACGACTACCGTGACTTTTTTACCGTTATGTGCAGCATGGATCATGGAATCAATAATACGTGAATCTTTTGCTACTCGATAAATATTGATTTTAATCGCAAGGACACTCGGATCGAAGGAAGCTTCGCGCAATAGCTCCAGGACGTGTTCAAAGGTGTGGTAAGGATAATACAATAAAATATCCTGTTCGCGGATCGCATCGAAACTATTACGGAATTGATTGAAACGACTATGTCGTAAGCGGGGCATTGGGCGATGAAGTAAATTGTTTTTGCCAACATTGGGGAAATTGATAAAGTCTTTAAAATTGTGGTAACGCCCGCCAGCAATCACCGAGTCGTCATTAGAGATCGCCAGTTTTTTGCGCAACAGCGCCACCATTTTTTTGGGCATATCCTGTTGATAAACAAAGCGCACTGGTTCTGCGGTCAGACGCTGTTTTAAGCTGGATGACATCAGCTCCAATAGGCTGGATTCCATTTCTGTGACTAAATCGTATTCGGCATCACGGGTCATTTTCATCGAATAGGCGTGTAAGGCATCGTAATCGAAAAAGCCTTTGAAAATTTCATCGAGGCAATAACGTAGTATATTATCCAGTAGTATGATGGGCTTGCGGCGCCGAGGTGCATCGGGGGTAAATTAACAAAACGTGGCGCTTTATCTGACGGGATTTCTAGCAGTGCATATTTTGTATCGGCACCGTGAATAATTTCGACTGCCAGATAGGTATAATCGTCTTTTAGGAACTGTACCAGGTCGGTATCATGGTTGATCAAAATCGGCGTGACATGTTGCCTCAGACACTGTTTAAAATAGTATCGCAACCAGATTTGTTGATTTTCTGAAATTTGTCGTTCATTAACCAAAAATATTTGTTTACGTGCCATCTCCAATAACAATTCGTTATATAGGCTATCGAAGGCCTGTTCGGCCGTGACGACTTTGACCTGAATTTTTTTTAGCAAATGGCGCGACGCGACGCGTGAACCCTGTTCTTCGCTAATCAAGATATGCTTTTTTAATTCGGCAAAACGCACCTTATAAAATTCATCCAGATTATTGGAATAAATGCCAAGGTAACGCATTCGCTCAATCAGTGGGTTATTTTTGTCTGTCGCTTCTTGCAGTACTCGTTCATTAAAAGACAACCAGCTCAGTTCTTTCTCGGTGTAGAGTTTTTCCTGACTCATGGTGACTCCGTTAATTTCGGTGGCAGTGTCTGGAAACTGATAAGGATCTCGCCATATTAACGCAGTATCTCCCTACCTTGGGTAGGGAGAGTAGGTGGTGGTAATATTAATCATCGAGAAAACTACGTAGCACCTCGGAACGGCTTGGATGACGCAGTTTACGCAATGCTTTGGCTTCAATCTGGCGGATACGTTCACGGGTAACATCAAACTGTTTGCCCACTTCCTCTAAGGTATGGTCAGTGTTCATATCGATACCAAAACGCATACGCAGCACTTTTGCTTCACGGGCAGTAAGACCTGCCAGTATGTCATGAGTCGCTGAACGCAAACTTTCGGAAGTCGCCGATCCGAGCGGTAACTCTTGCACGGTATCTTCGATAAAATCACCCAAATGTGAATCTTCATCGTCGCCGATCGGGGTTTCCATTGAGATCGGTTCTTTGGCGATTTTCAGCACCTTGCGGATTTTATCTTCTGGCATTAGCATGCGTTCTGCTAATTCCTCTGGTGTTGGCTCTCGTCCCATTTCCTGTAGCATCTGGCGTGAGATACGATTGAGTTTGTTAATGGTTTCAATCATATGCACTGGGATACGGATGGTACGCGCTTGATCAGCAATCGAACGGGTAATCGCTTGACGGATCCACCAGGTAGCGTAAGTAGAAAATTTATAACCACGGCGATATTCAAATTTGTCAACCGCTTTCATTAAACCAATGTTGCCTTCTTGAATCAGATCAAGGAACTGTAAGCCACGATTGGTATACTTTTTAGCAATTGAGATCACCAAACGTAAATTAGCCTCTACCATTTCTTTTTTCGCACGCCGTGCTTTGGCTTCACCGATCGACATACGGCGGTTGATGTCTTTAGCCTGTTCGATGGTCAAACTGGTTTCTTCTTCGATATGGCGTAATTTTTGCAGGTTACGTTTTACCTCATCGGCAACGTTGTGCAATTTTTTAGACCAGCTTTTACCCATTTCCAAGGCATTTTCGAACCAGGTCTCATCGGTTTCGTTATTAACAAACAGGGTAACGAAGATTTTCTTTGGCATTTCGCACTGGTCAACACAGAGTTTCATGATGATACGTTCCTGGGTACGAACGCGATCCATCATTGAACGCATATTGTTGACCAGATAGTCAAATTGCCTCGGTACTAGCCGGAAATGTTTAAATATTTCTGAAAGTTTCAGGATCTCAGCGGCAGTATCGGCGTGGTTACGACCATTCTTTTTAATTTCTTTCCTAGTATTTTCATATTGTTCACGCAGTTCGCTGAATTTTTCCTGTGCCAACTCGGGATCAACACTGTTATCGGTTTCAGCATCATCGTCATTGTCTTCATCACTCTCGTCGTTATCCACCATTTCTTCAGCGGATAATTCAGAACCAACATGGGTGGCGGTCGGTGCAATATCTTCTTGTGCGTTAGGATCGACAAAGCCGGTTATCAGATCGGACAGTCGGGCTTGATCCGCGGCAACACGGTCATACTGCTCTAACAGATAAGTAATAGCTTCAGGGTACTCAGCAACTGAACACTGTACCTGATTGATCCCTTCTTCAATACGTTTGGCAATATCAATCTCGCCTTCTCGTGTCAGGAGTTCAACAGTGCCCATTTCACGCATATACATGCGTACGGGATCGGTTGTTCGCCCAATTTCAGCTTCAACACTGGATAACACCTGTGCCGCCGCTTCTACGGCGTCATCATCGGTGTCAGTGGTATTTTCGGCTAACATCAAATCATCAGCATCAGGTGCTTCTTCCAGCACTTGTATGCCCATGTCATTAATCATCTGGATGATATCTTCAATCTGTTCGGAATCGACGATGTCTTCCGGCAGATGGTCATTGACCTCAGCATAGGTCAAATAGCCTTGCTCCTTACCACGGGTGACAAGTAGCTTTAGCTGTGACTGCGGGTTTTGCTCCATAAGACGGTATCCACGCTTGCGAGTATATTTGGGTTGGTGTCGGTCGGCGAAGCTGCCAACAATAACATTTGGGGCTTTTTAGATCACCGCTGCCCACTATGGCGGCCAGTGCAGAGGAACATCCTCGCATTTATCGGCAATTAAGCCGTTATATATTTCATTTTTTTTCCTCGCGCCTCATTGATCAGACGAACCTCTTCACGTTCTTCAGCATTTAAGCCATATGTCGTCCGGGCGCGGGCAATTAAAATATCTAATCGTTCTTCCAGTGCTGAATCAAAAAGATGGTTCAACGCATCTCGAAAGGTTATTTCGACGATCTCTTCTACCTCTATGGTGTTCCAAGTTGCTAATTTTTCAAGCTGCTTGCTAAATTTATCACCACGATATTGCTCCAGCAGTTGACCGGTATTCAAACCCGGCTGGGCAAGACAGGTTTCCACCAACTCGATAAACAAGGACAAACCGGCTAATTTCGCTTGTTTTATTCCTTGTAACGAGGGCACCAGTGTCGCCAGATGTGGATATTGCACCAGCAATGCAATAAGTATACGCATGGTTGTTGGTTTTAGCTGCGGCCGTGGGTAGCCATTAACATTTTTAGCACGCTTAGGCATCAGCTTATCTAAAAGATGATCATCCAGAATACCCAATTTATTACCTAATTGCTGGCGTAGGTAGAGTCGTAACGTTTCACCTGGCACCTGAGCAATTAATGGTAGCGCTAAGGCGCTCAGTTTAGCACGCCCATCAGGGCTGCTCAGATCGACCTGTAGTATCAGTGTTTCAAACAGGAACTGAGAGAGCGGTAGCGCCTGTTCCATACGTTGTTCAAAGGCCGCTTTTCCTTCTTTACGCACCAGGGTGTCGGGATCTTCACCTTCGGGCAAAAACATAAAGCGTAGCTGACGTCCATCATTTAGATAGGGAAGCGCTGTTTCCAATGCTCGCCAAGCGGCATCCCTTCCGGCTTTATCACCGTCATAACAGCAAATGACATTGTCTGTGGTGCGAAATAATAACTGGATATGTTCCGCAGTGGTTGCCGTTCCAAGTGATGCGACCACATAATTAATACCAAACTGCGCCAAAGCCACCACATCCATATATCCTTCAACGACTAATAAGCGTGCCGGATTAGGTTGTTTGACCTGTGCTTCATACAAGCCGTAGAGTTGGCGACCTTTATGAAAAATCTCTGTTTCAGGTGAATTTAGATACTTAGGCATACCATCGCCAAGAACACGACCACCAAAAGCGATGATACGACCGCGTTTATCGCGGATCGGGAACATAATACGTTCACGAAACCTGTCGTAGCTGTGTCCTGTGTCACCCTGTTCTGCGTGACTACGCCCCGTATCATTAGTCACCAACATGCCGGTTTTGTTCAGTGTTGCACGGTTTTCCCTGTTGTTGCCAAAACGTTTTACCAGGTTATCCCAGCCCACAGGAGAGAAACCAATAGCAAAGTGCTGGATAACCTCTTTACTCAATCCGCGTTGCTCAAGATAGTGGCAAGCAGAGCGTGCTGACGGGCTATTGAGTGATTGCTGATAAAACTCGCCTATTTGTTCCATCAATGGATAAATATTTTGTCGTTGCTGGTGCTCGATGTGGTTAGCAGCGGTTCCATCTTCGTAAAGCACAGCCACCCCGTTGATAGTGGCTAATTCCTCAATGCTTTCGACAAATTGCAGGCGATCATAATGCATGAGAAAATCTATCGCATTACCGTGAGCACCACAGCCGAAGCAATGATAAAACTGTTTGTCGCTATTGACGGTGAACGAAGGTGTTTTCTCATGGTGGAATGGGCAACACGCGAGATAATTTTTGCCCTGTTTCTTCAGCTTTACCCGAACCTCGATCAGATCGACGATATCGGTACGGGCCAGCAACTCATTGATAAATACACGTGGAATGCGTCCAACCATAATGCCTTTGTTCGCCAGTTTACCAAACGAGAACAAGCCGTACATCCCTCTCGGAAAGCACGGCCGCCTTTCTTATGCAACGAAAACGGGTAAAGAATAATCAAATGGTGAGATTTTTTGCCCTTAAAAATCAATATAGACGAGTACGGCGCGTGGCCTCACGAGCAACTTGCTTCATTTTACGCTTTGTTGCAGAAGCTTTAGCTCGTTTCCTTTCGGTAGTGGGTTTTTCATAGAACTCACGACGACGAACCTCAGACAAAACCCCTGCTTTTTCGCAAGAACGCTTGAAACGGCGAAGAGCCACGTCGAAGGGCTCATTTTCACGTACTTTAATTACCGGCATGTACCGCGATCCTCAGTAAAATCGATTTGCGGCTGATCACAGAGACCAGCATCTTTCAAAAATAGTGCGCGATCTTACTGCATTGGAAGCGCTTTTGTAAAGCACCACCGTAGACGTCCGTACTAAAATGAAGACGACTATAGACAAATCAGCCTGTGATAAACTGCGGACAGGAGCATTGTGAGTATCCTGTTCTTGGAATGCAAGTGGGTTAGGCAATATACCCTTCGCCTTTCAAGTTACGGCGGTGTTGGCTGCTCGCACTCATCCCAGTCATGTACCACCTGGATTCGATTGATTGCCGCCTTGCCGTAACTCGAAATTCATTGGGTATAGACTTCTTGCAAAACTTCCTGTGTGCTGCAAGCGACGTACTGCAAATTCTGCGTTACCTGGTGCTCGTAATCCTCCTGTACTCGCATGTACACTGGGTTGTTGCGCGCCAGGTGCCTTGATTTCGCAGCACTTACTACGGTTTTGCAAGAAATTTAATAGAGTTAGGAATGATGGAAAAAATAAAGCGCGTTTTGGGTATAGAGACCTCCTGTGATGAAACAGGTATTGCCGTGTATGACGGTGAAAAAGGTCTGTTAGCTAATCAATTATATAGTCAAGTAAAATTACATGCTGATTACGGTGGCGTTGTTCCTGAATTGGCTTCCCGTGATCATGTACGAAAAACGGTGCCACTCATCCAGGCAGCGCTACAGGAGGCCAAGCTCAGTGGAAAAGATATTGATGCTGTTGCTTATACTGCGGGGCCTGGGCTGGTGGGCGCATTATTAGTGGGGGCGACCGTGGGTCGCGCGTTAGCTTTTGCCTGGCAAGTCCCCGCGGTGCCGGTGCATCATATGGAAGGTCATTTACTTTCTCCGATGCTGGAAAACCCCGCGCCATCTTTTCCTTTTATTGCGTTACTGGTTTCAGGGGGGCATACCCAACTTATCAGCGTAACGGCTATCGGTGAATATCAACTTTTGGGCGAATCTGTGGATGATGCTGCCGGAGAGGCTTTCGATAAAACCGCAAAATTATTAGATTTGGATTATCCCGGTGGTGCCATGCTATCGCGTCTCGCCGAGCAGGGAAACGCGAAACGTTTTATCTTTCCACGACCTATGACCGATCGTCCCGGTCTTGACTTCAGTTTTTCCGGTTTAAAAACATTTGCAGCTAATACTATTCACACTAATAATAACGACGATCAAACCCGTGCTGACATTGCGCGTGCATTTGAAGATGCGGTCATCGATACGCTAGCGATAAAATGCCAGCGGGCGCTCGATCAAAGCGGCTTGACTCGTTTGGTGATTGCCGGGGGGGTGAGCGCCAATCGAACACTTCGATTGAAGTTAGCTGAAATGATGCATCAACGCGGTGGCGAGGTATTTTACGCCAGGCCGGAGTTTTGTACGGATAATGGTGCGATGATTGCCTACGCGGGGTGGGTTCGGTTGAAAATGAATGCGGGTACAGAGAATGATCTTAGCATTGCTGTAAGACCGAGGTGGCCGTTGTCGGAATTATCTGTATTGTAATCAGAATCATGATGCTGTATGTAATTAAATGGTGTATTTTAGAGAGATTAAATCTTATGGAAGTATATTTAAGTAGCCGGTGGGGTGGCGAGAAAGTAATCTCAAGTGATGTAGTAGAGAAAATAAAAAATGACGAGTCTGTCACTATGGGTATATGGGAAAAAATAAAGGATTGGTTTTTTGATACTCACCGTGCAGATGCTTATAAGCATCTCCGAACCTTCTTGCATGCTACATCGACAACTGAAAAAATACATGCTTTTCTCAGTTTAAAAAGCCTAGCTCCAGAAGGGAGGCGAAGCTTTTTCAAGATAGAGATTTTCAAGATAGAGAAGAGTGCTGGATTAAATAGTTTTGACCTATCGATAGAAACAAAAGATAACGCAGATTCAGTTAAACAGACTATAAGCTTTTCAAATTACAGCGAATCTAGTTCATTCAATAAGTCAAAATTTAGAGAAAACCTTTTCAAGGAAGATTCCCCTGACTTATTAGGAGAATATATTACATGTATTTCAGTAGAAGAAAAAATAAAATTAGCTGAAGAATATATATTATACTCTTTAAAGAATGATGATCTTGTAAAAACTTGCCAAGTTATTAAATCTCTTCTCGGTAAAGAATGTAATATTGGGGTATGCAACGTACTTGTCTTAAAGAGTCTAGAATATGAAAAATATACGGTATTTTCTGAAACTATGAAACACCTTGTTGATCAAAAACAAGATACTCTATTTGAAAAAATCATGCTCGAAAACATTGAGCATAAGCACGGAAAAAATGATGAAGCAGTACGTTCGGCATTCAATTGGCTTATCGAAGGAAATAATACGTTTACAGACGGAGAAAAAATCAAAATAATATTTGACGTATTAGAAAAATGTACGCTAAAGGCTATCGAAAAAGGAAAATTAAGCTTATCCGGAGAATTCACGCAATTTTTCTTGAAAAACAAAAAATCTGGGGCATTCGAACGGATCATGGAATGTCTTATGCAAAAAGGTGTGTCATCATTCGTAGATGTTATATCCCGCTTGTTCAAAAAATGTGGCACCGAAACATTAGTAAAATGCCTGAGAGATTCTACCCGTACATGTTTTTTTAAGAATGATAGTTTTATTAATGGGCTAGGTGATAAGGTATTCGTCGACCATAGTAGTGAATGCGGTTATGTATTTGTAAAATTTTTTGAGGTTTTTGTAAAGCTTGTAAATAATGGAAAAGAAAATGGTAGAACTCCTGATGATTCTACTGTAAAAAAGATGAGAGAACATATAAAAAAGATATGTAGACTGAATAATTCTGTAACTACAACAGAACAAGATAACCTATTTAAGGAATTTTTAGAGAAGTTCTCCAAATATGAGCAAACTGCAGCGTTCAGTTGGGAGGACCAGTCCTAAGCGACTGGGTAAACAGAGAATACCCCAATGGATATCATATTTATTGAACAACTCTGTGTCATGACCACCATTGGTGTTTATGACTGAGAACAACGCATTCGCTAGAAATTAATTTTTGACATCGAAATGGGTTCGGATAACCGTAAAGCTGCCGCCAGTGATGATGTTAAAGATTGCTTGAATTACGCGGAGATCAGTGAGGCTGTTGTGCAATATGTAGAAAAGAACCGTTTTTTGGGCGAATCCGTGGATGGTGCTGCCAGAGGGGCTTTCGATAAAACCGCAAAATTATTAAATTTGGATTATCCCGGTGGTGCCATGCTATCGCGTCTCGCCGAGCGAGGAAACGCGAAACGTTTTATTTTTCCACGATCTATGACCGATCGTCCCGGTCTTGATTTCAGTTTTTCCGGTTTAAAAACATTTGCAGCTAATACTATTCACACTAATAATAACGACGATCAAACCCGTGCTGACATTGCGCGTGCATTCGAAGATGTGGTCATCGATACGCTAGCGATAAAATGCCAGCGGGCGCTCGATCAAAGCGGCTTAACTCGTCTGGTGATTGCCGGGGGGTGAGCGCCAATCGAACACTTCGATTGAAGTTAGCTGAAATGATGCATAAACGTGGTAGCGAGGTATTTTACGCCAGGCCGGAGTTTTGTACGGATAATGGTGCGATGATTGCCTCCGCGGGGTGGGTTCGGTTGAAAATGAATGTGGGTACAGAGAGTGATCTTAGCATTGCTGTAAGACCGAGGTGGCCGTTGTCGGAATTAGCTCATTAATTAAGGCATTACCGTTTAGTGAATGAATATCACATGTTTTTTTGAGGTTAAGTTTTATGGGTAATATACTAGTAAGACAAAGTGACATGCCGGTGCTTATAAAGGGGGTTGTTTATGACAAAACAGTTTATTTTGCAGAGTCTAAAGACTCAAATTGCCTTCGTCGTTTTTTGGAGGCCATTCTAGATTTTTTAAATTTCTCTAGCGCCCTAAATGATGCCAAACAGCAAGTCAAGATTTTGATGAACGAAACGGCAACAAACGAAGAGGTAATGTCTGCGTTTAACCGCTTGAAAGAATTAGTTCCAGATGGGTTTAAACAGAATTTCGTGACGTACAAGTATTGGAGTGGACGTGTGTTAACTATATATGCTCCAACATTTGAAGAATCTCAGAAAACAATTTTTAAGAGATGTCTAGCTCCTGAGGTAGTTGCAAGCACTGGAGAAGAACATAAACTAGAGGACACTCCGCCGCGGCAATTCCTACATTCAGGTGCAGGAACGAGCGGTACTCAAAAATTTGTTACCAATGAAAATGAGACGAAGCGGTATGTAATCAGGCCTCTCAAGAGTGTTACTGATACAAAAGCTTTGATTGAGGTTATGATATCCAGGAGCGAACGGGCCAGGTTTGCAGAAGAACTCAAGTGTGTTATGACGTATATTGCTGGGTTTGATCCCACTGATCTTCTGCGTGCTACGCTAGTATATAGTCTTCGTAATCTGCTTGATTCTGAGAAAAGGAAGCAAATTAGCGACTGCAATGTTAATACATTAAACGAATTTATAAAAAAGTGTGAGAAATCGGAAGGAACTTCTTACGAGGAGCCGGCAAGTCGTAGCTACTTCTCTAAGGATCTTTGGTAAACAGAGAATACCCCAATGGATATCGTATTTATTGAACAACTCTGTGTCATGACCACCATTGGTGTTTATGACTGGGAACAACGCATTCGCCAGAAATTAATTTTTGACATCGAAATAGGCTCGGATAACCGTAAAGCTGCCGCCAGTGATGATGTTAAAGATTGTTTGAATTACGCGGAGATCAGTGAGGCTGTTCTGCAACACGTAGAAAAAAATAGTTTTGCACTGGTAGAACGGGTCGCGGAGGAGGTTGCTGAGTTGTTATTAACGCGTTTTCCCTCATCTTGGGTACGGATAAAAGTTAGCAAATCAAACGCAGTGCCGCAGGCTAAGCATGTCGGGGTGATTATTGAACGCCGATCGTGCTCGAATATTGAGATGAATACATAAAAGACATCTTTTTTGAGCGTGAAGCGTTGTGTATGGTTACCAACGGGGTATGATTTAACGTCATACCCCGTGTTAGTTTTTGAATCATCCGACGAGGGTTGTATACCCTTCGCCTTTCAAGTTACGGCGGTGTTGGCTGCTCCCACTCATCCCAGTCATGTACTACCTGGATTCGATTGATTGCCGCCTTGCCGTAACTCGAAATTCATTGGGTATATACGACGGAGAGATCATTGCGGTTTTGCAAGAAATCTAATGAAAATACGTGCCTAAAGAAAGGAGAGTGCGTAAATGGCATTGGTAGCCTTTGATACACAAGAATTTGTAGAAACACTTGAAACGGCGGGTCTGTCTATAAAGCAGGCTCGAGCAATTTCCCTCGTTGTTCGTCAATCTCATGAAGCTGTAGATGTTGTGACCAAGCGTGATCTTGATGAAATAAGTAAGGACTTATCGGGTGAGATTGTTGAAGTTCGTAAAAATATAGTGGCACAGTCTGAAAAAATCGACGCCAAAATAGAGCTGGTTTATAAAGATTTATCTGCTGAGCTCGCGTCAGTTCGTAAAGACTTGTCTATTGAAATGGTGTTGGTTCGTAAAGATCTGTCTGCTGAGATAGTGGAAGTCCGTAAAGATCTGTCTGCTGAGATAGCGGAAGCCCGTAAAGATCTGTCTGCTGAGATAGCGGAAGCCCGTAAAGATCTTTCTGCTGAGATAGTGGAAGTCCGTAAAGATCTGTCTGCTGAGATAGTGGAAGTCCGTAAAGATCTGTCTGCTGAGATAACGGAAGTCCGTAAAGATATACAGACATTGTCCGAGAGGACTGATGCTCAGATAGAAAGTGTTCGTAAGGATATGGATGTACGCTTTGAACAGGTTGATAAACGTTTTGAGCAAATTGATAAACGCTTCGATCAAACGGATAAGCGTTTTGATAAGCTTGAATCTAAATTCGATCGTATGCAATGGTTTATTGTCGCTGCTGCACTTGGACTGATATTCAAAGAACATATTGTCCGCTTGTTTGGACTCTGATCTGCCTCTCTCTCAACAGTACCAAAATTATGCTAACTGATGTGAAAATGGTTTTTTGTCTTTTTTCCATTGGGCTAAGGCCAGTTGGCGGCGATGTTTCAGTTCATCCGCAATAGCGCTGCCTTGTAAACCACTGGCGATCACTGCTTGTACCGGTATTGCCTCGGCTATGCGAAAAGCGTTGCGCAAGTAGTCGCCCTGTGGGTAGAGGTTGTCTTCAAACCCAGTACGGCCGCGTGCGTCGGCTTCACTGATTAAAATCATTTGCTCCAAACGATGTGGTTTACGCCAGGCATCGATGGCATCGAACAATTTCAGTAAGGTTTCGGGTCGTAATTTATTGACTGTATGAATCAGATCATGATATTCCGCTGCTAACTTGGCTAGCTCACGTATTGAAGCAGGTACTTTTAAACGTTGGCATAATTGCTCGACCAACTTTACCCCTGCCGAACCATGACCGTGGTGACGAGGCCAAAGCTCTTTAGCCGTTAGCCCCTTACCAAGGTCGTGACAGAGTGCCGAGAAACGCACTTCTATTTGTGTGCTCAAGCAGGCGGCGATGGCCAGTGTCATCAGTGTATGGACGCCGGTATCAATTTCAGGGTGCCATTTGGCGGGGGCGGGTACGCCAAATAGTGCGTCGATTTCAGGAAACAACACGGCCAGCGCCCCGCAATCACGCAATACTTGAAAATACTTATGTGGGCTTTGGCTGAGCAATGCTTTTTCGGTTTCTTGCCAAACCCGCTCTGCGACCAGATCGGATAGCTCACCGTCGTTGACCATTTTTGTCATTAGCGTGAAGGTTTCTGAGGCAATGGTAAAACCCAAATGTGCAAAGCGCGCGGCGAAGCGCGCTATTCGCAGCACACGCAGCGGATCTTCAGTAAAAGCGTCAGAAACATGACGTAACACGCGGTTGGCGAGATCTTTTTCACCTTGATAGGGATCGATTAATTCGTTGTCCTCATCATTGCGTGCCATCGCGTTGATCGTGAGATCCCGTCGGCGTAAATCTTCTTCTAGTGTGACGTCCGGTGCCGCGTAACAGGTAAAACCCGTGTAGCCGTGACCGGACTTACGTTCCGTACGTGCTAAGGCGTATTCTTCTCGAGTAATGGGATGGAGAAAAACGGGGAAGTCTCTGCCTATTTGTTGATAGCCTAAAGAAAGTAATTTTTCGGGGGTTGCATTGACGACCACCCAATCTCGTTCACTGATTGGCAGGTTTAACAAACTGTCACGAACAGCACCACCGACCAGGTATATATTCATAATTATACTCCTTAGAAGCTATTCGAAATCTCTTGTGCTCGTTGAGACTTCGTCAAAAACACGCTCAACATGCTCATTTCTTTGTTGTATACAAAGAATAAACTGCGTTTTTTCGCCCATTTTTTCCTCTTCTGAGCACAGTGAAAAAGATTTGGAACAGGCTCTAACAGGAAATTTAATTCATCCAGCGATTCTTTTGTTTACGACTGGGGATGAGATGTGGCAGTAATAAACCTAACATTAAGCCGCTGCCGGCCACGCCACCGCCGTACATAAACCATTGCAAAATAACAGCTCGTTGTTTGTCATCTTGTTGTTGATTGACAGCATTCACTTTTTTTTGTGCCACCACGAGTTGATGTTGCAGGACTTCATTTTCATGTTTTAATTCATCGATGATATCGTCACTGGATGCCACTTTCTGTTGCATTTCTGCGGTACGTTGATTCCAGCTTTCATCGATATTATGTAGTTGCTCGGTTAGGCTGCTTACTTTTTGTTCCAGCTCAGGAAGTTTAACGCGTAAGCTAGGCAATGGGCTAAGTTGATCGAGAGGGAGCCAGACAATACGGCCTTTCGAGTCGCGAATTTGACCATAATTCTCATCGTGATTAACATCGAGTAGCGTGACTTCATCACCGGCATTCAGGGAGCCAATGATACGATATTGGCTACCAGGGCCGCTATGGACATAGGTAATGAGTGAATCGGAAATATAACGCTTTTCTTCCGCTGTTGCTCCCCAAGAAAGACCTAACATCAGCATAGCGAAACAAATCAGGGATAATTTCTGCATGGTATCATCATCTATTAGTGGATTTATAAAATAGACTTTTGCAAAACCTATTAGGTGGTGCGAATTCTGCGTTGGGCAGCGCTCGCAATCCTCATATACTGCGCGTACCACAGCGCTTGCCGCGTGCCAGGTGGCCTTTTGAATTAACGAACAACGATTTTGCAAGAAGTCTAATGTACAAAACGATAGTAGAGGCTTAAGTGTGTTGATGCAATGAATAAAGCAGCTCTATCATTAATCCGATTTAAGAATTTGTACTGCCTTTTTAGCTTTTACTCTAGCAATCGCCGCGGCAATCGTGGCTTGGCGTACATCTGCCTGTTCTGTGGTGTTTTCTGTCTTCGGTTCGACTGATGTTTGAGGTGTTGCGGCTGTACCGATGAGGAGGCTGTTAGCTACTAATGGTGGTGATTGTGTGGTAACAACCGTTGCTTTCGTTGCGGGTTGACGCTGTGCACGTGCTTGTTTCTCTCGATCCAGACGCGTCTTTTTCGCTTCAAACCGTGTTTTAGCGGCGGCTGCACGACTCATTTCCTGATCCAATGCCTGTATCTCTGCTTTTTCCTGTCGGTAATATTGCACTAATGGAATATGACTCGGGCAGACATAAGCACAGGCACCGCATTCGATGCAGTCAAACAAATTATGATCACGGGCTTTTTCGTGTTCTGCGCCGCGACTGAACCAATAAAGTTGCTGCGGTAGTAGTCCGGCTGGACAGGCATCGACACAAATCCCACAACGGATACAGGGTTGCTCTGGTTCGGAGAGTGCGATTTCGGTGGTGTCAGGTGCTAAAATGCAATTACTGATTTTAACAATCGGGACATCTTGGCTCGGCAGTGTAAACCCCATCAATGGCCCTCCCATAATCAGTATTGGCCTAGGCTGCGCTTGAAAGCCTGCTTGTGCCAGTAAGTGGCGTACCGGTGTACCGAGCCGCACCCAAAAATTCCCCGGGCTGGTTAAGGCATCACCGGTTAAAGTGACCACCCGTTCGATCAACGGTTCGCCATCAATAATGGCTCGTTTTATGGCAACCACAGTCGCGATATTTTGCATCAATACACCAATAGAAGACGAGTGTTTGCCACGAGGGATCTCCATCCCAGTGAGAATTTTGGTTAATTGTTTTGCTCCACCAGAAGGATATTTAGTGGGTATTACCCGCAGCTGTATATTTTGCGGTTGTGTCATAGGTGGTTGTGCCGTTTGTAGCTTCCCGGTCTGTAGCTGCATAGACTGTAACTGAGTTGCTTCTTCTTTGCTCAATGCCTGTTTGAGCGCCGCAATGGCGGCAACTTTATTATCTTCAATGCCAATCAGCACCTGCATCGGTTGCAATATGTGCAGCAGAATGCGAATGCCGACGACAATCTCATCAGCATGTTCCTGTATTAGGCGATCATCAGCAGTAATATAGGGTTCACATTCGGCTGCATTGATAATGAGAGTGTGGTTATTTTCTAGCGCACTGGTGAGTTTAGTGGCAGAAGGAAAACCGGCACCACCTAGCCCGGCAATGCCTGCGTGGTGAATACGTTCCAGTAATTGTTGAGCGCTGAGCTGTTGATAATCGATCTGCGGATAACGCTGATACCAGGTATCCTTGCCATCAGCAGTAATTTGTACACATTGCTCAGCTAAGCCAGAAGGATGGGCGATGATGTGTGCTCCGATGGTGCTGATGATACCCGATGTAGGCGAATGAACCGGCAAATTATCATCATGAATTGCTGTTAATGGTTGCCCTTTTAGTACTGATTGACCTACATTGACCCGGATCTCAGCTGGCGATCCTGCATGTTGTCGCAGGGGAACAATAAAGTGTTCCGGTAAGGAAGCGGTGCGTATCGGCACTGTACTCGATTGTAATTTCATATCAGGGAGAGGGATCCCTCCGGTGAAATTCCAGACTTTATCTTTATTATTGTGAGCCCCAAATAGCTTAAACATGTTGCTCCGTATCTATTATTTTTACTGCAATGGGATGAGATGGCTTGTTTTTTATTGGAGCCGTTTCTATAAGGCTGGTTTTTGTAGAGTGAGTTTCTATAGGGACTGTTTTTACCGGGATACGAGTCAGATCCCACTTCCAATTAGCGGTAGTGGTGATAACGGGCCTCATTTCAATACAATCGGTGGGGCAGGGGGCAACACAGAGATCACAACCGGTACAAAAATCGGTTAGTACGGTATGCATGGCGCGAGTGGCCCCAACGATAGCATCAACGGGGCAAGCTTGAATGCATTTTGTACAGCCGATGCAATTGCTTTCATCAATAAAAGCGACTTTACGTGGCGGATGAGTCACGCTTTCATCACCATCAAGCGGTTGTGGTTCTACACCTAGCAACGCTGCCAGTTTCAGCATCACCTGTTCGCCGCCGGGGGCGCATTTGTTAATTTTTTCACCGTTATTTGCTACCGCTTCAGCATAAGGACGACAACCCGGGTAGCTACATTGACCACACTGGCTTTGTGGCAGAAGTTTATCAACCTGCTCAATAATAGGATCTTGCTTTACTTGAAAGCGCCGCGCAGCGAATCCCAGAATGCCCCCACAGAGCAGCGCCAATACGCTTAAAGCGGCAATAGCAAGCCATAACGACGACATCAAAATTTCACCAAGCCCGTAAAGCCCACAAATGCCAACGACATCAATCCGGCGGTGATTAATGCGATGGGCGGGCCTCGAAAGGGCAACGGGACATCGGCGAGTGCCAGTCTTTCACGGATGGCCGCAAAGAGTACCATTACCAAAGAAAAGCCGACGGCAGCACTGAAACCGTAAACTGCAGACTGCAGGAAATTATGGGATTGATTGATATTCAGTAAAGCGACACCCAGTACAGCACAATTGGTGGTGATCAAGGGTAAAAATATCCCCAGTAGTCGATACAACACGGGGCTGGTTTTACGTACCATCAGCTCAGTGAATTGCACCACCACGGCAATAACCAGAATAAAAGTCAGTGTACGCAAATACACCAGACCCAAAGGCAACAGGATAAAGCTGTTTACCATCCAGGAACAAATCGACGCCAGTGTTAACACAAAAGTGGTAGCTAACCCCATACCAATGGCTGTCTCCAGTTTTTTGGAAACTCCCATGAATGGGCACAGGCCAAGGAACTTGACCAGTACGAAATTATTTACCAAAACGGTACCAATAAAAAGGAGTAAGTATTCTTTCATTCTCTGTCACGCCTGGAAAAAGTAGCGCCTAAAAAATTAGGCTATCTATTATCCAGGATCGCTGACTTGACGACAACAAATGAATTGATTGCCTTACCGCATGAGACCTCGTTAGAGGGATCTATTTTTTATTTTTCAGGACCATGGTTTTATTTCCTTTTGAGGATAGCGTTACTAATCAGCATGGCTATCGATGATAGCGTTTTGAGTCCCCCAGCTCCTATTGCTTTTAGTGTGTCGCTTGCCCAAGCGCTCGCCGCTTTTAGCTGTAGTTTATCTGCTATCCAAGAGACACCGATTACCAAAAATATTTTTGCCGGTTTTGCCAGAAAGAAACCAACTGCACAGGAAACGACAACCGCGCCTAAAATCGGGTTTATGGCAAAAGCCACAGGTATAGCGAGCGCGATAGTGATAGCCTTTTTCTTATTTTTACGTACCGCTTCAACCATGTTAATTAATGGTTTACTTACGAACTTCACAATTTCAGGTGCGACTGTGCCAACCTTGTCCTTGGATGTTTCTTGTGAGGCACTGGGGTGAGCTACCGTAAGTTCCACTGTACTGCCCTCACCGTATTTGTCCTTGTGCCACATAGCCTTGGATGTTTCTGGCAAGGTACTGGGGTGATCTAGTCTTACTGCTGTAACAGTAGGAAGATAATGTGTGTTGCTTGCTCCAGATGGACTGGAATCTGTATGCGGAGGAGGATTTTCAGGTAACGTGTTATTAGGATGCGGTATACTTTGTGCTTTTTCTACTAGCATAATTTATCCCTATTTTTAATTTTATTTTTTGTCATTATAAATAATAATGATAACGAGGATTTTATTCAATAATATTATTCAGTAGCTAATACTTATATATAACATTATTTATAGTAAGTGGTTAAAATCGAAAGCCCAAACCCGATCACATGGAAAGAGACGAAATGTTAAACATAGTTTCGCTTAGGTAACATGGATGGCAAGCCATATTATCGACAAATACCCTTTGTTATCTGTTCAACAGAAAATTAAATTAATTTTGAGATTAAATTTTCTTATCGGGGTTAAACATTTTTTTAATTCTGCTTTATAGTACAGAATAGAAGTGTATCCTAGGTATATATGGGATTTTCCCCAAGATCACTTCATCAATAATGACATTTTACCCGAAGAAAATGTCGGCAAACTTATTTAAAATAGACAACAGGTAGCATAGGATATGGACAATCATATTTTTTCCGCGCTGATCTGTGCTGCGAGGTTATTACGCCTCGCAGGATTACACCCGATTAGTACTGAAGAATTTAGCAGCAACAATAATATTGAAACGGATTCTGTTGCTTCACAAAAGCAATTGCAAAAGCATTTAAGTCAGTTCGCTGCTCCTTTATCCGCCCGCTTTCGGTTGCAAAAACTGCCATTAGAAAAATTAAGGCCGGAACATTTGCCAATGGCATTTCGCGATCGGGAAGGGAAATTTATATTGTTAGCACGAATAAATGAAGAGCAAGCATTATTACAATATTCAGATACCGATCAGCCACAAATAATAGATCGTGCTGAATTAGGCAATTTATGGGGTGGATTATGTGTGTTATGTAAACAATCACGCTTTGATATTCGTTGGTTTATTCCGGCTTTTCTTCGCCATCGCAATCAGTTAATTCAAGTATTATTGTTATCGTTGTTATTACAATTATTGGCGTTAATTGCGCCACTTTTTTTTCAGGTGGTGATGGATAAGGTATTGGTGCATAACGCCTTGGCGACGTTAGATGTGTTGGTGATTACGCTGGTGGTGGTCGGCATATTTGAAGTCGTACTCAAAAGTTTGCGTGAATATTTATTTGCCCATACTACCACTCGCGTTGATATTCAACTTGGCGGTAAATTATTCCATCATTTGGTCCGTTTACCTTTGAGTTATTTCAAACAGCGGCATGTTGGCAATATTGTGGCCCGGGTACGGGAATTAGATAGCATTCGTGAGTTTATTACCGGTTCGGCGTTGACATTATGTGTAGATGTGCTGTTCTCGGTGGTGCTTTTTGTCGTGATGTGGATGATTTCACCTTACCTGACTCTAGTGACCTTAGCTGCCATTCCCTTCTTTGTATTACTGGCGGCACTGACCACCAAACCATTGCAAAAGAGGGTGGAGGAACTCTGCGGTTTTGCTGCGCAAAATGGCTCCTTTCTAACGGAAACGGTTTCAGGGGTAGAAACCGTGAAAAGTCTGGCGTTAGAACCACGGATGCAGCACCGTTGGGAGCAACAGACCCGGGATTTTGCTCAATCAAACTTTCGAGTACAAAATTTACAAAATTTTAGTAGCCAAACAGCGCAATTATTACAAAAAACCACAGGCGCGCTGGTTATTGTCTTGGGTGCGTATCAGGTGATGGACATTCATCTCAGTATTGGACAGTTGATCGCTTTCAATATGCTGTTAGTGCAGGCGATGTTACCGATGACCAAACTGGTTGATCTGTGGCAGCAAAGTATTCGTGCTCAAGTAGGTTTATCACTGTTGGCAGACATGCTGACGTTACCTATTGAACAGGCCGTGGGCGATGTTCAGCCACTGGAACCGGTTAAGGGTGATATCAGGTTAGAAAATGTGCTTTTTCGCTATCGACCCGATCTCGATCTCGTGCTACGTCAATTTACCTTACATATCCGTGCGGGCGAACATATTGGGTTAGTGGGGCCTTCTGGATCGGGTAAAAGTACCGTTGCCCGTTTGTTACAACGGCTATATAGCGCTGAACAAGGGAGTATTACCCTCGATGGTTGCCCGATAAGTTCTTTTCCACCCAGTTTTTTACGGCGTCAAGTGGGGGTGGTGATGCAAGAAAGTTATCTGTTTAACCGTACGGTGAGGGAAAATATCGCTCATTCCTGTCCCACTGCGCCACTGGAAGATGTCGTTAAGGCGGCACGTTTGGCAGGTGCGGATGAATTCATTTTAGCGCTCCCTTTAGGTTATGACACGGTTTTATCGGAAGGGGGCGCTTCACTTTCGGGTGGACAACGCCAACGCATTGCTATTGCTCGTGCGTTGTTGGCTGATCCACGTATCCTGATATTTGATGAAGCGACCAGTGCATTGGATGATGAATCTCAAGAAAAAATACAGAAAAATATGGCGAAAATTGTCGCCAGCCGAACCGTGATCACCATCGCACATCGTTTATCTACTGTACGTCAATGTCATCGCATTGCGGTACTTGAACAGGGTGTGGTCACTGAACTGGCTCATCATGACGAATTACTCCGATTAAAAGGGAGTTACGCCCGTTTATGGCAACAACAGGTTAGTTTTAGCGCAGAGGAAGCCAAATGAAATTTATTTCCCAGTGGATAGCGAAATGGCGTGATAAGCAGCAGCAAGCCGCTCGCACTCGTGATGAATATGATTTTTTGCCTGCTTATTTGGACATCGTTGAACGTCCGGCAGCGCCTTGGGCACGTCGTACCGCTTGGGCTATCGCCTTATTTTTATTATTGGTCTTGTTCTGGTCAATAGTAGGTAAGTTGGATATTCATGCAACGGCGTTAGGTCGCGTCATTGTGGCTGATCATTCCAAAGTTGTTCAACCGTTAGAACAAGGTGTGGTGGTCGCCATTAATGTCCGCGACGGCGAGCGCGTGCATGAAGGGCAGGTATTGATTGAACTGAATCCGGTGGGGATTGATGCTGAAGTGCGTAATATAAAGCAACAACTTATGCATCGTAGGCTGGAGAGAGCCCGTTTAACTGCGTTGCTGACTGACGATCCTTTGGCTAATTTTACACCGCCGGCAGACAGTGAACCGCATTTAATCGAGACGCGGCTTGCTTTGCTAAGACGTGAACTGGATGAAATGAATGCCGAGTTAAAACGTCAAGATGTGGAATTGGCGGTAAATCAGGCTAATTATCAGGCGGTAGAGCAAAAGATCGGCAGTCAGCAAAGGCTATTAAAAAATATTGAAAGACGTTTACAAGCTCATCGTACACTGGCTAAAACACAGGCGATTGCTGAAGTAGAACTGCTGAAAGAAGAACGAGAGTATCTCAACGCCAAAGCCGAATTGAGTGCGCTTGACGGTCAGCAATCGATATTACTCTCGCAACAACAAAGTTATATACAGGGTAAACAACGTTTTCTGGCAGAAAAGAAACGTGATTACCGTGAGCGCTTAAATAAGGCGAGTGAGGTGATTAGTCAGCTGACTCAAGAGCAAATTAAAATTGTTGAACGGCAAAATTTGCAAACGTTAAAAGCACCGGTGGATGGTGTGGTACAGCAACTGGAAGTACATACCCTGGGTGGCGTGGTGACGCCGGCTCAACAACTGATGGTGGTGGTGCCGGAAAATAACGAGCTGGAGCTAGATGCCATGCTATTAAACAAGGATGTGGGTTTTGTTTTGCCTGGTCAGCCGGTTGAAGTCAAGGTAGACAGTTTTCCCTACACTCGTTACGGCACTCTGGCGGGGGAAGTGAAACACGTTTCCCGCGATGCGGTTGATGATCCTAAACAGGGATTGGTGTTTCCAGTTCGCGTCCGTTTACTCACTGACACCTTGGTAGTGGATGGAAAACCCGTACGGTTGTCAGCGGGAATGTCAGTCAGTGCGGAGATCAAAACGGGTAGGCGACGAGTGATTGATTACCTGCTAAGCCCGTTGCAACAATATCAGTCTGAAGCATTGAGGGAGCGTTAATATGGCGGAATATCAACAAAAAATCATTCAACCTCTGGAGGCTCTGGCGCGCGCGGCGGCGTGTTTTGATTTAGCCATTGAACCCTCTCAGTTACAACATCGATTGGGATTACCGATCGATGAAATCGATGATATCGCCATTTGTCGTTGTGCAGCCTGGATTGGGCTACGCGCTCGCAGGATCACACAAAAATTTGATCGACTCAGCACCTTGCCGCTACCTGTGATGTTTTCCCATCAAGCTGAGAGTACCATCCATGAACAATCTGATCAGCACGCTAACGATTCATTCGCACATTTACTCAGCCATAAAATCGGTGAGGTAGCCGCTCATATACCCGGCGATGAGCCTAATCGGCAGCTCGGTCATTTGCTTGCTGCACAAGCTGATCAAAAAAAGACTCATGCAGAAAAACAATGGTATTTGCTGTTAACACTCAATGATGAGCACGCCGTGGTCTATTTTCCTGCTAGTGGCGAACAGCGGCAAATAGCACGTGATGAATTGCACCAATTGTGGCAAGGCGAAGCGATATTATTGGCTCGAGCGGAAAAACAGGCCACCGCGCCTGCTTTTGGTTTTGGTTGGTTTATTCCGTTGATTGTTAAGCATGGTCGCCAGTTACGCAATATTGTTTTGATCTCGCTATTGTTGCAGGCGATACTTTTAGTCACACCCATGTTGTTTGAAACTGTGATTGATAAGGTATTGGTCAGTCGTGGTATCGATAGCTTGATAGTATTAGGGATAGCGATGGTGGCATTAGCGATCGCTGAGCCCTGTTATACCTTTTTACGTGGCTGGCTATTTTCGAATCTTTCTACCCGGGTAGGGGCAGAATTGAATACCAAGCTTTATCGGCATTTACTGAGTTTGCCACTGAATTATTTTACCAGTAGGCAGACAGGGCAGACTATTGCCAGAGTCAGTGAGATGGAGCAAATTCGCAGCTTTCTGACAGGTTCAGCATTGACCATGTTGTTAGATTTAGTCTTTGTCGGCACCTTTATCACGGTGATGTTTTACTACAGTGTGCCACTAACGGGGATCGTATTGATCTCGTTGGTGTGTTATCTCCTATTTTGGTTTTCAGTGGGGGGTATATTGCGTAAACGGGTTGAGCGTGAATACGAAGCCAGCGCGAGTGCCACCTCTTTTCTTACTGAAGCGGTCAGCGGCCTGGAAACCATTAAAACCACCGCCACTGAAGGTCAATTTAACCGCCAGTGGCGACAATGCTTAGCGAATTTTGTGCGTTCAGCGTTCAGTACTTCACAAGCGGGTAACTTGGCGGGGCAAGGGATTTCTTTAATCCACAAGATCACGTCAGCCATGTTATTGTGGTTTGGTGTGCAGTTAACGTTAGAAGGCAAACTTTCACCGGGTGAATTAGTCGCCTTCAATATGTTCGCGGGTTATGTGACTCAGCCGATATTGCGATTGGCTCAGGTTTGGCAAGATTTTCAGCATACGCAAATTGCGCTCAAACGTATCGGTAGCATTCTTGATAGCCCGAGTGAACCGGGCAGTGCGGGGTTGGTTTCGGGTTGTGAAAGCGCGGGCAGTATTTGCTTTAAACAAGTGCGTTTTCGCTATCGCCCCGATATCCCTGAAGTGTTGCAAAATCTTAATCTAGACGTTAAAAGTGGAGAATTCATCGGCATTACGGGTCCTTCTGGCTGTGGTAAATCAACCTTGACCAAATTATTGCAACGGCTGTATACGCCCCAGCATGGGCAAATTTTGGTCGATGGCCAGGATCTGGCGATCACGGATCCGACATCACTACGACGCAAAATGAGTGTTGTCCTGCAGGAAAGTGTGTTGTTTTCTGGCACGGTGCAAGAAAACATCTGTCAGTGTCGCCCTTATATCTGATGCGGAATTAGAACTGGTTGAAGAGATGGCACGTCAGGCAGGTGCACATGATTTTATTAGCGCGTTACCGCAAGGATACCAAACACAAGTCGGTGAGAAAGGTGGAATGCTTTCCGGTGGTCAGCGCCAGCGTATTGCCTTGGCACGTGCTTTAATGGCTAATCCACAAATTTTAATTTTGGATGAAGCCACCAGTGCCCTGGATTATGAATCAGAGGCGGCGATTATGCGCCAATTACCCGTGATCACCCGTAATCGAACGGTGATTTGTATTGCGCATCGTTTAAATACTTTACAGGGTTGTGATCGCATTTTGTTGTTACGTGACGGTGTTGTGCAAGAACAGGGAACACATGATGAGCTCGTTACCCGAAAGGGGCATTATGCCCGTTTATGGCATCTGCAAACCGGCTAAGGGATATACAAACACGCCATTATAATTTTAATCTTGCTGCCATGAAGCCCTCAAAGATAACTTCTTAGACTTCTTGTAAAACCTACTGCGTGGCGCGAATTTTGCGTTACGTGGTGCTCGCAATCCTCATATTGCATGTACGCGGTCGCGGTGCTTCAGGTGTCTTGACTTCGCGGCCTTCGCTATGGTTTTGCAAGAAGTCTAATAGTGTTAAGAACCTGTTCGAAATCTGTTGTGCTCGCCACATTTTGGTCAAGTAATTCGTCAAAAACGCGCTCAACATGCTCATTTACTCCCTTTCGTTATATACAAAGGGTCACTGCGCTTTTGCGCCCATTTTTTCCTCTTCTGAGCACAGCGAAAAAGATTTGGAATAGGCTATAATAAGTTAAATTAAATAGCATAATAATTAAAACACCTTGAATAAATGAAGATAATTAATAATTGACATAGTTATTTATCTTCATTAAGGATAACTCATAGGAAAATTTAAATAATGATAATGTTATCGATAGTAAAAAAATAATATTTAAAGTAATATATTTCACGTTAATAACGCAAAGAAGGATATATCATATGATGACTAATTTTCCTGATGCCGTACAACAATTATTTCGTCGCCTTTCACTTGAGGAGCCAAAGGATAATTCTGGTCTTGTCAGCCTGAAAGTGGGTGAGCAGGGGATCCATATTACAGAGTATCCAAAGAATAAGATCTTGATGTTTTGCCATATTGATCAGGCAAAAATTGATGGTATACCTGTATTATTCCAGCAAAATATGTTCAGCGAAATTTCATTAAAACCGATCCTGGCACAGGAAGATGTTAACCATGACTGGGTGTTGTGGAATCGGCAAGATCTTAATAAAAGTAGCGTGGAAAGTTTATATCAACAGCTTGAATTATTAAGTTATTCTAGCGACCAGATTTTATCTGGTGATGTGACAGCAGGAAAAAAAATACCATCACAAGGTATGACAATGAGTACCAGACATTGGTACCAAAGTTAGAAGTAAATAGCCGGAAATTTTATCATTACTAATAAAGTTTTATTTTATATAATTTGAATATTTTATTTAATATTAACCATACATTAGGGGATAAGAAATATGAGTATAGCAGCCGTAGCAATGTCAACTTTAGTCAAACCTATCGAAAATTCTGTGATAAGTACTTCTGCACAGATCGGTGGGAAAACCGTTACCAATTTAGTAAATGATGGTAAGGGATGGGATATGCTAAAAAATGTTGCGGAGAAGGCTGGAAAAAATATTCTAGAAAAGGCCGTTGGTTCTCTAGAGAAGGCCGCCGTAAAGGTACTTGATTATCTTGAGAAGAAATTCATGAGCTGGATTTCTAGTTGGGGCACACCCGCGAGTTAATATATTTACTGTAAAAAATCTGAATGTAAAATAACGAATAATTTTTTGTCACATTCAGGAAAAAATCAGTAAAATGCAATAACATACGAGATGAGCGTGTCTGACATAGCACGCTCATTTTTTACTTTCTGTGCTCAGTTAATTGATAACAAATCAATCGTAGTCTTGTGACTGTGATATGCGTTGGCGCTCTTCTTCTTCAGCAATGACTGCTTTAATTTCTGCCATCAAAGCACCCACGTCAGCAGTTTTAGTGTCTTCTACAAAACAACCGGTTAATTGAGTCTCAGGATGTAATTTTCCATCCTGGTATAACGCCCACATTTCTTTGGCGTCTTTACGAGCGAGCAACTCTGGAGCAAAGTGACCATAAAAAAGGGTTAAATTATTGACATCTCTTTCTAGCATGGATTTTGCGTGGTTATTGGCTGCGGCATTGACGACCTGAGGTAAATCGATAATAACTGGACCGTTACTGTCGATTAGTATATTAAATTCAGAAAGATCACCATGAACTAACCCGCAGCACAACATGCGTACTACCGATTGGATAATAACGCCATAGTCGGCAGTGGCTTGTTCGGTGGTCAGGAAAACATCGCTTAAGCGTGGTGCTGCCAGGCCCGCTTCATCGGTAATCAGTTCCATCAGTAAAACACCATCAATACAGCCATAAGGTTGGGGGACTCGAACACCGGCGCTAGCGAGCAGGTAGAGCGCATCGACTTCGGCTGTTTGCCAGGTTTCTTCTTGTTGTTTTCGACCAAATTTAGATCCTTTAGCCATCGCTCGTGCGCTACGGCTATTACGCACTTTGCGCCCCTCTTTATATTGTACGGCTTGTTTGAAGCTGCGGTCTTCTGCCTCTTTGTAGACTTTTGCGCAACGGATCTCAGAACCACAGCGGACGACATAGACGTCGGCCTCTTTGCCGCTTTTTAATCGGCGGATGACTTCATCAACCAAGCCATCGTCAACCAGAGGTTGGATTCGTTTTGGAATTTTCATGGCGCCTTTGTACCTTAATTTAAGCCTGGGATGGAATGGTTTTGGTTGAATTTTTCCTAAGTTTACCATCCTCAATGTATTCTGAAGGGTATTTTAGTGTGAAAAATAAGGATCGACATCAATAATTAGTAATGCCGACGAATTATAAATCTAAATGATTATAGATGTCATTTCTTTACATCAGATTGATAGATAAGGAGAGAAAGGAGAGATGAGCCAATTTACTTGGATTATATTAGTGGTAAAGAAGTCCATTCATGCTTGCTTTCAGGGATTTTATTGCAAGGTGGTGATTTGTGATAGTGACTATCATAAAAAAGATAACGTTACTATTGGAATTTGTGCCATTACTGATATTCTTCGTGATGGATAGTAGCAAAGAGTTATTTCCTAAAAGTTAGTCTCGCTTAGAACCTGTTCCCAATCTTTTTCGCTGTGTTCAGACGAGGAAAAAATGGGCGAAAGAGCGCAGTTTACATAAAGTAAATGAGCATTTTGAGCTCGTTTTTGACGAATTACTTGACAAAAACACGGCGAGCACAAGAGATTTCGAACAGGTTCTAAGGCTAGGTTGCCACTTTGGAGATTTATTGATCGCGGTGTGAGGGTACAATGGAACAGCAATTACAGGATTTAACACTAAAACGTGGATTAAAAAATCGGCATATTCAACTTATTGCTTTGGGTGGTGCCATTGGTACGGGGCTATTTCTTGGTATCGCACAAACGATCAAGATGGCTGGTCCGTCAGTACTTTTGGGGTATGCGATCGGGGGTCTTATCGCTTTTTTGATTATGCGTCAATTAGGTGAAATGGTTGTCGAAGAACCAGTATCAGGATCATTTAGCCATTTTGCCTATAAATATTGGGGTAATTTTGCTGGTTTTTTATCTGGCTGGAATTATTGGGCGATGTTTATTTTGGTCGGCATGGCTGAGCTAACTGCGGTGGGTATTTATATCCAGTATTGGTGGCCTGAAATACCGACTTGGGTTTCTGCCGCCGCTTTTTTTGTACTGATTAATCTAATTAATTTGATTAATGTGCGCCTGTATGGTGAAACTGAATTTTGGTTCGCGATGATTAAGGTTATGGCGATCATTGGTATGATTTTTTTTGGTGGCTACCTATTAATCTTTGGTTACGGTGGACCTACTGCGTCGATCACTAACCTATGGGATCAGGGCGGGTTTCTGCCACATGGTGTCAGTGGATTAGTGATGGCGATGGCGATTATCATGTTTTCTTTTGGTGGTCTGGAGATGGTGGGGATGACTGCTGCAGAAGCAGAGAACCCACGCAGTAGTATTCCTAAAGCCGTCAATCAGGTAGTTTATCGTATTCTTATCTTTTATATTGGTTCGCTGACGGTACTGTTATCGCTTTATCCTTGGACTAAAGTGATTGAAGGAGGTAGTCCTTTTGTGATGATTTTTCACGAACTGGATAGTTTCTGGGTGGCGACGATCCTGAATGTGGTGGTATTGACTGCGGCGTTATCGGTATATAACAGCGGGGTTTACTGTAATAGTCGAATGCTGTTTAGTCTTGCTGCGAGAGGGAATGCTCCGAAAGTGCTAGCAAGGGTGAACAAACATGGGGTTCCGGTTTTATCTGTGTTGTTTTCAGCGTTGGCAACGTCTGTCGGCGTCTTGATTAATTATCTGATCCCAGGTAAGGCATTTGAGTTACTTATGGCGTTGGTGGTATCGACGCTGGTGATTAACTGGCTGATGATTTGCTTGGCACACCTGAAATTCCGTAAGGCAAAAATACGCGAGGGTGTCGAGCCTGGTTTTAAAGCAATTTGTTATCCTTATGGTAATTATATTTGCCTCGTTTTTCTTGCGTTGATTTTAGTGATCATGTATTTGACCGAAGGTATTCGTATTTCAGTGCTGCTGATACCTTTATGGGTGGGGGCATTGTGGTGTGGTTTCCTGCTGACAGGATGTAAGGATAAAAATAGGTTTACGACAATTAAGGATCCTGATGGGGTTTAATTAAACAAGGTCACTTGTTAACCGTAGAGTGGGTTCTCTATCTAATGTCAAGCAGATAGCCTGTTTGGGTTATCTGCTTTAGGTTAAAGTTGCCAACGTATCCAGGTAAACAAAACATTACCATTGTTATAACTGCCTGGAATATAAGTAGTTTGTAATGAAAATTTGTTATATTCGATGGAAAAAAGCGGTAATGGTAGAGGTAGAGGAATATAACGAAATTCGTGGCGGGCGGTAATACTCGCAGTAAAGCCAAAACCAAAACGCCAGCCATTGACTCCTTCCGGAACCCACATTTTTTGATACCCATAGCCAATAATAGGTTCTACTTCGTTATGTGAATCCATAAACGTCATGGCATACACTGAGTGCCAATTGTTATTTTCATCATAACGGTACTTACCGTAGCCGATCCCCCAAGGTCTTTCATTATAGCGGGCGATTTTTTCATCATCATAGGTCCAGCGGTTATGCCAGGTATGTAATGGGATATACAGCTCACTGCCCGGTGCATGCCAGGTTAAAGAAAAGTTATGTTTTAACCTTTGCCATAGACTAGAGTCGTCAATTTTTGGTTCGACATAACCCTCTCCATAAGCAGGAAACACGGTGCTAAATATTGTAATTACACAAAATAAGATATTTGTTACGGTATATCTAAAATTCATAATTCATATCTCTGGCACAGATAAGAAAAAATCAGGTTATGAATATAATCCATCTTCGGATCAATTTATTATAGGTCTTTTTATACTGGAGAATAGAACGTGCGCAATACACTGTTTTACATGAATATTTACTGCGAAGTGTAATAGTAAATCTTATTTCAAGGCTTGTCTATCAGGTATATTCCTAAGCTGAGGTGTGTTGTTCAATTATGATCTTTAAAGCTAGGGGGGTCTAATTTTTTTATCATAGAGCTTAAGAAATATCATTTTTTGTCGAACTATATAGTGGTAGGTTTTTAAGTGGATGTAGTAGAAAATTCAATATACCCATTAAGGCTAATAATTAGCTAGACTATTAAAATAGACTGGACATCCGACAAGATGTAGTCTATTCATACATTGTTTTGAGTTGGCGGTATTAAAATATGTACGACAGGAATGCGGATGATTAAAATAGCTTGCCAACGTATTAAGAGTATGTAATAACGATCACGGGTAAAACGAGGTGAAGTTCTGTATATATGTGGCATTTTCAGTAAAGAAGTTCTGAGTAAAAGCGTTATCGTTGGATATCTTTTCTCTGTTGATCTTTATCTTAGTGTCTCAAACAGTAACGACTCAAGTTTGTCTATTTAAATGCCTACGGGCGAACGAAACAATCCAAAGGAAATACTCAAGATGGCAAAGATAAAAGGTCAAGTTAAGTGGTTCAACGAGTCTAAGGGGTTTGGTTTTATTACGCCAGATGATGGCAGTAAAGATGTGTTTGTACACTTCTCTGCAATTCAGGGTAACGGGTTTAAAACTTTAGCGGAAGGCCAGAAGGTAGAATTTGAGATCCAGGATGGGCAGAAAGGCCCTTCCGCAGCAAATGTTTATGCTGTCTGAATCGGCTGTAAACCCGCCATTGGGCGGGTTTTTTTAAAGTATTCGTGTGGTGTCATGTTGGCTTATTAAGCAGCGAGAAACCCCGCCCAGTAACCAAAGATACCAATGGCAAAAAACCCAACGATGATCCACAATGCATTAATTTTTCGGCGTAACAACCACATACAAAAGAAAGTTAATAGCAGTGGGACAAGACCCGGCATTAGTTGATCTAGGATGGTTTGTACCGTGGTGATTTTGTTTTGGCCGTTTTGATCGGCAATGTTAGAGATGACAATCGGTATATCGAGGTGCGCCCATTTGTTAACCAAAGCACCCATAATAAATAAACCGAGGATGGAAGCCCCTTCGGTCAATTTTTTTAACAAGCCCCCGTCGATATCATTAACAATGTTAGTTCCTTTTTTGTAACCATAGGTTATACCGTAGTAGAGAGTCAGTAAACGTAAAAAATTAAAGAGAACAAAGAAGAGTATCGGTCCAAGTAAACTTGCTGTCATCGCTATACCGGCACCAAGGGCGGCAAATATTGGACGTACCGTTCCCCAGAAAATCGGGTCTCCCACCCCTGCCAAAGGTCCCATCAAACCAACCTTGATACTGTTTATCGCTGCATCGTCGATGGGAGCGCCATTCGCCCGTTGTTCTTCCATCGCGAGTGTGACACCGAGTACCGGTGCTGCTACATAAGGATGGGTATTGAAGAATTCAAGATGACGTTTGATCGCCTGTTTGCGTTCTTCTGAATTTTCGGGATACAGGCGTCGGATTGCCGGTACCATGGAAAAACAGAAACCCAGTGCTTGCATACGTTCGAAGTTCCACGACCCTTGAAAAAGGTTCGCACGTAGGATAACGCCACGTATATCGCCAGGGGTAAGTTTTTTTTCACTCATATCACTATTTGTCGTGACTGTGTCAACCATTTGTTATCTCCTTTGCTTAATCGACTTCTAAGAACCTGTTCGAAACCTCTTGTGCTCGCTGATACTTCGTCAAAAACGCGCTCAAAAT
Organism: Candidatus Fukatsuia symbiotica; assembly: GCF_003122425.1. GTDB lineage: Bacteria > Pseudomonadota > Gammaproteobacteria > Enterobacterales > Enterobacteriaceae > Fukatsuia > Fukatsuia symbiotica. The sequence continues at coordinate 1,524,097 of NZ_CP021659.1, forward strand.
GCTCATTTATTCTCTGTAAACTGCGATTTTTCTCGCGTTTTTTCCTCGTCTGAGCGTCACTCAAGAAGATTTGGAACAGGTTCTTAGAACCTATTCCAAATTTCTTGCCTCGACTCCATACCCCTCGCGACGGTTTTGCAAGAAGTTTAATCTAATTCATTATCAAGCGGATCCGCCACGGCAGATTGTTTTCCCTGAGATTGATTATATTTCGGACTGAGCTGAATATAGAGAATAGCCATGACGACACCAATGATACCTAATGCAACCAAATTAAATTGGGTAAAGGCAGCAGTGACGAAACCTAAATAAAAGAACGGCATTAGATAACCTGCACGCATCATGTTGATGACCATTGCGTAGCCCACTACGACAATGATACCTCCCGCTATATTAAGCCCACCGGTGATAACGGGGGGAATAGAATGGAGTAATGATTGAACCTGAGCTGTGCCGATGGATAAAGCGACGATCGACGCCGGGATAGCGACCCGCATGGCTTGCAAAAATAATGCGGCAATATGCAAGCCGGTGATCGTCCTTAAGCTTCCCCGCCTTGCAGCACTGTCGGCGGCGTGTTGAAAGGCAACGGTAAGAGTACGAAAAATAATGGTTAATACTTGACCCGCTGCCGCCAGAGGAATGGCTAACGCAATACCTGCACCGATACTTTGTCCTCCTTTGATCACTAAAATAGTGGAAATAATGGAGGCCATAGCGGCATCTGGTGCCATAGCGGCACCGATATTCATCCAGCCCAGGGCGATCATTTCCAAAGTACCACCGACGATGATCCCTGTTTTGAGATCACCGAGAACCAGACCCATCAAGGTACAGGCGATAAGTGGGCGGTGAAACTGGAATTCATCCAGAATGGATCCCATTCCTGCAATAGATGCAACGATAAATATCAGCACAATCTGGAGGGTTGTGATCTCCATGTTATTGCTCCTTGTTATTTAATTTTCGAACAGGTTTTTAGGGCTTCACAAGGGGTCTAATTAACGCCATCATGCTAAGCCGATTATCTGCAGGAACTTTGCGAACTTCCAGTTCAATGCCACGCTTATCTAATTCAGTGAAAGCGTCGATATCCCTTTGATCGAGAGAAATGGCATTGGTGACCTGGTGTTTGCCTTGACGAAAAGCCATCCCACCCACATTGACAGATTTGATATCCACACCCTCAGAAACTAAACGGAGCACATCACTGGGATCAGTAAACAGTAGCATGACCCGGTCATTAGCATACTTGGCATTGTTATAAACCCGAACTGCTTTGGCGAGGTTAACCACATGTGCGCTAACACCAGGGGGAGCAACTTGTTTTAGTAAGGTTTTACGGAGTTGATCCTTATCGACCTCATCACTAATGACGATAATACGGCTAACATGAGTTTCTTTTGTCCAACCGGTTGCAACCTGACCATGAATTAACCGGTCATCAATGCGTACTAGCGTAAGCGTCATACGACCTGTGCTTGACGGGGAAACAAGAGGTGTTTTAATTGTATCCAATGGGAGCGTCTGAGGGTGATCGACGGGTTTCCTGTGTGACGCTCGTATGCTATCTCGACCGGTTTTTAGCGCGATGTCAACTAATTCATCAAAAGAGAGTTGATCATCACGTGCCATAAAAATTTCAGTTAGCATCGGAATGTTAATCCCGGCGATAACTTCATGATTTTCTTTATTAGCGATGAAACGACTGGCCGCATTGAAAGGGCTGCCACCCCAGGTATCAACCAGGAACAGAACACCGGTATTGGTATCCAGTTTGGTCAATTGTTGTTGGTATTTTTTAATTAATGTTTCGCTATTTTCACCAGGGACAAAGTTGACAAAAGCAATATTTTTTTGTCCACCTACCAGCATTTCTGCGCTTTTCAGTAACTGCTCAGCGGCTGCCCCGTGTGTGCTAATAATAATCGCTATGCTCACTGACTACCTCCGTGTCAACGCCATTGGAACCTACTCGAAATTTATTACGTTCATGTGGTGAATCTGGGAGTGGGGGGTTAACTGCATTGAACCTTGATGGCTAAACCGCCACGGGAGGTCTCGCGGTATTTCGCATTCATATCTTTACCGGTTGCGAACATGGTTTCGATCACTTTGTCGAGTGACACCTTTGGCTCGCTGGTACGACGTATTGCCATCCGTGCGGAGTTAATTGCTTTTACCGAGGCAATGGCATTACGTTCGATACAGGGTACTTGTACTTGACCGGCGACGGGATCACATGTCAGCCCAAGATTATGTTCCATGCCGATCTCAGCTGCAATACACACCTGAACGGGGCTGGCACCTAGGATTTCAGCGAGGCCCGCCGCTGCCATTGAACAGGCGACGCCAACTTCACCTTGACAACCTACTTCCGCACCCGAAATCGAGGCATTCATTTTATATAAAATACCGATAGCGCCGGATGCAAGAAAGTAACGGATAAATATTTCTGGTGTGACGGATTCAATAAAGTGATCATAATAGGCCAATACGGCCGGGATAATGCCGCAGGCGCCGTTGGTCGGCGCGGTTACCACGCGTCCTCCTGCTGCGTTTTCTTCGTTGACCGCCAAGGCAAACATATTGACCCAGTCAATGACATCCATTGGGTCATTGGAGTTTTTATTGGAGGAAGCTAACATCCGCTGTAATGCGGCCGCTCGGCGAGGGACACGTAATGGGCCTGGCAATATACCTTCGGTTTTGATACCGCGGTTGATACAAGTTCGCATGGTTTGCCAGATATGGGTAAAATAGGTTTCAATTTCGGTTTCGCTGTGCATTGCTAGTTCGTTTTTTTTCACCACACCGGATAGGGATGTCCCAATTTGCCTGCAGTTAGCTAGTATTTCTTCAGCAGAGTTGAACGGGTAGGGCACGGTAATGGTATTTGCCTCTTTTTTGCCAAAATGTTCTTCATCGACGATAAAACCGCCACCGATAGAATAATAAGTTTTGCTGTATACTTTTTTACTGTCAGCAAAAGCGTGGATTTTCATTCCATTTTCATGCAGGGGCAAGTTAGTATTATGGAAAATCATGCCGCCTTGACGGGGAAGTCCACCCAGTGTTCTCCGTTGGCTAATGGCAAACGTTGCGATAATTCCAGATCGCTGATAAAAGCCGGAATGCTGTCTATTTCAACAGTATCAGGCATATTGCCCGCCAAGCCCATAATGATGGCGATATCAGTGTGATGGCCTTTTCCAGTTAATGACAGCGATCCGTAAACTTCCACGGTTATCACGGTAATTGAAGAGATAAGCCCCTTACTGATCAGTTGGTCTACAAACTGTTTACCGGCTTTCATCGGCCCAACGGTATGTGAACTGGATGGGCCTATGCCGATCTTAAACATGTCGAAAACACTAATCATACTAAAATTCCTTAATTGCCTATCTAGCACCGTTTCCATTTTAGCTGATGAATTGCTCAATGATGACATAATCAATTACAATTTTTAAAAAATTGTAACTTGATCACAGATGTTAAGCGCAGGATTGGGATCCTGCTCAAGATATACCCTTCGCCTTTCAAGTTACGGCGGCGTTGGCTGCTCGCACTCATCCCTGTCATGTACTCCCTGTACACGCCTGCGATTCGATTGATGGCCGCCTTGCCGTAACTCGAAATTCATTGGGTATAGAATAAGAAAGGTGAGGGGGGATCAGGTTAAGTGACATTGCTGAGTTGCGGTAGGATGCGTGCTACCTTATCTAAGGTTTCCTGGTATTCTGCCTGTTCCTCACTATCAACGATAACCGCTCCGCCCACCGAGCAGTGAATTTTGTTGCGCTCTGTCAATAGGGTGCGAATGGTAATATTGCTATCCATGGTGCCGCAAAAGCTGACATAGCCAATGTTGCCACAATAGATATTACGACGATGAGGTTCCAGCTGTTCGATAATCTGCATCGCTCTAACTTTAGGTGCACCGGTGATCGATCCACCGGGGAAACAGGCACGTAACAGATCAGTGGCGTGGTATTTTGACGGCAGTGTTGCTGTGATGGTGCTGACCAAATGATGAACGGCGGGAAAGGACTCGACAACAAACAGCTCGGGTACTTGGACACTGCCTGGTTGTGCTACCCGCCCGATATCGTTACGTAACAGATCGACAATCATTAGATTTTCTGCTCGATCTTTGGGTGAAACTGCTAAGCGAGCAGCTTGCTGTTTATCTTGTTTTTCATCAGCTAATCGAGGCAGAGTTCCCTTAATCGGACGGGTTTGAATCTGTTTATTTCTTAAATATAAAAAACGTTCTGGCGACATACTGATAACGGTCTGCTGTGGCAGACGGATAAAAGCTGAAAAGGGCGCTTTATTGATCTGGCTCAGGTGTAAAAAAGCTTGCCACTCATTACCTTGATAGTCAGTGCTGAAACGTTGCGCCAGATTGACTTGATAACAGTCACCACTACGTAAGTATTCCTGTATTTGATGAAATTTTTCTCCATATTGCTGACGTGACATATTCGTTTGCCACGGAGAGGTTAATTGGAAGGGCTGATGAGATGTCGGTTTTTGCTGTTCCAGCCATTTTTGCCGCTGCTCAATGTCACCGTGGCACACTAACGTCAGTTGCTTTTCTTTATGATCGGTAATTAAAGCCCAATCGTATAAACCGATAGCCATATCTGGTAATTCGATATCTTGCTTTGCTATTACGGGCAACCGTTCAATTCGACGTCCCAGATCGTAACCGAATAACCCTAGGGCACCACCAAGAAAAGGTAAATCTGCATGTGTTGTTGTATTTAAATTCAATTTATCCAATTGCTGCTGTAACAGCAGAAAAGGATCGGCGTTGCTGTGCTCAACCATCCCCATCCCAATTCTACGGATAATTTCAGTTTCCTGTCCACGGGTGGTCAAAGTAACGCGCGGATCAGCCACCAGAATGTCAAAACGACTATGAGGATGTTCAGCAAAACCGGAGTGTAACAACATCGCCCAGGCACGGTCGGAGAGGGACGAGAAACAGCGGAGTAGGGCATCAGGTTGATAGCTTAATTGTTTAAAATTCATTATGCTTATATTTGTGTACGTTGGGTTGTTATTTAATAAACCATAACTGTAGTTTGTATACAATGGGAAATACTATGATTACGTTTATATGGTTGGCTATGGCGATAGTAGCTGAAGTGGTTGCTACTACCATGTTGAAAGCTTCCGAAGGTTTTACTCGTTTGATACCATCGATATTTGTTGTCCTAGGGTACGGTATTGCTTTCTGGGGGTTGTCGCAAGTTGTAAAAACTATCCCCTTAGGCATTGCTTATGCCATTTGGTCGGGTTTAGGCGTGGTGTTAATTTCAGTTGCCGCTGTCTTTTTGTATCAACAAAAACTTGACTGGGCGGCGATGCTTGGCATGACACTGATTATCTCTGGAGTATTAGTCATTAGTCTTCTGTCGAAAACCACGGGGCATTGATGCCCAATTTTAAACATATCACCCATGCCCAACAACGCATTAGCCAGCGTCAGGCGAGTTGTCCAGTAATACGTTACCCCGAGAATCTACCGGTCAGTCAAAAAAGGCAGGATATTTATCACGCCCTGGCTGATCATCAGGTATTGATTGTGGCGGGAGAAACTGGATCCGGTAAAACCACGCAATTACCTAAAATCTGTCTGGAATTGGGACGAGGCATTAAAGGAATGATCGGCCATACACAGCCCCGGCGTTTGGCCGCACGGACGGTCGCTCAGCGCATTGCTGAGGAGTTGAAAACCAGCCTTGGTGGTTGTATTGGTTATAAGGTGCGTTTCAAAGATCAGGTTAATGAGAATACGCTAGTTAAGCTGATGACCGACGGTATTTTGTTAGCCGAAATTCAGCAAGATCGACTGCTGAGCCAATACGATACGTTGATTATTGATGAAGCACATGAACGTAGCCTTAACATCGATTTTATTTTGGGTTATCTGCGTGAATTATTGCCAAAACGTCCCGATTTAAAAGTGATTATCACGTCCGCCACTCTGGATCCACAGCGTTTTTCTCGCCATTTTAATCAGGCTCCAATCATTGAAATTTCAGGGCGAACTTATCCGGTTGAAGTTCGTTATCGCCCGATAGCTGAGCTGCCTCGAGACAGTAAGGATGACAGTGAATCTGATCAACTACAGGCGATTTTGGCGGCGGTAGAGGAATTGGAGCATCAGGGAATGGGCGATATCTTGATTTTTATGAGCGGTGAGCGTGAGATCCATGAGACTGCCGACGCGTTGAGAAAACAGAATTTGCGACATACTGAGGTGTTAGCATTGTACGCGCGTTTATCCCCTAGCGAACAAAATCGCGTCTTTCATCCTGGGCGTGGTGTTCTAAGACGTATTGTGCTGGCGACTAACGTTGCTGAAACCTCGTTGACGGTACCGGGGATCAAATATGTCATCGATCCTGGTTATGCGCGTGTCAGTCGCTACAGTTTCCGCACCAAAGTCCAGCGACTACCGATTGAAGCGATATCACAGGCTTCGGCTAATCAGCGTAAAGGTCGTTGTGGTCGTGTCTCGGAGGGGATCTGTATCCGGTTGTATTCGGAGCAGGATTTTCTATCGCGTCCCCTTTTTACCGATCCAGAAATTCTGCGTACCAATTTAGCGTCGGTTATTTTGCAGATGACCGCCATTGGTTTAGGTGATATCGCTGCTTTTCCTTTTATAGAACGCCCTGACAAGCGCAACATTCAGGATGGAGTACGTCTACTAGAAGAACTTGGTGCGATCCGCACCGCCGATGAGCGGCATCAGCAGTTAACCGATTTGGGACGTCAATTAGCACAGTTGCCGATAGATCGACGTTTAGCACGCATGGTGTTGCAAGCGAAAGAACAGGGTTGTGTACGTGAGGTGATGATTATTACCGCTGCGTTGTCGATTCAGGATCCGCGCGATCGCCCGCTGGATAAACAGCAGGCTGCCGATGAAAAGCATCGTCGCTTTGCGGATGAAAATTCTGATTTTTTGGCTTTGGTTAAGTTGTGGGATTACCTGATCGAACAACAAAAAGTATTGTCGGCGGCGCAGTTTCGTCAATTGTGCCGTCGCGACTTTTTAAATTATCTCCGTGTGCGTGAATGGCAAGATATTTATAGCCAATTAAATCAGGTAGTTAACACCTTAGCACTGCCGATTAATAGCATAGCGGCTGATTATCGTTGTGTTCACTGTGCCTTGCTGACTGGGCTGTTATCGCATATTGGCCAAAAAGATAACGATAAAAAGGAATTTACTGGCGCCCGCAATGCGCGTTTTTCTATTTTTCCCGCGTCGGCATTGTTTAAAAAACCACCTAAATGGGTCATGGTGGCAGAGCTGGTGGAAACCCGTCGTCTGTGGGGGCGTATGGCGGCACGCATTGAAGCAGAATGGATTGAACCTTTGGCGCCTCATTTGGTAAAACACCATTACAGTGATCCCCATTGGGAAAAAACGCAAGGTGCAGTGATGGCTAGCCAAAAGGTCACTTTATTTGGTTTGCCTATTGTTGCCGCTCGTAAAATTAATTATGGCACCATTGACCCACCGTTATGCCGTGAGCTATTTATCCGCCATGGATTGGTAGAAGGGCAATGGCAAACACACCATGTTTTCTTCCACGCCAATTTGGCTTTATTAAGCGAAGTTGAAGAAATGGAACATAAATCACGTCGGCGGGATATTTTAGTAGATGATGAAATCCTGTTTAATTTCTACGATCAACGTGTCGCGTCTGAGGTGGTGTCTGCACGACATTTTGATAGCTGGTGGCAGAAAACCCGTCAGCTACAGCCAGATTTGCTGAGCTTCGCAAAAAATATGCTAATCAAAGAAGGCGCTAATTCGGTTACACCACGGGATTATCCGGATTTTTGGCACCAGGGCGCGTTTAAATTACGTCTTTCCTATCAGTTTGAGCCAGGAGGTGATGCTGATGGCGTCACTGTGCATATTCCGTTGGCTATTTTAAATCAGATAGAAGAGCAAAATTTTGACTGGCAAGTAGCGGGTATTCGTCGTGAGCTGGTGGTTGCTTTGATTAAATCTTTGCCTAAAGCAATACGGCGTAATTTTGTACCGGCACCTAATTATGCCGATGCTTTTTTAGCCAGAGTGGTGTCGCCGGAGGAGGGAGACTTAAAAAACGTTATGTTGAAAGAGGGGTTGTTAGCCACATTGGAGCGGGAATTAAGGTGCATGACTGGTGTGACGTTGTCACGTGAGGATTGGCAATGGCAGCTCGTGCCTGAACATTTAAAAATGACCTTTCTGGTGTTTGATGATAAAAATTGCCCTTTACGGACAGGAAAAAATTTAGCTAAGATAAAAGTACAACTGCGAGAAAAATTACAGGAAAAGCTAAATTAAGGTTTATCCTGCTTTGGTTGACGAAAAAAAAAGTGTCGCTATCCGTCTATTTGAAACCGAATCACAACAACAACAGGCGATGTGGCGTGGTACTCGCCGTTTACTGTTGCTTAATATTCTTTCACCGATTAAATATTTACATGAAAAATTGCCTAATAAAGCCAAATTGGGGCTGTATTTTAATCCTTACGGCAAAGTACTGGATTTGATCGATGATTGTATTGCCTGTGCTGTGGATAAATTGATCATTCAATACGGTGGATTAGTATGGCAACAAGCTGATTTTGTTAATTTACAGCAAAAAATTCGTGCGCAATTGAATGATACCGTGATGGAGATTGCGACAGGTGTCGAGCAAGTTCTCAGTCGCGCATTTGCCATTAATAAAAGGTTGAAAGGGAAGATTGATATTACCTGGGTGCAGGCTATGGCGGATATTAAGGCTCAGCTTGATGGTTTAATTTATCGTGGTTTTGTCACTGATAGCGGTTGGCAACGCATAACGGATAGCTTACGTTATTTGCAAGCCATCGAACGTCGCTTAGAAAAACTGGCTGAGGAGCCTTATCGTGATCGGGCGCAGATGTTGCGGGTGCAACAGGTTGTTCAAAGCTGGCAACAATGGCTAAATAAATTATCTCCTGAGCGTAAGCAGGATGAAGAGGTAAAAGCGGTGCGTTGGATGATTGAAGAACTGCGCGTGAGTTTATTTGCACAACAATTAGGGACGCCTTATCGAGTTTCAGAAAAACGTATTTTACAAATTATGAAACAGCTATCATAAAGAATATTATTTCATCTTATATTTTGAGCGAGGGATCGCTCTTTCTGTTTTTGATCTATTTCAATAATTACCTCATTTCACACTGCGCTATCAAGGTGCCGGATCAATATTAACGTTAAATATTAAAAAAATAACGATTTATTCGTATATTCATCTGATAACGATAATTAATAGAATTGCAATGGAAAAAATAAAATCTATTTAACGTAGTGAAAAATAACATTCTCTTATTGATAAGAGAGAATGTTATTTTTGTATAAATAGCAGCGAGATTTTTGCGTACGCTCCGCTTAATGAAATTGACCAGGAATAATTTTTCATAGCCTTGGTTCTCTCATTAGACCTCTTTCCAAACCTGCTGCGGGACTCGAATCCTGCGTTGCCCGGTGCGCGCAATCCTCATGTACTATGTGTTAACGAAGGTTGCTGTGCGCCTTGACTTCGCATCACTCGCTAGGGTTTGGAAAGAGGTCTATTAAATACGAACAGTAATTTTTTATCTTGAATGTTTTATAAATTATCATATGAGGATTTTTATATGTCATAACAAGTAAATAGATCAAAAACAGTATCACCATCTGAGGCTACTATGGTGGGAATAGAGCCGAATCGGGATCCATCGAATCCATCGATGCCAAAACCAATGAATCCATGGTGGCAAAATCCAAATCCAATGACGCCATTTATGCCAACTCCAATGAATCCAGTATATCCATTTCACTCACGACGATTTCGAATAGGCTCTAAGTGCCTGCAATTTATCTCGTATAGCGGTCACTGCTAAGGCATGATTATCTGCTAAGTCGCGCTCTTTAGCCGTTGGCGCAGAACTTTGAATGGCTATCAATGACCAATTATCGCCATTTTTTAGTAATAACGGTGAACCGCTATCCCCTGGTAGGGTATCACATTGATGAGAGAGTACACCTTGCTGTGCCCAACCGGTCACTAAACAATTTTGGTGGCTATAAAGAGCATCCAGGTGATCAGCAGGATAGCCCGCCTGTGTGATTCTGCGCTGGGCGCGTTTCAGTGCTAAGGTCAGCTCTGATGTTGAACCTTGCCATAAGGGTAAGGGTTTAAGCGGCAGAGGGACAGTGTTACGCAACAAAATCAAGGCAAAATCATCGGTAGCGGCAGCGGGTGGAACAATCCATCCGTTCTCTCCTACACGCAGCTTTTTAGCTAAATTGATATCTACCAAAGTTTCTAGTTGATGAATTTGATATTGCCAATTTTGTTGCTGTGCAACAAAACGTAAAGTTACGGCTAGATCCTTCTTTCCTGGTGGTATGAGCAGACAATGACCCGCAGTTAGCGCGAGGTTGGGTGTTATGAGTGTTGCTGTACAAAGATTACCGCTGGCGGTTTCTACTTGCCCAATGGCCTGCCAAGGCCAGTTATCGCTGTCATTTCTGGCGATGCGATCATCTTTGCCAAAAAATAAAAGGTTACGCTCGGTGAGTTCGGAAGTATTCACCGAGGAAGTATGGAAAAAAAACAGCAGCAGGCTGGACAGCAATAGAGGATTGTGTGAACGCTTTAACCACGGAGATAAAGGCATAGAGATGATCTTCCTAATAAAATCATTCATGAATATATCATTGTCTCGTTTCTACTCTATATACAGCCTACTACATAGGGTGTCTGTGTCCATTCGACTTGGTCTATTATGTCCGTTATGAAAACGAGGGGGTGGGCTGCATACGAGTCACTGTATCAACGATGGCTTGTGTCTGTGCATCAATTTCGATGTTGACTCGATCGGCTAAGCGTTTTTTCCCTAATGTTGTCCGGGCTAAGGTTTCTGGGATCAGATTAACGCAAAAACGATGATGCTCTACTTCACCCACAGTCAGACTGATGCCGTCGATGGCAATAAATCCTTTATGCAACACGTAATTCATTATTTTTTTGTCGGTAATTCGAAACCAAAGCTGATGGTTGTTTTCCGAAGTGCAAATTTTGGCAATTTCTGCAGTACAGATGATATGACCTGACATCAAATGACCGCCAATTTCGTCACCAAATCTCGCTGCTCTCTCTAAATTGACGCTATCACCGACGTTAAGTTCACCCAGGTTGCTAGTAAGGAGTGTTTCTTTTATCAAATCAAAGCTGATCAAGTCTTTATTGATAGTGGTTACTGACAGACAGCAGCCATTGTGTGCTACTGAGGCACCCAGTGTTAAGCCCGGCAGCATGGCTGGCGGAAATTTTAGGGTATGGGTACGAAAATTGATCGTCTGGTCAATGGCGACCACTGGTGCAGTGCCTTGAACAATACCGGTAAACATAAATTAATGCCTCTTGTTGGTTGTGTGCAAAATAGAACGCAGAAGATTGTCACAAGCGACGATTTTGCAGAGGTGTGGTTGAGCAAATATCCGTATAACATGCTCTCTTAAAGTACAAATAGGATCAACGAATATTTAGCTGGCATTCATAAAAATGATTGATTAAGCTTGATATAAGGTATTAGAAACGACTTTTGGTAACAGTGGATCGTAATTAGTCACGATCATTTAAAGTAGGTATATAAGTGCAAAAATATAGCGTTGAAGCACGAAATTTAATGGCTCTTGCCATCCCGGTGATTATTGCTCAGGTTTCGCAAACGGCGATGGGGGTGGTTGATACCATTATGGCCGGTTCGGTCAGTGCTACTGATATGTCTGCCGTCGCTATAGGAACTTCCATCTGGTTGCCGGTGATTTTCTTCGGTCATGGCCTGCTGTTGGCTCTAACGCCTACAATCGCACAATTGAACGGTTCTGGACAACGTCATCAGATTGCTCACCAGGTGCGCCAAGGGTTTTGGTTGGCGTTGTTAATTTCTGTACTAATTATGGCAATATTGTATAACAGTCATTATATCATTTATCAGATGCATAACATTGATCCTGTATTGGCTGCAAAAGCGGTAGGTTTTATCCATGCCATTATGTGGGGTGCGCCCGGTTATCTGTTTTTCCAGGTTTTACGCAATCAGTGTGAAGGATTATCGAAAACTAAACCCGGTATGGTTATTGGTTTCATCGGGTTACTGGTGAATATCCCTATCAACTACATTTTTATTTATGGCAAATTCGGGATACCGGCGTTAGGTGGGGTAGGTTGCGGCGTTGCTACCGCGAGTGTGTATTGGCTGATGTTTTTGATGGTACGCTGGTATGTCACAAAAGCAGGTTCTCAACGGGATATTAAATCAGATAAAGGGTGCATTCTTCCTGACTGGCAGGTGATAAAGCGCCTAAGCAACCTTGGTTTACCGATTGCACTTGCCCTATTTTTTGAAGTGACCTTATTTGCTGTGGTCGCTTTGTTGGTTTCACCCTTGGGCGTGGTGGCGGTGGCGGGTCATCAGATTGCGCTCAACTTTAGTTCCTTAATGTTTATGTTACCCATGTCGCTGAGTGTTGCCGCGACCATTCGTGTTGGCCATAGATTGGGTGAAGGGAAGGTAGCTCAGGCGAAGGTGGCGGCCTATACCAGTATTGTTGTTGGTTTAGTCTTCGCCTCATTAACGGCATTGTTTACCGTTGTTTTCCGCGAACAGATTGCTCTACTTTATAACAAGGATCCCGCAGTGGTGACTATGGCATCCCATCTTATGCTATTAGCCGCCGTTTATCAGATGTCCGATGCAGTACAAGTCATTGGATGTGGTGTACTGCGAGGTTATAAAGACACACGGTCGATATTTTTTATCACTTTTGTCGCCTATTGGTTATTGGGTTTACCCAGTGGTTATCTGTTAGGACTGACTGATTATTGGCTACCGGCGATGGGGCCTCGCGGTTTTTGGATTGGTTTTGTGATCGGATTAACCTTTGCTGCGATCATGATATTCTGGCGTATCTGTTGGCTGCAAAAACAACCCGCAGCGTTTATTTTACAACGTGCGGCTCATTAGATTTCTTGCGCTACGGTTTCGCAGGAAACCTATTAACAAAACAACAGGATGAGTGAAAGTTCATCAATTGGATAGGTTTTCCCGTGAAGTTGCCTATTTTCTCTTGCCAACAGAGAACCAGCTCGTTAGTATTCGTCCCCGCTGACCGTATTGATGGCGGGGCAGTGTCCAGTGCGTCCGTAGCTCAGTTGGTTAGAGCACCACCTTGACATGGTGGGGGTCGGTGGTTCGAGTCCACTCGGACGCACCAAGAGTTTGCCCGTTTATGTGGGCCGGCTCGTTGTAATTTTAGCTTAATGCTAAAATTTTCTACTCAATTTCTCCGACTATCACCTATTCTTAGCATGATCTGCATTATCGGGTATCGCCTGGATTCTTTTCCGTTAGCGTAAATAAAATTAGCGGATCGGTTGACCTCCTATTTATCGCAACTTGTAGAAAATCCGTCATGAAAAAAACTAAAATTGTTTGTACTATCGGGCCTAAAACTGAATCTGAAGCAATGCTGACTAAACTACTGGATGCCGGTATGGACGTGATGCGTTTGAATTTTTCTCACGGTGATCATAAGGAACATGGTGAACGTATCAACAATCTTCGTAAGGTGCTAGAAAAAACCGGCAAAAAGGTAGCTATTTTACTTGATACCAAAGGCCCTGAAATCCGCACGATGAAACTGGAGGGAGGGCAAGATGTGCCTTTGGTCACAGGGCAATGTTTTACTTTTACCACTGATAAAAATGTGGTAGGCAATGCGCAGACGGTTGCTGTCACCTATGAGGGATTCACAGCCGATCTAAAAGTGGGTAATACAGTACTGGTTGATGATGGTTTGATCAGGATGGAAGTGATTGAAATAAGAGATAAGTCCGTCCGGTGTCAAGTAAAAAATAACGGCTATTTGGGTGAAAACAAAGGTATTAACTTACCGGGTGTAATGATTAAGCTACCGGCTTTATCGAAAAAAGATGGATGTGATCTGCAGTTTGGTTGTGAACAGGGAGTTGATTTTATTGCTGCTTCTTTCATCCGCAAAGGGTCTGATGTACGAGAAATACGTGAGCATTTACAAGCGCATGGTGGTGCACATATCCAAATTATCTCAAAAATTGAGAATCAGGAAGGTCTGAATAATTTTGATGAAATCCTGGCAGCATCAGATGGTATCATGGTCGCTCGTGGTGACTTGGGTGTTGAGATCCCGCCCGAAGAAGTCATCTTTGCGCAAAAAATGATGATTAAAAAATGTAATCGTGCGCGTAAAGTGGTGATCACGGCGACTCAGATGCTTGATTCGATGATAAAAAATCCGCGGCCTACCCGTGCGGAAGCGGGTGATGTGGCAAATGCCATTTTGGATGGTACTGATGCGGTAATGTTATCGGGTGAAAGTGCCAAGGGAAATTATCCGCTGGAATCAGTTGCTATTATGGCGACCATCTGTGAGCGCACTGATCGCGTTATGAAAAGCCGTATTGAGTCATTTTTAGACGATAAACGTAAGGTGAGTATTACTGAGGCAGTTTGCCGTGGTGCGGTTGAAATGGCCGAAAATTTGTCTGCACCGCTGATTGTGGTTGCGACTAAAGGGGGCAAATCGGCTAAATCGGTGCGTAAATATTTCCCGAAAGCGTTAATTTTGGCACTGACGACAGATAAAGTGACCGCTCGTCACTTGATATTGACTAAAGGTGTTATTCCACAATATGTAGGTGAAATTGCTTCTACTGACGATTTTTATCGTATTGGCAAACAAGCTGCTTTGGACAGTGGTCTTGCTAAGCAAGAGGATGTCGTGATCATGGTATCCGGTGCATTGGTAAAAAGTGGTACTACCAACACTTCTTCGGTTCATCGTTTAGAAGAAGATGAAAAAATTTCTCGATAAAAAAAACTTTGTGCAATACTTACAGTGCTAGACAAAAATTAACTCAATTTGAGGGTGTTAATAATGAATGCTACTAAACTGATTCTAGGCACGGTAATATTGTCTTCTGTTCTGTTGGCAGGTTGTTCGAATCGTTCTCATATCGAGCGACTCTCTTCTGATGTTCAAACCATCAATGCTAAGGTAGATCAATTGAGCAATGAAGTGAGCGCAATGCGTTCTGATGTTCAGGCAGCGAAAGACAATGCCACACGTGCTAACCAACGTCTGAGTAACAAAGCTCATTCCTACAGAAAGTAATAATAATGTTACCTCAACAAAATGGTGCACGGAGTAGAGTGCACCATTTTTTTATTAGACCTCTTTCTAAACCGTAACGAGTGGCATGAAGTCAAGGCGCCCGTAGCGCAGCAACCGGAATGTACATAATACATGAGGATTGGGAGCACCGCGTAACGCAGAATTTCATGCCACGCAGTAGGTTTGGAAAGAGGTCTATTCTGTTCTGTTAACTACCACGGGCATACCAGAACGGCGGGCAATCTCTTTATCAGCTATTTTCCTATCCGTTTGTTGATCAGAAATAAACAGTTGTACTGAGTGGCTAAGGGTGATTGGCATCGTCTGTGGGTCATCGCTGTCAACCAGAGATAAGGGTTGGTGCACTTCTATATAACGCTTACTATCAGGTTCAATCGAAAATTTGATGGGTTGATTAATGATCTGCACACGAGTTCCTTCTGACACAGTGTGAAACAAGGCTTCGATATCATTTGGACGTAAACGAATACAACCGGAGCTAACACGCAGACCAATACCAAAATTAGCATTGGTGCCATGAATCAAATATTCCCCCGCCCGTCGGCGAGCCGCAAAGCAAACAGCCCCATTGGATTTTTTGCCCCGGCGGGTACCACCGCGGGCAATGTTTTCCCTTCTGCTAAATAACGCTTACGAATATTTGCTGTAGGTGTCCAGGTAGGGTTGGGAATTTTTTGGCTAACTGAAGTGATCATTATGGGTGTGCTGCGTCCCCTCTGGCCAATGCCAATAGGGTAAACCATCACTTTTTTCTCGTCGGGCGGATAATAATAAAGACGTAATTCAGCAAGATTAATAATAATGCCTTGATGTGGCGTATCCGGTAGTAGCATCTGGCTAGGAATAATTAATTGCGATTTGGGCTCAGGTAAGTAGGGATCGGTATTGGGATTGGCTTCTAACATCGCCAATAAGCCGATTTGATATTTTGCGGCGATGGCTTCCAGCGGGCGCCCATCATTGGCTACGATAACCGTTTTGTTCTCTCCTATCAGACGCCCCTTATTGGCAGGCAAAAAATATTCAGCTGCATTGGCACAAAGACTAAAGACTAAAGAAGTGGAAAGTAACAGCGTTATTAATGCTAATGTACATTTCATATTCAGTCCCGCATCAATTTTGATTTAATTAGCAATAATTAGTTGCGTAATTATGATATAAGCATGCAATATATAATTATAGGACTACTACTACTTTACGCTAGTATGTCCCTAGGAATAGTGCAAGTTTTTAAGAACCTATTCGAAATCTATTACTTCGTCAAAAACGAGCGTAAATGGGTTCTAAGTAGTCGTTAATTAAATAATAAACAGAATAAAAACTTTTTATATGAGGTAAAAGTATGAGTTGGGCATCTATTAAGGAAGTTACATTGGTGGTTGTAGAGGGTGTTAGAGAGGGTGTTAGAGATGGTTTTAAAAGCGTCTTTACCCTAAACTTCTCTTCCGTAAGCAATTGTGCGGCTGCTCAGAGCAGGACAACAGCATATAATGTAGGGAAAGGCATTGCGTATTTAGTATCCGCTTTGGTAGCTGTAGGAATAGGAGCAGCATTAGGAGCGGGTGGGATAGTAGCTGTGACGCTAGTATGTGTAGGAGTAGTAACAGGAGCAGGAGTAGCAGCAGCAGCAATATTGGGAGCAAAATGGGGAGCAGTACTCACAACATTATCACTACCATCCACAGTAGGAACAGCAGCGTTTGTGATGGAGGGGTAGGTTATGCAAGAAGTCTATTGTTTGCCGGGCAGGTGAGCTACTGCGGTATGGATAGCGCATACCATAGCTTTCAGCCCTTGAGAACGAGAGGACGTTAAATGTTGACTTAGTGCCAAATCATCAAAAAAAGGCCATACATCCACATCCAGCTCGATTGTTTGTTGTGACAGCAAATTCTGATAAAGAATAAACACCATGGCTACCAACCCCTTAACGATCGCGGCATCACTGTCTCCAGCAAATAACACTTGACCCTCTTCCGTTGATGTAATGCTGATCCATACCTGACTTTGACAACCGGCAATCAGATTTTTTGGTTGCCGTTGCTCTTTGGTTAATGTGGGTAATTGCATCCCTAATTCAATGATATACCGATACTTTTCTTCCCAATTAAGGCAGCGGTCGAAATTAGCAAGTAATTTTTGTTTATTTGGCAACGTTGCCATAGTTTTTCCCTGGATAGGTAAAATTAAAGCCGATTAATTACATTATGGAGGCTAATTTAAAAGGCACTCAATACTTTGTAATGCAGTGACCAGTTGATCAATTTCTTCACGGGTATTATACAGCGCCAGAGAAACACGACACATAGTGGATACGTGATAAAATTCCATTAGAGGCATGGCACAGTGCTGACCTGTACGGATAGCAATGCCATACCGATCAAGAAGAATGCCAACGTCATAGGAATGGTGCTGCCCCAGGTTAAAAGCGATGACTCCGGAACGATTTTTTTCTGAGCCATAAATTTTTAAGCTTGGCACCAGCTTTAACTTTTTTAATGCATAAGCCATCAGTGACTGTTCATAATGTTGGATCCGGGTCAATCCCAGCTGGTGAATATAGTTGATAGCGGCTCCCAGGCCGATAATAGCGGCGGTGTTGGGCGAACCGGCTTCAAAGCGCCCCGGGGCATCAGCAAAGGTGGTTTCTTCTGTCAGGCTGACGGTTTTGATCATCGACCCTCCGCCTTCCCAAGGTGGCATCATCTGTAATAATTTATTTTTGCCATACAGAATACCGATACCCGTTGGTCCATATAATTTATGACCGGAAAAGACATAAAAGTCACAACCCAACGCCTGCACATCGACTGGCTGATGCATGACCGCTTGCGCACCGTCAACCAATACTATCAGCTCTTTTGCGAGCGCTTTTGCTTGCGTGACAATGTCACGTATCGGGTTTATCGTGCCCAGCACGTTAGAGACATGGGTGATCGCCAGTAAACGGGTACGGTTATCAATCAATTTGGATAGATCACTCAGATCTAATTCCCCAGAGGTCGTTAAATGCCATACTTTGATGATAAGGCCACTCTCCTTGGCTAGCATCTGCCAAGGAACGATATTGGCATGGTGTTCCATCTCGGTGATGATAATGCTGTCACCGGCATTGAGAAAGTGGCGCCCGTAGCTGTTGGCTACCAAATTGATGCCTTCGGTGGTACCTTTAACGAAGACAATCTCTTGTTCTGTCTCTGCATTAATGAAACCCGCAACCTGGCGACGCACGTTTTCCATCGCCTCTGTTGCCTTCTCACTCAGGGTATGGATGCCACGATGTACTGCTGCGTAATCCTGGCGATAAAAATTCATTTCGCTGTCAATCACCGTTTGCGGTTTTTGCGCACTGGCCGCACTGTCCAGGTAAATGAGTGGTGTGTTGTTGACCTGTCTACTGAGTAGTGGAAAATCAGCCCGGATTTGTTCCACAGAAAAATTTTTTGTTTGCGGCTTGTTGTCCACTTCGGCCTGTTTGTTGAAGAGTAAGTTGTTATTGGTCATCTGCCCATCCGTTTTAAGCGTTCAGTGATACGGGTTATTACTTGCTGACGAATGACCTTATTCTTCAGCGGTTCCGTGAGTTCGGCAGCGAAAGCAAAAATGATCATCTGTTTGGCTTCGGTTTGGCTGATACCGCGAGACTGTAGATAAGATACCTGTTCAGCATCGATGTATCCCACTGTTGCACCGTGGCTACATTTTACATCGTCTGCATAAATTTCTAACTGTGGTTTTGTGTCCACTTCGGCTTGTTTGCTGAGGAGTAAGTTGTTATTGGTCATTTTCCCATCCGTTTTCACGGCATGCGGCGCTACTTTTAAAGTACCATTAAATACTGCCTTACCCTGATCATGGACTATCGTTTTGTGTAATTGTTGGCTTTGGCAGTGGCCTTTATTATGCTCCAGATAAGTGCGGCTATCACATATTTCTCCGCTGAGCGGTAATAATAGGCTGTTGATTGAGATGTGGCCTCCCTCACCATTGAGTTGGGCACTGGTATGGTGCCTAGTCAAACCGGCACCGAGTAGAAAGCTGTCGCTATATGCGTAGGCATGATGCCCAAGTATCAAATCGTTATGAGAAAAGTGATAACTGTGCTGGTTTTCAAACGCCAATTTACAATGCGTTAACTGCGCATTATCGCCCAAAGCCATTGTCAGGCGTGCACCGGTAAAGTGTGCCCGATTATTTAGACTGACAAAATGTTCGATTACCTGTGCTTTTGCATTCGCTTCGATCAGCAGATGATGGCGATAATAGCTACTGTTGATCGCGTTTTTGTTTTGATCGTCTGCTTGACCAGAACTGATATGCAGCAGATATAACGGCTTATCACTTTTTTTCCCTGCGGCTAAACGAATAAGTAAACTTTCTTGTGCTAAGCTTTCCGTGAGATGCAAAAATACCTCTGCACGCACTGCTACCGGTATGTTTTCTTGTTCTGTCAAAGTACTAACCTGGTAGGGTTCGTAAGCGGTATCGCTGAGAGATGCGACAAATCGGCCATCGACAAATACCAACCGATGGGCATCTAGCGTTAATGCCAGATTATCACATTGTTGCTTACTGATGGCTAATGTTTGTGCATAATTGAACCTATGCTGTAATAGCCGATCGAGCGGTGTGTACTTCCAGTCTTCATGTTTATAATTTGGAAAACCCAATTGCACTATTTGTTTCCAGTGAAATTGTTGCCAATGAGCTTGCGTGTCAGGTGAGCCAGTCCGTTGCTGAAATAATTGACCAAACTGCGCTAGCAGATCACTGTCGGGTAGTAAGCCAGTCATAGCCTTGCTCCTCCAATTTTTTCGCTAGCGTAAAATCACCGGTTTCGATGATTTTCCCTTGATACAGAACATGCACAAAATCTGGTTTCAGATAATTCAAAATGCGCTGATAGTGAGTGACGATAATAAAAGCCCGCTTATCATCACGCAGTGAATCGACGCCGTTAGCGACAGTTTTTAACGCATCGATATCCAGGCCGGAATCAGTTTCATCCAAAATACATAGGGTAGGTTCTAATGCTGCCATCTGTAAAATATCGTTACGTTTCTTTTCGCCACCCGAGAAGCCGACATTGACTGAGCGGGTCAGCAAATCTTTTGGCATCTTTAATAAATCAATTTTTTTTTCAATAAAATCGGCAAAATCAAAACGATCCAACGCGGGCTGTTGCCGGTATTTACGGATGGCGTTAACAGCGGTCTGCAAGAAAAAAAGGTTGCTAACCCCAGGGATTTCAACCGGATACTGGGAAGCAAGGAAGACACCTTCACCGGCTCTTTCCTCTGGCTCTAAGTCCAGTAAATTTTTATTTTTAAATAATACTTCGCCCTGAGTGACCTGGTATTCTTCCCTTCCGGCTAATACGGCTGAGAGGGTACTTTTCCCTGAGCCATTAGGGCCCATAATGGCGTGTACCTCTCCAGGTTTTACTTCAAGATCAAGCCCTTTGAGGATAGTTTTGCCTTCAACGCTGACTGCTAACTGCTTAATGCTTAACATGCTGTTTCCTTTGTACACTGGACGCGAGCGAATAGATTCCTGAAAGTAAGGGGGTTAACCAACGCTGTGCTCTAGGCTAATGGCTAACAATTTCTGTGCTTCTACAGCAAACTCCAGCGGTAATTCTGAGAACACATCTTTGCAGAATCCATTGACAATCATCGAGATGGCGTCTTCTCCACTAATACCACGTTGACGACAATAAAACAGTTGGTCATCACCAATTTTTGAGGTGGTTGCTTCATGTTCCAATTGGGCTGAATGATTTTTTACTTCAACATAGGGAAAGGTATGAGCAGCTGAATGGCTGCCAATTAGCATGGAGTCGCATTGGGTAAAATTCCGTGCGTTATCCGCGCCAGGCAGAATTTTCACTAACCCACGGTAAGTATTCTGGCTGTTCCCGGCTGAGATCCCCTTGGAAATAATGGTTGATTTAGTATTTTTTCCAATGTGGATCATCTTGGTGCCGGTGTCAGCCTGTTGTTTGCCATTGGTGAGTGCTACTGAGAAAAATTCGCCGATGGAATGATCCCCCTGCAGGATCACACTGGGATATTTCCAGGTAATCGCCGACCCCGTTTCTGATTGAGTCCACGACATTTTTGATCCCGTGCCTTGACATAATGCACGTTTGGTGACGAAGTTGAGAATACCGCCGGTAGTGCCTGAACCGGCAAACCAGTTCTGTACCGTAGAATATTTTACCTCGGCGTTTTTATGCAGGATCACTTCTACCACAGCGGCATGTAGCTGATAGGTATCGCGTGCAGGTGCCGAGCAGCCTTCAATGTAACTGACGTAGCTATTTTCATCAGCGATAAGGATAGTACGTTCAAATTGACCGGTTTTAGCTGCATTGATACGGAAATAGGTCGACAGTTCCATCGGACAGCGCACGCCTTTGGGCACGTAGACAAAGGTGCCGTCTGAAGCCACTGCCGCGTTAAGAGCAGCAAAAAAATTATCCTTTGCGGGTACGACTGAGCCGAGATATTTTTGTACCAGATCAGGATATTCCTGGATGGCTTCACCGAGGGAACAAAAAATAATACCCTGTGTGGCTAACTGTTCACGGTAGGTGGTGGCAACAGAAACGGAGTCGAAGATGGCATCGACGGCGACCTCAACCCCTTCACGCACGGGTACACCGAGCTGGGCAAAAGCCGCTTCAACTTCAGCGGTGAGATGGAGATTTGTTGCTGTGCTGCCAGCAGGTGCTTGTTCCACTCCGTCCTTTGAATCGCAGTCATCATCACAATGACCACAAGAGGGTGCGGAGTAATAGCTGTAATCTTGATAGTCGAGGTTTTTGTAGTGCGCTTTTAACCAGTGTGGTTCTTCCATCTCCAACCATCCGCGATAGGCATCTAGCCGAAATGCTAACATCCATTCGGGTTCGTTACGTTTGGCCGAAATAGCACGGATCACGTCTTCACTAAGTCCTTTAGCCAATTGATCGGTCGCTAATTGGGTAAAAAATCCTTCTTTATAATGTCCATCGTTGACCCAGGCTGACGTGTCCTCGGGAGTTTTAACATTGCTTCGTGTCATTTATATCGCTCAAACGCCAAAGCTCTCACCACATCCGCAGGAATGTTGAGCCTTAGGGTTATCAAATTTAAAGATCTGATTCAGTCCTTCACGGACGTAATCCACTTTAGTACCATCAACAAAGGGCATCGATTTTGAAGGAACATAGAGTTTTGCTTTCTGGTGTTCAAATAGTAGGTCATCGCTAGCTGGTGATTCAGCGATGTCCAGAACATAAGTAAAACCCGCACAGCCAGACGGTTTTACGCTCAGTTTTAGCCCCTTGGCCTGCGGGTTTTGTTGCATGAGTTTTATAATTTGCGTGGCAGCGCTTTTGGTGATAACGATGCCTGACCAATCATTATCATCAAGTGAGAATGTCCCAACAGCATTTTGTTGCATATGAACCTACCTTATTCTCTCTTTCGTCTTAGAACCTGTTCAAAATCTCTTGTGCTCGCCGTGTTTTGGTTAAGTCATTCGTCAAAAACGCGCTCAACATGCTCACTGACTCCCTTTCGTTGCATACGAGAGTAAACTGCGCTTTTTCGCACGTCTTTTCCTCGTCTGGGCGTCGCTCAAGAAAATTTGGAACAGGTTCTTAATAGCATCAAGTTTATCCGCCATAGTAGTGATAATTACTATCACTGCAACCATTTGTTTTATAGGGGTAATGGCAAAGATTCCTTTTTAACCTTGAACGAGACGGCAATTTGAAGATTGAATTTAAAACATTTATTAAAAACACCTATTTCTGTGCTAATTTTAACCGAAAACCCTTGCCGAGGGAACCTTTTGCCTGCTTATCTACATATTTATTAATAAGGGTTGTGAGTTTCGGTGACTTCTTTTTCATTTTTCGGGATACGACCGCTCAAAGGGGAGGTTAATCTTTTAAAATTTGGTGGCTGTGTACTAGCAGATTCGTTTGTTAAAAAGCGAGCAAATACACTCTGATTATGATGCTGTGCTGGTATAATTACTTTTGTAATGGACTTCTTATATACCCTTCGCCTTTCAAGTTACGGCGGCGTTGGCTGCTCGCACTCATCCCAGTCATGTACTACTTGTACACTCCTAGGATTCGATTGATTGCCGCCTGGCCGTAACTCGAAATTCATTGGGTATGGCTTGTTCGAAACTGCGTTTTTTCGCCTATTGTAGGTTTTGCAAGAAGTCTAACACGTTGTTTGTCACAATGACTAAGAGAGCCACTGATGAATGATTTACAACAAGGACGCCATGACTTACCGAAACTGATGTTTTGCATGCTATTTATCCTGATAATGATGATCACCAGTTTTTGGGTGATACAGCCTTTCATTATGGATCTGGCTTGGGCGGTTATGGTGGTGATTGCCACTTGGCCGTTATTAATCAAACTACAGATTTTACTCTGGGGACGGCGTTCTTTGGCTGTCATTATCATGACGTTATTATTGATTTTGTTCTTTGTCATCCCGATTGCTTTATTGGTCAATAGTCTACTAGCAAACAGTGCGCCCTTGATCGCTTGGGCGAGTAGTCCTGCTAATATGCATTTCCCCGCGATGGAATGGTTAAACGCTGTCCCTCTGGTAGGAGGC
Source organism: Candidatus Fukatsuia symbiotica (assembly GCF_003122425.1). Lineage (GTDB taxonomy): Bacteria > Pseudomonadota > Gammaproteobacteria > Enterobacterales > Enterobacteriaceae > Fukatsuia > Fukatsuia symbiotica. The sequence goes on from NZ_CP021659.1 coordinate 1,548,007, forward strand.
AAAGTTTACAATAGTTGGCATAGCTTAATTGCTGGTGGGGGTAATGAGATATTGGCAAAGTTACGACCTTATGTAGGGGAAACGGCGACCTGGTTTGTCGCTCAAGCGGCTCATCTTGGACGTTTTGTCGTTCATCTGACACTTATGGTGTTGTTTAGTATTCTGTTTTACTTTCATGGTGAACGGGTTGCTCAAGGTATCCGCCGTTTTGCTGTGCGACTGGCAGATAAAAAGGGAGATTCTACGGTTGTTTTAGCTGCACAGGCCATTCGGGCAGTAGCACTTGGGGTGGTAGTAACCGCATTAATCCAGGCTATTTTAGGCGGTATTGCTTTAGCGATTGCGGGTATCCCTTACGTGACTTTACTTACCGTTCTGATGTTTATTCTCTGCGTTGCTCAGCTAGGGCCTTTATTGGTGCTTATCCCAGCGATTATTTGGCTTTATTGGAGTGGTGATCCCATTTGGGGAAGTCTGTTACTGGTATGGAGTTGCATCCTTGGTACTTTTGATGCCGTTTTGCGTCCAGCGTTAATTCGTAAAGGCGCCGATTTGCCGATGATATTGATTCTTTTCGGTGTTATTGGTGGTTTATTGTCGTTGGGCATGATTGGTTTATTCATTGGGCCAGTGGTTCTAGCGGTTTCTTACCGTTTGCTTTCCGCTTGGATCGATGAACGAGTTAAATCCTAAGTTTCGATTAGCTCGGTGGTAAAAAAACAAAGTGGCAGAAACTTGTGCCACTTTGTTTAATCACAGATAGCTAAATCTGGTTTATTTAAGGCTGGCGGTTTGATGAATAATTAATTATAAATTAATTAACATGTTTAAGTTGTTATTATTCTTTAAATTAATATTCACTATCTTAAGTTTTATAATTTGTATTTTATTGAGATCTCATCTACTATTTAGTGGATTCTATCCAGTTGTACAGTATAAATAGAAATTTATACTAGGATATAATATAACATTTAAGAATGTACACATGAAATATATACAAGGACAAGGATATAACATGATTAATAATGCAAACGTAAATAACATTGAAACTGCAAATGCTGTAAGCACTGAGACAGTGCAACCAGCAGGGAATGTATTCAACAACGTTGATATTTATAATGCAGGGCGGGTGGCAGCCTATATTTTTGACACATCGTTCACGTCTCCATTGCAAATATTATATAATGGGGCTCTTAGTATTTTTAAAAAGGGAAAAAATACGATTGAAATCGGTTCAATAAATAGTTTATTCAATAAAAATAAAAAAGAGTAAATATCCCCGGCAAAGCCGGGGGCTTTAATTATTAGCCCCTAGAAGAGGCCAACAAACCTTGAACCGCCTGAAGGCGGTCATTACATCCTAAGCTTCAATTGTTCATAATGATTGTCTTGTTTTTCTTGGTATCGAATGTAAGCTCGTATCAGCTCTTCGTTCAAACCCACTGTAGATACAAAGTAACCTCTAGCCCAAAAATTCTCACCACTATAATTCCGGACTTTACCCATAAACCGTCGTACGATTGAGATTGCACTTTTTCCTTTTAGATAACCCATTACATATGACACTGAATATTTCGGCGGAATACTTATGCAAATATGGATATGATCAATCATCAAATGTCCTTCAATAATTTTGCATTCCTTCTGACTTGCTAACTCGTGAAACATCTCACCGAGATGCTTTCTAATTTCACCAAATATTGTTTTTTTACGGCCTTTCGGGATAAAAACAATGTGATACTTACAATCCCATTTCGTATGGCTAAGACTCTGGTAATCTTTCATTTGAATTTCCTATCTCTTGGTCGAGATAGAAGATTCGGGTGACCGCACCACACGGTCAAACCTTACGGAGTCCCCCGGCAAAGCCGGGGGATTACCTAATTTTATTCACTGGTTCTATCAGGAGTGACATCGATACTGGCTTTAACAGAAGTAGCAGCGGCATTTCCCTGTGCTGAATCTGCTACTCATATTTATCTGGACAAGCAAATTTCTCATATTGCCTACAGTGATAAAATAGTACCGGTACAGGGATAGCATAATTATCAGCTATCGTTGATGTCTTCACTATACTATTAAATAAAAGCCAAATAGAAATTTTTTCTGTTTGGCTTTTATTCAAAAAGTGCTAAAAGAAAATTTCTGATTTATCAATTGACTCTGTGATTCAATAGACTTCTTTCTAAACCTAATAGTTGTGTTATATTCAATAAAACCAATATAATCTTACTGGTTATTATCTAGGGTAAAATGACTATCCAGGCGTGTATTTAACAAAATACCTGCTTTAGAAAATGGTGGGAGGGGTTATGTCATTGAATATACAAACAAAGAGTTTAGCAAAGCTGGTGGTACAAAATGAGTATCATTATTACAGTTTACCCAAAATGGCATCCTTCCTAGGGAATATCGATCGACTGCCAAAATCAATGAAAGTGTTGTTAGAAAATCTGTTACGGCATATTGATGATGATAGCGTACGGGAAAATGACTTAAAAGCAATGGTTGATTGGTTAGCAAACGGTCATGCAGATTGGGAGATCGCCTATCGCCCAGCCCGTGTTTTAATGCAGGATTTTACTGGTGTTCCGGCGATTGTTGATCTTGCGGCTATGCGTGAAGCGGTGCAACGTTTGGGAGGAGATGTAAAGAAAGTGAATCCACTTTCTCCCGTCGATTTGGTAATTGACCATTCCGTTACTGTGGATAATTTTGGTGATCAACAGGCCTTTGGCAAAAATGTTCAGCTGGAGATGACGCGTAATCACGAACGTTATGCGTTTTTGCGCTGGGGTCAACAGGCATTCAATCGTTTTCAAGTGGTGCCACCGGGAACTGGCATCTGTCATCAGGTGAATCTTGAATATTTGGGACAAACGGTATGGCATGAGCAACAGGGAAATAAATTTGTTGCTTATCCCGATACTCTGGTTGGAACAGATTCTCATACTACGATGATTAATGGGTTGGGGATCCTCGGTTGGGGGGTCGGCGGTATCGAAGCGGAAGCGGCCATGCTGGGTCAGCCAGTTTCGATGTTGATCCCTGATGTTGTGGGTTTTAAGCTGACGGGGAAATTGGGTGAAGGGATCACGGCAACTGACCTGGTATTGACGGTCACGCAAATGTTACGAAGACATGGCGTAATGGGTAAGTTCGTTGAATTTTATGGTGATGGACTGGTAGATCTACCCTTAGCCGACCGAGCGACTATCGCGAATATGTCTCCTGAATTTGGTGCTACCTGTGGTTTCTTCCCTGTGGATGAAGTGACCTTGAATTATATGCGCCTAAGTGGGCGCAGTGATCAGCAAATTGCTTTGGTAGAGGCTTACACCAAAGCGCAAGGCATGTGGCGTTATCCTGGTGACGAACCGATGTTTACCAGCAAATTAGCATTGGATATGACCACTGTTGTTTCTAGTCTGGCGGGTCCGAAGCGACCACAGGATAGGGTAGTATTATCTCAGGTGCCGCAGGCTTTTAGCGCTTTTAACGAAGCAGAAGTTATCAGTAAGAAACAGAGCAATAAAAAAGATAACCTTATGCCGATGTCGATCACGTTGGAGGGTAAAACACATAACTTATCTGATGGGGCAGTGGTGATTGCCGCTATTACCTCTTGTACCAATACCTCTAATCCCAGTGTCATGATGGCCGCGGGGTTATTAGCTAAGAAAGCGGTGGAAAAAGGACTAAAAACTCAGCCGTGGGTAAAAACCTCGTTAGCCCCCGGATCCAAGGTAGTGACTGATTATCTTAATGCGGCAGCTTTGAGCGATCCACTGGATCAATTGGGTTTTAATCTAGTGGGCTATGGTTGTACGACCTGTATCGGTAATTCGGGATCATTACTTGAACCCGTAGAAGATGCGATTAAAGCAGGGGACCTCACCGTGGGGGCGGTGCTATCTGGTAATCGTAATTTTGAAGGTCGTATTCATCCATTAATCAAAACCAACTGGTTAGCTTCGCCGCCATTGGTGGTGGCTTATGCCCTGGCAGGGAATATGAAAATAAATCTGACGGATGATCCCTTGGGTCAAGATCAGCAGGGTGTTCCGGTTTATCTGAAAGACATTTGGCCAAGTACACTGGAAATTGCAACAGCGCTTGAAGAGGTAAAAACAGCGATGTTCCGCAAAGAGTATGCTGAAGTTTTTGACGGTGATGATAGCTGGCAGGCCATTTCGGTAGAAAATTCGCCAACCTATCATTGGAAACCAGACTCGACTTATATCCGTCATCCTCCTTTTTTTAGTGGGATGTCGCGTAAACCAGAGCGGATCGAAGATATCAAGCAAGCCCGTATTTTGGCTATTTTGGCGGATTCAGTCACCACTGATCATATTTCTCCGGCAGGGAATATTAAACCAGATAGCCCGGCAGGACATTATTTGCTCGAACAGGGTGTCGCAATTAATGATTTTAACTCCTATGGATCCCGGCGTGGTAATCATGAAGTGATGATGCGTGGTACCTTTGCTAACATTCGTATCCGTAATGAAATGGTACTAGGCGTTGAGGGGGGATCACTCGTCATATACCTTCACAGGAGAAAATGGCGATTTACGATGCTGCGATGCGTTACCAGAAGGAAAAGATTCCTTTAGTGGTGATTGCGGGTAAAGAGTATGGTTCTGGTTCTAGTCGTGACTGGGCGGCTAAAGGGCCACGTTTACTTGGTGTACGGGTGGTGATTGCCGAATCTTTTGAACGTATTCATCGTTCGAATCTTATTGGTATGGGTATTCTTCCGTTGGAATTTATGTCCGGAGTGAATCGTAAATCCTTGGGATTAACGGGTAATGAATCTATCAATATTAGTGGATTAGAGGGTTTGACTACAGGGCAGAAAATTCTTGTCACTCTCATTAATACTAGAGGTGAACAGCAAATCATTGAAACGCTATGTCGTATCGATACCAGTAACGAGCTGATGTACTTCCAGCATGGTGGTATTTTGCATTACGTTATTCGCAATATGTTGTAAACGAGGGGTTGGTATAGCTAAAAAATCGAGATGAGCTAAATCGGTCAAACCTGGGATAGTCCGCCAAGGAGGGTAGCTAGCCTGGTTGAGCAGGAGGCGAATTGCGCTGTTCCATAGCGCGAAATGATGAACGAGTAAACTCACACAATGGGTTGTCATAAACCGGTTGCCAAATAAGTGACAGCGTCACTTATTGTTGAATATGTGTCCCATTTTAGCCTCTTTAATCGCAAGATATTTTTTATTTTTCGAATTTTCACCGACGATGAGTGGCACACGTTTGACGACATCTAGCCCATATTGTGTCAATGTTTTGACTTTCTCCGGGTTGTTAGTCAGCAGCCGTACTGCTTTGACGCCGAGTAGCTGATAGATGTCCGCACATAGCGTAAAGTCTCTTTCGTCACTTTTAAACCCCAACTGATGATTCGCTTCGACAGTGTCTGCTCCTTGATCCTGTAGGGCATAAGCACGGATTTTATTCAATAAGCCAATATTACGCCCCTCCTGACGATGGTAAATAAGGATACCACGACCCTCTTCAGCAATTTGCTGCATTGCGGCGTGGAGCTGAAAACCACAATCGCAACGTAGACTGAATAATGCGTCTCCGGTCAGACATTCTGAATGGATCCGGGAAAGAACGGCGGGCTCGCCTGAAATATCGCCAAAGATCAACGCGAGGTGTTCATGACCGCTGGTTAATTCTTCAAAACAAACCAGCAAAAAATCTCCCCAGGGAGTAGGTAATTTAGTTTCTGCTACACGTTTTAGTTTCATATCAATACAGGACTCTGAGGGAAAATGTTTTGGCGTATTTTACTTGCAAAGGCACCGGTTAAGCGCTACCCGTTGCTCATTGTATGGTTTTCTGGCTGCTAATGGCAGCACAATCACGATAATAAGCTTGTGGTGTCATCTTGCATGTCGTATTTTTGGCATAACAATGATATTGATTCACCCTACGGAGTAAAATGTGAAATATTTGCTAATTTTTTTGTTAGTACTGGTGATCTTAGTGGTTTCTATGACCTTAGGAGCACATAACGATCAGGTGATTACCTTTAATTACCTATTAGCTCAAGGTGAGTACCGAGTATCGACGTTATTGGCGACTCTTTTTGCGATTGGATTTGCATTGGGGTGGATCATATGTGCTTTGTTTTATCTACAAGTACGTATTTCTCTTGCCCGGGCACGCCGAAAAATCAAGCGGCTTGAATTACAGCTAGAGCGACCAAGGGCAAATGATGTGATGCTGTCCACGTCTGCTACAAATATCGCCAGCAGGAAGTAATTTCTATGTTAGAATTGCTCTTTCTGCTATTGCCTATAGCCGCTGCTTACGGTTGGTATATGGGGCGCAGAAGTGCTCAGCAGGACAAACAAAAAAATGCTAACCGCTTATCCCGTGAATATGTTGCCGGGGTTAATTTTCTTCTTTCTAATCAAAAAGATAAAGCGGTAGACCTGTTTCTTGATATGCTGCAAGAAAATAGTTCTACTGTTGAAGCGCATCTCACCTTAGGAAATCTGTTCCGTTCGCGCGGGGAAGTTGATCGTGCGATACATATCCATCAGGCATTGATGGAAAACGCCTCCTTAACTTTTGAACAACGGTTGTTAGCCATTCAACAACTGGGGCGCGATTATATGGCTGCTGGTCTTTACGATCGTGCTGAAGATATGTTGACCCGTTTGGTTAATGAGCAAGACTTCTGTATTGCTGCGTTGCAACAGTTATTGGTGCTTTATCAGGCTACCAGTGATTGGGTAAAAGCGATTGCCGTGGAGGAAAAATTGATCAAACTCGGTAAAGAAGAGCAACGCTTAGAAATCGCTCATTTTTACTGTGAACTGGCGTTACAGGCGATGGAGAGTGCTGATCTGGACAAAGCCAAAAGTTTGTTAAAAAAAGCAGCGGCGGCAGATAAACAGTGCGCTAGGGTATCGATTATGCTGGGGCAGGTTTATATTGCTAAGGCTGAATTTATCAAAGCAATCGCTTCGCTGGAACGGGTACTGAAACAGGATAAAGAAGTGGTTAGCGAAGCCTTGCCTATGTTGCAATACTGTTATCAACATTTACATCAAGTCGAAAATTGGACAAAGTTTTTGCAACTTTGTGTCGAAGAAGATAGCGGTGTTGCGGCTGAACTGATGTTGGCAGAGCAGATTGAGCAACAGGAAGGACGAGATGTGGTGCAACTTTATATTAATCGACAGTTACAACGGCATCCAACTTTACGCCTGTTCTATCGATTAATGGACTACCACTTGACTGATGCGGAAGAAGGCCGTGCAAAAGATAGCCTGGTGTTACTACGTGATATGGTTGGTGAACAAATCCGCACCAAACCGCGTTATCGTTGCCGTAAATGCGGCTTCACCACGCATTCTCTTTACTGGCACTGCCCTTCATGCCGAACTTGGGCCTCGGTTAAGCCAATCAGGGGGTTGGATGGGCAGTAGAAGAAGTCCAGTGAAGGATCCTGTTTCATAGAAGGTTAAAAAAATGAAAGCTAAAACAGAAAGTAACACTATCGTCAATGCATCTCCCATTATTGTGGCGTTAGATTATGCTGATATCAATCACGCGTTAGCTTTCGTTGATCGTATCGATCCACAGGTTTGCCGGCTAAAAGTGGGTAAAGAAATGTTTACCTTATACGGTACTGTATTTATTCGAGAGTTACATCAGCGTGGTTTTGATGTTTTTCTTGATCTTAAATTTCACGATATTCCTCATACCACGGCACGAGCGGTAGCGGCGGCCGCTGAACTGGGCGTATGGATGGTGGATGTTCATGCCAGCGGAGGGGGCAGAATGATGAAAGCGGCCAAAGAAGCCTTGTTACCTTATGGTGATGATGCGCCTTTGCTGATTGCTGTTACAGTATTGACCAGTATGGAATCCATTGATTTATTGGATATTGGTATTGATATTAGTCCTGCTGGGCAAGTGGAAAATTTAGCCAAATTAAGTCAGGATTGTGGTCTTGATGGTGTGGTTTGTTCTGCCCAGGAAGCGCTTAGACTGAAACAATTTTGTGGTGCAGCATTCAAACTGATCACACCAGGTATACGCCCGACAGGGAGCGAGACTGGCGATCAACGGCGTACTATGACGCCAAAACAGGCACTCGATGCCGGAGTAGATTATATGGTTATTGGACGCCCTATCACTGGATCTACCGATCCTGCGCAAACTCTTGGTACTATCCTCGATTCACTGATTTAAAGGGCAAGTTATGGATAATAACAGCAGTCGTCTGGTTTATTCTACTGAAAGTGGCCGTATCCGGTCACTCGAAATAAAAGCTGAACGGTTAACAGGAGATGGTATTGTTCGTATTCAACGCCAGACCTGTGGTCGTAAAGGGAAGGGAGTATGTTTGATCACGGGGGTTGCAGGGAGTGATGAGCAGCTTGATACATTGGCGGCAGAGTTAAAAAAGAAGTGTGGCTGTGGCGGTGCTGTAAAAAAAGGAATTATTGAGATCCAAGGAGATAAAAGAGCATTGCTCAAGCAGTTACTTGAAGCAAAAGGGATGAAAGTAAAATTGGCAGGGGGATCCTGAACGTCGCTCGAGAAGATTTGGAACAGGCTCTTAGTGAAGTCGCTATAACAAAGAAATGGGTTTTTTTTGAAAGAAAAATAAGCAAAGTAGACTATTACTTATAGAGGTAATGTTTTTTCGCTTAACGTAGAATTCACAGCACTCGCTACGTTTTTGCAAGAAGTCTATTGAGTGAAGATATCATCTCATTTATATGGGGGTGCATATTTTTGTTACATTATCGCAGATAATGCGATAGGAGGTACAAAATGGCAACATCATTGAATGTGAATGGCAGTGTTTTCATTTGTTCTGATACGAGAATGGTAAGAATGATTAATGGTGACCGAAAAACAGCGATCTATATGGGGATCTTTGATCGTTTTTTCGATTTATTCAGGAAGGAAAGTAAAAGAGAAAAAATTGAGAAGTTATATGATGAATTACATCAAGATTTATCAGATGAAAGTAAAATAACAACTTCCAGACGCTACAGTATCAATCAATTGATTATTTTTTCTAAAATAAGAGATATGGCCACTTTTGATCAACAGGACAAATTCACTGTTTCGGTACAAGAGGAAAAAATGGATTTTTTTATGGCGGGATCACTCATTTATACTCAGTCTATTTCTAAGTTCACTGGAAAATTTATTAGATGTAAGTGTTTATATGCTAATCAGACGATGCGCGAGAAAGAACAGTTAACCACATTAGTGGAAAGACACAAAAAATTTGCCATTAATAAAATTAAAAATTATTTCAACCTACATAGAGAAAAATTAAAAAAAATAAAAAGAGATAATGATATGTTAGGTCTTGATAAAGATTTTTCGATAACAAAATATAAAGGATTTTGTAAGGCACATCGAGGCAGAACTTATTATTTTCATGTCGGAGACAAATACCCTGTGCTTTATGCGCCACCTAAAGAGAAAGAGGACGATATGTCTTATTTAGAGGGTAACTACAAACAGGTTGATGCGATGGATGAAAGGTTTGTCGTGCTTGTCCCCAAAGATAATAATAATAAATTGGTAGATTTTGATAGAAGTAATAATGAGTCTAACCTAGATTTAGCAGGAATTAAAACACTGATACCGGGTTGGGTTGTTGATGATAATGTGATTATCGCCCGCAATGCAGGTGAAGATTTATATAATTATATCTATGAGATTACAGGAAAAAGAAAAACTATTGATGTTAGGGTATTTAGGGAGGCATTGCGAGATTTGAAAACGTTACATCAGAAAGGTATTTATTTGATTGATATTAAAATAGAGAATATGGCTTATAATGAAAATAAAAAAATAGTGAATTTAATTGATATAGAAAACCGAGTTAAGCGAGGAGGAAAATGTAATCATGGTGTGACCTATAGCGAATATTCCGCTACAAAAGATTTATTATGTTACTATACTAGATATCACGCGGGAGAGAAGTATTATGATTATGATATTTTGCGTGTATGGGATGAATATGCCTTTTTATTATCCATGATAGCCTGTACTGCAAAGAGTAATGATCTTCATAAAGCTGTGATGAGACCTGATGTCGATATTGAGGGAGGAGGCTATCTTGGAGCGATGAATATGAGTAACAATAGTCTGTTCATGAAGTGGATCCATAGTCATGTAAATTCTCTATTTTATATGGATATTGCTGAATTATTAAAAAATCCTGCCAGGTTAGCGCGTGTAAACCCCGATCATGCCTATTTAGCTGACATGCTTACCGTCTCGTCGTAACAAATTATTTCATTATGAAAAGATACATTTACTGATATGGCTGCATGATTTAATTTTGATTGCCTAACTGATACACTAAGGAGTAAATCTACGGAGTAGTTCATATTTGTGTGCTAATCAAAATTAAATTGTGTAGCTATAACTTATCAGAGCATGTAATATGCCCTGATGAGTTAAGAAAGAATTTATTCATATCATTATATATAGAAACGATATTTGTCCACACTGTTAAAAACCCATTATCATTAGCAAGAGATTTTTTGAGGAACCCACTTATTCTAGTGGTGATAACCATTTCCTCGTTAATGCTATATTTTTTTTAATTATATCGACTATTGCTGCTTGTTCCTTTTTCTCATTATATTCTTCTAAAACTTCTGATATGAGTTTTATACAATTATTAGTATTTATTTTTTTGTCTATTTGCCTATTCAACATTTCTGCTTTTAGTGGGATAAATGAGAGCGAAAACTCTTGAAAAGTTTCAGTACCATCAGGTGCAATTCTCATGACATAATTTATTGCCAAATTAAAGGGATAATAGTATTCATCACCGTCTTTGATCGATCCATCAGCAGATTGATCGGGAAACTTACAAAAAGGGATCACACAGGATTTACTGGTAAGAAGAATATTGCCATTGGGTTGTTTATCGATACTAATGAGAGTATTTTCAGGATCGTAAACGGTATGATTATCAATGATATTCCTTCGCTGTTGTAATAAACATTCTAGTGTTTCACTGTTTCCTCTAATTTTTTTGTTAAGTCTTTCCGTACTATTGAACAGTGTACCTACAGTCAGATTTGTGCTGGTTTGGCATAGATGTCCAATTATTACTGCCACCTGTGTTGCTTCTATGCTATCTATCTGAATTATTGATTGAAGTATTTTACTATCTTGAATATACTTTATTCCTTTTCTATGATAATCGGGATCAAGTTGGTTACCGGTAAATTTTTTCAATGGCGGATGATGTTTTTTATTTACGTAAATCTGTTGGTTCTTATTACAATCTCTTACATTGTCAAGGAACATTTGCTCTATTTCTTTTCTGTAGTGCCCAGAGACGTCTTGATTTTTTTTATTTTTTTCGTTTACATCTGTATTTTTATATTCTTTATTTGTATTTTCCTCGCTTTTTTTCCCATTAGTATAGATGTATTGTAAGTCGTCTAGTCTTTGTCGTGGTAGTGGTATGTCATTTTTCTTTGATGAGGATAATGGAAATAATCTTGTCAGATTTCCTTTCCTCTCATCCTCAATCACATTTTCCATAAATTTACTAATACCATTGTAATCTACTTGATCATATAGATTAGGTAAGAGTATTCTCTCCTGGTCAATGTTTATAATAATAAATTCTTTATTACATGACACAGATAATTTATTTTTATGCCCAGGTGCCATAAGAGATTTTATTTTCTGAAGAGCATGTATCAGTTGATGCCAATTTTTCTCAGTAATCTTTTTATCCCAGGCAAAATAATTATATTCTGCTGAATATAATCTATAAAGTGCTTTCCAGATGGCAAATTTTTTATTGTTGTGATATAAAAATAAATTTTTATATTTTCGCCAAATATAGTTTATTTTTTCTTTTATTCTATATTGAGTATTTTTATCTTTTATTACCTCAAATTTTGTCGGAATTGATAATTCTTGTACAGCTTCAATACTGAATCTATAAGGTGATGGTGTTCCAGGAAAACAAATCATATTCATTACCTCGAATAGAAAATGATTTTATAACTGTAGGCTGGATCTCGTCATTTCGCTGTTAATATACAGTAAACACCTTATAAAAACGCCCGTGAAGGCGCGTATTTTTTGGAAATTGATAATAGATTATTGATATTTCTTATTCCAGTGTCATGCGATGTAACTTGGGTGCTGTTAACAGCATCAGTAGCGCGATAATACCCGTCACAATGCCGATTTGCATAAACTGGCTGTAAATATCCAATGATGCTCGAGCGTCGGTAATACCACTGGGTACCGCTGTGAGTGCTGCAACCTTACCGGCGATTATCGCCGCGGCCGCAGTGGTAAGGAACCATGCTCCCATAATAAAGCCCATCAAACGCTGAGGTACCAATTGCGCTACCATCGCCAGGCCCAAGCCTGAAATCATCAGTTCGCCGATACTTTGCAAAGCGTAGCTAAGGATTAGCCAGTTAACTGATACGATACTTTGTGCATTGGCGAAACTTGCGCCTAATGGTAACACCAGGAATGCTGTTGCGCTCAGTAGCATGCCTATGGCAAATTTGTGTGGCATGGGCAAACGAACACCCAACTTATTATACAGGATTGCTAGAATGGGGCTTGCGGCCATAATCCAGAATGGATTTAAAGCCTGATATTGCTCTGCCTCAACGTTGAATCCTAAAATAACATGTTCAACATTATGAATAGCGAAGAAATTCAACGAGGTTGGCATTTGGCTATAAAGCACAAAAAAGATCACGGCTTCAAGCATCAGCAAAAAAGCGACAATCATTTTACGGCGAGCGACATCCTGTAAAGCGAAGGTTTCTTTGGCGAAAATAATAATGATAGCGCCAGCAACGACAGCTAATGCCCAATGCGCAATGGCCTGGTTATGCAGCAACCAGTTGGAAATCAGGATAAGAGTGATGATGCCAATTAATACTATCAGTAATTTTTTTATTTGTAGTGGTGAAAAATCAGGTTGTGAACCTTGGTCTTTTACCCAATGACGACAGAACAAAAAATTGACTAGGGTAATTAACATACCGACGACACTAAGAGAAAAAGCGATGTTCCAACCGTATCTTGCCGCCAGCCAAGGGGTCGCTAACATGGACATAAATGATCCGATATTGACGGACATGTAGTACATGGTAAAGGCCCCGTCCAGGCGTGGATCGTCTTTTTTGTAGCAGGTCGCCAGCAGTGAGGAAGGGTTGGCCTTAAACAAACCGTTGCCGACCGCAATGGTCGCCATGCCGAGATAAACCCAAAAAACGTTATGTTCTGAATAAGCCACCATCGCGTAGCCGAGAGCCAAAACTAATATACCCAGTATGATGACTCGTTTACTACCCAGTACTTTATCACCCAACCAGCCGCCAATCGCTATAAAGCTAAAGACCAAAGCACTGAATGAAGAAAAAAGAATGATGGAGTCGGCTTCGCTTAGTCCTAACATTTTTACTAGATAAACAGCCATAATCCCTTGCAGGCCGTAGAAACCGAAGCGTTCCCATAGTTCGATCGAGAAAATGAGGTAAAACGCTTTCGGTTGTTTGAATACATTAATACTGATGTTTTTCGGATCATCAGTATTGTTTTTTATTGTCATAGAGAGACCTCTGATTTCACTCATAACCGGTCATAAAATGACAGGAAAATATAAAAGGCGACGCGTAGAAGACACCTTTTGGCGTCTTCATAAGATATGATTATTATCTGTAATGTGCACTATTTTTATGTTTCAGGTAGGAGCTTAGATTGTAAATAATTCTAAGAACCTGTTCGAAATTTTTTGTGTTCGCTGGTACTTCGTCAACAACAGGCTCAAAATTCCGCCCATTTTTTCCTCGTCTGAGCACAGCGAAAAAGATTTAGAACAGGCTCTAAGAACCTGTTCCAAACTAGGAGCCGCTGTTGTTAAGCAGCGGATGAAATAGGGTTAGTTGTGGGATGTCTTAATAAAATTCATTGTTCCAGTGTTAATTCATTCATCGCTGCAATGTTGAAACCACCATCAACATACAGGATCTCACCGGTAATACCTGCGGCGAGGTCAGAACAGAGAAAAGCGGCGGGGTTGCCGACATCTTCGAGAGTGACAGTACGGCACATTGGGGTAACGGCTTCACAGTGGTCCAACATTTTACGAAAATTCTTAATACCGGATGCTGCTAGGGTACGTATTGGCCCTGCCGAAATACCGTTGACGCGGATACCTTGTGGTCCCATTGCGTTTGCCATATAGCGCACATTGGCTTCCAACGATGCTTTTGCCAAGCCCATCACATTGTAATTAGGGATCGCGCGTTCAGCACCCAAATACGTTAGTGTCAGCAGTGCTGATTTTTCTTTTAGCATGGGGCGGCAGGCTTTAGCCATCGCTACAAAGCTGTAAGAGCTGATATCGTGCGCGATAGCAAAGCCTTCGCGGGTAACGGCATTAACGTAATCGCCATCGAGCTGATCGCGAGGGGCGAAAGCGATGGAATGTACCAGACCATCAAATGCAGGCCATTTTTCTTTTAATTTTTCGAATAGCTCAGTGATGCTTGCATCTTTTGCAACATCGCAGGGAAAAGTCAGCTTTGAATCTAGCTTGTCAGCGAATTCTTCTACACGTCTTTTAAGTTGATCGTTCTGATAGGTAAATGCCAATTCAGCGCCTTGGCGACGCATTGCCTGCGCGATGCCGTAGGCAATGGAAAGTTTGCTGGCTACACCAGTGATGAGAATGCGTTTGCCGGTAAGAAACCCCATAGCAGTAATCCTTGTGGTCGTTTTATTAGAATTGTTCGGTTATAAACTGAACGAGGCAATTCTAGCACGCTTTATCAGGATTGAGGGTGTCTGTGAAACTTGTTTTATCCCGGTTATCTTTCTATAAACAAGAAACTATTATTAGTAAGATTTAATGATAAGTTAGGAGACTATAATGTTTCTTTTAAACTGGGGAGATAACCTATGTACAGTAATGAAGACATTGAATCCGCTGTTGTTGCACAGGCGATTAGCCCGCAAGCGGCGCAGGCGCTGCGTGATCATGTGGATAATATGCGTAAGACATCAGCAGTCGATGAGGAAAGTTTTCGTTTGCTTGCTGGATTTAATGATATTTTTGTGGTGATTGCCAGTCTGTTACTTTTAGGTGCGACATTCGTACTTGGCGGCGCCTATCATCGGTGGCTTGGCGGTCTACTGTGTGCAGGCGTGGCATGGGGGTTGGCGGAATATTTTGTCCGTAAGCGTCATATGGCACTACCTGCTGTTGTGCTGTTACTCGCTTTTATCGTTGCTATCGGTTCTGTGCCGATTTATGGCTATGGCATTAAAGATGCTGTTATTCGCTGGATTATTGCCATTTTACTGACGGCTTTAGCCGCGTTACTCCATTGGCGACGTTTTCATATTCCTATTACTTTGGCGGCCGGCGTGGGTGTTGTTGTTTGGGGAGTTTTATCTGTTTTTCTGATGGTGTTTCCTGTACTGGAAAATATGATGCCGAAGCTGATATTTGGCTCTGGTTTGCTGGTATTTGCCTTCGCCATGTATTGGGATGTCTCGGATATTCAGCGTCAAACTCGGCGGGCTGATGTGGCTTTCTGGCTTCACTTGTTAGCCGCCCCGATGTTAGTTCATCCGCTTTTTATTACCATGTTGGGGGAGGGGGATGTCAGGTTGCTGAACACGCTATTGGTATTAATATTTTATGTGTTAATGGCGTTTTTTTCACTGGCGATTGACCGACGTGCACTTATGGTATCCGCGCTTGGCTATGTTCTTTATGCTTTTACATCACTCTTGGATAAAAGTGGCTTTGTTAGCCTGAGTTTTGCCATCACAGCGTTGATAGCCGGTTCAGCTTTACTGTTGTTATCTGCTTTTTGGCATCAGAGTCGTGGCTTTGTGCTAGGTTTACTGCCATTGTCGGTTTGCCGTTATTTTCCGCGTTGCTATCCGGGCAGGGCTGGGCTTTAATCTCTTAAAAGCCGTCACCATCACAGCGCCAAGCGTCCGCAGTGAGTGCTTCGCCAAAATGGCTAGCAACCAAACGTTTGGTCTGCTCATGTAGGGGAGCGGCTAATACTTCGGCTGTACTGCCACGTTCCACGACTTCTCCTTTATGCATGACGATGACTTGATCACTGATGTGTTTCATCATGCCCAGATGGTGAGTGACGTAAATATAAGCTATACCGTGTTTTTCCTGTAATTCCAACATTAGATTGATAATTTGTGAACGTATTGACATATCGAGCGAGGCTAGCGCCTCATCGGCAACAATCACTTTAGGCCGCAGAATGAGCGCACGCGCTAGCGCAATACGTTGTTTTTGTCCTGATGCCAGCATGTGAGGGTAATAGTCAGCGTGGTTCGGTAAAAGCCCAACTTGACGTAGTGTGTGATAAATACGTTGTTCACGCGCCGCCGCATCGAGTGTTGTATTTAATTTCAGTGGGATATCGAGGAGCTGACCAATCCGTTGGCGTGGATTCAGTGAAGTACTAGGATCTTGGAATATCATACGGATATGTTGACTGCGATACGCATAATCACCGTAACTAAGGCGGTGGCCATCGATTAATAGCTCTCCGGTGCTAGGTTTAGTCACGCCAGAGAGCATTTTTGCTAGCGTTGATTTACCTGAGCCGTTTTCACCAATGATAGCCAGTGTGTGGCCTTTTCGTAACGTGAAATTCACTGACTTTACTGCTTCAATAACATGCTGACGCCGTAATAATCCGCTACGATAGCCAAACTTTTTACTCAAGTTACGCACTTCGAATAGCATTTCTACCATTTATTTATCCTCCAGATTCAGTGGAAAATGGCAAGCAAAAGCATGGTTTTTTATCTGTCGTAGCCGTGGTGTTTCAATACAGTTCTTTTTTGCATAGGGGCAACGGGGCCCTAGACGACAGCCGATAGGTAAATGCTCTAATGAGGGGATAGCACCAGGTAATGTATTAAGGCGGCTTTTATGAGGCAGTGAACGACCAAAATCAGGCATTGAGCGTATTAATGCTTGGGTATAAGGATGGTGTGGAGTTGCAAGCAGATCGTCGCGCATGGCACTTTCTACCGTTTGGCCGCAATATAGCACGTTGATTCTGTCTGCCCATTGACTCATAAATTGTAGATCGTGACTGATGAGTAAAATCGTCGTCTTATTGTTTTTGTTTAAGCGTGTGAGTAGGCGGAAAATTTGTGCTTGAGTGGTGGACTCCATCGTATTGGTCGGTTCATCGGCAATCAGTAGTCGTGGTTGATTGGCTAATGCGATAGCAATCATCACTTTTTGGCATTCCCCTCTGTCAATTGGTAGGGATAGCTGTTCATAATATCTTCATGGTCTTTGATGCCAACTCGATGGAGTAATTCAATGGCTCGCCGCTTACGCCAATGAAAACGTTGCCACCATTGGCCTTTGTAAGTCCAGTCAGGTATTGACTGAATTAACTGTTTGCCAATTTTCTCTGAAGGATCCAGGCAGGATTGTGGTTCCTGAAATATCATCGAGATATTGTGCCCGATCAGCTTACGTCGTTCGTGTACGGATAAGCGTAATAGATCAATATTATTAAAATGAAAACGGTCTGCAGTGATCTTCCAATTTTCATTGTTGACATCACAGATCGCTTTAGCAATCAAACTTTTACCTGAACCAGACTCACCAACTAACCCACGTACCTCGCCTTCTGTCAGCATAATACTGATCCTGTCGACTGCTTTTATCGCCCCGGTGGGTGTTGTAAACTCGATAGTGAGATTGCGGATATCAAGTAACGCCATTTATTTAACGCCTTTATTTATTGCCCGATGCATACCATCGCCCAGTAAATTAACCATCAATGCACTGATGAAAATAGCAGATCCCGGTACGATAACTGTCCAGGGAGCGATATAGAGCAGCTCTAGTGAGTCTCCCAGCATAGCACCCCATTCAGACGAAGGTAACTGGGCACCTAAATTCAAAAAGCCTAGCGCTGCAATATCAAGGATGGCTATTGATAAAGCACGGGTAAACTCAGTCACTAGTATTGCCACGATATTGGGAAAAATAGCATAGATCAAAATATAGTATGTCGACGCGCCATCTAAGCGGGCTGCAACGACATATTCTTTACCCATTTTATCATTAACTGCACTATAGATTGTGCGTACCATACGTGGTAATAGTGCTAACCAGACGGCAAATAGGGTATGTTGTAAGCTTGGCCCAGAAAAAGCCACGACAATGATAGCAAGCAGTAGGGAGGGAATGCATAGTAGTGTATCTAACAGATGATTGAGTATTGCTGATCGCAAGCCGTGGGTAATACCTGCTAATACACCAAGTAATAAGCCACCACATACGGCTGCGAGCGTGACCAACAGTGCTGAACCGAAAGTAGAAGAGGTACCTGTTAATAAACGGCTAAGAACATCACGTCCTAGATCGTCGGTACCGAGAAAGAAAGACACATCACCATATCGTGACCAGGAAGGTGGTAGCAATTGATAACCTAAAAATTGTTGCTCCAAGGTGTAAGGTGCCAGTATATTGCCAAAGAAGCACAGTAATATCAGGCTGAGTACTCCGTAGAAACCAATCATGGCCAGCATGTCAGAATGAAAATTGTGCCAGATGTAATGGAGCGGACTCGGCGTTTTCTTTTCACAGTAGATATTATCAGATCCCATACCATTCCCTGTGTTTTAGTGGTGTCATCATCATCCCCAAAATATCTGATATTACGTTAATCATAACGACTAGCGCTCCAATGACCATAACCGCTGCTGAGATAGCGGTGTAATCTTGCTGGCGGATAGCGGTGATTAACCAGCGACCCAAGCCAGGCCAGTTAAATACGATTTCGGTAAGCATTGCTAAGGTTAACATCGCCGAAACTTGTAACCCCAATTTGGGGATAATCGGTGGCAGCGCGTTATGTAGTAAGTGACGATGAATGATCGTCAGTTTTGATAAACCACGGGTTGCTGCCGCTTTAATGTAGTTTTGACCAATAATTTCATCGGTACTGGTACGCATTAGGCGTATTATCTCGGTAATGGGGGCGATGGCCAGAGTGACCGTTGGCAAAAGCATATGTTTCAGGGTGCTGGTTATTATCTCTTTGCGATAGGGAGAATCAGATAACCAAGCATCGACCAATGCGAGTCCGGTAACAGGTTTGACTTGATACAATAAATCAAAGCGACCTGATACAGGCAACCAGCCAAGATTTACCGAAAAAAGTAGCATCAATAATAAAGCTAGCCAGAACACTGGGATGGAAAAACCGATCAATGCCAGAAGACTAATAATGAAATCTGTCATTTTACCGCGTTGCATGCCGGCAAGAATGCCCAGCGGAATACCAATAAGTAACGCTAGCAAAAAAGTCAGAATACATAATTCCATGGTGGCGGGAAGGGCAGCTTGTAGTTGTTCATTGATTGGTTGATTATTTATATTGGAAATGCCGAAATCACACTGCAATAGTTTATTGAAATAGAATAAATAATCGTCAATTAGCGCTGTGCTGTTGAGTGCTTCATCATCAAAGGGAAGAAAAGTCACACTAAAACTGACCAAGGACAGCATAAACAGTGTTATTAGCAGCAGTAATAATCGGCGTAATATAAAGATAATCATGGTTTTTTGCTCTCATCACTGTCTCGAAATACGCCGGCAAAAGAAGCACTACCAAACGTGCTCAAGATCAAGCCCTTAATATCGTGACGATAAGCCTGTAATCGCAGGGATGACGCGAGGGGTAGCACGGGTAATTGTTGTTCGAGTATATGTTGTGCCTGTTGATAGTAATGGATACGTTCGGCACGTTGCTGGGTTTGTAAGGCATCTTGCAATAGCGTGTCGAATTGAGGATCACACCAATGAGAATAATTTGCTTGAGAATTAATTGCAGCACAACTTAATATGGGTCGAAAAAAGCTGTCGGGATCATTACTGTCTGTTGCCCAGCCAGATAGTATCAAATCATGGCTCATTTCCATTTTCTGATGTCTCTCGTGAAAGTGGCCTTCAACCGGAATAATATTTACTGTAATTCCTATTTGTGCCAGATCTGCTTGGATAAGTTCCGCAGTTTTTAATGGACTAGGATTGTAAGAGCGGGTAGCAGTAGGAACCCATAAACTGAGTTCAAGCTGTTTAATACCCAGCTGTTGCAAGATTTTTCTGGCCTGGTTTGGATTGTATTGTGTTATTTGTGCTTGACTATCATAAGCCCAGGAAGCACGAGGTAAGATAGAAGTTGCGGCCTCTGCTGTTCCGTAATAGATGGCCTGCATCAAACGTTGACGATTAATCGCGAGGGCGATGGCATGGCGAATATTGACATTATTTAAGGGCGGCTTGAGGGTATTAAACGACAGGTAAGCTAAATTCATCCCTGGTCGTAGTGTCAGGCGTAAACGTGGATCATTACGCAAAATTGTTAACTGATTGGCAGCGGGGTAGGCGAGTACGTCACATTCCCCGGTCAGTAATTTGGAGAGGCGCCCTGTGCCGCTGACACCTAAGTCGATAACGACTTGCTGCATACGGGGTAAACCTCGCCAGTACTGATTATGGCGGAACAAACGAATATATTGACCTGAACGATATTCATTGAGCATAAATGGCCCTGTACCAATGGGTTCTTGATCAATTTGTTGTTGCTTATTTTTTTTCGTCAGTTTGTCTGCATATTCTGCGGATAATATCGGAGCATAATGTGTTGCAAGGTGCGAAAGGAACGAAGCATCCGGTGCTTTTAAGTGGAATTCAACACGATAGTCATCTAATTTTTTAATACTGCGCACGGTTTTGGCGAATTGCAAACTATCAAAGTAGGGATACTTGCTGCCATTGACATGATGATAGTGTTGTTCTCGATTCAATATACGCTGAAAGCTAAAAATCACGTCATCAGCATTCATCATTCGACTCGGGGTGAACCAGGCTGTGGTCTGAAAAGCAACCTCTTTACGTAGCTGAAAACGGTAAGTTGTTCCGTTATCTAGCATTTGCCATTTTTCTGCCAGTTCTGGAACAAGTTGATAGGTATAGGGATCGATAGCCAGGAGGCGGTCATACAATTGTGTTGCTAAGGTATCCACGGCCAGACCACCGCTCGACATTTGTGGATTAAAGGTATGAAAGATCCCGTTAATACAATAAACAAAACCGTGCTGGTGGACGTCTTTTTGCACAGATTGTGTCACTGGCGCAGATTGTACCAGTATGGGGATGGCTAAATAAGTTAGCGATAGTACCCAAATAATCAGAGCATGCATAAATATGCTTCAGTAATAAAAGAACGATAAACTTATTGTATCGTAATTTAACTATCCCCCAATTCATTAGACATTTTTTAAAATTTATCTGTTTGAGTATGTGAGCACTGAGTGTGTCATTCATGATGATTTTGAAGGTGTTTGGCAAAAAAGCAGAAGCTTGTGGTAGCGTAGGCTGAAAGTGTTAGTATTGGTCAACAGAAGGCAACCAATTAGCGATAAGAACCGATTCGAGATCTCTTGCGCTCGCTAATATAAGGTCAATCCGAATGCATTTAAAAATAGATAGTAACTACCTTGATGATTTAATGGCAGAAGCTAAGGATATTGATAGGGCGATTGATGTAGGTAAGATCAATAATTGTGATGGATTTAATCAGATAGTGGCGGTTAGTAGCAAACTGCGTCAAACACTCGAACAGGCTCGTAAATTGGCGGTGTTGAATGCGCCGTTGCTATTGATTGGTGAGACAGGTACGGGTAAAGACCTGCTGGCGCGCGCCTGTCATCTAGGGAGCCCACGGGGTAAAAAACCATTTTTGGGCCTTAATTGTGCGTCCTTACCTGATGACGTGGTAGAAAGTGAACTTTTTGGTTACGCTGCTGGTGCTTATCCGAATGCGGCGGAAGGCAAAAAAGGTTTTTTTGAACAAGCCAATGGAGGCTCGGTTCTACTAGATGAAATAGGTGAAATGTCGCCACGGATGCAAATAAAATTATTGCGCTTTCTCAATGATGGTACTTTCCGTCGAGTGGGTGAAGAGCAAGAAGTACATGTCGATGTCAGGGTAATTTGTGCGACACAAAAAAATTTGCTAGCGCTGATCCGATGTGGAGAATTCCGCCAGGATCTTTACTATCGGCTTAATGTCCTCAGGATCACTTTACCGCCGTTGCGCGAACGGCCAGAAGATATCATGCCGTTGACGGAATTATTTGTGGAAAAATTTTCATCTGAGCAAGGTATGCATCGACCTAAATTATCATCTGAACTGAGTGGTTTTTTAGGTCGTTATGCTTGGCCTGGTAACGTACGTCAATTGAAAAATGTCATTTATCGTGCGTTGACACAGTTACAGGGTTTTGAATTGCGACCACAGGACGTTCTGTTACCAGAATTTGAAGTCGAAACTGTTTTGACCGATGATATGTTGCAAGGCTCTTTTGACGAAATCAGTAAACGTTTTGAACGCCTGGTGTTGACACGTCTGTATGGTGATTATCCGAGTACGCGAAAACTGGCTAAACGGCTTGGTGTTTCCCATACGGCGATAGCGAATAAATTGCGCGAACACGGGCTACGCGGTCGACCCGTGTCTACAGTAGAAAACGTAAAAGCAGAAAATAAGAAAATGGCAGGCAAATGCGAGTGAATAAGGATAGTACGATGAATAAAGAGCGCTGGTTTATGCCGAGTGAGGAACAGCCTCACCAACGTACTTGGATGGCTTTTAGTGTCAATAACGCCTGGGGTGGGCAGTATTTAGCTGAAATACAAGAAAATATCGCCACCATTGCGTTAGCTATTGCCAGATATGAAACCGTCACCATGTTAGTCGACCCGAAAGATCATGCTATTGCGCAACGATTAGTCGCTGAGGGTGATGTTGAGCTGCTTATTTGTCCTTTAGATGATATATGGATACGCGATAGCGGCCCGGTATTTGTCATTAACCAACAGGGTGATAAGGTGGCGGCTATCGACTTTAACTTCAATGGATGGGGTAATAAGCAACAACATGCTCTTGATGCTAAAGTGGCTCAATTTATCGTTGAAAAAGCAGGTGTTAAACCGATTAAGACGAGGTTAGTGCTAGAAGGTGGAGGGATTGAAGTCGACGGCGATGGAACCGCAATAATCACCGAAAGCTGTGTGATTAATAGCAACCGTAATGCTGCTATCAGTAAAGAACAATGCGAGCAAGAACTTAAACAGTTACTGGGTCTGGAAAAAATAATCTGGCTGCCGGGGATAAAAAATAAAGACATTACTGATGGTCATACTGATGGTTACGTCAGATTTGTCAGACCTGGTGCTGTAGTTGCAGGTTATGAGCCGAATACGCAATCTTACGATCATTTGGTAACTCAGCGTCATCTTGATATTCTGCGTCACTCAACAGATGCCAAAGGGCGTCAGCTAGATGTAGTGGTTCTCGAGGCACCGGCAACCTTACGCGATAAATATGCCAGTAATCAATTTTTCGCCAGTTATATCAATTATTATGTTTGCAATAAAGCGGTGATTGTCCCCGCATTTGGTGATGTTAACGCCGATAATGCCGCCGTAGATAAGTTAAAACGACTGTATCCTCAACGTGAGATTGTTGCGATAAATATTGATGCTGTTGCCAGTGGTGGCGGTGGGATCCATTGTGTAACACAACAGGAGCCGAAGACTAAATAAAAATATACAGATGCTGCATATGCACCTGTATATAAAATATATCGCTGTCCAGCCCCAATGACTTATTTTAAGGATTGGTTTTTTCAAACTTCATGCGGATTTCACTCTTACCTTCATCATCGAGCTGATATTCACAATAATAAATTTTATTGTGTAGGGTTGGGGTGCGTCCGTTTTTTTGCAACGACTTAGCTACAGAATGCTTTTTGTCTGTTCTGGCATCAAATCCTTTCCATTGACAGTCCGTGGCTGAAGGCGCGCAATAAACCATACTGGTGATGCCGCGTTCGGTTTCCGTTTATGTTGCAACGATTTCATTTTTCATTGGGCACTGAATACTTTCAGTTTTACCCGCGAAAACGCCTGTTGTGGCTAACGCACAGAAAACCCCAATAAATATATTTTTGTTCATTGAAAATAATCCTTATTCTAACAAGAGATAAGTTAACGCCTTCGATTTTTTGATGCGTATTCGTTACATATTTATTACGCGCGCTGAATTTAACACAATGTTAACATTTTATCCCAACATTTTTTATACCAGTCAGTATTATTTTTTATACTGGTTAGTACTGCCTGGTATAAATAAAAACCCGGTTTTATGGTGTTTGAGGTGTTGCTGGAGTCGATTCTGTTGGCTCAGGAGGATAATCGACTGCTTCTTCATTTTCCTCTGGTTCGCTGGATAAGCCAAATAACGCCATAAACTCTTGTAGGGATAATTTTCTATCGTTTAGATCGATTTTATTATCAGCATAGTGAAAGCGACTACTGATAGCATCATCGGTATTTGTGGTTAATTTAAACATTTTTCCCATAGCAGCCAAACCTTGCACTTGCTGTTCG
Organism: Candidatus Fukatsuia symbiotica; assembly: GCF_003122425.1. GTDB lineage: Bacteria > Pseudomonadota > Gammaproteobacteria > Enterobacterales > Enterobacteriaceae > Fukatsuia > Fukatsuia symbiotica. The sequence continues at coordinate 1,572,565 of NZ_CP021659.1, forward strand.
GCGAGTTTTTGTGATTCTTCCGGGCTATAGCCTTCCAATAAGGCGGTTTGCATGGTCAAATCAGTTGCCATCGCCAGCGGGATGGTTAATGTAGCATCTACCTTTTTTATACTGTGTGCTAAAAACGCTGTCGAAGACGGCGTATTTGCTGTAGCGAGATCAGTATCCATTAATTCTACATTGATATTTAATGTACTTTCACCTTTACTGTTCTTCCAACTCAAAGGCGAAATATTTAAAATGGGGTTGCCTTTTAAGAGTGTAGGTAACTGAGCAAAAAGTATTTCGGATAGCTGCTGTGCTTCAAAATCTTCACCTTGTTGTAACGCCTGTAATGCTTCTTGATTGTAGGCCTCGACAAATTTCTTCGTTGCTTCACCGTCTAAACGATCTAAGCTAAGCACCAATTGACCGGAGCCAAAATCATGTCCTTTGATTTTTAACGCATCCAACGAATAGCTAAGTTTACCATTGAGATTTTTATCTGATTCACCGAGGGATGTATTAAGGGAAAAACCGTCCAGGGTAGTGATATTCTTGCCGTCAGTATCGAATGCTATCTGTTTAATGGTGAATTGTTGATCGCCCATGCCAATATCAAATTTGCCAGGATGATGGGTAATTTTCAACGCTAATCCTTGCAGGCTATATTGTTCCAATTGGTTATGCTGATCTTTACTGGTGAAAACCAAACTGTCACTCTTAGCGTTTAGCACCAGATTGCGTAAATCTTGAGAAACATCAGCATTGATAGTCGCTCCGGAGAAGCGCAGAGTAGCGGTGTTTTGTTGTGATTCGATAGGTATGATGTTGAGCGTTGATGAAATATCCCCTCGATAAGAAAAACGCGAAACGGCATTTAAGGGGGACTGACCTTTAGTTATCTCGAATAATTCTTTTATTACGGGGCTATTTTCTAATTCGGAGTGAACCAGCGCCATACTCGGGATAAAATTAAACTGTTTTAACTGAGCCAATGGGAAAGGGCCATGATCTATCGTTTCGATAAAAATAATTTTGTCATCTTTTCCTAACCATTTTTCATCGGCGTTGTTCGCATTGGAAGAATTTGTATCTAGTTGAAAAACATAGCGAAAATTGCTGCTAAATAGACCGCGTTGATAATCCTGATAAGATAATTTAATACCGGCTTCCGGTATATTTTTTTTTAACAACAAGTTTGATTCAGCCACTACTTGTTCTATATGTTGCTCGATTAATTTACCGGTATACCAGGAAGCAGCTGTCCATGCAGAGCCAACTATGGCCATAATACCAATAGCTACTAGCGATTTTTTCATCATTCTATTTTTATCCTTTTTTAATTTTAACACCTGTATGGAGCATGAAATACCTCCGCAAGGATAATATTGTGTATACAACGGGGATATATTAACAAAAAATTAGCAAAATTTATTATTAGAACCTGTTCGAAATCTCTTTTTCTCGCCGTGTTTTGGTCAAGTAATTCGTCAAAAACGCGCTCAAAATGCTCAGTGACTCTCTGTAAACTGCGTTTTTTCGTGAGTTTCTTCTTCGTCTGAGCGTCGCTCAAGAAGATTTGGAACAGGTTCTTAGAGCCGATTATGAGCGATTAAAAACTCTGGCAATCCGTCCGTAGCCGTAGACATTGATGGGAGACTCATCAGCGACGATAAAGCAAGACTCACCTGGTTGTAAATGTAGTTTTTGAGCAGATTTTTCTCGTGTGCTTAATTTTTCGAGAATGGCCTCGCCCTCGATACAAAATATAATGGCGGCGCTTTTTTGTGTTATTACCTGCGACGTAACGCTAAGATCATGAATAGAAAACGAAAAATCTCGCACAGGGATAGGAAAGATTAACTCATTTTCCTGGTGTAATGGTGTTGTTAGCAAATCTTTGACCGGCTTGGCAATAAATTTCAGGTTTGCCATTAACTCAGGGATATCGATAAATTTTTCGGTTAGACCGGCGCGTAATACGTTATCTGAATTAGCCATTACCTCTAATGCTACTCCATTGAGGTATGCGTGTGGTGTTTGAGCAGATAAAAACATCGCTTCACCAGGCTGTAGCATAACGACGTTGAGTAGTAATGGCGAGAATAAACCGCTGTCTTCTGGATAGAATTGAGCAATATTGCGAACTGTGTCCCAAGGTTCACCTTGTTGATGATTTAACGCTGATTTTAACACCGTCAATGCTCGGTTTTTTGTCTGACCTGTCATATCGAGTAAACTGGCGAATAATTTGGCTAGATTCGCTGTGTTTTGATTCTGCAAAAATACAGCAACATCAGGGTGAGCTGTCGACACCGGTTGCAGTAGGGTGTTCATATCTTCCATAGTACGAAAGCCATTCATCGCATGAAAGGGTGTTAGTGCATAGACCAGTTCGGGTTTATGATTAGCATCCTTGTAATTGCGATTTGGCGCATCGAGCGGAATATCTGCGGCATTTTCCTTAGCGAACCCGATTTCAGCGGCTCTTTTACTAGGATGAACTTGAATCGATAATGGTTGTGCAGCACACAATACCTTAAACAAAAAAGGCAATTCACCGTAATCAGCGGCATTACCCAGACAGCCTTGTACATCCTTTGCGATTAGCTCGAGCAATGAACAAGGTTGCCCATTAGCACCGATGACGTAAGAGCTATTCTTTGCATGTGCACCCATCCACAGTTCCGCCATGGGCTTTTTCTGTGGATTGGCAATACCATACAAGTGAGTTAAAGCATCAGTACTGCCCCAGGAATAATTTTGCACACTGTTGATCATTTTTTGCATAATTTTGTTCCATTATAATTTTTTGCTCCTTTGTAACTTTTGCAAGAGATTCTCGCAAGTTATTATATTAATCGCAAAATAAATTGTTTTAATATGACATGGTACCGATTCTGTACATCATCATGCTGGATAATGCAGGTGTTTTGAACGACGGTTTTGCAAGAAATCTATTTAATTTGTTAGAGGAGAAAGTAATGACCGCTACTCGCATAGAAAAAGACTCAATGGGACCCATTGAAGTAGCTAATGACCGTTTATGGGGAGCGCAAACTGAGCGTTCACTAAAGCATTTTGATATTTCGCAGGAAAAAATGCCTGAGGCACTGATTTATGCGTTAGCTGTGACCAAGCGTGCTGCAGCGGAAGTTAATATGAATTTAAAACTTTTGGACGAAAAAAAAGCGCAGGCCATTATTAAGGCCGCTGACGAGGTACTTGAGGGTAAGCATCCAGACGAATTCCCACTTTCTGTCTGGCAAACGGGATCCGGCACACAAACCAATATGAATATGAATGAAGTGTTGGGGAATCGTGCGAGCGAAATTTTGAAGGGTCAACGTGGTCAAGGTAGTCCAGTTCATCCGAACGATGATGTGAACAAAAGTCAAAGTTCTAACGACGTATTCCCTACGGCGATGCATATTGCAGCGGTGATGGGCATGCATAAAGATTTATTGCCAGCGTTGGAAAAATTACACCAGACACTGGTAGACAAAGAGCTCTCTTTCAAAGACATTGTTAAAATTGGGCGCACTCATCTACAGGATGCGACACCACTGACATTGGGGCAAGAGATATCTGGTTGGGCGGCAATGTTAGCACACAGCAAAACACACATTGAAGCGACAATCCCACATTTGTGCGAGCTGGCTTTGGGAGGCACTGCAGTTGGTACTGGATTAAATACACATCCTGACTATGCAGGACAGGTTGCACAAGAAATTGCAAAGTACACGAAACAACCTTTTGTTACTGCTCCTAATAAATTTGAAGCATTAGCAACTTGTGATGCGTTGGTTCATGGTCATGGTGCGTTAAAAGGTTTGGCTGCCTCATTAATGAAAATAGCCAATGATGTCCGTTGGTTATCATCGGGTCCACGCTGCGGTATTGGTGAAATATCCATTCCGGAAAATGAACCAGGTAGCTCCATCATGCCAGGCAAAGTTAATCCGACACAATGTGAAGCAATGACAATGCTTTGTGCTCAAGTGATGGGTAACGACGTCGCGATCAGCATCGGTGGTGCCTCCGGAAATTTTGAATTAAATGTGTTCCGTCCGATGATCATTCATAACTATTTACAATCTATCCGGTTATTAGCTGATGGTATTCGTGGTTTTGACCAGTTTTGTGCAATAGGTATTAAACCCAATAAAAAACGTATTACTCAACTACTTAATGACTCTTTGATGCTGGTAACGGCGCTGAACCCACACATTGGTTATGACAAAGCGGCCAAAATTGCCAAAAATGCGCATGAAACAGGAACGACGTTGAAGGCTTCTGCTCTGACGTTAGGATTAACTGAGGAAGAATTTGATCAATGGGTACGACCAGCAGATATGGTAGGCAGCGCAGTCAATAAAAACAATAACGAATAGAAAAAACTCACGCTGGGGAGCTGTTGTACCCAGCGTTTTTAGGCATCTTATCTTCTAATAATCTGTTCGAAATCTCTTAAGCGCAGAGAACAACAGTGACGATCAGGCCTGACAAGCCCGTACGCAAGCCAGTCTCAGTTGGCGCCATGTTAATGCGTATAAGGTATAACGTTATGTTGAAAAAGTCGCTGCGAAAATCACAGGACGCAGTGGCTTCTCCAATGATGAATAAATTTTACGCCGAAACATCACGTCATAGCATTCATTTTTCATCGTCTTATGAAACCGCTCACAGATACCATTAGTCTGCGGGCTGTATGCCTTGTTACACAGACAGATCTCAGAATACACCAAAACTCCGTGGATGCGTATAATGTATATTATGTTAAATTTTACCAGGAATAATCAAGAAATTGGCAACCTGCTGACCGCTATTACCAATTTCCATAAAACTCAGCGACTGTGCCTTACTTTTCAGATAATTTAAATAGGACGTGCAATCACATTACGGCTTCCCATTCGTACTTCAACAAGCTGTACTTCAATATTATCATTTTGGCGGAAAATCGTTTTTCCTTTGATTTGGACGCTTCCGGCTTCTTGGCTACAAGTCAACTCGTCGCGTACCGCATGAATGAATGATCCTGGAATAAAAGCCATTGCTCCGTTTTCCAATAAACGTACCCGCACCCCCCACGTGTGACGTCAATAATCTCAGCAGAAAACCGTCTATCAGTACCGGCCAGTGGTTGCAAATAACGAGCATACAGCCAATCTCCTACATCACGTTCCGCCATTCGGTTCAAACGACGGCGTTCTGCCAATTGAATACCGATCTCATCTTGTGGCTTATTTACCTGCTGACGATTGATAATCGCTTTTAACAGACGATGATTAACCATATCACCATATTTACGGATTGGCGAAGTCCAGGTTGCATAAGCTTCCAGACCTAATCCGAAATGTGGGCTGGGTTGAGTACTAATTTCTGCGAAGGTCTGAAAACGGCGGATACGACCATCAAGGAACGGTGTCGGTAAGGTATCTAGATGACGACGTAATTGGCAGAAACCTTCCAGGGTCAATAGAGCTTTGGGATCAGTATCAATGTCGTAAGTTTTAAGTACATTGCTTACTTGTTCAACCATGACTGGATCAAAGCCAGCATGCACATTATAGATACCAAAACCAAGCTCGGCGCGGAGCATGATTGCTGCACAAATGTTGGCAGCAATCATGCACTCTTCAACAATGCGGTTGGCAATACGACGTTGCTCAACGATGATGTCCAATACCTCACCTTTTTCACCCAGTGAAAAACGGTAGTCAGGGTGATCTTTAAACACCAAAGCATGTTGTCGACGCCACTTATCACGTGCATTACAGACGCGTTGTAACAGTGTGATCTGTGCTGTAATTTCGCTATTTTGTGGTTGCCAGTCACCCCGATTTTCCAACCAATCAGAAATCTGGTCATAAACTAGTTTGGCTTTTGATTCTATCCAAGCAACAGAAAATTGGATGTCATCACCCAAAGCGCCACTTGCTGTAATCGTCATTCTACAAACCAATACTGGACGGCGTTTATTGGGGTGTAGGGAACATAAATTTTCGGACAGATCCCTTGGTAGCATGGGGATATTAAAACCTGGTAGGTAATTAGTAAATCCACGTTGACGGGCGATATGATCCAGTTGACTATTTTCATCCACATAAGCGGTTGGATCGGCGATAGCAACCACCAATAGCATGGAACCATCACTTTTTTCTTCTACATAAAGTGCATCGTCCATATCTTCAGTGCTAGCACTATCAATAGTAATGAAATGGAGGTGAGTCAGATCTTCACGAACCATATCGGCTACGGGTTGTTGACCCTCTGGCATGGCCGGTGCTTCTCGCTCTAAGTTATAGCGTGCCAGCGTCACCCACCAAGGAGCAAAATGATCGTCACCATCAGTAATAAAGGCTGTGAGTTCAGAACTAAAAATACGATTATCCTTGAGGGGATGATGGCGCATTTCAGCTACTGCCCAGTCACCGTTCTGGAAATTGTGAGTGAGTTCAGGTGCTTTGCTACAAGGTATCGCATCTCTTAACAGTGGATGATCAGGGATAATAAATAAGCACTGGTCTGTTTTTTGTATTCGCCCTACAAAGCGAGATAAAAATGGTTCTACCAAGCTTTCTGGCTCAACAATTTCACGATTTTTATCGGTACGTAAAACGGCAAGCACGCGGTCACCGTGCATAACTTTTTTCATCTGTGGTGGAGGGATGAAATAACTTTTCTGCCCATCAACTTCAAGGAAGCCAAAGCTTTTTTCTGTACCTTTAACCACCCCTTCAATGCGGGGGTTTGAATATGTAATTGCTTTTTAAGCTGCGCCAGCAGCGGGTTATTTTGAAACATAGTGTCCAGTGAAAATCTGTTGAGTTAGGGAATTTACTGCCAATAGTTTTACGCGAATCAATAGCGTCGAGCAAGTGTCATGTCCGTTTTGTTTAAAATGCCATAATATTCTCCATAGTGATATCTGGCAGATTATTATATAACACATACTAATGTACAACTCCGTGATGTTATAACTATCGTGGCAATAAGTTGTTCATTTCTTGTCATGTTCCTGTTATAAATATCAATATGGCGCACCGGAGTGGCAGACAATCGTTGATATGTGACCCGCTACGGTGGAAGGACCGAATGTTGTCGATCTCGGCTGTGGATACGGATGGTTTAATGATAGATTTTTCCGTATATACCCGTGATCAATGAAGATGCTTGATTTTGAAGTCGATAAGGATCATGCTCATAGCCATGAAAATAGAGCTGACTGCTGACCAGAAAATTACCCTCGAAGCCCAACATCGTCAAAGCCATGACCGCCGTGTCTGTGACAGGATCCGGTGTGTTTTGTTGTCCGCAGACGGCTGGACTCCCCCTATGATTGCTCACTCACAGTTCATTAATGAAACCACGGTGCGGCGCCACCTTACAGACTATCATAAACTCAACAAGCTCAAGCCTGAAAATGGCGGCTCCGATGGCTATCTCAATGCGGAACAGACCACGTCGCTGGTTGAACATCTCACCCAGCAGCTCTACTACCACAATCACCAAATTGTGGCCTATATCGCTGGACGCTGGAACATCACCTTTACCGTATCAGGTCTGTATAAAGGGTTGAAGCAGCATGGCTTTAGCTATAAAAAGCCGAAAGGTGTTCCGCATAAATTTGACGTTGAGAAACAGCAGCAATTTATAAAGACCTACAGCGAATTGAAAGACGCCGCGGGTAATGACCCCATACTGTTTATTGATGCCGTTCATCCGACACAAACCACCAAAATAAGCTACGGCTGGATACGAAAAGGCCAGGATAAAACGATAGAGACCACCGGGAGCAGAACGCGGTTGAATATCATGGGAGCCTTGAACATCCAGAATGTGGCTAACCCCATAATCCGTGATGATGAGACGATTAACAGCGAAAATGTGGTTCACTTCCTGTCTGCCATTCGCGCGCATTATCCCATCACGACAACGGCACATGTGATCCTCGAGGGTGCAGGCTATCACCGTTCACAGCTTGTGCAAGACGCCGCGCTTACGTTGAATATCCAGCTTCATTACCTTCCGCCGTATAGCCCGAATCTAAACCCGATAGAGCGATTGTGGAAGGTGATGAATGAGCAAACACGAAACAATAGATATTACCCATCTAAACAGAGTTTTAAGAACGATATCTTAAACTTCTTTGAAGTGAAGCTACCACAAATGGCAAGTTCTCTGGTATCTCGCTTAAACGATAATTTCCAGGCGCTAAATCCTGCATCTTGATTTCACTTGGGTATAGAACTTAACTGGCAGGATAATTTTTTTCTTTAAATTCGCATAAATCTTCGATAAGACAGGAGCCACAACGGGGTTTGCGTGCAATACAACTGTAGCGACCATGCAGAATTAACCAATGGTGACAGTTTTGCTTAAATTCTGTGGGCACGACTTTAAGTAATTTTTCTTCGACTTGATCGACATTAGCCCCAGGTGCCAATCCCGTACGGTTAGATACTCGAAAAATATGCGTATCAACAGCGATAGTCGACCAGCCAAAAGCAGTATTGAGCACGACGTTTGCCGTTTTGCGCCCTACCCCCGGTAATGCTTCCAGTGCCTCCCGATCTTCTGGCACTTCTCCCTGGTGTTTTTCCAGTAATAAACGACAAGTTTTTATAATATTTTCTGCTTTAACATTGAATAAGCCAATGGTTTTAATATATTTCTTCACGCCTTCGACACCCAGTGTCAATAAACCTTGCGGTGTATTGGCCACCGGATAAAGCTTAGCCGTGGCTTTGTTGACGCCAATATCGGTTGCCTGTGCTGAAAGTAGTACTGCAATCAACAATTCAAACACTGTACCATAGGCTAATTCAGTAGCTGGATGCGGATTGTTGTCGCGCAGACGAGTAAAGATCGCAATACGTTTTCTTTGATTCATAAAATTTTTTCGCTGAGTTCATTCTGTAAAGGCGATGTGATGATTCGTGCTCTGGTTTGACGTATTTTTATTTTTTCATCAATCAGATATTTGCCGGCCAGTAGCAAGCCAAGCCCAATAAAGGCACCTGGTGGCAGCATCGCTAATAAAAAGGGACTATCCAGATGAATAACTTCGATGCGTAATATTTTAGCCCAATCACCTAGTAGCCTATCTGCACCATCAAACAATGTACCGTTGCCAAGAATTTCACGCAATGCGCCTAAAGCCAATAGCACCATCGTTGCACCCGACCCCATCGATATACCATCAAAGGCAGCAAGTGCTACCGGATTTTTTGAAGCATAGGCTTCCGCACGGCCGATGACAATACAGTTAGTGACGATCAGGGGAATAAATATCCCCAGCGATTGATAAAGTTCAAAAGTATAAGCGTTAATTAGCATCTGTACTGTGCTGACGACTGAAGCGATAATCATCACATAAATAGGGATACGAATTTCGTTAGGGATCCAACGGCGTAGAGCCGAGACCATGGTATTAGTACAAAACAAAACCAAGGTTGTTGCTAAACCCAGCCCCAATGCATTGGTGGCAGTGGATGAAACCGCCAGTAACGGACATAGTCCAAGCAGTTGCACCAACGCCGAGTTATTTTTCCATAACCCCTGAACCAGCAAATCTCTAATATTACTCATCGAGTGACCCACAAATTAGTTATTTCCACAAGGTGTCAACCTGGACAGTTTGGCGGGTATCGTTTTCAGATAAAGTACCGTATTTTTTACCGCTCGCACCACCGCTCTCGGCGTAATACTTGCCCCTGTAAATTGATCGAATATACCGCCGTCTTTTTTTATTGCCCAGTGACTATCCTTTTCTCCTATAACCTGCTGACCACTAAAACGCGTGATCCAGTCAGAGATACGAATATCAATTTTATCGCCTAATCCTGGGGTTTCGTGGTGTTCGATCACCCTGCTACCTAGCACCTTACCGTGAAAATCTGCACCAACCAATAAATGAATTGCCCCAGAATACCCATCAGGCGCTGTGGTCTCGATAGCAGCCGCGACAGGTTGTCCATGATTATTACGCGCTAGATAGAGGCGATGTGGAGTGAGATCACCTAAAGCAGAATCAGTGACAACGTAACATTCCTCTTGCATATTATTATTATAATTATTGATAGGGATGACCTCATCCAATAACATTTTTTGTTGCAACATTGTCTGTTTGGTGATAGTCGTTTCCGTCAGGGTATTGATAATGGCGGTCAGACCCGTTGTTAAGGCGGCAAATACCGCTAAAGTGACGCCGTAACTTTTTGTAGTGCTTAGCATGGTCAGTGGTGCTTGCATCTGGCTTCCTTAGAACCTGTTCGAAATCTCTTGTGCTCGCTGATCAAAATACTCATTTACTCCCTTTTTTGTACTTAAAAAGTAAACCGCATTTTTCCGCCCATTTTTTCCTCTTCTGAGCACAGCGAGAAAGATTTGGAACTGGAATAGGCTCCTAAAAGTAATGAGTTACGAAAAAAATCTACTGATGACCATAAACTCGTGGTTGAGTATAGTGATCGATAAGTGGCACTGTAATATTGGCCAGTAATACGGCAAAAGCGACGCCATCAGGATAGCCACCAAAGACACGAATTAGCCAGACGAGTACACCGGTTAACGCACCAAAAATTAGACGACCACGAGGTGTTGTTGCAGCACTGACCGGATCGGTAGCAATAAAGAATGCTCCTAGCATGGTAGCACCGGAAAATAGGTGAAAAGTGGCAGAGGCAAATTTCTCCGGTGCAATAAAGTGACTATAAGTAGCACAAAGACACAGTGCCAGCAGGAAACTAAACGGAATATGCCAATAAATAATTCTACGCCACAATAAAAATATACCGCCGACTAAAAAACCCAAATTTACCCATTGCCAGCCAAGACCGGCGAGAATACCGCCAAATAGAGGGTGTTGTAGTACACTGGCTAACGGTTGATTACGTAATTCAGTTTTGAGTGTATCTAACGGAGTTGCTTGACTGACGCCGTCAAAGCTCTGCCGCAGTTGATGGCTATTTTTGTTTTCACTTGTCTGACCGGTAAAAATAACTTGTAGGTTCTCGACAAAATTAATCGGTGAGGCCTGCAATTCGACAGAGGGCAGCCAATTTGTCATTTGAACAGGGAATGAAATCAGCAACACGACATAACCGACCATCGCAGGGTTAAAAAGATTTTGTCCTAAGCCTCCGTACAATTGTTTAGCAATGATAATAGCGAACAGAGTACCTAGTACCACTACCCACCAAGGTGCCAAAGGCGGCAGACTAACGCCCAGTAATAAACCGGTCAATAGAGCTGAATTATCTTTTAAGCAGGCCATCACCGGTTGTTTGTGCCCATTTTGTTGTTGTAAGTGCCGTTTTCGTAAATTGGGTTTTCGCAAATGAAGTACGACACCTTCCGTTAACCATGCTGTAAGCATAGCGAGTAGTACCTGGATCAGACTGCCGTAACCAAAAAAATAAGTCAGGGCAAAAATGCCTGGAATACAGGCCAGCATCACCCATTTCATAATATTGCTGGTATTCTGCTGCTGATGAGTAAAAGGCGAACTGGCGATCTGCCATTCTTTCGTTGCGATTTTTTTTGTTGTGATCATCGAAGTGTCATTTTGCTATTTATTGTCGATACACTCGTGGCTGATGCGCTGGAGTCTATATTTTAATCGGTTTAATACCAAATTTTTTATATTTGTACTAGAGTTAACTGGTCAATAATACCACTGTTGGAGGTCTTCTATGCCAAAAGGAATTTTCCGAGCCGCTCTTGCACCGTTACAGGCACTTGACGCCAGCAATATTGCTGAGCAGTTAGGTGAAAAAACGGAGAGCATCAATAAGGGATTCAGCCAGGCAACTGCATCGGTTGTCAAGGCGTTATCCAGTCGCTTAAAACATTCGCCTGATCTCGAAGACAATATTACCGATTTGGCAGCAAATGTTAAGCAGTTAGGTGCTGCGACACCCTCTGCTCAGGAGCTTCTTGATCCCAAAAACAGCCGTGTGCTCGAGGGTAAAAATTTATTATCGTTGCTATTCCCCGAGAGTCTAGAAAAATTATATACCACATTGGCTCAAACCACAGGACTGAAAATAGCTAACGTGGCACCTTTAATGAACCTTGCTGCTGGCAGTGTGCTGGAGACTCTCGAAGTACAACGTAGAGAAACCAATTCGTCTCTTGCGAGTATTGTTGCTCAGCAAGACAATGGCTATCTTTCTAACTTGCCCGACAGGATAGCAAAGAACTTTTTTTCAGGAAATCCCGCGTCAGTAGATCCGCCCCTCTCTCAATACTCGGAACAAAAGCGATCGGGGTCGATCTGGTGGTGGTTATTACCGTTGTGTATTTTAGCAGCGGCGATCTATTGGTATTCAACACGCCCTGCACCGGTACTTGATCATTCTGTTTCAAGCGCACTGCCGGATGATGAAGAAATCCATAAGATTGCTACTCCCACGAAACATGAATCTCAGTCAACGCCCGACCCTTCGCTTTCTAAAGGTGTGATAAGACAAATGTTGCCTGGAGGGAGAGTGCTGACCCTACCAGAAAATAGTACGGAAGCGCGTTTGTTAAACTTTATTAAAGATCCAGCGGAACAGCCAGACAAAGAAGTTTGGTTTGATTTCGATAATCTGGTTTTTAGTAATAGCACAGATACCGCGTTAAAAGCGCAAGGACAAACTCAACTTGATAATATCTCTGCCATTTTGGTCGCCTACCCCAATGTAAAGCTTAAAATCGGTGGCGATGCTGATAATACTGGCGATGCGGAGAAAAATAGAGAGTTTTCACAGGCTCAAGCACAAGAGGTCATGAATGCATTGATTGCTAAAGGTGTCTCTGCTGAGCGCTTAAGTGCGGAGGGATACGGTGAAAACCATCCAGTAGCAAGTCACGATACCGCCGAAGGACGTAATCAGAATCGACGCGTGTCCGTTCGTATTACGGCTAAATAACCTAGACAGGCACACAGGATCCGTTCAATAGCTTGGTTTTTGACTATTGAACGGCAAGGTCTCTGATATTTTAGAAAGTTAATCTACTGAAGAAAAGTTTTCCCGGAAAGTTTTTCTTGTTTGATCCCTTGTTTGTTCGAAGCTTTCTTCATGAAAAGATGATGGACTTTCAGCAAATGCTATACTTTTTAGACACAGGGAATTAAACAGAATACCTGCCCGTTCTGTGTTATTTTCGGCCTTAGGAAATGACCCTTTTATAATATTAATAAACCACCCTCGAACTTGCCCTTGCTGTTGAGGTGTGATTTTTGCGTCTTCTGTTAATAAGTGATCATCAGCCAAAAAGCACATATACCGATGGATAATGTGCGATGTATCTTCCTGATTTTCCGGATTCTCCGGAGATAAGCTATGCTCAGTCATAAATTCTTGAGCAATTCTTAAGAGGGCGACCTCAGCATCGATAGGCTCTATGCGGGTGGGAGTAACAGTAAAACTTGGATTTGATGTGACTTTCATAAAATCTCCATAGTAAAACTGCAACCTTATATCATTATTAATAATGACTTATATTTAATTATTGTTAAAATATATGAATAGCCTATATCACAATGACCAGCAAATTCAACTTGACCCCAAGCGTCTTGATCCCTATAGTAGCGCCGCGTTGTAACACACAACACAGTTATGAATAATGAGAAAGAACGGTGAGGTGTCTGAGTGGTTGAAGGAGCACGCCTGGAAAGTGTGTATACGTGAAAGCGTATCGAGGGTTCGAACCCCTCTCTCACCGCCATATTTAATATTTAAGGCAAGGGCGCTGATAAAAATCAGTGCCCTTCTTTATTTGCTGTATCCAGTGCAGGAAGGCTTTTAACCAAATCATCAATGGCTTTCATCTGTTGCAAAAAAGGTTCAAGTTTATCTAGTGGTAATGCCGATGGGCCATCGCATTTCGCGTTGTTAGGGTTAGGGTGCGCTTCGAGAAATAAGCCTGCTAACCCCACTGCCATACCTGCGCGCGCGAGTTCTGCCACTTGTGCACGGCGGCCACCAGAGGCGGAGCCAAAAGGATCACGGCATTGTAATGCGTGGGTTACATCGAAAATAGCAGGACACCCACCGGTGGCTCGCACCATCACGTTAATACCTAACATATCAACGACCAGATTGTCGTAACCAAAATTGCTGCCACGATCGCAAAGAATAATCTGATCATTACCTGCTTCTATAAATTTTTCGACAATGTTTTTCATCTGTCCCGGGCTGACAAATTGAGGTTTTTTGACGTTGATCACCTTACCCGTCTTGGCCATCGCAGTGATTAAATCAGTCTGACGCGCTAAAAAAGCAGGTAATTGCAGCACATCAACCACTTCAGCCACAACCTGTGCTTGACGGGCTTCATGCACATCTGTCACTATTTTTACACCAAAACTTCGTTTCAACTCTTGGAAAATTTTTAATCCCTCTTCTAACCCAGGACCACGATAAGAATGAATCGAAGAACGATTAGCTTTATCAAAAGAAGCTTTAAATACGTAGGGAATTTGCAGTTTGTTGGTAACGTTCTGGTAGTGTTCACAAATACGCATTGCCAGTTCAGATGATTCAAGTACGTTCATACCACCAAATAATACAAAGGGATTGTCATTTGCTACCTTTATATCGCCGATGCTGACTGTTTTTTGTTCCATATTGCCGCCTTTTTAAAGATGAATCAGAATAAACCTCTTAAGAGCCTATTCAAAACCTATTGCGTTAGCGGGTTCAGTGTAAGATAACGCGCTGCCGTTCAATCGAGTAAATTTGCATTTTTATCATCTCAGCAATAGGATCTTCCGGACACCGTTCAACAAAATAGCTTAAATCAGAGATGGCAATGTGATTACAGTCAAGATGGGCGTAGATCAAACCACGGTCACGAATTTCATAAGGATCATCTTGGTCGAAAGTCAATACTGCTTCACTGGCACGTAAGGCTAATTCCATCTGTTTTTCTTCCATCAATGCAATTTTCAGTGTGTAGAGCATTTTACGCACAATTATCGTGTTTTCAGCTTCATCCAGATCTTGATCTTCTAGTTCAGCGTATTCGCCTAAATTGCCTTTAATCCATACGTTTAACACATGTTCATTCAGTGTTTCACCATTTAACGGGTTAATCAGCCACATCTCTTCATCTAACCAATCCGCACGGAGAATTAATTGAGTTGGAAAAATAACCGGCATTAATGGCAAATCCAGCTGATGTGCGATATGCAAGAAAATGACACCCAATGAGAGGGGAGTTCCTTGACGTTGATCCAATACATTATCCAGCCACAAGGCATCTGACAGACGGTAAACACCCCCAGCGCCTTCAAATTTCCATTTGTTATAAAACAGGTCGATAAGAACTTCTAATTGCTGATCTTGATTGAGTTTTTTGGGCATTGCTAAGCGTGCATCCTCAACCAATTGTTGCAGGCGTCTATAGACATCAGTCAGCGGAAAATTCTGACGAATTTGTTTGGTAACCAATAGCACTCCCTCACTCAGGGGCGCAGTGTTGAATTCAAAATCAGCAATGGTACTCATAGATATCTCATTCGTAGTTCAGAGTGGTAGTTTCGTCGCTGTCAGTTTAATGTATCATCACTACACAGTGTTGATTTATTTACTGCCAAAATACTATTGACTTAAATTCCATTGACCAAGCGTGATCCTGTCATGACCAGCGTAATCTTTATGAGTGACTACTGAATTAAATCCGGTTTTACAGAATAAAGCTTGTACTTGCTTGGCCTGTTTCCAACCATGTTCCACTAGCAACCAGCCAGAAGCAGCGATATAGTAAGGTGCTTGCTGTACGATAGTGATCAAATCTGCCATGCCATTTGCTTCCGCGATCAGCGCCTGAGGGGGTTCATAACGTACATCGCCCTTAGCAAGATGCGGGTCGTTGGCATCGATGTAGGGCGGATTACTGACGATTAACATAAAACGTTGGTCTAGTGGCGCAAACCAGTTTCCTTGAATAAAACTCAGGTTATTCAGTGCCAGTTTTGTCGCATTATGACACGCCAGGGCGACAGCATCGGCGTTAATATCAACACCTATCACTGTACAATCAGGGCGCTCACTCGCCAAAGCCAATGCGATCGCCCCGCTACCGCTTCCTAAATCCAGAATACTGCAAGCGGCGCGCGGCAAATGAGACAGTGCTTGCTCAACCAAACATTCTGTATCTGGACGTGGGATCAGGGTAGTAGCAGACAGGGTTAATGGTAACGACCAAAATTCGCGTTGGCCGATTAAATAGGCAATGGGTTCACCTTGCTGCCGACGATGAACTAAAGGGGTCAATAGTGCTAGCTGTTCTGCTGTCAAAAGAGTTTCACCAAAGGCCAATATAAAGCTGCGTGATCGACCTGTGATAAAACCCAGTAGAATTTCAGCGTCGCGTTTCGGACTCTCACTGTCGATAAACCGGCTAGCCGCCATTGCCAACCAGTGTTGATAATCCATCATTCTTGTCCGGATAAAGCTGAAAGCTGATCAGCCTGATACTCTTGCACAATCGGCTCAATTAATATCTCTAGTTTACCTTCCATCACTTCATCTAAACGGTACAGTGTTAGGTTGATACGATGATCAGTTACCCGCCCCTGTGGAAAATTATAAGTACGATTACGATCTGAGCGATCTCCTGAACCCAGGAGATTACGCCGCTCGGAGGCTTCTGCTTGCTGTCTTTTTTGCATTTCTGCCGCGCGGATACGTGCGGCTAAAACTGACATGGCTTTGGCCTTGTTTTTATGTTGTGAACGTTCATCCTGACATTCCACGACAATGCCACTCGGTAAATGCGTAATACGAATGGCGGAGTCAGTAGTATTGACGTGTTGCCCACCCGCACCAGAAGAACGAAAAGTGTCAATACGTAAATCACCGGCGTTAATTTCGGGCAACTCAGCTTCGGGGATCACTGGCATGACTGCCACGGTACAGGCTGATGTATGAATACGCCCTTGTGATTCCGTTTTCGGCACGCGCTGTACCCGATGTCCACCGGATTCAAACTTTAATTGACCATAGACGCCCTCTCCAGAGACTTTAGCGATCACTTCTTTATAACCGCCCTGCTCTCCTTCACTGAGGTTCATCACTTCAATTTTCCAACGGCGCGCTTCTGCGTATCGGCTATACATACGAAACATATCGCCGGCAAAAATAGCCGCTTCATCACCGCCGGTCCCGGCACGTATTTCTAAAAAACAGCCACGTTCATCATCAGGATCTCGCGGTAATAACAGCAATTGTAACTGTCGTGCTAATTCTTCATTTTGGATATTGGCAGCTTTCAACTCATCTTGCGCCATTTCATGCATTTCAGGATCTTCTAATATCGTTTTTGCTGTTTCAATATCATCCTGAACACAACACCATTGTTTAAAGCAGCGAGTCACATCACCTAGTTGTGCATATTCACGTGATAAAGCACGAAAACGATCCTGATTGGCAATCAGTTGTGCATCGCTAAGATGTACTTCCAGCTCTTCATAACGCTCTTGTAACGCTTGCAATTTGGCAATAATAGAAGGCTTCATCGATGATTTTTGACCTTAATTAAAAAATTAAAAGAGTTAATTTGGAACAAGTTATTAAAATTTTTTGTTTACTCAACCTGTTGATCTAGCCCCAGGCTTTCGCATAATAATTGTAAACGCGCCGTATCCCCTTCATTGGCAGCTTGCTGGAGGGATTTGGTTGGCATGTGGAGAAGACGATTTGTCAGTTTATACGCTAATTGCGTAATAACCTGCTCCACATTTTCACCACGTTCAACAGCTGCCAAGGCTCTAGCTGTCATATCAGTGCGTAGCTGATGGGCTTGAATACGATAGTTACGAATTGTCTCCATAGCGCCTTGCGATTGCAGCCAAATCATAAAATTAACGCTTTCCTGTTGTACTATCGATTCAGCCTGAATAGCTGCCGTTTTACGCTGGAGCAAATTATGCTGGATAATAGCTTGTAAGTCATCGACACTGTACAGATAAGCGTTGGCCAATTTGGCAATTTCCGGCTCGATATCACGTGGTACAGAAAGATCAACAAATAACATTGGTTGATTATTACGACGGATTTTCAATGCATATTCAACCATACTTTTACCAATAATAGGCAATGAACTGGCGGTAGAGCTAATGACAATGTCTGTGTCAGCCAGACAATGTTCTATCTGACCTAGGGTAATGGCCTTTGCGCCCACTTTACTGGCTAAAGACAACGCCCTCTCCTGCGTACGATTAGCGATTACCATCCGTTTAATCTTATGTTCACTTAAATGACGAGCAACCAGTTCAATGGTTTCACCTGCCCCGATCAGAAGAACACTTAGCTCGGGCAATGACTCGAAAATTTGCCTGGCCAACGTACAGGCAGCAAAAGCCACAGAAACCGCACTGGCACCAATATCGGTCTCTGTACGTACTCGTTTAGCTACTGAGAAAGCTTTCTGAAATAAACGCTCTAATTCACCAGGTAAAGGCTGAACACGCTGAGAGGCAGCAAACGCTTTTTTAACCTGACCTAATATTTGTGGTTCTCCCAGTACCATTGAATCCAACCCACTGGCAACACGTATTAAATGGCTGACAGCATCGTTGTTATGATGCCAATACAGACTAGTGACCACTTCATTTGGACTCAGTCGTTGATAATGACATAACCAGGCAATCAGCTGTTGATACAGACTATCTCGCCACTCTACGCTAAGATACAATTCAGTGCGGTTACAAGTAGACAGCAATACTCCCCCACGCACCAAGGGTTGCTTAAGCAAACTGTTTAGCGCGTGGTTAAGAGATTCAGGTGAAAAATTTACCCGTTCACGTAATGATATCGGGGCGGTCTTATGGTTGATGCCTAATGTAAGCAGTGTCATGAGAATGATTTAGTACTGATGTTTGTAAGGTTTGTTATTATTCTACTTAATACAGTGCACCAATAGAAGTCACACCGGAGTATCAGTACCATGCGTATCCCGATTAATTCTGTTTCTCTGATCACGTTAATTTCATATAACGAACGTGGGTTTTACAAGAGGTTTCATGCATAAATATCGCACACTTCCCCTGATCAGCTTGATATTGACGGCCTGTACTACATTACAACCCGTTTCTACGACAACGGATCCAAACTCATCTCAATGGCGCCAACATGAGCAGCAGTTACAGCAGGTTGACCAATTCCAGATAAGCGGCGCTTTGGCTTATTTTTCTGATCAACAAAAGGTCTACACCCGCTTTTTCTGGCAACAATATTCAAAAGAACGCTACCGTTTAGTGCTTACTAGCCCTTTAGGCACGACCGAATTTGAATTACGCGTAGAACCCACAGTGACTTTGTTGATCGATAATCAGGGAAAACGTTATTTTAGTGAAAATCCGCAAGAGATGATGCAGAAACTCACTGGGATGTCACTCCCGCTGGACAATCTGCGCCAATGGATCGTCGGCTTGCCCGGTGATAGCCATGATTTTACGTTAGATAATCAATATCGCTTAAAACAGATCAATTATCAGCAAGACGATCAAACATGGTTGGTGAGTTATCAGAACTATAATACAGGCCCTACCCTACAGTTACCCAGCCGCATCGAATTGAGACAGGTTAAATCGGGAGAAGGAGAAAGACGTATCAAATTAAAAATGGATAATTGGACGCTAAAATGATACAGATATGGCCTTCCCCAGCAAAACTTAATTTATTTCTTTATGTTACTGGCCAACATGCTGACGGCTATCATCAATTACAAACCCTGTTTCAATTTCTTGATTATGGCGATGAATTAATCATTACACCCCGTCGTGATCAACAAATTCGTCTGTTAACTCCCTTGGCAGGGGTTGACCAAGAGCAAAATCTGATCGTACGAGCAGCACGCTTGTTACAAAAACAGGTATTACGACAAGATCAGTTACAAGGAGCTCAACCACAAAAAAAGTTACCCTGTAACGAAAATTATGGTGCTGATATTAGCGTTGTAAAGTGTTTACCTATGGGAGGAGGATTAGGAGGTGGTTCGTCAAATGCGGCTACTGTTCTGGTTGCTTTGAATCATCTATGGCAATGTGGTTTTACTGATAAGCAATTGGCTACCCTGGGATTAACCTTAGGTGCTGATATTCCAGTATTTATCCACGGACAAGCCGCATTTGCCGAAGGGGTTGGCGAAAAATTGCAACCGGTAACACCTGCTGAAAAATGGTATTTGGTCGCTCACCCCGGTATCAGTATTGCAACATCCCTGATTTTTTCTGATAGTGAACTGGTAAGAAATACACCAACTCGCTCATTGACAACGCTTTTAGCGGCTCCTTTTACCAATGACTGTGAACCAATCGTGAGAAAACGGTTTCACGAGGTTGAACAGCTTCTTTCATGGCTGTTAGAATACGCACCGTCACGCCTTACAGGAACC
The DNA here is from genome assembly GCF_003122425.1 of Candidatus Fukatsuia symbiotica. GTDB lineage: Bacteria > Pseudomonadota > Gammaproteobacteria > Enterobacterales > Enterobacteriaceae > Fukatsuia > Fukatsuia symbiotica. Next base: position 1,592,944 of record NZ_CP021659.1, read on the forward strand.
GGCTCTTGTGTGTTTGCTGAGTTCGACACCGAGTCATCGGCTCGTGAGGCGTTAAATATCGCTCCGGAGTGGTTACATGGCTTTGTTGCAAAGGGGGCTAATGTCTCGTCGATGCGACGTACTCTCTCCGAATATCTTGTCTCGACGCATACCTGAGGTTTTTATTAATGTCTGATAATGTGAAGCTTTTTGCTGGTAACTCCGTCCCTCGATTAGCAGAACGAATTGCCAACCGTTTGCATATCAACCTTGGTAATGCCACTGTAGGTCGTTTTAGCGATGGTGAAGTCAGTGTGGAAATCAAGGAGAATGTACGTGGCGGTGATATTTTCATCATCCAATCTACCTGTGCGCCTACTAACGATAACTTGATGGAGTTACTGGTTATGATCGACGCATTACGTCGTGCTTCTGCTGGGCGTATTACTGCGGTGATCCCTTACTTTGGTTATTCTCGTCAAGATCGCCGTGTTCGTTCTGCTCGAGTGCCGATCACCGCTAAAGTGGTTGCTGATTTCTTGTCAAATGTGGGTGTTGACCGCATATTGACGGTAGATCTGCATGCGGAACAAATCCAGGGTTTTTTTGATGTTCCTGTTGATAACGTCTTTGGTAGCCCAGTGTTACTGGAGGATATGCGACGACAAAATCTGGATAATCCTATCGTTGTTTCTCCAGACATAGGTGGTGTGGTCCGTGCACGTGCTATTGCTAAATTATTACGAGACACCGACATGGCCATTATTGATAAGCGTCGCCCTCGTGCTAATGAGTCTGAGGTCATGCATATCATTGGTGATGTGGCTGGCCGTGATTGTGTGCTGATTGACGATATGATCGATACTGCAGGCACATTATGTAAGGCGGCAGAAGCATTAAAAAAACGGGGCGCAAAACGCGTATTGGCCTATGCAAGTCATCCGGTTTTCTCTGGTAGTGCTGTTGACAACATCAAACATTCCGTTATCGACCAAATCATTGTTTGTGACAGCATTCCATTATCAGATGAGATCAGTGCACTAGAAAACGTATATACACTGACGTTATCGAGTATGCTCGCGGAAGCCATTCGTCGTATCAGTAATGAAGAATCTATTTCTGCCATGTTTGAACATTAAGCGCTAGCCTATTAATCCATAACGAACATCAAGATGACGCAGATAAAATTAATCGTTGGACTCGCAAATCCTGGCATTGAATACGCGCAAACACGTCATAATGCCGGCGCCTGGTTCTTGCAATGCCTGGTAGAACAGTCTCATCAATCCTTACAGGAAGAACGTAAATTTTACGGACATACCGCTCGAATAAATCTTGCTAATCATGAGGTACGGCTGCTTGTACCCACTACTTTTATGAATTTGAGTGGCAAGGCAGTAGCCGCAATGGCTAATTTCTATCGTATTTCACCGGAGGAAATTTTAGTTGCTCATGATGAACTGGATTTCTTGCCCGGTGTGGCAAGATTTAAATTCGGTGGCGGTAACGGCGGGCACAATGGTTTAAAAGATATTCAAAGCAAACTAACGGGTAACACTGCCAATTTTCATCGTTTACGCATCGGTATCGGTCATCCTGGTGATCGTAATAAAGTGCTTGGATTTGTTTTAGGGAAACCGCCAATCAGTGAAAAAGAGCGGATTGATGAAGCTATTGGTGCAGCTATCCATTGTATTGAGCTGTGTTTCAAAGAAAGTATGGATCGCGCGATACAACATTTGCATTCATTTAAAGTCAATGGGTGAATTATCATGAAACTTTTATTTTGCTCTTCATCCAGAGGGTTATTTCGTTCAAAAGGTTAATAAGAAGTTTGTCTCAATAAATTTTAAGGTAATATAAAACATGGGATTCAAATGCGGTATTGTCGGGCTACCTAACGTGGGTAAATCCACGTTGTTTAATGCCTTGACACAAGCAGGTATTGAAGCGGCTAACTTTCCATTTTGTACCATTGAGCCAAACACTGGCGTGGTACCGATGCCCGATCCACGTTTGGATCAGCTTGCCAAGGTTGTGAAACCTGAACGTATTGTACCAACCACGATGGAATTTGTTGATATTGCGGGCTTAGTAAAGGGAGCGTCCAAAGGCGAAGGCCTAGGTAATAAATTTCTGACTAATATTCGTGAAACCGATGCCATTGGTCATGTGGTACGGTGTTTTGCCAATGATAATATTGTTCATGTAGCAGGTAAAATTGATCCAGCTGAAGATATTGATACCATTAATATTGAACTAGCGTTGTCTGATCTGGAGACCTGTGAACGTGCTATCCTACGGGTAGAGAAAAAAGCTAAGGGGTGTGATAAAGATACGCAAATTGAATTAGCAGCGTTAAAAAAATGTCAGTTACACCTAGCAAAATCAAAGATGTTACGCACCCTGGTACTGACCGACGAAGATAAAGCCGCTATTCGTTACCTAAGTTTTCTAACGTTAAAGCCAACCATGTATATCGCCAATGTGGACGAAGACGGTTTTGAAGATAATCCTTATTTGGAGCAGGTACGTCACATAGCAGAGCAAGAAGGTGCGACTGTGGTTGTTGTCTGCGCGGCGATAGAATCCGATATTGCCGAGTTAGCGGATGAAGAGCGAGCCGAATTTATGGCAGACTTCGGTCTAGAAGAGGCAGGTTTAAACCGCGTGATCCGTGCGGGTTATCACTTGCTGAATTTGCAAACCTATTTTACTGCTGGAGTCAAAGAAGTCAGGGCCTGGACAATTCCGGCGGGTGCAACAGCCCCACAAGCCGCCGCTAAAATTCATACCGATTTTGAGAAAGGTTTTATCCGTGCTCAAACGATTGCCTTTGGCGATTTTATCCACTACCAAGGTGAGCAAGGTGCAAAAGAAGCGGGTAAAATGCGTGCCGAAGGAAAAGATTACGTCGTTAAAGATGGTGATGTAATAAATTTTTTGTTTAATGTGTAAAAAAGCTGTCAATCGAGATATACCCTCTATCTCGATTTCACATTGACTGGTTCTCAAGCGAAAAACCTACCGCGCGTCATGTTTTGTTACAGGCGTTGCAAACGCGGTTACTCCTCCACATAGTGATATATCTTCCATAATAAATAGACTAGCCCGCCGTTTTTATTATGACTACTCTTAAACGGGTGGCCTGGGCACAGATCAAACCAGGTTTTGGAACTCACAGAGAAAGAGAAACATAACATGAAAAAGATAAAGATCCTTTGGAAAATGTTACCGCTTCTATTGTTGTCAGGCTCTGCCTGGACTGCTAGTAACTGCAAGCTTTGGTGGGGAAATCAACCTTTTATGATGACCGAAAAAAAAGTATGTGTTAAAGAAAAAGCAACCTCCTCTTCTGATGCAGCTAACCAGCTAAAAGATACTAAGCCAACAAGAAGAGAGAATAAATGGGCACCAAGCAGCCCCTTCTTAGTAACAAGGTAATAACCGCACAACTCAACAGCCACCGGCTTGGCCGGTGGCTTGAATTTTTTGATGGATACCGCGCAGTTATAGCCTTCACCCCCCTTCCCTATCTCTGTAAGAACCTGTTCGAAATCTGTTGCAATGCATTTTGTCTGATTTAAAAAACGGACATAATTTGAGCTTTTTATACAAATATCTGGGTGAATGAGAGTGTTAAACTCTGAGCAATTGTAGTAGTAGATGGCTATTTATTTTTATGTCTAAATAAACTGAGCGAGTAAATAGACGAGACAGTAGGAAACAATAATGAATGACTATTTTGATCCCGCATCATATCAATTACAGTGTTTAGGTAAGCGTATGGGTATTCCTACGCTGAAATTTGACGACGACGGTCAATGTTTACTCGAAATCGGAGAAACTACGGTTTTAATAGAAACAATACCCGATTCCGATTATTTACACTGTTATGCCGATCTGGGCGCAATACCTGATACAGAACGTGCCCTGATCCTAGCAGAACTACTGTGCGCCAATCTAGCGTACAACAAATGCGGTATCATCGCCCTCGATCCCACAGAAAAGCGCGCTGTATTACTGCTGCATATTGACGTGAACACTGACGCTGAAATATTCATAGAGCGATTCACATTATTTAGCCAACGTGCCACCCTGCTACAAAGCAGGTTGATACAGGCAGCATATGAACAGGATGATCACATCCGAAAATATCACCACTACCCAAAATTGTAAGACAAGAAAATGCTTATGTAGTAAGGAAAAAATTATGTTATCAACATTGTCAAATTTTTTACCACGGATAACGAATAATAATATTAATCGACACCCATCATCATCAACTAGCAACAGAGTCAGAGGCAGAAGAGGCGTTTTATCTGGACAAGAAGTGACTTACGATGAAACAGAAGAAAAAAAAAGCTATCTTAGCCAGTTGAGCACACAATTAGGTAATGTAGAAACCAAATTTATACCTAGACTGATTGAATCTGCACCCGAAAGAAAAAAATTGCTGGAAAATTTTTTACGATTATCCATCGATCCTATTAAAGACACACTTGAACAGAAAAACAATCTCGATAAAACAACAATAAAATTTCTGCAATCTCACGAATCTAAGCTAAACGGATTTCTTTGCGACCTGGCCATGTTGTGTGAGGATCTGGAGGATAAAGAAAAAGAATATGGAGGAATCTGTAATCAGAAGATCATGATCGACATCATCATGGCTCATCATCTAATGGAAAAGATCCCTCACAATCAAAGTGGCGCTAATTTAATGATCGAGCAGGCGAGTATTTTGATTGAAAATCTGCAAGAAGATAAAGAAGTGGCTCAGAAGACAGGAGATACAGGGCTGGCAGGAGATGTAAACAAACTTCTCACTGAACTTAAACGATTTAATGAATACGGCCTTAAAAATTGGGGTAAAAGAGTTCCGTTTTCTTACGAAAAAATTAAAAACGCGCTGCGGTTACGTCTTGAAGCGGGTTTTCTCATGTTAGAAAAAGCGAAAGAAGCCGGAAAAGATGTAAATCATAACGATAAGCACAACAAAGCCTATCAAACCATGCATGACAATCTCATGCGCTTAAAAAACAAAATCCGTACTGCTAGCTATCCTGTTTTTTTGCCAGTCAATCCTACAGGGAAACAAATTAAACAGGTTGTACAACCTTACTTTGATAAATTTCGGCAAGACCTTGAGCAAGCATTGGCACCTATGGCAACGGTCAGTGATTATAATGTGAAAACATTTAGACGCATTATTGATGAAAATTTTACAGAAAGCCTCAATAAAACAGGTTGGGATCCGATCATCAACGAATTTTCTGTGCAGGCCAAAGGAAAAGAACATCATCTGCGTAGTCAGATCTTTCCGGCGTCGAATATTGAAAAAATCTTATCTAAGGATACTGAGGATAAAAAATGCTCGGTTAAGATCTTTGCATCGCCTTATCAGGAAACAGAAGGCCGATCCTGTCGATCCAACAAAGAAGATCAGCATGCTATAAATTTGGCAATGACTACACTCCATATCAAACAACCTAACGGCAAGGATAATAGAATATTTTGTGGCAACCGACATGCCGTTCACGACCACATGGGGATTACAGACCCCGTAAAGCGTAAGACTGCCAATAAAAAAAGTGCCCAGGAGGGACTTGCCCTCGCGATTGTCAGCAACGATACGCTTCTGGAACAAGCCAAAAAAGCGCAACAAGCTATCTCAAAGGTAAAGCAGGTAAAGATCTAGAACCCGTTAAGCTTTCGGTGACATCATTATCTTTATTAACCCCAGATTTGGTAAGAGAGTTCTGTTCTAAAGATTCCAACGAACGGCAATTTATGAAAAATCAGCTTGAAGTTTGGCAAGATTTACAAAGTCTAAGTCAAGCAGGAAAATTGACGTTACCAATGGATATAAAAAGATCAGGGCAACCGCAGGATATTCCCATTGAACTTGACCTGTGCGCTTTTAATTTTGGTGTTAACCAAGGCGCATTTTTAAAAGGGGCCTCGAACGTAATCGGTGGATGGGCTGGCGTTGAAAACATGAATAAAGTGGCATTAGAAAAGATAAATAACAGAGTGGATGCTCATTTAAAACAAGGTGACAAAATAATTGAGGAGCTTCCGACACTGATTACTGAAGAATTTACAAAACTGATTGAAGAAATTTACACACTGGTTGACGATAAACATATTGTAAAAAAAGATGTAGGTTCAGAGAAAATTGAAGAATTTATTTCGACTTGGCCAAAAGGAATAAAAGAAATAAAGGGTATTTTTAAAAATCCTCTTTCCCAAGAACCCGATAAGCTTAAAGCTTTTGAATCAGATTTGTCAGGCTTACAAACCATTTTGGAAAACATAAAGAAAAGTTCCAAAGATTCCAAAGTAAAGGATAAATTTGAATTAGTACTAGAATCAGTAGGAAAAATAAAGAATACATTAGAATCAGTACAAAAATTAGTTCTTATACGCAAACTCGCCAGGCAAATTAATCAAATATGGCAGGAAAAAAGTTATCAGAGTATGGGGAATGAACCCTATAAAATGCCCTCACGTTTAGCATTGCTAACGTATTGGCTTGATGGTGTTGCCATGTGGAATTGTAGAAGTGGTAAAGATCGTACTGGAATGTTAGACGCCGAAGCTAAGTTTTTAGCTTTTTATGTCCATACTTTTGGAGACATCCCCGAGCCAGATACACTGCTTAGCGAGGAACTGAATTATATGAAGCAGCAATTTTTACTTAACAGCGGTAATCTGGAAATGCAGGCCTTGAATACGGGTGGTTTGGAAGGATACAAAACCGAGGGCGTCCCTGCCATTGATCCTTTGCGAAACCGACCAATTTTTCCAGCTTATCGCACCGGTTTATCGTCACAGGCTCGTGGATAAAGCACCAAAATTGGCTGAGCACCGGCATTCTATTAGCCTATCAGCCAATATATTCTAACCCCTTCATATAAGGGCGTAACACCTGTGGAACCTGGATACGACCATCAGCTTGCTGGTTATTTTCCAGCACTGCTACCAGAGTACGTCCCACCGCTAGCCCAGAACCATTTAGCGTGTGAACCAGACAGGGTTTCGTCTCATTTTTTTTGCGATAACGCGCCTGCATACGACGTGCCTGAAAATCACCCATATTGGAACAGGATGAAATCTCTCGATACGTATCTTGTGCGGGTAACCAGACCTCTAGATCGTAAGTCTTACAGGAATTTGCACCCATATCCCCCGTACAAAGCAACATTTTGCGATAAGGCAACTCCAATAGTTGCAAAACTTTTTCAGCATGGCGGGTTAATTCTTCCAACGCTGTCATCGACTCTGCCGGGTTGACAATCTGTACCAGTTCCACTTTATCGAACTGATGCATACGGATCAAACCTCGAGTATCACGACCATAAGACCCCGCTTCAGAACGGAAACAAGGGGTATGTGCGGTCATCTTCAAGGGTAAAGCCGCTTCTTCCAGGATTTCATCACGTACCAAATTAGTCAGCGGTACTTCTGCCGTCGGGATTAACGCATAGTTACTGCTCTCCGACTCCTCTGCCAAGGGTTTACTATGAAACAGGTCATCACCAAATTTAGGGAGTTGCCCTGTCCCAAAAAGAGTTGCGTGGTTGACCAAATAAGGGACGTAGACTTCTTGATAACCATGCTCTTCACCAGTATGCAGATCTAACATAAATTGCGACAAAGCACGGTGCAGACGAGCAATCTGCCCTTTCATCACTACAAAACGTGTTCCTGTTAGTTTGACGGCAGCAGCAAAATCCAGTCCGCCCGTTATATCACCTAATTCGACATGATCCCTGACCTTAAAGTTATACTTACGGGGTTCCCCCCAACGGCTAATTTCTTTGTTGTCTTTTTCATCTTTACCATTAGGTACCGAATCATCAGGTAGATTAGGAAGTGACAACGTAATATCAGAGATGTCTTTTTGTAACTGCTCGAGTTCTGTTTTGGTTGTGTCGAGCTGTATACCTAACTGACTCATTTCAAGGCGTAATGGTTCAATATCTTCACCACGTGCCTTAGCAGCGGCGATCAATTTCGAATCTGAATTGCGTTTTGCCTCTAAATTTTCTTTTTCAACCTGTAAACGTTTACGCTGTTCTTCTTGTGTGCGCAATAAATCGGTATCAAGTTTAAAACCTCTACGAACCAGTTTTTCAGCAACCTTATCCAGATCATTGCGCAGTATATTAGGATCGAGCATTATTTATCCTGTTGTTTTCATTATAAAAATGGAGGCACATTTTGGGGTTATTGGTAACGTTTTATCGAGCTATTTTCGTCTTGTTGAGCTAACCATGTCAATTTTTCAGCGATTTTACCTTCAAGACCACGTGAGGATGGAGAATAGTAGTGAGTCTCTGCCATTTCCGCTGGAAAATAATTCTCGCCGGCTGCATAAGCATGTGGCTCATCATGGGCATAGCGATATTCTGCTGCTAAGCCTTCTTTTTTCATTAAATGGGTTGGTGCGTTACGTAAATGCGCGGGCACATCAAAATCAGGTCTTTGGTGCGCATCATGTAACGCCGCGTTAAATGCATTGTAAACCGCATTACTTTTCGCAGCGCAAGACAGATAAATAATAGCCTGTGCTATTGCCCTCTCCCCTTCAGCAGCACCAACCCGAGTAAAACAATCCCAGGCAGATATTGCTATTTGCATCGCTCGTGGATCAGCATTGCCAATGTCTTCAGACGCTATCGCCAGCAGACGACGTGCCACATATAAGGGATCGCCTCCGGCAGTAATAATGCGTGCGTACCAATATAACGCGGCATCCGGTGCTGAACCACGCACCGATTTATGTAATGCCGAGATCAAATCGTAATAACGATCCCCTTTATTATCAAAACGCGCACTGCGCTCGCCTAGAATTTGTTGTAATAATTCAGGGGTGAGTACACGAATACCATTGCTGTCAATTTCCGCTATATCCGACATCATTTCGAGAGTATTTAGCGCTCGACGTGCATCACCCGCAACCCATGCTGCCATCATGCAGCGTGTTTCATCCGGCAAGATAATATTTTGTCCACCGTAACCGCGCCGGTGATCGGTCATAGCTTGATCCAATACTTTCTCTATTTCAGCGGTGCTTAAAACTTTGAGTAAATAAACCTTTGCACGTGAAAGCAGAGCGGAGTTCAATTCAAATGAGGGGTTTTCCGTTGTGGCTCCAATAAAAATGAGAGTCCCATTTTCTATATAGGGTAAAAAAGCATCTTGTTGGCTTTTATTAAAACGGTGAACTTCGTCAACGAAAAGTAGCGTACGCCGTCCCACATGACGATTGTGCTGCGCCCGTTCGACAGCTTGCCGAATATCTTTGACCCCCGCAGTGACCGCTAACAGACGTTCTACATCTGCGTTGCCATAACCAGCGATCAATTCCGCTAAAGTGGTTTTACCTGTCCCTGGTGGTCCCCATAGGATCATTGAATGTAATTGTCCTGCTTCGATAGCACGGGGTAGTGCTTTACCTGATGCTAGCAGATGGCGCTGACCAATATACTCTGCCAAGGTTGACGGTCGCATACGCGCCGCTAATGGTTGGAGTGAGTTTTGGGAAAAATCCAAGGGCAAATTACTCATATTGATTTCAGAGCCTATTCAAGATCTATGACTTCGTCAAAAATGCGCTTAATAAATGAGTATTCACCACATAAGGTTGCGTATTATTGACGCTGATCGTCCAATGTGACGCCCTTCGGCAAGCTAAATTTAAATTTGTCAGCATCAATGGTGCTGTTTGGCTGTTCTTGTAAAACATAAGCACTCCGTTGACCATCTTGTTCAACGGCAGAAAAAGTTTTAATAACCCCGTCGGCTGTTACGGTAATCGCAAATTGCTTTAGGTTGCCATTGGCCGTTTTAGGGGTTAATTCAAAATCATCGCCTTGTTGTTTGACGTTATATTGTTGCCAATCAGCGGGATCATTACGCGTGATCAACATGAATGGTGTGTTACTCGTGGCATCTTTTAACCAAGTTGCGGTTGCTTGTTCGACAAATGGATTATAAAACCACAATGTTTTACCATCAGAAATCAATACGTTTTCATCCGGCGATGTCATCTGCCAATTGAAAAGATTCGGGCGTTTTATCCATAATTTTCCTTTTCCATGTTGTATTACTGTGCCTTCAGCGCTAGTCACTCGCTGTGAAAAAGTGGCATGAAAACTGGTTACTTTGCCGAGGCGTGTTTGTAGATCTTGAGTGGCCGCGGCGAAAATGGGTGTAGCAACCAGACTGGACAACAAAAGATTAACACCGAAAAACCAAACGCGTGGTTTCTTCATGACACAGAATACATTCATAATTTTATTGTACCTTTGGAGCTAAGACTTCACGGTTGCCGTTATGGCCTGGGGAACTGACAATCTGTTGTGCCTCCATTTGTTCAATAATCCGAGCGGCACGATTATAGCCGATACGGAATTGCCGTTGTACAGCGGAAATCGATGCACGCCGTTTTTCCAGCACAAAATTGACTGCCTGGTCAAAGAGTGGATCCAGTTCTTCAGTGTTATTAATCCCTGCATTAGCGGTTTCTTCTTCACTGGTGTTGAGAATATCTTCTATGTATTGGGGGCGCCCACGTGCTTTCCAATCGCTAACCACGGCATGAACCTCTTGATCACGCACAAAGGCGCCGTGTACGCGGATTGGTATCGAGGAATTGGGTGCCATATAGAGCATATCTCCCATTCCCAGTAAAGACTCTGCTCCTGCTTGATCAAGAATAGTACGCGAATCAATCTTACTCGATACAGTAAAAGCAATACGTGTTGGAATATTCGCTTTAATCAGGCCAGTAATAACATCAACTGACGGGCGTTGCGTTGCCAATACGAGATGGATACCGGCAGCACGCGCTTTTTGTGCTAGGCGCGCGATCAGTTCTTCTACTTTTTTACCAACAGTCATCATGAGATCAGCGAATTCATCTACCATCACCACAATGTAAGGTAGTTTTTCCAACACGGGTGGAGAAAGCGCCATACTTTCGTTGGGTTTCCAGAAGGGATCAGGGATTGGGCGTCCCATTTCTTCAGCTTGTTCGATCCTATCGTTGTAGCTTGCAAGATTACGTACCCCTAATGCAGACATCAGTTTATAGCGACGTTCCATTTCACCCACACACCAACGCAATGCATTGGCCGCATCTTTCATATCCGTTACGACTTCGGTTAATAAGTGAGGGATGCCTTCATAAACTGAAAGCTCTAACATTTTGGGATCAATCATGATAAAACGCACTTCATCCGGTGTCGCTTTATACAAGATACTCAGGATCATGGCGTTCACGCCGACGGATTTACCCGAACCTGTCGTACCTGCCACCAGCAGATGAGGCATTTTTGCCAAATCTGCGATCACCGGTTGTCCCGCAATATCTTTTCCTAAAACCATGGCAAGCGGCGAGTGAGTCGCACGAAATTTGGCACAGTCAAGCACTTCTCGTAGATAGACGGTTTGGCGGTCTTTGTTCGGTAACTCCAAACCTACGTAAGGTTCACCTGGAATCACCTCTACCACACGTACTGCAATAGCGGAGAGAGAACGTGCTAAATCACGTGATAAACCTGAAATACGTGCCGCTTTTACCCCTGGTGCTAAATCCAGGGCGAAACGGGTGATCACTGGGCCTGGAGAAATTTCAACAACTTTGGCTTTGACACGATAATCCGCCAAACGTGTTTCTACCAGGCGAGCCGTTTTCTCTAAGGCAAACATATCTACCGGTTTTTCCTCCGTTGGGGGCACTGCCAGTAAATCCAGTGTTGGCAAAGGTGTTGTCGGTCTTTGTAAAGGTTGATCGTTACGCATCAAAAATGGATGGATCAAACTGTCCATCGCTGGAACAAGCGGTGTCTGCTGATCAGGCAGCGGTCTAATTAGTGTTTCTCGCTGCTGAGAGTATGAAGGGGGATCATCTTTAACTTTACTGTGAACGATCGAAGTCGCAGAAAATAAAGCATCGTCATCAACATTAACAGCCTTTGTTATGGCCGTTTCGGGGATAGCTTGAATATCGATAATCTCAGTAGCAACGGCCTTTGCTACGAGAGTTTCTACTGCTACGGTCTCTGACACAATTTTTACAGCAATACTCTCTGCGAAAATAGTCTCTGCAGCAACAGTTTCAGCATAGAAAGTTTCGATATCGATAATCTCAGTCGTGATAGCCTCTGCGGCAATTGCCTCTGGCATGACAGTGTTAATAGCTGTTGGTGATACAACCAAGGGTGGTACGACAGAGGTTAAAGTAATATCATTGCTATCGATATGCATATCGTGATTCACATCATGATCTTGTGCTGCTTCAATAGACCTATTATTACGGATAAAAGCCATTGCAGTTAATACCATACTGCCTGTCTTTTCTGCTATTAACAGCCATGACCAACTGGTGAAAAGCGTGAAACCTATTCCCCACACGAGTAATAAAATTAAAGTTGCAGTAACACCCTTGAAGCTTGGCAACATCGCATTGCTGAGCAAACTGCCGATGACACCTCCAGAAGCAAAATAATAATGATCGTCAACACTGAGCGCAGCCAGGCCGCAGGAGGTGAGAATTAACGCCAAAGTACCAATTAAACGTAAAGCTAAAGAAAAATAATCAACATATTTATTGCTGCTGAGCTGACGAAAAATTATTTGACATAAGATCACTATCATCAAGGGAATGGCATAAGCCAATACACCAAAAATAAAAAACAGGGTGTCTGCCAACCAGGCTCCCACAGTACCACCAAGATTATGAATAGGTTCATGCCAAGCTGTTTGTGACCAGCTAGGATCTGAGGGATCAAAACTTAATAGCATAACCATCAGACAGGCTGCTAAAATAATCACCACAACAAGCGCAGCTTCAAGCAATAACCGCCCAGGACTGAATTTTTTAAAGATCACTGCTTTCGTTGGCGTATATTCTTGGCTCAAGAGGGATCCTCCAGGTTCGGTGAAGAGAGCGGGATCGCAACGTCAAAAGCGTTAAAACTGTATTAAAAAACAGTATAATAACTGAATTATTCAGGTTTTGCATCCACCTTATATCTTATCGGCTAGTTTTAATGGGTAGCTTGCTGCTTTGTTTGACTTCTTGCATTGTTACGTACGTACGAGTGTCATTGACGCCAGGGAGACGTAGCAAAGTATCACACAACAATTTACGGTAAGCAGACATATCGGATACGCGGATTTTTAATAAATAGTCAAAATCGCCTGATACCAGGTGACATTCCTGAATTTCTTCAAGTTTCTGCACCGCTGTATTAAATTGCTCAAAGACATCGGGAGTACCCCGATTTAGTGTAATTTTAACCAGTACCAACAGCGCTGCATCCAGATATTGTGGATTAAGCAGCGCCGTGTAACCATGAATAAAATTTTCTTTTTCTAAGCGACGAACCCTTTCTATACAGGGTGTCGGCGTTAAGCCGACACGTTCTGCCAGCTTGACGTTTGATATGCGCCCCTCTTTTTGTAGTTCATTGAGGATATTGCGATCAATACGATCAAGCTCTTTACTCGAGCGTTTTTTATGATCCATCATGTTATCTCTCTTGAGAATGTCGAGTACTGAATAATATTACTTTCTTGTTTATTTACATATTTTCGATGATATTTTCAGCGAATTCGCTACATTTTCGCAATTTAGCATCTGCTAGCAAACGTTCAAAATCATAGGTCACTGTCTTGTTTTTAATCGCCCCCTCAACACCATTGATAATCAGCTGAGCGGCTTCATGCCAACCCATATGGCGTAGCATCATTTCTGCAGAAAGAATGATGGAACCTGGATTGACTTTGTCTTGACCGGCATACTTTGGCGCAGTGCCATGAGTGGCTTCAAACAGTGCACAATCAGACCCAATATTCGCCCCAGGTGCGATACCAATCCCCCTACCTGTGCTGCTAAGGCATCGGAAATATAATCACCATTGAGATTCATACAGGCAATGACGTCATATTCTTCTGGACGCAATAAAATTTGCTGTAAGAAAGCATCAGCAATCACATCTTTGATGATGATGTCCTTGCCGTTATCTGGATCTGGATTTTTGATTTTAACCCAAGGACCTTCATCGATGAGATCACCAGAAAATTCTTCGCGAGCTAACCGATAACCCCAGTCTTTAAAGGCACCTTCAGTAAATTTCATGATGTTACCTTTATGGACCAAGGTCACCGATTCACGATCATGCTCAATCGCGTACTGAATTGCCGCACGTACTAAGCGTTCAGTGCCTTCCTTTGAACAAGGTTTGATGCCAATACCGCAGTTTTTAGGGAAGCGCAGTGAAGTGACCTTCATTTCGTCACGGAGAAATTTTATGACGTTATTCGCTTCTAGAGAGCCCGCTTGCCATTCGATACCAGCATAAATATCTTCCGAGTTTTCGCGAAAAATGACCATATTCGTTAATTCAGGCTGTTTTAGCGGGCTTGGTGTGCCGGTAAAATAACGTACGGGGCGTAAACAAATATACAAATCAAGCCGTTGACGCAAAGCAACGTTTAAGGATCGGATCCCTCCCCTACTGGGGTAGTTAATGGTCCTTTAATGGCAACCCGATATTCTTTAATTAAATCGACGGTTTCATCAGGCAACCAAACATCATTGCCATCGCTATCTTTTCCATAATGACATTTAGCTTTTTCACCGGCATAAATTTCCATCCAGGCTATTTTACGCTGTTTTGAGTAAGCCTTTTCAACTGCAGCATCTACCACGCGTTTCATCGCAGGCGTGATGTCGACGCCGATACCATCACCTTCAATAAAGGGTATGATCGGCTCACACGGAACAACTAATTTTCCTTGAGCATCAAGAGAGATTTTCTTACCCTCTGTCGGAACAACGACTTTATTTTTCATCAACTTCTCCTGCGACAAATAGGTTGTTAATAGGTTGTCATACTGTGATCAATAGTACTGGAATATTGCTCGTACGCCAATGCAAAAGGAATTTCAGCCATTCTCCTTTTCACAACTCACCCTTTTCAGTAATGCGCTTCAAGAGGCGACGTGATAGAATCCGACGCTTTCTGTACTACGGTTTTTCCGGCATCCTAATTAAGTTAGTGAGATTGACATGTCAGATAATAGCCAGAAAAAAGTCATTGTCGGTATGTCCGGCGGTGTCGATTCTTCTGTTTCCGCCTACCTGTTACAGCAACAGGGATATCAGGTTGCCGGTCTATTTATGAAAAACTGGGAAGAAGACGATGATCAAGAGTATTGCGCGGCTGCGCAGGATCTTCAAGATGCGCAAGCGGTATGTGATAAGTTAGGTATCGAATTGCACACTGTTAACTTTGCCGCAGAATATTGGGATAACGTTTTTGCCTTCTTCCTGGCGGAGTATCAAGCGGGACGTACACCGAATCCGGATATCCTGTGCAATAAAGAAATTAAATTTAATGCGTTTTTGGCATTTGCGACCGAAGATCTGGGCGCGGATTATATCGCGACAGGTCATTATGTACGCCACAAACAGGATGCCCAGGGTAAAAGCTACCTGCTCCGAGGTTTAGATGATAATAAAGATCAAAGTTATTTTCTTTATACCCTTAGTCAGCCTCAAATGGTAAAAAGTCTGTTTCCACTGGGTGAACTGGAAAAACCCACTGTGCGTCGTATTGCTGAGCAACAAGGTTTAGTGACGGCCAAAAAGAAAGATTCGACTGGCATTTGTTTTATTGGTGAACGTAAATTTCGGGATTTTCTTCGTCGATATCTGTCCTCTCAGCCTGGTCCGATTGTTAGCGTCGACGGAAAAAAACTCGGGCGGCATCAGGGGCTGATGTACCATACTTTGGGTCAACGCAAAGGTTTAGGGATTGGCGGCACCCAGGAAGGGAATGAAGATCCTTGGTATGTCGTCGATAAAAATGTCGCTGAAAATATTTTGCTGGTGGCACAAGGGCCGCAACACCCACGGCTGATGTCACAGGGACTTGTTGCTCAACAGTTGCACTGGGTAAATCCTCAACCCTTGACCACACCATTACGTTGTACAGTGAAAACCCGCTATCGTCAGCAGGATATTCCCTGCACCCTGATTCCCAAGCCTGCTATTAAACCACAGGTTACTGAGTCCCATGTCACCAAACTATATGTTACTCAACCACAGGATGAACAAGGTGTTGACGTTCGTTTTGATCATCCTGTTGCGGCTGTGACACCAGGTCAATCCGCTGTCTTTTATCAGGGTGAAATTTGCCTCGGCGGTGGTATCATTGAAGAACGTTTACAGGAGTGATCGTGGCAAAAAATTATTATGACATTACCCTGGCGCTATCGGGTCTCTGCCAGTCTGTACGTTTAGTCCAGCAGTTAGCCTATGAGGGTTTATGCGATAAAGATGCCTTGCATACTTCGCTAAATAGTTTGTTACAAATCGACCCCCTTCCACTCTTGCTGTCTATGGTGATAACGACGTTGCCCTTAAAATCGGATTAGAAACTTTACAATGTATATTGAATGTCAACCGTCAACCCCTGTCTGCCGAACTCACTCGCTATGCTCTTGGCATTATGGTGCTTGAACGTAAACTCAGTGCCAATAAATCTGCGCTGAATACTTTAGGCGGACGTATTTCCCAGCTTGATCGACAATTGGTACATTTCGATCTTGGCTCTGATACCATGTTCAGTTCGCTAGCGTCAATTTATACCGATGTTATCAGTCCACTTAGTGCCCGCATTCACGTTCTCGGTAACCCTGATAAGCTGAAAAATCAGTCGGTCCAAGACAAAATACGCGCAACTTTGCTGGCTGGCATACGTTCTGCAGTGCTTTGGCAGCAGCGTGGTGGGGTCGCTGGCAGTTAATGTTTTCTCGTCATCGTCTGCTTAAGCAGGCACAGAGCATTCTTGCTCGTTGTTAAAATAGACTTCTTGCAAAACCTACTATTACAAATCATAACCAGGAGTTGCCTACGATGGAATTATCCCCATTGACTGCCATATCCCCGCTTGATGGACGCTACAGTGATAAAGTGAGTGCATTACGCAAAATTTTCAGTGAATTTGGTTTACTAAAATTTCGGGTGCAAGTTGAAATCTGTTGGCTACAAAAATTGGCAGCCTGTGAAGAAATTAAAGAAGTGCCTGGCTTTGACAAGAAAACTAACGAGGATCTTGAAAGTCTTATTAAAGACTTCAGCGAACAAGATGCCTTAGATATCAAAAATTTTGAAAAAACGACAAATCATGACGTCAAAGCTGTTGAGTATTTTCTGAAAAAGAAAATAGATGCTATTCCGGCGTTGCAAAATGTGTCTGAATTTATCCATTTCGCTTGTACTTCTGAAGATATCAATAATTTGTCTCATGCCTTGATGTTACACCGTGCTCGTAATGATGAAATTGTGCCTATCTGGAAGGAAATTATTGCCGTAATCACCTCGCTGGCGAAACAATATCGCACAATACCTCTGCTATCACGCACGCACGGTCAACCGGCCACTCCTTCTACTCTTGGTAAAGAATTTGCTAATGTTGTCTACCGTATGCAGCGGCAACTTGATCAATTAGAGAAAGTAGAAATTCTCGGGAAAATAAACGGCGCTGTCGGTAACTACAATGCACATATTGCGGCTTATCCAAATGTTGATTGGCATCAATTTAGCAACGAATTTGTCACGTCTCTGGGCATCAGTTGGAATCCCTATACCACGCAAATTGAACCGCATGATTATATCGCCGAGCTATTTGACTGTATTGCCCGTTTTAACACGATTTTGATCGATTTTGACCGTGATATTTGGGGTTATATCGCCCTCAATCACTTCAAACAAAAAACTATCGCCAATGAAGTAGGCTCCTCAACTATGCCTCATAAAGTGAATCCGATCGATTTCGAAAATTCCGAAGGTAATCTTGGATTGGCTAATGCTGTATTAGGTCATTTAGCTAATAAATTGCCCGTATCACGTTGGCAACGTGATCTGACAGATTCCACCGTATTGCGTAATCTGGGTGTCGGTTTAGGCTATGCTCTGATCGCTTATCAAGCGACCTTAAAAGGCATCAGCAAGCTAGAAGTGAATGAAGTTCACTTGCAAAAGGAGTTGGATAATAATTGGGAAGTCTTGGCTGAGCCGATCCAAACAGTGATGCGCCGTTATGCTATTGCTAATCCTTATGAAAAATTAAAAGCGTTGACCCGTGGTAAAAAAATGGGTGCCGCTGATATTAAACAATTTATTGAAAATTTGGCATTACCTGAAGAAGAGAAAGTACGTCTAAAGGAGATGACACCCGCTAATTATATTGGGCGCGCCGTCGCTTTTGTTGATGAGCTTAAGTCTTAAGTTTAGGTGAGTTACACGGAGAAAAATAAATCATTTTAAGCAAATGAATATATTATTTTAGATTAAATGATAGGCAACAAAAAATGATTTTTCCTTCACTATTTATCAATAAATTGCCTATCACCATTCAACTTTCTTCTGCGGTTTCAAGCTGGCCTATTTTTACTCAACTCGCTGTCATTATTTGGAAAAATAGCTTTAGAACTCTCACAATCGGTTGGTATTCTTGTTCAACCAATTAAATTAATTAGATATAATTGGTTGATTTTAATCATAAATAAAATAAATTTACTTATTAATTTAAGTTAGTTTAATTAAGGTTTAACTTATCACGCTAATAATTACATTAATAATAAAAGTATATGGAATGGATTGCTAACATATTATATAGTTAATAATATGTTAGATAATTATATATTTTTATCTTTTACAGGTAATTTATTACCCAATTTAAATTTGCTTGAGGGATGTAGTATGCGAGTTTTGGTGGTGGAAGATAATGCATTATTGCGGCATCATCTAACAGTACAAATGCGAGAGATGAGTCATCAAGTTGATGCAGCGGAAAATGCCAAAGAAGCAGACTATTTCTTACAAGAACATGCCCCTGATATCGCAATTGTCGATCTTGGATTACCCGGTGAGGATGGTTTAAGCTTGATCCGTCGTTGGCGTGGTCATCAGTCAAATTTACCTATCCTGGTCTTAACTGCGCGAGAGAGCTGGCAGGATAAAGTTGCAGTATTAGAAGCCGGTGCTGACGATTACGTTACTAAGCCGTTTCATTTAGAAGAAGTGGTTGCCCGAATGCAAGCACTCATGCGGCGTAATATTGGCCTGGCTTCTCAAATCATCAAATTTCCGCCTTTTCAGATTGATCTTTCACGCCGTGAACTCAGTATCAATCAACAGCAGATAAAATTTACAGCATTTGAATATACCATTATTGAAACGTTAATCCGTAATGCGGGTAAAGTTGTGAGCAAATCCACGTTGATGTTACAACTTTATCCTGATGCAGAATTGCGAGAAAGCCATACTATTGATGTATTGATGGGGAGGCTGCGGAAAAAATTATTAGCCGAGCATGATCGTGATGTCATTACTACTATCCGTGGTCAAGGCTATCGTTTTGATGCCAATTGAACATTGTTGTTAAAAAACGTTTAAAAAATAATATGTTCAACAAGAATAGCAAACCTTTTTCCCTTCGATCCCGTTTCCTTATGGCAACCGCGGGTGTTATCTTTGCACTATCACTTTCTTACGGAGTCGTTGCGGTAGTCGGTTATATTATCAATTTTAATAAAAATACTTTCAGGGTTCATCGGGGAGAAAGCAATCTGTTTTTCAGCCTCGCTCAATGGCAAGATGATAAGTTGACTATTTCTATTCCTTCTGATCTGGAACTCAATATTCCTACCTTGGCACTCATTTATGATGATCATGGCAATATATTGTGGCGTGAACGATATATAGCCGAATTGGAATTACATATTGAAAAAAACTGGCTAAAAAAATCGGGCTTTTATGAGCTGAATCCCGGAAAAAAGATAAGTAGTACAATACTTGGCGATAATTCTAAAGCACAAAATAAGCTAAAAAAATACACTGATGTTGATATTGATGCCCTCACCCATTCGGTTTCAGTCAATATTTATCCCGCTACCAGTAAATTGCCTCGGCTCACCATTGTGGTAGTCGACGTTATCCCTCAGGAATTACAACGTTCAGATCTGGTATGGAACTGGTTTAGCTACGTCTTATTGGCGAATCTATTTTTAGTGGTGCCGTTGCTATGGTTGGCAGCTTATTGGAGCCTGCGTCCGATAAAAGCATTGGTTAGTCAAATTAGTCAGTTAGAAAAAGGGGAACGTGAACAGTTGGATGAAAATCCACCACAAGAACTGTTTAGTCTGGTAAGGAATTTAAAAATATTTTGCTGAGACATGAGCGTCAGCGTTATACCAAATACCAAACTACACTTGCCGATCTTACTCATAGCTTAAAAACGCCTCTGGCAGTGTTACAGACGACATTACGATCACTGCGGACCGATAAAAAAATCACGATTGAAACGGTAGAACCTATCATGTTGGAGCAAATTAGTCGTATTTCGCAGCAGATCGGTTATTTTCTCCATCGTGCCAGCGTACGCTCAGAACATAATGTATTAAGTAGAGAGATCCATTCCGTTCCTGCTTTACTCGATGGCCTCTGTAGTGCATTGAATAAAGTCTATCAACGTAAAGGCGTGGTATTGACGCTCGATATTTCACCAGAGGTGACTTTCTTCGGAGAGAAAAATGATTTAATAGAGATTATGGGTAATATTTTGGATAATGCCTGTAAATATTGCCTGGAATTTGTTGAAATCACTGCTCTGCACTCAGAAAAAAAATTAATCATTGTCATTGATGATGATGGACCTGGCATTGTAGAAAGCAAGCGGGCACTTATATTTCAACGTGGTCAACGTGTCGATACCTTGAGTCCCGGTCAAGGATTAGGTTTATCGGTCGCAGCAGAAATTATTGAGCAGTATCAAGGAAAAATAACTATTGCAGATAGCCGACTCGGAGGGACGAAGGTATTGGTCAGTTTCGGGCGGCAGCATGACGGCTAAAGACAGAAAATTTATAGAGTTACGATATAAAAAGCGTTTACATTCTGATCAGGATCTAGCCAGCGATTTAGCCTGGTTAGCGAATCGTTAGCTAGATATATCCTTCGCCTTTTAAGTGACGGCGGCGTTGGCTGCTTGCACTCATCCCAGTCATGTACTACCTGTACACTTCTGGGATTCGATTGATTGCCGCCTGGCCGTAACTCGAAATTCATTGGGTATATGAAATCAGGTTTATCGAATTAGGCCGATCTTCTCCATTGCTCTACATGTCTATCCATAGGGTGACTAAAGGGCCTAGGTATTTTTTCTAATTGGGGGGGGGGGGTAACGACATCAAATTGATTTCGATTATGTTTTTGGTTGTTCATTCTTTTACAGTGCTCCTGGTTTGTTGACACCAAGGATATAGCGTGATGACTAGCATTTAAATAAGAATTCTCCGTTCTCGTTATTGAAAGAATAGTATTTCCCAATAAATTTTTATCAGGATTGCTGCTAACAACTTCAGCAGAAACCAATAGAACAGATAACAGAATAAATTTACGCATAAGAACCTCTTGAAGTCAATGGAGGAAATGAATCCTCATTTTTAGCACGAAATAATTATACAATCCATCTTGCTTTCGGTATTAACAAACTATTTACTGACATAGTATCTATAAATACTGTGTCAGTAATGACAGCTAAGGTGTGAAAAAACACTATTTCAGATTACGTAAATCATCAGATATTTGTTTACCAACTAATTCTTTATTTTCTTTTCCGGTTAGAGACCAGTGATCACCATGGAGTTCTATTTGATCTTTAGGAAATAGGGTCAACAGTGCCCATGGTTTCATTTCATGGGTAAATGTCACATCATCTTCAATTGCGGAAAACGTTCTAATCGGAAAAGAGAAAGGCTCACACTCTTGGTAATCATAATTTTTTAGCAAAGGCATGTCGCGGCGCATGCCTTCTAGAATTGTCAGTAAATATTCACGATTCATAATATGTGGCATCATGTCAATAAGCTGCTGATCTGAATAATTCCGATTGGTCGTTTCACGCATCACCTGACGTGCTTTCCAGTCTGGCGTCAGCTGAGGTGCTATGGTAGCCGAGATAAATAATTGTAAGGGGAATTTGCCGTATTTCTCACGCAGCAATCGGCACAGTTCAAAAGCAATGATGCCACCGTAGCTATGGCCATAAATGGCGAAGTCTCCCTCCAATAATGGGATCAGTGCTTCTTCTAAACTACTCAATAAAGGCGTAAGCTCAGTATAAACTTCTTCATTAATCCGGTGTTCGCGGCCAGGTAGTTGCACCGCATACACTTCACATTCAAAAGGAGGGTGATACATAAAATGAGCAAACATCGATGCCGCCGCTCCCATCGAATGGATCATAAATAGCTTGGTTTTCTTCGGGGGTTCTCCTGCTTTTCTTTTAAGACGTACAAACCATCGGTTGATCACTTCGATATCTTCTTCGGTAGTAATTCCTGAGCTATCCCCAGTCTCATGGACGGGTTCTTCGGTTTTTACAAGCTCCTGATGAAGTTGTGATGCCAGCTCTATGATGCTAGGCCCCTTGACAAAACGCATTAACGGGTAGTTGATGTTTAAATCCCGTTGGATATTATGGCGTTTTTGAGTCATTGTTATTGAGTCAAGACCAAGTGCTGTCAACGGTATATTCGGGTCTATCTTATCAGGGGTTGTGCCCACTATTTTTGCTAAAGACCCTGTAAGATACTGAACAAGTTCTTGCTTTGCCTGATCAGCATCTTTGTCTTTGAGTGTATCTCGTAAACTTCCTCCGCTAGAAGCTTTGCCTTTAAGGTTTAACGCTTCATCGGTTAGCAAATGCGCAAACCGTAAATCGGTACTTAGAGAAGTGAAAAAATCTCTAAAACGTAGCCAGTTAATATTAGCCGCCATACGTACAGGTATCGTTTTTTCGTCGAGAAGAATACGTTCAATTTTTGCGGTGACTTGCTGAAAAGTCATCGGGAGTAATCCTTGATTGGCCAGTGTGTCGACAAAGGCAGCATCACTAGACATACCGGCAAACTGTCCGAGTACACCCAGGTTTACACTGTGAGCAGGCATTTTTTGTAGATGGCGGTAATACACCAGCTTATCGAGGAAATTGTTAGCCACTGCGTAGTTTGATTGCCCCCCAAAACCAAATACCGCAGCAATAGATGAAATCAATAAGAAGAAGTCCACCGTTTCATTTTTCAAATGTTGATGCAAGTTCCAAGCACCCATTGCTTTGGCAGCAAAAACTTCACTGAAGGTTGCACGATATAAATTTTGTATGGTCGCATTTTTCATAAAGGCTGCAGCATGAATAATACCGCCGATGTTCCCTAGTTTTTTTGCCTCAGTGATCAAATGGGCAACTTCAACAGAATGAATCAGGTCAACTTGATGCTGTTTGATTTCTACTTTGCGTTTCTCCATGGCGGCGATCAATGCACGATCCTCTTCTGTTTTAGCCCCGCTACGGCTGGCTAATACGAGTTTTCTCGCACCTTTATCAACGAGCCATTGAGCTAATTGGATCCCAAGCCCACTGGCTCCACCTGTGATTATGTATACTTTTTGAGGATTGAGTATCAAGTTTGTTGCTGGCAAAAGTGGCATAGGTTCCCTATTTTCCATGCTCAAGACCACTTTGCCGATGTGTTGGCTTTTGGAAAGGTAATCTAACGCCGAATTAAGTTTGTCGATATGAAATACAGTGATGGGATGAGGTTTTAAAGAGGGGTTCTCTCCCTTGAAAAGATCGATGACTTCAGTCAGAAGTTTGTTTCCTAGCGCTGGCTTTTGTGCCATTAGGCGATCTGTATCTACAGCAAAATAGCTTATATTTTCTCCAAATCGTTTTAGGTATAAGGCCGCATCTCGATAAATATCTTTCTTTCCGACCTCGATAAAACGGCCAAATGGACGCAAACATTTTAAGCTTTGGGTGATTGCTTTGCCGCTTAAGGAATTGAGAACGACGTCTATACCTTCGTTATTTGTGGCTGCCATGATTTGCTGGTAAAAATCCAGTGTACGGCTATCATAGATACGAGAAGTTTCGATTCCCATTTCTTTTTCTAGGAACCGCCGTTTCTCCTCACTTCCTGCTGTCACAAAAATTTCTGTGATACCGAGGTGTCTCGCTAAATTAATGGCGGCTATCCCTAGTCCCCCGCTGCCTGCATGAATGAGTAAGCGGTCTTTCTCATTCATGCAGGCCAATTCATGTAGGCCATAGTAGGCAGTGAGATACACTATGGGGATTGTAGCAGCCTCTTCAAACGACAGATTTTGCGGTTTATGAAACACAGCTTGTTGCGGTGCGACGGTCATTCCAGCAATAGAGCGTGGTGCCATCGCCAGGACAGCATCACCTATCTTGTAGTTCTTTACTGATTTTCCAACACGGGTGACGACACCTGAGCTCTCTAGCCCGAGTTGATCACCACATAAGCCGCCGGCGACACTTTCAGCAGAGAGTACACCTCTGCCGTTTAATACATCCTTGAAATTTAAAGCTGCCGCTTTAACCTCGATTTCAATCTGCTCTTCACCTAGAATTGGTGGCATAAATTGGCGAAAGGCAACAGAATTAAGGACACTGGGTTCCGCAAAAAACGCCTCGTAATAAGCTCGATTTGTAGCAGATAGATTACTCTCCGTAAGAGTCTTAGACGCGGCTTTTTGTGCCTCCTCTGGAATGACCTTTTCCAAGCGTTTAACGAATAGTTTATCACCCCGGATAGCCCATTCAGTTTCATTCCCACCTTGAGTTGTTGAAGCCAAGATAGTCACGAAGGATTGCAATTCCTGTTTGTCACCACAGCCTAGATCCACGATTTTGGCAACGACCATTGGATATTCATTGGTCATGACTCTACTCAAAGCGCATGTCGACGATTGGATTAGATTGATGTGTTCATCTTTAGGTACGACTTGTTCCGAGTGTTGGTTTAAGGTCCACATCACTGCTGACATCTCGTTTTCGATCAAGGCGTTATTGATATTTAACGTTTTCCATACAAGTGTTTCCATGCGCTGGGACAAATCCGTTTCATCACTTTGTCCTAATGGCAAGGTGATGAGAATACGGTTTAAAGATGGATGGATTGATTTAATTTCTTGAATGGCTTTGCGTGTTGCCTGCCGATCTTGTAAATCTGTTTTCTGTTCAAATCCTGTTGCTTCTTCGAGTTTCACCACTTCTATATTTGCATCGGATAAGGTGTTCAGCAAGGTGCTGTGATCATACGAAGCATCGCCGATGAGCAATATTTTTACCTTAGATTCAGGTTGAAAACTCAAATCTTCTGCTGGCTGCCAGCAATATTCATAGCAACCGCTATAAGCTGTATTTTCTTCTTGTTTACGTGAACCCACGATATATTTGAGCTGTAGGTTAGTTATTTCGGCAACAGTTTCTCCGTTTTCGTCTAAAACGAAAATATCTCCACGGATAAAATCGGCACTGGCTTCACTGATTCGAATGTAACTCCATAAAAGATCACTTTTGGGTTGTTGAATAAAGGTATAACGGTCGATATGAACGGGCAAATAAACCCCTTGCTCGCCATCAAGAACACTTGGCCTAACTGCAAAAATTGTGTGAAAACAGGCATCCAACATGGAAGGATGCAGTAGAAAATCATTAATTCCGTACTTTAGACTTTCATGTAAACTAATTTTGCTTAGAAGTTCTCCAGGGGCTGTCCAAAGATTACTGACTGCTCTGAAAGTTGTACCGTAGAATAGCCCGCTTTGCTTGAGATCGTGGTACATAGGTTGTACTGAAAATTCATTATTAATCCGTGCTTGTAGTTCAGATAATAATAGTTTCTCTGGTTTGGGTTTGTTTCCCATGCAATTTATTTTACCGTTCGAATGTTTGATCCATTCTGCACCTTCCTGGTTGTCATCATAACTCATTAGACAGTAACGGCCTTCGTCTGAATAAACTTCAACACGGATTTTGAGTGCCTCTCCTTCATCGGGTAAAAATAATGCTTTATCAAAATTGATATCTTCCAGAAAACAGAAGGAGTCATTGAAAGCTTGGTGTGCAGATGCAGTAACAAGTTCAAGATGACCTGTAGCCGGGTAAATGATGATGTTATCTACTCGGTGATCGTTGATATAGGGATCTGCATGGTGATCCAGAAAAATATCAATAGTGTGTAGGTTTAAGTCTTGGCTTAATCCTGAATCCCAATGCTGGGTGATATGAGGGTGAAGACGACGTTGTAAACGGTGTTCACGGTGGGCACGACTTTCACGCCAAAAACGTTGTTGCTGCCATGGATAACGTGGCAGATCATGTAGGCGATGTGTGTTAGGGCAAATTTTATCCCAATCTAGTGGTAAGCCAGCAACGTGTAATGCACCCAGGGTCTGTTTGAAACGCAGTGCTTCATCTTCTTGACGCCGAATAGAAGGGAAAATGCGGGCACTGCAACCTAATTTAGCAAAAAGTTCTTCGGCTCCATTACTTAGTGCTGGATGTGGCCCCACTTCAACGTAAAGATCAAAGCCATCTTGAATCATTTGTTCCAAAGCATGCGAAAAATAAACAGGATCACGTAGATTGTTATACCAATAATTGGCATCTAAATGTGTCCCGCTTTCCTGTTTTCCTGTTACGGTCGAGTAGAGAGGTATTTTTGTTTCTATAGGTTGTAGATCTTGCAGAGAAGAAATTAGTTCTTCTTTGAGAGGATCCATGTGGTGTGAGTGGAAAGGTACATCAACCTTAAGAAAACGATTGAATATATCACGAGCAGTTAATTGCTTGGCTATTGCATCCAGAGGTATTTTATCTCCCGACAGAGTGATACTTTCTGGGCCATTTACCGCTGCAATTGATACTACGTCAGATACATCAGCAATCAATTTCTCTGCTTCAACTTTGCTTACGCCTATCGCGAGCATAACACCTTTACCTGCCGCTTGGTGCTGGCCTCTACTTCTGTGGTAGATTACGGTTACTGCCTGTTCCATGTTTAAGGCACCAGAGGCATAAGCTGCGGCGACTTCACCGATCGAATGCCCGACCAGTCCTGCCGGTTCAATGCCATATTGCTTCCATAATTCGACGAGAGCTATCTGAATCGCCATGATGGCAGGTTGTGCTATCCGTGTGTCACTGATCTTGGATTCAACTTTTGAACGGTTCATCTCTTCCAATAAAGACCACCCTGCCAATATTGAAAAAAGCAGATCAATTTCTTCGATCACTTCACGAAATAGCGGTTCTTTTGCTATAAGCTCACGCCCCATGGCATACCATTGAGGGCCTTGACCTGTGAAAATAAACCCCAGACGTGGCGTTTTCCTGCTGCTTGGAAAATATTCAACACCGCTTAATATATCTCCTTCGAGAAAAGCATTTATTTTGTTGATACAATCCTGCTTATTGGTTGCGGCAATAGCGATACGATGGTTCAGGACTGAGCGATGTTTGCCAGCATTGAAACAAATATCATTCAAATTGGCTTCAGACGTTGAAAGGTATTTTTGGTAGGATCCAAGTAGTGCTTTCAATGCTTTTTCTGTTTGTGCACTACAGGTGAAAAGTTCAACTCTCTGGGTTGATGGCTGAATATTATAGGATTTTAATTTCTTAGTGTTGTGATGAACTTCAGGAATATATTCCTTCATTACGAGATGGGCATTGGTTCCTCCCGCCCCAAAAGAATTCACTCCACCAGTACGTGGTACTGAATCATCATTCTGTGGTGGCCAATCTTGTGTTTGGTCTACTACCTTGAGGCGCCAATTATCCCAATCGATATTGGGATTGCCCTTTTTGAAATGGAGATTCCCTGGAATCTTCTTATGATGTAAGCATAAAGCCAGTTTGATTAATCCTACGATACCAGCAGCGCCCTCTAAATGCCCGAAATTGCTTTTGATTGAACCGATCAAGAGAGGGTGCTCGATAGGTCTATGACTAAATACTTTGGCAAAAGCTTCAGTTTCTGCAAGATCTCCCTTGGGTGTGCCCGTTCCGTGTGCTTCGATGAATTGAACGTTAGCAACATCAATATCAGCATTGTGATAGGCTGCTTGTAACATAGTTGCTTGTGCGTCAGCGCTGGGAACGGTAAAACCTTCAGCAGTGTAGCCATCTGAATTACAGGCGCTGCCGCAAATGAGTCCATAGATTTTATTCTGATCAGTTAAGGCTTGTGAGAGAGGTTTGAGATAGACCAAGCCTACGCCTTCGCCGCGTACATAACCGTTTCCACTTTCATCAAAGGATTTACAAGCACCATCAGGACTGAGAAAATTTCCTTTCGACAATGCCATGGTGGGTAATGGGTTGATGTTAATGTTGATACCACCTGCAATAGCTGCATATGCTTCTTGGTTCCAAATACTTTGGCAAGCAAGGTGTACAGCAATTAAGGATGATGAACAGGCGGTATTGAGGGTAATACTGGGACCTTTAAGGTTGTAAAGATAGGAAATTCGGTTGGCTAATGATGTGGGATGGGTTCCCATAGTCATGTGAGAGGTAACACTATAGCGGCTACTGGGATCAGCCAGAATATCCTGATAGTCACTTTCAAAGTAACCTACATACACAGCAGTTTGTGAGCCTTGGCAGTTCTCAAGTTTTTCTCCTGCGTCTTCCAAGGCTTCAAAGGTACATTGGAGAAGTAGTCGTTGTTGAGGATCAATATCTACTGCTTCTTTGGGAAAAATATTGAAAAATTCATTGTCGAAGAGTTTCATACCTTCAATAAACCCTCCTCGATTTGTTTTTATTTTTCCTGGTTTATCTGGATTAGGATCGTAGTATTCATCTATATTCCATCGTTCGCTGGGAACAGTTGTGATGCCGTTAATACCTGCGCACAGCATTTTCCATAAATCATTGGGTCCATAAACTTTTCCTGGTGTATGGCAGCCGATACCGACAATTGCAATGGGTTCTTTGGATTTCAACATTTTTTTTCCTATATAGGTACTAATTGAGTTTAAAAACACCATAGAGCTGCCTGATTTTTTCTTTGGTCAGTTTCGATGTTTTATACATTTTCAATTTGAATTAAGACAGCTAACCTATATATCAGAATTATTATAAATATAATTAATCTTTTTATATCTATTCATTCATATATATTATTGTTTATATAGTATCGATGGGGTAACTTAATTATAAAAATCAGTTTTTTATATGGAAAGAATGGCAAGAACTAGCACTGCTAATATATCGCCCCAATTTTTTTTGTTATATGCATTATTAATTTGAATCTATTGGTGATACATATTAGAAAATGAGGCTTAAAAAAGTAGTTTATCTTTTTCTCTGATTTTTTTAATAACTTTTATCTGTATGTTGTAACTAAAATGATTTAAAATTAACGCCAAATACAACTAACCTCTTCTCTTCGTTCATTATTGCCCACTTAATACTCGTGCAGGGTCAATTCCGCTGGCTTTCTTAGCAGGATACCAACTGGCAAATAAACTGAGTAATAGAGCGGTCATCAGCACAGAGATCACATCAATCCCACGCAATTCAGAGGGAAGAAAATCAATAAAATAAATATCTCCTGAGAGAAATTGATGACCTAGCAATTTTTCCAATCCGTTAATAATAGATGTCAGTTGCAAAGAAACCAGGGTGCCCACAATAACACCACTGACGCTACCCACCAGCCCTGCCAATATACCGTACCAAATAAAGATCGCACGGATCAGGTTGTCTGTCGCTCCTAAGGTACGTAATATCGCAATATCACAACTTTTTTCTTTTACTGCCATCACTAGAGTAGAAACAATATTAAAACTGGCAACACCAATAACCAGTACCATAGCCAAGTACATGATAGAGCGGATCATCTGAATATCACGATACATATAACCGTAAGTGCCAATCCAGCTACTAAAATTAACATAAGAATGTGTTGCCTCCGCGGCGTTACGTGTCAATTGCTGAGCATTAAAAACATCGGCTACTTTTATTGCGATCCCTGTTACACTGTCACCCATTTCCAAATATTGTTGTGCATCCTCCAAAGGTATGAATGCCAAGCTGTGATCTAACTGACCGCTGAGCTGAAATATTCCAACCACCTGTAAGCGAATGCGTTTCGGTTGCAGTAATTTCATCGTAGACTCATGATTTGGGATCATTACTGTCAACCATGAGCCTTGTGTTACAGCCAGCACATCAGCCAAACCTTTTCCCAGAATAATTTGCTGTCCACCCGCGTGAAAATTATCCCAAGCGTGGTTGAGTACAAAGTTTGGCAATACACTCAGTCTTTTTTCAGATTGCGGATCGACACCTTTTATCTGTACCGCTCGTAGCTGTGATCCATGCTCCATCAAGCCAGTAAAATCAATGTAGGGTGCAGCAGCAATAATCCCAGTCACTTGCTCAATTTTTTTTACAGTAGCCGACCAGGTATTAACTGATTGTTCTAAAAAAGCAATTTTACCTTGTGGAACCACCGCCAAAATCCGATTTTTTAGCTCACGCTCAAAACCATTCATAGCACTCAGTCCAATGATCAATACCCCTACCCCCAACGCAATCCCCAGAGTGGATATCACTGAAATCAGCGATACCATGCTTCCACTACGACTCGCACGACGACCCGCGCTAAAACGTAGCGCAATGGTAAGAGACAGTGGCAAATTA
This sequence comes from Candidatus Fukatsuia symbiotica, assembly GCF_003122425.1. Classification (GTDB taxonomy): domain Bacteria; phylum Pseudomonadota; class Gammaproteobacteria; order Enterobacterales; family Enterobacteriaceae; genus Fukatsuia; species Fukatsuia symbiotica. Next base: position 1,623,540 of record NZ_CP021659.1, read on the forward strand.
AGCATTATTACACTTCCAGAATAAGAGGTAGTTGCAAGTGACCATCACGCATCTCAAGTTGTCTGCTGAGCCGTTTTGCCAATGACAAATCGTGGGTAACAACCAGAAAAGCCGTACCTTGATGCACGTTCAATTCACCCAATAAATTGAAAATACTGTCCGCATTATACTGATCCAAATTACCTGTAGGTTCATCCGCTAGCACTAACGAGGGGCTGTTAACCAAAGCACGTGCAATCGCCACCCGTTGACGTTCACCACCAGATAACGCAGAGGGGCGATGCTGACTTCTTTTTTCCAATCCAACCGCTACCAGTATCTCACTTGCCTTATCCTGGGCGGCGGCCTTCTTACTACCCGCAATTAACAATGGCATCGCCACATTTTCTAGTGCAGTGAAATCCGGTAGTAAATGGTGAAATTGATAGATAAAACCAAGCTCAGTATTACGCAATTCCGCTCGCGCACGGCAAGACAGCCGATTAAGAAAACGATTTTGATAGATAACCTCACCGGAGGTCGGTGAATCCAAACCACCGAGTAGATGTAATAAGGTGCTTTTGCCAGAACCTGAGCTGCCAACAATCGCCATCATTTCTTTGGTTTGCATAGTAAAAGTGACATTACGCAATACATCGGTACGCAGTGAGCCTTCTTGATAGCTTTTGCATAGACTTTCACATTGCAACAAATTTTCGGATCCTGGTGAACTTTCACATTGCAACTCGTTTTTATACTGAGAGAGACAATCATTCATAGCGCAATGCCTCCGCAGGTTGAACAGCAGCAGCACGCCAAGCAGGATACAGCGTAGATAACAGTGCTATCAGAATTGCCAGTAAAACAATCAGCACCACTTGCAGCGGTTCAATAGCGACAGGTAAAGAAGCACCGTCAATCAACAAACCCAAAAGAGGCATTAAAGTCGCTAACTGACTGGCTAACAAAACGCCCATCCCTGCCCCTATCAATGCACCGATAATACCGGCACTGGCACCCTGTACCATAAATACGCTCATAATTTTTCCACGGCTAAGCCCCAGGGTTTGCAAAACAGCCACCTCACCTTGTTTTTCCATTATCAACAACGCCAACGAAGTGACGATATTGAAGGCGGCTACCGCAATGATTAAACTTAACAACAACCCCATCATATTTTTTTCCATACGTACCGCTTGAAAAAGCTCACCCTTACGTGCTCGCCAATCTTTCCATAATGTCCCTGCAGGGAGTAGATGTGGTTGCAAGCGATCGACCTGCAGTGGTTGCAGCAAGAATAATCGCCAGCCGGTAATATTACCCGACGGATAACGCATCAGGCGTGAAGCATCTTGTTGATTGAGCAATAGTTGGTAACCATCAACTTCACTATTAGCAGCAAAGATACCGCTAACATTAAATAGACGCTGACTAGGAATACGCCCCATTGGGGTAAACTGGCTAGCACTGGGTACCATCAGACGCAGGGTGTCTCCCTGCTCAACATCCAGTTCTTGCGCCAGTTTTTCCCCGATAATAAGGTTGTATCTACCCGGCTGTAGAACGTCTTGGCGTACGTTGATAAGATAATTGGCAAGTGGCTCATACTGCTGTGGATCAATACCCAGGATCACCCCTACCCCGACGCTACGTGCACTTTGTAGAACCACATCACCGGTCGTTAGCGGAACAATCTCACTGACACCTCGCAGCTCTTTCAGTGCCGAAACAGGTATTTCTTGCGGATCAAGAGATCCCTGCTCGGTGGTGATCAACGCTTGAGGCATCAGTCGCAGAATATTATTTTGTAAATCACGCTCAAACCCATTCATCACAGACAACACCACAACTAACGCCATCACTCCAAGCGTGATACCTATGGTCGAAAACCACGAAACGAACCGTCCAAAACGGTCAGAAGCCCGCCCACGCATGTAACGCAGACCGATAAATAATGCGACAGGTTGATACATGAAATCGACGAAGATCCCGTTGCTAACACCAAGTGATTGCTGATAGTAAAGGCTAGATCAATTTTATGGAACCACCCACCTTCTATATATGCGAGTTTTATCGCAAAAATTGCACAGATCGACGCCCCTGCCCGCTTACGTGCTAGAATAAGCCTCCTGTTAGCATTTATTGAACTTTATCGAATTTTGTCGAGCCGGAATTATTTAATTACTTATGTCACCACGAATAGAGCGTTACTCATTACCCCAGCACCGCAGCGGTACACGTCAGTTAGGTCAATTAGTCGGCGCCGCTTATGCTATTGAATGTGCAGAGATCATCGATCGTCATACCGGATTAGTGGTGTTAATTACTACGGATATGCAAAGCGCACTGCGATTGCGTGATGAAATTCCGCAATTTTCTACACAACCTATTTCTATCCTTGCCGATTGGGAAACCTTGCCTTACGACAGTTTTTCTCCACATCAGGATATTATTTCCTCTCGCTTATCTTGCCTTTATCAATTACCCACAATGGATTGTGGTGTTATTATTTTACCGATCAATACGTTGATGCAACGTGTTTGTCCTCATGAATTTCTTCACAGTCATGCGCTGCTGATGAAAAAAGGGCAACATCTTTCCCGTGATAAATTACGTGCTCAACTTGAACAGGCAGGCTACCGTAGTGTTGATCAGGTGATTGAACACGGTGAATTTGCTACCCGTGGAGCCTTGTTAGATCTCTACCCAATGGGCAGTGAAGAACCTTATCGTATTGATTTTTTCGATGACGAGATCGATAGTTTGCGCCTATTTGATACTGATTCACAACGCACATTATCAGAAGTCAAACAAATTAACCTGTTACCCGCCCATGAGTTTCCTACCGATAAAGCGGCTATCGAATTGTTTCGTTGCCAATGGCGAGAAAAATTTGAAGTACGGCGTGATGTAGAGCATGTTTATCAACAAGTTAGTAAAGGTATTTGGCCTGTCGGGATCGAATATTGGCAGCCACTGTTTTTCAGTCAACCTCTACCGACATTATTTAGCTATTTGCCAGAGAATGCCTTGTTGATTAATGTCGGCGATTTGGTCGCCCCTGCCACCGCTTTCTGGCAAGATATCAACCAACGCTATCAGAGCCGTCGAGTGGATCCGATGCGCCCCTTACTCGCACCCGATGCATTATGGCTCGATATCAACACACTTTTTTCTCAACTGAAACGGTGGCCACGTATACAGCTAAAGAGTGAAACACTGACAACTAAAAGCACTAATACCAATTTGTCTTATCAACCTCTGCCAATATTGACAATACAGGCTCAGCAAAAAGCCCCTATGGATAATTTGCGTTGTTTTAGCGAACAATTTAGCGGCAGCCTAGTATTTTCAGTAGAAAGTGAAGGCCGTAAAGAAAGCTTACAAACGCTATTGGCACGAATAAAACTCCACCCAGTCGTAATTAGTCAGCTCTCACAAGCAACAAAACCCGGGCATTATCTGATGATTGGCGCCGCTGAATGCGGTTTCCTTGATACTGAACAACAACGTGCGTTGATCTGTGAAAGTGATTTACTCGGTAAAAGGGTTAACCGTAGACACCAAGACAATCGACGCACTATTAATACCGACACGCTGATCCGTAACCTGGCAGAATTAAACCCAGGTCAACCTGTAGTGCATTTGGAACACGGTGTAGGACGTTATCTCGGGCTGACAACATTGGAAACGGGCGGCATTCAAGCGGAATACCTGATACTGATCTATGCGGGTGAAGATAAACTTTATGTCCCTGTTTCCTCCCTGTCTCTTATCAGTCGCTATTGTGGTGGCACAGACGAAAATGCACCGTTACATAGGCTTGGTGGCGATGTTTGGAACCGGGCACGAAAAAAAGCAGCGGAAAAAATACGTGATGTTGCCGTTGAATTGCTGGACATTTACGCCCAGCGTGCCGCTAAACCTGGCTTTAAATTTCAACAGAATGATGAACAGTACTCTCTATTTTGCCAAGGTTTTCCATTCGAACCCACAGCCGATCAAGAACAGACTATTCATGCTGTATTGAACGATATGTGCCAACCCTTAGTCATGGATCGGTTGGTATGTGGTGATGTCGGTTTCGGAAAAACAGAAGTCGCCATGCGTGCTGCATTTTTAGCCTTTATCAATAACAAACAGGTCGCAGTATTAGTACCGACAACCCTGCTCGCACAACAGCATTTTGATAATTTTCGTGATCGTTTCGCTACTTGGCCAGTACGGATAGAAATGTTGTCCCGCTTTCGTAGTCCCAAGGAACAGCAAGCCATTTTGCAACAAGCCAGCGAAGGTAAAATCGACATTATCATCGGCACACATAAATTATTGCAAGCGGATCTACGCTGGAAAGATCTGGGGTTATTGATTATCGATGAAGAACATCGTTTCGGTGTGCGCCATAAAGAACGGATCAAAGCCATGCGCACTGATGTCGATATTCTTACGCTGACTGCCACGCCTATCCCACGTACGCTAAATATGGCAATGAGTGGAATGCGTGATTTATCGATCATTGCTACGCCACCGGCGCGGCGTCTGGCGGTAAAAACTTTCGTACGAGAATATGACGCTTTAGTGCTACGTGAAGCGATTCTGCGTGAAATATTACGAGGTGGGCAAGTTTTTTATCTGTATAACGAAGTCGAAAACATCGAAAAAGCGGCAGAAAAACTGGCAAAATTGGTTCCCGAAGCCGTGATTGCTATCGGTCATGGGCAAATGCGTGAACGGGATCTTGAGCGAGTCATGAATGATTTTCATCATCACCGCTTTAACGTTTTAGTCTGTACCACCATTATTGAAACCGGAATCGACGTTCCCTGCGCTAATACCATCATCATTGAACGTGCCGATCGCTTCGGTTTGGCACAACTTCATCAGCTACGCGGTCGCGTGGGGCGTTCTCACCATCAAGCTTATGCCTATCTGCTAGCTCCTCATGTAAAGCAAATGACTGGCGATGCTCAGAAACGCCTTGAAGCCATCGCTTTGTTGGAAGATTTAGGTGCTGGCTTTGCTTTGGCGACACATGATCTGGAAATTCGCGGGGCAGGTGAATTATTGGGTGAGGATCAAAGTGGTCAGATGACAACCATCGGCTTTTCTCTTTATATGGAAATACTGGAAAACGCGGTTGATGCGTTGAAAGCTGGGCGTGAACCCTCGCTAGAAGATCTGCTTCGTTATCAAACAGAAATTGAAATGCGCATGCCGGTATTACTGCCGGATACGTTTATCCCTGATGTCAATATTCGTTTATCACTTTATAAACGTATTGCAAATGCAGCGAATAACGCAGAGCTGAATGAATTAAAAGTCGAGTTAATCGATCGTTTCGGATCTTTACCTGACGCCACTCTCTATCTATTGCAGACAGCCTCATTACGGCAACAAGCACAAAAATTGGGGATAAAACGGATCGAAAGTAATGAATGTGGCGGATTTATTGAATTTGGTGCTAACCATCACATCGATCCGAGTCATCTAATTGGATTACTACAACATCAACCACAGATCTATCGGTTAGAGGGTCCCACAAAACTTAAATTTATGCAGGATCTGAGCGACAGAACACAACGATTAAAATTTGTTGAGGAGTTATTGTCGACCTTCGAACAGCATCTTATTACCGTATAGATGAATGATCAGACAAATAAAATGAGAAAATTTCAAAATTTTTATACGTGGAGCATGCAATGTAGAAGAATCCCCCAGACAACAAAAAATTATTGAAATAATCTTATTGTGTATTCATAGCACTATGAATTTTCATCTCTTTTTTGCTACATAAAAAACAAGTAACTTTTTTGAGACTTATCTTTAAGATTAATTAAACTTAAATTTAACACAAATCAATTAAAATTATTTGATGTCTGGTTATGCTGAGATCTTCTCTATCGCGTCGGTTAAATCACGTCGAGGTGTTCGTAACCAACAAATGTTGCCGACTGCCTCGGTCTTCGATTAACGAATGCAGACTGACGGGATCGCCCGTCCGGGCTTTTTCACTGAGAAATGAATGCATCGCCTCCACCAGTTTAGCCGTATCATAACGATTTTCGCCAACCTGTATTGCCTCAATTTTATTCACAGGTGACGGAGTAAAATAATCGGCAAAAACGACACCACGGAGATTATCTGCCACATCAGCGTGTTCTTCAGACGTAATAATGACACGAAGATGATTACTTTCCCTTTTTAACTGAATCTCAGTTTCATTGATCTCCTCCGCTAACACCAGTGTGTCATTGCCGCCGCCATCATGAATAATCATATTCCTCTCCTCAGGAGTATAATCGTAGGTATCATCTGTTATGCCACCTGAATAATAAGCGTTTTTTTCAAAGCCAAGCGACATATAATTTTCTATGTCAGCATCGTCAGCCTGAGTGAAAACAGATCCAGCGGCTTTTTTCTGGAGGGTTTGACCGTTCCAATACAAGCATTCCGCGTCATTTCTAATCGTATCGATGATAATCACTGGCTCTTAAGGATTCAGTTTACGCAACCACGCCATTAAGGGGGGGACGCCCCGCTATTCCCCTCCCGAAACTGCTGTAGTAGAGAGCGCTGATCGGACGCCTCGGTCCGATAGTGATCACTGTCACCCAGGCGCACGATGAGCTGCCGATAACGCTCTCCTTCCCGTAGGTAAGGGGAGTAACGGTAGCTCAGCTGCACCAACGGTTCTTTAGCGCTATTACGCATCAAAGTGACCTCGCTCTTCACATAGAGGCCATCATGCCCGTAACCGATTTGATTCGAGTCGGTGAGGAGGGTGAAGTTATCCCCTTCACTGCTATACAACGTAGGTAATGACTGAGTCTGAGCCCCTATAATAGGGCGACTCATCGCTAACCAACGTTGGCGGGAAGTATCAAAGGATCCTGTTGCCTGTTCACCATTATGGCTGTTGATATAAAGTGGCACAGTGGGTTTCAGCTGAAAAGGAGTTTTGCCGGTGGCTTGGTGTCTCAATGTCCCTACTATTTTTATGAGATTATCTTCTCGTAGTGCCATGCGATCATCTATGTTCAGGCCGGCGAGTGTCCATCGTGGGGTCATTTCTCCGGGCACCCGAGGTAATGCACTCAGCTTAAATGTGACATGTGATAATCCCTGTGCATGTAAGAAAACCGTAGTATCTGGCCGCGCACCCACGATGTCTGTGCCCGCTTGAGCAAAAACAGTGAAGGGGATCGTAGGAAAGGCTGATAAGTCGACGGTGTTTGTATTATTTCCAACAGAGAGAGTCAAAGAAGAGAGTGAACCTAATACCTCTGACGGAATGTCTCTGCTGATGCTACTCACATCAAACGACGTCACCGTACCCGTTTGAGAAGTGTTGCCTGCAATAATAGTCAGCATGTTATTTTGGCCGTCACGGGATAGAATAAATCGATGACCGCTTGTTTTTGAATCCCACTGGGCTTTTTTAAACAAGACTACATCTTTATTGGGGTCCCACTCTCTCCTGTTAGCAGAGGTGATGTATTCATCATTAAAGATAAAATCTGCAGCTAAACCGTTGAATTTTATTTTTAGTCTGGTATCACTGGACCAAAAGTCAGGTACGGTAAGCTCTTGCAGAGCCGACACCCACAAAAGGTGTTGGCTAGGATCATTGATGAATGCCATCAACTCACTCTCTGGCAAGCGTATTCGATCACCTTCTTTTCTTGAATGTGAAGGTGATGCACCTATAGCCTCTCGTTCCATGTACTGGTTATGCAAGTAGATTTCAATGTGCTGATAGCGATGACCTTCTGGCCCATCATAATCATAGCGGGCGCGTAATTTTTTAATAACGCCATGAGGCTCTGTGCTAATACTTTCAACATAAAGCTGTGCTTTTCCGGGATCGTAAGCGACTTGAGCAGTAGTACAAGCCGGGAATGTAACTACCCCTCCATCACTGGTATGAAGCATAGGAACGAGAACCCCCTCAGCATTTGTATGTGTGCTAACGGCTTGCCAACGCTGAGTCGCTAAATTTAGCACCCCTGTGGCCAATTCACCCTCTGCAACTTGAGCACTGATGGGAATTTGTGGGTCGACAATAAAACGTTTTTTATTACTAAAAGTGCTTTGCATGATACGCTGGATCTCGGCCAGGCTCGTGCTCGATAATGCCGTTAGGCTCTCCGCCGCCACGGTAACAGCAAATTTCTGGGTGACAGTCGACGCCTGTCGTGGAGAGGAGTGTTTGACCTCATCAGGTAAAGCTGCCGAGGCCACTGGCGCCTTTTCTTTTACTGACACCGACCTCAGCTTGAATACTACCCCCGACAACGTGACGGAACGAAGATAAACGTCAGACAATCCGTTATCCGATTGCCCATGAAGGGTAAACTTATCGCTGTTGAAATACTGCTGTACCACCGTCTGAATGTTAGCGAGATTTTCGTCGGATAATGCATTGAGATCATCGCTATCCAAGGTCACTTTCAACAAAAATTTTGTGGGTTTTTCGGCGGTGGGGGCCGTTAATGTTCCCCTTTCCGAGAGATGAAACGTCACTCCAGGCAGTTCTACAGGGCGCATAGTCAGCATGATCGCGCCAGGAGAGCCATTCTTTATCTCTATTCTTCTATTGCCTAATTGAAGGTACCCGTGTTCAACGCTCTTATTCCAGGCCAATTGATCAGTATGTGCTTGTTGCAATGCAATAATGGCCGTTTTATTTTTCTCTTGTGTGGCCGTCACCCAGGGTGTAGCTAAAGCCACAATATCGCTCACAGCAAATTCATAATCACCTAATACGGATGTTTGCAATTCCGCTTCGGTAATCGTGTTGACCCGCTGGACACGACTGTGAAGCAACTCATAATCGACATAATTCCATTGTTCTCTCATGTCGCCTGCCAGCACTTCATAGGCTTCTCTAGCCCCTATTTTAAGCCTTCCCCATAATTCCTTCCAAAAAGAGGGATGGCTACTATTTATTTGCTCTCTAATTCTTTCTAAATCGCTCCACAGTGCGAGTTCATCCGTGCGTGCTTTTGTAAGAGCGTGTGTTTTTCCATATAACACTACCGCTTTTCCATGATCAGCATAATCACGTATCAGTGTTTCTCTGACAGTCTCCATGGACTTTTCATCCAGCCCCATTTTCCTTAATTCTGACAGTAACGCTTTGAATGGAATGCGCTGGCCGACACGTTGCTGTAATACAAGCCAAGCTTTTTGGTAGTCCAGTAAGTCCGCTAACCTATCAGGGGTGATATCCAATACCCAGGATTCATTTTCTCGTTTTACACGTTCGGTACTCGATTCAAGTGTAATGTGCCGTGAGTCATCAGGGAGATCGATAGAAGTGGTTCCCCCTCCCCCTTGAAAGGTATAGGTTAACAGCTTTGCGTGTGCCCTATCGGTCATCGGGGTGGGTAGATGACCGTACACAGGTGTATCCGGATAAAACTTCATGGTATAAGGCGTTGGAATGTCGGTATTGGTAAGCCCGTCATGATTCTGGCCAGGAATTTTTTTCACTTCTGACGTATCTTGGAAAACAATCCGACGTGTACCGCTGTCTAATGTTATGACGTATGCCGTGTCACGGGGGTAGAATTTAACGCTATTGGGGCCATGATACCCATCCCAATGATGCTCAATATTGAAGAATTTATCGCCATAATGTGCATAAAATGTATTAAATGTATCGACGCCATCTAACTCCCCAGAAATCTGAACATCATGTGAAAAATCATAATATCCGTCTAGAGCAGCAGGTAATACCAAAGTGCTAGATGAAGGCAAAGCAACCGATTGTAGGTAGCACTTCGTCATATCAAAACCGAAAGCCGTATAGGCACTCAGCGAGGAGCCATAATCCGATGTATGTTCTCGCAAACCGCTCTCAGCATAGAAATGGGGTATCCCTATATCAGACACTTGAACCGAGAGGTTATTCCCTTTTATCAATATCCTTTTAAGTGGCACATACGGCTCAAGGGCAACAACATGAGGGTTGTTGTGGTCAATTTTCGCGATGCCCGTGGGGGTGAGGGCTGTTTTCGACATGGCATGGCGAAAAGGGGCGAGGAGCTGATCCAACTCCACTTGGTGGTGCTCATGATTATGCTCCATCGCCTCAAGCAAAGCATTTGCGCCTATCATCAACCCCGCAAAAGGAACAGCCAAAGGCCCAGCGAACGCCATAGCGCTAGCAACAGCCGGAGAAAATGTCGCCACCACCCCTAATACCGCAAAACTGCTATCAACGGCCAGTTGTGTGCTCGCGAGAGCAACCCGGGCGATGGCAATGTCTTTTTTTGCGCCGGGAGGCATACTCTCTAACATATCAATAGCATTGACAAGATTAATAATATCAACCGCCACACTCACTATGCTACCTGTATGGACCACCCCCGTGCCACCCAGGAGCTTGGATAACATGCCTTCCGCTTGGGTCCCTACTCCGCTCAATATTTTTACTGTTTTGACAATATTACCGATATCCTGTGCGACACCATGCAATATCTGAATAAAATTGGCATTGCCGACAAACTGTTTCCACGGCGAGAGATAGCTTTGATGCTGCTGTGAAAATAGGTGCATAGCCAGAAAGGCGAAATTCATGGTAGATATCCTTCTGTCTCTGCGATCCCGGGTTCCACCTCAGCCATTTTATTGCGCATGTGGGTAAAAACATCGCTCTCGCTGAGACGGGTTTTCTCCGTCAGCCTTTTTTCTTGCTTAAGTTCTCCTTCTGGTTCTTCCTCGACGGGAACAAAAATGAGCGAGGTCTTACCTTCCTCGGTAGCACCTAATCGTTTAAAGCGATATGCCTTGCCTTCCTGGCGAGTTAACATCTTTTCCTGTCGATCAATTTCATTAGACACTGCTTGCTCTAATCGTTGAACTTCCATGACCGTTCGCGCGCGATCTGTCTGTTTGATTAACACCTCGTCATAGGGTGTGATGGTAGGAGAGGACAATAGACTCTCGGATGCGCTCACCTGCTCCGCCACCTGAGATAACGGTGAATTTTCTAACTCTGGATGCATGTCTAACCATTGTTGCGCCCGCTGCATTTTTTCGTTCCATGCCACACGATGCGCTTCAATCCGCTGAGAAACTTTACGTTCGGAAGATCCTGGCTGTCCCAAGCTGGTCACAGCCTGCTCTCCCGTCATCCAATAGATTAACTGCCATACCTTCTCTTTTGCCGGATGAAGAAGAATATGTTTCCTTTGAACGCTATCCCATTCTAGTGTCGCCTTGAATCGACTATCATGGTGATAGTAATAGCCTTCAAATTTAGATAATGGTGTTATTTTCCGGCCTGGAGAAATAGTTTGTTCTTCCGTTGATAACGGACTGACGCCGATTTTTGTTGAATAGGCAGAAATGGTCTTATGTGTTATCCCTTGTTTAATAAGCTCGTCGGCAAATTGCCAAAGAAGACCAGAGCGCTTGTCAGGGGTCACTGCTTCACAGGCCACCAAACTGATATGGTCAATCTCTGGGAGATGTGGATATTGTTGTCTCAATTTACGCATGAAAACGGCGAAATTCTTCGCCAATTCTGCGGGTGTTTGTCCGGCAAGATATTGCTGATACTCGCCATGATTACCGTGCATTGGAAACTGCACACGTAGCTGTTTTTTTGCTTCTCTTGGCGGTATTGTTAGCTCATTCTCACCATAAACGTTACGGGATCCACCCTGCTTATCGAGTTGAAATACTACCGTTCCGCGCGCATGCTTGCTTGCTAATGCTGTTGCCGCCTGTCTCGACGCCAAGTCATTTTCAAGCTGCATAATCAATTGTAACGAATAGTCACTCTCTCCCCCATCGGGCATGGGCGTAATATTCAGTGGGTTCCAGGTGTCAACTTCGGTCATCGTCAATGTGTGACCTTCGAACTTGACAATTTTATCACGGTTAGATTTCAGCGCTTTCTGTATTTCTTCGATATCACCCGCAGGGATCACGACAGTGACGACTTTTGTCTGTATTTCTGGGGCTGAACCTCTCACTTCCACGTCAACGGTGACGGACGGAATAATTTTATTATTATCATTATCTTCTACAGGTTCAGAATATGAGGTGATGGTAGCGGTAACATTTTTAGCCATATAGATAGGGAGTCTTCGCTGTATCGCATCTTTTATGACATGAATTTTATCATTATATTCAAGCTGCTTACTGCTGCCGCTTTCGTATTGAGCCGGTAGATCATCAGGAGGTGACTGCCCTTCTCCCTCAACACCTCTAAAATTTTGAAAATGAATAGAGAGTGTTCTTTGATCAATGCCTGTAAAGTGGTGATCCATAAACTGCCGAAAATCATCGTAATGAGCAAATACCTGGTAGCCGCTATCGGGATCGAAGTACGACCAGATTTTCTTACCCCCTTCTTCGTCGACTGTAATCGCTGACGCACCATAATTTTTCGTATCTGAGGTGATTGCATCGATAAAAATGTAACTATTTTCAGTAAGCGTTCTTAATTGATCCATAAAATTTTTATAATTAGCACGCTTAATAACGTTCAACACATCATCAGCAGGATCCTGTGTAAAATGACTATTCGCTATCCGAAGACCACTACTATCAAATTTTTCTCTCCACATCTCTGTATTTTCAGATTGTAATAATCCTAGATGTGTGATGATGATTCCCCGATGATGGCGACGATATTGGTCTTTGGGAGTGAGATAGCGATCAATATCAAGATACTCAGTCAAATCCTTATAAACGAGATAGTCGTCAACCAAAATTTCTAGCCAAGTTATAAATTCTTTGACGCCATTCGGCCCACGAATAAGCGTCTCCAGCATAACTTGTCTAGAAAAAGCCTTGGACAAACTGCCTTTGAGATTATCAGGTATCAAGTCTCCGAGTACCTCGATAAAATCTTTGTGCTGATCAAAAGCAAATGAGATTTCTTTTATTTCTTCTTCACTTCCTAGATGAGGAATGGCTTGCGATGGTTGAATTTTTTTAGACGTATCTTCTGGATTGCTAAGGAGCTCAGTAATAAGAGAGAGAATTATTTTTTTTCTTTCTAATTCAATAGAATTAGAACAGGTTATTACTCCTCCTTCTGGTCCATGACTGCTGGTGAAAGTCCTATGCTGCTGTAATCTAGTCGCTAATGTTTGCCTTTTGTTGTTAATTATCAAGTCTCTTGCTTTTGGATTCTGTGCGAGATATTCATTTAGCTCCCTTTGCGACTGAAAATGTTTCATCATGGTCGCGGGAAGATAACGGTATGAATCCTTAGGCTCTAAATAAGGGCTGCTTGGATCAGCAACAGAAACCAATTGACCTGCAAGATTTTTTTCATGTAATTCCTGAAAGATTGTCTGTTCTTCAAACATTTTTTTGGCTAATGCAAGACTGAAAATAGCACACTCACCATGGCTACTTTGTAGAAAAGTCAACATCATCTTAAATGAAGCATTGGGCAGTTTTGTAGACAATATCTTTAATAATTGCATTGTTAATATGCCTGCTCCCATTTTTGATGACGAATCAACGCCAATAATGGATATTTTATTTTCAGTTGTTACCCTACAATCAAAAGCAGCAAAGTGCCCACCATCACAACTGGGTACAATAAATCGCGCGGTTTTTACCTGATTCTGGTGATCTGACCCCACTAATGTTTTTATTTTTTTGACAAAATCGTCCGGGTTATCACATAAAAACAGATCTAATCCCGGTTTTTTTTCATTAGCCAATGCGACAATTGGCGCTAAAAATTTTTTGTCCCAAGTTAAAGAATCAGAAGCGCCCATTTGAATATGGTTATCAATCGATTTTTTTATTTTTAAAAAATAGTTTACTAATTTGTCTAGAAAATCATCGATAGTGACATTAATGAGTTCATGTGAGCTATGTCTCTCGGAATGAGCTTCTGATCTCTGTACTGCTTGTGATGTGGGCAATTTTACGGAAGTACTGGCGGTGGGCACAACGATGGAAGAAAGAGTGATGCCAGCATCTACACGGGAATAGTCAGGATGTTGGTAATCACGAATATTTTGTGTGGCACCGGATCGGGTCATTTCACTGATGTCCAAAACCGCGATTCCCTTTAAAGCGGCATCGTCGAATAGGGCATCGTAGATGTATGATTTTTCACCATTTAACGTCCGACTATTGAGATCGGAAAGCTGTTGAGGAAAATGTTTATACAGTGCATCAATCTTGACGGCTTTGGTACCCAAAGAGTTAACCAACCATATGCGATCAGACGTAATCCCTGTGCCGCTAAGAGCAGAAATGTGTACCTCAGCGGGAATAACACCACCCGCCTCCACTGATTTGTGTGGATTAAGCACAAGATTGTCTGCGATGGGTACAGCCTCCAAACCTCGTGTATCGATCAAATAGACAAACCCATCTGTTTGATGCTCACGCAAGCGTTCAGAAGGCTGTGAGTCAATGGAATCTGAATCGGATGGATCAGGGCTTTCTGCATCCTGGTAACCGTAGTTGAATTGTCCCGCTTCCCCCACATGAGTGTGACCATAATCGACACCATCTCGATAGTCGGTGCTGGTACAAAGTGTCGTTTCCGTGGTGTGTTGATCGGAATGTCCTCCATTGAAAGCCAACATTTTTCCATCCATAGCCAATTCATCTGGTGTCCGATGATCGCCACGAAATACCCCGCTCATATCGGTTCTAAAGAGAGCACCTTTGTCGTTAGTTTGATAGCCACTTATTTGGGCATAGTCGGCAAGAAATTGGGGGCTAAAATAGAAAACAGCAGAGTGCTGAGGGTTAATTTTGTTACCCCTTTGAAGCTGAGCAATCATCGAATCGGTGATACTACGAATGTGATCAAATCGATGGAGGTTGTTAACGTCCATTGACGCGGTTTTATGCGTTTCAGCCCATAAAGGAATGCTCCCCTCACCGGCCAGTTCAAAAACCAATCGCTGCCGCATTTCACCTGATATATTAAAGCTCTTCCATATATCTCCAATTTCTTTTTCAGTCTTTAATGGAAATAATATTTTCAGCTTTTGTAATGCAAGCTTCTCACCGTTTTCAAAGGAGCTGAATGTTTCCTGTACCTTCTTTGTCCAATGGTCGTTTTTCTGAGGTGTGCTTACTGGATTTGTGTGAACTCTATGAGCTGTTGGCATGAAATTATCTCTAATTTAAATAAAAATTCCGTTTAACTCGATTTTTATATCGATTGAAATTGAATATTAACGCGGAGACGTCATAATATATTTATATTCTCTGGTTAGATTTTTTATTTTATAAATAGAACTTAAACCTATTCTCCATTATTTATTAAAAATAATTTTATAAATATAAAATATTCAAAATTATTATATTTATAAGTAAAAAATAATATATTGGGTGTAAAGGATGACATATCAGTGGAGATAGAAAATACCACTTTTATATGTTCCTATTAAATATCAATGATGATACGTAAATAATAACATGAGAGCACGAGTAGCATTCACGCTAATTAAATGTAAAAGACTTAATAATCATTAAACTTCTTGCAAAACCGTAATTCATACCACAGAGTAGATTACACAAGAAGTCTATTTTTTAACTGTTCTTATTATAGTGTTATCGAGGGGCGACTTGCGCATACAGCGGATCATTTGAAAAAATACTTATACTGACAACAACAATACCTAATGCAACTACGATACCGAGGGCAACGCCCACTAACATTGATCTAATCACGGAAAACCATACAATGCCTTATTGTTAATCCTCAATAACACCATGAAAAAAATACAGGTTAGTGTAGTTTTAAGCGTGGACGAATAACCCGGTTAATACCACCAACCAACATCATTAAGCTTGTCTTAATATAACCATGTAACGCTACCTGATGCATACGATACAATGAGATATAGACAAAACGTGCCAATCTGCCTTCCACTATCATCGAACCTCGCATCAGGTTGCCCATTAAACTACCAATAGTACTAAATTTAGATAATGAAACCAGGGAACCATGATCTTTATAAACATAGGGCTTTAAAGACTGATCGTTGAGCAACGCTAAAATATTACTATAACAACGGCTAGCCATTTGGTGTGCTGACTGAGCACGTGGAGGGACAAAACCCCCTTTGGTTAATGGACAAGATGCGCAATCGCCAATAGCAAAAATATGAGTATCAAGCGTCGTCTGCAACGTAGGTTCAACCACTAACTGGTTAATACGATTCGTTTCCAATCCAGCAATATTTTTCATAAAATCAGGCGCTTTAATACCTGCCGCCCAAACCATAAGATCCGCCTTAATCAATTCATTATCTTTCGTATATAACCCTTCGGGATCAGCACGTGTTACCATCGTTTTGGTTAACACCCTCACTCCCAATTTAACCAACTCCTGCTCTGCCGCCGCTGAGATACGTGCTGGTAAAGCAGGAAGGATACGTTCACCCGCCTCCAGTAAGGTGACATTAAGCGCTTGATTATCTAAGCCTTCAAAACCATAACTGTGGAGTTGTTTTACCGCATTATGCAATTCTGCTGACAACTCAACCCCGGTCGCACCACCACCGACAATAGCGATATTAACCCTTTCTTTTTCTCCTGGCAGCGCTGAATATTTCAAGAATAAATTCAGCATTTGATTATGGAAACGATGTGCTTGCTGTGAGCTATCGAGAAAAATACAATTTTCCTGCACGCCCGGCGTAGAAAAATCATTGGATGTACTGCCTAAAGCCATCACTAAAATGTCATACGACAATTTTCGTTTACCTACGAGAACCTCACCTTGATCATCACGAATATCTGCCAGCGTAATACTACGCTCTTCACGATTAATATCGGTCAATGATCCAAACTGGAAATTAAAATAATGGTTACGGGCATGAGCCAGGTAACTCAGGGCATCAACCCCACCATCCAAAGAGCCGGTCGCCACTTCGTGTAGTAAAGGTTTCCACAAATGGCTTTGATTGCGGTCGACCAGGACAATTTGCGCTTTTTTACTACGCCCCAGTTTACTGCCAAGACGAGTCGCAAGTTCTAGGCCTCCCGCACCACCACCAATAATGACGATTTTTTTCTTAGGCATGATCAAAAACTCCCCCGTCAATGGAACCATCATCTGACCAAATAATCTCACCGGTTTGTACCAACATCAATTGCATATCGATGGTCGGTGCTTTGCTATCACCCCTCACATCACTATAAAGTACATATTGTGCGTTAACATGACGGGCCAAACCCACTGCCTTACTGCGTGATCCTAAACTATCTTCCTCCGACAATCCCAATGTTCGTTTGGCCTCTGCCAGTCGATCGCTCGAAACAAGTACAAACTTTTTGTTCGAGGCCAATACTCGATGTAATGCTTCCGTCGCCTTACTAGTTTGTAACCTACCATTGGTGTTATTTTTTACACTATCCAACAACAATACGCTGCCTGCGGTCACATTATTTGCATTTAGCATCTTTGCCACCAGCGGTTCTACACTAGCAGCCCAATTTATCGACTGAATTTTGGGCACTTGCGGCACAGTCTCCACGACTGATGGTGTAGTTTCAAATGGTGTAGTTTCAAGAGGGAGAGGTGACGGTTTTGAGGGTTTTATCGTCACTGGCGGCTGTGGTACATCCGGTGGTTGTGATGGACAACCGGTCAACATCAAAGTAGCCAGAGCCACAAAGAAATACCTTTTCATTTATTTCACCCTAACCAAAACTGGTTCAGAATATGCTGTACTCACTGATATTGTGTAAAAATCAGCCTTAAATGCCATTTATTTCCTATAAAAACAGATAAACACGCACAAAACAAGCCTCCTGATGGCTGATTATCTGATCGAATTACTACCTTAGATTTTGCTGCAATAGTGATCGTTTGTGGCTTTGCGAACGGTAATAAATCCAACCCTTCAGCATCATACCAATAAAAACGATACATTATTTGCACCGCCTTGGCTTGAGTATTATTCAAAACCACAGTGGCAGTTCTAGACACAGAACGATTAGAGACAACACCCTTATTAAGAGTAATCTGACGAATCACTATCGGTGACGTCACCAAAATACCCGTAGTCAGTACCGAAGGATCCATAACCAGCATTTGCTGCTGATTAACAGCAATACCTTTTAGATCAGCACAACCGAGTAACACAACAGGCACTAATATCATTAAAGTTCTTGCAAAACCTGCTGTGTAGCGCAAATTCCCCGTCAGATGGCGCATAAAGACACCTCGATAGAAATCATCAGAGCCGTCGCGAAATTATCTCCCACAGCGATCTATTGTGACAGTGTAACTTGACGTTTGGCATCCTCATCGATTTTAATGGCGGCCCCCAGATGACAGCCACCAACCAGATGCGCATGAATATGGTAGATTTCTTGGCAAGCATGGCGATTACAATTCATAATTAGCCGATAACCGTCTTCCGCAATACCTTCGTCTTTAGCAATTTTAGCAGCGACAGTGATCATCCGCCCTAACGCTGCCTCATGTTCGTGGGTAACATCATTAAGAGTCGGAATAAGAATATTAGGAACAATCAAAATGTGGGTGGGTGCCCGAGGCTTAATGTCACGAAATGCCGTCACCAGCTCATCATGGTAAATCACACCAGCAAGTCCGGTGCCTCGTTCAGCATCTTGCTTGGCATCTCGTATAATTTTACTGAAAACCGTTTCTTCATTCATAAAACATTTCCTTTTTGTCAAGAAAGTAAAGGGTACATGTAGTATGAACGACAGACTCTATTGTATTCAACTTGAATTTATGGATATTCATTTAAAGAGGCCACAGCCTCTTTAAAATGCAATCAACTACCACGAATATATTCATCCATATCCGTTTTCAAATTATCAGACTTAGTACCAAAAATAGCTTGCACACCAGAGCCTGAAACCACGACGCCGGCAGCACCCAGTTTTTTCAGGCCAGATTGATCAACTTTGGTAATATCCACTACCCTCACCCGCAAGCGAGTAATACAGGCATCCAAATTAAGGATATTATTTTTTCCCCCGAAGGTAGCAACCAGTGCGGCTGACATTTCACTACTACTCCGCGTCGTTTCTTCATCCGATTCATCTTCACGACCCGGTGTTTTCAGATCCAATTTAGCAATCAACACGCGGAAGACAAGGTAATATACAAAACCGTAGCAGATACCCACCACAGGAAATAACCAAATTCGGCTACTGTTACCACTGAGCACAATAAAATCAATTAATCCATGAGAGAAACTCGTCCCATCACGCATACCTAGCAAAATACAGATAGGGAAAGCCAACCCTGCCAGGATCGCATGAATCGCATATAGAATGGGCGCCACAAACATAAAAGTGAACTCGATCGGCTCAGTAATGCCAGTCAAAAACGCAGTCAATGCGGCAGAAATCATGATACCGCCCACCCTTGCGCGGTTCTCCGGCTTGGCGGAGTGCCAAATCGCAATTGCTGCGGCGGGCAGACCGTACATTTTAAACAGAAAGCCCCCTGATAATTTACCCGCTGTCGGATCACCCGCGATATAACGTGGGATATCACCGTGGAATACCTGCCCTGCCGCATTGGTATATTCACCAATTTGCATTTGGAAAGGAACATTCCAGATATGATGAAGACCAAAAGGAAGCAGTGCACGTTCAACAACACCGTAGATAGCAAATGCAGCTACCGAGTTTTGGTAAGCCGCCCACTGTGAAAAAGCTTGCACCGCTCCCCCTATCGGGGCCAGACGAAGGATAAAATCCCCCCAACAAGATAGCGACAAAACCAGAGATAATAGGAACAAAACGCTTTCCTGCGAAGAAACCTAGGCACTCAGGTAACTTGATACGATAGAAACGATTAAACATATAGGCCGCAATCGCACCAGCCATGATCCCGCCCAATACTCCAGTATCAGCCAAATGCCTGCCGGAGATTTCTTCTACTGGCATATGTAAAACCAGGGGAGCGACCACCGAAACAGTCTTCACCATAATGCCATAGGCCACAACAGCGGCTAATGCGGATACACCGTCGTTATTGGTAAAACCTAACGCAACACCGATAGCAAAAATTAACGGCATATTGGCGAATACTGAACCGCCGGCCTCTGCCATTACGTGAGAAACTACAGCAGGTAGCCAGCTAAAATTAGCCGACCCCACGCCCAACAAGATACCTGCGACAGGTAATACGGATACCGGTAGCATCAGCGATTTACCCACTTTTTGTAGGTTTGCAAATGCGTTCTTGAACATAGTTAAATGCACTCCTGGTTGACAATAAAATAATTTTTTATTGTTTCTTCATTAATTCCTCGTTACGGAAACGGGCTAACTAAAGCATCTTCGGTGCCTTTCAATTATTACGGAGAGTAAAATAAATCGCCTTTTTAATGTTTGATGATAGTCACGTTTCTCTAAATAAAGAGTAAAAAATAGTAGAAAATACGGATTATCCTACCCAAACAGGCATGAAAAGTTACTGGTTTCAGTAATTAATTACAGGATAAAAAAAAGTTTACGTGATTGATTAATTTTAAATAACATCCCGTTTTAATCCTTCCAAATGAAATAACTTAATGAAATTATCTGTTGTTACTTCGGCCAATTTTTCCACAGTGACACCTTTAAGCTCGGCAATATATTCGGCCACTTCACGGACATAAGCCGGCTGATTTTCTTTTCCCCTATAAGGCACTGGTGCTAAATAGGGTGAATCCGTTTCAATCAGCAAGCGATCCAGCGGAATATAGCTCACAATATCTCGTAATGATTGGGCATTACGAAAAGTCACAATGCCTGAAAATGATAGATAAAAACCCAAATCCAACAATTTTTCCGCCATAGCCTGGTCTTCTGTAAAACAGTGTAATACACCACCACAATCCTGAGCCCGCTCATTCTGTAAAATAGCCAGTGTGTCTTCACGCGCATCGCGAGTATGTACAATAACCGGCTTTTTTAACTGACGCGCGACGGCAATGTGCCAACAAAACGACTCCCGTTGTTGCCGAACATTATCTTTTTGGTAATGGTAATCTAACCCTGTTTCTCCCAATGCCAGCACGTTGCTGGCAGCAGCAAGTGTTAGTAATTGTTGATATTCATAATTTTCTTTAAGGTTAAGTGGATGCACCCCACAAGAAAATGCAACATTTTCACGCTCACCAATAAAAGCCGTCATGGTTTTAAAACCAGATAACGTTGTAGCGACGGCTAAAATAAAACCAACATCACGCGCCGCCGCTTTAGCCAGTACATCATCAACACTGTTATGCAAGTTCTGATAATCCAGACAATCAAGATGGCAATGAGAATCAATTAATAACATAATAGGTAAACTCGTTTTGTAGTGAATTAAGAAAAAAGAAGAAAAAACCACAATAGACTCTTTGCAAAAGAGTAAATAAAGTTACACAAGTTTTAAGAGCCTGTTCCAAATCTTTTTCGCTGCGCTCAAGGGAGGAAAAAATGAGCGCAAAGCAGTTTACTCTTTGTATACAACAAAAGGAGTAAATGAGCATTTTGAGCGCGTTTTTGGCAAATTACTTGACCAAAACACGGCGAGCACAAGAGATTTCGAATAGGTTCTAACAGATCACCGTGAATTCTCCCAGTTAAGCAATTGCTCGGTCAGTAACAATTCTCGATTAACACCAGCAATCGATAACAATCGATGACGACAATGCAACCATTGGTCTGTTAATTTTAATAGTGTTTGAAGGGATCCCCAGCGTGCCAATAACTGCACTAAAGATTGTTGATCCTGATTAACGATAAATCCACTGCCCCCTTGCTGCCATTTCAGTGCATCCATCAGTAATGAGATTAACCAGTGTAAACGTTCATCGATATCATCATGATTCAACTGCGGCAACAATGACAACATATCACCAGATGAAAGCGCGCCGACCAACATGGTACAGCAAGCTGATCGGCGCTGCCAACGCTCTGGTTGAAGCAGTCGTTCAGCTTCCAATGGCGCCCCCGCACTCAGCTTCAGAGCCGTCAAGATAGCAACCGGTTCCGCCGAAATCCTGCGAGTTAACCATGGCAAACTCAAACTTATATTGGGGCTGGCAAGATAGTAATACAAACAACGGCTACGCAACGTTGGCAATATACGATATGGCTGATGGCAGCGTAGCAAGAAATAGGTTTCTTCGGGAGGCTCTTCCAGAGTTTTTAGTAATGCACTGGCAGCGATATCAGTTAACAACTCGATATGAGGCAGTACCACGATTTTGCTCCCTCCCTGTTGTGCATGGGAATGCAGCTTGTCTATCATTTGTCTGATTGAGTCAATACCTAAACTGTTTTTGCCTTTTTCTACCGCTAACAAATGACAGTCAGGATGATTACTCGCCAGCATTAACCGGCAACTGTGACATTGACCACAACTTTTTTCATTTTTCCGCTGTTGACATATTAACCATCGACTTAATCCATAAATCAGCGCATCCGCGCCATTTCCACCGACATCATGTAACAATAACGCATGATGACCACGCCCAGTCATACACTGACTGATCAATTGACGATAGGGAATAGTGAGCCAAGGATACCAGTTCATTCAGATAATATTGTCCTGTTTTGACAACCACTCATTTAGTATCGTTTTAATACTCTCACTGACCTGTTGGACAGATTGAGAAGCATCGATAGTTTTAATACGATTATCAGCCGCCACCAATTGCAGATAGCGCGCGCGCGTACGCTCAAAAAATGCCAGAGATCCCTGCTCAATCCGATCCAGCTCACCGCGCAGACCAACCCGCTCTAAACCCTGTTGCGGCAATATATCGAGATATAATGTTAAGTCAGGACGAAAAGATCCCAATACACTGTCACGTAACGATGCCATCAACCGAGGATCAATGCCACGCCCACCACCTTGGTAGGCCTGTGATGAAAGATCATGACGATCACCTAGCACCCAGGCTCCGCGATCCAATGCGGGTTTAATCACCTTTTCGACTAGCTGTACCCGTGCAGCATATAACATCAAAACTTCTGCCTTATCAGTCGGCGGATCGACATTGGCACTCTGTTTTATCAGTGTGCGCAATTCTTCTGCCAACGGCGTCCCGCCCGGTTCCCGAGTAAACACAATATCACTCACTCCGTGAGCATGCAGTATCTTAACTATGGTATCTTTAGCAGTAGTTTTCCCTGCCCCCTCCAAACCTTCAAGAACGATAAATTTATTGTGCATGGCTCTACTGTGTATCATCGTTTTACTCTGTATTGTTATCTTTTAGCGACTGACGATAAAGACGTACTGCATGATTATGATCAGTCAAACGGGTGCTAAACCGATGCCCGCCCTTGCCATCCGCTACAAAATAAAGATACTCGCTTTTGGCTGGATGAGCCGCCGCTTTGAGTGAAGCGAGGCCTGGCATCGCTATCGGTGTAGGTGGCAACCCATTTATCATATAGGTATTATACGCACTAGCTGTCGCCAAATCTTTACGTGTTATCTTTCCTTTGTAATTTTTATCCATACCATAGATCACAGTAGGATCGGTTTGTAACCGCATACCCAACCGCAAGCGATTAATGAAGACTGATGACACTTTACTACGTTCGTCATTGATGGCTGTTTCTTTTTCAACGATTGACGCCATAATGACTAAGTCATTTGGCGTATTATACGGCAAAGATCCATCACGCCCTTGCCATACCTGCGCCACTATTTTTGCCATTTGCTGATGTGCTCGTCTAAGTAAGGTCAAATCACTGACACCCGCAGTATAAAAGTAAGTATCCGGATACAGCCAACCTTCAGCGGATTGATTCTTCTTTAACCCTAACAATTGGGCAATTTCCGCGTCATTTTTTCCTGGCAGGTGTTGCTTTACATAATCAGCACTCCGTAATTGATTCAACCAGTCTGTTAAGCGAGTGCCTTCAATAAAGCGAATGAAAAATTGAGCTTCCTTGCCACTGGCTAATAATTGCAGCATACCCCGTACCGTCATTCCCGGGGTAAAACGGTAAGTACCGGCTTTAAATTTAGCCAGTTCAGGCTCGGTGTACAGTAACCAGGAAAATAATCGTGGATCGGCTATCAGATGATCCTGTAATAACAGTTTCTCCAATGCCACTCTGCCGCTGCCCGCCGGTAAGGTGAAAAAGGTTTCCTGTTTAATCGCCAAACTTGTATCTGCAAAATTTTGTATTTTTTGATAACCCAACAGTATTTGGTAACCCAGCACCAGACAAACCAATGTAAACATGATCAGTACTCTGGGATAGTTTATTTTCATCGTAATTCATTCCACCCAGTAGGCTTTGTGAGAAGTCTAATGTTATGATCACTCAACGGTATCAAAACCGGTTATAAAATCAAGGAGGCGATGGTATGAAACTGGAAGCAGCCATCAAACATTTCAGTCCAAAAAGCCAAATCATTAATGACTCACCACGAAGCACCTCATCGAATACATTAACCAGCTCCGATATTGCCGCAGCATTAGGAATCGCTGAAGCTCAGGCTAGCTTTGGAATATCTGCGTATTTGGGTAAACACGGTGTCAGTAACGAAGACAGGATACGCGCAGTAGCACAACTCACTCAGTATGCAAAACAACAAGCTCCCAAACACGTTGGTAAGGCCGCCGGTAAACGCCTCGCTCAATGTATGGCTATCCTGGCAAAATTAGCTTACACCGAATACAGTGGCTCAGCAGCGAGCACTTATACTTGTTCTGACTGTCGAGGTGGTGGATTTTTAATCGATAACGAAGGAATGAAAAGACTTTGTAAGCCCTGTAATGGCAAAGGTAGTGTTTCTAATCGCTGTCGTTGCAATGGGACGGGGAAAGTACTGGACAGAGAAAAAACCAAGACTAACGGTTATCTGGTCATCAAAGTCTGTAAGCGTTGTGCCGGTCGTGGCTATAAACGGGTCCCCGCATCTGTGGCTTATGCAGCTATTTCCGTATTACTGCCAAAACTGACTCAATCAACATGGTCACGTAACTGGAAACCCTTTTATGAATCTTTGGTGACAAAATGCTATGTAGAAGAGAGCAAAGCAAACACAGTATTTAACGAAATAACAGCTTAGTAGGCTCAAACTCGCAATGGCTACCGTTGTTTAAATATAATATTTATTTATCAATAAATTAAAATATTCACCCACTTTGCCTGAATTCATTCTCTCTTCCCTCATAATAGAAGGAAGAGAAATTTCTGAGTGTCGCTCATGACGATGTCGAATAGGCACTAAAATCAACGTTGCAACTCAAATACAACATCAACTTGATCGTCAAAGCGAATACTTTGTTGCTTATAGGTTTCCGTTACATCACTTTGTGCGGCTATATCTGCGCTTCTTTGCATCCTCGCCATCATTGGCATTGGCTGGTAATTCGCTGTACGATAGCGAATGCTATATACCGGCCCCAGGGTGCTTTTAAAGTCCTTTGCCACAGAACCTGCTACCGCAATAGCATTCTCAATCGCTTGCTTACGCACCTTTTCACGGTAGCTTTCTGAATTAGCCACGTCTAATTCTACTGCACGGATCTCATTAAGCCCCAACTTCAACGCGCCATCGAGCAAATCATTAAGTTTGTCTAACTGACGCAGCGTAACCCGAACCTGACGCACCGCCCGATAACCTTTTAGTACGGCGTCACCCGTTTTTTTGTAATCATACTCTTCTTGAGTACGTAAATTGGCTGCACTAATATCTTTTTTCTCAAGCCCCTGCTTCTGCAAAAAATCAAAATATTGTGCTACCCGCTGATCTACCTGCTTTTTGGCCGCAGCGGCATCATTAGTTAGCTCGCTAACTTCAATCGTCAAGATGGCAATATCTGGAATAACATCCAAACGGGCGTTACCCGAGGTAACAATGTGCGGCCCCGCAGGCACTTCGGCAGCTTTCGGTGCTGAAGTGCCCAACCCTATCATGGTAGCCAAAGCTAATGCCTTTAATTTCACGATGCCCCCTAAGAACCTGTCCGAGATCTCTTATTCGAAATCTCTTGTGAGATCTATTATTGTAGCGGATTAATTTCTACTTTAGCCTGCGGATACAAATGCACATCCATTTGCGGATACGGAATGCCGATCTGATTAGCATCTAACGCTCGCTTAAAGTTCTCCATCAGATCCCAATACACCTCAAATGAATCCTGGTTATTGCTCCACACACGCACGACAAAATTTAAGGAAGAGGCCGCCATCTCGTGTAAACGAATAGTCACCCCTTTGTCATGCATGATGCGCTTGTCGGCAGCAACAATGTCCCCTAATATTTTTTTAACGACATCAATATCAGTATTATAAGCGACACCAACGATGATTTCAGTACGACGTTCAGGATCACGTGTCGTATTGATAATATTACCGCTAATAATTTTACCGTTAGGTACTACCACAATTTTGGCATCGACAGTACGTAATGTGGTAGAAAAAATCTGTACCTGTAACACAGTACCTGCAACACCACCGAGATCGACATATTCACCGGCGCGAAAAGGACGGAAAGCCACCAATAATACACCAGCAGAAAAGTTAGATAATGATCCCTGTAATGCCAAACCTACAGCTAACCCGGCCGCACCAATCACTGCGATCACCGAAGCGGTTTGTACCCCGAGACGCCCCAGGACCGCAACAAAAGTAAAAGCAAAAATACTGTAACGCACGATGGTAGAGAGAAAATCGGCAACAGTGATATCGACACCACGCAGTTTCATCAACCGATTTACCGTGCGTGAAACCACTTTGGCGACAACCGAACCGATAATGAATATTAGCAGGGCAGCAATCACATTAACTGTGTATTGAATCAGTAAATCTCCATTATTCAGCAACCAACTGCCCGCATTGTTAATGCCGTTAACAACGTTTAATTGTTCCATTTATCTACCATAAGTGGCTATTCTTTCAATTAGCAGCCTTAAAAAACGACTCGACGTGACAAGTTTTTTACCATTACAACACGTTGATGGCATTCAAATCTTTAAATGTCTGTTCCAGGCGAGTGACCATACTTACCTGAGCAGCACGCAGCCAAATACGTGGATCATAGTATTTTTTATTCGGTTTATCTGTTCCTTCTGGATTACCCAGCTGGCCTTGCAAATAACCTTCATTTTGTTGGTAAAATTTTAGGACACCTTCCCAGGTCGCCCATTGGGTATCAGTATCAATATTCATTTTAATCACACCGTAGCTCACTGCTTCTTTAATTTCTTCCGCACTAGATCCAGAACCGCCGTGGAAAACAAAGTTCAGGCTGTTAGGCGGCAGATTGAATTTTTTAGAGACGTGATCTTGAGAATTTCGCAAAATTTTCGGCGTCAGTTTTACGTTACCGGGTTTATATACGCCATGTACATTGCCGAAAGCCGCTGCAATAGTAAAATTTGGGCTAATCTTATTCAATTCTTCGTAGGCGTATGCCACGTCTTCGGGCTGTGTATAGAGCGAAGCGTTATCCAGATGGCTGTTATCGACGCCATCCTCTTCACCACCGGTACAACCGAGTTCAATTTCCAGCGTCATGCCCATTTTCGCCATACGAGTCAGGTATTTTCTACAAGTCTCGATATTTTCTTCTAGGGATTCTTCTGATAAATCGATCATATGAGAAGAAAACAGGGGCTTGCCGGCAGCAGCATAGTGTTCCTCACCCGCATCCAGCAAGCCATCTAACCACGGCAGAAGTTTTTTTGCACAATGATCAGTATGCAGAATAACCGGCACACCATAGTCTTTAGCCATTTGATGGACATGATGAGCACCTGAAATCGCACCCGAAATCGCGGCTTTCTGACCGGTTGCCGGCATTCCCTTACCGGCAATAAATGCCGCCCCGCCATTAGAAAATTGAATGATCACGGGTGCACGTACTTTAGCAGCGGTTTCTAATACTGCGTTGATAGAATCCGTACCCACACAGTTTACTGCTGGTAATGCAAAGCCGTTTTTTTTTGCGATAGAAAATACTTTTTGTACGTCATCACCGCTAATGACCCCTGGACTTACGAAATCAAAAATTTTTAACATGTTACTTTGTCCTATTTTTGTCAATCAATCGATAAAAATAACGCGCTTACATTCACTCATTACCTTGCTGTTGAGCACGCTCTTCTAGCATGACAACTGCCGGCAGTTTTTTCCCTTCCACGAACTCAAGAAAGGCCCCCCACCAGTAGAGATGTAGGATATTTTATCAGTAATGCCAAAGAGATCGATGGCAGCCAGGGTATCCCCCCCACCAGCAATAGAAAAGGCGGTACTATCGGCGATAGCCTTAGCTAGCATCTCCGTGCCTTTGCGGAAATTAGAAAATTCAAAAACACCAAGTGGACCATTCCACAAAATAGTTTTGGCGTTTTTTACAATATCAACCAAACGTTGAGTAGAAACGTCACCAAAATCGAGGATTTGTTCTTCATCTTTGATGTCAGTTACTGCTTTCACAACAGCAGGAGCATTTTCAGAAAACTCGGTGGCGACACGAACATCAGTCGGTAACGGAATATCACAGGTTTGCAGCAGTTTTTTAGCTTCAGGCAGCAGATCGGCTTCGTATAACGATTTACCCACATTATGGCCTTGAGCGGCAATAAAGGTATTAGCAATACCACCACCCACGATCAATTGATCGGCGACAGTCGATAACGCCCCAGTACGGTCAGTTTAGACGAAACCTTCGCCCCGCCGACGATGGCAACCATAGGACGCGCCGGATTGTCTAATGCTTTCGCTAAGGCCGCCAATTCGGCAGATAACAATGGCCCAGCACAAGCAACAGGGGCAAATTTAGCCACACCATGAGTAGATGCCTGTGCACGATGAGCCGTTCCAAAGGCGTCCATCACATAAATATCACATAAATCCGCATATTTTTTCGACAAGACTTCATCGTCCCTTTCTTCACCTCGATTAAAACGCACATTTTCCAATACCACGATTTCTCCAGCCACCACAGCCACACCATCAAGATAATCCTTTACTAAACGAACTGGAAAAGAAAAATTTTCTTGTAAATAATGAACCACCGGTAGGAGAGAAAACGCTTCATCGTATTCGCCTTCAGACGGACGCCCGAGGTGAGATGTCACCATGAGACATGCACCCCGTTGTAGTGCCATTTCAATCGTCGGCATCGATGCGAGAATACGAGCAGCAGAGGTCACTTTGCCTTCTTTTATCGGTACATTGAGATCAGCACGGACTAGCACGCGTTTACCTGCCAAATCCAGATCGGTCATCTTAATTACAGACATGGTACAACCTCTCGTTGAATCTGTTGAATATTAGACTTTTTGTAAAACCGTAGCGAGTGCTGCGAAGTTAAGAACCTATTCGACTGAGTAACCACTCAGCGCCATTGCTAATGTGGTATCCAACATCCTGTTGGCAAACCCCCATTCATTATCACACCATACCAAAATTTTAATCAGATGCTGTCCACTGACTCGTGTTTGTGTACCGTCCACGATGGCGCTGTGTGGATCATGGTTAAAATCACTTGAAACCAAGGGTAATGTCGTGTAGTCAACTATACCATGAAATTTATCTGCCGCCGCCCGTTGTAACTCTTCGTTGATTTCTGCGACCTGTACTGCCTGAGTAACAATGACAGTTAAATCGATAGCGGTCACATTGATGGTCGGCACACGTACTGAAATGGCTTCAAATTTATCCGTAAATTTGGGGAAAATACGGCTAATACCTGCCGCCAATTTGGTATCTACTGGAATGATCGATTGACCGGCGGCACGTGTACGCCTAAGGTCTGGATGATAAGCATCAATAACCGGTTGATCATTCATTAATGAATGGAGGGTGGTGACCGCACCCAATTCAATGCCATAAGCATCGTCCAGCACTTTTATAATGGGGATGATGCAATTGGTGGTGCAGGAAGCGTTAGAGACAATCTTATGCTTGGCACGCAAATCTCGATGATTGACACCATACACAACAGTGGCATCTAAATCAGTGCTCCCGGGGTGAGCAAATAGCACTTTTTTAGCACCCGCCTCCAAATGTGCCTCACCATCTTGACGGCTACCAAAGACGCCACTGCAATCCAGGACCACATCTACTTTTAATTCATGCCAGGGCAAATATTTTATTTCAGACCGATGAATCAGACGAATAGTATCCTTTCTAACAGATAAAATGTCATTTTCCTGGCTCACTTGCCAAGCAAAGCGACCATGACTGGAATCATATTGCAGTAAATGCGCCATGCCTTCAGCACTCGCTACGTCATTAATCGCTACCACTGAAATTTGTGATTCTCTCCTCGATTCATATAAAGCACGTAAAACGCCACGACCAATACGACCAAAGCCATTTATCGCTATACGGATTGCCATTTTACTTCCTGCTAATCAGTGCCTTGGCGGTGGTGACAATATTATCGACAGTAAAACCATATTTTTCAAACAACTTGTCAGCGGGCGCGGATTGACCAAAGGTCGTCATACCAATGATGGCACCGTTAAGACCCACGTATTTATACCAATAATCCGCAATACCCGCTTCTACAGCGATACGTGCACTGACAGCAAATGGCAACACCGATTCAAGGTAAGCTGCATTCTGAGCATCGAACACATCCGTAGAGGGCATCGATACCACACGAATTTGATGACCCTCGTTGGTCAATCGATTAGCAGCATCCATGGCCAATGAGACTTCAGAACCGGTCGCGATCAAAATCAGCTTAGGTTGATTGAGACAATCTTTCAGCACATAAGCCCCTTTGCTGATATTAGCCAGTTGTTCCGTATTACGGGGTTGTTGCTTTAGGTTTTGACGGGAAAAAAGCAGCGCACTCGGGCCTTTTTGGCGCTGTAATGCATACTGCCATGCAACGGCAGATTCGACCTGATCACAAGGCCGCCAAGTGCTCAGATTAGGTGTCAGACGCAGACTAGCCATTTGTTCAACCGGCTGATGGGTTGGTCCATCTTCACCTAGCCCAATCGAATCGTGGGTATAAACGAAGATACTGCGTATTTTCATCAGCGCCGCCATACGTACTGCGTTACGAGCATATTCGACAAACATTAA
The DNA here is from genome assembly GCF_003122425.1 of Candidatus Fukatsuia symbiotica. Lineage (GTDB taxonomy): Bacteria > Pseudomonadota > Gammaproteobacteria > Enterobacterales > Enterobacteriaceae > Fukatsuia > Fukatsuia symbiotica. The sequence continues at coordinate 1,654,515 of NZ_CP021659.1, forward strand.
AAAAGTCGCACCATAAGGGATAAAACCGCCATGCAAAGCAATACCGTTCATAATGGCAGACATCCCGAATTCGCGTACACCATAGTGGATGTAATTGCCAGCGTGATCCTCGTTCAATGGCTTAGATCCCGACCAAGTCGTCAGGTTACTGGGTGTGAGATCCGCGGAACCGCCGAGCAATTCCGGTAGAATTTTACCGAAGGCTTCTAATGTGTTTTGTGATGCTTTACGGCTGGCAATATTGGCGGGGTTGTTTTGCAAATTTTCAATAAATTTCTTAGATTCAGTTTCCCAGCCATCAGGTAATTGGCCTTCGATACGACGTGTGAATTTAGCCGCCAATTCAGGATAATCATTCTTGTAACGGGCAAATTTTTCATTCCAAGCCGTCTCCCTGGCTTTACCTACCTGTTTAGCATCCCAATCAGCATATATTTCTGGCGGAATGTCAAATGGCGGAAATTCCCAGCCCAATGCCGCGCGGGTCGCCGTGATTTCTTGCTCACCCAATGGCGCACCATGAATATCGTGACTGCCAGCCTTATTCGGTGAGCCGCGACCAATGACAGTTTTACAAATCAACAATGAAGGTTTATCAGTAACACTACGCGCTTCTTCAATCGCCTTTTTAATAGCGTCAGCGTCAACCTCTTTCTTGGTATCATCAGTATCATGAACATTCACAACCACAACATGCCAGCCATAAGCAACAAAACGTGCCGCGGTATCATCGGCAAACCAACCTTTAACATTTCCATCAATGGATATACCGTTATCATCATAAAAAGCTACCAGTTTGCCCAATTGCATCACACCCGCCAGCGAGCAAACTTCATGAGAAATTCCTTCCATCATGCAGCCATCACCCATAAAAACATAGGTATAATGATCCACTATTGTGTGATTAGGACGGTTGAATTGTGCAGCTAACGTCCGTTCAGCAATGGCAAAACCCACCGCATTGGCAATCCCCTGCCCCAATGGGCCTGTAGTGGTTTCAACCCCCGGAGTATCAAGGTATTCAGGATGACCTGGCGTTTTAGAATCCAACTGCCGAAAATTTTTTATCTCGCCTATCGACAAATCATAACCCGTGAGATGAAGCAGGCTGTATATCAGCATCGAGCCATGACCGTTAGACAGCACAAAACGGTCACGGTTAGCCCAATGAGGGTTGCCAGGATTGTGATTCATATAATCACGCCACAGCACTTCGGCAATATCAGCCATGCCCATAGGGGCACCAGGGTGGCCAGATCCGGCTTTTTGCACTGCATCCATGCTCAGTACACGGACAGTATCGGCAAGCTCTTTACGAGAATTCATGATTTTTTCCTGGATCGAGTTAAAAAAATACAGAAGAATACTAAATTTAGATACTGAAAGAGGAACCACAACCACAGGTAGTTTTGGCATTGGGATTGGTGACAATGAAACGTGAACCTTCCAGTCCCTCAGTGTAGTCAACCGTACCCCCCACCAAATATTGTAGACTCATCGGATCGATTACCAAGGAGACCCCCTGTTTTTCAATGGTCATATCGCCGTTGTTAACGATATCGTCAAAAGTAAAACCATACTGAAAACCGCTGCAACCGCCACCGGTAATGTAAACACGCAGCTTCAGATGAGGATTATCTTCATCATCAATCAGTAGTTTAGCTTTACTGGCCGCCTTATCAGTAAACTGCAAGGGCAGTACAGTTTCTTTATTCATTTTTCACACTCTTAATTTGTGTCACTAAATGGGTGTAACGAAATTCGCCTAGTTCATCAACATAGAGAATAGATTAATGGAAATCATTATATATTATCAAAACCTATCGTTGTTAATCCTAACACAATAAAAAAGGTGTTACCCCTTGAGGACAACACCTTTTTTTTAAACATCAACCAAGTAGCATCAACCGCCCATGGAATACTTTTTTAATTTTTTGCGCAATGTACCACGATTAATACCCAACATCCCAGCAGCACGAGTTTGGTTGCCACGAGTGTATTGCATCATTCTATCCAACAGCGGTTGTTCAACCTCAGTCAATACCAATTCATATAGCTCAGTAACATTCTCACCATCAAGCTGGGAAAAATAGTTTTTCAATGATTGTTGAACCGAATCACGCAAAGACTTTAAAGGCTTCGTCGTCACTTGATTTTGTGAATTCGTGGTTGCAGTCGCGATTGCATCAGAATTTTCCGATTGTTTATACATAGTTCTGTCAGCTCTTTTTTTGTTTACGCAAGGTTTTCGAAATATGCCTTCAACGCCTCTAGCTGTTCGCTAGCATCCTCAATGGCGTTGAATGTGCGCCGAAACTGGTCGTTTGGGGCATGTTCCCGGAGATACCAGGACACGTGCTTACGAGCAATACGAAATCCTTTGCTTGAACCATAAAAGTCGTGCAATTCCCGTATATGCCCATTTAACAAGCGCTGTACTTCGCCAAGCGGCATCCGTGGCAACAGCTCCCCAGTGTCCAGATAATGCTGGATTTCCCGGAAGATCCAAGGTCTTCCCTGGGCAGCACGGCCTATCATTAAAGCATCAGCTCCAGTGTAGTCCAGTACCGCTTTGGCTTTATGCGGGTTAGTAATGTCGCCATTCGCGATCACCGGAATGGAAACACTCTGCTTAACTGCCCGAATGCTATAGTATTCCGCTTCACTATTAAAGAGGCAAGAACGGGTTCGGCCATGAATAGTCAAAGCTTTTATACCACAGCCTTCGGCCAGATGAGCAATTTCTATACAATTACGTTTTTCAGGCACCCAGCCAGTACGAATTTTCAGTGTTACCGGCACATCAACCGCTTTTACCACCGCCTCTATGATCTGTTTGACCAAATCGGGATATTGCAATAACGCAGATCCTGCCAGTTTACTGTTGACTTTTTTAGCTGGGCATCCCATGTTGATATCGATGATTTGGGCACCATCTGCCACATTGATTCTGGCGGCCTCCGCCATATCATCCGGATCACTACCAGCAATCTGCACGGCACGAATTCCGGCTTCATCGTTATGAACCTTACGCAGACGTGACTTATCTGTCCACCATACTTCCGGGTTGGAGGAAAGCATTTCGGATACCGCCATGCCGGCCCCCATTGCAAGACATAACGCCCTGAAGGGCCGGTCTGTAACACCGGCCATCGGAGTAGCAATCAAGCAATTTTTAAGTTGTAAGTGTCCAATATACATAGAAAAAAGATAACCATACTCTATCCGTAAGGCCGCGTATGTTACGCATTTTTGTTCTCAGATGAAAGGCCAAACTTTGAGCTATCAACGTGAAAAGATTAATAAACAGCGCAACGTTTTAGATAAAATTTAAATTTACTCTTATATAACATCAAGTTAAATTTATTTAATAAATTTGTACACTTTATTCTGAACTCAATAAATCTGGATCGCTCTCGATCTCATACTCTACACCGCTTTTTTCCACCCATATTGGGCTAATGGGCTTTTTTATTTCCACCCCTAAGGAACGAAAACTTTCTGCTTGCCTTATTAGATTACCACGGCCTTGAACCAGCTTATTCATTGCCTGGTGATAAGTTATCTGGGCTTTATTGATGCTTTGCCCCACTGATTCCATATCATCAACAAATAGACGCAATTTGTCATAAAGTTTGGATGCCCGTTCAGCGATCCGTTGAGCATTATCACTTTGATATTGATAACGCCACAAGTTATTGATGGTACGTAAAGCCACCAGCAAGGTATTTGGACTCACCAACATGATATTGGATTGCAATGCCTCATTGATTAACTCAGGTTGTCGATCAATAGCAACTAAAAATGCCGGTTCAATAGGAATAAACATCAAAACATAATCGAGGGAACGTAAACCAAGAAGCTGCTGATAGTCTTTTTTGCCTAATACCCTAATATGCCCTCGTAACGAGGCAATATGCTCATTAAGTGCAAGTTCTCTTTGTGCTTCATCTTCACTGTTAAAGTAGCGTTCATAAGCCACTAATGACATTTTAGCATCGATTACAACATCTTTATCCTGAGGTAAACGCACAATAACATCAGGTTGCATACGGCTATTGTTATCCACCTTAATACTCACCTGTGTTTGGTATTCATGACCTTCTCGCAACCCTGATGCTTCTAATACCTTGCTCAGTACAACTTCTCCCCAATTACCCTGTATTTTATTATCCCCTTTAAGAGCTTTCGTCAGATTAATCGCTTCGTTTGCCATTTGTGTGTTCAATTGCTGCAGACTACGAATTTCATGCGTCAAAGTATGACGTTCACGAGCTTCCTGACCATAGCTCTCTTGAATTTGACGACGAAAACTATTTAATTGCTCATTCAATGGCAGCAGAAGGCGGTCTAAACTCTGCTTATTCTGTTCATCTACCCGACGCCCCGTTTGTTCAAAGATACGATGAGCTAAATTTTCAAACTGGATTATCAGGCGTTGTTCACTGTCTAACAATAAACGCTGTTTTTCATCGGAGGCAAGCTGGGTTTCTTCCAAACGAACCCTAGCCTCGTGTAACTCGGCTTTTTGAGTGCTATTCACTTCACGTTGAGTATGTAGCTCCTGATTAAGTTGCCCACACTGATTACGCCAATGAGCCAGTTGTTGCAGCTTGGTCATACTGACCACTAACAATCCACCTAATAGCACACTAAGCAAAAAACCCGCTAATACATAAAACACATTAATGGCCACAACTCCTCCGACTCATTAGACTTCTTGCAAAACCTATTATGTGCTGCAAAATAGCATCCTAATGTCTCTATAAAAAGAAACAAAACAGAGGGAACATTTGCTACGGGGAATTTCGTTGGAAGTATAAACGCCCAGACCTTCGACAGTCAGTTAGGAAATTATGCTGTCTACGGAGGTCTAGACTTTTACAAAAAACTAGCTCATCAACGGCTACGGAACGAGATACGGCCTTTGCTCAAATCATACGGGGTCAACTCTACAGTAACCTTGTCGCCCGTCAGAATACGGATATAATTTTTACGCATTTTACCGGAAATATGAGCGGTCACAACATGCCCGTTTTCCAGTTCAACACGAAACATAGTATTTGGCAGCGTATCTTGAACGGTACCCTGCATTTCAATATTATCTTCTTTTTTTGCCATCGAATCCTCTAGATGTCACTACCTCGATTTTTAACCGGCGGGATCATGCCGAAAAATCCACATTATGTAAAGACGTGTCGCATGTCATCACACAGTGGGAGCACTTTCTCTCCCAATAACCGCCTTTATGTTTACATTTTGTCAAACAGACAGCAAGTTGATACTCGGATAACATAGCAATTATTGATAGTGCCATTATAATGGCGTCTGTCACGCCTACGCTGGTTGGCAAACTCGTTGTAATCAGGAAATTTCATGGAAAATCAACCTAAGTTGAACAGTAGCAAAGAAATCATCGCCTTTCTAGCCGAGCAGTTTCCACTTTGTTTCACTACAGAAGGCAAAACATTCCCACTAAAGATCGGGATTTTTCAAGATTTGGTCGAGCGTATTCGGCAATTGGATCCGCTCAGTAAAACAAAATTACGTACTGCGCTACGGCTTTATACCTCAAGCTGGCGCTATCTTTATGAAATCAAGGTTGGCACTGAACGCATTGATCTAGATGGAAAAACCTGTGGTGTACTGGAACAACAACATGTTGACCATGCCCGCAAACAGCTTACAGAGGCTAAAGCTCGAGTCCAGTTACAACGCGGGCAAAAAGTCAAAAAACGTGAAACTGCATTGGCTACAGGTGACATCCCGCAATCACGGCGAGCACACTTCGAAGGGAAAAGAGCGGAGCCGTACACCCAGAAAATCACTGTTGCTGAAAACAAACTGTCATTGCAGAAAAACCCTGCACAGCAGTTCAGTTCAGCTAACCCAACGACGAAAGCACACCTACCAGATTCTATGCCGCCTACAGAGATATCTAACCTAAAAATTGGTCAAGAAATTAAAGTGAAAGCAGGCAAAAATGCAATGAATGCAATCATATTGGAAATTGCTAAAAACGGCGTACGAGTACAATTATCTTCTGGTCTGGCGATGATTGTTCGCGCCGAGCATGTACAGTTCTAATACGAGGCTCCGCATGAAAAAATTAGTCAAACTAACTCTCATTGCTTACTTGTTTTTTACAACGGCTATCGGTTACGCGGGCGATAATGGTTATCGTATTGATCAACTGCCGCAATTGCATCAGGAACGTCAACACTCGACACTCAGTGAGCGTATAACCTCATTATTTGTTCATTCCCATTATCGGCAATTTTATCTAGACGATAAATTTTCCGCACAGATATTTGATCGCTACCTCAATATGTTGGATTACAGTCATAATGTGTTGCTGGCATCCGATATAGCTCAGTTTGCCGCTAAAAAATACGATTTGGGAAACGAATTAAAATCTGGTCAACTAGAAAGCCCCTATGCGTTATTTAATCTCGCACAAAAACGCCGGTTTGAACGCTATCAATATGCACTCTCTGTACTTGATAAGCCTATGATATTTAACGGTAATGATAGTATTGATCTCGATCGTACTAAAGCACCCTGGGCAACCAGTAAAACCGAATTAAATACGCTTTGGGATGCCAGAGTAAAATTTGATCAGCTTAATCTTAAATTAGCCGGTAAGACTGACCAGGAAATTAAAGATACGCTAACTAAGCGCTATCATTCAGTCATGAAGCGTCTGACACAGAGTAACAGTGAAGACGTATTTCAACTGATTATTAATGCCTTTGCGCATGAGATCGATCCTCATACCAACTATCTTTCACCGCGCAATACCGAGCAATTCAATACCGAGATGAGCCTGTCTTTGGAAGGGATTGGGGCAGTGTTGCAGATGGAGGACGACTATACGGTAATCAATTCTATGGTTGCGGGTGGACCTGCGATGAAAAGTAAAGCGATTGCAGTAGGCGATCGTATCGTCGGAATTGGTCAGGCAGGTAAACCGATGATCGATGTGATTGGTTGGCGTCTAGACGATGTTGTCGCATTAATCAAAGGCCCCAAAGGCACTAAGGTACGTCTCGACATACTATCTGCAGGTAAAGGCAGTAAACATAACACTGTCACTCTAGTTCGTGAACACATACGTTTGCAAGATCGCGCGGTGAAAATGTCGCTGAAAACCGTCGATAAAGAGAAAGTTGCTGTATTGGATATCCCAGGATTTTATGTTGGCCTTACCGAGGATGTTAAAGTTCAGTTAGCAAAATTGGCGAAAAAAAATATCAGCAGTCTCGTCATTGATCTACGTGGTAATGGCGGTGGAGCGCTGACTGAAGCAGTGTCACTTTCCGGGTTATTCATCCCAAAAGGCTCTGTGGTCCAGGTGAAGGATAACAACGGTAAAGTGCGTGAGGATAATGATACTGATGACAAAATTTACTATAAAGATCCATTGGTAGTACTGGTAGATCGTTACAGCGCTTCAGCCTCTGAAATATTTGCCGCGGCGATGCAGGATTACGGTCGAGCCGTCATCGTCGGAGAACCCACTTTCGGCAAAGGAACAGTGCAGCAATATCGTTCATTGAACCGGATTTACGATCAAATGTTGCGCCCAGAATGGCCCATATTAGGGTCAGTGCAATATACCATTCAAAAATTTTATCGTATTAATGGCGGCAGTACACAGCGTAAAGGCGTGACACCCGATATCGTGCTGCCAACAAGTACCGATCCGGCAGCAAGCGGTGAAGACATTGAAGATAACGCGCTCCCTTGGGATAGCATTAAAGCTACAAATTATAGGAAAATAGGCAATGTGCAATCGTTAGAAGCGGCTTTATTAAAGAAACATGCCGAACGTATTGCTGCTGATCCTGAATTCCAGAATATTGAAAAAGATATTGCTCGTTACAATAGCTTAAAAGACAAAAAAAATATCGTTTCCTTAAATTATGCACAACGTGTAAAAGAAAATAACGATGACGATGCAACCCGCTTGACACGCCTTAATGAACGCTTTAAGCGACAAGGCAAGAAACCACTAAAAATGTTGACGGATTTACCCAAAAATTATCAGGGACCCGATTCATATTTGGATGAAAGCGTCCGTATCGCTCTCGATCTGGCTCAACTTGAAAAAAATCAGGTTAAAAACACCGTATTAAACACAGTTAACTCACCGCCAACGCTAAAATAATAGACTTCTTGCAAAATCGTAGTTGGTATGCGAAGTCAAGCGCCTGGAGCAAGTAACTGCAGGGTACGGATTGCGAGCACCACGTAACGCAAAATTCGCGGCTCGTGTTTGCAAACATATAGTAGGTTTTGCAAAAAATCGAATATCTATTTAGCGGGTTAATACGGAAAAAAGCTTGAAAATTTGCCAGATGCCCATAGGATGAGTGTAATAAATCCATGTACTTACCAAAGGATCGTATTAATTGCACTCTCTTATTAACCAAACAATTGCGCTAACCAAATAGTTGTGTTAGCTAAACAATAAGGAAATAACTTTTATGATGCGTATAGCTCTTTTCCTTCTCACCAATTTGGCGGTGATGCTAGTTTTTGGGTTGATTCTCAGCCTGACAGGGATCCAGTCAAGCAGTGTGCCAGGACTGATGATTATGGCAGCACTGTTCGGTTTTGGCGGTTCGATTGTCTCGCTGCTGATGTCAAAATGGATGGCGTTGCGTTCAGTAGGCGGCGAAGTCATAGAACAACCGCGTAACGAAACTGAGCGCTGGTTATTGCATATCGTTCTGCAACAATCACAACAAGCCGGCATTGCAATGCCACAGGTCGCTATTTATCAGGCACCGGATATTAACGCTTTTGCCACCGGTGCACGCAGGGATGCCTCTTTAGTTGCGGTCAGCAGCGGTTTGTTACAAAATATGAGTCGTGATGAAGCCGAGGCGGTTATTGCACATGAGATCAGTCATATTGCTAATGGTGATATGGTGACTATGACCCTGCTCCAAGGTGTTGTGAATACCTTTGTTATCTTTATTTCGAGGCTGATTGCTCAAGCAGCGGCAGGTTTTCTTTCCGGTGATCGGGCGGAAGGAGAAGAAAATAGTTCGGGTAATCCGATAGTTTACTTTGTTGTATCTATGGTGTTAGAACTGGTATTCGGTATTCTGGCTAGCATCATCACTATGTGGTTTTCCCGCTACCGTGAATTTCATGCCGATGCCGGTTCTGCGAAATTGGTCGGGCGTGAAAAGATGATCGCAGCGTTGCAACGATTAAAAACTAGCCATGAACCAGAGGAAGCCGGTAGTATGATGGCCTTTTGCATTAATGGTAAATCTCGTTCTTTCAGCGAATTGTTTATGTCACACCCACCGTTGGATAAACGTATCGAAGCTTTGCGTTCAAGTCAGTATCTAAAATAACTTGCTACTCGTACTCGTTATCAAGGTTTCGTTGAATAGATTTCTAGTAAAACCGTAGTTCATTACGTGAAGTCAAGGCAGCTGGAGAAGAGATTTGGAACAGGTTCTAATAGCGGTTAATGGGGAAGTAACATAATGAGTAAATTAGCAGTAATTGTTCTCGCATTACTTATCACCGGATGCAGCCATCGGCTAATTGATCGCGGCGAATACAAAGTCGATACCAATACGTCCGCCGTCGCACAAAATGATCGCGTGCGTTTCCTGGTTTTACACTACACCGCTGTTGATGATACCGCTTCAAAAAAAATACTGACACAAGGACAGGTCAGTGCTCATTACCTTGTGCTTAGCCATCCGCAAAAAAAGCAGGGTAAACCTGTGGTATTACAACTTGTCGCTGAACATGAAAGAGCTTGGCATGCAGGCGTGAGTCATTGGCAAGGCCGTAATAATTTGAATGACACTTCTATCGGTGTTGAAATCGTTAATTTAGGCTTTACAAAAAGTTTTTTTGGTAAAAAATGGTATCCATTTAATGAACAGCAAATTGAACTTATCGAATATTTAGCCAAAGATATTGTTAAGCGTTATAAAATCGCACCAACGGATATTGTCGGTCATAGTGATATCGCCCCACAAAGAAAATTTGATCCGGGTCCATTTTTTCCATGGCACCGCTTGGCTAAAAAGGGTATAGGTGCTTGGCCGGATGATTCGCTAGTCACACAATATATCGGTAACAGAAATAAATACGCTATAACCTCGGTCAGTAGCATACAGAAAATATTGGCTCAATATGGCTATACCATCCCACAAACTGGCAAATTGGATACCGAAACAAAAAGAGTTATCAGTGCGTTCCAGATGCACTTTAGACCAACCAATTTTTCTGGGATACCAGACATAGAAACAGAAGCCATTGCAAAAGCACTGGTGACCCAATATCGATCTTAATAGCTGATGCAAAAGGCAGTCTGTAATTCTGGCTGCCGAATAAAAAAACGAGAAAAAATGTCGAGCTAGCAGGAAGACCATTAAAAGACAGTGGACCCTTCTCTCTCAGGGTTACGTGCGCTAAAAGCGCGGAGTGCTGAGAAGGGTTAATGCGAAGATAATGTCACATCGTCTTCGCTATCCATGATGGATTTATCAGTTTGTTTCATCAATTGACTGGTTATGGTTCCGGCGATCATAGAGCCATTGACATTCAATGCAGTGCGCCCCATATCGATTAGTGGCTCGATAGAAATCAGTAACGCAACCAATGTGACAGGCAAACCGAGAGCCGGCAGCACAATCAACGCGGCAAAGGTAGCTCCTCCCCCTACCCCAGCGACCCCGACAGAACTGATAGTCACCACCGCAAGCAGCGTTAGGATCCAAGTTGGGTCTAAAGGGTTAATACCGACAGTAGGTGCCACCATCACCGCTAACATCGCCGGATACAGCCCCGCGCAACCATTTTGCCCAATACTGGCACCAAAAGAAGCAGCAAAACTGGCAATGGATTGAGATATACCCAAGCGACGGGTTTGCACCTCCACACTTAATGGGATACTGGCGGCACTGGAACGGCTGGTAAAAGCAAAAGTCAATACCGGCCACACTTTCCTAAAGAATCTAAAAGGATTGACACCGCTCAGAGATAATAGCAGGGCATGAACGATAAACATGATACCTAGCCCCACATAAGAAGCAACAACAAAGCCCCCTAATTTAATAATGTCATGAATATTTGAACCTGAAACTATCTTTGTCATCAATGCCAAAACACCATAAGGTGTCAATCTCATGACCAATCGAACCAATTTCATCACCCAAACTTGCAGAGTATCAATCGCCACTAATACACGTTGGCCTTTTTCTCGATCACTTTTCAGTAGTTCCAGAGCAGCAATCCCTAAAAAAGTGGCAAAAATAACAAGACTAATCACTGAAGTGGGGCTAGAAGCCGTCAGATCTGCAAAGGGATTTTTCGGGATAAACGAAAGAATTAGCTGAGGAGCAGTCAAATCAGCGACCCTATTCATGTAATGATGAGTAATCACACTAAGTTGCGCTGTTTCTTCTGTGCCTGGTACCAAACCTGCAGCAGTCAAAGCAAATAAATTGGTCACTAGCACACCGACCAGAGCAGCAATCAGAGTGGTGAATAACAGGGTAGTAATCGTGAATAGGCTAATTTTACCGAGAGAAGAAGCATCCTGTAATTTAGCGATGGCATTTAAAATAGAGACAAAAACCAATGGCATTACAATCATTTGTAATAATTGAACATACCCACTACCAACAATATTAAACCAACTCATTGATTCTTTTAATATCGGGTTATCAGCACCATAAACAAGCTGGAGTGCCAAACCAAAGAAAGTTCCTATAATAAGCCCAATTAAAACTTTCTTGGCCAAACTCCAGGGGCGGTAATAAGACGTTTTGCGTCGAAAAAGCTTATGCCACAATTGCTTACGCGGAGTTTGTGCCAACAACAATAACAATGCAATAAATACCAGCACGTTAACCACAAGTGGTGGATTCATCCCCAGACCTCCAAAATTTATGTGATACGACGGTCGGATTGTCGCACTCTGTGATGCAATTAGAAGCTAAAATTTCTTAGCTGCTCAATGTAAGATAATAACAAGGTAACGGTATCAGATTGCCAAAAAAGTGCGCAACCCAGCAACAATATACAGAATACACGTTCTGACTGATTATTCTTGCTAGTATTGAGTAATGGAATACAAAAACGCCAGCGACAAGGCCAAAGTAGAGGGACACCAGCCGGTGTCAGCATATCTGCTAACAGATGGCTGAAATAGCCGATAATCATAGCATGCAATACATCTGGTGGAAAAAACCAATGAGCAGAAATATCCGAACGAAACAAGACCATACCACCAATAATTGCCAGCAAGCTGTGGGTAAAACCACGATGACCAAAAAGCCTGGCCATAGGCAACGAAATCCATCTTAATCGCTGACCAAGAATGGAACTTGGATGATCTATATCAGGTAACAGAGACGCCAGCAATGCTGCTGGGATTATATGCCACCAATCGCCTTGTGCAAGTTCTGGTGTTAATCTGGCTTTTTGGGCAAAAACAACACAGGCGACAGAAAAAATCAAGTGCCCTTCCCCAGTCATACAAAGGTCCATATCAGTGGCTATGAATTCTATCAGTATATGGGATTTTCTTTGGTGATAATAGTAGTGACACCGTAACAAAATGTTTCGTTATAAAATTATATAATATTTAATAAATAAAACTGTATACTGGTTCACTTGGGAGATAGGCAGAAGCGAAGTGAGCATTTTTTCAAAACTCACCTCTTTTACTCTTATTAAGTATTTAAAGTGCCTCCAATATTCGCATATTCAACACAAACACTACCGGTTTTCCAACTTTCTTCTAAATAATCCGTAATACATCCTTTGCTAACAGGATCGAGTCTGTATTCTTCGGCGACAAGATGTGGATGAATAAATGAGATAGACAACAATCCTTCAGTATTATTCATATGGTTATCAGATAGAAATTTCATTGCTCCTGCACGAGCAACAGTGATCATATTTTCTAAATCAACGAGACGGATACTCTCTTCATTATCACAAGATTTATTTTCTACTGTATCATCGGTATCAATCATTAAGGCAATTTTTCGACCATGACAAATAAAAATATCCGTGATAACAACAACATGATGTGTAGTATAAGCAGAGTCAGTTCTGGCGATCCCATGCCCTCGTAGAGCAACCATTCCTGATCCCTTTATTTTTTCTCCTATCGTTTGAATGATTTTTTCATTACTACTTGAGAGTAATTCAATATAATCAATATTCCCTAACATATATTTTCTAACTTTACTCAGTAAGTTCATGGGTTTTTTTGTCACACTTTTATTTATTATTTTTAGAGAGTTACTGTAGCATAGATTAGGGTCCTGTTTTCTTAATGTGTGCGGAGAAAATAGTGCTGAGTATTTAGGTGAAGTTGCCATCATTAGTCTAACGGGTATAATATTAAAGTTTGTTATATTTTTTAATGAAACAGCCACATTTGATAGTTCTGTTCCTCCGTGTGCAGTTACCATTTTTGCTGCATTTATTAGAGTCTTTGAAATATTATTAAGCATAATTTCCCCTCATCAAAAAAATACAAATTTTTATTATGATAAAAAATTTTTATAATTTATTTTAAATGAGATCTCATACTTCAATTATTACTCTTTTATTTCTGTATTACATAAGGTGAATACCTGGATAATAGCAAGTACCTATTACTTAATAAAAAATAATGTTTTTTTATCCATTCCTAATTAATCAATACCCGCGTTGCCAATATTACCGTGTGTCAAAATTTCCCAAACATAATGAAAATGCCCTTTAGCAGGCCATCTTTCGCTCAACCACTGCCAAGTATGAGGCAAGTCTTTCCTATTCGATCGTCGTACCGCGTAATGATTATAAGCGATCTCTAAGGTTCCCTTCATATCCAACTTAAATTCTCTATTACAGATGTAATGAGGAATAGAACCCTTATTTTTATATTTAGTATGAAATTCCATCACCGATGTAAAACGTTCTTCCTGTTCACCATAAAGATCTAATCCCTGAATGTAAGCAGTTTCTGCAACATTAATAAAACCCGCCAAAGCATACGCCATATGTTCAAGATCTCGACAGGTTTCCTGAGTCAAGCCATTGACAAAGGTTCTTTGCCCTTGCCAGTAGGCAATTAATTTTTGTTTATTACGCCAACAGCCTGGTAGTTGCCTTGGTAATATGCCATCCGATTCAAGATAAATATAAGCAGGCACACTTTCACGCCACATTCTTATTGCTTTACGGTAAAGTTTTATATCTTCGAGAAAAATAGCGATATTGGCCCTCGCCTCGATGGAGGCTGCCAGCCAGTTCCCATGATAGCAAACAATGGATTTTGTCACAGAAGGCAAATACTGCATCCTTAACATATTTTCGAATTGCTGCACATCTTTATTTTTCCAGCCATCGTAAGTATGGCGAATTATTTCTGCCGCCCGTGGCCATAATGCCCCTGCCCAAGAGGCCTGTAAAACTTCATTTGCTCCACTGTGCCCACCAGTGAAATTGTATGACCAGGCATTGATAATGTTAATAGCATTTTCCGCATAAACTTTATCCCCACTGTAATACCAAAGCAGCGCTTGCGTATACGCCGCACGCGCATCTTTAATCTCATCTGAACAACCCCAATTAGGCCTGGAATAACTACCACAGTTCACAGCAAACCAAGGATCAGGTTGATAATCTAACTTTGCTAAAGAGTCTTGCTTTACCACGTCAAAAACTGATGACCAGGGCTCCTCGCCGGCAGTAATTCTCTGTTTTACGTAATCTAATTGCTCGATACTGACCAAAATACCAGGATGTTTAAAAAATGATTGTGCGGCTAATTTACCGACCAAAGTGGTTAACAATATAGCTATCGATATCAATATAATAAAAAAACAACGTATTACCCTGGCTAACATCCGCTAATTCCCTTTTTCCGTTTAATAACGGCGCGAACTTACAATAAACAACGTTGACGCGCATATTTTTTATTTTCTGACCTCCGCTAAAAATGAAGGTCAATGGTAAGTAATATAACAAGTAATCGAGAAAAAGGATTAAACGATTTTTTATTAGTATATTAACTTTAATTCATCGATCTCATACAGGATAATAAGATATTTTTTACTGTAAAATTAACCACATAATGAAATCGCTAATCAGGAAAATTTTTATGAATTTATCGATCAAGTTACCTTTTATCCGCAATTTCACCTTTTCTGCCATTGCTACTGCTGGCATGAATAAGCAATATCTTTATTCGGGATTGCAAGCAAGGTGTCATTTTGATATTGATAGCTATCAGGATGCTCTCTTTGATACTTATCATATTTCTTTTCCACACAATTTGCACAAAGCAGTACTAAAACGCCGCGCAGAATTTTTAGCAGGACGCTTTGTCGCTCAGCAAGTGCTAAATGTACTGGGAGTGAAAAATTTTCGGCTGGAAAATGGTGCCGATCGGGCACCGCAATGGCCGGTCAATATTATTGGTTCTATCAGCCACAATGACGATACAGCTCTCTGTGCCGCATTACTCATTTCTCCGGCTCATACTGTCTCTGCTGATACCCTTTCTGCTAAAACCAGTAGTGGTATCGGCCTGGATATAGAAAGTTGGTTGCCAGTCACAAAAGTCGCCGAAATATGGCCTAATATCCTAGGAAAGAAAGAATATTTTCAATTACAAACGATGCCTTGGCCATTTAATCAGTTGCTAACACTGGTTTTCTCAGCCAAAGAAAGTTTATTTAAGGCTCTTTATCCACAAGTGGGTTGTTACTTCGATTTTCTGGATGCATGTTTGCTCAATTGCTCATTGTCAACAGGCTGTTTTGAATTACAACTTTTACGTGATTTATCGCCAGAATTCCATGCTGGACGCTGTTTTCAAGGATGTTTCAATTATACCGACAAAGATGTTCAGACATCGATTGTCTGTTAATCTTTATCCTGAGAAGGATTTAGTAAAGAAGTGATGACGACACACGGTAGATATTATACACTCCTAGCCGCTATTTACCCATTCAACCTCTTGTAAACCGCTGGCTTGTCGAGTGAAATCAACATGCCCGGCGTGCAGTAATGGATACATAAGGATGACAAATGCCACACAGCAGGCTTCGCAAGAAACCTACCAATACCCGTGTATAAAATGGACTATTAACATGAAATTTAAAAAAGTTATCTTATTTTCCCTGCTCTTTTCCGGCGTTGCATCTGCATCCAACCTAACGGTCAAGATGCACGAGGCAACGCCATCAGGAAACGGTAACTATATTGGGGATATCACACTAGCAGAAACGTCATACGGAGTGATCTTCGCGCCTGATCTTAAAAATTTAACACCAGGGATCCATGGGTTCCATGTTCACCAAAATCCGAGTTGTCAACCCGGTGAAAAAGAGGGAAAAGCCATTGTTGCACTGCAAGCTGGAGGGCATCTTAATTTGAATACAACAGGCGGTCATCTTGGTCCTTATAATGATCAAGGACACCTTGGCGATTTACCCGGATTGCCGGTAAATGACGATGGCATGGCAACTTACGCCGTTTTAGCTCCACGTATTAAGTCTTTAAAAGAAATTGAAAATCGTTCATTGATGATCCATATCAATGGTGATAATTATTCAGATCATCCTCAAGCATTGGGAGGCGGTGGTGCTCGTTTTGCTTGTGGTGTCATAGCCAATGGCGTAGTTCAATAACGATCAACAACCCAGGCGCCATTTTCATCGCTTAAATTTCAGCCCGTTGTGAGAGGCCAGGGCGCCCCTCTTCACATTAGACTTCTTGTGAAACCTACTACGTGCTGCCGTGCTGCAAATTCTGCATTACGTGGTGCTCGCGATCCTACTCGCTATACACTGCAGTTGCTGTGCTCCGGGCGCCTTGACTCTGCAGCACTCGCTACGGTTTTGCGAGAAGTCTATTCTTCTATTACAGCATAGGTTTGTTAAATGGACAGTGGACGATCTATTTCCAAATCAGCAAATGATAATGTTTTTTTCCACGACGCAGCAAGCTATAGCGCCCAAACAAGCGATCAGCTTCAGTAAAGCAGTACGCCTCATCAAACTGCTTTACGCCATTCAGGGTAACTGCACCCGAGTTTATCAGGGTACGAGCTTGACTTCGCGATGGCACCAACTTAGCGTTAACCAGCGCTTGTTGCAAATCAGCATCATGGGTCAACTCAATAGCAGGCATACCATCCTGTGCTAATTGAGCAAAATCCTGTTCAGTCATTTCGTATAAATTACCAGAGAAAAGGCTATGTGTGATACGTTGTGCCGCTGCTAGCCCTTTCTCACGGTGCACTAGCCCAGTGACCTGTTCCGCCAATACCTGTTGTGCTTTCGGTGCTTTGCCACTGTTTCTATCTTCATCTTCCAACGCGCTGATTTCTTCCAATGTCATAAAAGTGAAAAATTTCAGGAAACGATAAACATCAGTGTCAGCAGTATTGATCCAAAATTGATAAAATTTATACGGGCTGGTTTTCTTGGCATTTAACCAAACGGCACCACTTTCTGTTTTGCCAAACTTAGTGCCATCAGCTTTAGTGATCAGTGGCACTGTCAGGCCATAAACCTGGTTTTGATGTAAACGACGTGTTAAATCTGTACCTGAAGTAATATTGCCCCATTGATCAGAACCACCAATTTGCAACTCTACCTTTAGGGCGTCGTTCAAATAAGCGAAATCATAACCCTGTAACAGATTATAAGAAAATTCGGTAAAAGAAATACCGCTGTCATCACGGTGCAAACGACTTTCAACCGCCTCTTTATTAATCATTTTATTAACCGAAAAGTGTTTGCCTATATCACGTAGAAAATCCAGTACCTTCATATTAGCAAACCAATCCAAATTATTGGCTGTGATCGCACTGTTGTCACCACAGTCGAAATTGAGAAACGGCGAAACCTGCTCACGAATTTTTTCTACCCATTGGTTAACCGTTTCCTTGTCATTCAACTGACGCTCGCCCGCTTTAAAACTGGGATCGCCTATCAGTCCTGTCGCGCCACCTATCAGTGCAACCGGTTTATGGCCCGCTAACTGAAAGCGTTTTAAACAGAGTAAAGGAACGAGATGACCCAAATGCAAACTGTCGGCGGTAGGATCGAAACCACAATACAACGAAATGGAACCCTGCGCCAATCTGTCTACTAATCCCTTTTCATCCGTGACCTGAGCCACAAGCCCCGCTCTTGCAATTGTTGAATCAGATTACGACTCGTCATTAATGACTCCATTATTCGTTATTTTGATAAAAATCTGGCTAAAAATACAGTTTCCGCGATCCAGAAGCCTGTTTTTGATGAAATATCAACAAACACAATAGATTTCTCATAGGTTCTAGGGAGCCAGGCGATCAATTTTCCAGTCACGGGTACCCTCTAAATCTTTTTTCCTCCGGTAGACAAAACGATCATGGAGGCGCTGCGTTCCTCCTTGCCAAAATTCTACACTATCAAAAACCACACGAAATCCCCCCAAAAATCCGGCACAGGAACATCGGACGACCGGAATTTTTTTTCTAATTCAATGAATTGACTTTCCAATACCCCTCGATTAGCAATGCTTGCGGATTGATGAGATACCCAGGCAGCAATCTGGCTGTCCCTTGGTCGACGGGTGAAATAATTTTTTACTTCCTCAGTGGCTAGCCGTTCAGCTTTACCCAGAAAGATAACCTGCCGATCTAACTCATGCCAAGGAAATAGCAAGCTAATACGAGAATTTTTTGCCAGATGTAAAGCTTTAGGACTCTCCAGATTAGTATAAAACACCATTCCTCGAACGCTATAATCCTTAAGTAGTACTACGCGCTGGAAAGGTTGTCCATCGCTATCTACAGTGGCGACACACATAGCGGTAGGGTCGACCAGACGCGCTTCATAAGCCTTTTTTAACCAACTGGTGAACAAAGTTAAAGGATCAGAAGGCAAATCCACTCGGTGTAATCTGCCATTATGGGTGTACTCACGTCGCTCATCTGCGACATTAAATTCATTATTAGCCATAGAACCCCAGTAACACACGGATAAGAGACCTCTTTCACAACCGTAGCGAGTAAGATGCAGTCAAAGAAGCGCACGGAGTACAACATAGTTCCCCTGTAGTCACAATTCGATTTTACTTCAACCGTCTTCTTCCTGTCGAACAAACTGCATCAGCCACTTATCACTTTCTTTTTTATTTTATACTTTCAGAAAATCAAACCAGCGTTTAGTATTATTTAAGAAATAAGCGTGATCAGCCCGAGAACGGTTATCCATTTTCAATAGGAGTTTTTATGATTAAACCATTACTTGTCGTTACTCTCACTATAATGACCTTAAGCGGATGTTCCAATCTTAACACGTTATCAGATGATACTTTCAGCGCGAATCAGGCGAAACAAGTGCAAAATGTAGCTTACGGTACAGTGGTAACTGTCCGCCCAGTGAAAATTCAAGGAGGGAGTGATTCCAACGTCATTGGTGCCATTGCTGGGGGAGTGTTAGGTGGATTTGTAGGTAATACCATCGGGGGTGGCAGAGGACAAAGCTTAGCGACAGCAG
Source organism: Candidatus Fukatsuia symbiotica (assembly GCF_003122425.1). GTDB lineage: Bacteria > Pseudomonadota > Gammaproteobacteria > Enterobacterales > Enterobacteriaceae > Fukatsuia > Fukatsuia symbiotica. Next base: position 1,674,059 of record NZ_CP021659.1, read on the forward strand.
CGGGCGCGGTTGCCGGGGGTGTTGCGGGTCAAGGAATACAGAGCAAACTAAATAGCACTAAAGGTGTGCAACTAGAAATTCGTAAAGATGACCGCACTACAATTTCAGTGGTACAAAAACAAGGTACAAGCAAATTTAGTGTGGGTCAACGTGTCATGTTAGTTGGCAACGGTAGCAATATCACTGTTAGCCCGCGTTAATTATTCCACTAATAAAAAAGCCGGGATTTCAAATGAAACCCGGCGTGCTGTCGTGCTGTAAACAAATAAGTAGATTTTTTTGTTACTTGTCATTTTTCACGGTCTGTAATTTCCCAACATTGCTCTCAAGTATCCCAATTACCTCTAGTAGCCGCTTAACATCCTCTTGTGGCATATCGACGAGGATCTCCTCGTCCATTTTTCTGATGATATCATCAGCCTGCTCAATAATCGGCTTTGCCTTATCAGTCAACGATATCTTTTTAGCACGGCGATCATTGGAACAAATATGCCGTTCTATTAATCCTTTTTCTTCCAACTGATCCAAAGTACGGACGAGTGAAGGTTGTTCAATACCGATAGTCTTCGCAAGTTGTATCTGAGACGGTGCTTCGCCTAAACTACGAATATTAGATAACGTAACCCAATGGGATTGAGTCAGCCCCTGTGGTTTTAGCTTATCATCGATTCTCGTCCGCCACTGACGAACTAATCGTGCTAAATCAGATCCTAATGTCGATTCCACCTGCTTCTCCTTATAATTAGCGTGCTAGCATAATTCCCAGAGTCCAATCTCTTTTGAGTAAATCACATTAAAAATATAAATGTATATATACTGCTAATTTCATGCTTAAGCAATCAATATAGTGAATACATAGCTACAACGAGATACCTGTTTAGGTTAAATATAGTAAAAATTACTCCCATCTAGAGTATATCGCCTCTGACATTCACTCCTATTGGACTCACTTTTCCGCGCTGCTATCTACTATTTCCGTCGTTTAAATATGGATAAACCCACGGCCGACTATAATATCACTCTCCAAATTTATGATCAGTTGGCAAGAATAGTAGTTCATGATAATCAATTGGCCACTAAAGCAAAGCTGATTATTGCGATTACACTGCAGTTTAACCGAGTCATCCTGGAAAAGTAACACCAATGTTCTTAAAAAATTAAGTACGTTGTACCTAAAAAACCAGCCACACATAATTACAACGGTTACTACAACACGTCACCGTTGCAACACAGAGTCAATGCTTCAACACATACATGGTGCGACTATAAGACATATCTTGCGGATTCGTTATCGGATACCCTTTAAGCCACGGCTTAATCAAACGCCCGTTGGTATATTGATAGATGGGAGCAATGGGTGCTTGCTCCGCAATAATCTCTTCGGCTTTATTATAATCATCGTTCAAGGCGACACTGTTTGTCTGCATACTGGCATCGTTCAAAACATGATCATACTCAGCATCTTTAAATTTAGCAATATTGCCGCTGTGGGTTGAAGTTAACAACGATAAGAAGGTCGATGGTTCATTATAATCACCGATCCAGGAGGAGCTTATTACGTCAAATTTACTGCTATTACGGCTATCAATATAGGTTTTCCATTCCTGGTTGATCAATTTAACCTCCACTCCCAGCTTTTTACGCCACATGGAAGCGATAGCAATCGCTAACTTTTTATTATTCTCTGAAGAATTATACAATAACGACAGTTTTAATGGATGACTAGCACTATAACCCGCAGCATACATCAATGCCTTAGCCTGTTCATCCAGCTCTTCTTGATCATGTTGTTGCAAAAAACCTTTTGTGATTTGGCAACCATTAGTCACATCAGGCGTAAAATTGTAGGCAGGTTTTTCACCGGTACCTAACATTTTCTCAGCAATAATCTTACGATTTATCGAATATGACAGTGCTTTACGCACCCTGGCATCATCGGTCGGTGTTCTCTGGGTATTGAAAGCATAATAATAAATTCCCAGTTGATCAGGCGTATATACTTGATCAGGAATATCTTGCATCAATTTATGGTACATATGTTTCGGGAAAGATTCGGTAATATCGATATCATTAGCTTGATAACGTTGAGCTGCATAAGATTCCTGATTGATTGGAATAAAAGTCACTTTAGTCAATACAGTATGACTGTGATCCCAATAATAGTTATTAGGAACCAAAACCAACCTTTCATTCACTACGCGATCTTGCAACCTAAATGCACCATTACCCACTAAATTACCGACTTTAATCCAATCAGTACCATATCTTTCTACTGTTGCCGGATGCACTGGAAACATACTGAAATTTGCCAATAGACGAGTAAAATAAGGCACTGGCCTGTTGAGATGTACCTTCAAGATACGTTTATCTATCGCAATAACACCCAGTTTTTCTACTGGTAATTGACCGGCAATAATCTGTTTCGCATTATCGAGGCCAGCCAGTTGAGCATACCAAGATAAAGGAGAAACATTTTTTGGATCAACCAAACGACGCCAGCTATAAACAAAATCATTAGCAACCACAGGATCACCATTAGACCAGCGAGCATTTTTGCGTAACGTAAAGATGTAGGTTTGATTATCCGCCGTGTGCCATCTCTCGGCGACACCCGGGATAATATTGCCATCAGCATCCTGATTAACCAAACCTTCAAACAAATCATGTATAACATGCGCTTCCGGCAAGCCGACCCCTTTGATCGGATCAAGAGAAACGGGTTCATTCTTAATATGACGCATAATTTCCTGTTTCTCAGCTAACAGGGTGCCCGGTGGAATATTAGCAGCCGTTGCAAAATTCAAACATGCCGTGATCAAAGTGGCGTACAACAGATAACAAAAACATCGCATATTCGATAACCTTACTTTTGTTAATTTATAGCAAATAAAGAAAAATCAGCATCTACTGCTGCTAGCCTAGCATTTCTGTGACAGCTAGGCTATTGCTATTAATATGTATAATACATTGAAAAACTAATCTGTCATTAATAAGAAAGAAAATTATGATAATAAAATCGGTAATGGGTTAATCCACTACCGAAATGTTTTTACATGAAAATATGAAAGAAATATACCCTCTGGCTACTTAATCATATTAGCGTAAATAAAATCCATTTAAAAATAAACAATAACGATTGCTCCAAATTATAGAGCATGTACTATTATAATAATTTTAATTATTGTAATAGTACGCAAATGGACATGCTATTTATTATCTAACGAATTTTTAACGCTATACTTATCACGAGCTAGATTAAATAATAAAATTTTTATTTTAAATAGCCATTTAATTATTTAGCTTTATTTTATGAAAATAATTTTTTTACAAGAGAAAAATACATAATATTAAATCGATATTAATTTTTAATGACACATTATGTCATTTTTTTGTGTAGACTTAATTAAAAATCAACAATAATAAAATTATTTTATTATTGTTAGTTAGGATAGTTGCAAGCACAGAGATTTTATACCTACTTCTAGCCAACAACAAATATGGCCTTTATCATACTTATTCCGTCCATGCCCTGGCAGGTAGGTTGTAATATACCGTAACGGAACTGGATCGTAATCATAACGAAAACAGGTTCTGTCGAAGCCCCAATAAATTAAGGAAGGACAGAAAAATGATAGCGATTGATAATAATTCTTACCGTTCAAAAGGGTTTAATAGCCGAAAAGGTAGCCAAGTGCGTTTTTTGGTTATGCATTATACCGCTTCAAATTTTTTAGCTTCTGTCTCCGCATTAACCGGGCAATCGGTGAGTGTGCATTATCTTGTGCCAAATCCTGTGGATCCCACCTATATCAGTACAAGGTTTAAGGAGCTGAAGATTTTTAACTTGGTTGATGAAAAAGAACGCGCCTGGCATGCCGGTGTGAGTGCCTGGGAGAATCACACTAATCTCAATAATAGTACAATTGGGATTGAGATTGTTAATGAGGCTTCAGAGATTAGAGGTGTATTTACTTTCCTTCCTTACAATGATGCTCAAATTGAGGCCGTTAAACAGTTAGCACTGAGTATCCTGCAACGTTATCCGGATATTTCACCTACTCATGTTGTGGGTCATTCTGATATTTCCCTAGGGCGCAAAAGTGATCCGGGTGCAACATTTCCATGGTTTAAACTTTATGAAGCAGGCATTGGGGCTTGGCATGATGCGACAACAAAGTGCCAATATATTGATCAATATAGAAAAACATCACCATCGAAGGAAACCACCTTAGCACTTTTTAAAAAATACGGTTACAACGTGAGTCAAGCGACCACACCAGAAGGGTTTAAAGCGCTAGTCCGAGCATTTCAGTTGCATTTCCGCCCGTATAATTATGACGGCGTGATGGATATAGAAACCAGCGCAATATTGGCCGCACTGGTAGAAAAATATTTCCCACAACCAAGAGATTGATGAACTTGAATTAATCATTAGACCTCTTGCATGACCCTCGTTCATTAGGTGAAGTCAAGGTATAGGATCACAATATAATTAATTATTAATAATTAATTATATTACATTAAAAATTAGCTAATACAATGCCACGGGTCTTATGCCATTCTTATCTTCATTACCCAAACGCTGACCTTTTAAAAAATCAATTCACTTATCTTTATTATTATATTTGCTTGCAGATAGGCTAAATAAGGAAATAATTTATGACAACTGAAACAAGTTCAACAGAATCTATAAATATACCCCTTTTCCTAGAAAAAATTTATTGCGATATATTCGGTAATAAATATATAAAAGATATTCTTCAGTGTGCACCAGTGCCCCGATCTGTTTTTTATTTTGTTGAAATACCCACCACAGAAGACAAAAAAAAATTTTGCTTAATTTTCAAAAAATGTTTGAAGGAGACATCCTCTTGATAAGGAATTACTTGCAAAAATAGAATAATTACTGAAATAGGTCAGCCAAAAACGTGAAGAAATTATCCAATCTTCCTTCCAAAGTATAGCGTAGGCTGTATAAATTGATGTATAATTTCAAGATGACTTATCCATTAAAATTTCGCCAACATGTATTGGCTATTAAAGAGCAAGAAAAGCTTACATATGCCCAAACGGCCACACGTTTTTGTATTGGGACCGCAAGTCTGATGCGCTGGGCTAAACGAATAGAACCTTGTCTGACACGTGATAAACCCGCCAGTAAAATAGCTCGAGCGGCGTTGATTCTTGATGTGGAAACCTACCCTGACGCGTCTCAATACGAGCGAGCCCAACGTATGGGAGTGAGCGCTAGAGGTATCTGCCATGCGTTGAAACGGGCAGGGTTTAGCTATAAAAAAAACATTTTATCATCCAAAAGCCAACGCCCAATCCCGAGAAGATTTTCAGGTCAAGATCCAGGCCTATGAAGCCAGCGAGACCCCTATTATTTACGTTGATGAAAGCGGTTTTGCTCATGACATGCCCCGCCTCTACGGCTATTGAGCTAAAGGTAAGCGGTGTTACGGTCAACATGATTGGCACGCTAAAGCACGTACCAATGTCATTGGCGCTCAGCTTAACGGAAAATTAACCACCGTTTGTGCCTTTGAATACAATATCAATAGCGATATTTTTCATGCGTGGGTAACCCAAGACTGACTGCCAAAAATCCCTCAAGGGGCTGTTATCGTGATGGATAATGTGAGCTTTCACAAACGCCAGGATATCCAGTCTACTATACAAAAATCTGGTTTTATTCTGGAATATCTCCCGACGTATTCTCCTGACCTCAACCCGATTGAGCACAAATGGGCTCAGGCTAAAGCCCTTCGTAGGAAACGACAATGCGATATCGACACTCTCTTTTCTGACCCTTTATTTTGAATCAATTTATACGGCTACAGCCATAGTGGTAAGACACCAACAACCTGGAGCGTCTACTCTCCCACTTTTATTGCTCACAGCCTGACTGCCTTGCCAGAATTCGACTTAAACTGACCTGAGTTCGGGATAAGCCCAGGGCGGGATTCCACTTTGCTAATTTTTTAACCAAAAATAAGTTTACTACGAAAATCGGCTGACCAGGCGGCACGTCTACGTTTACTGGCAATACTATCTTGTTTACCTTTGTGCTGTTTAATCACACCCAACGCGACGCGATTGAAAAGAGCGACATGGGCTGCTCCATCCGGAGCTTTTATCAAGAGTTCATCTTCTCTAAACACCACATCCAATACCCAGTGAAGTTGATTTTCTATCCCCCAATGCAGCCGAATTGCCTGTGCCGCTTGTTCTGCATTCAGCGGTAATGAGCTGACATACCAACGTGACCGACAGTGGGTGACATTATTTTTTGTTCGTTCACTAGCGACCTCAATGAAAGTACGAATGGTAGGCCATTTCGCTTTTAATTCATTGGGTAATTCCGCATTAATTTGCATAACCGTACGTTTTTCTATCCGGCCATGCCCCTGATTAGTCTGCGTATATTCGTGCAATTTATCGCTATCATAGGCAAAAGCAAATTGCTGTTTTACCTGTTCAAACAGCTTCTTTTGAGTCGCTTTAAGCTGCACCACAAAATTGCCTTTACGTTGCGTGATAAGTGATGAAGTTGAGGTTTGGCAATGCAATGAATCGAGCGTCACAATAGCATTATCCAGCGCTAACGCGTCAATGCTCTGACGGGCTAATTCTCCTTCTTTTCCCTTATTGTTCGCCGCTTTTTGATAAAGCGTAATACCAGCATCAACATCATAGGCACTCACCACATGCAGCGCAGTGCAAATCTCTTCAGACCAGGTTCTCCGCAAGGTTTTACCGTCGATGGCGAGCAACGTCTTACCGGCTCGTTGGCGTCGTTCGTTAATCCATAAAAACAAGGATTGAATCAACAAATTTGTATCTAATGCATTGATGATTTTAGCAATACAATGACGACGTGGGCTCCCACCATGATAAGAGCCATATTTTTTTAGCCAATCGAGCTGAGCTTCGCCAAAATCCTGGATGGATTTCCATCCCGAGGCCCCACTTAACACGGCGGCAAAAAACAGGAAAATAACATCGAGCAGGTGATGTTTGATATTAATATCTTTACGCGGGTCAGGGATCAGGGCTAATTGCTTTAAAATACTCATGATTACATATTCTTTAGGATACATAATATTATGAGCTTACTGCCTATTATTAGTTCACATTAAAGTGGGATCCCGCCCTGGGGATAAACCGACTATTTTATAATGTGACGATATTTGCACAATGCAGAGCTAATTTTGGTTTGGATGGTGTAAAGCAGGCAGCGCCGATGCCGCCGAGTAAGTTGACGATAAAACTCTGTGGTGAGCGGTGACGAGTCTGATCTATTTGGCACATATTTTTTAGTTGTTCAAAAACGGTTTCAACCAATGACCGTTTACGCAAAAGGGCGTTATCAAACGCCGTGTGCTCGACAGATACCGTCTTGATTACGTCTTTGCAAGCGCTATTTTTGTATCAAAAGGGAGACCTGATTTCAGCACGCCATAGGCCAGTTGGAGTAATTTACGCATTGCAGCACAGACACCGACTTTTCCCCCTTTATTTCGTTTTACCCATCGTTTCCATTGAGATTTTATTATTGGGTTGTAAGTGATGGAGCTAAGGGCTGGCATATATAGCGCTTTTCTGAGTTCTGTACACCCGACTTTTGAGAGGCGGCTACGCCCTTTAAATGCACCTGATTCGCACAGTTTCGGATTAAGCCCTGCGTAGGCGACCACTTGCTTGCTGCTAGTAAATTTTGATACATCACCGACAAACGCCAATAAAGTGGCACTCAATATTTCGCCTATACCAGGAATACTCTCCAAGAGATGCTTATTCTTTTTCAGCCCGGGGGAGTTATTAATATGCTCTTTAATTTTCTGTTTTATCTCGACAATTTGTTTTTCTAATGCACAGATACTGTCTGTCAAAAAAGGCTGGACTATTTCATCTGCCCCCTCTTTTCGGTTACATTCCATCTGTTTCATTTCGACTAAATGATTAAGACGACGTATCAGTGCCATAAGCTGACGTTCATTTAACGGGGCGGGAAACCAGCGTGCTGGCGAATAAAGCGCGCAATAACGCGCAATCATCTTCGCATCCCCTTGGTCCGTTTTGTTACGACTCAGCTCACTTTGAGCAAAGGCATGAATGCGGGCGGGGGTTTCCACACTGACCTCAATCCCGTTATCCACCAAAAAAGTGGCCAGTGGCACACTGTAATGGCTGGTTGCTTCCAGGCAAATGTGGCAGTCACCGTAAGGAAGTAGCCACTTCAGCAAGTCGCTAAAACCGGATGGGGTATTGTTAAACACTTTTGTTTTATATTTTTTTCTTTCAATCCAGACAGCCACATCGAACTTTAATTTTGCTATATCAATACCGACGGGGGTTTTGTCCATCAGATACACTCCAGACATGACAGTAAAAATCAGAGAATTCGCCAAGATCATCCTTATAAATACGTGCTCGAAGCACAAGATACCGTTCGGTCTTGAAGGCGATGATGAATATGTCACCGGGGTTTTATCTGTCTTACAAGCTTTAAAGCTTAAGGCTTCATTCAAACTCACCGCTGACATCCCAATGATCAGTTGGGGATCATTATCCTTTCAAAGCTAATAATCAAGATATAAGGCTTCATGTTGCGACGAACTCGAGTGTTCAAGGCGCCTCCCTTTTCTTTCAGCTGTTGTAACAATGTGTTAGAAATATCTCCTTTATCTGCATAAAGCTGGCCAAAAAGCCCTGTGACCAAGTCAGGAAGGGGTTTTCTATCGTCACCATTCCCACGGGTTAAACGAATACTGAGTAGTTCTCCCCGATGCTTATCGCAAACGGCAAGCGGCGTGGAATCGACAATAGAGAACCCTGAACATTCGCCCTTAACTGTGTCAAAGAAAGCATAAAGCGCCATTGCACAGCGGGTAAGGAGTTCAATACAGCGAGAATAAGAGGGAAAGGTTGGAAATTCAGCCCTGAGATGCTGACACACATGATGAAGATAGAATGATTTGAACTGGCGATAACGAATTGGATGGAACAATACCACTAGCGTCATCAGCTCTGCCAAAGAAAGAGAACTGGCACGGATACGCCGCTTGGACCCATCAGGAGCTTTGCATTGAGTAGTGGCTCAAATTTTTTGCAAAAATCATCCATTAAGCAATAAAGTTCGGTAATATCGTTCATGAGTGTCTCGCTATTTCGTGATGAATAATGTCCGCAAACATCATTATCTTGAAGTACGAGGCACTTATCTCTTCTTGAGCAAAAAATTAGAGAAAATAAACGTCAATTCCTTATCCCTGAACATCGCTAAGAGCAGAACACTTTTATCACGGCTTCCAACATCGTAATTAAGGTTGTTTCTGTGGTATTCTTAGCCAAAGTTAAGCTGTTAACAGCAACTCGTATCACATTAATATATAGAGGTACCAATATGGAACGATATCCACGCCCTAATGGTTCGATTGTCGAGCGAACCAACACAGGCATTCAGGCGTATATGGCACAGGTTTATGGCTGGATGAGCTGTGGCCTTTTATTGACTGCTTTTATCGCTTGGTACGCGGCTAATACTCCCGCTATCATGAATCTTATTTTTTCCAGCCAAATCACTTTTTTTGGACTTGTCATTGTTCAATTGGGTCTGGTTTTTGTTATTTCGGGGATGATTAATCGCCTGAGTGCAACCTTGGCAACCAGTCTGTTTATGCTCTATTCCGCCTTAACCGGCTTAACCACATCCAGTATTTTCGTTGTATATACAAGCTCATCCATTGCCAGTACTTTTGTTATTGCAGCGGGGATGTTTGGGGCTATGAGTCTCTATGGCTATACCACTAAACGCGATCTAAGTGGCCTTGGCAATATGCTGTTCATGGGACTTATCGGCATCGTCTTAGCTTCAGTGGTTAACATCTGGCTCAAAAGCAGTGCATTGATGTGGGCTGTTACCTATATCGGTGTCGTGCTATTTGTCGGTCTGACTGCCTATGATACTCAGAAACTGAAAAACATGGGCAGTCAATTAGATGCCAGTGATCAAGATGGATTCCGTAAGTACACCATAGTTGGCGCGTTGACGCTGTATCTTGATTTTATTAACCTGTTCCTGATGTTATTGCGTATTTTCGGCAACCGCCGTTGATCAGCTAAAGACACCCTAGGGTGTCTTTTTTTTTAAGGAAAGTTATTTCACTTCTACGCCTTTGGCCTGTAAATCTGCATGATAGGAAGAACGAACAAAAGGGCCACAGGCAGCATGGGTAAATCCCATCGCCAAAGCCTGTGTCTTCATTTGATTAAATTCATCAGGGCTAACATAACGCTGAACAGGCAAATGATGTCGACTCGGCTGCAAATATTGCCCTAACGTTAACATAGTGACACCATGGCGGCGTAGATCGTGCATAACCTCAACAATTTCGGCATTAGTTTCACCTAAACCAACCATCAGGCCAGATTTGGTTGGGATTTCTGGATGCCGCACGTTAAAGCTTTCTAGTAGCTTGAGCGAACCCTCATAATTTGCTCCTGGCCGCACCTGTCGATAGATCCGTGGGACGTTTTCCAGATTATGGTTAAATACATCGGGTGGAGTTAACGTCAAAATATCTAGCGCCCGATCCATGCGCCCGCGAAAATCTGGCACCAATGTTTCAATTTTAATCGCTGGGTTCCTGGCTCGAATACGGATGATACAATTAGCGAAATGTTGTGCACCACCATCACGCAAGTCATCCCGATCGACGGAAGTAATCACCACGTAACGCAGCCCCATGTCTTGAATAGTTTGTGCCAATTTTTCAGGCTCATTACTATCAGGTACCATCGGGCGACCATGAGCAACATCGCAAAATGGGCAACGACGCGTACATATCGCCCCCAAGATCATAAATGTTGCCGTTCCATGATTAAAGCATTCAGATAAGTTGGGACAGGAAGCTTCTTCACACACCGAATGCAAACCGTTTTTACGCATTGCCGCTTTGATCCCCTGAATACGACTCGAATCAGCAGGAAGCTTTATTTTCAGCCATTCGGGCTTAGGTAATGGTGCCTGATGCTCAGTCATCAAGGTTTTAACCGGGATTAACGCCGTCTTATCTAGATCACGGTATTTTACGCCAAGTTCCATAGGGATCGATTTGTTCATGGTGATATAGGTTCCAATTTTGTAAATAGACTTTTTGTCAAGTCCAAGCTTGCCGAATGACCTTTGTATAACCTAGCTGCTGGACAAATTTATCCACTAAAATCGTTTGTATTTTTTTGAAAGTCACAGCGCTGTCAGTCAACGCACTGACTTGCGTCATTTTCATGTCGGCATAACCACAGGGGTTGATACGTAGAAAAGGTTCCAGATCCATCGCGACATTAAGTGCAAGCCCATGCAATGAACATCCCTTACGGATACGTAATCCTAAAGAGCAAATTTTTTGTGGATCAGCCTTTAAAACATAGACACCCGGTGCATGAGGACATGAATGGGAAATTATTCCAAGGTCATCTAACGTTTGTATCACCGTATTTTCCATTGCTGTAACCAGCTGACGCACGCCGATTTTTAATCGTTTTAGATCTATCATCACATACATCACTTGCTGACCAGGGCCATGATAGGTGACTTGCCCACCACGATCGCTCTGGATCACAGGGATCTCTTTAGGTGCCAACAAATGTTCGGCTTTACCCGCCTTACCCTGAGTAAAAACAGGGTGATGTTGAACCAACCAAATCTCATCCAGGGTGTTTTGCGTACGATACTCAGTAAAATCATGCATCGCCTGGCATACTAGCGTGTAAGGCTTTAGTGCCAGCTGACGTAAAATAATCTGCTGGGATTGTAAAGAAGCCATCGATCACAACACCATGCGCACTAATGGCAGCTTACCCAATTCATGATACAGCGTTTCTATTTGCTCAGTACAAGTCGCAGTAATAGTGATAGAAACCGAGTGATAACTGCCTTTACTGCTAGATTTCACTTCTGGCATATAATCCCCGGAACATGACGCTGTACTACGGCAAGCGCTTGATCAACTAACTGAGGATCGGCAAAACCCATAACTTTGTAAGTAAAAGAACAAGGAAATTCAAGTAGCTTGTCCAGTTTAGTTTTCATCTCTACTCCTATTGTCGTCTTTTAACCGAACCAGTGATGGAATGCCAATTTGATATAATCGACGAAACGGCTAAAGATGCCACCTTGTTTCACTTCTTTCATAACGACTAATGGACGCTGATCGATAGTCTTGCCATCGAGCTGAAAGTTAATAGTACCCACCACTTGATTTGTTGCCAATGGTGCGTGTAGCTCTGGTATGTTAAGGACATAACTGGCCTTTAGATCCGCCACTCTACCACGAGGGATAGTAAGGTAAACATCTTTCGCCACGCTTAATTGAACCCTATCACTATCGCCAAACCAGGCAGGTTCGGAAACAAATTCTTTACCGACTTTCAACGGTGCGACGGTTTCAAAAAAACGAAAGCCCCAGGTTAACAGCTTTTTACTTTCGATCTCACGTCCTTTAAGCGATTTACTGCCCAGAACTACCGAGATTAAGCGCATTTGCCCTTCCGTCGCAGAGGCCACCAGATTATAGCCCGCAGCTAAAGTATGACCGGTTTTAATACCATCAACCTTCAGGTCTTTATCCCAGAGTAAACCGTTACGATTTAACTGCCGAATATTATTAAAGGTAAATTCTTTCTCTTTATAAACGGCATATTCGTCGGGCACATCGTGGATTAATGCTTGACCAATCAATGCCATATCTCGTGCTGAGCTGTACTGTCCTTCGGCATCTAGCCCATGAACTGTTTTAAAATGTGTATTTTGCAATCCGAGGGTAGTCACGTAGTTATTCATCAAATTAACGAAAAAATCTTGACTACCAGCAATATAATCAGCCATGGCAACACAGGCATCATTACCCGACTGTAGATTAATACCACGGATTAATTTAGAAACTAGCACGCTATCGCCAGGTTTGAGGAACATCAACGAGGAACCTCTGAAAACGGGATTACCCGTCGCCCACGCGTCGTTGCCAATGATCACTTTGTCATCGGCGCTGATTTTCCCTGATTTAACAGCTTGACCAATAACATAGCTGGTCATCATTTTTGTCAGGCTAGCGGGATCACGTCGTACATCAGCATTATTTTCGGCTAATACTTTGCCAGAGTTGTAATCCATCAATACGTAGGCTTCTGCATTTATTTTCGGTTCGCCAGGGATCATGGTTCTCAAATTAGCATCGTCGGCATTAGCGAAGGAAGCAGCACCGATGTTAATAACGCCGATTAACGTTATGCTGTTAATTAAACCAGAAGTAGTGATATATTTCATAAGCAAGGCATATCATCCGTGGGGGCAAGTTAACGATGCTGCCTACTATATAACGAACTATAAATTTTTAGATAACATTTTTCTATGCGTATGTATCGACATCACGATGCCAAAACCTGCCATCAGGACGATTAACGCCGAGCCACCGTAGCTGATTAAAGGTAAAGGGACGCCAACAACAGGCAAAATCCCACTTACCATACCAATGTTGACAAATACATACACAAACAGAATTAGCATCAAAGCGCCGATCATCACACGACCAAAGGTGGTCTGTGCATGAGCTGCCATCACTAGCCCACGCATGATGATAGAGAGATAGAGTGTCAGTAAAATTAACACACCCACCAGCCCTAACTCTTCTGCCAGTACCGCAAAGATAAAATCAGTATGGCGTTCGGGTAAGAACTCCAACTGCGATTGAGTGCCATGTAGCCAGCCTTTGCCGAACAAGCCACCAGAGCCAATGGCAATTTTTGACTGGATAATATGATAACCAGCACCCAAAGGATCTTTTTCTGGATCAAGTAGCATCATCACCCGATCGTGCTGATAACCATGCATAAGAAAAAACCAGAGAATGGGAATAAACCCCGCCAGAAGCAAAGCAGCGATACCAATTAAACGCCAGCTCATTCCGGCCAAAAACAAGACAAATAATCCAGAAGAAGCAATCAGAATCGAGGTACCCAAATCAGGTTGCGCCGCTACCAATAAGGTCGGCATAAAAATAAGGATCAGCGCAATAGTGGTATTTTTCAACGAGGGCGGACAGATATCACGGTTCATAAAGCGTGCTACCATCAAAGGAACCGCAATTTTGGCGATCTCTGACGGTTGAAAACGGATCACACCGAGATCAAGCCAACGCCGCGCTCCTTTACTAATTTGTCCAAAGGTATCGACCAGCACCAATAAAACAATACAGGCAAAGTAAAGATAGGGTGCCCAATTTTCATATACCCGTGGTGGGACTTGTGCCATCAGCAACATCACAAATAAACCTACGACAATCTGAGTAAGCTTGCGCTCCATCATCCCCACATCTTGCCCACTGGCACTCCACATAATAAAAGCACTATAAGCCAGGAGCGCAACAATACAGATCAACAACGGCATGTCGATGTGTATTTTTGACGATAGTGATCCTTTTTGTTGGTTTTCAGTCATCATCAAACCCCTCGACATTAAGGCGACCCTGTTCTGCTGGCGGTAATTGAGTATTATTGTCACCGAGTAAAATATGATCGAGGATCTGGCGAGTAATCGTACCCACAGCAGCACCCACACCACCATTTTCCAGCACAATGGCCACTGCCACTGTCGGATTTGCAAAGGGTGCAAAGGCCGTCATTAGTTTATGATCGCGCAAGTGTGCAGCAACTTTACTGGCATTGTAAGTTTCATAACTGTAAACTTGTGCCGTACCCGATTTAGCCGCCGCTTTATAGGGCGTACCTTCGAAGCTCTTGCGACCCGTACCGTTAGCACGGTTGGCAACACCATACATGCCCTCTTTTACTGTCTCCCAATAGCCAGAATGAATATCACCAATCTGTAACTGCTCCTTCTGTCGATAAGGTACCAAGACACCATCAATCCTGGTACTTAATAACAAATGAGGATTTTTGACTACACCATCATTGATCAGTGTCATTAGCACCTTTGCCATCTGGATAGGTGTTGCACTCCAATAACCTTGACCGATGCCAACAGGGATAGTATCACCCTGATACCAGGGTTTTTTATAACGTTTTTGTTTCCATTCACGTGTTGGCATAATACCGGTACGTTCTTCGGATAAATCGATACCGGTATACTCACCATAGCCAAATTTTGTCATCCACTCCGATAACCGATTGATTCCCATATCGTAAGCAACCTGGTAAAAAAAAGTATCCGCCGATTCCTCTATCGCTTTAACGACATTTAAACGACCGTGTCCCCACTTTTTCCAATCACGGAAACGCTTTTCTGAGCCAGGTAGCTGCCACCAACCAGGATCAAACAAGCTGGTATTTTTATTAATCACACCGGCACTCAGCGCAGACACCGCGATATAGGGTTTCACTGTTGATGCGGGTGGGTAAATACCCTGTGTCGCACGATTGATGAGCGGACGATCAGGATCTTTTAATAATCCCTGATAATCTTTACTGGAGATACCATCAACAAATAGATTGGCATCATAACTAGGGTTAGAAACCAAAGCCAATACCCCTCCATCTCGTGGATCAGTCACTACCACAGCAGCCCGGCTACCGCTAATTAACTGTTCAATATAGATCTGCAGTTTTAAATCCAGTGTCAGATAAATATCTTTTCCAGCCTGTGGTGGTTGCTCCTGGAGCTGCCTTATCACACGCCCTCGGTTATTAACTTCAACTTCTTCATAGCCTGTTTTACCATGAAGTATCGATTCGTAATAACGTTCTATCCCTAATTTTCCTATATCGTGAGTCGCAGCATAGTTCGCCAAAATCCCCTCTTTATTCAGGCGTTCGACATCTTTGTCGTTAATTTTAGAAACATAGCCGATCACATGGGTAAGCGCAGAGCCATAAGGGTAATAACGTCGTTGATAACCATTGACTTCTATGCCTGGAAAATGGAACTGGTTAACGGCAAAACGCGCAACCTGCACCTCTGTGAGCGGAGTTTTAAGCACAATGGAAGTGAAACGACGTGAACGCTTACGTTCTTTTTCAAAGTTAGCGATATCCTCATCCGTCAGGTCGACAATCGAACGTAACGCTTGCAGGGTTGTTGGCAAATCTGCTACTTTTTCCGGCATTACCTCTAACTGGTAAATGACACGATTCAACGCTAAAGGGATACCATTACGATCATAGATAATACCGCGACTCGGTGCTATCGGTACGAGTTTGATACGGTTCTCATTAGAACGTGTACGATAATCTTCAAAACGTGTGATTTGCAAATGATAGAGATTCGCCACCAGCATGCCACTTAACAACAAGATGCCACAAAACGCAATCAAGGCACGGCTCACGAAAAGAGCTGACTCAGCCGAATAATCGCGAAAAGGATTAAGTTTTTTTTTCATCCGACGACTATTATTTCACTTTACTCAAATTCATCACCCGATTATTCCCTATGATAAGGATGATTAACGTTAATACTCCTCGCGCGATAAAGGCTCTCTACAACCAAAATACGCACCAAAGGATGAGGCAGCGTGAGCGGAGAAAGCGACCAGCTTCGTTCTGCTACTGCTTTACAAACCGGAGCCAATCCCTCCGGGCCACCAATAAGAAAACTCAGATTGCGACCATCTTGCTGCCAATTTGCCAATTGCTTTGCCAACTGAGAGGTTCCCCAAGGTGTGCCAGGGATATCCAGGGCAATAATTCGGTGATTTTTGCCCGCGGCGGCCAGCATCAATTCCCCTTCTTTTTCCAGAATACCGCTAATATCTGCATTTTTGCCTCGTTTTCCCGCGGGTATTTCTATCAGTTCACAAGGCATATCTTTAGGAAAGCGGCACAAGTAATCAGCGACACCCGTTTGCACCCAAGCGGACATTTTAGTCCCAACGGCGATCACTTGCAGTTTCACTATTCACTCCAAAGGCACCCAAACATAAAATAATCTACTAAAAAAACAGATAAATTATTTTTTGATTAAATTAAAGGCAACAAAACACAACTTTTCAGTCATTATTCACCAATAATCGACTCTTTATTTTGATCTATTATTCGTACCAGTATACGTCAATATTGCCGTCATTTTCCTAATAAAATGCTTTTTTTTAGCAACAAGTTTATTCTCTAAAAACCAGCCATACCACACCTACCAATGCCTACAGGCCCACCATCGGCCCGCAAGCGACGGCTACAACGCCGCCTCAGCCTACGCAGAGTGAGCCAGGAATATTAACAGACGGAAAGAGAACAGTTCTCATCGCAGATCATCCGCGTGGTCAAGATACACACTCGCCGACCATGCGGGCGCAAAAATAAAAGCATATATCGTTCAGTTCTAGCCAAAATGGTTCTGATTTTCACAGCAAACCGGGACGCTGTCCAACCTTCAAATGTTGCCTTTGAAGGGGCCAGGTCTCACTTCAGCTTCGTTCCCTAATGAGTAAATTGAAATTCTCTCTTAGGGTCTAAAAAGATTTTACCGATGGAGTGTATTCCTAAATTATTGATACGACTCATAGGCACTAATTGAGCTGTATCTGTCTCTTGGTGAATGGCATAACAGAATAAATATTTTTCATACTCGGGTTCTTCAAACGTTATCGGTTGATTCATGCCCACTAACTTTGTTTGCTGTGGCTTACTTAGCATTTGCATAAAAGGATCTATAATGCAATTCTCTGCATCTTGATCTTTTGGATCACAGTAGATACGTAAAAAAGCATGATCTAAGGTGAAACCTTCTACCTTACCTTCAATTGTGCACAGTTCGATGGGATGTGGGTACCCACTTTCTACTATTTCTCGTGCGGCAATCATGCAAAGATCCGCACAATTTCCGATTGAACAACGTTCAGCTGCACGGGTTAGATTTTTAAAATCTTGCGGAGTAAATTGGTCAACAGGTTTACCGTAAGTGCCGGCTTGTCTATGCATATCTCTTTGCCGTTTTCCTAACTCTTTACAATATAATCCTTTGGTTAGCCTTTCGATATTCACACTGTCTCGTATATGCGATGTAACGTAATTCACGGCATAGTGCCCTACTTCTGAGGGTATCGCATATAAGAAATTTCCGCTTGCTTCTTGGGATCGCGTAGTCTGAAAAGAGCCACAGGGTCAAATGTCCATGGTATCTCCTTTTATTGACGTTGTGGAAAAAACACGCATCCATCGCTGATGGACGTCGTTTTGCTGTTACACAATCAACTTCTATCGAAACCAGGTATCTGTCTGTTTTCCCTCACAGGGTGTTGATTCAACGTACTTTCAATAAAATTGCTCTTCCTATCAGCACCCTATCATTCTTTACCTTGATTATATTCTAGTCAATATCCACCAGAATGACAGGGTGATAAACCAAAAAGATCCAGACAATGTCACAGACGAGTGACTGTGATACAGATCACAATCAACCAGTGTTAGCTTCCAATCAAAATGTTTTTACCCACATTATCTATCGATGGCAGCCTATTAACGGGTCCAATCTCTCCTGTTTTTTCTGGAAATGAACTCATCGACTGTGCTAAGGCGTCGGGTTGATTCCCCGTATCTGCAAGCCGAACCAAGTACACAACATCACCTACTACCGCTTGAGGTTGATGACTTTTTCTCTGGCTCTCCCTACGAGGAACAGGCTCACGACTATCATAAAGGCGATAAATAACGTTCTGTATCCTGACTTGCTCCAACCGATGCCTAGAGGCCGCAAAATGGTTTTGCACCCTGATAGGGACAGTATTATTAGATATGCTGAGGCTGATGACCAGGTCATTTCCCTTTTTTGCCAGCAAACATCATTTCGCCTGATATTTTCAGGCAGCTCTAACATATCCACGCCATCTGCGTCATTGATGGCATAATATCCCTTGCTATCCGGCGTGAGGAGATAGAGGCTATTACCCTCACCATGTTCGGACAGATTGTTGCTGTAATCCAATAAATGATGCTCGAAGGGCATGCGGGTTATCGCGCCTGAATTCTTACCGCTCAGCGTTAGACGACCTTGTAACAGGCGAGTGATGTTGTAATTCCTCTCATCCACCATGATGTTTTCCATGCGCGCCGAGGAGACAGTAAAATGATTTTTTAAGGTTATTATCCCTGCTTCTTTTACATCCCGATAAATAATAAGCTGTAAATCATCCCCTGTGCGTTGTAACGCCAACGCTTCTTCCGTGATTTCTCCCAGTAACACCAGAATGTCAACTCCACCACTATCCTGGATAACCGTGTGACCATCACCCAGCCTGTAGTGATAGGTATTATTTGCTATACCGTCCGCAAAATAATGATCACTTTCCAAGGCAAAAAGCACAGGATCTGCCGCAACATCAGGTTGGCTGTGCCAATCAAAGCGCGCCCCTTTTTTGCGGACGGTATCGATGACGTGTACCGATTGTGCCGGGTTCAGTTTTTGTAAGCAACTCACTAAGGGAAGTAATCCATCAAGATCCCCGTCCTCTAATTGTTGTAAAAAAGAACGTTTATCTAGCGCGTTGAGACGGTATGCCTCACTGTCATTGAAATAAACCGTCAACTGCTGATAACGATCCTGTTCCTGTGGGCGTAAACCGTAGTCGTGGTAACCTATCTGCACCAGAGGTCTTTGATCACTGTCCTGTATCAAGGTCAGCAGACAACGAAAATAAATACCCTCCCCGTCGTATTCAACCTGAGCCGCAACAGTGGATAACGTGGTACCTTCAGGAGTATAGAGCATGGACCCGCCCGGATTTTTTGCTAACCCACTTTTTGCTAACCAATTATGCCTGTTGATATCAAAGATGCCTTCGGCGGTTTCACCTCTACGGTTACTAAGGAGCAACGGCAGATAGGGATCAGTTGTAAATGGCGTTTGATCGGTAAAATGTGTGCGTAATGCCTGATTAATCTGTGCGAGGTTTATCGCCGAGCCTAATGCCTCCTGGCTGTCAATCATGAGCGCCAGGCCCCAGCGTAGCCGGACCTCTGCCGTTGTTCTGGCTGTGCCGGGCGCAGGGGAAGGCAGCTTTTTCAATTTTAAGGTGACCTTGGGCTGACCTTGGGTGTGTAGAAAAAGCGTCGTCTGGTGATGTAAACCCCGGATTTTTGTCCCTACCGGCGCAAATACTTTGATCGGTATCGCAGGCAATGCGGATAAATCGATACCGCTTATCTCAGGGGTAGTGAGAGTGTTAACGATGAGATAGGAAAACCGATATCACTCTGAGTTAACGTCAACCATTCCTGGCGCTGTCCTGTCGATGGCGGCAAGACAGTCATCGCCAGACGAGGAGGACTGCTTGCATCTGTGGCGAAGGTGGTAAATTGATAACCGTCTTTTTGCCAGGTCGCTTTGCGGAAAAAACGTTTTCCTTCTGTATCCCAGGCCAGCTCTATATCCATAGGCATCTCAGATGCTTTGTCAGATTCTTTGATAGGTATCATCTGTTGATTTGACTGAGTATGAAGTGTATCCAGTAGCACCATCAAGGGCGCTTGCCCCATATCATTTTCTTCATCGACGTAGACGGCTTTGAGCTGCTGATAGCGCGTATTTTGCGGCAAATCATGAAAATAGCGGTAGTCAACACGACTTTTTCTATTATTAAAAGGGTGGGCGACACCAACAACAACGAGCTGTTGTTGCGTGGTATCGTACTCGATATGGGCAACACTGGGGGTATATGTAGCGGCGATAATCCAGGGAAAGATAGAGCTGAAAGGTTTGATTCCAAAAGTAAAAACTTTTGGTGTAGTTTCTATGAAACTGCTCCTGTTTATCCTGTAATCAAAATCAAATAGTTCTGCTATATCCCCCTGACTGTTATAAAAATGGGGATGGGTAACGCTATCCCTCTCTATATTACTGATCGCCTGCCAACGCTGGGTGGTTAAATCTAATAATCCTTTTGCCATCTCATTTTCCCCGATCCGGATAGCGATAGGCACTCGTCCATCAATAATAAACCGCGGATCATTAGCGAATTTGCTCTGGATAAACGCCACGGCTTGGGTGAGATTGTTACCCAATAACGCCTCCCTATTTGCCGCTTCCAGTCCGACAGAAAATTTAGGCGTTTCCTCTCCTGGGCGAGCTGACGCTGTTAACGTAAACATCAGCCCCGGTAGCTCGACAATACGCATCTGTAACGCAATATGGCCCGGCAGATCGCCGTCAATCTGTACCCTTTTATTATGCGCTAACTGTAGATCCCATCCGCCGCTCCTCTTTTCTAACCCTAGTTGCGCGATGTTGCTCTGTTGTGACGCCATACTGCTAGCCTGATCTTGCTCATTTAACTTTCGCACAAAAGGCTCGGCGGCTTCCATCAACGTTCGCAGATCCACTTTAGTATGCAAGTCACTCAAGGGATCAGACATTGACTGGATAACGTTATAGGCACTCCAAACAAATCCTCCTAATCCTCCTAATCCTCCTAATCCTCCTAACAAAACTCTCCCTGGGATTTCTGCTTCTCGAATATGCACTACCAACAGATCGTGTACCTTTGACACATCGGCCGGATCAATCCCCATATTCAATAATGCCAAGACAGCTTCACCGTATGCCATAGTCGAGCGTTGTTGCCATTCCGACCGAGTTTTTTTTCTGTTTGCTATCGCGTCGAGTGTATCCGGGGTGATATCGAATACCCAACGTTCGTTTTTCCGTTGTACCGGGTCCTGATGGGGTTGAATGATGATCTGCCGTCTATCATCAAATAAATCAATCCGGGTGGTGCCCCTCCCCCTTTGAATCGATAGGTTAAAAAATGGGCATGCCCTGCATCTGTCATCGGGGTGGGTAATCTCCCAGAGTGAAGCCCCTCATGATCATCACCCTTAATAGAAGCCAACTTCTGGGGAGATTGAAAACCAATACTACGCTCACCCGCATCCAGTTCTATCGTGTATTCTGTTGCGCGAGGGGTGAAGACCGCATGGTTTGGTGCATGATCACCACCAAGGTGAAAAACATTGGCACCCGATGAGTTGTAATACGCGCTGAATCTATTGAAGATTTCTTTTCCGTCTAAGCGCCCGTAAGCACCGACATCATGCATAAAATTGTAATGCCCATCCAACGCCGCCGGCAACAGCAAGTACTGGGTCGATTTCAGCGCCGTATTTTGTTGTATCACCTGGGAAAGATCAAAACCGAGTGCCTGATAGGCGCTAAGCGAGTTCCCGTATGTTGTCGAATGCTCGCGATTAGCAGGATTAAACCGGGGAATGCCGATATCCGCTACCTGTACTGACAGGATCTCCCCGTTTATCCGGATCTTTCTCAGCGGGACGTAAGGTTCAAGAGAGACTATTTTCCCATCGTCACTTACTTGCGCAATCCCCGTAGGCGTGATGACGGTTTTGTTTTTTGAATGGCGAAAAGGCGCAATGACTTCATCCAATTCAATTTGGTAATGAGTATTATTAAAAGCGATAGCCTCCAGTAACGCATTGGTTCCAATCATCAGACCGGCGAAAACCACACTCAAGGGACCCGCGATCCCCATGAAACTGGCAATAGCAGGTGCAGTGGCAGGGGCAATACTGGCAACCACAGGCAATATTGCCAGCCCGGTATCTACCGCCAATTGTGTGCCGGCTAATGCCACGCGCGCGATAGCAAAATCTTTTTGCGGCCCTGGCGGCATGGCGTTGAGATCCTGAACAGCATCAATGAAATTGATGATATCCACCGCGACATTGACCACACTACCGGAGTGCGTGTAAGCCGTCCCCCCTAACAGTTTGCCTAACAGGCCTTCAGCCTGGGCACCTGCACCGCGTAATAGCTTGACCGTTCTGACCAGAGTGCCGATATCTTGCCCGATCCCATGCAGTATCTGCCCCAAATTGGCCATGCCGACAAATTTTTTCCACGGTGAAAGGTCATCATCATGAGGCTGTGATAAAAGATGCAGCGCGAGGAAGGCCAAATTCATCGTCGAAATACCTTCTGCCTGCGCTATCTCTGGCTCCAGCAAAAGCATTTTATCGCGTATTTGCGTAAACACAGCATTTTCACGCGATACACCAGCTTGTCCTGATAGCCCTTCTACTACAGAAAACCTAAAGACATCACCGTCTTTCCCGTATTGTAAAGCGATGCGTCTTCCTGGCAGTGCACCTTGTTGTGCTGACGGTTTTTCCTCTAAAAAGAGTACCGCGTTATTGCTATCATGTTTTACCATGACACGCTTATCTTGCTGATCGGCTGTTGTTTTAAAAATACATTCAACCTGATCCCCCACGTTCTCGAAGCCAAAAAAGCGATATTCTTTTTTATAGTATTGGGTTAACGCCTGCTCATAATGCTTAATGAGCCTGTTTGCCATGCGCTCTAGTTGTTGTAACTCGACGCGCGTCTGTTCTTTTACTGATGTTTTAATTGCAATCTCATCTGCTGGAGTGATCGCCAGAGGTCGAGCATTCGGATGCCAGCCCTCTGTCACGATCGGTTGCTTTGATGCGATCTCTCCTTCCTCTTGCTGTATAGAAAATACGAATGCAGGGAAATATCTCTGTCGTTGGCTGTCGAATGCCAAACTCATCCGCGCCTGGCGAGCAGGCTCGCCAATCCTCCCCTCAACGAACTGATGGCGATGCCCGACCTTGCGCTCATGTACTACAGCAGCAGTTATCGATAGCTCGCTGGCATAGGCGACTAACTGAGCCGGTTTTTGGCCCGTTTGTTGCGCCAGTGCGGCAGCGGCATCAAACAGAAATCCGCTTTTTTTATCGTCATGATTAACCAACGCACAACCCATCAGCACTAGCTTATTGATCTGAGAATGTAGGGCTAATTTTTGAGATATTTGCCGAGGCAGAGCAGCGAGCTCGTGCGCCGTGTAACCCGCCAGGCTGGTATTATTCTGCACATCCCCAACGCCCCCTCGGCCATGACCGACCAATAACAATTCCACCTCACCGCTACCACCCAGCACCGTCGGGTCGCCATACACCGGACGCATCTGGCCTTGCACATCCAGCTGATATACCGCTGCCTCACCCGGGTGTTTATCTGCCAGCGCTATCGCCGAACGTAAGCTCTCTGCGTCATCTTCCAACTGGACGATAATACGACGCTTACGCGGCGTCTCGCCACCAACAACAGCCCGTTCCCCAGCGACCTCCGGCATCGCCCAGTTAGCAATATTATCCCGCTGCGCCACGCCTAAACCGCTTAACGATCCAGAAAATGGTATTTCGTCGGTTGAACTCGATCTTCCGGCAGGTAACGCGCTATTGCGGATACGTATCGACTGATCCTGGTTAAGATCCGGATAATTGAAAATGCTCTTGAAGTCATTGCCTAAACTGACTGAGTCATAATCTACAAAACCTGCCAGGTTACCTTTGTGGAGATCCCGAATAGTTTCACCTGCTGTTAAATCAACCTCCTGTTTTAATATTACGTATAGGTGATCCCCCACTTTCTGAGTAGCGGTAACTCGAAAGTATTGGCCTGGGTTTAACAGGATTTCTGCGGTATTTCTATCCGTGATACCGGCAGTATTATAGCCTACAGTGATCCCTTCCAGCACATAGATGACTCTACCTTCGTTGGGAGTTCTTAGCGCCTCGATCGTTTCAACACTGGCATCCGTGGTCAATAAACCTCGATAACTCATCACCTGACCCGGTTTTAGCCGACCAAATAACAGGGTGACTTCCCTGGTGTTTAAAGGCATAGGCGAATAGTAAACCGTACCTTGATAGCCAGGTAGCTTCCTCAACCCCTCTGCCGCACGCTGCATCTCAGGCTGTAGCGCCTCTAGTGACAGTATCTTACGTTCAAATACCCCCGATTTTTAATGGCCTGCTTTTCTTCAGGCGTCAGTAGACTGCTCGTGTGCTCGCCTTTTGCTTTGGTGGCGTCCACCTCCCGTGCTCTTTTATCATCATTGGCAGGCTGTTGTATTTCCTGCAATCCAGATTTTATCTTATTGACGGTGCCTTGTTCTTTAGCGACATGTGACTCGATCAGAAGCCCATCAGGCAATTCTGCAAATTCCGGCAGGCTGTCTTGTGCCTGATCCAGTTTATAATAGAGTTCGGCCGCGAGTGTCGGCTGCTGCTCTGCTATCTGCACCAGATTCGCGCGATCAGCTGCCGTTATCCTGGTTGTAGAAAACAGCCGTTGTTCAATCTGCTGATCTAATTCCTTAAACGCGGGGTTACTACCGGAGTCCGGATACCACATCTGATGATTACGCAGCTGATTTTGCAGAATAAAGGCCATTTCAATGCCTTCTCTACCAGAAGTTACACGCAATCGATCCAGCGCCTGTAGAATATCATTGCAATCAGGCTCTTTCTGCCGTGAAAATACCCAGACCCGCCGGTGTAACTGCCCAATAGACATCAGATCACGAAACCGATTTGATTCTGTTGCCAACAGGTGGTGTTGACGCCCATATTCTGGCGGTAGATAACGTGCCGCCACGCTGTTATCCAGTTTGGGTAAAATCAAAGCCAGCGTCTGCTCGTATAGCTGACCATTAAGTATCTCTCCCCGCTTAGCACGCTGACGTAATGCATCAAATGTATCCCGTAGCTGTTTACCAATACACTGTTGCTGATCAACAAAACGGTCCTCTAAAAATGCGGCAACATAAAGCGCTTCAAAAAATGAATGATAGCCATTGTTAATCATCTGAGCCGCATTGAAGAGTTGCAGCGTCCAGTATTCGCGGACATTCAAGGGGCCAAATAAATTAGTAAGTTGTAGGGTCACATCGCGAGTGGTACCCGATATGCCTCCGCTGAAAGGCGTATCCAAATCCGCCATGAAGGCGCTCATCTCACTCTGATCAGGACGATACCAGTTACGGCTTTTGAGTTTGTCATCCGTAATTTTCATACCATCAATGTCATCACTGTTAAGAATAAACCAGGGCGCCTGGCGTTCTTCACGGGTGTTAACTTTCAGACCTTCAGGAGACTTGACCGGCCTCTTACTCTGATAATACTGGGCTGCTGGACGCAGGGCATGGAAAAAAATCTGCTGACGTAAGGACCGTAGCTCTGCCCAGGTGCCGTTTATATGTAATTCATTACGTAGTAACTTCTGCAGCAGTTCGCTATCGGTAACATTATTCCAGACTTGGAGCAATTTTTGACGTAGACGCGCCAAATCACTACGGACGTAGTCGACTTGTAGTATCTTGGTAAGCAGGGATTTCCTTATTGCCTCTTCAGTACGTTTTTTATCCGCCGCACGAAACCTCTTCATTTTTATGTTAGCTCTCGCTTCTGCTTCTGCTTCTGCTTC
This sequence comes from Candidatus Fukatsuia symbiotica, assembly GCF_003122425.1. Classification (GTDB taxonomy): domain Bacteria; phylum Pseudomonadota; class Gammaproteobacteria; order Enterobacterales; family Enterobacteriaceae; genus Fukatsuia; species Fukatsuia symbiotica. Next base: position 1,700,316 of record NZ_CP021659.1, read on the forward strand.
TGTTTTACTTTTTTGCATTTCACTGTTTTTTATGCTCTCTTTTTGCTCTTGCCACATCTCTTCCGTTTTGGGTGTCCCCCGCACTGCCCATTCGTCTTGAGCCAACTGGTCGGCAAATTTTTCCATCAGCTGATCGACAGCCTGTTGTGCGGCTTCATCGGTCAGATAGCTTTGAGCAAAGTCACCTTCCCACTGTGCTTTCAACCAGGGATTACCATTGACATCACGCTGGGATCCCCATAGCGGAACCTGACTGTTTTCCAGTAACCGCGCCGGGGTGAGGTAGTTTATTTCTAGTAGATGCGTTAGCTGGTCTCTGAACGCCTGATTTTGTATCGGATCCAGATACCAGGCTGCCAGGCTGGCCGAGCCATTTCTGACCTGTTCTAGCTTATTGAAGAATGCGCTGTTCTGCTCATACAGGAGAACCAATTCACGCTGACTGAGGTGCCCGACCTCTATTTTATTACCTCTTGTCATAATGCGGTTAAAAGCGGTGGCCATATCCAGTTCTGATTTATTTTGCCACGAAAATGGCAAGAGGTACTGCTCGTCACCCAGGCCAATGGCGTGCTGTATCTCACGAATATCATAAAATTCACCGTCGCGATCAGCATGGTAAAAGCTTTGCTGGTAACTTCTCGAGGCAATGGTGGTAAACGAAGACACATCAGCATGTTGATTTAACAGTTCCTGAAAATTACTTTTTAAATCAACAGTTAGCCCTGCCTGGTTGGGATGTCTTTGATCGACACTGACCAATTTTACGGTTTCACTTTCCTTGACGAACTGGATTTGCATCGCATGACGTTCTGAATGTTCGGATTCCATAAAAGTACCGAAAAAGTCACGGATAAAATCTGTTTTGACCAGTACGGAACGGATCGGCGCATGGACTGGGCCATGTTTGATATTCGGGCTGAGGCGATACTGCTGATGCCAGGCCAGACTACGATAGGTTGTGCCAAACGAAAAATTAATGTCCCCACCTGCCTTTCGTGGTTGCACAATAATTTTATTATTTCTCAGGTAAAGTTCCTTCTGGCTACTATCATAATTGGCATCGACCAGACTGATATACATACGGATCCAACCTGGTTTTTCCTCCATTTGCAGTAATGAAATATTTGTTCTCGTTAGCTTGCCATCAGATGGCAAGTGCAGTGTTGCACCGTTAATGTCACTGTCAATGTCACCCGATTTTGTCATTTCATCCTGGTACTTTTCCTTAATGTCCTTATAAGCGGCCAGTTGAGGAGATAACTGCTGGTACCGTAACAATTTTGCTGTAAGGATCGACGGTTGTCCTTGCGTAAATAATCGCCGTAGTAAAAAATCTGCGGGTATTATTAAATTCACTTCCTTGCCCGAGGGGACAGAATGTTGTCTTTGCAAAACGGATACCTGGCGTGATGCGCCGAAACTCCAAGGTGTTGATCCTTGTCTTACCAGCGGTGGATGTGGCATGCGGACATTTTGCTGGGGTGGCTCAACCGACGTCTGTCTTTTATAAAATACCTGCAAGATATTAAGATCAGCTATCTGTCCTTCCAGGGTAGCTATCTTCCTATTAAGCTCAGTCAGCTTGCCAGTATTATTTGTCTTGATACCACCGACCAGCAAATCGTTCCGACTGGTTTCCCAGTGATCCTCATAATCCGTTTCTCTTTTCTTATGTTGTTGATACATAGTGCGCATATCTTGCAACGTCGACAGATAGTCTTTATCTTTTTGGCTACCGCCATCCTGGCTAATATTGTTTTCCGTGCCCTTTATAGCGTTGGATAACGCAGTGATACGCTGATCTAAAGAATGTGGATTATCACTCATCTGTAGATACTCTGCCGTCAACACACTAAAAGTTTCTTGCTGTAGTGCATCCAGATGCCGCAGTACGGCCATTTTATAGGCTATATTCTCTTTTGACGCCATGGCATACCACTGGCTCCAGTGGTTGTGGCTGGTTTGTTGTTTCTGTTCAATGATGCTATCTAGCAGGGTAAATAGGGGGCGATTAGCATCCTCATCCGCGATCACCTGGAGCTGGTTAGCATTGAACGCCAGCGCCGGCAGTCCAAGACGCTGAGCGAGCCCTGGGATAAAACGGTCAATGCCCTGTTGAGATGTCAAGTACCTGCTGTCATGGATCACTACAAATTTTTCACCCTCTGGCAATGCTTTCAGGATATCCACCACCCTGCTATTCGCTGCTACCGCCTGCCAAATGTGTCCATTTTCCGTCTCTGGCCTAACCATATTGTTGTCACCCAGGGCCAGTATCTTCATGCCCTTGGCGCGGGCTATTTCAAACAACAGGATCAACGATTTCTTTTTGATACCATTTGTTGTTATGTCAACCGATTTGCCTGCTAATATGGCTTTTAATTCACCAGACATAGGGGCAGTACTACCTAGATATTCATCAATTAACGGTTGATACCGATCATGGCGTAAATACCCCAAACCGAGGGTGGTGATGCCCCGTTGCTTTAAGCTATCTATCTGCGCTATGACAACACGCTGGCCAGTGATAGTGTCCCCCTCTTCTCCCATCAACAGTCCTGGGCGATCTTGCAAAAGCAAAGCCAGCTGTTCAGAGAATGCCAGATTGCGTAGCCCCTGATTGAGAGCAGCAGTTCCTTGCTTGGAATATTGTCTATCCCAGGTATCAAAATCCATATTACGGCTGTGATAATACATGCGTGTAGCCTGGGCTAAACGTGTATCCTGTAGCCGATGCAGATATTCCCTATCTGCAAACTGATTTAGCATCAATTGGTCAAAGGGCGCGTCTGAATAATGGGCATTCAATCTCTCAGCGATTTCTTTCAGGTAGGTAAAAACCATAGCCGCCGGCGCATCACCGGTAGCCAAATCACTAAGATCCTGGTAACTGTAACCCAGAGACAGCACTTTTGTTTTTTGATCGAGCTCTGCCCGCATCATCACATTCGAAGCCTGTGCTTGTAATAGTGCTGCTTGCACCTGAGCAAAACTCTCACCCAACGGAATACGAAAGGTCACCTCGAACGGCATAGGCGTTGCCTCGATGGTAGAACCTATCAACGGCTTTAAATAGGGGTCCTCATTGATCCAAAAACACAAAAAGTCGGTTAAACCAGGATGATAACCCTGTGCTTCATTAAAGGCGGTTTTATATAGCTGAGCGGCGAGAGAGGGCCGTTGCCTGGCGATATCGATAATATACGCCTTGCCAGGTAACGGCTGACTGAATAGCATGTGATTAATTTGCTGATTTAACTCCGTTAAAACCTGAGAATACAAGGGATAAGGAATTTGATTTGGGTCTTGCAATAACCGTCGTATCTCTTCTTGCAATCTAAAGGCGATTTCAACCTGTTTCACACCTGTTGTGCGATGTAATTGATCCTGCATAGGCTGCAATCGAATTAACCTGGTCAGTACCGGGATATCCTTAAGCCGCAGCGATAATTGATCATGAGTGAAAACAGGGCGATGATCGATTCTTTGTCTCACCTGAGAGTGACGTTTCACTTCTTTGCTATAAGGATCAAACTCCTCAAAAAACCACTCAGCATCGGTGAAATCCATAAACAGACCACTACGCTGACGGGCAAATTCTTCCATACCCTGCTTGACGGCTATCGATCCGTTCCTCGCATCCAGTGCTATATCCCGATCCATATTAACCTGGCGACGATAATTGTCATTGATATGCTGACAAACCGCTTTAAGCATATTACTGCCCGCGGGCGCTACCATCCCGGCATTCGATACAGTGCCATTGTTCTTCGCCACCCGTAGGCCATTATGATTGATAGACAGTTGACCTAACGGCTGGAAAAAATCATTAAGCGACCTGGTCGTTTTGCTCATCTTGACAGGATTGATGGCAGCACGCAGTTGCTCTACCCACACCTTATGTTCTGGACTGCGGGCAGAAAAATCCCTGGCATAATCATGCTCTCCAGTTTTCACTGTTCTCTGGTGGTGGGGAAATTTTCCTGTTTTTGTTAAGTATTCAGTCACCAGCTGCGCCTTAACAAGATTGATATCAGCTATGTTTGCTAAATTCGGATCAGGCAGAAGCGGTTTCAGTGCTGGCAATAAATCAGCATCGAGATAAACGCCGCCCTGCTGGCTAAGGATGTTCAGCCGGGCGATATTGAAGGCCGCAGTTAAGTCCTGCCCCAAAGCGAGTTCCCGATAATAATATTTTCTCTCGATGAAGCTGTCTGTTGGGCTATAAATATCCTCCAGCCGGTAATCTGAAGCGGCATCCTTTTGTTGCGCTATAAATCTCGTATAAGCATCCTGCTTTTCTGTTTTAATACGCGCTAGATCCTCTGCTGAACCATCCAGATGGCGAACCATAAACTCAATCGCTGCCTGGTCAAAGGTTTTATCTTCCCTCTCCATCGTTTGCGATATTGCCTGATGTGCCTGATTTTTGAGTTCAGTGACACGCTGAAGGTAAGCCTCTTCGCCGACTATCAGCTCCCGTGCGACGAAACTTTTTATCTGCTTATCCAATTCATGGGCTAACAATGCCGTTGAGTCATACCAGATTTTTATCTCATAATCCGGATTGATTTTTTGCCAAACAGTAATGTAATCCTGTTGTATTGCTTCCAGTTTTCCTAACCAAATAAAATGTAGAAATTTTCTTACATCGGTCTGTTGTAAGCTCACTGCTCTTTGAGGATATTCTCCCCCTCGCAGACCCGCCCTGCTTTTTATTTCTATGGAAGCATAAATTGCATTGTCATCAAAGAGTTCAGAACGTAACTGTTGTGGATTGATGCTAGTGGCAGGGAAATAATCTATTGCAATGTTTTTATCTCTACTCCAATCGGCTAAACCTGTTTTTATCTCCTCTCCCGTAAAACGGGTTTGATCACCGCCTGGCGCGCCATCACTCAGCGCGTGCGGCAAATCACCGATGACTTGCCAATGATCGTTTGCGTGTCGAATCAGCACGATCCGCTTTGTAGGATCATCTTGTTGCCATGTTTGCGCTCTCTCCTGATGGGACAGGCCGTTAATATCAGGAGGGATTAACGCGGCGGTTTGACTGTCCATGACGACAATATTGATTCGGTTTCTTCTAAAATCATCCGCTACTTCTGTAAAACTGACGTTGTTGTCAAACTCTTCCCCTTGTTGCTCTGCCCTTTGCCTAAACTTTTCTACGCAGACGGTGACTTTTTCTGGATCAGGCGCAAAATCTGGATAGACTTTTGTGGTGTAACCTGCTCCCTGCGCTTCTTTTAATTCTGTTAAGGTGACTTTTCCTCCCCTAACGCATAGAACACGCCTCGACGATCTTGTAGTATATTCACCATGTAGGAGTGGCCATTTTCATCCAGTACCTTCCATGTTTTACCCGGATCAGGGATCAAAACGGTTTCTTGCTCATTCGTTGCCAATGGCATTTCTTCGGCTTCTTCAGAGACAATGCCTAAGATAGCAATTCCTTTTGCTTTAGCAAGACGATAGACCGTACCAATACCTTCCTCCGTGGCACCGGCAACAACCAGGATATTTGCCCGGCCGTAATCACGGATTGTGTCATCCAAAATATTTTCTAATTTTTCTTCTAGCTGGGCGGGATTTTCGTAGCCTAGACCAGAAAATCCGCTGAATACCAAAATATATTTATCCCCAGCTATACTCGATAATTTATTTTCTATTTCGGTATAATTCATCATTTTATCCCTGATAACATAAATGGGAATAACTTTAATGGATGAATTAAAAAAACATAGAGGAGTTAATAAGATATCATCTTATTAAATAAAAAATAATATAGAACTTTGGCGTACGACAATGGCCTTTTCTTTACATTCCCCATTCTGACTGATTGATATAGTAGAACAACTCTATGATTCATGTCGTATATTTATGCCGCATGGCATTCATTATGGGTAGTGGGCTAAAAGTAAGGATTTTGCGCAGAAATTACTGGGACACGAATCCTCTGCTACGACGGATAAATGTCGTGATAGCAGAGGGAGTGAGTAGGACAAGATTTGATACATTTTTATGATAAATAAAGTTTAATCCCTATTCACTCCAAAGCGCCTCCAATTCATAGACACGGCGGCTTTCTTCTTGCATCACATGTACAATCACTTCGCCAAAATCGATCACAACCCAATCAGAAAGCTTTTGACCTTCAGTGCCTAGCGCTCTTATGCCGGCAAGCCGTGATTCCTGTATCAAATTATCAGCCAGAGCGCTAACGTGTCGGGTTGATGTTCCTGTACAGAGGATCATACAATCGGTGATGTCTGATTTCCCTTGAACATCAATGGCAACAATAGCATCGCCTTTTAGATCATCAAGCTTATCAATAATAAATTCTCGTAGCGTTTTACTTTGCAAAGGTTCACCTTGATTTCATCGGATCTGTTGCATAACACAATAGGTCTTGTAAGAGGAGACTGTTCAAAATCTTTTTCGCGGTGCTCAAAAGAGAAAAAAGGGGCGAAAAAGTGCAGTTTACTCTTTGTAAAAGAGAGTAAATGAACATTTTAGGCTCGTTTTTAACGACGTATCGGCGAGCACAAGAGATTCTGAACAGGTTCTAATAAAATATATCGTAAAAAAGAGGTGATCACCATGCTCTTTTTGTATCGTTACCCTGGTGTGTCACACAATGGCTTTAGAAAGCAGCCTATTCTCTGCTATAAATAAAGAATAGACTTCTTGCAAAACCGTCGCGAGTGTTACCGACACAGCCACTGCTCAGTACAAGCGAGTACATGGGGATTGCGGGCACCACGTAACGCAGACATTTGCAGCACATAGTAGATTTTGTAAAAAGTCTAATGAAGAGATCCGATAAATGGACGTAAAAGGGCAGATTGTTATAATAGATTGATAATAAAATTAACAATGTGGGGCCTACAATGTTAGAGCAAATTTGCCAATTGGCTCGAGAGGCTGGCGCAGCGATTATGACTGTTTATCAGCATGATAAACCGCTTGATGTGGCACATAAAATTGATGATTCACCCGTTACTAACGCCGATCTCGCCGCCCATCAGATTATTAAAAAGGGTCTGGCGATATTGACGCCGAAGATCCCGTTGTTATCAGAAGAAGATCCGCCTGACTGGTCTGTACGTCAGACATGGCAGCACTATTGGTTGGTTGATCCGCTTGATGGCACGAAAGAATTTCTTGATCGTAACGGTGAATTTACGGTAAATATTGCGTTGATTAATAAGGGGGAACCGGTATTAGGCGTCGTTTACAGTCCAGTCACGGAAGCCATGTATAGCGCTGAGAATGGCAAAGCGTGGAAAGAAAAAGGTGGACAACGTTTACCTCTCCGTGTGTGCGACGCCCGTCCCCCGTTGGTGGTGATCAGTCGTTCCCACAGTGATAACGACAATGAGCTCACCGACTACCTACAACATTTAGGTGAGCATCAGACAGTCGCCGTGGGATCGTCGTTAAAATTCTGTCTGGTGGCAGAAGGGAGTGCACAGCTTTACCCACGCTTTGGGCTAACGAATATATGGGATACCGCCGCCGGTCACGCAGTCGCGGCCGCTGCCGGCGCTAAAGTGCGTGACTGGGAAGGTAAAACTTTATCCTATATCCCTCGCGAATCTTTCCTCAATCCTGGTTTTAGAGTGTCTCTGTTCTAATTTGTTGAGGTAATTTGCTTAATATAGCGGCACGATTTAATTTTGATTAGCACACAAATATGAGCCACTCCGTAAATTGACTCCTCAATATATCCGTTAAGCAATCAAAATTAAATCATGCAGCTATACCCTCTAATTCGTTGATCTATTGCAGTGCTAAATAAAATTTAAGGACATTCTATATTCTATCGCTCACGACATTTCTTTTGATGGCAATAATGCACGTTTATTTATCTGATATATATTTAACAATTCCACATTGACTTATATTAGGGCTTTGACTGACTCTTCTGTTTTTTACTGTTCTAAACTTAAAATACCTGCCCTATTTAGGAGAATTATACTCAGTAATGTATTATTTTCCTAACTTTACAATTTCTTATACTCCATTGACACTTCTTAGATAAGAAGTTGATAAAAAAATAAATTATTACAATCTTTTGTAAAAAAAAAATAAAAATTCCATAATTTACCGCTCAATATCAACAATTCACCTGCCAGGGTTATAGCCAGTACAGGGTAAGAAATGTAGGATGAAAAAGTAATTTACTCACTAATAACTTCACCAACATTTATATCTATATGGCGGGCAGAAAAAGCAAAGAAAAATTTACCTATGTATAAACAGCGGCTCATCTGGGCCAAAGGAGACTATATGGTTAAGAGTAATAGTAAAAATGCCACAGAGAAAAAACCTAAATTATTTGTTGCAGAACCGCAAATACCACTTAACTTGGCGACTGGAAGATCATTATGGGATCACCTCGTGGAGCCTTTGGCAATAAAAGATCGCGAATCGCGTTATCTCTACGCTAACCCAGCCCATATCGAACTGTATAACCTCCCTGCAGAATTTAAGATTGAAGGAATGTTCGACAACGAAATACCGTTACCTATGGCAGAATTTTCCGCAAAATTCCAGACACACGATCGACTTGTTGAACAGACTATGCAACCCATCCCCGTACTTGAAACACATCTTTATGGGCGTGAAAAAAAGCTACAGGCCTATATCTTCGATAAACGCCCCTTTACTGATAGCACAGAAGGATGTATTGGGACTATTTTTTCTGGTAAAAAACTAGAAATTTGTTCTATAAATGATCATGTAAAGATGAAAATGCCCAGTTCATTGATGCTGACACAGCCCGATCAATTTTTTACCCACGAAGAATTTGAGATAATATTTTTTCTGTTACAGTTAATACCAACGACAGAAATCGCTAAAAGATTAAATCTCCCTTATCACAATATAGAAAATAACGCACGACGGATCTATCGTAAAGCCGCGGCTAGCTCCTTCGACGATTTCAAATCATTTTGTGAGGAAAAAGGATATGATTGCTATATCCCTGCCAAATTCCTGCACATTAATCATACTATTGAAAGATAGAGACATCACCTTGATGTCAGTGCTCAATGTGAGTCTCTACACATAATGACATCAACGTAGCTCCAGCTATACTGACCGTAATGGATGATATGAATTAATCTCACTGATATCACCTACAAATTTTTCGTGCACAACCGTCAAGGCGTATATTGCCCCTTGGTGGTTGCGTATGAAAAATTTTCAGTTATCAGCAAGGGTAAAAAATTTATTTTTAACCACATTCGTCATCCAATAGAAAGCACTGGCAATGATAATTGAATTGAGTGATGAAATACCATAATCAATGAATAACCCCCCCAGTGTTCCAGTAACACATGCGACGACGGCTTGCCAGCCCATGCGCGGAGTTGATGTCGGCAACGTTTGCTGTAAACGTGCGGCATCAAATAAATGACGACTGGTACGCAAAATATAATAATCGACCAGCATCACACCGGCTATAGGAGGAAAAACGACACCGATTAAAGTAAGAAAATCGATAAAATTGTCTAAAATTCCCAGAATTGATAGCGTAGTGCCCACAGTACCAAGAATGATGGTTAATTCTGTGTGACGCGACTTTTTTCCTAACACAGAATCAATAACGTTAGCGAAGGCCAAAGAGGAAGAATATAGATTAACATCATTAACTTTAACCGCCGCCAGAATAACAGAAAGCAGACCAACCCAACCGGCCGTTTGCGTCATAATGTCGACAACATCGGCGGTTTTAAGTGCATGGGCAATCAATATCGCAATACTGTTAACAACAAATTCGCCGACAATAATAGAAATAGTAATCATCCAGAACACATGCCGTCCATTTTGACAATAACGGCTAATATCCGGCGTGGTTAATGCGCCGGCAACACATCCGCCGGCGACGGCGGTGGCCGCGGCCCCCAAGGCAAGAGGAGTGCCACTGGGAAGCGTAGTCGCAAGATCAATGATGTTATAACCCGATAGCAACACTAACACAATCCAGCCTATCACAAGAAAAAATAACGGCACTGCCACCTTTGCTGTCCAGCTTAAAGCGCGGAATCCAAAGGCTACCAATGCAGTGAGGGCGACGCCTGAAATCGCTGCTGACAAACCAAAGCCCAAACGACCATCAAACGCATAATCCAAACCTTTGGCAAAAACCGAATTTTGCACACCAAACCAACCTAATAAGCTAATCGCGATAACGATCCCAATCAGGGCCGATCCGAAACGCCCAAAGCCGCACCAACGGGCTAATAAACTGGTTGACAACCCTTCACGTGCTCCTGCAAATCCAAGCCCCAGGCTAATAAATTCGAGGATTAAACTACCCAGTAAGGTAGCAAGCATCGCTTGACCAAAGGTCATCGAATTACCCAACATAGCACCCAACATAAATTGAGCCATCGCGGTCATCATACCAATACGGATTAGAACAACACTGAGAAAACTTGATCTTGCGGTCTGAGGGACAGGATTAGCGAGATAATCGTCGTGGATAGCGTTGTCTTGGTTCATTTTTCTTCCTATAGGAACTGTTGCGACCACCAATGGATAAAGAATAGACGCTACAGAAAAAAATGAAAACAATCACAACCCTATCGATGAAAACAACCGAAGTTATATGGTTAAAAAAGGAGCATAGGCCACGCAGCAAGTTTTACAAAAAGTCTGATTAATCAAGATGTATTTCATTCAAAGAGACTGGCAGAACCACATAAACCCCCGAAAATAAAGTATTTTCTTTATCATTGTTATCACCGAATAACTTAACCTTTAGCTGAACTCTGGCTTTACATCCACGTGCCAAGCGGTCAAGGTCGCCACTAATAGAACTCAGATCAGCGATTGCCTTTGGTCTGCCTGTAATCGGCTTACTGTAGCGTATATGAGAATCTGCCAGAATGATGGTTCCCCCAGATGACGTTCACGTAACCAGAGCCAAATCAGTCCCCAGCCAGTTAAGGTTGCTAATGAGAACAGACTGCCGGCAAATAAAGTATGATGCGGATTTTGATTACCTGCTTCCGGCATCGTAGTGATAAAACGTTGCCCCGTATATTGACTGATGCGTACCCCCATTTTTTCACTCAACGGAATATTGTCATACCAGGCCTGCTGTAATTGACTACACCAATCAGGACGACACAAAATATCGTCCATCGTTGCTACCGGTTTGACCATTAAAAAATGACCTACTGGTGTTGTCTGCGGCGCGGTAATTTCGCCCTCACTGACAAAACCCAATTTGGCAAAAAATTCCACAGCATCAGCGCGGGCACTGCAAACCACACGTTTAACCCCCTCTTGGCGAGCAACTGACTCTAACGTCATTGCCACCAAGGTGCCGAGTCCCTTCGCCCGTACCGCGGGATCGACAGCCAGAAAACGGATAGATGCCTCATTATCTGCATTGATATACAGTCGTCCTATGGCAACGGGTTTACCTCGTCCATCCACCACCATTTGATGATGGGCCAAGGTGTCATAAGCATCTTTTTCTGAACCCTCTGGCTGATGGAGAGGCTTACGCAACATCTCCCAGCGAAATTGGTAATAATCTTTCAACTCCTGTTCTGTTATAGGTACACGTAGGTGATACATGAAGCTCGTCTCCCGTTAAACCATCAACAAAAAGAAAAAATTCAGGACGCGAATACGCGCCCTGAATAATCAGTGAATGAGAAAAAGATCAAGCATCTTTGCCACCACGGTTAGCACGCTTACGATCATTTTCCGTGAGATAACGTTTGCGGATGCGGATGGATACTGGCGTTGTTTCCACAAGCTCATCATCATTAATAAATTCCAATGCCTGTTCTAAAGATTTTTTGATAGGAGGAACCAAGGTCGTGGCCTCGTCAGTACCGGATGCACGCATATTGGTTAATTTTTTACCTGTCAAACAGTTAACCGTGAGATCATTAGAACGTGAATGGATACCAATGATCTGGCCTTCATAGACTTCAGCACCGTGCCCCAGAAACAACTTACCACGATCTTGCAGGCCATACAGTGCAAAAGCGACCGCTTTACCTTGACCATTGGAAATCAGTACGCCATTTTGACGCTGACCGATTTCGCCTGGGCGCACATCATCATAATGACTAAAAGTTGAGTAAAGTAAGCCTGTGCCCGAAGTTATGGTCATAAATTCAGTGCGGAAACCAATCAAACCACGACTTGGGATCAAATAATCCAAACGAACACGGCCTTTGCCGTCAGGATCCATATTCTTTATCTCGCCTTTACGCTCCCCCAAGGCCTGCATAACCGCTCCCTGATGCTGTTCTTCAATATCCAGGGTTACGTTTTCAAAAGGCTCTTGATCACGGCCATCGACTTTACGATTAATTACTTTTGGACGAGATACCGCCAGTTCAAAACCTTCACGGCGCATATTTTCGATCAGTATTGATAGATGAAGTTCACCACGGCCAGAAACATGGAATGCATCAGCATCTTCTGTTTCTTCTACTCGCAAGGCAACATTGTGTATTAACTCTTTTTTCAGACGTTCCAAGATCTGACGCGAGGTAACGTATTTACCTTCTTTACCGCAAAATGGCGAGGTATTAACGCAGAAATACATGCTAACGGTAGGTTCATCGACAGAAAGCGCAGGCAGTGCTTCAACTGCATTGACATCACAAAGGGTATCAGAAATATGCAACTCACCGAGGCCAGTAATAGCAATAATATCACCCGCCTCCGCCAACGCGGTTTCAATACGTTCCAGCCCCATATGACTGAATACCTTACCCACTTTGCCATTACGTGTTTTACCTGTACTATCAATAATAGTGACCTGTTGGTTAGGCTTAACGACACCACGTTTGATGCGACCGATACCGATAACACCCACATAGCTGTTGTAATCCAGCTGTGAGATCTGCATCTGTAATGTGCCATCAGGATCAACTTTAGGGGCAGGAACATGATCAATAATAGCTTGATACAAAGGCGTCATATCTTTCGCCATCTCATGATGAGTATTACCTGCGATACCCATTAATGCTGATGCGTAGATGATATGGTCTATGAAACCACACTGTTCTTCAGTAGCACCCAGGTTGACAAACAGATCGAGTACCTGATCAACCACCCAGTCAGGACGCGCACCAGGGCGATCAACCTTGTTGATAACCACAATGGGTTTCAAACCATGTTCAAAGGCTTTTTTAGTCACAAAACGCGTTTGTGGCATTGGACCATCCATCGCATCGACGACCAACAACACCGAGTCAACCATCGACATTACCCGCTCCACCTCGCCACCAAAATCGGCATGCCCCGGTGTATCGACAATATTAATATGATATCCCTTCCATTTAATGGCGGTATTTTTTGCCAGGATAGTGATCCCGCGCTCTTTTTCCAAATCGTTGGAATCCATTACTCGCTCTGTCGCTTCAACACGCTCATCAAAGGTACCGGATTGTTGTAACAATTTGTCAACCAGGGTGGTTTTTCCATGGTCAACGTGTGCGATAATGGCGATATTGCGCAAATTCTTATTAGTCACAGCTTTTTTGCCTCAGATATTTATAAATAATGTATTGTACACGTATAGTAAGTTCCCATGATATGGCATAAGTGGGTCGTTTGAACAGTTTAGGTGGCTTGAGCCGCCTTTTTGACACGAAATGTTTTGCCAGCAGCGCTTTTTCAAGTAAATATTTTTGCTGTTAAGCCTTTTTTAGACAAAAATACCCGCTAATCGTTGCCAAACGATAACAATGACTCATCCAGGAGAGATAAAGAATGTCCGTTGCTGATAAACTGGCCGAAGAAATATCCGCTGTTAAAAATATGATACAAAAGCATGAGGTGAAATTTGTAGATTTACGTTTTACCGACACCAAAGGGAAAGAGCAGCATGTCACTGTGCCTGCTCACCAAATCAATGATGACTTCCACGAAAACGGTAAAATGTTTGATGGCTCTTCCATTGCCGGTTGGAAAGGTATCAACGAATCTGACATGGTGCTCATGCCAGATGCTGAAACAGCAGTGATGGATCCGTTTTTCGAAGATGCTACCCTGATTATCCGTTGTGATATTTGCGAACCTGGCACCCTGCAAGGGTATGACCGTGATCCGCGCTCTATCTCTAAACGTGCAGAAAATTATTTAAAAAAATCAGGGATTGCTGATAGTGTGTTATTCGGACCGGAACCCGAATTCTTCCTGTTTGATGATGTCCGCTTTGGTAGCAGCATTTCAGGTTCTCATGTCGCTATAGATGATATCGAAGGTGCATGGAATTCTTCTACTAAATACGAGACCGGTAACAAAGGCCATCGACCCGCGGTGAAAGGCGGTTATTTCCCTGTTCCCCCAATAGATTCCTCACAAGATCTACGTTCTGCTCTGTGTTTGACGATGGAGTCTATGGGTCTGACCGTTGAGGCGCATCATCACGAGGTAGCAACTGCAGGTCAAAATGAAGTGGCAACCCGTTTCAATACCATGACCAAAAAAGCAGATGAAATTCAGATTTACAAATATGTCGTACATAATATCGCTCATGCCTTTGGTAAAACCGCAACCTTTATGCCAAAGCCTATGTTTGGTGACAACGGTTCCGGTATGCATTGCCATATGTCACTATTACAAGGAAAAATTAACCTGTTCGACGGTGATCAATACGGTGGTTTGTCTCAAACAGCCCTGTTCTATATCGGTGGCATCATCAAACATGCGAAAGCCATCAACGCTTTTACCAACCCGACCACCAATTCTTACAAACGTTTGGTGCCAGGCTATGAAGCACCGGTCATGTTGGCCTACTCTGCCCGTAACCGTTCTGCTTCTATCCGCATTCCTATTGTTGCCAACCCCCAAGCACGCCGTATTGAAGTTCGTTTCCCTGATCCTGCTGCCAACCCCTATTTGGCCTTTGCCGCTCAATTAATGGCGGGTCTTGATGGCATCGCCAATAAAGTTGACCCTGGTGCAGCAATGGACAAGAATTTATACGACCTCCCACCGGAAGAAGCCAAAGAGATCCCAACAGTAGCGGGTTCTCTAGAAGAAGCACTGGCAGCCTTGAATGCCGATCGCGAATTTTTAACCCGTGGTGGTGTTTTTACTCAGGATGCCATTGACGCTTACATCGCTTTGCGCAACGTAGAAGTAGACCGCGTACGTATGACACCTCATCCGCTTGAATTTGAAATGTATTACAGTGTATAACTTTTAGTCAGACTCGCCGGCTGAAGCCGGTGAGTTCCGTTCAAAAATCCCTGTCCTTTGCCTTTAATATTCTCTTACATTAGGGGTCTTGTTTTCGTTAGAATTAAATAATAAATTGGCTAATAATTAATTTCGTATCTTATTTAAAAATCATTTTCATCTGAATAAAGGATAAAAACTAATGCCCTATGGCCTTAGCTTGGTTGTACTTTAGCAGTGTATTCAACCACTCCCAACATGAATCATAATGAACCGGAGGTAGAAATACCACCTCTCCCCCGAAACAACCTCCTTAGATTTCAGTGATAATTTTCTGGACCTTAGTCCAAAAGCATTAGATGGTTTAGCAAAGTTACATAACTTAAAGGATTTGAATATATAGCGTAACGTATTAATTTTGATTACAATGTATAGCTAAATTATTTAACAGGGAGTTAGCGATGAGCCACTCTGTCGATTTTCGCCGTAAAGTTCTGGGTATTCGAGAGCAAGAAAACTTGAGTATCAGAGAGACCGCTAAACGCTTCCACATTGGTTCAGCTTCCGTTACCCGCTGGCTCAGTCGTATCGAGGTTAAAGCTTCTTCCCCCGTCGGCGTAAGCTTGATAAAGTGGCGTTAGCTGAAGATGTTGCACTTTATCCCGATGCTTACCAACGGGAACGGGCGGCGCGCTTTCAGGTGTGCCAGAAAGCCATTTGGCAGGCACTGAAAAACCTGGGCGTCACCTATAAAAAAAACCCTGCGTCATCCCAAGGCAGACGAAGAGACACGGCGCGCCTTCCAGGACACGATAGCCTGCTATAAAAAGCAGGGAAAACCGGTCGTTTATCTGGATGAAAGCGGTTTCGCACACGATAGGCCACGAACCCACGGTTATGCTGCACGAGGTCAACGCTGTTGGGGTACCCAGGATGGGCAGCCTAAGGGCCGAACAAATGTCATTGGTGCGTTACTGGGAACCGTCCTGATGGCGGTCGGATTATTTTTTTGTTCCATTAACAGTGATGTTTTTTACGCCTGGGTTACCCAGCGCCTTTTGCCTACTCTTCCTCCTCATTGTGTCATCGTGATGGATAACGCCAGTTTCCACAAACGTCTCGACATTCAGCAGGCTATCAGTAAAGCCGGGCATCGGATTGAATATCTCACTCCCTACTCACCTGCTCTCAATCCTCACTTTTACCCACAATTTTTGTTATTAAGAATAATGAACAATCTCACATTTTCTTGCAGGATCTCATACCCTCGCCAAAGCGACATTATTCCCGGTAAACCCTCGGCACGTCGGTTAAGAAATCCTCCCAATTGACCCAGCCATGTTATTGCCTGAAGCACTGTGGGGGATGCTCGGGAAGGCGGCTTGTTGTCTGTATTCTGCAATACAGCGTTTGCCATTCTATCTTTGACAACA
Source organism: Candidatus Fukatsuia symbiotica (assembly GCF_003122425.1). Lineage (GTDB taxonomy): Bacteria > Pseudomonadota > Gammaproteobacteria > Enterobacterales > Enterobacteriaceae > Fukatsuia > Fukatsuia symbiotica. The sequence continues at coordinate 1,716,926 of NZ_CP021659.1, forward strand.
CATCGGTGCAGGTAGCCTCAGGACACAACGCTGCCATTTTGGTCATATACATCAGTTTGAAGGCGATAATGCTTTTGAGGGTGATCATTTTCGTTAGTTTGGTTGCCGTATTTAAACGACATTGTTCAACACAACATCCTGATTTCAGTGTTTTGAAGAACTCTTCTATCTTCCATCTCAGTCTATACCAATTCACTTGCTCTTCTGCTTCAAAGGCGTCAGTGGCCGTCAAATTGGTCAATAATACCCATTCGACAGGCGCTACTCCTTCTGGAGGAGGCTGTTCTTTAACACTGATGGCAGATACGTGAACCTTTTCATGGATATGCCGTGAAGCGTCTTTATTGGTAGGCCCATAAACTAGATTATTTCTAATGGGAAGCCAGCCTGAAATGGAGCGCATATCCACATAAGCCGTTCTTGCTACCCTTTGCTGATTTTTGGGCAGGGTGAGTGCTATGGTTTTTAAAATCGGCGTCTTTGACAAGGCGGTTTGCACCGTTGTTTTTTTCCCCTTTTCATCGATAAATTTTCTGTCTTTCCGGTTGCGGATAATAAAAAATGTTTTTAGTGAGCTTGCAACCCGAAAAAGTTCGAAAATATCCGCTTCTCTGTCTCCCAGCGTGATTAAGCAGGTATCTTTGGGTATCAGCGCCGCTGTCTCGTAGAGGGTCTCTATCCACTTAATACTTTCTTTCTCTTTCATTGTCGATTGATAAAGCCGCCGCTGTTTTTCCTGAGGGGGTTCCTCTCGGGAAACACGTGACCAGCATTTAAGCGAGGATAACCCAAGCGGCAAGCCCTCCTGAGTTACCATCAAACTTGCATGAAGCATCAACCCCATTTTATGTTTGTGATAGGCTTTAGATATACTTCCCAACCCCTCTGTCTTTTTATGTGTGTCAAAGTCCAACTCTGATCTGTCCTGAAGAGAAAAAAACCAGTGAATGCCCCTCCAGACGTTTTTGTGTTTGCACACAATGTGTACGGAATAGCGCGCTCTCGCTCACTCTCTCATTGCTAAAAAATCGATAAGCTCCTGTGGCCTGTGACCAGGAGCCATGACAGCTTGGGTAAATTGAACCTGACGCTTTTGATGATAATAAGCCCGCTGTTTCAAAAAAACGCTCTTTAAGGCGTTTATCTCCGAAATCAATTTGATGAAATTCTTCACGGATCCACTCATTCCCATTACCCGTTACTGTTTTCATGTGCCTGTTTCCTGATTTAACTATTGACTCTACCAATAATCCAATTTCACCTGAATCATTTTTCATTCAACGTTGTGGGTAAAAGTGAGCTCTCAATCCCATTGAACATAAATGGGCACAAGCCAAAAGCAAAAGAAGGGACTTAAATTGCAGCCTTGACGCCTTATTCTCTCAATATAGTGCATAATCATTATTATGTCGTTCAGCCATATCTGGCAACGACCAGAGCAGCATGCAAAGCTTCAGTAATTTATTAATGTCCGACAATTTGAAAAGATTGGATATCTCCAAAAACGAAAAATTTGGACAGGAGGAAGACGCTTTACCACAATTTGAGAGGCTTGCAAGGCTCTATAAAAAACCCCATGAAAATATATCTCCAGGAGACCAAATTAGGCGAAAAATTGATCGAAAAATAGGATAACTCGGAAACAGTCCGCAGAGAATTCTCCGCATATGGTTTCAATGTCATCTGCGAAATAAGTCAAAATGTTTTAAGAGAGGACCTACACTCCATATTCGATGAAGAAGGCTTACTCAGAAAGCCAAAGAGTGAGAAACCCCCTATGACTAACTGAGGCTATTAATTTCGCTTCATTGCTACACAATTTTGATGCTACAAGGCGGCAAAGAATTAAATAAATTTAACATTTAACGTTAGGCTGTATTAATTTGGGGGGAATATACCGATCCAGGCCTGCTGCTTTACAAAATTCCTTAAATTGGTTTGATGAATAAACATTCGTCTTTTGGTAGATATTTTCCCTATGCTTTTCTACTTCCCCCTGAGAAAAACCGAATTTTTGCGCTATCGTCTTAGCTTGTAAGGGGTGTTGCAGGAAAAACACCACTTCAAGTTCTCTTTCAGTGAATATCTCGGTAGGCGGATCCAAAAGCAATACAGAGGGAGCGAGTCTGTTGACATAGTGCGGTAACGAGAGGGAGTTGTACTTTTTTAACTGAAAAACGGTGCCGATACACTTTTTAGCTTCGTTATACAAAGGAGACTTGCGACACAAATAGGGCTGAAGTTTGTTTTCCCGTCCAAAATAATGTGTCTCAATGACAGAAACCGATCGCCGGCTCTCTTCAGTTTTACGATCCTGCTCCTGGAGTTCGGTTTCAAAATCTGCAAAAGACGCCGGACATTCACTATCCAGCTTACCCTCAAAATCAAACCCGGGCGGTAGATTAGCAAAATCGAGGGTCGCTCTATTCATATACACAAACCTCGACTTGATATCCCTTATTCCCCAGGCCTCCTCTTTATTCTCCATAAACGACTTAAGCGCAGGTGATTCAAGCGAGCCTACAATTAACTGTTTAAAATCAGTAGATTTTTCATGATCAGTATTATCCATAATAGCCTCCTAAAGTCTAAGCAAACACCTCAAGGTGACGACAACAGGTGCTGCGATCTAAAGCCATTGAGTATAAAAAGTACGCTCAAAAAGCGGAAATCACAAGGCTGAAGACAATACTTTTTTGTCAATTACATTCAATCTATTAATTTTTCTGCTTTTTATGTTGAGTCTTTTTTTCACCATTAAGACAGATCACCATCGCATAATAGGCGTGGAAAACCTCAACTATCAGAGTTATTGTCAACAGAACGATAAAGGCAGGGATGAAGTAAATCACACCACGCAATAGGTTATGCAGTATGATAATTGACACTTTTAAGGCCGCTTACGCGGACTTGTTAATTGGCTAGCTGACTATTTTTGGGGTGAAGCATTCACTACTTGCTTTTTGAACTCATCAGAAGGACGAAAAGTCACGACACGACGTGCCGTAATAAGTTTCGGTTCAGAGGTCTTCGGATTACGCCCCGGACGCGGAGGTTTATCCCGCAACTTAAAGCTGCCAAAGTTACATAATTTAACTTCTTCACCATTTTGTAAAGCATGACGTATCTCACTAAAGAACAAGTCTACCAGAATTTTGGCCATCTCCTGATTAAGTATCTCAAACTTGTTAAGCAGATTTTCTGACATTTTATCTTTGGTAAGCCCCATAAATTCAATCCCTCAAGGATGCTTGGAATCGCTGTTTTAAAGCCGTTACACATTTTTCAACAGTAGCGGCAATTTCCTCTTCTTCTAGTGTCCGGGTGGTATCCTGCAACGTCAAACTAATAGCCAAGCCCTTACGGCCTTCACTGATGCCCTTACCACAGTACACATCGAACAAGTTTACTCCAACTATCTGATTTACGCTAATTTTCTCGCATTCTGCCAAAATATCCGCTGCTGGGATATCTTCAGCCACGACAATCGCGATGTCACGACGGTTTGCCGGAAAACGAGAGATCTCGCAGACACCAGGTAAGGTAAGATTTGCTAGCTTATTACACTGTAATTCAAACACCACTGTACGACCATGTAAACCTAGCTTCTCTTCCAATCTTGGATGAACCACACCGATGAAACCAATCGATTCATCAGATAAATAAATTCCTGCACTTTGTCCCGGGTGTAACGCCGGATGGGTTTCGCCACGAAATTGCACCATGGACAGTTTGCCAGTAAGCTCTAGAATAGCCTCGAGATCCCCTTTTAAATCATAAAAATCTACCTGTCGACTGGGAAGATCCCAATGCTTTTCCAAACAATTACCGGTAATAACACCAGCGAGCATTAGATCTTGTCTCACCTCAAACTCAGCCGATTTATCAGGGGTAAAGCGTAGACCACTTTCAAACATACGCAAACGTGTCTGCTGGCGATGCTGGTTATAAATCACTGCGGAGAGTAAGCCGGTTAACAGTGATAAACGCATGGCTGACATATCAGCCGAGATTGGGTTTGGTAAAATCAGGGATTCTTGCTGTGGATGCAGTAAAGCTTGCATTTCAGGATCAACAAAACTATAAGTGATGGCTTCCTGATAACCACGGTCAACCAACAGCGTCTTCACTCGCTTCAGTGATAAATCCGCTTCAGGATGCGGAGTCATTAGCAAATCCGCTTTTATCGGTATATTTGGAATACAGTTGTAACCGTAAATACGCGCAATTTCTTCAATCAAATCTTCTTCAATCTGCATATCAAAACGCCAGCTCGGAGCCACAATTTGCCAACTATTTCCTTTTTCCGTCACCTGACAACCTAAACGGCGTAAAATATCACTCACTTGCTGCTCTGGAATAGAATGCCCCAACAAACGGCACAATTTTTCATACCTTAGGTTGATAGTTGCCACTTTTGGCAGAGCTTTTTCTGTGGTCACATCAATAATCGAACTCGCCTCTCCACCACAGATATCAATCAGTAAACGGGTCGCTCTCTCCATTGCTTTATATTGCAACGCCGGATCTACCCCACGTTCATAGCGATGAGAGGCATCAGTGTGTAAACCATAGCGACGTGCACGACCAGCAATCGCCAATGGATTAAAGAAAGCACATTCCAACAGTAGATTACGGGTCTGCTTATTAATACCAGAGTGCTCACCGCCTAAAACACCCGCCATCGCTAACACCTTTTGTCGATCGGCAATCACTAATGTATCAGCGTCTAAGTGCGCTTTGCTACCATCCAATAATGTTAGCTTTTCACCTTCCGCCGCGAAACGAACCACGATTTCACTGTCAATGCGATCCAGATCAAAGGCATGCATCGGCTGCCCCAGTTCCATCAACACATAATTGGTGATATCAACCACCGGATCAATCGGACGAATGCCACAACGACGCAGCTTCTCACTCATCCATTGTGGAGTAGCAATAGACAGATTAATCCCCTTAACTATCCGACCAAGATAACGGGGACATGCTGACGTCTCTAACACATGAATTGGCAAAGTGTCTTGGAGGGTAACGTTTAGCGGAATGATCTCTGGCTCTATTAACGGCAATCGATTAACAACAGCCAGATCACGCGCTACACCGATAATGCTTAAACAATCGGCACGGTTCGGCGTTACATTGATCTCGATAATATTATCGTTCAATTGCAAAAATTCACGAATATCCGTACCTATAGATGCTGAAGCAGGGAGTTCAATGATACCGACCTGATCTTCACCGAAACCGAGTTCAAATGCCGAACACAGCATCCCTTCAGAAGGAGCACCACGTAGCTTGGTTGCTTTAATCTTAAGCCCAGCGGGCAGCACTGCACCTACAATCGCCACTGCCACTTTCAATCCCTGCCGACAATTTGGCGCGCCGCAGACAATATCCAGGAGGTGACCCGTGCCAATATCAACTTTTGTTACTCGTAGTTTATCTGCATTCGGGTGTTGACCACATTCGACAACATGACCGATAACCACGCCATGAAAATCACCCGCGACCGTATCAATCGCATCGACTTCCAGGCCCGCCATCGTAATTTGATCGGCTAATAAATCACTGCTAATCGCAGGGTTAACCCATTCGCGTAACCAAAGTTCACTGAACTTCATAAAAAGATCCCGTCTTACTTAAACTGTTTGAGAAAACGCCAGTCATTTTCAAAAAATGCGCGTAAATCAGTGACGCCGTAACGTAACATGGTAAGGCGTTCTATCCCCATACCGAAGGCAAAAGCGGAATAAATCTCCTGATCGACACCTACATTGCGTAGCACACTTGGATGAACCATACCACAACCAAGCACCTCGAGCCATTTGCCATCCTTGCCCATGACATCAACTTCAGCCGAAGGCTCAGTAAATGGAAAATAAGAAGGACGGAAACGGATTTGCAGATCTTCTTCAAAGAAATTTTTCAGAAAATCATGGATAATTCCTTTCAGATTAGTAAAGCTGACGTTGCGATCAACCATCAAACCTTCCATCTGATGGAACATTGGCGTGTGAGTATGGTCGTAGTCATTACGATAGACACGCCCTGGCACAATAATGCGAATTGGCGGTGGCTGTCCTTGCATAACGCGGATCTGTACCCCTGAGGTCTGGGTACGCAATAAACGGGTGCTATCAAACCAGAAAGTATCATGATCAGCACGCGCTGGATGGTGAACCGGAATATTTAGCGCATCAAAATTATGATAATTATTTTCAATTTCCGGCCCTGTGGCGACAGAAAAACCCAGCTCGTTAAAAAAGGTTTCAATGCGATCAATAGTACGACTTACGGGATGTAGCCCCCCGTTTTCCATACGACGTCCAGGCAGTGAAATATCAATGGTTTCCACCGCCAGACGCGCATTAAGCGCCTTTAATCTCAGCATCTTCTTGCGGATGTTGAGCATTTCTTGCACTTTTTGTTTAGCCTGATTAATTACCGCACCGGCTGCGGGGCGTTCTTCGGTTGGCAGATCACGTAGTGACATCATTTGAAGACTTAAATAGCCTTTTTTACCTAAATATTCGATACGCACCGCATCGAGGGCGGTAATATTTTCGGCATTTTCTACGGCTACTTCAGCTCTGGCAACCAATTCTGCGAGATGTGGCATTGTTTCCTTATCCTCTGGCGAGTATCACCTATGTGTAGGCTTCTTGCAAAACCTACTATGTGCTACAAATTCTGCGTTACCTAGGTGCTCGCAATCCTCATGTACACTAAGATTGCTGCGCACTACGCGCCTTGACTTTGCAGCACTCGCTACGGTTTTGCAAGAAGTCTGTTGGCTATTGTTTTACACAAAAAAAACCTCCACGATGGGAGGCATCAGCGCTATCTTTCATCTTTTTTTTACGCACCAGCCACGGGGGATCAGCATTCAAAAAAAGAAAAGGAGAATAACAGTATTTATCGTCATCTCCCTTTTTATCCTTAACTTACGCTAGCGCCAATTTCTCTTTTTCAGATTTCAGCACTAACTTCGATTTTTCGACCAAGGCAGCAAAAGCCACTTTGTCAAAAACCGCAATATCAGCCAGGATCTTGCGATCAATTTCAATAGAGGCTTTTTTCAGACCATTAATGAAAAGGCTATAAGATAGGTCATTTTGACGCGCCGCTGCATTGATACGTGCGATCCACAGTTGGCGGAACTGACGCTTACGTTGCCGACGATCACGATAAGCATATTGCCCGGCTTTGATCACCGCCTGAAAGGCAACACGATACACGCGCGAACGTGCACCGTAATATCCCTTCGCCTGTTTTAATACTTTCTTATGCCGTGCACGCGCAACCACACCACGTTTTACCCGAGCCATTTATCTCTCCTATCGTCTTTAATTCAGAATAAAAATCATTTATGCATACGGTAGACACGCCACAACCAGACCCAGATCATTTTTAGATACCAGACCCTTTGGACGCAAATGACGTTTACGCTTAGTCGATTTTTTAGTCAGAATATGACGTAGGCCAGAATGCTTACATTTAAAACCACCACTCCCGGTTTTTTTGAAGCGTTTAGCGGCACCGCGCACGGTTTTCATTTTTTTCTTTGGCATTGAACATATCCACTTCGCATTGTTGATTAAATGAAACAGTCTGGCGAACAGAAAGCATTAATCCCCCTGCCACTTGAAAAACCTATTGCGAAAATTGAGAACAACCAACACCCTGGCTTCAACACTCATAGAACCAGGTTTCCGCAACAGGTTGTATGCCCTACTGTTTCTTCTTAGGCCCAAGAACCATGACCATCTGACGGCCTTCAATCCGCGCAGGGAAAGACTCAACTACGGCCAAATCAGACGTCTCACACAAATCCTTACGGACACGCTCAAGCATTTCCTTGCCGATCTCCTGGTGCGCCATTTCACGTCCACGGAACCGTAAGGTAACTTTGGTTTTGTCACCATCTTCCAAAAAGCGTATCAGGTTGCGTAGTTTTACCTGATAGTCGCCATCATCAGTGCCTGGACGGAATTTTATTTCCTTGACTTGAATAACTTTTTGCTTCTTTTTTTGCTCTTTTGTTAACTTACTCTTCTCATAGAGGAATTTGCCGTAATCCATAACACGACAGACCGGCGGTTCCGCAGTGGGACTGATTTCTACTAAATCAACACCTGCTTCCTGAGCTTTTGCAAGAGCCTCATTCAGACTGACAACGCCAATCTGCTCACCATCGACGCCCGTTAAGCGAACCTCTTTCACAGAGATCTCTCTGTTGATTCGATTAGGTCGCACCGGTTGAACTCGTTTTCCGACTTTAATACTTTATTCCTCCAGTTGATGAAGACTACGGCTGCGAATTTCTGTCAGCAGTTGGTCCATAATGACGCCAAAATCGCGACAACCCAAATCTTTATCGTGCAAAGCACCACTACGGGTACGTATACCAAGCGTACGAACCGAAACCCTACCCGATTCGACTTCTTTATCGCCACAAACAAACAGGTAAGGAACCCGACGCAACACATGCTCGCGGATTTTAAAGCCAATCTTCTCGTTTCTCAAGTCTACTTTTGCCCGAATGCCTACATTTTGCAATTTTTGGCTGATCTTTTGGACATAATCTGCCTGGCCGTCGGTGATATTCATTACCACCACCTGCAGTGGAGCAAGCCATGTAGGAAAGCATCCGGCATATTCTTCAGCCAATATACCAATGAAACGCTCCATCGATCCTAAGATAGCCCGATGAATCATCACAGGTACCTTTCGCTGGTTATCTTCGTCGATGTAGAAAGCATCCAAACGACTCGGCAATGAAAAATCGAGTTGTACGGTACCACACTGCCATGCACGCTCCAAACAATCATGCAAGGTAAATTCAATTTTCGGCCCATAAAATGCCCCTTCGCCTGGCTGTAAGTCAAAATTGATACCGTTTTCAGCCAACGAAGCCGCTAAATCTTCCTCAGCAGCCGTCCAAATTTCATCACTGCCGATACGCTTTTCTGGTCGAGTAGAGAGTTTAACCTCAATTGTCTTAAAACCAAAAACACTGTACATATCATAGATCATCTTGATGCAACTATTTACTTCGGCACGTACTTGCTCTGCTGTACAGAAAATATGAGCATCATCCTGTGTAAAACCACGCACACGCATCAAGCCATGCAATGCACCCGAAGGCTCATTGCGGTGACAGCTGCCGAACTCTGCCATACGGAGGGGCAAATCACGGTAAGATTTTCTCCCTTGGTTGAAAATTTGTACATGCCCGGGACAATTCATCGGTTTAATGCAGTATTCACGATTTTCCGATGAGGTGGTAAACATATGTTCACCATAGTTTTCCCAGTGACCCGTTTTCTTCCACAATTCGCGGTCCATCATAAATGGCCCTTTCACTTCCTGATACTGATACTCTTTAAGCTTGATACGCACAAAGTTTTCCAGCTCACGGAAAAGAGTCCAACCGTCAGCATGCCAAAAGACCATCCCGGGCGCATCTGCCTGCACATGATAGAGATCAAGCTGTGTGCCGATTTTACGGTGATCACGTTTTACCGCTTCCTCCAACCTCTTTAGATAGGCTGTGAGCTGTTTTTTATCACCCCATGCGGTACCGTAAATGCGTTGTAGCATTTTGTTTTTGCTATCGCCGCGCCAGTAAGCACCCGAGATTTTTTGTAATTTAAAATGGTGACAAAAACGCATGTTTGGCACATGGGGGCCACGACACATATCAATATATTCTTGATGATGGTACAAGGCAGGATGGCTATCAGGGGCAATATTTTCATCAAGGATCAAGACTTTATAGTTTTCACTGCGTGTAGAAAAAATATCACGAGCTTGTTGCCAACTGACTTTTTCCTTAATCACGTCATAATTTTTAGCAGCCAAATCGTGCATCCGCTTTTCCAACAGAAGCAGATCTTCTTGTGTCAATCGGTGCTCTAACTCAACATCATAATAGAAACCATGTTCTATCACTGGACCAATCGCCATTTTGGTATCAGGCCAAAGTTGCTTAATAGCGTGCCCCAATAAATGTGCACAAGAATGACGGATAATCTCCAGTCCTTCGTCATCTTTAGCTGTAATAATCGCAAGTTGAGCATCTTCTTTTATGGGATCCCTGGCATCGACGAGTTGACCGTTCACTTGAGCCGCAATACAAGCCTTCGCTAAACTGGTGCTGATATCACCAGCGATATCAAAAGCAGAAACCACGTCGTCATAATGACGTTGGCCACCGTCAGGAAAAGTAATAACGGGCATGCTAATTCCTTAATACTACAGTTTAAAACGGGTCCAGTCAGTAACTACAACCGTCACTCACACCGAGGATGAAAGATAATGGGTATACTGATCAGGATTTAACCGCTTAACTGCACAGATAATCTTCATAGTTACCTCTAAAATCGATAATTTTATCTTGAGTCATTTCAATAACTCGCGTTGCCAATGAGCTAACAAATTCACGGTCATGAGAAACAAAAAGTAGCGTGCCTTCATACATTTCTAATGCCATATTCGCAGCTTCTATAGATTCCATATCTAAATGATTCGTTGGCTCATCCATCACCAGAATATTTGGCTTCATCATCATCAATTTACCAAAGAGCATACGCCCCTTTTCACCACCAGACAGCACACTCACTTTTTTCTTAATATCGTCCTGACTAAACAGCAAACGCCCGAGTGTACTACGCACCACCTGCTCATCATCTTTTTCTTGTTTCCACTGGCTCATCCAGTCAAATACCGTCAAATCAACCGCAAAATCACTGGCGTGATCCTGTGCGTAATAGCCAATTTTACTGTTCTCTGACCATTTTACCGTACCTGCATCAGCGGTAAGCTCGCCAATCAGGGTTTTCAGTAAGGTCGATTTACCGATACCGTTAGTGCCCAAAATAGCGACTTTTTCGCCAACTTCAACCCTCAACTCGAGGTTATTGAACACGCTTTGCTGGCCAAATTTTTTACTGAGTTCTTGCACCTCCAACGCATTACGAAACAATTTCTTATCTTGTTCAAAGCGGATAAAGGGATTTTGACGGCTGGAAACTTTCACTTCATCTAACTGGATCTTATCAATTTGACGAGCGCGCGAGGTAGCTTGTTTGGATTTAGACGCGTTAGCGCTAAAACGGCTGACGAAAGATTGCAATTCGGAAATTTGTGCTTTTTTCTTAGCGACATCTGACAACAAACGCTCACGAGCCTGAGTCGCCGCAGTCATATATTCATCATAGTTGCCTGGATAGACACGTAACTCACCGTAATCCAGATCTACCATGTGAGTGCAAACCATATTGAGAAAATGACGATCATGAGAAATAATGATCATGGTACTGTTACGCTCGTTTAATATTTGCTCCAGCCAGCGGATGGTATCGATATCGAGGTTATTGGTGGGTTCATCGAGTAACAAAATATCAGGATCAGCAAACAAAGCCTGTGCTAGCAATACCCGAAGCTTCCAGCCAGGAGCGACATCACTCATCAAACCATAATGTTGCTCAAGAGGAATACCAACACCAAGCAATAACTCACCAGCACGTGCTTCAGCACTGTAGCCATCCATTTCACCGTAGGAAGCTTCCAGATCAGCCGCTTTATAGCCATCTTCTTCGCTCATTTCAGTCAAAGCGTAAATGCGGTCACGCTCGGCCTTGACTAACCACAGTGCCCCATGTCCCATAATCACGGTATCGATCACGCTGTATTTTTCAAACGCGAATTGATCCTGACGCAATTTACCCAAACGTTCATTAGGATCGAGGGAAACATTACCATTGCTCGGTACTAAATCACCACCGAGGATCTTCATTAAGGTAGATTTACCACATCCATTGGCACCAATCAGCCCGTAGCGGTGGCCACCAGAGAATTTAACAGAAATATTTTCAAACAATGGCTTACTGCCAAACTGCATGGTGATATTGTTAGTACTTAGCACAGCGACCACTCTCGATTAACTAACTGAAAAATTAGGAATATTATTTTACGCGGATTATGCCACAATCCCCATTAAAAATCCGCCAAACGGCGGATTTTTTGTTAGGAATTTCACAAGAAGCCTGATACCAATAACAATACAAAGCTATCAACAGCCATTAAAACGATATTATCCTATTAAAAGGTATAGCCTGCGCCAACAACAAAAGTACCGATATCAACACTTCGGATACGGCTTTTCTCGTAAGAGAAATCCAGAGCAACATTTTGCATTGGGTTGAATTGTAAACCAGCACCGTAAGTAACACCGTAATCGCTGTTACTGCGCTTGTCATTACCATCCTTCAGAGAATTATTAGAGAAACGCCCGTGACCAACGCCAAGCAGGCCATAAACACTGGCCCAGTCGCTAATACGGTAAGCAGGACCTACGGCAATCGAGTTATATTGCATCTTGTTGTAACCTGGTGCACCACCAAAGCCGCTCTTTTCAGTATGAGTGAAAGAACCGATGGCACCCAATGGAGAATCATCCCATTCCTGGTAGAGTTTCAAATTCAAACCCTTGGCTTTGTTTACCACCCCTTGGTAATCACTTTGAGCATAACCACCAGAAACCGTAGTTTGATTAGCGAGCGCACTACCTGCGACTACCGTAAAAACCAACGCTGCCACAGCTGAAAAACATGTTACTTTTTTCATAACCACCTCAAGACACCCATTCAAATAATGTAAGAAAACAGTAAAAATATAACAAACTATCAGGGGGACTATATAACTTATTTTATTGCCCGATGATACGTTTGCTGTAACAAATATTATCAAATTAAGTTATCTTATTAAAATAATTAGGTTTTTATTGCATAAAAATAAGAAAATTATATCTGCAATTCACAAAAATTTTTGATGATTTTGTCGTTTATAGCACTGTCAGCCAGGCGACTCGACACCGGTAATCTTCATGTACTCGGCAAGAAGTCTTGTGTACACTCAGAAGCCCTGATGGATTTGGAATAGGCTCTAAGAGTCTGTTTCAAATCTTTTTCGCTATGCTCGAAAGAGGAAAAAACGGGCGAAAAAACGCAGTCTATTCTCTAAGTGTACAACAAAAGAGAGTAAATGAGCATTTGAGCACGTTTTTGACGAATTACTTGACCAAAATACGGCGAGCACAAGAGATTTCGAATAGGCTCAAGAGGTCGCAAAAGGTCTTTCCACCCTGATGTATGGGACTCAAAATTTAAGGACAGGGTAACATCGGTAGCTAATCAGATGATTTTGTTAAAAAAAGTGCGCTTATTTCCACGTTCGTTACGCCAGTTAGTCTTGATGGCATTCTTGTTAGTGCTACTGCCTTTACTGGTGTTGGCGTATCAAGCCTACCAAAGCTTGGATCATCTTAGTAGCCAGGCAGCGGATATTAACCACACAGTGCTAGCAGATGCCCGACGTAGTGAAGCAATGACCAGTATCGCCCTCGAAATGGAGCGTAGCTATCGTCAATACTGCGTACTAGATGATGTAACCCTCGCGACACTCTATCAGAGTCAACGTAAGCAGTATGATCAGATGCTAAATACCCACGCAACTATTTTACCCGATACCCGTTATTATCAGACTCTACGTGAATTATTCGACCAGCTAACTGAAATACACTGTCAACACAGTGAACCTTTGCCTCAAGCATCGATACAATTAGAAAAATTTTCCCATGCTAATGCTGAAATGGGGCAAGCTACTCGTGACGTCATTTTCGCACGTGGCCAGAAATTACAACAAGATATCGCCGCACGCGGAAAGTTTTTTGGCTGGCAGTCGCTGTTGCTGTTTTTGCTCAGTGTGATGTTAGTCATACTGTTTACTCGTATGATTATTGATCCCGTTAAGGGAATAGAGAGGATGATTAATTACCTTGGGGAGGGACGTTCATTGGAAAATACACGGTTATTTACCGGACCCAGTGAACTACGTTCATTGGCACAACGCATCCTTTGGTTAAGTGAACGCTTAGCCTGGCTGGAATCGCAACGACATGAATTCCTGCGACATATTTCACACGAACTAAAAACTCCCTAGCGAGTATGCGTGAAGGAACAGCGTTGCTGGCAGATGAAGTCGCGGGGTCATTGACTCAGGATCAAAAAGAAATAGTGGCGATTTTAGATAACAGCAGCAGCCATTTACAGCAACTCATCGAACAACTTTTAGATTATAATCGTAAATGGGCGGATGGCTCGGGAAAACATGAGAATATTCAGCTAACAACGATAATGGATAGAGTGATCGCTGCCCACAGTCTTCCTGCGCGCGCGAAAATGATCCGTACCCAAGTGGATCTACAAACTGAGAGTTGTTGGGCAGAACCGACACTGTTAATACGTGTGCTTGATAATCTCTATTCCAATGCAGTGCACTACGGTGAAGGATCCGGTGATATTTGGCTATGCAGCCGGAAATTAGGTAATCGTATACAAATTGATGTTGCTAACAGTGGCGATGCCATTCCTCTAACAGAAAAAACCATGATATTTGAACCTTTTTTTCAGGGAAGTCATCAACGTAAAGGAGCAGTTAAGGGAAGTGGGCTAGGCCTGAGTATCGCTCAAGATTGCATCAAACGTATGCAAGGCAGTCTGCAACTGGTCACAGTGGATTATGCAGCAGTCTGTTTCCGTATTGAATTGCCATTGCGCTCTGAAAATTAAGCTGAGAATATAAACTAAGAGTAACATAAGATAATGTACAGATGGTTTGCTAACCGCTTTTTGAAAAAAACTGCATTTGCGTTACGTTTATTACTGATCCCGCTTTTGTTGAATGGATGTACGGGCCACATTGTCGATGGCAGTACTTCCCAAACCGAATCGGATACCTCAGAAAATAAGATTATCGATGAACATGTCTCTCAATGCGATATGCTATGGAGTCTCGATGATAAAAAAACGCTGAAAAATCCATCATTTTGGTTACAGGCAATGGATTGTGCCGAACCTCTAAGATCAATACAAGCACGTAGTCTAGCGAACAATTTATCGAATATTTCTTGGTCAACCGCGTTTAAACAAGGCATTTTGATTGCTAACGCCGATCCTGCATTAGACGAACGGAGAAAAATTGTTGAACAGCTACAAGATTACAGCCCATTGATCCCTAACACCGTCCGTCAGTTAGTCCAGCTATGGCATAAACGGCAAATGTTACAGATCGCTTTAGCGGAAGCACGGATCCGTTATCAACGTTTGCAAAACGAATCAGATAACCAGATTGATCGTCTCCGTGAAAATCTGGCACAGCTTAAGTACAACCTGCAGAATACCAAAAATAAACTGGAGAATTTGACAGATATTGAACGCCAGCTTTCTTCCCGAAAACAGTTGCAGAATACCTTACGGGTAGAAACAAAACCATCCACTCAAACAACACCTACAACAGATCCCACAACACTACCTGTCCTCAATAAGGAGCACCAATCGGATGACAGCATGTAAAACAGCCAAATTACTGCTGGTCGATGATGATCCCAGCCTGTTAAAACTGCTAGGTATGCGCTTAAGAAGTGAAGGATTTCAGGTCGCAACAGCGGAAAATGGTCAAGAGGCTTTGCGTTTATTGATACGAGAGCGAGTTGATCTGGTTATCAGTGATTTACGGATGGACGAGATGGACGGCATGGCACTCTTCGCTGAAGTGCAAAAATTCCAGCCAGGAATGCCGGTCATTATTTTGACAGCTCATGGCTCTATTCCTGATGCAGTGGCGGCGACTCAGCAAGGGGTATTTAGTTTTCTTACCAAACCGGTCGATCGTGACGCCTTATACAAGGCGATTAATGCCGCACTTGAGTTGTCGCATCCACTGGGTGAGGAAACATGGCGTGAAAATATCGTCACTCGCAGCCCATTAATGTTACGTTTGCTGGAACAGGCGCGAATGGTGGCACAATCAGATGTCAGTGTTTTGATCAATGGTTCAAGTGGTAGTGGCAAAGAAGTGTTGGCGCAAGCCATTCATGCTGCTAGCCCACGCGCTAAAAAAGCCTTTATCGCCATCAACTGTGGCGCATTGCCAGAACAATTACTGGAATCGGAATTATTTGGTCATGCCAAAGGGGCTTTTACGGGTGCCATGAGCCACCGTGAAGGTTTATTTCAAGCCGCACAAGGCGGAACTTTGTTCCTCGATGAGATCGGCGATATGCCCTTATCCTTGCAAGTTAAATTATTACGTGTGTTACAGGAACGTAAAGTTCGCCCACTAGGCAGCAATAAGGATATTGATATTAATGTACGCATTATTTCTGCGACCCATTGTGATCTACCGAAAGCCATGCTCAGAAATACATTTCGTGAAGATCTCTACTATCGTTTAAACGTTGTTAATTTGAATCTACCGGCATTAAACGAACGATCGGAAGACATTCCATTGTTGGCTAATCATCTGTTACGTCAGGCGGCCAAGCGGCATAAACCTTTTGTGTGTAATTTCTCGACTGATGCCATGAAACGGCTGATGAGCGCCCGCTGGCCGGGTAATGTGCGCCAGTTGGTGAATGTAATTGAACAATGTGTCGCGCTGACATCGGCTCCGGTTATCAATGAAGCTTTAGTCGAACAGGCGTTGGCGGGGGAAAATACCGTTTTACCTACTTTCGTTGAAGCACGTAATCAATTCGAATTGAATTATTTACGTAAGCTTTTACAGATTACCAAAGGTAACGTGGCTCAGGCGGCACATATGGCTGGACGCAACCGTACTGAGTTTTACAAATTTCTGGCACGTCATCAACTAGACAGCAACGATTTTAAAGAATAACGTTTATTAACAATTATCGCATGAAGGGATCGGAATCGATATGAGCAAATCACTGTCTATTGTATTAGCCCAGCTTAACTGGTTGGTTGGTGATATTGAAGGTAACACTGAGCGTATGTTGCAAATCGTGACTCAACAACAGGGAAAAGCTGATTTAGTCATGTTCTCTGAACTGGCATTGTGTGGTTATCCACCAGAAGACCTTTTATTACGAAGCGATTTTTATCAGCGTTGTGTCGATCAGTTACCACTATTACAGCAGGCTTCTTTGCAGATTGCCATTATGGTAGGACATCCATGGCGTGAAGGCGAAAAATTATACAATGCGTTATCGGTATTCTCAGCAGGGAAATTACTTGATCGTTATTTTAAGCAATCACTGCCAAATCATGGTGTTTTTGATGAAAAACGCTATTTTACGCCAGGTAGCCAAAGTTGTGTCATTGAGCTAAAAGGTTATCGCTTGGGGATGCTAATTTGTGAAGATATTTGGTCTCCTGCGCCAGTGGATGCGGTGAAAGCAGCAGGTGCAGAAATACTGTTGTCGATCAACGCCTCCCCTTATCACCGTGAAAAACCTTATATTCGCAATCAACTACTGGTCGGTCATTGTCAGCGTACTAAATTGCCATTGGTCTATCTCAACCAGGTGGGGGACAAGATGATCTCATTTTTGATGGCTGTTCGAAAGTATTTGATGCACAAGGTCAAATTACACACCACCTCGCTGCCTTTGCTGAGCAAACTACCCTATGTCAACTAAAAGATCTGGATATCATACCGATGCAGAAACCCGCGGTAGGCTGTGCAACCGAGCCCTTTGCCGGGGAATATCAAGCATTGGTAATGGCAGTCAGTGATTATGTCAGCAAAAATGGCTTTAAAGGCGCATTACTTGGCTTATCTGGTGGTATAGATTCGGCGCTGACCTTGGCCATTGCTGTTGATGCGTTGGGTAAAGAAAAGGTTCATGCCGTGATGATGCCATCTCGCCACACGTCAGAATTAAGCATAAGATGTGCGCAACAGCAGGCTGAAACACAAGGCATTAAATTTGATGTACTTTCCATCGAGCCAATGTTCAATGCTTTTATGGCACAATTAGCCCCGCTATTTGCAGACAAACCGGTGGATACTACAGAAGAAAATTTACAGGCGCGTTGCCGTGGCATGTTGTTGATGGCGTTATCCAATAAATTCGGTAGTATTGTATTGACAACCGGTAATAAAAGTGAACTCGCTGTCGGTTATTCCACCTTGTATGGTGATATGGCTGGCGGTTTTGATGTACTGAAAGATGTACCGAAAACTTTGGTATTCAAATTAGCTGAATACCGTAATTCTCTTAGCGTAATGAAAGTGATCCCACAGGAAGTCATTGATCGTCCTCCTTCGGCGGAGTTGGCACCTAAGCAGCTCGACCAGGACAAATTACCCCCTTACGATATTTTGGATGGCATTCTTGAAGGCTATATCGAGCGAGATGAGTCTGTTGCCGATTTGATCGCGTGTGATGTCACAGGCCGTTATGACGAAGCGACGGTACGTAACGTGATCCGATTGGTCGATATCAACGAACACAAACGACGTCAATCCGCTATCGGCCCTCGTATTACCAGCCGTGATTTTGGTAAAGATCGACGTTATCCGATCACCTGTGGTTTTGGTCGTAAAAACTGGGAGTCCTGACATTAACCATGAAAAAAATTGACGCAATTATTAAGCCGTTCAAACTCGATGATGTCCGTGAAGCCTTAGCTGATGTGGGCATCACCGGTATGACAGTGACAGAAGTAAAGGGTTTCGGGCGCCAAAAAGGGCATACTGAGTTGTATCGAGGTGCTGAATATATGGTCGATTTTTTACCCAAGGTAAAAATCGAAATTGTGGTGACAGATGACATCGCTGAAACTTGCGTTGCCACTATTATGCAAACTGCTCAGACTGGCAAAATTGGTGACGGCAAAATTTTTGTTTTCGCTATAGAAAAAGTAGTACGCATCCGTACTGGTGAACAAGATGAAGAAGCTATTTAACCTTATCGATGAGTTACGCAAGCGTCATTCCCTGAGATGGATTTTTCAATTGCTGACAAAGAAGATGGTCGAGCAAGCCAAATTTAACTTGATAGAGAGTCCGTTTAGTTTGCCGGTCGATATCAACAAACCTTACCTAGACTAGAAGAGCACAAATAATATGGTTCTTGAATTCGTGTTCTACGGCACTGGCAACGCTCAAGACCATTTAATTGTTTAGCTTCACAGTAAAACTCAAGCCACACACCTTTTTAGAGATTGTTTTTATCGTAATCAATATAGTGCGCACTTTGGACTGCCAATTATGTTGACCGTAACAACTCTACCCTCTAGGTGAATAACCCTCTCCGTAGAGTTCGGGATAAAAAAAGCCAGTTTATTTTCGTTAAATCATTGATAAAAAATAGCTTCCATTTCTTCATAAAGTATTTTGTTTCGGTCATTGAATTACTCTATAGGTTTTAATTCTGCGAAGAAAAAGCGAAATTGAGTTGGACTATTAGTAATTTTGAGCCCTTTAATGTTATTTTTTATCTCTTTTAAATTGATTATAACATCAGCAACATAGTCCATATGATCGTTAGTGTACATTCTTCGTGGAATGGCTAAGCGTAATAATGCTAATTGAGGCTTTCTTTCTAGATTACAATCCTCTATTGATGAGTTAGCTTCTGTATCCTGTATTGGTTTATTTTGAATTGGTTCTATGTTATCTGTCATTAATAGCCTTTTCTTCATTTGATTCAATGTGTTCAGCAGTGGTATTAAAATGAAAATTAGAAATAAAAGTTGGTTTATATACGTCAGATTGTGTTTTATTTTTACTTTTTTTAACTAAACATGGAAACAATATTTGTTCAGCACCACGACCCTGATGTACTGGAATGGTATAAGGGTAATTAATTAATTTTTTACTTGTTCACACAACCGTGTATAACTGCGTGAGCCCGCATAAGATTCATCACCTGTAATCAGTCCTGCCTATTGAGTGTCACTCATAGCACAGACTCCAGAATCGGTTAACAAATCAATATAGATTTCTTCACTGTTTAATTTTTGAGTATTATAATAAGCGGCTGCTAACGCTTTTTCACGTTCTTCTCTGTTAATCTTACGTATGTTTTCAACCATTTTAATGCGAAATGGTTCTGCTATACGACAAGGCTCTTTATTAGACATCATTAATTACTCCTCAAAAGATACGCAAAAAAAAGATAAATTTCTGTATATTTTAAATATATCCTGCTCAATCAGCTATACAAATTTATCCTATTATATATTGGTTGTTAATGTTTTAAAAATATTATTATTATGTCAGTAACAATATAATTTATCTAAAGCCATAAAGATACATGTTAATTTTATTACATATATAATTTCAAATGTAATACTTTTATAACAAAGAATAATTATTTAATTTGCCTATCTAATTTTATTCATGTGTTAACTATGGGTATCTTGTGCTTAGAGCACGTATTTTATCCCAAGGCAACTGAACGTTGCCTTAAACATAAAAAAATGAAAACGGTAATGACACAGAAGGATCCATCAGCGGGTTACATTAAATCTCAATTGCAATATCTCCCCGTGGTTTACAGCAGCAGGGCAATATTTCACCTTCCTGAATAAGGGCCAGGGGTTGTGTTAAATAGTCAACTTCGCCTTTTAGCAATACCAGACGGCATGTACCACAATAACCCGAGCGACATTGATACTCGACTGCTATTTGATGTTGTTCCAGCGCTTCTAGCAAATTGTTGCTGTCAACAGGGTAATCAAGCTGTGATCCACTCTGATGTAAGTTAATGGTAGAGTTTGCCATGAGATCACAGTTCAAAACCGCGTAAGTCATCGGCATTGACCTCAGCATCAATTTGGCCCACCAAATAAGAACTCACCTCAACTTCTTGTGGTGCCACCTGTACATTGTCAGAAGAGAGCCAAGGCTTGATCCACGGGAGCGGATCGTTGCGGTTTGAAAAGGGAGCCTCTAACCCTACAGCCTTCATACGAATATTGGTGATATATTCGATATACTGGCAGAGAATATCTTTATTGAGGCCAATCATGGAGCCATCGCGGAAGAGGTATTCCGCCCATTCTTTCTCTTGTTCAGCTGCCTTAACAAATAATTTATAGCAATCGTCTTTGCATTCTTTGGCAATTTCTGCCATTTCGGGGTCATCTTTACCCCCTTGCATTAAATGAAGGATGTGTTGTGTCCCAGTCAGATGGAGTGCTTCATCACGAGCAATCAACTTAATAATTTTGGCATTGCCTTCCATTAATTTTCGTTCTGCAAAGGCGAAAGAGCAGGCAAAACTGACATAAAAACGGATACCTTCCAATGCATTGACGCTCATCAGACACAAATAAAGCTTCTTTTTCAACGCACGCCGATCCACCTTTATAGTGACACCGTTAACCTGATGGGTTCCTTCACCCAGCAAATGGTAATAACTGGTCATCTCTATCAAATCATCGTAATAAGCAGAGATATCTTTTGCGCGTTTCAGAATCTCTTTATTAGTGACAATATCATCGAATATGGATGAAGGCTCGTTAACAATATTACGGATGATATGGGTATAGGATCTGGAATGAATTGTTTCTGAAAATGACCAGGTTTCTACCCAAGTTTCTAATTCAGGAATCGAAATCAGCGGTAATAACGCGATATTGGGGCTACGGCCCTGAATGGAATCAAGCAAGGTTTGATACTTTAAATTGCTAATAAAAAGGTGTTTTTCGTGTTCTGGCAAACCTTGGTAATCGATATTATCACGAGCAACATCAATTTCTTCTGGGCGCCAAAAAAAAGAAAGTTGTTTTTCAATAAGTTGTTCAAAAATGGCGTATTTTTGTTGATCAAAGCGTGCCACGTTAACTGACTGACCCAAAAACATCGGCTCTTTTAATTGATCATTTTTCTTTTGCGAAAATGTGGTATAGGCCATAACTTCCTCTGACAATTAAATCTTACAGGCACCGCTTTCGCAGTCGTTATCAACAACTTGATTGCTTGTCATATCTCCTTGAGCATCATCCGCCCCATCACGTGTATTGTGATAATAGAGCGTTTTAATGCCCAATTTATAAGCAGTAAGCAAATCTTTCAGCAATTGCTTCATGGGTACTTTATTGTTGGGGAAACGAGTGGGATCGTAGTTGGTATTTGCCGAAATAGACTGATCAACGAATTTCTGCATCAAACCAACCAGTTGCAGATAACCTTCATTATTCGGTATATCCCATAACAACTGATAATTGTCTTTTAGTCGCTCATATTCCGGTACCACCTGACGCAAAATACCGTCTTTCGACGCTTTTATACTGACGTAACCACGTGGTGGTTCAATGCCGTTAGTCGCATTAGAAATCTGTGATGATGTTTCTGAAGGCATAAGTGCGGAAAGGGTTGAATTACGTAGCCCAAACTGTTTAATACTCTGGCGTAAGCTCTCCCAATCAAGATGCAGTGGTTCATTACAGATTTTGTCTAATTCTTTTTTATAGGTATCGATCGGTAACAGACCTTGCGCATAAGTGGTTTGCGCAAACCATTGGCAAGCACCCTTTTCCTTCGCTAACTCATTCGACGCTTGCAACAGATAGTATTGAATAGCCTCGAAAGTACGATGCGTCAGGTTGTTAGCACTGTGATCGGGATCAGTACTGGAATAGCCCAGACCGTTTTTCGCCAAATAATAAGCGAAATTGATCACGCCAACACCCAAAGTACGACGCCCCATCGAGCCATTACGCGCTGCTGCAATCGGGTAATCCTGATAATCGAGTAGGGCATCGAGCGCACGTACTGTTAATGTCGCCAAATCTTTCAATTCATCGAGATGATCAATCGCACCCAAATTAAAAGCAGACAGTGTACAGAGGGCAATTTCACCTTTTTCGTCACTGATATCATTTAGCGGTTTAGTGGGCAATGCGATTTCCAAACACAAGTTAGATTGGCGTATTGGTGCTACTTTGGGATCAAATGGGCTGTGTGTATTACAGTGATCAACATTCTGAATATAAATACGGCCGGTAGAAGCACGTTCTTGCATCATCGAAGAGAATAAGTCAACGGCTCTTATTCGTTGCTGACGAAGGTTTTTATCTTGCTCGTAGTATAAATACAACCGTTCGAACTCATATTGATCCGCAAAGAAAGCATCGTATAACCCTGGCACATCGGAGGGACTAAACAGGGTGATATCTCTATCTTCTAACAGGCGTTGATACAGTAATTTGTTGATCTGTACCGCGTAATCCATATGGCGCACCCGATTGCCTTCAACACCACGATTATTTTTTAGCACCAGCAGGCTTTCTACTTCCCAATGCCATAATGGATAAAACAGTGTGGCAGCCCCCCGCGTACCCCACCTTGCGAGCAGGATTTAACGGCGGTCTGAAAATATTTATAGAATGGAATACAACCGGTATGGAAAGCTTCACCTCCGCGAATAGGGCTTCCCAGTGCGCGGATACGACCCGCGTTGATACCAATGCCGGCACGCTGCGAAACATATTTTACAATGGCGCTGGCCGAGGCATTAATTGAATCCAAACTATCACCACATTCGATCAATACGCATGAACTGAATTGACGCGTGGGAGTGCGTACACCGGACATAATGGGTGTCGGCAACGAGATCTTAAAAGTGGATATCGCATCGTAAAAACGTCTAACATAATCGAGGCGGGTTCCTCGTGGATAGCGGGAGAATAGGCAAGCAGCAACAAGAAGATATAAAAATTGGGCGCTTTCGTAGATTTCACCACTGACTCGATTTTGTACCAAGTATTTGCCTTCTAGCTGTTTTACCGCAGCATAGGAGAAATTGAGATCACGCCAATGATCAAGAAAGGTATCCATCTGGGCGAATTCTTCTGGGGTGTAATCTATCAATAGATGTTGATCATATTTATTCATTTGAACCATTTTTGACACATGGTCAAAAAGCGACGGTGGTTCAAATTGACCATAGGCTTTTTTGCGCAGATGAAAAATCGCCAGGCGAGCGGCTAAATATTGGTAATCCGGTGCGTCACTGGAGATCAGATCAGCAGCAGCTTTAATAATAGTTTCGTGGATATCGGCGGTTTTTATGCCATCATAAAATTGAATGTGGGAACGTAATGCTACTTGAGAGACAGAGACATTACGTAAGCCTTCTGCAGCCCACTCGATCACTCGATGGATTTTATCGAGATCAATGCGTTCTTTACGGCCATCACGTTTTGTAACAAGTAAGCCTTGGTTCATGTGCTGTTGTACCCTTAAAATACTGACACCTCGCCGCCCTCCACGGGTGAAGGGGGGGGGTAAAGCTGAGTTGGAAGGACTGCTTAGTCTATAAACACAATATATGGTGGTTATGGATTGATGTGATAACAAGATAGTGTGTTCTTGCCGTTTTGGCAAGTGAACAAAATGAGGGGATTATGTGGATAAACTTGGGGTAATTTTTAGCAAATGACTACAAATAATGTGATTACAAATGGTTAGCGTCTTTACATTTAAGCCTTCTGTGCTAGTGATCTTTTCGCTGATTTTTTGATATCACCGATTTGGATAACAAAATAGTCGGGTTATAATCATAGAGCTCTTGCTATTTTCCAAGGCATAGTTAATAATGCGCGCCCGCGCTGAAGTCGATAAGCGCTCAGATCAATGGTAGCTCTGTTGGTTCTCCCGCAATGCTAGCTCGTGAATTCGGTCAGGTCTGGAAGGAAGCAGCCGTAGCGAGTGATGTGTGTGCCGGGATGTAGCTGGCGGAGTTACCGCCCTCTGTCTTCCTCCTTATAAGTGGGATCAGGCTTTATTTGTTATTCTAGGGTTGCGATTTTTGTCAGCTCCGTCTTTGTTTTTTTGGTCTTCTATTTTGTCACTGTCATCCTCTTTGCATTGATATTCTCCGTCAAAAATATTGCCGCTACCCGATGTATTCGCCGTGCCAGAGCGGGAAAGGTTAAAATAAGGCATTAATTTCAGTGTTAGTAATTTTTGCACCCGTGGTAACAACAGCAACAACCCAAGAAAATCGGTAAAAAATCCCGGGATCAGCAGTAAAAATCCGGCTAATACCAACGAAACACTTTTTACCATTTCCTGAGCAGGACTTTCACCTTTTGCCAATTTTTGCTGCATCTGTATCAACGTTTTTACCCCCTGATTCCATACCAACGAAATACCCACGCAAGAGGTAAAAATCACCAGCAGCAGAGTGATGGCCACACCCAAAGCTGCCGCGACTTTGATAAACAAAGAAATCTCTATATAAGCTAATGAAAATATTAACATGAACGGTAACCAACGCACCGTACTCTCCTTATGAAACTGCAATCGACTCAGCACTCACCAGCAAGCTAAATGCTAATGCAAACAGCTAAATACTCTAAACACTGGAGGCTTGCTTCAGGTTAATTTCTGTAACGTGGAGGCGTCTTTAATATTTTTCAAGATAAGGTCGTTCTTTTTATGTCAATGGTTGAGTTAACTGTGAAGAAAATCACAAATATTAGATCATCCTAATTAATTACCGCGATAATAGTGATCTAAGTTCAACGTATTTATTACTAGGCAGCATATGATCATGCCAACAATAAATTAAGCAATTCATCTCTGCGCATTTATTGTGCATGACGGCTAAAATTAACTGATACACAGAAAATTAGACAGCACACAAGAGAAGGTTCTCATGTCAAATCACACTTGTCCCGTAGAAGAGTTTCGTTTCGAAGAAGATCTATTAGGTAAAAGAAAAGTTCCCATAGAGGCGTACTACGGTATTCATACTCTACGTGCGATTGAAAATTTTAAGATAAGCAACAGTACAATCAATGATGTGCCTGAGTTTATTCGTGGCATGGTGATGGTAAAAAAAGCGGCGGCAATGGCTAATAAGGAGTTACATACCCTCCCGTCCAACATTGCATCGATCATTATTAACGCTTGTGACGAGGTATTGGACGAGAACAAATGTATGGATCAGTTCCAGGTTGATGTCTTTCAGGGGGAGCGGGTACTTCGTTAAACATGAATACTAATGAAGTTTTGGCAAATATTGGACTGGAATTGATGGGGAAGAAAAAAGGCGAATATGAACATCTTAGCCCTAACGATCATGTAAACATGTCTCAGTCAACTAATGATGCTTATCCAACAGGGTTTCGTATTGCAGTTTATAACTCTATTATGAAGTTGATCGATGCTATCGACCTGTTAAGTAAAGGCTTTGGTATGAAGTCGCAAGAATTCACGCCTATTCTGAAAATGGGGCGTACACAATTGCAAGACGCTGTACCCATGACATTGGGTCAAGAATTTGGTGCTTTTCAGGTATTACTAAAAGAAGAAAGCAAAAACTTGCATCGTACCGCTGAATTTTTGTTAGAAGTGAACCTGGGTGCGACCGCTATCGGTACGGGTTTGAATACACCTGAAGGGTATCAACAACTAGTGGTAAAAAAGCTTTGTGAAGTGAGTAAGTTGCCTTGTATCACGGCGGAAAACTTGATTGAAGCCACCTCCGATTGTGGCGCCTATGTCATGGTGCATAGTGCGCTGAAACGTTTAGCTGTTAAGTTGTCAAAAATCTGCAATGATTTACGTCTGCTGTCATCAGGTCCTCGCACTGGCCTGAACGAAATTAATTTGCCAGAACTACAGGCCGGTTCTTCGATTATGCCTGCTAAAGTGAATCCGGTGATACCTGAAGTGGTTAATCAGGTTTGCTTTAAAGTGATTGGTAATGATATGTGTGTGACCATGGCGGCTGAAGCGGGTCAGCTGCAATTAAATGTCATGGAACCGGTCATTGGTCAAGCCATGTTTGAATCGATCCATATTCTTACTAATGCGTGCTACAACCTGTTGAGTAAATGCGTTAACGGTATCACCGCCAATAAAGAAATCTGCGAACACTACGTATTTAATTCAATCGGTATTGTTACTTATCTCAACCCATTCATTGGTCATCATAATGGTGACAAGGTGGGTAAGATGTGTGCTGAAACGGGTAAGAGTGTACGGGAGGTGGTGTTGGATCTGGCATTACTGACTGAGGAACAACTTGATGATATTTTCTCTATCAAGAACCTGATGAACCCAGTCTATAAAAGCAAAACGTTATAACGATGAAAATAAGCAGTAAAATGACTGCTTATTAATGCTTAAAGGCACGTTAGATCGGCTTTCTAAAAATCTGGACATTTTGAGCCGATTTTTCACGAAATGTCAGTGAACGTAATAGATTTAGAACAGGTTCTAGGCTACGTGCCTTTTTATGAAGATTAAAGATGATTTGTTATGACACAACCTTACCTTAAATGGATTTTGCTACTGTATAGCCTGTTACTACTGGCACCACATGCCAAGGCTTCGCCTTTCAAACCGCTGATCAATGAACAGAGTCAGTTTATGACTGTCGATCAGGCCTTCACCTTTGATTTCAGGCAGAAAAATGACCAGTTAGACCTGAGTTGGCATATTCGTCCCGGCTATTATCTGTACCGTCAGCAGCTAAAAATTGTGCCGCAACAGGTTAAACTGGGGGCATTCGTCATACCTGAAGGTCTCGCTCATCAGGATGAATTTTATGGTGTAACAACAATTTTTAAACAACAACTGATATTGAAAATTCCGTTAACACAGGCGACGGATGTATCCAGTATCAGTGTGACTTATCAGGGCTGTGCCGACGCTGGGTTTTGTTATCCACCAGAAACTCGCATTATTCCACTCAATGCCATCCACAAACTAAAACCATCGACTGACACCCCATCGGCTAACAGAATTGAAGATATGCCGGCGATTGCCGCAATAACATCACCTACTGCCCTTCCCTTTTCTCCGTTTTGGGCGTTACTGATCGGGATCGGCATTGCCTTTACCCCTTGTGTATTGCCGATGTATCCCTTAATTTCAGCGATTATTCTCGGAGGCGAAAAACAGCAGAGTCAGCGACAAATTTTATTATTGGCGGCACTCTACGTGCAGGGTATGGCGCTGACCTACACGCTATTAGGACTCATAGTCGCTGCTGCAGGGCTGCAATTTCAGGCAGCCCTACAGCATCCTTATGTGCTTTTTAGCTTGTCGGTGCTGTTTATTTTACTCTCATTATCAATGTTCGGGTGCTACTCACTTCATCTTCCCTCTGCTCTGCAAACTCGCTTGGTGACATGGAGTAACCATCAAAAAGGCGGTTCGCTGGCGGGTGTTTTTATCATGGGTATGTTGGCCGGATTGATCTGTTCCCCCTGTACCACCGCTCCTCTCAGTGCCATGTTGTTGTATATCGCGCAAAGTGGCAATGTACTTGCGGGGGGAGGGATCCTATACCTGTATGCAATAGGAATGGGGATCCCTTTGATTATAGTGACATTGTTTGGCAACCGGCTATTGCCACGCAATGGACGTTGGATGCAGTACGTTAAAGAGGCCTGCGGCTTTGTCATTTTAGCGCTCCCTGTGCTGCTACTTGAGCGGGTATTGGACGCCCACTGGGGAATACGTCTGTGGAGCTTACTCGCCATCGCTTTCTTTGGCTGGGCGTTCACGTTGAGTCTAACAATCGCTCGCGGTTGGGGTCGTGTATTACAATTGTTGCTATTGACCGTGCTGTTAATTGTCGCTCGCCCGTTACAGGATTGGGTATTTACTACAGATCCACAGCAACAAGCGACGGGTAATCATCTAAATTTTCAAAAGGTTGAAAATCTGTCACAGTTGTATAATGCACTCGAGCAGGCAAAAGGGCGGAGAGTGATGTTAGATTTATATGCCGATTGGTGTATCACTTGTAAACAGTTTGAAAAATATACTTTTAGCGATCCTGATGTGCACCAACGACTGGCGAACACTGTGCTATTACAGGCAGATATTACCAGTAACAGTCACGAACAGGCCGCAATGCTAAAAAAACTGCACGTGCTAGGACTGCCCACTATCCTTTTTTTTGATAAACAAGGGCGTGAAATAGTGGGTTCACGGATCAACGGGTTTATGAATGCCAATGATTTTATAATTCATATACAGAATAATTTACTTTGATATTTTTGCCAGCATATCGATAATTGTTTCGGGCGGCGTTCATCAAGTCTTTTGATTACGATAATAGACTTCTTGCAAAACCTGATGCATGCTGCAAATTCTGCGTTACATGGTGCTCGCAATCCTCATATACTCGTGTGTACACTGCGACCAAGCATGTTATCTTTAATTAACCATTGACAGGAAACACTGTGATCCTGAACGATATTGTTACTTACATTACAGATTTTGCCCGCGCGCACGAAGTTTGGGCAATTCCTCTGGTCTTTTTCCTTGCATTCGGTGAATCCTTGGCTTTTCTCTCTTTACTTCTGCCTGCAACGATTATTTTACTGGGATTCGGTGCTTTAATTGGCGAAAGTGGTATTTCTTTCTGGCCAATATGGGTTGCCGCTGCCACTGGCGCATTTTTTGGTGACTGGCTTTCCTATTGGATTGGCTTTCACTATAAAGATCGTGTCAATACTCTATGGCCATTGTCACGTAATCCACACTTGTTAGAACGTGGACATGCATTTTTTGAACGCTGGGGCATTTTTGGTGCATTTATAGGACGTTTTTTTGGTCCTTTACGTGCTGTTGTTCCATTGGTTGCTGGTGTTTGTGCCATGCCACAGGGTCATTTTCAGTTTGCTAATGTTACCTCTGCCCTTATTTGGGCTTTCGGTATATTAGCCCCGGGAGCATTCGGCATTCAATGGCTTGCTCATTGGATGGGTTGATTAATCGGCACGCTCTATGCGTTGCTGGAGAAAGATAATGAACAAAAAGCACCGTAGCAGATTGGCACAACAGGATAAGCCGCGCCACCCGACATCTCCAAAAGAGCTTAGCCCTGCCCCTTCACCATGGAAAAGGGTATCTCGGGCGCGGTTAGCAGAGTCAGAAGTGGATCACCTAGGTATCAGTGGTCACAGTCAAATTGATCCCGAGCAGTTACGCCGCCAACGAACTGAAGAAACACGTGTCTATGGTGAAAACGCGTGCCAGGCATTGTTTCACCATCGTAAAGATGCCATCGTACGTGCCTGACTGCTGCAATCAGTAACACCACGTTTCCGGAAAACGCTGAAATGGATGGCCGCCAATCACAAAGCCTATCGTGTTGTTGATGCAGAAGAATTGAGCAACGTTTCGGGTACCGAGCATCATGGTGGTATCTGTTTTTTAATTAAAAAACGTCAGGGACTGAGTGTAGAAGCGTATTTGCAGCAAGCAGCTGAAAAAAATTGCGTATTGGCATTAGAAAATGTAAGCAATCCTCATAATCTTGGCGGAATTATGCGTAGCTGCGCGCATTTTGGTGTTAATGCACTGTTGTTACCGAATTCAGCACTGCTAGAATCTGGAGCAGCAGTACGTACTGCTGAAGGGGAGCGGAACACATTAAGGCCATCGAAACGGATGATTTTCTACTGGCGTTGGAGGCTTTTCGCAAAGCGGGTTACAGCATAGTGACTACCTCCAGTCATAAAGGGGAAAGCCTGGCAAAAACCATATTACCTGACAAAATGCTACTGCTACTCGGGCAGGAAAGTCATGGTTTGACAGAAAATATCTGGCAACAAGGTGATATTAACGTCACTATCGCTGGTACCGGTTCAGTCGATAGTCTCAATGTTTCGGTTGCAACCGCTATTATATTGCGGAGTGGTGGCGTCAAAGGCAGTAAATAGGGATTTTGAGCACATTCTCGACGAAGTATCAGCGAGCACAAGAGATTTCGAATAGGCTCTTAAAGGTGTGGTCTTATTTACCAAGAATGTCTTTTAGATTTTGCTTGAGAGATAACATATTGGCCGCATATTTTTCTTTCAGTTCGGC
The DNA here is from genome assembly GCF_003122425.1 of Candidatus Fukatsuia symbiotica. GTDB lineage: Bacteria > Pseudomonadota > Gammaproteobacteria > Enterobacterales > Enterobacteriaceae > Fukatsuia > Fukatsuia symbiotica. Next base: position 1,747,589 of record NZ_CP021659.1, read on the forward strand.
ATCTTCAATCAACTGAGCCAGTGTTTCTGAGAGTGTCATCTGACGGTTTCGGGCCAATGCCGACAATCGCTGCCATGCCAAAAACTCTAAATCGACAGATTTTTTACGAGTGTGCTGCTGTTCAGCGTTGAAGTGGCGTTTGCGCCTGGCTCGGATAGTCTGCTTCAGACGGTCACACAGGGCTGCGTTGATATGCTGGTCAATCCATGCCCGCACTTTCACGGGTTGATTTTCCAGCTTTAGTAATTGCGCTACGGCTTCATCGGCAGCACTTTGCTCGATATAGCAGGTAATTTTTTCACCTTCACGGTGTTTTTTTACCAGATACGCCCATTTCCAACCACTTTCAATGTTATCTAATTGTTGATATTTCATGGAGAGCTCTTCAGTGACCGCGTAACTTTAAAAGCATAACAGCTTTATAAAAAATTTCACCGTATAAAAAACGTCTTATTCGGCGATTCTTCGTACGAATATCATCGGATATCATCGGATATTCGTTTAGTCTCCGATTACAGCCACCTACTTTACTATGCAGTTTACTTTATTCTTGTATAATCGCCCTTTCCTTTTTAACAATTGCATCTAACATTTTGACTAATAAACGACTTGAATGGCAGTCTCTACTGCCCGATACCGCACCCTATGAAGCATTATTTTCTAGTGCCGACCAATTGGCTGCGGTGCCTTTTTCCGAGGTACAGCTGCGGTTAAAAAGCAGCATAAAGCTATTTTGCCATCCACAGTCAAAATCACGTTTTATGCAGATTAAAGCGCCGGAGAATAGCCACTATCTTGCCCTAATCACTCAGACGATAAAAAAATTTCGGCCACAGGATCTTATCCTTTGTGGTGGTGACTATCGGATGCAAGACAACAAAATGATTTGGCAACCGGCTCAGAAAGGTGATGAAGCCTTCGTAGCGAAAGCAAGTTGTCTCTATCAAGAATGGATCGAGCCAGAGCAATTATTTGGCTGCGTTAGATGTCATAAAGATCAAATCAGCCTACAGCCTGGCTTGATACATCAAGTGAATGGCGGTGTATTAGTCCTTTCAGTGCGCCCATTGCTTGCGCAACCTTTGATGTGGCTACGTCTTAAGCAAATGGTCATACAACAGCGTTTCGAATGGCTATCCTCTGATGAAACACGTCCTTTGCCACTCCAGATCCCCACAATACCGCTCGATCTGCGTTTGGTTATCGTTGGAGATCGGCTGGGTTTGGGAGATTTCCATGATATAGAGCCAGAATTGGGTGAGTTATCTGTCTATGGTGAATGTGAGGCTGAGTTACCACTGAACAATGTTAATGATATGTCATTATGGTGTGGTTACATTAACGCCTTACGGGAAGAAGATCACTTGCCTCCGTTGGCCTCTGACGCGTGGGCAGTCTTATTTCAACAAGCAATTCGTTACAGCGGTGATCAAGATTACTTGCCACTCTGTCCGAGCTGGCTCAGTCATCAATTAGCCGAAGCTTTACTACATGAAGAAAAACAAGAAACTATTACCGCCAACGCGTTGAACATCTCTTTGAATATGCGGGATTGGCGGCAAAATTATCTTGCCAGACGGTTACAGGATGAAATTGAATTGGGGCAAATCTTGATCCAGACTGAAGGATCGGTCGTTGGTCAAATCAACGGGTTGTCTGTGCTGGAATACCCAGGTCATCCGCGCATGATTGGGGAGCCAACACGTATAAGTTGTGTTGTACACCTTGGTGATGGCGAATTTGTGGATGTGGAACGTAAAGTAGAGCTAGGAGGCAATATTCATGCCAAAGGAATGATGATTATGCAGGCCTTTTTAATTTCTGAGCTTGCGTTAGAACAGCAGCAGCCTTTCTCTGCATCGATAGTTTTTGAGCAATCTTATGGTGATATTGATGGTGACAGTGCTTCATTGGCTGAATTATGTGCCTTGATCAGTGCGCTCTCTCAACAACCCATTAATCAACAGATTGCGGTAACGGGTTCTGTCGATCAGTTTGGGAATATTCTGCCTATTGGTGGTGTCAACGAAAAAATCGAGGGTTTTTTCGAAATCTGTCAACGACGTGGCTTAAGTGGGACGCAAGGAGTGATACTTCCTTGTAACAACGTGCGCCATCTTTGTTTACATCAACCGATTGTTGAAGCGGTTAAAAATGGTCAATTCCATCTATGGGCTGTGTCTACGGTAGCTGAAACGCTGCCATTACTGACAGGTCTGTCCTATTCAGATGAACAACAAACGAACCTATTAGGTATAATCCAGGAACGAATCGCACAAGTGAATATGCATGAACGGCGGAGACATTGGCTATTCCGCTGGTTAAACTGGCTACGCTGATTAGATTGGCTCAGCTTACATGGACTGATATATGCTGTCATCGGGGGAGTTATACAGCTGCATTGTACCCGATACTACTGTTAACAGTTTTAATACTCGCTAATAAAAATAAGGTTTACTGAGAATATGGTAGATGAAAGCGAATCAGCTAAAGGAATTCGTTCTTATACAAAAGAAGATCTTCAAGCATCAAGCCGTCGTGAACTCTTTGGGATACATGGGCCAGCATTGCCAGCCGGTGATATGTTAATGATAGATCGTATTGTTAACATTACAGGTGACGGTGGTAGCCATAAAAAAGGTTACGTTGAAGCCGAGCTGGATATCAACCCAGACTTGTGGTTCTTCGGTTGTCATTTTATCAATGATCCCGTGATGCCTGGCTGCCTGGGTCTCGATGCCATGTGGCAATTGGTGGGTTTTTATCTTGGCTGGCTAGGTGGTGAAGGTAAAGGCCGAGCACTCGGTGTTGGCGAGGTAAAATTTAGTGGTCAAATATTGCCTACAGCCGAAAAAGTCACTTATCAAATTAATTTCAAACGTATTTGCAAGTCTAAATTGTTCTTGGGCATTGCCGACGGAAAAGTATTGGTTGATGATAAGCAAATCTACACTGCTACCGATTTGAAAGTGGGGTTGTTTAAAGATGACTCCATGTTTTGACGCAGTTACGTCAAACGCATAAAAACCTCCGCTTTGCGGAGGTTTTTTCATCTTTCTACAGCGCATCAGAGCCTTTACCTAAGTAACGACCACCGTTCTGTCTTCCATGGCTTGTCGCCAGCCTCCTAACCAATAACCGCGCGCTTTCAATGATTGATAGGGGCATTTCTCCTTTGAACGCCCGGTAATACCCGCCTGATAACCCCGTGATAATGCCCTTTGCAGACGATCTCGTTTCAGTCTCTTCATGCCTTGTTTCCCTCACTTGATAACTTTGCTGGAAAAAAAACAATGGTCGCTTTGTACACGACCACATACCAGAGATAACCGTTTTAATAACAAAAAGCAATACGCAATATTCACGCCAATATTTTTTAAGTGACGCCAATACGTTAGTTTTAATTTTATTTCCTTATATAATTATTGACTAAATATAAATAATATGATTTTAAAAGTATGCGTTACTCTCCATTATTAATTATTTTACATATATAACATTTTAGAAACATAAAAAATACAAATCATAATGCAAATGATAAGGAGTCTATGATGCCAACTTCACCAGGGGTTTCATTTTCAGGACGCCTATTGCCAGTAGTGAGTTACGGACACAGAGCATTGGCAGATCAAAGTAGTAGAATTAGAAATAGCATTATTTCAACAGGTAATACTTTTCAGATGATGTGTAATCCTATAACTTGCTCTAATAACGCGTATCAATCAGATACCCATGCTATTGGCTTACCTGTAGCTTCTCACGAGGTAGAGCCTTCATATCTCGTTAACCCCTTAGTTTCGAGAGAACTAAGCTCGATGCCACAAGTAGCAGACAACCGATGGTTCAAGCTAAATCGGTTACAACTCGATCCAACAAAAATATTCAACGCCTGTAAATTTGGTTTAGCTGGTGCAATAGCTGTTTATGCTCTTGTTGGAGTGCTAGCACCGGTAGTCTCTATACCTTTTATGGCTGCTGTGGGATTAGTTGGCGCTACTTTTATTTGCTGCGTGGTAATAAAATTTCATTCTGAAAAAATATCTGAGGGTATCACGTTGGGTGTCATTGCTTATATGCAGGGCGGGTCAGTATTGACACATATTGTAGGCTGTACGTTGATAGCCGGATCTGTTGCTGCCGGCAATGATGCAAATATGAGCGATGCTACCACGGCAGCATGTATTGGAAGCGTAGCCGGTCTGCTAGGCTGGGCATCGGGTAATACCTCGGCGGCAGGGGCTTCATCCAGTACCGTTGGGTTTGCATTCGCTCGGCTTTCGGACCCTCTACAGCCACAACTTGAGCCGGTAAAATGGGCCACTGGCATTGGTGCTATGATTGGTGGATGGTTACTGAGAACACCTGCTGGTAGTGATGAGGTGGGGTCGAATGCCGTACTGGCTGCTCGTGTCGGAAACCAAATGGGTATAGTCTATTCTTGTCTTGCTAACCCTACTTTTCCTAATTTAGCCACAGCTACGACAGTGACATTTGCTCCATTGATAACAGATATGCTTTTAGAATATACCCCCTGGTTAAATAGGATACCAATACATGAAAACATGCAGCTAACATTGATTAGCTTAGGTTTATATTATTGTGGCTTAGGTAGCCCGTATAGTGCTTTCATATGCAGTGGAGCTACAGCACTATATACCGCTGCAGATAAAAAAACAGGAGGAATGTTAACAACTAAAGTACGTTATCTAGCGCATGATGGATTAAACGATATATCCTTTTCCGTGGTGAACGGATTAAAGAATACATCCCATTTTGTGGGAAATAGATTAAAAGGTGTATCCAATTTAGTAGTGAACAGCATCAACTCAGCAAATTTTTCTAGCCTGCTCACTGGATGCGCCAACAGCACCACGCATGCTTTTCTCTCACTTAGTAGAGTTGCTGCAGGTCGTGTAAGCTGTAGTCGATAACCCACCATCGATCTGTATCCTTTGTGAACAGCACAGAAAAATTTCTAGCCATTTTTCTGTGCTTCTAATAGTTCCCAGCGCTCAAAGGCAACCTCTAATGCAGCTTCTGTTTCTTTCAGATCTTTTTTAACCTGTTGAATTTTTGCCTTAGATTTAGAAAAAAAATGGCTATCGTTTAACTGGGTTTGCAGTACGCCAATTTGAGCTTCGAGTTGCTCCAACTTTTCGGGAAGTTGGTCCAATTCTCTCTGTAGCTGGTAGCTGAATTTTTTGGGCTGATGTTTGGCCGTGTGGGTGCTACTTTTTAGCACTGATTTCTTTGCTATTGTATTTTTTTTCGTCACTAAAGCCTCTGGCTCCACCTGACGCATAGGCCTAGCTGCTGCACGCTGCTGATGGGCATCATAATAGCCACCAACAAAGCTGCTGATTTGACCGTTTCCTGAGAAAATCCAACATTCCGTGACTGAGTTATCGACAAACTGGCGATCATGACTGACTAACAGCACTGTGCCCCGATAGCTATTCACCATTTCTTCCAACAATTCTAATGTCTCTACATCTAAATCATTGGTTGGTTCATCTAAAATCAATAGGTTGCTGGGTTTTAAAAATAATTTAGCCAATAATAAACGGTTACGTTCGCCTCCCGACAAGGCTTTAACCGGTGTCATCGCACGTTTAGGCTGGAACAAGAAATCTTGCAGATAACCCAACACATGACGCGGCCGCCCATTGACTATCACGTCTTGTTGCCCTTCAGCTAGGTTGTCCATCACCGTACGTTCTGGATCGAGTTCAGCACGATGCTGATCGAAATAGGCTACTTCCAGTTTGGTGCCACAATGTATTTTACCATGATCCGCTTTAAGCTGCCCCAGCATGAGTTTCAATAAGGTCGTTTTACCACAACCATTGGATCCAACTAAGGCAATTTTATCGCCACGTTGTACTTGTGCGCTAAAATCCTGTACAAGAATTTTACTGTCAATTTGATAATGCACTTTTTCTAAATCAAAAACAATTTTGCCGGAACGCACCGTTTCTTCTACCTGTACCCTGGCGGTTCCCATCACTTCACGACGTTGTGACCGCTCAGCCCTTAAAGCTTTTAACGCGCGCACTCGACCTTCATTACGAGTACGGCGTGCTTTAATACCTTGACGGATCCAAACTTCTTCTTGCGCTAATTTGCGATCAAATTCTGCATTTTGAAATTCTTCAACCCGTAACGCTTCTTCTTTACTGGCAAGATAACATTGATAATCACCTGGCCACGAGACTAACTTACCCCGATCAAGATCGACGATACGCGTCGCCATAGTGCGGATAAAAGAGCGATCATGGGAAATAAACACCATACTACCTTGAAATTCCTTTAGGAAGTTCTCTAACCAGTTGATGGTTTCAATATCAAGATGATTAGTTGGTTCATCAAGTAATAATACCTGTGGTGAGCTAACTAATGCACGACCCAGTGCCGCTTTACGTAACCAGCCGCCGGATAATGACGACAGAGGTACATCGGCTGATAAACCAAGTTGTTCCAATACGTCATGAATACGGCTATCCAATTGCCACAGATCTTGATGATCAATAATTGCCTGAAATGCAGCCAGGCAATTAAGATTTTTCTCGCTGGGATCCTGCTCTACCTGCTGTAGAGCCACGTGATAAGCACGCAAATGTTCAGATTGCTCCTGCACGCCTTCAGCGACGAAATCAAATACTGTGCCATCCACATTACGCGGTGGATCTTGTTGCAAACGTGCTACTCGCAAATCCTGTTCATAAATGATACGCCCGTCATCCAACGTCACTTCTTTACTCAAAATTTTGAGTAAAGTGGATTTCCCTGCACCATTACGCCCTACCAAACAGACGCGCTCATTCGGTTCAATATGCAATTCAGTATGATCTAATAGCGGAGCGTCGCTGAACGACAACCAGGCATTAGAGACGCTAATTAATGACATAGTTTCTATTCTTCCTTACTGGTGTGCGTTAGCAACCAACAGTGATGTATCTGGCGATGACGCTCAAAATCGGTCGATTGTGTCTGTACACTAATGTCTTTCGCTACCAGCCCAAGTGCTTCTATTCCCATCAAGTCCATTTGAAAGCCACGTTTATTATTAGAAAACATAATGGTTCCATTAGTACGCAATAATCGCTTAAGCGAGTTTATCAAGCACAAATGATCACGCTGTACATCAAAAGTGGTTTCCATACGTTTGGAATTGGAAAAAGTTGGCGGATCGACAAAGATAATATCAAACTGCCCACGACTACTATTTAGCCAAGACAAACAATCTGCTTGAATCAAACGATGCTGTTGACCGTTTAATCTGTTGGCTTGCAAATTTTTCTCCGCCCATTGTAAATAGGTACGTGACATATCTAGCGTCGTAGTGCTCCGTGCGCCGCCCAAACCTGCATGAACCGTTGCCGTGCCCGTATAAGCGAATAGGTTGAGAAAATCTTTTCCTTGACTCATTTTGCCAAGCATTTGGCGGGCAATGCGGTGATCAAGAAACAATCCAGTATCGAGATAATCGGTCAAATTAACCCATAATTTAGCGTTATATTCATTGACTAAAAAAAACTCGCCTTGCTGTGCCAACTTTTCGTATTGCTTCTTCCCTTTCTGCCGTTCACGGGTTTTCAGTATTAGTTGATTGGATGGTAACTCCAACACCGCTAGAGTTGCATTTATCACATCAAATAACCGTTTCCGTGCTTTTTTTTCATCAATTGTTTTTGGGGCGGCGTACTCTTGTACAACAATTTTACTGCCATAACGATCTACTGCCACATTGTATTCTGGCAAATCAGCATCATACAGGCGATAACATTCGATCCCCTGTTGTTGCGCCCACTTTTCCAATTTACGCTTATTTTTACGCAGGCGATTGGCAAAGTCTTCAGCGATATGTATGCCGCGAGTACAATGTCGAGTCGCGGACAACTGATAGTTTTTTTGTATACAATCCAGTGCGCCGTTTTTGGTTTTAAACTCGCGTTCGGCACGCAGTTGTAAACAACTCAGTAAACCAGGTGAAGCACTAAACAGGGATAAACGCCAACCGCCGAAGGCAGTCTTCATTACACGTCCGAGCAAATTATGCAACGCAATCAACGCTGGTTCACTTTCTAGTCGTTCACCATAAGGTGGGTTACTAATAATATTGCCGACAACACCTTGCGGTAAAGGGTTAACCAGCTTGCTGATATCATGAGTATTAAAGGTTATTAACTCAGCAACCCCTGCCAGAACAGCATTAATGCTGCGATCTCAATCATCCGTGGGTCACTATCAGAGCCAAAGAAACACGAACCTGCCCGCTGTAAACCAGCAGTAAACCGCATTTGCGCTTCTCTGATCAGTTGATGCCATAACTCCTTATTAAAAACCTGCCAAGCGCTAAAACCCCAATGCTGACGATATAGCCCGGGCGCCCGATCTGCAGCCATCATGGCCGCTTCGATCAAAAAAGTACCAGAGCCACATAGGGGATCAACCACGGGTGTACCTGATTGCCAACCAGAACGTAGAATAATCGCGGCTGCCAAATTTTCTTTAAGTGGTGCCTGACCCGCTAGCTCACGATAACCACGTTGGTGTAGCGCATCACCACTAAGATCCAGCGCTATACTGACCGTATTACGCTGTAAAAAAACATGAATACGGATATCTGGCTGTTGTTTAGCCACTGAGGGGCGTTGTTTTGTTTTACTGACAAAACTGTCGACAATGGCATCTTTTACTTTTAACGCACCATATTGGCTATTACGGATTCTGTCATTAACGCCACTAAAATGCACCACAAACGTCTTATCGACTGAAAAGATAGTCGACCAATCAATAGATTGCACGCCAAGATACAGATCCTGATCATTATTGGCACTAAATTCATTGAGTGGTAACAAAATGCGTGAAGCTAAGCGGCTCCACAGTAGACTTTGGTACAACACCCGATCGTCACCCTGAAAATGCACTCCACACTGTACTAACTTACAGTTGCTAGCGCCCAGCATTTCAAGTTCGTTTTTGAGCAGTTCTTCAAGACCGCGCGCGGTGCTGGCAAACAGTTTATTGAAAAATCGGGGATCCATACCGTACTATCACCTTCGATAAAATAAGTAGCCACAAAATAAAATAACCCATTAAAAACAAATAAATAAAATATTTTCGCCTAAATTACAGGCAACAAAAAAAGATAAAACACAACTTTTCAGTCACTATTTATCAATCAGTTACCTCTTCATTTTGACCTATTATTTACACCATTGTACGTTAATATTACCGTTGTTTGCCTGATAAAAAAGAATTTTATTAGGCAACAGACATAAGGTTAGACGTAACATTCATGTTGTGGAAAAAACAGGAGTAAACGCCTGGCAAGACGCCGCTTGCCCCCCATCTACGGAATAATAGGATGTACTGTCTGTTACATAGCCTGTGAGCCTTTTGAATGCTTGGGTAAATCGCTAACAGGATGCGCAAGGTTATGTTAGCCAACAAGTTGGGAAAAGAGTGAGGGACTTATTCTGCCCATCAGTGGGCAATGCTAAATCCGTTATATATTTCATGCTTATCCTGAAGAGCGATATTTTATATCAGTCCATTCTTATTTCCGTTAATTTATGTGGTTATTTGGCATCTATTTTATATAAAACTTTGGATGACAAAAAACGTCATCCTACATACAGTAAAATTCATAGGAGGGTATTGATCTTAATCAGGCTATTTTTATACTGGCTGCGTTTTTCATAGTCAACGCCATCACAGGTGATATTCATGCAAGAAATCGGATTTGCTGTGACAGAGACTCCCTTCTCTCCCCAGTAGAAGCACTCTTCTAAAGAGCATCGTCAGGTAATAGAAAATAGATTATCATGTAACAAATAACGATAATTGCTGAGATGATTTAAAAATGAGTTTAGCCCATCGCCTCCACGATATATCCGATCCTATTTGGAGCCAACTGGAACCTCATCTGCCGGGAAAAAAAGGCACCGGTGTTGGTATAGCTCGAGATAACCGGCAATGTATTAATGCGGTGTTCTGGATAGTGAGAACCGGCGCCCCCTGGCGTGATTTATCGCCTGATTAGGGTGGTTGGAAGAATACGCATCGCCGTTTTTATCGCTGCTGTACAAATACGATGCCTTGCTCTATGGCTCAAAATTTCATGACGACACTATATAATATAAAAAATATTTACCCACAAAATTCAGCATACAATGCAATGCAGAGTTCGTGTCACATAATAGGCTTAGAAAGAAGCCTTGATTAAAAACACCAGATGGTAAACGGGTCCACCTGGTGTCAATAATTAAGTGCTTTTTAAAAAATACCGGTTATTACTGCTTCTCAATTTCTGGTTTCTTAGCCCGATAGCCGATTACCATACTGTAATCACCCCAGGTGGGTATGGGATCGAGTACCTTGAAACCAGTATCTTTAAGTACAGTCGTTATATAACCTATAGAAAGTTGTTGTCCCTCTGTCCAATATTGCAACAACATGTTATATCCAGCTGCAGCAGAGGGTGCTGCTGAAACTTGATTCCAGAACATCTCATGTATAATGATTATGCCATCACCGACTAGGCTTTTATAACTGTGCTGTATAATCTGTTCAATGTCAGTAAATGCCCAATTATGCAACACATTGGAATAAAAATGGATATCAGCCTCTACGCTGTAAAATGGATTTTCCTTCCCTGAGATATTTTTTCCGGCAGAGTCAATCACTGTGATCTTCTTTTCAAGACCATACTCTTTAATCGCATTTTTGCATCCTTCAGCAAAGCCATAAGTACAGGCTTGAAGATGTGGATAACGCTTGACGGCACTGATAGCCCCAGTAGCAGTGTGATTGCAAATATCTAACAGCCTGTGATACGGGGTCAAAATTATTTTCCCTACCCAGCTACTGTCAGCCCCTAAACGTAACGAATGCATGGCTTTTTCCGCTAATTCGGGTATTTGATTTTCTTCATCTTTTATATCTTCTTTTTTTACAAGATCTAATTCGTACGCATTTTTTGCCTGTGGTTTATTTGCCATGATAGCAGCCATCAAACCATCTATAGAGAAACTCTTCCTGGTTCTCCACATGAAATCGAAGGCATGACCAAAATAGTGAGGACTGTTTTCATTAAGATATTCTAGAGCCATATCGGTTAACATGTAGCCATGGCCATCTGATTTAACTAATCCTGCTACTTGTGTAACAGATAAAATAGATTTTAGAGGCCTCGATTCAAATTCCTTATCCATTTTTTTTATGTTTTTTTGAATATTTTCTATAGGTTGAAACTCTCTAGAATATTTAGCAAGATATTTAAAAATACCTAATTCGTGTGCAATAAGCACTGTAGGGCCAATATACAGACCCATGACAATATTTACCATGGGTTGATTATTATACACAGGTGGCACCATCTCTTTTATAGTCATTTTAAAACCTCTAATTAATTATTATTAAATAAGTTAATAGGTGATTTTGTGATCTAATATGGATAATTTTATAGGCTTGATATAATGGGATCGTTCATCAATTTAAATATATCTATTTTATTATTCAGCATTACAAATAAAATTTATTCGTCAATGATAGATAAATATTTTGCCCTGCATAATGTAGCAAAATATGGATAAAATTATTAAACTATTTACTGTTATTCCATTAACGATTTTACTCTGTTTGAAATTTATTATATCTCCCTATATATAACCATCACTGATATTCGGTGTCGCTTTATCTTCCGCCTGTTCACTGACCGATAGCAAGAGCACCCCAGCCATATTCCAGGATCTCCAGCACATTGGTGGTGTTAGTCGTCGCTGAAATTGGATTTTAGCCAGCTTTCTAAATAAAATTCTGAATTTGTATTATTTTTTTTGATGTATAGGGCTTGGCTATGTTGAAGTATGATGCTGTGTTTACCGGTTGAATTCACTCTATAATTTTTTTAGAGAAATATTGTAGTAATAAACAACGGTATATTATTTTTGACAAGTGCTATTTTTATTCATAACAAGGATGATGGAATATGGTTAAGGAACAACTCGTAAAGCATGGGTTTGCTAATTATCACCTGGATATCGATTGTGAAAAAAAAGAAAAAGAAGAAATTTCAGCTGAATTTAATATGTTAGCGTTAGATAACTATGCCCCTGAAAATGTTGCCCGCTTTAGACGATATGGCAGTGCACTACTATTGCCTTGGTTTAATGAGCCAGAAATACTATGGATCCCGACGATACAAGATGAAAACGGAAACCATTTATCAGGCTATGATCAAGGAAATAACAACCCTGAGCATGGTAATATGCGATATTTTCATTCTCTGAGTAAAAACATCAAAAACAATCACTTTTTAAAAAAAATAATTATTAATAATTTTAACGATACATTCAATCTAAAAACACATTATTTACCGATATATATTGGTGTACATTTCATTAAAATAGAATGCAGTGATAACACAAAGCCTGGGATAAGCTCACCAAATTGCTTCCATCAAGATGGCGAACCTTTCACTTTTGCTCATTTAATCTCCAGAAAGGAAAATACAGCGGGAGGAATAAACTTTATCGGTAAAGTTTCAGCTAAAAATAAGCGACTGGAGGAGGTAGACAAGCAAGAAATTTTAAATGAATTCACATTGCATGAGTTTCTTGATAGCTTTGCTGTTTGCGATGAAGCCGTCAGCCACTATGTATCACCAATATATAAAATTAAAGATTCCAATGGGAAAGCAGAACGGTGTATAATTTTGATTGATTACTCAAAAACCAAACAGGACATATAATGTTGGGATCATTATTTTCCATAGTAACAATCGGAGCCTTATTGATGCTGGGCTTTGCCACCGGAAAGCTGCTAAAAGACGCCAGTAAAAAATTTATTACCAGGCAGATGGCTCATTTCGTTATGCTCCTGCTTTTAATGATGGGTATTGAATTTGGTGAAATTTTCACTTCTCCCCGCATCGGGGGAGTATCGTGTTACACGCTTTACTATTTTCATTCATCATATCCGTCACGACATTTTTTATTTTGTTGAGGAAGCCAAGCAAAGCAATGGGGCTAAAAATAAAAAATACAGGAAAATATTTTATGGATCCTGTTATAAGCTGTGTTAAAGCGATAAGTTTCTTTTTAATCGGTGTCTTTATCTATTATATCAGCAAAATAAAATTAGCCGACTATAACTTATCGAGTGCTTATGTTTTATATTTTGTAATATATCTTGTCGGCATTGATCTTGTAAGCATTAATCTAAAAAAAATAAGTCTACACCACCTCAAGTTGCCATTTTTGACGATAATAGCAACAATCATCAGTGCATTTATATTCTCGCTACTGACAAAACACTTATTTATAGAGTCGCTGGCTTTATCAACTGGCTATGGGTGGTTTTCTCTTTCAGGTGCAATGGTAGGCAATATCCTTGGAGAAGATCATGGGAGCCTTGCTTTCATGGTTGATTTATTCAGAGAATTTTTCAGCATATTTTTATTATATATCTTTGGCAGCCATTATCCTCATAGTGCTATCGGCGTATCAGGTGCAGCCGCATTAGATTCTGCGCTCCCGTTTGTAAAAGAAAACTGTGACGAAGAAAGTATAAAGTATGCAATTGTCAGCGGTTTAATACTGACAATATTAGCCCCTTTCTTTATTTTTATTTTTAGTTGAGGAGTAGGAATTTAAAAAATTTCCTTCACAGTAAAATGAGCATATATTTATTCTGCTGACCCGGTAGAATACTGTCGTTATTACAGAATAATTTTTGTATAAAAAACACTCATTCCTAAATACAAGGCGCAACTTTCCTGTAGAAGCTAAATCCCTTTCATTTTTCCAGAGATCCATGATGATTTATTAACTGATGTTACACAGCAGCCCCGTAAAATGAGATAATATTCGATATTATATCTCACCTCCCAAGATGAATTTTACGGAATAAAATCTAAAGAACTTGAACTCTATAGGTAATGATTTTTTGATTGCAAACAGTGGTCAGGCAACAAGTCTAATGCACCCAGTGCTGTCTCACCCCGCCCGATCAGTGTTGCAGCAAGTCGAAGTGCCACTGCCTAATCGGCTACAGGAACGTCACGTCTTCGAAGACAAAACTTTACCCCCTGATATTTTATTTCTCGGTGACAGACACAACCATGATGAGAAATGTTTTTCATCAGGCCAGCTATATCACCCCCTTTCAGCCCTGACCCCGCTTTTTTATGATTGACCGTGCAATGCAGGCACTTTATCTGCTGACCATGAAACCTCTCTCGGAAACCAAAGCAGGCCCACATTCTTATGGGTTTCGGGCAGGAAGAGCTACAGCAGACGCTATCGAGCAATGTTTCAATATTTTCTCGAAAGTCAATGCTGCTAGATGGGTATTGGAGGCGATATAGCTGTGCAATTTAATTTTGATTAGCACTCAAATATGAGCCACCCGTAGATTTACTCCTCAATGTACCCGTTAGGCAATCAAAATTAAATTGCACAGCTATATTCGTTAACATACAAGCATATGAAGATTGTAATCGCCACGTAACGCCGAATTCACACCACGCAGCAGGTTATTCAAGAGCTCAAAAAACCTGTTAAAAATCTCTTGTGCTCGCTGATACTTCGTCAAAAATGCTCATTTTCTCCCTTTTGTGTATACAAAGAGTAGACGGCGCGTTTTTGCCTATTTTTTCCTCTTCCCAATACAGCGAAAAGATTGGGAACCGGCTCTAATGTAAAATAACCTTTAACAAAGGTCATAATTGCCGGTTAACCTTAATCGCTGTACGAGGTATAATCCACCGATTCCTATTGTTTTGAGCTGGGTATGGAGCTGATTCGCGGTATACACAATGTTCGGGCATGTCACCATGGTTGTGTGCTGACTATTGGTAACTTTGATGGTGTCCATCGTGGGCACAAGGCGTTGTTACAGCAGTTAAAACACGAAGGCCAGCGTCTAGGGTTACCAGTGATGGTAATGATATTTGAACCGCAGCCATTGGAACTTCTCGCCGGAGAAAAAGCTCCCGCTCGTTTAACTCCTTTGCGTGATAAAATCAAGTATTTAGCGCAAACGGGGGTAGATTATTTATTATGTGTCAAATTTGATTCCTTCTTCGCGGCTATCAGTGCACGCATTTTTATTACAGAGTTACTGGTAGAGAAATTGGGCATTAAATTTTTGACTGTTGGCGATGATTTTCGCTTTGGCGCCGATCGTCGAGGGGATGTTAAATTGTTGCAACAAGCAGGGGCAGAATTTGCTTTTGATGTTATCAACACCAGCAGTTTTTGCGATTGTGGTTTACGCATCAGCAGTACTGCTATCCGGCAGGCATTGCAAAATGCTGATCTTGCTTTGGCGACAGCCTTGCTCGGTCGTCCTTACAGTGTTTCTGGACGTGTGGTTCGTGGCGATCAGGTGGGACGAACATTAGGTTTCCCTACGGCAAATGTGCCGTTAAAACGTCTAGCTGCTCCGGTTAAAGGGGTCTACGTGGTTAATGTCCATGGCTTGAGTCACGAACCTTTGCCTGCTGTTGCTAATATTGGTACCCGCCCAACAGTGGCTGGGATCCATCAACAACTTGAAGTTCACCTGTTAACAGATTTTTTGCGCGACCCTAATCTATCATGTGAAGGTAAAATGCTCGGCACACGGCACACGAAAAGAACTCAGGTGCATGAAAATGGTGAGCGTTATACTCCACAGAGTTCACATCACAGAATAGCTTTGGCGAAAGGTTTAACGATGGACTGTTATGGGTGCCGCATTGAGGTGGTGCTACTCACAAAATTACGCGATGAACGTCGTTTTGTTTCACTTAATGCTTTACAACAGCAAATTGCCAATGATGTGCTGGTAGCTCGGAAATTTTTCGAGTTGGAGACACAGATTTAATATTTTTAGCCGAGAACGGAACAAAAAATCTCATGAGTGACGATAAAAATACCCTTAATTTGCCGCAAACAGGCTTCCCGATGCGTGGAGATCTCGCCAAACGTGAACCTGAAATGCTTAAACGTTGGTATCAGCAAGATTTATACGGAATGATCCGTAAAGCTAAAAAAGGCAAAAAAATCTTCATCCTGCACGATGGTCCTCCCTATGCGAACGGTAATATTCATATTGGTCATGCGGTTAATAAAATTCTTAAGGATATTATTATTAAATCTAAGGGTTTGATGGGCTACGATGTACATTATGTCCCGGGTTGGGATTGTCATGGGCTGCCTATCGAACATAAAGTTGAACAGCTTATCGGCAAAGTAGGTGAAAAAGTCAGTGCTGCGCAGTTCCGCAGTGCTTGTCGGGAGTATGCTAGCGAGCAGATTGAGGGGCAGAAAAAAGACTTTATCCGCCTTGGCGTATTAGGTGATTGGGATAACCCTTATTTGACGATGGATTTTAAAACCGAAGCCAATATTATTCGTGCCTTGGGTCGGGTTATTGCTAATGGTCATTTACATAGAGGTGCCAAGCCGGTGCATTGGTGTACCGATTGTGGTTCCTCACTGGCGGAAGCGGAAGTTGAATACTATGACAAAACATCTACTGCTATTGATGTGTGTTTTAGGGTAATTGATGTGGCCGCGATCTGTGACAAATTCTCTGTTACTGCCTTAGATTATCCTGTTTCTGTGGTGATTTGGACAACCACACCTTGGACAATGCCCGCGAATCGGGCAATAGCATTGCACCGTGAATTTGTTTATCAACTGGTGCAGATCGACGGTGAATGCCTGATCCTTGCAGCCGATTTAGTTGCTAGCGTCATGAAACGTGCCGCTATCACAGAATGGCAAATCCTGGGGAGTTGTAACGGTACCGATTTGGAACTATTGCGCTGTCAGCATCCTTTTATGGCTTTTGATGTGCCTATCATTTTGGGTGATCATGTGACACTAGATGCGGGTACTGGCGCGGTGCATACTGCGCCGGGCCACGGGGCGGAGGATTTTGTTGCTGCACAAAAATACGCGTTAGAAATTGCCAATCCCGTGGGTGCTAACGGTTGTTATTTAAAGGCAACTCACCCGGCATTGGACGGTTTATTTGTATTAAAAGCGAACGATATTATCGTTAAAATCTTGAATGACGGTGGCACATTGCTACATGTTGAAGAACTCGTACACAGTTACCCCTGCTGCTGGCGTCACAAAACGCCGATTATTTTCCGTGCTACCCCGCAATGGTTTATTAGTATGGATCAACAAGGGCTGCGTCAACAGTCATTGCAAGCGATTAAAAACGTACATTGGATCCCAGATTGGGGGCAGGCGCGTATTGAAACGATGGTAGCGAAACGCCCTGACTGGTGCATTTCACGCCAACGAACCTGGGGTACACCAATGTCTCTGTTTGTCCATAAAGAGACGCAAGAGCTGCATCCACGTAGCCTTGAATTGATCGAGGAAGTGGCTAAACGAGTGGAACAACACGGTATTCAGGCTTGGTGGGATCTGGATGTGGCGGAAATTTTGGCCGAAGATGCGGCCGATTACGTTAAAGTCCCTGATACCCTCGATGTTTGGTTTGATTCAGGTTCGACACATGCTTCTGTTGTCGATGCCCGTCCCGAGTTTAACGGACATTCACCCGATATATACCTGGAAGGTTCTGATCAACACCGCGGTTGGTTTATGTCATCGTTAATGATTGCGACGGCGATCAAGGGCAAGGCACCTTACCGACAAGTGTTAACTCATGGCTTTACTGTTGATGGGCAAGGACGAAAAATGTCTAAATCCATCGGTAATACCATCAATCCACAAGACAAAATCAATCAACTGGGTGGCGACATTTTACGTTTGTGGGTTGCTTCCACAGATTACAGCGGTGAAATGGCGGTTTCCGACGAAATTCTAAAACGTTCTGCCGATTCATACCGCCGTATTCGCAATACCGCGCGGTTTTTGTTGGCTAATCTCACCGGTTTTGATCCACAGCAACATCAAATACAACCCGAAGCGATGACCGTTCTGGATCGTTGGGCGGTGGCGCGCGCTCAGGCGGCACAAACAGAGATCATTGCTGCTTATGAAAATTATGATTTTCATCTGGTGGTACAACGCTTAATGCAATTTTGCTCGGTTGAAATGGGATCTTTCTACCTGGATATCATTAAAGACCGTCAATACACGGCCAAAAGCGACAGTGTGGCACGTCGTAGTTGTCAAACGGCCTTGTTTCATATTGCCCAGGCGTTGGTACGTTGGATGGCACCAATTATGTCTTTCACTGCAGATGAAATTTGGCAATATCTACCAGGTGAACGTCAAGCTTACGTCTTTACACAAGAGTGGTATGATGCTTTGTTTACGCTGGGTGCACATGAAAACATGAACGACGCCTTTTGGGCAGAGTTGCTTAAAGTTCGCACGGAAGTGAACAAAGTACTTGAACAGGCGCGTAATGATAAGCAAATCGGAGGATCATTAGACGCGGCTGTTACCTTGTATGCTGAGCCATTACTGGCTGCTCGATTGGAGAGCCTAGAAAATGAATTACGTTTTATCTTGATCACTTCGGCGGTAGAGGTAAAAGAATACGTTGTTGTCGATGATCGAGCCAAGCAAAGTGAGCTGATTAGTGGTTTGAAAATCGCTTTTAATAAAGCGGAGGGTGAGAAATGTCCGCGTTGCTGGCATTATACGCGGGATATCGGTTTGGTAGCGGAACATGCAACATTATGTGGTCGCTGTGTCACTAATATTGCCGGTAACGGTGAAGAACGTAGATTTGCTTAATGAGTAAACAGCTTAGTTCGACTGGATTGCGCTGGCTATGGCTGGCGGCAGTAGTACTGGTATTAGATCTAACTAGTAAACAGTGGGTTATCGCGCATTTTTCATTGCATGAAAGCATGACATTGATCCCCTTGTTAAATATCACCTATGCACAAAATCCTGGAGCGGCTTTCAGCTTTTTGGCGGATAAAAATGGCTGGCAGCGTTGGTTGTTTGCTTTTATCGCCGTGGTTATCTCGCTGATACTGATGGTATTCATGTACCGTTCGAGCAGCAAGCAACACATGATAAATTGTGCTTATGCATTGATTATTGGCGGGGCACTGGGTAATTTATTTGATCGCATGGTACATGGTGTGGTCATTGATTTTATCGATTTTTACGTCAATGATTGGCACTGGCCAACGTTTAATCTGGCTGATACTTCGATTTGTATCGGCGCGATATTGGTGGTACTCGACGGGTTCCTGGAGCCTGTGCGAAATAGAGAAAACGGTGCTAAAAAAAGGTAACGGGTGATGTCAGTTCGGATACAGAAAAACAGCACAGTGTTGATACATTTCACATTGCAATTGGCGGATGGTTCAACGGCAGAGTCAACACGTGCTCAGGGTAAACCCGCACTGTTTCGTTTAGGCGATAACAGTTTATCCGCGGCATTAGAACAACAATTGCTAGGATTACAGGTTGGTGATAAGCGCAATTTTACTTTATCAGCGGAAACGGCTTTTGGCATGGCAAACCCCGATTTGATTCACTCTTTTTCGCCGTGTGATTTTGCTCAAACCGGTATCCCTGATACGGGTACTATCATGTTGTTTACCGCAATGGATGGTGGTGAAATGCCAGGTATCGTGCGCGCAGTAGCCGAGGGATCGATCACTGTTGATTTTAATCATCCGTTAGCAGGGCAAGCACTCAGTTTTGCTATTGACGTATTGGAAATTGATCCCAAACAGGAGACAAGCCATGCAAATATTACTGGCTAATCCACGTGGTTTCTGTGCGGGTGTCGATCGGGCAATCAGCATTGTTGAACGTGCTTTAGCGATGTTTGGTACGCCTATCTACGTGCGGCATGAAGTGGTACATAACCGCTATGTAGTTGATAGCTTGTTTCAGCGTGGCGCTGTTTTTATTGAAGATATTTCAGAGGTGCCCGATGGTGCTATTTTGGTCTTCTCCGCTCATGGTGTTTCCCAAGCGGTACGGGCAGAAGCCCAAGCCCGTCAATTACATCTGTTACTTGATGCTACCTGTCCATTAGTGACAAAAGTTCATATGGAAGTCGCACGAGCCAGCCGTAAGGGTAAAGAGGCTATTCTCATCGGTCACGCGGGGCATCCTGAAGTGGAAGGCACTATGGGTCAATACAATAATCCACAAGGCGGCATGTATTTAGTGGAGTCCGCAGAAGATGTTTGGCAACTGGTCGTCAAGGATGAAAATAATGTGTGTTTTATGACACAAACCACGCTATCGGTGGATGATACTTCAACGGTGATCGATGCCTTGCGGCAGCGTTTCCCACAGATTATTGGCCCGCGTAAAGACGATATTTGCTATGCCACCACCAACCGCCAGGAAGCAGTACGCAATTTAGCGGAGAAAACGGATTCTGTGCTCGTTGTTGGCTCTAAAAATTCTTCCAACTCCACTCGTCTTGCTGAGCTAGCACAACGTATGGGAAAACCAGCCTATTTGATCGATTCCGCGTCTGATATTCAAGCAGATTGGCTAACGAATATTCGCTGTATCGGCGTCACAGCGGGTGCCTCAGCACCTGATATTTTGGTACAACAGGTTATCAAACGCTTACAATCATTAGGTGCTCAAGAGTCTGTTGAGCTTATCGGTCGTGAAGAAAATATTGTTTTTGAAGTGCCCAAAGAACTGCGAGTGAGTGTTAAGCAGCTTGATTAATTATGCATTTAAACAGATATTTTGCACAGATTGCCCGACATCTGATTTACCTATTAACATGACTAGGATTTAACAACTAAAATGATACGCATTGCTGTAGCAGGTGCAGCGGGTCGCATAGGCAAACAACTTATTCAGGCTGTTGTACACAGCAAAGCACTGACGTTGGCTGTAGCATTGGTGCGTCAGGGGTCAGAACTCGTGGGGAACGATGCCGGTGAGCTAGCCGGTATTGATCGATTATATGTCATGGTCAGCGATGATTTGTACGCATCTGTTGATGATTTTGATGTTCTTATTGATTTCACTACACCACAGGCAACTTTAGTGAATCTGAAATTTTGTCGTCAACACAAAAAGGCCATGGTAATTGGTACCACGGGTTTTGATCAGCAAGGAAAAAGGATGATTGAAAAGGCAGCCAAAGATATTGCTGTCGTATGTGCTGCCAATTTCAGTGTTGGTGTGAATTTGATGTTACAACTATTAGAAAAAACAGCAAAAGTGATGGGGGCATACAGTGATATTGAGATTATCGAAGCACATCATCGTCACAAAGTGGATGCCCCCTCAGGAACGGCTCTGGCGATGGGCGAAGTCATTGCACAAACATTAGGCAGTGATTTACAAGATTGTGCGGTTTATTCTCGTAGTGGTCATGAACGTAAATCGGGTACCATCGGTTTCGCTTCTATCCGCGCGGGGGATATTATCGGTGAACATACAGCCCTGTTTGCCGATATCGGTGAGCAAATCGAAATCACCCATAAAACTACCCACCGGATGACATTTGCTAATGGCGCAGTTAAAGCTGCTATTTGGTTAAAAAACAATCACAAACTATGTGGTCTATTTAATATGCATGATGTGCTTGATAATAGGCCTCTTGCATAACCTGCTGCGGGCTGTGAATTCGCGACGGTTTTGCAAGAAGTCTCATGTTAGCGGACGTGAATGCTTACGAAGAAAGCGCTCGCGATAAGTGGACAAACCGATCGCCCACTATTAGAATGCGCCCAATTTGCCAAAAAATTAACGTTAACAACGATTTTATATTGATTTACATGTTCTTCAGATAAATTAATAGGCAAATAATCTGGTTTTTCATTACCTGGAGGATATTTTGATTAAGTCAGCGCTATTGGTTCTCGAAGACGGAACCCAATTTCACGGTCGATCGATAGGAGCAGTAGGGGCGGCAGTGGGGGAAGTGGTCTTTAATACATCAATGACTGGTTATCAAGAAATCCTTACTGATCCTTCCTATTCTCGCCAAATCGTCACTTTCACTTATCCCCATATCGGTAATACCGGCACCAATAGTGCCGATGAGGAATCTGCCACAATACAGGTTCAAGGCATGATTGTCCGTGATTTACCCTTGATCGCCAGCAGTTATCGTAATGAAGAAGATCTATCTCAATACCTCCAGCGTCATCATGTTGTTGCTATTGCGGATATCGATACGCGTAAGCTGACGCGTTTGCTCCGTGATAAAGGCACAAAAAATGGCTGTATTATTGTGGGTGATCCTTCCGATGCATTGCTCACCTTAGCATTGGAAAAAATAAAACAGTTTCCTGGTCTAAAAGGGATGGATTTGGCGCAAGAGGTGAGCACCAAAGCAAGCTATGTTTGGTTACAGGGGAGTTCGGTACAGAAGAGAAAACTGCCAGAGGCGCAAAAATTAACTGGCCTGCCCTTCCATGTGGTGGCTTATGACTATGGTGTTAAGCATAATATCCTACGCATGCTGGTTGATCGAGGCTGCCGTTTGACGGTGGTTCCAGCGCGGACGCCGGCGGAAAACGTACTACAATTAAATCCAGATGGCATTTTTTTATCCAATGGCCCAGGTGATCCCGAGCCTTGTGACTACGCGATCACTGCGATTAAACGTTTACTTGAAACTGATATTCCACTATTTGGTATCTGTTTAGGTCATCAACTATTGGCATTGGCAAGTGGTGCGAAAACCATAAAAATGAAATTCGGTCATCACGGTGCTAACCATCCGGTGCAGGATTTGCGCAGCAATTCGGTGATGATTACTGCTCAAAACCACGGTTTTACGGTAGATGAAGCAAGTTTACCGGCTAATTTACGCGCCACCCACCGTTCTTTATTTGATGCTTCTTTACAAGGGATCACGCGTACGGATAAGGCTGCGTTCAGTTTTCAAGGCCACCCTGAGGCCAGTCCTGGTCCACATGATGCGGCCCCCTTGTTTGATCACTTTATCGAGTTGATGAAAACCTATCAAACACAATCACAACATCATGACAGTCACTAATCAAGAGCACAGATCATGCCAAAACGTACAGATATAAAAAGCATCCTGATTTTAGGCGCAGGGCCTATTGTTATTGGTCAGGCCTGTGAATTCGATTATTCCGGCGCTCAGGCTTGTAAAGCACTACGGGAGGAAGGCTATCGGGTGATCCTGCTTAACTCCAATCCGGCAACCATTATGACTGATCCTGAAATGGCGGATGCCACCTATATTGAGCCAATCCATTGGGAAGTGGTACGTAAAATCATCGAAAAAGAGCGCCCAGATGCCGTGTTACCGACAATGGGCGGACAGACGGCTTTGAACTGTGCTTTAGAATTGGAACATAAAGGTGTTTTAGCTGAATTTGGTGTTACCATGATAGGTGCCACTGCGGCGGCTATTGATAAAGCAGAAGATCGCCGTTTGTTTGATATCGCGATGAAAAAAATCGGCCTGGAAACCGCACGTTCCGGTATTGCACATAATATGGAAGAAGCGTTAGCGGTGGCGGCTGAGGTCGGTTTCCCCTGCATTATTCGTCCTTCTTTCACTATGGGTGGTGCCGGTGGAGGGATAGCTTATAACCACGAAGAATTTGAAGAAATTTGCCAAAGTGGTCTGGATCTGTCACCCAGCAAAGAATTGCTGATCGATGAATCACTCATTGGCTGGAAAGAGTATGAAATGGAAGTGGTTCGCGATAAAAATGACAACTGTATCATTGTCTGCTCGATCGAAAATTTTGATGCGATGGGGATCCATACCGGTGATTCCATCACTGTTGCGCCGGCACAGACGTTGACCGATAAGGAATATCAAATCATGCGTAATGCTTCAATGGCAGTATTGCGTGAGATTGGCGTAGAAACCGGAGGATCTAACGTACAATTTGCGGTTAATCCTAAAAATGGCCGGCTGATAGTGATTGAAATGAATCCGCGTGTTTCACGTTCTTCCGCATTGGCATCAAAAGCGACCGGTTTCCCGATTGCAAAAATTGCCGCTAAACTCGCTGTGGGCTATACGCTGGATGAATTGATGAATGACATCACAGGTGGCGGTACGTCGGCAGATATTTTGCGCAAAGGTGGTGAGCAAACTGTCACTCAGAACCCGCAAAATACAGTAAGCTTTGCTTCTTTTCCTGCTTCTTTCGAGCCTGCCATCGATTATGTCGTCACTAAAATTCCACGTTTTAATTTTGAAAAATTCGCCGGGGCTAATGACCGTCTGACAACACAGATGAAATCCGTAGGCGAAGTGATGGCCATTGGACGTAATCAGCAAGAATCATTGCAAAAAGCTTTGCGTGGATTAGAAATCGGTGCAACAGGTTTTGATGCCAAGATTAGTTTGGATGATCCCCAGGCGCTGAGCAAAATCCGTCGTGAACTGAAAGAAGCCGGTGCTGAGCGCATCTGGTATATTGCTGATGCCTTCCGTGCAGGTATGTCGGTTGATGGTGTTTTCAATCTGACGAATGTTGATCGCTGGTTTTTGATACAAATTGAAGAGTTGGTGCGTTTAGAAGAAAGCGTCATTGAATGTGGTATCAACGGTCTCAATGCTGTATTTTTACGCCAACTGAAGCGTAAAGGTTTTGCTGATGCACGTTTAGCAAAATTAGTCGGTGTTTCTGAAAGTGAAGTACGTAAATTGCGCCACAAATTTGCTCTTCATCCGGTTTATAAACGGGTTGATACCTGTGCAGCGGAGTTTGCCACTGACACCGCTTATATGTACTCAACCTACGAGGAAGAATGCGAATCTAATCCCAGCCATAATCAACCGAAAATCATGATTCTGGGCGGTGGACCTAACCGTATTGGTCAGGGTATTGAATTCGATTATTGTTGTGTACATGCTTCCCTCGCATTGCGTGAAAGCGGTTATCAAACCATTATAGTGAACTGTAACCCGGAAACGGTTTCAACGGATTACGACATCTCCGATCGACTTTATTTCGAGTCTGTCACCTTGGAAGATGTATTGGAAATCGTGCGGATCGAACAGCCACAGGGTGTTATTGTGCAATATGGCGGTCAAACACCACTGAAATTGGCGCGTGAGTTAGAGTCTGCCGGCGTGCCTATCATCGGCACGAATCCTGATGCAATTGATCGCGCAGAAGATCGAGCACGTTTCCAACAGGCAGTTAATCGCTTGGGTTTAAAACAACCGGCTAATGCCACCGTTACCACACTCGAGCAGGCGGTTGAAAAAGCCAATGTCTTGGAGTATCCACTGGTGGTACGCCCTTCCTATGTACTAGGGGGAAGAGCAATGGAAATCGTTTACGATGAACAGGATCTACGTCGTTATTTCCAAAATGCGGTGAATGTTTCTAACGATGCGCCAGTATTGCTCGATCGTTTTCTAGATGATGCAGTTGAAGTCGATATCGATGCCATTTGTGACGGTGAACGTGTGCTGATTGGCGGTATCATGGAACATATTGAACAGGCAGGTGTACACTCTGGTGATTCTGCCTGTTCATTACCGGCTTATACTCTGAGCCAGGAAATCCAGAATACTATGCGTCAGCAGGTAGAAAAACTCGCATTTGAGCTCTGTGTCAGAGGTTTGATGAATGTGCAATTTGCGGTAAAAAATCAAGAAGTTTACTTGATTGAAGTTAACCCGCGTGCTGCCCGTACCGTCCCTTTCGTTTCTAAAGCGACCGGTGTGCCCTTAGCAAAAATTGCCGCTAGAGTCATGGTCGGTCAATCATTGACGCAACAGGGTGTATTAGCTGAAGTGATCCCACCTTATTATTCGGTAAAAAAAGTTGTGTTGCCCTTTAATAAATTCCCGGGCGTTGATCCGATTTTAGGCCCCGAAATGCGCTCAACCGGCGAAGTGATGGGTGTGGGCAGAACCTTTTCTGAAGCCTTCTCTAAAGCGATGTTAGCGAGCCAATCCGGGATAAAAAAACGAGGACGTGTGTTGTTATCTGTACGGGCGGGTGATAAAGCGCGGGTGGTTGATCTGGCGGCCAAGCTACTAGCACAAGGTTTTGAGCTGGATGCAACACATGGTACGGCAATCGTGTTGGGAGAGGCTGGGATTAACCCGCGTTTAGTCAATAAAGTCTGTGAGGGACGTCCACATATTCAGGATAGAATTAAAAATGGAGAATATACTTATATTGTGAATACAACAGCGGGGCGTCAAGCGATTGAAGATTCTAAATTACTACGCCGTAGTGCTTTACAGTATAAGGTGCATTATGACACCACGCTAAACGGCGGTTTTGCGACCACAATGGCGCTCAATGCTGATCCGACCGAACGTGTTATTTCAGTGCAAGAAATGCATGACGAAATTAAATGAACACCGCGAATAAAATGATGATCAGTCTGATCGCTGCGTTGGCGAAGGATCGCGTAATTGGTATGACGAATGCGATGCCTTGGCATTTGCCGGCCGATCTCGCATGGTTTAAAGCGAATACGCTGGGTAAACCTGTCGTGATGGGACGTAAAACCTTCGAATCCATTGGGCGTCCTCTCCCTAAGCGTTTAAATATTATACTAAGCAGCCAGTCGGGCGGTGATCATCGAGTGACCTGGGTGACTTCAATTGAGCAGGCGTTAGCTGTAGCACAAAATACGACAGCGGGAGATGCGGTAGAGGTGATGATAGTGGGTGGCGGCAACATTTATACTCAATTTCTGCCGTACGCCGATCGACTTTATTTAACGCATATTGATGCCGAAGTGACAGGTGATACTTACTTTCCATATTATTCAGCCAATGAATGGCGTAGATCGTTTACAAAGTCTTGTAATGCGGATGAGACCAATGCTTATCGTTATTGTTTTGAGATCCTTGAACGGCGTGAAATTTTAAAATAGACCTCTTGCAGAACCGTAGTGAGTACTGCGAATTCAAGATTAAAAAATCGGAGTACCGAGGGATGCAGCTTCTTAAATCACTGTCTCAATCAAAGGTTTCATTTTTGCTCGCGATATACATTGGTATTCTGTTGAATAGTATGGTTTTTTATCGGCGATTTAATCCGTTAGAGCTTGGTCTTGGGTGGATTAGCCTTTTTTCAGTTTTGACTGAAATGGTCGCCATTACCTCATTGACTTTTTTTCTGATGCGCTTGGCTTCACTGGGTGGGCGACTATTTTTCCGGGTATTTGCGACTCTGTTGGCGATAATGTCTGTTGCTGCTAGTTATTATATGACTTTTTTTAACGTAGTGATCGGATACGGTGTGGTTGCATCGGTTATGACCCTCGATCGGACGCTTGCCCAGGAGATGATCAGCAACCATTTTATTATCTGGATGTTGTTGGTTAGCACTTTGCCCTTGTTACTTATCTGGTACCCTCCGCTAAAATTTACTCTACTTGAGAAGATTAAAACACCGGGTCAGCGTTTAAGATCTTTATTGCTACTGGTTGTGACGAGTCTATTGGTTTGGCTGCCGCTGAAATTCATGGGTTACGTACATAAAGAATACGCGAAGAAGCATAACATCGAGGTACCCAGCTACGGGGGTGTTGTGGCGCATTCCTATCTGCCTGCTAACTGGCTAACGCCTCTTGCTTTGTTTACTTATACGCAAATTCATCAAATCCAGAACCAAACTTCTCTGCTAAATCCAACGGATCAATATCAATATGTGGCACCAGCAGATATCGATGATATTTATGTGGTGTTTATCATTGGTGAAACCACACGCTGGGATCATATGGGTGTATTGGGTTACTCTCGCGATACCACGCCGTTTCTTTCTCGAGAAAAGAATTTAGTAGCATTTAAAGGGCAATCCTGTGATACCGCGACCTGGCTGTCACTTCGCTGTATGTTTGTACGTGAAGGGGGAACGGCAGACGATCCACAACGTACCTTAAAAGAACAAAATGTCTTTGCTGTGTTGAGATCATTGGGTTTTACCTCTGAAGCATTCTCGATACAAAGCGATCTCTGGTTTTACAGTTTGCTGAATGCTAATAGTTATTCGTTCCGTGAGTTACTTGCTGCTGAAAAACGTGATGACAATCAACCGATGCGAGATATGATGCTGGTGAATGAATTATGGAAGTCTCTAACGCATTATCCAAAGGGTAAGCACCTGGTGGTATTGCATACTATCGGTTCACATTATAATTATTCTCAGCGTTATCCACGTAGTTTCGCTTATTACCAGCCGGAATGTATGGGCACCGATGCTTTTTGTAGTAAAGCTGAACTGATTAATGCTTACGATAATACGGTGCGCTATGTTGATGCCTTTATCAAAGCAGTTATTGATCAGGTACGGAATAAGAAAGCGATCGTGTTTTATGCCGCGGATCATGGCGAGTCAATTGATGAAAATGCCTTTTTTCACAGTACGCCTCGTGAGGTGGCACCCGCGGAACAGTTTCGAGTACCTATACTTGTTTGGGCTTCTGATCAGTATTTACAGGAGCCACAACATAGAGCACATTTTGATCGACTGCGAGATCAACAGCGCCTTGATGCGAGGAAAAAACAGACTCAATTGTTTGATAGTATTTTGGGTTGCTTGGGCTACAGTTCGCCGGATGGAGGGATCGTGGAAAAAAACAACTGGTGTCACCTGTCGCCAAAATAATTAAGACTCTTGGGATCTGTTTGAAATCGTCATGAGCTCCGTTCAGACGAGGAAAAACCAGGATTGTTACGGTAGATCGAATTTTCTTATTCACAACGCTGTATTCCATAGAACGAAACTGATAGAATCGCGTTCCACTGCAAGGTAGCAAGTGTTGTCCGTACATAAAGGCGCTTGTTTGCACAAATTCATTGACAAACAAAGGCTAAGAGAGTAGGTTTCTGGCCTTTGAGTTGTCTTCGGTAGAATATATTTGGGAGTCATGCCTTGGCTAATATCAAATCAGCTAAGAAACGCGCTAAACAATCTGAAAAGCGCCGTCAGCATAATGCTAGTCGTCGTTCGATGGTCCGTACCTTTATCAAGAAGGTTTATGCCGCCGTTGCCAAGGGCAATAAAGCTGCCGCGCAAGAAGCGTTTAAAGAGATGCAACCTATAGTGGATCGTCATGCCTGCAAAGGTCTTATCCACAAAAATAAAGCAGCACGTCATAAGTCAAACTTATCAAAGCAAATCAAGAAAATGCTTTGATAAGCGCTGTTCAGAAGAAAAAAATCAGGTGTAATAGATCCTTGAAGAAAGGCCGATCTCTGATCGGCTTTTTTGTTCCTACTAAATAGTTTATCTATTAGCATGATAAGCTTGTAGGACCTTAACGTATCCCCTTGTAAGCTATTCACAAAATGATTTTTTCCAATTTAGCCATGACAGTGGCGGCTGAGAGAGTAGACATCTTCTTTTGCTCGGAGAGCACCGCATTTTGATTTTTCCCATAGCCACCAATCAAACCAGGATCTGTTGGACCAAACAACGTGATGTTGGGACGATCCAAGGCCGCAGTCAGATGACTTAGCCCGGTGTCAACGGAAACCACGGCTTTGGCTCCAACCAGAATTTCAGCGATTTGTTGCAACTGAAGCTCAGGCAATACTTCCACATGAGGGAAAGAAGCGGCTAAACGTATAGCACGCTGATATTCGTGTTCTGCTCCCCAAGGCAATTTAATTTTTAAACCCGTCGGTTGTACCAATTCAATCAGTCGAGACCAGTGCGTCTCCGGCCAATGTTTATTGGCTCTCGTTGTTGCATGTAAAAATACTAAATATTGCCCTGCATCAGCGGACAACGTATGTAAAAAACGCTGAGCAATCGCATAATTACCGTCGCTTTGAGGTTTATCGTAATGAAGGCTTTGGGCAAATAACTGACGGATACGTTCTACTGCATGTTGTTGTCTATCAATATGATGGCAATAATGATAAAACCAGCTCGCTAAAGGCTCTCGTGCACTTCTATAATCGAGACCATGTTTTATTCCCCTGGCTAGGCGAGTAATTAACGCGGCACTCTTCATCAGACCCTGTGCATCAATCACAAGGTCATAATGACGTTGTTGTATTTGCTGCTTAAAAGCATCACGTTCTTGACGGGTATTACTGCTAAACCAGCTTTTACGCCAGCGGCGGATGGCTACCGGTATCACGTGATCAACCGCTGGATGCCAACTGGGAATTTGACGAAAATTTTCTTCCACTACCCAATCGATACGCAGCGTGGGGATAACGGTCAGCGCATCGGTCAGCGCTGGCAAGCTGTGCAGCACATCGCCCATTGACGAAGTCTTAACCAGGAGAATGTGCATCAATAAGCCTTTTTTGCTGGAAATTCAGATGATAATTGCTGGTTAAGGACTGTCATAACCTGTTCGGGTGTGATATCAATCAGACTCTGATCATAGCCTTGAGCAGCAGGGCCTTTACGTATTTTGTGGTAGCCAGTCGTTAAACGGATCACCTTGGCTTTTTTCGACAATGGCGGAGTAAAATCTGGACTGGTTGGTCCGTATAAAGCAACGAGGGGTTTGTCCAAGGCGGCAGCGATATGCATTAATCCTGAATCATTACTCACCAGAGCGCAACAGGCGGCGATCAGTACCACCGCTTGTTCAAGTGAAGTCTGACCTGCCAGGTTCAAACAGTTATGGTGATTATTTTTGTTGATGGCCAAACGGATCTGTTCACCAATTGGATGATCTTTTGCTGAGCCAAATAAAGCAACCTGGTAACCATTATCAATGAGTTGTTGGGCTAATGTAGAATAATGGTAGTGGGGCCAGCGTTTGGCTGGGCCAAATTCAGCACCAGGACAGAAGCCGATAATAGGGCGCTGATCAGTAAGGTCAAATAGGGTGGTTATTTCTAAGATTTCTTCATCCCGAACTTGCAATTGCGGCCAGAGCAACGGCTGTAGCAAATCGGCGGCTGAACGTACATTTTGCTTATCATAAGCCAGCGCGATATAGCGTTGTATCATCATTGGGAAAGCCAATTTATCCAACACACGAATATCATTGAGTAAGCCATAACGCATCTCACCACGCCAACCGATACGTTGTGGAATATTGGCAAAAAAAGGCACTAACGCTGATTTGAATGAGTTAGGCAATATGTAGGCACGCTCATATTGGGTTTCACGTAGAGATATACCCAAACGGCGGCGTTCACTAATCGCTAAAACACCGTGGCCCAGTGGCATCGGTAACGCTTGATTCACTTCCGGCATTCTCGCTAATAATGGACGGCACCACTGAGGCGCCATTACATCGATCCTTGCTGTCGGGTGTTTTACTTTGAGCGTGCGGTACATGCCTTGCGACATCATCATATCGCCAACCCATGAAGGAGCGATGACCAGTATTTTCATGCCATTTATCTCCTTCCTTACTGTGATCATGGGTGCTACACATTCACTTTGTATCCTTAATCATTAAGGATATTGAGCCAGGTTAAATATTCTTTCACGCCTTCAGAGACGTTTTTAAAAGGTTCCCCATAACCGGCGGCACGTAGTTTACCCAGGTTAGCTTGCGTAAAGCTTTGATAGCGCTTTTTTAGTTGTTGAGGAAATTCAATGTATGACACTGGTGCACTCTGATGGTACTCCACCACCGAGTCAGCTACCGTTTGGAATGATTCCGCATGACCCGTACCACAGTTATAAATCCCAGAAATACCGTTCTTCCAGAACCAGAGGTTCACTGCAGTGACATCATCCACGTAGATAAAATCACGTTTAAAATTTTCACTACCGAAGAATAATTTAGGACTCTCACCCGCATTGACTTGATTATTCAGGTGAAAAGCAACACTCGCCATACTATTTTTGTGGCTTTCACGTGGACCATAAACATTAAAGTAACGAAAACCACAGATCTGTGAAACCGCCTCAGGTAAAATGCCTCGTACATATTGATCAAAGAGGAATTTAGAATAACCATATACATTAAGAGGTTTTTCATATTGACACTCTTCGATAAAATTATCTGTGCGATTACCATAGACAGCAGCGGAAGAGGCGTATAAAAAAGAAATATCGTTATCGAGGCAAAAATGCAAGATATCTTTGGAATACTGATAATTATTATCCATTATATACTTGCCATTCCACTCAGTGGTTGAAGAGCAAGCTCCCAAATGGAAAACAGCATCAATGTCGCCCATGTCGTCTCCAGCAACAATGCCAGCGATAAAGTCTTCCTTGTCCATATAATCGGCAATATCGAGATCGACCAAATTAATAAACTTGGTGCCATCTTTTAGATTATCGACCACTAAAATATCTTTATACCCTTCCTTATTCAGCCCATTAATGATATTGCTGCCAATGAAACCGGCGCCTCCAGTGACGATAATCATTGTATTCACTCCTGCTAACTCTTTCGGTTAGGCACCATGTTACACGATCTAATACAGTTAATCCTTTTCAACATAGAGCTAACTGTTTTCAGTTTCTTTAACCTCGAGTAGCGGCACGATCAACATATCGACCGGCAAGGAGTTGATCAGCTCACGAGCGGAAGATACAAACTTACTCCAGACGTCTTGATGGTGACCACAC
The DNA here is from genome assembly GCF_003122425.1 of Candidatus Fukatsuia symbiotica. Classification (GTDB taxonomy): domain Bacteria; phylum Pseudomonadota; class Gammaproteobacteria; order Enterobacterales; family Enterobacteriaceae; genus Fukatsuia; species Fukatsuia symbiotica. The sequence continues at coordinate 1,780,002 of NZ_CP021659.1, forward strand.
AAGACTAAATCTATACGGCATTCTTCAATAATCTTAACCAAAGCCGACACCAAACTACCACTGGCGTTTCGTGTTTGTTCGATAGGATAACCTGCCTCGTCCGCTAATTGCTTTAATGCATCATCAGTTTTTTCAGAAATAGACTCTTGCATATCACCAATATGTACGTCCATTAGGCTGGAGGAAAGCGCTGTATAGTTAACATTTACGTGGACAAGAGAAATTTTTGCATCATAGGGTCTGGCGATAGAAACGGCTTTCTCCACTAACATTTTACTCTCGGAAGAAAGGTCAACCGCAATCAAAATATGTTTATAAGCCATATATCTATTCCTTCCATAAAATTAAGTGAACATCGCTCATTACGATTTCGAATAGGCTCTAAAGGAACATCAACGCTATCCAATATAATGTTCCAGAAAGCACGATAGAAATCGGCAAGGTCAAAATCCAGGCTAGTGTAATGTTTTTCACCGTCTTATTTTGTAAGCCACTACCACCGACTAGCATAGTACCTGCAACCGCCGAAGAAAGTACTTGAGTGGTGGAAACCGGCATACCTGTATAACTAGCAATGCCGATGGAAACCGCTGCCGTCATTTGTGCCGAAACACCTTGGGCGTAGGTCATGCCTTTTTTACCGATCTTTTCACCGATAGTTACCGCAACACGTTTCCAGCCGATCATTGTTCCCAACGAAAGCGCCAAAGCGACGGCGACGACGATCCAGGTGGGAGCATATTCCACCGTTTCGAGTAAATCTTTACGCAGATCATGCAAAAAACGCCGATTTTCAGCACTGGTCTCAGGTGATTTAGCGGCGATGGCTGCGGTTTCCGCTGCGCACAGCAGCAAACGACGCATACGACCGCGTTGATCTGCATTCAGTCGATCATAACTTTGCAAATTATTCAATAAGGTAGCTGCATGGTCAAGTGCCAGAATAACCGAGACGCTGTCGCAGTGAAATTGCGTCGTGGTATTCACTGCTGTATTCACTGTGGTTGGAGTCGGAAGAGGAGTCAAGAGCTTGGGTTCGATAGCCGGAGCTAACTCGGTACTATGCTGCCGATAATATTGTTGCAGATTAGTCACCGCATTACGTGTACGTGCAATATCGTAACTGGTGGCGTTCATATCCACGATGAACCCCATCGGTGCAATACCGATTAATACTAGCATAATCAGACCAATCCCTTTCTGACCATCATTAGCACCATGAGAAAAACTAACGCCGATAGCGGAAACGATCAAGGCGATACGTGTCCAAAAAGGTGGCTTACGTTTGCCGTCTTTTTTTTCACGTTCGGTAGGTGTTAAATGAATACGTTGGCGTTTCTTCGTTCCGCTCCAATAACGGCGTAGTAGAAATACCATCAGGCCCGCGATAATCAACCCTACCAAAGGGGATAAAATCAACGACAAAAAGATCTGTATCATCTTGGGAACATTTAATGCGTCGACAATCGATGCACTGGTTATCAAGGCATTAGTTAATCCTACACCAATGATAGAACCAATCAGTGTATGCGAGCTGGAAGCAGGTATACCAAAATACCAAGTACCAAGATTCCAGATAATCGCTGCCAGTAGCATAGAAAAAACCATCGCTAGCCCGTGGGCTGAGCCCACATTGAGTAGCAAATCGGTCGGCAGCAAATGAACAATAGCATAAGCGACACTTAAACCACCCAGCATCACGCCAAGAAAGTTAAATATCCCCGCCATGACAACAGCAACTTGCGAACGTACCGCACGAGTATATATCACTGTTGCAACAGCATTAGCGGTATCATGAAAACCGTTAATGGCTTCATAAAATAGTACAAAAAACAGAGCAAGAACCAACATTAGGCCAGTATGGAAATCAAGACCAGCAAAAAGATGCAGCATATAATGTTACGCCATTTTTGGACATCAACGCATTCCATTATCTGCGACAATGGGGGTTAGGGAAAAGAAAAATATAACCTTTTTTTTCTTTAGCTCGGCTCCTCGTCACTTTATATGGAATATCTATATTTTATATCAATAAGTTACCTTATTTTTATCTCATTGCTATTTTTTAACGTGCTCCAAAAATCAACATCCTTTGCTGCCATTTAATCGATAAAATTTTGCTGCCATACGGTCAATGTCTTTGGCATCTTATTTTTATCCGTAGAAACATTACTCCAATAATTTACCTTTAATTCTCCCAAACGATCAGGTTCAACACAGGCTGCCCATATTTTTCCACCGGGCGTATACATAATAATCGCCGCCTGTTTATTTGCCATCCCCCTCACCCATAATGACAATACTTTCGCACCCATATTATCCAAATCATTACTGTAAACATAAACATTTGCTGTTTTAACGAAACGGCTATAGTAATCACTTACCAATTGCTTGAACAGTTTATCCAAATATTCTTCAGTAAAAATACCAAGAGAAAATAATGTGGCTTCAGACCGCGGATCTTTATCCGCATGAGTATAATGTCCGTCAATAAAAACATCTTTCGGCATCGACAATTGACAGCCCCAATCAGCATTGCTATAAACCTCAATAGAAGCATTTTTCAGCGGGATCAACAGTAACTGACAATCGCTGGTATCGGCGATATGATTAACAATACCTAAGCCTGCTGTTTTCCGGATCTCAGCCCGATAGCTGCCATGATTAATTCCTGCCCAAATATTGCTGTTCATACAAGCTGTCCACTGGCTCACTTCATTAATCTGTATGTTGCCACCACTGCCATTAGTCGCGGTTAAATTCCACCAATTACCTGCCCAGTCAAATTTGTCATCAACATCGGAAAGTAAAGCGATCCCCTGATAATAAGCCCGTTCAATGCAACCATCAGTGGTACAACTATTACGTACTTTCAACCAATCTAAATGTTGCTGGTAAACTTCTTGTGTATTTTTATTAACAAGAACTTTTTGGTAAATATCATAGAGTACATCATTTAACCATCGTAAATTATCATTATTACATATTGTATATTCGACCGGCGTCGATACACTTTGACAAGGCATAGCAAGAGCAGAATATGAAATAAGGCCATAAAATAGCCAACATACTAAATGGAAATAAACAATCTTCATATTTTTATAAGCCTAATGAAAATAGGTCAAAAATTAAGTAGCATTACAATGACAGTGCATTCTACTCCATCTCTTATAATAAACATACCTTCTCAAATAAGGAACGATGATGAATACTAATATCAACAAAGATACTCAGTTATGTATTTCCCTGGCTGGAAATCCAGGAAATTTCGGCACCCGGTTCCATAATTTTCTTTATGAAAAATTAGCGCTTAATTATATCTACAAAGCCTTTACCACCACCGATATCGAGGCTGCCGTAAATGGTATACGCGCTCTAGGTATCCGAGGTTGCGCGGTATCGATGCCATTTAAAGAAAGCTGTATTCCTTTTTTAGATCAATTGGATAATTCAGCCAAAGCGATTGGATCTGTCAATACTATTGTTAATAATAATGGCTGTTTGCACGGTTATAACACCGATTATATTGCAGTCGTTGAACTGCTTAAAAAACACCAGATACCGACGGAAACATCATTTATACTGCAAGGTAGTGGAGGAATGGCTAAAGCCGTGACGGCGGCATTGCGAGATAGCGGTTTCAGGCGAGGACACATTGTTGCGCGCAATCAATCAACGGGGAAGACCTTGGCACAACATTACAATTATCAATGGCAGCCAGAGGTGGGGCTCTGACTGCCGAGATGTTGATAAATGCTACCCCTATGGGGATGGCAACCAGTACAACAGCAACATCATTGGCTTTTACCGAGCTGACGATGAAGAATGCACAGACAATCTTTGATGTGGTTGCTAACGAAACGCCGTTGCTCAGCTACGCTGGACAACATAATAAGCGTATCATCAGTGGCAGCGAAGTGATCGCTATTCAAGCACGAGAGCAATTTGCACTCTACACTGGTGTACGCCCCAGTGATCTCTTCGTTGATCAAGCTACCGCTCACGCTCAGAAACTGGCATAGGAACCCTGTGGTTCTTTGTCAGGAAAATGATGCATTGAGTTCATTAGACGAGAGACATCTGCCCGTGGTAACCGGGTATTATAGTAAGTAGGAGTAGACGAATCTGACTGTTCCACGAGCATGCCTGAAAAATACTCATTGCTTAAAAGATCTTCACTACCCGGTTGTGGGTCAACTTTTTGCGTTATTAACAGGGGTTGTGGCACGGGCACCCTGTTATCACTGGATGACACAGTAACATTACCTTTTACCTGTGAGCTGGTTTGTACCCAATGTGAAAATCCTCCTCCATGTTGAATTTTATCTGCTTCACTGTCATAAATATCCTGCATCATTTGCTTAAAATAAAGGTGACCATCCAGCGTTTTTCCATCTTCTGTTGCAGCGTAAAGCAAGTTGTCCATAAAGTCTGGGTAATTCTGTTCAAGATAGGCAATGACCGTGATACCTGTTTTATAAGGATCAATCTTTCCTTTGATTATTTTCTCTAAAGAATAATTTTTATATTCATCTTCAACCAGATTTGTAAAATCAGCGATGTTGTCCCCTTCTGTCAGAAGTGTAGTATATTCTGCTAAACCTTTCATGAGAACTTTTCCAATATCTAGCCTAGCCGTCAAGCAAAAGGTTAATGCATGAATAAACTCGTGTTTTATAATATAGTTATAACGCCAGTAATCCCATTCTCCATTAGCATCACGCTGGACGTTGCCATAATACAAATACATGTTGCTAATATAATTGTTATCAGATATTTCCGTTAAATCAAAACCAGAAATAGTATCATCATAGGTAAGGTTTAAATAATCTTGATAAATTGCAGAATCTTCAAATAAAAACAGTCTGAAATTAGCAATATTTCCATAGACTTTAAATGGGTTATTGTCCTTTTTTATTCCAAAAATATCATTGAATGTTTTTACCGTATTTTCTAATGCCTTTAGAAGCTCTTTATTATTGAGGATGCCCTCTCTATTTTTATCTTGGGAATTTTCAGAAGATCTATTATGAAATAGATCAATATTAAAATTTAATTCGTTAGTGCCTGTAACAACCGTAGGATCATCACTTGTTCCATCAATTTTTATATTGATTCTCCCTTGAAAATCTAAGATTATTTTCTTCTTAAAGTGATTGCCCGATCGGGTGTCTTCCTGTTTTTTTACTAATCCTTTTAATTCATCCTCTGTTGGCGGTGTAATACCATATTCATCATATCTTTTTATAATTTCGTCAATATCAAGATTAGTATGCACCAACTCTTCAGAGATCCCCTCATACAATGTATTGTATTCGGTGTATGTATATTCACTATTACAAAGCTTTTTATAGATAAACTTATAATAAATATCAGAATCAACAATATAATCTTGATGGCTACAATTAGCTATTGACTCTGCCTCTATCTCTATATAGGAAGCCACAATATTCACTTTATTGGAAAGATATTCATGTTGATCATTTCTTATTGTATTCCTTTGATAATCAATATAATTTTTTCTAGTTTCTTTCGGTATTAAAGTCAGTAGCTCATCCATATTAAATACTGGAATATTATTTATTTCACAGTGATTATTTATTTCCAGAATAGTAAAAGATCTTTTCATCATTTCTTCATAAATGTTAAAATACAATAAATTGAACTGTTTAACTGAATAATCGAAATGAGCTGCTTTTTCGCAAATTAATTTATAAAAAGCATGATCATTTGTGATTTTCACCTCGGCAATAGAATCATTGACTACCCTGATTCCGTTAGTTTTTTTTAATAAATTTTGTATAATTCGACTCTTATTTTTATTAGACATATTTCCCTCGTGATTTATTTTTATTTTTATTTTTATTTTTCAAGCCTATAATTTACATATTAATATTGAAATTATCATATAAAATATTATAAATTATAATATTTTATACTAATTTATATTTTGTAGAGAAATAGCAGTAGTTCATTCCACGAGAGAAATGATGAACGGGAAAAAATATTACTTGTTTACAGCGGGGTCTGTGCCGCTATTTCTTCATCTAATTGCTTTATTTTTAGTAACATGAGATTACGGCAATGATCAGTTAGTTCACGTACCTGCTCCTTACTGTAACAACGTGTATCAATCGGCGGCATGATTTCAACGATCACCCGCCCATTAGACCAGCGATTTAAATTAATGTTACCGTGAGTATTGGAAACACAAATTGGCACAATAGGCACACCGGCAGCAATGGCGGCATGGAAAGCGCCAGTTTTGAAGGGTAGCAGGCCTCGCCCACGACTACGGGTTCCTTCAGGAAACATCAAAATGGAAAGCTTTCTTTTTTTAACTTGATCCACCACTTGAGCTATGGTGCCGTGCGCCCTCGTCCGATTGTCACGATCTATCAGTAAATTACCGGTTAACCAATATATTGGCCCAAATAAGGGGATCCACAGCAAACTTTTTTTGCCGACGGTGACACTACCAAGAGGGGTGACTTTTGCCGTAGTGACCATATCATAGTTATTCTGGTGATTAGCAATGTAGATACAATTGTTACACTGAGCGGCTCCTTGTGGCATACGTTGTTCTACGGTGATACCAAACAGCGTTGACATCCGACCAAATAAGCGCCCAAAACGAGCAACATGCTGAGGATCCCGTGGGCTAAACAAACAATAAAGGGAGCCAAAAACACAAATAAGAAGACAATACAAAATCGCCAGTAGCAGACGTAAAACTAATAACATAACTTCCTCTTAGAACCTGTTCGAAATCTATTGTATTCGCTGATACTTCGTTAAAAATGTGCTCAATATGTTCATTTACTGCCTGAAGTCATTAGTTTACCATTCAGCCTCCCCTCAAAGTAAACAGGTAAATAGCAAGAATTGTTTTTATTGACGAGAACCACGTTAATTCAATATGGAATCGCTTGGCCAAACTGACGCTAAACCGATTGGCTGCTCAGTTATTGAATAGACTACGTTGTGAAATCTACCAGGTTGCTCGACTCATATCTCACACCTCGCTATAATGGCGCGTTTTATTTTTCCAAAATAGTTTCGGGAGACTTCTGATATCTGGGACACTCGGTTTTGTCATGTGGTTGTCTCAGTTCTTAGAAAACGCTGACAATGTTAGCTTATATTGTTGTTTTTATGTAGGATTCTGTAGTTGACCGAACACTGTAATATTTTTGAGGTAAGCAAGATGCAAGTTTCTGTTGAAACCACTCAAGGACTTGGGCGGCGCATGACCATTACGATTATTGCTGGTGATATTGAAAAAGCAGTACAAAGCGAGCTGGCTAATAGGGCTAAGACTGTTCGTATCGATGGTTTCCGTAAAGGAAAGGTACCAATGAATATTGTCGAACGGCATTTCGGTTTTTCTGTTTCTCAGGATGTACTCAGTAAGCTGATGTCTCGCCATTTTGTTGAGGCGTTTGATCAAGAAAACATCAACCCTATTGGTTCACCGACTTATTTTCCAGGTGAATACAAAAAGGGACAAGATTTTACTTATTCAGTAGAATTTGAAGTCTGTCCGGTTATTGAGCTGAAAGGTCTAGAAAACATTACAATAGAACAACCGATTGTTACCATCAGTAATGCAGATGTTGATAATATGTTAGAAACTTTGCGTAAACAACAAGCACGTTGGCAAGAAACAAAAGCGGCTGTACAGGCGGAAGATCAGGTCACACTTGACTTTACCGGTTCTATTGACGGCACAGAGTTTGAGGGGGGACATGCATCTGGTTTCCTATTAGTGATCGGTGAAAATGACATGATCCCAGGCTTTGCTGAAAGTATCATCGGTCGTAAAGTCGACGAAAAATTTACCATAAAAGTGAATTTCCCTGAAGATTATCATGTTGAAAATCTGAAAGGTAAATTAGCTGAATTTGCTATCGACTTGAAAAAAGTTGAAAGACGGCAATTGCCAGAGTTGACGGAACAATTCATTAAAGATTTCGGCGTAGCTATGGTTCTTTGACTGGTTTACATGCTGAAGTCCGTAAAAATATGGAACGTGAGCTGAGAAGCACGATACGTAGCCGTGTTAAGGCTAAAGTTATCGAGGAATTGGCTAAGGCAAATAAGATTGAAGTTCCAAAAACTTTGATTGCCAGCGAGGTTGATTCTCTTATCGAGCAATTCGTACAATTTGGCGGTGATGCCAAGCAAGTGACATCAGAACAACGCAAACAGTTTGAAGACAAAGCTAAAAATAGAGTTGTTACCGGTTTACTGTTCGCTGAAGTGATCCAAAAAAATGAGCTGAAAGCCGATGAAGATCGTGTCAAGGAATTGATTAAAGAAATGGCATCTGCCTATGAAGATCCACAACAAGTCGTTAGCTTTTATAGCAATCAGAAAGAATTTATAAACAATATGCGTAATGTGGTTCTGGAAGAAAAAGTAGTAGAGACGATCCTGGCTACAGCCAAAGTAAGCGAAAAGGTAACCACCTTCAGTCAACTGATGAATCCGTCTGCTGTTGTATAATATTTTTTAATGTATTTGACTAATTAATATTTAGTGTAAATGAATACTCAACCCATCAAGCCCGTCGCCATTGGTTCCGGGTTTTTTTGTTTGTCTCGTTAACCATTGGTCATTGCTGATTATCTCAAGTAGAATCGATGATCAGTGGTGTTAAAACTCTATTAGGAGACGATAATGTCGTACAACAGAAAGCAAAATCAATTTGTACCGAACATGGCTCTTGTGCCAATGGTTGTAGAGCAGACTTCGCGTGGGGAACGTGCTTATGATATTTATTCGCGTTTATTGAAAGAACGCGTTATTTTTCTGACCGGTCAAGTTGAAGATCACATGGCCAATCTGATTGTAGCTCAGATGTTATTCTTGGAAGCCGAAAATCCAGAAAAGGATATTTTTCTGTATATCAACTCACCAGGCGGCGTAATTACGGCGGGGATGTCTATTTATGACACCATGCAGTTTATCAAACCTGATGTCAGTACCATGTGTATCGGGCAAGCGTGCTCAATGGGCGCTTTCCTGTTGACCGCTGGAGCAAAAGGCAAACGTTATTGTTTACCCAATTCTCGTGTGATGATTCACCAACCGTTGGGTGGTTATCAAGGTCAAGCCAGCGATATAGAAATTCATGCTCAAGAAATTTTAAAAGTAAAAACACGCATGAATGAACTTATGGCGAAACACACAGGTAAAACACTTAAAACAATAAAAAAAGATACAGAACGTGACCACTTTTTGTCTGCTGAAGAATCAGTAAAATACGGTTTAATAGACAGTGTATTAGATCATCGAGCTTTACCTGACACTAGTAGAACCAATAGTGTCAAAAAAAGTAAAAAATAATCTTCTTCGGCTGTTACAAGGTATGATCCGCCACGTATGTGTTGTGTATTATGGCACCCTGACCAACGATTTATTTCGGCGATCCGATATACTGCAGTAAAAATGTTGTGGTACAAGTACTTTCCAGTACAAATCGCGGGTTATTTGAGCGGTATCAGCAGGATTAGCCGTCATGCTTTGTGATAATGCAATATTAAATGATAATTTGAACGATTACTTTGCTGCGGTGTTTATTCTGCGGTGGTAGGGACTAAAAAAAAGAAGAGGTTTATTGATGACAGAGAAGCGCAAAAGGGGGTCGGGAAAGCTGCTATGTTGCTCTTTCTGTGGCAAGAATCAAGATGAAGTACTTAAGTTGATTGCTGGGCCAGCGGTATATATTTGCAACGAATGTGTCGATCTATGTAACGACATCATTCGCCAGGAAATCAGAGAAATTGCTCCGCCACACAAAGAACGAAGCGCGTTGCCGACACCACGGGAGATTCGCCATCATCTTGATGACTATGTTATCGGACAGGACCCGGCGAAAAAAGCATTGGCTGTTGCGGTGTACAACCATTACAAACGCCTGCGTAACGGTGATACTGGCAACGGCATTGAGCTAGGTAAAAGCAATATTTTGTTGATCGGTCCTACTGGTAGCGGCAAAACCCTGTTAGCAGAAACCTTGGCGCGTTTTTTGGATGTGCCCTTTACTATGGCAGACGCGACCACCCTGACTGAAGCTGGTTACGTAGGGGAAGATGTAGAAAATATTATACAAAAACTGTTGCAAAAATGCGATTACGATGTACAAAAAGCACAGCGGGGTATTGTCTATATTGATGAAATTGACAAAATTTCACGTAAATCAGACAACCCATCAATAACCCGTGATGTTTCCGGGGAAGGTGTGCAGCAAGCACTGTTGAAACTGATCGAAGGCACTGTTGCGGCAGTACCCCCACAGGGGGGGCGTAAACATCCACAACAGGAGTTCTTACAGGTTGACACCTCAAAAATTCTTTTCATCTGCGGTGGAGCTTTTGCCGGATTAGATAAAGTTATCGGTCAACGTCTGAATACCGGTACCGGTATTGGTTTTGGCGCTACGGTGAAAAATGCATCTGAGAAGGCAAGTGAAGGTGAATTATTAAAACAGGCCGAACCAGAAGATTTGATTAAATTTGGTTTAATTCCTGAGTTTATAGGGCGTTTGCCCGTGGTAGCAACACTCAGTGAATTAAGTGAAGATGCATTGATTCAGATTTTAAAAGAGCCGAAAAATGCGTTGACAAAACAATATCAAGCGCTGTTCAACCTGGAAGGTGTCGAGCTTGAGTTCAGTGAAGATGCATTGATAGCGATTGCCAAAAAAGCAATGGCACGTAAAACAGGCGCACGTGGTTTGCGTTCTATTGTTGAAGCGGCATTACTGGATACTATGTACGATCTACCATCAATGGAAAGAGTGGATAAAGTAGTAGTGGATGAATCAGCTATCATTGGTCAATCTTCTCCGTTGTTGATTTACCGTAATACTGAAGCTCAAGCGATGGGTGAGTAATTAATCCAAAGAGTTAATGTAAAACGGGGGATCTCATCCTCCGTTTCTTTTTCCTCACGTCGTTATTGTTGAATCTCATGTTTTCGTCCCAATATACTCAGAAATCTATGTAGTGAAATTCGTGACGACCCGTGTTTCATGAGATTTCTTATAAATCAGGCAATAAGCTAAGAGAGAGTTCTATGAACCCTGAGCGTTCTGAACGCATAAAAATCCCTGTATTGCCATTGCGTGATATGGTGGTTTACCCCCATATGGTGATCCCACTGTTTGTGGGTCGAGAAAAATCGATTCGCTGCCTAGAAGCTGCGATGGATCATGATAAAAAAATCATGTTAGTTGCACAAAAAGAAGCTTCAACGGACGAACCCTGCATCAAGGATCTATTTTCTGTTGGTACCGTAGCTTCTATTTTACAAATGCTGAAATTGCCCGATGGCACGGTAAAAGTACTGGTAGAAGGATTACAGCGAGCGAATATTACGACACTTTCAGATAGCGGTGAGCATTTTGCAGCATTTGCTGAATATCTGAAACCGGCATTGATGGATGAGCGCGAACAAGAGGTTTTGATGCGCACAGCCATTAATCAATTTGAAGGTTACATAAAACTTAATAAAAAAATTCCTCCTGAAGTTTTAATCTCTTTAAACAGTATCGAAGATGCAGCGCGCCTTGCTGATACTATTGCTGCTCATATGCCATTGAAGTTAACTGACAAGCAGGCTGTACTTGAGATGTTTTCAGTGACTGAGCGTCTTGAATATTTACTGGCAATGATGGAATCAGAAATCGATCTGTTACAGGTTGAAAGACGCATCCGTAGCCGTGTAAAAAAACAGATGGAAAAAAGCCAGCGTGAATACTATCTCAATGAACAAATGAAGGCGATTCAGAAAGAATTAGGAGAGATGGATGATGCTCCTGATGAACAGGAGATGCTAAAACGTAAAATTGAAGCGGCAAAAATGCCACAAGATGCACGTGAAAAAACCGAAACTGAGTTGCAAAAGCTGAGAATGATGTCACCGATGTCGGCAGAAGCAACAGTCGTACGCGGTTACATTGATTGGATGTTGCAAGTACCCTGGAATAGTCGCAGTAAGGTTAAAAAGGATTTGGTTAAAGCAGAGCAAGTGTTGGACACCGATCATTATGGTTTGGAGCGAGTTAAAGAACGCATTTTGGAATATCTCGCCGTACAAAGCCGTGTCAATAAGATAAAAGGTCCCATTCTCTGTTTGGTCGGCCCGCCGGGAGTAGGCAAAACCTCTCTCGGTCAATCTATCGCCCAAGCGACTGGCCGTAAATATGTGCGTATGGCACTAGGGGGCGTGCGTGATGAAGCTGAAATACGTGGCCATCGCAGGACTTATATTGGTTCCATGCCCGGTAAACTGATTCAGAAAATGGCTAAAGTAAAGGTGAAAAACCCGCTTTTTCTATTGGATGAAATCGATAAAATGGCTGCTGATATGCGTGGTGATCCAGCTTCGGCGTTATTAGAGGTGCTTGATCCAGAACAAAATGTGGCGTTTAACGACCACTATCTTGAAGTCGATTACGATCTGTCTGATGTAATGTTTGTGGCAACCTCTAATTCAATGAATATTCCTGCGCCACTGTTGGATCGTATGGAAGTGATCCGCCTTTCTGGTTATACCGAAGATGAAAAACTCAATATTGCCAAACAGCATCTACTGCCAAAACAATTTGAACGCAATGCGGTTAAAAAAGCTGAATTGACGATCGAAGACAGTGCCATTATCAACATTATCCGTTTTTACACCCGAGAAGCAGGCGTGCGTGGTCTGGAACGTGAAATCTCCAAACTGTGCCGCAAAGCGGTGAAAAAGCTGTTGATGGAAAAACCTCTCAAACAGATTGAAATCAACGGGGATAATCTGAAAGATTTCCTCGGTGTGCAAAAAGTTGACTATGGCAGAGCGGATACAGAAAATCGAATCGGACAAGTGACCGGACTCGCCTGGACAGAAATGGGAGGCGATTTACTCACTATCGAAACAGCCAGCGTTCCAGGGAAGGGTAAACTCAGTTACACCGGTTCACTGGGTGAAGTGATGCAAGAATCCATTCAAGCGGCATTAACGGTGGTACGCGCCCGTGCTGACAAACTGGGTATCGCCGCTGATTTTCACGAAAAACGCGATATTCATGTACATGTTCCAGAAGGGGCGACCCCAAAGGATGGCCCAAGTGCTGGTATCGCGATGTGTACAGCGTTGGTTTCTTGCCTGACTGGTAATCCAGTACGTGCGGATGTTGCGATGACGGGTGAGATCACATTACGAGGTCAGGTATTGCCTATCGGTGGTTTAAAAGAAAAATTACTGGCAGCGCACCGTGGTGGCATCAAAACAGTATTGATTCCGGATGAAAACAAACGTGACCTGGAGGAAATTCCCAATAATGTGATCGCTGACCTCAGTATCCATCCAGTGAAAGCTATCGACGATGTTTTAACTTTAGCATTGCAAAATCCTCCTTTTGGTGCACAGCCTATCCCCTTAAAAGAGTGATGGTGCGCGATAAATATTGATAGCGCTAATGCTGGTAAGTCAAATAGACTTACCAGCTACTATACACAGCGGAGTATTGTCACCTTATGATGGAAAAGCTACGTGCGGCTACTAACAATGTCGCCCTCAAGATCATTATTGCCTTAATTATCCTCTCCTTTATCCTAACCGGTGTCAGCGGCTACCTAATAGACGAGACTGACAATTATGCCGCTAAAGTTAATGGCAAAAAAATTAGCCGTGCACAGTTAGAGGAGGTATTTCAAGGTGAACGTTCTCGTTTACAACAGCAATTAGGCGAACAATTCTCCACCCTAGCGGGTAACGAAGGTTACATGCAGCAGTTACGCCAGCAAGCACTTGAACAGTTAATCAACAATACATTACTCGATCAATATACTGAAAAGCTTGGTTTAACGGTCAGTGACGAACAAGTAAAAGCATCGATTCGCCAGATTCCTTATTTTCAGACGAATAATAAATTTGATAATGCTAAATACCTTAACCTGATTACTAGCATGGGATATACAGCCGAACACTTTGCCCGGCTACAGCGTCAACAGGTAATCATGAAACAATTGCTACAAGCGGTGGGTGACAGTGAATTTATTTTGCCTCAAGAAGCTGAAGCCACATCTAAACTGATTTTACAACAACGTGATGTTCGTCTCGCAACGTTCGATATCAATAAATTACAGACTCGACAGAAAGTAACCGAAGCAGAACTGCAGACTTATTACGATCAGAATGAAAATAATTTTATCGCGCCGGAAGAAATAAAAATTAGCTTCATTGAGATAGATGCAGCGGCGATACAAGACAAAATTATAGTTAATGAAAAGGATATTCAAACTTATTACGATCGACATAAAGATAACTACAAGCAGCCGGAACGTAAAAACTTCAGTGTGATTCAGTTTAAAACCGAAAAAGAGGCAGAATCTACTTTGTCTGAACTGAAAAACGGTGCTGATTTTGCAACACTGGCCAAACAGAGATCAACCGATATTATCTCGCGCAAAAAGGGGGGTGCCTTGGGTTGGTTACAACCTGAAACCACCGTTGACGAGTTAAAACAAGCGAATTTAACCGAAAAAGGGCAACTTTCAGGTGTCATAAAATCTTCGGTGGGATATTTGTTGGTACGTTTAAACGATATTCAGACAGAGCAGATCAAACCATTAAGTGAAATACAAATTGAACTGGCTAAGCAAGTGAGACAGGAAAAAGCGCTAGACGCTTATTACGCGTTACAACAAAAAGTGAGTGCAGCGGCCACCAACGATAACGATTCATTGGCGTCTGCTGAAAAAGCGGCAGGATCGAAAGCCCAACAGACTGGCTGGTTCACGCGTGCAACTGTTCCTGCCGAACTAAACTTTAAACCCTTAATACAAACAATGTTCGATGATACTTTAATCGGAACAAAGGAAAGAGCCGGTGGTAATTCTGACGTCATTACTGTCGAAGGGGATAAAGCTTTTGTTATTCGTGTAGCGGGGCATAAAGCTGAAAAAATAGAACCTTTCAAGCAGGTTCATAACGAAATAACCGCATTAGTTAAACGTCAAAAAGCACAGCAATTCGCTCAAGCTGAGGGTGAAAAAATTCTGGCGGCGTTAAAACAAGACAAAGGTGCCGCCGCGATGAAAACCGTAGATCTGAGTTTTACTGAGAAAAAAACTCTGTCCCGTTCCGCAGATGATGAGCTACTGACGAAAGCCATCTTCAGGTTAGCACCGCCACAAAAAAATAAGCCGGTATATGGTTTATCTCAGGATCGTCAAGGCAACGTGGTATTGATCGAATTACTGAATGTCATTCCAGGTAAATTATCTCAGGACGAGATGAAAACCTTTATCAGCCAGATGCAGCAGGGTGCCAGCGGAATAACTTTTGCGACATTAATGGCGAATCTGCATCAACAAGCGACCATAAAAATAGGTGCGACCGAGCGACAATCACAGTAAGTATCACATTACCTCTGCAAAACCATGTAACCAAGTAAGGCCGCTTTAGCGGCCTCTCTCATATTTGTTCGCTGCTAATTGCGGGGAAAAACAGGCTGCGGCACAGTAAGCATGTTGTCAAACACATGGAGGATACAACAACATGAAGAACATTCGTACACGACTACTATTAACATGGTTACTGGGGATTTTGGGTTCAACTTCCGGTGTTGTTGCTGCACCGGTTAGTACCGGTATTTCAGATAAAAATATGGCAACGCCCGCTAATTCGCTACCAAAAGAGCAAAATAGAGTCAAAGGAAATCCTGGTGCCAAGATGGAGGACACTTCATTAGAACGTATTAATATCAATATCGCTACAGCAGAACAATTAGCCAAATCTCTTAATGGCATTGGTATCAAAAAGGCTGAAGCGATAGTCAGATACCGTGAGCAATACGGTGCTTTCACCGAGCTAGATCAATTACGGGAAGTTTCAGGTATAGGACCCGTATTCCTACAACAAAATAGCGCTAAACTAACATTGTAAGAGGGATGTGACACTTATCCCATGCCCCCAAAACGGGGTGGGGCGCGGGAATAAGTAAAAGTACACAAAAGCAACTGCGCTTTTCCGCTCATTCTTTTCTCATCTGAATCGTTTATGACGATTTCGAGATTTCGAATGGGCTCTTAAAACAAGCAAGATATCAAGACAGCCCGGTTTTTTTCTTTAGGGAAGCCATGACTTTCTCTCGATCAGCAAGATAACGGTTTAAACCTCGGGAACGTAAATGACAAGCAGCACAGGTACCACAGCCATCGCTTTTAGTGCCATTGTAGCAGGTCAAGGTAGAATTACGGACAGTATCCAGTTGCTGATAATAATCCGCTAAAGCCCAAGTTTCAGCTTTATCTAGCCACATCAAGGGGGTGATAAAAGAAATATCTCTATTAATGCCTAGCTTGATGGCACCATTGAGGGATTTAACAAACTCATCACGACAATCAGGATAACCGGAAAAATCTGTTTGACAGACACCGGAGATAACGGCATTTGCCTGTACCTGATAAGCATAAATAGCTGCCAATGTAAGAAACAAAATATTTCTTCCAGGAACAAAAGTGCTGGGAAGGCTCGGCTTACCTCCTTCACTATTTTCTTCGCCATCTTTTTCATTGAGCCTATTGTGGATCGGTGTAGAGATACTGTCTTGCATCAGGCTACTCGTGGTCAACTCGTTAAGTAATGTGGTATCTAAGATTTTATGACCTTGCACCTCGAATTGTCGTGCTAGCTTTTTCGCAACTTCAATTTCCTCACGATGGCATTGTCCATAATCAAATGTGATGCAATAGATTTCGTCATATTTTTTTTCTCTTTTAGCCTGGATCAAACAGGTGGTGGAGTCTTGACCACCACTAAAAACGACAACGGCCCGTTTCATAACACTACCTTCCTATAGAGAGAGATTCGATATCGAAAACACCGAACTGATGTGGAGATCAATGAGTAGGTTATGTTACCCATTGTCATTCATTTCCTCAAATGAAAGGTTTTCTGTATTTTTTTAGGAGGGCTAAAAACAATTCGTTATAGATATGCGATTTAATTTTGATTGTCTAACGGATACATTGATGAGTAAATGTACGAAGTGTCTTATATTTGAATGCTAATCAAAATTAAATCGCTCAGCTATACATAGCTGGACATGTAAGGTAGAAAATCGTGCTTCATATCCCCTTTCTAAAAGCTAAATTTTTCAGGCACACCTGATAAGTTTCAGCTGTGAGGTTTCGAATAGCACAATAATAAGGTACCCATTTGTTTTCTTTGGTAATAGGTTGTAAATCTTTTCTAAGCATATAGAATTTTTGATAACTGTCAGCTAATTCGCCACTTGGCTTAATTTTATCCATAGCTTTCATCAAATTACAAGAACGGCAAGCCAGTTTATAATTTTTATTCGAATCATAGGCCAGTTTCCATTCTGGCCTTATACTGTCCAAGGGATAATAATAGGTTGAATAACCTTGAAGTTCTAAAGTGTTACGAGAGTAGCGATACAGTTTGAATCCTGGATTATTGCTAAATAATGGGCTGACAGCGGGTGTGCCAGTTAGAAAGATATTTTTAGTTCTTCCGTTAAATTTAATTATTTCAAAAAAATCCGTGTGTAAATGACCCGAAAAAATAGCGATAATTTCATTAGAGTAATATTCAAGTTGAGATAAAAATTGTTGTGTGTTCTGTGGATCCCAAAGACTCACAACGTCACTCTGTATCACACTTTGATACGCATCAATTCCAACCGGAATATGTAACGCAATGATTGCCTTTTGATTTTTTTTATGTACAGAAGATAATTCATTATGCAACCAATTTAATTCTTCTTTAGCTTCAATATCCAGACCTTTTCCTAAGGTAGAAAAAAAATTAGTATTAAGCACAATTAAACGCAGTTTTTTTTGTTTAGACAATTCGAGAGAATAGTACCCCCCTTTACTAAAATCATTTTCCATTTTAATACGATTTTTTTCATCTTTTATCGATTGACTCCAAATTTTAGCTATATTTTTGTAAAATACCGCTTCAGAAGTATAATGATCGGAATAGGTATCGTTGTTCCCTACTACAGTATAAACATCGATAGATGAAAGCCTATTTTTTAATTCATTGGTAATAAATTGCATTGTCTTGTTAACAAAATTTTGTATTCCTATTGAAGAAGTATCTCCTGTATATTTTATATAATTTTTATTATAGTCATGTGCTAAAACATCACCTAACAATAATACAAATTGCGCATGGGTATCATCAGCACGTTTCTTCAAAGTACCTAACACAGAGTGAAATAAAAAATAATTTGTATCTTTATTATAAATTTGTTTACTTTGTTCATACCGCTCAAGAATTTCTTTCCATTGCGATGTTGGCGCTGCTTGAAGTTTATCAATAATAAGGCAGGTATCGTTTTTAATATCACAGTTATAGAATGGATTAAAATGGAGGTCGGAAATAGTGATGAACGTAACTGTTTTTTCTGGATAAACTTTATCAGTGCATCCGGTTACTATTAGAAAAGAACAGATAAAAGCAACTTTTCTTAAATGGAAAAAATTTATTATTCCCATTGATGTTCCTTTTTTAGGTTGAACTACATTATAGGTTGACACGAGTTTTATACCGAGCACTGATTCAGATAACATCAACTCTGGTATAAGCTTATAACGATATCAAGTCAAATATAAAATTTAAACTTGTACTAACATATAGTGAATGTAAAGAATATGCTTCTGTCGCTCCGTAGTCATTACCTACTGTGTGGTGCGGGATACTCGCAATGCTCATGGACAGCAAGTCCGCTCCGTTTGCTGTGAACCTACGCTTTGATTTTACGCCTCTCACTATATCTGTGCGCTTTAATGTTAGTCAAAGATGTTGAGCTACTACAGCTTAAAACGGCAAGGCACACCGCCCTCATTTCACGAAATCAGAAACTTATCAGCTAGGCTGCATAGTGAAGCCAGAGGTAAGGAGTTTGCGCAAAAATTACTGGGACATAAATCCACTTGCCATGACGGAAAAATACCGTGATAGCAGAGGGAGCGAGTGGGACGAAATCTGACTCATTTTTATAATTTTTGGGTTATCGAGTAAGACGTTAAAGTACAAGATAATCTAATGCATTTTGACCTAATTTCGATCGATTGTGACTTTTATTTTTTAATTTATTAATTTTTATCATAAATAAAATACTGCCACTATGATAAATAGGTCATGTATTCAATAGGTTGTTCAAGTATCAAAAACAGTATTCCCTCTCAATGAATGTCATAATAACCTTATCGTGCATTTTTTCGGATTTTGAGTAACCTATCATTTTACGATTCAATCGTTTAAGTCGTATTCTCAGTGTTAAATTTTTTCTTTCTGTCCTTTGCGTATAAAGCGTGCCAACGATGTGATTTGCGGAAGGTAAAATCGAATAAGCAGTAAAATCATCTGTACAGAAGAAGTCCATCTGAAAAAGGGCTAATAGGTCAAGGAGCCTCTGAAGCGTTGGGAGTTTGACCGCAGTAGCGGTAACGAACCTCTATTTTTTCCATCATCAATTACCCCGCTAGAAATAGAGATTTAACATGGCTTCAACCTATTGAATACATGACCATAAAATAAGGGCACATTATAGCGAAGATGTCATTCTCGTTATAACCTAATAATTAAAGTCATAGAATATAAAAAAATTAGGGAAATAAATCCGTTAAATATCAGCCAAAATATGCTTAATCAACTTTGGTCCATGAAAGATGAGCCCTGAATAAATTTGAATCAAAGTGGCACCGGCTGCTATTTTTTCTCGAGCGGCAATCAGTGAGTCGATACCGCCAACGCCAATAATAGGCAGCCGACCTTGTAACTCTTGCGATAAACGCCGGATGATAGTGGTACTAGAGAGCTGTAATGGGCGACCGCTCAAGCCGCCGCTCTGTTCACAATAGGGTAATCCTTGAATTAAAGAACGATCCAAGGTGGTATTAGTGGCAATTACCCCATCAATTTTATGTCTGATTAACGTGTCGGCTATTTGAATTAATTCTTCTTCCGTCAGATCAGGGGCAATTTTTACCGCGATGGGTACATATTTACCATATTGTTGATGTAGTTCAGTTTGTTTATTCTTAATTGCCGCTAATAAATCATCCAGTGCATCCCCATACTGTAATGAACGTAATTCAGGGGTATTGGGCGATGAAATATTAATCGCAATATAACCAGCATAAGGATAGATTTTATCCATACATATCAAATAATCGTCTTTACCTTGTTCAACCGGAGTATCTTTATTTTTACCAATATTTATGCCAAGAATGCCGCTAAAATGCGCTTTCTTAACATTGTTGATCAGATTATCGACCCCCTTGTTATTAAACCCCATGCGATTGATGATCCCTTCCGCTGTGCTGACCCGAAATAAACGTGGTTTGTCATTACCCGGTTGTGCTCGTGGCGTTACTGTTCCAATCTCAATAAATCCAAACCCCATAGCGGCTAAAATATTAATGCATTCACCATTTTTATCTAACCCAGCAGCTAAACCCAATGGATTTTTAAATGACAGTCCCATACAATTGACCGCTTTTGTCGGCACCGATTGACGTAACAAGAATGCTAAAGGCGTTCCTGTCATTCGTTGTAGGCCTCTCAACGTCAATTCGTGCACACGTTCAGCATCAAGTTGAAATAAAATTTTTCTGACCAGTGAATAGTACATCGTGTTCTTATACTCCTAAGAACCTGTTTGAAATCTCTTGTGCTCGCCGTATTTTGGTCAAGTAATTCGTCAAAAATGCGCTCAACATGCGCATTTTCTTTTTTGTTGTTACAAAGAGTAAATTACGCTTTTTCGCCCATTTTTTCCTCTTCTGAACACCGCAAAAAAGATTTGGAACGGCTCTAAGCAAACGGTTTGTTAAAAGTTAGTGCCAACCACCATTGCGAATAATACCTACTGCTAGGCCTTCTATGGTTAAATGTTGCTGTTTAAGATCAACAATGATGGGTTTAAACTCATTGTTTTCCGGTAAAAGATGCACAATATCATTTTGCTTTTGTAAGCGTTTTACCGTGACTTCATCTTCAATACGCGCTACTACTATTTGACCATTATGTACATCTTTTGTTTTGTGTACGGCAAGAAGATCACCATCGAAAATACCAATGCCTTTCATTGACATGCCACTTACTCGTAAAAGAAAATCGGCATGGGGTTTAAACAACGAGGGATCCACCTTATGGCGCCCTTCTTCGTTTTGCTGTGCTAATAGCGGTTCTCCAGCGGCTACTTGACCAATGACGGGTAGCCCTTCTTCTTCCTTCTCTATTAATATACGGATGCCGCGTGAGGTACCGGATAGGATTTCAATCACTCCCTTACGGGCTAAGGCTCTCAGATGTTCTTCCGCAGCGTTAGCTGAACGAAATCCCAGATGCTTGGCGATTTCGGCACGTGTCGGTGGCATGCCAGTTTGTGCCCGACAATGACAGACTAAATCATAAACTTCTTGTTGTCTGGGTGTTAGTCTTTTCATACTTTTTACCTGTTTTTCTATACAGTTTCATGTAAGTATATACAGTCAACACCGTTTTGGGAACCCCAAATTACGTAAAATAATGAGTGTTTTATTCCAGAGAATTAGCGCATGGTAACGAATTCTTCAGCGGAAGTCGGGTGAATAGCCACTGTATTGTCAAAGTCTTTCTTGGTCGCCCCCATCTTTACGGCTACGGCAAACCCTTGCAGGATTTCATCCATACCGAAACCGATACCATGGATGCCAACTATCTTTTCATCGCTGCCGCTGCAGACCAGTTTCATGTGACAAGGCTGACGGTGCTGAGTGACCGCACTGTACATCGCAGTGAAAGAAGAATGATAAACTTTAACTTGATCGGCGCCAAATTTTTCTCGGGCTTGTGGTTCAGTCAGGCCGATGGTTCCTATGGGGGGGTGGCTGAAAACCACCGTGGGAATATTATTGTAATCGAGATATTCATTCAGCTTATTATTGAACAAACGTTCAGAGAGACGACGACCGGCAGCAACCGCAACCGGCGTTAGTTCCACTGCACCCGTGTTATCACCGACTGCGTAAATGCCTTTAACACTGGTATTTTGGAACTTATCAACCTCTATATAACCTTTATCATTTATTTTCATACCACAAGCATCGAGGTTGAGCTTATCGGTGGCTGGCTTGCGCCCAATTGCCCAAATGACATGGTCAACGGTAAGTGATTTTCCATTTTCTAGTTGTAGCTCCAGGCTGCCATTCGCGTTTTTAATCACTGCTTGCGGTACTGCTTCGGTATGTAATTTTATCTTTCTTTCTTCCCCTCCCTGTTTCATGGTGTTTACCAGGTTTTCCACGATTAAAGGATCGAAGTGGCGTAAAGGCGCATGTTTACGTACCAATAAATCGGTTTCGACACCCAATGCATTTAGCACACCGGCAATTTCTACCGCAATATAGCCAGCACCGACCACCGCTACACGTTTTGGTGTTTCATGTAAATCAAAAAAACCGTCAGAATCGATGCCGTATTCAACACCAGGAATGTCAGGATGATCGGGGTACCCTCCAGTAGCGATGAGAACATGATCGGCGCTGATTTTCTCACCATTCACTTCAACAGTATGCACATCGATAAACCTGGCGAAACCAGTGATAACATCAACGTCATTATGACTTAAAACACGTTTATATGATTGATGAATTCGGTTGATATAAGCATTGCGACTTTCAATCAATTTTGGCCAATCGAAGGTACTTAGTTCGATGTTGAAACCATAATCAGCACCGTATACGTGAATGGCTTCAGCGATCTGTGCTGCGTGCCACATGATTTTTTTCGGAACACAACCGACATTCACACAAGTGCCACCCAGCTTTTTATCTTCAATCAATGCACACTTTTTACCATAGCTGGCTGCCCGATTAATTGAAGCAATACCGCCGCTGCCACCACCAATTGCTAGATAATCATAATGTTTATTCATCGTGTCGTTTCCATGAAGTTGTAAAATGGTTCAAGATCTATTGTATTGTGTATTCACGACGTTCTCGAATAGGCTCTAACTAATTAGCAATGAAACGTTTTGTTTCCGTTAACACTTGCAGTAACAGTGCGAGTGGAGGTTTATGATCTTTTATTTCGTTACCCTGCTGGTCATAGGTGCGATAATTACCGTCATCATGTAACAATATGGTTTGCGTCGGGGTGGTGATCACTAACATACCGTCATCACCCGTTGTCACCCAATTATTCTTGCGTTTAATAGCAAACAAATCTTCACCTTGAGAATAATCCTGTGGCGGGGTGTTAACATGTAGTAAATGTTGCATCAGGGTCACCATAATATCCTCATGATTGGTCAGCTTATCGATCTTTTGAGCCGATCTATCTGGCCAGTGGATAATAAGCGGCACCTGAAGCTGCTCACGATTAAATTTACTCCCCGCTCCCCAGGTACCATCACCGCTGTCATTGAATTCAATACCATGAGCAGCGGTGATGATCACAACTGTTTTATCCCACTGATAATTTTTCTTTAGTGTTGCAATGATGGTCATGATGTTCCGATCAGTATTTTGGGCACTTGCCTGATAGTGGTGGATAAAATCAGTCGACAAAGGGAGTCCCTTCTCTGCTGTTTTGTTCTGATCTTCTGTCGCGCCATTGAAATTAATGTATGAGAACCATTTTCTGTCGGTACTGCGATTGATTAACCATTGCTGCCACTGTGTGGTTGTTACGCTGTCATTCTGTTGTATCGGCGTAGGTAACGAAAAATCACTCAATAATGCCTGCCGGTACAAAGATGACTTGAAACCATCAGAAGAAAACAGGCCGAATTGGTAGCCCCGTGTGTCTAATGCGTTAATCAAGGCGGAAGGTTTACGTGCGGCAAGAATGCCACCGAGATAAGTCGGCGATATACCGTAAAACAGACCAAATAAACCGGTATTTTGTCGATTACCTGAGCTGTAATGGCGAGTAAATTGCAGATTAGCATCAGCAAATTGAGTCAGTATCGGCATATCTGACGCGAGATTACTGCTACGAATGCCATCGATGAGGATCAGCAGTAAATTGTAGCCATTATCTTCACCATCCATGTTTTTGCCGCTAAAACTGATCTTATTGAGGGGATATTCAACAGCCAAAGCATCAGGGCTGCCTTGTTCAATCAGACGACGCTGATACTCTTGCTTATCTAGCATACCGTGCTTTTCTAAAAAATTACGGGCAGTCATTGGATGAGATAGCGGTAAATTTGCCCGTTGCATAGTTATTGGTCGATAAAAGTTGGCGTCAGCCCAACTATACATAAGATGTGATGCAAAAAATGCCCCGGTAAATAGTGCTACCAGTGGCTTAACAACGGGTTTACGATTCAGGCTACGTAGTCTCTGCCAGCACCAGGTACCAAAGAACATCTCAATCAGAAAAATGATCGGTACACAAAAAAAGATGAATAGCTTATCACGGGTAAGCTCGTCTTGCTCTGGATCAGCAATTAATTCCCATATCACCGAATTAAGATGCAAATGGAAACGAGTGAAAACTTCACTGTCGATCAGTAACAGTGTTAGCCCCACAGTGGCGAGTACCACGGAAATAAAGCGCAGTACGCGTTGTGACATCACCAGGAAAGTCAGAGGAAAGATTATCAATACATAAGCGACAAAAACAATGAAACTAAAATGCCCAAGCCAACTGGTCAAGGCATAAATTCTGCCCGGCAGGGAAGCCGGCCAATTAGAAACGAACAGGTATCGACTGCCTATCGCCAGGCTGAAAAGGATATTAAATAAGGCAAACCAATGCCCCCAACTGATCATCCCGGACACATTTTCGCGGTAGCGCTGACGATTTGTCACCATATTGAGGTTGTA
The DNA here is from genome assembly GCF_003122425.1 of Candidatus Fukatsuia symbiotica. Lineage (GTDB taxonomy): Bacteria > Pseudomonadota > Gammaproteobacteria > Enterobacterales > Enterobacteriaceae > Fukatsuia > Fukatsuia symbiotica. Next base: position 1,804,853 of record NZ_CP021659.1, read on the forward strand.
TTAACTGATAAATTAATGAGTTTCATCATCACATATTGAGGCAGCAAATGCCATTACGCAAGCATAGTGTTGGATAAAATTGTATTTTTACCCGTTGACAAAACCACACATACTACCTGATAAAAATACGATTTTACAGCATTAGCGACTTATTGAGCACAGTTATCGCTTTTAGTTGCAGCCAGGATCCATAGGTGTTTGAATAGGCAGTTTTCCAAAAGGAGTACCTTTCATGAGCCTGAATATCGATCAGATGGCTTTACATCAATTGATCAAAGATGACAATCAAAAATTTAGCATGGTGCTACGAGATTCTTTGCTGTCAACCGACACGGTTGTCAAAGAGATGATGACCGAGTTACACCGTGTCTACAGTACAAAAAGCAAAGCTTATGGACAGTTTGATGAGCAAAGTGAGTTAGCTAATGCATTAAAACTCAGTCGTAAGGGTGATGGAGATTTCTTAAGTTTTACTCACACAGCTACAGGTCGTCTACGTGATGAACTAGCAAAATATTCGTTTGCTGAGAGTGGAACTCTACTGTTCTGTCAATACCGCTATCTAGCTGTCGAGTATTTGTTGATCGCGTTTCTTAACAGTTGTAATAGTATGCGTGTTGATGAACAGCTTGATCTGAGCATCACACATCATCTGGATATTAACCATGCCGATATTGTGGCTCGTATTGATTTGACCGAATGGGAAACTAACCTGCAATCGAAACGTTATCTCACTTTCCTAAAAGGACGAGTAGGACGCAAAATATCCGATTTCTTTATGGATTTCCTGGCGGCCACTGAAGGTTTAGACACTAAAGCACAAAATCGTGGCTTATTACAGGCAGTTGATGACTATTGTGCTGATGCGCAATTAGATAAAAAAGAGCAGCAATCGTATCGACAGCAAGTGTACAGTTATTGTAATGAACGATTACAAACTGGTGAAGAAATTGAACTACATGCATTATCACAAGAGCTACCTGTTTTAGGCGAGAAAAATCTTCAGCAGTTTTCTAATGAACAGGGATACGTTCTTGAAGAAAGCTTCCCGGGAGATCGTACAACATTACGTCAATTGAAGAAATTTGTGGGGAGCGGAGGGGTTTAACTGTCAATTTTGATGTGCAGCTTCTGGGTGAACGTGTTCTTTGGGACGCAGCGACTGACACATTGACCATCAAAGGCACGCCTCCGAATTTACGTGATCAGCTAAGGCGCTCTTCGGGTGGGAGTACAACATCATGAAGTCTTGGTATTTACTCTATTGTAAACGCGCTCAACAGTTACGTGCGCAAGAACATTTGGAACGACAAGGAGTCGTTTGTTTGACACCGACAGTGGAAATGGAAAAAATTTTCCGCAGAAAACGGATCACGGTAACTGAGCCTTTATTCCCTAACTATTTATTCACCGAGTTTAGCCCTGAAAATATTCATACCACAACGATCAAAGCCACTCGTGGTGTTAGCCATTTTGTACGTTTTGGAATACATCCGGTGATTATTCCACAATTGGTCATTGATGATATAAAGTTACATATGATGCATAAAATGTCTGATCCTAGGCTGCCGGTACTGGGTGACGTTGTACGGGTTACTGAAGGAATTTTTGCTGGATTACAGGCTATTTATACTGAACCGGATGGAGAAACACGCTCAATCCTATTGTTGAACATGCTTAATAGCCAAGTGACGCAAAGTTTGGACAACCGTCATTTTGAGAAGTAAGAACGTTTATCCTAAGCAGACATTACTTAGAACCTATGCGAAATCGTCAGGCGGTATTATCTCCCCAATATTAATGTTGCTGACATTAGCGGGATTAGAGCAACACATTAAACAAGCGGTGCCCAAAAAGTCTGATAAAGTGAATTTTATCTCCTATCCTGATGACTTCGTTATCACTCTGTGCATCAATAAAAGTGTTGGAGAATACGATAAAACCGTTAATACCCGCGTTCCAAAAAAAACGTGGTTTGTCACTCTCGATAGAGAAGAAAACGATTACGCATATTAGTAAGGGATTTGGTTTTTTGGGGTTCAATATCCGTAAACACAAGGAAAAATTACTGATTAAACTAATTAAATACAATGTGTTAATGTTTATTCGTAACACCAAAGAAGCCATTAAGTCTCTCCCGAGCAAGATTACTGGTGAATTAATCAAGATCCTCAGTCCCAAATTGTGGGAATGGGGAAACTATTACAAGCACAGTGATCTCTAGCTATGTAGGCAGCGAGATATTCAAAGTATTACCCCGATGGTCAACGCTAAGGTATCCGAATAAAGGTACAAGAGGGTTAGTTAAAAAGTATTTTTTACCAGAACACGCCTGCCGATGGCGTTTTCCAGGTAAACGTGCCAGCAAGGACGTCGATCACCAGGAATTGTAGTAGCTCAAACTTAACCTGACAGACACAAGCTAAGCCATCGAATTTGTCAGAGTAGTCTGACTGTGCGATGGTTCAAATAAATTATCGAGTTGTTTTTCTTTTACTAACTCTTTTGATGCAATCCAAGTTTCCCAGGGGGTTTTGCCATAACAATACCAGCCTGAATGAGGTCGCTCTCTGTTGTAGAATGCGAGCCATTTATCGATGTCTTGCTGAATGTCTTCCAATGATGAATAAATTTTACGCCGAAACATCACGTCATAGCCTTCATTTTTCATCGTCTTATGAAACCGCTCACAGATACCATTAGTCTGCGGGCTGTATGCCTTGGTCCGCGTATGCTCGATATCTTCTAGCTCCAGGTAAAGCTGATAAGCATGGGTTTCCTTTTTCCCCGAGTATTCTGACCCTCTGTCGGTCAGGATACGCAATAAGGGAACCGCTTGCTCATCATGTAATGGCAGCACCTGATCGTTTAACATATCTGCGGCAACCAAGGCATTTTTCTCTGTATATACCCAAGTGAAATCAAGATGCAGGATTTAGCGCCTGGAAATTATCGTTTAAGCGAGATACCAGAGAACTTGCCATTTGTGGTAGCTTCACCTCAAAGAAGTTTAAGATATCGTTCTTAAAACTCTGTTTAGATGGGTAATATCTATTGTTTCGTGTTTGCTCATTCATCACCTTCCACAATCGCTCTATCGGGTTTAGATTCGGGCTATACGGCGGAAGGTAATGAAGCTAGATATTCAACGTAAAGCCATTCAAAAATAAAATAAATTATTTAAAACAAACAGATATATTATTTTAGATTAAATAATAGGCAACAAAACACGACAAAACACCACTTTTCAGTCACTATTTATCAATATGTTGCCTCTTCATTTCGACCTGTCCTTGCACTGAGCGAAGGTTCCTTTCTGTCATTCATCGTCAAATAACTCACTTTTCCAGCATCCAAGGTAGCCTTGTTTGAAACCTGTTTTATAGACATCGACCATGTTATTTTTTTCTTGGACCTTCATGTCACCAATTTGACACTTTTAAAAATAGGCAATAAAAAAATGTCATGTATTCAATAGGTTGTTCAGGTATCAAAATTCGCTATTTATTTTGAAGGAAGATTTGATGGTAAAATTATGATCTAGCCTTTATGCTGACATAGAATTCTAAACACTCTCTCATTTTTTTCACGCCTACGCCCTAAGCAATCCAGATACTCATAAATATTCTATAGATAAAAATTACTAATATAAAATTTAATGATATTAAAAAATTATTTATAGGTAAAAAGACATCTTGTGTTAAACACATTATTTTTTACGAGTAAATAAAATGTATTTAAGGTAATTTACGTTTAGGCTTTTTTTCTTCTTGAACCAATTTATTAATCGATTAAATAGCGTTTCCTTTTTGCTTTGCTTTTTTTGAACCTCTAATGCTTTATTTCTCAACTCTCGTTTTCTCGCTCTGTTCTGTCTATTGCTCATAATGATATCTCCTATTCTCAATAAACTGTATCCTAGGGTGGATAAATTCTTGCGGGATATAGCAATCAAAACCATGTTCATTACAGAATCTTTTAAACTCAGGCAATGAATTAACATCCGATTTTCTGTACATGACTTGCAGATGGTTTTCTATCGTCCGTGGAGAACGATGTAATTTTTCTCCTATCTCTTTGGCGCTTAAGGACTGTAGTATATGAAAGACAATTTTAAGTTCAAATGCTGTAAACAGATCGCTTGGTGGCTCCAATGCGAGTACTGAAGGTGTAACCTTATCTACATATTGTGGCAAAGAAATAAAATCCATTTTTTTTCCATAAAAAACAGTTCCTACGCACTCATTTTTTTCATTATACAAAGGAAATTTTTCATAGAGATACGGTTCTAATTTTTTCTTTCGACCAAAAAAGTGTGTTTTAATGAGCGTGACTCTTTGTCCACTCTTTATCGTTTCTTGATCCTGCTTTTTCAGCTCCGAAGCAAATTCGGCTACCGGCGTGGGGAGTTGCTCATCACGTTTTCCTTCGATTTTAAAGCACGCAGGAATATTTAAAAATTCACGAAAAGCCCGATTAGTGTAAATAAATCGTGATTCACAATCTTTTATGCCCCAAATATCTTCACTATGTTCCATAATAGAAATAAGAGGGAATGATTTTAATGAAGTTTTAATCTTATTCATATTTTTTCTCTTTTTTTAGTTACGTGCATTGTAATATAAATAATTTATTTCACTCATGTTGACAACAATGAGATCATTTATCTGTCTCCCTTTTCCGCCAGTATTGCTTCAGCTTGATCCAGCATTTTTATCAGAGCGTTAATACTCTGTATAGAAGGTCTTCTATCAGCAGGGTGACGCCATGGAAACACGGTATTAAGCCCTGATTGAACCAAAAAATTATCTACTATTTTGATGGGGTCATCGTATCTATAACGTATCTTTGGTTTCAATTTAATCGTCATCATCGTGTCTCCTTTGTGTCCATCCTGACTGTATCCAGCCCGAGTGGATTGATCGAGATTTCAACTTTTTCCCGTGATATTTATATGTCAAATCTATGCCGTCTTTCTTTCCTGTCCTGATAGTCCACACCAACCAGACCACATACAAAATCAAACAAATTACCCAGAATATAATACTGATAGTAAATTCGTTCATGCGATTTTCTCCATTAGACCAGTACAGGCTCCTGCGTTAAAAGCTATCACTTTCACCTAATGCAAATAATTGAGTATCAATTACCTATGTCGGGTAATACTAATGAAAAAGATAAGTGGCACTAGTCTAAAATAGAGGGACTAGCTTTTTTCTGATTTTTATGGTAACCGATATAATATTGACAACTATATATACATAAAGCCTTTGATTTTAAGTCATGTTTTACAAAAAATTTTCAGATAGGAGAAAATTCATTTCTGTTTCTACTGTAGCTTTAGCGTCGTGCCGCAAGTTTAGGAAAAACAATGCGCCAGAAAGTATCCACTCTAGAGTCTCTTCCTGTAAGGATTTTACATAAACGGACTCAGGCAAAAGTGCGTCACAAAAAACTGAATAAGTTAAACACCGTTAACAAAAAATATTACGGGTAGTCTTGTGATATTTACGCAAATAGAGTATTTCTTGCTCCTCGTAGCCTCGGTTTTTTGTGGCCGTTTTCGCTATATTAGGGTATAGGCTCAAACATTTAGGGGGCTACTATGGACGAAGCTAATCACGAAAAGGCAACTGATTCTCAAGGGATTACTGTGAACTCTCTTGAATCACTTTCATTTAAGTCAGTTATGGAAAACAGTGGTCAGTCCTGGGGAATAAAGGATAAGGAATCACGATTTGTCTATATGAATAAAGTGTCTTTGGATGCCCATAATCTGCCGATTGGGTTTGATATTGAAGGTCGATTAGATGAGGAATGTCCTGCCCTTGGGCCCAGTTTGCCACAGAATTCCGAAAGCATGATCGAGAGACTGAAAAAAACAGAAAAAATGTTGCTATAATTTCAACCCAGTTATGGGGACGTGAGCAAAAACTTGAACCTTACTATATTGAAAAAACACCACTCTATAATGGACTCAATGAGTGTATCGGTACTATTTTTAACGCAAGAAAATTAAATTTTTATTCCTTTTCACAATATGTTGGCAAACTCACTCCTTCTGTATTGATACTAACTCCACCCATAAGCAGGTTCACTGAAAGAGAACTTGATGTGGTGTTTTACCTACAACAATCCTTGCCAGCTAAAGTGATAGCACGGAAGCTTAATGTCTCTCACAATACGGTAGGAAAGTACAAGGATAAAATTTTTCAAAAAGCGGGCGTTTATTCAGTAGACCAATTTAAAGAATTTTGTAGGGAAACGGGGCTTGACCGATATATCCCCAAAAAATTCATACAACCCGGTGTACAGTTCGTTTAATTCCCTATCCAATCTACGTAACGTGAGTCACGTAATACAATGACTCTTATTAGTGAATAGTTAATTCTTTACTCAGGAGGTTGTTATGGATGATGATATCAATCACGCAAAAATACCTGATTCTCAGCGAATTACGGTAGATTCCCTCGAATTATTTTCCTTCAAATCATTTATGGAAATTAGTGGGCAACCTTGGGGGGTGAGAGACAATGAGTCACGGTATGTATACGCTAACGAAGCGGCGCTTGATGTTTTTGACTTACCTGTTAATTTTGATATTGAAGGTCGACTGGATAACGAGTGCCCGCGCCTTGGTCCGAGTTTGCGGGAGATTTTCAAAGATGGGATAGGGAAGCTGAAAAAGGGAAAAGTGTTGGGATAATTTCAACGCAAGTTTATACCCGAAAAAAGGTACTTCAACCTTATTTCGCCGAGAAATTCCCTCTCTATAAGGAAACGGTTGTTGGTAACGAAATAAAAAAAGAATGCATAGGCACTGCTTTTTATGGAAGAAAATTAAATTTTTGTTCCCTCCCTCAATATGTGAGCAAACTCACACCTTCTATATTAGTATTGGATCCGCCTACAGACATATTCACTAAAAGAGAACTTGATGTGGTGTTCTACTTACAGCAATCTTTGCCCAGCAAAATGATAGCCAGAGCGCTTGATGTTTCTCATGATACTATAGAAAAGTACAAAACTAACATTTTTCAAAAAGCAGGGGTTTGTTCAGTAGGCCAATTTAAAGAATTTTGTGAGGCGACCGGTTTTGATCGATATATTCCAAAAAGGTTTATGCAGCCCGGTGTGCAATTTATTTAAAAGCCAAGGTTTGTCTTAGAAATACATCTTTGTTTTTAAAACCTTAGTACCATACGTCCAGGGCTGTCCATCAAAAATTTTACTGCAAAACAGTACGTAAAATTGAGTTTTCTTAATCTAACTTTTTTCGTAACCATTTTATATCCTGGTTAGCAAAGAAGCTAAGCCATGCTAATCGGTCATTTCACTGGAGCCAGTACTGAAGCCATTTTTTGATATGGAAAGATAATTCTCTCATTGAAATTAAAATAATTTTAAATCAATGAGTTATTTGTTTTGAGCATAATTATTGGAGACTTGGCTTAGATTTCTTGCTAATCAGATTTTATAATTTTTAAATAAAAATGATTTTTTGACCTGTTAAGCATGTTGACTCGAGTCTTCTAATTTTTCAAAACACGCCTCAAACTCTTCTCTGATTTTTGCTGTCATTCGTTCTATAAACTGATTATGAAAATTAAAACAACATATTGATATTAATGACTATTTCTTAAAAACATAGATCATGTTACATGACGACTGCTCTAGTTGGCTGTCATTGTTGACGGAAATGATGATATCAATTCCCTTTTTATAGAGTTGATCAAGTAATTTTTGATGGGATAGCTCTGATCATATATCCAGAGCCCATTACAAAAACATAAGGCATTCTATCCATACCTTTTTCTAGCCGCTACATTTTTTATACTTCACCAGCAACATCCAGTTCACGTATTTAGTATATTCCCAATCATGCAGTATTTTACGTTAACTTGTGCTTAATCAACCAATTTTTCTATTTTTATGTGGATAAAGGAACCATCCTAGAGCTTGGTTCGAGAAATTTTTGTGGGGCATAGCGCTCATAGCCACGAATTTTACAAAATACCTTAAAATCATACAATGAACCAATCTGCGCCTTTTCATAAACTCCCTGTTGGATACTGTCCACTTTCTGAACAGAAATATGTAATTCTTCCGCTATGCTTTCATTACTGATATTCTGCAACAAGAAAAATATCACATCATATTCTTCATCAGTAAAGAACTCGTCTGGCTTATCATACAGTAGAGAAAGAGGTGATTCTTTTTCGACATATTGCCCAGGTGTAAAAAATGACATCGGATGTGCATGAAGCATTACACCAACGGACTCTTTTCGATCATTCAGTACAGGAGTTCTATCGAAAATATAGGGTTGAATTTTCTTTTCCCGACCAAAACAATGGGTTTCAATTGATGAGACAGTCTGGTTAGCTACTACAGCAAGCTTCTCGTAGTCGCGATATTGTTGAGAAAACTTAGCAAAATCAAGATACGGTAATTTACTGTCAGCAGGCTTGTTTACAGGTAGCTCACTGTCGCTCTTATCTACAATGTTAAATTCCGGTGGTAAATCTAACAGTTCCAGGAACGCTGAATTTGCATACCGATACCGCGAATCAGGGTCTTTGAAAGCCCAAGGTTCGCTGCTGATCTTCCAAAACGCGACAAACTGCGGCGGAATTTCTTTAGGCAGAGACTGAATGTTAATATTTTCAGACATATAGCATCCTGTAAGATTTTTAAAATCATTCTGTAACCACGGGGGAAATCAACTCTAGCACCCAGTAACCATAAGTAAACTATACCCTTAACTATTTGATAAGGTCAAGTAGCCTTAATGAAAGTGCCATCCTTATTGAACGAACGTTTCTTTCTGTGGTGCATCGTAAAATGACTCACTCTCCCAACGTCCAAGGTAGCCTTGTTTGAAACCTGTTTCATAGACATCGGCCATGTTATCCTTTTTTTCGACCTTCATGTCATTAATCTGGCACTTTTAAAAAAGGTAGTTGAAAATTCAGTGTGCAATTGTATGTAAATTATTGATTTCATTGGTGCGCCCTGCTGGATTCGAACCTGTAACCTGCGGCTTAGAAAAAATTACAGATCTAGCCCACTACCAAGTAAACGTAGAGGTGAACGGTTTGCCAAATTCATCTATTCCCTCGGCAATACGGGTACGAGATTTTTTAGCCTGTCGGCTGCTGGAATCACTTCTGAGCGCATCTAGTCGGCGTTGTAGTGCCGGAGTACTGGTGCTAGGGTCTAGCAGGTTACTCATATTAAATTCTCTTAGCTTCGCCAACCGAGCCTCTAGGCTTGCAACTTCTCCCTCTGTATCAAAGATATGTGAAGAATCTTCTGTTTGATATTCACCCTCTCTGTGGCGCTCCGTTGACAAGGATCTACTATTCATAGATGTTGCCACCCCAATATTTAGCGAAGAAGAATCAGGAATAGTATTTTGTCTACTCTCGTACTTCCTTTTCAACTGTTCTTGATGCCTTTTTTCTTCTATTTCCGCATTCGCTTTATTTTTTTCCCTCTTTTCATTAGAAATAGCATAACCTTCATACAAAGCATTCGCAGTCTGGGCCCATGTATCTGTTGAACGTTGAGGATCGCCGTGTTGACCAGAACGACTGGTGGAGCCGGAAGGACTTAAACCCACAATGACATCGGCCATAGCATTAACGCTCCTATCGAAAAGGCTTGAAGATACCCTGCTCATGTTTTTCACCATTTGTTGCGTTGTCGTCCTTTGTTTAAGTCCATCTTCTATCCTATCACGGCACCTAGTGGCGAGCGATAAGGCCCGCTGACTCAAACTCGGCTCCCAAGTAACAATCGTTTTTATATGTTGACAGATATTCACTAGCTGTTCTAGCTGCTCTTTTTCAAAAGAAGGCTGATGCATAAATGGCTCTATTACCCGTAGTACCTCATTTAAGCTTTCACAACTATCTCTATTAGTTGATTCGCTGACAGTTCTCTTTATTTCATTATACAAACGAGGAAGCAGCGGCTTTAGTTCGTCAGCGAGACGTTGTGTCACATCACTCCATGCTGATATTTGGGTCATTTCATCTAGATATTGTTGTGTTAGTACTGCATCATCTGTGATGATATTTTTCAACGCTAATAGAAAATCTCCTTTAGCCGTAGATGTTCTCTGACACGTAGAAACTTGAAAGCCATGTTTTTTAAACATGTCTTCTTTTCCCTGTGAAAAAGAATTCATAATAAGAATTTGAGCTCCTTTATCAGCGGCAGGAATAATATATTCCTTAATCTTTTCCTCGAAATCAACTTCAGATAAATAGACATTGCTGAAATGACCGCTTAATATTATTAAGTCACTTGAACTAATATCAGAATTTTTTAATAACTCCCAACCATCTCCTGCCACAAATTTTGTAGGATTGAGTTTGTTGTTATGAACATGGCTAATAAAGTTTATTTTTTCATCATTAGTTACTTTAGGAAACAGGCGTATATATTGGCATTTTTCACTAGAAAGAATAGACATAGGTAAATGCATAGTATATTCTCCTGATGGCGATTTGTTTATTTTAACAGTGTCTGAATAACTTGCAGTAGCATTTTGCGCAATATAAAATAACGCGGCCAAATGTATTCGAGATTCACTATTTAATGTATCTAGGGCTATTTGTCCATTTTCTATTGGTACCAAAGCACTCGCAATTTCTTCGAAGTACGTTCTTATTTCTTGCCGCAATTCTTTCGCCTTTTCAGAATTACAAAATGTCTGAAGGATTTCTTTTTTTCCTGTATTTTTTTCTGTTTTTTCTTCCGGTCTTAACCCCTGATTTTTATTAATTTCACTATCGATTGATATTGATGGAGGGAGTTTATCAATTTTTATAATAAAATTCTCATCAAAATCAAAACCATGATTTTTGCTAATCTTTAATACTTCTGATTTAATTTCTTTAATTTTTTTCTGTACTTCATTAGGATGATAGACAATTGCTCCTTGCGTTAATGTAACTAACGGATTAATGTCATTAACTATCATTTCTCTCTGAAAGCCTACTGCCCTGATCCAATTAGAATAGGTGCCAGTGCCAGACATTGGTTCTATGACTCTTTTAATAACCGCTTCATCACCGGATTTATGGTTAATAATATCAGCAATCAATTTACCATTAACCTCTTTCAATTCTGCCGATACATTACCTGGCATATTAAAAAATTCCAAACCACGTAAGTCGAGTTTGATGCCTAGCGCAACAATTGCTTCTTTTTTTGTTGAAGGGTTTGAGTACCATCATTAAATATTTTTTCAGCTTGTTGCAAAAAAGCAATATTACGTCCACCGGCAGCACTTCTACCAGAAACAGGATAAAATGGATCCTGTTTATTCCATGTATTCGTTGAGAACATAACCTTGGTTTCATATTGAGATCCTCTTAAAGCGTATTGAGTGCTTCGTTGAGTTTGTGATGACTCTCCCGAGAGCTGTTGATGAGTTCTATTGGCCCCTGTTATGGATCCCAATGTAGAAACGTAGGCGGGGGTGGGGAAACGATTTGGGCACTGGTAGTTTCTCCTGTCCGTGGGACACGTAGCATAAAATTTACTCCTGTTATTACCATTTATAGACGTCTTTTTTAGGATAATCAATCCAATAAAAATGGAATATCAAAAAACGCTTAAAATCGAATAAACGGAGGCTATTACCGACCAAACTGGGTTATTTGCGATTCATGTCACTGAGCTAAATAGAATATATCAGCCACCCCATTTACGTTTTCATGATATCCAACCGATTCAGTACCATTCGGTCATGTTTCCATGTATTAAGCGCTATCGTGGCTTCTCTGAGCCAATAAATATATCGCTCCCTCGTATTTTTATTTACTGATTTTTTTTGTTACCGTTAATTTATGTGGTTATTTGTCGTCTATTTTTATATAAAATGTCTGATGATAGAAAACATCATCCTACATACGGTAAAATTCATAGACGGGTAGTTATCTTAATCAGGCTATTTTGATACTGGCTGCGTTTTTCATGGTGTAGATATCACCGCTTGCCGTCCAGTTGAACATTCTAAGCTTACCCCTTGTAGATTGTAATCTTAAGCCAATTAATACCTCCCCTTCACCCGCCGGGATGGTGATATCAATATCTGTTGACAGCGTTAACATACTCTCCTAATAGCCCCGCCCCGGCTTTCCCAAGGTATTGCACATCCATGCCATCACGGGTTATCGTTGCTCTGACCCAATCAGGTGATACGTTCAAAGATATCCCTTTCTCTTTTCTCCCTAATAGCAACACTCTTCGTGGTGAGGCTGTTTTTTTTATATAAAACAAAGGGAATATTACAGATTGGCTATCGGGAATGCTGCCTTTTTTTGTTTTAAAAAAATTAGGAGACATGTCCAGAATATCCCCTTCTATTTTATCCGCAGACACTGTCCCTTTAAACCAGCCATCGGTGGCATATATCGTCCCTCTGAAGGTGGCATCGTTAAACTCAGCGTGTCCGGCTTTCTCTATTTTCCATCCTGAATGGCCTGCCGCCCAGTTTGTCGACTGGAGAGGCCCGCCAATTTTTGCATGAGTGATGGCGGCCTCTTTTATTTGAGCGGTGTCAATGGTCGCATCTTGAATAAAGCCTTCGCGTATAAAGACCTGATTATTTTTTACCGCAAAGGGCGAGAACTTTTTGCCATTTTGCCCACTTAATAAAATAAAATTATCGGCATTAAAGCCTATCTGTGATTTTACACTCCCGTTACGGGTTTCCACGCCGACCACCATGCCCGCATCATAATACTTGCCCTGATGATGAATGCCCGCTTTTATGCTGTACAGGGCGTTACCGGCTGATGAGGTAAATTGTGTTGTGGCTTTGGTTTCAATGACGGCGTCGTTGTCACGGAATCGCACGGCAATCACGTTTTGATATTCCGCTAGCGCCTGGGTCGCCGTGGTTTGAGCGAGTTTGACCCGGCTTATCGCCGTTTCATTTTTGCCGAATCGGGCACTTATCCGGTTTTGATAGTCAGCCAGGGCCTGGTTCGCTGTGGCGTGCGCGGTGTGGATGTCGGTTATTAACGCGTCATTTTTATCAAAGCGCGCCCTCACGTCCACCTGGTGAACACTCAGCGCCTGCTGAGCATCGGATTGAGCCTGTCTGAGTGCCAGCATATCCGCGTTAGCACGGTCAAATTGCGTGTCCATCTCCTCTTTGTAGGTGACAAATGCGGTATCCAGATGCGTGGCGGTCTTTTGCACGTCTTGTGTTTGTAATTGGCTTATTTTGAAGCGGGATTTAAGTCCCTGATTATACCGTTGCAATGTTTTGTCTTGTCGCTCTAGCCTCTCATTCACCTGTAGCAATGTTTCTTCTATCTTGCCTTTTACCTCATTTTCGAGGGTAATACGGGTGCGCGCCTGTTTTTGTTCATTGGCCTGGCTGGTTTTTATGAGCGTATCGAGTTGAGAAGTCAGTCTTTTACCGGCATGCGTGGTCATAATATCATCACGGATGTGATCGAGCACCATCTCCGCATCGTCACTCGATGCCCCCTGCACCCACGGTGTCCAGGCGCCTTGATTGCCCAGTCGATCGACCAGACGGGCACGAAAGTAAAAGGTTCTCCCCGCAGCCAGACCCTGCATCGTGTAATGACGCTGCGGGTAGGCAATGTCAATCAGTGGCTTCTGATGGGCGTCATGAGCAAAACGGCTGCATTCCACCTCGGTTTTTAAGGTATCTTCGGCGCCCGCAGGAAAGGCCCAATTGAGCGTGATGCCAAACACAATTGGTGTGGTGGTCAAGCCAACCGGTTGGGGTGGTGGATTTTCTTTCCCCTGGAGAGGGATTTCTGGCGTCGTGACCCACAGGCTGGTGCTACCCGTCGCGTTAATGGCTCTCACTCTGGCCTGATAGCACCCAGCATAACTGTTGGGCACCTCAAAGCCGCAAGTCAATACCCGCAGTAGCGGCGTCCAGTTGCCCTTATCCCGCCGCCATTGGGCGTCGTAAGCGGTCGCACCGCTGGCTGCCTGCCAATTAACCTGTAAAGTGGTGACGGCTAAACCTTGAGCAATCACCGCATGGCTGGTCAACGTGATGTGTGTCGGAGGGGGTTGAAGGGTCAACGGAATCACACTGATAGGCCGCTCGTCGAGGCGCGTGCCGCTGTCGATACGTTCATATTTATCGGGGTCATGTTGGACAGCATTAATGCGATAAGTGTTGTCGTTATTGTCCTCGATACGGGTCACCCGGTAGTGCTGAAGGGCTACGTCATCGGCCTCCACCGACCAAATCGCCTCCGGTTGCGGCGTTTCACTGTAAGCCACACTGACGGTGATAAGTTGACCGTTAACCGCGTGGACGGTTCGAGCCTGAGCTGTGCCACTGGGCAGATTAACCAGCAGCCGATCGCCGGGTTTGACGTCAGCGAGTCGATCTAAGGTGATGTCGCAGTCGACGGCGTGACGGATGCGCCCCCCGATTTTTCTCCCCGATAACATGTCGTCGGCAACCGCAATGATGTGCCCCGGTAATGGAATCGCGCCATCTAAGCCGACATCAAAGGTCACCAAGCGGTCCTTGGCATTGGTGAGCAGCGCCCAACGACCACGCCGGTGGGCTTCTGTCTGACGGACACAGCCAATCGCCGTGGTGCTCAGTTGATTAATGCCATAGCGTCGGACCAAGGTTTCATCAGAAACCGCTTCAAGGGTATCCTGATAGCCGTTAGCCGGGTCGCTCCAGCTGACCATCGCCGTGCTGTAGCGGCTTTTTTCTGAGCTGCTGGCGTAGGAAAAACGTCCCTCGATGACATTGGCACGGGTGTACAGGTAATCTCGGTCACGGGGCATGTCGGCCAGGGCACAGAGTTGATTATTCGCCCAGTAGGTCATGCCGCGGAATATCGCCGCCAAATCCCGCAGTACGATAAAGGCTTCAGCCTGGGATTGGATATACCCGTGATCAATGAAGATGCTTGATTTTGAAGTCGATAAGGATCATGCTCATAGCCATGAAAATAGAGCTGACTGCTGACCAGAAAATTACCCTCGAAGCCCAACATCGTCAAAGCCATGACCGCCGTGTCTGTGACAGGATCCGGTGTGTTTTGTTGTCCGCAGACGGCTGGACTCCCCCTATGATTGCTCACTCACAGCTCATTAATGAAACCACGGTGCGGCGCCACCTTACAGACTATCATAAACTCAACAAGCTCAAGCCTGAAAATGGCGGCTCCGATGGCTATCTCAATGCGGAACAGACCACGTCGCTGGTTGAACATCTCACCCAGCCGCTCTACCACCACAATCACCAAATTGTGGCGTATATCGCTGGACGCTGGAACATCACCTTTACCGTATCAGGTCTGTATAAAGGGTTGAAGCAGCATGGCTTTAGCTATAAAAAGCCGAAAGGTGTTCCGCATAAATTTGACGTTGAGAAACAGCAGCAATTTATAAAGACCTACAGCGAATTGAAAGACGCCGCGGGTAATGACCCCATACTGTTTATTGATGCCGTTCATCCGACACAAACCACCAAAATAAGCTACGGCTGGATACGAAAAGGCCAGGATAAAACGATAGAGACCACCGGGAGCAGAACGCGGTTGAATATCATGGGAGCCTTGAGCATCCAGAATGTGGCTAACCCCATAATCCGTGATGATGAGACGATTAACAGCGAAAATGTGGTTCACTTCCTGTCTGCCATTCGCGCGCATTATCCCATCACGACAACGGCACATGTGATCCTCGAGGGTGCAGGCTATCACCGTTCACAGCTTGTGCAAGACGCCGCGCTTACGTTGAATATCCAGCTTCATTACCTTCCGCCGTATAGCCCGAATCTAAACCCGATAGAGCGATTGTGGAAGGTGATGAATGAGCAAACACGAAACAATAGATATTACCCATCTAAACAGAGTTTTAAGAACGATATCTTAAACTTCTTTGAGGTGAAGCTACCACAAATGGCAAGTTCTCTGGTATCTCGCTTAAACGATAATTTCCAGGCGCTAAATCCTGCATCTTGATTTCACTTGGGTATAGACCGACATCAAAGGTCACCAAGCGGTCTTTGGCATTGGTGAGCAGCGCCCAGCATCCTCTGCGGTGGGCTTCTGTCTGACGGATACAGCCGATTGCCGTGGTACTCAGTTGATTGATGCCATAACGTCGGACCAAGGTTTCATCAGAGACTGCCTCAATGGTATCCTGATAGCCGTTAGCCGGGTCGCTCCAGCTGACCATTGCCGTACTGTAACGGCTTTTTTCTGAGCTACTCGAGTAGGAAAAACGTCCGTCGATGACATTGGCACGGGTGTACAGGTAATCTCGGTCACGGGGCATGTCGGCCAGGGCACAGAGTTGATTATTCGCCCAGTACGTCATGCCACGAAATATCGCCGCCAAATCACGTAATACGGTAAAAGCCTCGGCCTGCGATTGGATGTAAACATCACACAGAAAGCGCGGTTCGGTCCCGTTACCCCCTTTGCCATCGGGGACGAATTGGTCACAGTATTGCGCGATGCGATACAGCTCCCATTTATCCACCTGTGCAGCGGTTAACCGATGGCCGAGACCGAAGCGGTCGGCGAGCAAAATATCATAGAACACCCAGGCCGGATTATTGCTGTACGCCCATTTGAAAGTGCCATCCCACGTGCCCTTATACGTCCTCGTTGCGGGGTCGTAGGTCGTGGGCACCCGTATTGTACGCATCTTGGGCTCACAGGCAATCACGGGAATGTGCTGAAACTGGCTGGCATCAAATTCGATATACAGCAGAGCGGTGTTGGGATAACGCAACTTGGCATCAATGATTTCGGCCAATGCCTCAATGTGCATGTTATCGGCGAGTCGGTTACTGGTGCTGTTCGGTGTCAGACGACGGACACGGAGTTGCCAACCGGTTTTCGCGTCAGGCAAGTTAATACGGTGTGAACGCTGATACCCTGTACTGGTTTTGCCCTCCACTGTGGTCTTGAGGACAGTATGGTAAGCCCCGCCATCGGTCGCCATCTCTATCTCATACTCAACGCGAGTGCCGTTAACATCGCCGTTATCAGTCTGACGTTGCAGCGCCGGCCAGCTAAATCGAATACGCAGCGCAGATAACTGGGTGTTGCTGATAGCCCGCACCCACGGGGTGTCGGCCTTTAACTCGGTGTTGACCGTAACTTCATTTTCAACGTTCGGCATCCCGGTAATGTAGTCTTGCGATGGGGTGCCGGGGCGGTAGTCCCAGGTGACACCGGTAAAATTAGCGCTGCCGTCTGCATTATTAAGCGGGGTGCCATCCAAATAAATACGGGTGCCGTCTAATTCGCCCGCAAATTCCCCTTCACCCAGGGCCAATAATATTTTAGCTTTGGCGGTAGAATGCAGGCTGTCCGGGGATTCTGTGGGCGTAGGTGGCCGCTGGCTACCGCCTTTGTTTCCTGTGATGACCATAGTTTACCCATAAAAAAAGATCGCCTTGGCGACCTGGATTGTGTTCGCTGCTTTGTTATTTTTACATCTGGTCTTCCGCGTAAATGCCCGCAGAAATCACTGCACCCCCGATACGCCGCTTGCCGTAGCCAATCGGTACCGGATTGCCTTGTGCGGTGGAATTCACGGGCCCCCCGAAGGCGTAGCTCGGCTTGTTATCAGGGTCCTCACGGCGTGATAACCCACTTTGTTGTGGGGATAGCATCTGAATCACCCCGCCGACCATCATGGAAATGCCAACAGGGGCCAAAAATTGAGCGCCGGGGATAAATGACGCCGCCACTAACATCGCACCGATAATGGTTTGAAACACGCCACCCCGTTTGCTGCCGATAATCACCGGGGCAATGCGAATATCCTGGCTGCCGTGGGCGCTGGCTAATTCTTCTCTGCTAATATTGTACTGGCCGTTAAATACTGCAAAGGTCAGGCCTTGTGCTTGACTGCGTAACATAAATTGCTCAAACCCAGGCAGGATAGCCGACAGCGCTTTTATCGCTTCTCTGGGGTCTCGACCGCGAGTTGATGCACACGGCCAAACAGGTGCCCGAGTTTTCCGTACAGGCGGATTGTTCGTAACGTTTGGTGGAGTGCTGCCATGGTATTGGCTCCCGAAGGCTGCAGGAGTAGCTGGGTGATTTTTATGATGGACCAGTAAGTTAACTGAAAAATCGACAATAGCCCGTCACCTTTAATCTAAGTGAAATCACAAAAATGGGTAGGAAAAATATTTCTAGTAAAAAATCAAGGGTGCATCCTAACGTTGGTAACTTGGAGTGATTTTTGAATTCTTGCTTTTTATTAAGAAACTATGTTATCTATCAGCCTCTCATTCAGCTAACATGTGCCTAAAACTAGGTTTTATCCACGCCAAACAAATAAAAACCAAAATGGTAATATACTCTAAGGTAATTGCTAAAAATATCAATTAATACTAATTAAGGACAACATAATGAAGCTAAAAACAATTATTGCCTTCACCAGCGTCGCACTTTTTTCTGTTAGTGCAAATGCTGGAAACGAAATGAACTGTCCCTCAATAGCCGATATTTCTGTTAAAAATTCACAGTATTTGGCTACTACACCAGAAGGGCAATGGCTTGCAATAAGAAGAGGCGGTGGACCGGTTAAAAATTTCTCTCAAGCGCTCTATCGACCAATAGAAAAATTAGAAAGAGGCATATTGGTTACTTGCTCCTACGAATTAGAAAAGGGTGATATCGATATGAGATTTTATAAACAAGGTAAGAAACAAGAAGAGAACCTGATAGTATCTATTCCCACCACAAATAAGCCAAACTGGCAAGAAGAGTCAA
This sequence comes from Candidatus Fukatsuia symbiotica, assembly GCF_003122425.1. Classification (GTDB taxonomy): domain Bacteria; phylum Pseudomonadota; class Gammaproteobacteria; order Enterobacterales; family Enterobacteriaceae; genus Fukatsuia; species Fukatsuia symbiotica. The sequence continues at coordinate 1,823,638 of NZ_CP021659.1, forward strand.
TGGCGCTGGGAGAGAAATTTTATGAATGTGTTAATCAGGATCCGACAAACTGCAAATTTACTGTACTTACTACAGAAAAATAATCGACGATAGGTTGTAGATTATAGCAGGAGAAATTATACATTGATTGTAAAAATCAAAACCAGATAGTGATATTAAATGATATTTATTAATAATCATGTTGTATATTTCCTGCTATGTCTATTTACCCTGTATTCTTTCACAATAACATCTTATGCCTCACCACTTTCACCGTACGCTCTTGCCAATACCCGCCGTAAGGCACGCGCTGGCTGGGTTTGCCATACAGGTGATGCAATAACATACCGTCTGCCAGCAAAATCCCCGCATGATTGGCAACCGGTGCGGATACCTGCATCATCACTACATCACCTGGCTGGTATTCTCCGCTAAATTCACGAAATCCACATTGATACCAATTATCCAGATACCTGTTTTCCTGACCTGATTCCCACCAAGGGTGATCTACCCGATAATCATGCAATTCAATGCCATGCGTCTGGCGAAAATAAGACAGTATCAACCCCCAACAGTCGGTATGCCCAAGGACAAATTCACGCCCTACCAGCGGTAGCTCGCCTCGGGGCTGAAGTGTGCGCACATCGCCCTCAGGCCAGCTGACGATATACCAGGGCAGTTGGGTATGGTCACATTGTGCCCTGTCCAATTCCGATGGCTGACTCGTGGCATCGGGATGACTGTGTACGATTGCCGTGATGGTGCCCCAGTTTTCAGCATCCATGTAGCCTTGAGGATCGAGATAAAACTGTTCTGTTGGTTTAACGGCTAAATTACGGCAGGGGAAATAACGTTCTCGCCGTGATTGCTGCGCGATGACACCACAACACTCAAAGGGATAAGCGGCAGCCGCATGAGCCAGCATCGCCTGTAGCGTTCTTTTACGCATCCTCACCTCTTGATCAGCGCGGAGCCTGGAAACCCGCCAAAAGGTAACGGATTATGTTTGCCGAAACGGTTTTTACATTCCACTAACCGGCCAGTGCATCTGTCTTTAGTCGGATCATCGGTGGAGTTGCCCTGCTCATCAAAATATTGGCTACCCGTGTAATCACAGCCGTTACCACTGCGGTAGTCACCACGCATGGCCCAGGTGCACAGCGAATGGATTTGCCGTGTAGGAATTAGCAAACCTTGCAAATCCGCCGGGCTGGAGAGGGTGAACTCAACCATCTGATCCTCGAGGGTGCAGGCTATCACCGTTCACAGCTTGTGCAAGACGCCGCGCTTACGTTGAATATCCAGCTTCATTACCTTCCGCCGTATAGCCCGAATCTAAACCCGATAGAGCGATTGTGGAAAGTGATGAATGAGCAAACACGAAACAATAGATATTACCCATCTAAACAGAGTTTTAAGAACGATATCTTAAACTTCTTTGAAGTGAAGCTACCACAAATGGCAAGTTCTCTGGTATCTCGCTTAACCGATAATTTCCAGGCGCTAAATCCTGCATCTTGATTTCACTTGGGTATATACATCAGTTTGAAGGCGATAATGCTTTTGAGTGTGATCATTTTCGTTAGTTTGGTTGCCGTATTTAAACGACATTGTTCAACACAACATCCTGATTTCAGTGTGTTGAAGAACTCTTCTATCTTCCATCTCAGTCTATACCAATTCACTTTCTCTTCTGCTTCAAAGGCGTCAGTGGCCGTCAAATTGGTCAATAATACCCATTCGACAGGCGCTACTCCTTCTGGAGGAGGCTGTTCTTTAACACTGATGGCAGATACGTGAACCTTTTCATGGATATGCCGTGAAGCGTCTTTATTGGTAGGCCCATAAACTAGATTATTTCTAATGGGGAGCCAGCCTGAAATGGAGCGAATATCCACATAAGCCGTTCTTGCTACCCTTTGCTGATTTTTGGGCAGGGTGAGTGCTATGGTTTTTAAAATCGGCGTCTTTGACAAGGCGGTTTGCACCGTTGTTTTTTTCCCCTTTTCATCGATAAATTTTCTGTCTTTCCGGTTGCGGATAATAAAAAATGTTTTTAGTGAGCTTGCAACCCGAAAAAGTTCGAAAATATCCGCTTCTCTGTCTCCCAGCGTGATTAAGCAGGTATCTTTGGGTATCAGCGCCGCTGTCTCGTAGAGGGTCTCTATCCACTTAATACTTTCTTTCTCTTTCATTGTCGATTGATAAAGCCGCCGCTGTTTTTCCTGAGGGGGTTCCTCTCGGGAAACACGTGACCAGCATTTAAGCGAGGATAACCCAAGTGGCAAGCCCTCCTGAGTTACCATCAAAATTGCATGAAGCATCAACCCCATTTTATGTTTGTGATAGGCTTTAGATATACTTCCCAACCCCTCTGTCTTTTTATGTGTGTCAAAATCCAACTCTGATCTGTCCTGAAGAGAAAAAAACCAGTGAACGCCCTTCCAGACGTTTTTGTGTTTGTACACAATGTGTACGGAATAGCGCGCTCTCGCTCACTCTTTCATTGCTAAAAAATCGATAAGCCCCTTTGGCCTGTGACCAGGAACCATGACAGCTTGGGTAAATTGAACCTGACGCTTTTGATGATAATAAGCCCGCTGTTTCAAAAAAACGCTCTTTAAGGCGTTTATCTCCGAAATCAATTTGATGAAATTCTTCACGGATCCACTCATTCCCATTACCCGTTACTGTTTTCATGTGCCTGTTTCCTGATTTAACTATTGACTCTACCAATAATCCAATTTCACCTGAATCATTTTTCATTCAACGTTGTGGGTAAAAGTGAGCTCTCAATCGCATTGAACATAAATGGGCACAAGCCAAAAGCAAAAGAAGGGACTTAAATTGCAGCCTTGACGCCTTATTCTCTCAATATAGTGCATAATCATTATTATGTCTTTCAGTTATATTGAGGCGAATACGGCTCGTATAACTATGGGTAAATGATTGGCGGCATACCGATAGAACATCCAGCTGCTTACCAACGTCGCTAAGTCTGTTCAGAGTTGTCGCCGATCGGCATATCTTAGGGTTATTGCAGAAATGGGCTCCCCCAGTGGAAATGTACAAAAAAATCCTTGTTGATAACCCTGCTCGCTTGTATAAATTTTGATTGTCTATTACGAATAGAGATCCTTCAATATCAAAAGGCGCTTGAAAAATCAGAGATCAGGGCGTTATTTTTCACATGTGAAAGTGATCTTTCATGCAAAGGGCTTAAAGCTGTGATATAAGGACTAAAAATTGAGACGTTTACTTGCTCGTTTTAAACGGTCATCGCCACGGCGGTCGTACTTTTGGGTTGTGGCTATGCTGGAATGACCCATTGCATCTTTAACCGTTACTATGTCTTCATTATTATCAAGCATGGCAGAAGCAAAAGTTCTGCGAAGGTCATGGGGTGCGAACTTTTCTAGGCCGCTTTCTATACGTCGGGTATGTAAAATGTGGTAGATAGCTTGGTCTGACATTCTATGGTCAGTCACATCGTCATGCCGTCTGATCCGTGGAAAAAGGGAGCCGTTGTGCTCGCCGCGTACTTCCTCCACCCATTTATTAAGTCTGAGCCAAGTCCCTTTCGGCATGTATGCAAGTCGTTCTTTATTACCTTTACCACGTACCTTTAGTGCCTGCTCCTTGTGGACAATGTGCTCAAAATCAAGTGCTACGATTTCAGAACGACGCAGACCACACCCGAGAAGAATACCAATAATCGCGGCATCACGAAGCCCTCTACATGAAAGGTCACTTTCACATGTGAAAAATAATGCCCTGATCTCTGATTCCTCAAGTGCTCTTCCCTTTGGTAATCGGTTTCCTTTGAACGAGCCTATATGTTTGATATGTTGATAGCTATCGGTATCAAGTTGCTTCATTGTCCACGCTTCGAGAGCAACCCCTTTGAGCGCTGATAAGTAGGTGTTAATGGTAGTCGGCGCCTTCCCAGAATCAGATAACATCGCCAAGATAGCCTGAATATGATGACGACGCAGTACATGCCAAACACAATCTTTCATGCTTTGGTACCCGATCATCTTTGCCACCTTGTTAAGGAAGGAACTCATTGTCTGCCTGCTCCGCTTGGAACCAAGGCTGATAAGGTAGGCTACGGCTGGATTTTCTTCGATATGCTGCAGTTGTTGCTCCGTTAGAACAATTATTGCATTTTTATCATTTTGCTCGTTGTTCTGATAGTGCAAATTTACCTCTTCTACATGTCATTCATAATAATGAAAAGTTAATTTTCTCTCATTTTCAGATTTATGATCCGCGAATTTTGTACCTATATACCCAAGTGAAATCAAGATGCAGGATTTAGCGCCTGGAAATTATCGTTTAAGCGAGATACCAGAGAACTTGCCATTTGTGGTAGCTTCACTTCAAAGAAGTTTAAGATATCGTTCTTAAAACTCTGTTTAGATGGGTAATATCTATTGTTTCGTGTTTGCTCATTCATCACCTTCCACAATCGCTCTATCGGGTTTAGATTCGGGCTATACGGCGGAAGGTAATGAAGCTGGATATTCAACGTAAGCGCGGCGTCTTGCACAAGCTGTGAACGGTGATAGCCTGCACCCTCGAGGATCACATGTGCCGTTGTCGTGATGGGATAATGCGCGCGAATGGCAGACAGGAAGTGAACCACATTTTCGCTGTTAATCGTCTCATCATCACGGATTATGGGGTTAGCCACATTCTGGATGTTCAAGGCTCCCATGATATTCAACCGCGTTCTGCTCCCGGTGGTCTCTATCGTTTTATCCTGGCCTTTTCGTATCCAGCCGTAGCTTATTTTGGTGGCTTGTGTCGGATGAACGGCATCAATAAACAGTATGGGGTCATTACCCGCGGCGTCTTTCAATTCGCTGTAGGTCTTTATAAATTGCGGCTGTTTCTCAACGGCAAATTTATGCGGAACACCTTTCGGCTTTTTATAGCTAAAGCCATGCTGCTTCAACCCTTTATACAGACCTGATACGGTAAAGGTGATGTTCCAGCGTCCAGCGATATACGCCACAATTTGGTGATTGTGGTGGTAGAGCGGCTGGGTGAGATGTTCAACCAGCGACGTGGTCTGTTCCGCATTGAGATAGCCATCGGAGCCGCCATTTTCAGGCTTGAGCTTGTTGAGTTTATGATAGTCTGTAAGGTGGCGCCGCACCGTGGTTTCATTAATGAGCTGTGAGTGAGCAATCATAGGGGGAGTCCAGCCGTCTGCGGACAACAAAACACACCGGATCCTGTCACAGACACGGCGGTCATGGCTTTGACGATGTTGGGCTTCGAGGGTAATTTTCTGGTCAGCAGTCAGCTCTATTTTCATGGCTATGAGCATGATCCTTATCGACTTCAAAATCAAGCATCTTCATTGATCACGGGTATATACCACAAGTTTGTTTGATTTCCCGATGATAAACTTCAACAGACCAACGGGCCTCGGTGACAGCCTTCATCTGTTCCCGGGTGGGGTTCTCTTTGTTCGTTGCAACATAATCAATGCGACCGTGTTTGGTCACAAACTTGAAGACTGTCACCCAACCATCGCCCCGCAGGTGTACTGAAAGCCCTTCTTCTGGAATATCAAGTGAGGCTAATGTGACGTTGCGATTAACTATCCGGTTCTTTCTCAAGGTGGTGACCCCAATCCAGCCAGGAGAACGAATGGCGTTGAGATTATCTAAACTTGAATACCGAATACCACGCATCCATTACCACCGCTTCAGGGGCTATACCCCTCGCTTTTGCCAGTTTGAGCATGTCGCAAAAATGCGAGTTTTTTGTTTTTCCGTCGGTCTCTTTGTCGTCAATTCGGTAGTCAATAGGCACTGACTCTCCCTTTTCAAGACCCTGCCACAACAGATTAACCAAACCAATACCGGCTATCACATCATGTTCATTACCAGAATAGTGATAATGAACTCGCTCTATCTTCTTACTCCGTTTTTTGGCTAGCACTCTATCATCCGCAATCAGAAAACAAGGTGCTTCCCGGTCTATCGAGGGGCGACAAGTTGCCACAACTCTTTCGGACGAAAACACCGGCTCTTTAACCACCGGCTTACGCTATCATGCGATACCCTCGACGGGCTCACTTCTGACAACGCTAGACCAGAATATCTGACACTACTCGCTTGTAAAAATGCTTTATAAAGGTCTTTCGTACAGGGATAGTCTGACATCTCATTACCATTCTTATCTTTTTTCCTACTGCGGCGTCTTTGACTCGCTGACGGCAATGATAGCCAGAATTATCTAAAATAATGTGTATCTTTTGTGCATCAGGATAAGCAGCTTTGAGCTGCTCAAAAAAAGCGACGGTGGTTTCTGAATTCACCTGCTCAGGACGGGCACTGACCACCTTCATGGTGCTCAATTCAATGGCTCCCATGACATTAACCCGTGTTTTTGCCCCTGTTTTGACCAGCGGCTTATCTTTGCCTTTCCTTATCCAACCGCAGACCACTTTGGTGACCATCGTTGGAGGGGCTGAATCCATAAAAACAATCGGTTTATTCTTAAGAGCACTCTCTAGCAAAGTGAAATAAGACGCGATAAACGCTTCTTGCTGAGCAACATCCACTTTAACCGGCGTCGCTTTGGGCTGCTTATAGCTAAAACAATGCGCTTGCAGCCATTTTGTCATGCCAGATACGGTGTAACAGACGCCAAATTGGGTTTCCACATAAGCACAGATATCGATGACACGGGTATCAGTCGTGCTTTCAATGTGTTTTTCAAGCAATAAAGATTCATGCACGCTCAACTTACTATACGAGCCGCCATTTTCAGGCTTTAATTTTTCGTCTGAAAGCCAATCTGTTACATGTTGCCTTACTGTTTCTTCATGAATACGTAATGCTTGGGCAAGCGCTTTGTTATTCCAGCCTTTATTTTTCAACAACACCGCTTTGATTCGATCTCGAACACGGCCATCGTGTTCGTAACGATGAAGGCGTTCCAAATCTTGTTTTTGAGAGGCTGTCAGTGAGTTTATTTTCATGACCTTATTTTTAATCTAGTTGAGCAAATTTTCCAGTGGTTTTAATGGCGATGGGTATATATCCATTCAACTTGAAGGTACGGCGTCAATAGTTTGAAAATTGTCGTTAATTCTGCCTCTGAGAAAGGGAGCAATTTTTGCCCATGTGCTTAGCTTCACGAAACTCCTTGGTTGAGGAGAAAAACCGGTTGTGTCTGACTCGTAAACCGGTGTTGCTTTAGGTTGCTTATAACTGAAGCGACGCGCCTTCAGCCATTTTGTCATGCCAGATACCCTGTAACAGACACCAAATCTTGTTTCAACATAAGCACAGATATCTATGATGTAGTGCTCTCTTCGATCTCGAACACGGCCATCGTGTTCGTAATGATTAAACAGTTCCAAATCTTGTTTTTGAGAAATGGCGGTGGGGGATTAACCCAATCAATACTATTTTATAAATTCTACTTTTTCAAAGATATATTTTAATAAGTAGATATTTTAATGCAGATAATGAAGAGCTTTCCCCCCCTTCCCGATAGATGGATAGCAGGCTCGCTACAAAGAGCAAAAAAAACGTACGTATGCGCAAACAGCGATTTCGCTTTACCCATCGTTCCCATTGGGATTTTATGAGGAGCAACTTCCCTGTAGAGGCTAAATCCCTTTCATTTTTGCCAGAGATTCATGATGATTTATTAATTTATGCCATGGTAATCCGGGTGTTATCCCACTTAAAACTAAACGACAACCACAGACTATGCATTCATGAGGGTCAACACGTATCGCAGAACAATTCTATTCTAATTACAACATAAAGATGAGTCATGTCGTATATTTATGGCTTAGGCGATATAAATTGATTTAAAATAAAGGGTCAGAAAAGAGAGTGTCGATATCACATTGTCGCTTTCTCCGAAGTGCTTTTGCTTGAGCCCATTTATGCTCAATGGGGTTCATATCAGGGGAATAAGTGGGGAAATATTCCAGAATAAAGCCGGCTTTCTGTCTAGCAGACTGGATGTCTTGGCGTTTATGGAATCTTGCATTATCCATCACGAGGACGGCCCCTCGAGGGGATTTTGGCAATAAATCTTGAGTGACCCAGGCATAAAAAATATCGCTATTGATATGGCAGAACTGTGGTTAATTTTCCGTTAAGCTGAGCGCCAATGACGTTAGTTCGTGCTTTGGCATGCCAATCGTGTTGGCCGTAATAGCGCTTACCTTTAATTGAATAACCATAAAGACGAGGCATATGATGGGCAAAACCGCTTTCATCCACGTAAATTATCGGGGTATTACAGGCTTCATAGGCCTGAATCTTGCTCTGAAAATCTTTTCGAGCTTGGACGTCGATTTTGGGATGATAAAATGTTTTTTTTATAGCTAAACCCGGCTCGTTTTGTATTGAGACGCATCAGGGTAAGTTTCCACATCAAGGAGCAACGCTGCACGGTTTATTTTGGTCGCCGGTTTATCACGAGTCAGGCAAGGGTCGATACGTTTAGCCCAGCGCATTAGGCTCGCTATCCCTACACAAAAACGTGACGCTGTTTCAGCATAAGTGAGCTTTTCTTGCTTTTTAATAGCCAATACATGTTGGCGGAATTTTAATGGATAAGTCATTCTTAAATGATACATCAATTTATAATGCCTATGCTATATCCTGTATATGGTCGAGTTTAGATTTACCATCAGGATGGTGTAGTGGTCAAGTAAAACCGGACAGATTTTTAGGACACATTGATTACAGGTATGCGTTCAAATTTCAGGATAGGCTCGCATTTACAAAAATGTAACTGTCTTCAGTGATAGTGCGTAACCAAAAAAACGCTTGCAACAAATGTATCCAGCATTGACACGCTACCATTGGTAGTACACATTACTCGTATGATCTGTAGGTATATAGCAACTCATAGGAGTCTGGATGCACAATTCAACCCCATTAATCACTACGATAGTCGGTGGTTTGGTTCTCGCTTTCTTTTTAGGAACATTGGCACATCGCCTGCGTATTTCACCCCTGGTTGGGTATCTTACCGCGGGGGTCTTGATTGGACCTTTCACACCTGGTTTTGTGGCTGATCTCTCGTTGGCGCCAGAATTGGCAGATATTGGTGTTATTTTGTTAATGTTCGGGGTTGGGCTCCATTTTTCTCTTAAGGATCTCCTGGCAGTAAAATCTATTGCTATTCCCGGAGCCATAGCTCAAATTATCGTCGCTACCCTGTTGGGTGTTGGTCTGTCTCATCTGTTAGGGTGGGAGCCCATGACTGGACTGGTGTTTGGTTTATGTTTGTCGACCGCCAGTACAGTAGTATTACTACGCGCGTTGGAAGAACGGCAACTGATTGATAGCCAACGTGGAAAAATAGCTATCGGTTGGTTAATCGTGGAAGATTTGGTTATGGTGCTAACATTAGTACTGCTTCCTGCTTTCGCTGAGGTATTAGGGAATGAAAATAGCGGTACTCGTCAACTTCTTACTGAATTGGCTATTACCATCGGTAAGGTCATCGCTTTTATTACGTTGATGATTGTTGTTGGCAGCCGCTTGGTTCCCTGGATCCTAGTTAGAACCGCTCGCACCGGCTCACGAGAGCTGTTCACTCTGGCCGTATTAGTGCTTGCGTTAGGTATTGCCTATGGTGCCGTGGCTTTATTTGATGTTTCCTTCGCGTTGGGCGCCTTCTTTGCGGGTATGGTATTGAATGAATCTGAACTTAGTCACAGGGCTGCTCAGGATACCTTACCGCTACGTGATGCCTTCGCAGTATTATTTTTTGTCTCCGTTGGCATGCTACTTGACCCGATAATTTTAGTGCGTGAACCCTTAGCGATTATTGCTGCTGTGAGCATTATCATCTTTGGAAAATCAATTGCAGCATTTACGCTTGTTCGTCTATTTGGTCACTCAAAACGCACGGCTCTGACGATTTCGGCAAGTTTGGCGCAAATTGGGGAGTTTGCATTTATTTTGGCAGGTTTGGGGAGTGCTCTCGGTTTATTGCCTGAATATGGTCGTAATCTGGTACTGGCCAGTGCGATTTTCTCCATTATGCTCAATCCACTGCTCTTTAGCCTACTTGAGCGTTATCTACGTAACACAGAAACATCACAAGACCAAATTTTAGAAGAGGTGGTTGAAGAAAAAAAACAAATTCCAATTGACTTATTCAATCATGCTTTATTAGTGGGTTATGGTCGCGTAGGCAGCTTACTAGGGGCAAGGCTCAGTGCTGAAGGAATACCGCTGGTAGTGGTCGAAAATTCACGTCCACGGATAGAAACACTGAGAAAACAAGGGATAAATGCAATACAAGGCAATGCAACTAATACTGAAATCATGTCTCTTGCTGGTTTGGACTCCGCCCGCTGGCTGCTACTGACTATTCCCGACGGCTACGAAGCGGGGGAAATCGTGGCTTCTGCACGTGCTAAACGACCTGATATTGAGATTCTGGTACGTGCTCATTATGACGATGCTGTGGTTTATATCTCAAAGTGTGGGGCAAGTCAGGTGATCATGGGAGAACGCGAGCTTGCCAATAGTATGTTTAATATGTTGAAGATTAATGCGTTATCTGAAGAAGATAAATCCTTGGCCAACCCAATGAATCTGCTTAGAGAATAATCAGGGCAGGATACAGAAGACATGGGCGATTAATTTTAACCGTCCATATCCGCTGTTTTTGACAAATTCCTCTTCTGTTTATCCTGTTCCTATGCCGCTGACACTGTTATCCAGTGGCGGTTAATCTGTGTGGAAAGGGAGGAGGTGGAAGGGGATGAAACACTTGCTGTCGTGGAAAAACTGGCCATGGTCTCGGCTAATTGATCAATACTGTTACCTGATAGCTGGAAGCCGCCGGCAATTATCTTTTCTATTCTCGAGTCTGCCCCCCTGTAATGATTTTTTATTGTGACACCCTCAGAGGAACCACGCCCCTTAACCCTAACCCTGAGGTCGTAGCCTACTTTTTCCAGCCATAAAGCGTCTTTATTGATTTCTGCTGAGGTGAAATCCAGTCTGTCATTACCGCCTTTGTCCTGCACGGCGTCGTGGCCATCACCTGTGGCGTAACAATAAACATTATTGCCAGCACCGCCTAGTAGGGTGTCATCACCTCGACCGCCTGTTATCTGGCAATCTGTGTCGCTTAAATCGCTAAAGCTGTCATCACCATCAAGTAATGCTATCTTTTTGTCTATGAGTGCGCTTTCGTGAAGCACGACAACATGGTCATCCTGCTCGCTAACGTCCACCCGCCCGATGACAACTTGCCCCTGGTTAATGAACAGCTCGGCAAGGAGGCCGTTTTTTTCCTGCAGCCACAGATGGCGATAACGTTCATCCTGCATAAAGTGGCGAATACGAATAATGGGGTATGAAGCGGATGTGTCACGGTGACGGAGCACAATATCGTTACCGGCCTGTATCAGCTGGGTCTCTTTCAATGACCAGGGTAATAACAGCCTGTCCTGCGCCGCTTCTCCTCCTGTCGCGCTACCGTCGTCCTCATTGTCAATCCAGATACCGCGTTCACTCCTGCCAATCTCGTAGGTATCGGCACCCCCCTTACCCATTAGCGTATCGTAACTGTACTGGTGCCATAAACGGTTAGTGTCTTCACGTCCGGATAACGGTAAGGCTGTCAGGTAATTGTCTTTGTTATCCCCTGTCAGGGTGGTGTGAAATTTTGTACCGACCAGAGCCAGTTGTAGAAAACTTGGCAAAACAGTAGGGCTGTTATCTGCATGACTACTGACCGGTTGGTCGTTAACCTTGATTTCAACCTGTCCCCGGCCATCGACTACTTGCAGATGAGCGCTGACATCGCCTCCGGGTTGCACTGTTTTTAATGCTGCAGCGCGACTTCTATCATGGATGGCGATATATCGTGCTGTCAAGTTGGGCAGGGACGGCACGCTACCCTCTGATTTTGGGCTCAGGGTAGATGGCCAACCCGTGAGATGCAATCCGTCATAGGTATAGAGTGCATAATTGTGCTGCAGGGTTCGTTGGTTACCCACCCTTGCGCTGTACATATCACGTAAAAATACCTGGGTATGTGTCTTATTTTTATTACGCAGTGTTAGCACCACATCCGCGTCTTCCATAGTAATACTAACGATGTCTGCTGCCAGGTAGTCCAGTAATACTGCACTGTGTTCCTGCGTGTTGGGCGTATCTGACAATACAACCTGGGCATTGCTGTGACTTTGCAAAATACGATAGGTGTCTATGCCCACCCCGCCATTTGCCTGCCCGGCCTGTAACGTTAACCAGTCATTACCGGCGTAACCGTTTAGCACGTCTCTGCCACCCATGCCATTCAATTTGTTGTCAGCACTGTTCCCCATCAGTTCGTCATCAGTTTCACTGTGCCCGTCAGCATGTTCTATCTGCTGCAATTTGGCGATAATTTTCTCACTAGAACGATAGCGAGCAATACCCGCCGTCAGATCGATATGATAGCCTCCTGAGCCATCCCGTTTGATCGCCGCCATGACCGTATCAGCGTTATCTGATGGTGACAGGTCCCCACCATTTAATACACTGGCATGACGCTGATCCTGTGGGGCTGCTTGCCCCATCAATAAGAAGGTGTCTGCTTTACGGCCACCAATAAAGCGTTTTTTACCGGCCCCGACTTCGAAGATATTTTTCTGCTCTTGATGCCCCATAGCATCATCATTACCACCGCCTAAACTAAACCAGGCGACGCGTTCCTCAGGGGGTGTGCTAGTAAAAGGATGCGCATTGATTTCGCCTGCTTTGTTCAGGGATAACAGCTGGTTATTTCCCTGTGCATCGGTGCGAATACCCAGTATTTGATGTTCGTTACGCAGCGCCAGTAAGTTCTGACGCGGCTGGCCTTGTTGAGGCTTCACCTCGGTGTTTATCGCAAAGTAGCCATCGCTTTTTCCGTAAGCGATGCTGTGGTTGCCATTATCCTGTATTAGCACTAAATCGGCTCGGTTATCGTTATTCATATCACGTAGCTGTATTTGCGCGGTATTAAAATTTCTGGCGAGTTGTGTCATGCCTTGATGCTGTTGTACATCTTGTGCCTTAAAGGGGTTGGCCCGATCGCCTGTGCCTAGTAGGGTATAGAGGTTTCCTTCTGCAGTCAGAGTAACGAGATCACCGTAGCCATCACCATTGATATCACCGGCAACATGGTGGGTATGCGCGGATACTGCGGCTTGGGGTACTTTTAACTGTGAGAAAGGCAGTGAAGCGGAGCGCTCAAAGGTGCCATCTGCTTTACCATAGCTGATGTTGATATAACCGCGAGGATCCTTAACTGTATTCACGGCCGGGGTAAGCTGCCGGCTCCATGAAACAAGATCAGCATGGCCATCCCTGTCTATATCTAGCAGCACGGGTGCAGCGTCACTTGAATATGACAAAGCTAAGCGTATGGGTTGCGGTTTTTCAATAAAGGTATTGTTCTCTTTGGCTAACAGAATACGAATAGGCTCTCCGCTGCCTATGGTGATAACGATATCGTCTTTGCCGTCATGGTCGATGTCCCCTACCAACGTGTGTACGGTTAAGCCATCGATCAATTTACCTTTTTCGATAAGTTGTGGTTGAGCATAACCGCCTTTGCCATCGGCAAGTAATAGCGATAACCCTTGTGTGGAAAAATAGCCAATATCTTGCTGGCCATCACCGTTAAAATCGCTCATCACCGAGCGATAGTCATTTTGCCGCGGATTCAGGCCAGGAAGCTGGGTTTTTTGCTTGCCTTCTTCTTGTCGGAAAAAGGTACCGACTTGATTAAACACACCCATAAACGGTTTTTTCAGCACTTGAGCAGACACTTCCCCGGCACTATTGACCACATCATCAGCTGATGAAAACTGAACGTCGTAATATTTATAGGCACTCGGCTCTAATTGACCGTCACGGTAGTACAGATTTCTACCCCAGTGGTATTCTGCGTTCTGGTTTGGTATCAGTGTGCTCTCTGCGAGCGTGCGAGGATTGACCGTTTCTTTGGGGGAGATTTTATCACGTAGGATCTCACGCCCGTTTTCTCCCATTGCTGTGACTTTATCGTAACTGCGTTCGGCCAGATCGGGTTGACCCAGGCTCAGATAGAGGGTTTCAATGTTAATATTGGCACGTAATAACGCGATAGCGGTCTCTTGCCGTTTTTCTTGCAGGATCCGCTGTGCTGCCTGTTCTGTTTCGTGGCGCATGAGCTGATTGGCGATATGCGGCTCCTGATCCTGCCCAGTAAAGGCGAACCAACCGCTGCGCAAGGTTTCCCAATCGGTTAATGTGAGGATTTTCTTGATGTTTTCTACTTCGCGCACAGCAGAATAAATGGCGCCGGCCAACAGTAGCGCGGCTCCCACCGTAATACCCAGTGGGCCGGCTACGCTGGCAGCGGTGCCCCCGACGGCAAAAGCGATGGGTACGCCGATGCTGACCAGTGCTCCGGCCGTCGATAAGGAACCTGTGACGATCAAATCTTGACGTAGTTTAGGATCGGTCGTGGCGGCCAGTTCGCTGAAAGCACGAAGCGCTTGGTAGATATCAAAACCACTGGATAATACTCCCAGTGCGGGGCCCCCAAATCGTGCCAATTGAAGTTTAAAACCGGATCGAACACCCAGCCGTGTTAAACGATTTCCCCAGCGACCCAATCCTTCTTGTGTGACATCAATCACCAGGTTAGTGATCAAAGAGGACATTGCCAGATTTTTCTCAAAAGTGATCTGCTCTTTTTGCTTTGCGGTCAGTGTGTCACTTTGCAGCAACGCATCATACTTAGCCATATCACTCAACGCCCGAAGATAACCATACCCTTGCATAGTACCGCCTAAACGGCTGCTTAATCGTTGAGTCCGTCCCCAACGTGGCGCAACGGGGACCGCTTTCACTGTGGCGCCGAGCGTAGGATCAATCTGTAGCGTCAGTTTTGCGGTGTGATCAGTGAGGTGTTGATCAGGGAGCGCCTCAGGGTTTAGCATCGGGGTGACATACTGATGAATTTTTTGTAATTGCGCCAGGGCACTGACCCGGGATTGAGCATCGCCATCGGCTACCAGTACACTTTCGACCGAGCCTTTCGAGGCGATCTGTTGTTTGAGGAAACGCACCGCTTGCTGGGTCGCGAGATCGTTGTAATCGGCTTGGTGTAGATAACGAGAGAGTTTTTTTGCATCAAAAGACAGCTGGTCGGCTAAATCAGCTTGTGTGAGGTGCTGCATAGCAAAAGGTTTACCCCTCACTCTGGCCCCCATTTTGTTCAGGATACGCGCCGGAATGACGACCTCACTCAGGGTAATATCGGCTGCGTTTGCCAGACGCTGTGTTTCCGTTTGATAATCACTGAGCAAGTCTTGCAGTGGTGCCAAGGTCGGAAAATGCGTCTGTGCGGCAGCCATATCGACTTTATACAGGGTAATAGGCGGTAAAGCAGGCTGCTGATCACCTGTCGGACCCGGTGACACAGGGCGCAAGTATGTTTGCAAGGTTGTCGTGAGTATCTGATTCGCTTTGGGACCCGTAATACGCAGGGTTCCTACCGTGGGATCATACAGGGAAAAGCCATCGTTGCTTTTCGATAGCGTCAATGTATCTGACCCGATGTTTAACAAATAATGACCCAAGGCGACATCAGCGTAGGTTGTTGGCAAGCTTTGGCGGATAAAAACACGGGGATGGTCCTCAGGTACAGCGAGTAATCGATCAAATAATGGGTCTAATTGCTGCACCTGCTGAGTGTCATTATCGGAAAGCGGGCCTTCGGCACGCTGCTCGTGAATGTCGGCGTAATTATTTAGCCCATTAAGGTAGTTTTCACTGGCATTCCCTCCTTGCGCTTGGCTATCCAACCAGGCCAGACTGGTTGCAGTAGCCGATGCTCGTGCATAGGGACTGCCGTCGCCGATAAATAGCGCTTGGGGAGCGAGTTTCAGGTTAACACTGCCTTGTTCAGTGGCAATTCCGTGCCAGGTTGCAATGACATCGCTTTGTTTTTCATGCCAAATATGACTTTGTAATAGCGCTTTTTTGCCGCTGGATGTTGCTAACTGTCGTTGTGCTCGAGGAGACTGCAACAAGTGCTGCGTATTATTGATGAACAGCTGAAATTGCCAGCGATTCTTGATTAACGAGGCCACTTTTTGTATATCTAACGAGCCATCGGTGGGGCGGGAAGAAATAGGCGAGCACCCTTTGTTGTTCGCTATTCAGTGCCGTCAGTTGCAATTGATTGACGTTTATCTTGTTAATAATATCTAGCATGTTTGTCACACGCATGTTGAGATGCGTTGTCTGGATTAATTTGTTTTGCTGATCCCAAGTGAGCACGAGCTTGTTATCATCAAGACCATTAATCCAGCGATTGTCTGCTGAGCGCGTGAATTTACGGCCGTCCCTATCAACAATAATGGGGGTTCTACGCCCAGAGACATCGGCCGTGATCCCTTGTTCTTTGAGTGATAGCGCAAATTGTCGAGTGTAGCCGCCGTTATTATTATCAGTCAGTGCACAACCGACCAGACTGACGTAGCTAGGTGCACTACGAATACCGCTATCACTGTAGTCTGTGTCAAGCCTATTACTAAGGTCAGCGACTTTTTTCGCCAATTCACTCGCCGTGTATCCCGCCAAGGTGTTATGATCACTTTCATTATCGCCACGGCCATGCCCCACCAGATACCACCGTAAATTACCTCGCAGCAGGCTCGGATCACCATAAACCAAATGGAGAGCACCGGCAGCATCTAGCTGAAATAACACCGATGCTCCAGGACGTTTGGCAGCCAGATCGGACGCGGCTTCCATCACTGTAGGGTCATCTTCCAGCTGAACAATAACTTGGCCATCGAACCCGTTGTAAGGTATTTCGCCATCCTGCTTTTCGGGGATGATAAAGGTTGAGCGCCAGCCCGTAACGTCGTCTCGCTTAGCCGCCGCAAGAGGCTCATCAGACCGGTCTGGACCTAATTGCGTTCTGGTGCCATCCATCGGCTGGATGAGCGTAAAAGTAGAAGGTGTAAGAGGGTGATTATGCCTACTCGCGCCAGAGCCTGGGGCGCTTAATCCCGGGTTAATCAATGGATAATCAGCATGTTGGTAGTAACGAACATTGTGAGTGGTGCCTGATCGGGTCAGGTCGCTCATATTGAGCACTTTGAGTCCTCGTTGTTCGCTTTTATAAAATAAAGATTCGTAGTGTTCTGAACTCCCTCCGCTCAATGTGTGCTCTTCTAGCTCGTAAAGATCGCGCTTAAAATGTCTGTACAGGTCATCAATTTTGACGGCTTTTGTGCCGTCCGAGTTGACTAACCATATACGGTTAGAAGGGATGCCCGTTGCGGGAACGGAAATGTGTACCTCAGCGGGAACCGTCATGCCGCCGGTCGTTGAATTGTACGGATTCAGGACGCTATTATCCCCCACGGGTACGGCCTCCAGTCCGCGTGTGTCTATCAGGTAGACAAAGCCGTCTTTTTGCCTGCGTCGCAGTGCTTGATCAGCATCTGAATCGTTAGAATCTACTGAGTCTTCTGAATCAAAATCATAATAAGTAGGATCATTTTGATAGCCGTAGTGAAATTGTGCTGCACCCCCGACTCCTCCGACTCCCCCTGTATTACTGCGACCGTATGCAATAGCATCTCGATAATGAGTGCTGCTGCAAAGTGTGATATCTGTGGTGTGCTTCCAGGTATGTCCGCCTTCGAAGGCAAGCAATTTTCCATCATCGGCTAATTCATGGGGTGTAAGGTGATCACCTCGAAATACGCCACTGATATGGGTTAGAAAGAAGGCGTTTTCTCTATTGATTTGATAGCCCTGTGTTGCAGCATAGGTGGTAAGAAATTCAGGGGAAAAATGATGAATCGCTTTGTTTTCCTCCAAAGAAGGGCGGCCCCTGCTTGTCCAGCAATCTGTGGATCAGTCATGTCTTGAATATGCTTAAATCTATCGGGATTATTGACATCCATTGACAGGTTTTTGTGCTGTTCAGCCCACACCGGAATGACTCCCTTGCTGGCCAACTCAAAAACCAGTTGTTGTCGCAGTTCACCCGACATATTAAAGCTTTTCCATAGCGCATTAATTTTCCCTGTATCTTCCTCGAGATGCTGTGGCCGCAGTGGGTACAGCCTTTGCAGCATTTGTAATGCTTGCTTCTTGCCTTCTTCAAGGGAGCCAAACTTTTCTTGCACTCGCTGTGTCCAGGATTTTTCTGGTTCCACAACAGATGGGGCTTGTACTTGCCGTGCAGTGGTATGTTTAGACGATCTCGCCCATCGTGGAATTTTGCCGTCATGTTGCTCCAGATGAATAATTAGCAAATCATATTTGCTGATTTTGTCTTCCAATGGAAAAGTAAACTGCTTCAGGAAGGCCTCTGCTGCTCTATCCCCTGCGGTATGAGCAGGGAAATTTAATGAATCCACTCTTCTGAGTCGTTTAACCAGTTCGATCCATTTTTGCGATGAAATACCTATCTGGCTAGGGTGGCGTGTATAAGGGGGCATGATTATTTCCTGAAAGTTAATATGGTGTCAGAATAATGAGTATAAATTAAAGTGTATTTATACAAATAAGTTGCAGAGTTGTTGCATGAAGTTTGTCTAATAAAAAAATGGAGTCTTCTTTTAATATAAACAACCAGTAAAAATTATAAATATAATAATGATTATATTTTATTTTTTCTTCTTAATTTCATGAATGCTGGATTATCAAGATAAGTTTGTCACTTATAGTGAAAATCCCCTGTTAAAAAATGATGATTGTGTTTTTTTGTTCGTCTAATAAATTTAATGGTTTTTATCTGGAATGATTAGTTTATACAATATCAGCCATAAAAATATAACCAGCAACAATAATTGTGATGTTGCTGAAGAAGGATGTCATGATGAAGCAAACTATTTGCCAACCTAAGTGTGATGACAAAATAATATTAGATATTACGATGGGTATGTATGCGTATCCTACTGTACTGGTTGCGCACCGATTAGGTATTTTTAAATATATTTCTGAGGAGAGTAAAACCTTAAAAGAAATTTGCAACCGTTTTACTCTTGCCGCTCGACCGGCCGATGCGATCTTATCTGTCATACGAGCATTGGGATTAATAGAATACACAGAAAAGGGTTATTCACTCACCCGGGTGTCGAAAGAATATTTGTTAGAGGAACGTTTATCGGAGATTAATCCCAACTATTTTGGTTATTTCTGGGATTTAATGTATGAAAACAGTGAAAATTTTTCCCTAACAAATCTTCGAGCGGCCATTACAAACAATCAGCCTCAGGTATACAATCAAGATGAGTTATTTACATCACATTTACAGCAACCTGAAAAAGCAAAACTTTTTACTGATGCTATGCATGCGTTAAGTATGGGGGCTGCCAGTATATGGCCGGATAAACTGAAATTATCCACTTATAACACAATGTTGGACATTGGCCGGGGGTCTGGTGCTCACACTCTGGGTGTGGTGACACGCTGGCCACATATTCACGGTATTATTTATGATTTTTCTGAAATATGTGAATTAGCGAGTAAATTCGTGAAGGATTATGATTTAGAAAAGAAGATAACAACTCGTTCGGGCAATATGTGGGACGAAAACGCTTCCTTTCCAGAAGCTGATATCCATTTTTATTCTAATATTTTCCACGATTGGCCAGAAGAGAAAAATAAATTCCTAGCAAAAAAAAGTTTTAAAGATTTATCCCCAGGGGAATGATAATTTTACATGAACTTTTGTATCATGATGATGGCTCGGGTCCATTAGCTGCTGCAGCATACAGTGTAATCATGCTAGGTTGGACAGAGGGAAAACAATATTCAGGTGCAGAAATAACCAGGTTGCTCGGTGATGTTGGTTTCCGTGAAATAAAAATAACACCCGCTTTAGGTTATTACAGTGTGATAACCGGTATTAAACCAAAATAATAAATACGTTGATACTTTGCTATCTTGTTAAGCAACTGTGCTAACAATTGTTATTTGCTATTATTTTTGTACGTAATTTCACCATCATTATAATAATAAAAATTTTAAAGGAATGAATCGTGGGTAATATTCACATCGAAAAGTTGGCGTTAAAAATTCTACAAGAAATTTTGTTATATCGTCGACGTTTTCCTGAACCTGAGGCACAGATAGAGGATGAAGAAAAATTAATCATTGACGTTCAGCTTCCAAGGATCTGTGAGTTTATTAAAAATGATCAGCGTATTGAATTTATTTTACCTGCATTTCCGGTTAAATCACCTAATATCAATAAAGTCATCGGTAAATTACCGGATATGGCCGAAAAAATATCACTGATTTTTCTTGATTCATTATGTAAACGCATTCAACTTTATTATTCGCCTGGCGCCCATATTATTATCTGTGCGGACGGGCATGTATTTGGTGATGTGATACGGGTGACTGATGAAGTGATCCACAATTATCAGTGTGGAATGAGAAATTTATTGCATGAGCTAGGAATAACACATTTAAGCCTGTTTAACCTAGGGAATATCGAAGAGCTGGCGGGGCATGCCAACGATTATGATCGATTGCGCAGTCTATTGGTTGATAGCTACGTCGAACCAGAAGAGAAGATTAAGGCACGTCTGATGCAGGATGCACAAGGCTTACAGTTATATCGTGCTGTTACCCGTTTTTTATTTGAAGACAATCAATCATCCGTTTACAACGGTTCCAATGCGGCTTTACAGAAGGATGCCAAACGGCGAGCCTGTAACCTGATCCAGCGTAGCTTAGCCTGGGGGAACCTACTGGCTCAGCATTTTCCTATGGCGATCCGCCTTTCTATTCATCCTCAACCTGCAGATAGCCTGAAGATTGGGATCCACATGATAGCCACTAAAGATAACTGGCTGACACCCTGGCATGGTGTAGCAGTAAATATCAACGGCCAGTTTGTGCTGATGAAACGTAAAAAAGCCGAAGAACTGAACGGCACACTGGTGATGATTCGGGGTACACCGAGCCATTATCTGATTATAAATTCTGCTATGGCGTCAGTTACTCCCGATAAAGGAGTGGGATATTACACATGAGTCATGTGTAAAACCTATCGTTTTTTTATTGCCACTCTTTTTACAAACAAAAGTGGTGGCCTTGTGAGTGGGCATAATTTTTACCAGGAATGTTAATGATGGAAAATAAATCAGGATCACTGGATTTAAATTGCAAAAGGGTAAAAAACCAACCTTTTGGTGTAGTATTACATCCACAGAATGACGGGCAAAAGGTCATGACGCTCTCCGTCAACAGATTACGCACCCTGGCACGTAGTCATCACTTGGTGGTACTGCGTGGTTTTACTTCGGATTTCGCCGACGCGGAAGTATTAGCCGAGTATGCCAAGATGTGGGGTGAGATTATGATGTGGCCGTTTGGCGCAGTACTGAACGTAATAGAGGATCAGCACGCGACAGATCATATTTTTGATAATAGCTATGTCCCATTACACTGGGACGGGATGTACAAATCGACTATTCCTGAATTTCAGTTGTTTCACTGCGCCGCCGCTCCTGCGGCTAACGAAGGAGGACGCACTACTTTTGTTGATACCAGCTTAATGATTGCTAATGCCAGTGAGCAGGTATTGGCACAATGGAAGGCGGTATCTGTCACTTACCGAATTGCACAGGTCGTGCATTACGGTGGTACATTATGTTCGCCTCTATTGGTTAAGCACCCCACCGGGAAGGGTATGATTATGCGTTACAATGAACCTCCGGTTGAAGGGAAAAAATTTCTCAATCAGCACACACTGGAATATCATGGAATAGCGCCAGAGCAACAAGCAGAATTCCGCCGGGTATTACATAAAAGTTTGTACGATGTGCGCCACTTCTATGCGCATCACTGGCAAAAGGGAGACGTCGTGATCGCTGATAATTTTTCGTTATTACATGGACGTGAAGGCTTCACTCACTGCTCTACGCGCCATTTGCAACGTGTACATATTCAATCCAGCCCTCCGTGCATCAACCAGGCCCTGAAATTGTAAGAACCCTATTCGAAATCTTTTTCATAACCTACTATAGCAGAACGCTTCTATTCTAATTATAGCATAAAGATGAATCGTGTCGTATATTTATACTGAATAGTATTCAGTATGTAATCAAAATTAAACCGTACCGCTATACGTAGTGTGAATGGATACATGACGTGAAATATTACATAATCAATTCACGAAAAATAAAATAGTTATTCCATTAAATCATCTTTATATTTTAAAAGTATTTAACTTATCGATGAAATAATGAAAAATAATGTTAAACAATGATTACTATGATGCATTCCAAAAAAAATAAATTTATATTAATTATAAATTTAAGATGAAAAGGGAGTGAAGTCATTATGAGTCATGTTCATTCTGTATCAAAAGAAATACAAGATGGCCGAAAATGGAAATCAGGTTCATCACCAGAGCGAGGGGATCCCTCCGATAGACAGGGTGAACTCACACTCACATTCAAATATCTGACGCCAAATTATCAAGGTAGAGCACACTACGATGGCGATCAATATTATACTAATTTGACCACTTTCACAGATCAACAACGAGAAATGACCCAATCTGTTCTTAATGAGATTGCAGATCTAACGGGTTTAGAGTTTCGCATGGTTGAAAGTGCTCAACCGAGCAATTTAACCTTTGGTAATTTCCTCTCTCCAGGTAACCCTATAAAAGGGTATGCTTTCTATCCCAACCCTCCCAATCCCAGTCCAGTGTGGATAAATTCTGAAAATCTGAGTAATTTTAAAAAGACGATTACTCATGAAATAGGGCATGCTCTTGGGCTGAAGCACACTAATAGTCTTGCTAATCCTAATAGTGTGATGTCGTATGACTTTTCTGTAGACGAATTACAGCTTGCTGATATTGTCGCTTTGCGGGCTTTGTATGGTCATGACACCGATCCGCGGGCAGCAGAACGAATACAAAAGCGGCTACAGGCACGGGATCAGCAGAATCAACAGAGGCAGGAAGAAGAGCAAAAACGGCTGGAAGTGCAACGGACAGAGGAAATTAAACGGGAGCAGAGAGCACAGGAAGTACGGAAAGCACGAGAGCTCGAATGGCGAGAGCATCACCGGAAATTGCGGGAACAGCAAGACCTTGCCATGGAAATACGCCGACAAGCGTCGCATAAAAGAGAAGAGCTTGTAAAAAAGAAGGCGCAAACAGATGAAGAAGAACGGGCACAGAGACGGGCACGGGCAATCGCAGAGGTAGAGGCACAGAACAGGAAACAAGCACTGGAAAATGCACGAATAGAACGGGAACATAACGAGCGATGGGCAGAGGAATTGAAACGACGTGAACGGGAAAAACAGGAATATGAGGAAAAATTGGCAAGTATAAAGCAGCAGCAGGAACAGCGAAGACAGCAACATGAAGAGCAATCTGCAAGAAGAGAAGCAACTCTGCAAAGAGAACGGCAAAGCGAAGGGTTAAGAAGAGAAGAAATCGCACAGCAGGAGGCACAAGCATACAATGAACGGGTACAGAGACGCTCACAAGAAAGAGCAGAGAGAGAGGAGAAAGACAGAAGACTGGAACACAGGAAACAAGTTGAGGAACAGGCCCGAGTAGAACGGGAAGATAATGAACGATGGGCAGAGGAACTGAAACGACGGGAATGGGAAAAACAGGAATATGAGAAAGAATTGGCACGTATCAAGGAGCAGAATGAACAGATAAGACAGCAACATGAGGAGCGATCTGCAAGAAGAGAGGAAACATGGCAAAGGGCACGCTTAGGAGATGAGGTAAGAGAAGTACAGTCTGAGAAACGACGTATAAGAGTCGTGAATCGACAGGATGAGGTACAAGAAGTACAGCCTGAGAAACGACGTATAAGAGTCATGAATCAGGCACGGGTAAAACCAGAAAATTATCAGAAAAAATTTACCTTATTGGGGATAGAAGATGCCGAATTTTCTTCTATTTCTATTGATGAAACACGTGGCGTTATCCGTGTTGATGTGATTGCCGCAACGGCACATGATTATTTCAGTAATCAGACTTATGCCAGCATTCAGGTTAAAGATAAAGAGGGAAGGATTGTTTTTTACAAAGAAATAAAAGGCACTGATGCTGAACTTTCACGTGTTGATACCCATTTTCGTGAGGGCTATCAATTGGAAATTTATCACGCTGAAGCAGAAACCCGTTTAGCGTCATCCTCTGACATGAAAGGTATCTCCGTTTCAACTTCGAAAACAAATAATTTTACTATGACAGCGACGGGTTTGGAAAGGATCCTATCTTCACATCAATTTACTTTCCTAGACAGAAGTAATTGGAAATTTGCTTCCCTTTCTGTGGATGCAACTAAGGAAATCATGAATATTGATGTCAGCAAACCATTACTTGATGACTATTTCAGGGATCATCTTTACGCCAGTATTCAGATTAAAAATACACAGGGTGAAGTTATTTTTAATAAAGAAATAAAAGGCATTGATAGAGAAGTTTCGCGTGCTGAGATCCCTTTCGCTCAAGGGTATCAATTAGAAATATACCACGCAGAAGCAGAAAACCGTTTAAAAATATTTTCTGATAATAACGTGATTGGCGTTAATTCAAGAACCAGTACGTTTATCATGACATCCACCGGTTTAGAAAAGCAGACGTTTTCACTTCAGCCAGAACAGCACAATACAACAGCAAAGATGGCTCAGGTGATGTCTACCTTTCCCTCTTCACGTTCACATGCTGTTTCGGTGCAACCGGGTAATACAGCCTACGAGAAATACAATCAACGTATTATAGCGAGAGCAAGCCGGTTATCATGATTTTCTGAAAACGAGATATATTCATTTCGCCAAATAAAAATAGAGATGTTATAAGAAAATATAACATCTTATCAGTATTAATTCTGAGTCTCTCTAAAAAATATTATTTTAATAAAAATTTATTCTGTCTGTTTATTATTTTTATATAAAAATTTTTTGTAAATAAATATAAATAGAAAGCGAAAAAAAAATGAATGGAATATATATTATGAGCGAGATTGGCGCATTAGCAAAGAGTCTAGAGCACACACAAAAATGGGATAAAAATCCTTATAAAGAGCGGGTGCTCACTTATCGATTTTTTAAGCCAAAATATAACGGGAAAACTACTGAAGGCCATACCAATTTAACCACGTATACCGACGAACAAAAAAGGATCGCAAAGTCTGTTCTTGATGAAATTGCGCAAAAAACCGGTCTAGAATTCCGTATAGCACAAGATGATGAAGCAGGCAATCTGGTTTTTGCTAATTACGATAGCAAGGGTTCGTTTGCTCCCGGTGGTTATGCTGATTACCCCCCGCAGTCTGGGACTAGCCAAATTTGGACGAATTTTGATGACATGTACAGATTCAATCGACTCATTCGCCATGAGATAGGACATGCGCTTGGGTTGCTCCATGCCCCGGACACCTCGGATCCCAACAGTGTGATGTCTTATAACCATGTTGTCGAAGAATTACAACCTGCTGACATTTTAGCATTACAGAATCTGTATGGCCGTGACACAAATGATAATACAGATGATAAACGTAGATTGAAGCGTGGTACACACATCAGGCGCTGCGGTACAGAGAGGTTTATACCGCCGGAAAACTATCAGAAAAAACTCACATTACGTGGGGCTGATGATCAAGAATTCGCTTCTTTTTCTATTGATAAAGAAAATAGCATGTTACGTTTGCACCTTAATAAAAAATTCAAACATGGTTCTTATTATACAATCATCTCTATTGCAAATAGAAAAGGCGCGATTGTTTTTCAGAAAAATATAAAAAAAAATAACAGAAAATATTCACGGTATGAAATACCGTTCAGTGACGGTTATCAGATAAAAATAGTGGAATTAGCGAAAGAATCAGAGGATCGTCTAAGGATATCAAATGATGTTACCGGTATGACAGAAGTCCTGGGTGAAGAAACGAATTTTTTGATGACCGCGACGGGTTTACAAAAGCAGGCAGTAGGTCATGAGATAAAAAATCAAACAAGTGAAGAAAGTCATATTAATGATGTCGCGGAAGGGCTTAAAGGTGGATCTAAGTGGAATAAAGAAGCGCATCAAGAGCGTATTATACTCCGTTATCAATATCCTACTCCGCAATATGACGCTACAACATCAAAATATAACTACACGAACTTGACGGGTTATACCGATGAACAAAAAGAGATCACAAAGTCTGTTCTTGATGAAATTGCAGAAAAAACCGGTCTAGCGTTTTCCCAGGTTGCCAATGATCAAGATGCTGACCTTAGCTTTATCAATTACAACACTCACGGCGAAGGGGCAAATGCGGGTTTTACTGATTATTTACCTGCTTCGCAAATGAGTACTATTGGGACGGATACCTTCAATCATACCAACCGTGAAATTTTTAGAAGCCTAGTCAGTCATCAAATAGGGCACGCTCTGGGGCTAAATCATTCTTCTTTTCATCCCCGTCACGATAGTGTTATGTCAAATTCCCTAGATATAGCAAGATTACAACCTGTTGATATATTAGCGCTACAGAAATTATACGGTGTTAATAAACCGGTACCAGAGCCAAAATTGGGTGTAGAAAGTTTGGTGCAAGAGATGTCTGCTTTTGTTTCTTCACCGGGAGAACGGGTGCCAGCACATCAGGATCAGACGGAGCAATACAATAAAGCATTTCACTTAACGAAACCGACTCCCTTTTAATCATTTTTCTTTCACTTCTATAGTCGGCTTTTTGCAAGACCGTACGCAGAATTACGCGGTATATACGAGTACATGAGGATTGCGAGCACCACGTAATGCAGAATTCGCAGCATGTATTTGCAAACACAGACAGCTGAGCGATTTAATTTTTGTTACCTAACGGATACATTGAGGAGTAAATCTACGGAGTGGCTGATATTTGTGTGCTGATCAAAATTAAATTGCGTCGTTATAGTAGGTTTTGCAATAAGTCTATTGCCGACTGGGGTTGCGAAGCACCTAGATTGGGCGCTTGTATTTTGCATACAGTTGGCATAGACTGCGCCACATTCGGCTTATTTTCGTCTATTTCTCAGTTAATGTGACGAACCCTCCCAGAGCCGATTCGTGTGACTTAATCTATTTTCTTCCTTGCTCACTATTCACACCAACATTTACGCTAATTAATAGGGAAATTGATATGCTATTTGAATTTGATGTAGAGCGCATACTTGACCAAACTGCTCAACGCGCATTCGTTATCAGCCTTCTAAGAAACATTCATGTCAACAGTGATTATTATCAACAGAATATATTTTATAAAAAATTTATCAACATCAAGAACTGCTATGAAAATCTAACGTCTGAGCAAACCACCTCAGAAGAAATGTTATTATTGCTACAGCTGCTTGATTCATTGAAAGAGAATTCCGATATATTTATCGATGAAAAAAATAAAATAATAAAAAAAAATAAATTAACTGATGTGATCCACTTGCGAATGGAAGCAATTAAAGAAACCGTGGATAAAAAAATACATTTTATTTGCCTAGTAAAAATAACTGAAATACAAAAACAATATATCGATCTGTGGATAAAACATAATCCAGATTATGAAATAAATATCTGGGTTGATAATACGGCTGCTTTAGCCTGGGAGCTGGCACTGCGTTTACAGAACGAGGCGAGTAAAGCAGCACTTACTACGCTCACTATCGGAACAGGTGAGCTTTATTCCTTATCTAAAGAAAACCGGATCATAAAGCAAAATCAGGCTTATCAAACCATTAAAACCTCTATGGAGACCCATTTTTTTAGTTTTGATCAAGCCACCTCAGAATTTCTACAAAATGAAAATTTAGCAACAAAAGATGCACTGAGACAAATCAAACGAAAAAATGAAAAAAGCATTGAGGATGCATTGAGTGAGCTGCAAAGCCGCAATCCTACAGCCAAAATTTATCGATTAAACCTACGCAACTTATCGCAACTTTTACCTGATATCTCGACTGAGACTGTCTTTGATCTTGTTCCGGATACGGATAATACACAAACGCAGCCAGATAAAAAAGAAAGCGAATGGTACATTAAAGAGTTGGCGTTACGCGGCAACCTAGCCGCGGCCAGCGATATTTGTCGCCTGTTGATACTGCAAGAATATGGCGGGATTTGTTTGCATACTGACCTGTTGCCCGCAATAAATACAACGTTGTTTAGCGCGCTTATCGACAGCACAGCGGAAGACCCAGAGGGCGCTGAAAGTCAACGGCGCATTGTCAATGTTATTTTAGAACAACAGAAACAAACGGGGAATATGCCGGAAGCGCAAGAGATGGAAGGCAATCAAGTTGTTGCTCCTCTTTTTGTCAGCAAGATAAAAGATGTGCTTGCCAGAGCGCATGAACAAAATATTCCTCTCTTCAAATCGCTTAACGAATTGAAAGTGGATCCCTATTTTCAATGTCAGTATGACGCGGGCTATAACCGGGCAGTGGTCGCGAAAAGGGACAGTTTATGCATCAAAAAGATGCTAGACAATCTCAATAAGGGTCATTTGCTCATTAAACATAGCCTTTACAGCATTGACCGGTTAACCCTGATCGAATGGAACCCTGAATTCGCTCAAACAGCCCTCAAGCAACGGCTAGTGGAATTATCGTTGCGGTTTGATGCGAGTGTATTGGTTCAGTATCGTGATGACAATATTGCCCACAAGGGGAAACATGCTCGTTCAAGCGATGAACTGACCGGGAGCCGTGCTTATGACTATGCTTGTGCCGATTTGTATAATCAGGTCGAGATTGAACGCACTAAAACACTCATGGCATCCGAACAACCTTTTATCAATGTGTTCTTTTTAACCGAAGAAACTTATCAATCACATTTATCAGGGCCGATGCACGACAACAGCCTGCTCATTAACCGCCCGTGCTACGATCAGCAATACATTATCCAGCTCTACGCCAACACAGCAGCGCTAGCAGCCGCTAATTTCCTCTATCAGCAAAATCCTCTGTTAAGTATTTGGTATTGCTATGATCCCAGCACACAACAATTAGCCAAAGTTGCTGGCACTGAATACCTTGGCGACCACCGAAAAAAAAGAATTATTTTGGTGGATAATAGAATGGAGAACAACAGCGCCGACCTCAACATCGATGGAAAAATAATCGCTAATTTACTGCTTCATAAACCGCTATTCATTAATCAACCACTATTGAGAAACCGCGACATCATTACGCAATTGAGCCTCATGGTTACTGAGTTTTCAATCGTTGAATTTACGGAAACAGTTAAATTTTTAGAAAAAGATATTAAGCAGCCCGGCGAAAATTTTCAGCCGCCCCGTTTTATTGTTGATTTTTGTGCTGTTCTTACTGAAAAAGAAGTAGAAATAAAACGCACAATAATCCAGGAAAAACTCATTACTGTTGATACCATCGGCTTGAAATGGACAGGTACGGCAACATCATCAGGCATGACATGGAATTTGACACAACCTGGCGACAAAAAAATCATTATCAATAATAATGAAGAAGATGATCAAAAAACGTTACTCTCTCACCCCTTAGAAAAATACCTTATTGATCCCAATAAAATCGTTACTGCCTTCCAACCAGAGCCTTTTACACTAGGTTACATCACTAAGACACCTATCATTCATCAGGAAAAGCTATCCGCCTGCTGGATTCATGAAGGCACCGCCCAGGCACTGTTGGACAGCGGACAACAAGGTGCACTGTTAGTGTCTGCCGATAGCATGGTATTACTGGTTGCTATGGGGGGAGGCGGGGGAGAAATCATTATTTTTGATCGCCAACTCGCTAAGATAGCACTCCTGATGGAGGCATTAACCAGCTCACTATTAAAGAAGAATTACACCGCTTGGTTTGATTCGCTGAATCTTTCCAACGGAAAATTAGCATTGCAATCTTTGATCAACAAACTATTCCATGATCCTCAAGTCGCTTTTGAGCGGCTACAAAGTCGGGTACGTCACAACCAATTTACGTTTTACCATATAGATTTAGCTAAAAATAGAAACACACGGGACATCAACAAAATATTACAAAAAATGTACAGTAAAAGCGACATTATTTCCGCCATTTATCTAGGAAATATTGATGATATTATTTTTTCAGATCGTCAAAAAGTAATAAAGAATAGCATGGAATTAAATATTACAACGATGGCGTCGACTATTTATGATATTAATAATTTTCTTAAACTTTTACCTAAAAACATTGCGCTTTATTATCATTCTTTTTATATCACTGATTATAATACAAAAACATTCTCTACTAAAATAAATAGATTACAAGACAATTATAGCAAGATTAAATATATAGAACGCATTAAACAATCAAAAGCGGACTATATTAGCAATAATGTTTCCCCTTACATTTTATCATTCGCTGCTAATCAGATAAAAATTGCAGGTAGACTTGGAGATGAATGGATAGCGATGTTATCAGATATCCGCTACTACCCATTGGAAAAAAAATATAGAATACCCTACCTGAATATTAAAAATCTTGTTGAAGTAAAAACATTAGAAACAACCAATCAAATTTTTACTGCCATCAACCCATTATTAGACAAGTCAACAGCAATCATTCGGCAATTTTGTCGATTTGGCAATGGACAATTACCAACTAAGCACTTGAATAAAAAAAAGTATATTGACAATATAGAAAATAAAGCTGATTTTACTACATCGGTATATCAATTTGGAGATGATATTGATACGGGGATTAATAATATTAGCCGAATATTTATTGATTTAAGAAAAGCGCTCGATATCTATTTCGCTCTATCTGTTCCGATAGATATTAACAACGTGTCCAACACCGCCGATACCGCAACTGATATACAATTAACATTATTTAGAGAGGGTAAACTCAGTAAAATTCCAGAAAGAATGAAAAGTGTTAACCGTTTTTTTAACATGGTGAGTAGAACAAACAATAAAAAAACCGAAATCATGGCTTCTCGATTAGCCAGAAAAAATTTTGTACTGAATACTGATGAGTTAATCGAAACCAAAGAGCAAGAAAAACATCATCTTACTATGATACGGATCACAAATGATGTCATGAACACAGCTTTTAGCATCCCGGGTATTATTGCAACGGTAGTGCTATCCATAATTAACATTATGCTGACTGAACTTAGCCAATTTATGATGCATAAGACAAAAAATTCATTGGAAGATAGAGAAAATGTACAGGCTTGGGGGCACTATTTCAATCATATGAGTGAGGGATGGCAGCGGGGAGGATTTAGTCTTGAGAAAGGCGTTTTACTTCCGTCGGAAGGGGTTGTCATTAGCCAAATCGATCTACGAAAACACAACAATCCTACCGTACTGTTCGATAAACAGGGTCAACAAATACGAAAAATGCAAGATATTGGCATTCCTGTAGATATGAACACTTATATTAATTTACGTATATTAGAAGGCGTAGACGAAAAAAAAACCATCACTGATCTGCAAGACAACCCTAGTTTGAACAAAGTAAATATCCCCCGGCAAAGCCGGGGGCTTTAATTATTAGCCCCTAGAAGAGGCCAACAAACCTTGAACCGCCTGAAGGCGGTCATTACATCCTAAGCTTCAATTGTTCATAATGATTGTCTTGTTTTTCTTGGTATCGAATGTAAGCTCGTATCAGCTCTTCGTTCAAACCCACTGTAGATACAAAGTAACCTCTAGCCCAAAAATTCTCACCACTATAATTCCGGACTTTACCCATAAACCGTCGTACGATTGAGATTGCACTTTTTCCTTTTAGATAACCCATTACATATGACACTGAATATTTCGGCGGAATACTTATGCAAATATGGATATGATCAATCATCAAATGTCCTTCAATAATTTTGCATTCCTTCTGACTTGCTAACTCGTGAAACATCTCACCGAGATGCTTTCTAATTTCACCAAATATTGTTTTTTTACGGCCTTTCGGGATAAAAACAATGTGATACTTACAATCCCATTTCGTATGGCTAAGACTCTGGTAATCTTTCATTTGAATTTCCTATCTCTTGGTCGAGATAGAAGATTCGGGTGACCGCACCACACGGTCAAACCTTACGGAGTCCCCCGGCAAAGCCGGGGGATTACCTAATTTTATTTATCTTACCGGTCACACCGAAAGCCAATATGGAGCCTGTTTATGATTCCGTATTATTCCCCGTTTTGCAAACCTCACCTGAATTTAAAACCATGCGCGGCTTCGCGCAAAAAAATCCCGGATTTATCTTTGCAAAACAGATAAAAATAGGAGCGGGAATAATACCAGTATGGATGGCACTAACCAAGATAATATTTAGCTACAGTATGACGAAAATAGATATTTTATTAGGAAATGGTGACTATAAATTTATTGCACCCGGTATTAGTGAAGATCAACAAGTAAAATATAATATATACAAAAAATATTTACATTATACGTTCTGTGCACCAGAAACAGGAGATGCTGTTGTGGTGTTAGGATTAAATAAAGTCCAAGCCAATGTCACAATAAAATGCAGTAATAATAAAGTAAAGTGGGTTATTGCTGCCAGCCATCTGTTCGGTATACAGGTGATCCTGACTGATTCAGTATTAAACTTTTATCGTCATCTACCGGACAAGGCATCGAATGAAACTCATAATAATAAAACGGAAGCCATTAATATTAATATTACTGACATCAAAAATACACAAATTATTATTCAACTACCTAGCGGTCTCTTTGAAGTCGATAGCAAAAACCTAAGGATAGTTCCATTACAGGTTAATGTACAAACCCTGCTGGATAATAAAGTTATTGCCAATAAAGATCATAGAACGGTAAAAAAATATCTGGCTGAATATACCAAAGGCATGAAAGAAATTATTAAATTACTGCGGATCAATAATTTTAATCCCATTGAAGAAGAACAAAGTAAATATTGTTTTTATTCTTTATGGCAAAACGATTTTATTTACACAAAAACCTCCGACAACACACTTTTTACGCATAAAATAAAACGCACTCATGTTGAGTTATTATTTAGCAATGAAAAATATGCCTGGTATAAGGGAAATATCTCAGTCATTATTCCACATCAGATTGATTATGATCAATTTTCTGCTCAAACCATAGTAGCCAGTATTTATACTTATCGTAATATCTGCTGGGTATCCGATTTTAATACTAAAGAGCTGATAAAAATCTACCTGCCTGTAAACTACAAAATGGATATAAAAGTAGTGAGGGCACAGATAGAGCAGGATATAGAACGGGATATAGATACATCTTTGTTAGAGCGCTTCAATTGGCAACGGTTGATAAAGATCTATTTTAATATACATCATCAAGTTGATACAGAATCCAGTAATATGCAGACAGAAGAGTATAAGTATAAATCTCCGGGGACACTAATCAATTGGCAAGTTTCTCCAGGTACTATTCGTTTTCAGCAGGAATACACTTATCTCAATCCAGGCTCTGACTTTTATCCTTCCCACACCGTTCAAGCTTTGCTTGACTATCTTATTGACACTGATGATATTGATAACAGCTTACAGCTCATTCAAGCCAGCGGGTTGCCAGAAAGTGTGCTAAATACGCTCTCAACAGAGAAAAGCTTTCGGGTGTTGACCGATCTTATCGTCAGACAGAGTGGCAGCGGTAACATTGATCCCATGTTGAATATTAATCCCCTACTTGACGAGGCCAGACCGCAGCTGCTACATAAAAGTCTGTCTCCAATCCGCGTACCCCAAACGGCGCTACTATCCATCAAAAAAACGCAATCCCAGCTGGTAGACGATCACCCCATAGAATCTTTTAACCATCAGCTAATATGGCCAGTACTGAGTGAGAGTTATGACCTAAATGAGAAAATTTCTGCCAAAATAGATGCCAGCATGATGAATAATGTCGATTATCTTATCAAGCCGGCGGGAAGAGCGCCGGTAGAAAAAAGCAGTGATAACCATCGTCACTATTATTTTTGGTCCCTCACCCCGCCAGCTGATCATCATCAACCGGTTAAATTGTATGTGCAACAAGACAACGACGATGCTAGAGAAATAGATCTGAGTGATTTCGGCCTGGATAACCAACAGGTATTAAGCATTCAGGATACACTGCTCAGCATAAGAAATGGGCTAATTTATCGTCTATCTGATCGTGATTCTCTTACCCTGGTCGGGGTAAGAAAGATTTGGCTCGAACAGCAGATAAATTGGCCGATCGCGCTACAACATTACGTAAGAACACAGCAAGATCGGCTACATGGTGTTTCAGCGCTGCCTGCCGGGCAAAAAAAAGCGATTAAGGTAGGATCACATCTTACTCTGTTTGGCTTACTCATGGATGAGGAAGGGAAGCCACTGCACGCCTGGTATCAATGTGATGGAGAGCAATTTATTCTTTGCCAAAGTAGTTATTGGCAAAAACTGTGCTACCTGGGTATGGCACATGAGGTCAACGGCCAGCAAGGGGCCTGGATTTCAGCAGAAAATACTAGCGGAAAAAAAACGCTTGGCTACGTATCTACTCTGGATCCGAATCAATTAGCGGCTATTTTTAGCGGCAATCTATTGGCCAATAAAGCGCTAATCCCCCATCTGATCATACAGAGTATGGGCAACGTATTAGCGGAAAAAGATAAATTTTTAGCTTATATTATTCTGCAGGATAATGGCGATATAAAGGCGATTACTGAGGGCGGATTGATTTTTTATATCCGCAAGCAAGCTAACGGGTTCGATATCCTATTGTTATCCGCCACCGATAACTTCATTGATGGTTATTATCAAAACGAAATAGTAGACATCCCACAATTAAAACAAGATTTTAGCACACTCTGCCATTATTATGGTGTTCCCGAAGTAATACCAATGAATTGTAGAAATCAGCATCGAGGCTGGTATCACCCCGCCAGTCAAAAGCTGTTTATTATCCATGATGCCGATCGATTATATCGTTATCTTGGTTTTAACAAATGGGATAAATCGGCTTGGTTTATTCGTGCTGCTAGCGTATTTTCAAGCCAGCTATTACTTAAAATTTATGATAATGGTGGCCGGATCACTTTTCCAAACCAAAGCCCCTGTTACCAACGCTGGGATAATTTGCTGGTATTAAAAGCGGATCACGTGCTCAAGCTCACTGAGCAAGCACACGTAGAAATTGACGTACCGGCTTTATTAGTGATCATGACCGACGATCAGCAACACATGAGCTTTACGTTTAATGCCACCTTGTTTCATTACGCAGTGACTTATATTTGTAACATTACTACTAACAATCAGAAGAAAATATATTGCCAGTTCTCCGATAGCACTGATTTTTCTAAGATGCTTATCACCCGGGAACAGGAAGATTTGAGAGTG
This sequence comes from Candidatus Fukatsuia symbiotica, assembly GCF_003122425.1. Classification (GTDB taxonomy): domain Bacteria; phylum Pseudomonadota; class Gammaproteobacteria; order Enterobacterales; family Enterobacteriaceae; genus Fukatsuia; species Fukatsuia symbiotica. The sequence continues at coordinate 1,858,964 of NZ_CP021659.1, forward strand.
TTTGTTGGTGATAAACTACTGGTGGTTATTGGTGCGTTTCTAGAGGGTGAAGATGGCGAGACGGGTGGAAAAATACAATTTGTTTTTAACAACCAATACACAACAGCTAAAACACTGGCGACATACTATAGTGATAGGATCGGTGGAGTCGGTATGTTTGACAGCGATCAAACTGACAATATTTTGCTTCCTATTGTCGATTCACTGTTGCAAAAAGTAGCCGGTTAGTTATGCGGCGAATGCAGGAAATGGAGCCGCAAGATGACCGTCCATTGTCCGTTTATCTTCGCTTATATACAGGGCATGGTAATATTTCTCCAAGACGAGAAGAGAGATGCTAACATCAATTGGAGAACCCGCCGGCGGCAGACTATCGAGTGTGGTGCCATAGTATTCTGATAAGCCTGTCGCTGGCATAGCGATTCCTTTGAACATGAACTCAATATTATTCTTATCCGAAGCAAATAACATTAACAAGTTTTCTTCTACAATCACGCAAATAGACCAGCCTTTTTGCTTTTTGTGAAATCAACGGCTTTTTTGGCGTATTCGGCATAATACATCTTAGCCTTCCTGGGTTAGTATGTGCCAGGTATATCATGGCGTAGCTAAATTTATCGATCTGAAAAGTAAAAGATTCATATTTAGCTTGGTTAAAAGGGGTGATTATCAGTAAGGCTGGCACATCAACATTGATATAGTCATCTTCATCAAGCACTGAGACAGGGCCACTGTCCAAAATAAGGAGGAAGGAGGTGCGTTGGTATAATATGCCCTTATTCACTATTCTCTTTGCTAATCCACCATTTTGATCCATCTTTATCAAATCCCACTGTTCACCTTCTTGGCTGTTAAAATAAGCACAGTGATTTTTACTGTCATAGCCAAGATATTTATTCAAATTATGTATTTTTACATTTCCCGATCCATCCGTGGAAAAAGGTAAAAACAGTTTATTGCTGTCCGCGTGATACCAACCCTGCTGATCATTAGCTAACATCACTCTGATAACTTCAAAGTAGAAATAATATTGAATTAACTGGTTAAGCTCAGTTTGGAGAGTCAACCTATAGGTTTTCTGCCAAATAGCAGAATTAGGCGTGATTGCCGATAAATTTTCTTTCTTTGCCTGTGCTGTAGTAAAAACAGGCGTAACGGCTAATAACGTGGCTTTAAATTCTGCATTTTTTCTACTGATATACAGTAACAGTCCGTCAGTGGTTGTCCCTTTTATTACTCCTCTTTCTGGGCTAACTTGTATAAAAGAGAGGGGAGTGGCAGATATTCGCGAAATGAGTGTCATCAGACTCGGTATTTTTGTCGCATTTTTTAAGATTATTTTGTGAAAGCACACGCTTAATTCATCGATTGTCATGGAAGTAATGTAGCCTATTTCCTTCTGATGGTTGTCCTTAATTTTGACGATCCAAGCCCCGTTTTTGCTTTTACTGTCCATTTGCAGGTAAGTTATCTGTTGGTTTTCTTCGTTTTTACAAAGAATAAACTGCTTACTAGCAAAATCATACCAGGCAGATAGCGGTTTTATCCCGTCACTCTGTAGTAAGCCGGATAACGTTAGATAAGGGGCAATACCAATGGGTTTTGTTTGCCCTGGTGGCAGTGAAATCAAGCCTTCCATTCTTTCTGTCAGCTGATCAATATGTTTTTTAAAATAAACCCACCAATTATTTTGTTTCAATAACCAAGGTTGCCCTATTCCTGCCAATAAAATAGTGTGGTCATCGTCAAGGCCGTACAATAATCCGTTCACTGTATTAATAATCGCATTATCTATGCTCAACACCTGGTTATTATTTATATTAAAATCACTTAAACACATTTCTATTGCCGGATTTGTATCCTGTTGACTATATAATTTTAGAAAATTTCGGTGCTTATCGCTAATACACCAGAAATGGTAATGTTTGGTGCTGGTTTGTAGCTCGCCTTCCACAGCGACATTTTCATCGATAATTTTGGTTGTTGTTCCTGCGTAGCTAATGATCTCATTGGGATTATTGAGTACCGTATCAGGAAGACTTGCGTCGACATGCCCCTTTACCACTATGCTGCCTTGCAATGGCCATATGACGCCACGTCCTACGGAAAAAAGGGTATCTGTTTTAAGATTATCTATTGCTTTTACATTTTGTCCCGTTCCTGTCGAGGGATCCAGCTTACTATGGGGTAGAGGGCTGATCTCTGCATGGATATTGAGTTTCATGAAATGATGAAGTGTATTTAAATCCAAATTTTGGATAAGTTGATTTTGTATTTCTGGCGGTAAGTTATCAATTTCAGTCACTATCAATCCTTTTTCAGGATAACGGGTATCAATCTTGTATCTGATACCCAGATATTGCTTACCATTAGGCTGCTGATAGCGATAGCGTTGTTCAAAATTGATGTATCTGGTGATATCTTTGGGTTGATTGATGATGTTAATGGTAGATTGAGAAGGAAATTTTATCTGTTGTCGCTCAGCTTGATTTTGAGAATTAAGCACGTCGGGCAGATGACAGAAGGGGAGATAAATATGTTTCAGCCTATTGGTAGCAATTTCTGATACCCAAAAGAGATTTCGATAGCAGTAAAGATACTCCATGCCTTCAGACACTTCCTGTATCAACAAATCTCCCTTAAACCAAGCATACTCCTCGCTAAAAAAAAGGGTCTGGACATTGCTACGCCGGGTATTTTCAAATAGCGTACCTGGCTGGTTTTTGGTATGGACAAAATCTTCATTGTGTACGGAATAATAAACTTGATCGCTTTTTTCGTCACCAGTAAGGGAAAATTTTTGTATGGGAATGTAGAGCGGGAAAAAGCGTTTATCTTTAATCATTTGTTGCAAATAGCGTTTTACCAGTGTTGACTCTTTCATTGCCGGTGACATGCTCTTGGTCTTATTATCAGGATCAAGCTGGCGGATTAATGCTGGTGTTAATAAAAACATGAAATACTTGGCGTTAAACTCCCTGACAATTAACCGATTACTGTCGGTGGGATTGGTTGTCACCACGCCTAAGGGTACCTGAAAAGTAAATTGGGTGTTATTACGCTGGGTAACGTTGATGGCAATGACATTGATTTCACCTTGTGCATCCGGATCCTTGTCATATATCTCGTAGCCACCGGGGGTTGGACGTGCAAGCATATCGGGAAGATAGGAATGATTAGCATTGACGATCCAGGTGATATCAGGATTACTACGTTCGATGGTAATATCAGCCTGACCTCTATTCAGTACCAGGAAAATGGTCGCCTTTCCCTCCTCTGGGCCATATAGCCGATAATGCAAATAATTTTTGCATACAGACTCGCTAATTTTTTTATCTTTCTTAATCCCCGGAGCCATCACTTTATAAGTGTGATTACCGAAATAAACGTTGACATCTGTTTTTTCGTAGTGATATTTCAGATCGTTGATGACCATCCAGTCGATTCCCACAAATTCCTCAACTTCGTCTAAAACAGGCAAGAAATAGGGCGTGAAAGAATCCGGAGACTTGTGATATTCAAAAATAAAATGCGGATCCTGAGCAGCAAAGTCACGCATAGCGCCAAACTCGGCATCATTTCGCCATTCAACGAAGTCTGCTTCGGCATACGACGGATTAATTTTGGCACGGGGTGACCAAGGTAAAATGAGCGTTTTCAAGGCAGGTTGATGGGCGGCGGGGAGATTGGCGACCGTGATGAACTGGTTTTCGGCTATACCACTTAACTCACGCAGGTTGATGTAAGCGGCAGAGTCATTGCTGTCAGCAATCAGATCCTTTCCTTGGTCGGTTTTTTTGCGCATTTGCGCCCCTATTTCATCGAATATGACTCGAGGCGTTCGGATTTCTTCTAGGTGGATGGCTTTAATAACCGCTCCTTCTAATGGCACCAGTACTTCATGATTAACCACAGCAAATCCACCCCGCTCAAAACCTTTTTTGAGTTGGTTAAACCGCTCACCTAAAATTTGGGCAGTAGTGATATTATCAATATTTTCTCCCAGGATTTGACTCACTTTCTCACTTAACCTGGACAAACCATAACTTGCGCCAATAACTAACAGTAACGGGAAAAAGCCTTCTGTGGTGGCCATCAATTTCCAACTTACCGCGCTAAAAAGCACACCCACACTGTCGAATGCCATCCTGGTGATAGCAAGACTGCGTTGACGATCGTTGTTGGTGGTGTTTAATAGATAGAGATTAGGCAAAAAGCTTATGCCAGCCCCAATAAAACCGGCTGCTGTGGTAAATTCACCTAAATTTTGTATGGTTTTTGATTGGTAAAACTTCTCACTGTAGCCTAAAAAGGCATTAACCGTTCCAGGGAAGCGCTGTGATAACCATTTGGATTGAGCGATAGAGGGTGCCAATCTCTCAGCACCTTCGGCGAGAGTCGGCGTTAAACTGAGTAGGTTATTTATATCTGCCGCCACTGACATTTGGGTATAAAGTTTCATGGCAGGATCTTCCTCTTTACTGCCGGCGTAGATCGCGTGCTTTAAAAAACGATAAATAGACACAACGGAATCGTCAAAATTGGCGAAGCCACCCACTCCGCCCATACGCCCCAGGCTCCTGGCAATCGGTTCCTTTTTTCCGGTTAGTCGGTAATTTTGCTTAATTAATTCAGCATTTTTGTCTAAATAGATCCTCATTTCAGCAAAAATGGAGTTGTGAGTGGTAACATCCACCATTTTGTAGTTGGTTGTATTCAAATAGCTGATGGTGTATTTTTCATCCAACGTATTGTATTGCAGCGTTGAGAAGAGTATCACCCATTCTCCCGGTGCTAACCGATTATTCTGCAATGTCTCCTGATTGATACGTTTCCATGTCTGTTTACGTACGTAATTATCAGCAGTAACCAAGCTCGGGTAGGGTTCTCCCTGCCAATTAAGTTGCTGTGATCTTCGTATGTAATCATTATTGACATAGTCTTTCAGCGTAATGCGCTGACCCTGTTGTAAGCTGAACTTAGGATCCCACAACGAGTAATAATAACGCTTGAGTGGGGAATGAGGTGCTTGGCCGCTATTCTCCAGGCGGCTTAAATTGGTTTCGAGGTTTTCTAAACGGCGAGTAGCCCATTCTAATTGAGGAAGATTGCCTTTGTCTGCCTGTCTATTAGACAATAGCAGCGCCTCCAGACTCCCCAAAAAAATCGCCTTAATCGCGGTTTTACTTTTCATCTCCTTACATATTGCCATCGCACTGTCATTTTTGCCTAGATCGAGGTTGAAAAAGGTGATGCGTTTGCCTCTTACTCGCCATTGCAGGCGCTTAAAGGCTTGATCTCGCGCTCTGGAGGTTGGAAAAAGGGTATTGACCAGCCGGTTGAATGCCGTTTTTCCGCAGCTAAAATCAAGTATTTCATACCAATCTGCGTAGGTTTTGATCTCAAGGCTCTGCTTCAAAGCTTGCATCACTGCAGCAATCCGGGAAAGGTTAGGATCATTAATGATGAACTCATGATCAACTTTACCCATCGCGGCGATTAATGCCATACTCTCGGCCACGGTTACCACGACACCTTGCTCCATCGCGCCTAATATTCCTTCAATCGTTGTTTGATCTATCCATCCGTCGAGCTTTGTCGGATCCTTCATCCATGTTACTTGTTTTGCGGGATGGATAATCGGTATCTCTATCACCGAACCGAGTCCAAAAATGGTTTGATTAGCGTCAACCAGAGTGATAACTTCATTGCGTATCACCCTACTCTCGCTAAGAGGCCGGGTTGCATAGGATACCGTCAATCCATTGGTCGATCGTGTGGCGATCACTTCTCGGCTATTCTCTGTCGCGCGATTCCAGTCGATTTCTGTTACTACGGAGTGATTTGCCCCCACTGTGGATAACCTACCCTGCCATTTACGGCCCATCCCATCGACAGTAAAGAGATTTTCTTGTACAACAATGTGATCGACCTTTATCTTACGATCAGGCTTATCAAAAGCATCATAGAGGCCCTCAATAGAGAGGGGCTGGGTGCCTTGTGCTGATCGCTGACAAGCTACAAGGGTCAGCTGTTCTATGGAGGTACTGATTGGTAGCATAGCCTTCAATAGTCCTACGATTTTTAGCTTGTGCAAGGTGGTGATGGAGGTTCCATTTCCTACCCATAGGATGTATTTACCTGCATTGACAGTCGCTACTGTGGCTGGTTGAAGGACGAGCTGATCTTTTACCTCATCGTAATAATACCAGTCGCTAACATCCCTATTTTGATTGTATAAAAACTCGGCGGCTTTTTTGCTTATCTCATCATTGTAGAGCTGTATAATGTATTGACCGCCGTACTGGGGAGCGTTGGCAAAAGGTTTAAGATAGTGCATTGGTCCCATCAAATGAGATCGCGCGACCTCTTCGGTTAACAGGTTCACCGCACTGAAGGAAGGTGTATACCTTTTTTGAAAAGTATAAGGATTGGTCGGAAACACTTGATCACCTTGTGCATCCAGGGCCTCCTGTAATAGCTGTGAATACGTCAAATCATAGGCGGGCGTGCCCAAAAGCTCAGGGCTGGTTTGTGGATACTGATTGAAAATATCCCATCGATAATAAAGAACCGCCTTAGCACTGATATGAAGACCTGCACGCTGCACATCTTCTGTAATCTTAGGGATGATGGGATGCCATAATGTTCGGACGGTTGTATCAAGACCGTGGTGATTATAGTCCTCAATGATCTTATAGGTCTTGGCAAAATTGGCTAACAATTGAGTAATAAAGGGATTGTCTTGTCTGTCGCTAAATTTTTGTACTGCCACGGCGTTGATATTACCATCAGCATAAGAACATTGAAAAAAAGGGTCGACCTTAACGTCACCCAGCCTTTTAAATAATGGGATCTGTTTCTTCAAGGCATCTTTGATCACTTGTTCTATTTTTGCTCGCTTTTTGGGAACGATAGAATAAATGGGATAGTCCTTGATCAATTTTGCACGCGCGGGGATTTGATTGGGGCTCTGATCGGTCTTTACTAGTTCATCGAGGATAAGACTGGTAATTGCTGCAACACTTTGCGTCCCTTTAGGATCCTGGACCGTGGTTTGAATCAAGTTTTGGTGCCCAACATAGAAGAGTTTTTCGTTGATAGCGGGCAGCAAGTTAGTCGCCAAATAAATGCCCCCGTCTTTTTGCAACCGCTCTAGGCCGAGTATATCACTTGCGGTAACCATATTGCCCCGTAAGACCAGTTCCGTTAAGTAATGCGAGGACCAGGGAACAAGTGCCTCACCACTGGTAATGAGCTTGATATCTGTTTTTGGATTAGCCTTCTGCAAATTTCTATGGGCAGCTCCCATCCCCATTCTATTTGCGTAACCTATCTCTTCCAGCTCTTCAGCACTGCCTAACCTTCTATTTTGACAGTATGCTTTGACACAGTTATCAAAACTCGGTTTACCATCCCCCATATTGGTTTTTATATTTTTTTTTACGTAGCTAAAAGCCTCGTTTTGCCAGCGAAATAGTGTCGTTGGAAAGGTATTTCTTGAATCGTTCAATACTTCTTTGCTGGCCTGTTTTTGTATTCGTACAGCAAGCTCTTTTGCCAAAACCGCGTATTCATCCACATGGACCCTGATGGCATAATCTGGATTGGTTTGTATCCAAAGATTAATATAATCCCTCTGGATATCTGTTATTTCACACAGGCAGACAAAATGCAAAATTTTAGGCACGCGGGTCATTAGAGCGTTTTTACGTGCTAAAAGTATATTTGATAAGAAAGCATTATATCGTTTTTCACCTTTTTTATTATGAATAACAATCCATTTATCCAAGCAGTCCAGCATTTTAAATAAGAGTTTGGTTTCTTCTAATGACGATATAGGTTTCGTAAGGGACAAATAATTATTCCTGGCTTGGATAAATTTATGATAATTACCATTTTCTTTATTGTATTCCGTTTGATCTACAGTGATATTTTCTAGTTGCATCGCGACATTTTTGTATTCCATTTTGTTTTTGCTCCATTTTTATTTGTGGTTTATCGTGACTGCGGTTGCTGTGCGCCAGGTGCCTTGAATTCGCATCACGAACGACGGTTTTGCAAGAAGTCTAATAAAAAGAATTTATAAAAAATGACTTAGAAAAAAATAAATGATGAATTAAAAAGGTTCTATCACATCAAGCTGTGGCGGGCTTAGCCCGATTGACCATCAAAAAGGTTTGGGGATTTTATATTGATGAGAAAGTGATTTCAGTGATAAAAGCTGAGTGCTGTCAAATTGCAGCTTCACGCTTAATGGGAAATAGAATATTCCAAGATCCCGCCGCTCTACTCCTATTTTATGCAAAAAACAACGCTAACCAGAGTAATACCGACGGCGCTCGTGAATTATAATTGAGTTATATTCCAAGGTTGTTGCTATTTTTCAATTCCCAGCGACATGTAGTCGCTGGGTATGTAGTTTATTATCAATCAGGCAGCGGGATCACAGCATATTCATGCGGTTTCACTAGTCCGTTATCACCATGACTGGCACTCTCGATATAATAAGCCGCCAGCTCACTGGCGGTAATAGGGCGGGCGGCAAAGGTGAGTTGTAATCGGTGATGAGCGCTATTTTTCTGTGGATCAAAAACATCATTGATGATTAAGGTGTTATCCGCAAAAAACACCATAAGGTGTGCCCCCTTACGTGTGACAGAAACACCTTGCCGAGGGACTTGAGTATGACAGTGTACTGACCCAGAGCCACCATGAGTTATTTCTATCACTGGATAATTAAACGACACGATATCAAAGGTAAACGGTTTATCCGCCCTTTGCTGCCCATTGGTTGTTATCCACAAACGGGGTAGGGCATCAATATTGAGATAAAAAGGCGTTTCGGTTTGATTAGCATTTAAAATAAGTAGTTCACCCAGCCGCTGGTAGATGCATTGTTGGTTATCAATAAAATCATGATCATCTGGAGAAAATATTTGCAGCAAAAATCCGTGTCGCTTGGCGCTAAAATAAGCGCATTGTTCATCTTCACTGAAACCAAGGTATTGCGCATCGCCCTCATCAGTGGGGAGAATAAACAAACCGTCAGTTTGCGGGTGATACCAACCGGATCGGTCATCTCGTAGTGGAATAGCGATAATTTCTGGGCAGTGATATTTTGCGCAAAGACCACTCAATGTACGCGCCATTTTACCCCTATTCAGTCTGTGGGGGCGATGTGGAAAAGTATAGCAGGCGTCACTAAAAGCCCGGGTTATTCCCAGCAATTTGGTGACAAATTCATGCTGTTTTTTAATCACCTCAAGCATGATCCCAGCTTGTGTGATCACCCTGAGGTGTCCACTGTCTGTTAAAGATACGCCAGTGAAACTATCACTGTCAGCGAGTGTATCCGCAGGCAGGGGTTGTAAAGCCGGTATTTCAATGCTGTCCCGCAAGCGATTGCCGTTAAAAAGCGTTACCTTGGCGTCGACAGGAATTGTCGGTAAATAACCTATTTCCAGGCTGTCATGGCTATGCTTCACCAACCAGGCCCCTGCTGATCTGCCATCCCCAAGCACTGCCACTGTGAGTACGAGTTTGCCTGACAAATCAGCAATTTTTCGCCAATGCTGTCATACCAGGTCGATAACCTGTTATTTTCATCATCGTTATCATCCACACTACGGCGACAGTTCAGCAAATCGGTGATAACCAGGATCGGTGCTATCTGAATGGCTTTTTTTTGTCTGCTCTCAACTGAAAAGGGCCTTCCCTGCTTTTCTTTCAGTTCGCGAATAGAGGTTGTTAACGACGCTAACCCTCCCTGATCATTCTCTATACAGGTTTTACCTAGACTTTGTAGTGTGAGTTGTTCATCGATGGTGAGATGATAAGCATGGCCATTTTTCATACTGATAGCAATGCCCTGATGAGCAGCGCTACTGCCCACGACTTCGCGGTCTATCAAACCAAAATCAGCTAATTGGATTTCCCTCGCCGCTGAATAGCCTTGTTGTAAATAGAGTTTGTAGAACTGCTGGTGATTATCCGGTTCGGTCACACTCCAAAAATAATGATGATTATTCGGGTTGTCTCCTTTTACCGCCGCCGTTAGGGTGGTTAAATAGCGAGTATCATTGAGAACAGAGGGATCAATTTTTGCTGATATATTTCCGCTCACCCCTCCCAGGCTATCAAGTGGTGGCCATATCAATCGGTTACCGATCAATACCGTGGCGTCGCTTTGCCGGATGCCCATCTTGACAATATCGGCATGTGTCGGCATTAATGAAGAAAATTTGGCGCCAGCAGAAGAAACAGAGGTGGTTTTATTCATAAAGTGATAAAGGGCATCCAGGTTACTGCTGTTGATTAAATCGGTCACGACCCCAGTGGGAAGATCACGGATTTCCAACAGGGTCAGATGTCCTTCAGAAGAGGACGTATCAATCATGTAGAGAAAATGGATCTGTTTGCGAGCACCCTCCACAACGTAGCTATAGCGTTGCTGAAATAAAATACCCTTGGCAAAAACCTGCGTCTGGATAATATCTGATGTGGCTGCGTTGGCGCGCCTTTCCTTATTGACCGTAATCGGCAGATGCACGGCTGGCAGATACAGGTAGCGTAACTTTTTGGTTCTGATGTCTGACATCCAAAAGATTTTTTCATAGGTGGTGGGTTCAATGTTACCTTGGGCCTGCTGCAAGGCCAGCGTCAAATCGCCACGATACCAGGCACAGTGCGAGTTATGGAAAATCAGTTCAACATTGCTGCGTGTACTGCTGTTATTAAAGGGAGTATCGTCGTGGTTGGCGGTATAGAACAAAGTGGCTTGCTTTAAATGATAAAAGCAGCCGTCAATCTTTTCGGTGCCACCTCTACTATCACGGTGAATATAATTGTCGATCTGAATCTGGTTAATGGCGTGGTTATTACGCAGTTTTTGCACTCGCAGATAGTTTTGTACTGCGAGTTTCACCGCCTGGTCGTCGCTAATGTCAGTGGTTTGGTGAGTGTTATTCAGATCAGAAAAATTAACATGATAAAAAATACTCTGTTGTTGGTCTAGTTCCACCGTACCCTGTGGCATGCGTACGGTAAGTTTAGTTTTCGCGCTATCTTTAAGGGTGATAGTGCTGATAAGTTGCTGGCTATGTTCACTGCTCGTGGTCGGCAGACGGCGAATAAATTTCACCACGCTGGCCTGAGTTGATACAGGGGCAGGATAAAATATCTGCTCAACCCCCTTGAGGTGGCGGGCTTCTATTATCCAGTTCACCTGATCATTAACGCAATCAATAATTATCGGAGCCTGCTGGTTATTTAACACCAACACCACCGTTGCCGCACCTTGTTCAGGGGCGAGCAGGGTATAGTGCAGGTGTTTACTGTATACCGGCTGATTAATCAGTGGGTTTACTGGCGATGTTTCGTCTACGCCTGGCGCAATCAGATGATAGTGATGGTTACCCAATACAATGTCTACATTGGTAAAGAAATAATACAATTCAAGTGCCGTGGGTACAGAAAAATAAGGCAGACCAGAAACAGGATCAGAGGCAATACTAAACGGAAATGCGGAATTTTGGCGAAAGAAAAAGTGCATTGCCTGAAATTCTCTGTGTATAGGCGCCGCATTAAAACCTAGGGTGGACTTTGGGGTAATCTTTGCCCGCGGTTGTGTGGGTAAGATCAGTGTCGTTATGCCAGTTGCGTTATCCGGTGGCGTGGCGGTGGTGTTAACCGTACGCCCCACCTCACGTAACGGATATAAATCGATATAGTTTTGGCTGGTGCCATCGACGGCATCTTTCTTTTTTATGCTCTGGCCCATTGTATCGAACACCACAGAAATAGCGTGAATATTGCGTAGATCAACTTGTGTGACCACCACCCCTTCACAGGGCTGTAGTATTCCTCGTGCTAGAGTAAAGCCGCCCTGTTCCCATCCGGCTCGCATGGCATTAAAATAACCGCCGATCACCTTTGCCTTATCTAGATTTTTCATCGCCTTTAAAATTGCAGCCTGGGAAAAATAGCCTGCCACTGCCAAGGCGATCCCAACGATAAATAGCCCAATGATCAGCAAGGTCGCGCCCAGCAAGCTAGCAATAACACCACCGACAAATAATGACAGCCCCGCCACCGAGAAAGTTAGCTGAGTTCTCGACAGGTGACGCTGTACCTGGTTTTCGGCTTTACTTAATTCAATGGCGTTGAAAGCCACATCCGCAATACTCAATACCAGGCCAACTGGCAGGGCGATTAATTGAAAAAGGCGGAAAAAATCGCCGATTCTCACACTTCTGAATACGGCCTGCAGCAAAGTCGTTGTATCGCCGGTGACATTGAAGGTGACTTGCGTCATGGCAAGGTAAGTGTGTACCTGTAACGTTTTGGCTAACAGTGTATTACCCGGCACGGTAATGCCATTGTGTAGCCAATGCTGTATCGCCATAATGGCAAACACTGCATTGGCACCGATGCTAGCGATTTCTGTTTTACCGGGATAAAGGCGCCCATTGAAAAGAGGGTAATCTTCCGTCAGTGTTTCATGTTGTTGCTGCAAAAAACGCTGCATTTCGGCAAATTGGTCGTTGTCAGTACTCAGCCATTTTTCTTGTATGCCATCATCGTGCAGATAAGGTACGACGTACTTTTTGGTTTTTTTGTCGTATTTCATTGCCAATAATAAGGGTGCCCACTTATCGGCTGGCAAGTTGTTTTCTGCCAGCAACTCACCGTTTGCACTGACCAGCGCGTCACAGAGTACGATGGGTAATGTGAAATAATTTCGAATCAAGGTGTCAGCATAGTGCTCTTGCGCTTTGTAGAGATAGCGTTCATGAGTGTATTTTTTTGCCAATTCGTTCTGGCTGACGGTAGTTTGTTCTGATCGATTGGTCAGTGCAGAGTGATAATAAAGTGGCGTGTCATCTCTACCCTTGTTTAAGTAGACCAGGTTGGCCTCAATTTTATCAATGACCCCGTTGAGTTTGTTCAGACGCTCTGCAGGACCATCCATACGTTTTATGCTTAGCTTGATGGTCGGGCTCAGATATTGCTCAATTTTGCTTAAATAAATACCTTCAATCGGTGCTGTTCCACGCATATCGCGCTCAATAATGCCAGCACTCATCGGATTACTCAAATCAAGGCAAAAGAGATCAAAATCATCATGTAAATAGCGTTCTTTCAGGCGCATAAACGCCGTTTGTGGAGAATCAAACAGTCTTTCCATCTCCGATTTTAACGCTTGTGTCCCACCTAACAGATCGATTTCAGTCAACCAATTTCTGTAATCATTATGATGTTCAGTCAGCCGTAAAATTTGCTGAAAAGCCGTCATATCATGCTCAGTACCGTTGACGATAATCCCGTGATTTACCTGGCTTTCGGTCATCCCCGCTATCAATGCCATGCTATCGGCTGCCATGAAGAGGGTACCTCTTTGCATGTTTTTTATAACGCTCTTAGCGGTTTTTCTATCCAGGTATCCATTGAGCTTGACAACCTGCTCCGTGGGAAGATCAATGACGTAATCTACGCCAAAACGGCCATCGTAAGAAGTACGCAGTATACTACTGCGCATATTGTTTCCCGCTACCAAAGTGATGCGTTTACTGATTATCCCACCCTCATTTTTTTGGATAAAAATGATTTTTCTATTACTCTCTTTGACTAACGCCCAATCAATGAGCCAGTGATGTTGAGGCGCTTGCGGGTTTACTGGTAATCCGGTCCATTTACGTCCCAATACATCGACAGAAACCACTTTTTCACGTGTGCTGATACTATTTACCGTTATTTTTTTATTGGAAAAAGCCTGATAAAACTTTTCTATAAACGGCTCGCCTGCTTTTTCTACAACATTTGTGCTACCGGGGATCGGTTCAGTGATGTAACAAGCGACTATCGATACGCGTTCTATGATGGGGAACAGCCCTTGTGCATCCCTTCGTAACAAACGCTGGTTGACAAGCAGTTGAACGATTTGTTCGCCGCCGAGGGTTTTCATAAAAGTACCATGCGCTATCAAAATGATGCGGGTTCTATTTTTAAACGCAAAGTTTGGCGCAATATTAATTTCAACTAACCGCCCAGTTCTTGGTTGGTAAAGGTAGTGCGCCGTGCGAAGACTATTTTTATTGTATAAAAAGCGCGCCATTTGATTAACACCTTCATCATCCTGCAACTGTATAATGTATTGGCTGTCGTATTGGCTGCTCTGTGGAAACACATTGTAGAAAAATTTTATCCTCGACTCCCGCGAACGTGACAAATAAGCCTCTTCTGTGGGGAAAAAAGCTTGAGTGTAAGGCTGCAAAATTTTGTGTGGTGATAGTTGTTGACGCCTGTCAGGTAGTACCACACCCGCTTGCTCTAGTAATGCGGCGTAGGCATGTTGGTAAGCCGCAATACCGACAATCTGACGACTGCTTGAAATACCACCGGTGATCATGCCTTCAGAACGATAAGAAAGTAACCATTTATCATTGAGTTGCAAACGCTTAGCTTGCAAAACTGTTCTAATTTCTTCGTTTGTAGTGCGCGGGATTGGCCGCTCAGGATTGAGTCCATCAATATTTTCCCCAATAATCACCTGGTGTATCTGCGCTAATCTGTTTAAAACTCGGTTGATAAATGGGCTGTTTTTTATCGCGATAATCGCTTTGTTATTGCCATTGGCGTAGCTACAAGCAAAATAGGGGTCTACCTTTAGTTCACCCAGTGGCATAAAAAGATCCTGATGCTGATCTAATGCCTGATTTACAATATGCTGGATAGGTTGTTTTACCCGATCATCCATCTCTTGGAGCTGATCAAGATAGCCCCCACGGCCGATGCGATTAATCATTTCTGCGCGACCGGGCATTTGTCCACGATGAACCAGTTCATCTAATACTATTTGCATCACGGCTTCTTGATTGTGCCGATCGATTTTAATCCGTGGAGAAAATAGCATTTCATTCAAACGAGGTAATATATCGGTATTGAGATAGATACCACCATGCTGCTGTAGTATGAGTAAACGACTAATATCAGTCGCAACCAGTAAATTGCCTCTTAACGCCAGTTCCTTAATATAGAGCGAATAGTTTGTCTGATCCTTCATCTGGTAGAAGTCGACAAGTTTGATATGACTAGCATAGGGTGTCGCTTTTCGCAGCTCCTTGACGCTAAGTTGAAAATTATCAGCAAGCGTTTGGCCCATTTTTTCCAATTCACCGGGTTTTGCTAAGCCATTTTCTTCCAAAAATAGGATTGCCGCTTGATCAAAACAAAATTTGCTACCAATCTGATTGGGATCATCTTGTGACATTGTGTGAACAATACTTTTATACGCTTTGTTTTGCCAATCAGTCAGCTGAGTTTGAAAAGCCCCATCGCTGATGTGTCTTGCTGTAGAAGCATGTTTAACGGCGGCTTCTTGTATACGCCCGCATAGTTCACCTGCTAGCAGAGTGGCCGAATCCATCCAGATATTTATTCTATAGTTTCGTGCATTTTGCTGCGCCCAAAGTTTGATATAGTCTCGCTGGATAGCGTCAAGCTGGATCAAGGACATGAAGTGTATTTCTTTGGGTACTGGCAGAGATAGGGTGGCGATACGTTGTTTAATCGCTTTAAACAGCCTACTTTGGTGAAAAGGATAATAATCACATTTATCAAGCCAGTAGAGTATGCGGGTTAAGGATTTCATTTCGGATTGGCGGCTAAGCAGTTGAGCTCTGAGTTTATGCCTCATCATCGGCGTATTCGTAGGACTCCCTAGTATTTCTTGTTCCTGCAAGGCAAGTGCCTTACTGTCCTCGACATAGGCTCTCAGGGCTGCAACCGATTCCTCTTCACTCTGTTTTGTTAACAGAATGAGATTTTGTGTGAAAAAAGTGTCAATTATTTCTGCCAGTTCTGAATAAGTCACGTTATTTACCTTCCATGGTTGTTTTTTATAGGGATATTTATCACATCATCACATGACTATGTCAATCAATACTGAGCACAAATAACTCAGCCACACATAATGGAAATTAAGTGAATCACGGACTACACTCGAATTGGGTCTGAATATTTGTGTCCATCGATAATGGAAGGGTTTACGTAAAAAAACGTTATTTCGTATTGGATTGTTTAGCTAGCAGGGCAGATCGATCCCTGTTAGGGATAAGTGATGATGTCTTAATTCGTAGGAGATAGGATATGAATAGTGTGATGGCCGTGCCTGTTCTGAATACTAACAATGTTCAGATTGTTTCTGAGAAGATCGCCGTTGTGCGAAAAAATGCCGTTACTTCTGAAAAGATCGAGATCCTTGGCTCAGCATCGCATGAGCTCCCTCTATCGTTGGCACTGTCTTACCCTAGGCCGCCTACTCCGTCACCTGACCAACTGGACAAGGCGGGTGGATTTTACAATGGTATCGCCCAATTAGCAGAGTCAATGTCATTATTTTCACCTAATCGTCATTCTGTGCTGTCTGCTGCGAAACCTGTCAAATTCATTCCTGTTGTCCCTTTTGGGGTACTGACCGGGTTAGCTGTGATAACTGCCAGATTTTTCTAAGAACCTGTTCGAAATCTTTTGTGCTCGCCGTGTTTTGGTCAAGTCATTCGTCAAAAACGTACTCAAAATGCTCATTGATTCTATGTATAAACTGCGCTTTTTCGCGCAGTTTTTCCTCGTCTGAGCGTCACTCAAGAAGATTTGGAACAGGTTCTAAACAGGTGATTTTTCGTAAAGGCATTGATCCCTCCGGTTTAAGGTAACGACGATATCACCGTTTACCTTCTTTCCCAAGAGTGCTCTGGCACCCTGAATTCGCAGCACTCGCAAGGGTCTTGCAACAAATCTAATGAATCAATTGACGCAATCACATAAATCCCTTACCTTGTAGTAAGGAATAATATTGGAGAATAGACATGGCTACAGCAACGTTGACGTCAAAAGGACAGATCACTATTCCTATCCAGATAAGGACGTCACTGGGAATTACTGTGGGTGATCGCATTGAGTTTATAGCGGAAGAAAGTGGAAAAGTGACTATTATGGCAGCGACGCATTCCGTCAAAGATTTGAAAGGACTGGTTCATCGACCAGATAGGCCAGTGAGCATCGAAGATATGGATCGTGCCATCGGAATCAACGCCTCGGCGGCACGATGATTGGCTTGGATACTAATGTATTGGTACGTTATGTAACGCAAGATGATCCCATACAGTCACCGAAGGCAACTGAGTTAATTGAATCGCTTTCAGCTGAGAAGCCGGGGTTCATCACGATGGTGTCAGTCGTTGAACTTGTATGGGTACTGCGAAGTTGCTACCACTTAGAAAAAGAAAAAATTGTGCATGTTCTCAAAATACTGTTGCGAACGAGAGAATTAATACTGGAGCGTGCCGAAATCGTTTGGCAAGCGCTGCGTCTATTTTCCCGTTCGAAAGCAGATTTTGCCGACTGTTTAATTGAGCGATGCGCTCATGCCGCTGAGTGCGAATATACGCTTACCTTCGACAGTAAAGCGGCAGAAACCGTTGGAATGTGTCAAATTCTTTAATCGGCTTCTTGAAAAATGCAAAACCGTTGTTCGTCATGTGAAGTCAAGGCGCACGGCACACATCAACCGGTGATGCGTAGTCGATCACCGGTTGATCACAAAGCTGCCATACCCAAACGAAGTTCAGCCAGGCTGATCAGTTTATGGCACGCTGGCTATAGACGGCGTTAAGCGATGATGGCTCAGAGAAGAATTCAATAAAGTGGGTGTAAATGACGTCTCTATTGGATTGCCGGATAACGCTCCCATCGCTTGAATCAGCCTTTGATAGCCATTACTTTCATTAAAAGTAGGTTTTGTACGTTGTGTGATATCCTCGCGGCTCAGTCGTGTTTCTCCTACCTTGATCAGGTGGATACCATGGGATGGAGATAAGAAGTGATTTTTTACCCGAATACTGTTTTCTCTATCGGACAGCTGTATCAGCAGGTCATTGCCTTCCTGGGTAAACTGCAAATCTTGTGGTGTAATATCTGCGATAAACTTCACCGTATTGTCGCCGTGACTGTCCTCGATAACATCATGGCCATCACCCCGTCGAAAAGTATAGGTATCGTTTCCTTGCCCACCCAGCAGCCAATCATCTCCCTTGCCACCCAAGAGATAATCGTTTCCTTCACCGGCATCGAGCCAATTATTACCCTCACCACCAATGAGTTCGTCTTGTCGCGGGCCACCGCGTAACCAAGTATTGGTTTTTCCTGTATCGATAACTTTATTTTTATCCGTGCCGCCAGCAATGTAGTGGTTTCCTGTTCGGCTAAGCAGTGGTGTGCCAATAACGGGAGACGGTGATCCTGTGTGTAGCGCAGTATTGTAATAGTGGTCAGCGATTGCCTGCATCAGAGTTGCGATACTGTAAGAAGTTCCCGTAACCTCCACTGTCGCCAGTTGAGTTCCCTGGGGTCTGAAGTGATTTTTTAGTTTTATCAGACCGGGTTGCCTTCCCTCTCTCCCCGCAATAACGATATTAAGATGCTCCGCTTTCTTATATAACCAAAGATCAGCCAGTGCGATCCCCTCCAAACGTAACAGGTTTCTCCCCTCGCTATCTTCTATCTCATCTTCGCCATCACCCAAACGATAGAGGTAGGTGTCGTTACCGATACCACCGAACAGACCGTCATTGCCTGTACTGCCATCGAGTATATCGTCACCCGTACCGCCCAATAAGATGTCGTTGCCGGCGCCACCATACAGGCGATCATGTCCAACACCGCCGTCAAGCAGATCGTCTCCAGCCTCCCCTTCCAACCTGTCGTTACCGATACCGCCGAACAGGCGATCGTTTCCTTCTCCCCCATACAGATAGTCATTACCCACTTCGCCAAACAGACTATCATTGCCGCTTAATCCATATAAATGGTCGTCTCCTGCTCCGCCTTCCTGCCAATTGTTTTGCTCATCGCCTCTCATGTCATTATTGGTTGCGTCTCCAACAATGCGTACTGTCGTCGCTAGCAGCTCACTGACGTGATAATCCTGCTGCTCTAGCCTGATGATTTCTAGCTGATGGTCGGTAGAAAGGAAGTGATTTTTCACCGTAATGATGTTTATTGCATCATTTTTATCGCCTGCCTTCGGGGCAATAACAATTTGTAAATCGTTGTGTACTCTACGCAAGAGGATCTGCTGGCGGGTGATCCCAGGCAGCAGCACCAGTGTATCGATGCCTTTGATATCTTCGATCTCATCATCACCGTCGCCGGATTGATACAGGTAAAGATCGCTTCCTGTCCCTCCCGCCAAATGGTCGTTACCTTTATTGCCCTGCAATATATCGTCGTCAGCCCCACCATCCAGTCTATCATTATCACTGCCACCATAGAGCTTGTCATTACCCTCGCCACCATAAAAGGTTTTCTTACCTTCAAAGAGTGCTGGAGCCTGTGGATTTTGTTTGGGATCCCACATCGGATTGCCATTGGCATAGGGAATGACCCGTATTTCATCATCTCCTGCGCTTCCATGGATCGTGCGATTGCCTCGACTTTTGTCGATAATGATGTCGTTACCCCCTAGCGCGTCAAAGGTGTTATTGGGCAGTGTCACCGCCCCCGATAACTCGATAGTATCGCTGCCCTGTGTCGCTTGGATCTCTGACTTTTTTTGCCCAAGATAGGCCTGGCCGTGTTCGTCGATGTCCAAGGCATAATCATTACCATAACGGTCAACCACCACCAAATGCCGATAGCGGGGAGCCGTAAAAAAGAGTTTGATCTTGATTTCAAGGACACCGATACGCTGATCGGGCGTGTTGGCACACAAGATGAGATCATCCTCTTCCCTGCGGAGCCGATTGAATTGATCAATAGAGACGGAGTGTAAGACGATGACATCGGGCGAAAGTGCTGCCTGATCACTGAGGTCGTGCGTGCTCCTGCTAGGGTAACGGGCATCATCGTTATTGATTGTCACCACACGGTGGTTTTTTGCATGATGGGCAATATTATAGATATCTGTGCCCGTCCCCCCTGTTAGCTTGTCGTCACCGTATAAACTGTTGAGGACATTGTTATGTTGATCACCTCTTATGTCATCACTGTGCTC
Source organism: Candidatus Fukatsuia symbiotica (assembly GCF_003122425.1). GTDB lineage: Bacteria > Pseudomonadota > Gammaproteobacteria > Enterobacterales > Enterobacteriaceae > Fukatsuia > Fukatsuia symbiotica. The sequence goes on from NZ_CP021659.1 coordinate 1,879,017, forward strand.
AGTATCCTGCAGACGCAATTGTAGAAAAGGAGGGAGTACCCTTTCTGTGCCATTAACGGTGACGGTGCCTTGGCCGTTAATCTGTTTTAGTTGTATCTGTTCCCCCGCTTCTAATGGCCGACGGAAGAAATCCCGATGGCTTTCGTCCAATTGCGCCACGTATTCCACGGCAATCACAGGCAATCGCCAGTGACCGTCCGCGGGACGCTTGATCACTTTTGGCCATCCCCGATTCTGTTCGCCCTGTGGATCGTAGAGCACAAAGCCGTCATCAGTGCGTAAATTATAGTTAGTTAACAGCTCAAGTTGCAGACCATCAGTGGAAAGTTGATACGCATCCTGTAACAGTAAGGTTGTGTGGCTGCCGTTTTTATTGGTCAACACAAATTGTATTTGATAGCGTCCCTGATCTTGTTCTACTAAAAGGATTGACTCGATGGCATTGACAGAGAATTCTAGTTTTACCACGCTGTATTCTTGGTTTACTTGAGAATTTTTATTAGCATCGTCATCACGTACATAAACTGTGGCATCAATAGCATGTAAATGTTGCTGAATAATATAGGTGTCTATGCCTATGCCGCCTTCTGCTCTGCCATTGGCCAATGCCAAGATATCATTGCCGGCTAGCCCGAGTAATATATCGTGCCCGCCACCTTGTCCACTCAGGTAGTTGGCTTGGTTATTGCCGGTGAAATAATCATTGGATTGAACGTGCCCGATTGCATTCTCAATGTTATGCAGCCGAGCGACACGCTGTTGACGACCAGGGTCGAGGCGGATTTGTCCCCCTTCAATACGGCCACTGACCTCGTTTGCCAGCGAGTTGAGGGTTCCCTCCATAAGATTAACCTGATAACCCCAACCATTGACCGGTTTCCCGGAAAGAATAACCATGTCGCCATCATCTGTTGGCGTATCTTCACCGCCATTCAAGGTACTGATAGCACCGTCGAGAGTATGAGCGCTTAAATAAAAGCGGTCAGCCTGTTGGCCACCGATATAGCGTCCATTCGGCTGTGTCTTAAAGTGATTAGGGCGGTTTTTATATCCCCGCACATCGTCTTTGCCTCCTCGGAGATCCCATACCACCGCGGCATCAGCGCGATGGGAAGCGGACGACCGCGCCACCATACTGACGGTGTTTAAACCAGAGGGTTGATATTGACGTAAAAGCGTCTCTGACAGCGCGTGATATTTTTGTCTATAAAGTGTGTCATGCACCTCTTGGCGAATTTTTTCGAGTGCCTTTTGGTGCAGATTAGCGTAGTGCTCAGCGCGGACAGTGCGGTAAGTTGCTTGTATTTGTGCGCTTTCTGGTCGTTTTCTATATCCATTAATTGCATCACGATGGGCTTTACGGCGATTTTCTTCCTGGTGATAGGCCGTTATTCGCGCTCGTTCCTCATCACCGTGTGTCGGATTGTCACAATGATCCTGATGCGAGAGACATTCTTCAACCTGTGCCTGGTACCAGAGATCCACGGATCTCTCCGTCTTAGCGGCATAATGATCGTTGTAGAAGCGAGTCGTGGCTGCTGCCATTGACTCAGACTCAAATTCTAAACTGGCATAGACCTTAGCATAAAGCTCAGTCTCGATTTCAGCATCGATTTCCTGCAGTTTCAGCGCCTTGGTATACGCCACATAATGATGAGTTTGTGCGTATTCTGCAGCTTGATGGTGAATAGCATCGAGTCTACGTTGGTAGTCATGCTCCCAGCGCACGGCATCAAAAATGTCATCGACGTCCTGCAGTGCCATGGGCTGAAAATAGTATTTATCGCTTTTTTCAACCTCAAACGACACCAAAGTTGTGTCATATTGACGCTCAAAATTGGCCTTAGCCCGCACCATCTCTTCTTGTGTCCCTATTTTCACGGTATTGAAAAGATCGATCGGAAGCATGCCAGAAACGGCCGTTGTGCGTATTGGCCTCATTGTGTGTATCGGCGTGATTTTCAATTTGAAATAATGATGCTCGCTATAATCAAAACGACCTCGACTGTAAAAATAGAACGCACTCTCTGGATCATCGAGCAGAGTATGGTAAGCCCGTTGCTGTAACCATCCGTCAAAATTGAATCGGTCTGTTGGACGTTGCACCGCCTCGGCATAACGCCTTTGTACATCAGCAGTAAACTCTTGCCACCAAAAATTACGCCATCCGTTGGCCCATTTCTCTTCTGTACTCAGTGTGATCTTCTCTTCTAAGCGTTGAATGGCACTGACGGCAGAATGAATTTTCCCTAGCGCCAGCAGTGCGGCACCGAGCACGATACCCACTGGCCCGGCTGCTGCGGCAATGGCGGCGCCCCCGAATAAAAAAGCCGCGGTGACAGTCAGATTGACCACCGCACCCGCCACTGCTAGCCCGCCTTCAATATAAAGCTCTCTTCTACGAGCCGGATCCTTCTCTTTGCTGGCCTGGGTGAACGCCTCTATTGCTGTATGAACATCAAACACCAAGCCACCAGCACTTAAGGCCGCACCTCCCCATTTGATCAGCCCGAGTTTCAGGCCATTTACCGCTATCCCCTTTACCGGCTGTTGGGCAAGCGATCCCGCAACACGACTGAGAAAGGTTTGCAGTGGATCGGCTAGTCCATTGTAGCCAAAACTTGCCCACGCCCAATCTCGCTGGTATTCCAGATCGCGCCTTTCTGTCGGTGTCAAGGTATCACTGGCTAAGGTTTCATGTGACGCCGATAGACCCATGAAGCCATCGACGTAACCAAAAATTTGTGATGCGTAGGACAAGCGATTAATGCCAATATTGAAACGCATCCAGCCAGTGCGCGCTTGATGGTGTAATGCGGGTATCAATTGCGTATCAGCCGGGGCTTGTGGGTCGCGACTGAATTGCAAATGGCGGCCGATCATCTTCAGTAAACGCTGTGCCTCGACAGGCAAACGCGAGTCCCGGTTGAGGGTCAATAGCTCATGATGGACGCCGCTTTCAATACGTTTTAGTAGGCTCAGTACGGTTTTCGCTACTTTGGCATTGGGTGAAAGATTAGCGAAGAAACGTAGCCAAGTACGTGAAGTAAATTTTAATTTGGCAAACAGTTGCCAATCATTAAGGTGCTCAGATGATAGGGGCTGCCCTTGTAAGGTCGCGCCCATCTGGTTGAGCACAGCGATATCGGTGACGGTTAACGGATTTTGCACCACAGACACATAGCGATGTTGCTTGTGATCAAAGGTCAAACTGACTCTAGCATGACGTGCACTCAGCTCTGCCTTACCACCGGACACCAAGTGCCGGTGCCCGATACCCCGCTCAGCCTCCGCTCTGCTGATTTTGATTTCATCTGAATAACCGACGATTTCGGTGGGGACCATGCCGCGTTTAGACAATTCGGGTGCCAGGTCAAACAAAAAGCCGCTTTCATGGTCATGATTGACCAGTGCACAGCTGGTCAGAACCAGTTTACTGACCGCTTGTTCGACGGCATATTGTGTTGCTAGTGTGCTACAGAGCTGTTTGGCGACTTCAGCCAATTCCGCCGCATTGTATCCGGCGAGTGTACGGTTATTGTGTGCATCTTCTTTACCCCCTCGCCCATGACCGACGAAAAACAGATCCAGCTCACCCAGTAAGCTCTGTGGGTCACGGTAGACTAAACGCAGCTTTCCCTGTACATCCCGCTGAAAAATTACCGTTTGTTTAGGATATTTACTGGCCAGATCGCCAGCGGCTCTCAGGCTCTCGGCATCATTTTCCAATTGGATGATAACGCGACTTTTACGCGGCTCCTCACCGCGAGCATCCGCGTTTTCTTGCTGCACCACAGGCCTCGTCCAGCGATCGACCTCATCACGTTGCGGTGAGCCAAGAGCGCGAAGACCCACGCTTGCATCTTCTACCGGGTTTACAGGTGCATCTGCAGTGATATCGTTAAATAAGGGACTAAGCTGCTTTTGAATTTGTTCAGTGACACTCGGGAGCACCTGGGAACCCCGGCTAGCGAGTGGCTGCTTCCATAATGACAAGGTACTACCGTCTGCAAAATGGTAAATGGCTTTACCATAGACGACTCTTTCATTGCGGCCCTTAATAAGAATATTACGTTGCAGAAACGCGCTTTGACCTTCCTGAGGGGGCGGTATTTGTAACTGCACGTGCACAAATGGGTTTTCTCCTTTTTCAATTAATGTCACTTTAGCCGCGATAACATCGCCATTTTCCTGTGTTAAATTAAATTCCTCTCCGTATGTCACTGAAGAAACGCGAGTATTCCTTTCTTTGGTCACTGCACTGGCGGTGAGTAATAACTGAGGAAAATGTGATGTACTGTTAATAACCTCTGCCAATGAGGGGAGATATTTAAATGGGTATATTATCCGGGTCGCGCGAAATTGTTGGAGAGCGGCGCCTTGAGGAGTAGAAGGGTTTAACGGCGTATGAGCATGTTGGGAATAATCAGGAAACTCCAGGTCTAGATTATCAACGCCTGATATTTTCAATACAAAGCGGTTTCTTAGGTCATTATTATCAACTACGGATGTTTCCGATAAAAAATCGTATCTGCTCTCCATGGGGGGTAGATCTTGATAGGCTACCTCTGCGAAGAGCGTTTTACCGGTTGCTGTCTGCACCGTGACTTTTTGACCGATGTCTTGCTCCACCACCTGCCTATTTAAACTCAAAATAGGGCCAAAATCGGTGTCGATGCGTACAACACTGAGAGGTTCAATATTTGGCTTGAGTAAGGGTATAAAGGTGTTTTTAATTATCTCAGTGACCTGTTGAGCAATGAATTCTTTTAACTGTCCATCTCTATATTGGCTATTATCAAAAATTTTCTGCTCTACAATCGTATCCAATGCCCTTTCTGTATTTGTTGTTAATCTAGGTAAAATAACCTCACGAATAACCCTATCAATTTCGGTTATCAGTTGCTCTGACTTTCCTTCGGGAAACTTTTGTGAATACACGAAGGTTTTTAACGATAACGCACCTAGATAAAAGGGTAGCAGGGTTGTTAATTTCCTTATTGCCGCCGCGGCACTGAAAGAAGGGAGAAAAAAATTGTCGATGGTTGCTTGTAAAGCCTTTCTAAGCTCTACACGATAAGCCGGCTGTAACAGTTCATCCAAGGGTAAAGTTTGGGTGATCCTTGCTGTCAAGGCGCCGTTTAGTACTGGAGAGGGGAAAATGGGACTTCCTTGCTCAGTGACGGCAGGTTGACCCGGTTTTATTTGAATTATGCCATTTTCATCGGCTATACGGATAGGTACTGTACTTCCGTCCGCTTTCGGCAAGGTAAATATTCGACCAATGTCTTCTGTAGCGAGAGGCCGATTCATCACCCAACGATCATTACCCGGTGCTTGTATTGGAAAGAGAGGCTGCAGAGGTTCATTCAAGGTGTAGGCCAATAATTTTGTAATAATGGCCGTGTGTGTATCGCCATATATCATAATATGGTTAGGGTCAAAGAGATACTCGTTCAGTGTGCGCTCTATGACCTGATTATTTAACCTGGGTAAAATGATCCTGTTAAGTACCCTGGTTAGCCAACCGTGTAGCTTCAGCTTTTGCTCTGGTGACGATAATATTTCCACTAAAGGTGCTAACTGTGCTAGCGCCGACGCTGTTGAATTAGGCGGCAACAAGCCGCGGATCATGTTAAGAACTAGCTTCAGATCATTAGCATAAGCAGTCGGCTGATTTATTTTTGACACGACAACAGACTTAAGCTTTGTACGATAATTGGCTATCGCAACGTCAAACTCCCCTTGTAACTGGCTGGCTATATCCCCCGTGTCTTGTGGTGGTGTTAACCATTCACGTGCTGGCGAACCGTCCATAAAGGTGTAAATCGCCCGCCCATAGCTCTTTTTACCATTGATAAAAAGGGGAATATTATCTTGTAGTACCCCTTGCTGTTCTAAAGAGGCTCTGGATGTGGTTTTCGGTATTCTCAGCTCGACGAAGGGATTATCCCCTTCGCCAATGGAGATGACTGTTGCCATTGTACCATTTAAAAGTTTCCACTTACTGTAGGCCTCGGATAGGGGGCTTCTTTCCATTGCCCGCTCTATCTTTGTTTCCTCTTCTGTGTTCGCACTTCTACGCCGAATTTGATAGTTCTCCAGAGGCGACTTAACCTGAAAAAAATTTAACTGACCCGTGATGCCAGACAGCTCTAAATGGAAGTACCCACCACGAAGTTGAGGTAATAGACCGACTGCCGTTGTACTCGGCGGATTAAAATGTACTCGAGCAAATGCCGTTGTCCCTCCGGCTAGCGAAACCTTAACCATACTGCCCACATCTGCCAGGCTAAGTGCCCTACTCATGATCAAATCATCGCCTTTACGTTCTATGCTAAGGGGGATAACCGGCTGCGCTAGAGCGGCAGTGAGTAAGATATCCATCGATGCCCTCGCTTGTTCCGCTATAAATTGATCGAGGTTTCTAAAGACATGTTTTTCCTTGCGGATAGTGTCCGCCACTGTCTTTTTCAGTAATTCATCGCTGATCCTAGGGAGTAAAATACGACAGATTTTTTCTGTGCTCTCTATGGGAGGGATTTTTTGTAACGCATATCGCCGTGGATCACCGAGTGGCAATAGCATCGCTAAATGGGAAAAATTGACGTACTGGAGATACTCCCCAATTTTAGCGATGATTTTAGGCTGCAAGGTATCAATCACTGTATCCATCAGTGTTAAATGGCGTGAGATTTCTCTTTTTAACGATCTCTCGGTATGGACAGGAAGCCTATGGTGCTTAAAGGAGAGTTTTGATTGATCAGGGAACAGATAAGAAATGCGACCGTACTTTTCCTCGCCATGCTGTAAAACTGGAATATTACGTTGTAGTACCGCTTCATCTACATCGGATCTGGAGACAGCTACCCTCAGTTTCACCTGTGGATCATCCTCTTCGCCAATGAAGATCACTTCTGCGACAGTGCCGTCTCTGAGAGTGACGGTGTCACCGACTTCTTCTACTGACGCTTTTTTTTCACTGTTTTTAATCATGACGTCATACTGAATATCATCCCCAAAAGGGGAACGGATGTGCTGTAAATGAAGGACGTCGGTAGCAGGGAGGCCAAATATTTCTAATGTAAATTGCCGATCGGTATCATCAAAACCGACCTGAGCAAAGACGTGTTCGCCATTTATCGTTGGAATTTTAACCATGCCGCCAACGTCTTCTCTACTAAAATAGCGATTTGCTTTCCAGGTTGTCCCTTCTCGTTCTATTACCAGGGGAACGAGAGGCTTATTCAGTAATCTGCCGAAGGCCCTTCTTATGATCTCAGGTGCCTGAGTGCTTATCGATGCTTCATCAGCACCATCCTGGTTAATTTGTTGTGCCATCTCTAAAAAAAAAGGGTCACTTAATCTCGGTAACAGAATGAACCTAATCACCTCGTCAAGCTTGGCACGTATTTTCACTTCATTCTCTGGAGAGATCCTCAGATCGGTTTGCCAGGGAATAGGGGGCTGCCAGGGAATGGGAATAGCATCAAGACCCAATACAGGCTGTGCCTGCTGAGGCGGCTGAGGAAATAACGGCGTAAGAAGGTTGACTTCTGGGCTATCGGGTAGTAGGGCGGTGATAATTTCAGTGATGGAGCCGAGTGAGTGTGATTGTTGTAAAATACCGGTAAAAATAGTAATAATATTTTGTTCAATGGGGGTTCTTATCCTGCTCGGGCCTGCGATTGCAGCCGCAGTTGAGTCTGTTTCATTTGCATCTACTTTTCTTCTTTTTGCTGGAGGAACTACTGAATTTTCTACCATGATCTATTTATAAATGCATTCCCTTTGCGAATAGACTTCCGCACTCTTTCCGCATTTATCCTTAAATTTGAAAGTTATTTTTAATGCCGGAGTAATATAATATCTGCGTTACGGGGAGCTAGCAATCCTCATGTACTCGCATAGACACCACGGTTTCTGCCCGCAAAGCGCCTTGGCTCCGCATAACAAACGACGGTTTTGCAAGAAGTCTATTTAATGAAAATAATAAATTTTAATAAATAATCCAAATGAGTTTGAGTTATATTTTTTCCATTGACTCAATGTTTAACTAATTTTATCTCTGAGTTCGTGCCTGAGAGGCATTGCGTTTCCTTTTTAAATCCGTCTCAGGTTAAATAAAATTACTCTTCACATTATAAGGATGAATGCTGAAAGTGTGTGTGTGTACGCAAACGGAATGTATTCGCAGATAAACTATGAAAAAAGCGTTGGCCTCTTTTTTAGGAATACGAGTAAAAAAAAATAAAACTGTGTTGGTTGCAGAGAGCAGCACCGAGGGTGGGTACAGTAACAGTGTGGTGGAAAGCCTACCCGAAGCCGGTTCTAGCGGTACGGCAATCGTTGGTGAAAATAGAACTAAATTTATCGCTATCTTTACTGAGATTTTGCTAGACCCCAACAGCTCGGCTCCACGGCAGAGATCATCACCAGCCTGTTGCCTGATAGCCCACAAGCAAAGGAAATGGGAAGATTACTTCTCATCGAAAAGCAAGGCACTCGCGTGAGTCAGAGAGGAAGCGTGACTGATCAGTCCGCTATCCGTTATGACAGCCTCCCGCAAGAAACCGTAGAGCACCTTCGAACCCAAGTTAACAGTATCATCCGGTCTATCATCTTACCGCGCATCAACGAGACACAGCTGCAAGAGGTGATAAGGCAAGTCAGCGTGGAGGGAGAATGGGATGAAGCAGCCCTCAGAAGCCGCTCAGCTGAAATCATTCGTAGCTCATTAGCAACATGGCTGAATCAGTCTCCTCTTCCTCTACAAATAATACGCAAAGAAAGTACCTGGCAAATCAACCGGTGTTTGACTCAACAAGATATTGGTAGCCTGGTTGCATTTCCGATAAAAAGCGGAAAAATCTTACTAGCACGTGTGGTCTTTGAGAATGAACAATTTCGTTTAAAATTATCCGGTGTTAATCAGGAGGAATACCTCACCACTGCAACCGTACAGCCTCCCTTATTAACGACACCATACCCCATAAAAATGATAAAAAATGGACAAAAAGAGCCGATACTAAGAATTGGGCACGCATTGAGTCTTGCGTTAGAAACGGATGTGACTGCCTTTTCAATAACAGTCAGGGTTGTCTCAATTGAAAAAGTGGTGGGGAAAAATCCGTTAGTGCGATTAGAGATACCTTACCTATTCGATAATCAGCAAGCATCGTTACCTGCCCATGTTGCTATTTTACAAGATGGCAAAGAAACCTACGGCGAAGTGATTTATCAATTTCCCGATAAATCTGAATTCTCTCCCCTGGCACCGGTCTCTCATACCAAGTCCGAGGAAACAACCCTATCTGCTACACAACATATTACAGAACAGTTACAACTGGACACTATTTTAAAACGTTTTCACATAACATCTGCGGTTGTCCGCAAGATTTTACGGCCTCCTGTAGATAGCGCGACCATCGCAGCCATGATCGCCGGCCTGCAACCACAGAGTTTAACCGTGCCAACGCTGGTTGATGCAATTAACTTAATGAGTGTGCAACAGAAAGAAAGTCTGGCAAAACAAGTTTATGATATTGCCAGTGATAGTGTTTTGCTCCGAGCCGATAGACGCTTATTAAATGAAACACTGGATCAGCATGCCGCTGATTTTAATCAACCCATGAATAGGTCAAATGAGCAATTTATTGACCAACAGGCCAATAAGATCATTAGGATATTATTCACCAAAGCGCTCAATGAACCCCTTATCCCCCTTCGTATCAGCCTCTCAAAAGATGAAACCTATTGGCAAACCAATCGCCATTTTACGCAACAAGATCTGGGTAGCATGGTGCAGGTGACAACAAAAAAAGGTAAAACCGTTTTTGCACGTATTGCTAGAGATGACAGAGACACGGCTTTGCCTGCTAATAAGGCCCGTATTGAATTAAGAATTTCAGGTGTTAACGCGGATACTGTTAAAGAGTTGAACGACAGTAGCCGAATAGTACAAAAAATACGATCAGATTTCGTGGATAGCGATCACGTCCCCGCCCAGTAGAGGTATTAGATTGTATACGAATGAGAGAAAGCCTTGTAGTAGAAGACAAGGCGGTCACTCAAGGAGAGACATTTACATTTAAATTAACAGAAAGCAAAAGTATCCAGATAGAAGTCTCTTCAATCGGCGACCACGAAAAAAATCCATTTGTGCGTTTGAAGACGCCAATCCTATCCGCTGATGAAAAAATCTGGTTACAACGCAATATTCTCGTGATGCACAACGGAGAAGAGATCTACGGGCGGGCCATTTACCAATTTCCAGACGGTAGCGAATTATCTTTCTGGGATCCGCGGCCACCGGTTAACAGCGAGCAGTCATTGGAAACAGAGATCGAAAGCCGTCTTAATATGACTGATTGGATGATAAAATCTCACGTCTCCTCTATCGTTCAACAGATTCAAAAAACGCTACAGGATCCTGCGACTTTGCTTGGCAAATTACTGCCAAATGCCAACCATACGAAACTACTAAGGTTGCAACAATTAATTAACGTTAAACAGCTGACTGTACGGATAACACAACCCCTGTTAGCTAAAATTTATCACCTGATGCAGAACATTATCGCGCCACTAATTGATACCGGATCCTTAGAAAAAAGGGTAGAGCAAAACGCCCTGCAAGCGAAAGCCTCGTACTTGCCTGAAGAAAGCGCACAATTTATTCAGCAACAAGCCACTCACTTTATCAACGGGATATTAACTGATCCACTCCATTCCCCTCTTTCACCCCTTTCCCCGTTACAAGTCACCAAAAAAGAGACTCATTGACAAATCAATCGTAATTTTAGCATCAATGATATAGGTACTATGGTAGCTATCCCACTGCTTGATGAGAAAACGGTATTTGCACGAATAAATTTTAATAACCTAACACAGCGTTTCACGCTACGCATATCAGGTGTCCCAAATTGGAATGATTTTGGAAGCCTGAGACAAAAACTTCGGCCCTCCTTCGGTGAAGAATATCTGCTAGAAAGAAGAGAGGGAGTCTCAGAAAAAGAAATAAAAAAAGTAGGGGATACTTTTACGCTGTTCGGTGGCACTAAAGCACAAGTCGACTCAATAGGTAAAGGAAAGAACCCCTTTGTTACGCTCAAGGTGCCAAAACTTAGAGCTGATCTGGAAATTGCAGGGGTACTACAACGAAATATTTCCATTAATCTCAATGGAAGAAAAGACTACGGGCGTGTTATCTACCAATTTTCCGATAACACTCAATTATCTTTTTGGGATCAGGATCAACAACAACCGGTTGTTGAGACAATGGCCTCTCTGACAGAGCAGCTAACAGCGGAAGCAAACAAGGTTTTAACCCGTTTTCGTTCAACACTTTGGTTCACGATCATTGACGCCATTCGACCTTCTGATTTCCGGCAAAGCACGCATTTAGCCGTAAATATGCTGGCTGGCATGTTACCCCTTGATATGCCAGCATTAGTATTGGCAAACTCGCGGAGTTTAACCGATTCTTTTCCAGAAGAAACCATCCTACTAAAAGAGAAGATTGATGAAATAGTCCAAAGGCTGATGTTACCCAGGCTAAAGGCGAAGCTATTAACCAGTGCACTGGATGACTATTTTTCGGATAGTGATACAACGAAACCCGCGCGGCCGGAGCAAGTGTTCCTTGACCAAGAAGTGGCGAAAATTGTTAGAAAATTATTCACAAAAGCCATGAATGAGCCGCTTATCCCCCTCAATATAGAACGACAAAAGGGGGTTTTACAAGCCAATCGGCATTTTTCCCAAGAAGATATTGGTCATATGGTGGCCCTGCCAGGGGGCGATGGCAACAGTCAATTTGCTCAGGTAATATACGAAAATAATCGATTTAGCTTAAAAGTCTCTGGTGCCGCTCCGAGCATGGCTGCCCAACCTCAGGCAAATATTGCTATCAGTGTGCCCTTTATAAAAGTTAGCTACCCCGTATTGATGGAAGAAACACGGCAATCGGCAGTGATATAACAGGAAGGACAAAAGTTAAACATTGGCATCACCAGACAAGATCAAAACGGTAATGCTCTCCCCTTTGCAATCAAGGCAGAGGTTATCTCAATCGGTTCCGAAGAAAATCCACTCGTACAGTTGAGGGCATATCCCCAATCAGAAAGTGATAAAAATTTATTACAACGTATGATTACTGTGCAGCAAAATGGCAGAGAAATCAGCCGAAGGGTCCATTATCTCTTTGCCGATGGTACAGAGTCATCTTTCTGGAACAAGGCTGAGCCTGCCACCACAGCGACAGTGTTAACAGAAAAGATCAGAGAGTCTTTACAACTGGAGACTTTTTTGAAGCAGGCTCATACCCATCTTTTCAAGCTGAAAGTTCTCGAAAAAATTGCAAATATTTTACAGCCCTCCACAGACACCGCTTCCGCCGTGGATAAACTCATCACGCTATTTCCGTTTAACTTACAAATAGTAGGACTCAAACCGTTACTCAATTCGGGGCGAGTGTCTGCTGATCTGAGTCAGCAACTCAAATCCCAGATTGATACTATTTTCAGCGAGGTCATCCCACTGAGGTTAACCCAAAGTACGGAAGATGCATTCAACAACATGGTGAATCAATATACACCCGATTATGCACAATATGACAGTGAGCAGCGGGAAAACGCGATTAACCAACAGGCGAAGGTCATTATTCAACAACTCTTGGTCGCCTCATTGAGTGATTCTGTGCCCCCCCCTTCGTATTGAACGGCAAGGAAACCAGTTAACATTAAATCGGCGTTTTACTCAGCAAGACATTGATCGCATGATTACCGTACCCACGGCGACCGGCAAACGAGTTTTTGCACGTATAGCGAGTACGCCTGATGGAAATTTTGAACTGGCCATATCAGGTGTCGATGATCGTGTCATCGAATTCCCTCGTACCAGGATATCAGTCCCTTTATTAAAAGATCCGTACCGGATAAATACCAGGGCAGGCCATATAGGGGGAGTAGTAAACCAGGGAGCAGAGTTCAACATTCGATTAAACAGTGAGCGCACTATAAGAGCAAAAGTTATTTCGCTTGGAGACGAAAAAGACTCTCGTGTGCTGATAAAAATCCCTAACCTGTCTATGGATGAAAGAAAATCGTTACAACGCAATGTTCTCGTTATGAAAAATGAGGTAGAAACGTATAGCGGGATCCGTTACCAATTTGCGGACGGTACCGAGTTCTCCTACCCGTATCCGCCTACCGCTGAAGAAACACTTGCCCCTTCTGATAGCATGACAAAACCTATGGCAAGGCAAATTCTAGAAAACCTCAATCCCGTTTTGCAAAAATTATTAACCCTTTCAGACTCCCGCGATTATAGCCCTGTCGGGCAAGAGAACGCTGATGGCGGAACAAGAGTGACCGATAACGTCGCCCGAGTGAGTGATCAACCCGTCAGGCATCGCTTTTATGCTCATGAAATAGCGGTGATCGATCCGCAGGATGAAGAGGCGATGACGGCGGCTTGTCGATGGTTAAGAGAGGATCCAACACATAGGGAGATTAGCGATATAAATTACCACCGCTATTCACCGAATGGCAATCCCGTGGAAGGAGAGGAGGCAGAGTCAGCACGTCAAACGCTGAGACAAAAAATATCGTCTTTACTGGCTGAGCAACAAGTGCGGATACTTTTTGTGGGGGAAACCCAGTCGTTTTCATCGCCCGAGACTCGGCAAAGGATTGGTCGTTTTATTAATCCACTGGTAACCGATGTGGTTAATGTCGCCCATTTACAGGTGGCATTGGGTAAAATTATTTACGGAAACAGTCAACCTCATACCGAAGTCGCTATTGATTATACTGCGCCACTTGCTGTTTCCGCTGAGGGCGCTATCCAGGTGCAACCGCTTGTTCTACAACCTAGCGTACCTCGTCCAAGGGGCCTACCCGGAGGAAATAGCGCCTATGCTGATCCCCTGTCTTCAATCCCGCTTCCTTCTCCCGTGGTGGATCGTACCGATCTCACTACCCGACTGCAGCGGGTTATCGCACTCATGGAGGCGCTGCACGCCAATACGTTAACCCTCGATACGCTGGATGCCCAGCAACGTCTTGACCTGGCCGATTTTTTCCCTGATGCCGACGGCGCCTTTGATGAAAGGAAGATCTCTGCCTTCACCACTGACGCGCGCCATTTTTCCCGCTGGCATAACGATGTAAAACAGCTGTTGCAATTACCGGATACCCATGCTCAGCTCGCTCACTTGACGGGTGAACACGCGTTGGCGCGCAGTCAAGAATGGAACAGGCAGCAAATCAGTGCTATCACGGCATGGAAAGGCGTTGAGGCCGAACAGGGCGTCAACGTGCAGCTCGCGCCACAGGCGTTATTTATCGAGGACAATAGCCGGTACGCACAGGCGGCGGCCACTGCCACAGGACTTGCCGGTTGGATGCACAAACACAAGGCGGGCAGGCCAGTGAGCATTACCTGAAGGGCCTCAATACTTACGCCACGCTCAACGAGCTGCGCGCTCAGGATCCCCTTTCTGACAATGACGTCAAGCAAGTGCAACAATTCCGCCGGCTGTTCGAGGGGTTGCTCGCGACACCTGACGCGCATCCCTCGATTTTTGGCCGACAACCGTTGCCCGTGACGCACGCGGATATGACGCCCGGCCAGTATCTATTAAAAATCGATCAGCAAATCCTGGCGCTTTCTGTCAAAGAGAACGGCCACTTTACGCTTTATCACCCCAATGTAGGCGCGATGCACATCACGGGGGCGGATGTCAGTCAAAACCGACGGGTACTTGAGACGACCTTGCGTCACCACATGGCGCCCTCCACGGCAGTCACCTTGTACAAAGTCGATCTGACCGCCGCCCGTGCGCAATTCTCGGGGCTAAGGCAACTGCAGACGCTACTCGGCGAGTATAAACCCGAAGCACAACGCCTGGCCGCTGCCCCTGATATTACCCTGAGCGCGGTCCCGATAGCCGTCGTGGTACTCGATAAAATGGGGGCCCGCATCGACGGTAAGCCCTTTTCAGTCGATCATCTCCAACGCCTCTCACCACAACAGGTGGCGGAGCAACTGCGTTTTGATGCCCAAAAATTGGCGCGTTATCTGCACCAGGCTGATTACAGTACCGTTGAAGCACAACAGGCCGTGCGTTTCCTCCGGCAGCAAATACCGGCGGAAGGCAGTATGGAAAATCGCCTCATCGACAGCGGCAATCCCGCCGCAAAAGCCAGTGTGCTGGCGCAGCTGGATGCGATCCGACAGCAGGTGACCTTCAGGCCACAGCCGACGGCGGGCAGCCAGGCGACCAAGCTGGTGTTAGACATTGCACCAACACTGGGCGACACGCTAAAAAGCGTGCCGATAGCCGGCAGGGCGCGTCTGCAGCGCTTTACCAGCCGCGCGGGCGGCACCATGCAAGGCTACGGCTACCTGCGTTCATTGAGCGATCTAACCAAATATAACCGGCGACTGCAAAATCAATCCTTACCCCCCGCACAAAGAGAACAGCTGACACGAGAAAGGGATATGGCCCTGTTTGCACTGAGTTCCAACATGGCGATTGATCTCACCCAAGAGGGGCTCGGCATTTGGGGCAGTCGTCTGACCCAGATGGGCCTGCAGTCAGGCTTCAAACTGCAGTTGGCTCGCTTTGGCGGCCCGGCGCTCGGCGTCTTATCCAGCGGTTTTGACTTCTACATGGAAAATCGCCTCATCGACAGCGGCAATCCCGCCGCAAAAGCCAGTGTGCTGGCGCAGCTGGATGCGATCCGACAGCAGGTGACCTTCAGGCCACAGCCGACGGCGGGCAGCCAGGCGACCAAGCTGGTGTTAGACATTGCACCAACACTGGGCGACACGCTAAAAAGCGTGCCGATAGCCGGCAGGGCGCGTCTGCAGCGCTTTACCAGCCGCGCGGGCGGCACCATGCAAGGCTACGGCTACCTGCGTTCATTGAGCGATCTAACCAAATATAACCGGCGACTGCAAAATCAATCCTTACCCCCGCACAAAGAGAACAGCTGACACGAGAAAGGGATATGGCCCTGTTTGCACTGAGTTCCAACATGGCGATTGATCTCACCCAAGAGGGGCTCGGCATTTGGGGCAGTCGTCTGACCCAGATGGGCCTGCAGTCAGGCTTCAAACTGCAGTTGGCTCGCTTTGGCGGCCCGGCGCTCGGCGTCTTATCCAGCGGTTTTGACTTCTACCAGGCATTCCGTGCTTTCAGTCAGCTCGCCACCACCACCGATCCGACATTGCGCCAAGATTTGATCGTCGAAGGGTCTTTATCGCTCACCGGCGCGCTGGTAAGCATCGGCGTCCCCCTTGCTTTTGCGCTTGGCGGCGCCGCCGCCGCGGTAGCCGGCCCGGTGGGATTGGCCTTCGGGGCAGCGCTGCTCTTAGCTGGCGGCATTTATTCGGCAGTCCGTGAAGTGGACGAGATCAAAAAAATCGTCAAATTAGACGGGTGGGAAACCTTTCAAGCTGGGGTATTGGCCTTTACCGGGCAAGATCAGACGCCGGAGGTGGAAAACCAGGTAACGGCCTACCAGCTAAAAGAGGAGGCAGAGGAAGCACTGACCGCCCGATTGGAACAGGCTGCTAAAACCGTATTACGGGCTAACATCAACATTGAGACCCTGTACCTCAGCCGAGGGGTCGTCAAGCTGAACCCCCTCCCTTATCGGCGGATCGTGGCGACAGACATCGCCAAGGGCGAGCACATCATACGTGACCGCATCCCCCGACAGCAATACCGTCATCAGACGCCATGCAACAAGAGGCGGCCAGCTACGCCATGCGGTATAGCAGAGGAAACAGGGTATTGACCTTCCAACAAAGCGAAGGGAAAGCCGTCGTGAGACTGGAAGAATATTCACTAAACTACTACCTGCCTTACGCGGAGGGGGTCGACGAGGTCGTTGATCTGAATGATGAGGACGCGCGTCTGCCCGCGACCGTGCTAAAAAAACCCTTTATCGGCGCGGACCAGCCGGTAGGGTCCTTTGTTGCGACGGCCGATCACCCCTTGCCCACGGTGAGCTTGAATCCCTTACAAAATGATACGCGCGCAATCAGTATCGATATTGACCATGATGGTCACCGTGAGCTCGCCTTTTATTCTATTGATGGGTTCTATTTCCTAAAATCTGATGGGAAAGGCGGTTATGGGACTCAACAGCGTATCGATAGCATCGTGCCGCTGATCTGGCCGACAATAAGAACGACGGTCGGGGATATCAACGGGGATGGATGGGACGATATGGTGGCCGTCGGCGACAGTAGCGACCCGGTACAGATTTTTTTAGCCCATAAAAACGGGGCCTTTGCCCGTCGCGAGCAATCAAACGGCCTGCAGCGGTCATTTTTAAGTGACGCCCCCCGGTGTTACTGGACGTGGATAAAGACGGCCGGGCGGATTTTGTGTCATTTACACGAGACGTTAGCCGCGACAGCAGCGGGCTAGGCCATGTCAACATCAGTTATGGCAAACCCGTGAAGGCCGACGATGCGCTGGCCGCCGCCGCCGGTATTTTTGAACCCGCGCAGTCAATGGCGCTTTCCACGTTATACCCCGCGTCCGTCCCCGCGTCTGTGGCGGCCTATCTTCATCGTGTGGTCGGCGATATTGATGGCGATGGTGATGACGATATTGTTTCCATCACCAAAACAGGGGACCTCTACACGCTCTTGAGCAGCGGCAATCGCCAGATGCCTTTTATCGCCAAAGCAGTACAACATCATGACGGGATAAAACAGCTGTTCACGCCAGAGAAATTCAATAATGCGCAAATACAGCTGCATGATATGAATGGCGACCACCGCGCCGATTTAGTGGTGATCCAAGACGATGGAAGCTACACCATTGCAGAGGGACAAGCCGATGGCACCTTTGGCCCGGCGAAGGCGGCAAGTCGCCAGAACCGCTTCGCACCCCGTGGCGCCAGTCAAATCGTGAACATTATTGACGAAAACGGCGAAAAATTCTTAGTGTCCCTCCGTCCCACCGGCGAGGCAGTCCGAGCCCCTTTTCGCCGACCCTCGGAGGCCGACTCCATCAACAAGGTGAATATGGGCGAGGGTAATGACAGAGTCCTGGGCAGGCGGGACAGAAAAAATGACTTCGACATCGGCGGCGGCACCAAACAGTTTACTGGGGGCAGCCAGGCAGACAGTTTTCGACTTTTGGGTCAAGCGGCGCCGACCACCCCGCACGTCCTGGATGGCGGGCAGGGTGCGGGGAGCGATCGTGACCAGGGAGATACGGTGATCGCCTCGCGCCAACCAATGAATGGCAAGAGCACCCTGCTGGCGCTCGATATTGGCCTCGCCGCGTATTACCGTGAGGGGCAGCGCCAGGATGTGATTGATCGGTTAGCCCGGATTGCGCAATTAACGGGGCAGGCGCGAGAAGAGGCGATAACGCAGCTAAACGCGTTGGCGCATGTTAAGACACTGGCTCGGTTAAGCCACATTGAACATGCCTACGGACAGAGTGACGTGTCTGTCTTACTGACAGGAGACGCGGGTAACAATACCCTCGGTTTAGGGCGCGGGTATGCAGCCGGAGGAAAAGGAACAGACAGCTACCATATCCTTCGCAATCAGAGCGCAACACGCGCACAGATAACGTTAAAAGAGCAGGTGGAGCCGCAGGCACACAGCAACGTGCTCCTGGATTATGACGCAGAAGACATCGCCAGTATTCGGCTGGCCGGCGAAGAGGTGTGGCTGCAACTGCGGGGCGATAACGGGGCCCACACTGAGCTAAGGTTAGAAAACATGTACCGTCTGCACGCAGACGGTCAGCAAAAAAGCCTGCAACACGCCTATGTCCTCCATACCCGTGATGGCCTGCGCATCACCGGATGGCCACAAACGCTCAGACGCGCCGCCGACGGGCATTGGCCATCCCTGACCCCGTTAACCGCGCACTACATTCCCGAGCATGACCAAAGCCGACAAGCGTTTCTGCGTGCGGCCCGACCGGAGGACATCCAGGTTGAATTCATCACCCCCAGCCGTGAGGGTGAAAAACAAGTGAAAGTCACCATCAAGGGAAAACCGGTCAGCCGTCATGAAAATAATAGCCCGACCCGGGTGCCTCATTTTTTACAACTGGCGCAGGTAGGGACGAAATTTAGCACCCACCTGCAAGGAGACAAACGAAATAACACCTTGTCAACCACGCCTCTGCCGGGAGACGAGGAAAATAATCGCTTATGGCACCAACATGGCAAAGATACACTCAAGGGTAAAGGGGGCAGACAGGTATCATATCCAGGCTGGCGCCCGTAATGTCGAGATTGATAACCAAGATAATGGCAGCGAAAACGGCGGATACATCGCCCAAGATGTCGTGCTACTGCCGTGGTCGTTCGAAAACATGCGGATAGAAAAACAGGATAACAACGATGTGGTGCTGAGCCACGCGAGCGCCCCGAGTTCGTATCCGACTGTCCGTATCAAACACTTTATGAAACATGCAGAGTACCGTCATCTTTGGTTACAAGATAAAAACGGCGTCTTTGATAAATTGGATGTCACGCCAAAAAACGAGGTCCTGTTCAACGGACTGCAAGAGGTGCAAAAAGAAAGACCGGCCCATCGAGATGACGCTCAGGTGTCCAGTGCATTACGTGAAGCCATGTCAGGCCTTCCATCTTCAGGCCGTGCTACACAGGCACAGACACCCGCGTCACTCACGCCGGTTAACCCCCATGTAGGCAGCCTCAGCACACCTTTCATAGCAGGAGCATAAAAACGAAAAATTAAATAGACAAGTTACTCACTCTTTTTCCCCGTCAGGGCAATCGGCCAAGAAACCTGTTTAAGGTAACATGGCACGCTTGCCCCGACGGGCCTAGCTTAATCAGAAGAATGCCATGTGATAGAGTTTAGTCAAAATCTTAGAGCCTTACACCTTGTGATGCAGAGAGCGGATCATTGCTTCGCGCAAGATAGTGTTGATACGGGTCTGATAGCCTTTACCTTCACTCCTAAGCCACGCAATGACATCCGAATCAACCCGCACCGTCGTAGAAGTTTTGGTAGGCTTATAAAGTGGATTTTGCACGGCATTTTTCCAAAATACATCGTCCAATCGCGGACTATCGCTGTAGTCAATGGATTCATCCGGCATCGTTTTCAGTGTTTTAAGCTCTGCCTGCTGTTCTGTTGTCAACGGAGGCAGGTTTTTCAGATCAATTTCATAGCGAACGATTTTGCTCATAACGCTTCCTCTCTTTAGGTTCGGCACGACGAGCCGAAATGATACGAATGACGTCGATGTCGTCCTCGTTATCTCGGATGGTATGTGCCACCAAAACCAACAAATAGCCCTCGACAAGTCCCAAAGCTTGCCAGCGGTGTTCCCCATTTTCGATGCGGTCTTGCTCAACCAACGCGAACGGGTCAGCAAAAGCACGGATGGCTGTTTCGAAACTTAAGCGGTGCTTCTTGATGTTGCTTTCCGCTTTCGTCTGATCCCATTCAAATGTTATCTTCATACGTTTATGTTACTACATTTTTGTTGGTCTGCAAGGGAATTATAGGATTATGCGGTATGCGTTTAACGCAGGGCATTTCTTTGCCTATATCTTAAAGGGGTCGTGTGGAGGAACCCCCAAAAGTGTTCGTTCTGAGTTAACACTATGAATTAACTATTTTTTAATAACGAAAATTTATCTCAATGCCATTTACATGATGATTTTTCTTTACCTTACCAAGGCCTACTAGAGAGAATGCTCAACGTGTAACAACCCGCTCTGTTTTTTCACCAATAACAACCCCTCTGGATCGTAAGTACAAATACAACGTCGTTTTTGAAATGGCTAATTGTTCAGCAATTTTTTTAACTGGGATAGTCCCATTTTTATAAAGTGCTTCAGCGATAGCCGCTTTTTCTATTGCCGTTGGGTTCATTCCTTTAGGGCGCCCCCCCTTTCGCCCACGCGCGCGTGCTGACTTTAATCCCGCCTGCGTACGCTCTCTGATAAGTTCACGTTCAAATTCAGCCAATGAGGCAAAAATACCAAAAATCAATCGACCCTGCGCGGTGGTGGTATCAATCGGATCATTTAAGCTGATTAAGCCCACTTTTTTTTCGAGAAGCTGGGTAGTAAGATGAATCAGGTGTGCCAAATTTCTGCCTAAGCGATCCAACTTCCATACAACCAAGGTGTCTTCTTCTCTTAAATTTCTCATGATTTCATCAAGAACAGGTCTTGCTGTTTTTGCACCACTTGCTATTTCTTCAACTATTTGCGTGCAACCCGCCTGTTTCAGTGCATCAACCTGCATGGACACCTATTGCTCTTTCGTTGAAACACGAGCATAACCTATTTTCATGCTTTTATAGTCCATTTTAGTGGGGAGAAAACCAATATTTGAACCAAGATTAACTGAACCGGTTTATCTTACCAAAAAAAGCGTATACTCTCCCTTCACTGACA
Organism: Candidatus Fukatsuia symbiotica; assembly: GCF_003122425.1. Classification (GTDB taxonomy): domain Bacteria; phylum Pseudomonadota; class Gammaproteobacteria; order Enterobacterales; family Enterobacteriaceae; genus Fukatsuia; species Fukatsuia symbiotica. Next base: position 1,900,451 of record NZ_CP021659.1, read on the forward strand.
CGAGTTTCGCACTGTAATAAATGATGGTCAAAGGAGAGTAGGAAAAAAGATAAGAATGGTAATGAGATGTCAGACTATCCCTGTACGAAAGACCTTTATAAAGCATTTTTACAAGCGAGTAGTGTCAGATATTCTGGTCTAGCGTTGTCAGAAGTGAGCCCGTCGAGGGATCGCATGATAGCGTAAGCCGGTGGTTAAAGAGCCGGTGTTTTCGTCCCAAAGAGTTGTGGCAACTTGTCGCCCCCTCGATAGACCGGGAAGCACCTTGTTTTCTGATTGCGGATGATAGAGTGCTAGCCAAAAAACGGAGTAAGAAGATAGAGCGAGTTCATTATCACCATTCTGGTAATGAACATGATGCGATAGCCGGTATTGGTTTGGTTAATCTGTTGTGGCAGGGTCTTAAAAAGGGAGAGTCAGTGCCTATTGACTACCGAATTGACGACAAAGAGACCGACGGAAAAACAAAAAACTCGCATTTTTGCGACATGCTCAAACTGGCAAAAGCGAGGGGTATAGCCCTGAAGCGGTGGTAATGGATGCGTGGTATTCGGTATTCAAGTTTAGATAATCTCAACGCCGTTCGTTCTCCTGGCTGGATTGGGGTCACCACCTTGAGAAAGAACCGGATAGTTAATCGCAACGTCACATTAGCCTCACTTGATATTCCAGAAGAAGGGCTTTCAGTACACCTGCGGGGCGATGGTTGGGTGACAGTCTTCAAGTTTGTGACCAAACACGGTCGCATTGATTATGTTGCAACGAACAAAGAGAACCCCACCCGGGAACAGATGAAGGCTGTCACCGAGGCCCGTTGGTCTGTTGAAGTTTATCATCGGGAAATCAAACAAACTTGTGGTATCTACTCATTCAACTTGAAGGTCTGGATTAGATGGTTTGGAAATTATCGTTAATTCTGCCCCTGAGAAAGGGAGCAATTTTTGCCAATGTACTATCAAAAAATTCGGCTATAGCCCCACGAAACTCTTTGGCTGAAGAGAAAAATCGGTTGTTTCTGACACGCTCGTTCATGACCTTCCATAATCGCTCGATGGGATTAAGATTAGGGCTATAAGGGGGTAAATAATGGAGTACGATAGCCTTCTCTAATGCGGCGTCTTTGACTCGCTGACGGCAATGATAGCCAGAATTATCTAAAATAATGTGTATCTTTTGTGCATCAGGATAAGCAGCTTTGAGCTGCTCAAAAAAAGCGACGGTGGTTTCTGAATTCACCTGCTCAGGACGGGCACTGACCACCTTCATGGTGCTCAATTCAATGGCTCCCATGACATTAACCCGTGTTTTTGCCCCTGTTTTGACCAGCGGCTTATCTTTGCCTTTCCTTATCCAACCGCAGACCACTTTGGTGGCCATCGTTGGAGGGGCTGAATCCATAAAAACAATCGGTTCATTCTTAAGAGCACTCTCTAGCAAAGTGAAATAAGACGCGATAAACGCTTCTTGCTGAGCAACATCCACTTTAACCGGCGTCGCTTTGGGCTGCTTATAGCTAAAACAATGCGCTTGCAGCCATTTTGTCATGCCAGATACGGTGTAACAGACGCCAAATTGGGTTTCCACATAAGCACAGATATCGATGACACGGCTATAAGTCGTGCTTTCAATGTGTTTTTCAAGCAATAAAGATTCATGCACGCTCAACTTACTATACGAGCCGCCATTTTCAGGCTTTAATTTTTCGTCTGAAAGCCAATCTGTTACATGTTGCCTCACTGTTTCTTCATGAATACGTAATGCTTGGGCAAGCGCTTTGTTATTCCAGCCTTCATTTTTCAACAACACGGCTTTGATTCGATCTCGAACACGGCCATCGTGTTCGTAACGATGAAGGCGTTCCAAATCTTGTTTTTGAGAGGCTGTCAGTGAGTTTATTTTCATGACCTTATTTTTAATCTAGTTGAGCAAATTTTCCAGTGGTTTTAATGGCGATGGGTATATACCCAAGTGAAATCAAGATGCAGGATTTAGCGCCTGGAAATTATCGTTTAAGCGAGATACCAGAGAACTTGCCATTTGTGGTAGCTTCACTTCAAAGAAGTTTAAGATATCGTTCTTAAAACTCTGTTTAGATGGGTAATATCTATTGTTTCGTGTTTGCTCATTCATCACCTTCCACAATCGCTCTATCGGGTTTAGATTCGGGCTATACGGCGGAAGGTAATGAAGCTGGATATTCAACGTAAGCGCGGCGTCTTGCACAAGCTGTGAACGGTGATAGCCTGCACCCTCGAGGATCACATGTGCCGTTGTCGTGATGGGATAATGCGCGCGAATGGCAGACAGGAAGTGAACCACATTTTCGCTGTTAATCGTCTCATCATCACGGATTATGGGGTTAGCCACATTCTGGATGTTCAAGGCTCCCATGATATTCAACCGCGTTCTGCTCCCGGTGGTCTCTATCGTTTTATCCTGGCCTTTTCGTATCCAGCCGTAGCTTATTTTGGTGGCTTGTGTCGGATGAACGGCATCAATAAACAGTATGGGGTCATTACCCGCGGCGTCTTTCAATTCGCTGTAGGTCTTTATAAATTGCGGCTGTTTCTCAACGGCAAATTTATGCGGAACACCTTTCGGCTTTTTATAGCTAAAGCCATGCTGCTTCAACCCTTTATACAGACCTGATACGGTAAAGGTGATGTTCCAGCGTCCAGCGATATAGGCCACAATTTGGTGATTGTGGTGGTAGAGCTGCTGGGTGAGATGTTCAACCAGCGACGTGGTCTGTTCCGCATTGAGATAGCCATCGGAGCCGCCATTTTCAGGCTTGAGCTTGTTGAGTTTATGATAGTCTGTAAGGTGGCGCCGCACCGTGGTTTCATTAATGAGCTGTGAGTGAGCAATCATAGGGGGAGTCCAGCCGTCTGCGGACAACAAAACACACCGGATCCTGTCACAGACACGGCGGTCATGGCTTTGACGATGTTGGGCTTCGAGGGTAATTTTCTGGTCAGCAGTCAGCTCTATTTTCATGGCTATGAGCATGATCCTTATCGACTTCAAAATCAAGCATCTTCATTGATCACGGGTATATAAAGCATTTTTACAAGCGAGTCGTGTGAGATATTCTAGTCTGGTGTTGTCAGAAGTGAGCCCGTCAAGGGTATCCCATGATAGCGTAATTCGCAGGTTAAAGAGCCGCTGTTTTCGTCCCAAAGAGTTGTGTCAACTTGTCGCGCCCTCGATTGAGCGTGGAGCGCCTTGTTTAGTGATTGCGGCTGATACTGTGCTAGCAAAAAAACGGAGTAAGAAGATAGAGCTGTTTCATTATCAATATTCTGGTAATGAACAGGGTGTTATAGCCGGTATTGGTTTGGTTAATCTGCTGTGGCAGGGTCTTGAAACGGGAGAGTCAGTGCCTATTGACTACCGAATTGACGACAAAGAGACCGCCGGAAAAACAAAAAGCTCGCATTTTTGCGACATGCTCAAACTGGCAAAAGCGAAGGGCATAAGCCCTGAAGCGGTGGTGATGGATGCGTGGTCAAGTTTAGATAATCTCAACGCCATTCGTTCTCCTGGCTGGATTGGGGTCACCACGTTGAGAAAGAACCGGATAGTTAATCGTAACGTAAAATTAGCCTCACTTGATATTCCAGAAGAAGGGCTTTCAGTCCTTCCTGCTCTCGAACACTGAGGACGTTACGCCGAAAATCAACGGAATAACTCATCTTTAGCTCATTTGGATTATTTTTTATATTATAATTAAAGTTAAAGTGCACAGCTATATCAAGCGGTATAAAGCCCTTGAATTTGTGTCAAAAATTAATTGACCAGAACAAATTTTGCCCACATTAATCAACTGTTGGCTATGTGACTGGTAAAAGTGGCAGACCTGCGTTCCCTTCGTCAATTAAGGTAACGACTGCACTTTTAGTGCTATGCAGTCAGCAGCTCTTTTGCATTGGCCAGTGTGTTTTTTGTGATCTCGCCCCCACCAAGAAGACGTGCCAATTCTTGCAATCGGCTTTTTTTATCAAGCCGATACATGTGAGTTTCTACTTCATTGCCATCAGTTTGCTTGCTAACAAAAAAATGTTGATGACCACAACCTGCAACTTGTGGAAGATGAGTCACACACATTACCTGAGTTGATTCCCCTAATTGGCGCAGTAAGCGACCAACAATGGCAGCAGTTCGGCCACTAATACCAACATCAACTTCATCAAAAATTAATGCGGGAGTATCCATTTTGCGAGCAGTGATCACTTGAATGGCTAACGCGATACGTGAAAGTTCGCCACCCGAGGTAATTTTAACTAGAGGCTGTGATGGCTGACCTGGATTCGTGGTAACGCAAAATTCAATGCGACTCGCTCCATCAGCGCTGAGGGACTCTGGTTCAAAGAATGTAGCTATAGTAAATTGACCATGAGGCATAGCAAGCTGATTCATACTTTCAGTAAGTAAAGTCGCCAGTTCTTGTGCATAATATTGGCGTTTACGATGTAGTTGATCAGCTATCTCCAAAGCGTGTTGATAATGAGTTTGCACGCTTTGGCTAAGTTGTTGATGATCATTTTCCTGTTGTGCAAGTAGTTGTTGTTCTGCCAAGAGTTGTTGATAAAATTGGGGCAATGCTTCAGGAGCAATATGATGTTTCCGCGCTAAATCAAGATGAAGCGCTAACTGCTGTTCCAGTTCATGCAAACGGCCTGGTTCGTTGTCCAATTGGGCAACATAATTTCTCAGTTCAATGCTGACTTCATCGATCTGAATTAAAGCGTCTTCGAGCATAGTAGGAAAGTTATTGAGTTTATCATCTATGTTCGCTAACTCTACGATTTGTTGTTTGACGCTATGGAGTTGGCTAAGAATATCCTGTTGTTCACCATCGGAGAGTGATTGAAGAACCTGTTGGCTAATCGACAACAATTGACCTCTATTAGCTAAACGTTTGTATTCCGCATCTATTTGCTCATATTTCCCTACTTTAGGGGCAAGGGCATCGAGCTCTTGGAGGTAGTATTGCAACAGTTGCTGACGTGAATTAAGTTCAAGTATCTGTTGCTGATATAGTGCCAGTGCCTGACGACTCTGATGCCAAGTCTGATAAGCGTTTTGCATTTTTGCTAACAATACGTGTTGATTAGCGTATGCATCAAGTAACCGTTTTTGGTGTGCAGATTTTAGTAACAACTGATGTGCGTTTTGACCGTGGATCTGAATTAATAATTGGCCTAACTCACGTAACTGAGAAAGTGGCACAGCTGTCCCATTGATAAAACCTCGTGAGCGACCATCGGCACCGATAACACGGCGTAGCAGACATTCATCACTGTCATCCAAATGGTGATCTTTCAGCCACTGGCGGGCGGAAAGAGTGTCTATCAGTGAAAAACGTGCGCAAATATTGGCACGTGATGTCCCTAAACGTGCCATATTTCCTTCTGAACGAGACCCTAAGCACAAACCCAAGGCATCAATGGCTATGGATTTACCTGCGCCGGTTTCTCCAGTAATGGCGGTCATTCCAGGTTGAAAATCAATTTCCAACTCACGCACGATAGCAAAGTTATGGATAGTTAGTTGAGCTAGCACGGCAAATCTCCTGTTAATAAATACAATGCTGTATTTATTAACAGTATAACCCGTTTTTATCGACAGTAAAGTATTGCTTGCACTTTTTTAGAATAATTTTTTTGACCAACTTAATTTGGTACTTAACGTATTAAAATAACTGTAATTTTTGGGATGAATGAGATCAAGGTGACATTTACTGCGGCTGATCTCTATCTCTTCACCTTTCCGAATGGGCAGAGCAATCTGGCTGTCACAAGTGATTTCTAAGTCATTACGGGAAACTTTTAAACGGATAGTGCTGCTACTTTTGATGACCAGTGGCCTTGCCGATAAGGTATGTGGAAACATTGGCACCAATACGATAGCATCGAGGGTTGATGTTAGAATGGGGCCGCCGGCAGAAAGTGAGTAAGCCGTAGATCCCGTTGGCGTGGCGATAATCAGTCCATCAGAACGTTGCGAGAAGGCGAAATAATTGTCAATATAAACTTCGAATTCAATCATCTGTACCCTTTTGCGAGAATGTAACACGACTTCGTTGATCGCTGTGCTGGGCTTTTTGTGATGGTTGGCATGGAGAACTTTGACCTCTAATAGAAAACGCTGTTCACTTAAGTATTCACCTGCTAGTACCTCAGCAAGCTGCTGCTGAGCAGTATCTGGATCCAAATCGGTTAAAAAACCAAAGTTACCTCGGTTAACGCCGATCACTTTGATATCATGTTTGGCCAGTACTCGAGCAGAACAGAGCATATTACCGTCACCACCAACCACAACCGCCAAATCCGCATTTTTACCAATATCTGTTAAGCTACCCACAGTGGTATTGCTTAAAGCGAGATCCTTGGCAATTTGTTCTTCAACGATAACCTCGTAGCCCTCGGACTTGAGCCAATGGCATAGCATCTTGTGTGTGTCTAGCGCAGTCTGGTGGCGTGGGTGCCCAACAATACCAATACAGTTAAATTTTTTCGTCATTACCGCCGCTTTCCTCACAGGGATGTTTCCTTCTTTCAACATTGTGACCAATTCCCTTGAATCCACCGTTTTGATCCCCATAATAGACCAACTTGCGAGATTAATGCTAAAACGCGGAGATATCTATGAAGAATGACAATAAAGAACAGAAAACGTCTATCGATAAAACGTTGGCAGAAGAAAATAAACAGACAGTTGAGCAGCAAGCAAGCGAAACATTACAGACCGATGATACTGTGGACCAACGTGTTACTGAACTAGAAGCCCAAATTGCCAAGCTAGAAACGGCATTGGCGGCTGCCGAGAAGAGAGAACGTGAAAGTTTGCCCCGCAAAGAAGCTGAAATCGAAAATATCCGTCGTCGTGCCAAAAATGATGTCGAAAAAGCTAGAAAATTTGGGCTAGAAAAATTTTCAGGCGAATTATTGCCGGTGATTGACAGTTTGGAAAAAGCATTGTCACTGGTAGAGAGATCGAATACTGAACTCTTACCCATGATCGAAGGGCTCGAATTGACGCTGAAATCTTTACTGGACACTGTAGGTAAATTTGGTATTGAAATTGTTGCAGATATTCAGGTGCCGTTTAACCCGGAGTGTCATCAAGCGATGAAATTGTCTGAATCTGATGAAGTTCAGCCGAACTATGTCATCAAGATGATGCAAAAGGGTTATAAACTCAATGGCCGCTTATTACGTCCAGCGATGGTCGAGGTATCCAAGGGCAAAGCAGAAAGTTAACATTTTTTCCGTGATCATTAAGGCACTTTTTTCAACAGTGCCTTTTTTGTGGTGTCAATCTACGCTAGCAGTCCTGGCTGCCAGTCTATCGGCACCAAATTATGCTCTTGCAACAGTTGGTTCGTTTTCGAAAAATGCTGACAGCCGAAAAACCCCCGATGGGCAGATAAGGGGGATGGATGAGCCGCTTGCAGAATAAAATGACGTTTTGTATCAATCATCCGTCCTTTTTTTTGTGCATGAGATCCCCACAACAAAAAAATTATGCCTTCTCGATATGTATTCAATGCAGCGATGACCCGGTCAGTAAAAGTTTCCCAGCCAAGATTTGCATGAGAATGTGCTTTACCTGCTTCAACTGTCAATACCGTATTCAACAGTAGCACACCTTGTTGCGCCCAGCTTTGTAAATAGCCGTGATTAGGGTATATAAAACCCGGAATATCTGCCTTCAATTCTTTATACATATTCATCAGTGAGGGGGAATAGGCACGCCAGGTAGCACGGAAAATGATAGGCCATGTGCTTGATTTGCTCCATGGTAAGGATCTTGCCCGAGGATAACCGCTTTGACTTCCATCAGGGCAGTAAAACGAAAGGCATTGAATACATCTTGCTGCTCAGGATAGACGACTTTACCCGCATCGCGTTGCTCTGCTACGTAGCTGAGCGTTTTCTGAAAGTAAGACTGTTGTTTTTCCTGGCCAATAACATCGTGCCAAGTAAGGGGAATCGACATCCGAGCGTTCCTTTTGCTTTGATTAAATGGTAGCACCGTCTCACAACAACGCTACTGGTGTGTTGGTAAGCTTACTTATTAATGATGAAAAGTGGAACTGTTAAAATTCCAATGTCAATTAAAGATCATTAATTTTTGAAAAATCACCATCGATATATAACGCATTGGGATCATATAATTTTATCGGATGTAATATTAGCGCTACAATTATTTTTGAGATACCGATATGAAAAACAATTTGCTTTTTACGATTATTATGCTGGTAGTGATCAACACTGCACTAAAAATAAAGACAACACTTTAAAAAATAATCTATTAAATAATATTTTATTTATATAATAAGCAATAAAACACGATTTTTCATTTATTATGAGTAAGTTGCCTTTTCATTTTAACCCATCATTTGTGTCATTATACGTCAATATTGCTGTTGCTTACCGAGCAAAGGTTTCTTTGTTAGGTAATAAGGCTCTAAGAGCCTGTTCGAAATCTTTTGTGCTCGCCGTATTTTGGTCAAGTAATTCGTCAAAAATGCGCTTAAAATGCTCATTGATTCCCTCTTATTATACAAAAAATAAACTGCGCGTTTTCGCCCGTTTTTTCTTCGTCTGAGCGTCACTCAAGAAGATTTGGAACAGATTCTTAGTTCGGTATAACCGACTTTTGAGAGACGGCTTCGCCGTTTAGATACGCCAAATTCGCACAGTTTCGGATTAAGCCTTGTGTAGGCTATACAGCTACGCAATTTAATTTTGATTAGCACACAAATATGAGCCATTCCGTATATTTACTCCTCAATGTATCCGTTAGGCAATCAAAATTAAATTGCGCAGCTATACCACCTATTTGCTGTTACCAAGGTTAGCATCTGGGCCTAGATGTGCTTTTACGAATGATTAATTCGTAATCTAGCAGATAAGAACCCGTTTTCATCCGCTGGCCGCTAAGCTGTTCAAGCAGTAACAACATGGCTTTCTGACCAATTTGATAGCAAGGCTGTGCCACTGTGGTTAATGGGGGATCGCAATATTGTGATAATTCCAGGTTATCGAATCCTACTAGTGAAACGTCTTGTGGGATCTGTAATCCCAGTTTTTTTGCCTGCCAAATTGCGCCAATGGCCATAATATCGTTGTAACAAAATATTGCTGTAGGTGAATGAGGTAATGTCATCAGCGTGGCGAATGCTTTGGCTCCTGCCTCGTAGCTGCGATCAGCACGAACGATGTACTCATTTCTTATTGTAATACTGTTACGGTGAAGTGCTTGAATATAACCTTGCAGACGGTAACAACTAAGTGGAATACACTCTTGCGCGGCAATACAGGCAATACGATGATGGTCCAACTGGCTATGTAAGTAGTCAACGGTTTGAAAGGCAGCACTGAGATTATCGATATGTACCGTGGACAATTCCAGTTCCGGAACAAACTCATTCACCATGATCATTGGCGGAAAATTCCGTTGCTGCTCTTTACCAATGTTAAAAGGCAAATTGGAGCCCAAAAGTAACATGCCATCAATCTGCTTGGTAACAATCAGATCGATAAACGTTTGTTCCTGCTGAATTTGTTGTGCGCAATCTACGATGATCACTAAATAAGCATGATCGACGGCCGTTTTCTTTATGCCCTGAATAATATCAGCAAAAAATGGATCGCTGATATCTGGTACGATAACCAAAATATTATGGGATTCATGATGGTTAACATTACGGCATAAGGTATGAGGATAATAACCCACGGTGACAACTGCCTCCTCCACTTTGCGCCGGGTAAAAATGGAAACTTTTTCTGGGTATGTCAATGTCCGCGACACGGTTGCAGTTGAAACGCCTGCTATTTCGGCAACTTTTTTCATAGTAAGATCTTTCTTATGTTCCAACGGCTTTCTCCTTGCTCTGGCCACAAGTCAGCACATTCCTGCCTGTATACCGGGAATAAAGTCAATTTGTTATCTAATATGCATAAAATAGATGACATAAATGATTTTTTTCGATACAGCTCGCAAAAATCTTATCCCTGTTTGTTACCTATTTTATGCTATTCCATTTATCATGGAACAAATGCAATCTTAGAGCCTGTTCCAAATTTTTTTCGCGTTGCTCAGAAGAGGGAAAACTGAGCGAAAGGCCAAGTTTACTTTTTGTACAATAAAAGGGCGTCAAGGAGCATTTTGAGCGTGTTTTCGACGAATTACGTGACTAAAACACGGCGAGCACAAGAAATTTCGAATAGGTTCTCAATAGATATTTGTAGGTACGGTGGTCAGTGATAATCAAAACCCAGCTACGTCGTCGTGAAATGACACCTCAATATAAACTGCCGTTGCAATTGCACCCGCTACTGCGCCGCCTGTATGCGGCGCGGGGGGTTAAAGATGCACAAGAGTTAGAACGGGGTGTAAAAAGCCTACTGGTATGGCAACAACTAGCAGGTATTGACACAGCGGTTAATCTGCTGCAGCAGGCAATGACTGAACAGCGGCAGATAATGGTCGTTGGAGATTTTGATGCCGATGGCGCTACCAGCACTGCGCTGGCGGTACTGGCGCTGCGCAGCATGGGTGCGAATAACGTGCAATATTTGGTGCCTAACCGTTTCGACGATGGTTATGGTCTTAGCCCTGAGGTGGTCGAGCAAGTTGCTGTCCGAGGTGCAGAATTGATTATCACGGTAGACAATGGTATTTCCTCTCACGCCGGTGTCGATCTCGCTCATCAAAAAGGAATACAGGTTCTGGTGACCGATCACCATCTACCTGGGGATGTTTTGCCCGCTGCCGACGCCATCATTAATCCTAATCTTGCCGATTGTGCTTTCCCTTCTAAATCCCTCGCTGGAGTCGGGGTAACGTTTTACCTCATGCTAGCATTGCGCGCTCGTTTGCAAGATAGCGGTTGGTTTGCGCAACAGGCATTGCTGAAACCGAATCTGGCCGAGCTGCTGGATCTTGTCGCTTTAGGCACCGTCGCTGATGTGGTGCCGCTGGATAGCAATAACCGTATTTTGGTACATCAGGGTTTGAACCGTATCAAGGCAGGGAAATGTCGCCCCGGTATCTGTGCCTTATTGGACGTTGCTAAACGTGATGCACAACAATTGGTTGCCAGTGACCTGGGATTCTTCATTGCTCCTCGGCTCAATGCAGCGGGACGCCTGGATGATATGTCGATTGGTGTGGCATTGTTACTGAGTGACGACCAAGAAGAAGCACGAACACTGGCTCAGGATCTTGATGCGCTTAATCAAACCAGACGTGAGATTGAACGAGGTATGCAGGCAGAAGCGTTGCAACTCTGTGATCAACTGGAATACAACAGCAACGTGTTGCCCTATGGCATTGCTATGTATCACCAAGAATGGCATCAGGGGGTGGTAGGTATTCTCGCATCACGCATTAAAGAACGTTTTCATCGGCCAGTCATCGCTTTTGCCCCCGCAGGAGAGGGGATATTGAAAGGCTCGGGGCGATCTATTGCCGGTTTACATCTACGCGATGTATTGGAGCGCCTGGATGCAAAAAATCCAGGGCTCATATTAAAATTTGGCGGCCACGCGATGGCGGCAGGGCTGTCGTTACAGCAAGATAAATTTGAGCAATTTCGACAATGCTTTGCCGATCTCGTCGGCGAAACATTGGATGCCTCACAGCTTGAAGGGATTATTTGGTCCGATGGGGAGCTGAGCGCAGGCGAATTATCACTGGAAATAGCGGAATTATTGCAAGCAGGGGGCCTTGGGGACAAGCTTTTCCGGAACCCACTTTTGATGGTAAATTTCGCATTCTACAACAGCGGCTAGTAGGTGAATGCCATTTAAAGTTAAATTTGCAACCGCTAACCGGTGGCCCCTTACTGGATGGCATCGCCTTTAATATTGATCCTAAGATATGGCCCAATAATACTGTGCTTGACGTTCATTTGGCTTACAAACTCGACGTTAATGAATTTCGTGGCAAACGTAAGGTTCAATTATTGGTGCAACACCTTTGGCCGAGCTAATACAGGCTCTTATCTCTACATCAGTAAAAAATACCTTTCCTCCTCTATTACGAAAAAATTGCTAATTTCGGCACTTTTACAAGTGCTATACATTTTTTTACCAAGAATAGATTAATATGACCGCCATTGTTTGTACCTATCTTATTAAAGATAAATTATAGTCATATTGAGATAGTTTTGTTTATATAAAACGATTATTTTGTCCTAGCCGTTATTTAATCGTAGAAACTGCGTTTCTTTTTATAAACACAGTGATCTATTAAACAAACGTATCTACTTGCATTAACCACCTTATTAATGGAAGTAACACAGAAAATTTAGGCTAATTAAACTAAGAGATTAGTATCTAATGAATAAAATATTATCTGACGTTGAACAATATATTTTTGGTGAATTTACTTTAAGAATGGATGGAATTCTTTATTACCAGGATAAAGAAACCAGTCTGCCACCTAAAGAACTTGGGGTGTTAATACTCTTGCTTAACTCCGCCGGTGTACTTATTTCTAAAGATGAAATATTAGAAAAAGTGTGGGGAGGTGATGCTGTTGCTGAAGAATCATTGACACGTTGTGTCTATGTATTACGACGCTTACTGAAGGAAAATAAAAACAATCGCTATATTGATACTATTTATGGTAAAGGCTACCGTTTTACATGCCCAGTCACCCACGTCTCGCCAGTGAATGAACGTGAATCAAAAAGTGTGCTCGCCGTATTGCCTTTCAAAATGGATAACCCTACTCATTCATCAGTGATGCACGACTTTTTAATACAGGCGTTATCAAAATATGCGGCACGAGGGCTAAATATTTTGCCTTCAACATTGACCAGCAGTTGTAAAGATTATGATGATATTGTCACTTTATTGGATAAAACCCAGCCTGATTATTATCTCGCGGGTATGATGATAACCCATAGTATTAAACCTTCGCTACGTATTGAATTAGTACGTACTCGAGATCATTATATCGTTCACCGAGAAAGTTTCACGCTTGATGAGAACATTAATTTTAGTTGTCTTAGTTTGCAATGCCTGATCGACGATTTTCTACCGCGTTATATCCCTTGTTTAATTAACGGAAAAAATGCGGTTTCACTCATGAAAGAATCAGATACTGCCATTGCTTACCTTAATGGACGCCATCAACTTGATTGTTATACGCCTTCGAGTGTGAAAAAAGCTTTATCACAATTTTTGCAATGTTTGGATAAAGATCCAAACCATCCACTTTTATTAACCAGTATCGCTGAATGTTATTTGGCAATGGCAAATTTAGGTTTATTCGATAAAAAACATGCGCAAATGGAAGCAAAAAGGACGGTAATAAAAGCCTTGTCGAAAGAGCCAGATAATGCTCTAGCCTTATCCCTATTAGCGATACTAAATAGTATAAATAAAGAACATTGTGTTGCTGATATTTTATTTCAACAGGCGACATCACTCGCACCATCGAATGCGGCAATTCATTATTATCATGCCTGGCATTTACTGCTTGTGGGGCGTATAAAAGAAGCGCTTGATGCGGTACATATCAGTTTGAAATTATTACCGACAAGGGTAGCTTCTGGCATTCTTAAAATGCTATTAAACTTTATCAATGGTGATGCTACTGCTGCTATTCGCATAGGCAAAAGAAAATTGATTGAACAGGCACCACAACATGCCACATTACAAAGTTTTTTGGCGGTTATTCTGGCAAAAGAAGAGCATTATATCGAAGCCATTGAATTAGCCGAAAAAACGAAAGCATCCGCTGAAAACCAAGGTATTTTATTAGATAATTATCACTATGTGAATTCGCCGAGAGAACATAATCATGGTACGCAAAAAACTGTGCACGATTATTTTATGCAGAATTATTTCATGAGTGATATTTCAACAGCAGCAAAAAATGCGTCACTTTCTTTGAAATATAAAAAATTATCAACTCCAGTTAAAGAAAAATGTTTTTATAGTCCATTACGACACAACAACACTGTTACTCAATTAAATATAGCTAGCTAAAGGAAATATCAATATGAAAATATTTGTCTATTTAAATACACTCATCCTGCTTATATTCAGTCCATTGGCACAAGCAAGTTGTTGGCAGCAAGCAGAAAAAAGTTTTGGTATTGAAGCAAAATTGCTTAAGGCCATTGCGCAAGTAGAGTCAGGAATGAAACCCAATGCAGTTGGTCGCAATAATAATGGCAGTTATGACGTTGGATTGATGCAAATTAACAGTAGCCACTTTCCACGGTTACGTAAACTTGGCATTGATGCAAAAAAGATGAAAGCAGACCCCTGTTTGTCGGTGCTTGTCGGTGCCTCAATACTCTCTGATATGATGAAAATTTACGGATATTCTTGGGAAGCGGTCGGTGCTTATAACGCGGGATTACATAAATCTCGTCGTGATCTGAGAATGCGTTATGCTCGTCGTGTATGGACACATTATAACAAATAAAATAAAACATGATGGTCATCAGGATAATTGATGAGATTCTTATCAGGATGTGACAAGCGCCATTTGTTAATCTCTCATTATTATATTGACACGGCTAGACTTCACATTGGATTGCTAAAAAAAGTAATAAGCGATTATGCATAGAGAAATAAAAAAAGAAACCACAGCAGCACAGATCGTTATTCGTTTGCTCAATGGTATGTTAAAGGGCTGTGAATTCGATCTAGCGAGCGGTAAAACATTATTTATTGTGGCTAAAGAAAATGAAGTGTTAACACAACAGCATTTACCCATTTTTCCTGAAAATACTATTTTTATTCCGGTTACTTCAGCAGGCAGTAATTTTGAAATTAACATTGATGACCAAACGCCAGCCAACGTATTATTACGTGAACTAAATAATGAAGACGATAGCGAAAAAAATAAGGCAGCGTCGATACTCTTTAACCAAATAATCACCGTTGGCGAAGTCGTTTTTGCGGTCAAAGAAATAAACAGTGAATGGGCAGAAGAAATTCTGCTTTATCCGGGAAAAGAAAAAGAAAAAACAACGCCCTTGCCATTAGCAAAAAAATCCCGAGCCGCTCTTTGGTGCTCTTTAAGCGCAGTAACATTAATTTCGGCAATCATTGTGGCTAATTTTGACTATCGAGACAGTAAGCAAAAACAAAGCGGTGAACTTTCATCCTTGCTCGGTGATAACGAAGGAAAATATCATATCTTTCACGGTCATGATGGTTGGATTTATATTCTGGCAAATAATGAAAAAGAAGTGGCATGGGCACGGCAATCTTTGATACGTCTTCATTTTTCTAAGCCAGTCAGAGTGCTAAGTTTGCAAAGTGAAGAACAACGCATTGGATTATGGTTAACTGAAAATTGGCCGACGGTAAAATACCATCGCATCAGAATAGAAACACCTCAATCACCCGTAATATTAATCAGTGAAGAGCGCAGTCAGCTTAATGATCAACAGCGGGCACAGCTTATAAAGAATTTGAATCAACAAATTCCCTATGCCTAGCAAAGTCAATTGCTAGTGATAAGTGATACAGAAGTCGCTTATCAGGCCGAAGCGGGGATTAAAAAAATGGCCATTCCTTATACCCGCAATGATAACAGCGGCAGTGTCACCTTTATTATTCAAGGGTCACTGGATGATGGTCAATTACAACAACTGCGTAGTTTTGTCACCGATTATATGCAAACCTGGGGCGAACACTATGTGCAATTTTCCGTTGAATTAAAAGATGATTGGCTCAAAGGCAAATCATTTAAATACGGTGATCAGGGTTATATAAAGGTTGCTCCTGGTTACTGGTACTTTCCTAAACCTTTATAAATTTGAGGAAAAATAAAATGTCAACTACTGCACCCACACCAGTTAAAAATGAATATATTAAGGATGTCAATGAAATTGTAGAACATTTCAATAACGGAGGCAAAAGTTATTTAGCAGACGTATCTACAGATTTTAATGCTAGTGTAATTTCTGCTCAAGCTAAATATAAAAAAGCTTTAGATGAATTAAAAAAACCGGGAAACATAGATTCACCATCACATCTGGCTGACTATCAACAAAAACTCAGTACCTATACCATCATCAGAAATGCGCAATCTAATACGATAAAAGCACTGAAAGATATTGATATGAGTATTGTGGGTAACTTCCGTTAACAGAAAGGCAGGGGACTGCCCTGCTTTCTTTTTTTATCTTTCAATCCATAGAGGTAATCATGAATTCACTAGAAAATATTAAAGGTATGGCGGCTGTTGCTAATGATATTACGCCAGATAACAACCCAATAGTCTCGCTGGAAGATCGTATGGTTCAGTCTTATGCTACCAATGCGGTAGATTTTTCTGATAGAAGAAATGAAATTTTAGCAAAAATAGCCAATCCTAGGATAAGCACCGATGAGCTTGCTCAATTGCAAAAAGAACTTGGTGAATATAATTTTGACGTTTCACTGATATCCGCCCTGACCAAAAAAGTGACCGGTGCAGTAGAAACCTGTTTACGTGCATGATTTCGAATAGTCTCTAAGACAAAATATGAATAAAAATATTAACCAAATTTATTACTGTGGCTATTCACTATGTTAAAAAATATTCCCTTACTTTCTCCTTCAGCGGCACATGAAGGCGTATTACTGACACGGGCACAAGTAACTGGGCAAAAACGGGCAAAAAATATCTTGTCTGAAGCCTTTTGGCGTGCAAAAAAAATCCTTAAGCAGGCGACAGTAGACGCGGAAAAAATACAAAAGAATGCCTACGCTGAAGGTTATCAACAAGGTGTGATTACTGCGGCACAGCATATTACGCAATATATTGATGCGAGTCATAATTTAAGTGATAAATTAAACGCGACTTTACAAGTACGGGCCAAAGAAATGTTGTCCAACGCACTGGACCACCCTGATTTACTGATTATTCTGGTAGATGAATGGTTGCATAAATTAGATAAAGAACAGGTTGATAATGCGCCTGTATTACATTTAATCCTGCCAACCTATGCCAAAAAAAGACATGCTCAATTGTTGCAATTTCTTCATGAAACTTGGAGTAAACCGATAAACATTGAATACCATGAAGAAACCAGGTTTGTCATTAAATACGCTGATCACATTGCTGAATTTGTTCCCGATGAATTTCTTGAACAAGCCGTTACCGGTTTATCACTGGCCAATGAGGCGATGACAGAATGCCGCCAACTCTCACAAAATGCTTTACAACAACTGAGAGAGGTTTTTCAAACAAAATTTGACGCTGCTCAATTAAACAATGACACAGATGTAAAGACTGAGAAGGAAAAGCTATGATAGAGTCTATTGGTGGGGTATTTTATGATTCAGGCTCGGTTTCATCGAATGAAAGCAAGCCTCCTCTGCGACTGAGGGATAGAATTAAAACGTTAATGGATGATCTTGATAAAAATGCCACCCGTCCTGATGATTTTGATGCTAGATCCCAGGGATTAAAAGAAGCTTTCTATCGGTTTGAGTCTGATTATAAAAAATCCGCTATAGATTCTGCTAAAGAGTCTTACCGAGAACCGCAAAGGATAAGAATATTGAGGCAATCTTTTAAAGAAAAGGTTATCTCTGAGGCAAAACTTGACGATAGACTCAAGGCACAAGATGCCGCTAAAGATGATGATAAAATCATGGAAAGCTTCGGCTTTAAGACCTTGTATAAACCTTGGATGTCGGAGATTATGACGTCGAGTACTGCGCCTAGTAATGAAGAAGATTGGGGATCGAAGGATGAAGAAGAGTGGTAAAACTGAGTACGAGGCCGTCATCCGCCAAATCCTGGTTGCTTGTCTAGGATGTGACGAGCAGGATATCAGTGGTGAAAAGCACCTGGTTGATGAATTATACGCAGATTCCATCGCACTGATCGATATGGTGATCATGATCAGTGAGCAACTGAAGCTTGATATGAATGAAGAAGATATCATTGATATTAATACCGTGAACGATCTTTATCTCTGGGTAGAAAATAAGAAAAGCCTCTGTGATAAATAAAAATATGGCTAACATAGTGTTAGCATTGCAACGTGAAGAAGTGATTGCCTATCCGACAGAAGCCGTATTCGGCCTGGGCTGTGATCCTGATAGCGAAAAGGCCGTTGATGCCTTATTAGCCTTAAAACGACGTCCTCGGGAAAAAGGATTGATTTTGGTGGCAGCGAATTATGATCAGTTAAGGCCTTATGTGGATGATACACAACTGAATAGGGTACAGCGGCAAAATGTCTTTGCCAGCTGGCCAGGCGCCGTCACCTGGGTGATCCCTGCTCGTTCAGAGACGCCTTGTTGGTTGACCGGACGCTTCAACTCGCTCGCCGTCAGGGTGATTGATCATCCGCTAGTGCAACAGCTTTGTACTTATTATGGTAAGCCGGTGGTTTCAACCAGTGCGAATTTAAGTGGTTGCCAACCTTGCCGCAGTGAGAGCGAAGTTAAAATGCAATTTGGCACAGTTTTACCTGTGTTATCCGGACAGATTGGCGGTCGTGAAAAGCCTTCTGAAATCAGAGATAGCTTAACCGGCAAACAAGTGCGTCAGGGCTAAGCTAACAGTAGACTTCTTGCAAAACCTACTACCTGCTGCAAATTCTGTGTTACCGGGTGCTCGCGATCCTCATGGACTCACAAAAAGGTTTCATAGAGAAAAAATATGCCGCAATTTGCAGTTTTTGGTAATCCTATCGAACACAGTAAATCACCTAAAATTCATGCGCTTTTTGCCGCACAAACCGGTATTTCGCAGCAGTACAGTGCGATACTGGCGACCCATGCTGATTTTGAAGCAACGTTGACCGCTTTTTTTGCTGCTGGTGCACAAGGGGCTAATATTACCATGCCGTTTAAGGAACGCGCCTACGCGCTATTTCGTCACCATAAACAGGGCTGTCACTATGAGCTATGCCACCAGCTTACTGAAAGAGCAGCACTGGCGGGTGCAGTGAATACTTTAAAGCGTTTAGACGACGGACGATGGCTTGGCGATAATACCGACGGCATGGGCTTATTGAGTGATCTTGTGAGGCTGAATTTAATCCAGACACAAGATCGTATCCTATTGATCGGAGCTGGCGGCGCAGCTCGTGGGATCATCCCGCCTTTACTCTCGTATGGTTGCCATATCGTTATCACCAATCGCACTTTTAGTCGTGCACAACAGCTCAGAGAACATTTTAAACAGCATGTTGATGCATGGGACATGATGGCATTAGCCGGAGAAAAATTTAATTTAATTATCAATGCCACTGGTTCGGCGATGAATAATGACATGCCCAGATTGCCTGCCTCTATTATATCCAATGATACAGGTTGCTATGATTTGTGCTATCAATCAGGTTTGACCCCCTTTCTCACTTGGGTCGCGAAGCATGGCGCAATACACTATACCGATGGTTTAGGTATGCTAGTTAGCCAAGCGGCACATGCATTTAAACTTTGGCATGGTGTGATGCCCGATGTCACGCCAGTATTAAAGCTGCTGCGTAGTGATTAATGTTAACCAACAGGTGATAAAATGGCCACAATTTATAATTTCAGCGCGGGACCCGCGATGCTACCTGCCGAGGTGTTGCACCGTGCGGCAAAAGAATTATCTAACTGGCAGGATCTAGGCACTTCTGTGATGGAAATCAGCCATCGTAGTAAAGAATTTCTTGCTTTAGCTCAGGAGTCTGAAAAAGATCTGTGCGAGCTATTAAATATTCCCAGTAATTATCAGGTGCTGTTTTGTCAAGGTGGAGCCAGGGGACAATTTGCGGCAGTTCCACTTAATCTGTTGGGTACCAACACAACTGCCGATTATGTTAATGGCGGTTTTTGGGCGAACAGCGCGATCAAAGAAGCAGTTCGTTATTGCAAACCCAAGGTAGTTAACATTACTACCACATGTACCGATGGACGAAATGGTGTTAAACCTATGAGTCAATGGTCATTACATGATGATGCCGCTTATGTGCACTATTGCCCGAATGAAACCATCGACGGTATCACCATCGATGAACAACCGAATTTTCCGGGTAAAATTGTGGTTGCCGATTTTTCTTCATCGTTGCTTTCTCGCCCGATAGACGTGAGTCGCTATGGCGTGATCTATGCCGGGGCGCAAAAAAATATTGGACCCGCAGGATTAACGCTCGTGATTGTACGTAAGGATTTACTGGGCACAGCACACCCGCTAACCCCTTCTATTCTTAATTATAAAACGTTGACCGATTACAACTCTATGTTTAATACCCCCCTACTTTTGCCTGGTACCTCGCCAGTTTGGTATTTAAATGGCTAAAAGAACAAGGCGGCCTTGCCGAGATGGAAAAACGCAATAAGGTTAAGGCTAACTTGTTGTATTCATTCATTGATAACAGCAAGCTTTATCGTAACAAGGTTGCCGGGAATAACCGTTCAGTGATGAATGTGCCTTTCCAATTGACTGATCCTATGTTGGATGAAATTTTCCTAAAAAAAGCCAAAAAGCGAGGCTTACAGGCATTAAAAGGCCATTCTGCAGTTGGCGGGATGAGAGCTTCTATTTATAACGCTATGCCACTTGATGGTGTAAAAGCATTGGTCAATTTTATGTCTGAGTTTGAGCAATGTCCTCATGAATGAGTCCTTAACGCTACGACCTATCCCTTTGGTTAACGGTACTCTTAATTTACCCGGTTCGAAAAGCATCTCTAACCGGGTGTTGCTATTGGCGGCATTGGCGACGGGGACGACCCGGATCCACAATTTGTTAAACAGCGATGATATTCACCACATGCTTAAAGCATTAAAAACGCTGGGTGTCACTTATCAGCTTGCTATTAACAAGACTCACTGCGAAATTAATGGATTAGGCAGAGCGCTGTTTGCCAACCATGCACCTTTTGCCAACGACACTCCGCAACTCTTTTTGGGTAATGCAGGTACTGCGATGCGCCCTCTCACCGCTGTTCTGTGCCTAGGTAATAATGAGATTATTTTGACCGGTGAAACACGCATGAAACAGAGACCCATTGGACATTTGGTTGACGCATTGCGTCAGGGGGGGCACAAATCGGCTATCTAGAACAGAACAATTATCCACCACTGCGCTTAACGGGCGGTTTTTGTGGCGGTAATTTGACGCTTGATGGCAGTATTTCCAGCCAGTTCCTCAGTGCATTATTGATAGCAGCTCCCATGGCAGCTCAAGATACCCATATTCAGATTCAGGGTGATATGGTATCTAAGCCCTATATCGATATCACGCTGCATTTAATGAAAATTTTCGGCGTTGACGTTTACCAACAAAATTATCAACAATTTTATATCAAGGGTAGGCAGCACTATCATTCGCCCGGGGAATATCATGTGGAAGGGGATGCTTCTTCAGCTTCATATTTTTTAGCAGCCGCAGCGATTAAGGGTGGCATGGTCCGGGTGACGGGTGTTGGCAAAAAAAGCATACAGGGTGACATCAAATTTGCCGAGGTGCTGGAAAAAATGGGGGCAACGATAAAGTGGGGCGAAAATTATATTGAATGCTGCCGCGGCCAATTACACGGTATCGATATGGATATGAACCCAATACCTGATGCCGCTATGACTATCGCGACTACCGCATTGTTTGCTACGGGATCCACTACCCTACGTAATATTTATAACTGGCGAATGAAAGAAACGGATCGTTTATCCGCGATGGCGACAGAACTACGGAAAATAGGTGCCAAAGTAGAAGAAAACACAGACTACATCCGTATTACTCCGCCAGAAAAGTTCATTTCTACTGAAATAAACACCTATAACGACCATCGTATAGCAATGTGCTTTTCACTGGTGGCACTATCGGATATCCCGATAACTCTGCTAAATCCTCATTGTGTTAACAAAACTTTCCCTGATTATTTTCAGTATTTCAGCCGTTTGCATCAATAGATCTCTTGCAAAACCGTTGTTCGTTATGTGAAGTCAGAGCTTACAGTAGCCGCTGTGTACATGCGAATACATGAAGCTTTAGTACCGTGTAATACCGAATTCACACCACTTAGCAGGTTATGCAAAAGGTCTAATTAAGAAACGTAATAGATTTTTAATAGGTTCCTACATTTTTTTTAAACAGCTATAGAGTTAACGTTTAGTAACGATAAAGCGTATAATGCCGCGCCGGTGTTAGCCCTATCGGGCTAACATGAGGTTCAGTGATAGGAGAGAAAAAATGACGGTGATAGTCCCGGTGATAACCGTTGATGGACCTAGTGGAGTGGGTAAGGGCACATTATGCAACGCATTAGCTGAATTGCTAAAGTGGCATTTACTGGATTCTGGTGCTATTTATCGTGTTTTAGCACTGGCAGCTTCACATCATCAACTTGATATCAATACCGAAGAAGCGTTGGTTCCCATTGCCGCAAATCTCGATGTTTGCTTTGTCTCAAACAACAAGCAATTGCAAGTTATTCTAGAAGGTGAGGATGTCAGCAATGAAATCCGCACTGAAGCCATAGGTAACAGAGCGTCTCAAATAGCAACATTTCCACGGATCCGTGAGGCACTATTGCGTCGCCAACGGGAATTCCGCAAAAAACCCGGCTTGATTGCTGATGGTCGTGATATGGGTACGGTAGTGTTTCCGGATGCTCCTGTTAAAATATTTCTCTCTGCTAGCGTAGAAGAATGTGCACGGCGGCGTACTCTACAGTTGCAGGAAAAGGGGTTTAATGTTAACTTTGAGCGTCTTTTAGTCGATATACAAGAGCGTGATAATCGTGATCGCAATCGGTCTGTTGCGCCCTTGGTCCCCGCAGCGGACGCCTTGGTACTGGATGCAACCAAGATGTCTATTGAGCAGGTGTTCACAGAGTCATTGGCCTATATTCGAAAAAAAATTTAGCCATCCCTGTGGGGGTATTAAGACGGGAGGCGTTGATAAGCCTGTACTAGCAGGCAAAAAGCGTTAATTAACCTTGCTACCAAGGATCGGTGGTGAGACATATGAAACAACCCCATTCGGCGGGAGGCTAGATGGAAGTTATACGATAACCCTTGAAGATCATTAAAATGACAGAATCTTTTGCTCAACTCTTTGCAGAATCCCTAAAAGAAATTCAAACACGTCCTGGTTCTATCGTCCGTGGTGTTGTTGTCTCTATCGGTAAAGGTGTCGTACTGGTTGATGCCGGTCTAAAATCTGAATCAGCGATTCCCATGGAACAGTTCAGGGATGGACGAGGTGAACTGGAAATCCAGGTTGGTGACGAAATTGACGTTGCACTAGATGCAATCGAAGACGGCTTTGGTGAAACATTGTTATCCCGTGAGAAAGCTAAACGCCACGAAGCATGGGTGAGTCTGGGCAAAGCTTATCAAAATGCAGAAACCGTTAGCGGTATCATTAACGGCAAAGTGAAAGGTGGTTTTACTGTTGAGATCGACAGCATCCGCGCGTTTTTACCTGGTTCATTGGTTGATGTCCGTCCTGTTCGTGATACGTTGCATCTAGAAGGCAAAAATCTTGAATTCAAAGTTATCAAGCTGGATCAAAAACGCAACAACGTTGTGGTTTCGCGTCGTGCCGTTATCGAATCGGAAAACAGCGCCGAACGTGATCAATTGCTGGAAAACCTGCAAGAAGGCGCGGTAGTTCAGGGTATCGTTAAAAACCTGACTGATTACGGTGCATTTGTTGATTTGGGTGGCGTCGATGGCTTGTTACACATTACTGACATGGCTTGGAAACGCGTTAAGCACCCCGGTGAGATTGTCAACGTAGGCGACGAAATAAAAGTCAAAATTTTGAAATATGACCGTGAACGTACTCGTGTATCACTAGGCCTGAAACAATTGGGTGAAGATCCTTGGGTTGCCATTGCTAAGCGTTACCCTGAAAAGACTAGGTTGACGGGTCGAGTCACTAATCTGACTGATTACGGTTGCTTCGTAGAGATCGAAGAAGGCGTTGAAGGTTTGGTACACGTTTCCGAAATGGACTGGACAAATAAAAACATTCATCCATCTAAAGTGGTTGACGTTGGTGATGAAGTTGAAGTGATGGTACTTGATATTGATGAAGACCGTCGCCGCATTTCCCTCGGTCTGAAACAGTGCAAAATGAATCCGTGGGAACAGTTTGCAGAAACTCACAGTAAAAATGACCGTGTTGAAGGAAAAATCAAATCCATCACTGACTTTGGTGTTTTTATCGGTTTAGATGGCGGTATCGACGGCCTGGTTCATTTGTCTGATCTCTCTTGGGAAGAACCCGGTGAAGAAGCAGTGCGTAAATACAAAAAAGGTGATGAAATCGCCGCCATAGTTTTACAAGTTGATGCAGAACGCGAGCGTATCTCCTTAGGTATAAAGCAACTGGCAGAAGACCCATTCAATAGTTACCTATCAGTGCATAAGAAAGGGGCTATAGTGCCGGGTAAAATTACAGCAGTTGATGCTAAAGGTGCTACAGTTAAACTGGCGGATGGTGTAGAAGGGTGTCTACGTGCTTCCGACACCGCTCGTGATCGCACTGAAGATATCATGTCGACTCTAAAGATGGGTGATGCCATCGAAGTCAAATACGCCAACGTTGACCGTAAGAACCGTGTCATCATGTTGTCTCTTCGTGCTAAGGACGAAACCAACGAGAAAGAAACCGTAGTAGCAGCTGTTAGCAATAACAGTAAGCAAGAAGAAGGCAATTTTTCTAATGCTATGGCCGAAGCGTTCAAAGTGGCAAAAGGCGAATAGTGATAACAGGAATAACCGCTACGGTTTTTCCATCCCTGTTAGGCGGTTTAGCTAAGAACTTGGAGGTAATATGATAGAAACACCCAAGAAGAAGCCAGAGGTACCCAAGTCTGTCTTGATTAAGAGAATAGCTGACAAGGAAACTAGACTACCAAATAAAGTCGTTGCAGAAGTTGTAACCGAAATGTTGAATCATGTTGTGGGGACCTTAGCCAGAGGTGAGCATATGGAAGTGCGAGGATTTGGTAGTTTAAAGCTCCGCCATCGTGCTCGACGTTGTGCCCGTAATCCTAAAACCGGCGAACCGGTTGAGATGGACTGTAAATGCGTTCCACACTTTAAACCGGGTAAAGGGTTACGTGAGGCTGTGAAATAAACTGCGCCAGATAACGGGTTCATGAAACCTTTAAGATTTTTGCTTTAGAAATATAAAACGGCACCTGGTGGTGCCGTTTTTTGTATGTGGAAAGCATTCAGATGCTTATCAACACGATCGTATGCGATGCCTAGGCGCGAGTGCTCGAGGTGACCCGTTCTTCAAGCGGTATATAGTCTATGCCGTAGTTAAAGTAACCAGGTCCCGCGACCTCAATGCCACGCGCTGTTCTCCATTTTTCATTAGCAGGTATCCCCAACACCACAACACGTATACCGTAGCGTAATCGTTCAGTGAGGATCGGTGTTCCTGTCTCTTCATCCAGTAAAGTAATCAGGTCAGGGGTAGTGCATAAGGTACGTTCTGCGCTTCGCGCCAGCAGATATTCATTTTGAAAAAATATTTCAAACGTTTTTCCATTATCCTTATCGGTGCCTGCGAAATAGACGACACCACGGGTAAACCCTCCTACAGTACGTTGATCTACCTTGGTAATTTTTCCGTGAAATAATACAAAACCCCGCAATAACGCTGCCAATGTTTGCACAATATTCGCTTTAGTATTTCGTGCTCGTTCTATCGTTTCACCAATCTGTTGCGCAAAGCTAAGTGTACCCAAAATACCAGATTTTTTGGCGTCATTAGGGCTAATGGGATAGGCGGCAAGGAAGGCAGTGCCGCCCATTTCAGCACATAGGGAGCGCGCAAGCTTTTCTGTAATATGATTGTCCTGCGTTTGAATTAAACTTATGTTAAGTTTTGCATCTACGATAGCCAAAGGGGAAGCGCTAACCGTACCAAGAGAGAGTGTAGTCATGTGATACTCGGGGAAAGCTCTTCCCATCGCATCAACATCAACGAGTGGCACACCAAGACGAGCAGCTGTTACCAGAGGCCACAGTGAGTTAATACCCCCTATTTCAATAGGATAAATTGCCGAAATTTTTCTATTTAAGTATTTTTCAATCAACCGGCAAGCGGTAACCGATTCTTCACCATTAGCTAACTTTTCGAATGAGACCATAGTCGCGCCAATGGTTCCTGTAGAAACGATAAGCGCATCTGGCTCTAGTTCATCAACCGAGAGGAGTGTAATGGACCCATATTGTTTTAGTGCATTCAATGCCATGAGTTTGCCAATGTGAGGATCTCCGCCTCCACCACTGGCAAGAACTGATGCACCGACTGCGATATGCTCAATGTTTTCTTTATTTAAATAATTCATTTTTACTTGTTTCTTTATGATACGAGATGCTGTAAGCATATACACACTATCGGTGATGAGCAACAGGCTTAACGGTCGAATATTGACGCGAATAGTGATGCTCCGATGATGTTCATAACTCAAATGCTAATAGTATTCTAATTAATGAATTGTGTGGGTTCCAGTCGTGTTTGAATGACAGTTACGTCGTATCATCACAATCAAGTAGCAGGCTACAAGGTCGCAGAAATCTAGGCGGGACGTATCTGTCAAAACCTTTTGTTTGGCAGAATTCTATGAGTTGACCCAAAAAATGAATACCGGTTTTTCGATAAATGGCTCGCAATTTATTCTCTACTGTCCTGTGAGAACGACTCAGTACTCTTCCTATTTCTTTCGCTTTCATGCGGCGCACGGCCAAGAATAGTACGTCAAGCTCGCTACGGGTAAATAAATTTTCCGGTGGACTAAAAACCAGCGAGTGTGGCAATTTCCTATTTATAAAAAACATATCGGAAAAGAAGTGGTATTTGTTAGCATGAACGATGATCTTGACATCTTCTCCGTCATCATAAGGGAATTTTTCACAAAGATAGGGTTGAATTATTTGCTGAGATCCGTAAGGATGAATATCAAGTGAAGATAAACTTCTTTTCAGTTCTTGAACTTTACGATCATGTTGCTGAAAGTAAAGCGCGAATTCAGCAGTAGAATGGGGTATTTCACCATCTGATCGACCTTCGATATTAAATTTATGGGTTAAATTTAACATGCTAAGGTAGGCATCGTTC
Source organism: Candidatus Fukatsuia symbiotica (assembly GCF_003122425.1). Taxonomy (GTDB): domain Bacteria; phylum Pseudomonadota; class Gammaproteobacteria; order Enterobacterales; family Enterobacteriaceae; genus Fukatsuia; species Fukatsuia symbiotica. The sequence goes on from NZ_CP021659.1 coordinate 1,927,517, forward strand.
GCATACATATATTGTGATGCTGAATTTTTAATTGCCCAAGGTTTATCATTTTTTTTAAACATTGATACGAGTGACATAAGTTGTGAGGGGACTTCAACAGTCGAACTTTGAGTTCTACTGACATTGATGTGATCTTTCAGATTAAAGTTTTTCATAAACACCCCGCCGTAGGTCAATGTGTTAAAACCATACAGATTATAAGTGATTAACAGTGCTCAATGTCAAGCATAGAACACGCTCTTTTGATTACTGAGCGTTGATGAGTTTTAATAACCGTTTGATCAATAAGCAAAGATAAAAAATAAATCTCTATTTAGGAAAAATAAAAAATCATTTTTTTGATTGAATACCGCAATTTGTATATATCTTTTTTTTTTACGAAATTTATTAAATGTACTTGATATGAGGACTACGAGTACCCGGTAACGCAGAATTTGCAGTACATAGTAGGTTTTGCTATTCTTCCATGGAGGTGTGGTGCTGTCTTAGCGGATAAAAACGGGCGCTGAAAACACCGACTTCGAATAGCAAATACATTGGGATAGCGAGTAATGTTTGTGAAAAAACATCAGGTGGAGTCAGTAGCATCCCAATGACAAAGGCACCGACTAATATGTATGGGCGTTTTTTCTTTAAATCGTCCGGCGTAGTCACACCACTCCAACACAGTAAAATAATGGCGATAGGCACTTCAAAAGAAACACCAAAGGCTACAAATAACGCCATAACAAAATCAAGATAGTTATTGATGTCTGTTGCTATTAAGACACCCGCTGGTGCAGTTTTTGCGAAAAAACTGAATGCCAGTGGAAAGACAATAAAATACGCGAATGCCATGCCCAGGTAGAATAAGACACTACTCGAAGCCAGTAATGGTAAGATTAGGCGGCGTTCATGTTTATACAAGGCCGGTGCGACAAATCCCCAAACCTGATAAAGAATGAATGGAGCAGAAATAAACAATGATACCATTATAGTTAGCTTGATGGGGGTGAGAAAAGGTGACGCAACGTCAGTCGCAATCATGTTGGCACCTTGTGGTAGTTGTTTGATTAACGGTGCAGAGACTAATTGATAAATATCATTGGCGAAATACACTAATACCAAAAAAACGATTAATACGGTGACGATACAATTCAATAACCGTTTGCGTAGTTCTATTAAATGATTGATAAGAGGTTGAGTGTTATCAACAGTCATACTTACTGATCCCTGCTAGAGTGATGAGGACGAGGTTTAATGCTCTTAATGTTATCAGTTGCCGTTGTTGATATGGGTGTGGTCGACACGACCTCATCATGAATCGCCTCTGGATCAATAAGCTGTGGATTATTGCCAGCATGGGATTTTTCTGTATGGCAGGTCTGCTGGAGTGTTTTTGTGGCATGCTTTAGTTCATCGATAGAAGCTTGCAGCTCTGGAGTGATACCCTGTAACCCCGCTTGTTTGGCTTTTTTCAGACTGTCTTGTAGTTCCTGGAGTTTTAGCTCTTGAGACAGTTCTTGTTGCACTGTGGTAGCCAAAGAACGCAATGTTTTGATCCAGCTTGTAACCGTTCTTACCGCCACAGGCAACCGTTGTGGCCCAAGCACAACGAGGCCGATTACCATGATTAGCAGCAATTCACCAAACCCGATGTCAAACATGGTTTATACCTGTTCTTTGTCATTTTTAGATTTTTCTGTTTTTACATCAGGCGGGCTATCGGCAATAGTTTTTGCCGTAAAATCAGCATCATTGGTCGTATTATCAGCATCAGTTGACGATTTATCCGTTGAAGGTGTAGAAGTATCATCACTCATCGATTTTTTAAAACCTTTAATTGAGGCGCCTAGATCGGATCCGAGGGAGCGCAGCTTGTTAGTACCAAACAATAGAGCCACGATTATAGCAATAATTATCAACTGCCAAACACTTATGCCGCCCATTTTATCTACCTCTATGCGTCGTCTAACCTTATGATTTGTCGCGTGCGGTGATCACAGTTTTATGCTGACTTTCATCGCCATCAACAAGCTCGCTTCCATCCCATCAGCCATACTAGAACACCGACAACAATTAACCCTATTGATAGTACAGAGATGCTAATCAATTGTAAAATTGTGCCACTGATGAACAGTATAGCGCCGACACTAAACAAATAACGAGATTGTTCTTGACGTTTCTGCTCTTTAATCTGCGAGGATAATTGATCCAGACGTTGTTGTAATATTTTATGTCGTTGTAAGCTGTCGTAGATCATGTCAGGTAGCTCGGGAAATTTTTCTACCCAAAAAGGTGCCCTCTCTTTTAATGTGCGGATCATTGCAGGCAACCCAATTTGATCACGCAACCAGTTTTCCAAAAATGGTTTTGCCGTCGTCCATAGATCCAGTTTAGGATAAAGTTGGCGTCCCAGTCCTTCTACATACAATAATGTTTTTTGTAACAATACCAGCTGAGGTTGTACTTCCATGTTAAAACGTCGGGCGGTACTAAATAAGTTCAGCAGTACGTTACCAAATGATATTTCAGCTAATGGTTTTTCAAAAATGGGTTCACAAACCATGCGAATAGAGAACTCAAAGTCTTCTATATTGGTATCACTCGGTACCCAACCCGAATCAACATGTAACTCGGCAACACGTCGGTAATCACGATTAAAGAAAGCGACAAAATTTTCTGCTAGATAGCGTTTGTCCGCTTTATTCAATACGCCGACAATGCCACAATCAATGCCAATATACATTGGATCCTGTGGTTGTTGATAACTGACAAAAATATTACCTGGGTGCATATCTGCGTGGAAGAAACTGTCACGGAATACCTGAGTGAAGAAAATTTGAACGCCTCGTTCAGCAAGTAGCTTCATATTGGTGCCTTGCTTCTCCAATGCAGTAATATCTGATACCGGTATACCGTAAATACGTTCCATGACCAATACATTTTCTCGACAGAGATCGGTATACACCTCGGGATATATAGCATTGGGCTATTGTTAAAATTACGACGTAACTGGATGGCATTGGCGGCTTCATGTAGCAAATTCAGCTCATCATAGAGTGTTTTTTCATACTCCTTCACGACTTCATGCGGGCGTAATCTGTGTCCATCAAGCAGTAATTTAGGCATCCATTTTGCCAAACGATACATTAGACGTATATCGGCTTTGATAATCGGGCGGATATTGGGACGTATGACTTTTAATACTACTTCTTGCCCATTTTTTTTCAAACGAGCAGTATGCACCTGAGCGATCGACGCTGAAGCTAAAGCTTGCTGATCAAAATCATCAAACCAGGTTTCTAAAGGTGTGCCCATTGCCAATTCAATGTGTTTACGAGCGAGTGCACCATCGAAGGGATCTACTCGATCCTGTAATAACGCCAGTTGATCGGCAGTGGCCTTCGATAAAAGATCACGACGAGTTGACATCATTTGGCCAAATTTGATCCAGACTGGCCCTAGTTCTTGTAAAGCAAGACGTAACCGTTCACCGAGTGATTTATCTTTATGACGGTTTGTTAGCCAAAAAAGTAATCGGCAGCCGATACGCAGGGGTAAGGTCAGGCGAATAATCGGAATTAATTCATCCAGACCATAAATAATCATTATGCGAATAATCGAATAAAGACGTTGAAACTCTCCTGGAGTCATCATTTTGTTATCTCCATCCTGGCCAATCTTGTATTGAGGCTATCCAGAGTACGCAAGCTGGCATCCACTTCTTCGTTAAACCATGCTACTTCCAGCCGAGTCGGCGCTATTTTCCATTCTTCAGTTATGGTTTCGGCGCAATAACGCTGTTGTTGTCGCCAACGGGTGGTGAGGAAAGTGTGTCCCTTGTGCAGCAGTTGGCTTAAGGTTTCGGTAGCAATATCACCAAAATAAGGGGTTAACCATTCAGTAGGATCCCACTGTTCCAGATCTAGCAACGTCATTAGCTGCTGTGCAACCTGAATATCACCTTCTATGATCAGTTCACCACTGAGCATAAGCGTGGGTAGCTGCTGTCTGTCTCTGAGCTTGGCCAGGACGGTGATACGGGTCTTAATGGTACAATCAACGCTGTCCTCCCACTGGGTCAATATATCAACGTGATGATCACTAAATAACAGTAATAGCGGCGTCTGCAATTCATCCAGTTCGATACGTAGCACTTTAGCTGCCAAAAGAGCAGGTATCGTTTTTATACCGTGATCACGGAATAGCAGTTTATTGAGCAATGTTTCCAACGCAGCAACCACTAAGGGTGTCAAAAACATAAAAGCATCCACCTTATGAAGCCTGTTCCAAATCTTCTTGAGCGACGCTCAGACGAAGAAAAAATGCGCGAAAAAGCGCAGTTTACCCTTTGTATACAACAAGAGGGAGTCAATGAGCATTTTGAACGTGTTTTTGACGAATGACTTGACCAAAATACGGCGAACACAAGAGATTTCGAACAGGTCCTCAAAACTTGAAACCCCGATGCAATGCAACAATACCACCGGTTAAATTGGAATAGGTAACGTTTTCAAAGCCAGCATCACTGATCATATCCTTAAGTGTTTCCTGATCGGGATGCACACGGATAGATTCGGCTAAATAACGATAACTTTCAGCATCCTGAGCCACAATTTTGCCAATTTTAGGCAAGATATGGAATGAGTATGCATCATAAATCTTGCTGACTGGCTCAAAAAGAGGTTTTGAGAATTCTAAAATCAACAGACGACCTCCAGGTTTGAGTACGCGAAACATAGAACGTAATGCTTTCTCTTTTTCGGTTACATTGCGCAGGCCAAAAGAGAGAGTGATACAGTCAAAATAATTATCTGGAAAAGGCAAGGTTTCGGCATTAGCTTGAACATAGCTGACATTAGCAATGATGCCTTTGTTACGTAGTTTCTCACGACCGACCCGCAGCATGGATTCATTGATATCCGCTAGTACAACTTGGCCCTGAATGCCCACCAATCGCGAGAACCTGGCGGTCAAATCACCGGTACCTCCAGCCAAATCCAATACCTTTTGACCCGGCCGTACACCGCTACTATCTACGGTAAAACGCTTCCAGAGCCGATGGACTCCAAATGACATTAAATCATTCATCAGATCGTATTTGGCAGCAACAGAATGAAAAATTTCTGCCACCATACCTGTTTTTTTTTCTTTGGCGACGGTGCGAAAACCAAAATCAGTGGTTTCTTTTTCTTGATCTGTCATGTTTTACCTGCTTCGAATAGGTTCTTCGGGATAATAGACTTCTTGCAAAACCGTCGTTTGTTATGCGAAGTCAAGGCGCTTTACGCGCAGTAACTGCGTGGTACATGTAACTACATGAGGATTGTAAGCACCAGGTAACGCAGAATTCGTAGTACGTATTTGCAAACACATAGTAGGTTTTGCAAGAAGTCTAATGTTGAGATCTTGTTTCTCGGTTGCATAATGATCCAATGGTCGTCAATAGCTTTTCTGCCTGAGGTGAGGCTAATTGTGCATCAACTGGCAGATACCACCAATATGGCTTTGCAAATGCACGGCATTTTACCGCATCTTTTTCAGTCATCAGCAAGGATTGTTGCTGGTTGGCAAGTGGTAACAATTGTTCCAACGAATAATTTTGATGATCAGCAAAGTGATATTCTTTTTGCACAGTCACACCCAGTTGTTTCAGTGTCAAGAAAAACCGTGGCGGATGACCAATACCTGCCATGGCGATAACCTGTATCAATTTTTGAGCAGGTCTTTGCTCTCCCGTCACCAGATTGACTACCTGAGAGGCTTGCAATTGCATAGGGATTTCCTCTGGTCCCGCATAACCACCATTAATAATGATGGCATTCACTGAAGCGAGCCGCCCTGCACGTTCACGCATCGGACCAGCAGGTAACCACCAACCGTTACCAAAACGGTGCAGCGCATCAATCACAACCAGTTCAAAATCTCTCTGGAGTGCATAATGTTGTAGACCATCGTCCGTTATCAACAAATCTAACGGGTATGCCCTGAGCAAGGCCTGAACCGCTGCAGAACGGTTAGGCGACACAGCGACGGGTACGCCAGTACGTTGAAAAATCAGTACAGGTTCATCGCCGGCTTGTTCAGTGGTGGTCTGCATTGTGAGTATTAACGGATAACTTGCCGCTTTACCGCCGTAACCACGTGCAACCACTCCGATCCGTAGCCCACGTTTCCGTAGTTGTTCTACTAACCAGATAACTACTGGCGTTTTGCCGTTACCTCCTACGGTAAGGTTGCCTACCACCACGATGGGTACCGGTGAGCGCCAGCTGGTACGCCAACCTCGCAGGTAACTCACGCGAATCAACCAGGTTACTAATCCATATAACCAGGATAAGGGTAGCAGTAACAAATAGAGATGTGATCGACCAGACCAGATACGCTGCATCATTGGCTAAATTGCATACGGTTAAGTTGAGCATAAGCGCCTTGTTTCGCTAACAGTTCACTATGTTCACCTCGTTCGATAATATAGCCATCTTCTATTACTAAGATTTCATCCGCTTTTTCAATCGTAGATAAGCGATGTGCGATCACTAATGAAGTGCGATTTTTTTGTAATGTTTCGAGAGCGGCCTGAATGGCACGTTCAGATTCAGCATCTAATGCTGAGGTCGCTTCATCGAGGATCAAAATAGGACAGTCACGTAGCAGAGCACGTGCAATCGCGATACGTTGACGCTGTCCTCCAGATAACATTACACCATTTTCGCCAATCAAAGTATCGAATCCGTTCTCCATTTTATCAATAAAATCAGTAGCATAAGCCATTCGTGCTGCTTCCTCTATCTCCTCACGACTGTATTGCTGATTTCTAGCATAGGCAATATTATTAGCGACCGTATCATTAAATAAATGTACATTCTGTGAGACTAATGCAATCTGATTACGCAGTGATCGCAGTTTATAATCACGTAAATCATGCTGATCGATCGAAATGTTACCTTGATCGACATCGTAGAAACGAGTAAGAAGATTAGCAATAGTCGATTTGCCTGAGCCGGAGCGTCCAACCAGTGCCACTATTTTCCCTGCCTGAATATGTATATTAATATCGTTTAATACTGGGGCTTCTTTTCCTGGGTAAGAAAAGCTGACATTACGAAACTCAATATCTCCATTCACCCGAGTCACTTCTAATTTACCTTGATCTTTTTCTTGCCGAGTATCGAGAATGGAGAACAGGGTTTGGCAAGCTGCCATGCCACGCTGAAATTGAGAATTGATATTGGTCAATGATTTTAGCGGACGCATCAACGCTATCATGGAAGCAAATACTACGGTAATAGTGCCAGCGGTCAGGGTTTCCATCACGCTGGGGAAACTCGCTGCGTACAATACAAAAGCGAGCGCAAAAGAAGCAATTAACTGAATAATAGGATCAGAGATCGACGAGGCAGAAACCAAGCGCATTCCTTGTTGCCGCATTTGGTTACTAACCGTATCAAAACGCTCGGTTTCCGTTTTTTGTCCACCGAAAACCAAGACTTCTTTGTGTCCTTTTAGCATTTGCTCTGCGCTGGTGGTCACTTGCCCCATGGTGTTTTGCATATTTTTACTGATATCACGGAAGCGTTTAGATACCATGCGGATTGCCAGTGAAACAATAGGGGCAATAACGATCAGAATTAATGACAATTGCCAGCTGTAATAAAACATCATAATAAACAGCCCGATGATAGAGGCACCTTCCCTAACGACTGTAATCAATGCACTGGAAGAAGAGGACGCGACCTGTTCCGAATCGTAGGTGATACGAGAAAGTAGCATTCCCGTAGACTGCTGATCGAAAAATGAAACCGGCATACCCATCATATGGCTAAATAGACGACGGCGCATATGCATCACCACTTTACCAGAAACCCATGCAATACAATAAGTTGAAATAAATCCCGTTATACCTCGTACTAGCATCAGACCAATAATAGCCAACGGCATCCACATCAAAATTGAACTATCTGCTTTGCCAAAACCGTCATCTAGCAGTGGTTTAAGCAATGACAACATAAAAGTATCACTGGCCGCGTTAAGGATTAATGCTATCGCCGCGGTGATGAGACCGGTTTTAAAAGGAGCGATCATCGGCCAGAGGCGCCGGAAAGTCTGCCATGTGGAGAGATCTTTATCATTTATCATTAAAGCTTAGCCCAAAAAAATTTGACGAAGTATCAGCAAGCACAAGAGATTTCGAACAGGTTCTAAGAGGCCCATTCTACTCATAATGTTCTCTAACACCAAACCACTGGTGGTACCAACGGGGCATTAATTGCTCGCGATAACCACTTATACGCCACTTATCATCGAAGAAAAACAGACTGAGTTGCCCAGAAACGGAGGTATCACGCCAGATAATGTTATTTTTCCTGTAGCGAAGGACAATTTTTCTTGCTGGCAATCGCCATGGGCTGTAACGTGCTACAGATGCAAAGGCTAATTCGGGTTTCACTGCGCGTAAAAATGGTGGTGTAGATGAAGTTTGGCTACCATGATGAGGAACCTGTAAAATGGTTGAAGTCAGTTTATTACCGAGTTCTTGTACTAGCTGATATTCTCCACTTTTTTCCAAATCACCGGTCAATAAGATGCTGTGTTTACCATCGTTAATACGGACAACACAAGAGTCATCATTTTTACCTCTCTGCATCAGATCATGCGGCCAAAGTACTTCAAAATGCAAACCCTGCCATTGCCAGTTATCTCCTTGTCGGCAAGGGATAAATTGTTGCCGTTGTGATCCGTTTATAGCCGGAAAAAAGGGAGCACGTATCATCGCCTGCGGGAAGGCAGCCATGAGTTCAGACAAGCCACCACTATGATCCTTATGATCATGGCTGATGATAATTTGTTCTACATTAAGGGCGTGCCAACTAAGATAGGGCAATATTGCTCTTGATGCCATGCTACCGGTTTTCCAACGCATTCCTGTATCGAATATTATCGCTTTGCCGTGGCGTTCAATTATCACAGCCAAACCATGCCCAACATCTAACATATCAACTCGCCAGCGATACTCCTGAGGACGGTAGGAAAATAGCCACAGAACAAGGCATAGTGTTAGCACTGCAATTGTGTGACTACGCCACCATTGAAAACGCCAAATAATCACTGCCAACCATCCACTACAGCTGATTAATACCGCATTTTTGCCAACGGTGAGCCAGCTTTTTTGTAGTACATTCAAAGGAAAAAATACCACACTAATAGACAAATCCGCGAGATACCATAACCACGATGTTATCACCGGGATAAAACTCGTTACTAACGCCATTAAAACTATTGGCACGGTGATGAAAGATATGATCGGCACTGCCCACAAATTGGCGACCAAAGAGGAAATGTTCAGACCATGAAATAAGCCAACTTGTAACGGCATCAGCAATAACATCATGCCTAATTGCAAATGCAGCCAACGTCGTGCCAATCCGCGCCAACTTTTTTGTTGGTTCAATGTTAGTGGCATCCAGTACCACCAAAAAATGAGTGCGGCTACGGCTAAACAGGATAACCAAAAACTGTCTGATAATACTGCCAACGGATCGGTGATGAGTATCAGACTGAGTGTCCATATCCAAACCTGCCATGCACTGGATAGGATACCGAAACGGCGTAATGCTAGCCATAGTGTTAACGCTAGTGCTGCTCTTAATGTAGGAGGACTCGCGCCCGCCAGCCAAACATAAGATATCGCTAGCAACCATGAAAACAGCAGAGGAAAACCCAAGCCTATCCAATGAACTGGAAAAGAAAATTGCAATGCCCTGGCAAGTAATGCACCGAAGAGTGCTGCAATAGCAATGTGCAGTCCTGAAATAGCCATCAGATGAGCTGTGCCTGTTTGCCGCAATTGTTGCCAATTTTGTTGATTAAGCAAAGCTCGTTCACCAAATGCCAACGCTAATAAAATGGCTCGATGGTCATAGGTGCTAATTTGCTCCTGAATCATAGTGACAATTTTTTGACGTAAATTACAGCTATTATCAATCGGCTCAGCACTGATGATCTTCCCTGACAGTGGTTGTCGATTCGCTATTGCCCAACGTTGGCTATCAAATCCTCCCTGATTAAGTAAACTATGTGTGGGGCGCATGCGTAATTTAAATCGCCATTGCTGCCCCGCACAAAATGGTTTCAAGCCGTTCTGCCAAATTACAAATACGCCTACTGGTGGGAACAGGTATTTTCCCTCAAGTTGATTAATTGCTAATAAAACCTTCTGTTCATCATGATGAGATAGATTGATACTTTTAACCGTTGCAATGACCTGTTTATCGCCCTGAGATAAGGTATTAGTTTGCGTTAGCAAGGCGGTTCCATGCCAGCATCCCCAAAGGAAACTGATGATCGCCAAAGCAAAGTACCAGCATATCAGATTACGGCTAAGCCACAGGACTATGACCAATACTGCCAAAACCCAAAATAATCTTTGTTCTGGTAACTGCGGTAAAAGAATCAGCGGTAACATTCCGCAAACAACGGCGATTGCCATTCGATCTAATGATAGAACAATAAATAATACCTCCTCTGTTTGGTATTACATGGTGTTTATATACGATCAAGCCATACGGTTTGTAAGAACCTGTTCGAAATCTCTTGTGCTCGCCGTGTTTTGGTCAAATAATTCGTCAAAAATGCGCTCAAAATGCTCATTGACCCTATGTAAACTGTGCTTTTTCGCCCATTTTTTCCTCATCTGAGCGTCACTCAAAAAGATTTGGAACAGGCTCTCAGCACCTGTATAGCGGTACGGTGTAATTTTGATTACATAATGAATACTATTCAGTATAAATATACGACACGACTTATCTTTATGCTGTAATTAGAATAGAATCGTTCTGCTATATGAAGGAGTGGATTGAGTTTCTGATAGTGGTTGTTTTTTTGCTAGTAGCAAAATTGAATAGTTCGAGCCAGCTCGAAATTTATTTGAGTGAGTTACAAACTTATTAGACTTCTTGCAAAACTGTCGTTCGTTATGCAAAGCCGAGGCATGCAGTGTACAAGCGAATGTATGGAGGATTGCGAGCACCAGGTAACGCAGAATTTGCAGTACGTCGTTTGCAGTACATAGTAGGTTTTGCAAGAAGTCTATTATCTCAGTGCAATAGACAGGGCTCAGATGCTACTGCTGGTTCTGTATGAGCCACATTGACACACAAATGAGATAAGGCTTCACAATAGAAAGGAACGACCTGATAACCTCCGTCCAATTGTACAATCTGGTAGAATAGCGGCAAATTGAAATTAATAAAGTCAGAGCCATAGGTAAAACGATCATGGGAAGATGAATAGCAACGGCTCACATCACATACCAGCTCTTCTTTGCTTCCTTTACAACGATGATAAACCTCAACCTGGTTAAACTCATCAAGAATATAAATAGTAAAACCTGCTTGATCACCGGTGCTTTCAAAGAAAAATTGAATAATCCCTTCGCTGGCAAAACCATCAATCACGGGTGGCAAATGCACTTGATCCGCTGCCACTTTTGTCGCCAGGCCGTGTAATTTATTGCTAGAAATAGCCCGATAAAAATCAATAGCATTTTCTAATTTCTGCACTGAAACATTTAAACGCTCAAAAAATAGGCCCCAAATTTGACCCGCCACCCGTACCGCTTTAAAACGTCCTAGGTTCTGACGCGTACTAAATAAGCGTAATTCAATACATTCTGATATTAATTGCTGAATACGGGCACGAATCAAACCGCGTAAATGTTGGCTATAACAGAAAACGTTAACTGTTTCGGGGGGCGCGGCATCCTGATGCATTTTTCCTAGAATGCTTTTTAGTGCCTCTAATAGAGCCTGCTCACCACTGAAATGTAACGTGCGCACTTCATTCCATGAGTTACGGTACAGTAAATCGATACTACCGACCAAACATTGTTTCTGCTGAGAGAAATTGAATACATCAAGTTTGCGTAAATCAAAATGCTCAGCCTGATGGCCAAAAATCTCGCTGGGATCATTCTCCAAGTTAACAATAATCGCCAGATGGCGAATTTCGCACGGGCTGCACAGGGCTTTTGGTATAGGGGCAGGTAAACGTAACGGAAACTGTTGGGAAACATCCGCCACCAGCTCTTGCAATTTTACCTTATCGCATAAATTCGTACTTTTTATATGTAACTGTGTATTCGCGGTCAGTAACCCATTGAAGTACGCCCAGGCTACCAGCTTACTCAGATGGCCGTCATATTCCAGTGGTTGATGACCAACGATACTTGTTATCGAAGGGGCTTGATTATACAGATACCAACCGGCACGATTGACTCGACCAGGCAAAACCTGAATAAAAGTCAGGTGTGATTCAGATAAATCCGGCGAAATTTGCGGATTAACCAACGTGACTTTTTCCGGTAGTACTTCAAAAGCAGCGTACAGCTTACGGGTGAGAACCCCGATGTCCTGCGGGCTAGCGCTAACACTCAAGTTATTACGGCGTGCAAAACAAATAAGATAATGATAGCTTTGCATCATTGCAGCCAACAGCTCGTTATGTACTTCACGCACCTGTTCGATTTTCCAGTTGGCACGATCATCCAACATCACTAAACGTTGATCACTCCAGCCCCATTTACTCACTAGTTGATTGATAACACCCTGCCGCCAGCCGTTATTCATCCCATTATCAGCACATCTCTCGCAGATTTTTAAATAAAAACAACGGCGAACCAGATCCAGTCGGACTTTATCATCAATCTGAACAAGATAACGGGTCACACGATCGAGCATCATGTAATAGGCATCAAGACCGAAAGCAATAATTTCTTCATTGCACAGGCCGTCATGCAGGCACTGCTTACTTTCCATCGCCAGAAGCTGAGCATTAGGATATTCCCATGAATAGGCTTCCAACAATAACGTTTTCAGCACTGCCTTATAGGGGGAATCGATGCTTTTATACAATTGCCACAAAGTGGCACCAAAATATTCTTCCGCAGACAATGTACTTAAACCGCCCAAATCCAGCCATTCATTGGCAATGATCTCACCTTGCGCATACAAGGATAAAACATAATCGTCATAATGCTTTTCTTCTTCGACTGGCACCAAATTCCATAAAATACGCTTACCTGCCAAACAAACGGCACTACGATAAAATTCATCCAGTAACAAAATGTGTTGTGTAGAGCCGCAATCTTCACTGCTCAAACTCCCACAGGCTTGATGATGAAAACGATTTTCATCGATCAAAAAAAAGCTAACCTCTACTCCTTGTGTCGCTGCCCATTTTTCCAGTAAATGGCATTTTTGCTGAAGTCGGTGGCGTGCTGTCCTGTCTAACCCTGTTTGATGACAGACCCAAATATCTAAATCAGAGGTGCTGTTTTGCCCGATAGAAGAGGTACTGCCCATGGAATACATGCCAGCAATCGGTAATTCACCATGAGCCCCCTGTTGCACCGGTTCAGCGTATCCGGTAACTATCTCCGCTAAATAACGTTGTTGTATTTCATTGAGGGTAAAAAGGCAGATACCGTGGAGAGCATCATCGAGATAACCAGGCATCAAAGGATGATGATAATGCAGCAAAACAGGTAACAAATGGTAAACTCTTTGGGAGGCAGGCATCATCGCCGCCAAGGCACGATCAACCCGTAATTGGTTTATCGTATCCAGCCGTCGTTTTAGTGTCTCGATATAGGGGTACAAGACGTTTCGCCTGATTTTCCAACGCTAAGAAAAAAACTCATGTTTGAGGGATCCGCATTGAGTTTAAAGAAACATTTAACTAATTTACGTTTAACTAACTTATGTCTAATTGAGATCTATTTACGTGAAACGTGATCAATCTAACATTTTTTCTTTTAATCGTAAAGAAAGCAATGCAAACAACTTCTAAGAACTTATTCCAAATCTTCTTGAGCGATGCCCAGACGAGGAAAAACGGGCGAAAGAACGCAGTCTACTCTTTGTATACAACAAAAGGGACTCAATGAGCATTTTGAACGCGTTTTTAACGAAGTACCAGCAAGCACAAGAGATGTTGAATAGATTCGAATAAAGTATTTTGGTGGCGACGCAATGTCAGCCAGTCAATGATAGAATGGACTCTTTGCAAAATCGTAGTTCGTCCTCTTTTTATACAACAAAAGGGAATCAATGAGCATTCTGAGCGCGTTTTTGACGAATTATTTGACTCAAACACGGCGAGCACAAGAGATTTCGAACAGGTTCTCATGGTGGCAGACGGTAAAAACGGTAATAAATATGTCGAAAACAGTGATCCGTATCGCCACACGGCAAAGCCCGCTTGCAATGTGGCAAGCTTGTTATGTACAGCAGGGCTTACAATCTGCTCATCCGCATTTGCAAATAGAACTGATATCCATGATCACGCGTGGGGATATTGTTTTGGATACACCCTTGGCAAAAATAGGGGGTAAAGGATTATTCGTTAAGGAACTCGAACTAGCACTATTGCAAAATAAAGCTGATATCGCCGTTCATTCCATGAAAGACGTGCCGATCAGCTTACCAGAGGGATTAGGACTCGTGACCTTCTGTGAACGGGATGATCCACGTGATGCGTTCGTTGCTAACCATTACGAGCGGCTTGAGCAATTACCTGCTGGCAGTGTCGTCGGCACGTCGAGCCTCCGTCGTCAATGTCAAATCCGTAAACATCACCCACATCTTATTGTCCGCGATTTACGTGGTAATCTTGGTACCCGTCTCCGTAAGTTAGATAAAGGGAACTATGACGCCATTATTTTAGCTGTAGCCGGTTTGCAACGCCTTGGATTGGCGCATCGTGTCAGCTATTCACTGACTCCAGAAGAGTCACTACCTGCAGTAGGTCAGGGCGTGATTGGTATTGAATGCCGCCTGGATGACGATGAGACACGCCAGTTATTGGCACCATTAAACCATCGTCCAACTGAACTGCGAGTCTGTGCTGAACGAGCACTCAATATTCGCCTGGAAGGAGGCTGCCAATTACCCGTTGGTAGTTATGCCGAATTGAAAGGCGAGAATTTATGGCTTAGAGCGCTGATCGGAGCGCCAGACGGCAGTCAAATTATTTATGGTGAACGCCGTGGACCAGCGAGTTGCGCAGAACAAATCGGCATTGACCTGGCTGATGAATTGCTGTCACGGGGCGCGCGCGAAATCCTCGCCGCAATTTATCCAAAACCACTGTCACTATGATCTCCTAATATGACCTTGCTAACCTGGGGCGTTCCCGTTAAAACTATGTCAATACCCACCATTTTGGTAACCCGGCCTTCTCCTGCGGGTGAACAGTTAGTTAACCGGCTACGTACTCTTGGCCTAATGGCCTATCATGCACCGTTGGTTAACTTGTCACCAGGCAACGATTTAACCCGGCTACCCGTGTTGCTACAGGCTATGCAGCCAGGAGATCTGGTTTTTGTACTGTCGCAAAACGCCATTCGTTATATCCACCCGCTATTAAACAGAAATAAACTGTCATGGCCGGCTAAGCTGACTTATTATGCTATTGGTCGCAGCACAGCCTTGGCGCTACAGGCTGTCAGCCATTTACCGGTAAATTACCCGCTCAATGTTTCCACTAGCGAAGGGCTACTTGCCTTACCTGAATTACAACGAGTTAATGGTAAACAGGCACTACTTCTACGTGGCAATGGTGGACGTGCATTACTGGGTGAAACTCTTATCATTCGAGGGGCGAAAGTGAGTTATTGTGAGTGCTATCAACGCAATCCGGTTTATTATGATGCCCATAAACAAAGTGCTTACTGGCAACACGCGAGGATTAACACGCTGGTAGTGACTAGCGGCGAAATGTTACAACAACTCTATACTTTAATTCCGGCATATTATCGTTCTTTTTGGCTGCTCCACTGCCGCATGATAGTCGTCAGCGAACGCTTAGCCGCTTATGCCAACCGGTTGGGTTGGCACGATGTTCGCGTGGCCGAGGGTGCTGACAATGATGCCTTGATCCGTGAGTTACAATAGATTTCTAAGAACCTGTTCCAAATCTTCTTGAGCGACGCTCAGACGAGGAAAAACGCGCGAAAAAACGCAGTTTACAGAGAGTCAATGAGCATTTTGAGTGCGTTTTTGACGAATTACTTGACTAAAACACGGTGAGCACAAGAGATTTCGAACAGGTTCTAAGAAGCCTAGTCTAATCAACCTGACTATGGAGCACCCATTATGACGGAACAAAATACCCAATCTATCCCTATAGAAGGCACCACAACTGTAAAGGAAAAGGTGCCAAAGAAAGAGCAACAGTCAATAACACGAGAAAAACGTTCGGGGTCTTTAAACCTACTCTTACTGGGCACTGTCATCATCGTACTCGTTAGCACGTTAAGCACGGGTCTTTATTTTTATCAACAACAACAATTCCAGCAACAGCACGTCACCAATCAATCATTACGCCAAGAGTTAACTCAATTAAAACAGAGCCAAGCAGAAGACAGAAAACAGTTGGAATTGTTACTACAGCAGCACAGTAAAGCGTTAGAGACATCGAATCGTCAACAAGACTCCTTGACACGTCAACTAAACGAGTTACAGGAAAAAATCGCCTCTATTTCGAGCAGTGACGCCAAGATCTGGTTACTTGCTCAGGCGGATTTCCTTGTGAAAATGGCTGGGCGTAAACTGTGGGGGATCAAGATATTACCAGCGCCGCTATCTTACTGAAAAGTGCTGATGCTAGCCTCGTAGATATGAATGACCCCAGTTTAATCGAAGTACGTCGCGCTATCACCGAAGATATCAACACAGTATCCATTATCAATCAGATTGATTTTGATGGCATTATTCTTAAGCTGAATCAACTGGCAAATCAGGTTGATAGCCTCCGTTTAGCCGATAATAGTACTGATAATCCACCGATGGATGAAGATAACAACGCACTCTCTGGTTCTTTATCTCAATGGCGGCAGAATTTAAATAAAAGCTGGCAGAATTTTATTACCGATTTTATTAGCATCCGGCGCCGTGATAGCAATGCCGAACCACTATTAGCGCCAAATCAGGATGTTTATTTGCGTGAGAATATCCGTGCCCGTCTGTTGATAGCAGCCCAGGCTGTTTCTCGTCATCAGGATGAAGTTTATAGACAGTCGCTCGAGACGAGTTCCACCTGGATACGGGCTTACTTTGATGCTAACGATATCAATAGCAAAACGTTTCTTGCCGAGCTTGATAATCTAAGCCAACAATCGATTTCAACGAATCTACCCGATCATTTAAGAAGCCCATCAATTTTAGAAAATTTGATGCAGACCCGTGTCCGTAATCTGCTGGCGCAAACGCCAATGCATTCTCAGGAGCACTAAACATGTTACGCATTTTGCTATTATTCCTGATCTTGCTTGCCGGGATAATACTCGGCCCTATGCTCGCTGGGCATCAGGGTTATGTATTGATTCAGACAGACAACTACAATATCGAAACCAGTGTTACTGGCATGGTCATCATGTTAGTACTGTTATTGGCAGCCTTACTGACTATCGAATGGATACTAAGGCGTATTTTTAATACCGGCTCCCGTACCCGAAGCTGGTTTATGGGACGTAGACGTCACCGCGCCAGCAAACAAATGAAAGCCGCGTTAGTCAAACTTGCTGAAGGCGATTTTAAACAGGTAGAAAAACTGCTCACACTCAATGCGGATCATGCTGAGCAACCTATGGTCAACTATTTGCTGGCAGCTGAGGCCGCTCAGCAACGTGGTGATGAACGCAGTGCTAATCAGTATTTGGAACGCGCTGCGGAAGTAGCGAATAGCGGTCAATTACCGGTAGATATCACCCGGGTGCGTATCCAACTGGCACAAGGACATATTCATGCTGCTCGTCACGGTATCGATGATTTGCTCAACCAGGCTCCGCGACATCCTGAAGTATTGCGCCTATCTGAGCAGATTTTCCTGCGTACGGGTGCCTATAGCGCATTATTGAATATCTTGCCGACGATCAGCAAAATATCACTGCACAACGAAGCCGAAATAGAGGCATTAAAACAACAGGTTTATATCGGTATGATGGATCAGTGCATGACGGAAGAAGGCAGCGAAGGACTGAAACGTTGGTGGCGATCGCTCAGCCGAAAAATTCGCCATCAAGTTCCACTGCAGGTGGCTATGGTCGAACATCTGGTCGAATGCAACGATCATCAAATCGCTCAACAAATTATTCTCGAAGGTCTTAAACGCCAATACGATGAGCGACTGATTTTGCTGATCCCACGCTTAAAATCAGAGGATATTCAGCCCTTACAGAAATTGTTGCGTCTACAGATAAAACAACAGGGCGCGACTCCGTTACTCAACAGTACATTAGACTTCTTGCAAAACCGCAGTGAGCTAATCCAATGTACCTACGACGGTTAAATCCATATCATCCGGTATTTCGTTATAAGACAATACATTTAAACCCTGCGAAAATAGCCGTGCATAGCGGGCAAGCAAAGGCCGTAGCTGAGGTGTGACCAACAAAATTGGCGTATGCCCCTGAACTTTCATTTGCTCGTTGATAATCGGCATATTGTTTTGCAGTTGGGTCAGGATGTTGGGATCGACGGGGAAACTGTCGAGGGAAATTTTACTTGTTTGCTGAGATTGACTTAATGCACCCAGCAACAGATTTTCCAATTCATTATTGATGGTATAGACCGGCAACTCTTTTTTATCCCGATTGAGTTCATTAACGATAGCATGACGTAACGCATAACGAACATCTGCGGTTAGCAACAGGGTATCTTTAGTGACCGCAGAACTTTCTACTAAAGTGGCAGCGATAGTCACGATATCTTTTAACGGCACATGCTCAGTCAATAACTGGCGATAGATCCGCAATAACTGGCTAAAGTTTAAAGCAGTTGCAAGATCTTCAGCTAAACGTGGCGACAAGGCTGCCAGTCGCTGATGTAATGGCGTGATGTCATCATAATTAAATAATTCTGGCAAATGTTGACGCGCGACTTTATTTACATGTGTTGCCACCACACTGGCACAATCTACCACCTGATAGCCAAGACCCAGTGCCTGAGGTTTATCTTCAGGGTCGATCCAGACAATCGCCATACCGTAAGCCGGATCAGTCTCCAATATACCATCGATTTCACCGTACAATTCAGGAGTGGGGATAGCCATTAACCTGTCGGCGTGAACTTCTCCTTCAGCCATTTTGACATTATTAATATTAATTGAATATTGTGTTGGTTTAAGGCGAAAATTTTCCCGGATACGCACTTCTGGGAACAAAATGCCACATGTTTCAGAAATAATTTGCCGCACCCCGCGGATCCTCTGCGTGAGTGGGCTACCTTTCGCTTTATCGACCAACGTCACTAGCTTATATCCTAACGTCAGTGCAATGGGTTCAACTATCGGGATGCTTTCCCAACTGATGTTCATTGCATCATCGGTAGAAATAGCCTGAGTAATGGTATTAATATCCGGTTCTGGCGCAGCATACTGAATTTTCTTTCCTTGCTGCCAAGCGGCAAACAACAGCAATGCCGTAAAACTGAGAAATGCGATATGCGGCATACCCGGTACGATTGCCAGAACAAACATCACGAAAGCAGCAGTATATAAAACATTCGGTTTGGCGAGGAGTTGATCTTTTATTTCATCACTCATATCACCACCATCGCTGACACGAGTGACGATAATTGCCGCGGCCGTCGCCAATAATAGAGAAGGAATTTGAGCAACCAGACCATCACCAATGGTCAGCAAGACATATTGCTGAAAAGATTGACTGGCGTCGAGATCATATTTAAAAATGCCGATACAAACGCCACCAATCACATTAATGATCAGGATCATAATACCAGCGATGGCATCACCGCGGACAAATTTAGAAGCACCATCCATCGCCCCGTAAAAATCCGCCTCATTGGCGATCTCTTTACGACGTTGACGTGCTTGTTCCTGATTGAGTAAACCGGCGTTAAGATCAGCATCTATCGCCATCTGTTTACCCGGTAAAGCATCCAGGGTAAAACGTGCAGAAACCTCGGAGATACGTTCCGCTCCCTTAGTGACCACGACAAAATTGATAATCATCAGGATAATGAACACCACAAAACCGACAACAAAGTTGCCCCCGATCACGACTTGACCGAAGGCCTCGATCACTTTACCTGCTGCGCCTATCCCCTCATGGCCGTGAAGCAAAACAACGCGCGTTGAAGCAACGTTGAGCGTTAAACGCATTAAGGTCGTTATCAACAATATTGTTGGGAAAATGGCAAAATCCAGCGGTCTTTTACTGTTGACACTGACCAATAACACCAATACCGACAATACAATATTGAAGGTAAACAGAATATCCAGTACCAATGGAGAAAGCGGTAAAATAATCATCGCCAAAACACAAAGCAGCAATATGGGCACGCTGATGTGTGTATGCCTGAAAAAGTGAGTAATATTTTTTAAACTATTATTTATCATGGGCTTTTAGCATCTCTTTGGGGATCCCTAGGTGTGTATCCAAGGCAGGTTTTTCTGCCTGCCCAGAACGCCAGGATTTTATTTGCATCACGTAAGTAAGTACTTGTGCTATTGCCCGATACAATGGGGCTGGAATTTGTTGATTGACCCGGGTTGAATGATATATCACGCGTGCCAGTGGCGGAAATTCCACGACTTCAATACCATTTTCTTGAGCAACTTTGCGTATATATAACGCAATATCATCTTTACCCTTGGCAACAATATAGGGTGCACTGGCTTTTTGAGGATCATATTTTAAGGCTACCGAATAATGAGTCGGATTGGTAATAATAACATCTGCAACCGGAACGGTTTTATTAATTTGACCAATAGAAAATTGATGTTGTAATTGGCGTATCCGTGCTTTGGTGTGTGGATTGCCGTCGTTATTTTTATGTTCTTCTTTAACCTCCTGCTTGGTCATTTTCATTTTTTTAATAAACATATATTTACTGAGTGGTACATCAAATAAAGAAAAAATAATGATAATAGCGATAAAATAAGCGAATATATAATGATAATGACTGAATCCGAGAGAAATCGCTTCTTGCAAATGAATAGATTGTAAATACATGAGTTCTGCTAAATTATTTTTTACCATAATGCAGAGTGTAAAAATTAACACCGTGCATTTTAGCAACATTTTTAGTACATCAGTAATATGGCTGAGAGAAAATAAACGTTTAAATCCACTAATAGGACTCAATTTTTTTAGATCCGGAATTAATTTTGACGTGGTAAAAATCCATCCTCCGGGTATTAAAGAAGCAATTATGCTGACCAGAGGAATCGGCAATAGCGTAGCGATAAACTTAAAAATAACCAAGAAATTACGTAGCATGAATTGCTCCATCGCACCATTATCATCCAATTTTCCTGCCATCATACCAATAGAAATAAATGATTCTTCACACAATTGCCTGTAATAAGGAAAAAATAAGGCCAGGGTAAAAAAAGAAGCCAATAATCCCGCCCCCATCGTCATATCTTTTGAACGAGGAATATCTCCTTTTCTACGTGCCTTGGATAATTTCCCCCCGTAGGCTTTTCACTTTTTTCACCACCGCCACCAGACATCAGTACCCCTTCATTTTATCTAATTGTGCGAGGATCTCATTACTCAGATGCAAATAGTGATCAGGTATATTGGTCATGATCAACACCAGACAAAATAAACCGAATAACATGCTAATCGGAAAGCCTAGCGAAAAAAGATTCAGGGTTGGCGATACTCGATTTAGCAAACCAAATGCGCCTTGAACAGTTAACATAATAAAGGTTGTTGGTAACGCTAATAGCACGGCTGACGAAATAATCCATCCCATACTCAGAGACAATGAACGTAATGAAAAATTATTAATGGCATCGCCAATCGGCCAATAGGTAAAACCTTTATATAAAATACTAATAAAAAGCAAATGTCCATCGACAGTAAAAAATATTAACACACTAAAAACAAAAATAATTTGCGCAACAACGACAGTGGATGCGTCACTGCCGGGATCGTTCATTATTGCCATTCCTAAACCCATATTCATTGATAGAATGTGTCCGGCAGTCTGCAAGGCAATAAAAACCAGGCCAAGGGTCGAACCAAATAGCCACCCCCATAAAATCTGCTCGGCGACCAACAACAATGCCCGCATCGATAACAAATCTTTCAGGATAATATTTTGATTTAACATCGGAGTAATCAAAATCGCTAATAGCAATGCAGCACCCAGCTTACTTTTACGGTTAAATGCTTTGTGACCCAATAGCGGACAAAAATGCAAAAAAGATAGGATACGCACAAAAGGTAGCCACAGTGCAAATAGCGCTGTGATAAGTGCCTTAATATCGATCTCCATCGCTCTTTACCCCACCAACTGAGCAGCTTGGGTGAAAATAGAAATGGTAAAATCGCTCAACTTGGTGATCATCCATTTACCGGCCAAAATCAGTACCAACAAAGTGACACTAAGGCGAGGTAAAAAGCTTAAGGTTTGTTCGTTGATTTGCGTGGTTGCTTGAAAGATACTGACACACAACCCCACCAATAAGCTGGGTACGATGGCGACAACCGATATTATCAGCACTAAACTGACGCCCTGAGCCACAATATCCCCAGCGATATCCATCGTCATCATATCATAGCCCCTGTATGCTAGCGGTTAGAGTACCGACGATCAGCGTCCAGCCATCACAGAGCACAAATAACATCAGCTTGAACGGCAAAGAAACGATCAAAGGGGACAACATCATCATTCCCATTGCCATCAAAACACTGGCAACAATCAGATCAATCACCAAAAAGGGAAGATAAATCATAAAACCAATCTGAAATGCTGTTTTCAATTCACTGAGTACATAAGCCGGCGTCACCACACTCAGATCTTGCTCTTGCGCCGCACCGGTAACCTGCGCGATTCCCATCATCTGGTCTAATGATGAAGTACTGGTCTGAGCCAGCATAAAATTTTTCAGCGGTTGTTGTGCTTTCATCAACGCCTGCTTGAGTGTGATTTCATCATTTTGAAAAGGTAGCACGGCATTATCATAAATTTTCGTCCAGACTGGACGCATGATCAGCAGCGTTAGAGACATGGCAATACCCACCAGAATTTTATTGGGTGGGCTTTGTTGTAAACCTAAGGCTTGGCGCAAGATCGCTAGCACGATAATAAAACGGGTAAAACAGGTCATCATCAAAAACATAATTGGCAGCAGGGCCAACAAAGTCATCAGGATCAGGATTTCAATTTTTACGTTGTAATCTTGCCCGCTGGCTGTTTCAGTGGTACTGAAGAAAGTGATGCCTCCGTCCTGTGCAAACAGAACAGAGGAAAACAGCAATCCGCAGATCAACAATAAACCTCTTGTTAAACCGACCAGGCTACGCGAATTGGGCATTGCGCGCTGTTCACAATTCATAGGGCAAGTTCACCCAGATTCTGATTATTCAACTCAATAATTCGCAGGCCATATTTATCGTTGAGTACGACCACTTCGGCCTTACCGAATAAAATACCATTTACCTTGATATCAAGGGGTTCACCGGCAGGTTTATCCAGTTCAACAATGGATTGCGTGTTGATAGACATCAGCTCAGCCAATGAAAGTTCAACCGATGCCACCTCCAATGTTAATGCAACTGGAATACGATTAAACAATGACATATTACGTGCTTTTTCGGCTAGCGCTGATTTGGCTACTGCAGATTCAGTAACAGTATTTTGTTGAGGTTCAACAGCATCCACATCACTTGATTCGCTATCTGCTATCTGATCTAAGGTAAAATCGAGATCGAGGTCAAGATCGGCGTTTAATTCTTTTTGCTCGTCAGTCATGGGTATTATCTCATCGTTTTTTCATTGAATTCGGAAAGGAAAAGTTTTCCGCGAATTTCTGTAATGGTTGCATTAAACATTTGTTCTCTACCAATAAAAACCGGAAAACGTTCAGGCATAGAGACAGTAATAATCTCTCCTTCCTTCAGCACTTTTAATTCGGCTAATGTGAGGTTAACACTGGTTAATCTACAGTTTAACGTAACCGGCAATTTATTAAACAATTCTTCCAAAGGGAGCGCTGCTTTATTATTACCTGCCTTTTTCTCTTCTTCATCGTCAGACTGATGAGAACGGAGTAATCTATCAACATGATTAGCATCAAGTAAAAGATAAAAAACATGCTGTTCGTCACCGGCTAATGAAAATATTATGCGATAAGACCATTTTTTAACAAAGGTACTATGAGTATTTTTTAATACCAATGGTTCACCAAAATCATCGATATTCAGAAATAATTGTGTTAACTCAATGCCCAGTTTATTTTTCAGTCTTTCTTCTGTTTTGGTTATCGATGTTTGTACCCCGGATTCAACAGCAGTATTATCTTTACTGAGTCCATAATAGCCATTGAGCATACTCAATAAAAAACTACGTTCAGTATCGAAAGCGACATTTCCCAATTCAGTACTGAAGACTTTAGCGTTTTTATGGCTACAGTCCATCTCGGTATTAATATTCTTTAACGATAGATTAACCCGATATTTTTTTAGGAAAAACAGGCTAATTTTAGAGTCTAAAATATCAAAATAATCAGAAATTATTTTGGGTACTTTGTTGTAAGGGCGACCCAGTTTATTGATATCGAGTGTCATTACCTCTGGTAATTGATCACCTTGATAGATTTTTGCCTTGATTTTTTTTGATTGTACATTTTTTAACTGCACGCCTTTTGACTGCTTGCAAAGGATATCACGCCTCATTTTCTATCCCGTCATTTTATTTATCAATCAAATTTTACAGGCGCTAATTAAACCTCCTATTACCAAACTGTACAATAGATTTTTTATTATTTATTTATTTATTTATTTATTTATTTTTAATTAAATTAATAAATAATAGTCAACTTATTGATTTTAAATAAATTAATTTTTTTAATTTTTTTTTAATGCTATGATGCCAGTAGCTACTTGTATACTTGCCGCCGATGATTAAATATCACCAATGTACTAACTTAATTAAATTGATACAGAATTGTTTCTAATATCATCACTCTCTACCGTACTTACACTCATTGTTGAGTTATAGTTTAGTTAGACCATAGTTTAATAAAGCAATAAGTTTGATGAAAAAAGAGTTTACAGAATTTATTTTTCAGGGTGAAAACACATTATGATGAGTATCACTATGGATTTCTTATCTAAAAATGATCATGGTTTTGTCGCTCATGCTTCCTCCAGCATGAGCGTATTTTCCCTCGCGCGCCGTGTCGCTGAGTTCAATGTTCCCGTGCTGATTACCGGTGAAACAGGAACGGGTAAGGAGTGTGTAGCAAAATATATTCATCAAAAAGCAATAGGGGACCATTCCCCTTACATTGCGGTCAACTGTGCAGCTATTCCTGAAAGTATGCTAGAAGCTATTCTATTTGGCTATGAGAAGGGTGCTTTTACCGGTGCTATTGCCAGTGTTCCAGGAAAATTCGAACAAGCAAATGGCGGCACATTATTACTCGATGAAATTGGCGATATGCCGTTAGCGCTACAGGTTAAATTATTGCGAGTTTTACAGGAACAGGAAGTAGAGCGTCTTGGTGGACAAAAACGTATTCCACTTGATATCAGAATAATAGCTTCAACCAATAAAGATTTGGAGATTGAAATAGCGAAAGGACATTTCAGGCAGGATCTTTTTTATCGACTTTCTGTCGTGCCCATTCACATTTCACCGTTGCGTGAACGTCCAGAAGATATTCAGCCATTAGCACAACAATTTATTAAAAAATATCACGATTTTTTAAACGTTAAAATAGAATTAACGTTAGAAGCCAAGCAAAGGCTACAAACATATTCCTGGCCAGGTAATGTCCGGGAATTAGAAAATGTCATTCAACGTGGCATCATCATGAGTAATAACGGAGTGATTGATTTTTCAGATCTCGGTTTACCTCTCTCTACGGGTAGTATCCAGATGGAAAAAATGTCTCTGCTTAAAACAGATGATAGCCGAATGAATACGCATGAAAGAAAAAGCAATATTAAATCACGCGGTCGCTTAGCGGAATATCAATATATTGTTGATTTATTGCAACGCCATCAAGGTAGTAAAACAAAAACAGCAGCATTTTTAGGCATAACACCAAGAGCGTTACGTTACCGACTCGCTTCTATGCGTGAAGAAGGTATCGATATTGAATGCTACTCATAACGAGTTAAGGAATAAAAAATAGCTATGACGGATGAGTATAAAGTTAATTTGATGGGTATCGCTTCTTTGCAAGCACCCATACTGCAAAAAATGCAGCAGGTAATAGTCATTGCTGCCAATGGTGCTTTTGCGAATACGGTGTTAACTCTTGATAAAGAGAGCACGCCCTTCTCTTTCGCCAGGATTTTCGATCACGCGATTGATAGTGTGGATCAACTACAACATGTGGCCAGTGACAAACAGGAAGCAATAGATATGGGCATCAGTGACGATTTAACTGGCACCATGTTAGAGAGTCAAAAAGCGAGCGTGGCTTTCTCGGCACTGCAGAAGGTGAACGACAAGCTCCTCACTGCAATGAATGAAATCATCAATACTCCGCTGTAAGGTAAAACGGTGTTAGATAAACTTAAACAAAAATTGCCCCCTATTAAGTGGGACAAAAATAAAAATACTATCCTCATGGGTATCGCGGCAACCGTGATTAGCGGCGCGATAATTTTCAGTCTTTGGCGCAGTTCACAAGGCTACACCGCATTATTTGGTTCTCAGGAACATATTCCGATTGCGCAAGTGGTGGAGGTACTCGGCGGCGAATCTATTCCATACCGTGTCAACCCGGATAACGGTCAAATTCTGGTATCCGAAAGTCAGTTAGGCAAAGCACGCATGACATTGGCTGCAAAAGGTATCACTGCTGTTTTACCCGTTGGCTATGAGTTAATGGATAAAGAAGCCATGCTCGGCAGTAGCCAGTTTATGCAAAACGTTCGCTATAAACGGAGTCTGGAAGGTGAGCTAGCGCAAAGTGTCATGGCACTTGACGCGGTTGAATATGCCCGGGTGCATTTGGGAATGACTGAAGCCAGCTCTTTTGCCATTAGTAACAAACCCGATAGCAGCGCTTCGGTGATATTACGTTTGAAATACGGTCATCGGCTGACAGAAGAACAGGTAGGTGCCATTGTTCAATTAGTCTCTGGTAGCCTTCCCGGGATGAAAGCCGCTAATGTCCGGGTGATTAATCAAAATGGTGATTTACTTTCTGAAGCATATCAAACTGGCAATAATGGCTTGTCAATGGTCAAAACTGGCCCAGAATTAGCCCATAAGCTGCAAATGGCGGCGGAAAAAAATATCGCCAATCTACTCAATTCCATTGTCGGGCTCAATAACTACCGTATCAGTGTGGCGACACAAGTGGATCTGAGCCATATTGAAGAAACCTCCGAACGTTATGGCACCGATCCGCACACCATTGACGAAAATGTGAGTCAGGAAAGTGGCAACGATGACAGCGCAACAGGTATTCCTGGTACCTTGAGTAATGAGCCAGCAGCGCAGGCAGATACCGGGCCACCCGCTGCTGCCGTTATTAGCCGTAATCAATCACAGCGTAAATTTGCTTATGATCGCGATATTCGCCATGTGCGTCATCCCAGTTACAAGCTAGAAAAAATGACCGTCGCCATTGTATTGAATAAATCTGCCCCGGCGGTGGAGCAATGGACAACACAACAACTCGATGAGTTAAAGCAGCTAGCAGAAGATGCCGCTGGTATCGACCTCAAACGAGGTGATTCTCTGACGATGAATATGATCGCTTTCACCGAACAAGCTGAGTACCAGGAACCTATCTTACCTTGGTGGCAAGAACCGAGCATTTTACGCTGGGCCGAGATGATAGGCATAGGTCTGTTAACACTGTTGTTCTTGTGGTTTGGCATCCGACCTTTGGTGCAACGTCTTACTCGTGAAGAGAAGTTTCCAGTAGAAGCCGTTGCCGCTAGCGATCAGAGAACAGCGCAAGAAGAAAAAGAAGCAGAACCTCAATTGGGCGAGTTTGATACAGAAGCCACGGATGAAAAAGTTCTAGCAAAAGCGTTACCTAAATCCCCGTTCCAGGAAGAAGAAAATTTACCATCACCGTCTTCAGGTCTGGAAACCAAGATAAACCATATGCAGATGCTCGCTTATTCTGAGACCGACCGTGTAGCTGAAGTGATTAAACAATGGATCAATAGTAATGAAAGAAGCAACACAGAATCCAATGAACAAACTAGTTGATATCTCTGACAGTCCTGCTGAGAAGGAGATCCGTACACGTTTGGATCAGGCTGGCATATTACTGCTCAGCATTGGTGAGGACGCCGCGGTGGCGGTGATGAAGAAATTAAGTCGTGAAGAGGTGATCTGTATCAGTGAAACCATGTCACGTCTGCAAGATGTCAAACTTATCCATGCCCGACAAGCGTTAAATGATTTTTTCCATGATTACAGTGAGCAGAGTGGCATTAACGGTGCTTCACGCAGTTATTTACAAAGTATTCTGGAAAAGGCCTTAGGGGGAGAGATCGCCAAAAGCGTGATCAACGGCATTTATGGCGATGAGATTCGCCATCGAATGACGCGTCTACAATGGATCGATCCCGTACAACTCTCGGCGCTGATTGCTCAGGAGCATTTGCAGTTACAAGCGGTATTCCTTGCATTTTTGCCACCGGATGTCGCTGCTGATGTGCTTTCTTATTTAGATAAGAATCAACAGGATAATGTGTTGTACCGCATCGCTAAACTGGATGACATTAATCATGATGTGGTGAATGAACTTGATCGCTTGATTGAACGCGGCGTAACACTGCTTTCAGAACACGGTTCTAAAGTATTGGGTATCAAACAGGCAGCCAATATTGTTAACCGTATTCCGAATAATCAACAACAGCTCTTGGAGCAGTTGGGGGAACGTGATGAAAATGTACTTAATGAACTGAAAGATGAAATGTATGAATTCTTCATCCTTAGCCGTCAGACGGAAACCACCTTACAACGTCTGGTAGATGAAGTGCCAATGAACGATTGGGCGGTCGCATTGAAAGGCACTGAGCCAGTATTACGTCAAGCTATTTTCAACGTATTACCGAAACGTCAAATTCAGCTATTGCAAAATGCAACGGATCGCATGGGGCCTATCACCGTCAGTCGAGTTGAACAGGTACGCAAAGAAATTATGGCCAGAGTCCGTGAATTAGCCGAAGCAGGAGAAATTCAGGTGCAACTCTTTGCTGAACCAACCGTGGAGTAATAGCACATGTCAGGTAAAAATAAGTTAGCTACCTCAGGGGTGAAGTACCGGTTACATAAATTTCCGCCATTACACCAGACACCTTTGCCATCGTTAGGGCAGGATAGGGTTGAGCTAGCACCAGAGGAATATCAAAAGCAATTACAAAAAGGTTTTCAGCAGGGCATTGAGCAAGGTTTCACACAAGGTGTGATCGATGGCAAGGAAGAGGGCTATGAGGAAGGTGTTCGTTTAGGCTATGACGAAGGCATGAAAAAAGGTCGGGTGGAAGGACGAACATCGGGGAAAGATCTTTTTACCAACGCGATCCAGCCTTTTTCTGTGTTATCTACTGCGATGCAAGATTATCTGAATAATTATGAAGTCCGACGCCGTGATGAGTTAATGAAATTAGTAGAAAGAGTGACGCGTCAGGTGATCCGTTGTGAGTTGGCGTTACAACCTACGCAATTATTGACGTTGGTAGAAGAAGCACTCGCTAGCTTACCCACAGTGCCGAAACAACTAAAAATTTATCTCAATGCAGAAGAATTTGCCCGTATCAATGATGTAGCCGCAGAAAAAGTAAAACAATGGGGTTTACAGGCGGATGTGGCCATGGAACCCGGTGAATGTCGTGTTGTCACCGAAACCACTGAAATGGATGTGGGTTGTCAACATCGTTTGGATCAGTGTATCGATGTGTTAAAAAGCAATTTATTAACGGATAGCACGCATGATTAAAATGACCGAGAACCCGGTGGAGGGTATTACTGATAGTTCAGTTATCGATAATGCATTGAAATCCATTGACAATATCAGTCTTGTCCGCGTTTCAGGCCGCTTGGTACGGGTTAATGGTATTTTGCTTGAATGTGTCGGCTGCCGTCTCGCCATTGGTCAGCGCTGCCGGGTTGAAGGTAGCGACTCTATTTTTGTCGAAGCACAGGTTGTCGGTTTTGATCGTGATGTCACCTACTTAATGCCTTTTAAGCCGCCGAGTGGTTTGATAAGCGGTGCCCGGGTTTTTCCAGGCTACGATGAAAGCGAACAATTGATCGATGATAGCTGGTTAGGGCGCGTGGTAAACGGCTTAGGAGAACCTATAGATGGTAAGGGCGCCTTAGGGGGCGAAACACCCCTGATTCAGCAATTACCACAGATCCATCCACTGATGCGGCGTGCGGTGGCAGAACCACTGGATGTCGGTGTAAAAGCCATCAACGGTTTATTTACTATAGGTAAGGGACAGCGTGTCGGATTGATGGCGGGGAGTGGCGTGGGTAAAAGTGTTCTGCTGGGTATGATCACGCGCTACACCCAAGCGGATGTGGTGGTGGTTGGACTGATCGGTGAACGCGGACGCGAAGTCAATGAATTTATCGCACATTCACTACAGGCGGCAGGAATGGCGAAGTCAGTGGTCGTCGCCGCGCCAGCCGATGAATCTCCCTTGATGCGCATCAAAGCTGCTGAAATCTGCCATTCGATTGCTACCTACTATCGAGATAAAGGCAAAGATGTCCTGCTATTGGTCGATTCGTTGACGCGTTATGCGATGGCACAACGCGAAATTGCCCTCTCACTGGGAGAACCCCCGCGACCAAAGGTTATCCTCCTTCTGCTTTCAGTGTGATCCCACGCCTGGCAGAAAGTGCAGGTAACAGTAACGGTAAGGGAACCATGACAGCAATTTATACTGTTTTAGCGGAAGGTGATGATCAGCAGGATCCGGTGGTCGATTGTGCCAGAGCGGTATTGGATGGACATATTGTGCTCTCGCGTCAACTGGCTGAAAGCGGACATTATCCTGCGATTGATATTGGTCAGTCTATTAGTCGTTGTATGAGCCAAATAGCAAGTACGGAACATATAAAATCGGCGAGTCATTTAAAAAAATTATATGCTGATTATATTAGTATTAAGCCGCTGATCCCTTTAGGCGGTTATATCCCTGGCGCTGATGCCAATGCCGATAAAGCAGTCAATAGTTATCCGGCGATAGCCCATTTTTTATACCAAGAAGTGAGCCAATCAGCGTCTTTGGCTACCACTGTGGCACAGCTTGCCACACTCTATACAGGATCAACTTAAATAACGATAAATCATATAATAATAGACTTCTCACCATAGTGAGGGATGACAACACATAGGGCTAAAAATTATGAACTCTATATTGGAAAAATTATTGCAATTACGTCACCAGAAAGTTAACAAATTAACCGCTCAGCTATCACAACAGAAAAGACTTTGTCTGCGTTATGAAAAAAATATTAATGCATTAACAGCATTATCAAATAAAAGCCCTACGATCCATGCTACTTCTGCAGCGTTACTGAGCAATAAATCCAGTTATAAAAAAAACATTCAACGGGTCATTAACTGGCAGAAGCAAGAACAACAATTGGCCGATATTCAGGCGCAGAATTTACAAATTAGCTTAAAACAACAAGTCTGCCAGGAAAAAATGGTTGAAATAGTATTAGAGCAACAACAACATGCTTTCATTTTGGCACAAGCACGTAAAGAACTAAAAATTAGTGACGGTATTTCAACACAATGTTGGTTACGTAATCATGTCTAATAATATTAAGAGACATGGAGGCAAATAATGAAAAAAAATAAAAAAAAACATAACAAAGTAACAAACAGTGGCACATCTTTGATTAATACCTTGGTGAAGGCATCGCTTAAGCGGAGCCAGAATAAAAAAATCATAGAAGGTCAATTTCAGCCGTTTGTCAGCGTTATTTGTCCAACTTACAATAGGCGTGAGTTTCTACCTTATCTATTGTATATCTATCAATATCAAGACTATCCTGCTGATCGCCGTGAGCTGATTCTTCTGGATGATTCTGAACACAGCAATCAGGATTTGATAACATTACTGGTTGGTAGCGCGAGTGATGAAACTATTCGCTATATATACAGCGATAAACGTCTAGCTTTGGGGAGAAACGTAACCAATTAAATGTATTGGCGACAGGGGAATATATTATCTGTATGGATGATGACGATTATTATCCTCCGGATAAAATTTCTTACACTATCACGCAAATGAAAAATAATTACGCACAATTCTCTGGTTCAGATCAAATTTATGTTTGGTACAGTCATTTAAATAAAATATACAAGACAACATCGATGGGGGCTAATCATGCATTAAATGGTACCTTTGCATATCATCGTAATTATCTGAAGAAAAATCGTTATCTTGATAAAAAGATCCTGGCGGAAGAAGCGGAGTTTTTACGCAACTTTACTGTGCCGGTTTTACAGATTGAACCACGGAAGGCTATTTTGTGTATTGCACATAATCACAATACCTTTGATAAAGATTTTATTATTAGTTCTAATGAAGCATCAGATTTTACGCTTGAGGATATCGTCGAAGATAAAAATTTATTGGCTTATTATCACCGTCTCACTCAGGCGCCAGCATCGCTGAAAGTAAATTGGGCATTCTTTGAAAAAATAGTGATAGTAACACGCAACGATGATATTTCTCATTGGCAACAGTTACAGAAAAAATTTACTGACCTTGGTATCAACGCAGAACAACTGGTTCATTATCCTCTGTTGCAGCATCCCTCTCACATTGTTTCCCAAAGTAAGACTCACCTGGCGATATTACAACAGGCTAAAGATGCCGCATGGCGTAATTATTTACTCCTTGAAGAAGATATTGAATTTGTAAAAAAAGACAGAACGTTAAATCATGTAAATCGTTTGTTCACATTTTTAACCTCATTTCCTTGGGAGGTTATATTATTGGGCGGTCAGTACGGAGAACTGCAAACACTGACTGTGTTGCCTGGCGTCGCTCGGGTCCAGATAGCATCAGCCGCTTGTGCTTATGCAGTCAATCAACCTTATTACGATATCCTATTACAGGATATGACAAAAGGCATCACATACCAGCAACAAATTGCATCACCAGCGGATTATTCATTAAATGCTTATTGGCTAATCCCGATGCAACGCGATCGCTGGCTAGGCCTTTATCCCAGTTTTGCTTATCAAAGCAAACAATGGGATGAAAAAAAACAGGTTGCAATAGAAAGTGCACACCTGTTTTTTCATAAAATATTGCAAGCCAAGGACTTAGTCACTATAAAATAATCACCACTTTAGGAAGAATCATGTCAAATATTCAATGCTATCAACCCGAATATGTCAATTGTTTTGCCGATTTGGAGACAAGTTGTGAGTGTCCATTTTGTGCTACTGAGAATGAACTTGATACGAGCATCACATTTAACTGGCAAAATGAAGAAAGACAAAGTTTATTTTTAGGCTGTGAAACTGCTTGCCGTGAAATTTTATTAAATCCGCAAGCATTGACTATCTATGCTGTCAATAAACAAAGTGAAACCAATATTGAATGCAAAATAGAGGGTCAAGAACTCAATTATTTAATTTTTAATCTTGTGACTAACGAAAATTTTTCTCTGGAGCAAAGCTTATATGTGGCCAGCATCTTATTAAATCGCGCAGAACAAGAACAGGAAGCAGAAAATCAGGAAGAGGTGTTGGAAAGGATCAAGATATTAGCCGATGAATTTAATCTACTTAGTGAACAGGGAAGCTTACAACAAACTTTTTGCGAATTGCCTGAAATAGAAAATGTTAAATCATCGGTATTAGCTTTATTGGGAATGGTTCCATTATCACTCACTTTACCTATCGCACAAAAAATACCATTTATATTGAAATTAAGTGAATTAAGCCTCATGCAAAAAATCCATCTGGATGAACGTAAAACAGAATTAATGACTATTTGGCAGGAACAATTGGCACCTTATTTTGACAAGCATCCGCATATATTACAAAATTATGTCTTGTATCAAGTATATCATAACACATTCCCCTATCATGATAGCTTAAATTACGGTCAAATGTTCAGATTATTAAGTATTGATCTCTTTAATATAAAGATACTATGCTCAATATGGAAGCTGAATAATGATACATTGGATGAAACGATAATAGTAAAAATGGTGAGTGCTTATAGCCGTTGGCGAATGGATAAAAATTTTGATTTTACGCCGATGTTGAAAAAAATTCATTTAGACTCTGGTGAAGATCTGTTAATTGGTATTTCCCTATTAAAATAAAGATGAAATCGGTGACAATCGATTAAGAATTTTTTAAGCTGATAACATCAGCTTAAAAAAGTATGTTTCACCGTTTGTTTTACTGTATGCTTTACCGTTTGTTTCATGGTTCTAATCACATGTTCTGGTATATCATAAATAGATTTTCTCAAGGTAATTAACTCAATATTCATAGTTTGAGAAAGCAATATAAAAATGCTGATAAAAATAATCAATGTTATGAGAACACTATTTTTATTAATCATATTGAGTAAAAGCCATCTTCTTTTCAATGATTAGCCAGCATAAAGAAACGCTTCTTTATAACCGAGTAATGGTGCGAAAATATCGTGTTGCATGGAAATAAGTTTACCATTGCTCAGATTTTTCTGTTGACAGGATAGAACGCGTTGTTCCAGATCTGCCCATAGCGCGGTAACATGTTCACGGTACTGTTCTGGTAAACGCTGAAAAAGTATCTGCATCCCCTTGCTATCAGCCGTTACTTTTAGCTTTTTCAAGAGCGCTAGGCGCTCTGTCGCGGTTTGAGATAATGCGTGATAGATCTCACTCAAGCGTTCATTGACGGCCAACAATTTCGTGGCATTGCAAGTAATCATACATTGGCGTTGTGTTAGCAACAGCTTATCCAATGAAATATAGTGCTTGCGATCCGATTGAATGGTCAAAAGAAGCTGCTTTAAACTTTGGGTTGCGTTCATCGTCAGTTAGCCTTTATCTATAAAATTTTATCATTGCTTCAGCCAAGTCAGAGAGGTTGATTTCCTTATTCTCTTTTATCCCCTCTTTTATCTTTTGGATTAGTGTGTTATCTATCTCTGACATGGCATTCAATTCTTCGCGCGCTTTTCCTAAATGTTTCTCTAACTGGTTAGAACCCCCGACTTCTCCGTATTAGGGTGATCAGATCTAACCTCAGGTTCTGTGTTCTCCAGTTTTTTCTTTGTTCTTGAAATAGGAGAGGTATTAATGGCATCTCGAATGGTAGTCATAAAATCCCTCTATAAAAGTTAAAAATCAGTGAAATTATTTTCATATCCGATCAAACGACACTAACAGGACAGATCTTTAGCCCATTCTTATCTTTTTTATCATCTGTTTGAAATGTATTAGACTTTTTGCAAAACCGTCGTTCGTTATGCGAATTCAAGGCGTCAGGAGCGAAGTAACTGCACGGTACATACGTGTACATGAGGATTGCGAGCACCAGGTGACGCAGAATTTGCATAACGTATTTACGAGCACATAAGTAGGTTTTACGCGGTGTGCGCTAATTTGGCCCTACTAACATTCGAACGATACCAATACCATCGACTGTGGCGTTCACTGTTTTTCCACTGCTTAAATTTTTTACTTTTACCCGATCACCTTTATGACCGTTTTTTAATACCTCACCTAACATTTGCGCGACCACTCCCTCTTGTTCAGCAATCATCAATACTTGTTGTCCTCGCGTAACCAGAGTCGGCTGTTCAAGATGGGATACGGATAATGGCTGGAGATCACGAATACGGCGTTTAACGGTGAAACCGACCACTTCATCAGGATCAGTAAGATAATTGCCAAAGAGGCCACTGATATTGCGTTTTTTTAACTCGATATCGTTAGGAGTAATTTTTTTACCACGTTCAATACTCTTCTTAGCAACCCATATCGGTAAATAAATATCGGGTTTCACCGTAACTGCAACTTCCCAGCTGTGAGGATCCTCACAGCTGATCACATAACGCATGCGCGCTAGATCACTCCGACTCTCGTCTGGATCGGCTACCTGAAGAGGGCTGTGACAGGGTGCGTAATAACTGATTTCGCTGGGAATAAAAATATTCATTTGTACCCTGTAGTCTTGCCAGTTTTTACGCTTCGCGGTACGGGCAATATCAGCGCTGACGCTAGCGGCTGTTCGCGCATAGATCTGTTTTCTTACGCTTTGTTCCGCAGCAATAGCCTGCCCGATATAGCAATGAGCGCTAAATAGTAATATCAGCAAAAGATCACCATAAAAATAACGGTGGCCCCATAGATTTCGACTAAAACTTGTCGTCTGGCGGAAAAATACAATTGGGAAACAGCACTTCCATTTTTTTAAGACGAATAAAGAAAAATTAATATTAATCATGATGTTATTTACCTGGCACGTTGATTGCCTTATTGAATGTGCCAAAATCTTTTTAACATCAGACAGGAAAAATTTCGTGAGCATGAGTTTTGAAAAATCGCTGGGCGTTCATCCTAAAGCAATGCAGCTTCGACTTCTTAGAGCGGAACTGCTAGCAGCCAACTTAGCTCAAGTGAATACCCCACATTTTCAAGCTAAAGATATTGATTTTGTCTCTGAAATGCAACGTGTAAAACTTAAATTTAATACGCTGCCTGATACGAAAATAAAATATCGCATGCCTTATCAAGCGTCTACAGATGGGAATACAGTGGCATTGGACATTGAGCAAGCAGAATTTTCAAAGAATGCCCTCGACTATCAAACCAGTTTGTCATTTCTGAATATGAAATTACTGGGGCTAAAAAAAGCGATAGAAGGGAAATAAACCATGTCTTTTGAGAATATTTATCGAATATCTGGATCGGCAATGACCGCTCAAACTATCAGGCTGAATACCATTGCCAGTAACCTGGCCAATATTGATTCACCTGCAGCCAGTGCCGCTGCCGTTTATAAGACGCGCAGTCCCCTATTTTCTGCGGTTTATTTGCGCGAAGGCAGGAAGTATCGCCAAGGTGTCAGCGGGGCGCAAGTACGGGTGCTTGACATAGTCGAAACCGGCAATGCAGTACAGCGCTATGAACCTAATCATCCACTTGCTAATGAGCAAGGTTATGTCTTTTATTCAGATGTGAATGTCGTCGAACAAATGGCAGACATGACCTCTGCACAACGCAGCTTTGAAACCAATATTGAAGTCCTCAACAGCATAAAAAGCATGCAAAAAAGTGTATTAAAACTTGGAGAACCATAACGATGTCGATTCCTAATATTACAGAACCGATGAATTCAACGGGTAAGAAAACGCTAGAACCTACAATTCAATCATCAAAAGAATTAAAAGACCAATTTATGACATTGCTGGTCGCACAGATGCAACATCAGAATCCACTTAATCCAACCGACGGGACGGAATTTATTAGTCAGTTGGCCCAATTGGCACAACTTACATCTAGCCAAAAAATGGTCGAGGCTACTAATAAAAATACGGTTCTGATGGAAAACATGCAAGCCTTGGCTCAAGCGAATTTAGTGGGACAAAAGGTGATGGTAGAGACCAATAAACTTGAATCGGGGACAGAAACGTATGATGCGCGTTTAACGTTGGAAAATGCATCAGCCGCTGTTACCGTCTATCTCAAAGATAAGTTTGACAAAGAATATAAACTCGCTCTCGGTCAGCAAGAAGCGGGAACCGTGAATTTCACCCTTGATCCCAAAGAGTTGGGTATGCCCCCTGGGCAATATACGCTCACAGTGGTAACAGGCACTGGTGAAGAAGCCAAAACCATTCCGCTGGAATTAGCGGGTACGGTGAACAATGTGCGTATCTCAAACGGTCGCCAGCCGCGATTGAATGTTTCAGGTTTGGGTGATGTTTCTTTTAACAAAATCAGTCAGCTTGGTTCCAGCGTAAAAACACCAGGTTCAGTGCCTGTTGCTGCTTAAACCCATTAATCTAGGAGGAATATGTTATGAGTAATAATATCGCTGTCACTGGTTTGGATGCCATTACTAAGAAGTTAAAAAGTATCAGTAATAATATCGCCAACTCGGGCACTATCGGTTATAAATCGGAAGAAGCTGAATTTGCCGCCATGTATTCCCAAGGTGACCCTATGGGTGTGGCAGTCAGTGGCGTATCGCATAGCATCAGCCGACAGGGAACCGCTATTCGGACTGACAATAACCTGGACGTGGCGATCAATGGTAACGGATTCTTTATTTTGGCGAGTGATGAAGGTGATACGGTTTACACCCGTGCTGGAAATTTCGATACCGATATAGCAGGAAATTTAATTGGTCTTGATGGCAAAAAGGTTCAAGGCTCTCCAGTCGATGCCAATGGTGTATTGCAACAAGGGGTTGTCGGTAATTTAAAAATCAATAAGGGTATGATAGCGGCTAAAGCAAGCAGTGAAGTGAATGTGAAGAATAATTTAGACGCGAGGATGCCTATCATCCCTACCATTCCAAATTTTGACCCCAATAATGATCAGACATACAGCCTTACGAACTTCACCAAAGTTTATGACTCATTAGGCAATGCACATTCTTTTGCTCAGTATTTTGTCAAGACTGGCGTCAATGAGTGGACTGTTCACTACCAACTGGATCAGGTCGATGTAGGCCAAACAGCTCTGGAATTTAACACGCAAGGAAAATTAATCACGCCTAATCCTGCTATAGGGAATACGAATCCACCAGCCCCTCCTATCCCTGGCATCGATCCCATTACTCTCGCTGTTAAATATAACGATTTTACACAATATGGCGCGTCATCGGATGTCAATAGCAGTCGTGACGGTAATGCGCCTGGTACTTATAAGAATCTGACAATTCAAGCAGATGGCAAGATTAGCGCCAGTTACAGCAATGGCGAATCTAGGTTAATGGGTCAAATTCTGCTCGCGAGTTTTGCCAACGAAAGTCATCTTGCCCCTGTCAGTAAAACTAGCTGGGCACAGACCGCGCTTTCCGGTGATCCCGTAATCAATGTGCCCAACAATGGTTTGTTGGGCGAGCTGCACGTAGGTCAAAGAGAAGGCTCTAACGTCGACGTGACTGACCAACTGGTAAAAATGCTGAGCGCGCAACATGACTATCAAGGCAATGCCCAAGTGTTGACGACCAATAAAAGCATGCAGGATACATTAATGCGGGCGCTATAACATGGATCATTTTCTATTCACCGCCGTGAGTGGCGCTAATCGTAGCCTGGCTCAACAAAAAATTCATGCTAATAATTTGTCGAATGTCAATACCCAAGGCTTTCGTGCGGATCTGGAAAGATCCATCACCACCAGGGTAGCAGGAAAAGGCTATGCTACCCGTTTTCCTATCGCACTGGAAAACGCCGGGGTTGATATGACTGCCGGCATGTTAAAGGAAACGGGACTTGATCTCGATATTGCTTTGAAAGATCGAGGTTTGATTGCATTGCAAGACGGCAACCGTGAAGTCTACACCCGTGATGGTCATATCAATATTGGTGCGAATGGAGAATTAACGGTTCATCAATTGCCGTTGCTGGGTGATGGTGGGGCCATTGTATTACCCCCTCATAGCTCACTGTCGATAGCCCGTGACGGTACGATTTCTATCGTGCCTCAAGATGGGATCGCTATTCCAGCGGATATCGATCGTATCAAACTGGTTGATATCCCGGCGAATGAATTACGCAAGAACGACCGCGGTCTCTTAATCACTGATCTTCCTACTCACCCACGTGATGAAGGTATCCTGATTGAAAATCGCTATCTGGAAGGCAGCAACATTTCTGCAGTCAGCGAGATGCTTTCCAGCATCTCAATCGGTCGTTATTTTGAGGTACAAATCAACATGATAAAAATTGCAAAAGAACTGGCGCAGGCAGGCAATAAACTGCTTCAAGGCTAATCATAAAATCAGTGATTGAGGAGCAGAAATAATGAGTCACTCAACATGGGTCAGCAAAACCGGTCTTTTGGCACAAGATGCCAAAATGAAAGCTATTGCTAATAATTTGGCTAACGTTAATACCGATTCTTTTAAACGTGATGACGTTATATTCGCCGATCTATTTTATCAGACTCAGCGACTTCCAGGTTCACCGGTGGATCAGAATAATATCTCTCCTAACGGTATTCAGTTTGGCGGAGGGGTGAGAGTCGTAGGAACGCAAAAGAAATTTACCATAGGTACCCAGAAGGAAAGCCCGAACGAGATGCACGTGGCGATCACGGGGCAAGGTTTTTTCCAGGTAGAAATGACCGATGGCAACATGGCCTACACCCGTGCTGGTAATCTGAGTAAAAACGCGGATGGTGTACTGACAACGACAGAAGGCTTCCCTTTGAATCCGAGGATTGAACTTCCAGAAGGTCTTGAACGGTTAATCATTAGCGAAAACGGTGCTGTCAATGCCATGGTCGGTGGTGAAGCCGATCCGGTTGAGCTCGGGCAACTGACACTGGTTAATTTTGTTAATCCGGCCGGGCTACTTCCCATTGGTAACAATCTTTATAGAGAAACGACAGCCAGTGGTGAGGCGCAGGAAGGGGAACCCGGAGAAGGCGCTTTAGGCAAACTTATGCAGAATGCATTGGAGGGATCTAATGTACAGGTAGTAGAAGAAATGGTTGAGATGCTTGCAGTACAACAAGCTTGGGAAATTATCGCCAAATCGATCACTGCGGGTAATGAGATGGATAAATACGTTACTCATAATATCTAATCTTCTCGCCAATTATTTAAAAGCGAATAATGAATGAAAAGGTTTTTAATGTTAACGCCGATAGTGTTGGCGCTCTGTGGCTGTGAATCTCCGGCATTATTGGTGCATAAAGATGATGCTGCTTATGCTCCACCGGAGAATCTGAACCAGCCAGCACCTGTTTTGCAAGGAGGCGGACTGTATCAACCCGCCTATAACTGGTCTTTGCTGCAAGATCGGCGTGCTTACCGTGTCGGCGATATTTTGACGGTAAAGTTGGATGAATCGACCCAATCGAGTAAGCAAGCGAAGACTAATTTTGGCAAAAATAATGATA
This sequence comes from Candidatus Fukatsuia symbiotica, assembly GCF_003122425.1. GTDB lineage: Bacteria > Pseudomonadota > Gammaproteobacteria > Enterobacterales > Enterobacteriaceae > Fukatsuia > Fukatsuia symbiotica. Next base: position 1,968,586 of record NZ_CP021659.1, read on the forward strand.
TGACCCTAGGAATACCGGAGGTATTAGGCAAAAAACTTGACAAATTCAGCGGTTCACTTTCTGGTAAACGTAAATTTGATGGAACCGGCAGCTCACAGCAGCAAAATATGTTGCGTGGTTCGATTACCGTAGCAGTACATCAGGTATTGGCGAACGGCGTATTGGTTATTCGCGGCGAAAAATGGCTCACTCTTAATCAAGGGGATGAATACATGCGTGTGACAGGTCTGGTACGCGCAGAGGATATTGAGCGTGATAACTCCATTTCTTCGCAACGTATTGCTAATGCGCGCATCTCCTACGCAGGTCGTGGTGCGCTCAGTGATGCTAACTCAGCGGGATGGTTGACGCGTTTCTTCAACCATCAGCTGTTCCCTATCTAAGCAGGAGTATTAACTATGTTTCAACGTTATTTTATGCTGCTTGGATTATGGCTGACATTACCGCTGGCCAACGCACAGCCCTTAAGCTCTTTGGTCGATATTCAAGGGATGCGTGGTAACCAATTAGTGGGTTACAGCCTGGTAGTAGGTCTGGACGGTACTGGAGATAAAAACCAGGTTAAATTCACGGGTCAATCGATGGCTAATATGTTGCGTCAATTTGGTGTGCAGCTGCCAGCCAAGATTGATCCTAAAGTGAAAAATGTGGCGGCAGTGGCTATCAGCGCCACCTTGCCCCCGATGTACGCCCGTGGTCAATCGATTGATGTTACGGTTTCATCCATTGGTGATGCCAAAAGTTTGCGCGGCGGTACCTTGTTGCTCACTCAGTTACGTGGTGCCGATGGTGAAGTTTATGCATTAGCACAAGGTAATGTGGTGGTTGGCGGTATGAAAGCAGAGGGGAATAGTGGTTCTAGTGTGACAGTGAACACAGCGACTGTAGGACGCGTTCCTAATGGTGCCAGTATTGAGCGGCAAGTGATCAGCGATTTTCAAACCAACGACACCGTGATCCTCAATCTGAAACGCCCTAGCTTTAAATCAGCCAATAATATTGCTGTTGCCCTTAACCGGATCTTCGGTGCCAATACTGCCACAGCTCAAAGCGCAACGAATGTGGTGGTCAATGCACCGCAAGGGGCAGGTGCTCGCGTCGCTTTTATGTCGATGCTAGAAGATGTGCAGATTAATGCTGGCAAGCAGATACCTCGGGTAGTGTTTAACGCGCGTACCGGTACGGTTGTGATCGGTGAAGGGGTGGTAGTACGCGCAGCGGCAGTCTCACACGGCAATTTGACGGTTAGCATTCGTGAGGATCAAAAAGTTAGCCAGCCGAATGCGTTATCGGGAGGTGAAACCACAGTGACGCCACAAAGTGACATCAACGTCGACAAAGACGGTGGAAAAATGGTTATTGTACCAGCGGGTACCAGTTTGCGCAGTATTGTAAACACTATCAATAGCTTAGGTGCATCCCCTGATGACATTATGGCTATCCTGCAAGCGTTACATGAAGCGGGTGCGCTAGATGCTGAACTGGTAGTAATCTAAGGAAAAAATAAATGACTGAGAGTATCCAGGCGAACGAAATCATTAATAAAAAAGTAATCAGTAAGCCAAGCACCGTGATCCCCGGCAGTTTTACCGGGGAAATTCAGCCGCAAAATATCGAAGAAGCCGCAATACAGTTCGAGGCGTTATTCATGCGCAATTTGTTACAACAGATGCGCAAAACATCTGATGCCTTAGCTGAGGGTGACAATCTGTTTAATAGTAAACAACAAGGGGTCATGCGTGATTTTTACGATGACAAACTCGCATCGACATTGGCTGCACAACGCAGTAGTGGTATCGCTGATTTACTGATTAAACAATTAAGTGCTCAATAGATTTCGAACAGATTCTCAGGCTTATCTTGCTGCAGTTATTTAAGTCTAAGATTCAGCGGTCGTTTTTCTTATAAAACCACAGTGAATACCACAAAAAATTTACTGTTAATTCTTATTGACTAACAGAAAGGGAAGCGAGCAAATGAGTTTAATTGAGATTGCCTCCAGTGGTGCCAGAGCCATGAAAGCGCATCTAGATGCTGTGATGATGAACATGGCGAACCAGGAAAATAGAGATTATTCACGCCAACAGATTGAAACCAGCAGCCTTGGCCCTGGTACGAACAGCGGGATCCGTGCCGGTGATGGTGTGAGCATTGATGGTATCCGTAGGATTTGTGATCAATTTTTAGTGAGCAAGGAATGGCAAGCAGGCAGTGAAGAAAGTTATGACAGAGAGGCTATGCAGTATTTGCAAACGTTGGAAGAGATTTTCAGCGAGTCTAGTACTCAATCCAAAAATTCCTTGCCAGCAAGATTGGATGCCTTTTTTAATAGTCTGATTAATAGTGAGGAGCAACCTGATAGCAGCATAAATCGTGCGGAAATAATCAATCAGGCTAAGGTATTGGCATCACGTCTTAATTATTTTAATCAAGAGATTAATAATCAGAAAGCAGGGTTGGCTAATGACCGCAAAAATATTGTTGCCACGATCAACAACCTCAGTACTAACATCGCGAGTTATAACCAAAAAATTATCGAGTTAGAATCCACGGGTGGCAATAGCAATACCCTGCGGGATCAGCGTGATAAAAGTGTCAGAGAGTTAAGCGCCTTGATAGAGGTACGGGTTAATAATGCGAATAATGGCAGTTATGATATTTCCTTACAAAATGGTCATCCCTTGGTCACAGGTAATACAGCGGGAGAAATGGCGTTAACTACGTTACCCGGTGGTGGCCAGCAAATTCAGCTGAAATATCCTGGCTCGACTTCTACTGTTAATCCGTCTTGCGGTGGTCAGCTAGGGGCAATGAATGATATTGAATCTAATACGCTAATGCCCTTGCAGGAAAACATTCAAAATATCGCGCAAACAATAGAACAGAAATTTAATGCTCAATTACAGGCTGGCTATGATTTAAATAGCAATCAAGGAAAACCGCTCTTTCATTTTGATAGTAACAATCCAAGCCGGATATTACAGATCACTGATATTAAAGCTGAAGAATTGGGGCTCTCAGCGACGACGGGCACTGTCTCTGATAATGGCAATTTGAAAAAATTAATAGCATTGAAAAACGAGAAATTCCCCGCTTTAGGAAATATTACGATTAAAGAGGCTGCCGATTCTACTATCAATGATCTGGCGAGGAAATCAGCTAACTATAAGAGTCAATTTGAGATAAGCAGAGAGGAGTTGAATAGGGCAAATCGTGAACGAATCAGCGCGAATGGTGTAGATGAGAATCAAGAAGGGCCCCATTTGGTGGAATATCAAAACCTCTATAATGCCAATCTGAAAATGATCATGATCGCCGGACAACTTTTTAGCAGCGTTTTAGAAATATTCTGATACTAGACTTCTTACAAGGAAATCAATATGGCAGAACACATTAGTGGCTATGGCAGACAAGGTACAGCAAGGTTCTCACGGATAATGTCATCCAGTACTGCCGACATTAGAACGAGAATAAATCGGCTGAGTGAGCAGCTCAGTGGCGATGGAATGCGGGTGCTACAGCCTTCAGATGATGTTGTCGCCAGTGCCAGAAATTTACAGGTGCAGAGCGAGAACACGGTCATTGCACAGTATCAAAAAAATAACCAAAGTCTGCAAATTAGTTTTGGGGCTCAAGGACGACGGATAGAAGCCAGTAAATATCCCCCGGCAAAGCCGGGGGCTTTAATTATTAGCCCCTAGAAGAGGCCAACAAACCTTGAACCGCCTGAAGGCGGTCATTACATCCTAAGCTTCAATTGTTCATAATGATTGTCTTGTTTTTCTTGGTATCGAATGTAAGCTCGTATCAGCTCTTCGTTCAAACCCACTGTAGATACAAAGTAACCTCTAGCCCAAAAATTCTCACCACTATAATTCCGGACTTTACCCATAAACCGTCGTACGATTGAGATTGCACTTTTTCCTTTTAGATAACCCATTACATATGACACTGAATATTTCGGCGGAATACTTATGCAAATATGGATATGATCAATCATCAAATGTCCTTCAATAATTTTGCATTCCTTCTGACTTGCTAACTCGTGAAACATCTCACCGAGATGCTTTCTAATTTCACCAAATATTGTTTTTTTACGGCCTTTCGGGATAAAAACAATGTGATACTTACAATCCCATTTCGTATGGCTAAGACTCTGGTAATCTTTCATTTGAATTTCCTATCTCTTGGTCGAGATAGAAGATTCGGGTGACCGCACCACACGGTCAAACCTTACGGAGTCCCCCGGCAAAGCCGGGGGATTACCTAATTTTATTCAAGAAGAATTAAAGATGGCAGGGGTAAGATTACAAGAAGCCGCAAATGATACCAACGGTGATCAGGATATGCCTATCCATGCTGCTAATCTGGAGTATATTATCGATTCGATCATCTATCAGCTGAATGCTAAAGATACCGGTGGCAGCTATCTGTTCTCTGGTACCAAAAATGATGTAGCACCCATAATCTATGATACTGGTACTCAAAGCTATAGCTATGCAGGCAATGCCGAATATCGTGAAGTGAGTGTGGCACAGGGCGTGACACTAAAGGCGAATGTACATCTCTACAGTGCGTTTTCTACAGCCGGTGGCAACGATATGAGTATACTCACCAAGCTTAAACAGCTGAGTGAAAACATGAAAGATACGACTAAAAAGAAATCCGACTATCAGAATGATATCCAGGTACTTTTAGATCTAACCAGCAAAGCCAGGGATGATGTCAGTGGCACGGTAACTGAATTGGGTTACCGAACGAATATGTTAGAACTTCTGGACGGTGTTCAAATAACACAAACCAACGCCAACAATCAGCTATCTACTCATTTAGTGGGGCTAACTGAGGACGACAAGAAAGATAAAATACTAGAACTCACGCAGCAAGAATCTGCGTTGCAGACCAGTTTTTTAATCTATAGCAAAATCTATCGAATTTCCCTATTTGACTATATAAGGTAGACCGAGATTCTATGTCGGTAAAATTTCACACCAACAAAATCAGCACCAGCAAAACAGATACTGTCACGTTAACCCAACAAAGTGGCATTGAGACATTACGGCGAACCCAAACACAAAAAAGTAACAGGTCAACCGCTACTTTCCCCGATCAGCCGCTGATTTCCAGCTGCCCGTTACGTTATAACGTGCAGCTTAATCAGCAGCTAACCTCAGTGCAGCAGGCCTATCGCTATTTAATGAATGTTGAACGTCAGCTATCGCATTACTATCATGCACAAGAACAGGAGAAAAGCTCGCCTCTTATTCAACAGCAGGCGAATAAATTATTGTCATTATTACACCAGAGAAGCGAGCTTTCTGGTGGCACGGTTGATCGGCAGCTACAAGTTGAATTGACACGCAGGCCAAAGGTTGATTTTACTTCCAACGACCTCGATAACTTGCTACAACAATCCACGGGAGAAACATTATTGTTTTCTGTATCGGGGACAAAAAATAAAATGACCGCGGTAAAATTTGCTGAACAAAGTACGCTAAAACAGAGACTATTACAATTAAACAAAGGGTTGGGACGCTTTGGTATTCATGGTCAATTACGTCATGATCAGACAGTATTCAGCGTCGATGAAAGTCAGCGGAGCTTACTGAATAATCATTTCAGTGCCAGGGGAGAAGGGCATGGTTATCCTAAAGAACAATTCACTCAGATTAAATTACAACTTGAGAGTGCTGCCGAACAGCATATACAACAAATAGTCGCCAACCCCGCTACGGCTAAAAACCATCTTGATGAAATACAGAACCTGTTGGATAAGATAACGCAACAACTGCGACAACTCTCAACAAATAAAGAGAAGGTTCATAGCCGTATTAGCGGGATGTCTACTTTTAGCCAACCCGGATCAGCATTACTGGCAGCACAGATTTTAACCGAAAAATTAAGTCATGCAGATAACAATTACAGCACGTTATCACAGGCCATCAGTGGGCAAGATAATGTACACAGTGCTACAGTAAAAAATCTATTGTGTTATTGATCACTGGAAGCCCATTTAAAACCGTATTCATTAAGGGGGATGCACTCGCCCCCTGAGTGATGGCAGACTAGACTTTTTGTAAAACTGACTTAACCTCAGCTGCCTTCAAGAAAAATGCCCCCTTGTCCAAAGACCAAGTATTGCCCATTTACCCATATTGGAGTGATAATTATTCTGTTATGTACTAAATAGTCTATTAACCCATCTACCATATGACCGGATGTCGGATTATGGTGAAAAATAGGTGTGTACTTATATTGAAGTTGCCGCCCTGGTAATGGTTTTTGCACTAACTTTCCTTTCAAAATAAAGCGATTATCATTAGGACTTGTCATGGTAGAAATCACCACACCCTTGTTGACAGTTATTTTGGCATCATAAATTTCTTTTTTCTGCGAGAGCAGATCGTAAAAACCGATCTGCACATTCTCTCTTCTTTTTATAGTTGGCAACTCGTTAGTACTAAAAACAGGGAGAGGCATTATCGCTTGTGCCAAAATTAATCCGATGAAACTAACTGTGGCAGGGATCCATTTCATTAACTTTTCTCTCTGTTTCACGGTAAATCAGATTATTAAGATTTTTATTATCAAGACGCCAATGGTAGATAGTCATATTGAGTTGTTTTTTTTCACAACCATTTTCGATGAGAAAAGTATAATCCAGCCATCGTAGTGACAAATGATAGTAAATACTCATACGCATTTTTTTTGCCCCAATCTCTTTGTCAAGTAAATATAGGGTATCTTTCAATCTATGATAAAGATTATCATCATCTTCAGTGTTGGGGTCGTCATCCCTTAGTTGAAACAAACGGATATTGCGGTAAACGTTCGGTTCCTGTTCTTCGGCGAAAAAATTTGGCGCCAGACGGTTATTGTGCTCGATAACAAATGTGATCCAGCTACTCACCGCAACTGTCAATAAAAGCGTAAAAATTATTTTTATCTTGGTCGATAAGAACATTTTTTTTGCTAACGGTGGCAACGAAATATTTTCTTGCCATTGACTGTCGTTATTTTGATCGGGCACATTATCTTGGTTTTGCACATTGTATTTTTTATCGACATCATTGCTATTGTGATCAAAATTGTTTTTATCATCATTATTTTCATCAATCGCTGTTGCCGTATTTTCTTCCACGGTGACGCAATAAGAAGCATCTAATAGATAGCCTTTTTTGGGGATTGTTTGGATAACACGTTGTTGTTTCTTATCATCACCCAATGCAACCCTTAGCGTATGAATGGCATTCGGTAAACTATTATTGTCAATTACCCGTTTTTCCCACACCAAATGCGTCAATTGATCGCGAGAAAGGATCTCTCCGGCATGTTGTAGCAACATATCTAACAATTTAAGCTGGTACTCACCAAGACGTTTTTTCTCACCGGAACCTTGATGAGTCATAAATCCCGAACAGAAATCGATTAGCTAATTATTAACAGAATATAAACGTTTATTCATTGCAATTTTTCAAAAATATAAGCAAAAAGTGTCATGTAACAAAAATGCGCTCAACATGTTCATTAGACTGCGCTTTTTCGCCCATTTTTTCCTCATCTGAACCTCGCTCACGACGATTTTTTAATAGGCTTTTGGATCCTATCGTTTAGCTCTGTAGCTGTATTTTTTTAAATTTTTATGATAGAGGCTGCTGGAACCTAATGTTTTAAATAAAATTTAAATTGTTGTTAGTAACCAATTGTTAGCAAGCGAATATTTTTACGCTACAAAGAGAAAATAATCAATAGTTTCATGACTAATAGTCTGGTTTCTTTTTAAGAATGAATCACAACATCCCAGTAGAATTTTTCTATCCGATTGAATTTTATTAAAAATGCAGGGTACATACGAGTATATGAGGATGGCTAGCACTGAGTAACGCCGAATTTACACCACACAGTAGGTTATACAAGAGGTCTATTGACTTAATAACCTTACTTTAAATACAGTTATAATAGCGTTTGCTGGCAGAAAATGAATTAACTTATCTTTTAGCGGGTTATTTTATCCATGAAGATAATTTTGCTTGTTTATTATCCCCATAAATAATGTTAAATATTTGTTAAGTATTTAACATTATCAACGATGCCAGCGAACCCAACCAACCCATCATCAATAACCGATTTTTTTATGCTCAACAGTCATATTCTATTTTAAACATAGATCATATTAAATTTTTTAGTTTACATTATTAATTTTTACTAAACAGAGTTTATTAAAATATAGATCATAGTTAATTTTTAATAAAAAAATGTCGTCTCTTTTATTTTTTTATAGCGATAAAATTATTATTTTAAACATAATTTATCTTATCAAATTAATTTAATTTCACTTTGCCGGATGTCGCTTATATCGGGTATCAGCGGGGGCTAATAGGTAGCTCCCTAAATAAGGAGAGGTTTACAATGGCACAATCATCGGTTCACACTAATCCGGCGTCCATCGCAGCAAAGCTTTCAATGAGCAGGGCTGGCACTTCATCGACTAAATTTTCGACACAAGCAGCAACGGGTTATCGCATTAATGGTGCGGCTGATGATGCTGCAGGACTGCAAATTGCTGGTCGTTTGGACGGTGAATTGAGTGGTATGAGAGTAGGTATACGTAACATTTCCGACGCAAAATTCATGCTGCAAACGGCAGAAGGCGCTTTCCAGGAAATGAAAGATATCATGATTCGGATGAAAGATCTGAGTATGCAAGCCGCCAACGATACTAATTCACCTGCTGATAAAAAAGCAATGAATGATGAATTTAAAGAGTTGCACCTTGAATTAATCAATACCATTCAAACCACGAGCTACAGTGGCGAGAGATTACTACACGGTTCAGGTGTATTGAGTACAACTAGTGGTGCTAACTTCCAGATCGGTAGTGCCTCAGGAGCAAAATTGGCCGTTAGCTTGAAGGATCAACTTAAGAAGTTAACTGATATTATCGGTTTAAAACCTGCTGAGGGTTTTGGAAAAATCGATCTGGCGGCGAGTGGCGGTAAAATTGCCACTGAAGGGCCTATGTTTGCAGCGTCGGGACTATAGCGGGACTCTCAGGACTGTCTGCCATACGTTCTAAATTGGGCGCCACTATTAACCGTCTAGACCATACCTCACGCAATCTAGAAAACATGGTAAGCAATACTGAAAAGGCCAGAGGTAATCTCATGGATACTGATTTTGCCGTTACCTTGACGGATCTGGCTCGTAGTCAAATGCTGGAACAAACCAGTATGGCAATGCTACAGAAATCGAACCAATCCTCTCAGATGATTTTGGGTCTGTTACGCTGATAAATCGTTAGTCTTTACTCGAATTATGATGGAAGCACCGTTTTTTGGCGGTGTTTCCATGCTATAGCAGGCGCCATGTAACCTGAGCGATTTTGTTAACAAATATTTATTAAAATCAATATATTATTGTTAACTTTCATAATCAAGTTATACGGCACCTGCTATATCAGCTCTTTCCTCCTAACAATAGGAAAGAGGAAGTATGACTTCCGCGATTGAATATATTTGTCTATAAATCAGTTAATTAATATTGGCACAATTGTTGCTTTCTTTTGTCATATAGATTGTGTGGTAACGGATAAGGCACAAGTACTACCAGGGGAAGCTATTCGATGAATATGAATATTGAACCAGAAAAATGGGCAGAAAAAATAGCACAAGCCAGCATTGAAGTTGAAGAAAAGCGTTGGAGCAATCAGAAGCTGAAAGCAGAGGCAGAAGAAAAGGGCTTAAAGGAACTTAAAAAAACACTCACTGGTTTTCGTAATTCTATCAGGGCATTAAATGGTATTGATGGTGGTATGGTAAAAAACAGTGTCACCACCAGTGACGACAAGGTTGCCAATATTACTTCTAATGGTAAAGCAGTTAAAAGCTCTTATAACTTGAAGATTGCTCAGCTAGCCAGCAATCATAAAATAAGATATCAGAGTCTGAATGATGCACAGGTAGCCAGTGCCACAGGTTCACTAAAGTTAAAAGTAGCGGGTAAAGATTTTACCATTGAGGTGGATAAATTGCGGACGTTGGAAGAGTTAGCCGATGCGATCAATCTCTATGCCAATAACAATGAAATCGCTGCTTCGATTTACCGTATCAACGGTCAACAACAATTGGTTTTAAGTAGCCATAAAAGTGGTAAGGACAATGAAATTGAGATTGATCCAAGCTCTAGTCCCCTATTCATTGGAAGCACAGAATTAAGTCCAGCACAAAATGCAAAGGTGACGCTCGACGGGATAGATATTGAAAGTGATAGCAATAAGTTAACCACTGTGCCCGGTGTTTCAATTGAGCTGAAAAAAGAGACCACAGTAGGCACAGATTTACATTTTTCTGTTGCTCCTGATGAATCAGGCACTGAAGAACAGACACAAAAATTTGTTGAGGCGTATAACACACTAAAGAGTTCACTCAAGTCTCTGATGCGCAGCGGCTCAGACTCAGAAAAGATTGAACGTGGTGCTTTTGCCGGTGATTCAGCTCTCGCTCAATTAGACAGCCAGTTATATCGTCAGATCTACAGCTCACCTGGTAGAAAACCTTTATCTGCATTAGGAATAACAACGCAAAGGGACGGAACCTTGTCAATTGACAGTAAAAGACTAAAAGAGTCGTTAACCACTGATTTTGGCGTTTTGGCCCATGTATTTAACGGTCCAGAGGGGCTTATCAAAGGCATGGAAAAGGCGTTATTTCCTTTCCTGAGTGCTACAAAAAACAAGGGTAATGCAGAATCTGAACCTAGCATTTTGCAACAACGTCAAAATTCTCTGGATATTCAACTAAAGAGTGTAAAGCGTATCGAAGAACAACTGAAAGAACGTCTTGACAAAGTGTACAAGGACAATCTTAAGAAATTTAGCGATGTGAAAACAGCCATGGCTAAAATACAGGAAAATTCAATGAGTATGATGTCGATGCTCATGAACAGATAAATTTCAACCCGAAAAACCGGAATATTTTATGTACCCAAACCAAGACCACAGTTTGTATCAGCAGGATGATATTGCTATTCAAGCAGCGGCGGCGACGCCGCATCAACTGGTACTGATGTTATTTGCAGGACTCATGGATGAATTAGTACGAGCTAAAAGCCATATTGTGGCAAAACGCTATGAAAAAAAGGCAAAGAGTATCAATAAATGCATTGATATTCTCAATGGACTGACCGCCGTACTCAATTACGAAAAAGGCGGTGAAGTTGCTGCCAATTTAGCGCGTTTATATGACTACTGTGTGTTCCGTTTGTATGGTGCCAGTCATCAATTATCCACCGAACTGGTTGAAGAAGCTGAAAAAATATTAATTTCCCTTCATGAAGGATGGATAAGATTGGGGAGCAAAAGCAAAAAGAATGGATGAGCTGCAGTGGATAGAACGCTTAGGCAACGAGTTAAAAAAAGCCGCTAAGGATCATGATTGGCAGCGTTTACAGAAGATCAATACACGTATTACAGAGTTATTGATTTCATCACAATCTGAGTCTTTATCAGTGAAAAAAATTCAAACATTAAAATGTTTGCGAAGCAGCCATCAACAAGCTTTCGATTATTGCCAACAACAAAGCCAGTTGCTGGAAAAGAAGATTTCCCTCTACCGCAATAACCAAAACGGTTTAAGTGCTTACGCCAATATGGCAGTGATAGCTCATGAGGACATTGCTGAACACGGGGTATAGAAAAGTGAGCACCCAGATCAATTCGACACCACTAGCACCTGTGTCATTAGCTGCCGGGGAAAAAAGCAAAAATGTGGCTGCTAGCCCCATCTCTGGTTCACCAGAGAGCGATGGTGCAGATTTGCCCACATTTAACAATACGCTATCTCAGATGATGCAATCCAATTCGTCTGTATCGTCGACTGCTGAACCCCAGAACACAGAGGAAGAACTGGTGGCTTTGCACAACAATGCTGAAGAGGTTAGCGACACTGAGATATTGAATGAACAGAATCAGCAATGGCTACATGCTTTATTAAACATTGTGCCATCATCGAAGCCAGCCAATGTCATCGTTACTCTGTCGTCTGCTATGGAACAGGTTAATTCATCGACATCCAATGAAACTCAGCTGCTGGTACCCGTAAAATCACAGGATGAAGAGCAATCTACCCGGAATCTAACCTCTGATTTGATGATGAATGTTTTAGCGGCAAAGCCAATGATAACAACATCAGAAAGCTCAGTGATCACGCTACAACCTGGTTCAAATAATCCGTCTATCGTCAATACTGAGCAAAACCTTAAGATGGCAAACACGCATCTCACTTTGGCAAAGGATCAAAACCAATGGTCAGAACAGTTACGCACCCTGCTGGGGAAAGACTACAGCTACAAATAGATAAACATGTTCAGCAGGCTACCATTCGTCTTGATCCTCCGGAAATGGGAAAAATAGATATTTCTGTGAGTTTTGATGCCGGCAAATTACAAATCCATATCAACGCCAGCCAGGGGGATATTTATCGTGCACTTCAACAAAGCAGTAATGAACTGCGGCAAAATCTTATTGCGCTACATACATCACAGGTAGATGTACAAATCTTTTCTGGCGATAAACAGCAACAGAAAAAACAGGAAACAACACCAGGCTCCAAAATCATTGCCGCTGAAATTATTAATAGCGAAGAAGAGACGAGTGCAGATGATGGCACTCTTTTAGCAACCGTTTAATAGCAAACGGTTTAATAGCAAACGGTTTAATGGATTATTTATGACTATCTTAAAAAAATTCTCAAAAATATTGATAGTGATCGCCATTGCTGCCACTTTGATCGGCGGCTGGGTAGCATTTAATTATCAGAATGAAATAAAAAAAGATCCTATCAAACCACCGACATGGTGCGCCAAAAATTTTGTGCGCGGAAATAAAGCTGTGCAATTTGTTGAGATTAAAAATATGGTTATCACCCTGAAAAATATCGATCAGGATGAACGTTATATGTTATTGGAATTAGGAATAGCTACGGGTGATGACGATGACGTTAAGAAAGTCAATGCGTTAACACCTGCTATTCGTGGTGCCACCGTTAATTTACTTTCAGGTATGAATTACCGGGAAGTCCGTGATCTTACGATTGCTGATTTACGCCAGAGTTTAATGAGCGAATATCAAAAGAACTTTAATCAATTAAAAGTTCCTATGCCATTCGATGATGTTGTAATTAGTAAAATGGTCTTTCAATAATTCTATGACGATAATGTGTCTTAAAGAAAATATAGCGTTGACTACTGTAGATGAAGGTAAATATCTCGATATTTATTTACCCTTGGTAAAGCGAGTCGTCAGGCAACTGTCATTTCAGGCTGACAGCGTTATAGAAAGAGAAGATATGCAGCAAATTGCCCTGATGGGGCTACTTGAAGCACTACGCCGTTATGGCCATCCCGATGGGCAATTTGCTGCTTATGCGGTACATCGTATTCGTGGTGCTGTATTGGATCAATTGCGTGAACATGATTGGCGAGCACGACGCTTAAGGCAAAAAACACACAAAACCAATGAAGCGATAAGGGAGCTAGGGAAACGATTAGGACATGAACCTAATTACGAAGAGATTGCCATAGAATTATTAATCACACCACAAGAGTATCAAGAGTATCTGTTATTGGAAAGCGCCAAGGCAATGGAAAGTTTAGATGATCTCCTTTCAGTAGAAATGCATACCGACGCATTGCAAAGTCGTGAACTGGAAGATCAAATCATTATTCAGGATAGCCTTCAACAGGCAATTGCTACCTTGGATAAACGAGAGCAACTTATTCTCAGTCTTTATTACCAGCAAGAACTCAGTTTGAAAGAAATTGCATTGGTATTAGAGCTTACTGAGGCACGTGTCTGTCAATTAAATAAAAAAATAACAGAAAAAATCAAAAAATTTTTTAGTCATTGAGGAATATATGCAGAAATTATTGGGTTTGATTATTATTATGTTCTGCGTTATTGGCGGTTATTTAATGTCGGGAGGCATTCTATCGTCTTTTTGGCAGCCAGGTGAAATTATTATTATTTTTGGCGCAGGCATAGGTGCCACCATCCTTGCCAATCCCAAAAATGTATTGGTGGAAATGTGGCAGCAGATAAAGAGTGTTACCAGTAAAAATGAATATACATTGGAATTTCAGCAACAGTTATTGATGCTGCTCTATGAATTATTAGAGATGGTCGATGAAGGAGGGCTGAAACGATTAGATGAACATATTGAAATTCCTGAAAACAGTAAACTGTTTCAAAAATATCCCCTTATTTTGCGTCATAAAAGTCTGGTGACATTTATCTCAGATAATTTTCGTTTAATTGCGATGGGAAAAATAAATGCTCATGAATTAGAAGGTATTCTGGAACAGGAATTAGCCGCAGTTGAAGAAGAGTTGCTGATTCCATCCCGTTCTATGCAAAGGACGGCAGAAGCCATGCCGGGTTTTGGTATTTGTGCGGCAGTACTCGGTATTATTATTACCATGCAATCGATAGACGGTTCTATTGCATTAATTGGTGTTAAAGTGGCGGCGGCTTTGATCGGTACTTTTCTTGGAGTCTTTATTTGTTATTGTCTGATGGATCCGTTGGCTAATGCTATGGAACAGGAAATGAAAAAGAAAATTTCCTTTTTTGAATGTGTCCGCATGGTATTGGTCAATCATGTAGCAGGTAAACCTTCTTTATTAGCTGTGGATTCGGGGCGTAAAATGTTACCACTGGATAACAAGCCCACCTTCGCCACGCTTGATTCTTGGATCAATAAGATGGAAGGCATGTAATGAGAGGACAAGGTCGAGGTACAGATACTACCATCATTAAACGTTCGGCCAAAAAACACCACAGCGGTGCCCATACTGGGGCGTGGAAAGTGGCTTTTGCTGACTTTACTCTCGCAATGATGGCGCTGTTTATGGTGTTGTGGATAGTGGGTGCTGTTTCTGAAGAAGAGCGACATGAAATTATGTCTCACATTCACGGAAATAGCATTTTTTCTGAACAATCATTTTTATCGATTCCATTACAGCATAAAAATGGCGCTGATCAGCATTTTGATATCGTTAATAGCAAGTCGCGAGACAACAAAAAAGAGAGTAATTGGCGTGAGCAATTTAAGCAAACCGATCAATCACTGCAAGAACTCGTCGATAAGTCTGCAATAGAAATGAAAGATTTATCACGTATGATTATGAAAATCAGTAATGCAAACAATGCGCAATCCAATTTGAACATAGAAATTATTCCGCAAGGACTGCGTATTTTAGTACAGGACGATAAAAACCGGGAGATGTTCTCGCGTAGTAGTGCTTTGCTTACACCGTTTTTTACTCGCTTATTGGGTGAATTAGCGCCGGTTTTAAATAACCTCAATAACAAAATTATCATTACGGGTCATACTGATGTTTCACGTTATCGTGACCAAGAGTTGTACAACAATTGGAATTTATCAGGGGAAAGAGCGATGGCCGCCCGTCGAGCCTTAGAGAAAGGTGGGTTAGACGGTACGCATCTTTTACAAATCAATGCTATGGCTGATCAAATGCTACTTGATGAAGAAAATCCTCTGGGAGCGGCGAACCGCCGTATTGAAATCATGGTGTTAACTAAAGCGGCGACCGCAACCCTCTATCAATTTTTTGGTGACCATGGAATAAAAACGATTAAAACGGTGACAGAGAAAGCCGAAACGATTAAAACAGGGGCAGAACAGGCTGAAGAACTGGAAGAATCGGAAGAAGCGGCGTAATACAACCGGTCAAGGGGCTTTCTCCCCTTGACAACCGAAATTAATGATGCCATAGCTCCTGAATCAAACTACGGACACGAACTTTAGACGCAGTCGCAACCCGTGCAATAATACGATTAGCACTCAGTTCTGACACTTCGGTGTTCCATTCATCAAATGAATGTTCCGAATAACTGTCATTAAAAACTTTTTTTATTGATGATTCAGCTGTAGACATCTCAGTAAAAATTTTAGTATTGACTAAACATTTAGCGATAATTGAAACCTTTTTTACAACAATTTGCTTCATAAAAACTTTTTTCATATTTTATCCTCAAATCCCGGCATCGCATTTTAGCACAATTAATGTACACCTGCTGACATATTCCGGTGCTTTTTTCTTAGAACCTGTTCTAAATCTCTTGTGCTCGCTGATACTTCGTTAAAAACGGGCTCAAATACTCAGTAAATATCCCCCGGCAAAGCCGGGGGCTTTAATTATTAGCCCTAGAAGAGGCCAACAAACCTTGAACCGCCTGAAGGCGGTCATTACATCCTAAGCTTCAATTGTTCATAATGATTGTCTTGTTTTTCTTGGTATCGAATGTAAGCTCGTATCAGCTCTTCGTTCAAACCCACTGTAGATACAAAGTAACCTCTAGCCCAAAAATTCTCACCACTATAATTCCGGACTTTACCCATAAACCGTCGTACGATTGAGATTGCACTTTTTCCTTTTAGATAACCCATTACATATGACACTGAATATTTCGGCGGAATACTTATGCAAATATGGATATGATCAATCATCAAATGTCCTTCAATAATTTTGCATTCCTTCTGACTTGCTAACTCGTGAAACATCTCACCGAGATGCTTTCTAATTTCACCAAATATTGTTTTTTTACGGCCTTTCGGGATAAAAACAATGTGATACTTACAATCCCATTTCGTATGGCTAAGACTCTGGTAATCTTTCATTTGAATTTCCTATCTCTTGGTCGAGATAGAAGATTCGGGTGACCGCACCACACGGTCAAACCTTACGGAGTCCCCCGGCAAAGCCGGGGGATTACCTAATTTTATTTACTCTATGTAAATATGTAAACTGCGCTTTTTCGCCCATTTTTTCCTCGTCTGAGCGTCACTCAAAAAGATTGGGAATAGGTTCTTATTAGACTTATTCTACACGATAAGCGGAATACGCTTTGCCCTCGACACGTTTCAGTATAGTCACTATGGCATCAGTTAGCTGCCGCAGCTGCGGGGGCTGAATAATATACGGAGGCATCAAATAAATCAGCTTACCAAAAGGTCGGATCCATACCCCTTGTGCGACAAATTCGCGTTGTACCTCTGCGATATTGACCCTTTCTTTCATTTCTACCACACCGATAGCGCCTAACACGCGAACATCTGCCACTGTCTGTTGTTCCTTTAACGGTGATAATGCTTGCCATAACTGAGTTTCGATGGCTTTAACCTGCTGTTGCCAATGGTTCTGTGCCAGTAAATCCAGGTTGGCATTTGCTACCGAACAAGCCAGCGGGTTAGCCATAAAAGTGGGGCCGTGCATGAAACATCTGGCTTCGCCCAGGCTGATGGTTTCAGCAATCTGACGGGTGGTCAAAGTAGCGGCAAGCGTCATATAACCTCCGGTCAGTGCTTTGCCTAAGCAAAGAATATCTGGCTCAATAGCAGCGTGTTCACAGGCAAATAGTTTGCCGCTACGCCCAAAACCGGTGGCGATTTCATCAGCGATTAACAGGATCTGGTATTGATCGCAAAGTTCTCTCACTCGTTTTAAATAATCTGGATGGTAGAAACGCATACCACCGGCGCCTTGCACAATAGGTTCAACAATGACCGCCGCAATCTCATCAGCGTGACATGCCATCATAGTGGTAAAGTCGCTGATATCTTGCTCATCCCAATTCTCTTGTACCCTGCCTTCTTTAAAGCGAGATAGTGCCGGTGCTGTGGCAAACAGGTTTTCTTTTAGATAACCCCGATAAAGATGATGCATGGAATTTTGCGGATCACATACTGACATGGCAGCAAAAGTATCTCCGTGATAGCTATGGCGTAGTGCCAATATACGTTGACGTTTCTCCCCTTTGGCTTGCCAATATTGCAACGCCATTTTCAATGCAACCTCTACCGCGACCGATCCTGAATCCGCCAAAAAAACGGTTTGCAACGATTTAGCGGTGATGTCTATTAACTTGCGACACAGTGTGATTGCTGGCAGATGGGTAATGCCACCAAACATGACATGGGACATTTTTTTCAGCTGTTGGCACACAGCATCATTCAGTATTGGATGATTATAGCCATGAATGGCAGCCCACCATGAAGACATGCCATCAATTAAATGCTGATCGTTATCCAAATGTAATTCGACGCCATCGGCAGCAATGACCGCATAACAGGGAAGTGGATCACTCATCGAGGTGTAGGGATGCCAGATATGGCGCCGATCAAACGCGCGATCTTCAGGTTTAATAACATTCATATGTAAACAATAATATATTTAATTGGTTGACAGTATATCGCCTTCACTTAAACTAACGAAAATTTTATTTTGGAGATACCCTGATGGGAAATCGTAGACAATGGACAATCGAACAAGCTGAGGTGTTGTTTGCTCAACCTCTACTGGAATTGTTGTTTACTGCTCAGAATGTCCATCGTCAGTATTTTGATCCACAGCAAATACAAGTGAGTAGCTTACTGTCGATAAAAACGGGGGCTTGTCCCGAAGACTGCAAATATTGTCCACAAAGCGCGCGCTATAAAACCGGACTAGAAAATAAACCGTTAATGCAGGTTGAACAAGTGCTAGTAGCAGCGCGTGCCGCCAAAGCTGCGGGTGCCACTCGTTTTTGTATGGGGGCGGCTTGGAAAAGCCCTCACAAACGTGCTATGCCATATCTGCAACAAATGATCCAGGAAGTGAAAGAATTGGGGATGGAAACCTGTATGACACTGGGTGAATTGGATACTGATCAGGCTCAGTGTTTAGCCAGTGCTGGTCTGGATTATTACAATCATAATCTGGATACTTCACCCGAATTTTACCGTGACATCATCACCACTCGCAGTTATCAACAACGCTTAGACACCTTGCATGAAGTGCGCAATGCTGGCATCAAAGTTTGCTGTGGCGGTATTGTCGGCTTAGGTGAAAAAGTACGTGATCGCGCCAGTTTACTGGTACAACTGGCTAATCTAGACGCCCCCCGGATAGCATACCTATCAATATGCTCGTCAAAGTGAAGGGAACACCGTTAGAAAGTAATCCAGATGTGTCCGCTTTTGCTTTTATCCGTACCATCGCAGTAGCACGTATTATGATGCCAACCTCATATGTTCGTCTTTCTGCTGGACGTGAACAAATGAATGAACAAACTCAAGCTATGTGTTTTATGGCGGGAGCGAATTCCATTTTTTATGGTCGACAATTGCTTACAACAGCGAATCCTGATGAAGATAAAGATCGTCAGTTATTTAGCACATTGGGTTTGTATCCACACAGAAACAAGGTATCTAATGAGTTGGCAACAGAAAATTGAACAAAGCCTACAGCAACGTCATGCCGCGGTTACCTATCGTACTCGTCAGTTAAATCAAGGTAGCACCGGACGTTGCTTGCGGATTGATAACCAATCCTATATCAATTTTTCCAGTAACGATTATTTGGGATTGAGTCATGATAAATCAGTCATTGCCGCTTGGAGGAAAGGATCACGCTGTTATGGTGTCGGCAGTGGTGGCTCTGGTCATATTACCGGTTACATGCAACCCCATGCTGAGCTTGAACAACAATTAGCCGATTGGTTAGCCTATCCAAGAGCTTTACTGTTTATTTCTGGCTATGCGGCTAATCAAGCATTATTAGCCTCCCTCACTGCCGCTGGCGATCGCATATTGGCCGATCGATTAAGTCATGCTTCGTTATTGGAAGCGGCAGTCAATTCAGCCGCGCAACTACGGCGCTTCCATCATAATCAGCCAGATGCTTTGCAAAGACTATTGGATAAACCTTGTGATGGTCAGACCTTGGTGATCACGGAAGGGATCTTTAGTATGGATGGTGATAGCGCACCACTGAGCCAGTTGCAAGCACAGACAATCGCGGCGGGAGGTTGGTTGCTGGTCGATGATGCACATGGCATTGGTACGCGTGGAGAACAAGGACGTGGCAGTTGCTGGCAGCAAAAAATAAAACCTGAACTGTTGGTGATAACCTTCGGTAAAGCCTTTGGTTTAAGTGGTGCCGCTGTGTTGTGTCAACACGAGGTTGCCGAATATTTATTGCAGTTTGCGCGTCATCTGATTTACAGCACGGCCATGCCGCCTGCTCAGGCTTGTGCTTTGCAGGCAGCTCTGATTCGTATCCAGCAAGGTGATGATCTACGTGATCGACTACAGCAGCGTATTAAGCAGTTCCGCCACGGTGCGGCGAATTTGTCTTTGGGCTTAGGTCGGTCTGATAGCGCCATTCAGCCACTGTGGGTCGGTGATAATCAATCCGCATTAGAACTGGTCCATAATTTGCGCAAACGTGGGCTATGGCTCACGGCGATCCGTCCCCCGACTGTCCCGCTAAACACGGCTAGATTGCGTATTACCCTGAGTGCAGCTCATCAGGCGAGTGATATTGATGATTTACTGGAGGCATTAAATGCAATCGACCGTTGATAAATCATCAGCTACTGACAATATTGATAAACAGGCCATTGCGGCGGCATTCAGCCGGGCAGCGGTAAGCTATGATTCTGTGGCACAATTACAGCAAAAAACCGGCAAGTTGTTGCTACGTATCGGTTGCCAACATCCGGGCACAGTCGTATTGGATGTGGGTTGTGGAACGGGTTATTTTAGCCAAAAATGGCGTGCATCAGGCAAAAAAGTGATAGCGTTAGATCTCGCTGAAGGCATGTTACAACAGGCACGCCGACAACAGGCAGCGGATGTTTATTTGCTTGCAGATATGGAAAAAATTCCTTTATCAGATAAAAAAGTCGACATTTGCTTCAGTAACTTAGCGGTGCAATGGTGTCACAGTTTGGATGCTGTATTGGCAGAATGGTATCGCGTGACGCATTCCGGAGGTGTTATTTTGTTCTCTACATTATCAGCAGGATCATTAGATGAACTCAGACAAGCCTGGCAAAGCGTCGACGGTTATCATCATGTCAATGATTTTCTTACCCTAAGCCAAATTCATGTGGCCTGTTCACATTACCCTCATCATTTACACCATCGTTTACAGCAACTCTTCTTTCCTGATGTGGTTACGCTGATGCGTTCACTACAGGGTATCGGTGCTACGCATTTGCACCATGGACGAAAACAAGGGCTAACCGGACGCCAGCATTTAACTGCACTTCAGGCAGCTTATCCGTCTGTAGTAGGACGTTATCCACTCAGTTATCAACTCGTTTACGGGGTGATTTATCGTGATTAAGCGCTGGTTTATCACGGGTACCGATACTGGGATTGGTAAAACTGTTGCCAGTTGTGCGCTATTACAAGCGGCTAACAAACAGGGGTATTACACTGCCGGATATAAACCCGTGGCTTCTGGCAGTGTGATCACAGCGGCAGGTATACGTAATAGTGATGCGCTGGCGTTACAGGCTAACAGCAATCAGCGACTAACCTATTCACAGGTTAATCCATTGGCATTTATCGAAGCCACATCACCGCATATTGCCTGCGAGTCAGAGAAACGAGCTATCGAATTAGCTGAATTATCACAAGGATTACGGCAACTGGAAAACAGAGCTAATTGGCTAGTCATTGAAGGCGCGGGTGGTTGGTTTACACCGTTATCGGCACAAATTACCTTTGCCGATTGGGTTAAACAGGAAGCATTGCCCGTAATATTAGTGATCGGTATAAAATTGGGAGCAATCAATCATGCTTTGCTCACAGCACAGGCGATTGAACTTGCCGGCTTAACTCTAGCGGGTTGGATCGCCAATCATATCGACCCCACGGCTGAACGACAGCAAGAATATCTCTTCACCTTAACGACTCGACTTACTGCCCCATTGCTCGGTATCATCCCTTATCTCACATCTATAGACCGACAAGTGATGGGTGATTATCTCAATATTCACTTATTAGACTTCTAGGAACGGGTTCTTACAAAGCAGTAGCGAGTGGGTGTGATATGCTAGCGACAACTCTTTGGCTGGATTTCCTCTTCTGGGTAGTGAGCGGTGGCTATCCAGGCCGCACAGAATAAGATTAAACGGGCAAAAAAATAGAAAAAGGCCATCAAACCTAGTACTGAGCCAAAAGCAGCCCCTGAAGGTGAGCTGGCAAGGCGGGGTAACATCATGGTCATGACAAGTTTGATGATCTCAAAGCCGATGGCAGCAATAAGCGTACCTCGTAATAAGGCTTTTTTTTGCGGTTTATGACGCGGCAGTATCCACAAAATCCAAATGAATAATAAACAGTTGGCAGTAATAGAAATTGTCAGCGTAATCAAGGTCAGTGCTGGGCGTAGCCACTCAATACCGCCTAAACCCAATGCGTTGACAATAGCCGCTTGCGCTGAACCCGCGATCGATGTAAGCGACAGTGTTATGATCAGGGCGATGATCAGTCCGATCAATGAGACAAAATCACGGAGATAACGGAAATAAAATTTTTCTTTATCGTGAACGTTACGCTCCCAAACATCGCGTGATTGTGCCCGGATCGCCTCACGTAGATTGCCTATCCAACAAATGCCAGAATAAAGCGCGATAGCTAAACCGGTTAGCCCGACGGTCGTGCGTTGTTTCACCGCAGTATTAACCGTATTTTTTAACGTTGTCGCTAGCATGGGATCACTGATGCTATTAACGATTCTATTAATTAATTCGGCGAGCAGGTAGGGATTGGAAGCCAAAAAAAAACCCGCTGCCGCAAAAGAAACCATTAAAATCGGGATCAAAGACAAAAAAGAAAAGTAGGTAATAGCGGCACCAAATTGGCTACCCAAGCGATCGTTAAATCGATCTGTAGTACGTATTATATGGGCAACAGGTGAATACCTTTTGATCCGTTGATTCAAACGGGTAAAAATGGAAATGGCCTGTCTACTCTTTTGTATACCACCTTGTACACCACTTTGTATGCCCTCGGTGAGGGAGGGGGAAGTCGCTCCTTGTATTTTTTTGTAGTAAATAAAATCTGATTATTTTTAGATGCGTTACGCATAATTCCTCATCCGGCAAGCTAACCGCTACTAAGCATAAAAGTCACATTAGACTTCTTGTAAAACCGGAGTTCGTTACGTGAAGTCAAGACGCCTAGCGTGCAGCAACCTCAGCAGTACATGAAGATTGCGAGCACCACGTAACGCAGAATTTGCAACACGTAGTCGATTTTGCAAGAAGTCTATTAAGGATCCTGTAACATTAGCTCTTTATCCGCGAGATACCAAAAAATTATTTTTTTAAACGACCGTGGCATTGTTTATATTTTTTTCTGGAACCACAAGGGCAAGGATCATTACGGCCCACTTTACCTTCAATCTCTATCCGTGTTATTTCTTTAGATGACATCAGTGCACTGCTATCATTTGGATGACTTAATTGTTGCTGGCTCACTAGGTGATCGGCATCTTCACGATATTGTAACTCTAGCGCAGCGACCTCCTCCGGCACATGTACCTGTAATTTGCTTAACACGCTGATGACTTCATATTCCAGTAATTCCAGCATAGCGGAAAACATCGCGAAAGATTCACGTTTGTATTCCTGTTTTGGATCTTTTTGCGCATAGCCACGCAGATGAATGCCCTGACGTAGGTAATCCATCGCCGCTAGATGTTCTTTCCATAGCGAGTCCAGTGTTTGTAGCATTACCCCTTTTGCAACGTTACGTATTGTTTCGCTACCAACAATTTCTTCTTTTTGTCGGTATTGCTCAATCGAGTACTGAAGAACACGTTCACGTAGTGTTTCTTCATCTAATGGTTGCTCGCTTGGCAGTTTTTTATTTGTTAACCAAGAAGCAATGGGTATATCGAGGTCGAAATCGTTTTTCAGACGTTGTTCCAATCCGCAGATATCCCACATTTCTTCCATCGACTGGGGCGGAATGAAGTGATTAATGGTAAGCGTGAATACGTCTTCACGAATGCTGTTTATGGTTTCACTCACATCTGAAGCATCTAACAACTCGTTACGTTGACTATAAATAGCACGTCGTTGATCGTTAGCAACATCATCGTATTCTAGCAATTGCTTACGCATATCAAAGTTACGACTTTCTACTTTACGTTGCGCGTTAGCAATCGCCTTTGTGACCCACGGATGCTCAATGGCTTCACCGGGCTCCATTCCCAGCTTACGCATCATGCCAGATACACGATCAGAAGCGAAAATACGCATCAAAGTATCTTCCATCGATAGGTAAAAACGCGAAGAGCCAGCATCTCCCTGACGACCTGCACGACCACGAAGTTGATTATCAATGCGACGTGATTCGTGGCGCTCAGTACCAATAATATGTAAGCCACCGGATGCCAGCACAGCATTATGACGGATTTGCCAGGCGGTTTTAATGGCATCGATTTGCTCTTGTGATGGATCATCCAGTAGAGTAATTTCACTTTGCCAACTACCACCCAATACGATATCAGTCCCTCGTCCCGCCATATTAGTAGCAATAGTGACCGCCCCAGGTTGCCCCGCTTGCGCGATAATTTCCGCTTCCGTCGCATGAAATTTGGCATTCAGTACTTTATGTGCAACACCGGCCTGGCTTAATTGGGCAGAGACCATTTCAGATTTTTCAATTGAGATGGTTCCCACCAGCACCGGTTGTCCATTGGCGGTACGTTCGCGGATATCTTCAATAATCGCCCCTATTTTTTCCCTCTCGGACATATAGACTAAGTCGGCCAGATCTTTACGCACCATCGGACGGTTAGTGGGCACCACTATAGTATCTAGTTTATAAATTGAACTAAATTCAAACGCTTCGGTGTCTGCAGTACCCGTCATTCCCGCCAGTTTCTCATAGAGACGGAAGTAATTTTGGAAAGTAATGGAAGCCAATGTTTGGTTTTCGTTCTGAATGCTAACACCTTCTTTCGATTCAACCGCCTGATGCAAGCCATCCGACCAGCGACGTCCTTGCATGGTGCGCCCCGTATGCTCATCGACAATGATCACTTCACCGTCTTTAACGATGTAATCAACATCGCGTGTAAACAAAACATGCGCGCGTAGTGCAGCAGTAACATGATGCATCAGCATAATATTGGTTGCAGAATAAAGAGATTCGCCTTCCTGCATGATATCGGCATCGATTAACATGTGTTCAATCAGGATCAACCCACGTTCAGTTAAATGTACCTGGCGTGCTTTTTCATCAACAGAAAAATGGCCTTCGCCCTGAAAGGTTTCAGAATCTTCTTTTTCCTGGCGGATAAGTTTTGGGATCAGTTTATCAATTCTGAGATACATGTCCGAGCTGTCTTCCGCTGGACCCGAAATGATAAGCGGAGTACGGGCTTCATCAATCAAGATGGAGTCAACTTCATCGACCAGTGCATAATATAGTTCACGTTGTACGCGTTCTTGTGGGCTGAAAGCCATATTATCGCGCAGATAGTCAAAACCATATTCGTTGTTGGTACCGTAGGTGATATCTGCAGCATAGGCTTCACGTTTGGCGGATGCTTGCATGCCTGACATATTAATCCCGACACTCAGACCGAGAAACTCAAACAATGGACGATTATTTTCAGCGTCACGTTGTGCTAGATAATCGTTGACGGTGACAACATGAACACCACGACCACCCAAAGCATTGAGATAAGCAGGCAGTGTTGCTGTTAATGTTTTACCTTCACCGGTACGCATTTCTGCAATACAGCGCTCATTGAGCACCATTCCGCCGATTAATTGCACATCGAAATGGCGCATACCGAATACCCGTTTACTGGCTTCACGAACAACCGCAAAAGCCTCCGGTATCAGGTTTTCCAATGTTTCATTTTTTGACAAACGTGCGCGGAATTCATCGGTTTTAGCACGCAGTTGCTGATCAGGTAATTTTGCAATTTCTGGCTCCATACGATTGATAAAATCAACCATTTTGTGCATACGGCGTAAGGTACGATCATTACGGCTGCCAAACATTTTGGTGAGTAATTTAATTAGCATAATTCTTAATGTCTCTTACAATGCCGCTAAACGGGCGATCAAAGGTTATATTGACCCCTTGCTTAACCTACTGCGTGGTGTGAGAACGACGGTTTTGCAAGAAGTCTATTTAATTTGGCGACCAAAAATAACGGCTGCGTAACTGTTGCTAAGGATTTAGAATACCGGTTATCAGTCTAACATCCGACGAGGCTATATTCATGCGTCAAAGCCACCCACAATTATTGAACGTCTTGTTTGATGATACGATAGCAGAAAAACATAGTTCGTTATCTCATTCGCAAAAAGATAATTCCCAACCCTATAGCCTGCATAAAGTGCAACAGCGTACAGTTGCGCTATTAAAACTCAACCAGGCGGTGCAAGAATTACTCCCACCACAATTACAACCCTGGTGCCGTGTTGCCAATTATCGACAGAATATTTTAGTGCTAGAAGTAGCAAATGCGAGCTGGATGATGGCATTACGTTATCAACAACTTCATTTGCTCTCTACACTGAGAGCGCAAATTCTAGCATCATTGTCATCAATCGACATTAGGATTAATCCTGCGCTAATGGCTCCGGGTCATAACATTGTGAAAGACGCCGCAAAACCGGCAGCAAATGCGGAAAAACCGGCACTATCAGGCCGTCATTTAAGTGTGAAAAGCGCGGTAGAACTCAGAAAGCTAGCAAGTCGCAGCCCAGAAAAATTACGTGCTATCCTGGAACGCTTCGCTTCATTGGCAGGAACCTGATCAATAAGCCGGCAACGTTGACGGCGTTTTAAATGCCACTGGTAGTTCCGCTTCATCCTGAAAAGTGACATATTCCCAAGCCTGCTGTTTTTTCAGAACAGCCTGTAATAGCTTGTTATTTAATGCGTGACCAGATTTAAAGGCAGTAAAAGCGCCAATAATATTATGACCACACATAAAGAGATCACCAATAGCATCAAGCATTTTATGCCGTACAAACTCATCGTCGAAACGTAGGCCATCCTCGTTAAGTACACGGTAATCATCCACGACGATAGCACAATCGAAACTACCACCAAGGCACAACCCACGGGACTGAAGATGTTCGATATCACGCATAAAACCAAAAGTACGTGCCCGACTGATCTGCTGTACAAAAGAGTCAGCCGAAAAATCTAGACGATAACGCTGTGTGCTAGCGTCGATCGCTGGATGATTAAAATCGATGGTAAAATCTAGACGGAAGCCATTAAATGGTGACAATTCTGCCCATTTATCACCCTCTTCGACACGTACTGCTTCTTTTAAACGCAAGAACTTTTTCGCTGTATTTAATTCTTCGATACCTGCGTCTAATAACAGAAATACAAAAGGGCTAGCACTGCCATCCATAATCGGCACCTCGGGGCATCGACTTCAATAATAATGTTATCAATCCCTAAGCCCGCCAGAGCAGCATTGAGATGTTCAACCGTGGAGATGCGTACATTGCGTTCATTAACCAGACAGGTACAGAGCAAGGTATCTTGCACCGATTTTGCGTCTGCCGGAAAATCGACCACGGGTGTTAGATCAGTGCGACGATAAATGACGCCGGTATTAGCTGCTGCGGGACGCATTGTTAGTGTGACCTTTTTGCCCGTATGCAGACCAACACCCGTCGCTTGAACAATACTCTTTAGTGTTCTTTGTTTTATCATTGTGTTATCCCGCAATATATCTGCCCAGCCGATTTAAGATAGCGCAAAACTTGCCGTACAGTCTAACACAAAGGATAAAGATTCCAAGCTTCTGGTCATTAGTCGGCTTGTTTACGCAAAAAAGCCGGAATATCCAAATAATCGGGTTCTTTATTGTTATCTGTGGTCTGATCATTAACTACATTCGCGTTAAATTTAGCCTCCTGTGGCATCAAAGACATCCCGGGTTGTTGATAACAACGCTCGAGTGGCTGAGCTTGTTTATTGGCAACTAGCTTGATTTCTTTTTGTTTATCTATGCCAATACCTGTCGCCACCACCGTGACCCGCAGTTCATCGTTCATTTCTGGATCCAGCGAGGTGCCGATAACGACAGTCGCATTATCAGAGGCAAAGGCGCGGATCGTATTACCGACGGTTTCAAACTCATCCAGACGTAGATCGAAGCCAGCAGTAATGTTGACTAACACTCCTCGCGCACCAGACAGATCGATATCTTCTAATAATGGGCTGGAAATGGCCGTTTCTGCTGCTTCTTCTGCGCGATCTTCGCCTCGCGAAACACCCGATCCCATCATGGCATAACCCATTTCGGACATCACAGTACGCACATCTGCAAAATCGACGTTCATCAAGCCAGGGCGGGTGATCAACTCCGCGATCCCCTGTACTGCACCTTTTAAAACATTGTTAGCCGCACCGAACGCATCGAGTAACGAAATACCTCGACCCAGTACTTTAAGTAATTTATCGTTGGGAATGGTGATTAAGGAATCGACATGTTTAGATAGCTCGGCGATGCCCTGTTCAGCAAATGCCATGCGTTTCTTGCCTTCAAACTGAAAAGGCTTGGTTACCACGGCAACGGTCAGAATGCCCAATTCTTTTGCCACCTTAGCGACGACGGGTGCAGCTCCCGTTCCGGTTCCCCCGCCCATACCCGCGGCGATAAAAACCATATCGGCACCATTGAGCGCGGCACACAGTGCTTCACGATCCTCCTCTGCGGAATGACGCCCCACTTCAGGGTTAGCACCGGCACCCAAACCTTTAGTAATGGTGTTGCCGATCTGGATCGTCTGTTCCACTGTTGTTTTGCGTAACGCTTGAGCATCGGTGTTCACGGCAAAAAATTCAACACCTTCGATGCGTTCACGCACCATGTGTTCAACAGCATTACCACCACCGCCGCCAACGCCGATGACTTTAATCACCGCGTCATTGGTTAATTCCATCGGTTCAAACATAGTTTCTCTCCGCTTTGTGCCTATAACTTTGAGATCAACTTACTTTGAGATCATACCCCCTGTTTTTTGTGGTGATCTCTTTGTTGCAATATCAGGTTAAGGCATTAAAACTCTTTTCTCAGCCAGCTATTGATACGTTTAAACCAACCGCACACTGAGGCACGTTTTTCTGTATCTGACTCATTATTAAGATGGCTCTCTTTACCATAGTGCAATAATCCAACAGCAGTAGAATAATAAGGTTTCTGAGCATAGTCCGTTAGTCCAGTAATATTGAGAGGTTGACCAATGCGAACCTGAGCATGAAATACCCGCTGCGCGCAAGCCGCCAGACCCTCAATCTGAGCCGCCCCTCCTGTCAGTACAATTCCGGCTGCCAGGTGATGTTTTACCCCTTGCTGACGTAATCGCTCCTGCAACTGTAATATCTCCTCATTAACTAAGTTCAGTAACTCGGTGTAACGTGGTTCAACCACCTCGGCGAGCGTCTGTCTTTGCAGACTACGAGGAGGACGTCCACCCACACTAGGTACTTCTACACTTTCATCCTTACTGATAATCGACCCGAGCGCACACCCGTGCCGAACTTTAATCGTTTCCGCATCACCTGGTGGTGTACCAAAAGCATAAGCAATATCGCTGGTGACTACATTGCCGGCATAAGGGATAACTTTACTGTGGCGTAAAGCTCCACCGGTATAAACGGCGATATCCATAGTGCCACCACCAATATCCACCACACAAACGCCTAGCTCACGCTCATCTTCGGTCAATACTGCATAACTGGCGGCCAACCCGGAAAAAATAAGTTGATCAACTTTTAAACCACAGCGTTCAACCGCTTTAACAATATTTTTTGCCATATCATTATGGCAGGTGATCAAATGCACTTTGGCGTGCATCCGCACACCACAAAGCCCAACCGGATTTTTGATCCCTTCCTGGTAATCGATGGCATATTCTTGAGGAATAACATGCAAGATGCGATGTTCATCACGTACACGTACCGACTTCGCAGTATGAACCACGTTTTCAACATCTTCCTGAATGACTTCCTCTTCAGAGATAGGCACCATCCCTATTTCATTTTGACAACTGATATGTTTACCCGATAGCGCCAAATAAACGGAAGAGATTTGGCAATCTGCCATTAATTCAGCTTGATCAATAGCACGTTGTACGCATTTTACTACCGATTCAAGATCGTTAACCCCGCCTTTATCCATGCCACGAGAAGGACAGCTACCCACACCAATAATGTTAACCATGCCATCGGGCAGAATTTCGCCAACTAATGCCGAGACCTTTGCCGTGCCGATCTCAAGACCTACTACCAACTTTCTGTCCGTTGACTTGATCATCGTTGTTTTGCCTGTCTCTGATGTTATTGCTGCCACTATTCTTTTGATCATCAATTGATCGCTTGAAAAACAGGCGACCAACCCACCGCAGCCCCGCTGTCATAACGTAAATCGACGTAATTGAGTTGTTTATCAGGCTGTTTTTCCAGCAATCGGTACAGCTCAATAAAACGTTGTAAGCGTCCGTTGAGGTCATCTCGCCCCAATTCGAGTCGAACATCATTATCCAAGGTCAATTGCCAGGAATGACGCGCGCTCATCGTGACCATTTTTACTTTAAATTTACTGGCAGCCAATACTTCATTGATTGTTTTATAACCGCTCAATACGTCATGCTCACTGCCTTCAGAGCCGTAAAGTGATATCAGTTTCTGATCACCAATACGCTCTAAGGGCACACTGAATGGCTTCCCTTCGCTGTCGAGTAGATACAAGTCGTTCCAACGCGCCACCGGCACATACTCTACCAGGTGGATTCTCAGCTCATCCGGCCATTGCTTACGCACACTAACTTGCTTGATCCAAGGTAAACGTTCAATATGCTGTTGAAAAATATTCACATCCTGCTTCATAAAAGAGCCAGGTGTTCCCAATGCCAGAACCGCCTGGCGGATATCATCGTTAGTGGTGAAGTAACGCTCCCCTGTCACCACTAATTTTGATAACGGCAAACGGCGCTCATCCTTCATCCAACTGACAATCGCCCAAATCGTCCACAGCAATGTCGCTAAAACCATCAGCAGGAAAATCAGCCCAGCTAATTGGCCTTTGTTGCGACTTCGTTTTGCACTCTGCCTGGCGATATTGTTTGCAACCATTCGTGCCTGTGTTTTTCGGGCAGCCTGTGACATATCAATCAGCCAACGCGAGAATGCGCATCACCAGCTGAGAGAAGCTCAACCCACACTGACGCGCCGCCATTGGCACCAAGCTATGATCGGTCATTCCCGGCGAAGTATTCACCTCTAACAGGCAGAAAGTGCCATCACTGTCTTGCATCACATCAACCCGACCCCAACCACTACAACCTAGCGCCTGATAAGCCTGTTTTGCTAACTGTGCTAACTGCTGCTCTTTTTCCTGGTCTAAGCCACTTGGACAAAAATACTCTGTATTATCCGAGAGATACTTAGCGTCATAATCATAGAACATGGCAGGTGTCTGAATACGAATTGATGGTAAAATTTCGTTACCCAGTATTGCAACGGTGAATTCCGACCCGCCAAGCCATTTTTCAATCAAGACCTCATCATCATGATGGAAAGCTTCTTTTAGTGCGGATAGCAATTCATCGTGTTGCATCACTTTGCTCATTCCGATACTGGAACCTTCACGGTTTGGCTTAACAATCAGTGGGAAACCAAGATGCTCAGTAAGTTGTTTTACATTATCAGGCAAAACGGTTGCAAATTGTTGACGATTCAGCGAGACATAAGGTGCTATCGGCAAACCTAATGCTTGCCATATTAATTTGCTGCGTAACTTATCTATCGCTAGCGCACAAGCCAGTACACCACTGCCGGTATAAGGCAATTGTAAAAATTCCAATGCTCCTTGTAAGCTACCATCTTCACCACCACGCCCGTGAAGCGCGATAAAAACCTTGTCAAATCCCAGCTGTTTTAATTTCGTGACCGCAACCTCTTTGCTATCTACTGCATGTGCATCAATGCCTCCCTGACGCAGACCCGCCAATACGGCTTTACCTGACAACACTGAGATTTCACGTTCAGCGGAAATCCCACCCAGCAATACCGCGACTTTTTCAGTCATGACTTGCCTCGTTTTTATCTAACAGTTGTCGTTTTAGTGGCTGTTGTTTCGGTGATCGTTGTTTCACTGGCCGTTTTGATGACAATTTCGATGACAGTCGTTTCTGCGGCTGTAATTCCAATGCAGCCAGGTGTCGCGCGATCTTACCAACGTTACCCGCGCCCTGAACCAATAGCAGATCGTTGCCATTGAGCATAGATGCCAAAATCTTTGGCACGTCTTCATTTTTTTCAACTAAGATCGGATCCAGATGACCACGGTTACGGATAGTACGGCATAGAGAACGACTGTCAGCACCTGGGATAACTGACTCACCTGCAGAATAAACATCAAGCATCAGCAAGAGATCTACTTGAGATAACACGTTAACAAAGTCGTCGTACAGATCACGTGTACGCGTGTAGCGGTGTGGTTGAAAAACCATCACAATACGTTTATCTGACCAGCCAGCACGCGCGGCCTTAATGGTGACATCAACTTCAGTGGGATGATGCCCATAATCATCAACCAGCATAACGCTGCCTTTTTTGCCATTTACCTTTTCTAATGAAAAATCACCAAGAATATCGAAGCGGCGACCGGTACCTTGAAAATTCTCTAATGCCCGTAAAATACAATTATCTCTGATCCCTTCTTCCGTCGCCACCGCTACCGCAGCCGCCGCATTAAGCGCGTTATGACGACCAGGTGCATTCAACGTTACTTTGATTGCTTCCTTATCTCGCCGCTTCAGGGTGAAATATCCCTGTGCCTTTTTCTGCTGGTAGTCGATAATTCGTACATCAGCACTCTCTGTAAAACCATAGGTTGTGATATGGCGCCCTACACGTGGCAATAATTCGCATACTACGGGATCGTCGATACACATTACAGATCGACCATAAAAGGGCAAATTGTGTAAAAAATTGATAAAAGTCTGTTTTAAATTCTCAAAGTTACCCTGATAGGTGTCCATGTGATCGGCTTCAATATTAGTCACAATGGCGACCATAGGTTGTAGATGAAGAAAGGAAGCATCACTTTCATCTGCTTCAGCGATCAGATAACGACTAACACCTAAACGTGCATGAACACCTGCAGCTTTCACCAATCCACCATTAACGAAAGTTGGATCCAAACCCGCTTCAGCATAAATACAGGCAACCATCGCGGTGGTGGTAGTCTTGCCGTGAGTAC
This sequence comes from Candidatus Fukatsuia symbiotica, assembly GCF_003122425.1. Classification (GTDB taxonomy): domain Bacteria; phylum Pseudomonadota; class Gammaproteobacteria; order Enterobacterales; family Enterobacteriaceae; genus Fukatsuia; species Fukatsuia symbiotica. The sequence goes on from NZ_CP021659.1 coordinate 2,001,703, forward strand.
CAGCGACAGCAATACCATGACGATAACGCATCAGTTCGGCCAGCATCTCTGCACGACGGATCACCGGAATGCGTGCTTTACCCGCCGCGATAACCTCTGGATTGCCATCAAGGATCGCACTGGAAACCACCACCACATTGGCACCCAGTATATTTTCCGCACGATGATGATAATCAATCTGTACACCTAACTCACTCAGTATCTCTGTCACTGAATTGGGTGTGAGATCAGACCCACTGATTTGATAGCCTTCATTCACCAGCACTTCAGCGATGCCTCCCATGCCGGCACCACCAATGCCAACAAAGTGAATGTGCCGAACGCGCCGCATTTCGGGCACGATAGTACGTAATTTCGCCAGTTGCTGTGTATTCACGTTTTTTTTCGCTATCCCGTTGCCTGTTATAGGATTATAAATATTGTTTGTTACAAATATTGCCTATTTAACTATTTCTGTGACCTCTTTTCGGCCGCTATTACCGCGGCAGCGACGCGTTCAGTTGCATCAGGGATAGCGATTGCTCTGGCTTTCTCTGCCATCGCTACCAATGTTGCACGATCCCAACTTGCCAGCAAACTGCTCACTGCTGATACGGTAAACTGTGATTGCTCGATAATTGTGCCAGCACCTGCCTCTTCCAGCGGCAGTGCATTCCAATATTGCTGGCGATCTTTATGCTGAAATGGCACGAATATTGCTGGTAATCCAACCGCAGCTATTTCACTGACTGTCAAGGCCCCGCTACGACACACCACCACATCAGCCCAGAGGTAAACCGCAGCCATATCGTCAATAAACTCGGTGATCTTATGCTGCTGCTGATTGTATTGCTGATAAGCTTGCTGTACCTCTGTCAACGCCCCTTTGCCTACCTGATGCCATATTGTTATTTGTTCGCCAAATTGAGCGGCGACACCCGGTAAAACCTGATTTAATATCCGTGCACCTTGACTACCCCCCATCACCAGTACTCGTATTGCCCCTGCACGTGTAGCCAGGCGTTGTGTTGGCGGCGGTAATACGAGTAGATCGCTTCGTAACGGATTACCTACCACATCGGCATGTAAAAATGCGCTTGGGAAGGCTTGCAATACTTTTTTGGCAATTTTTGCCAGAATGCGATTGGTTAAACCGGCGATACCGTTTTGTTCATGCAATACCAATGGCACCGCACACAGCCAGGCTGCCAGACCACCAGGACCTGAAACATAACCTCCCATTCCCAATACCACATCCGGTTGGTAATCACGGATAATTTTTTTTGCCTGGCGTACTGCCCGATAGATGTGTAGCGGTGCCAGCAGCTGAGCACGTAACCCTTTACCTCGTAGACCTGAAATCTGAATAAAGTCTATTTCAATGCCATATTTGGGGACTAAATCGGCTTCCATTCTGTCTGCTGTACCTAACCAACGCACCTGCCAGCCCTGCGCTAGCAAATAGCGAGCTACCGCCAGGCCAGGGAAAACATGACCACCTGTACCCCCTGCCATTATCATTAAACGTCTAGTGCTCACACTCATCACCTAACCCCTTAGAACCTATTCAAAATCTCTTTTGCTCGCCGTGTTTTGGTCAAGTAATGCGTTAAAAACGAGCTCAAAATGTTCATTTATTCCCTTTTGCTGTATACAAAGAGTAAATTGCGCTTTTTCGCCCATTTATTTCCTCTTCTGATGCACAGTGAAAAAGATTTGAAACAGGCTCTTAGAGTCTATGCGAAATCTATCGTGCTCGTCATGTCGATTTCGAATAGGTTCTGACAAAGGCTTGGGCTTTTGCTAAACGTGTTTCAAAATCAATGCGTAGCAACAACACTATTGCAGTGGACATTATCAACAGACTCGAACCACCGTAGCTGATCAAAGGTAGTGTTAGGCCCTTAGTCGGCAGTATTCCGGCAGCTGCACCAACATTAATCAATGTTTGCGAACTGAACCAAATACCAATTGAGCACGCCAAAAAACCCGCAAACTGCTGATCAGCCTTCAATGCACGATGTCCAATGGACATCGCACGCAAAGCGACGAAGAATACCATCAACAAGGTGAGAGCTACACCGGAATAGCCAAGTTCTTCAGCCAGAATCGAAAAAATAAAATCGGTGTGTGCTTCTGGCAAATATGCCATTTTCTGCACCGAATTTCCTAGTCCTTGTCCCCATAACTCGCCACGACCAAATGCCATCAACGATTGGGTTAATTGATAACCACTACCGAAGGGATCACTCCAGGGATCCCAAAACGATGTGACTCTGCTTATACGATAAGGTTCTGCAATAATCAGCAAAGCCACCGCAAAAATGCCACAACCGATGATCGCCAAAAATTGCCACAATTTGGCACCGGCTAAAAACAACATCGCGAGCGTAGTGATAAACAGCACAACCACGGTGCCTAAATCAGGTTGAGCCAGCAGCAACACCGCGAGAGCCACCATTACGCCCATGGGTTTACAAAAACCCCAAAAATTACGGCGCACTTCCGGTGCCTTGCGTACTAGATAACCGGAGAGATAGCAAAATAGTGCCAATTTGGAAAGTTCTGCTGGCTGAATGCGTAATGGACCCATAGTGATCCAGCGTGATGCGCCATTGACTGAACTCCCTACAAACAAAACCATGACCAGCAACATTGTGGTAACCAGTAAGATGATATTGCTATAGCGCTGCCAGATTAGCAGCGGAATGCGTAACGTGACGAGCGACATGGCGAACGCTAAAGTAAGATAAAACGCATCACGTTTAGCAAACAGGAAGGGATCGTTAGCAAGCCGCTGGCCGATCGGCATTGAAGCCGAGGTCACCATTACCAAACCGATAATCGCTAAACCAAAGCTTAGCCATACTAGAATTCTGTCATAAAGAATAGGGCTAGTAATATCATGGTTATTAGCATTGCCTTTTGGCGAGCGTATTAGCCAATATTTTAGTTTGTTAGGCAACCTGTAGATATTCATCAGCCTAATTCCTTCGCGAGACGAGAAAACTCATCACCACGTTGTTCAAAATTACGGAATTGATCCAGGCTAGCGCAGGCCGGTGAGAGTAGCACTGTATCGCCGCTCACGATCTGCCCAGCGAGTAGCTGCATAGCTTGCCGCAGGTTATCAGTACGTTGTGACACTTCTGGTCGTAACTGGGCCAATTGTTGTGCATCGCGACCAAAACAGTAGATACGGATGTGGTCGCCTTGTAAAAATCGAGTTAAACCAGAAAAATCGGCAGATTTACCATCTCCTCCTAATAACAGATGTAGAGTACCCACTAGCTGTAAACCATCAAGGGCAGCTTCAGTACTTCCCACATTTGTGGCTTTGGAATCGTTAATCCAACGTATTCCTCTATTTTCAAACACCAACTGAAAACGGTGAGGCAGCCCCTGATAAGTGGTTAACGCTTTTAGACTGGATGAACGCGGAATACCGGCGGCATCAGCTAACGCCAATGCTGCTAATGCATTAGTGTAATTATGACGCCCGTTGAGTTTTATTTCTTTGGTATCTAATACTTTTTTCCTCCCTACCTGTAGCCAGATCGTGCCTTGTTGTTTACTCAAATGGTAATCGCCGACATCGATACCGAAGCTGACCCAACAGTTATTTTTTTTCTGTTCATCCTTTTCTTGTTGTGACATAGCTCGTCGTGGCATAGCTTGCAGTGAAACAGCGCATTGTGGCATAGCGAAATTCGGCATGGTACCGGTGTCATCCGCATTCACCACGCAAGTTTGCGCATTTTCATAAATACGTAATTTGGCTCTCTGGTACTGTTGCATCCCTAAAGGATAACGATCGTTATGATCTTCTGTAACGTTAAGTACGGTAGCCGCGCACGCGCGCAAGCTGTATGTGGTTTCTAACTGGAAACTGGATAATTCCAGTACTATTAACTGATATTCCTGTTTTAGCAGTGTTAACGCGGGGGTCCCTATGTTGCCGCCAACACCGACTTGCCAGCCAGCTGCTTGTGCCATCTCACCCAATAACATAGTAACGGTACTCTTGCCGTTAGAACCGGTGATAGCAACAATAGGTACTTGATTTTCTCGGCAGAATAATTCGATATCGCCGATAACTTCTACTCCGGCGACTATCGCCTCGTTGAGTACTGGATCAGACAATGCAATGCCAGGGCTGGCAACAATTAGGTCGGCCTCTAACAACCCTTCCCGATTGAGCGAGCCACAATGACATTCCACATCGGCCATTAATTGATGATCCAACTGGGGTGGATTAACACGGGTGTCCATAACCCATGGTGTTATGCCACGAGCCATAAAGAAATCAACACAGGAAATACCGGTCAATCCTAACCCGATAATAACCACTTTCTTACCCCGATAATCTACCATAACTACCGTACCTTAAGTGTTGCCAGCCCGATCAATACCAGCATCAGTGAAATAATCCAGAAACGCACGATCACCCGAGGTTCTGGCCAACCTTTAAGCTCATAATGATGATGGATCGGTGCCATGCGGAAAATACGTTGCCCACGCAATTTAAAAGACCCAACCTGCAAAATGACTGATAAAGTCTCAACCACGAATACACCGCCCATAATGACCAGTAAAAATTCTTGCCGTAGCAATACCGAGATGGTGCCCAATGCGCCACCCAGCGCCAGTGAACCGACATCGCCCATAAATACCTGAGCGGGATAAGTATTAAACCACAGGAAGCCTAAGCCTGCGCCGACAATGGCGGTGCAAACAATCACTAGTTCGCCGGCATGACGCAAATAAGGAATGTGTAAATAATGGGCGAAATTTACGTTACCTGTCGCCCAGGCGACCAGGGCGAAACCAGCAGCAACGAATACCGTTGGCATAATCGCTAGGCCATCAAGCCCATCCGTGAGGTTAACTGCGTTACTGGTGCCGACGATAACAAAATAAGCCAGCAGAATGTACAGTAAGCCCAACTGTGGCATAACATCCTTAAAGAATGGCACGACCAGTTGAGTCGCCGCTGTGTCTTTACCGATACTATACATGGCAAAGGCAGCGATTAGCGCAATGACTGATTGCCAAAAATACTTCCAGCGGGCAATCAAACCGTTAGGTTTTTTACTTACTACTTTACGGTAGTCGTCAATAAATCCGATAACACCGTAGGAGAATAAAATAAACAACACACACCAGACATAAGGATTTGTAGGATACGTCCACATCAACACCGAAATAATGATCGATAGCAGGATCATCAATCCTCCCATCGTGGGAGTACCGCGTTTATTAAAATGCGATTCTGGCCCGTCGCTGCGAACGACCTGACCAATTTGTAGTTTCTGTAACCAAGCAATCAGGTGTCGCCCCATCCATAAAGAGAGACATAAAGCGGTGAGTAAACTGACGATGGCACGAAACGTCAAATAGGAAAAGACATTAAAACCAGAATAAAATTTCACTAAATATTCAGCTAGCCAAACTAACATAATGTTTTCTCCTGAAGCGTGTGCACAATCTTTTCCATTGCAGCGCTGCGTGAACCTTTAATTAATACGGTGATCATCGGGTGTTCAAGCAACAATGTGACTAAACGCGTCGTTAACTCGTGTTGATCCTGAAAATGTTCGCCGTTACCGCTGGCACTGCTAAGCTGCTGACTGAGTTTCCCGACACTCAACACCTTATCCACCCCCACTTGTCGAATCGCTTCACCAACCTGGCGGTGGTAGTCTGCTGCTTTTTCTCCCAATTCCCCATATCACCGACCACCATAACGCGATAACCCGGCATATCGGCAAGTACCTGTGCTGCGACGGTCATAGAACTCACATTGGCATTATAACTGTCATCTAGCAGTAATTTCCCCACTGCCAGTGGGATGGGAAATAATCGTCCAGTCACTGCTTGGGATTGCGCGAGCCCTTGACGTACCGCTGGCAAATCAGCTCCCACTGACATAGCCAACGCTGCTGCCGCCAGTGCATTAGCAACGTTGTGTCGGCCAGGCAATGATAATGCAATCTCTGTAGTGCCCTGCGGTGAATGCAGAGTAAAATGCGTTACCTGCGCTTGAATACGGATATCAGTGGCAAAAAAATCAACACCCTCCTTCGCATCCAGTGCAAAACGCCAAACACGCTGTTGATGCAATAAACACCGTTGCCAACGCGGCCAGTCGTGACTGTCTGCATTAATAATGGCAGTCCCTTTTGGTGGTAATTCAGTGAAAATTTCCCCTTTAGCCTGAGCAACAGCGGACAGAGAACCAAATCCTTCCAGATGAGCAGCGGCTAAGTTATTTACCAATACACTTTCAGGGCGGCTTAAAGCGGTGGTGTAGGCAATTTCACCTAAATGATTGGCACCCAATTCAATAACGGCAAAATCATGTTCTGGCGTTAAACGTAATAACGTCAGTGGTACACCGATATCATTGTTTGCGTTACCGGCGGTATACAGCACAGTACTGCCTTTTTTTGCATTGATTCGGCACTGACACAAAATCGCCGCGACCATTTCTTTTACCGATGTTTTACCGGAAGAACCGGTTATAGCCACAACTCGGGTTGGTAACTCTTGACGAAGCCAAGCAGCAAGCTGCCCTAGCGCTATACGGGTATCTGCCACAATCAGTTGCGGGATCTTGAATGGCAAAAGGTTATTATCTAGTGGTCTACTGACCAACAAGGCTGTGGCACCCGCAGCAATGGCACTGGCTGCAAAATCATGCCCATCAAAGCGTTTACCTTTTAAAGCAACGAACAGACAACCCGTCGTCACTCGATGGCTGTCAATGACAACTTGTGTGATCTCGATTTTGTCGTTAGTCAGTTGTGTGCCAATAAGTTTAGCATTGAGCGCTTGTGCTAGTTGTCGCAAGGAAAGTGTGATCATACATTGATCTCCAATAGCCGAGTGGCGGTCAGGCGGTCAGAGTATTCAAACCGACGGCTACCCACTAATTGGTAATCTTCATGTCCTTTACCGGCGACTAAAACCACATCCTGTTCTTTTGCCTGCATAATGGCTCTGGTTAACGCTTCTGTCCGATCATGGATCACCAACGCATGATTAGCATCGAGCAATCCACTGCGAACATCCGCTACAATCGCATGTGCTTCTTCGTTGCGCGGATTATCATCCGTCAACACGATGTGGTCGGCCAGTTGTTCTGCAATACTTCCCATCAGTGGACGTTTACCTTTATCTCTACCTCCACCACAACCAAAGACACACCAGAGTTGTCCTTGACAATGTAACCGGGCAGCTATTAGCGCTTTTTCTAATGCATCAGGAGTATGTGCATAATCCACTATTACCTTTGGTTTACCTAACGCATTAAATATTTCCATCCGTCCACAAACTGGCTGCAATTGTGACCCTGTGGCAATCAGCCGTGCTAACGGATAATCGAGCGCCAATAGTGTCGCCAAGGCAATCAATAGATTGCTAACATTAAATTCACCTAGCAGGCGGCTTTGCAAATACCCTGTCCCCCAACTTGAATCAAAATTGATAATGACTCCTTCAGTCCGATAGCTGATACTTTGCGCCGCCAACCAACGTTTTCTGCCGCTGACAAGGGTTTTATCCTGCATCGTCACCGCCACTGCATCAGGCAGCTTATCTAGCCAACGATGACCGACCTCATCATCAGCATTAATTATTTGCTGTTTGACATTGTGAGTAGAAAAAAGTCGCCATTTTGCCGCCTCATAATTGACCATATCACCATGATAATCGAGATGATCGTGGCTTAAATTGGCAAACACAGCGGCGGCAAAAGATAATGCTGCTACCCGATGTTGTATTAAACCGTGGGAAGAAACTTCTATCGCGGCAAAATTCGCCCCTTGCATCCGTAAACCGTGCAACATTTTCTGAATAGCAACCGCAGAATCGGTAGTATTTTCTGTTTGCTTTAGCCGTTGCCCTAGTAGGCCACTGCCCAAGGTGCCCAATACGGCACTGGTTTTTCCCAAAGCATGACTCCACTGTGCTAACAATTGTGTGATTGTCGTTTTGCCGTTAGTTCCGGTGACAGCAACCAATTCTAATGCGGTGTCTGGTTGTGGATAGAAAAAACCGGCCAACTGAGATAAATGTCGTGTGAGATCATGAAGATAGATCACAGGTACGCCTTGTATTTCAGTTATCAGAGGAGTAACGGCGACTTCTTTGGTCTCTGTGTGTGCTTCTGCCCCTTTTGCCTCAGCAATAACGGCAGCGACACCTCGAGCGATGGCTTGTGGAATATAACAACGCGCGTCTATTTGCTGACCGACAACGGCAATAAAAACATCCCCAGCAGCAGCATGGCGGCTGTCTAATATCATTTCCCGTAGCGGGAGCGTGGGGACATCAAGCCCCCAGGGAGCGAGCAAGTCACGTAAATTACGATCTGCCACCTGAAGCCTCTTTCTTATTAATAACCAGTTTGCTTTGATCATTTATCGGTAACGCATCGGGTTCAATGTTCATAGTACGCAGTACTCCGCCCATAATGGCACCGAACACCGGAGCAGAGACCGCACCTCCGTAGTATTTTCCTGCCTGCGGATCATTAATCACCACAACTAAAGCAAACTGGGGATTGCTCGCTGGGGCCACGCCCACAGCGTAAGCGATATATTTTTTGATATATTTGCCGTCAGGGCCGACTTTCTTGGCTGTACCTGTTTTAAGCGCAAGACGATAACCTCTGATCGCGGCTTTGACACCACCACCACCAGGTAAAGCCACACTTTCCATCATATTTATCACCGTGCGTACCAGTGGTTCTGGAAAAACGCGTTGACCTGTTACAGATGAATCGACTTTGATGATCGACAGGGGGCGATAAATTCCCAGACTACCGATGGTTGCATAAGCACGTACTAACTGTAACGGAGTTACCATCAGCCCGTAGCCAAAAGAAAAAGTAGCTCTGTCCAGGTCAGACCAACGTTGTCTGCTCGGATATAAACCGCTTCTTTCGCCGACCAATCCCAGGTTGGTGGCTTTACCAATACCAAAGAGAGAATAAGTTTCGACTAATGACGAAGGAGGCATCGCTAACGCCAGTCTGGAAACACCGACGTTACTCGATTTTTGTAAAATCCCGGTAACTGATAGCTCAGCATAACGCGCAACATCTTTAATCTCGTGACCACTGATGTAGAATGGCAATGTATTTAATACGCTGTTTTCTTTCACCAAACCACGCTGCAAGGCCGCCAGCACCACCATAGGTTTTACCGTTGAACCCGGTTCAAAAATATCGGTTATCGCAAGGTTGCGCATTGCATCCTTGGTGGTACCGGTTAATTTATTTGGATTGTAAGAAGGACTGTTAGCCATGGCTAGTACTTCACCGGTGTTGACATCGACCAGGACGGCTGTGCCGGATTCCGCTTTGTTGAAGGCTACCGCGTTACTTAATTCTCGATATACCAACGTTTGCAAACGTTCATCGACGCTGAGTATCAAATTATGTGCCGCCTGACTGTCAATGGAAGAGACGTCTTCGATGACTCTTCCATAACGGTCTTTACGTACCGTACGTTCACCAGGCTGACCAGTGAGCCAACGGTCAAAACTTTTTTCTACTCCTTCAATACCCTGGCTATCAATGTTAGTCACGCCAATAATATGTGCCATTACTTGGCCAGCAGGATAATAACGGCGTGATTCTTGCTGCAGATAGACACCAGGTAATTTCAATTTATCGATGTAATTGCCAATAGTAGGGGTAACCTGACGCGCTAGATAGACAAAACGTCCTTTAGGGTTGGTGTTGATACGTTTAGTCAGTTGATCAAGCGGAATGTCTAGGGCATCCGACAACGCTTGCCAGCGTGTGTCCTGGGTGATCCCGCCATGTTCAAGTAATTCTTTTGGGTCGATCCATACTGCATCGACCGGTACACTGACGGCTAAGGGCCGTCCCAATCTATCACTGATCATGCCACGGGCAGTGGGTACCGTTTGTACTCGTAGTGAACGCATGTTACCTTCACGTACCAATTGTTCTGGACTGATCACTTGTAGGTAAGCCGTACGTATCATTAACCCCATCATCGCCAACAGGATGCAACTGCAGAGCAAAGCAAAACGCCAGCCAATAAAGCTAATTTGCCGTTCCTGACGTTTTAATTTGTTCGTAGGACGCACTGTTTTCATTTTCTAGAGCCTATTTGAAACTAACATCAAGATTGAGATCAAAAATATTTTTTTATTACAATGTTCTCTTGCAATGGATTAACCTGTTGCATTTTTAATTTTTCGCTGGCGATACGTTCAACACGGTTGTGAGCACCCAATGCATTTTCTTCCAGAATCAGATTACGCCATTCAATGTCGAGAGCATCTCTTTCGAGAATGAGCCGCTCACGTTCTGCTGTTAATGAACGAGTTCGGTAAGTCGTTGTGACCACGAGCATTGCTGATATCAATATCATGACCAATAATATCAATGGAATCTTGGCACTATGGATAAAATCCACTGTTATCACTTTGATTAAACTTGGTTGCTCATGGCTTGTCATGCGTTATTCCTTCTCTTCCTCTTCACACCCCTCGCTACGGTTTTGCAAGAAGTCTAGTACAGTTTTTCTGCAAAACGGAGTACTGAGCTACGCGCCCGTGGGTTTGTTTCCACCTCTTTTTTTGAAGGCATCATTTTTTTGAGTGATTTCAGATCACGTCCACCCAAGTTGTGTAATTGTGTTTCAGTCAGCGGCAAACCAGGAGGAATTTGTCGCCCACGACTGTGTTGGCGAATAAAATTTTTTACAATGCGATCTTCCAGTGAATGGAAGCTAATTACCGATAACCGCCCCTGTGGTGCCAAAATTTCAAGTGTTGCCTCTAATGCTCTGGTGATTTCTTCTAACTCCTTATTGAGGTAGATGCGAATCGCTTGAAAGCTACGTGTGGCCGGATGTTTATGTTTTTCACGCCGAGGAATGGTATTAGCAATTAGGTGAGCCAGTTCGAGAGTGTTGGTCATCGGTTGTTGTTGTTGGTTACGTTCGACAATGGCGCGAGCCAATCGTTTGGCAAAACGTTCTTCACCAAAGGTTTTTAGTACCCAGGCAATTTCGTCTATTTCCGCTTTCAGCAGCCATTGTGCTGCAGACACACCACGGGAAGGATCCATACGCATATCCAGTGGACCGTCACGCATAAAAGAAAAACCACGTTGTGGATCATCAAGTTGGGGGGATGACACACCAAGATCGAATAATATGCCATCAATGTGCCCAACAAGATCCCGTTGGCGCACATAGTGTGCTAAATCAGAAAAAGAACCTTGGATAATAGTAAAACGAGGATCAACGATGGATTTCGCCGCTGCTATCGCTTGTGGATCACAATCGATAGCAATCAGACGCCCTTCCCGACCAAGTTGCGAGAGGATCTGACGAGAATGACCTCCACGACCAAAGGTAGCATCGATATAGATACCGTTATCGCGAATATTGAGGGCATTTACTGCTTCATTCAACAATACGCTCGTATGCTCATAATGAGTTACCATTCTATTCATTTATCATGATCTTGCTTTATCCTGCCGTTTATTTACCCTAACTACAAAGAAAAATTCTGTAATCGTTCAGACAGTGGTTGGAGCTGTTCTGCGTCAACATCTTCCTTTATTTGCTGGTACCAAATCTGTACATCCCAGAGTTCAAACTTGTTAAATTGTCCGACTAACATGACTTCTTTACTTAGCCTTGCGTGTTGACGCAAAGTGTTGGGGATTAACAATCGGCCTGAACCATCCATCTGACATTCGCTGGCGTGTCCCAATAACAAACGCTGAACACGGCGTTCTAATGGGTTCATGCTGGATAAGTAAGAGAGTTTTTCCTCAATCACTTCCCACTCAGACAATGGATAAAGTAGTAAACAGGGCTGATGCAAGTCGATAGTACAGACCATCTGGCCTTGTGTTCCCTCATTGAGCAAATCCCGATACCGGGTAGGCACGGCGAGCCGACCTTTGTTGTCGAGGTTTATCATCGTTGCACCACGGAACATAGCTGAGTTACCTTTTCACCACTTTAACCCACAAATACCCACTTAAAGAGTTTACGGAGGGTTTTGAAACCTTGTCAAGGTAGAGCCAATACGGTTATCTATCTATTTTGCGATATGGCTCGTAGAAGCAGTGTTTTTTGTCAGCAAAGAAAGAATTAACATCATGATAAAATGAATATTTTTTTTGACATCAGCTTTTTATATAATAACTAATAAATTAGCAATTAATTATCTTATTATTGCTTACTAAAAGTAATATTTTATTTGAATGTAAATTTCTGTTACAGCTATTGGCTGTTATATTTTTCCTCTATTTGTGCCGTTGACAAGGATTACCCTAAAACGAAATAGGGTTAAGTGACAACATGTCTAGGCAAATATTCGAGAGTTAAGTAACATAACGAATCTATTTCATCTTCAAAAACGTGGCGCAAAAATAGTGGCACAAAAAGATTATGTAAGCCGAGAACGCTTGGCAACATCCCGGAGTAAAACTGGCCGCCCAAAGAGAGTCAACAGTGGCAGCATGGCTAAAATCGTGCTGGTTCTGGCTGTCGTACTATCGGTGGGGTTTGCTGCGGGATTTTATTTCATCAGCCATAACAAAGTAGATAAACCGCCGTTATTGCCAAATCGTAATCCTCACACTGTGACTGGATTACCTCCATTACCAGAAGAGCGTTGGCGCTATATTAAAGAATTAGAAAATCGCCAGATTGGGGTCGCAAAACCGACAGAACCTTCTTCAGGTAGTGAGGCTCGCTTGCTATCACCACTAACTCATGATCCCTCTCGTCAAATAATGGAGCCACCGTCGGTGACGACACCAAAACCCAAACTGGAAAAAGAAAAAGTACAGAGTTGGCTACTACAATGTGGTTCTTTCCGCACAGTGGATCAGGCTGAATCGATCCGGGCTAAACTGGCTTTTGATGGCATTGAAAGCCAAGTTACCTCCAGTGACGGCTGGAATCGTGTTCTACTTGGCCCTTATAGCAGCCGTGCTAGCATAGATACGATGTTGCGACGTCTCAAAGATACTGAGGTGTCAGGTTGTATTGCCCTCTCTGTGGGGGTTGAAAAATATCATTTCTCCCCCATCTACAGCTTAAAAATGATTTTCAAATATACCCCGTGTTATCGTTGAGAAAGCATCATGTTGGAAACACCGCTTTTTTGGCATAACACGAGGCTCATTTAGTCTGCAACAAGGGGTTGTTCGTGACAACAATTGTGAGTGTACGTCTTAATGGAAGGGTAGTGATCGGTGGTGATGGTCAGGTCACCTTAGGTAATACGGTGATGAAGAGTGATGCTCGTAAAGTACGTCGTCTTTACCATAATCAGGTGCTCGCAGGGTTTGCTGGTGGTACTGCGGATGCTTTTACTTTGTTCGAGTTGTTTGAAGGTAAACTGGAAGCACATCAAGGGAATTTAGATAAAGCTGCTGTTGAATTAGCAAAGGAGTGGCGCGCTGATCGTTCACTACGCCGTCTTGAAGCTTTATTAGCGGTAGCAAATAAAAAATCATCCCTGATCATTACCGGTACTGGAGACGTCGTACGACCTGCAAAAGATTTGATTGCTATTGGTTCTGGTGGTCCCTATGCCCAGTCTTCAGCAATGGCGCTGCTCGAAAATTCTCAGTTAAGTGCCAGGGAGATTGTGGAAAAATCGCTGAGTATTGCGGGGAAGATTTGTATCTATACTAACCTCAATCAAACCATCGAAGAGTTAATTTGTGAAGATATCGAGAAAGAGGTCCCTTTAGTCGATAACGGTAAGATCGAAACTAAAGCGCGTGCTCATGGCCGTGGTGCAAAAATTAAGAATTCGCCTTTAAAGCGCAAGGAATAGAAAAATATGTCTGCAATTGATCCACAGGAACTGACCCCGAGCCAGATAGTTGATGAGTTAAATAGCCATATTGTCGGCCAGAACAAAGCCAAGCGTGCTGTTGCTATCGCCTTGCGTAACCGTTGGCGGCGTATGCAGTTGAATGAAGAGTTACGTCATGAAGTGACACCAAAGAATATTTTGATGATTGGTCCAACAGGTGTGGGTAAAACCGAAATTGCTCGTCGTTTGGCCAAGCTGGTCAACGCGCCCTTTATCAAGGTCGAAGCGACAAAATTTACCGAAGTCGGTTATGTGGGTAAGGAAGTTGATTCCATCATCCGTGATTTGACCGATGCCGCGATAAAAATGGCACGTCAGCAATCTATCGAGAAAATGCGTCCACGTGCCGAAGAATTAGCCGAAGAGCGCATCCTGGATGTTTTGGTTACACCACCGGCAAAAGATAATTCGAAATCCAAAGAAAAACCGGAGCTTCCTTCCGCCGCTCGCACCGCTTTTCGTAAAAAACTGCGTGAAGGCGAGCTTGATGATAAAGAAATCGAAATTGATTTGGCAGTGGGATCGCTAGGAGTAGAAATTATGACGCCTCCTGGCATGGAAGAAATGACCAATCACCTGCAATCCATGTTCCAACAGATGAACAGTCACAGGCAAAAAACGCGCAAACTCAAGATAAAAGAAGCACTTAGACTGGTAGTTGAAGAGGAAGCAGCTAAGCTGGTGAATCCAGAAGAGCTGCATAAACAAGCTATTGAGGCCGTTGAGCAGCAAGGCATCGTGTTTATCGATGAAATCGATAAAATTTGCAAGCGAGGCCAAACTTCTAGTGCAGATATCTCCCGCCAAGGTGTACAGAGGGATCTACTGCCACTGGTGGAAGGCTGTACGGTTTCCACTAAACATGGCATGGTAAAAACAGACCATATTCTGTTTATTGCCTCGGGTGCCTTTCAGGTAGCAAGCCCTTATGATTTGATCCCTGAACTGCAGGGACGTTTGCCTATCCAAGTTGAATTAGAAGCACTGAGTACTGAAGATTTTGAACGCATTCTGACCGAACCTAATGCCTCACTCACCGAGCAGTACAAAGCATTGATGGCAACAGAAGGTGTAACTGTCAAATTTACTGACGATGGCATCAACAGTATTGCCAAAGCAGCCTGGCAGGTGAACGAAAATACCGAAAATATCGGTGCGCGTCGTTTGCACACGGTATTGGAGCGTCTCATGGAAGATATTTCTTATAGTGCCAGTGAAAATCACGGCCAGTCTGTCACTATTGATGAAAAGTATGTTCGTAAGTATTTGGATAAGCTGGTAACAGATGAAGATTTAAGTCGTTTTATTCTATAAAGCTATTAGTGTGTTCGGGGCTTAGAAAAAAGCCCCGCAGTTTCTGCAGGGCCCTATATTGAACTCAGTACAACACGAAAAATCTACATTGCTTTGTCAGTACTGACTGTAGCTTCAACACTGACAAATTTACGGTTCTTCAAGCCTTGAACCTTAAACTTGACTTTGCCACTAACCATAGCAAACAAGGTATGGTCTTTACCACAGCCGACGTTAGTACCTGCATGGAATTTGGTACCCCGCTGACGAACGATAATACTGCCAGCCAGTACCGTCTCACCACCAAAACGTTTCACACCAAGGCGTTTACTTTCGGAGTCGCGACCATTACGTGTCGAGCCACCAGCTTTTTTGTGCGCCATAAATTTACTCCCCTAAAACCTAAGCACTGATGCCGGTGATTTTAACATCAGTGAACCACTGACGATGCCCTTGTTGCTTACGGTAGTGCTTACGCCGCCGGAATTTAACAATCTTAATTTTTGCACCGCGGCCATGAGCAAGCACTTCAGCTTTAATCTTACCGCCATCGACGAGAGGAACGCCAATCTTGATATCTTCCCCATCAGCTACCATTAGAACCTGATCAAACTCAATAACCTCACCCGTTACAATGTCCAGTTTCTCTAGACGAACGACCTGACCCTCACTGACCCGGTGTTGTTTACCACCACTTTGGAAAACCGCGTACATATAAAGCTCCGCCTTCCGTACACCCCACTTTATTGAATCCAGAGCGCACATAAATATCCACAATAAAGCGCGAATTCTACGCAAAAACAGTGTGGATAACAAGAACAGAATCAGTACCAGGATAGAAAAAAACATAGTATGCTCAGATGTCATTTATTTACTGCATTTTTTCAGTACAATAAGGTTCTTTCAACAGAGGTCTCTTCATAGTCTTTAACTTAGTCTTGTGTAATTAATGTGA
Source organism: Candidatus Fukatsuia symbiotica (assembly GCF_003122425.1). Taxonomy (GTDB): domain Bacteria; phylum Pseudomonadota; class Gammaproteobacteria; order Enterobacterales; family Enterobacteriaceae; genus Fukatsuia; species Fukatsuia symbiotica. The sequence continues at coordinate 2,017,826 of NZ_CP021659.1, forward strand.
GCAATGATCTCATCACAGCTAAAACAACTAAAAAGAAAAGTGCTGGATAATATAATGAACCTAGAAAAATTAAACCATATTAATCAATTGATTATGGAAGATATGCTTGCTGTCGACGCAATGATTCGCCGGCAAATGGACTCCAAAGTTGCATTGGTGAACCAGCTTGGTGATTACATTATCAACAGTGGCGGGAAACGTATTCGTCCGATGGTCGCTCTCCTCGTTGCACGTACTTTGGACTATCAGGGTGATAAGCACATCGATATTGCTACATTGATAGAATTTATTCATATTGCCACACTATTGCATGATGATGTCGTCGATGAATCTGATCTAAGACGCGGTAAAAAAACCCCTAATACTGTATTTGGTAATACAGCCAGTATATTGGTCGGCGATTTTATTTATACCCGTGCCTTTCAGATGATGACTCGCCTGGGCTCAATGCGGGTGTTTGAGGTTATGTCTACAGCAACCAATATGATAGCAGCAGGTGAAGTGCAACAATTAATGAATTGTAATAATCCTAATATCACCGAAAAAGACTATATGTCTGTTATTTATGATAAAACGGCTCGACTGTTTGAAGCCGCATCACAGTCTTCTGCTATATTAGCAGGCGCCAGTACAGAGCAAGAACTGGCGTTGCAGTGCTATGGCTGTCACCTCGGCACCGCTTTTCAGTTGATTGACGATTTACTCGATTACAGCTCAGAGGGGAACACATTGGGTAAAAATGTCGGTGATGATCTTAATGAAGGCAAAGTAACACTACCACTGTTACATGCCATACAGCATGGCACAGAAAAGCAAGCTGCAATGATACGCCAAGCAATTAGACAAGGTAATAGCCGCCATGTGCTCACATCGGTACTTGAGGTTATGCAAGAATGTAAATCTTTGGACTATACCCGTCAACGGGCGCAGGAAGAAATCGACAAGGCCATTACCGCACTAAAAAAACTGCCCGCGAACGATTATTGTGCAGCGTTAAAGGACATCACTCATTTTGCTATAAATCGCTTTTTTTAAGAAAATATTTAGAAATTTTTACATATAAAAAACTGTTAAATTTAACAATTTAACGGTCACAGGGTTTCCTTCACTCTGATTCTAAAAGATCTTCCATTTGCTTATTATTAACCAGCTCGACTAACTTCTCAATGCCGGCACTCAATATGAAGCTAGTCATTCTTTTACGTTTAGACTCAGTCAATTGGTTAAATGCTCCGACCCATATTGCCAACGGATCTTCTCCATTGACAGAATAACATGCTGTATTTTCGTTTAATTGCAGTAGGTTAAAAACAGTATCTGGCAAACTATCTACGTGGTATTCGAGTGCTTTTCCTTGAACACCTAAGCGGCGACGTTGTTCCCATCCTTGACGTTTAGCCATGAGGTTGACTCCTTGTGGTGAAGAAGGTAATCCAGCAATGCCTGTAAGTTCTTTGGCTGCAAACCACTCTTTTTTCATGGCTTTATTTTCTCTATGTTTGCGTTGAGGAAAGAATAATTTTTTAAGAAAAAATTAGAAAATATATCGAAATTAATGGTATAATTGTCCAACAATTATCTTTTGTTCCTAATACGCCTAACAATATCACGTTAGTTATACCATTAATAGACCAGTACCTCAGCAGAAAATAAAGGATTAACGATGACAGTAACTCAAAGGAAGTCCGATTGGCACCCTGCCGATATAATTGCTGCATTACGCAAGAAAGGAACCACCATAGCATCTTTATCGAGGGAATCAGGGTTACATTCTTCCACTCTTTCTAACGCCTTGACGCGACCGTGGCCTAAAGGTGAATGGTTGATAGCCGAATGTCTGAAAATTCATCCATCCAAGATATGGCCATCTCGCTACTTTGATCGAAAAACTGGTGCCCTGATTGATCGTAAAAGCAAAATACGGGAATCAAAACTTTAACTAAATAGCTATGCATTTTAATTTTGATTACAATGTAAAAAAATAATCCAAACGAGCTAAAGATGAGCTATTCAGTTGATTTTCGACGAAAAGTCCTCAGTGTTCGAGAGCAGGAAGGCCTGAGCATAAGAGCCACCGTGAAGCGTTTCCACATTGGCACGGATCCGCTAACACGTTGGCTGAGGCGAATAGAGCCACAGCAGTCTGGCTCGCGTCGGCGTAAGATTGACAAAAAAGCCCTGGTCAAATATGTTGAGCTTTATCCGGATGCTTACCAACGGGAACGCGCGGCCCGTTTTGGGGTGTGTACTAAATCCATTTGGCAAGCCTTGAAAAAATGGGGCATCACCTAACGCCAGTTTCCACAAGCGTCAGGACATTCAGCAGGCCATTAGCAAGGCCGGGCATCTGATTGAATATCTACTTCCTTATTCATCTGACCTCAGTCCTCACTTTTACCCACAATTTTTGTTATTAAGAATAATGAACAATCTCACATTTTCTTGCAGGATCTCATACCCTCGCCAAAGCGACATTATTCCCGGTAAACCCTCGGCACGTCGGTTAAGAAATCCTCCCAATTGACCCAGCCATGTTATTGCCTGAAGCACTGTGGGGGATGCTCGGGAAGGCGGCTTGTTGTCTGTATTCTACAATACAACGTTTGCCATTCTATCTTTGACAACACATCGATGCAGGTAGCCTCAGGACACAACGCTGCCATTTTGGTCATATGCATCAGTTTGAAGGCGATAATGCTTTTGAGTGTGATCATTTTCGTTAATTGGGTTGCCGTATTTAAACGACATTGTTCAACACAACATCCTGATTTCAGTGTGTTGAATAATTCTTCTATCTTCCATCTCAGTCTATACTCATTCAACTTGAAGGTCTGGATTAGATGGTTTGGAAATTATCGTTAATTCTGCCCCTGAGAAAGGGAGCAATTTTTGCCAATGTACTATCAAAAAATTCGGCTATAGCCCCACGAAACTCTTTGGCTGAAGAGAAAAATCGGTTGTTTCTGACACGCTCGTTCATGACCTTCCATAATCGCTCGATGGGATTAAGATTAGGGCTATAAGGGGGTAAATAATGGAGTACGATAGCCTTCTCTAATGCGGCGTCTTTGACTCGCTGACGGCAATGATAGCCAGAATTATCTAAAATAATGTGTATCTTTTGTGCATCAGGATAAGCAGCTTTGAGCTGCTCAAAAAAAGCGACGGTGGTTTCTGAATTCACCTGCTCAGGACGGGCACTGACCACCTTCATGGTGCTCAATTCAATGGCTCCCATGACATTAACCCGTGTTTTTGCCCCTGTTTTGACCAGCGGCTTATCTTTGCCTTTCCTTATCCAACCGCAGACCACTTTGGTGGCCATCGTTGGAGGGGCTGAATCCATAAAAACAATCGGTTCATTCTTAAGAGCACTCTCTAGCAAAGTGAAATAAGACGCGATAAACGCTTCTTGCCGAGCAACATCCACTTTAACCAGCATCGCTTTGGGCTGCTTATAGCTAAAACAATGCGCTTTCAGCCATTTTGTCATGCCAGATACGGTGTAACAGACGCCAAATTGGGTTTCCACATAAGCACAGATATCGATGACACGGCTATAAGTCGTGCTTTCAATGTGTTTTTCAAGCAATAAAGATTCATGCACGCTCAACTTACTATACGAGCCGCCATTTTCAGGCTTTAATTTTTCGTCTGAAAGCCAATCTGTTACATGTTGCCTCACTGTTTCTTCATGAATACGTAATGCTTGGGCAAGCGCTTTGTTATTCTAGCCTTCATTTTTCAACAACACCGCTTTGATTCGATCTCGAACACGGCCATCGTGTTCGTAACGATGAAGGCGTTCCAAATCTTGTTTTTGAGAAGCTGTCAGTGAGTTTATTTTCATGACCTTATTTTTAATCTAGTTGAGCAAATTTTCCAATGGTTTTAATGGCGATGGGTATACCCCTTTCTTGTCCATGGAAGAAAAGGCATCTGGGGTGTATAGCTATAAGACGTGTGATGATTGATGCTATTCAGGTCATGGTACATTCCGCAGTACATCCCGTAGTGCCCCTTCTAAATCACAGTGGTGAAAGTTAAAACCGGCTTCCTCCAGGCGTTTAGGAACGGCGTGTTGGCTGCCTAGCACCAGCACTGCTGATTCTCCCATCAGTAGGCGGATAATACTGGCCGGAGCCCGTAAAAATGCCGGACGGTGTAAAATCTTAGCCAGTATGGCACTGAATTGCCCATTACACACTGATGAGGGAGAAACCATGTTATAGGGGCCACATAGAGTATCATTAGTAAGCAGATAGTGAATCGCATTCACCATGTCATCAATATGGATCCACGGAAAGTATTGACGACCATTACCCATTGGTCCACCTAAACAAAGACGAAACAAAGGCAGCATTTTAGCTAATGCTCCACCTTTTGCGGCGAGTACTACTCCGGTACGTAACAGGCAAACACGGGTTTGGCTACTTTCTGCCGTTGATGCCAGTTGTTCCCAGCGCGCGCATAGCTGATGGGTAAACTCATCGTGTGGTGGTTCTTCTTCAGTGACCAATACCTGCTCTTTATCACCATAAAACCCTACTGCAGATCCGGAGATAAATACGTCAGGTGGATTACTGCTGACATTAATCAGTTCCGCTAATTGCTGGGTTATCTGCCAACGGCTTTGACATAACCGTTCTTTTTGTTGAACTGTCCAGCGTTTGTCAGCGATAGGTTCACCCGCCAAATTGATTACGGCATCAATGTTATTGAGATCCTGTTGGTCATTTAATGTTGACCAACAGGTTATTTGCTTGCCGAGTACATCAAATGCTTTCCGTGGATCACGGCTTAATACAGTTATCTGGTGGGAAAGAGACAGGAGCCGTTGGGTAAGCGCACGGCCAATTAAGCCTGTTGCACCTGTTATCAAGATATGCATGGAAAACCTCCGTTTAAATCGCCATTCCTACCTACAATGGAGACGACATTATGAAATTTGGGCGTACACACAAAAGACTCAATGTTGTAGTTATCGCAATACTCACTGTCAAACAAAAACATTTTTGCATGACTCTCACTGTCAAGGATGCCTGATCGAGGTTAAACGCCAGTTAGATTCATTTAAGAACCTATTCGAAATCTTTTATGCTCGCTGATACTTCGTCAAAAACGGGCTCAAAATGCTCATTTACTCTATGTAAACTGCGCGTTCTCGCCCATTTTTTCCTCGCCTGAGTGTCGCTTAAGAAGATTTGGAATAGGTTCTAAAAAATAGTGACTAAATTTTTTATCTCGAACTCAGATTATATGTGAACTGCCATAGCGCTTACGGAGTTGGTAATAACGACCTTTATTTTTTAGTAAGCTCTGATGATCACCTTGTTCGACAATACGACCACCATCCATTACACAAATACGATCCATCGTTTCCAATCCATATAGACGATGGGTAATCAGTATCAAGCTTTTGCGCTGACAGTGTTGCCTCAGTAGCGAAAAAATTTGTTGTTCAGTTTCTGCATCTAGCCCGTCGGTGGGTTCATCGAGCAGCCATAATGGCGCCGAATGCAACAGTGCACGAGCTATCCCTAAACGACGTTGCTCACCGCCGGATAATCCTCGCCCTCCTTCTCCTAACCATGCATTTAAGCCCTCATCATTGGCTAACAAATTTTGTAACCCTACCTGGTTTAATACCTTTTGCAATTGAATATCCGTAGCAGAAGGAGCAGCTAGTAATAAATTGGCTCGCAATGTATCGCTAAAAATATGTATTCTCTGACTAACGACAACCATTATTCGGCGCAATGTGCTTTCATCAAAATGGGTAATGGGCTGCTTATTAATGTAAATATGACCTTGAGGCGGATCCCAAGCACGGGTTAACAATTGCAACAATGTGGATTTGCCACAACCAGTACGCCCAAGCAACGCAATATGTTCCCCTGCAGCCAGTGATAATGAAATAGCTTGTAAGACAGGTAATGGTTGGTCTGGATAGGTAAAGCTTACCTGTTTCATTTCCAGGGTGATCAGTGATGATATAGGTGACGAGATTACTGTACTTGGGAAGGTCACTGCAGGTTGTTGCTTGATAAGGTGTGTGACACGTTTGGCGGCAGTGATCACCTGCCCCAAGTGTAGAAAAGCACCTGTTACTGGTGACAATGCTTCAAAAGCCGCGATGGCAGCAAATACAAAGAAAGCAATAAGAGCACTTGCTTGATCATTGCTAACAGTGTGAATGAAATTAATATTTTCGGCAGCCAGCCACAATAGCAAGATAAGCGTTAAGCCAGTAGCCAATATCATCAACGCTTGAGAAAACGCAGACAATGACGCCTGCTGCTGCTGACGAACCAGCCAATGTTGCTCGATATTTGCCAACTTAGTGTGAAAACGTTCCACAGTGCTAAATACCAAAAGTTCAGCTTGGCCTTGTAACCATGAGGTCAGTGCTGAGCGATAAAGAGCACGTAAATCGGTGAGAGCACTACCGATAGGTTTACCGATATGGTAAAAAATCACAGGTAATAACAGCAATAAACCCAGTAAAATCGCGCCTAATGTTAATGCCATATTGATATCTAACAGGCTTAACCCAAAAGTAACCGTAAAAATAATTACCATTGCGGCGACTAACGGGGTAATAATTCGTAGATAAAGATGATCTAAAGTATCCACATCAGCAACAAAGCAATTCAATATTTCACTTTGCCGAAAACGGGCGATACCGCCCGGGGATAACGGTAAGATTTTTTGAAAAGCGAACAAGCGTAGATGTGCTAATATGCGAAAGGTCGCATCATGACTCACCACCCGTTCAACATAACGCCCCGCAGTGCGTATTATTGCTGCACCTCTGACCCCCGCAGCAGGCAGCAGGTAATTAAAGCTATATAGCCCCGAAGAGCCAGCAAGGGCGCTACCTGCAAGGAACCAGCCAGATAGAGCAAGCAGACCCACAGCCGCTAGCAGGGTTAGAGTCGTCATGACTATCCCTAAGCTAGCAAGAAACCAATGACGACGATACAGCGCCAGAAAAGGCAACAAAAGGCGCATAATTAACCTTCCTTGCTACGGTAAGAAAGTAAGCTAGCAAAAGCGCCTGTAGTCTGACACAGCGTACTGTAATCACCTTGCTGAAGCAACATACCACGATCCATCACCCAAATAAGATCGTAATCACATATATTCTCTAGCTGATGAGTCACCAACAGGGTAGTTTGTGCATAGGAAGCTCTGCTTAAGGCGTTCATGACCCGTTGTTCACTATGCATGTCAAGGCTAGCACTGGGTTCATCCAATAATAATAGGCGACAAGGATTAAGTAAGACTCTCGCTACCGCTACTCGCTGTGCCTGACCGACAGAAAGGCGTGACGCATGATCGCCTATTTCAGTTTCCAGTCCTTCAGGTAAATCAACAAGAAATTCATTGATATAGGCTCGATCTATAGCCTGCTGTAACTGTACGTTACTGGCATTGGGTTGACTAAGTAAAATATTCGCTCTCAACGTTTTTTCTGGTAGATAGGGATTTTGACCGATCCAACTTACTTGATGACGCCATGCCTCTGTATTCAATTCTCTCAGTTCAATCCCCTCGACTTTGAGTGAACCACGGTAAGGCAAAAAACCAAGTAACAAATGAAGTAATGAACTTTTCCCTGCACCGCTATGGCCGACGATAGCGATCCGCTGTCCGGCAAGCACAGTAAAGTTTAATGGTCCAGCTAAGCGAGTACCGTTGACAGCTAATATTTCTAACTCATTGGCGACTAGCCTGATGGGTGTATTGCCTGATAATTTTTTATCTCCTTGCTCAATTGCCACCTCGGCTTCACTTGTCAAAAAAGTAACCAGTGATTCCGCGGCCCCTAAGGCCTGTGCTTTAGCATGATAAAAGGTACCGAGATCGCGTAAGGGCTGGAAAAATTCCGGCGCCAAAAGCAACAGAAAAAAACCGGAAAATAGCGTGACTCCTTCTGTATGGTAATTACCAAAATGCAGCACACCGAGATACGAAAAGCCGAAATAAACAGCGACGAGCGCAATAGAGACAGCGGCAAAGAACTCCAACACCGCTGATGACAGAAAAGCGAGACGGAGTACTTCCATTGTACGACGGCGAAAATGTTCTGACGTTTCAACAATTTGTTTTGTTTCTGCCTGTGCACGATAGAATAACCGCAAGGTATCCAAACCACGTAAACTATCAAGAAATTTACCACTGAGACGTGCCAAAGCGACAAAATTACGTCGATTGGCATCTGCTGCTCCCATACCGACTAACACCATAAACAGGGGTATCAAAGGGGCAGTAGTCAATAAAATCAGGCCGGCAACCCAATTTATAGGGAAAACAGCCAGTAGAATCAATAGTGGGATAAGCGCAGAAAGATATATTTGTGGTAGATATCGCGAATAATAATCCTGCATATCCTCAATTTGCTCGATGATAATCGTCGTCCAGCTACCGGCGGGCTTGCCTCTTACCCAGGACGGCCCTAATTGTGCCAATTTCTCCAATACCCTGTTGCGAATTAATAAACGGATACGCATACCACAAACAAAACTGGTACGCTCACGGCACCAGCTAACAATAGCTCGCAGCACAAATACTACCAACAGCCAGCAGAGATCGGTAACCAACAAGTGGCGAGGCAGATGATCAATAATCAAAGACTGCAAAAGTGTCGCTAATAACCCTGCCTGAGCAATCATCAGTAAACCACCCAACAGACCTAACAACATGGATAAACGTAACCAGGGCCGTGCGGGTGTACTCTGCTTTTTCAACCATTGGATCAATTCATGTTGTCTTGTTTTATTCATCAGATCATTAATCAGCTCATTGATTTAAACCATCTAAATAACGCTCGGCATCCAAAGCTGCCATACAACCACTCGCAGCAGAAGTAATCGCTTGACGATAAACATGATCCATTACATCACCCGCAGCAAACACACCAGGAATAGAAGTTTGTGTGACATTTCCACCAAGACCCGACTGTACTTTGATATAGCCATTTTCTAATCGCAACTGATCAGCAAAAATAGTGGTGTTTGGAACATGACCAATGGCGATAAAAACACCGGAAACTACCAACTCTTCACCTTGTCCACCCTTAGCATTGCCTAAATGTAGACCTGTTACGCCTGTATCATCACCTACTACTTCCTCCAAGGTACTATCGGTATGTAGCACAATCCTACCCTCGGTGACTTTTTTCATCAGCCGGTCGATCAATATTTTCTCTGCACGAAACTTACTTCGACGGTGAATTAAATAAACTTTTGTCGCAATATTCGACAGATATAGCGCCTCTTCAACAGCGGTATTCCCCCCCCGACTACCGCAACGTTCTGATCACGGTAAAAAAATCCATCACAGGTCGCACAAGCTGAAACACCTTTCCCTTTAAAGGCTTCTTCTGATGCTAAACCAAGATAACGTGCACTAGCCCCCGTGGCGATGATTAATGCGTCACAAGTGTATTCTTGACTACCGCCAAACAGACGGAAAGGACGCTCTGTAAGATTTGTCTTGGTAATATGATCTTGTGAGAGGGTAGTGCCGAATTTTTCCGCATGCTTGCGCATACGTTCCATCAGAAGAGGGCCGGTTAAATTTTCAGCATCTCCTGGCCAGTTTTCCACTTCAGTGGTGGTGGTCAATTGACCACCTGGCTCCATACCAGCAATCAACAGCGGTTCCAGATTGGCGCGTGCCGCGTAGACCGCAGCGGTATAACCTGCAGGCCCTGAACCTAAAATAATTAATCGTGAATGTGTGGGTGTACTCATGAATACCTCAAGAAAAGCTAACAACCTCAACGGCTGTACAATCGCATAAATCAATAGACTTCTTTCAAAACCTACATATATGTTTGTAAATACGTGCTGCAAATTCTGCGTTACCTGGTGCTCGTAATCCTCATTTTGCGCGGGCTATCCGGTAGGTTTTTAGCCAATTTTTAATATTTTTACTTTCCCGAAAAAGAGTCAGATCTGCCTCCACACGATCAATATCACGTTGAATGTTTTTAATATCATTCTGTAAATCACGTATTACTGTCATAGGCACTATTCGGCAACGGGGTGACATATTTAAACGTATCTTGAACGAAACTTCGATATCGTTAATTTCATTTTGCAACTCAGCAAACTGCTCCGCTAAAATAGTATTGTAATATTTCAATTTATCTTCAGGGAGAGTATTAATAATAGACTGATCGATTTGTTCAATTTCCAATTGTAGCGCCAATAACTCAAGCAAATTTTTACTATTATACGCTATATTGACCCGTTGCATCAGTTCTGTTTTACGCTCTCTTTCTTCTGCGTCTTGTTCACGATCTGGATGTAAGCTGCTAGCTAGTTTACGGTAAATTTCACGGAGTGATTGGCTGATATTTTGTATTTCTGCTTGTTGTTTTTCTTCTCTGGCAAGAGTCTTTGCCGATTTTTTTTGTTCATTATAGGATCCCTCAAATTGTTTTTTAACTCGTTCTTCCTGAATTAATTCTTGTTGTATTTCCTCACCAACATTCTCCATTATTTTTTCTGTCGAGTTAACATCCATCTTTTCAAAAATATCAAAACTAAACATCTCAGCCATGGCAGATTGCATCATTTCCTTTTCTTGCTCAACCCGCGAGTCGAAGTCGATTTCACTGTATTTGTTATAAATTTTTTTTAAATCTACACAGTCCCTTTCAGACATCAATTCCATCGTGATCATACAAATAATATGACTTATTTTCTTCCTATCACTTTTGCTAAATACCTTGTCAGAGTAGCTTTTATCTAACAATTGCACGAAATCTGTCCGCTTCTGATCGAAAGACGTCAGCAAAGGATAAAATTCGTCAGAATATTTTTGGTGGTATAAAGGGAGCATGGCCTGCCATGCTATTAAATTCTGCCGTTTACTATCAATTTTTTGGGTCAGTGAATTGAATCGTTTTTGCGCTTGAGATAAACCAGTTTGCCCGGTTGATTTAGCGATCGAGATGGTTTGAGACCCCAAATTTTTCATCATATACCACTGCTTAAATTTACATCGTTTAAATTCGCACAGCGTCGCTGTGGGCTGTGAATTCACCGGCGAATATAGCCCACAACGCTTTCTTCCGTCAATATGACGATTGAGTTAGATTAGCTAACAACACCACGATACTATCTTCTAACTCTTTAACCGAAATCAAGGCATTATTCGACAGAATAGAAAAAACCAATTTGCCGTGATTAGCCGTCTTCACATAGCCAGTTAAGGACGATACAGCACTCAGGCTACCGGTTTTAGCGACAACATTGCCTTCTGCCGCAGTACCTCGCATACGCTTGCGCAAAGTGCCACCAACCAGCTTATTAGGATCACCGGCAACCGGCAAAGCCGCATACCATTGGTCAAACCACGGTTGTTTACGGGTCGCAATCAAGAGATCAGTAAAAAGTTTCGTCGTAACGAGGTTACGACGTGACAATCCCGAACCATCTGTTTGCAACATTGAAGAGGTATCTATGTTATTACGCCGTGAAAAATCTGCGATGGCTTTGATCCCATCCTGGCTAGTGCCGGAATTAAACACTTTTCGTCCAATAGTTTTAAGCAAAATTTCAGCATGGGTATTATTTGAAAGTTTAAGAAAAGGTATTGCTAATTCTGACAATGGTATTGAAACATGTTTGGACAATTCTTGTGCATGTAATGGCGTAGCTACACCAATTCTCGTTTTACCCTCAATTTTAATGCCATTTTGTCGCAGGGCTTGCTTGAACAAATTCGCGACCAGTTGAGTCGGTTCCCATACACTCCTTAGCACGCTTTTTTCTTTCCCTACGGGTAAATTGCCACTGATAATAATACGATTGCTTCCATGTTCACGTTTGATGATCAATGTATCGTCACCTCCGGCACGGGTTGTTTTGGCCTTATTGACTAAGGTGACATAGTTATTCGCTGGGATCATAGAAACCGTTAGCGGTTGATTCACGGTATCACTGGCAACAAGCTTAATCATGATCGAACCTGCATCGTAATCTTTATCAGCTGATACCGTCAATGCAGAAATCTGAGCAGCATAATAGTGTTCTTCATCGTCTTGTGCCCAATCATTACCAAGCCTGATATTATCAAACCAAGTATCATCTATGATTAAATCGCCACTCACCCGCCTAATACCTTTAGCAGCAATACCCGCCGCTAGCGCTTGATAGTCTTCAAATAACATGGTGGGATCGCCCGAACCACGTAAATACAGATTTCCCCTCAGCTTTTCCTTATGCCGAGTGCCATCGGTAAGCGTAGAAGTAAGAAATTTGTATTCTGCACCAAGGATGTCAAAATCTGCTGCTGAAGTAAATAATTTCATGCTAGAAGCAGTAATCAATCGGCTATTGGCATTATGTTGGTAAATGATTGCTCCACTATTAGCATCACGTACCATAATAGCCAATTGAGCACCTTTGAGTTTAGGATTGGTCAATAGCGTATCAATATTGTTTTTGATCTGAGACGTGCTTATATTTTGCGTCGAACTTATATTTTGAGTCCAACTGATATCTTGTTTCGAACAAGCCGTAACGAATAATGGAATGATCAGGATATAAATTATTTTTGACAAATTCATGATCGCTATTACCTCTATGTAAAGAAAAATTTTTTGTTTGGATACTGATTATTTTTATATCTACTTTTTATTCATGTTAATATATTGTAACAAACATAGGGATATTTATAAGTCAGAATATAAAAAAATAATTATTTTGATCTCCATATGTAACCCTTACCCAATATTTTAGAAATAGCGATATATTCGTGTTCACATTGAAAAAAATCATGGTTAAGAATGGTAGTATCAGGTCCCAATGATAGGTCTGACAGCCATCCACGGCGGTTGAAAGGAAGAACCAAAGGTAGTGTAGGTTCAATTTTTTTACATAAAGGAGGTAACCTGAGATCCGTATTTTTTACAAATGAAAATTTAATCATAGACAGGTTGGTATCTAAATCATGAATTTCAATTATTTCTGTCACTGTCGAGGGTAACCATTTCGGTAGCCAACCCGATCGCATTGCATTTTTTGCTTCAATATCTTTAATCGATGCGTAGGTACTTTCAACGGTTGTATCCATAAACCCCCGTAAAATTACGTGCACCAGGACAACCGATATTAAAAATAAACCTAACAGCCAATAAAGTGATTTCATTAGATTTGGCTGTAAACCCTTGCTCATGTTATTTCCTCATTTTAGAGCCTGTTCCAAATCTTTTTCGCTGTGCTTAGAAGAGGAAAAAATGGTCGAAAAAGCACATTTTTGACGAAGTATAATAGCGGTATAGCAGGCGCCATGTAACGTGATCACTTTTGTTAATAAATATTAATTAATATCAATATGTTATTGCTGATTTTCATAATCAACTTATACGGCCCCTTCTATACGATTTAATTTTGATTACATAATAAATACCATTCGATATAAATATACGATACGACTCATCTTTAATGGTGTCATCAGAATAAAATTGTTCTGCCATATCAGAGAACGCAACAAATTTCGCATAAGCTTTAGCCTATCCCAGGATAGGAGACGATTTGTGGCCTAACTAAGGTTCGGGTATACTGTTCTCCCGTCTTAGTTCTTCTATCATCTTTAAACCTAAACGCTCGGGTTCAGCATGACAACTAATTATATTTTTGTGACCGGGGGGTTGTGTCCTCTCTGGGTAAAGGCATTGCCGCCGCCTCTCTAGCCGCTATACTCGAAGCCCGTGGCCTCAAAGTGACCGTAATGAAACTGGATCCTTATATTAATGTGGATCCAGGGACCATGAGCCCGACACAGCACGGGGAAGTCTTTGTTACTGAAGATGGGGCAGAAACGGATCTGGATTTGGGGCACTATGAACGTTTTATCCGTACCAAAATGACGCGCCGTAACAACTTTACCGCAGGTCGTATTTATTCCCAGGTTCTGCGTAGAGAGCGTCGAGGTGATTATCTAGGCGCGACAATTCAGGTTATCCCACATATCACTAATGCGATAAAAGAAAGTATCGTCGAAGGGGGTTCTGGGCATGATGTTGCCTTGGTTGAAGTGGGTGGCACTGTGGGGGATATTGAATCACTGCCGTTTTTAGAAGCTATCCGTCAAATGGCGGTGGACGTTGGTCGTGAACATACTTTGTATATGCATTTAACGTTAGTTCCCTATCTGGCGGCTGCAGGCGAAGTAAAAACCAAACCGACACAACACTCGGTCAAAGAGTTACTTTCCATCGGTATTCAGCCTGACGTATTGATTTGTCGTTCTGATCGTGAGGTTCCTGCTAATGAGCGGGCAAAAATCGCATTATTCTGTAATGTGCAGGAAAAAGCGGTAGTATCCCTGATGGATGTTGATTCTATTTATAAAATTCCCGGATTATTGCAATTGCAGCATCTTGATGATTATATCTGTCAGCGTTTTAATTTAAGCTATCCTGAAGCCGATTTGTCTGAATGGCAGCAGGTGTTGTACCAGGAATCGAATCCGCAAGGGGAAGTCACCATTGGCATGATCGGTAAATATGTAGAATTGCCGGATGCTTATAAGTCAGTGATTGAAGCATTAAAACACGGAGGGTTGAAAAATCGTTTAATGGTAAAGATTAAACTTATCGATGCACAGGAGATAGAAACACAGGGTAAGAATGTACTTCAAGGGCTGGACGCGATCCTTATTCCGGGTGGTTTTGGCTACCGTGGTGTAGAAGGCATGATCACTACGGCACGCTATGCGCGGGAAAATAATATCCCTTATTTGGGGATTTGCTTGGGTATGCAGGTGGCTCTAATCGAATTCGCTCGCAATGTTGCTGTTATGGAAGGCGCCAACTCAACAGAATTTGTGCCAGACTGTCAGAATCCAGTGGTTGCGTTGATTACTGATTGGCATGATGAAAAGGGGGGTATTGAAGTTCGTACAGAAGGGAGTGATTTTGGCGGAACCATGCGGGTGGGTGGGCAGCAATGTCATTTGATTGAGGGCAGCAAGGTACGGCAGATGTATGCTGCTACCATTATCACTGAGCGTCACCGTCACCGTTATGAGGTCAACAATATGTTATTGCAGAAAATTGAAGAGGCTGGACTCTCTGTCGCTGGGCGTTCTGCAGATAATAAATTGGTAGAAATCATCGAATTACCAAACCACCCATGGTTTGTGGCTTGTCAATTCCACCCGGAATTTACTTCGACACCACGTGATGGCCATCCATTATTTGCCGGTTTTATTAAAGCGGCCAGTGACTACCAGAAATCGGTAAAAAAATAGTTTAGCTTATGTGTACTAGAGGAAAATCTAATGTCCAAAATTGTTAAAGTCATCGGTCGTGAGATCATCGATTCCCGTGGTAATCCAACCGTAGAAGCTGAAGTACATTTAGACGGTGGTTTCATGGGGTTGGCTACTGCGCCTTCAGGAGCGTCTACCGGTTCTCGTGAAGCACTTGAATTGCGTGACGGTGACCAAAAATGTTTCCTTGGTAAAGGTGTGACCAAAGCTGTTGCTGCGGTGAATGGTGCTATTGCCGATGCCATCCGTGGCAAAGACGCGAAAGATCAGGCGAATATCGATAAGATTATGATCGATTTGGACGGTACTGAGAATAAATCTAAATTCGGTGCAAATGCTATTTTAGCGGTATCCCTCGCGGTGGCGAAAGCGGCGGCGGCGTCTAAAGGTATGCCTCTGTACGAGCATATCGCCGGATTGAGTGGTACCCCATTAGATAGACTGTCGCTGCCATTACCGATGATGAATATTATCAATGGCGGTGAACATGCTGATAATAATCTCGATATCCAGGAATTTATGATTCAACCGGTTGGTGCTCAATCATTTAAAGAGGCACTACGTATCGGTTCTGAAGTGTTCCACACTTTGGCAAAGATTTTGAAAGAAAAAGGATTCAATACGGCTGTAGGTGATGAAGGCGGCTATGCACCCAATTTAGCGTCTAATGCTGCTGCATTGAAGGCCATCAAAGAAGCGGTAGAGCGAGCCGGTTATGTACTGGGTAAAGATGTGACTCTGGCGATGGATTGTGCGGCTTCAGAGTTTTACAACAAAGAAACCGGGAACTATGAGTTGAAAGGCGAAGGAACAACTTTCAGCTCAGAGGAATTTACCCATTATCTGGAAAAATTGACTCAAGAATATCCTATCGTTTCTATCGAGGATGGTCTCGATGAGTCCGATTGGGATGGTTTTGCCTATCAAACTAAAGTGCTGGGTAAGAAGATCCAATTGGTGGGAGATGATCTGTTCGTAACCAATACCAAGATCCTGCAAGAAGGGATTAAGAAAGGCATTGCTAATTCTATCTTAATTAAATTCAATCAAATTGGTTCTCTAACTGAAACACTGGCCGCCATCAAGATGGCGAAGAAGGCAGGTTACACCGTTATTATCTCTCACCGTTCGGGAGAAACGGAAGATGCCACCATTGCCGATTTAGCGGTAGGGACCGCTGCCGGTCACATCAAAACCGGTTCTATGAGCCGCTCTGATCGGGTTGCCAAGTACAATCAACTTATCCGTATTGAAGAAGCACTAGGTAAACCGGGTAAGCCAGCGAAGTGCAGCTGGTTAGAAGTTAAAAGCCAAGCATAATCATTTTTCGTCGTTGTGAATAACCCGCTGTGGCGGGTTATTCGTTACGATTTTGCAAAAAGTCTAGTCAATTCACACCACTTGCTACGATTTTACAAGAGGTCTGGTCGTTATAGTTCAGGATGGTCTCTCGTTATAACGTTCACTCGCTACGTCCCAATCCACTACATTCCAGAATGCTTTGATATAGTCGGGGCGACGGTTTTGGTATTGAAGATAATAAGCATGTTCCCATACGTCTAGGGCAATGATCGGATAACCCGATACGCCCGCGATAGCTTCACCCATCAGTGGATTATCTTGATTAGCCGTGGAAACTACCGCTAGCTTGTCACCTTTGCTCACCAACCAAGCCCAACCTGAACCGAAACGTGCCGCTGCTGCTGTTTCGAACTTAGTTTGGAATTCTTCAACCGTGCCAAAATCACGTTCGACGGCCGCTTTCAGATTGCCGGCCAGCGTAGTACCGATTTTCAGGCCTTGCCAAAACATGCTATGGTTAGCGTGTCCACCAGCATTGTTACGCATAAAAGTACGTTTCTCATCAGGGACTTTATTCAGATCTTTGATCAATTCTTCAACCGACTGTCCTGCCAAGTTTGGATAAGCCTCTAGCACGGTATTAGCATTATTAATATAAGTTTGATGGTGTTTGGTATGATGGATCTTCATTGTTTTCTCATCGAAATGAGGCTCTAGTTCATCATAAGCATAGGCGAGGGTAGGTAATGAGTAACTCATATTGTTATCGTCTCCATAAGTTTGATTGGTGGATAAAAAATCATCACAGTAGACAAAGACCTTGCATCCTGCGAAGGTAGCATCATTATAGTGAATTAAACGCTATCAGACGTCTAAGAATCTGTTCGAAATCTCTTGTGCTCGCCGTGTTTTGGTCAAGTCATTCGTCAAAAACGCGCTCAACATGCTCATTGACTCCCTTTTTGTTGTATACAAAGAATAAACTGCGCTTTTTCGCCCGTTTTTTCCTCGTCTGAACACAGCGAAAAAGATTTGGAACAGGCTCTTATGAAGCCATAAGGAATGCTGTCTTCACGTGGTCACTCGTCGATGAGTATAAACTATTAGACCTCTTTCGAAAGCTGAAACCTACTACGTGATCTGGATCCTGTGTTGCTCGCAATCCTCATGTGTCTCTGTGTTAACTCAGGTTGCTGTGTACCATGACTTCACATAACAAACTACGGTTTCAAGTAGCCTTCGGCTTTCAATTTTCGAAAGAGGTCTATTGTGAGGTTGGATTTGTTAATATTAGGCGTCTATTGAGTGGCAGTTAAATAGGTCATGGTTCGATAGTAGACTACTTGATTTTTTTCTCTCTGGAATGCTAATAATGATTATCCCTTGGCAACACATCAACAGTGAAACGCTAGACAGCTTAATTGAGGCTTTTGTATTACGTGAAGGTACAGATTATGGTGAGCAGGAATTTTTACTAGAGCAAAAAGTGGCCGATGTTCGTCATCAGTTGATCATTGGAGAAGCGTTAGTGGTGTGGTCTGAAGTACAGGAAACCATCAATATTATGCCACGAACACAAAGTAACGTTAGCACTTTCAGTATCGAAGAATCATCCTGAAAAATAGCATTAGACCTCATTTGCAACGCGGCAGGAGCCCGCCTATGGAGAAAAAATTATTATGTCAGCCAAATACCCCATTATCGCCGTCACGGGTTCCAGTGGCGCAGGAACGACGGCTACCAGTGTGGCTTTTCGTAAAATATTTCAACAATTAAATATCAGTGCCGCCGAATTAGAAGGTGATAGTTTTCATCGTTATACTCGTCCGGAAATGGATACAGAGATTCGGAAAGCACGCGATCAAGGGCGTCATATCAGTTATTTTGGTCCAGAAGCCAATGATTTTGGTCTGCTAGAAAAGAGTTTTGCCGACTACGGCAAACAGGGAAGCGGTGAAGCACGTAAATATCTACATACTTATGATGAAGCTATGCCTTATAAACAGATCCCAGGGACTTTTACGCCTTGGGAGGCTCTACCGACACAGACTGACATGCTGTTTTACGAGGGGCTACATGGTGGTGTGGTCACCAAAGAATACGATGTAGCCCAATATGTGGATTTGTTGGTTGGCGTGGTGCCTATTGTTAACCTGGAATGGATTCAAAAACTGGTACGGGATACCAATGAACGTGGTCATTCTCGTGAAGCAGTAATGGATTCAGTGGTACGTTCTATGGACGATTACATTAATTACATTACTCCCCAGTTTTCCCTTACCCATATCAACTTCCAACGCGTACCCACGATAGATACCTCTAATCCTTTTTCTGCCAAAGCGATCCCATCGCTGGATGAAAGTTTTGTGGTTATCCATTTTCGTGGCTTAGATCACATTGATTTCCCTTATTTATTGGCGATGTTACAAGGCTCTTTTATCTCAAATGTTAATACATTAGTTGTGCCTGGCGGTAAAATGGGATTAGCGATGGAGTTGATAATGGCGCCGCTCGTGCAGCGTCTGCTAGAAAAGAAGAAAACAGTTTAATCTATGATCTGAGAGCCTGTTGCAAATCTTTTTCGCTGTGCTCAGACGAAGAAAAAATGGGCGAAAAAGCGCAGTTTATTCTTTATATACAACAAAAAGGGAGTCGATGAGCATTTTAAGCTTATTTTTGACGAATTATTTGACCAAAAAACGGCGAGTACAAGAGATTTCGAACAGGTTCTTATATACTTGCCTGATGATGATCAGGCTATAATATTAGGCTGCAATAATAACAGAGGATACCGCATATGGTTCTCGGCAAGCCACAACCAGACACTACTCTTGAATGGTTCCTGTCTCATTGCCATATCCACAAATATCCATCGAAGAGCACTTTGATTCATCAGGGTGAAAAGGCCGAAACGCTTTACTATATCGTAAAGGGTTCAGTAGCGGTTCTGATCAAGGATGAAGAGGGTCGAGAGATGATCCTTGCCTATCTAAATCAGGGAGATTTCATTGGCGAACTGGGGTTATTTAAAAAAGAAGGCCAAGAACGCAGTGCGTGGGTTAGAGCAAAAAGCGCTTGTGACGTTGCTGAGATTTCTTACAAAAAATTCCGGCAGCTTATTCAGGTGAATCCAGAAATTCTGACGCGCTTATCTGCACAAATGGCGCAACGCTTACAGGTTACTTCCGAAAAAGTGGGTAATCTTGCTTTTCTGGATGTTACCGGGCGTATCGCAGAAACGTTGCTTAATTTGGCAAAACAACCTGATGCTATGACCCACCCAGATGGTATGCAAATTAAAATCACCCGTCAGGAAATTGGTCAGATCGTGGGTTGCTCACGTGAAACAGTAGGACGTATCCTTAAAATGCTAGAAGCACAAAATTTGATTTCCGCTCACGGTAAAACCATTGTCGTTTATGGCACCCGATAATGGTAAAAAAATCGGAGCAGGTTGCACGACTGCTCCTATGTCTTCTCTCGCGGCTCAAGGGGCGTGGTTCTCTGACTAGAATAGATTTCGAACGCGCCTTTAGCGACGACGATACGTTTTTTGAGCGTTATTCACTTTCATTAGATAACGACGTGATTGGCTAGCAGGATGCTTAGTGATCAGTGTGTTAAATACCTCTCCTGGCTCCATACTGTTGATCATAATGAATGCCTGGTCTTTATCGTTGGAAAATAAACGTAATACACTACCTGCACCACCGTTATAGGCCGTGATCATGGCATAGCGGCGCGAGGTGCTATTACGGATCCCTCCAAGGTAACTATTTTGCAAAATGGATAAATAGGCAACACCCGCGTCGATATTATTTTCTGGGTCAAATAAATAGCTGCGGCTCGGATGACCATTTTTCCCTTTCATTTTGAATACATCTTTGCCAGCGGTCTGTTGCATTATCTGCATCAGACCTAACGCATTAGCACTGCTGATAGCATAGGGATTAAAGCTAGATTCAATCTGCATAATAGCCAGTATTAACGATTCTTCAACCTGGTATTTTGCGGCAGCCTGGCGTATTAAAGGCAAATATTTGTGCGCCCGTTTATCCAGATGGTTAGGTACCAGCTGCACTGTAATCGACCAAATAACCTGCAATCCCTTGTTGCGTTTTTGCATTCTAGTTTGCAGCAAAGAGTCTGCGAACTGGCTAGCACGCCATTCCCAACGGATCGGTTGACCATTGTTGTCCAATACTTGACCATATAAAAACGGCTCTTTACTGATTTGAATATCGTTAACGTCAGAATAAAGATCAATTGCACCGGGATCGTCACCCATGAGTAAGGTGGCGATGATAGTTTGACGCAGATGAGCCTCAGGATTGGTCGTGGCGATAGTTTCAAAGGTAATGGTACCGGCGTAAAAATTGATATGACTGCGCGTTTGATATTTATCCGTGTATTTTACGTAGTCTCTTGGGCCTGCGATCAAGATTTCATCCAAGCCCCAGATATTTTCGATATTGTGGGCAAATTGCCCCATCAAAATATCAAAACTGTTGGTATCTTTGATAAACATTTCATTATCAGCCTGCTCTTTATTCCCTGAGCAAGAGATCAGCAAAGGTGTGATCATGAGTAGAACTAAAATTTTCTTCATCTTATAAACCATATCATGATGAAAAAAAATAATTTTTTCAAAATCATCTAAACCTCTATGACTTACTTGGCGGGACATATCCTGCAATATGTATTTCTTGGCCTTCGAATAAAAAATTGCACATTTCTTTTTCCAGTAACTGGCGATCAGCGAGGTTCATCATGCTCAACTTTTTTTCATTGATCAGCATAGTTTGTTTGTTTATCCATTGCGCCCACGCTTGCTTAGAAATTTCATTATAGATACGTTCGCCTATTTCTCCTGGATAAATTTGAAAATCTTGTCTTTCGGCTTCTTCTTTTAAAAATGTACAGTAAATTATTTTGCTCATACTCTATCCTCTTTTAGAACCTATTCGAAATCTGTTGCAATAAGCGTTCAACCGGAGCAGCAAGCCCGACTGACGGCGGTTGCTTCAGGTTGTACCAGAGACCGGCACTGTCATCCATACATCTTTTCACCAAGGAGTTATACAATCGCAGGGGAATGATGTC
Organism: Candidatus Fukatsuia symbiotica; assembly: GCF_003122425.1. Lineage (GTDB taxonomy): Bacteria > Pseudomonadota > Gammaproteobacteria > Enterobacterales > Enterobacteriaceae > Fukatsuia > Fukatsuia symbiotica. Next base: position 2,039,528 of record NZ_CP021659.1, read on the forward strand.
CAAGTGGAAGTGGCTAAAGGTGTGACGGAAAGCACCGAGTTGATGTAAATCTTTTTCTTGCAATCCACGCTGTTGTAACCAAAAAACCAGTTCTGTGCGTTGGCTAAACTGTGGGAAACAGAATAACCCGCCCCATAAACCGACCGGCGGGCGCTGTTCTAGCCAGATTTGTGTGCCCTGTTGCATTAATAAAAAATAAGCAGTTTTTTCTGGTAGTTTACGTGCTGGTTTTTTACCCGGATAGTGAAGCCAGCTACGAGTAGCATGAGACAAACAGCCACTATTGAGTGGACAAAATTCGCATTTTGGTTGAGATCGGGTGCATACCGTCGCACCTAAATCCATCATGGCTTGATTGAATTGCCCTACACCATTAGCAGGAGTGACTTTTTCACTCATCTGCCACAGGCGTTTTTCTACCTCTTTTTGACCCGGCCAACCGGATATCGCATAACAACGTGACAATACTCGTTTAACATTACCATCGAGGATCGAAAAATGTTGCCCTAATGCCAGAGACAAAATGGCACCGGCGGTAGAACGACCAATACCAGGGAGCGCGACAATTTCAGCAAAAGTAGTAGGAAATTTTCCCTGATGATGGTCAACAATCGTTTGTGCTGTTTTATGCAAATTTCTGGCACGGGCGTAGTAACCTAAACCTGTCCACAAATGAAGCACTTCGTCCAAGGGCGCGGAGGCTAACGTCAGTATATCAGGGAAACGCGTGATAAAACGTTGAAAGTAAGGAATGACAGTAGCAACCTGAGTCTGTTGCAACATGACTTCAGACAGCCATACTTGATAGGGCGTTTTATCCTGTTGCCACGGCAACGTTTTGCGGCCATAGCATTGGTACCATTCCAGTACCCATTGTGCGAATTGTTGTGCTGGTATCATAAGTCGCCATCGGTAAATTGGCAGATACACCCTTCGCTTTTCAAGTTGTGGCGGTGTTGGCTGCTCGCACTCATCCAAGTCATGTACTACCTGGATTCGATTGATTGCCGCTTTGCCGTAACTCGAAATTCATTGGGTATAAATAAATTAGCTTGGGATTGCAGCATAGAGTTGTAAGACTGTAAACTGGAACTTTATTGATAGCTAGAAAGTTCCATGATAAATACGGTTATATCGAAACAATTTGCTGAAAATGGTTGTGGTTTACGTCGCGTTCGTAGTTTTGTTCGTCGCCAAGGGCGATTGACCCGAGGGCAACAACTCGCGTTGGATAGCTACTGGTCGCTGATGGGCATCGATTATCAGGCAACTGTCATTGAAGTTAACTCAATATTTGGTCGTACGGCGCCGTTGGTATTAGAAATCGGCTTTGGTATGGGGACATCTTTGGTGACGATGGCAGCGGATAATCCACAACAAAATTTTCTCGGTATTGAAGTCCATGCTCCTGGGGTGGGTGCTTGTCTGGCGGCTGCGCATGAAATGGATTTGAAAAATCTACGTGTTATGCGCCATGATGCGCTTGAAGTGTTGGAAAATATGTTGCCAGATAGTTCACTCGACAGATTACAGCTATTTTTTCCTGATCCTTGGCCTAAAGCTCGCCATAACAAACGGCGTATTGTGCAAACTGCTTTTGCTGAACTGGTAAAAAACAAGTTAAAGGTAGGGGGAATATTCCATATGGCAACCGATTGGCACCATTATGCAGAACATATGCTGGAAGTGATGTCGAATATTACCGGCTATCATAATCTTGCCACCAATAAGAGGTATGTTCCTCGTCCTGATTCACGACCATTGACTAAATTTGAATTACGCGGTCAACGTCTAGGACATGGTGTTTGGGATCTGATGTTTGAACGCAAGGAATAGACCTCGCGAAACCTGCCTTCTCCACCAAATTCAGGAACTCATTAATGAATAAGTCCGCAACTCTCTATGCCGAGGCACAAAAATTTATCCCGGGAGGGGTCAACTCCCCGGTTCGAGCATTTAACGGTGTTGGTGGCTCGCCATTATTTATTGAAAGAGCTAATGGTGCCTATCTATACGATGTTGACGGTAAAGAATATATCGATTACGTGGGATCATGGGGACCAATGATACTGGGTCATAATCATCCAGTTATTCGCCATGCTGTAATCGCTGCGGTTGAGCGTGGACTAAGCTTTGGTGCTCCGACTGAAATTGAAGTCAGGATGGCAAAGTTAATTACTTCTTTGATACCCAGTATGGAAAGAGTACGCATGGTTAATTCAGGTACCGAAGCTACCATGAGTGCGATTCGTTTGGCACGTGCTTACACCAAACGCGACAAAATTATCAAGTTTGAGGGCTGTTATCACGGTCATGCTGACTGTCTATTAGTAAAGGCGGGTTCGGGTGCGTTAACTTTCGGAGAAGCAAATTCGCCAGGTGTTCCAGACGATTTTGCAAAACATACCTTGACTTGCATTTATAACGACTTGGATTCGGTGCGGCAAGTTTTTGCACAGTACCCGCAAGAAATAGCGGGCATTATCGTCGAACCGGTCGCCGGTAATATGAACTGTGTACTACCGTCCGCCGATTTTCTGCCCGGCCTGCGTACTTTGTGCGATGAATTTGGTGCTCTATTGATTATCGACGAAGTGATGACCGGTTTTCGCGTCGCTTTGGGAGGCGCACAGGCGCTTTATAATGTCAAACCCGATCTCACTTGTTTAGGCAAAATTATCGGTGGCGGTTTGCCTGTGGGGGCATTTGGTGGCAGTGACGAAATAATGAAACAACTGGCACCTACGGGTACCGTTTATCAAGCAGGAACATTGTCCGGTAATCCGATCGCCATGGCGGCGGGTTTTGCCTGCTTAAATCAGTTGTCTGAAGATAGCATCAGTAGACTAACGCAACTGACTGCAAATTTAGTTCAAGCATTATCTGATGCGGCTAAGGTAAAAAATATTCCGCTGGTGATTAACCACATTGGGGGATGTTTGGCCTGTTTTTTACTGATGCTTCACGGATAAATTGTTATCAAGATGTCATACAATGTGATGTTAAACGCTTTAAACTTTTCTTTCATTTGATGTTAGCTGAAGGTGTTTATCTGGCACCCTCGGCTTTTGAAAGTGCGTTTATGTCACTGGCACACAGTGACCAACAGATTGAAGAAACGGTAGCAGCCGCACAGCGTTGCTTCGCTAAATTATAAATACAATATACCCTTCGCCTTTCAAGTTACGGTGGCGTTGGCTGCTCGCACTCATCCCAGTCATGTACTACCTGGATTCGATTGATTGCCGCCTTGCCGTAACTCGAAATTCATTGGGTATAGACTCTTGCAAAACCGTGCCGGCACTCAGCTACACCGAGAATTTATGTTACCTGTTTCCACTCCTCTACAATTGCAAGCACAGTATGTGCAACAGCGTTTTCTTCAACTGACGCCTCCTGTCACGCTTGGTCAGCAAGATAGCATTCTATTGGCGTTGAGCGATTTTGTCAGTGACATGTTGTTTATGCATCCCCAATGGTGGGAAGAGTTACATCAGCACCCTCCCCAGAGACAGGAATGGCAATATTATCAACATGAATTAGCCAGGGAGCTCAATCAAGTACAGGATGAAAGCGCATTACTAAAAACGTTGCGACTATTCCGTAGCAGAGTAATGGTACGTATTGCCTGGTCACAGCTACTGTCAACCAGCAGCACAGAAGAAACCCTGCAACAACTGAGTCAATTGGCAGAAAGTTTGCTTATTGCTGCGCGTGATTGGCTTTATCGGCTTTTTTGTCGTGATTTCGGTACACCCTGTAATGATGATGGAATGAGACAGCCGTTGCTGATTTTAGGTATGGGAAAATTGGGCGCGGGGGAGCTAAATTTTTCTTTCGATATCGATTTGATTTTTGTCTATCCAGAGAATGGTAAAACCACAGGAGGTAGACGGCAGTTAGATAATGCGCAATTTTTCATCCGATTGGGCCAAAGATTGATCAACGCTTTGCATCAGCAAACTATTGACGGTTTTGTCTATCGTATCGATATGCGTTTGCGTCCTTTTGGCGACAGCGGCCCCTTGGTGATGAGTTTTGCAGCATTGGAAAATTACTATCAACAGCAAGGCCGAGACTGGGAACGCTATGCGATGGTGAAGGCTAAGGTAATCGGTGGTGACGATAATCATTACGCTCAGGAATTATGCCATATGTTGCGGCCTTTTGTATTTCGCCGCTATATCGATTTCAGCGTTATCCAGTCGTTACGAAGTATGAAAGTGATGATTGCACGTGAAGTACGCCGTCGTGGGTTGCAAGATAATATTAAACTGGGTGCAGGCGGTATCCGTGAAATCGAATTTATCGCACAAGTATTTCAACTGATACGGGGTGGTCGTGAGCCAAGTTTACAACAGCGTGCTTTACTGCCAACGTTACAGACCATCGCTGAATTGGGTTTACTACCGCTAACACAGGTGGATCAACTCAGCACAAGTTATCTATTTTTACGTCGTCTGGAAAATTTGTTACAAACAATTGCTGATCAACAGACACAGACGCTGCCGCATGACAGCCTGAATCAGGCTCGTTTGGCTTATGGTATGAATAAGACTGATTGGCCAGCGCTGCTCATAACACTACAGCAGCATATGCAAGCAGTACGACAGATTTTCAATCAATTAATTGGTGATGATAGTGCACATATTGGCGAAGATCCCTGTTATAGCGGTTACAACAGTTTATGGCAGGATAAATTGGAAGAAAGCGATCTGGCCGTGTTAGCACCTCATTTAGAGCAGACTCTCTGCCGCCAGTTACTGCATATCATCGACCATTTCCGCCACGATGTTAATAAAAGGGCGGTGGGTCGACGTGGGCGTGAGGTGTTAGATCAGCTTATGCCACACCTGTTGACTGAAGTCTGCTCACGGCCTGATGCCAATATTGTTTTAGCACGTGTGACCCTGCTATTGCTCAGTGTTGTCACACGTACCACTTATATGGAATTACTGTTGGAATACCCGGCTGCACTGACTCATGTCGTCCGCCTTTGTGCAGCCTCGCCGATGATTGCCAATCAACTGGCACGTTATCCGTTATTACTGGATGAATTATTGGACCCTCAGGCGCTATATCAACCAATGGCACCCGTTGCCTACCATGATGAACTGCGCCAATATCTGTTGCGTATCGCTCAGGGTGATGAAGAGCTGCAGTTAGAAGCACTCTGCCAATTCAAACAGACACAGCAACTACGGATTGCTGCTGCCGATATCAGCGGTACCTTGCCGGTAATGAAAGTGAGTGATCACTTAACCTATCTTGCGGAAGCCATTATTGCTACTGTGGTGCAGCAAGCCTGGCATCAAATGGTAGCACGTTATGGTCAACCGGCTCTTTTACATCAAGATCAAGGACAGGGTTTCGCTGTTATTGGCTACGGCAAACTCGGTGGTTGGGAGCTAAATTATCACTCGGATTTAGATCTGGTGTTTCTGCTAGATTGCCCGTCAAATGTGATGACCGAAGGGGAACGTAGTATTGATGGTCGACAATTCTATCTGCGTTTGGCTCAGCGCATTATGCATTTATTTAGCACTCGTACCTTGTCCGGTATTCTGTATCAGATCGATACGCGTTTGCGTCCATCGGGTGAATCTGGCATGTTAGTCAGTACTTTTGAAGCCTTTGTCGATTATCAACAGCATCAAGCCTGGAGCTGGGAACATCAAGCGTTGGTTCGTGCGCGTGTTGTCTATGGTGAAGCCAAATTACAGCAACAATTTGACGCCATTCGGCAACAGGTTTTATGTCATCGGCGAGATGATCAGCAGCTACGAAAAGATATCATCTCCATGCGTGAAAAAATGCGTCATCACCTTGGCGATAAACAGCCAGATCTATTTGATATCAAAGCTGATACAGGTGGTATCATCGATATTGAATTTATCGCGCAATATTTGGTGTTACGCCACGCAGCGGCACAACCGGACCTGGCCAATTGGTCAGATAATGTGCGTATTTTTGCCTGTATGGTGGATTTCGGCATCATGGCACAGTCAGAAGCGGCGGCATTAACTGCTGCTTATATTGGCATGCGTGATAGAATTCATCGTTTAGTATTGCAAGAGTTGCCAGGTATTGTTGCTGCCAATGATTTTCACAGTGAAAGGCGGCAGGTCATGGCCAGTTGGTGTAAGTGGTTACGAGAATAGAAATCGCCTATCTTAAAATCTTTAAATTACCTTGTTATGTAGTAGCTCAAACCCGACCTAAGAACCTGTTCGAAATCTCTTGTGCTCGCTGTGTTTTTTCCTCGTCTGAGCACAGTGAAAAAGATTTGGAACAGGCTCTAACAGTTTCTGGTTATAAATACAGTTGTCTGTCAGATTAGATCGGGTGCTCATCGTTGAGATATTTAGCCAGTTTTGGCACAAGTTATTTGGCTTTTCCTTGATTAGCAACGACCGCTGCTTTTGCCGCGATTTCTTCTGCGTTCCCCAGATAATAATGCTTGATAGGTTTAAAATCTTCATTAAGTTCGTACACTAAAGGCGCAGCAGTCGGGATATTTAATTCAAGGATTTCATCTTCAGTCATGTCATAGAGATACTTTATTAGCGCTCGCAAAGAATTACCATGAGCCACAATGATAACGCGCTCACCCCTGGCGATGCGCGGTTGTATAACCTCATCCCAGTAGGGGATAACGCGCTCGACTGTGGTTGCAAGGCTTTCAGCCAGTGGCAATTGGTCGGCGCTGAGCTTCACATAACGCGGATCATGACCGGGGAAACGTTGATCTTCTTTGGTTAATTCAGGAGGAGAGATGGCAAAACCACGACGCCACAGTTTTACTTGATCATCACCGTATTTTTTAGCCGTTTCCGCTTTGTCTAACCCCTGTAACGCCCCATAATGGCGTTCGTTGAGCATCCAGGATTTTTCAACCGGTAGCCAAGATTGACCCAACACATCCAATACATAATCCAGGGTATGGATAGCGCGTTGCAAAACCGAAGTATAGGCAAAATCGAAAATCAAGCCTTCTTTTTTTAATACGTCACCAGCCTGTTTCGCCTCGCTACGACCTTTCTCAGATAGGCCAATATCCGCCCAGCCAGTAAAACGATTTTCTTTATTCCATTCACTTTCACCGTGTCTTACCAGAACCAATTTAGTCACCGCCATAACGTAAAATCCTTAACTCGCTAATTTATTCAACAAGAATATCATATTGCGGGACGGCTACGTACAGCAATCGTTTGTTTTAACCCTGGCTGATTTTTTGCCTAATTATTATTTTGGCAAATATATTGGATAAGTGAAAAACAGCAAATGTATAAGATTAAATGCAAAATGGAAGCTAACAGCAACCCATAGACGACCACTCCATAGCCAGGCCAAGCCGTAAATTATTCCGGCCAATGTAGCAAAAATAATCAGTGAGGAGCCGCCAGCGAAATGATAGGCACCGAATACCAACGCACTGCATAGCAGTGCTGGATAAGCCCCTAACCACTGGCTAAGTCTTCGTTGCAAATATCCGCGGAACAGCGCTTCTTCAGCTAGGCAGACAAAAAAGACATTGGCGATAAAAAACTGCCCAATCCATTGTGGAAAATGGAATTCTATCTTTAAGCCACCGATGGCAACAGCCAGTAAAAGCAAGGCCGGTACTGTACACATTAATCCTATCCAGCTGAGTTGACTGATCGAAGGATGTTTTTGGGTAGTGAATAAATCTGGCAAACATATCAATACAAAGAAGGGTATCAGCGCCTTGTCAAAGTTGTAATACATGGAGAAAGGCCCGCTCAGCATGCCAACTTGAACTTTATCTAATATTTTAAAGTTGTTGAAACCAGAGACGTGAAAAAGAAGTGCGATGCAACCAAGAAGTAGCAGTAATTCCATCACCACTACTCGCCATTTCTGCTGACGATGACGTAATAGCGTTACGGCAACAGCGACTACTAGCATGAATAATAAGAAAGCCATCGCCGGCAGAGTTAATACAGCATAATAAACAGCCCCTGCTAACGAACAAAGTAGTAGCAACAGGGATAGTGTGTGGTTAAATGGTAAAAAAAACAATGAAGCAGCAAGAGTTGCCCACATGATAAAGTCCTTTTGTTTGTTTTTCTTGATAACATACTTTAATCGATTGTAGTGACTATTAATAGATAGAGCTAATTGTTTATGGAGATTGATTAATCCTTGTTATTTATCCAAAATTATATCGTTATCACATAACTCTGTTATGTTATCTAGCATGGGAGCATCATAGGGATTATCTTTTTTATTAGACCCTTTGTAAAACGATAGCAAGTGCTGCGAAGTCAAGACGTATAGAGCGCTGCAATCCCTGTACGTACATTTGCTAGCACCAGATAACGCAGAATTTGCAGCACCGAATAGTTTTTACAAGAGCTCTATTGCAAGTCTATCATCCATAAATATGATAAGTATCGTGAATATAAGTTATTCTAGTAATAGATCTAATAATAGACGGTGGTATAAATTATCGCTAATTGTATAGTTAAGTGGGGCTACCATGTTGGAATTATTGCAAAGTTTGTTGTTAGCGGTGGTGATGGTGCCGGTAGTGATGGCGGTGATGTTGGGGCTAATTTATGGTTTAGGCGGTATATTTAATTTGATTTCCAGGACAAGTCAGTCGAAATAACAGTGTTAATAGTTTTTTATTAAGGGGAAGGGGATGAAATATCGGTGGGATAAATGGATTTTTGGCGTCATATTGGTTTGTGTAGGGAACCTGTCTGCTGTAGCGGCAGAGAAAGTTACCTTGTTTGCCGCTGTTTCATTAACTAATGCATTACAGGATATTGCTAAACAGTATCAGGTAGAAAAACAAATAGAGGTGGTGGTTTCTTACGCATCATCTTCCACGCTGGCACAGCAAATAGCAAAGGGCATAACAGCGGATCTGTTTATTTCGGCCGATCAACAATCGATGGATTATCTCGCTGAAAAACAGGCCATTGTTTCTGTTAGTCGCTACACTCTATTGGGTAACGAACTAGTGCTTATCGCACCAACAGACAGCAATATTTATAACGTTGCCATCAATAAAGAAACCGATTGGAAAAACTTGTTGGACGGGGGGCGCCTGGCACTTGGCGATCCAGACCATGTTCCTGCTGGGGTTTATGCCAAACAGGCATTGGAATATTGGGGAGCCTGGTCGACATTAGCGACGGATATTATCGCTGCCAGCGATGTTCGTCGTGCATTAGCACTGGTAGAACGGTCAAAAGCACCGTTGGGTATTGTTTACGGATCAGATGCAGTATCCAGTGATAAGGTCAGGGTTGTTGGTGTTTTCCCCGATCAAAGTCATAATCCCATTGAATACCCGATGGCAATAATTCGTGGTCATGAAAACCCGCAAGTCAGCGCTTTTTATGATTATCTGAAAAGCCCCGCTGCCATCACAATCTTCAGAAATAATGGATTTTCCTACATTAATAATCTCGAATGAAGATGAAAAGGTCGATTAAGGAACGATGATGAAACAAATAGTGTATGTGGCAAGTCCAAACAGCTCACAGATCGATGTTTGGCAATTAAATCTAATAGGTGAATTAACGTTGCTGCAAACTGAGAGAGTGTCCGATCAGCAGGTGCAACCTATGGTTATTAGCCCTGATAAGCGTTATTTGTACGTGGGCGTGCGCCCCGATTTTGCCATCCTGACTTACCGTATTACTGATGATGGTAGGCTAAAAAAGGTGGCTAGTGCTGCACTGCCTGGCAGCCCAACACATATCTCGACTGATTTGCAAGGACGTTTTTTATTTTCAGCATCCTATAATGCAAATTGTGTTAGCGTCAGCCCGATCGATAACCAGGGCGTGGTAAAAAAATGGATCCAGCAATTGGATGATTTAAAGACACCACATTCAGCAAACATCGATCTGGGCAATCAACTGGTACTGGTGCCTTGTCTGGAAGAAGACCGAATATGTCTATTTAAGTTAAGTACTGATGGAAAATTAACACCACACAAGCAACAGAAAGAAGTGAAAACAGCAAAAGGGGCGGGTCCACGTCATATGGCATTCCATCCTCATCATCAGGTCGCTTATTGTGTTAATGAGCGAAATAGTACGGTAGACGTTTATCAAATCACGGATAATGGCCAACAATATAGACGGATCCAAACGTTGAATGCACTGCCGACTGATTTTACCGGCACTTGTTGGGCCGCCGATATTCATATTACTCCCGATGGACGCTATCTGTATATCAGTGATCGTACGGCTAGCACCCTGGCGATTTTTAGCATAGAGCAAGAGGGTACGGTGATTTCCTTGATAGGGCATCAGCCGACAGAAACACAACCACGCGGTTTCAATATTGATCATAGCGGTGATTTTTTAATCGCCGCAGGGCAACAATCCGATCATATTGCCGTTTATGGTATTGATGAACACACTGGAAAATTAACTCTACTGGCACGTTATCCGGTAGGTAAAGGACCAATGTGGGTAACAGTTTTAGCGCTTAGAACCTGTTCCAAATCTTCTTGAGCGACGCTCAGACAAGGAAAAAACGGGCGAAGAAGCACAGTTTACATAAAGTCAATGCGCATTTTGAGCTCGTTTTTGACGAAGTATCAGCGAGCACAAGAGATTTCAAATAGGTTCTTAAAGATTGACGTTGTTCACAGTATATAAAGTTTGCTGATTGATTTTACTGCATGGATGCTATTGCGTAGCGCAAATGTTGCGTTACGTAGTACCTTTCTGTCTAGAGCTCGATTGCTAGCCCATCACCCTTCTCCTGTAACCAATTGCGGCGATCTTCCGACCGTTTTTTGGCTAACAGCATATCCATCATCGCCAGCGTTTTAGCCGTATTTTCGTCATCGATGGTCAGTTGTACTAAGCGACGTGTATTAGGATCGAGCGTGGTTTCACGTAATTGTAGTGGGTTCATTTCACCGAGTCCTTTAAAACGCTGAACATTCGGTTTACCACGTTTACGTTGCAATTGTTCTAGCACGCCGATTTTTTCTTCCTCATCCAATGCGTAGAAAATTTCTTTGCCCAAATCAATACGGTACAACGGTGGCATAGCAACATAAACGTGTCCGCCACATACCAAAGAGCGAAAATGACGCACAAATAACGCACACAATAAGGTAGCAATATGCAAACCATCGGAATCTGCATCAGCCAAAATACAGATTTTACCGTAGCGGAGCTGACTTAAATCTTCACTATCAGGATCGATGCCGATAGCCACCGAAATATCATGCACTTCTTGCGAAGCCAACACTTCATCAGAAGAAACCTCCCATGTATTGAGAATTTTACCTTTTAGCGGCATGATAGCTTGATATTCGCGATCACGTGCCTGCTTCGCCGATCCCCCTGCAGAGTCCCCTTCGACTAAAAATAATTCGGTAAGGTTGAGATCCTGTGAACTACAGTCCGCCAGTTTGCCTGGTAACGCTGGACCACTCGTCAGTTTTTTACGCACCACTTTTTTAGCCGCGCGCATCCGTCGTTGAGCATTAGCGATAGCGAGTTCGGCGAGTTGTTCCGCTACCGGTACGTTTTTGTTAAGCCATAAACTGAAGGCATCTTTCACCACACCAGAAACAAAAGCGGCACATTGGCGAGAGGAAAGGCGTTCTTTGGTCTGCCCGGCAAATTGTGGATCCTGCATTTTGACCGACAAAACATAAGCGCATCGATCCCAAATATCATCAGCGACAAGTTTTACGCCACGAGGTACCATATTGCGAAACTCGCAAAATTCGCGCATGGCATCTAGCAAACCCTGACGCAGCCCGTTAACATGGTTCCCCCCTTGCACCGTGGGTATCAAATTAACGTAACTTTCCGTCAATAATTCACCGCCTTCTGGCAGCCAAAATAATGCCCAATCAACAGCTTCAGTCGCGGCAGTGAGAGTACCGATAAAAGGCACTTTTGGCAGCGTGACCAGGCCGTCAACCGCTTCCATTAAATAATCTGTCAGGCCATCGGCGTAGCACCAACGTTGTTCGCTGTTATTGATCAAATCCTTAAAAAATATTTCCACGCCGGGGCACAACACCGCTTTGGCTTTTAATAAATGTGATAAGCGAGAAACCGAGAAACGGGGACTGTCAAAAAAAGAGGTGTCAGGCCAAAAATGAATGTAAGTACCCGTATTACGTTTGGCACAAGTACCTATGACGTGCAAATCTTGCACTTTATCGCCATTTTCAAAAACAATGCTATATATCTGCCCATTACGTTGTACTTTCACTTCCAGTCGGCGTGATAATGCATTGACTACCGAAATACCAACGCCGTGCAACCCGCCAGAAAACTGATAATTTTTATTCGAAAACTTTCCCCCAGCATGGAGACGGCACAGAATTAACTCAACTGCGGGAACACCTTCTTCAGGATGGATATCCACCGGCATACCACGACCATCATCATTGACCTGCAATGATTGATCAGCATGTAAAATTACCTCAATGCGCCGTGCGTGCCCTGCCAAGGCTTCATCAACGCTGTTATCGATCACCTCCTGGCCCAGGTGGTTTGGACGGGTCGTATCGGTATACATTCCAGGTCGACGGCGGACGGGTTCCAGCCCGCTGAGCACCTCAATAGCGTCAGCGTTATAACTTGATTTATTCATTTTATAATTAATACTTGGCTAATAGTTGAACGACAGAGCGGTTTCACTGTACCCTCTCTCCACAGTCTTAAGTTGCCTTTATGTACCGGCTAGCAAAAAAATTTTAACACAAGTTAGTAACCATCCGAATTGATATCAGGACAGAATTCGCCATCCGCTAAACGGCATACTTCAGTTGCAACTGAACCATCGGGCTGTAAATCGATATAACGCCACCCTGGTGCCAAGTTATCAAGAGTGAAAATAAGACTATTTGGCTTAAATTGTACACTGGTAGACGGGCTAGCTAACAGGCGTCTGCCATACCAATCACCCTCTAACTCCTGGTGAATATGCCCACACAATAAGGTAGTAACACGTGGATAACGCATCAGTATTTCTGCCAGCTGTGATGCATTACGCAAGCTAATCTGATCAAGCCAGCTACAACCACAAGCGAGTGGATGATGATGCAGTGTCACTAAAGCATAACGTTGTGGATGTGCTTGTAAACAATGCTCCAGCCATAACAACTGATGTTCACTGAGATTACCGTAAGATTGACCCACTACCTGGCTATCCAACAAAAGGATCTGCCAATCATTACCCGCCATAACCTGCTTGGCAGAGACAATGCCAGCATCCGCCAATACTTTAACCATCACCGATTGATCATCATGATTTCCTGGTAGCCAAACGCAAGGCGCTGCCAGTTCAGACACGCCAGCGGCAAAACGTTGGTAGGCCACTACGGAAGGTGTTTGCGCTAAATCACCGCTAGCTATGATCAGATCACAATGGTGCTGTTGCATAACAATAGCCGCCAATACAGCATGATAACTTTCTGCCGTATTAACGCCCAATAGAGTTTGATTTTTATCTGTAAAAAGATGGCTATCTGTTATTTGTAGAATTCTTACCTTGGTTCCATTTACCATCGGCAGTTTAAACAGATTTTCCAAATGTTCTCCTTATTTTCGTCGTTCATCAGACTTCTTGCAAAACTGCAACACACACCACTCAGTAGGTTATACAAGACGCCTATTCCAACATCATCATCGAATACCCGTTGAGTAGAATAGAAATCAGTATAACTTGCTTCAAAATAAAAGATCTGCGGGCTGGTACACACTTCCACTGTCACCAGGTTTTGTAAGAAGTCGATTATTTTGTCCACGCTTGTTTTAATGCGTGATGGTGCAATTCTAACCACTGTAGTGCAATGACCGATGCGGCATTCTCAATCACGCCTTCTTCAACCCAACGATAAGCTTGTTCACGGCTCACCACGTGAACCTTAATATCTTCATTCTCCGTCGCTAAGCCATGGATACCGGTGGCGGTACTCGCATCCACTTCGCCCACCATGATCGATAAGCGTTCACTGACTGCACCTGGATTGGCTAAATAACTGAGTGTTAATTTACAACGCCCCACCTCAATCCCTGCTTCTTCCTTGGCCTCACGCCGTGCTACCTGTTCAACCGTTTCACCCGGTTCTATCATTCCAGCAACGATTTCTAACAGCCAAGGCGTACTGCTATTATCCATAGCAGCAATACGTACTTGTTCTATCAACACCACCTGATCTTGCCGCGGATCATAGGGCAATAGTGCTGCAGCATGACGGCGTTTAAAAACTTCACGGGTTATTTCATTACTCATGGCACCACTGAATAATTTATGACGAAATCGATACAAAGTTAAGGTGAAAAAACCTTTATAAAGTAGCTCACGTGTAATAATTTCTACATCACCCTTACCAAAAGTAACCGGTGATTTTTGGGAGTCAGTCATCTGTTCCTCTCTCTCTCCATATGATTTTTAACTTATTCACACCACGCCGCAAATTATGCAAGAGATCTAATAAAAAAGGATTTATTACTTTACAAAACTACCTTATTAAGCATAATTTTTGCCACCAATATTTAAAATAATAAATATGCTAGCCTATATAACCGTTAGTCTTAAACGTAATATATTCGCTTAAGTTTATGTTAGATTTAGATGAATTAAGGCAAGATGGCACAAATTCTATTTGTAGTGCACAATAAGTGACTGTATAACAAGGATTACTAATGAAGAAGTTACTCCCCTTGCTGATCGGACTGAATTTAGTCGGCTTCAGTACCCTAAGTCAGGCAGAAAATCTGCTGCAAGTTTATCAACAAGCCAGAGACAGTAACCCTGAGTTACGTAAAGTAGCGGCTGAACGTGATGCCGCATTTGAAAAAATTAATCAAGCAAGCAGCTCGCTGTTACCGCAATTGGGGTTGAGTGCCGACTATGGCTATAGCCGCGATTTTCGTAATGATTCAAGACGCGACGTTAATATACATCGTTCAGATCCGAATACCCATAGCACTTCGGGTTCACTGAGATTGACGCAAAGCATTTTCGATATGTCAAAATGGCGCGCTCGAACATTGCAGGAAAAAACCGCGGGTATTCAGGAAGTCAACTATCAAATTAGTAGACAAAATCTGATTCTCAATACAGCTACCGCTTATTTTGATGTATTACGCGCCATCGACGCGCTCTCTTACACTGAAGCGCAAAAAGAAGCTGTTTACCGCCAACTAGACCAAACAACCCAGCGTTTTAATGTTGGCTTAGTTGCCATCACCGATGTGCAGAGCGCGCGCGCAAATTATGATGGTGTATTAGCCAGTGAAGTCAATAGTCGCAACAAATTGGATAATGCATTAGAGTCTCTGCGTCAAGTGACTGGTGTTTACTATCATGAACTGGCTTCTCTAAACCTCAAACGACTGCAAACTAAACACCCAAATAAGGTTGATACCCTGTTGCAAGAAGCGGAAAAAAATAATCTGGCGTTGCTTGTTGCTCGTCTAAACCAGGATCTGGCACAGCAACAAATTAAAATCGCTGAAACCGGTTATATGCCAACGCTGGATCTGGTGGCTTCCACTGAGCTGAGCAACAATCGCATCAAGGATATATACGGCGGTTCAAACAACACCGAAGCAGGCAAAAATAAAATTGGTGTGTCACTCAATATGCCTTTATATAACGGTGGTTCGACTTACTCTCAGGTTAAACAGGCTCAATACAATTTTGTTGGTGCCAGTGAAGGTCTGGAAAACGCCCACCGTAATGTAGTACAAAAAGTGCGCTCTTCATTCAATAATATTTCAGCTTCAATTAGCAGCATCAATGCCTATAGACAGGCCGTTATTTCTGGCAAAAGCTCGCTGGATTCGATGGAGGCAGGCTATAAAGTGGGTACTCATACTATTCTCGATGTCTTGAATGCAACGACCACACTATATAATGCTAAACAGCAGCTTGCTAATGCACGTTATGATTATTTAATCAATGAATTAAGTATTAAATCAGCATTAGGAACCTTAAACCAGGATGATTTGATGGCATTCAATAGCGTACTGGATACGCCTATTTCTACCTCTACCACCAAGCTAGCACCAGAAAGCCCGGATGCTACGACAGATAACCGGCAAGTCGCTCCGACTGACATGACACCCCCTGCGAATACTCAGCCCCGCAATAGCGGCAATCCATTTCGTGGTTAACGGTTAAACACACTGCCTTCGGGTGCTGGTTTCATCAGTACCCGATTTGTTTTTTATCCACGGATATATTCCAGGCGACAAAATTTTGCTGTTATCTCACGCTTTAATTTTGTACCGCTTTCCTCTATTCTTATGTCATTCACTGGGAGATCAATAATCTGTTACTAAAATAGGATGTATAACCATGAAACGGACTAAGAATATCAATCAAGAGGCATTTCGTAAATCTTGGCGTAGCTATCGTCTAGCACCCATAGCGTTATCACTGAGTGCCGTATTCATCCTGGCAGGCTGCGAGAAAACAGATGAAACTGTTTCGATGTATCAAAATGCTAGCGATTGTTCACAAGCCAACCCATCAATGAGTGAACAATGCAGCGCTTCGTACAATAAGGCGCTGCAAGAGGCAGCGAGAACGGCACCGAAATACGCCACCCAGGCTGATTGTGTGGCCGAATTTGGCGAATCACAGTGTACCCCTGCTCCCGCTCCAGCACAGGCAGGGATGGTACCTGGTACAACAGGATCTGCGTCTAACACCGCTGAAACTAGCAAAACAGCAGAATCACACGGTGGCAGTGCCTGGATGCCGTTAATGGCAGGCTATATGATGGGGCGCATGATGGGTGGCAGTGGTTTTGCTCAACAACCTCTGTTTACCTCAAATCAACCAACCAGCCCCGCTAACGGTAAGTTTGTCGATGCCAGTGGTAAAAATTATGGTGCCGCCACTTCGGGTCGCTCGGTGACCGTACCTGGAAGCACACTTGCACCCAAGCCCGCGGTCACGACCACTACCACGCGTGGCGGTTTCGGCGAATCCGTTGCTAAACAAGCGTCGATGCAACATAGCAATACTTCTTCTTCATCCAAATCCAGCGCACGTAGCATGGGGAGTTAAGATCTAAAGAATGAAACGTGTAACTATTAATGAACGCCCTGACTGGCGTGACAAAGCCACTGAGTTCGGTTTTCATTTTCACACTATAAATAATGAGCCTTACTGGTGTGAAGAAGCCTACTATGAGTTTACCCTTGCTCAGATTGAAGAGTTGGAAGAAACCACTGCTGAACTGCATCAAATGTGCCTAAAGGTGGTGGAAAAAGTAGTCAATAATGAAGAATTATTGACTAGATTTAGTATCCCGCCACACTGCTGGGATTTTGTTCGATCTTCATGGAAAACGTGCCAGCCTTCGCTCTATTCACGTCTCGATCTGGCCTATGACGGCAAAAATCCGGCCAAGTTGTTAGAAAACAACGCAGATACCCCCACTTCATTATATGAAACCGCCTTTTTCCAATGGATATGGTTGCAAGACCAGATAAACGCCGGCCATCTGCCTCAACGTGCGGATCAATATAATAGTTTGCAAGAAAAACTGATTGAGCGTTTTGCTGAGCTACGGGAAAGCCACGGATTTAATTTATTACATGTGGCCTGTTGCCAGGATACGACAGAAGACCGCGCTACAGTACAGTATTTGCAAGATTGCGCCTTGGACGCTGAGCTGCCCAGTGAGTTTTTATTTATCGACGAAATCGGACTAGGCGAAAAAGGACAATTTACCGATCTACACAACCAAGTCATCAGCAATTTTTTCAAGCTTTATCCGTGGGAATTTATGTTCCGTGAAATGTTTTCCACCAAACTCGAGGATGCTGGCGTACGTTGGCTCGAACCGGCCTGGAAGAGTATCCTTGCTAATAAAGCACTGCTACCATTGTTGTGGGAAATGTTTCCTGGTCATTCCAATTTACTCCCAGCTTACTTCGCTCAAGATAAGAATCAGCCGTTGACTCACTACGTCACTAAGCCTCTGTTCTCACGTGAAGGCGCTAATATCCAAATAACCGAAAACGGTCAAAGAATAGCTCAAACGGAGGGGCCTTATGGTGCAGAAGGCATGATCGTGCAACAGTTCCACCCATTACCTCGCTTTGGTGACAGTTACACCTTAATTGGTAGTTGGTTAATAAATGATCAGCCCTGTGGCATTGGTGTACGTGAAGATCGGCAGTTAATTACACAGGATTCATCCCGTTTTTATCCACATATTATCCTAGATCCTATGTGAAATCGTCATGAGTGATGCCGCCATCGGATTGTCCGGCGGCTCGCCTCGCTGTCGATAGCATACTAAATCTTCGATCGTGAGCACCGGCATCTTATGTTGTTTAGCAAATGTAACCACTTCTGGCATGCGTGCCATACTGCCATCATCGTTAGTGAGTTCACACAGCACCGCAGCAGGCTTTAACCCTGCCAATTGAGCCAGATCGATAGCCGCTTCAGTATGCCCACGTCGGGAAAGCACGCCGTTTGTTTCTGCACGCAGCGGGAAGACGTGACCGGGGCGATTTAAATCAGCAGGTTTTGCGTTATCAGCAATAGCTGAAAGGATAGTCGTCAGTCGATCTGTTGCCGAAACCCCTGTTGTCACACCTTTTGCCGCTTCAATACTCACGGTAAACGCAGTTTTAAACTGGCTAGAATTTTTATTGACCATCATGGGTAATTCAAGTTGACAACGACGATCTTCAGTAATACACAGACAGACAATACCGCTACCGTGACGGATAGTTAACGCCATTTGCTCTACGGTCATTGTTTCTGCCGCGAAGATCATATCGCCTTCATTTTCACGGTTTTCATCATCCAGTACCATGACACCAAGACCATTACGTAAAGCACAGAGTGCACGCTTTACGCGTTCTATAGGGGGGCCAAATTCAGAGCACAGTGTCTGATCCACGGTAAAAAACCTCAATAAAATAAGCTTTCACAGACTTCCACAAGGGAATGAATTACTATCCTGATCCTCGTACATACTGATCTGAGAATGAGATTCGGAACTATATCGTTAATCATTCATACAGGCAATCCACAAAATAGACCCACGGTGAAACCTACTTGTTGTGTGTTACTGTGAGCTCTATTGAATTGAATGACACTACCAAAAGGTTTATCCAAAGTGGATCAGGCATTACACTTATAGCATCTTGACCACAGATCTCATTATGCCTCTTTCAAAATCTGCTGTGTGACGTGGATCCTACATTGTATCCTAGGCTTCAAGTCGCTTTGGGTTTTCGAAAGAGCTTGAATTACTGGAGAATATTATGATAGATGCGAAAAAGATTGAAGAAATCGCTCGCCAGGTGCATGAATCACTGCCTTATGGCGTACGCGAGTTCGGGGATAACGTTGAAAAAAAAATCCGTCAGATACTGCAAACACAGCTCACCCGTCTCGATTTGGTTAATCGAGAGGAATTTGACGTACAAACTCAGGTTTTATCACGTATCCGAGAGAAACTTGTAACTTTGGAGCAGCGGCTGGATGAGTTAGAAGCAAAATCTAGCCTATGAATGCGAGTTATGAATTTTCGATGAGGTGGCACCTCGAAACATGACCACTACAGCGGCTTCGCCCTATCGATTGTGGCCTCAGGTTTTTTCATAAATGTGATAGAGGTGCTCTATGTGTTCGCCTTCAGTTAGCAATGAAAATTTAATATCCGGCGATTATGCGGCTCCCTCTGGTAGAAGACGGAAAAAATTTGAATTTGTACGGCATCGAAGCACGAACGATTGTATTGCTAACATCGATGACGGGCGCTATCCATCTTTGGAAAAGGATTACGTTTTAAGGGATAGTGTTAGATCCGCTTTTATTCAAGCGGATGTCTTTTACAATAAGGCAAATCGGCGTGATGTTCCAACAAGCAATTCTCCCAATGGCATAGATACTATTCAAACTGTACGTAAATGGGTACGTAGAAAAGCCGCCGATATGTCAGACGATCTACGACAAGAATTTGATGATGCCTGTAAAAATAATAATTGGGTCATCATACAAAGAATTTATGGTGAATTAGTTGTGAAAGCCTATGAAAATCATCAAACCGATCAGGATAATCTTTCTGCTGGAAACTTAGCTTCAATTTCAACAAAAGTAGAAGCAAGCGCCACAACCCACGAGAGTGAATATAAAGAGGGGATCCCAACTTATTGTGGAGAGATCTCTTATTTAGTTTACACCTTGTTATGTAGACAAGGTGTAAATCCGGAGATAATGCGAGTGATCTGTTTTACAGAAAATAACCCAGATAATCCTGATTTCGCTAATAATCACGCCCTAATTATCTACTCTTCAGACCCGAATCTATTCACAAATATGGAATTTTACTGTGGTATTAATGAAGGCACCCCTAATTCATATTCTCTTTTTATCGATTTTTGCGCTGAAATAAATGAAAAAAAAGAAACATTTCTGATTCTTGACCCTTGGAGTAAGGATAATAAAATTATTGATCCACTGATAAAAGATGAGGTTTTTGATGTTATTAAAAATAATTTTCCAGATGAAGACGAGAAGACAATAAAAAAAAGATTCTTAAAGCAAATTATAGACGGTATATTAGTCGAATCCGAGGTATTGGCTGAAAGTTATGATGAATCTAATTTTAGCACTCGTCAGGGAGCATCCGTTCATATTGATGTCCCTATGTCTTGACACGGCGAGCAACAAAGATTCCGAACAGGTTCTAATAGAAGCTCAGACAAAAGCGATAGTAGCATATACCCTTCGTCTTTCAAGTTACGGCGGCGTTGGCTGCTCGCACTTATCCCAGTCATGTACTACCTGTACACTCCTGGGATTCGATTGATTGCCGCCTTGCCGTAACTCGAAACTCATTGGGTATAGAAAGCATTCATGCTGGACCTATAAGGCGGAGCGTAAAGCGTCACGTATTAATGTTTCACAATCCACCCCTGTTTTGGCAATTTTGTTGACCAATCGACTGGCTTCCTGCGGTTTATAACCTAGAGTCACTAACGCTGATACGGCCTCAGCTTCAATATCTGCATCTGATACTTTCGCCGGCTCGGCTAGCGATGGAATATCACCACGGTTACTAAACAGATCACCATGTAAGCTTTTAAAGCGATCTTTCATTTCGACTACTAAACGCTCTGCTGTTTTTTTACCTACCCCTGGGAGTCTGATCAAGGTGGTGATTTCTTCCTTCTCTACTGCGCCGACAAATTGATGTGCCGACATGCCAGATAAAATCCCCAGCGCTAATTTGGGCCCAACACCATTGACTTTAATTAATTCACGAAAGAGGGCGCGTTCCTGTTTATCATTAAAACCATAGAGTAGCTGTGAATCTTCACGTACCACGAATTGGGTAAAGATAATCGCTTCTTGCCCCAAATCGGGTAGCTGACAGAAACACGTCATAGGTAACTGGATTTCATAGCCAACACCCTGAACTTCCAACAACATTAACGGCGGCTGTTTTTCTAAAATGATACCCCGAAGACGCCCTATCATGTTAACTCTCTTTAAGATGAGGTTGGATTAAAATGGCAGTAAGTGATGGCTACTGCTAAGGCATCGGCGGCATCTGCCTGAGGATTGGCAGGCAGTTTCAATAAAGAACGTACCATATGCTGCACTTGGCTCTTATCTGCCGAACCCGTACCAACCACTGTTTGTTTAATCTGCCGGGCAGCATATTCGAACACCGGTAAATTCTGATTTACGGCTGCGACTATAGCCACTCCCCGTGCTTGACCGAGTTTCAATGCAGAAGCCGCATTTTTTGCCATAAAGACTTGTTCGATAGCAAAAAAATTCGGCTGCTGCTGGGTAATAATTTCAGTGACACCCGCATAAATCAACTTTAATCGGCTGGGTAAATCATCTAGCTGTGTGCCCTCTACCTGTGTACGAATGCACCCACTGCCCAGATAACTCAAGCGGTTTCCCTGCTGACGAACAACACCATAACCTGTGATACGAGAGCCGGGATCGATACCCAAAATAATTGCCATGACCAGTATTCACCTTTAGCATCAATTGCAGAGGCCAATTATAATGTGGCAGCAATTTCATCGGAAATTTCACCATTGTGATAAACCTCTTGCACATCGTCTGATTCTTCCAGCATATCGATCAAACGTAGCAGCATCGGTGCAGTTTCTGCATCCAAATCCACTTTAGTTGAGGGGATAAAGGATACTTCAGCCATCTGTGCTTTTAAGCCAGACTCATCCAATGCATCCTTTACTGCATCGAAATCCTCCGGCGTGGTAAGCACATCGATAGTACCATCGTCATAAACCGTTATATCATCAGCGCCTGCCCTTATCGCCAGTTCCATCATCGTTCCTTCATCCAGACCGGGTGCATAAGAGATTACCCCTTTTTTGCTAAATAAATAGGCTACCGAACCATCGGTACCTAAATTACCGCCGGTTTTAGTGAAAGCATGCCGTACTTCAGACACCGTACGGTTACGATTATCACTTAGGCACTCAACCATCACTGCGGCACCACCAAGGGCATATCCCTCATAGATGATGGTTTCCATGTGATTATTTTCATCGTCACCGACACCACGGGCAATCGCACGATTCAACGTATCACGCGTCATGTTATTCGATAACGCTTTATCGATGGCAGCCCTCAGACGCGGATTTGCCGCCGGATCGCCGCCACCCAACTTGGCAGCGGTCACTAACTCACGGATAATCTTAGTGAAAATTTTTCCACGTTTGGCATCCTGCGCGGCTTTGCGGTGTTTGGTGTTTGCCCATTTGCTATGACCTGCCATAAAAATCTCCAAAAATCATTTTTCTAGATCCCAATATTGCTCGTCGATGACTCCAGGGCGTTTACGGTTCATTCGGCTTTTTTTCCGCGTTTTCCATTATCAACGTGCTGATCGACAGTTCTTGCAATGAAGCAGGGTTAGCGAAACCAGGTGCTTCTGTTAGCAAACAGGCGGCAGCAGTGGTTTTTGGAAAGGCGATCACATCACGGATATTATCGCTATCTGTCAACAACATCACTAAACGATCCAGGCCAAAAGCCAAACCTGCATGCGGCGGCGTCCCGTATTTCAGCGCATCGAGTAAAAAACCAAATTTTTCGCGTTGTTCCTGTTGATTGATGCCGAGAATAGAAAATACTTGTTGTTGCATTTCGCTATGGTGGATACGTACTGATCCGCCGCCAACTTCATAACCATTAATCACCATATCATAGGCGTTGGCGATAGCGGCGACTGGGTTTGCTGCCAGTTCAGTTTGTGTCATTTCTTTGGGTGCGGTAAAGGGGTGATGCATGGCGCTCATGCCCCCATTTTGTTGTCTTCAAACAAGGGAAAATCAATTACCCACAAGGGAGCCCAGCTATCCTGTTTGATTAATTTCCTGTCAATTGCCAGTTTTACACGCAGTGTCCCCATTGCATCGCTAACAATTTTAAAATTATCTGCAGCAAAAAATAAGATATCGCCATTCTCAGCCTTAGTACGTTCCAGAATATTTTTCAATACATCGGTATTCAGAAATTTGGCAATCGGGCCTTGCACGCCGTTTAACCCAGCTTCGCGGTCATTCACCTTTAGCCAAGCTAAGCCTTTAGCACCCTGTTGTTTAATAATTTCAGTGTATTCATCAATTTGTTTACGAGTGATTTGTGTCCCATCTTTAACACGTATCGCGACTACTCGTCCTGCTGCATCATTGGCAGGATCGGCAAAAACTTTACATTCGACTGAGGTGACTAAGTCAGCGATATCGACTAGCTCCAATGGATTACGCAAATCCGGTTTGTCGGAACCAAAACGGCGTATAGCTTCAGAAAAAGTAATGATGGGAAAGGTGCCGAGATCGACCCCTTTGATTTCTTTCCACAGTTTGCAGATCAGTTCTTCCATCAGATGACGCAGCTGTTC
Source organism: Candidatus Fukatsuia symbiotica (assembly GCF_003122425.1). Classification (GTDB taxonomy): domain Bacteria; phylum Pseudomonadota; class Gammaproteobacteria; order Enterobacterales; family Enterobacteriaceae; genus Fukatsuia; species Fukatsuia symbiotica. The sequence goes on from NZ_CP021659.1 coordinate 2,063,436, forward strand.
AGCACTCATAAAGGAGGTTTCAACGTCGATTTGGGTAAATTCAGGCTGACGATCGGCACGCAAATCTTCATCACGGAAACATTTCACAATTTGATAGTAACGGTCGAAACCTGACATCATCAGCAACTGTTTAAACAACTGTGGTGATTGTGGCAGAGCATAGAATTTGCCTTTACTCACTCGACTCGGCACCAGATAATCACGGGCGCCTTCTGGTGTGGCTTTGGTGAGCATTGGGGTTTCAATGTCGAGGAAATCATGACTATCCATAAAATGGCGCACAAAACGAGTAATTTTAGCGCGTGTTTTTATCCGCAGTGCCATTTCTGGACGCCGCAAATCCAGATAGCGATATTTTAAACGAGGCTCTTCATTATTAATCTGCTTATTATCTAGTGGTGGGGGTTCGCTACGGTTGATAATATTGAGTGTCTCGGCGAGTACCTCAATTTCACCGGTCAGCATCTTTTTATTTATTTGTTCACCGATGCGTGCCCGCACAGTACCTGTTACCTGAATGCAGAATTCATTACGCAATAACAATGCCTGTGCAAAAGCGAGGGGTTGACCCTGATCGAAAAATATCTGGACAATGCCTTCTCGATCGCGCATATCAATAAAAATAGAACTACCGAGGTCACGGCGACGATTAACCCAGCCACACAAAGTGACTTCTTGATTGACATGGGACAAATTTAACTGCCCACAATATTCAGTACGCATACCCTACCCTTTAAACTATCCTTCAACGAGGTTGCCGGAAACTGTTGCGCTTATTTTTGCCATTTAAAAAACAAATATGTCCTAGTCTAGCTAAGGTATGAAATCAAGAACAGCTTTTATTATCCTGTATTTTGGTGAGTGTTTATGCAGATGATGCAAAGTTTTGAGAGTCTGTTTAGAATTGTTGTGAGCAAAGCGCCGGGGAGGATATAAGGCACAGTTTTCTACCTGATTTGTGTTAAAATTTTTCTTGCTGTTAGAGTATATGAAATGAAAACCCACCGAGACAAATTAGGCTTTGGTTTGCACGGTAGGGATCTTTGCCCTTTAAAGCAAGGAGGATGTTGAAATTGGGCTATGGAGTCTAAAATGGTTAGCTCGTTTTATGTTGTTTTGGGCGCAATATTGCTGCTCAAGCTCTCGTTAGATGTAGTAAAACTCAGAAATCAATACCGGGTAACCTATGGTGATGGCGGTTTTTCTGAATTGCAAACCGCCATTGCTGTTTATAGCGGCGCTGTGGAATATGTCCCTATCGCACTTATTTTACTCATAATACTTGAGATGAACGGCGCAGAAACCTGGATAATTCATCTTTGTGGGCTAATATTAATCGTGGAGCGTTTATTACACTTTTATCACCTGCGCTATCACGATATCCGTTGGCAGGGTTCTGCCATCAACACGGCTTACATTTCTCTTATGCTCATGATCATCGGCAATATCTACTATATGCCCTGGAGTCAGCTCTTTAGTTTATACTGATGACATTTTTTTGTTTCTAGTCTGAGGTGCTACCCACAGTCCATTGTATGCCACATTTCTTCAGCTCTCTAGTTGGCGCCAAATCAGTATTTGTCGTGTGAAGTCAAGCCTGTCATCAAGAATAAAGAGGCAGACGGTTCCGTCGCTGTTGGGGATTCACTATAATAGCGCGCGTTAACATGCTACTCCCTTTGCTTCATCGATGAGAGAAACTTTGCTTATGGAAATACTGCGCGGTTCACCCGCCTTGTCAGCTTTTAGGATCACTAAACTGCTGTCCCGCTGTCAGGATGTACAATTACCGGTACGTGATATCTACGCTGAATATGTGCATTTTGTCAATCTCAGTGCGCCGCTGAATGCTGAGGAAAACGTTAAATTACAACATTTACTCAAATATGGGGCTGTTTCACCTGAATGTACAGTGGCGGGAGTTTTACGGTTGGTAACGCCTCGTCCTGGCACTATTTCTCCTTGGTCCTCTAAAGCCAGCGACATTGCGCATAATTGTGGTTTATCCAAGGTGCTACGTCTGGAACGTGGTGTCGCTTTCTACATTCAGAGTGGCGAGCTGACATCTGCCCAATGGCAACAGCTAGAGGCGATGCTGCATGATCGGATGATGGAAACGGTATTTAGCGACTTGGCACAGGCAGAACAACTTTTCTCTCATCATCCTCCCAGGATGCTACAGCGGGTCGATATCGCAGGGCAAGGGCGAAAAGCATTAGAGCAGGCGAACAGCCAATTAGGTTTGGCACTTGCAACGGAAGAAATAGACTATCTGCTGGCATCTTTCAAGACTCTCGGACGCAATCCAACAGACGTTGAACTTTATATGTTTGCCCAAGCCAATTCGGAACATTGTCGCCATAAAATCTTCAACGCAGATTGGCGGATTGATGGGATTGACCAGCCATATTCTCTGTTTGACATGATTAAAAATACGTTTAAACAAACGCCAGATTATGTGTTGTCTGCCTATACAGATAATGCAGCGGTGATGCAAGGCTCTCGGGTTGGGCGTTTTTTCGCGGCACCACAGAACGGTATCTATGATTATCATCAGGAGGAAACACCTATCCTGATGAAAGTAGAAACTCACAATCATCCAACGGCAATCTCACCTTGGCCAGGAGCAGCAACAGGCTCTGGTGGTGAAATCCGCGACGAAGGCGCCACTGGACGCGGCGCTAAACCCAAGGCTGGATTGGTCGGTTTCTCGGTTTCTAATTTGCGTATTCCGAATTTTGAACAACCTTGGGAAGAAAATTTTGGTAAACCTGATCGTATCGTGAGCGCGCTTGAGATTATCACCGATGCGCCTCTTGGTGCTGCTGCCTTTAACAATGAATTTGGTCGACCCGCGTTGCTCGGTTATTTTCGTACCTACGAAGAACGTGTTAATAGCCATAACGGTAGTGAGCTACGTGGTTATCATAAACCGATTATGCTCGCAGGCGGCATGGGCAATATTCGTGCCGATCATGTAGAAAAAAGTGAAATTACTCTGGGCGCGAAGCTGATCGTCCTTGGCGGCGCAGCAATGAATATCGGCTTAGGGGGTGGCGCGGCCTCTTCGATGGCTTCCGGTCAATCAAATGCTGATCTCGATTTTGCTTCGGTACAGCGAGGTAATCCAGAGATGGAACGTCGCTGTCAGGAAGTGATCGATCGTTGTTGGCAGCTAGGTGATCGCAATCCTATTTTGTTTATTCATGATGTGGGGGCGGGTGGCCTGTCAAATGCGATGCCAGAACTGATCAATGATGGCGGTTGTGGTGGGCGCTTTGAGTTGCGGGATATCCTAAATGATGAACCTGGCATGAGTCCATTGGAAATTTGGTGTAATGAGTCGCAGGAGCGCTATGTATTGGCGGTTGCACCAGAACAGATAGCGTTATTTGATGAAATTTGTCGTCGTGAACGCGCACCTTATGCGGTTATCGGTGAAGCGACTGAAGAAAAAAATTTGCTGGTGAACGATCGTGACTTCGACAATCAACCGATCACGATGCCATTAAATATTTTATTGGGTAAAACACCCAAAATGCTGCGGGATGTCACGCGATTGCAAGCACAGGGTGAGCCATTACAACGTGCGCAGATCGATATCGCTGATGCGGTAAAACGGATTCTACATTTACCGGCGGTAGCCGAAAAAACGTTTTTGATTACCATCGGTGATCGTACGGTCACGGGTATGGTGACACGTGATCAGATGGTGGGTCCCTGGCAAATTCCAGTAGCCGATTGTGCTGTTACCAGCGCGAGCCTGGATAGCTATCAGGGTGAAGCCATGTCTATCGGTGAACGTGCCCCCGTGGCTTTGTTGGATTTCGCCGCTTCGGCGCGTCTTGCCGTTGGAGAGGCATTAACCAATATTGCCGCCAGCCAGATTGGTGATTTAAAGCGCATTAAACTTTCGGCTAACTGGATGTCTGCCGCAGGGCATCCGGGGAGGATGCCGGATTATATGCCGCAGTACGCGCTCTCGGTGAAGAGCTTTGTCCCGCTCTGGGGCTGACCATTCCAGTAGGAAAAGATTCGCTTGCGATGAAGACTGGCTGGCAAGAAGGCAACGAGCAGCGTGAAATGACATCACCCTTGTCATTGGTGATCACCGCTTTTTCCCGAGTGGAAGATGTTCGCCGTACCATCACACCACAGCTACAGATTGATCACTGTGAAAATGCGTTATTGTTGATCGATTTAGGGGCAGGATACAACGCATTAGGGGCGACTGCACTAGCACAAGTTTACCGTCAATTAGCGGATAAACCTGCTGATGTGCGCAATGTGTCACAGCTGGCAGCTTTTTTTAAAGCCATACAGATGTTGATCACCGATCAGCGCTTACTGGCCTATCATGATCGATCCGATGGTGGTTTATTAGTGACCTTGGCGGAGATGGCATTTGCCGGTCATTGTGGTATCGATGTAGACATTCAGTCGTTGGGTAAGGATCACCTTGCAGCCTTATTCAATGAAGAATTAGGTGCAGTGATCCAGGTACGTGCTGATCAGCGTGAAACGGTAGAACAATGGCTGGCTGATCTGGGTTTGGCAAACGCTGTGCACTATTTAGGAAAGGCGATAACAGGTGACAGTTTTATCATCCGTCATGGTGATGAAATCTTATATCAAGAGAGTCGAGCGAAGTTGCGTTGCTGGTGGGCGGAAACTACCTGGCAAATGCAGCGGTTGCGTGATAACCCACATTGTGCGGATCAAGAACATCAAGCCAAACAAGATGAAACGGATCCGGGTCTTAACGTTAAACTGAGTTTTGATCCCAGCGAGGATATTGCGGCACCTTATATTGCTCAACAAATACGCCCCAAAGTGGCGGTATTGCGTGAACAGGGCGTGAATTCTCAGGTTGAAATGGCTGCTGCCTTTCATCGTGCAGGTTTTGATGCTGTCGATGTGCATATGAGTGATTTATTGAGCGGCAGAATAAATTTGAACGCTTTTCAAACGTTGGTCGCTTGTGGGGATTTTCTTACGGTGATGTTTTAGGTGCCGGTGAGGGTTGGGCTAAATCCATTTTGTTTAATAACCGGGTACGTGATGAGTTTGCCGCTTTTTTCCAACGTCCACATACTTTGGCATTGGGTGTGTGTAACGGTTGTCAGATGATGTCCCATTTGCGTGAGTTGATCCCCGGTACGGAGCATTGGCCGAATTTTAGACGTAATCTGTCCGAACGTTTTGAAGCGCGTTTTAGCCTGGTTGAAGTGGCTGTCAGCCCCTGCTTATTTACACAGGATATGGCAGGTTCACGTATACCTATTGCCGTTTCACACGGCGAAGGACGGCTAGAAGTGCAAAATGTGGTGCAGCTAACAATGTTACAGCAACAGAATCAGGTGGTCATGCGCTTTGTCGACAACTTCGGCCAGGTCACTGAACGCTATCCTGCTAATCCAAATGGTTCCGCACAAGGTATTACCGCAGTAACCAGCAGTAGCGGTCGGGCGACAGCCATGATGCCTCATCCAGAACGAGTTTTCCGCACTGTTAGCAACTCCTGGCATCCGCCAGAGTGGGGTGAAGATGGTGCGTGGATGCGGATGTTCCGTCATGCACGTAAGCAACTCGGTTAGTGTTATTTGCTTGCTGATCGTACAAGCCACCAGGTTGACGCTGGTGGCTGTGGTTGGACTACGTTCAACATGACGAGATCTCTAAACTAAGGTTATTCTATGGTTTTAATTTTACTTAATATCAGTGGGGGTGGTATCAGTTGTTGTGACATCAGTTTCATGGGAGAAAGTGACTGGAAAATTCTCTAATCTCTCTTGACGTGTGGTACTCAACACTCTGACAACCAGTTTATAATCGCTAGGAGCAGGATCTTGAACTCGTAACTTAATCTCCTTATTTTTTAAGAACTTCTCGTCCTCATCATCTACACCCTCCTTCCAGCGTAAATTGAAGTTAGTGGTTATATTACGGGCTAAGTCCTGGTTATTGTTATCACATAAATGCGTCATTATCAGCAAAAATGGACGTGGTTCTCCCACTTCCAGATCATATTTTATCTTGACTTGAGCATCCTGAATAACGTAGTTGGTTGCGATATTTCTTAGTGTATAATCAGGGGCTTCTACATCAAATATAGGAAAGGTACAAGGATTAAGAAACTCACTTTCTTCCGAAGCCATAAGTGGGGCGCTGACCAACATGATACATGCTATAACGATATGATATATATTCATATTTATCCTCATTCATATTTATCCTCAAAATAAAAAAAGTTTTTATTTTCTCTTCTTCCACAATCTGGAAGTCAGATTTTTATCATGCCCTCTCACTGCGGTTGATTAAAGCTTATTATTTGCAATATGAATTTCAATCATTGATGGAATATTATCCAATAAGTGACTTTTTTGACCGATGTTATTCATACAAGGACAACATTATTTTTCTATCAAAGGTGTCAATAATGAAATTTTAATAGTGGAAGCACATTTTAATCCTCTATATGTAAATAAATACATGTGGTAAAAGCCCATTTATTCTCTATGATTACGAGGGTATTATTATGTTATTAAAATATTAGGCCGCTATATGTCTGAGTATTTGTTGCTACTGGTCATAAGAGTGCTACCCAAGCGAGAATAAAACTACTGCAAAGTCGATATTTTCGTGAGGAACGAGGAATCAAGATGTTTGATATTGTAGAGCTTTCCCGGTTACAGTTTGCTTTAACAGCAATGTATCACTTCCTTTTTATTCCATTAACGCTTGGACTCGCATTTTTACTGGCAATAATGGAAACAGTTTATGTCTTGTCCGGTAAACAGATCTATAAGGATATGACCAAGTTTTGGGGTAAATTATTTGCGATTAACTTTGCTCTGGGAGTAGCCACGGGTTTGACTATGGAATTCCAGTTTGGTACTAATTGGTCATATTTTTCCCATTATGTTGGCGATATTTTTGGTGCACCCTTAGCGATTGAAGGTTTAATGGCATTTTTCCTTGAATCCACTTTCGTCGGTCTGTTTTTATTTGGTTGGGATCGATTAAGCAAATATCAGCACCTAGGAGCAACCTGGTTGGTAGCGTTAGGCTCTAATTTTTCTGCGCTTTGGATCCTGATTGCTAATGGATGGATGCAAAATCCGATCGCTTCTGATTTTAATTTCGAAACCATGCGAATGGAAATGGTCAGTTTTTCTGAACTGGTGTTTAATCCCGTCGCTCAGGTGAAATTTGTCCATACCGTTGCCGCAGGTTATGTAACGGGTGCCATGTTCGTACTGGCGATCAGTTCGTATTATTTGTTGAAAGGTCGTGATATCCCGTTTGCTAAGCGTTCATTTGCTATCGCGGCCAGTTTTGGTTTAGCGGCTGTGTTGTCGGTCATTGTACTGGGTGATGAATCCGGTTATGAAATGGGTGATGTGCAAAAAACGAAATTGGCAGCCATCGAAGCGGAGTGGGAAACTCAGCCTCCCCCTGCGTCATTCACCTTATTTGCTATTCCAAACCAGGAAAAAATGGAGAACGCTTTTGCCATTCGAGTCCCTTACGTACTTGGCTTGATCGCTACACGATCAATAGACACTCCAGTATTGGGACTACGCGAATTGATGTCTCAACATGAAAGACGTATCCGCAACGGTATCCAGGCCTATCAGTTACTCGAACAACTGCGCTCGGGCAATACTGATCCTGCAGTACGTGCAGCATTTGATAAAAGCAAACAAGACTTAGGCTATGGCTTATTGCTGAAACAATATGCACCAGATATTATTGAGGCGACCGAAGAACAAATTCAGCTAGCGACAAAAAATTCTATTCCATCTGTGTTGCCCCTCTATTTTGCGTTCCGTATTATGGTCGTTTGTGGCTTGTTGATGTTATTGATCATGGCCTGTTCTTTTTATACTGTTGTACGTAGCCAGATAGGTGAGAAAAAATGGTTACATCGGATGGCACTTTACGCCCTGCCATTGCCTTGGATCGCGGTAGAAGCGGGTTGGTTTGTCTCTGAGTATGGCCGTCAGCCTTGGGCGATAGGTGAGGTTCTGCCAACAGCGATGGCAAATTCGTCAGTGAGCGCCGGTGAGATCCTATTTTCTATGATACTAATTTGTGGGCTTTATACCTTGTTCCTGATCGTAGAAATGTATCTGATGTTCAAATTCACCCGCATTGGGCCAAGTAGCCTAAGAACAGGTCGCTATCATTTTGAACAGGCGATTCATAGGGTACAACAAGCCTAGTAAGAGAGACTCACTTATGTTTGGTTATGAAGAACTACGTTTTACCTGGTGGCTACTGATTGGCTTACTGTTGATAGGTTTTGCAGTCACTGATGGCTTCGATATCGGCATAGGGATTTTACTGCGCATCATAGGTAAAAGTGATATCGATCGCCGCATTATGATTAATTCTATCGCTCCGCACTGGGAAGGCAACCAGGTTTGGTTAGTGACCGCTGGTGGCGCGTTATTTGCTGCCTGGCCAATGGTATATGCCGCCGCATTTTCGGGTTTTTATGTTGCGATGATGTTGGTATTGGCCGCGCTGTTTTTCCGCCCGGTTGGTTTCGACTACCGTGCCAAACTGGATGATCCTCGTTGGCGTAACCTGTGGGATTGGGGCATTGTTGTCGGTAGTTTCGTACCAGCCGTGGCATTTGGTGTAATTTTTGGTAACTTGCTGCAAGGGGTGCCTTTTCACATCGATAGTTATTTGCGTTTATTCTATAGTGGCAATTTTTTCCAGCTACTCAATCCTTTTGGTTTACTTGCCGGGGGGTGAGTTTAGCCATGTTAGTGACACAGGGAGCCACTTACTTGCAAATACGTACTCGAGGTGAATTACATTTACGCTCCCGTAGCACTGCACAGATTTCAGCGTTGCTAACGGCTACCGCTTTCTTATTAGCGGGAATTTGGTTGATGAAAGGTATTGATGGTTTTGTCATTACTTCGGCACTGGATACGACAGCAGAATCTAACCCATTGCGCAAAGAAGTCGCGCATCAGGCGGGTGCCTGGTTGCTGAATTTCAATAAGTACCCTATTCTATGGGCGTTGCCTGAGTTGGGTGTGATCTTGCCACTGTTTACTCTATTACTGTCACGCTTTACGCAAAGCGCTTGGGCGTTTGTGTCATCTTCGTTGACCCTTGTTTGTATTATTCTGACGGCGGGTGTCGCTATGTTTCCGTTTATTATGCCATCAAGCACTGATCCTAACGTCAGTTTGACACTGTGGGATGCAACATCGAGCTTACTAACCCTGAAAGTGATGACCTGGGTGGCGTTAGTCTTCATCCCTGTTATTCTTATTTACACGAGTTGGTGTTATTACAAAATGTTTGGTCGTATTGATAAAGATTTTATCGATAAAAATCCGCATTCGTTGTATTAAGGAGCACAGATCATGTGGTATCTTGCCTGGATATTTGGCACGCTTTTGGCCTGTTGTTTCGGTATTATTTCTGCTTTGGCACTGGAGCAGAGTGAAATTAGCAAGACGCGTAAAAATGCAGCTAAGAATGACAACGATGAGGCCAACCTATAATTATTTTCTTCCTCGTTGGACAATTCATTCCCGAGTTTGAAACTCTTGAGTATCGTGTTGTGGTTGGTTTTTGACTTCTTAAGTTTATTATCGCGGAGTTTACGCAGTGACTGACATGAGTATTTTAGATTTATTCTTGAAATCAAGCCTTTTGGTGCAGTTTATCATGCTGGTATTAATTATATTTTCTATCGTTTCATGGGCGATCATTATTCAGAAGACGCGTCTTCTGAATGCCGCCGGCCGTGATGCTGAAGCTTTTGAAGATAAGTTCTGGTCGGGTGGCGAGCTATCTATCCTGTATCAGGAAAGTCAGGCGCGCCATGATAGCATCAGCGGTTCAGAACAAATTTTCCATTCTGGTTTTAAAGAGTTCGCTCGTTTACATCGTGCTAATAGTCAGGTGCCTGAAGCGGTTGTTAACGGTGCATCACGGGCGATGCGTATCGCGATGAACCGTGAATTAGAATCTTTGGAAACCCATATTCCGTTCCTTGGTACTGTTGGTTCTATCAGCCCGTATATCGGTCTGTTTGGTACGGTGTGGGGTATCATGCATGCTTTTATTGCTTTAGGTGCCGCGAAGCAGGCAACGTTACAGATGGTTGCACCTGGTATTGCCGAGGCTTTGATTGCAACGGCTATTGGCTTATTTGCGGCGATTCCTGCGGTCATGGCCTACAACAGGCTTAACCAACGCATGAATAAAATTGAGCAGAACTACGATAATTTTATGGAAGAATTCACCGCTATTCTGCATCGCCAAGCTTTTGCACGTGCTACGCAATAGATTTTTAACAGGTTCTAATAAGTGAGGGGCGGGGGCACATGAGACGAGCATCAAACCGTAAAAGTCGCGAGCTTAAATCTGAAATTAATATTGTTCCCTTACTCGATGTGTTACTGGTGCTATTGCTGATTTTTATGGCGACAGCGCCCATTATTACGCAAAGTGTTGAAGTTGATCTACCTAATGCGACAGATTCAAAAACAGTGTCTAGCAAGGGTGATCCACCAATCATTGTTGAAGTCTCTGGGGTGGGTCAATATACCCTAGTTGTCGATCATCAACGTATGGAACAACTACCAGAACAGCAAGTGGTTGCCGAAGCACAGGCGCGTTTGCAGGCTGATCCGAAAACTGTGTTTTTAATTGGTGGTGCAAAAGAAGTACCTTATGATGAGATTATTAAAGCATTGAATATGCTTCATCAGGCTGGCGTTACTTCTGTGGGCTTGATGACGCAACCGATATAACTTCGTAGACTTTTTGCAAAACCTACTACCGTGCTGCAAGTTCTGCGTTACGTGGTGCTCGCAATCCTCATGTACTCGTATGTACCGTGCAGTTACTGCGCGCAAGGCACCTTGAATTTGCAGCATTCGCTACAGTTTTGCAAAAAGTCTATTATTAAAATCTTGTTTCTGGAAATCGAATGTGACAAAAGGAACCGAACAAAACCATAAGTTGAAGCTGGCTGTGATTGTTTCGGTCATTCTGCACCTGGTATTGATTGCCTTATTAATTTGGGGATCCTCGACGCAGAATGCTGATATTGGTGGCTCTGGTGCAAGTGGTACTGTTATCGACGCGGTGATGGTTGACCCTGGCGCCGTTGCACAGCAATATCAGCGTCAAGAGCAGCAACAGACTGAAGCTAAACGTGCACAACAACAATATAAAAAAAGAGCTGAGAAACAGGCTGAAGAGCTACAGCAAAAACAGGCAGCAGAACGGCAACGTTTGAAAGATCTAGAAAAAGAACGTCTACAGGCGCAAGAAAATGCGAAACAAGCGGCTGAAGAACAGCAAAAACAGTTTGCAGAACAACAGGAAAAAGCCGCGGCGGCGATAGAAAAAGCGCAAACAGAACAAAGACGGGCGGAGGCCGAGGCTGCTCAGGCAAAAGCAGAAGCCGATAAAATGCTGAAAGCGGCGGCGGAGGCCAGAGAAAAAGCGGTGGCAGAAGCGAAAAAAGCAGCCGCTGCTGCGGCAAAAAAACAGGCTGAGGCGAAAAAAGCAGAAAATGAGGCAAAACAAAAAGCAGCGGCTGAGGCCAAGAAAGTTGCTGCTGCTGCTGAGGCCGCAAGGACAACAGAAGTGGATGATCTATTGGGAGGCTTGGCAGCAGAAAAAAATGTACCCCAAGGTAGTGCAGCAGCGGCAGGTCAAGGTGGAGGTAGAAAGAGTGGCGCATCGGGATCTGAAATTAATGGCTATTTAGGGCAAATCACTGCCGCCATTCAAAGCAGATTTTACGATGCAAATCTTTATCGGGGGCGTAAATGTGATCTGAGAATTCAATTGTCTCCGGAAGGTATATTGATGGGTGTAACGGCTGAAGGGGGGATCCTGCCTTATGTCAGGCAGCGATAGCAGCTGCGAAACAGGCTAAAATACCTAAACCACCGAATGATGATGTTTACCAGGTGTTTAAGAATGCTGCGCTTGTATTTAAGCCGTAATAAGGTTTGATAAACACCCGTGAAATTTTAGTCAGGTTGTCTTTGTGTTACGTTATTTCTCTACGCTTTAAGTACACACGTTGAAGTGTTGCAGGAAGTTGGTCAACCGCTTTAAATTATTGCGAAATAAGTTTTCTTAGAAAGGGAGATAAAATGAAGCGAGTATCTCGAGTAGCACTAGGATTTTTAATATTGTGGGCGACTATCTTGCACGCAGAGGTGCGTATTGAAATCACCCAGGGTGTTGACTCAGCTCGGCCCATCGCGGTCATTCCATTTAAATGGCTCGGGCCAGGCATCGCACCTGAAGAAATTGCCTCGATAGTAAGCGCCGATTTGCGCAACAGTGGCAAATTTAACCCCATCGATGTATCACGTATGCCGCAGCAGCCGGGCAGCTCGGTTGAAGTCACCCCCACAGCCTGGACCACACTGGGGATTGATGCCGTAGTGATCGGTCAGATCCAGCCGAGTGCTGATGGTAGCTATGTGGTTTCTTATCAACTGCTCGATACTTCGGGCATGGCTGGTAGCGTTTTAGCGCAAAATCAGTACACAGTTACTAAACAATGGCTACGTTATGCGGCTCATACTGCCAGTGACGAGGTATTTGAAAAATTAACAGGTATTAAAGGTGCCTTTCGTACTCGCATTGCCTATATTGTAGAGACCAGTAATGGCAGTCAGTTTCCCTATGAATTACGTGTTTCAGATTACGATGGTTACAATCAAGTCACTGTTCATCGTTCTCCTCAACCTCTGATGTCACCCGCTTGGTCGGCGGATGGCAGCAAAATCGCTTACGTTACTTTTGAAAGTGGTAAATCTGCTCTGGTTATGCAGACGCTCGCTGATCGTAACATCAAACCGATTGCTTCATTTCCACGCCACAACGGTGCGCCTGCATTTTCTCCAGATGGGTCTAAATTAGCTTTTGCTTTGTCTAAAAGTGGTAGTCTCAATATTTACCTGATGAATCTTGCTTCTGGTAGCATCAGTCAGATTACTGATAGTCGTAGTAACAATACTGAACCAAGCTGGTTCCAAGATAGCCAACATCTCGCCTACACTTCAGACCAAGGTGGACGTCCGCAAGTGTATAAAATAGACATTAACGGCGGTGTGCCGGAGCGAATTACCTGGGAAGGATCGCAAAATCAGGATGTGGATGTTAGCCCTGATGGTAAATCTTTGATCATGGTGGGTAGCAAGAGTGGATCTCAGCACATCGTCAAACAGGATCTGGCAACGGGAGCCGTTCAAGTATTAACGGATACCTTTCTGGATGAAACGCCCAGTATCGCGCCTAACGGTACCATGGTAATCTATAGTTCGACCAAGGAGCTAGGCTCAGTGTTACAACTGGTATCGACTGATGGACGTTTCAAAGCGAGTCTTCCGGCAACCGATGGACAAGTCAAATTTCCTGCCTGGTCGCCGTATCTGTGATGCACATATAATCTATGGCAAACTATAAAATTAAAGGATCCAAAAAATGCAACTGAACAAAATGCTAAAAGGGTTGATGTTGGTATTACCTGTTCTGGCTGTGGCCGCTTGTAGTTCTAATAAAAAGGTTGATAATGATCAATCGGCTATGGGTTCTGACTCCGGCATGAGTAGCGAAAATATTAGCAGTTTGTCCTCTGGAGAGCAGGCACGTTTGCAAATGCAAGAACTGCAAGCAAATAAGACAGTTTATTTTGGTCTTGATAAATATGATGTTAATGCTGGCTTCATGGATATGCTGAACAAACATGCCAATTTCCTGCGGGATAATCCGAAGTTCAAGGTAACTGTTGAAGGCTATGCGGACGAACGTGGTACGCCGGAATATAACATTGCTTTGGGTGAACGTCGTGCGAATGCTGTTGGAATGTACCTGCAAGGTAAAGGTGTATCTGCGGATCGAATCTCTATCGTCTCTTATGGTAAAGCCAAACCAGCGGAATTGGGGCATAATGAACAGGCATACGCGAAAAACCGTCGCGCAGTTTTGGTTTACTAAGAGAATCAGATGAACAGTAACTGCAGATGCTATTTGCTAAGTTTGTCGTTACTTTTTGGCGTAGCGGTTCCATCGGCCGCTACAGCCGAAGCGTCGATCAGTGGTGTTGGCTCGGGATCGTTAGAAGATCATGTCACTCAGCTGGAACGTATTGTTAATGCGCACAGCCAATTATTAACCCAATTACAACAGCAACTGTCAGATTCGCAACGCGATATTGAAAGTTTGCGGGGTCAAATCCAGAATAACCAGTATCAACTCAACCAGATCGTTGGGCAGCCAAAGATGGCTCAACGGGCAGAAAGTCTAATAGGGCAAGAAATACCGGGTAATACAGAACCTGACACCAGTGCTAAGAGTACTGTGGTTCCGGAGGCTGCCAGCAATACAAAGATACCTGTGAATGATGACGAGAATGCTTACAAACAAGCCACTTCTTCCCGGGAAAAACAACAATATGATCAAGCTATTGTAGCATTTGAAAATTTTTTGACTCAATATCCAGAATCAGTTTATCTACCTAACGTCAATTATTGGTTGGGGCAGTTGTACTATAATAATAAAGGCGAAAAAGATATCGCTGCTTCCTATTATGCATTCGTGGTTAAGAATTACCCACAATCAGCAAAAAGTGCAGATGCGATGCTTAAGGTGGGTATGATTATGCAGGATAAAAAACAAACCGACAAAGCGAAGGCGGTTTATCAGCAAGTGATTAAAAAGTACCCTAATAGCCAGGCAGCCGCAGAAGCACAGAAGAAATTGGCTTCTTTTTAGCCTCTTTGTATTATCAAAAACTGCTACTGTACTAGGCTATGAACTTGCTTTGATGGCAGCCTATAAACTGAAAAACAAATTAAATGGGTGTTATTTTGCGCATAATTAAATAAATAGCAAAAAATTAAAGCTTTTCAGGAAATTTAAGTTGCACTACCAAGATAAATTGGTAACATGCATCGCCCTAGTCAAGAGTGGCGCGCAGGATGATTAGTTTGTTCCTGTCGATATGAAGCAGCAGCGGGTCGTTAGCTCAGTTGGTAGAGCAGTTGACTTTTAATCAATTGGTCGCAGGTTCGAATCCTGCACGACCCACCAGTAATATCAATCAGTTATAACGTTTTAGACAGATCTAAAATATTCTTGTGTCGTATTAATACCATTGATATGTAATCTATTATCGGTTTATTAAACATGTTGCGCTAAATGAATCGGTACCAAATAAATACCATTTCAACACCGTCCTATTACCCATTTTTTGTAATGCAGATAATAAATGTCTGACTGAATTTATCAAAGATGGTTGAGGTATTCATGGCTGAATAAAATGCTATCCACTGTTTCCATAACTGTAAAAAACTCTGATGGAAACATCAATAAATTGGAATAAAAATATTACCGTAAAACGATTTCATTATTTCTTATTTATTTTTTCTACCATATTAATAACAGAATAGTTTTTAAGATAAGCTTGAATTTTTTGCATTGTAAATATTATTAAAATAACCTGAGCATCTGTATTAGAAATCAAATGAATTAAGCAAAATTTTCAACTAAAAAAATGTTTAAGTAACAAATTACGATGTTTTGCAGTAGAAAATATCATTCTATACTCTATTTTATAGATACGAAACATATAAAAATAATTTGTTTTATCTACTAAAAAATGGTCATCGCAGTGAGTCAAAATAATCATATGGCACAGTTAGCAAGGTTTTTTCTGAAATGAGTTTGGTATTTTGCGTGGTGTAAATATGAAAAACAGATATTATCCAGTATTATTATACCAAATCCCTCTACTTCAGAAACCGTCGATCCTGAAGCCTCCAGTTCAATAGATATAGCAGGGGCCTTATAAATTGATTTAAATAAAGTCATAAGAAAACAGAGAGTCAATGTGACATTGTTGCTTTCTACGAAGTGCTTTGGCTTGAGCCCATTTGTGTTCGATAGGATTGAGGTCTCACTTTTACCCACAACGTTGAATGAAAAATGATTCAGGTGGAATTGGATTATTGGTAGAGTCAATAGTAAAGAAGAGCAAGGTAAATCAGGAAACAGGCACATGAAAACAGTAACGGGTAATGGGAATGAGTGGATCCGGGAAGAATTTCATCAAATTGATTTCGGAGATAAACGCCTTAAAGAGCGTTTTTTTGAAACAGCGGGCTTATTATCATCAAAAGCGTCAGGTTCAATTTATCCAAGCTGTCATGGCTCCTGGTCACAGGCCAAAGGAGCTTATCGATTTTTTAGCAATGAGAGAGTGAGCGAGAGCGCGATATTCCGTACACATTCTTCGCTGTTTTTCAAGCTAGTTGTCGCCTTATTTCTAATTTTATGCAGCATTTGCTTCCGGATACAGCATCACTTCATGAATAAAATTCCAGTTACGACAGCCTTTGCTCCAACGTTCGGGTTTTTTAGCTCGAGCTAATCCATAGACGGCTTTCCGTTTGGCTGATATTTCTCTGTCTGCTCCCCTATGACGCTCATCTGGAGTAACCTATTTGATACCACTGTGTTTATGCTCAAGGTTGTACCAGTCCACGAACTGGGTTACCCAGGTTCTGGCATCATTGAGCAAGGTAAAACCCTCGGCCGGCCACTGGGGGCAATATTTCACCGTTCGAAACAATGATTCAGAATAAGGGTTATCATTACTGACTCGCGGGCGGGAATATGAACTAATTACCCCCAGATCGCACATTTTCGCCAACAGGGTATAACTGCGCATGGGACTACCATTAGCTGAGTGAAGAATAATTTTTTTGTCAGCGCATTTTTCTCTCCAGATGCATCGTTGCAGTAGCTCTGCAGCCTGTTCGCCGGATTCTTGTTCAAAAACATCTGCCCCCACAATTTTCCGACTGAAAATGTCCATCATCATGTAGAGGTAAAGATGCCGGCCTTTTATAGGTGTTGGTAAATAACTGATATCCCAGGACCATACTTGATTCGGTGCTGTCGTTTTTTGTGCGCATGGGCGCTTATAACTTCTCTCTCGACATCTAGGAGTGAACAATTTGTTAGCTTTGAGCACCCGATAAAACGTAGACTCAGATGCGATATAAATTCCCCTGTCAGCAAGCGTCGGGACGATTACATTCGGAAGGAAACTCGCAAACTCTGGCGAATTACAGATTTCTATGATCCGCCGTCGTTCAGCATCAGACAATTTGTTACTGGGGGCATTGCGAACTGCCTTTGACCGTTTGTCGGCCAGGGGGAGTTGTGACGGTTGTTGTTCCAGCGTTGCAGTGTTCTGACTGAAATCCCAAGGGCCTAGCATGCCGGCGCCTTACGAGCCCCTTGTTGCATCGCATCTCTGAGCATATCAATTATTTTATGCCGCTCCGGGAGAGGGATCAGGCGTCCTCGCTGTTTACCAGTAGGGCTGCGGTTTCCGCAAGCGCCTTTTCTTTTCTGGCGAGTTCTTTTTCAAGTTCACGGACCTTTTGTCTGTATTCTTTGACGACCTTATCAACTTTATGATTATTTAGGGCTTTCAGCTCATGTGCCTGGGTCGAAATCGTTCGCCATTCCTTAACCTGTTCAACAAACAATCCTTTATGCCGACAGTATTCCGCCAGCTCAATTTCAGACATCACTGCGCTTTCGAGGACCACCGCAAAGCGCTGCTCGGGGACCAACCTTCGTTATTCTTTAAAAACCACTCATCTTCACATAACAGGCCATCATTCATTAACTCGTTTCTCCATCTTGAAACAACGGAAGGGCTCACGTCTAGCTTTTTAGCTATTTGCCGGTCAGACCAATTATACGGAGGTTGAAACCAGAGCAACCCTTGTTGCTTGATATTGATAGGCACGGGGTTTGCGGGCATGGTGTTCTCCTTAATATTAACAGGCGACAACTATGCTGACATAGGGGGTTATTGAGTGATCTCCATCAATGTTATTCGGTGATCGTCTTGATGATAATATGCAGCATATACCCGTGATCAATGAAGATGCTTGATTTTGAAGTCGATAAGGATCATGCTCATAGCCATGAAAATAGAGCTGACTGCTGACCAGAAAATTACCCTCGAAGCCCAACATCGTCAAAGCCATGACCGCCGTGTCTGTGACAGGATCCGGTGTGTTTTGTTGTCCGCAGACGGCTGGACTCCCCCTATGATTGCTCACTCACAGCTCATTAATGAAACCACGGTGCGGCGCCACCTTACAGACTATCATAAACTCAACAAGCTCAAGCCTGAAAATGGCGGCTCCGATGGCTATCTCAATGCGGAACAGACCACGTCGCTGGTTGAACATCTCACCCAGCCGCTCTACCACCACAATCACCAAATTGTGGCGTATATCGCTGGACGCTGGAACATCACCTTTACCGTATCAGGTCTGTATAAAGGGTTGAAGCAGCATGGCTTTAGCTATAAAAAGCCGAAAGGTGTTCCGCATAAATTTGCCGTTGAGAAACAGCAGCAATTTATAAAGACCTACAGCGAATTGAAAGACGCCGCGGGTAATGACCCCATACTGTTTATTGATGCCGTTCATCCGACACAAGCCACCAAAATAAGCTACGGCTGGATACGAAAAGGCCAGGATAAAACGATAGAGACCACCGGGAGCAGAACGCGGTTGAATATCATGGGAGCCTTGAACATCCAGAATGTGGCTAACCCCATAATCCGTGATGATGAGACGATTAACAGCGAAAATGTGGTTCACTTCCTGTCTGCCATTCGCGCGCATTATCCCATCACGACAACGGCACATGTGATCCTCGAGGGTGCAGGCTATCACCGTTCACAGCTTGTGCAAGACGCCGCGCTTACGTTGAATATCCAGCTTCATTACCTTCCGCCGTATAGCCCGAATCTAAACCCGATAGAGCGATTGTGGAAGGTGATGAATGAGCAAACACGAAACAATAGATATTACCCATCTAAACAGAGTTTTAAGAACGATATCTTAAACTTCTTTGAGGTGAAGCTACCACAAATGGCAAGTTCTCTGGTATCTCGCTTAAACGATAATTTCCAGGCGCTAAATCCTGCATCTTGATTTCACTTGGGTATATGCCAGCCCTTAGCTCCATCACTTACAACCCAATAATAAAATCTCAATGGGAACGATGGGTAAAACGAAATAAAGGGGGAAAAGTCGGTGTCTGTGCTGCAATGCGTAAATTACTCCAACTGGCCTATGGCGTGCTGAAATCAGGTCTCCCTTTTGATACAAAAATAGCGCTTGCAAAGACGTAATCAAGACGGTATCTGTCGAGCACACTGCGTTGCTTACTACCTTACACCATCCAAACCAAAATTCGCTCTGAACTGCTCAAATATCGTCACATTATAGAATAGTCGGCTTATCCCGAATTCAGATTAGTTATGTTTACTGTTTAGTTATGAGATAGTTAATGGTAATGATTGTGCTAGGTCGCTTTATTTTTTCCGTCGGTAATAATTTCTCTATGGACTAAAATTTTAAAGCGAGATTGATACTCCTCAAGCTACTTCGAATTTTGTTCTTCCATAAATAAGCCTGTGAGGATCACAGTTAAGAGCTTTAGCTATTTCAAATAGAAATTTTGGGCGTTTTGTAGCCCCTGACTCTATTTGCTGAATTGATTGCTGCTTAATTCCAACCTTTATCGCTAGTTCTATACCCAAGTGAAATCAAGATGCAGGATTTAGCGCCTGGAAATTATCGTTTAAGCGAGATACCAGAGAACTTGCCATTTGTGGTAGCTTCACCTCAAAGAAGTTTAAGATATCGTTCTTAAAACTCTGTTTAGATGGGTAATATCTATTGTTTCGTGTTTGCTCATTCATCACCTTCCACAATCGCTCTATCGGGTTTAGATTCGGGCTATACGGCGGAAGGTAATGAAGCTGGATATTCAACGTAAGCGCGGCGTCTTGCACAAGCTGTGAACGGTGATAGCCTGCACCCTCGAGGATCACATGTGCCGTTGTCGTGATGGGATAATGCGCGCGAATGGCAGACAGGAAGTGAACCACATTTTCGCTGTTAATCGTCTCATCATCACGGATTATGGGGTTAGCCACATTCTGGATGTTCAAGGCTCCCATGATATTCAACCGCGTTCTGCTCCCGGTGGTCTCTATCGTTTTATCCTGGCCTTTTCGTATCCAGCCGTAGCTTATTTTGGTGGCTTGTGTCGGATGAACGGCATCAATAAACAGTATGGGGTCATTACCCGCGGCGTCTTTCAATTCGCTGTAGGTCTTTATAAATTGCTGCTGTTTCTCAACGGCAAATTTATGCGGAACACCTTTCGGCTTTTTATAGCTAAAGCCATGCTGCTTCAACCCTTTATACAGACCTGATACGGTAAAGGTGATGTTCCAGCGTCCAGCGATATACGCCACAATTTGGTGATTGTGGTGGTAGAGCGGCTGGGTGAGATGTTCAACCAGCGACGTGGTCTGTTCCGCATTGAGATAGCCATCGGAGCCGCCATTTTCAGGCTTGAGCTTGTTGAGTTTATGATAGTCTGTAAGGTGGCGCCGCACCGTGGTTTCATTAATGAGCTGTGAGTGAGCAATCATAGGGGGAGTCCAGCCGTCTGCGGACAACAAAACACACCGGATCCTGTCACAGACACGGCGGTCATGGCTTTGACGATGTTGGGCTTCGAGGGTAATTTTCTGGTCAGCAGTCAGCTCTATTTTCATGGCTATGAGCATGATCCTTATCGACTTCAAAATCAAGCATCTTCATTGATCACGGGTATATATGGGTCATACAAAGGTCAGAGCATCTTTTTTTGATTCTCTCCGAGATAGTTTCCGTTGTTATCCTCCACAAAATTAATTGTATTAATATACAAATATACATGTTTTTCAATTACAGAATTTCTTGTGAAGATATAAAGTAGTTAACCGAGGAATAATAATGAGCCTTGCAAATAGAGTGAAAACTAGAAGGCTAGAGTTGAACTTGACTCAAACTCAAGTTGCAAAAATTGCTGAAACATCTCAGCAGTCTATAGAAGCCATCGAAAATGGAAAGACAAAAAAACCAAGAAATATTCTTGGACTAGCTAAGGTTTTACAATGTGACCCTTCTTGGCTAGTACATGGGGGGGGTTAAAACCTTGGCAGAGGTGGGAACAAGGAAGATTCCCTTAATAAGTTATATACGAGCTGGTGCTTTGGCGTATAACGCACATATATTAAATGAGACAGATGAATTTGAGTACATACTGACCGATAGAGATTGTTCAGAGAATACTTTTGCGTTGAAAATCGAAGGGGACTCAATGCAACCAGAATTTGAACCAGGGGATATTATCATCGTTGATCCTGAAATAGAACCATGTCCTGGAGAGTTTGTTGTTGCTAAAAACTGTGATAATGAAGCTACATTTAAAAAATATCGTCCTCAAACTACCGCCATGGATAGTAAGGCTGTATTTGAATTAATTCCTCTAAATCCCGATTATCCAACAATCAAATCTGATATAGTTCCAGTGACTATTATTGGAACAATGGTTGAACATAGGATATATCGACGTAAGCGCTAGCTAGGTCCTCCCCGTGATCACAATTCACCCAACTCTTTTCATACCTAATCGATAGGTCTGATGAGTCAAATCCTAAGTTTTTTCAAAATAAATTCATTTTAAATACAAACAGATATGTATAAACGAAATGCAAATACAATATTAATTGTTTGATAAATACATTTTTACCTGTATATTTAAGTCTATCAACACGGCAAACGCCGACGTGAAGCAGGCAAGGAAAGCCCATGAAGTAGCCGTCCGAGGCACATGAAGATCGGAATGATTCGCGAATTGCAAGACCGGCTTTACCCCGCCCAGGCGGACGCTTTTTAACAATTTGGGATTTATAGCACTGACAAAGTGCACCCTTACGTTTACCCGTTGATTTCTGAATAGGTCATGTAACCAGCTTATCCAGAAATCAATCAGAGGTAAGTTCTGGCAACGATTATTTACAAACCATCGAAACGCAAGGCAATGTATGGCGGTAATGCCAAATACCGCAGACATCAACGCCGTAAAGCGCAGGCTATTTCGCGCGAGGCGATTGAAAACAGTCTTGATCGGAGAGGGGCCATCACGCAAAAATAGTGCGTGCTCAACCTCGCTCAGATGTAGATCGGGCGATTGGCTCTAGCGACGGCCTTCCCTTTACGTAAAAAGCCACAGGGCAGTATGTACAACCGGCTAATGCCAAGAGCCTGGTTACTTTCAGTTCGAGGAACACGCCGGACAAACAAGGCTATCACCGCTTCTGCTTAGCAGAGGCGTTATTCAGTTAATCCACAGAGGTGAGAAGCCAATATTTTTTATTTTGGAGGAAAAAAGACATGGAAAAATTTATGTTAACCGATGAAAAACAGCAAACCGACGGTATCACGCTGTACCGAATAGCAGCACGAAAACCGTTTGATGGCGTGAAAGCCGGTGAGGTAGGGGGATGGATTGAAACAGAAACCAATCTCTCTCAAGACGGCAATTGCTGGGTACATGATTGGGAATGCATGGTTATCTGATAATGCGCAAGCATTCGATCAAGCACATATCTACGATGATGCACAAATATTCGGCAATGCCCGCGTATGCCATAAGGCACAGGTCTCCAACGAGGCGCATGTTGATGGCCAAGTAGCCGTATTTAATGAAGCTTGGGTGTATGAAAATGCTTGGGTGCGTGATGATGCACAGGTATATGGCGAAGCGAGGGTATGCGGGAGAGCACGTATTGTCGGCCAGGCCTCGGTGTACGGCCAAGCACGGGTCTTTGGCACGGCTCAGGTCTGTGGGGAGGTAAAAATGCACGGTCAAACACGGGTGGGGGAGACTATGCCCGTGTGGCGAATGATGCGGACTACTTCACCGTCTCGCTCATCGGTTGTCGTAACCAATCCGTGACTGCGTTCAAACAACAAGATGGCTCCATGGGAATCAATGGCAATGGCCTTAACACCACGTTAGAAAAATTTATTGCCAGTGTCACCGCCCAATACGGTGGCAGCCCAGAAGGCCAAAGCTATCAGCACATTATCGCATTAATCAGGCTTTCGCTGGGAACGTAGTGACTGTACAAGGCATTGTCGACACACACCACGAACCGCTTAAAACTGAAATGACATCACCATTAAACGGACAGAATCTGTCCGTTTGATTTGTCTGTATTTGATCCTCTCCCTAGAGGCTGTTGACATTTGATAATAAAGAATTGAAAGAGAAGAGTAAACTCGTAATATTACGGTTCCAACACCCAATAAGAGGAGTTTAGTGTGCCACGATTGATATTCAATAGACCTCTTCGGAAACTCTGATTTATCTAATTTCCATGTTATAAATTGCTGCAATCAGATTAAATCGTAATCCAAACCGTTTTCGCCTGTTTCGATAACGATCTGATACGATTTTAAATCGTTTAATCATACCAAGGACATTTTCGTTTAATACACGCTGGCTTGATAACTCACGATTGTTGCGTTTATCTTCTTTTGTTAAGGGATTTTTCTTTGTCTTTTTCTTAGGCAACGCCGAGTTTGAATGGATCTTGCCAAGCCCTTGGTAACCTGTATCTGTCACTGTTTTGATTTCAGAATGTATTCGCACGCCAGACTCTTTGAACAACCTAAAATCATGACGCCTCCCATGAGTAAAGCTTGTACAGATGACTGCTTTGCTTTTTTTATCGACGATCACTTGGGTTTTTAAGGTGGGTCGTTTCTTTTTTCCTGAGTAAAACTGCTTTTGTTTTTTTGGGGACGTTCAATCGGCGTTTCTGTGGCATCAATAAGAACGAGCTCATACTCCCTATCACTTTTTAATAAAGCTTTGCGTCCAGGGAGTGCAAAATCAGGATGCTTTATTAGCGTATTTTCTATCCATTTAATCGTTTCATAGCAGGTGCTCTCACTCACCCCATCGCTTCGGCTAACATGAAAATAAGTGCGATATTCCCGTAGATACTCAAGGGCCATTAATAAGCGATCTTCTAAACCCAGCTTGGGTTTCCGACCTTCTTTCCCTTGCTTACATTTATCTGCTTCATTCAATATCTTTATCACCTTTTCAAATGTACTACGTTTAACTCCGGTTAAGCGCCGAAATTTTTCCTCTTCCAATACCTTTATTTGTTCATATTTCATGGGGGCTCCTTGTTCAGGAGATTTTTAACAACATTCCTACATGAATGCTATAGCAGGCGCCGTATCAGTTGATTATGAAAATCAGAAATAACATATTGATATTAATTAATATTTATTAACAAAAGTGATCACGTTACATGGCGCCTGCTATAGTTTCCGAAGAGGTCTATTGTCTCTGCTAAGGAAAATTAGAGGCGACAACTAGACTGACACAGGGGTTATTGAGTGATCTTCTTGATGATAATATGCAAGGAGCAGTTGTGTGACCCAGGCGTAAAAGACATCACTGTTAACCGGGCTGGAAAACAGGCCTATCGCCATCAACACCATGCCCAATAAGGCGCCAATCACGTTAGTGCGGTCCTTAGCCTGCCAATCTTGAACGCCAAAACAGCGTTGACCTCGCGGAGAATACCCATGGATTCGTGGCATATCTTTTGCGAAACCGCTTTCGTCAAGATAAACCAACGATTTTCCCTGCTCTTTATAGCCGTCTCTCTTTTTCTGGAAGCTGTGCCGTGCGTCTTCGGATGCCCTGGGATGACGCAGGTTTTTTTTATAGGTGATGCCCCATTTTTTCAAAGCTTGCCAAATGGATTTCGTACACACCCCAAAACGGGCCGCACGTTCCCGTTGGTCAGCATCTGGATAACGCTCAACATCTTTGACCAGGGCTTTTTTGTCAATCTTGCGCCGACGCGAGCCAGACTGCTACGGCTCTATTCGCCTCAGCCAACGCGTTAGCGAATCCGTGCCTATGTGGAAACGCTTCGCGGTGGCTCTTATAATCAGGCCTTCCTACTCTCGAACACTGAGGACTTTTCGCTGAAAATCAACCGAATACCTCATCTTTTTCTCATCGACTTTTTTGTTTAATTTTAACTAAAATTAAAGTGCATAGCTATATAAAAAACATTAGCAGAGTATATCCTGATGAAAATATGATGATCAGGGCAATCGCATCAAGGATCACTTTTACATTTATTGCCAAAAATTAACGCGCCCTTG
The DNA here is from genome assembly GCF_003122425.1 of Candidatus Fukatsuia symbiotica. GTDB lineage: Bacteria > Pseudomonadota > Gammaproteobacteria > Enterobacterales > Enterobacteriaceae > Fukatsuia > Fukatsuia symbiotica. The sequence goes on from NZ_CP021659.1 coordinate 2,088,590, forward strand.
CGGTCACCCAATCAGGTCGCTGCGAAGGCAGGAGAACCTCATCTCTTGCGCCTAGAGGCTCATTTCCTCCATCGAAAGCGCTCATCGCCTCCCTCATGCCCGCACTATCAGCCGGTATTTCACTTACTGTGGCGGCAGACGTCTCTGAGCTTAACCACGGGGTTAACTCAAATACACCCTCAGCCGCGCCGTCAGGGTTATTGCCTATCGAGTATGGAACCGATGTGCCGACATCCCATAGCCAAGAGCCATTTTTCTTGTGCTGTAATAGATGTACTATTTTTGCCCTGCTCTCGCCCTGTAACGCCGCCCGCGTTTCAGCATATAACGACATCTTCCATTTGCAGATTTCTCCGGTGGCTACTACCGGCAGCGAGGCAGTCAGTTTAAAGGTGATGCCGGGCAGCGTTTCACTGTGTAAGAAAAAGGTGGTGTCGGGCTGTGCACCCACTATTTTTGTCTCCACATGCGCAAACACGTTCAGCGGGATCACGGGCAAACCCAATAAATCGACTTTGCGGGTATCATCTTGTAGTAACAGGGTAATAGAAGATAATTCATTCTTACATTTTGCTAAAAAATCAGGGCCGAGTCTGCTGACCGCAAACAACTCAGGGGTAGGTGAAGGCAGGGCGATCACCGTGAGTGTCGATTTGCTAACACTGTCGTTGCGTTCAGCCATAAAGTGATGGTTATTCTGCTCCCACTCTATTTTTTTGTAAAATGGTTGCCCATCCCAGGCATACTCGACGCTTAGACTTTCCAAGGGGGCATTGACACGGATAACCGCTTGCGAGGATTGAGAGTGGATTTCCTCAATGAGTTGTGTTAACGGTTGCTCTCCCTTGCCATTTTTTTCATCGATATAGGTGGCTTCTATCCGCTGATAGCGTTGATTTTCTGGCAAATGAGGATAATAGCGGTAGGAGACACTCGTTTTAGGGTTATCTCTGGGATGCGCGATACCCACGGCATAGAACTGTTGTTGTTCTGCGTCATATTCGATATGGGCCACACTGGTGATGTGGGCATCAGGCCGGCCGAGTAACGCAACAGCGGTTCCATCACTGCGATAGAGATGGGGATGGGCAGCGGCACTGCTATCATTCTCTATCACTTGCCAGCGCCTGGTGGTTAAATCAAGCAGTCCGCTGGCGACATCCCCCTCTGTCAACGCGATAGTCACCCGCACCTGGGGTGTCAGTGTAAAGCGGGTGTTATCACTGAAATAGCGCTGCATAATCTGTTGAATATTATTAAGATTATCGCCCGATAACGCCTCAATAGAGTCTGCCGCCAGACTGAGCTGAAATGTCGGGCTGTCTTGTGCGTCGGCCGCTAATAAACTGAGTTTACATGTTACACCCGGTAACTCTATCGGGCGCAGCTGAAGTGTGATTTCTCCCGGTATTGGACCCATAATATTGACCGGACGCCCTTTTAAGGTCAGTACCGCCCCTTGCGCCGTTTTGCTAACCCGTAATTGACTTATTTGTGATTGCACCCGCGCGCGACCCGCTTCAGGTGTCATGGTGGAGAGTTCGGGGGTGATATCCAACACCCAACGTTCGCTGTGTCGTTTTTGCTCTTCACTGCTCGCTTTGATGGTAATGTGTCGTGCGTCATCGGCAAGATCGATAAAGGTGGTTCCCCCGCACCTTGAAATTCATAGGTTAACAGCTCAGCATGTTGAGCATCCATTATCGGGGTGGGTAAATGCCCGGCTCTCAGCCCCAGATGGTCATCGCCGGCTATTTTCTTAACCGCTTGTCCCTGCTGAAAAGTGAAAGAACGCGTACCGCTGTCTAATGCTATGACACAAGTGGTGGATTGAGCGATAAAAGTCGCGTCATTAGGCGCCGACCACCCTGTCGAGAGAGGAAACGCGGCACCATAATGTTGATGCAAGCGGTTAAATATCTCTGCTCCCTGAAAACGCCCTGCCGCCCCGGTATCAGACATAAAACCATAATGCCCGGCTAACGTCGCAGGCAGGACCAGTAGCGCACTCTCCGGCAGAGCAATAGATTGTTGATAAACGGTTGCCGGATCAATACCAAAAGCGGGATAAGCACTCAACTCTCTTCCGGTCCGTTCACGCGAGCCATTATTTTTAAATTCGGGAACCGTGATATCGGCCACCTGCACCGAGAGGCGGTTGCCGTTAATGACCATTTTTTGTATCGGCACATAAGGCTCAAAATAAATCACCCCTGGATGACGAGGGTCATGTTGCGCGATGGCCGTGGGCTGGAGGAGAGTTTGAGACGCGGCATGGCAAAAAGGCGCGATAATTTCACTCACTTCAACCTGGTAATGCGCATTATTAGAGGAAAGTGCCTGTACCAAGGCATTAATGCCTATCATCACCCCGGCAAAAGGCACACTGAGTGGCCCGGCTATCGCCATCCCGCTGGCAACAGCCGGAGAAAAACCGGCCGCCATCCCTAATACTGCCAGCGTGCCGTCCACCGTTAATTGCGTCCCGGCTAATGCCACCCGGGTGACAGCGAAATCTTTTTGCGACCCCTCGGGTATCTGTTGCAAATCTTTAACCGCATCGACAAGATTGATGATATCAACCGCCACATTGACGACACTCCCGGCATGGGTGAAACGCACCCCTCCGAGGAGTCGGCCTAACATGCCTTCGGCTTTGGCACCTGCCCCGCTCAAGGTGTTGACGGTGCTAACCAGATGCCCCATGTCCTGCCCTAATCCATGCAGGATTTGGGTTAAATTGGCGCGACCGACGAACTTTTTCCACGGTGACTCCTCTTGCTCTCCCCGGTGTGACAACAGGTTCATCGCCAGAAAGGCCGCATTCATGGTACTGACCCCATCCACATGGGCAATTTCTGGCTCGAGTTGCCCCATTTTATTTTGCATTCTAACGAAAACATCGCTCTCGCTGGTCAGGCGTTTTTCTACTGCCGTGCTGTCCTGGCCGGGTCTTCCTCTCTGCTCCGCGTTAACTTTTGGCACAAAAATAAGCTCGGTTTTACCGTCGACGGTGGGGCCAAATCCTTTCAACCTAAACTCGGTTCCCCCTAGCCGTAGGATTTCCGCTTTCACTTCTCTACTGAGGCGGGATAGATCTAGCCTCTCCTTCGCCCAGTCCACTCTTTTCATCAAGCTTTTATCCGATGAGGTGATCGCCTGACGCTCTTGCACAGCTTCAACCACGGGAGGTAAAGTTGATTCTGGTGACTCTCGTGGAGGGATTTGTGATGCCGGCTGTAAATAACGCGTACCCGTTTCATCCCGCTGTAAACTGACCCGAACATGACGTGCCGGTTCACCGGCAACCCCTTGATCCACCTGGTGGCGATGGCCCCTCCCGGTTTCACTCGAAGCCCCACTGATACCGATTTCAGCGGAATAGCCAACCAGTTCACGGGGGCGGGGAGCGCCCGGCTTTAATAATTCTGGCGCCATATCAAATAAAAAGCCCCCGGTTTGATCATCGTTAACCAACGCACAGCCGGCTAAAATCAGCTTATCCATCGGGCCATGGACAACATGTTTGTCACTCAAGGTGTCATAGACTTGTTGCGTGACCCCCGCCAATTCGGCCGCATTATAGCCCGCCAGCGTGGTATTATTGTGAGCATCATCGCCACCCCCACGCCCATGGCCGACCAACACCAGGTTCAGATCACCTTGTAGATCAACCGGTTTACCGTACACCAAATGCAGGTTGCCTTGCTGATCGCGTTGATAAATCACCGTCTCATCCGGGTGTTTACCGGCCAGCTCCTCTACGGCACGCCGCGTCACCCTGTCTTCTTCTAGCTGAATAATCACGCGACTTTTACGGACTTCCTCTGCGGCGGCCTGTTGCCTATCGACCATCGGCCTAATCCAGTCAGCGGCATTATCGCGCTCAGCCGCGTGACCTACGCCTAAGCTCAGTTCATTACTGTTTAAATACGCCCCTATGTCATACTTATAGAACGCTGAGGGATTGCTAAAGACTTTTCGATTACGGAAAGGCTCCTCTTTGACTGATAACCCCTGGTTAGCATTGATTTCCAATACCGGCAAGTTTAAGCGATGGGCAATACTGGGTAAAAAACGGCCTGCTCCCGGTAGGGGCCGTAAATAAGTCTCACTTGCGTAAAAGATGAATTTTTCCCCCGTTGGCAACCCTGTTAACGTTTGCATCGCCACATTATTAGCCACAGCATATTCATGTATGCTGTAGCGGGCAATTTTTTTGCCCATAGGAATAATGGTCATCCCTTTTTCACTGGCGGCGCTAAAAAGCGTTTCAGTGCCATTATTACGCAGTATCTTACGCAATATCGGCGACATCCTCTTGGTGCGTTGGTAATCATCAATCAGCGATAAAACGAGTTTGGTATTAGGCAGATCCAGAAACAGTGTCGATACCCCCTGCTGTTTCAATGTATCTAGGTGGTGAATAATAAACTCAGGGATGCCACTATTTCTTCTCCAATCATCCGCGCGACCCAGCAGTAATCCCTGCCGTTGATCAAGCAGAAGTCTCAGTTGCCCGTTAATATCCGCTTGTTGAGCCAGTTGCTGATTAAGCTGGAGACGCCCTTGCCCTGTGTAATGGCTATCCCAGGTGTTCAAGTCAGCACTGTAAAGGCTGTCATAGCTTTCTTTGATCTGTGTTAACTGTTCTCGCTGTCGCTGGTGTATATAAGTTGGATTACCATGATCCTGTAGATATTTATAATCAGCATCGCTATCAACACCAGAATAAGAATCATAATAGGAGAACCACTTCCTTTTTATAGAACGGATGATCTCATATTTTTCTGCTAGAAAAACTAATTCGTCATAACTGTAGCCGATGTGCAGCTGTTTCTTGCTACGATCAACCTTGATTTTTTGCAACTCGCCACTTTGCTGATCTTGTCGCAACTGAGAGATAAAATGATCCAACTCTTCTGAATTCATGTTTTCCAAAGAGCTATGGAAGGTGGCATTAAACACTAATTGTTGGTTGGACGGTACCGGCTCAGGAAAACCCCCTAGATTGAGGTAGTGTTCATGTTTTATTGCCGCAATGAAAAAAGCCATTAAGGTTGCACGGGAAGAAGAGGGTTCATTATGTACAGATTGATAGATATAGGCTAACCATGCCGGGTCTTTTGATAGTATGTGGTGCATCTCTGTTTCGAAAGGTGACATTTCTCCAGTAAAGAGAACACGATTGAGTTGGCTATCCAACGTTAATAAGGTGCTATGGCGTAGAGGATCGCGCTGTTGGCTGAGATAAGCGTGAATTTGCTGTTTCAGTCTAAATGCAATTTCTAACTGGGGGGTGCCCGATGTCTGATGTAATCGATCCAAGTTATCTTGTATGGATAGTTCAATAAATTGTTTTTTACGTGCCCTTTCGCCTTGTATTGACTCAAGGGAGGTCACCACATGCTGAAACAGATCCGGCGGCTCCACAGAGTGCGAATGAGATAATTGTTGGGTGTGTTGCTCAAGGACGGCAATGATGACGGCTGACGTGGCGGGATCTGCCAAGATTCTGGCGGCAGCTAGTGCTTCATCATAAAGCGAGCTGGGAGGATTCGGCCGGGTTATGGTCGATAATGCCTGTACCATCTCACTATTTCCCTGCCGTATGGCGAGCAGCAAAGCATTACCTGCCTCATCTTTTGCCTGGTGCTGTAAAAGTACCCTTACCAAACGTGGATCCCCGGATAACACCGCTTCTTCAATTCGTGGACGCTGAGTCAGTGCATCTTTCTCGTTTGCATCAGCACCCGCAAGCAACAACGCCTCGAGGATCTCCACATTTTTGAATTGTATCGGGTAGGAAAGGACGTGATATCGTCCATGATCTTGATAATCCTTGAGTGGATGCAGCAATAACAATTCGGTGACTAACCAGGTACGATTCTTTTCCAAGGCTAAAAATAAAGGATTTTTATGATGACCATAATATTTTTGTTCTAGCCCTAATCTTTCTTTTATATTTTCATCATCCGTTTCCGTTTCCGTTGTTCTTAGTAAGAGTGAACGGGTAGTAGCCTCATCGTCAAATTCAATCGCCGCGATCAATAATTGCTTAAGAGGAGAGTAAAAAGAATCCGCTTCAAACATAGTCGCTTGTTTTTTTATTATCACTATGTTTAACAGGAATTCTCTAAAGGGATGATTTCCTTGTCCCCACGCGTTTATTTGCACATGATCGCCACCCCCCTGCTGATTTTGGAACGGATCAAGGTAGCGCTTGATATAATCCGCTGACAAAGAAGTCGGTTGACGATGCTGGAAAAATTCGCTGATGGCTTCAGCGGTCATCGGATAAAACACCTCTGGCGGGATTTTTATTAACTCGTTATCAGACAGATCCGCAAGAACCGGCAGCAGCGGGTTAATAGGCAATGTCTCAAACCACGCTGGATGACGTTTTGCATACTCAATGCCCAAAGCGGGCCCCAATTTAACAAATAACTGGTTGAGTTCTGTTTCTGTAATCTGTTTCAGATTGCCAGGAATAACAGTCTGTAACAGTTCTTCACCGTTGAGGGTTAACAGCGTCGGGATTACCGGGTTCAGCCTCAAGGGGTTAAGAATAGCCCCGCCATAGGATAGATCAATTAGCCATCCTGGATTGCGTTTTACATATTCGAGGCTCTGTTGAGGACCTAATTTGGAAAAAAAATCTTTAGCCCTTAAATAACTTATATTTTCAAAAAAATAAGAGTGGACCTGAACCAATTTCTCAATGGGTAATGTTAATAGAGCCAGTATCAATGGATTGTATCTTAAGCGTTTAAACCATGTCTTCTTATCCCTTACATAATCCATACCACGCTCGCCACCGAGTCTTAAGAAAAAATTAGCAAGTTGTGGCGTCGTCATGCCGTGCAATAGATCGGTAGCCGTGTTGAACAGTTGATCTTTAGGGAGTGTTAACAGGGCCGGTAATAATGGATTGACAGGCAGTTTTTTGAACCATGCGAGATTATTTTTCGCATAATCAATGCCTTTTACACCTAATTTCGCAAATAGCGCGCTAATTTGTTCTTGGTTAAATCCGTGGAAGAGAGCAGTGGAGGTAGTCATTATTTGATCGACCGGCCATGCTAAAAAAACCTTTAGTAAAGGATTGCTGCCCAATCGCTTAAACCATTCACTGTGCTTGGTGGCATAAAAAACACTGGCTTCCGGCCCCATTTTTGTGAAAAAAGATTCAATTTCTTTGCTATTGGCGCTTGATAAGCTGCGAGGATCGATACGGGTGAGAAATTCTGCATCCTGCTCAGAGGCGCCTGCCAAGATACGGATCAATTGTTCCGGCGCTATTCTGTCCACAAGGGCTCTATGTAAACCTTTTATATCAGACAAGCTTAATTCAAGCGTTTCAGTGACCTCTTCTGCTGTGATTTCTTTCCAAAAAAGAGTATCGATGCGTTTGATCGTCACTCCTTTGCCGTCATCTGTCAGCGTCTCTATTGACCAGCCCATCTGTTGTAATTTTTCTGGCGGTAAACTCGCCAGTAATTTTTTAGCGATGTCTATTTGTAATAGTATCGGCTCGGATCGTAGCTGGTAGCGATAATCTTCAGTTTCTTCAAATAACGAGGCGCTCTCAAGTTCACCATAATTTTTTTCGAGACCCGCTAAGGTGCCAGGAATAATGTCAGGATCAATAAACCGGTTAGTCTGCCTGTCAATATCTTTATTCAGCAGCATATCCTCAAGATTATCTAGCAAATTTTTCGCTAACTGATAGGTAATAGCATGGAGCGTTAAGACGCTATTAATCTTTTGCTGACAGGCAAGGAGATCTTCTCGCGTGATATTGATAGGGTCAGTATGTTGGTCCTGAATGGTAGGGATGCCAAATTGTTCCGCTAATCTATTGACATAGGCATTATGCTGTTGCACCCAGGCCCTTTCACCCAATTGGGTGTTAGGTCCACTATTGGTACTAATAAATTCTGTTATGGCAGCATGGATGAGAGTTTGTCTGATTTGTTCTACTTTATGCGGCAAGCTGTTGTAGTAACTCTCTAATTGCATTGTTGCATGTAAGATGTGTGTTTTGGTGCCCTCTGGACAAACAATGACATGCGGAGCGAGATCGTGAATAGCTTCTAATTTTACGTTAAGTGGTGCTCCGCCTTCTGTTATTAAACTCTCTGTTGTTAAATATTGCACTATCCTTTCTAAACAGTCTTTGGCTTGAAAATAATGATGCCAGGTATTATCTGAATGCTGATCACTGTTTTCGGAGATCTTGATTTTTAATTTATTAAAGTTATCGGCTACTGTTCTTTTTTTCTCTTCGTCGCTTTCGTGTTGATTATAAAATGCGACAATACTATCAATCGCCTGCTGATATTGCTGCTGAAATCGAGGGTAATCCTTTGATGCCATAAAACCAGCAATCGCAGTAGCCTCCTGCCCCCTATAGTGAACGGTAGTGTCGTTGGCAACGGCTGTATCAGCTGCGGGAGTAACGGTGTCTGTGGCATGAGTATCTGGCATAATTATTTTCCTAACAATATTGTTATAAAATAAGGTGTAAGTAGGGCGACTCGTGATGATCAATGTCATTCAATAATTTTCTTAAGCTAACTGAAAATGATAAGTAATGGCAAAAAAAATATTCTTTTATATTATTAGTATTATTAATTTATATTACGCCGCCTAGGCAAATGAAATGCACATATGCCTGCAGCCAACAACGCGGCGGCTTCAAAGGCAAAGGGTATAAAGCACTTTTGTGGTAATATCCGCCCTCTATTAATAATTTCATTTTGGAGCTAAATGAATGCGGATTTCAGGAGTTAATGGATGAAAATGACACTACCTTTTTTCGAACGCGCCAGTGTATTGGTAACCTGAGTTCGGGATAAGGAATTGACGTTTATTTTCTCTAACTTTTTGCTCAAGAATAGATAAGTGCCTCGTACTTCAAGACAATGATGTTTGCGGACATTATTCATCACGAAATAGCGAGGCACTCATGAACGATATTACCGAACTTTATTGCTTACTGGATGATTTTTGCAAAAAATTTGAGCCAGTACTCAATGCAAAGCTCTTAACGGAGGGCTCCAAGCAGCGGTCATGTATTCAATAGGTTTATTCTCTGTTAGAATTTCTGTTTTTGCAGGATAATCGCCGGTGGCAAAAATAGAAGTTCGTTGCCGCTACTGTGGTGAAACGAGTGACGTGAAAAAATAGGGGATAGGAAGTGGCGGACACCCCTGTTTTCGTTGCCTGTCCTGCAAATGCACCTTTCAACTGAATTATTCTTATACGGCCTGCAAAGCGGGGATTAAAGAGCAAGTTGTTGATATAGCGATGAATAATTTAGGTATTCGAGACACTGCAAGCGTGCTATCTATCAGTATTAATGCGGTGATGCGCATTTTAAAAAACTCACCCCCCCGCAATGTAACCAACTTACCCATTGATAAAGCTGAAATTAAGATTATCTGTGAAGTGGATGAACAGGGGTCTTTTGTAGCGAACAAAAAAAATCAGCGATGGCTGTGGTATGCCTGGGAGCCCCTATTTAAGCGGATCATCGCCCATGTTTTCGGACGACGAGATACCTCAACGCTACAGAGACTCCTTGACCTGTTAGCCCCTTTTCAGGTGGCCTTCTTCTGTACAGATAATTTTACGGCTTATTCTATCTTACCTTCTGCCAATCACATCACCGGCAAGCTTTATACGCAAAGGACAGAAAAAAAATTTAACACTGAGAATGCGACTTAAACGATTCAATCGTAAAACCATAGATTACTCAAAATCCGAAAAAATGCACGATAAGGTGATTGGCACATTCATTGAAAGGGAATACTACTTTTGATACCTTAACAACCTATTGAATACATGATCTGAAATAGAGTGCTATACAATTAAATGAAAAATTTAATTAGATTTATTTATATTTAATAGGTGATGATTAAAGGTATTGTATAATACCAATCCAACCGCTTTTAATCAAAAAAACTCTTCTTTCAAATAGTATATTTACGTTTAGCAATATAATCATGACGTATCTTTACGTATTAATACAAAGAGACGTTATACGGAATATTTTTGTAACATGCTTGCAAAAAACGCTTATTTAGGGCTGCGCATCACATGGCCTTTTTCTATTTTAGCGCCTCCCCCCACTGAGAGACGAAAATGACAATGGAAAAACTGACGACAGGCGCGGCCTATGGTGCTTCTGCCGGTAGCATCCTGAATGGTTTGCTAAACAGCTACAGCCCGGAACAATGGATCGCCATTGGCGTACTCGCGGGCGTCTCGCTGGCTGTGCTGACGTATTTGACGAATTTATATTTCAAAATTAAAGAAGATAAGCGCAAGAGCAGGACAGGCAAATGAGTAAGCTAAGCAAACCCATGCTGGGACTTATTTTGGCAGGAGCGACAGCGACAACCATCCTTGCTCAATTTCTGCATGAAAAAGAAAGCAATCGGCTGACAGCTTACCGAGACGGCGCGAATGTGTGGACAATTTGCCGCGGTGCGACACGAGTTGATGACAAGCCGGTGAGGCAAAGCCTGCAACTCAGTGCAAAAAAATGCGAGCAAGTTAACAAATTTGAGGTAGATAAAGCGATCGCCTGGGTAGAACGTCATGTTCAGGTACCGTTAAGCGACGCCCAGAAAGCCGGTATTGCTTCATTTTGTCCGTATAACATCGGTGCAAGTAAATGCTTCTCGTCGACTTTTTATCGAAAATTGAATGCCGGTGACTACCACGGTGCTTGTGCAGAAATCAAACGCTGGCCATTTGATGGCGGTAAAGATTGTCGCATTCGAGCTAATAACTGTGCGGGTCAAGTAATGAGACGAGCGCAAGAAAGTGAACTCACCTGTTGAGGACTCGATGTTTAACCGATTCATTTTTTATCCTGATGAGTCTCATTCTGCTCGTCAGTCTGGTGGCTGTTTATTACCATACTGAATCAGCAAAAAAAGACAGCGTCATCAAAACGATAAGGGATGAGCGCGATAACCTCTTTATCACGCTCCAAACAACGCAGAAGCAACACCAACAAATAGCCGTGCTCGATAACAAACACACCCGAGAATTAACCGATGGTAAAACTCAGCTCGCTGCCCGCTGTGAAACATTGCCCGACACCCCCACGGCCACCCGCCTGGATGATGCTACCGGTGTCTGACTTGACGACACCGTTATCAACGATTATTTCCGTCTCCGGGAAGGAATAGCAATTGTCACGCAGCAAATTGTGGGCTTGCAGGCGTACATTACCCAGGTTTGTTTGGCTCAATAAATAATCGAAAAGATAACGTTGGGTTACGGTGTTAGCGCCATACGCATTTGAAATGCCGAGGGTGAATTCACCCGTAAGCCTTTTCAAAGGGTCGGATTTGAAATCCTACCCTTGAGTGTCAACAGCAATCGAATTTTGACCCACTAACCCGGTAAAAACGGCAATATAAAATTGACCCACTCTGATTATTTTTCATCCCAAAATGAGTGCTTTTCCAGATCGGTGATAGGTACAATTCCAACTGTTTTTTTTCCCTTTAATCGGTAGCTGTTACCGCTGATTTGGACGATGTCACGAGTTTCGCACTGTAATAAATGATGGTAAAAGGAGAGTAGAAAAAAAGATAAGAATGGTAATGAGATGTCAGGTTATCCCTGTACGAAAGACCTTTATAAAGCATTTTTACAAGCGAGTCGTGTGAGATATTCTAGTCTGGCGTTGTCAGAAGTGAGCCCGTCGAGGGTATCCCATGATAGCGTAATTCGCAGGTTAAAGAGCCGCTGTTTTCGTCCCAAAGAGTTGTGGCACCTTGTCGCGCCCTCGATTGAGCGGGGAGCGCCTTGTTTACTGATTGCGGCTGATACTGTGCTAGCAAAAAAACGGAGTAAGAAGATAGAGCTGTTTCATTATCAATATTCTGGTAATGAACATGATGTGATATAGCAGGCGCCATGTAACGTGATCACTTTTGTTAATAAATATTAATTAATATCAATATGTTATTTCTGATTTTCATAATCAACTTATACGGCTCCTGCTATAGCAGGTATTGGTTTGGTTAATCTGCTGTGGCAGGGGTCTTGAAACGGGAGAGTCAGTGCCTATTGACTACCGAATTGACGACAAAGAGACCGCCGGAAAAACAAAAAGCTCGCATTTTTGCGACATGCTCAAACTGGCAAAAGCGAGGGGCATAAGTCCTGAAGCGGTGGTGATGGATGCGTGGTATTCAAGTTTAGATAATCTCAACGCCATTCGTTCTCCTGGCTGGATTGGGGTCACCACGTTGAGAAAGAACCGGATAGTTAATCGTAACGTAAAATTAGCCTCACTTGATATTCCAGAAGAAGGGCTTTCAGTACACCTGCGGGGCTATGGTTAGGTGACAGTCTTCAAGTTTGTGGCCAAACACGGTCGCATTGATTATGTTGCTACGAACCAAGAGACCCCCACTCGGGGACAAATTAGTGCTGTCACCGAAGCCCGTTGGTCTGTTGAAGTTTATCATCGGGAAGTCAAACAAACTTGTGGCATAGAACGCTGTCAGGCCCGCACAGGCCGGGCGTAAAGAAATCATATTTTTCTGGCCATGGCTGCCTGGTTTGAACAACATAAACGCCGTCTGTCCGAAAAAATAACTCTTTACCAACAAAATTGGGCTGTCATTAAAAACGCCATTACTGAACACATCAGATCACTCTTGGCTTCCCCAGGTTAGATCCGTGCGTAACTCGTGCTGTACAAGACACAGTTCGACACCATGCAAATGAATGGCTTAAATATGCCAATTTGAAATTTAAGTGGTTACCTGTAAGAAGCAAAAAGAAGGCAGATATCCGGATTGCTTTTAAGGAAGGCGATGGAAATTGGTCAGACTTAGGAACAAATAGTATAAAGACAGCCGTGAATGAACCTACCATGAATTTCGACGGTTTTACCGACGATCCTTCTGATGCAGCCTACTTAAAATCGACCACCTTGCATGAGTTTGGGCATGCTTTAGGTTTGCTACACGAACACCACAATCCGGAATGTGGCATCCAATGGAATAAACCGGTTGTGTTAGCCTATTATTTGGATATGTTTGGTTGGGATGCTGCCAAAACGGAGTACAACCTGTTTAAGAAGTATGCCAAAAATAGGACGCAATATACAGTCTACGACCCAAAATCTATTATGGGCTATTATATACCCAAAGAGCATACGCTAGACGGCCATGCGGTGGTCGATCCAACCGAGCTTTCTGCCATCGATAAAAGGTTTATAGCCAGTGTGTATCCACGTAGACCAACTGTTCCGAAATGTTTGTAGTGTCGCTTCTCTGTTTTCATAGAGTTTTTTCCCTGTGAAATAGGACAAAAAGATTACACCCCCTATAATTATGTAGGCTGGGTAATTTCGATTCTGTGGAGAAAATTCTGACTCCGTCGTGTTGGATAAACCTGATGAATTTTTTGCTGACAAAGAATTTGATCTGCTTTTCCTTCGATTATAATCAATGTTCATTAAGATGGTAGCCTAGGAACTGGATTGTGCTCTCCGGACAGTGGAGAATATTACGATAAAGCAGGTGTTAAATCGCTTGAACAATTCAAGAATTTTAACTGGTAAAAAAGGAGGCTACTGATAAATACAATGTTAATTGTTTTATTTATATTAAAAATAATATCCGGAAAGAATAAAAATGGTTACTCCTATGTACCTAGTCGCATTTTAGAGGATTGTTGGATTAACAATATCGTGTTAACTAAAAACAACCCTGCATCACCCTCATCCATGTGTGCAGGGCGGGATTAAACTCACTAATTAACCAATTTTAGATTATAAAACGCTCAATTTATATGTATTAATTAAACATATGAGAGAATTTCGTCTGCTGCAAAATTTTAAGCCGTAGGTCGCTAGTCCGCATCCTGTAGCTGTAGGGTGTACCCAGTAAATTCCCTGAAGTGCTGAAAATAGCACGCTGAATTGAGTTAACCCACTTTTCCAGATGTACCTCAAATCATTTATCTCTCTCTTTTAACTTATTTATTTTTCATTTTTTTATAAATGAAAGAGGGTATGACTAATCTACATCTGCTGACGCCCGAAATGCTGTAAATTGATCGCGTGCTCTGGATTTGGATTCTATTTGCTCCTGTGCTCTACGCTGAGCGGCTTCTGTGGGAGTGGGTCGCACGGTCTTAGGAGACTCCTCTTTATGACATGCCCTGGGTGATATCAAAATCCATGTTGATCGAGATTTTATCCACACTTTGCAATCACCTGAATTCCACGTGGGCACAACCCAAGTAGGAGAGGCCAAAACAGGTGTGGGCAAGAATAAAATTGTTACTGTTTTTAAAAAAGTCTTTATTATTTTCACACGCCATCCTCCTCTCATCCGTTTATAGCTGTAAGTTGCTTTAACCCGATAAAAATTAACTTAAGCACCGTATCCACCTGAGTTTAAGCTCCTGTTCTTAAACAGTCTGTTTAATACAAAATTATAGTGTGATCAAAGTGGAATTCAACTGGACGAGTAACAGCCTTCAGGTGATGTTTAACTCATCACGTCCGCGCGCTCAAGGTGTTTTTCGTCCGGGGTTTTACCAGAGTTTTACCATTTGCGAATTCCAGAAACAAAAAAACCAACACTAAGTGGTTGGTTTAATTGATTAATTTTGGTCGGCATGAGAAGATTTGAACTTCCGACCCCCGACACCCCATGACGGTGCGCTACCAAGCTGCGCTACATGCCGACGCTGTTGCATGGTACATTTTCTTGCCGCGAATGCAAGCATTCGCGCGACGAACGCTTATATCTTAAGCGGTTAGTATTAAATATGTGCCAACTGGTTAAATAGTTCTCAATGGTAGTGATATTCGAGATATGGCATGAGTATTCGGTATCTACCTCAAAAAAAAATTGCCATTGAGTGACCCATTAATATAGCATAACCGCCTTTTTGTTTGTTGCCTCTAATGGTGTGTCTTACAATGAATCTGTCTAATGAAACCGAATTATCCGCCGGGCAACAACGCTCTCGCTCTTCTTCACCCATTACCCTCAATGGATTATGTAATAAAGATAATGTCCAACGGATCCTTGTGATAAAACTGCGTCACTTCGGTGATGTGTTGTTGACCACGCCCCTGCTTAATACCCTAAAAATCCATTTTCCTCATGCTTTGATTGATGTCCTTGTTTACAGTGGCACTCAGGATATATTGTCGGCGAACAAAACGGTTAATCAAGCCTGGACTGTTATGCGTGGATCAAAATATACCAGTGTTAAGGCTCAAATTTGTAGTGAGTGGGCTTTGTTTAATAATCTGAAACAACAAGGCTATGATTTAATCCTTAATTTATCGGATCAATGGCGTGCCGGGCTTTATTGTCGTTTACTACAACCTAAATTCAGTATTGCTTTTCACTATTCAAAGCGTGATAACTGGCTATGGCGTTACTGTCATTCAAAGTTGGTCTATATATCCAATAGCACGGAACAACATACGGTACTGACTAATCTTGCTATTCTGGAGCCACTACAGTTAACTGATGTTAATACTGAAGTGACCATGGCTTACAGCATGGCTGACGTTGAACGTATAACGCAAATTTGTCAGCAGTGGAAACTAGATAATTATATCTTGATTCAGCCAGGATCCCGCTGGAAGTTCAAAACCTGGTCAAGTGCTTCTTTCAGCCTATTGATTGATCATCTTATTATGCAAGGCAAAATGGTTGTATTGACCGGTGGAAACGATAAAGCTGCATTGGATCATATTGCCGATATTGTTAATGGTTGTGCTAAAAAAAATGGTTCCCAAAACAGTAAGCTTATTAATCTTGCCGGTACACTCACTTTTCCTGAGCTGGCCGTGTTAATTGACCGTGCCTGTTTGTATATTGGTGTCGACTCGGTAGCTATGCACATGGCAGCAGCATTACACACACCATCAGTCGTGTTATTCGGACCCACTAATCTTAAACAGTGGTACCCTTGGCAAGCACGGCATACTCTATTGTGGGCAGGTGATTATCGGCCTTTACCCTCTTCTGATGAAGTTGATACTAATACGACTGAGCGTTATCTGGATGCCATTCCGGTACAGGACGTTATCAAGGCAATCGATTCTGAATGCTCATAATTAGCGTATTTTGTGTTGTATGGTGTTCACAACCCTTATAACTAGTTGTACACTGCAGTGGTATTTTTACATTATACTTCAATTAATTAGTAATAGATCGATGATAGGCAATGAACTGATTATGACTCAGGATGAACTTAAAAAAGCAGTTGGCTGGGCAGCATTGAAATATGTCAAACCTAACTCCATTGTTGGCGTGGGTACGGGCTCCACGGTTGCACATTTTATCGATGCCTTGGGATCAATCAAACATCAGATTGAAGGTGTTGTTTCCAGCTCGGATATATCGACAGCAAAACTTAAAAATCTCGGTATCCCCGTCTTCGACTGTAATGCTGTAGATATGCTGGATATTTATGTGGATAGTGCTGATGAAATTAATGAACAAAAACAAATGATTAAGGGAGGGGGTGCGGCATTGACTCGCGAGAAAATTGTTGCTGCTATTGCCGATAAATTTGTTTGTATTATAGATGAATCGAAACAGGTAAGTGTTTTGGGTAAATTTCCGTTGCCCGTTGAAGTGATCCCGATGGCGCGATCCGCTGTGGCTCGTGAACTGGTTAAACTCGGTGGATTGCCAGAGTATCGCCAGAATGTGATCACCGATAATGGCAATGAGATCTTGGATGTCCATAATTTGCAGATTGTAGATGCTATCGCTTTAGAAAATACCGTTAACTGTATTGCTGGGGTGGTGAGCGTAGGGCTGTTTGCTAACCGTGGTGCAGATGTTGTGTTGGTAGCAACAGCTGATGGCGTCAGGGTTATCGAATAGAATCAAGAGATTTTTTTGAAGATCGACTAGGGCTAACCAGATTTTGCTGGAGTTTATTTCAATGGCCATCGCCACACTTCGTCTGGTGTGATGATCTCCGGTAACGGAATATCCCAATCTGCCACCGGCAATTTATCGACGAGCTGACAATCGTAAGCTAGGCCAATGGGATAGGTGCCTTGCTGTTGCCAATACTGTAGAGTGCGATCATAGAATCCTCCCCCATCCCCAAGCGCTGTCCGAAGCGATCGAATGCCACCAAGGGGGTTAGAATAATATCTAATTGCGCGAGTGGGAGCACAGCCCGAACGTCTAGTTGAGGCTCGCGGATCTTAAACTGATTGATAATCAGCTGCGTGGTAGCATCATAATGCAAAAATAGCAGATTGCCTCGGCTGAAAGGATGTAATACCGGTAGATAAAGCTGCTTTTGTTGTTGCCAAAGTTGTTCAATAATTGGTTGGGTATTCAACTCACCATCAAAAGAGAGAAAAACAGCGATACTTTTTGCTTGCTGGACCCTGTCGTGATTAATAACACGCTCGGCAACAAGTTTCGCTGCTATTTGCCGTTGTTGTGACCCGAGGCAACAGCGTTGCTGACGGATTTTATTTCTAATTTGTCGGCGTAGAAGGATATTCTGTGGAGTCAACGTCATAGGCTATCAATTCTGTGAATATTTGCCAATAAAAGCGCATACAGTAGAAAGGTGTTCACAACAAAAAGTAATCGAGTGATAGGATCTCCAAGATGCCGCTGTGGGCTGTAACCCTTGAACCCTTGGTTCAAGGTGAACGCGATGCTGCAACTTTAAGGCTTCTCGGCGAACCGAGCATGCTCACCAATCACAGAACATCACATCCTTATTGGTACAAAATATCGGCTCAGGGGACTCGCCCACTGGCAAACATCTCAGAGAATTTCTTACTCACCGTTGAATCTATCATTCGATAGCGATTTATTCAAGTCATACGTTCCTATGTTTCCATTAGGCTACGCTATTTGGGTAAAGCTCGGTCAATGACTTTCTGTAACTCCGTGATACGGAACTCCATTTTGGCAATATAGTCACATTTTTTTCTTTCTTCTTCGTCGGTTTTCACTTTTTCTTGGGTTAGTTCGGCACAGAGGTTTAACCCCACAATAAAAACTAACTGCTCTGTGTTTGTGACCTTAGTGCGCTCTCTGAGATCTTGCAACCGTTGCTCAAGATCTTCTTTTGCTTTCTCTAACGCCTCTTGTTTTTCTAGTGGGCAATTAATTTTTAGTGAACGACCAAAAATCTGAATTTCTACCGGTTGTGCAGACATGCCACCTTCCTGCCTAATTTTTGTGCCAAATCGACAACACTACGGATCAAATTATACCACAACATCATGAATCATGAATATCAACACACTCGCTTCTGATAGCAAGCGGTTTAATGGAAAATTAAGATCCTAATGTTTTTTCTATCTTTTCATACATATCACCAGAGAGATTATCCAGTGCTTTTAGTTGTTGCAGCGCATCATGCATTAACTGCTGACGCTTTGTATCATAACGTTTCAGGCGGGTTAATGGTTCAATAAGACGTGATGCTAACTGTGGATTTTTGCTGTTTAGGTCTCTTAATATTTCAACTAAAAATTGATAGCCGCTGCCATCGTCAGCATGAAATGCCGCTGGGTTGGATAACACAAAGCTACCAATGAGTGAGCGTGTACGGTTAGGATTATTCAAGCTAAATGAACGATGGTTTCGTAAAGTTCGTACTTGGTGGAGCACATCCACCGCCGGACTGGTGGCTTGTAACATAAACCATTTATCCATTACCAGACTATCCTGAGACCAACGTTGTTCAAATGCATCCAATAGTTGAACACGGCAAGGTAGTTGCGCCGCGACTGCAGCCGCCAAAGCAGCAAGAGAATCTGTCATGTTATCCGCTTGGCAGTATGCCTTGGTGATTTCATCATTCGCTAATGTAATATCACCGAATGCCAGGTATCCCAGGCAAACATTACGTAGCGCACGCTTAGCAATATCAGCATGTTTAATCTGATAAGGCAGCGTTTTATTGATGTGATACATCGCCTGCCATTCATTGGCTAATGCTTCTGCCAAACAACGTGTCAACGCTTGATGAACGGAACGGATGGCTTGCGGATCAATCAGCGTAAACAACTCTGCCATTTCATTTTCAGAAGGTAGTTTGAGAATTTGGGCTGCCAAGGCCGGATCGATATTTTTGTCTAGCAAAATGGCACGAAACGCATCGATGACCGGTAACGGCAGCGATATAGGTACTTTTAGCTGATAGTTGACGACATTTTTTTTAATGTGGATCGCTAGCAAACTTTGAGCTGCATCCCAACGTGAAAATTCATTACGAGCGTAGCGCATCAAAAAGATCAACTGCTCATCATTGTAAGGATAATCCAGTTTGACTGGCGCGGAAAATTCACGGAGTAGAGAAGGGATGGGCTGACATTTAACCCGATCAAAGATAAAGGTTTGTTTCGTTTCAGTTACATTAAGCACAGAACCTAGCGGAGCTCCATTATATTGCAGATTAATCACATTGCCATCGTTATCATATAGCTCAATATCTAGTGGAATATGTAATGGCAATTTTTCTGATTGTTCCACGCTGGGTAATGTCTTTTGATTGACGACCAAATGATATTGTTGTTTTTCGGCATCATAACTGTCGTGTATTGTGAGTAATGGCGTGCCAGATTGGCTATACCAACGACTAAATAACTCAAGATCAATTTTGCTCGCGTCGGTCATCGCTTTCACAAAATCATCACAGGTTGCCGCACTGCCGTCGTGGCGTGCAAGATAAAGCTTCATACCCGCTTGAAATTTTTCTTCACCTAATAAAGTATGTATCATGCGCACGACTTCCGCGCCCTTTTCATACACTGTTAGCGTATAGAAGTTGTTCATTTCGATAACTTTATCTGGGCGGATAGGATGAGCCATTGGGCTAGCATCTTCGGCAAACTGTGCCGACCGCATTACACGGACGTTCTCGATACGATTAACCGAGCGTGACCCCAGATCCGAACTAAATTCTTGATCACGAAATACCGTCAGCCCTTCTTTGAGACTAAGCTGAAACCAGTCGCGACATGTCACACGGTTGCCCGTCCAGTTATGGAAATACTCATGAGCAATTACCGCTTCAATAGCAAGATAGTCTTGATCAGTAGCAGTTTCGGCATTGGCCAGTACGTATTTGGCGTTAAAGACATTTAATCCCTTGTTTTCCATCGCACCCATATTAAAAAAATCAACAGCGACAATCATGTAGATATCAAGATCATATTCCAGGCCAAAGCGGGTTTCATCCCACTTCATAGCGTTTTTCAGCGAAGCCATCGCCCAAGTAGCACGATCCAGATTACCGCGATCGACAAAAAGCTCCAATGAAACTTTACGCCCAGAGCAGGTCGTAAAACTATCACTCAATAGATCAAAATCCCCTGCCACCAGCGCAAATAGATAGCAAGGTTTCGGAAACGGATCTTGCCATTTCACCCAGTGACGACCATCCGGGTGCCCTTCTTTATCAATACAATCGCCTTTGTCAATACAATTACCGTTTGAAAGAAGATAAGGATAACGCGCTTTATCCGCCACAATGCGGGTGGTAAAACATGCCAGCACATCGGGTCGATCTAAGTAAAAAGTGATATGGCGGAAGCCTTCTGCTTCACATTGTGTACATAATGTCTCACCGGAAAGATACAAACCTTCAAGTGCTGTATTAGTCGTAGGATTAATTTCATTTACAATGGTTAAGGTGAAACTTGCGGGTAAATTTTCCAGGATCAACTGGTCATTCTGTTGATATGGCCACGGCTGCCCATCGACACGGACTTCCAGCAACACCAGATTTTCCCCGTCGAGGATCAAAGGGGTTTTTTCTTTTGTCAGACGTATGATTTTACTGATCGCGGTGACAGTGGCTTTTTGTGCATCCAAGACGAAATCTAAATCGATTTCTGTGATGCTATAGTCAGGTGTCTGATAATCGTGACGGTATTTAATCGGTGGCTTGTTTGCGGTAACAGACATTTTTGCAGCAGAAGAATTAGTTGAAGACTGTGTCATAAAAAATTTTGATCCTATTAATTCGATAATTGCTACTTGTGTCCTACATCACGAGAAGTAACATAACAACAGACTTCTTGCAAAGCCTACTCTGTGTTTGTAAATACGTGCTGCGAACTCTGTGTTACTTGATGCTCGCAATCCTCATGTACTCGCATGTACACTGCGGTGGCTGTGTGCCAGGCGCCTTGATTTCACAGCACTCGCTACGGTTTTGTAAGAAGTCTACTACCCCATTCTATTGGGTTGCGGCTTATTTGTTAACTCACTATTTTCGCAAAATAAAACTTATACAGAGAGTAATTTATGAACATTAGACCTGTCGTCGAGGTATTGCAAGGCCTTGCCACCCTGAACAGCGAAGTTACCGTACGTGGTTGGGTACGTACCCGGAGAGATTCCAAAGAAGGGATCTCCTTTATCGACCTTTATGATGGTTCTTGTTTTAATGCGTTACAGATTGTAGCGCATAGTTGTCTTAATAATTATGAGAATGAGGTATTGCGTCTGACGACTGGTTGTTCGATTGAGATGACGGGACAGCTCGTCTCTTCACCCGCTGAGGGGCAAAAGTTTGAAATTCAGGCCACTGATATCAAAGTTATTGGTTGGGTTGATAATCCAGAGAGTTACCCGATGGCACCTAAACGCCACAGTATGGAATATCTGCGTGAATGTGCTCACTTACGTCCGCGTACTAATCTGATTGGTGCCGTAGCACGGGTACGTAACACATTAGCACAGGCTATCCACCGTTTTTTTCATGCAAAGGGTTATCTCTGGGTATCGACACCCCTGATTACTGCTGCCGATACTGAAGGTGCCGGTGAGATGTTCCGCGTTTCGACACTGGATCTCGAAAACCTCCCACGTGGGCAGGATGGCAAGATAGATTTCACAAAAGATTTTTTTGGTAAGGAAGCCTTCCTAACGGTATCAGGCCAATTAAATGCGGAAACCTACGCTTGTGCCCTATCAAAAGTGTATACCTTTGGCCCTACTTTCCGGGCGGAAAACTCTAACACCAGTCGTCATCTCGCTGAATTTTGGATGGTTGAACCCGAAGTCGCCTTTGCTACCCTTGATGATATCGCCACCTTGGCAAAAGAAATGCTGAAATATGTTTTCAAGGCAGTGCTAGACGATCGCTCTGATGATCTCAAGTTCTTTGCTGAACGTATAGATAAAAATGTGATTGCTCGTTTGACTGATCTTGTTAGGTTAGATTTTGAACAAATTGATTACAGTACTGCTATTGAAATATTACAACAATCCAATCAATCCTTCGAAAACCCAGTTTCTTGGGGAATCGATCTTTCCTCTGAACATGAGCGTTATTTGGCCGAGCAATATTTTAAAGCGCCAGTGGTGGTGAAAAATTATCCGAAGGATATTAAAGCGTTTTATATGCGTCTCAACGATGACGGTAAAACCGTCGCCGCTATGGATGTGCTGGCACCCGGCATTGGTGAAATCATCGGGGGATCACAACGTGAAGAACGACTTGATATGTTAGATCAACGTTTGGCAGAGATGGATTTTAGTAGAGAAGATTACAGCTGGTATCGCGATTTACGTCGTTATGGCACAGTACCACATGCTGGTTTTGGTCTTGGTTTTGAGCGTTTGATCGCTTATGTTACCGGCGTACCTAACGTCCGTGAGCTGATCCCCTTCCCACGGACGCCGAAGAATGTTGCCTTTTAATCCAGTTAATTAAAAACCATTGATATCAAATTGATAAACAAAAGCCAAGTTGTACTGGCTTTTGTTATTTTCGATAGTCTATTTTTGTCATAAAGTGATACTTTATTAATATTTAGATACAATTTATTTCAAATAGAAACATTTTTATTGAATTTGTAGCATTTTGTGGGTGGATTAACTTTCTCATGAATGGAACACTGCACCTTGACGGCATAGACGACACCAGACTATCAACAATAGTTCCCTAGAAATTATTGACGGCAGTGACAGGTATTCGAATAACACCAATGAAGGTAATAATAATGATCAAGCGCAATATTCTCTCAGTACTTATTTCCACTTTTTTAGCTACTGGCACTGCAAACGCAGTAGAGATTTGTAACAAGGATGGCAGTCAACTTGACCTCTACGGTATGGTTGATGCGCGCCATCTGTTTTCTGATAACAAGAGCGAAAGTGGCGACAGATCTTATGTCCGTTTCGGTTTAAAAGGTCAAACTAAGATTTCTGACCAACTCACTGGTTATGGTCAAGTGGAGAAAGAACTAGAAGCCAACAAACCTGAGTCTAAGAATGATGAAAAACTCCGTCTTGCCTTTGTTGGCGTGAAATTTGCTGACTTGGGTTCGGTCGATTACGGTCGTAACTATGGCGTACTCTATGATGTCAACATATGGACTGATGTATTGCCAACCAGCGGAGGCGACTCATTCTTTCGCCCTGACAACTACATGACCGCTCGTTCTTCTGGCTTGGCAACGTACCGTAACACTAATTTCTTCGGCATGGTTGATGGTTTAAACTTTGCTCTGCAATACCAGGGCGCGAATCAGGATGGTAGAGAAGGCATTGAAAATATAAAAACCCAAAATGGTGAAGGTGTCGGCGTTTCCACTACCTATGATGTTGGTTACGGCATAAAGCTAGGTGCCGCTTACTCTGCTGCTAATCGTACTGCTGAACAGAAAGAGCTGTCTGATACTCACGGTAATAAAGCTCAAGCGTGGAATATAGGTGCTAAATATGATGCTGATAATCTATACTTGGCAGCAATGTATGCAGAAACCCAGAACCTAACGCCATACGGCAAACGTAAGGAAGCCATCGCGAAGCAAACAAAAAATGTGGAAGTTGTAGCACAGTACCAATTAGATTTTGGTTTACGTCCCTCATTGGCCTATGTTCAGTCTAAAGGCTCCAACGACATGGGGAGTGAATATTTGCTGAAGTATGTTTCCGTTGGTTCTTTTTACAATTTCAATAAAAATGTTACTGCTTATGTTGATTACAAAATCAACCTATTGAATGAGAATGAATTTACCAAGGTTAGCGGTATCAACACTAAAGATGTTGTTGGCGTAGGTGTAGTTTACAAATTCTAAGTCAATTTGATAATGGCACGCCGTTTCGTTTGGCTGCCAACTATGTACGAAAAAGCAGGGTTTGGGCTCTGCTTTTTTTATTG
The DNA here is from genome assembly GCF_003122425.1 of Candidatus Fukatsuia symbiotica. GTDB lineage: Bacteria > Pseudomonadota > Gammaproteobacteria > Enterobacterales > Enterobacteriaceae > Fukatsuia > Fukatsuia symbiotica. The sequence goes on from NZ_CP021659.1 coordinate 2,112,773, forward strand.
TCATCAGTTTTGTTGTTTTTTTATGCTAAGTCCAACTGGTGCACAACATTCATTTCTTTTTTATCACAAACGATTGGCAAAGTAGTGAACTGGCGCTACTCTGGCGGTTCAATCGCTCAACTTTAAGTTATGGAAGTCTCTTACATGTTTGAAAAAATCACTGCTGCACCTGCTGACCCTATTTTGGGTTTAGCAGACCTTTTTAAAAAGGACCGCCGAGATAACAAAATCAATCTGGGTATTGGTGTTTATAAAAATGAAAAGGGTGAAACACCGATCCTCGAAAGTGTGGCACAAGCTCAACGGCTTCTGTTAAACAGTGAGACCACAAAGAATTATCTGAGTATCGATGGGCTTGCAACCTTTACGCGCTCTACCCAGCACTTACTTTTTGGTAGCTCAAATTCAGTGATCGAACGGGCGCGCAGTGCGCAAACTCCGGGCGGAACCGGTGCCTTGCGTATTGCTGCTGATTTTATCGTCAAACAGGCTGGTGCTAAACGGGTTTGGGTGAGTAATCCAAGTTGGCCTAATCATAAAAATATATTTTCTGCTGCCGGTCTGGAAGTGCATGAATACACTTACTACGATGCCGAAAAGCATGCCCTGGACTTTGATGGTCTGTTGGACAGCTTAAAAACCGGTGCCCAGGCCGGTGATGTCGTACTGTTCCACGGTTGTTGCCATAACCCAACCGGCATCGATCCAACGGAAAAGCAATGGCGCGACCTGGCGGATCTGTCTGCAAGTAAAGGCTGGCTGCCACTGTTTGATTTTGCTTACCAAGGCTTTGCCAAAGGGTTGGAAGAAGATGCTCAGGGTCTACGTATTTTTGCAGACAAACATCAAGAATTGATTGTTTGCAGCTCCTATTCGAAAAACTTTGGTTTATATAATGAACGTGTTGGAGCTTGTACCCTGGTAGCCGCTACCTCTAAGAATGCAGAGGACGCATTGAGCCAGATGAAAGCGATAATTCGCGCTAATTACTCCAATCCTCCGGCGCACGGAGCAGCGGTGGTAGCCACTATCCTCAATGATAGAGAATTATATGAGCTATGGAAAGGTGAGCTCACCGAGATGCGAGAACGTATTCAGCGTATGCGTCAACTGTTTGTGAAGACTCTGAAAGCAAAAGGTGCCGGAGATTTTAGTTTCATTGAGAAACAGAACGGCATGTTTTCTTTTAGTGGTTTGACCGAAAAACAGGTATTACAGCTACGTGACCCGGAGCTGCGTGACCGATTTGCGGTTTATGCCGTTAACTCTGGTCGAGTCAATGTTGCAGGGATGACAACCAGTAATATGGCAGCACTCTGTGAAGCTATTGTTGCCGTTCTTTGCTCCGAAACTTGATTATCCAACCACGAAGACGTGACTTAAGGGATGAAAAAAATTACTAAAGGTAAGATCCTTGCTGATAGTATTATCACACTAGCTATTATTGCTATGGTGATCACCGGAATTTTGGGTGCCATCTACCTGTCAGGTGGACGCATCAACATCAGCAAAAGCATTCCTTTAGGTTTATATAGGATCAGTAGCAAGCCGTTGGCAAAAGGAGAATACGTCATCTTTTGCCCACCATCAAAGGCCGTGTTCAGGGAAGCTAAAGAGCGCGGCTATATTAGCTCAGGTTTTTGTCCTGATCATTACGGCTATATGATGAAAAAAATCGTGGCAATGAAAGACGACAAAGTGAGTATTACCTCACAGGGCGTTACGGTAAACGGTGTATTACTGCAACATAGCCGACCTCTAGCGTTCGATAAAATGGGACGTCCATTACCACAAATAGATTTACAGCCTTACATCTTGAATGAATCTGAGTTATTACTGATGACCGACCATAGTGCCAGTTCATTCGATGCGCGTTATTTTGGTATCCTCGGTAAAAAACAAGTCATATCCGTTTTACAGCCAATGATAACCTGGACGACATCTTAATTTAGTATTCGCTATGCCCAGGTAACTTAGCTGCTGGCTACTTTCGCTTTTAGAGAATAAGCTTCCTGCAAAACCGCTATTTACACGAGTTTCGCACGAATCTAACCTGGTGCAGCCAATAGTGCTCTGATGTGTGTAGTAATAGCGTTTTTAATGACAGCCCAATTTTGTTGGTAAAGGGTTATTTTTTCGGACAGACGGCGTTTATGTTGTTCAAACCAGGCAGCCATGGCTAGAAAAATATGATTTCTTTGCGCCCGGCCCGTGCGGGCCTGACAGCGTTCTATACCCAAGTGAAATCAAGATGCAGGATTTAGCGCCTGGAAATTATCGTTTAAGCGAGATACCAGAGAACTTGCCATTTGTGGTAGCTTCACCTCAAAGAAGTTTAAGATATCGTTCTTAAAACTCTGTTTAGATGGGTAATATCTATTGTTTCGTGTTTGCTCATTCATCACCTTCCACAATCGCTCTATCGGGTTTAGATTCGGGCTATACGGCGGAAGGTAATGAAGCTGGATATTCAACGTAAGCGCGGCGTCTTGCACAAGCTGTGAACGGTGATAGCCTGCACCCTCGAGGATCACATGTGCCGTTGTCGTGATGGGATAATGCGCGCGAATGGCAGACAGGAAGTGAACCACATTTTCGCTGTTAATCGTCTCATCATCACGGATTATGGGGTTAGCCACATTCTGGATGTTCAAGGCTCCCATGATATTCAACCGCGTTCTGCTCCCGGTGGTCTCTGTCGTTTTATCCTGGCCTTTTCGTATCCAGCCGTAGCTTATTTTGGTGGCTTGTGTCGGATGAACGGCATCAATAAACAGTATGGGGTCATTACCCGCGGCGTCTTTCAATTCGCTGTAGGTCTTTATAAATTGCTGCTGTTTCTCAACGGCAAATTTATGCGGAACACCTTTCGGCTTTTTATAGCTAAAGCCATGCTGCTTCAACCCTTTATACAGACCTGATACGGTAAAGGTGATGTTCCAGCGTCCAGCGATATACGCCACAATTTGGTGATTGTGGTGGTAGAGCGGCTGGGTGAGATGTTCAACCAGCGACGTGGTCTGTTCCGCATTGAGATAGCCATCGGAGCCGCCATTTTCAGGCTTGAGCTTGTTGAGTTTATGATAGTCTGTAAGGTGGCGCCGCACCGTGGTTTCATTAATGAGCTGTGAGTGAGCAATCATAGGGGGAGTCCAGCCGTCTGCGGACAACAAAACACACCGGATCCTGTCACAGACACGGCGGTCATGGCTTTGACGATGTTGGGCTTCGAGGGTAATTTTCTGGTCAGCAGTCAGCTCTATTTTCATGGCTATGAGCATGATCCTTATCGACTTCAAAATCAAGCATCTTCATTGATCACGGGTATAGACGTTTGGATATCGGCACTGTGAGGTTCTTCTTGCTTTTTGTCTGAATAAAAGTGACCCGCCCCGGCATCAGTTGTGACTGAGATAGTCCTTGTGCCTCACTCCATCTTGCTCCAGTCGCTAGACATAAACGTACAACATGCCCTAAATCTTTATTTGCCGACTCGTCACAAGCCTCCAAAAGCCGTTTTATATCCTCTGGATAAAGGAAAGCCAGTTCTTGATCTCCCTCTTTAAACTGACGAATTCCATCAAGCGGGTTATCTTCTTCCCATTCACCTAAGCGCTTTAATTCAGAGAATACGGCACGGAGATAGGAATATTCACGGTTAACGGTTGCCTGTTTCGGTGCGGCACGTCCCTTTGCTTGCCACTTTCCATTCAAGCGTTGTTCTCGATACACTGCAAAAGCATTTTTATCAAAATCTATTACTAATGGATCACCCAAACGTTCACATACTGCATCAAGTTTTACTTTGCGCGATTCGCCAGAGGTTAACGTTTTACCGTGCATTTCATACCAACGTGCGACAAGATCACTGAGTTTCTGCCTGTTAGCAACAGAAGCATCCATAGTTTGATCTTTTGGCATAATACGGCGTTCAAATGAAAATGCTTCTCCTTTTGTGGCAAATTGCTTACGAACTCGTTCACCACGACGCCCGTTGGGGTAACATTCGCAGATCCATTTGCCGGTAGAAAGTTTACGGATTGTCAAAATAAGCGTCTCGCATTGTTTTTATCTAAATACATTTCCATATGAATCATATAAATATTAATTATGGTATTGACCTATTGTCTTCTTTCAGAAGTACTACATTTGACTCAGCTTGTTAACTAATCGGGTTACCACATTAAAAATTTATCAGAATTGGCGTTTCTTGTTACGACTGATATCTGATCTTATTTTTAGCTATGCGCGGGTATAAATAATGTTCTACGACCTAAAAATTCATGGCTAGGTTTTACTACGATTTCAATGTCATAACCGAGTCGGTTTAAACAATCCATCAGTTTTTTTTCTGACATATTGAAGAATTTACCGTTATAAAGTGCAGAAACACGCGCTTGAGGTAAATGCATTCTTTTACCTGCTTCGGCCTGATTTAACCCCATTTTTTTTATGGTCGTAATAATTTGTATAGCTAAGTCAGCTTTTAGCTTCAGACTTTCTGAGTTTGGTAAATTTAAATCAGAAAAAACATTATCTGATCCGACTTCAAAATCATATTCTTTAGATCTTTCCATTCTTCATATCCTCATAAATCTGTTGGGCTGTGTTGAGGCGGGTTCTTATCAGATCAAGATCAGCCCTTGGTGTAGCTATGCCCTTTTTGGATTTTTTCTGGAAGCAATGTAAAACAAATACAACACTTGCAAACTTAACCGTACAGATAGCCCGATAGGTGTTACCATCATAATTTTCTACGACTTCAAGTACACCAGCACCATGAAACCCAGATAATGGTTTAACGTTTGGAGGCGTTAAGCCTTTTTGGGCAAAATGCAGCGTATAACCGACAGATTTAACAATGTCTTGCGGCAGTTCCAACAAGTCTTTTTTACTGCTCCCTATCCAAACTAAAGATTTTTCAGTCTTGGCATTCATTAATCCTAACCTACTGTCTATCCGATAATGTAATTATATCATGACTGGTATAAAAAATCATTAATTAGCTTGACAGCAGATTTTCACCATCTTTCTAATTTTTTTGACATAATTTGAGATTCATTTTATTTAGCTCTTCAACTAAAGTGAGCAATAGTAATCGTTCACTCAAGGACAAAATTTCTATCATTATTTACTCTTGCTTAGGTTTTGATTGCGCGAATGCATCACCAACCATTTGTATACTTAACCTTGCCGAATTATTTTTATCTAAATACATTGCCATATGAATCATATAAATATTAATTATGATATTGACTTATTCCATTTATTGATTTTTTATGATTATTGTTTATTTATTTTTCATATAAAATAACAATAAATTTATAAAATATAAATAAAATCAACATGTTGCATAGTATAAATATTAACCTGTTTTCAAGTTGGGTTTCGATTGAGCAAACGCATCACCAACCGCCTGTATATTTAGCTTCGCCGAGTCGTCCATTGCTCGGTAATTTTCAACTAATTTTTGTTCTTCTGTTGTGATATCAGCTTTTATGGTGCGAGCACCAGTGATTATATAAGCTATATCAATACCTATCTTCGTTATTGACCCTAAGTATTGAGCATCCGGTAATCTAATATTGTTTTCATAATTACTTTGTGTAGTTTTTTGAACACCTCCGACATCTGCAAACTCAGTCTGAGTCATGCCTAACCGCTTACGTTCTTCCCTTAGCCTGCCCCCAAAGTTATCCATTTATTGAACCTCTATTTTACAAGTTCACCAAACGGTGACACTATAAACATATGAATAATCCAGCAGATCACAATATACCATTATGAAACAAGTCAAACATAATCAGCCTTCACGATTACCAAAGGGTATTGCGACCAAGAACCCTATCCCTATGCGTTTATCTGATGATGAACGTGGCAGTTTAGAGGCTCTTGCCGCTAAAGACAGTCGTTCTATTTCCAGTATGGCTCGCCTTGTGTGTTTACGTGGTATGGCTGCTATTCAGGCTGATAAATTGGGGGAAGTATGGGGAATGTGACCATAAACATCGCTGTTCCTACAGGGTATGTCTCTCTGAAAGAATATTCGAAACTGGTTGGTATTCCTTTCGATACTGCCGAGGGATGGTACGCGATGGTCGGATTATTATTCGTCCCAAGCAGAAAGCTAAAGACAAAGTTGAAGTTAACCTTGTTGCCATGCTGAAAGACGCTATTGCTAATAGTTAAGGAATATATGACACACACCCCAACCCCAATCAGTCGCCACTCACAGGAATACCGTGGATTTACTCTTGTCCGCCTGCCGAAAACAGTGACTCAACCGATTACCCGTTATCACCTGTGGTTAGGTGATCAGTCGTTTGGCAAGGTCGATACGGTGGCACAAGCAACAGATTACATCGATCAGTTACATCAGACGAAGAAAATAGAGAGGAATGATAATAATGAGTTATTCAACAGAACTACTGATATCAATCACGATTATTCTCGCTGTGATGGTCTACGGTGCCATGCGTATTGTGATGGCAATCCATACATACCGAAAGAAACACGCAAAATTAACCGGTTGGCAGCAATTTCTCATGCATGAAGCAGAAATTAAATGCAAAACACGTCATGTCCTTTAAATCAAAGCGTAAAGCCTTCCCCTAAATTAGCATTATGAAGAGGTTTTATTTATTACAGGAATAAGTGATGAATTTTAAAATACACACTGTGTTTTAACGCTATTTCGAGATAACATTTATGACAATTAAGCTATTCCCTGTCACTTTACCTTCTAAGGTGCAACGGGGATATTACAAAGTCTATGGTGCAATGGGAGTATATATGTTTGGGAAGTGCTTTATTATAATGCACAAGCTTAAATACCATCACGATAGAACTGAAAATATTCTCCTGAAATTCATATTTTTCTATCTTTATCTATTTTTTAGGCAGTGCAGTCATTTCTTTTTCATGCTAAGAATAAAATCTTTTCAAATTGAATGCAGAGATTTTAATGTCTTCGTAGAGAGTACCAAGGGCGAAATGAGATGCGAATGTTAATCACACTTTGCGTTTTATTGTTAAACATCAACCTATTTTCCTTGTTGTGGTGGGAGGTTATGCCGGCGTCATCTTTGGTAGAGCAGAAGCCGGCATAAAAATAGTACCACACAAACCCGCGCCGGACGGGGTAAACATTCCGGCACTTCTTTCACTTAATGGAGATGGCACCATGTTAATAAAAACCTGCACATCCGTAGCCGTATTGCCAGATAACCCGTTGCACATTACGCATCGCCGTCATCGCCGTGGCTGGCTGGAGACCCCTGATGGTCGCCATGTTCAGCCTAATGCGCAGGATGTACAATTTATTAAAGGAATGAGTACACCCGTCATCAATAAACCACGCCGCCGTTGGTTTTGCACATTTGATGGGGATTTTTGCTTAATAAGGAGGGGTCATGGCGAATACAGGGCCAGCACGTGTCGTCCCGCTGAATTTAGAACAGCGTCAATGTAGTCTTAAGCACATCGCGTTATTATGGGGGTTATTTCCTGACGCAAAATATAAAGGGGTTATTCCCGCGCTGATCACTGAAATGCAAGAAACCGATCCGCAAATGAAAGGGGCTTTGTATTATTTGGCCGGTATTGAAAAGAAAAAGCATGCGTTGGCATTTAAACAGTTATCTCCAGAAGAACAGATGAATATTATTGACGCGATTATTCGCTTACGTGCCGTTATCAGTTTATTGCCTGACAGGGTGACGTATATTGATTGTGATCCGCTGCCGAACAAGACGGAATAACACCATCCCTTCATTTTTAAAATGAACAGACGCGTTATTGTGTCGGTATTCCTGTCATCTAAATAAGGACGTATTATGAGCCTGTATATCGATAACGATTATGTTATCAGCCCATAATAACTCACGGTTTATTTTATATAAAAAGAAAATCTATTTTAATTCGTCAAAAAAGGCCATCAAAAATTATCTTGAATTCTTGGCGTGTTATTCATCCTTCCCCGCGTTCATTGAGAGTCTGATCCGCCATCATGGGTTGAGGGTAGACAATCAGATTATGGAAGACTGGCATAATGCAATACAACACATCTTTAGAACGTGCCACGAGGTGTTTAAACCTGTCCCGCTATTAGATCCAGATGAATACGAAATAGGGCCAGGAATAAAACGCAGATTATTACTGCCTAATCGCATAACGTATATCGAGCATTATCGACTTCCTGATTAACGCCATTAATTCATACCTGAAATAAATAAACACGTGATGACGTGGGAACCGTTTTATTCAAAAACAAGGCCGTTACCGATGACCCTCTATTCAGAAGAAATCCCTATCCCCGCACCGCGTTCTCTCAATCCTGCCCCCTGTCACATTTTTTCTCCGTTAATGTGGGAGCGCGAGCAATTGCCTGCCATCCTGGAACCGAGGATAGAAGCCTATTGGCAACGTCAGGTGGCGCAAGCCAATCATCTTGCTCATCTCGATCACATAAAACGGAAGTGGCAGGCTGATCCCGAATTAGCAATACAAGCAGATTTACGCCGTCAGCCGAAATTTATCCAGCAGCCGTTGCAGCAGCGCCTGGATTATCTGCGTCGTGAGGGCGGTGAAGCAAGAGCCAAAACCTTTTTATTGGAGGTGATTAAGCCAGTCTTGCACCGTCTTGAAACCGTGCGTAAAAAGCAGAGGACGGAGGATTATCAGCGTGTTACCTACTATCCTGCGCTACGCGTGTTATTGGATTTACCGACACTGATGCAAAAGGAAGTAAAGAATGTGGCAGCGAGGGTGGCAGGACATATGGAACTGTTTTTCTGTGCCTGCGCCGAGGTGTTACCGGATGATAATACGGATCCGGATAAAATATTGCGACTTTATCAGCGTGTGGCCGCGGAAGCTAAACGGTTTTCTATTACACCCCCGCATTGGCACAGTTTGCGTGAGCATATCCAGCACCGTGGCAAAATGCCTTATCATCTGATCCCTGGCGCACTGGCACGGCTGTGTTGTGCTGACTGGTGGGCACGTAAACTGTGGCGGTTGCGTTGTGAATGGCGTGAGGAGCAATACCGTGCCATTTGTTTGGTGCATAAACAAGCTTCTGCCTATGTCAGCTATGATGCCTTGACCCGTAAGCGTGAGCAGGATCGCCGTGCACGGGAATTTATCCGCTCACATGAACTGGTGAATGAGGACGGGGTGACGCTGGACATGGAAAAGGTGGTTAACGCGAGTACCAGCAATCCTCACTTACGTCATCTGGAAATGATGACCACCGCCAGAGGTCTGGAAAATCTGGCAGAACAGCGTGGCGATTATGCGATGTTTTATACCCTTACCTGTCCGTCGCGCTATCACGCTACCTTATCCTGCGGTAAACCTAATCCCAAATGGGCGACCCATACGGTACGTGAAAGCAGTGATTATCTGGTCGCTCTGTTTGCGGGTGTGCGCAAAAAGATGAACAAAATGGGGCTGCGCTGGTACGGCGTGCGGGTAGCAGAGCCTCATCATGATGGTACCGTGCATTGGCATTTGCTGTGTTTTATGGCGAGAAAAGATCGGGTCGCCATTACCGCGGTGTTACGTGAATTTGCGATCCGTAGCGATCGTGAGGAGCTAGGAAAAAATATCAAACCACGCTTTGATGTCAAGCCGGTGCTGAAGAGTAAAGGCACACCCACCAGTTATCTGGCGAAATATATCAGCAAAAATATGGATAGCACGGTACTAAAAAACGCCATTGATAAGGCCACCGGTGAGCCGTTACTGAGTATTGAGACCGGTAAGCCCCTTAATGAATCGGTTGAACATGCCGTGGCCTGGGCAAGTTTGCATCGGGTACGACAATTTCAGTTTTTTGGCATTCCTTCACGCCAGACGTACCGTGAATTACGTTTACTGGCCGGTCAGTTGCAGCGCAAATCAACATCGAAAAAAAGTGGGCAGTTGCTGGATGATAAGCCGATGGATGAGGTGCTAGCGGCTGCCGATGCCGGTTGTATGGCGACCTATATTGTCAAGCAAGGCGGGGTGTTTATCCCGCGTAAAGAGCATACTGTACGCACGGCGTATATCGAATGTGAAGCGCCCAATGCCTACGGTGAGCAGGGAGTGAAAATTTACGGGGTGTGGTCACCACGGCTGGGCATTACGTCACGCATTTGTACTCATGTGGATACCTGGAAAAAGGTGCGCAAGGTGAAATGTGATAAGCAACCTACTCATTGTGTTAATGAGACAGCCGGTGACGTAGGGTTAGGTGTTGTCCTTCAGGACGGGTTTATCGTCCCTTGGACTCGTGGCAATAACTGTCCCCTTGCGTGAAAAACAATCAAAAATAAAAAGCGAGGGAAAGAGGCGGTTCCGATGAAGATTTGAGGAGGGTTAGTTATTTATTTGATTGTACAGAGGACATTTAAGATAGTAACCAGTCGGCTAAAGAGAACAGAGTGACTTCATCTATTGACGTCATAGAAATCAATCCCTATTATTGACCAATTGACTTCATTCAGTGAATCCATTGTGAGAAAAAAACAGGCAGAAACACTAAAAAAAGTATTAAGAAAGCCACCCTCTTCAAATATCAAATGGGCTGATATTGAATCATTGATCGTAGCACTGGGTGGAGAAGTCAAAGAAGAAAACGGTTCAAGAGTCCGATTCCTTCTAAAGGGGAGTATCGCACGGTTTCACCGTCCACACCCCTCACCAGATACAGATAAAGGCGCATTGGTAAGTCTACGTGAATGGTTAGAAAGTATAGGAATTAAACAATGAATAAAACAATGACAAACACGCTCAATACTATGGTAGTAGCCGGACAACCCGCTACTATCGCTTACATACCTGAAATGGGTATGTTTCGCGGTAAGTTTTTAGGTTTATCAGGCTATTGTGATTTTATGTCTGATAGCATAGGGGGTTGAAAAAAGAGGGAGAAGTTTCTCTCAATGGCTATCTGGAGGATTGTAAAGAACACAACATCGCTCCATTTGCTACAACAGAGAAGGTAAAAACCTTTACATTGCGTTACCCTGAGTCATTGGGAGAACGTCTAGCAGGTGCAGCATCTGAACGACAAGTATCCGTTAATACTTTTATCCTTGAAACCCTGAATGAGCGTATCAAGCATGCTTAATTTTTCTTCGTTTAGATCGAAGGAGCAACATATTATTACTACGGATTTAAGTGATTTTGAGAGCATTACCTGAAAACGACAGTAGGTTAAACCGGTTAAAGAAAGAGCATTAATCATATCGATCGATATGTATTTTACATTTATTAATAAAATGACTTAAAAATCTAATAGATATAAATTTAGATACAATTGCCTTAGGCGCATTCCCTGCTATAAATCGTTACAATGCTGTCCTTTAAATTTATATAAAAGGTTTTTGCATTATGAGGTTAGGTTCTGAAAACATTCCTTTTAACGAAACAAGTTTTTCCACCAACTACAATTCTGAGCAACAGGTAGTTATTTCCGTAGAACCTCCGTATGTGGATATGATACGTGCGGAAAACCTCTAAAAGACACTGACCGTTTGATAAAAATAGCACAATCCATCATAGACACCCCTGATTCGTCTTTTGTCAAAATAAACTGTGAAGTTCATAACCTCTCTGCAGATGACTTGGTAATAATACTTAATGCAGTAGAAATGAGCGAACTGTCCTTAACAGAACTGACATTGGATCTTGGATTGGGTGGGACTCTGACGATAGACGATAAGCATGTCGATTGCCTAGAAAAAATAAGCCTACAATTCCCGGGGCTGGATGTATCCATTATTCATCCTCAACCAACTATTTGTGATAAGAAAAAAGTGAGCATAAATGGTATAACCAAATCAGCCTACGAAAGATTAGGAATTTTAGGCATGAAAACTGAGCAGGTAATGCCACCTGCTAGCACCGAGTTCGTTCCAGTCATAAATTTGCAAAATATAACAGGGGGTCAAGCTAGTCAGGCTGTATCATTAAATGCACCAGATAAATCTAGTGGTTTTTCTAACGTCTGCTACGTAACTTCTGGGATGTTAGGTACGTTAAGTGTGCTTGCATTAGGTGCGTTCGCTCTTACTTATGCTTGAACATATTTTGTATCGCTACAAAATATAAATGATTAAAAACACATCAATAAATGTTCCTCCTACACAGAGAACAACTATCACTTGCACGCGCATCAGAAGCTCTCATGCCCGACGCATGTAGAAAAACACATTTTCTGCGATCAAAACGCAATGATCCCCCTCAATTTGCCACAAAATGAAGGCGGCCATGCTCTTCAACTACGAAAGCGGGTGCTCCCCGCGCCCTCGGTCTGGGTATGTAATAATCAACTTTTTCATGCGTCTGTTGATCCATCATAAAACCTGTTCTAGCTTGGATTTTAGCCTTAAATAAGGCTGCAAAAAAACGTGCAGATTGATGCAGTCTAGACTTGCACGTTTACACCGACGGTTTTTCGACTAATTCATAGGGTTTAAAACGGATCACCTCCTCGCCCAGCCAGTCATTAATTTCACTCAGTCGCTCTTGCAATGGTGCCAATTCATTGATGGCAAACACCCGTGCCGCTTTTTCGATATCACCAAAACCGCCGGTATTGTGCGGTAAAATGCCCATCAGTTGCGGTGGTACCCGCTGTGCCGCTAATTGATCATCACGGGTCACATTTTTAATGTTGATAAATTCATCTTTGGCTGCCACCTCTGCCAAGGGGATCAGTTGCAACCCGTCTTTTTTACCGCCCGGGGCATACATAAATAAATTACGAAAATTCCCCGGGCCTTTTGAGTCCTTCAACGCCTGCCGTAAGCGGTCAATGTCCTCCTGTTTATGCGCCGCATCGTTCATGTACAAAATAAAACCGGCATGACTGCCATTGAGATAATACTTACGCCGAAACAGTGTCGCGGCTTCATTCAGCCAGGTTGAATTCAGTGCCGCCAGATAATCCGGTACACCGTAAATTTCCTGATTAATATCTGGATCGAGCAGGTGAAAGACGCTATTTTCAGCAAATAAATGCGGCGCGGCCCAGGATTGCACATACCAATGGGTGCCGGCTTCAACGCCGCAGCGGGTATATTTTGCCGGACTGGGCACCAGTTTTAGTACCCCGCCCAAACGATTAGTGCGCACTTCTAAAAACGCATTGGCAAACACCAAAAAATCCAACGCATAGCGGCTAAAATCTTGCTTAGATAACCAGCGATGCGGTTGAAACAGACTCACCAGCAAATTACGCTTCATATAAATCGGTGAACTGTGGTGCACGGCGGCACGAAAGGATTTTGCCAGCCCATGAAACGACACCGGTGGTTCATACCAGTGGTCAACAACGGCACACTCCAGATAATCCAGCATATCCCGCTGATCGAGCATCGGCACCGGGTCGCCAAAGGTAAACGCCTCTACCCGCTGCATCGTATTCTGTTTCCTATTAGCCATTAAAATGGCTCCATAAAACTGCTGTTATTGACAGTGATACCGGCCAGGGGTTCGTTAAACAGCGCATGCATAATCGCCCAGGCGACATCGCCATGACTGGTGCCCTCGGCGCGGTTGGTGACATAGGTGGCGCGCTGACCACTGGCGGTCAAGGTTTTGCGGATTGACATAAACGCCTTGGCGATATCCATCGCACCGGCATCAAATTCCAGTCTGCCCGAGGTGATCACATCCTTGGCCTTATAAATCAGATCGGTTTTCATCTCGACGGTATAATGGATCGCCTGCACCGCAGGGAAAAATTGCCTGACCAGCTGGGTCACAGATCGCCCCAGGCCGGTATCATCAATGCCGATATAGCTCACGTTATAGCGCTCAGTCAGTGTCTGGATATGCCGCGCCTGCTCGGAAAAATCCATACCGTGCCATTGAAAACGTTCCAGCACCCTAAATTTCCCGCCTGCCACCTTGGGCGGCGCCATCACCGCACAACCGGAGGCATCGCCGGTACTGGCCGGGTCGTAGCCAATCCACACCGGTTGATGCCCGTAAGGTCGCGCGGCCAGTAATTTCACATCCGGCCAGTGCTCCCAGCTGTCGACCATACAACGTTGCATTTCCTTCATCGGGAACACCGAGTGTGCATCGTCGATAAACTGACACATAAACAGATTATCAAAATCGTCATCACTGTTCTCACGCCACAATTGCGCGATATCAAAGCGATCACAGCCACCGGCCAGCGCATCCTCAAGGGTCACAATCTGCTTGTACTGCCCGTCTGCACACAGTGCCCCCGCGGCCAAATGCGGATAACTGGTATCGACCTCAATGCGTTGATTTTTCTCGCGTCCCTGATTAAACAAGGTGCCATTCCAGAACGGATAGGCTTCATGATTGACACTCGAGGGCGTAGAAAAATAGGTTTGCCGATACCGTTTTTGTGATGCCATGCCCGAGGCAGCACGACGTAGCTTCTTAAAGCCGGGGATCCAAAAATACTCATCGACATACAAACACCCGGAGCGCCCCTGCGCAGTATTGGTATTAGTGCCTAAAAAATGCAGTTCAGCCCCATTGGGCAGACAAATCGGATCACCGCGCAGCGCTACGCCCACTTCGGCGGCGAAATCGACGATATAATGTTTAAACTGATGGGCTTGCGCCTTAGACGCGGAAATAAACATCTGATTACGCCCTGTGGTCAACGCATCAAGCAAGGCTTCACGGGCAAAATAAAACGTCGCCCCGATTTGCCGCGATTTCAGTAGATTACGCAGGCGAAAACGATCATCCAAACCCGCCTGATACCACGCACGCTGATAAGCAAACAAGGACGCCTGAAATAAAGTCGCCAGCTGGCCAATTTGTTCCTCTGAAAAAACATTTTTCACCGACGCCTTACGTTTTCCTCGAAGGAGAGCGGCTCGGTTCGGATTGAGATCGGCTTCATTGCCCCCGTTATTGTATTTGCCGATACGGGCATGCCGTTCTGCCTGCCTCCCAAGGGCATCCAACTCTTTGAAATCACGGCCACTCTTTGCCTCGATAGCCACCAACTGACAATAGCGCACGGCGGTAGTGAGTTGCATCTTTTCCAACGCGCCATACTTATCCCACTGGTCACGGCGTTTCCAACTGTGTAGCGTCGTCGCCTTGATGCCTAAGATTTCAGCGATACGCGCAACCGGTAGCCCCTGCCAATATAAATACATGGCTTGACGGCGCGGATCTAAATGGGGGGGCGCTGTGAGCGTATCCGTGGTGAGTCTGTCCGTGGTAAAAGTATCCATGCAAAAATAGCCTGTATAGTCGCGTTGATCCCGCAAGGCTACCGTGCAAAACCCCCTCCCTCTCTCGCTACGCGCTGTGCTAGCACTGAAACAACAGCGGCGGATTGTTCACGCGCGCTCGGCTCGCCATCCTAGACCCCATCATTATTAACCGGAGCCAACAGCATGGCAAAATCCACCTTTTTCCGCGCCGCCGTTGAGGGTGCGACCAGTGACGGGCGCAGCATTTCACGGCAACACATTATTGAAATGGCGGAAAGTTATAACCCGTCCTATCGCGGCGCACGCGCCAATCTGGAACACATCAAAAGCCTGTTACCGGATAGCCCGTTTCGTGCGTATGGCGATATCGTTGCGGCAAAATATGAAGAAATTAGCGCCGGCCCGCTTAAAGGAAAAATCGCCTTACTGGTTCAGGTAGATGCGACCGAGGAACTGGTCAAACTGCGAGAAAATCGGCAAAAAGTGTACACCAGCATTGAATACCTGCCCAAATTCGCCGATACCGGCAAAGCCTACCTAACCGGTATTGCCTTTACCGACAACCCAGCCTCACTGGGGGCTGAAATGCTCACGTTCTGTGCCAACAGTCAACATAACCCCCTGGCATCACGTAAAAGCCAGGCGGAGGCGTTTTTTAGCGCAGCGGAAGAAATCACTCTGGAATTTGAAACCGAACAAAAACCGGCGCTATTTAACACCGTCAAAGCCTTATTTGGCAAAAAACACCTCAGTGATGACGCACGTTTCATGGATATCCATCAAGCCGTTTCCCTGATAGCCAATCATCAGCAACAGCTCACCGAAAAACTGGCTGACTTGATGGCGCTAAAGAACACTGTCACGGCATTACAAACTGAACAGCATACAACACAGCACAGCTTGACGGCACTGAACACCCAATTACTCCGTGCTGATCAGCGTTTCACCCCTCGCCCCGTCACCACGGGTGCCAACCCAACTCACCTGACGGATTGCTAACATGAAAAAACACACCCGCAGCCAATTTAACCAATATATTCACCAGGTCGCGACGCTCAATGCGCTGGAAAACACCACGGATATCGCCGCAAAATTCACCGTGGAACCGTCGATTGCACAAAGACTGGAAGCCAAACAACAGGAAAGCAGCAGTTTTTTATCAAAAATCAACCTGTTTCCGGTAGATGAACAAACCGGCGAAAAAGTGGGCTTAGGGATTGAACGCCCGATTGCCAGTACCACGCATACTGGCGAAAAAGAACGCAGCCCTGCCGATCCCACTGGCCTGGATAACCACCCCTACCGCTGCACGCAAACCAACTTTGATACTGCCCTCAGCTATCAAAAGCTGGACATGTGGGCAAAATTTCCTCACTTTCAACAGTTGATCCGTGACGCACTGATTAAACGGCAAGCCTTAGATCGCATCATGATTGGCTTTAACGGCATCAAACGGGCAGCCACCTCCAATGTAACCCAGAATCCGCTGTTACAGGATGTCAATATCGGCTGGTTACAGCATATCCGCGCCCAAGCCGCTACCCAGGTGATGAATAAAATCATCAATGCCGACGGGGCGGTGACATCAGAAAAAATCCGCATTGGTCAAGGCGGTGATTTTGCCAATCTCGATGCATTTGTGATGAATGCGGTCGATGAACTGATTGAGAGCTGGTTTCAAGATGATACCGAATTGGTGGTGATTTGTGGTCGTGCGTTATTGGCGGACAAATATTTCCCAATTATCAACCAGAACCAAGCCAACAGCGAAAGCCTGGCAGCGGATCTGATCATCAGCCAAAAACGGATTGGCGGCTTACCGGCAGTACGCGCCCCGTACTTCCCTGCCAATGCCATGCTGATCACCCGTCTCGATAACCTGTCGATTTACTGGCAAGCGGGCACGCGCCGCCGCGCTATGATTGACAACCCGAAACGTGATCGAGTAGAAAATTTTGAATCGGTTAATGAAGCCTATGTGGTGGAAGATTACGGCAGGACTGCGCCATGCCAGCACCTACGAATTACTATTATTCAAATTGCAGCAAGATTTATTGCACTTAAAAAGCATGGCCTCGATCAGTCGTAAAGCCGAGGTCAAACGCCGCTTGTTACCGACCTACAGCCCGTGGGTAGCAGGAGTACTGGCTAAGGGCACAGGCACGCAAGATGCGATCCTGATGCGCATGCTGATTTGGCAACTGGATGTCGGCGATCTCACCCGTGCCCTCGACATTGCTGACTACGCTATCAAACACGATCTGGCTACACCGGACAGTTTCCAGCGTTCCACGGCTTGTTTAATCGCCGAAGAAGTGGCGGCACTAGCCAGCCAAACGCTGCTGAAAAAACGCCCGCTTGATACGGCCCAGTTGCTGCGTGCGCAACACATTTTACGGGGGCAAGACATGCCCGATCCGGTCAAAGCCCGTCTGCATAAAATGGTCGGTTACGCCCTGCGTCAAGATGGGAAATATGAACCCGCCTGTCTCCATTTAAAGCAGGCACTCACCCTGGACAGCGGCAGTGGGGTCAAAACCGACATCAAACAGCTTGAAAAATTACTTCAGGCTGCTTAACCCCATGCCCAACGGCCGGGCGGCACGGGCAATTGACAGGACAAATGTATTGCTATCAATGCGTCCGTTCACCGCCCTTTTAATCGAGTGATTTAGATGTTCAGAGCACATCAAGACTGCCGAATGAAGAACGGAGGGAGGGCAGGAGTGAATCTGACACCTTTTCAACATGATAGGAGAAACATCAGATGGTCAGTATTGCAGTCAACCCCACAGCGAATGAAGCCGGGATAAAAACTGAACAGCTCATCAAAAACAACGGCTTCTGGCCGGACCTCGATCTCCAGCACTACCGTGATGCCATGCGACAGGACGGCACCCTCACCCCGGCACGTTTACTCGAAGCGGCACAGGTTGGCCTCAATGAAACCCATGACCGGCTTACAGAATGGAGAAAAAAACAACAACAGGCGGGCTATCCCTCACTGGTTGAGGTGCCTGCGAAGCAGGTAGGCAATGAAAGTAGCTGCCTGCTCCTCTACCGCCGTGCTGTCTATTGCCTGATACAGGCCACAGTAACGGAACGGTTTCGCAGCGTTGATGCCACGGCCTCGGGCACGAAACGGGCAGAAGCACGGGAAGAGACGATTGATCACCTCCGCCGTGATGCGGCTTGGGCAATCCAGGACATACAAGGCTTCACTCGCACCACCATTGAGCTGATTTAACGTTAAACACGTTTAATCTTGAACACATTTAACCCTGAACCATTTTAATCTCGAACGCATTTAAACATGGAACCCATTAATCACTTTGAGCGACGGTCATGAAAATCTTTGCACAGCAAAACGACACGGTAGACGCCTTATGCTGGCGTTATTACCAGCGTACCGAGGGTGTGACGGAACAAATCTTTGCCTGTAACCCGGGACTCGCCGACGCGGGCGTTATCTTGCCGCACGGCTACGGCGTGGACATGCCCGATCCGACGCCCTCTCCCCTCAAACAACATCTCCAACTGTGGGACTGATACTCGGAAAAACACCGCATGGACAGACACACTTCTTGGCTTTCTTATTCATCAGCGTGGCTGCTGACCTGTCTGGGTGCCTGGACATTACAGGACTGGGCAACGCTGATCGGCGTCGCGTTGGCGCTAGGCACGTACCTCAATAACCGTTACTACAAACGGCGCGAAGACCACCGCCGACAAGAGCTTCATAACCTCCAGCGCCAACAGCTGACTGAACGCCAACGTAAACAACGTACTCAAGGTGGTCAGAATGCGCCCACTGAGTAAAAAAATCCAGACCTTAATTGTAGCCGGTGCCAGTACTGCGATCCTGCTCGCACAATTCCTACAAGAGAAAGAAGGCAACCGACTCAGTGCCTATCAGGATGGCGCTAACGTGTGGACGATTTGCCGCGGTGCGACGCGGGTTGATGGGCAGCCGGTGAGACAAGGGCTGCAACTCAGTCGCGAAAAATGCGAGCAGGTTAACAAAATGGAGGTGGATAAGGCGATTGCCTGGGTAGAGCAGCATATCAAGGTGCCGCTAACCGACGTGCAGAAAGCCGGTATTGCCTCATTCTGCCCGTACAATATCGGTGCCGGTAAATGCACGGCGTCCACTTTTTATCGCAAACTCAATGCCGGTGACACCCTCGGAGCCTGTGCAGAAATTAAACGCTGGATCTTCGATGGTGGCAAAGACTGCCGTATTCGAGCCAATAACTGTGCGGGTCAGCCTCTCAGACGCGCACAGGAAAGTGTACTCAGCTGTTGGGGGTTAGATGCTTAATCGACTCGTTACCGGCGTACTGGTACTGATTTTTAGCGGATTACTCCTCACGGCTTTTTATTATCACGAAGAAACCGTAGAAAAGGATATCGCCATCAAAACAATCACCCAAGAGCGCGATACGGCCTTTTCCCTTATCCAGGCACTGGAAAAACAGCGCCAACAGCTCGCGGCCATTGACAGTCACTATACACAGGAATTAACCGATGCCAAAACTCAGCTGGCTGCCCTTGAACGTGATGTTAATGATAAGCACCGTAGGATGCAGCTCAACGCCACTTGCCCCAAACCCGTGCCCCACGCCGCCACCGCCGCCCGCCTGGATGATGGTACCCGCGCCAGACTTAACGACACCGCTATCAAACATTATTTCCATCTCCGAGAACGTATCAAAACCGCAACTCAGCAAATAGCGGGATTACAGGCTTACATTCAAACAGTGTGCTTAACTCACCCAGGATAACCCGCGATGTTAAAACCCACTTTGCTAAGAAAGGCACTGACAGATGCCGTGCCTTATCTCAAACAAAATCCCGATAGCTTGATATTTTTATTGATCGGGGCGCTATTGTCTCCACATTGGCGTCGTCCCTGTCCTTTGAATACCAATACACCCTCAATCTGATCATCACCGATTATGCAGACGACGCCGATACCCTGTTTGTACCTATTTTACACTGGTTACGCACCCATCAGCCCGACATCATGGCGCAACATGCTCCCGCGCAGAAGGACTGACCTTTGAAGCCGATCATTTAAACAACAGCCTGCGTGATATCAGCATTAATCTCAGACTGACCGAACGGGTCATCGTCAAAGAAGAACAGGGCGTCTTACAGGTCACCCATCTGGATGAACCGCCTGACCCTGATACGACACACCGCCGTTATGAACTCTTTATCAAAGAGGAAAAAGTGGCACAATGGCAACAATAAATACCCGCGATCAGCTCAGCCAGGCACTCGCCAACCTGTTGAAGCAATTATCACCAGCCAGTAGGAAATCTTTCACGCGCCAGATAGCCAAAAAGCTACGGGAACGGCAAAAACAGCGCATCCAAGCACAACAGGAACCCGACGGTACCCCGTTTGCACCGCGCAAGAAAAAACGCCGTGACAAAAACGGACGTATTAAACGCAAAATGTTCAGCAAATTACGTACAGCCCGGTTTTTAAAGAGCCACAGTAACGCCCATGAAGCCATGGTGAGTTTTGCAAGCCAAGTCACACAAGTAGCACGGGTACATCATTATGGTCTGCGGGATAAAGTAACACGCAACGGCGTGACCGTACGTTACGAAAGCCGCCCGTTATTGGGGTTGACTGACAGGGATATTGACGAGATCACTGATCTCGCGTTGGCACATCTGGTGGGTTAAAGCAGTCCTACCGGCAAAATCAAAGATCGACAGCACGGATATCCAGTTTAGAGCCACATGCAGAAGCATAACGTTCCAATGTGTGAATGCTTGCCTTTATCACATTCTGTTCAATCCGGGTGACTACAGGGGGAGTAACTCCCATGCGTAGCGCAATTTCAGTTCTGGTTATACCTGCTTTTTCCCTAATACTTTGTAACATAAGGGCAAGTTCTGCCTCGCGGTGGGCTTCTTCATAGGCGAGCAAGGAGAGTGGATCACTTAATAATTTAGCTCTAACTTCTGCGTGGCGTATACCTTTCATTCTGTAAACTCCTTGAGTCTGTTAAAAGCGATTGCCATTTCTTTCGGCGGGGTCTTAGGGGTTTTCTTCACAAAGGATCTTAATATGTATATTCGACGACCTTTAGCAAAGGCGTAAATAGTTCGAGCGATATCACCTCCCCCTACACGCAGTTCGAATAAACCATCACGCAATGAATCGCTTAACGGGTATCTCAAACGATTGCCTTCTTTCTCTAGTCTATCAAGTAGGTAAGCTGTTTTACCTTTAAGTGGAGCGGGTAAGTCCTCAAGTTCCTGGACTGCTTCAGAATGATAAATAAGTTCGAACATTAGCCTTCTCCCTGATGACAATGTTTATTTTAGTCTATTCATTAAATTAGCACAAATGCTAATTTATTTTAAAAATAACATTTTATATTTTCTGAGCATAACTTCACTTCCTCTGTCTCACCCCTCACACAACGCCGATCACATGCCCGAATGTCACCCACGCGGCACACTGACGGCATGAAAACCTTCAATCATGCAGAATATCAACGCCTGCTGGCAAACCTGATCCGGATTGGCACGGTATCTGCCGTGGATACGGCTCAAGGACGGTGCCGCGTAAAAACCGGTGATTTAGAAACCGACTGGCTAAACTGGCTCACGTTACGTGCAGGGCGTGTCAAAAGCTAGTCTGCACCCTCGGTGGGTGAACAAGTCCTGATCCTCAGTCTGGGTGGCGAACTGACCACCGCATTTGTTTTACCGGCGGTCTTTTCCGATGTTAACCCAGCGCCTTCGGTTTCAGCGGATGCGATCATGCTGACTTTCCCGGACGGTGCTCACTTTGCCTATGAGCCAAAAACCAGCCACTTAGTGCTAACAGGCATCAAAACTGCAACGATAACCGCCGCTAGTGCCATCACCCTGGATACCCCGGTTGTCACCTGCACACAACAGCTGATCACCGACCGCTTACAGGTTAATCAGGGTGGCAAAATCACCGGAGAATTCACCCACAGCGGGGGTAACCTGACCTCTAACGGTATCACCCTGCACCGCCATCAATACAGCGGGGTAAAAAGTGGCGGCAATAACAGTGGGAACCCCCGATGACGTACCTTGGTATGCACCGCCACAGTGGTCAAGCGATCAGCGACATCGCGCATATTCGCCAATCGATCAGTGACATTCTCATCACCCCACAAGGCTCACGGGTGATGCGCCGTGCTTACGGTTCGCTGCTCTCAACCCTGATCGACAGCCCGCAGAGTCCGGCACTGCGCCTCAGAATGATGGCCGCCATTTACAGTGCCTTATTACGTTGGGAAAACCGCCTCACCCTGAGCGCCATCGACATTACCTCTGACATCAACGGCATCATGCAAATCGACCTGCGCGGCCATCGCAGTGATACCGGGGTTCCTCTCAGGCTCTCCTTACCGATAGGAGGAAAATAATGCCTAACCTGGATTTAAGCTTACTGCCGGCCCCCCAGGTGGTAGAACCGCTGGATTTTGAAACACTCCTTAAGCAGCGTAAAGCCCAATTTATTGCCTTATCTCCCCCGGAACAGCAAGCAGCGATTAGCCAGACGCTCAACTATGAATCCGAGCCGATCACCAAACTACTGCAAGAAAACACCTACCGCGAATTACTATTACGCCAACGGATCAACGAAGCCGCGCAAGCCACCCTGTTGGCCTATGCCAAAGACGCCGATCTCGATCAGATTGGCGCCAACTACCAGGTTAAACGCTTAATCCTTCAAGCAGCCAATCCTGACGTTATCCCGCCGCTGGCGTTGATAACAGAAAATGACACCGATTTCCGCCTTCGCATTCAACAGGCCTTTGAAGGCTTAAGTGTTGCTGGTTCGACCGGTGCTTACGAATTTCACGCTCTCAGTGCCGATGGCCGTGTAGCCGATGCTTCCGCCATCAGTCCCTCGCCAGCTTGCGTGACCATCACGGTATTATCCAGAGAAAACAACGGTATTGCTTCGGTAGACCTGCTAACACGGGTTAACAGCGCACTCAATGATGAAAACATCCGCCCCGTCGCTGATCGCCTCACCGTACAATCGGCAACCATTATTGATTACCGCATTGATGCCACGCTCACGCTCTACCCTAAACCGGAAGCCGAACCGATCCGCATGGCTGCCGAAAATCGTCTCACTGCCTATATCAGTACGCAACGTCGTTTAGGGCGTGATATCCGTTTGTCGGCGATTTATGGTGCCCTGCATGTCAAGGGGGTACAGCGGGTAGAACTGGCTGCCCCCTTACGTGATGTGATACTGGATAAAACCCAGGCCGCCTGGTGCACAGGTTATAGCTTGAAAATAGACGGCTGTGATGAATAGCTGTCTGAGATGGGTCAGTTTTTCTTCTTTAACGAGGAGACATTAATAGACCTCTTCGGAAACTATAGCAGGCGCCATGTAACGTGATCACTTTTGTTAATAAATATTAATTAATATCAATATGTTATTTCTGATTTTCATAATCAACTGATACGGCGCCTGCTATAGCATTCATGTAGGAATGTTGGTAAAAATCTCCTGAACAAGGAGCCCCCATGAAATATGAACAAATAAAGGTATTGGAAGAGGAAAAATTTCGGCGCTTAACCGGAGTTAAACGCAGTACATTTGAAAAGATGATAAAGATATTGAATGAAGCAGATAAATGTAAGCAAGGGAAAGGAGGTCGGAAACCCAAGCTGGGTTTAGAAGATCGCTTATTAATGGCCCTTGAGTATATACCCAAGTGAAATCAAGATGCAGGATTTAGCGCCTGGAAATTATCGTTTAAGCGAGATACCAGAGAACTTGCCATTTGTGGTAGCTTCACCTCAAAGAAGTTTAAGATATCGTTCTTAAAACTCTGTTCAGATGGGTAATATCTATTGTTTCGTGTTTGCTCATTCATCACCTTCCACAATCGCTCTATCGGGTTTAGATTCGGGCTATACGGCGGAAGGTAATGAAGCTGGATATTCAACGTAAGCGCGGCGTCTTGCACAAGCTGTGAACGGTGATAGCCTGCACCCTCGAGGATCACATGTGCCGTTGTCGTGATGGGATAATGCGCGCGAATGGCAGACAGGAAGTGAACCACATTTTCGCTGTTAATCGTCTCATCATCACGGATTATGGGGTTAGCCACATTCTGGATGTTCAAGGCTCCCATGATATTCAACCGCGTTCTGCTCCCGGTGGTCTCTATCGTTTTATCCTGGCCTTTTCGTATCCAGCCGTAGCTTATTTTGGTGGCTTGTGTCGGATGAACGGCATCAATAAACAGTATGGGGTCATTACCCGCGGCGTCTTTCAATTCGCTGTAGGTCTTTATAAATTGCTGCTGTTTCTCAACGGCAAATTTATGCGGAACACCTTTCGGCTTTTTATAGCTAAAGCCATGCTGCTTCAACCCTTTATACAGACCTGATACGGTAAAGGTGATGTTCCAGCGATATACGCCACAATTTGGTGATTGTGGTGGTAGAGCTGCTGGGTGAGATGTTCAACCAGCGACGTGGTCTGTTCCGCATTGAGATAGCCATCGGAGCCGCCATTTTCAGGCTTGAGCTTGTTGAGTTTATGATAGTCTGTAAGGTGGCGCCGCACCGTGGTTTCATTAATGAGCTGTGAGTGAGCAATCATAGGGGGAGTCCAGCCGTCTGCGGACAACAAAACACACCGGATCCTGTCACAGACACGGCGGTCATGGCTTTGACAATGTTGGGCTTCGAGGGTAATTTTCTGGTCAGCAGTCAGCTCTATTTTCATGGCTATGAGCATGATCCTTATCGACTTCAAAATCAAGCATCTTCATTGATCACGGGTATAGGTTGTTCAAAGAGTCTGGCGTGCGAATACATCCTGAAATCAAAACAGTGACAGATACAGGTTACCAAGGGCTTGGCAAGATCCATTCAAACTCGGCGTTGCCTAAGAAAAAGACAAAGAAAAATCCCTTAACAAAAGAAGATAAACGCAACAATCGTGAGTTATCAAGCCAGCGTGTATTAAACGAAAATGTCATTGGTATGATTAAACGATTTAAAATCGTATCAGATCGTTATCGAAACAGGCGAAAACGTTTTGGATTACGATTTAATCTGATTGCAGCAATTTATAACATGGAAATTAGATAAATCAGAGTTTCCGAAGAGGTCTAATGTTCCCGCCGATCCATATCAACTCACTGAAGTGGGCTTCAGCTGGCAGAAGGCTACCGCGTTGCATCAACAAGCCTTGGCTGCCCAGCGAATGAAAACACGTGCCGAGAAGCGTCGCGATTTACTTAGAGAAGCGACGACGAAAATCGCGCCTCTGCAAGATGCGGTGGAGTTAGGGATTGCTACTGAGGATGAAATAGCAGCACTTAACACGTGGAAACACTACCGCGTGGCGTTAAATAGGCTAGATACTACGACGGTAGAGAGTGAGTGGCCGGTGGTGCTGAGGTGATTTGAGATCAACATATACCTAATGAATTTCGAGTTACGGCAAGGCCGTAATCAATCGAATCCCAGGAGTGTACAGGGAGTATACATGACTGGGATGAGTGCGAGCCGCCAACGCCGTAGTAACTTGAAAGGCGAAGGGTATACACTTGGAATAACACTGGTTTTTACCTAAGTAGTACTGAATTTTAATGAAATAAATTTAGGGGAATACCGTATGCTCTAATACATATTATATCATTAATAATGAAAAAAATTTAGTGTTCTTTCTGAGAATAAAAAAAGATGAGTATAGTTTTCCCTCAAAACCTACAGGTTGAAAATGCCCCAGAAAAGGTGTTGAACCGAAAAATTGATACATTATGGTCGGAAATCCGGGATTTTTTTCCTAGTCAGCACCTTACTCAAACACAAAAAAATATTACTGATATATTATCAATAGAAAAAATTGCGAGAAGATGGCTACTTAATGAAGAGGAGATAATAACTCTGTCAAACAGCATTCAGAAACTGGCCTCACATATCAAACCAGAATATAAAGATTTATTTGATACATCCTTTAATGAAGAAGGAATATTTGAAATTAAATTTAATGACAATCTTGGATCTATAATTACTATTCGTATAACCGAGAACTTAAATCATTTAGCAAAAAAGTCATTGGGTGAAAATTTAGATAAATTAATGTTAGTGATGCCTGAAGAACATAGGAATAAAACTGTTTATTCATTCAGTGAGGCAGCGGATTTAAAAATAGATTTTTCTAAATCTTCCATTATTTTAGAGGATCCAAATTTAGATTTATTGTGTATTACTTTGGATGACTTTGACTTGTATCCAGAAGGGAAAACTAAGACTACCAGCATGCTCAGTTTAAACTATCAACGGCTAAAAGAATTTGTTGCAGATATCGTAATACGCTTAAAATTGTATTATTGGCAGATTGTATTGGGCGATTCTATTAATATAAAAAATGAGTGTAATCGATTAAAAGAGCGCTATCCAAACATCAAACCGATTGAAATTAGGTATATCTACTTACAAGCTTTACAAAAATGTAGTAGTACTCGTCATCCCTTAAACTCAGAAAATCTCATCACAATTTCAGCTCTGATACTTTATACTTATGAAGACTATAATAAAGAAATCAAGGTAGGACTGAATGCTCCACCGGAAGATTTTGTATCTTGGAAAGGTTTCTTTCAAGACTTATCTCAAGGTATTGAGCAGTTATCTCGGTTAGGTGGCAATAGAGGTGAATCTTGTAGTAATAATCTTGATGATAGCGAGTTGGTTTTAAATACAATGTTTCCAGGCCCACTATTTCGCGGTTCGCCGGTGCGCAGCTCCCGAGTGATTTTTGGTAAATCTGGCCCTCCTGAGCAATTTCAGGAGGGAGACGTCCTTGGTGATAGAAATTTTTTCTCCACTTCAAAACATGAAAAAACTGCAAAATTTTTTGTAGAAGATAGGTCAACGGACACCACCAAACCTGAACACAAGGAGATGATGTATATTTTTGGTCACTCTGGCGCCGATATTTCTGCCTTTTCCACTGATCCTTGTGAGAATGAAGTACTGTTTAAACCACTGACACCCTTCACCGTACTATTCAAATATTTTGATAAAAAAAAGCAAATAGTTAAGCTTGTTCTTGAAGAAAAAGGAATGACAGTGAATAGCCGTAACCCGATAAATGCCTTATCAATTGATGCTATTAAGAAAAAAATAACTTTAGAAGAAAGCAGTGATACGACAGCCCTATCTCTGCTTGATGCCTTAACTGATGAACCTATTCAAAAAAAAGCAGGGAATAGGTTTCAGATGTGGGCGTAAATAAGTTTTAAAATAGCAAGATCGCTCTTTCATTGGTGGAAATGATTTTTAATGAGATAGCTATCGCTATATCTTTTTCACTGATTCTGTTTTTGCTCGGTAAGCAACACCACAGTAATATCATTCGATAAGTGGCTCATATCAGCCAGTACGCCTTGTGCTCCGCGAGGTTTGACCCTATAAGGTAATTTCAATGTACCCGCTTTCACTTCTGCATCGATCACAGTGAATATATCGGCCAAGGGTTGAGCCGCCGCCTTGATATCTGACACCGTTTTTGCCTGTGCCATCGCCATGGTCAGTTGCGAGAAATTGACCAGCATTAACCCCAACACATCCGCTAAAATTCCTTCACGTGAACGGGTATCCGCGAACGTTTCAATCTGTTGACGAATCCATTCTCTTGTTTTTACAGTCTCTTTGGATTCCAGACCTTTACGGGTCACGACATAGCCATCATCACGAGCAAAAGATGGCTTAAGATTATCAGTGTTAACTTCATCCATTTTTTATACCTCCATTATGTACCAAGGCCTGCGCCCACATTATAAAACTGTGGGCAACGGTGAGCGGGGTTCCATTTTCCGGCAATAACTTGTGGCAACGCGATGTACAGGACATCGCCTATGGTAGGCTTACCGCTGATGCCAATGTCAACATGGGTGTAAGCACCTGCTGCATGTTTTCGTGATAAATCAGACAGCTTCCCGCCACGATGGTAGGTGCTTGCGGCTTTGCCGCTGAAGAGATGATGTGTTTTCTGGTGCCATCGTCCCTTTACCGCGTTGTCACACCACCACCAATCCGTATTACCCACAATGTTGTGATACAGCACGAAGCTCATAAAACACCCTGTTTTGATATGTTGATTGGGAATATGGAAAACATAAGAACCAAACCCGTCGACGGTCTTTTTGATGGTTAACTTCATGATATTAAAGCCAGCGGTAAAATGAATAGTATCCATGTTCATATACTGTAACAATTCACGCACAATGGCTGGGCGCGTAGCCGGATCAACGCCGGACGTGGCCGCCATCAATTCCACCTCAAATTTTCCCCAAAAATCGCCGCCAGCATGTAATCCCATGCCCACGGGAAGTTGTTGAGGAGCCTCTCCAGCAACGTCGGTGAGAGACGCGTTCTTGTTAACGGCTAAAAAAGCATGCTCGTTGATGTGATCAACATCACATTTCACAACTCTGGGATCATCCCCTTTCATGAGGGTATTTTGTGTAGTGCCGATAGGCATTTTGGCGGCTTCTCGCAAACCAAGGTTTCTGAGAAACTTTTTTTAACCTCACACGCTGTTTAATGGCATACTTTCGGGCTTTTTAGACGAGGCTAACGGTGTTAATAGGCTATATTCGGGTGTCAACAAATGACCAAAATACACAGGGCTTACGCATCAAAAGTTAAGCTAGCGAATTAATATGTTTTAGTTGATATTTATCCATTGATTGCCTTTGTTGGATAATATTGTGTTAAATAAGCTATTTGAATCGTTCATGGAATTTCCAGATCCGCGTTGCGCAGGACGGACAGCGCATCGTTTTATTGATGTACTGGTTATTGCAGTTTGTGCTGTTATAGCTGGAGCAGAAACCTGGATTGATATAGCCCTTTACGGTCGCTCGAAAAAAGACTGGCTGAGCACATTTCTTACCTTGGAAGGAGGGCTTCCTTCGCATGATACTTTCCGCAGAGTATTTAGTATCATTGACCCAGTCCTCTTCGAACAACGCTTTTCTCTGTGGGTTAAGGATTGTTTTTTACCGATTGATAGAGAAGTCGTGGCCATCGATGGTAAAACCGTCCGCGGTTCGTTTGATAGAGCAGCACAGCAAGGACCCCTTCATATGGTCAGTGCATTTGCTACAGAGCAAGGTATCAGCCTGGGTCAGCGGGCGGTGGAAAATAAATCCAATGAAATCGCGGCCCTTCCCGTTTTATTAGATAGCCTGTCAGTTAAAGGGAACATTGTGACTCTAGACGCTATGGGTTGTCAGCGGGTCATAGCGCAGAAGATTATTGCTCAACAGGCCGACTATATTCTGGCGCTGAAAGGTAATCAAAAAAAGTGCCATAAAGCGGTGGTAGATTATTGTCACACAACCTGTATAGCGGTTCCAGCAGCCATCAAACCTGATTATGATGCCTTTGATGACAGTCACGGGCGGCGGGTTCGTCGGCGAGGTTGGGTTTTACCCTGTGTGGATAAGCTGGCGGAATTGCAGGCTTGGCCTGAGCTGCGGAATATTATTCTGATTGAAAATATTCGCTCTATCAATCACCGTCATAAAACAACGTGCGAGCTGCATTACTATCTGAGTAGCTGTAATGATGCAGCAGAAATACAAATCGCGGCAATTAGAAAACACTGGGCCATTGAAAACAGCCTGCATTGGGTGCTTGATGTCACCTTTAGAGAGGATGATTCACGGGTTCGTGACAAAGTGGCCACCCGAACCTTTGCATTATTGCGCAAAATGGCATTAAACATCGTGCGAAAGGATACTGCCAACAAAGCCAGCTTACGTGGACGACGTAAATGCGCTGGCTGGGATGATGAATATATGGAGCATTTGTTATTCAGGAACGATAAAAAATAGAGGGTGATTTTGATGCGTAAGCCCTGCCAAAATACACAATTACAGCGAAATGCGTTAATCAGCGTCAATTGTGAACAGATTTTTGTAGATAAAATAAGCGGAAAATCCAGTACGAACCGCCCTGGATTAAAGAAAGCGCTTAAAAAACTTTCTGCCGGCGATACACTGGTTGTCTGGAAACTCGATAGACTGGGTCGTAGTGTCCATCACCTAATTTCCTTGATTGAACAGTTGAAGAGCCAAGGTATCCATTTTCGTAGTTTGACAGACAATATCGATACCGGTACCGCAATGGGACGTTTTTTCTTTCATGTGATGAGTGCATTGGCTGAAATGGAACGTGAATTGATTGTTGAGCGCACAAAAGCCGGTTTAGAGGCGGCAAGGTTGCAGGGGCGTATTGGCGGTAGAAAACGGGTGATGACCCCCGAAGTAATCGAAACAGCAAAACGACTCTTTGCCACGGGTACCCCATTACGTCACGTGGCAATCGTGCTGGGAGTTTCACCCAAGACGCTTTATCGCTACATTCCGGCCAAGGAACAACATGAATTATCCGCGTCAGCAGGGTGATGAATCGGTATTGTTCCCTCCCTCACACAACGTCTCTCCCCTGCAAGCCACCCCAAACCCCTCACACTAGCGGAAATCGTAACCGGAGATCCGCCCCATGGCGCAAGCTTATCATCACGGTGTCAGTGTGCAGGAAATCAACCAAGGCACCCGCACTGTCACCCCTATTAGCACCGCGATTGTCGGCATGGTCTGTACCGCTGACGATGCCGATGCAAAAACTTTCCCACTGAATACCCCGATCCTGCTCACCGATGTCCTCACCGCCAGTGGCAAAGCCGGTGAAACCGGCACCTTAGCCCGAGCATTGGAGGCCATCAGTGATCAAACTTAGCCACTCACTGTGGTGGTTCGTGTCGCACAGGGGGACAATGAAGCCGAAACGACTTCGAATATCATCGGAGGCAGCACCCCTGAGGGGCGCAAAACCGGCCTCAACGCCTTGCTCGCCGCCCAAGGCCAATGTGGGGTGACACCGCGTATTTTAGGCGTTCCGGGTCATGACACCCAGGCCGTTGCCAGCGAACTGGTTGCCCTTGCCCAACGCTTGCGAGGGTTCGCTTACCTCAGTGCTTACGGCTGTAAAACCAAAGAAGAGGCCATCCATTACCGCAAAAATTTCAGCCAACGTGAAGCTATGCTGATTTGGCCTGATTTTCTCAGCTGGGACAGCGTCACCCACGCGGAAACCACCGCCTTTGCTACCGCGCGTGCGCTCGGGCTGCGAGCAAAAATAGACCAGCAAACCGGTTGGCACAAAACGCTTTCTAACGTCGGTATCAACGGTGTCACCGGCATTTCTGCCGATGTCTATTGGGATTTACAAAACAGCGCGACCGATGCCAATCTCTTGAATCAGCATGCCGTTACCACGCTGATCCGCAAAGACGGCTACCGCTTCTGGGGGTCACGTACCTGCTCTGATGACCCGCTGTTTCAGTTTGAAAATTACACCCGCACGGCACAGGTGCTGGCCGATACCTTAGCGGATGCACACCTGTGGGCAGTAGACAAACCGATACATCCCTCATTAATCAAGGATATCGTGGAAAGCATCAGCGCCACCTTTCGCACACTGAAATCAGCGGGTCATCTTATCGACGGTAGCTGCTGGTTCGATGAAACCCGCAACGACAAAGACGCCCTTAAGGCCGGAAAACTGGTGATTGATTACGACTACACAGCGGTGCCCCCACTGGAAAATCTGCTGCTCCGTCAACGCATTACTGATCGTTATCTTATCAATCTGGCACAACAGGGCACTTAAGGGGGAACACTATGGCATTACCACGCAAACTCAAATATTTCAACCTGTTTAACGACGGCGATAATTATCAAGGCGTTGTTGAATCGATCACCTTGCCCAAACTGGTACGCAAACTGGAAGACTACCGTGGTGGTGGCATGAACGGCAGCGCTAAAATTGATTTAGGGCTGGAAGAAGGCGCAATCGACATGGAGTGGACAATTGGTGGTGTTGAAGCCCAGCTTTACCGACAATGGGGCAGTGCTAAAATCGACGGCGTGCAACTGCGCTTCGCCGGTTCATTGCAACGCGATGATAGCGGTGACATCACATCCATCGAGATAGTGACGCGCGGGCGTCATCAGGAAATTGACAGCGGTGACTACAAACAGGGCGATAACTCACAGACCAAGATTTCATCAAAAAACACCTACTACAAATTGACGATAAATAACGAGGTGATTGTCGAAATTGACACCCTCAATATGATTGAAATCTCGAATGGCAACGATTTATTGCAAGAACACCGACGGGCAATCGGTCTGTAAGTCGCGGTTCACACAGTAACCTCCTGATGAGGGAGCCGTGCAGATTTTGATTTACCCTTAAATAAATTAGGGTTTGCCTCACACGGCAAACACATTCTTAAAGGACGTTACAGTGTAGTCTGCGAACCTGATCGCATTCTTGTTTATTTTTGGAGCAAAACATGAGCAAACCCACGGCAACACAAAACAACGATGTTATTATCACCCCATCGGAAGAAAATAAAACCTCGGCCAGCGTGACACTGGATACCCCGCTGGTCAGAGGGGAGAGCACACTCAATGACATCACGGTGCGTAAACCCTTGGCAGGTGCCTTACGCGGAGCAAAAATTCAAGCATTATTAGAAACCGATGTCGATGCATTGATGATCGTCTTACCGCGTGTTACCACGCCAGCGCTCACAAAAAGTGACATCATGGCACTGAACCCGGCGGATTTGTATCGCCTCAGTGTCGAGCTGATCTATTTTTTGTTACCGAAGTCGGTGAAGTCCAGTTTCCAGCCCGATTAACGGTAGAAGATCTCATGGCTGACATTGCGATGCTTTTTCACTGGCCGCCGTCCGTTACTGGCAGCATGACATTAACCGAATTACTGGATTGGCGTGAGAAAGCCATTATTCGCCGTGGTGCACAAGATGAGTGACAAAAACCTCAGATTACAGGTGGTGATGAGTGCGGTAGACAAAGTCACTCGTCCCCTGAAAACGATGCAGGCCGGTCATAAAAAGCTGGCAGCGGCGGTGAAATCCTCGCGCGATGCCCTGGGGCAGCTGAACACCGCAGGAAGCAAACTCACCGCCTTTCAGTCGCTGCAAGCCTCGCTGAAAAAAGTGTCCACTGAATTAGGCAGCGCCCGTCTCAACGCTCAGCTGATGACGCAGGAAATGTCAGGGTTAACCGCGCCGACGAAAAAACAGACAAAAGCCTTAGACGCACAATGGAAAGCCGTCAGTCAGCTAGAACAGAAGCAACGCAGTGAAACCCAACAGTTACAGCAAGTACGGGCTGAACTCTACCGCATGGGGATATCCGCAAAAGACAGTGCCGGGGCGACAGCGCGTATCAGCAGAGAAACGGACCGTTACACGCAACGTTTACAACAACAGACACGCCGACTCAAACAGGCGGCAGACCAGCAACAGCGGCTGACAGCCGCCAAAGCCCGTTACAATAGGCTGCGTGACACCCGTCATCGACTGGCAGGCGCGGGCGTGGCGGCAACGGGAGCCGGCATCGCGATGGGCCTGCCGGTGCTGGCTACGGTAAAACGCTACCGTGATATTGAAGATGCAATGAAAGGGGTTGCCAAACAGGTCAGTGGCTTACGTGCCGACAACGGCCAGCGTACTTCACGGTTCCATGAGCTGCAAAAGGCCATCAAAGACACAGCAGAACAGCAACCGATGGAACAGGGTGCCGTTGATTTTGCCGCGTTGGTGGAAGGGGGTGCCCGCATGGGCGTCACGCAGGGTAGCGCCTCATGGCAAGAGCAAAAAGATAACCTGCTCAATTTTGCCTGCACAGCCGCCAAAGCGTTTGAATTACCGGCCGGTGAACTGGCAGAAGACCTGGGAAAAATCGCCGGATTGTATAAAATTCCGATCAAAAACATTGAAGCCTTGGGCGATACCCTCAATTTTTTGGATGATAACACCCAATCTAAAGGGGCAGACATCATCGATGTGCTCAAACGGATGGGCGATGTGGCCGATAAAATGGATTTCAGGCAAGCCGCTGCCTTGGGTTCCGCTTTCTTGTCGCTGGGTGCCACCCCGGAAATTGCCGCCAGCGCCAGCAAAGCGATGGTGCGTGAACTAGGGATAGCCACCATCAAAGCCAAAGACTTTCAAGAGGCGATTGACCGCCTGGGCTTCGACGGGAAGGCGCTGCAACGGGGTATTGCTGATGATGCGGTGGGTACCTTGCAAAAAGTGTTGGCTAAAATCACAACACTGCCCAAAGACCAGCAATTAGTTAATATGACGCAGATTTTTGGTAAACAGTTTGGTAATGATGCCACAAAATTGGGACTCAATATTGAAGAATTCAGCCGCCAACTCGCCCTCACCCGCAGTCAAAAAGCGACCGGTTCCATGCAGCGGGAATCGGAGATTGATAAAGACTCGCTCTCTGCACAATGGCTGCTGCTCAAAACCAGTACCCATAACACCGTTAGCAGTTTGGGCGAAACCCTGCGCAGTCCGCTGCTGGACATCATAGCGAAAATGAAAACTGTTACCCGCAAAATACGCAACTGGGTAGAAGAGAACCCGAAACTGGCCGCCACCCTCATGAAAATCGCCACTGTGCTGGCCGTATTCACCGTCGGTGTTGCGACGCTGGCCTTATCGGTGGCAGCCTTGTTAGCCCCGCTGGCAGTGTTAAAATTAACCTTTTCCGTACTGGGGATACGACTGTTACCCGTGTTATCTCATGGATTACACAAAACAGGCCAGCGGGTTGCCTGGCTGGCGCGTTCCTCGTTGCCATTACTGCAAACCGGTCTACGTCTACTCTCTGCTGCGCTAATAGGGTTACTGAGTCCGATGGGACTCGTTATAGCAGCGATAGCGGGCACGGCACTCACCTTAACCCGTTACTGGCAGCCGATGACGGCATTCTTACGTGGACGGGTCGAAGGATTTAGGCAAGCCGTCGCGCCGATTAAAGAGGCGTTTGCTCCATTACAACCGCTATTTGACTGGCTGACAGAAAAAGTCAGGGCACTGTTACGCGGGTTGAGCGAGCTGCTCAGTCCAATCACAGCCAGTGCGCAAGCATTAGAGATGGCGGCCGCCAAGGGGGAAAAATTTGGCGACGCTTTAGCCGCAGGTATCACGCTCGCTCTGACGCCGCTCAAACGGTTAATGGACGGTGTGTCATGGTTACTGGAAAAATTGGGCGTGATTGAAGCCAAATCCACAAAATTACCCCAGATAGCGGCCACACAACCCGTACTGCCTCGCCCTCATTACACCGCCCCGCTTTACCAATCGTATAAAGGGAGCTACGCAGGGCAATACGACACAGGGGGTCATATTCCACGGGGGAAATGGGGTATTGTCGGTGAAAAAGGGGCAGAAATCGTCTCCGGTTCTGCGCACATCACCAGCCGTAAAAAAACCGCTGCGTTGGCGGCAACAGCTAGCATGATGTTAACCGGCTATCAGGCCACCGCAGCACCGCTACACCCCCAAAGCTTACCGGCGACACAGTATCGCACCCACTCGGTTACTGATGCCACTTACCATCAAACCACACCGGTATCGATTCATGCCCCGATCCAGATCATCACCCAGCCCAACCACAGCCCACAGGATATCGCGCGGGAAGTCACCCGTCAGCTAGATGCCCGAGAGCGCCGAGCCAGAGCACAAGTCAACAGCCGCTACCAGGATAATGATTAAGGAAACAGCAACATGATGATGGCATTAGGGATGTTTGTCTTTATGTTAAAATGTAGTAGCTCAAACTTAACCTGACAGACACAAGCTAAGCCATCGAATTTGTCAGAGTAGTCTGACTGTGCGATGGTTCAAATAAATTATCGAGTTGTTTTTCTTTTACTAACTCTTTTGATGCAATCCAAGTTTCCCAGGGGGTTTTGCCATAACAATACCAGCCTGAATGAGGTCGCTCTCTGTTGTAGAATGCGAGCCATTTATCGATGTCTTGCTGAATGTCTTCCAATGATGAATAAATTTTACGCCGAAACATCACGTCATAGCCTTCATTTTTCATCGTCTTATGAAACCGCTCACAGATACCATTAGTCTGCGGGCTGTATGCCTTGGTCCGCGTATGCTCGATATCTTCTAGCTCCAGGTAAAGCTGATACGCATGGGTTTCCTTTTTCCCCGAGTATTCTGACCCTCTGTCGGTCAGGATACGCAATAAGGGAACCGCTTGCTCATCATATAATGGCAGCACCTGATCGTTTAACATATCTGCGGCAACCAAGGCATTTTTTTCTGTATAGACCTTGGCAAAAGCGACTCTGGAATAGGTATCAACAAAGCTCTGCTGATACATTTTACCCACACCTTTAATGTGCCCCACGTAGTAAGTATCCTGAGAGCCGAGATAGCCCGGATGTTGCGTTTCAATTTGTCCATGAGCTTCTCGTTTATCCTGCACTTTTTCTAATGCTTGCAGTTGGGCTTCCGTCAGTAAGTACCCCTCCTGCGCTACTTTGGCTTCCAAGGCAGAAAGGCGTTTCTTGATATTTTCCAGGTCAGATACCGTCTTGCCCATCATGATGCAAGTGCTATTTTTGTATCGAATGGGATGCCTGATTTCAGCACACCATACGCCAGTTGGAGTAATTTGCGCATTGCTGCACAGACGCCCATTTTACCCCCTTTATGGCGTGATACGAGTCGTTGCCACTGTGCTTTCACTATCGGATTACAAGAAAGGGCAGCCAGAGCGGGCATATACAACGCTTTCCTGAGCTCGGTATGACCCCGTTTTGATAGGCGGCTCCGTCCTTTAAATAAACCTGATTCACAAAGTTTTGGGTTAAGCCCGGCATAGGCCACCACTGCCTTACTGTTAGTGAATTTTGACACATTACCCACATACGCCAGCAAACTGGCACTTAGTATTTCACCGATACCAGGAATACTCTCCAGCAACGCTTTATTTTTCTTTAAGTCAGGATCGTTATCGATATGGTTTTTTATTTTTTCTTTGGTGGCCTGGATTTGTTGTTTAAGTGCAGAAATGATTTCAAGCAGTGAGGATTGAACGACATCGTCAGCCACTGATTGCCGATTTTCTTGCATTTGCCTCATTTCCTCTAAACTCTTTAGATGGCGTACTAGCGCGGTTAATTGACGTTCGCTCAAGGGAGGAGGAGTCCAGAGGACAGGTGTATGCAGTGCGCAGTAGCGCACTATCATTTTTGCATCCCCCTGATCCGTCTTGTTCCGACTCAGTTCACTCTCACCAAAGGCATGAATACGTGATGGGTTTTCTAGGCTGACGTCAATGCCATTATCAACTAAGAACATAGCCAGTGGAACACTGTAACTCCCTGTGGCTTCGAGACAAATATGACAATCCCCGTAAGGGATAAGCCATTTCAGTAGTTGGCTAAATCCAGAGGGGGTATTCGGGAATGCTTTTGTTTTATACTTTTTTCTCTCTACCCACACTGCAACATCGAATTTTAATTTGGCAACATCAATACCCACTGAGGTCTTGTCCATGGCTGATTCTCCCATGAAAAACAGATAATTAAATGATCGCCCCGACCTTCCTTATAAATACGTGCTCTTAGCACAAGATACCGTTCGGTCTTACAGGCGACGATAAATATGTCACCGGGGTTTTATCTGACTGCACAAGCTTTAAGCCTAAGGGCGCAAACAAACTCTCCGGTGACATCCCAATGATCAGTTGGGGATCATCAACCTTTGAAAGTTAATAATCAAGATATAAGGATACCGTCTTTGCCCGTGAGTGCTTGACCATCTTGAAGAGCTTTCAGGGCTTTATTCAAATCAAAGTGCTGGGGCATGTGTCATTCCTTTTTCGAAGTATTTTACTAGAATGACACAGAATTTCTAACACTCTCGTTTAGAATAGGATCTTTATTAATGACGCCTACCATCATCCTCTGCATCAAACAATTCTTCATCATCTTCATCATTAGGATCTTCAAAATAGGTTCCCCAGCCATCATAGTCAACATCATGTTCTTTAGCCAACATAACTAATTGTTCTACTTGAGCATCGATTAATTCTGCTTCGAGAGGGAGCTCACTAATAACATCACAACATAGCACAACTGAACCGTCTTCAACCTGTAGCTCTTCTATATCGGTCACTTCGTAACATAATTTAAACGCCATTACAGCTACCCTTTCCAATACATCTCGGGATTGTGGAATAGAAAAATGATGTTCAATGATATACAACGCATGTGGATCACTCCCATCTTCCAACAATTTTTCAATGATCAAGCGGGTTTCTTTGCGCTGCTCACTCAGTATTTCGTCATTTCCCATGCTACTACCCTCAATCGGTGGTATTATTTCGAGCCATTGCAAAATCCATCAGTTTTGTCTAAACAAAAAAAAGAAAATAAGTATGTCCCCACATGGCTACAGAAAACTTCTTAATAACTCAAACCAATAACTTTCTAGCCATCAAATAAAAACCCTTCGCTTACGCAAAGGGTTCCTATTTGACATATTTGGCAGGGGCGGAGAGACTTGAACTCCCAACACCCGGTTTTGGAGACCGGTGCTCTACCAATTGAACTACGCCCCTAGACAGGGTGGCGGTGCGGACGGGATTCGAACCCGCGACCCCCGGCGTGACAGGCCGGTATTCTAACCAACTGAACTACCGCACCACCGATTCTTTTATATTATCAATGCTCCGCATTGATAAATTAAAATGGATGCCTGGCAGTGTCCTACTCTCGCATGGGGAAACCCCACACTACCATCGGCGCTACAATGTTTCACTTCTGAGTTCGGAATGGGATCAGGTGGGACCATCGCGCTAGGGCCGCCAGGCAAATTCTTTCTCTCAACATGTCTCTCTCAACATGTCTGCTTCTAGAAGCAAGCTGAATCAACATAAAACAACTTCGGTGTTGTAAGGTTAAGACTCCTGGGTCATTAGTACTGGTTAGCTCAATGCATCACTGCAATTACACACCCAGCCTATCTACGTCTTCGTCTTAAACGTCCCTTCGGAGATTACTATCTCTGGGAAGAATCATCTCGGGGCAAGTTTCCCGCTTAGATGCTTTCAGCGGTTATCTCTTCCGCATTTAGCTACCGGGCTATGCCATTGGCATGACAACCCGTACACCAGCGATGCGTCCACTCCGGTCCTCTCGTACTAGCAGCAGACCCCCTCAATCTTCCTACGCCCACGGCAGATAGGGACCGAACTGTCTCACGACGTTCTAAACCCAGCTCGCGTACCACTTTAAATGGCGAACAGCCATACCCTTGGGACCTACTTCAGCCCCAGGATGTGATGAGCCGACATCGAGGTGCCAAACACCGCCGTCGATATGAACTCTTGGGCGGTATCAGCCTGTTATCCCCGGAGTACCTTTTATCCGTTGAGCGATGGCCCTTCCATTCAGAACCACCGGATCACTAAGACCTACTTTCGTACCTGCTCGAGCCGTCACTCTCGCAGTCAAGCTAGCTTATGCCTTTGCACTATCCTCACGATGTCCGACCGTGATTAGCTAACCTTCGTGCTCCTCCGTTACGCTTTAGGAGGAGACCGCCCCAGTCAAACTACCCACCAGACACTGTCCTTGCGCCGGGTCACGGCGCTAAGTTAGAAAATCAAAAAATAAAGAGTGGTATTTCAACAACGGCTCCATGCAAACTGGCGTCCACATCTCGTCGCCTCCCACCTATCCTACACATTAGTTCTCAAGTCCCAGTGTCAAGCTATAGTAAAGGTTCACGGGGTCTTTCCGTCTTGCCGCGGGTACACTGCATCTTCACAGCGAGTTCAATTTCACTGAGTCTCGGGTGGAGACAGCCTGGCCATCATTACGCCATTCGTGCAGGTCGGAACTTACCCGACAAGGAATTTCGCTACCTTAGGACCGTTATAGTTACGGCCGCCGTTTACCGGGGCTTCGATCAAGCGCTTCTCCTCGCAGATTACACCATCAATTAACCTTCCGGCACCGGGCAGGCGTCACACCGTATACGTCCACTTGCGTGTTGGCACAGTGCTGTGTTTTTAATAAACAGTTGCAGCCAGCTGGTCTCTGCGACTCACATACGCTCAGCACGTTCTCAGTGCCTCACCTACATCAGCGTGCCTTCTCCCGAAGTTACGGCACCATTTTGCCTAGTTCCTTCACCCGAGTTCTCTCAAGCGCCTTAGTATGCTCTACCTGACCACCTGTGTCGGTTTCGGGTACGATCGTCTGTTACATCTCACTTAGTGGCTTTTCCTGGAAGCCGGGCATCTGTTACTTACGTACCTTACGTACCTCCTCATCTCGCCTCAAGATTGTGTGCCGCCGGATTTGCCTAACTGCACTCCCTACACGATTGAACCGGGTAAACCGTCTCCCGGATAACATAGCCTTCTCCGTCACCACTTCGTCATAACAAACTGTACAGGAATATTAACCTGTTGCCCATCGACTACGCTTTTCAGCCTCGCCTTAG
Source organism: Candidatus Fukatsuia symbiotica (assembly GCF_003122425.1). Taxonomy (GTDB): domain Bacteria; phylum Pseudomonadota; class Gammaproteobacteria; order Enterobacterales; family Enterobacteriaceae; genus Fukatsuia; species Fukatsuia symbiotica. The sequence continues at coordinate 2,153,419 of NZ_CP021659.1, forward strand.
GGGTCGACTCACCCTGCCTCGATTAACGTTGGACAGGAACCCTTGGTCTTTCGGCGAGCGGGTTTTTCACCCGCTTTATCGTTACTTATGTCAGCATTCGCACTTCTGATACCTCCAGTGAACATCTCTATTCACCTTCTGCGGCTTACAGAACGCTCCCCTACCCAACAGTCATTACATCTGTAATCACCACTGCCGCAGCTTCGGTGCATGGTTTAGCCCCGTTACATCTTCCGCGCAGGCCGACTCGACCAGTGAGCTATTACGCTTTCTTTTAATGATGGCTGCTTCTAAGCCAACATCCTGGCTGTCTTCGCCTTCCCACTTCGTTTCCCACTTAACCATGACTTCGGGACCTTAGCTGGCGGTCTGGGTTGTTGCCCTCTTCACGACGGACGTTAGCACCCGCCGTGTGTCTCCCGTGATATATTCTTCGGTATTCGCAGTTTGCATCGGGGTGGTAAGCCGGGATGGCCCCCTAGCCGAAACAGTGCTCTACCCCGAAGATAATCTCACGAGGCGCTACCTAAATAGCTTTCGGGGAGAACCAGCTATCTCCCGGTTTGATTGGCCTTTCACCCCCAGCCACAAGTCATCCGCTCATTTTTCAACATAAGTCGGTTCGGTCCTCCAACGGGCGTTAACCTATCTTCAACCTGCTCATGGCTAGATCACCGGGTTTCGGGTCTATACCTTGCAACTCGTCGCCCTATTCAGACTCGGTTTCCCTACGGCTCCCCTAAACGGTTAACCTTGCTACAAAATATAAGTCGCTGACCCATTATACAAAAGGTACGCAGTCACCCTATTCAAGGCTCCCACTGCTTGTACGTACAGGGTTTCAGGGTCTCTTTCACTCCCCTCGCCGGGGTTCTTTTCGCCTTTCCCTCACGGTACTGGTTCACTATCGGTCAGTCAGGAGTATTTAGCCTTGGAGGATGGGCCCCCGTCTTCAAACAGGATTTCTCGTGTCCCGCTCTACTCTTTGAGTGCAATGTCAGCGCATTTTTAGGTACGGGGCTATCACCCTTTATCGCCGACCTTTCCAGGTCATTCCCCTAACCACTCTTAACAATACACACTCTGGGCTGCTCCCCTCTCGCTCGCCGCTACTAGGGGAATCTCGGTTGATTTCTTTTCCTCGGGGTACTTAGATGTTTCAGTTCCCCCGGTTCGCCTCGTTAAACTATTTATTCATCTAACGATAGTGCAACTTATTGCACTGGGTTGCCCCATTCGGGGATCGTCGGCTCTCTCGCTTCATATCAGCTTACCGACGCTTTTCGCAGATTTGCACGCCCTTCTTCGCCTCTGACTGCCTAGGCATCCGCCCTGTACGCTTCATTACTTAACCTTACAACCCGAAATTGTCTTCGGGTACTGAGTTCTCACAACGACACACGCCTAATTTTCATCACGCATGACTTCATCGCCTCAGCTTCAGCTTGTTCCAGATTATTAAAGAGCAATATCTTAAAACACATTCCATCACACGCTTTAAGATATTTTGTCTCGCTTATACTGCCTCTTTCATACCAATAAATGGCGTCCCCTAGGGGATTCGAACCCCTGTTACCGCCGTGAAAGGGCGGTGTCCTAGGCCTCTAGACGAAGGGGACGGAAAAATATTCAGTGCACAAAAACGAAACGACTTCTATCAGACAATCTGTGTGGACACCACGCAATACCTATCTTCAGGTAAGGAGGTGATCCAACCGCAGGTTCCCCTACGGTTACCTTGTTACGACTTCACCCCAGTCATGGTTCACAAAGTGGTAAGCGCCATCCCAAAGGTTAAGCTACCTACTTCTTTTGCAAAACACTCCCATGGTGTGACGGGCGGTGTGTACAAGGCCCGGGAACGTATTCACCGTAGCATTCTGATCCACGATTACTAGCGATTCCGACTTCATGGAGTCGAGTTGCAGACTCCAATCCGGACTACGACGTACTTTATGAGGTCCGCTCACCCTCGCAGGCTCGCTTCTCTTTGTATACGCCATTGTAGCACGTGTGTAGCCCTACTCGTAAGGGCCATGATGACTTGACGTCATCCCCACCTTCCTCCGGTTTATCACCGGCAGTCTCTCTTGAGTTCCCACCTCTACGTGCTGGCAACAAAAGATAAGGGTTGCGCTCGTTGCGGGACTTAACCCAACATTTCACAACACGAGCTGACGACAGCCATGCAGCACCTGTCTCAAAGCTCCCCGAAGGGCACGTCAACATCTCTGTCGACTCCTCTGGATGTCAAGAGTAGGTAAGGTTCTTCGCGTTGCATCGAATTAAACCACATGCTCCACCGCTTGTGCGGGCCCCCGTCAATTCATTTGAGTTTTAACCTTGCGGCCGTACTCCCCAGGCGGTCGATTTAACGCGTTTGCTCCGCAAGCCACAGTTTATAACCACAACCTACAAATCGACATCGTTTACAGCGTGGACTACCAGGGTATCTAATCCTGTTTGCTACCCACGCTTTCGCACCTCAGCGTCAGTCTCTGTCCAGGGGGCCGCCTTCGCCACCGGTATTCCTCCAGATATCTACGCATTTCACCGCTACACCTGGAATTCTACCCCCCTCTACAAAACTCTAGACTCTCAGTTTCAAATGCCGTTCCCAAGTGAAGCTCGGGGATTTCACATCTGACTTAAGAAACCGCCTACGTGCTCTTTACGCCCAGTAATTCCGATTAACGCTCGCACCCTCCGTATTACCGCGGCTGCTGGCACGGAGTTAGCCGGTGCTTCTTCTGCGAGTAACGTCCATTAGCAACACTCTTTGCATTGCTTCATTCCTCCTCGCTGAAAGTGCTTTACAACCCGAAGGCCTTCTTCACACACGCGGCATGGCTGCATCAGGCTTGCGCCCATTGTGCAATATTCCCCACTGCTGCCTCCCGTAGGAGTCTGGACCGTCTCTCAGTTCCAGTGTGGCTGGTTATCCTCTCAGACCAGCTAGGGATCGTCGCCTAGGGGAGCCATTACCTCTCCTACTAGCTAATCCCATCTGGGTTCATCTGATGGCGCGAGGCCCGGAGGTCCCCCGCTTTGGTCGCGTAACATCATGCGGTATTAGCTACCGTTTCCAGTAGTTATCCCCCTCCATCAGGCAGATCCCCAGACTTTACTCACCCGTCCGCCGCTCGCCGGCAAAGATAGCAAGCTACCTTCCCGATGCCGCTCGACTTGCATGTGTTAGGCCTGCCGCCAGCGTTCAATCTGAGCCATGATCAAACTCTTCAATTTTATTTACTGCTCTGCGCTTCAATATGAAATCAGCCTCAACCACTTTGCAGTAAAAAACAAAACGATCACGGATTCATACATTCTTCAGCACTTTATTCTTGCTTTTGCCCAGTCTTTTTCAAAACTAAGCGATAGCATATTGCCAGTGCCCACACAGATTGTCTGATTAATTGTTAAAGAGCAAGGCGTTGACCACTTATCGGTATCTATATCAACCGGCTATCTGTACAACGCGAGGGGGCGAATTCTACGCTTCCCTTGTCGAGAGTCAAGATTTTCTTGTCTTGAATTTCGTTCTATCGGATAAACTATTCAGTAAATCACTTCATCTCGGCAGAGGGGCGCATTATAGAGATTTTTGTGCCATACGCAATCGCTAGTTCCAATTAAAATATACGTTCGCTGTATTCCACAGCAAAGGTCCACTTTATACCCTTTTATGCACAATGTTATCCACAAAATAACTCCATATTAAATTTGACAAGCATCAAGCAGACATTTTCGCTACAATTCGTGTCGTCAATTTTTGCCATAATTTTTGTAGTAAAATACCAAGGAATACAAGCCATGCAACGACCCGCTGTGATACGCCGTGCTCTAATCAGTGTTTCCGATAAGACCGACATCGTTGAATTTGCTACCGAACTCTGCGCACAGGGCATTGAGTTACTTTCCACTGGTGGTACCTTCAATCTATTGAAAGGAGCTGGTTTGGCTGTCTGTGAAGTTGCTGATTACACCGGTTTCCCAGAAATGATGGCAGGACGTGTTAAGACTTTGCATCCCAAAATACATGGTGGCATTTTGGGGCGTCGTAGTCAGGATAAAACCGTTATGGATGAACATGACATTCAACCGATTGATATGGTAGTTGTCAATTTGTATCCATTTGCTCAGACCACTGCCAAACCGGATTGCTCACTAGAAGATGCCATTGAGAATATTGATATTGGTGGCCCTGCGATGGTACGTTCAGCAGCCAAAAATCACAAAGACGTCGCTATCGTGGTTAAGAGCAGCGACTATAAAGACATTATCGATGAATTGAAAAAAAATGGCGGCTCCCTGACCGATGCGACTCGTTTCAATCTGGCAGTTAAAGCCTTCGAATATACCGCTGCTTATGACAGTATGATCGCTAACTATTTTGGCACTTTAGTTCCAGCTTATCATGGCGAAACAACCCAACCTTCTGGTCGTTTTCCCCGAACTCTGAACCTTAACTATGTCAAAAAACAGGATATGCGTTATGGCGAAAATAATCACCAACAAGCCGCTCTCTATGTAGAAGAAGAGTCGAAAGAGTCTTCTGTTACCTGTGCACAACAGCTACAAGGTAAAACACTTTCTTATAACAACATCGCGGACACCGACGCAGCACTAGAATGCGTCAAAGAATTCAGTGATCCTGCCTGTGTAATCGTCAAACATGCTAATCCTTGTGGTGTTGCCATCGGAGATTCCATTCTTAAAGCCTATGAGAATGCTTATAAAACCGATCCAACCTCAGCCTTTGGCGGTATTATTGCTTTCAACCGTGAGTTGGATGCCGGTACGGCTAGCGCCATTATTAGCCGCCAATTTGTCGAAGTGATCATTGCTCCCAATATAAGCGAGGATGCCAAAACATTATTAGCCAAGAAAGAAAATATGCGTATTCTGATTTGTGGTCAATGCGATAAGCAAACAGCAGCGTTGGACTTCAAACGTGTCAATGGAGGATTATTGGTGCAAGAAAGAGATGCTGGCGTGGTGACATTGGATGATTTAAAAGTCGTTTCTAAACGTCAACCCAGAAAACAAGAGTTACGTGACGCTTTATTTAGTTGGACAGTGGCTAAATTCGTTAAATCCAACGCCATCGTCTACGCACGTGATAATAAGACCATAGGGATAGGTGCTGGTCAGATGAGTCGTGTTTATTCGGCCAAAATTGCTGGAATTAAAGCCGCCGATGAAGGATTGAACATCTCTGGTGCCGTGATGGCTTCTGACGCTTTTTTTCCGTTTCGTGATAGCATCGATGCCGCCGCTGATGTCGGTATTGCCTGTATCATCCAACCTGGTGGTTCAATCCGCGACCAAGAGGTCATTGCCGCAGCCGATGAACATGATATCGCTATGATTTTTACCGGTATGCGCCACTTCCGTCATTAAGTTAACATCCCCTTATTTTTAAACCACATAATTTCACGGAATCATCACGATGAATATTTTGATTATTGGCAATGGTGGACGCGAACACGCACTAGGCTGGAAGGCAGCACAATCACCTTTAGCAGAAAAAATTTATATTGCACCAGGCAACGCAGGTACTGCATTGGAACCCAGATTAGAAAATGTTGATATTGCTGCCACAGATATCCCCGCGTTACTGGCATTTGCTAAAAGTCATGCTATCGGCCTGACGATCGTCGGCCCCGAAGCACCTTTGGTCATTGGTATCGTTGATACCTTCCGCGCTGCCGATCTAACGATATTTGGCCCAACCCAAGCCGCCGCACAATTGGAAGGTTCGAAAGCTTTCAGCAAAGACTTCCTGGCTCGCCATCAGATCCCAACCGCGGCATATCAAAATTTTACCGATATTGATGCTGCATTGGCTTACATCCGTAAAAAAGGTACCCCAATCGTGATCAAAGCCGATGGTTTAGCTGCCGGTAAGGGTGTGATTGTTGCCAGTACGCAGGAAGAGGCCGAAACGGCGGTTAATGATATGCTAGCGGGTAATGTTTTTGGCAATGCCGGTCATCGTATCGTAATCGAGGAATTTCTTGAGGGTGAAGAAACCAGCTTTATCGTCATGGTAGATGGAAAAAATGTATTACCTATGGCAACCAGCCAAGATCATAAGCGTGTTAATGACGGTGATCGCGGGTTAAACACCGGCGGTATGGGTGCTTATTCACCGGCTCCCGTAGTAACAGATGATATCCATCAACGGATTATGGAACAGATTATCTGGCCGACAGTGCGAGGAATGACTGCTGAAGGTAACACTTACAGCGGTTTTTTGTACGCCGGTTTGATGATTTCCAGTGACGGGCAACCGAAAGTCATCGAATTTAACTGCCGCTTCGGCGATCCAGAAACACAACCCATTATGCTGCGTATGCGTTCTGATTTAGTCGAACTTTGTTTAGCAGGTGCACAAGGTAAATTGAACGAAAAAAAATCTGAGTGGGACGAACGTTGCGCGTTAGGTGTGGTACTCGCCGCCGAGGGGTATCCTGGTAATTATCGTAAGGGTGATGTTATTCAAGGTTTGCCACAACAAAAAATCACGAATGAAGGGAAAGTGTTCCATGCAGGTACCCATTTAAATGACAGTAACCAGGTGGTCACCCATGGTGGACGCGTACTTTGCGTAACGGCTCTCGGTATGACTGTCGCCGATGCACAGAAACATGCATATGCATTGGTCAAAAACATTCAATGGCAAGGGAGTTTTTACCGAAAAGATATTGGCTATCGAGCTATTGCACGAGGCAAACAATAACAAAGAACTGCCGGCTCCTTTATATTCACATAGATAAAAGGGGTTTAAACAACCCCTCCCCTATTTTGTGATGACCACTAGCACATTACTATTGCTTGGCCGCTTTTTTTGGTGGACTGGCCGCCTTTTTGGGTGCACCGACTACCTTTTGGGGTGCACCGACTACCTTTTGGGGTTCACTGGCCATTACTTTATTAACTGCCTCTTTAAACGTTTTACCAGAAACAAACGCTGGCGAGTTAGATGCTGCAATCTCAAGCGGCTTACCCGTTTGTGGATTACGTCCGGTTCTTGCTTGGCGTTGATTGACCTTGAAAGTACCAAAACCAACCAATTGCATTGTATCTCCCTCTTTTAAACAGTTCGTAATGGCCTCCAAAATAATGTCCAGAATCGATTTAGCCTTAGCTTTGTTAATATCCCCTTTGTCTGCGATTATATCAATCAGTTGTGTCTTATTCATAAGTTACCCTTACAGTATATTTATCGTTTATAAAGCACCAAGTGCCATGGATATGCCGGCCAACACTACCCTTCTACACAGGCACTGATCGCCAATTGCTTTCACCTTTCAAATGTAGAACAGACAAGCGCTGCTGTGAAGCTTTAAAACACCCCAAATTAGCAGTTAAATCACGTTTTTTCTCCTTATTGTATTAAATTTATACCAATATTGCTTACAGCAGCCTCTCGCAAGTCAGATCGCAACCCTTTGATCAGATCTGAATCACGCTCTTCATAACTGGACAACAGACGAAAAATCTCCCATTGGATATCCCATTCTTCGGCAATTGCAGGCAGGACTTTTAACTCTTCAGCCGTCATTTCCTTACCTGCATGACTCATTTCAAGCATCGCTACCGTATCGACGGAAATCTCACTGATAGCAATAGCATGTTCCAAATCCCCACCACTCAGACGTGAATGGATAGCTTCTCCGAGTGCCCTGCAAGCATCAATGGCCGGATAAACACCGTAAATACTGCAATCATCGGTATAAGGAATAGCCTCTACCAGTTTTTCAAGCTGACTATCAAAATCTACCTTAGCATCCTTTACCAGTAAAGTTTCCCAGATTAAATCTAAAATACGCCGATAAACAGCGGGATCGCCAAAATGTGTTTCCAGACAAAATTTTTGATAGTTGGGATACATCCGTTCGCACAAACAGGCCATAAACGTCAGATGTTGCCAGCCCTCTAATTTTTCAAGACGTAAATGGATCGGATTACGTAACATGACACCTTCTTTTAATAAACCTTTTAACGCAACACAGGATCCAGCTTGCGCAAGAGGCCTGGTGCATAAATTTGCGTGCTAGTGTACCTGAACACTTATGAGAGTAAAATGGTTCCACTAGGTGCTAAAATATCATTGACCGACTGGTGATATTGGCGTGAGAGACCATGTACTCCCTTAACAAAGGCTTCCACATTCTCTGGCAGCACATCCTGAGGAATACCATGACCGAGATTAAATACGTGACCATTCCCCTCACCATAGTTCCCTAGAATGGTAGCGATCTCCTGACGGATCCGTTCTGGTGATCCATACAAAATATTGGGGTCCATATTACCTTGCAGCGCAACTTTATCGCCGACTCGATGACGAGCATGAGCAATATCCGTTGTCCAATCCAGCCCTAAAGCATCACATCCTGTTTTTGCCATCTCTTCCAGCCACTGCCCACCACCTTTGGTAAATAGTGTAACCGGTACGCGACGCCCGTCATTTTCTCGATACAAGCCATCAACAATTTTATGCATGTACTGCAAGGAAAATGTTTGATAGCCTTCAGTGGTTAACAGCCCACCCCAGGTATCGAAGATCATTATGGCTTGTGCACCGGCTTTAATTTGCGCATTTAAATACAGCCGTACACTTTCAGCCAGCTTATCCAACAATAAATGCAAAGTTTTAGGTTCAGTGCACATCATTTTTTTTATTTTAGTAAAATCCTTGTTTTTGCTGCTACCACCTTCGACCATGTAAGCTGCCAACGTCCACGGGCTACCAGCAAAACCGATCAAAGGCACACTGCCTGCTAATTCACAACGAATAGCACGCACCGCATCCATGACATACCTTAATTCGTTTTCTGGATCGAGGGTAGGGAGTTGCTGTACATCAGTTAAACAGCTAATCGGTTGGTGAAAGCACGGGCCTTCGCCATCGATGAAATATAGTCCAAGCCCCATCGCATCAGGGATAGTTAAAATATCCGAGAATAAAATTGCCGCATCTAATAGTGGATAACGGTGCAGAGGTTGCATTGCAACTTCACAGGCTAACTCTGTATTTTTGCACAATGACATAAAATCACCCGCCTTCGCACGGGTGGCTTTATACTCAGGTAAATAGCGACCCGCCTGACGCATCATCCACACCGGAGTAACATCAACCGGCTGACGCAACAAAGCACGCAGATAACGATCATTTTTCAATTCATTCATCAGAGGCTTCCTAAATTATCTCGGGCTATATCTGGGGATATGTTATTTCAATTAGACTTCTTGCAAAACCGTAACGAATGGTATGAGTTCAAGGCACCCGGAGCACAGTAACGGCGCGGTACATACGGATGGGATTCGAGCACCGTGTAACGCCGAATTTACACTACGCAATAGTTACGCAAGAAGTCTATTGTTGCACAATCTCGAGTTCACTGGCACTCTAAAGCCTGGCTTGTTATATATTAGACTGCTTTCAAAACCGTAGCGAGGGGAGAAGAGGTCTGTTCTATAACCTACCGTTATCTTATTTAACTCACGGAATCAATCATGCTCAACCGACTGGAAAACCTCACTCAACGCGTTGGCGGCAGTAATGAATTAATTGATCAATGGCTTCAGGCGCGTAAAAAATTATTAGTCACCTATTGCACCGTGATCGGTGTTAAACAGCCAAAAGCGGAGCACGCCTCATTCGATAAAAAAGCACTGGAGGATTTTTTCCAGAATTTAATGGATTATCTTTCATCGGGTCATTTTAAGATTTACGATACCATTATTGAACAGACAGAAGGTCAGTCTAGCCCGAAGATGGCACTCAAAAGCAAAATTTATCCGGCGTTAAAAGATAATACACAAGACATCATGGAATTTCACGATAACTATATAGATACCAACGTCGATCAGGATCGTTACCTGGAATTTAATCAGACGTTGTCTGCGCTCGGTCAAGCGCTCGATACACGTTTTCAGCTCGAGGACCAGCTTATTCAGTGGGCAGTCGAATCTTGGCAAACCATCGTTCAGGAGCGATGCGCTGATACCTAAAACGAAATCTAAAAAATATAATTCAACAGGGCTTGTGGTTTTTATTCTACTTCATATACTAAGCCCTCTTGTCGGAGTGCCTAGCGTAAACGTTGCGCAGGCTGAGACCGTTAATTCGGGATCCGCGGAACCTGATCGGGCTAATACCCGCGAAGGGAACAAGAGTAATTTATCGTTAGAACTGGTTTTCAACTGCAGTGATTTACGTTTGCAAAAGAAAGAATGCCATTCGTCTCTCTATATCGTTACTCCCGCCAGCCTCCAGACAAACAATTTTCTCTGCCGTACTCATTTCCCCATACCAAGGAATTTGCTGTGTCTAATAATACGATTTCAGTTCATCAGGCGATAACACCAGAGCCTACAACACGCCCACGTAAACGGCAACGTGATGCCGCACAGCAGTTTATCTCTACATTAGAAGGCATGACCTTTCCTAATTCACGGCGTATTTATCAGCAAGGCTCACGGGCAGATATTCAAGTGCCCATGCGTGAAATCAAGCAAGGTCCGACACTTATTAGTGGCACAACAGACGCGGCACATTATGTGGATAATGAAGCGATCCCCGTTTACGATACATCCGGTGCTTATGGTGATCCTCAAGCTCAACCGGATGTCCGAGCGGGCCTGGCTAAACTACGTGCCAACTGGATCGCGCAACGACAAGATACCGAAGCGTTGCCTGCTGTCAGTTCCTGTTTTACCCAACAACGTTTGGCTGATGAGGGGCTAGATCATCTACGTTTTGCACAACGTCCTCATCCGATAAGGGCGATTGCGGGTCGATCTGTCACTCAGCTGTATTACGCACGTGCCGGTATCATCACCCCTGAAATGGAATTTATCGCCATTCGTGAAAATATGGGGCGCGAAAAAATCTGTAGTGAGATATTGTGCCAACAGCACCCCGGGCAATCCTTTGGTGCCAATCTGCCAGAAAATATTACCGCTGAATTTGTACGACAAGAAGTGGCTGCGGGTCGTGCCATTATCCCTGCCAATATTAATCACCCTGAATCCGAACCAATGATTATTGGTCGTAATTTTTTAGTCAAAGTCAATGCCAATATCGGCAATTCAGCGGTGACATCTTCCATTGAAGAAGAAGTAGAAAAACTGGTTTGGTCAACCCGCTGGGGCGCTGATACGGTGATGGATTTATCAACGGGTCGTTATATCCACGAAACCCGTGAATGGATTTTACGTAACAGTCCAGTACCTATAGGTACAGTGCCCATTTATCAAGCATTAGAAAAAGTGAACGGCATTGCTGAAAAATTAAATTGGGAAATATTTCGTGACACACTGCTGGAACAAGCAGAACAAGGAGTAGATTATTGCACCATTCACGCTGGAGTACTGCTGCGTTATGTTCCTATGACAGCAAAACGCTTGACTGGTATTGTCTCTCGAGGCGGCGCTATCATGGCTAAGTGGTGCTTGTCCCACCATCAAGAAAATTTCCTGTACCAACATTTCCGCGATATTTGCCAGATTTGTGCTACCTATGATGTTTCACTGTCATTAGGCGATGGCCTACGCCCCGGTTCAATTCAAGATGCCAATGATAAGGCTCAATTTGCAGAATTGCATACCTTAGGTGAATTAACAAAAATTGCCTGGGAATACGATGTACAGGTGATGATTGAAGGTCCCGGGCATGTGCCCATGCAGATGATCCGCCGTAATATGACGGAAGAGCTGGAACACTGCCATCAAGCCCCTTTTTATACATTGGGACCACTGACGACGGATATCGCGCCAGGTTATGACCATTTTACTTCCGGTATTGGAGCAGCAATGATCGGTTGGTTCGGTTGTGCTATGTTGTGTTATGTCACGCCAAAAGAGCATTTGGGCTTACCAAATAAAGAAGATGTTAAACAAGGGCTGATGACCTATAAAATCGCCGCTCATGCCGCTGATTTAGCGAAAGGACACCCTGGTGCGCAAATCCGCGATAATGCGCTGTCCAAAGCGCGTTTTGAATTCCGTTGGGAAGATCAATTTAACCTGGCCCTCGATCCTGCTACTGCACGTGCCTATCATGATGAAACTCTGCCACAGGCATCCGGCAAAGTCGCTCATTTTTGCTCCATGTGTGGCCCTAAGTTCTGTTCGATGAAGATTTCGCAGGAAGTGCGTGATTATGCTAATCAATCTGCCTGACATCGCCTTTGCCAGTACAAAGCCCCATTTGGGGCTTTATCCTGTAGTGGATTCTTTGACCTGGATCAACCGGATGCTGGATGCAGGTGTAACCACTTTACAGCTACGTATTAAAAACTTAGCGCATCCGCATAGGGAAAAAATCATTGCTTGTGCCATTGCGTTAGCTGAACGCTATCAAGCAAGGCTATTTATCAACGACTACTGGCAATTAGCCATTGAACACCAAGCTTACGGCGTATACCTGGGGCAAGAAGATCTCGTCAGCGCAGATCTCAGTGCCATTCAGCGCGCGGGGCTACGACTAGGTATTTCAACGCACAATGAGAAAGAGTTAGCAAAAGCACGCAGATTGCGTCCTTCTTACATTGCACTCGGTCATATTTTCCCCACCCAAACCAAACAAATGCCCTCTCCACCACAAGGGTTAGTGGCGTTAAAACGTCAGGTTGCCAACACACCTGATTACCCAACCGTTGCCATTGGTGGGATCAGCATCGAGCTCGTACCACAAGTATTGGCGTGCGGCGTTAGTGGTGTGGCGGTGGTAAGTGCCATTACACAGGTCAGTAACTGGCGGCAAGCAACAGCCACTTTATTGCAATTGATCGAAAAAAAATAGGTAACCGGTGATGAATGATAACGATTTTTTACGTTACAGCCGTCAACTAATGTTGGAAGAAATCGGCATTGAAAAACAGCGTCAGTTACAGGCGTCCCGTGTACTTATCGTGGGTATTGGGGACTGGGTTCGCCGGCCGCCCTTTATCTTGCGGCAGCGGGAATCGGCACCCTGTTACTCGCCGATGATGACCTGCTCGATATTAGTAACTTACAACGCCAGATCCTATACCGCACCAGTGATATCAGCCAGAGCAAAGCCAAACTCGCCAAGAATCATCTACATCAACTTAATCCACAGATAAATATTATCGCCATTAACAAGAGGCTTGACGGCCAAAACTTGACGGATACGGTAATCAATGCAGATTTGGTACTCGACTGCAGTGATACTATGCGCTCTCGCCATCAAGTTAACACAGCCTGTGTTACGGCACAGAAAACCCTGATCAGTGGCAGTGCCATGGGTTTTAGCGGACAACTGTTAGTGATCGAGTCACCCTATACCTATGGCTGCTACGCCTGCCTGTATCCCGATCAAAAAATAGCGCCACACAACTGCCGTACTTCTGGGATATTAGGCCCCGTGGTTGGCGTCATCGGCACCTTGCAAGCATTGGAAGCAATCAAAATTCTAACGGGGATACCCTCCCCACTCAGTGGAAAACTGTGTTTATTTGATGGCAAACAGCATAGTTGGCATACATTACAACTAAGCCGTTCAACTCACTGTGCAGTTTGTAGCAGGACAATATGTGAAAAAAGAGCCTAGTGGAAAAATACTGTGAAAATTACGCTAAACGACCAGCCCATAGAACTTGAAGCCGCCATGACTATTGATGCTCTACTCCGCCAATTACGACGACACCAGCAAGGGCATGCTCTGGCAATTAATCAAAACATTATTCCTCGCAGTCACTGGGAGACCCATTTGCTACAAGAGAGTGATGAGATCTTACTGTTTCAGGCGATAGCCGGAGGCTAATATGTTAAAGCTTAATGATAAATTAAAAATTGCCGATACTTTCTTTGATTCACGTCTATTTACCGGCACCGGAAAATTTGCCAGCTCAAAATTAATGACAGATGCGCTACAGGAATCAGGTTCGCAGTTGGCTACTCTCGCGATGAAACGGATCGATCTAGGTGCCGATCACGATGCAATCTTAACACCGCTACAACAGCTGGGTATCCAATTACTCCCGAATACTTCCGGTGCCAAAACAGCAACGGAAGCTATTTTTGCCGCCGGGCTAGCGCGTGAAGCGCTAGGTACCCACTGGATAAAACTGGAAATCCACCCCGACATCAGACATCTGTTACCCGATCCGATAGAAACCCTAAAAGCCGCAGAAGCCTTAGTAAAAAAAGGTTTTGTGGTGCTGCCTTACTGTAATGCCGATCCATTGCTGTGCAAACGATTGGAAGAGGTCGGCTGTGCTGCCGTAATGCCGCTAGGTGCCTTCATCGGCTCTAATCTGGGATTACGCACCCGTGATTTTCTACAATTGATTATTGAGCAAAGCAACGTACCAGTCGTAGTCGACGCCGGCCTTGGCGCGCCTAGTCATGCCCTGGAAGCAATGGAGTTAGGAGTAGATGCCGTGTTGGTCAATACCGCCATCGCCGTTTCCCGTGATCCCATCCAGATGGCGTATGCCTTTAAACTGGCGGTTGTAGCCGGTCGATCAGCTTATCAAGCTGGTTTGGTACAACCTCAACAACAGGCCGTCGCCAGTAGCCCATTAACCGCTTTCCTCAATCAAATGAAAGATCAAGAACATGCTTAAAGATTTTAGTCACCACTGAAAAAAATTGGATTGGGACGATATTTCTCTGCGTATTAATAGCAAAACAGCACGTGACGTTGAAGACGCCCTGAATGCCAGCAAACCAGGGCGAGAAGATCTGATGGCACTGATATCACCAGCGGCATTACCTTATCTCGAGCCGCTCGCGCAAAAAGCACAACAGTTGACTCGGCAACGCTTTGGCAATACGGTGCATTTTTTTGTGCCGCTCTATCTTTCCAATCTGTGTGCCAATGAGTGTAGCTATTGTGGTTTTTCCATGAGCAACAAAATCAAACGCAAAACACTCAATGAAGAAGAAATTATCCGTGAATGCAGCGCCATCAAGGCACAAGGATTCAATCATTTGTTACTGGTTACTGGAGAACATCAAACCAAAGTGGGCATGGCGTACTTCCGTCATCATCTGCCTGGGATCCGCCAACGTTTTAGTTCTTTAATGATGGAAGTTCAGCCACTGGCAGAACAAGAGTATGCAGAGCTAAAAACGCTAGGGTTAGACGGTGTTATGGTGTATCAGGAAACTTATCATCATGCTAGCTACCACCGGCACCACTTGCGGGGGAAAAAACAAGATTTTTATTGGCGATTAACAACACCAGATCGCTTGGGACACGCTAAAATCGATAAAATCGGCTTAGGGGTGTTATTCGGTTTATCACATAGCTGGCGTGCCGATAGTTATATGCTAGCGGAACATTTATTTTATTTGCAAAAAACGTATTGGCAAAGCCGCTATTCGATCTCATTTCCACGTCTACGCCCTTGCGTTGGTGGGGTTGAGCCTGCATCCGTAATAAGTGAACAACAACTAGTGCAGGTGATCTGTGCTTTCCGCTTATTCGCACCCGATGTCGAGCTTTCTCTCTCGACGCGAGAATCACCGTTTTTCCGCGATAATATGATCCCGTTAGCCATCAATAACATCAGTGCCGGTTCTAAAACTCAACCAGGAGGTTATGCCGATGATCATCCTGAACTGGAACAATTTACGCCACATGACAACCGTTCTCCACAACAGGTCGCACAAGCGTTGATTAAAAATGGGCTACAGCCCATTTGGAAAGATTGGGAGCATTATTTCGGGCGCTCATGAATTCTTGTATTGGACTCCTTGCAAAACCGTGTTTACCATTGATAACCTATCCCCAAAGAGACACCAAAATCTTTTTGCGTGTTATTACTGCTCTGTAGTTTCGTTATCCATTTACCACTTTCAGAAACGGTAGAAACTCCAATGGCAATCGCAGATCCGCCACGATAGCTGGCAACCGCAGCACCTAGCAAACTGGAATCCGGTACATATGCCTGTGGGATCCCGGCCATTGCCATAGATGAAGCGATGCCCGCAGTAAGTTTATTTTTTACCTGATCAAGGCGATTATCCAATTTTTTAATTGCCCGATTTACTGAATGGTCATTAGCGGATCGCATGTCAGCCAACGTCTTATTCAATTGCTCAAGGTTCACCGCATCGTTATCCGCCACACCCGCCTTAACACCACTGATCCTACGAACCCCTTCTGTTCCCGTAATGTCAACTGACTTTCCTCCAGTCAGTTTTCCTACTGTGATCTTTTTGCTACTCGCATCCTCACGTACTAGCTGAGTCATAGTATTAGACGGATATTTATTTCTACCTGCTTTCAATGCAGCAATGTCGCTACTATTTAGAACCACCACATCATTTAGCATTGAGAGCGCATCCCCAACGTTGTTGACCTCCCTATTTTGTACGATATAACTTGGGGAAACAAACTTGTCCTCTGTCGGATCAATCATCGCACCGCCACCGAAGCTGTTGGCAATAGCGGCAATATTGTTGGCATTTTGCATCAATTCGTTATTCGTTTTGAGAAGCTGACTGCCGTTGACCGCATCCACACTGGTTGGGCTTAGCTCACCCGGCGCAACACCGATTAATCTACGCTCTCCATTTTTACCCTCAATGGAAACTTCTTCTGCTACGTGTCCCGCCGCCAAGGTGATACTTCTCGTTTTCCTTGTACTATTGGAGTCTGTTGACCAGCCACCATGTTTCGGATTATCTAGTAATAGGCCGATCGATCCGTTCATAATTTCTTCCCGCAATTGCTCGATACCATCGGCATTTTTTTCGACTTCATTATTGGTCGTCAGCAATTGGCTACCATTGATGGCATCTGTACTAGTCGTACTTAGCGCACCCCGTTTGACACGGGTTAAAATGCGTGATCCGCTTTGACCTGCAAAGGAAATCTGTTCTCCACCTTTCATAGCAGCGACAGTGATAGTCGCTATAGGCGAATTTTGCTGTACCAGACCGACCACGCCTTCACTAATATCAGTAGTCAATTTGCTGATACTTTCAGAATTTTGCACAATTTTGCCAGCATTTTCGACAATATCAGCAGCATTTTGCACAATGTTTCCAGTATTTTTCGCCACATTTTGATTAACAGTAAAAAGCTGACTGCCATTGACAGCATCGCTACTATCTATACTCAACACACCGTCTTTTAAATCGCTTAATTTACGAGATCCTGTTTTACCTGCCAGAGAAACCTGATCTCCGGCACTTTCACTCGCTACAGTGATAATATCCGTCGGCGATTTTTGCCGCACCAAACCACTTGCCCCTTTTATAACACTGTTGCTAAATTTGTTGATATCGTCAGCATTTTTCGCAATATCCGTATTAGTGGCAAAAAGCTGACTGCCGTTAACCGCATCGCTACTACTAGCACTTAATTCACCATCTTTTAAGCCGTTTAAGGTGCGCACACCTGACGTACCAACGATGGAAACTTTATCACCTGAGTTTGTGGCAGCCACAGTGATAGTATTGGTAGGAGTGTCTTGCTGTACCAAACCGATAGATCCCTGACTAATATTGTTAGTCAAAGTTCTAATCTCGCCAGTATTTTGCGTTATACCGCTTGTATTCGACCGAATATCGGTGCTATTTTGCGCAATCTTTCCTTCATGTTGTGTGATTTTGTCAGCATTTTGCGTTATACCACTTGCATTCAATCGAATATCAGTGCTATTTTGCGCAATCTTTCCTTCATGTTGTGTGATTTTGTCAGCATTTTGCGTTATACCACTCGCATTCAATCGAATATCGGTGCTATTTTGTGCGATCTTTCCTGCATGTTGCGTGATTTTGTCAGCATTCTGCGTTATACCACTCGTATTCGACCGAATATCGGCACTGTTTTGCGCGATCTTTCCTGCATGTTGCGTGATTTTGTCAGCATTCTGCGTTATACCACTCGTATTCGACCGAATATCGGCGCTGTTTTGCGCGATCTTTCCTTCATGTTGCGTGATTTTGTCAGCATTTTGCGTTACACCACTCGTATTCAACCGAATATCAGCACTGTTTTGTGCGATTTTTCCTTCATGTTGCGTGATTTTGTCAGCATTTTGCGTTATACCACTCGCATTCGACCGAATATCGGCGCTATTTTGTGCAGTCTTTCCTTCATGTTGCGTGATTTTGTCGGCATTTTGCGTTATACCACTCGCATTCGACCGAATATCGGCACTGTTTTGTGCGATCTTTCCTTCATGTTGCGTGATGTCACTGATATTTTTTGCAACACTTTGACTATTTTTTGCAACATTTTCATTAGTAGCAAAAAGCTGAGCACCGTTGACCGCATCACTACTGCTCGTGCTTAACTCAGCGGATTTTAGGCCGTTTAACCTACGTGCCACCCCTGCATTACCGGCAAAAGACACCTGCTCACCTGCTCTGTCCGCCGCGATAGTAATCACGTTGCTTAACGGGTCCTGTCGCACTAATCCAATGGCTCCTTGGCTTATATTGTTAGTCAGTGTACTCACCGCCGCCGCATTTTCCGTTATCTTCTTCGCGCCTTCCCCGATATCTCGGACATTTCTCGTCACATTCTCATTGGTAGCAAAAAGCTGGGCACCGTTGACCGCATCGCTGCTACTGATACTTAACGTACCCGCTTTTATACCGCTTAATGTGCGAGCGGCTCCAGTGTTACTCGTAAAAGAAATTTGTGTTCCTGCACTATCCGCCGCGACGGTAATCGCTTTGCTTGATGGATCCTGTAGTACTAATCCGATAGTTCCTTGACTAATATCACGGGTCAATTTACTGATAGTATTTACATTTTCGGTAATTTTTTGCGCACTCTCTACGATATCTTTAGTGCTTTTTGCAATATCATCACTATTTTTCACAATATTTTTATTAGTAGTAAAAAGTTGAGCACCATTGATGGCATCGCTGCTATCTGCCGTTATGTCGCCTTGTGTAACACCCGTTAATTTGCGTGTCCCTGCGCTACCAGCAAAAGAAACCTGATTTCCTGCTTGAGTAGCTGCAACAGTGACGACCTTAGTAGTACCATCCTGTTGTACTAAACCAATCGCTCCCTGATGAAGGTTACTGATCAATCTTCTAATATTATTGAGATTTCCCGTCACATTGGTGTCAGTAGCAAAAAGCTGGCTGCCGCTGACAGCATCAGTGCTAACGGTGCTTAACTCGCCTGCCTTAATGCCACTCAATCTGCGCTCCCCTGTTTTTCCCTTTAATGAGATGTTATCTCCTCCACTGTCGGCCGCTACAGTGATAACCCCTGTCACCGGAGTTTGCTGCACCAAACCAATCGCTCCTTTGCCGATATCTACCTTTAGCTGGCTGACAGCATCATTATTTAGCCTAATACTGCTAGCATTGTCCAAAATCGTATCGGAATTGGTCCTACTTCTAGCTGTGTTTTTTTTCACTTCAAGGGTATTTCTCTCAATCCCTTCAGTATTAATGGTAACGGCGGTGTTAGTAGAAAAAAGCTGACTGCCGTTAACCGCATCAGTGCTACTCACGCTTAACACACCCTCCCCAACACCGGTTAACATCCGTGATCCTGCTGTACCAGCAAAAGAAATTTGATTTCCTGCACTGGTAGCGGCGACAGTGACGGCTTTGCTTGATGGATTTTGCCTCACCAAGCCGACCGACCCCGCATTGATGTTAGTGGTCAATGTACTTACGTCAGCAGCATTTTGTGTAATGCTTCTGGTATTTTTCGTCACTTCTCCGTTAGTGGCAAACAGCTGACTGCCGTTAACAGCGTCACTGCTGTTAGCGTTTAATATACCTTCCATGACACCGGTTAACTTACGAGTTCCCGACGTACCTAGAAGCGAGACTTGTCTTCCTGTTTTCCTCCCAGCTACCGTAATCTCCTGAGTGATCACATCCTGTTGTACTATGCCGAATAATCCACTATCGACTTCAGATCTATGAGTTCTAATACTATTAGCATTTTTCGTCACTTCTTGCTCAAGCTGAAAAAATTGACTACCGTTGACGGCCTCCGTACTACTGTTGCTCACGGTTCCCTTAGCAAGGCTGGTTAATTTACGTGGATTGGTTAGAGTTCCTATCGATACCGTTTTGTCTTGATGAACGATTGAACCACTACCAAGAGCAACAGAATTTGCGAAGCCATCAACTCTGGCTTCACTACCTATGGCAACAGAACCTACGGAGCTATCAACCTTAGCACCATTACCTATGGCAATACCCTTCGTCGAGTTATTGACACTGGCTTCATTACCAACACTAATACCCCCGAACGATTGCTTTACCCATACCCCACTTCCTATTGAAACAGCACGCTCCGATGGCCCTTTTGTATCCTTATCACCAAAAGTTCTACCCACATCACTATCAGCGTCACCACTACCTCTGCGATCAATCGACACTCCTGAACCTATTGCCACACCATATACAGAATTAGCACTCGGGTCGTCACCAATGGCAACACTGCCAAAATAACCCTGAGCTCTTGAACCAATCGCAACGCCAGCAAGCGTCTTCCCTTGCGCCCCACCTTTACCCATATGACCCGTTGCATCAGTTTTTGTGCTTGCACTCTCGGGCACCCCTCCATCAATTACCAATGCTCCATTTGCAGCCTCAATCCTCTGTCCAGAATTTGCAGCGTAACTACCAAATACTATGCCGGATAGAAAAAGACCAATAATTAACCTATAAACCCACAATTTTTTTTTGCCTTTCTTTCCCGACGCTTTTGCCAGTTCTGAAGCAGCTATCCAACAGCCTAAAGAGCCATGCCAAACTATTTTATATATTCTGTTCATTGGACTTTATTTCACTCTATAAACATTATTTTTTACTTGGGATAACGACTAATTTCTTATGTTCATCACAATAAAATGCTATGTAGGATTTACATTCTTGTCGATGTCATATAAATAGATTAAGACAAAGTATAATAAATAATTATCCTTACTAAATAATTATTCCCTCACTTTATAAAACGATTAAACGAATATAACGAGATTAGAATATAGCTACTGCCTAATCAAAGTTTCAGAAAAAACTTAATTTTAATATACCTCCAAGTATCATATAATATTAATTCTATCTAAATATTATAAAACAAATAGATAGATTTATTTTTTTAAGATAAAAATTAGGGGAATTAGATTGATGAAATAATCTAATATAAAATTTTCACTGTATTATTATTAGTTCACAGTAATTGGAAGTTTAGCTAGTAATATGTAAAAGGCAAATTTGCACAAAATATTTTTTTATTTTCTATCATATTAAAATACGAAATTTATTATTAAACAAAAAAAATCAGGTTCCAACATTGTTGAAACCTGATTATCAATTATTTATAATTTCTTTCAAATACTACAGAACGATCAATATATTACCTAAAAAAACCTGTTACTCTTTCTTGTTAGCAAAACCCGCATTAAGTAACTCAGCAAAATTCGCTGTCGCCTCATCTTCACTCACCGGCTGTACAAGCGACTTTTCTCCTTGCAGACGGCCACGCATACGTTCCTGATGATAAGCGTAACCGGTGCCGGCTGGGATCAATCGACCTACGATCACATTTTCTTTTAAACCACGCAGTTCATCACGCTTACCTGCTACCGCCGCTTCGGTTAATACCCTCGTGGTTTCCTGGAACGAAGCCGCAGAAATAAAGGACTCTGTCGCCAAAGAGGACTTGGTGATACCCAATAGATCACGGGTATAAGTCGCCTCGATCTTACCTTCAGTTGCCAACTGGCGGTTAGCGATTTTAACACGCGACATTTCTGCCTGTTCGCCTTCCAGAAAGTCAGTTCCCCCGGCGCTAACGATAGTGCCTTTACGCAACATTTGACGAACGATAACCTCAATATGTTTATCGTTAATCTTAACACCCTGGAGACGGTACACTTCCTGCACTTCATTAGTAATGTAACGTGTTACCGCATGCACACCACGCAGGCGCAAAATATCGTGTGGCGATTCTGGGCCATCGGAGACGACATCACCGCATTCTACTACTTCACCTTCGAATACGTTGAGTTGGCGCCATTTGGGGATCATCTCTTCATAAGCGTCACTACCATCCAAAGGTGAGATCACTAGACGACGTTTTCCTTTAGTTTCCTTACCAAACGAGATAATTCCACTGATTTCAGCCAGAATAGCAGGTTCTTTCGGGCGACGTGCTTCAAACAAATCAGCAACCCGCGGCAAGCCACCAGTGATATCTTTAGTACCACCGGATTCTTGTGGAATACGTGCCAGAGTGTCTCCCGCACCGATCTGAACACCATCTTCCAATTGGACAATGGCTTTACCCGGCAAAAAGTATTGCGCAGGGATATCCGTCCCTGGGATCAAGACATCTTCACCTTTGGCATCAACGATTTTTAACGCCGGACGTTGGTCTTTACCACCACCAGTACGCTCTGCACTATCGAGTATCACCAGAGAAGACAAGCCAGTCAGATCATCAGTCTGACGAGTAATAGTCTGACCATCAACCATATCAGTGAAGCGAATGAAACCACCGACTTCAGTGACCACTGGCATAGTATGCGGATCCCAGTTAGCGACTGTTTCGCCGCCATTAACTTCGGCTCCATCACCTTTGCCCATCACCGCACCGTAGGGAACTTTGTAGCTTTCCTTGGTACGGCCGAATTCATCGATCAGTTTAAGCTCAGTATTACGTGAAATAATAACCAGTTTACCCACACCGTTAGTAACGCATTTAACGTTACTGAGTTTTAACTTACCTTTGCTCTTAACCTGAATGCTCGATTCTGCCGCAGCACGCGATGCCGCACCACCAATATGGAAGGTACGCATGGTAAGCTGGGTACCCGGCTCACCGATGGACTGCGCAGCGATAACACCTACCGCCTCACCTTTATTAATAATGTGACCACGCGCCAGATCACGACCATAGCAATTAGCACAAACACCAAAATCAGTTTCACAACTTACTACGGAGCGTACCTTAACACTGTCAACCGAGTTTT
This sequence comes from Candidatus Fukatsuia symbiotica, assembly GCF_003122425.1. GTDB lineage: Bacteria > Pseudomonadota > Gammaproteobacteria > Enterobacterales > Enterobacteriaceae > Fukatsuia > Fukatsuia symbiotica. Next base: position 2,176,377 of record NZ_CP021659.1, read on the forward strand.
CTTCTAACAGATCACACCATTTTTCGTTTAACAAAGTGTTACGCGGCACCAGAATATCAGCCGTACCCGGCTTAAGGATTTCCTCTGCGGTCACACGACCCAATACACGTTCACGCAACGGCTCTTTAACATCACCACCTTCAATAACCGGTATCATCACAATACCATCGCGAGTACCACAGTCATCTTCGGTCACTACCAGATCCTGTGCCACGTCAACCAAACGACGGGTCAGATAACCAGAGTTTGCCGTTTTCAATGCGGTATCCGCCAAACCTTTACGTGCACCGTGAGTTGAAATGAAGTATTGCAGTACGTTCAAACCTTCACGGAAGTTAGCCGTGATAGGCGTCTCAATGATAGAACCGTCAGGTTTCGCCATTAAACCACGCATACCAGCCAACTGACGGATTTGCGCTGCAGAACCACGCGCACCGGAATCCGCCATCATAAAAATACTGTTGAAGGAAACTTGTTTTTCCCATTCACCCTGACGATTGCAAACCTTTTCGACTGACAAGTTTTCCATCATCGCCTTAGCGACACGTTCGTTAGCCGCTGCCCAAATATCAATCACCTTGTTGTAACGTTCACCAGCAGTAACAAGACCTGACTGGAATTGTTCTTGGATCTCAGCAACCTCGGTTTCCGCTTCTTTGATGATCTCTTCTTTTTTCTGTGGAATGACCATATCATCGATACCAACCGACGCACCTGAACGTGCGGCATAAGCAAAACCGGTGTACATGATTTGGTCAGCAAAAATAACCGTTGGTTTCAGTCCCATGATGCGATAGCAAGTGTTTAACATCCTAGAAATGGCTTTTTTGCCTAGCGGCTGATTAACGATAGAATATGGCAAACCTTTCGGAACAATCATCCACAAAATGGCACGACCAATGGTCGTATCGACAATACTAGTTTGGTTAAGGGTTTCGCCTTCAGTGTTACGTACCTCTTCAGAAATACGGACTTTCACCCTCGCATGTAGTGAAGCCAGCCCCATACGGTACACACGCTCTGCTTCTTTCGGCCCCGTCAGTAACATGCCTTCGCCTTTGGCGTTAACACAATCACGGGTCATGTAGTACAGCCCCAAAACAACATCCTGCGAAGGAACGATGATGGGTTCGCCGTTCGCCGGTGACAAGATGTTATTAGTCGACATCATCAACGCACGGGCTTCCAACTGAGCTTCCAGTGTCAAGGGTACGTGTACAGCCATCTGATCACCATCGAAGTCGGCATTATAAGCCGCACACACCAACGGATGCAGTTGGATAGCTTTACCTTCAATCAGAACCGGTTCAAACGCCTGGATCCCTAAACGGTGCAGTGTGGGTGCTCGGTTTAGTAGCACAGGATGTTCACGGATAACCTCATCTAGGATATCCCATACCACAGCTTCCTCGCGTTCCACCATCTTTTTGGCCGCTTTAATCGTCGTCGCTAAACCACGCAACTCTAACTTGCCATAAATAAAAGGTTTGAACAGTTCAAGCGCCATTTTCTTCGGTAAACCGCACTGATGCAGACGCAGGCGTGGGCCTACCGTGATAACCGAGCGACCGGAATAATCAACACGTTTACCTAGTAAGTTTTGCCGGAAACGACCTTGTTTACCTTTGATCATATCAGCCAAAGATTTCAACGGACGCTTATTCGATCCAGTAATAGCACGACCACGACGACCATTATCCAGCAGGGCATCAACCGCTTCTTGCAACATCCGTTTTTCATTACGTACGATAATGTCAGGCGCTGCAAGATCCAACAGACGTTTCAGGCGGTTATTACGGTTGATCACACGACGATAGAGATCGTTTAAATCAGAAGTCGCAAAACGACCACCATCCAAAGGCACTAACGGACGCAGGTCGGGAGGTAACACCGGCAACACGGTCAGTATCATCCACTCTGGCTTGTTACCTGACTGGATAAATGCTTCTAACAGCTTAATACGTTTAGTCAGTTTCTTACGTTTGGTCTCAGAATTGGTTTCGTTAAGTTCTTCGTGAAGTTTCTCGCATTCGGCTTCCAGATTCATATTTTTCAACAGAGCCTGGATAGCTTCGGCACCCATCTTCGCATCGAATTCATCGCCAAATTCTTCCAACGCATCGAGATACTGTTCTTCAGTCAATATTTGACGGTGTTCCAGATTGGTCATTCCGCCTTCAACAACGACATAAGATTCAAAGTAGAGTACGCGTTCGATATCACGTAGTGGCATATCGAGTAACAAGCCGATGCGCGAGGGTAGCGATTTCAAGAACCAAATGTGTGCGGTGGGAGAAGCCAGCTCGATATGCCCCATACGCTCCCGGCGCACTTTAGTTTGGGTCACTTCAACACCACATTTCTCACAAATGACACCACGGTGTTTTAAACGCTTGTATTTACCACAAAGGCACTCGTAATCTTTCACTGGACCGAAAATACGGGCGCAGAAAAGGCCGTCACGTTCTGGTTTGAACGTACGATAGTTAATGGTTTCCGGTTTTTTAACTTCACCGAACGACCACGAATGGATCATGTCTGGCGATGCCAAGGAAATCTTAATGGCATCAAATTCTTCAGTTTTAGCTTGTGCTTTTAAAAACTTTAATAAGTCTTTCACGGGATTGGCTCCTGTCGGAGTTAGATCTGTTGGCTACTCAAACCTACGTTTAAATAGCCCTGTGACCAATGCGAACACCGACAAACCCCCGGCTCTGAGAGTTTGCCGCCTTGGAGAAAATTTACTCTTCTTCCAACTCAATATTGATACCCAGTGAGCGGATTTCTTTCAACAATACGTTGAAGGACTCCGGCATACCTGGCTCCATACGGTGGTCGCCATCCACGATGTTTTTATACATCTTGGTTCGGCCGTTGACATCATCAGACTTAACGGTAAGCATTTCACGCAATGTGTACGCAGCACCATAAGCTTCCAACGCCCACACTTCCATCTCACCGAAGCGTTGACCACCGAACTGAGCCTTACCACCCAGCGGCTGCTGAGTAACCAGGCTATAAGAACCGGTAGAACGCGCGTGCATTTTATCATCAACCAAGTGGTTCAGTTTTAGCATGTACATATAGCCGACGGTAACCTTTCTCTCGAATTTTTCACCTGTGCAACCGTCATACAAAGTAATCTGACCTGAAGTCGGCAGATCACCCAACTCTAACAATGCTTTTATCTCTTTTTCGGTTGCACCGTCGAAAACCGGTGAAGCAATAGGCAAACCTTTTTTCAGGTTCTCCGCCAAACGTAATATTTCGCTATCAGAAAAAGTACTCAGATCAATTTTTTGACACACGTGATCGCCGAGATCATAAGCCTTCTGGATAAATTCACGTAAATTAGCCGCTTTTTCACGCGTTTTGAGCATGGCATTAATCTTCTCACCAATACCTTTCGCGGCCATGCCTAAATGTGTTTCCAAAATCTGACCGATGTTCATACGTGAAGGCACACCGAGCGGGTTAAGTACGATGTCAATCGGCGTACCCTTTTCATCGTAAGGCATATCTTCAACCGGGTTAATCTTAGAAATAACTCCCTTATTACCATGACGACCTGCCATTTTATCACCCGGCTGTATTTGACGTTTAACCGCCAAATAAACCTTAACAATTTTTAGCACACCGGGCGCGAGATCATCACCTTGGGTAATTTTACGCCGTTTACCATCCAGTTTCTTTTCGAATTCGGATTTCATTTCATCGTACTGCTCAGCCAACTGCTCCAGCTGATTTTGTTTCTCTTCGTCGCTCAAGCCAAGTTCCAACCAACGCTCACGTGGCAACTTATTCAACTTGTCAACCTCTATGCCACCGGCAACCAGTACCGCGCGGATACGAGCAAATAAACCAGCTTCGAAGATTTGCAATTCTTCCGTCAGGTCTTTTTTCGCTTGCTTGAGTTGCATTTCTTCAATTCCTAATGCGCGTTTATCTTTTTCTACACCATCGCGCGTAAAGACCTGCACATCGATAACCGTACCAGAAACACCATTTGGTACCCGTAGAGAAGAATCTTTCACATCAGACGCTTTTTCACCGAAGATAGCACGCAACAATTTTTCTTCCGGCGTCAACTGAGTTTCACCTTTCGGTGTTACCTTACCCACCAAAATGTCACCACCAGTGACTTCAGCACCGATATATACAATTCCGGACTCATCCAATTTGGAAAGGGCAGCTTCACCCACATTCGGAATATCAGCAGTAATTTCTTCAGGCCCTAATTTGGTATCACGGGACACACAGGCCAATTCCTGAATATGGATGGTAGTGAAACGATCTTCTTGCACGACACGTTCAGAAACCAAAATGGAATCTTCGAAGTTATAACCATTCCAAGGCATAAAGGCAACACGCATATTCTGCCCTAACGCCAGTTCACCAAGATCAGTAGAAGGGCCATCCGCCAGTACGTCGCCACACTCGATGGGTTCAGCCAAGCTGACACAGGGCATTTGGTTGATACAGGTGTTTTGGTTAGAACGGGTGTATTTAGTCAGGTTATAAATATCAATACCCGCCTCACCTGGACGCATTTCGTCTTCGTTAACTTTAATAACAATGCGCGATGCATCAACATACTGTACAACACCGCCACGTTTTGCCACCGAAGTTACCCCCGAGTCAACCGCCACGGCACGCTCCATACCTGTACCTACCAGCGGTTTATCAGCGCGCAGAGTCGGAACTGCTTGGCGTTGCATGTTCGCTCCCATTAAGGCGCGGTTAGCATCATCATGTTCCAGGAAGGGAATCAGCGAAGCACCAACAGAAACCACCTGTTGAGTGGAAACATCCATATAATCAACTTGTTCGCGGCTAAACAAACTGGATTCACCTTTACTCCGACAAGTTACCAAATCTTCTATAAAACAGTTTTTTTCATCTAAATTAGAGTTCGCCTGAGCGATAACGAAGTTACCTTCTTCAATGGCAGACAGATAGCGAATTTCATTGGTTATTACAATACTACCATTGTCCAGGCCTGCAGCCTCATCATCACTTAAATCGACAAGATGATTATCACGTAAACGTACGGTATGCTTGACGCCCTTATGTTCACCTATATAGACGCCTACGGAACGATAAGGTGTTTCCAGAAAGCCATATTCGTTAGTTCTTGCATACACTGACAGGGAGTTAATCAGACCAATGTTCGGGCCTTCCGGCGTTTCAACCGGGCAGACACGACCATAGTGAGTCGGATGTACATCTCGCACTTCAAAACCAGCACGTTCACGAGTCAAACCACCTGGACCCAATGCAGAGATACGGCGTTTATGCGTAATCTCAGACAACGGATTATTTTGATCCATAAATTGAGAAAGTTGGCTGGAGCCAAAGAATTCTTTCACTGCCGCCGAAATAGGCTTAGCGTTAATCATATCCTGTGGCATCAGTGTGTCAAGATCCCCCAAAGAAAGGCGTTCTTTAACTGCACGTTCAACCCGAACCAGGCCAACACGAAACTGGTTTTCAGCCATTTCACCCACAGAGCGAATACGACGGTTGCCCAAGTGGTCGATATCATCGACTTCACCTTTACCGTTACGAATATCAATAAGCTTTTTCATCACGTCAATGATGTCTTCTTCACTCAAGATACCCGAACCTTCAATCTCGGGGCGAGACAGTGAACGGTTGAATTTCATGCGGCCAACCGCTGACAAATCATAACGATCTGCAGAAAAGAAAAGATTTTCGAACAGGTTTTCTGCTGCCTCACGCGTGGGGGGCTCACCAGGACGCATCATCCGATAAACTTCAACCAAAGCACCCAAGCGATCACTGGTTGGATCAACACGTAGGGTCTCGGAAATATAAGCACCGTGATCCAAATCATTGGTAAATAGCGTTTCGATGCGCTTATGACCTGCCTCACTTAGTTTCGCCAGCAAATCTGTTGACAACTCCATATTGGCGGCACAGATCACTTCGCCGGTATTCAGATCAACATAATCTCTTGCTACCACTTTACCGGTAATATATTCAACCGGTACGTTAATAGAATCAATTTCATCTTTTTCAAGTTGGCGGATATGACGCGCGGTGATACGACGGTTTTTCTCGACATAAACTTTGCCATTGGCCTCAATATCAAAAGAAGCCGTTTCACCACGTAAACGCTCTGGTATCAATTCCATTTGTAACTTGTTATCGCAAATTTCAAATACGACCTTTTCAAAAAAGAGATCCAGGATCACCGGTGTAGTGTAATTCAATGCACGCAGCATGATAGTCGCCGGTAATTTACGACGCCGATCAATACGAACAAACAGGTTATCCTTCGGATCGAATTCGAAATCCAGCCATGAACCACGATAAGGAATGATACGTGCGTTATACAGCACTTTACCCGATGAATGAGTTTTTCCCTTATCACTATCGAAAAATACACCCGGACTGCGATGGAGCTGGGATACGATAACCCGCTCAGTACCGTTAATCACAAAGGTACCATTTTCGGTCATCAGCGGGATTTCACCCATGTAAACTTCTTGTTCTTTGATATCTTTAACTGTGCCTTCGGGGCTTCCCGCTCATAAATGACCAGACGCAGTCTAACCCTCAGGGGTGCCGAATAGGTTACACCACGGACTTGGCATTCTTTAACATCAAAAACTGGCTCACCAAGACGGTAGCTAACATATTGCAACTCCGAATTGCCGCTATAGCTTTTAATCGGAAACACAGAACGGAATGCTGCTTCTAGGCCGTGTTGTCCTGCCAGATCCTGCTCGACAAATTTTTGAAACGAATCAAGCTGGATAGAAAGGAGATAAGGTATGTCCAGTACTTGTGGACGTTTACCAAAATCTTTACGAATACGTTTTTTCTCGGTATAGGAATAAACCATAGGGTTCCTCAGCTCACTGATCTCATGACCCACTCTGTCTTAAGAACGTTGTTCAAAGACAATGCATGCAACGCTATTGATTTTGATCGATTTTCTCGATTGGCCATTATGACTGTAGCACCGAAACATTTTCCGTCATATTTTTGTCTACCACTCTTAAATCATTTCATTGTGTTGCCTACCGAGCTTACCTCAGTGGGTCGTAGCTGAGAACACAGTATATTAAGTCGTCGATAAAAAAATATTGGCGTAGCCAGAAGACGAACAACATGCAACTTTGCTCAGTCTTAACAGCGCAAAAAGGCTGATGACAAAGAATCACCAGCCGTCAGCCTATCAAGCCAGACTGCAAACTAAAAAACTCAGCTTACTTAAGATCAACCGTAGCACCCACCTCTTCAAGCTGTTTTTTCAGTTCTTCAGCCTCTTTTTTATCGATAGCTTCCTTCACTGTCGTTGGAGCAGCTTCTACCATATCTTTCGCTTCTTTCAAACCCAAGCCAGTTGCAGAACGTACCGCTTTAATAACCGCAACTTTATTTGCCCCAAAAGAGGTCATGACAACATCAAATTCAGTTTTTTCTTCTACCGCCTCAACAGGACCCGCAGGGCCAGCCATCACAGCAGCAGCAGCAGAAACACCAAATTTCTCTTCCATAGCGGAGATCAATTCAACGATTTCCATTACTTTTAATTCTGCAATTGCATCCAAAATTTGTTCTTTACTCATAGACATAACAAGTGTTCCTAAAATACAGAAATAGTTTATACGTTAAAAAGCAGCACGGAGAAGGAGCGATTAAGCCGCTTCTTTCTGATCGCGCAATGCAGCCAGAGTACGAACCAGTTTGCCTGCAGAGGCTTCTTTCATGGTTGCCATCAGACGTGAGATTGCTTCTTCGTAGGTTGGTAAGGTTGCCAAACGGTCAATCTGTGTAGCTGGGATTAACTCGCCTTCAAAGGCTGCAGCTTTAACCTCAAATTTTGCATTTCCCTTAGCAAACTCTTTAAACAAACGAGCAGCAACACCCGGATGCTCAGAGGAAAATGCAATTAAGGTTGGACCAACGAAGGTGTCTTTCAAACACTCGAATGAAGTATCCAGAACAGCGCGGCGCATCAAGGTGTTACGAACAACACGCATATATACGCCAGCCTCACGACCTGCTTTACGCAGTTCAGTCATTTTATCTACGGTAACGCCACGTGAATCGGCAACAACCGCAGAAAGCGCTCCTTTGGCTACTTCCCTGACTTTAGCAACGATCTCCTCTTTTTTTTGAAGATTTAATGCCATTAGCTTTTTGCTCCTGGATTAGCGGAAAAATATCCCCGTATACTCACATCATCCCAACCACAAATAAGATTGAGACAGTGAGGCGTCTAAACACGGCGAGCAGAATTCAGCAAAGAAGCTTGAGAATCTGCCACCGTCTATGCAGGAAATTAAGTATTTTTCAATACACCTGCGGTCTTGGACGGAGGCTTGGATAGGCCAAGCTCCGAATTACATGATCTAGCAATTAATCAACTTAGCAATTAATTCGTCATTACAGAGCAGCCAGATCGCTTTGATCGATAGCAACACCTGCACCCATAGTAGTGGACAAACTAATTTTCTTGATATAAACACCCTTCGCCGTGGCAGGTTTAGCTTTTTTCAGCGCCACAACCAAAGATTCTAAATTTTCTCTCAACGCAGCAGTATCAAAGTCGGCCTTACCAATAGTGGTATGGATAATTCCGTTTTTATCATTGCGGTAACGAACTTGACCTGCTTTAGCGTTTTTCACCGCTTCTACAACATTAGGCGTTACAGTGCCAACTTTAGGGTTAGGCATCAGACCACGTGGACCCAGAATTTGTCCTAATTGACCAACAACACGCATTGCATCAGGGGAAGCAATGACGACGTCAAAGTCCATTTCACCTTCTTTGATTTTATCAGCTAAATCATCCATTCCTACCAGTTCAGCACCTGCATCTTTCGCGGCGTCAGCAGCAGCGCCTTGAGCAAATACAGCAACACGTATTGAACGACCAGTACCATGTGGTAGAACAGTGGCACCACGAACGTTTTGATCAGATTTACGTGCATCAATACCGAGATTAACGGCAACGTCCATGCTCTCTACAAATTTAGCAACAGCCAGCTCTTTAAGCAGAGCAAAGGCTTCATCAATACTATAGTTTTTGGTAACATCAACTTTGTCACGGATCATCCGCATACGTTTGGTTAGCTTGGCCATTTCATCATCCCTCTACTACCAAACCCATAGAACGGGCGGTACCTTCAATAGAGCGCACCATAGCACCGATATCAGCACCTGTCATATCCGCAGCTTTAGTCTGTGCGATTTCAAGAATCTGGGCACTGGTCACCTTACCTACTTTTTCTGAGTTCGGCTTACCGGAGCCAGACTTAACACCCGCTGCTTTTTTCAGCAAAACTGCAGCTGGCGGAGTTTTAGTAACAAACGTGAAAGAGCGATCAGAATACACAGTAATAACAACAGGGATAGGCAAGCCCTTTTCAATACCTTCAGTTCTGGCATTAAACGCTTTGCAAAACTCCATAATGTTAACACCCTGCTGCCCCAAAGCTGGCCCTACTGGCGGGCTCGGATTCGCCGCACCGGCCGCCACTTGCAGCTTGACATAGGCTTGTACTTTTTTAGCCATTTACCATTCCTCAATTTGGGTAGTAGCGCCTCATTTAAGGCTTCCCTTGTGCCACCTTACTTCGCTTGTCACGACCGAACAAAAGCAAGACGCTCGATATATTCTCCACCATAAAAAGCGAAGACCAGATAATAGAAACGAAAGCGCGGAATTTTATTTTAATTCCACGCCAGTAGCAATACTCAGACTTCAATATACGGCGGAAAAATCAACTTTTTTCAACTTGATTGAAACACAATTCGACCGGAGTAGAACGACCGAAGATAGAGACAGACACCTTCAGACGATTCTTGTCATACTCGACTTCTTCAACAATACCACTAAAATCGGCAAAGGGACCGTCATTAACACGCACTGATTCACCTGGTTCGAACAATACCTTCGGCCGCGGTTTATCACCTACTTGTTCCAGACGACACATTATATTCCTATATTCTTTATCACTGATAGGCGCAGGACGATCAGAAGTTCCGCCGATGAACCCCTGCACTCGAGCTACGCGCCTTACTAAGTGCCAACTAGCATCATTCATCTGCATATGTACAAGCACATAGCCAGGGAAAAGCTTACTCTCACTTTTGACACGCTGCCCGCCCGGACGTACCTCGACGACTACTTCTGCTGGCACGATTATCTCACCAAAAAGCTCCTCCAAGTTGTGCAACTTGATATGTTCACGCAACGCCACCGCTACACGCTTTTCATGACCGACAAACGTCTGAACGACGTACCAACGTTTTCTAGGTGCTTCGGACATCTTTTTAAAACCTCAGGCCAGTAATAAACGATACCAGACGGACAAGAATACCATCAAGCCCCCAAAGAATCAGCGACATCACGGTAGTTACTGCAGCAACAACCAGGGTGGTTTGCAGTGTTTCCTGCCGCGTAGGCCAAATCACCTTACGCATTTCAGTACGCGCTTCACGAGCAAAGGCAATAGTGGCTTTGCCCTTTACCGTCACCAACACCACAGCACCAGCAATCGCGATAATAACCAGTACTGCCAACGCACGCAGTGGCAAAGTAACATCACGGTAATAGTAATTACCGACAACAGCCACAATTAACAATACGGCAACAACAGACCATTTAATCGTTTCTAAACCGCTACGGCTACCTTGAGCTTGTATATTCACACTCATAAACCAACCCGTCATTTTAAATCAAACAAACCCTAATGTAACAACTTCGGCGATTGTATCACACTTACAAAGACAGAGCAGTCATCTTCAATCGATCGACAAACACGGACAATAGTGACATAAAATTGGGAGGAGCTGATACTAGACTGATGCAGAGGCGCGACGCTACGCACTACTTACCAATAGGCATAATACAATCTGGAGCGGGCAGTGGGAATCGAACCCACGTCATCAGCTTGGAAGGCTGAGGTAATAGCCATTATACGATGCCCGCAGAAGCACTGAGTAGAAAAATCAAATCTGGTGGTGGGAGAAGGATTCGAACCTTCGAAGTCGATGACGGCAGATTTACAGTCTGCTCCCTTTGGCCGCTCGGGAACCCCACCTACATTTAGAATCTGAATGGTGCCGGCACCAAGAGTCGAACTCGGGACCTACTGATTACAAGTCAGTTGCTCTACCAACTGAGCTATGCCGGCATCAAGTGGAGCGCATTCTAGGCAGTGTGAACGCGCTATGCAACAAAAAAATTATTTTACGGATTCTTTTGCCTGTAAAACGAACAAACATTTATTAATTGGTGATTTATCAGGCGGAATTAGTGCCTTTTCTTCACCGCCGATCTTTTCAGAAAAATTTTGTACTCTTTTTAGTGTCCAAGTGTATCAAACCAGAATATCCTACATACTCATTTGACCTGAAGATATTGGTTTTTGTGTTTAGAAAAATATTATCAATTTTCAGTAAAAATCATCATGTTGTGCGCTATTAAATAATCTAATTGTTCCAATGTTTTAAATGGTGATGAGTATAGAAGGTGTTTACTTTGGAATTCTCTAGCGCTTATATGTCGTCAATTTTTACTGTCAGTCACCTTAATCAAAGCGTGCGGCAACTGTTGGAAGTCGAAATAGGTCAAATTTGGCTAAGTGCCGAAATTTCCAATTTCTCACAGCCCTCTTCTGGTCACTGGTATTTCACTTTGAAAGACGATCATGCACAGGTACGTTGTGCCATGTTCCGTAACTGTAATCGTCGGAGTGTTGTTAAACCCCAAAACGGTCAGCAGGTACTTGTCAGAGCATCGATCACCGTATACGAACCTAGAGGTGAGTACCAACTGATCATCGAGAGTATGCAGAGCGCAGGTGAGGGTGTATTACAACACAAATTTGAACAACTTAAACAACGTTTAATCACCGAAGGAATATTTGACCAAAACCACAAGCGACGACTACCCAGCCCAGTTAAGCAAGTTGGCGTCATTACTTCTGTCAGCGGTGCAGTTTTACATGATGTTTTACAAATATTACAACGTCGTGATCCCTCACTGCCTGTGGTGATTTACCCCACCGCCGTGCAAGGTACCGATGCACCACTACAAATTGTCAGAGCAATCGAAATCGCTAATCAGAGAGCAGAGTGTGACCTGTTAATTCTGAGTCGTGGTGGCGGCTCCCTGGAGGATTTATCGAGTTTCAACGATGAACGGGTCGCGCGCGCTATTTTTAATAGCCATATCGTGATAGTCAGTGCCGTCGGCCATGAAACCGATGTTACCATTGCCGATTTTGTCGCCGATTTACGTGCACCAACCCCTTCGGCTGCCGCTGAATTAGTGAGCCGTAACCAGTTGGAGTTGATACGCCAACTACAAGTTCAACGACAACACATAGAAGTGGCGATGGATTATTATCTGGCACAATGCCATCAGCGATTTACCACACTTAATCATCATCTACAACAGCAACATCCACAATTACGGTTGGCACATCAACAAAACCTGTTAACCAAGCTACAAAACAGGCTGGAGAATGGCGTAGCCAGACAAATTCTCCTGCCGTTACAACGCATGGATCGGCTACAACAACGCCTAGCACAGCTGCCACTACCAAGGATAATTCATGGTTATCAGCAACAAATACAACGGCAATCGTATCGCCTTAAACAAGCCTTACAACACCAACTGCATTGCTATCGCCAACGTTTTGGTATTGCTTGTTCCCAACTGGAAGCCGTCAGCCCGTTAGCCACCTTGTCACGTGGTTATAATGTGACACAAACTCCAGCAGGCACGGTATTAAAAACAACCCAGCAGGTACAAACAGGTGATAAATTAATTACTTGCTTGCAAGATGGTTGGGTAGAAAGTGAAGTCACACAAATTAATACCACCCCAAAAATGCGTCGAAACAAGTTATTTTTTCTTTAGATGTGATTGCAAGCGCTTACGTTTACGCATTTGGTTTGGTGTTAAGCTATTGCGTTTGCCCGCAAAGGGATTATCGCCTTCTTTAAATTGAATGCGGATCGGTGTCCCCATCACTTTTAATGAGCGACGAAAATAGTTCATCAAATAACGTTTATATGTATCAGTTAACTCTGCCACTTGATTACCGTGGATCACTACAATAGGCGGATTATAGCCCCCGGCATGAGCGTACTTAAGTTTCACACGGCGACCACGAACCAGCGGCGGCTGATGTTCTTCTTCTGCCATCTGCATAATTCGGGTCAGTAACGAGGTGTTAACCCGTTTAGTTGAACAGTCATAGGCTTCCTGTACCGAAGTGAACAAATCACCAACACCACTCCCCCGTAAAGCAGAGATAAAATGGACACGGGCAAAATCGATAAAACCTAAACGTAGATTAAGCATATCTTTCAATTGGTTACGATCTTCTGGCTTCATACCATCCCATTTATTCACCACAATCACCAACGAGCGACCACTGTTAAGGATAAAACCCAGCAAAGAAAGATCCTGATCAGAAATGCCATCACGAGCATCAATGACCAGCAGCACAACATTAGAATCTTCAATCGCTTTCAATGTTTTGATCACTGAAAATTTTTCAACGGTTTCCGTCACCTTGCCACGTTTACGTACACCCGCAGTATCAATGAGAACATATTCACGTTCACCCCGAACCATCGGAATATAAATACTGTCACGTGTAGTACCTGGCATATCATACACCACCACTCTTTCCTCACCCAAAATACGGTTAGTGAGTGTCGATTTACCTACATTAGGACGTCCAACGATAGCCAGTTTAATCGGCAAATCCTGTGGATTGAAATCGTCTTCTGGCTCTTCTTCATGATGCTGTTTTTCTTGCTCAAGCCAATAAGAGGCGTTAAGTTGTTCTTCAGTCAATGCCGATTCAGGTTTTTCAATGGTAATAAACGGTGCCATAACCCGTTCTATCAACTGGATAATACCACGTCCATGAGAGGCCGCAATCGCATGAATTTCACCCAGACCCAACGAGTAAAAATCGGCTATAGCACTATCAGGATCGACACCATCTGTTTTATTGACAAGCAAATAAGTCGCTTTTTTTCGGTTGCGTAAATGTTGAGCAATGCCTTTATCCGCAGGGATCAATCCAGATCGACCATCCACCATAAAGAATACGATGTCAGCCTCTTCAATCGCCAATAGGGATTGCCCTGCCATTCGTGTCTCAACACCCTCTTCTGTGCCATCGATACCACCCGTATCGATAACAATAAACTCATGCCCTTCCAATTCAGCACGACCATATTTACGATCACGTGTTAACCCTGGAAAATCAGCGACCAATGCATCACGAGTGCGTGTTAAACGGTTAAATAACGTGGATTTACCCACATTTGGGCGCCCAACTAGCGCGATAACAGGTATCATTTGTTGAAGCCTTATGGTCTTACACAGGGTAAATGTTGTCAGGGATCCATAATCTGTCAATCAGGGATACCGGTAAAGGCGTAAACTGTGCCGTTTTTGCTTTGTATAATCAGTTTATTATCAACAACTAACGGTGTACTGAGAAAACCAGAGCTATCCACCTGCTGTTGTGCCACAAAACGACCATCTTCTTTATTTAGCCAATGTAAATATCCTTTACTGTCACCCACAACCAAATAATTGTTATACATGGCCGGTGAAGTCAGATTGCGATGTAATAAATCGCTTTGGTTCCAAACGGTAACACCACCATTCGATTGCAGTGCCATAATACGATCATTTTGATCAACCAAATAAATACGCCCCATATTGACGATAAAATCATCGACTGACCCCATCTCGCGTTGCCACAAAATTTGCCCCGAACGCAGATCCAATGCCGTCAGATTACCGTTATAGGCCAATGCGTAGACGATACCCTCCACCACCACCGGACTCATATCCACATCACTCAAGCGATCAATTTCGGTAGCACCCGTTATCTGGGAAATGTGTTGCTGCCAAATTAGCTGGCCTTGTTCTATCATCACGGCACTGACACGACCATTATCACCGCCAACAATAGCAGCACCCATTGCCACGGTCGGCGTTGATTCACCACGTAACGAAAGCAATGGCATATCCAAATTCAATGTCCATTTAATAGTACCGTCCGCCCGGTTTAACGCCTGTAACATACCATTACTGGTGTGGATCAGTAGTAAATCGTCGCTGACCACCGGACGAGATAAGACTTCACCAGCGACAGCACTTTGCCAAACGAGCTTGCCATCAGAGGTATTCAACGCATACACTCGTGCTTCTTCACTGCCAACATAGAGATGAGAATCGGCTACCGTTAGGCCTCCCGATAACATCGCTGATCGATCATTGCCAAGGAAATGAGTTTTTTCCGCCAGATTAACCCGCCAAATTTGTTTACCACTGTTTACCTCCATTGCCTGCACCAAACCTTTACGATCAGCGGCAAATATTGACGAACCCTGCCAAGTCGGGTGTAAACGAGAATAATAACCGGCAACACCACTACCCACAGAGACACTCCACATTTTATCAGGAGTGAATTGATTGGTAACTTTTGGTAGAGGCGATAGAACTGCCATCTCGTCTTCACTATTAAGCAGTGAACAACCACTCAAAAAAATAACTGATACCAGTCCTGATAAAAGTGTTTTACGCAATCGCATGAGAATTCCCCTTTAAAACCTTTTCGAAATCTATTAGGCTCGCTGATGTTTCGTCAAAAATGATATCAAGATAGATTTCCTTGCAAAACCGTGACCAGTGCTGCGAAGTCAAGGCGCCTGGAGCGCAGCAACTGCAACGTACAGGCAAACATATGAAGATTGCGAGCACCACGTAACGCAGAATTTACAGCACCTGGATAGACTGTCAGTCAGACAGATCATCTAACTTCAAGCGCAACAATACTTGCAGTGCCTGAGAAGCATTGGACTCGATACCCTTAGTGTAAGCCGCACGTGCCGCCACGATATCCCCCTTACTCAAAAATAAGTCACCCCGTATATCTTCAGCCATTGCCATCCAACCTTCACCTTGTATTTTATTTAGCGTTTTTAATGCTGTGTCTGGTTTTTTCAACTGTGACTGTAATCGTGCTAAACGCAGATTAATCAACGATAATAGATTTTCATCTTTCGTTTGATCCACAGCGAGAGTCAGCTGCTGTTCCGCTCTGTCAAACGCTTTTTGCTCAACAAAATAGTTTGCTAATTCTAGGGCGATGAAAACACCGTAATTATTATTATTGTCTTGAATAAATTTTTCAGCCGCAGCAACATCGTGATCTTTATCAATCGATTTTTTATCGCCAAGATCTTTATCACGAGGAAACAACGCTTCACTCACCTGTTGATAGGAAAAAGAAGCCGCCTTTAATGTTGTATTCTGATGGTTTTGCCAATAGTGCCAGCCAATTAAAACACTGATGCCAAGCACCACACTCACAACCAGCACCCTAATATTTTCACTAAAAAAACGGCGTACTGCATCAGCTTGGTCATTTGCAGTGGTATAAATTTCCACGATATATTTCCTCCTTAGAAGCTGTTAGAAATCTTTTGTGCTCGCCGTGTTTTGGTCAAGTCATTCGTCAAAAATGAGCTCAACATGCTCATTTACTCCCTTTTGCATACAAAGAATAAACTGTGCTTTTTCGCCTATTTTTTCCTCTTCTGAGCACAGCGAAAAAGATTTGGAACAGACTCTTAAGCCAACAGCGTCACGAGACGTGAAACAACATCAACCAGTGCTAATGTTTCTTGTTCACCGGTACTGAGATTTTTCAGTCCCACTCGCTTAGCGGCAAGTTCATCTTTGCCAAGTACTAGAACGAAACGTGCCCCATACTTATTCGCACGAGTAAATTGCTTTGCCATTCTACCACCACGGTGATCGGTCATTAATTTCAAATGAGGTATCGCATCGCGCAAAGTTTCAGACAATTGTATCGCTGCATTCAGGGTATTTTCACCCGAAACGGCAAAATATAAATCAACCACGGGTACGGTAAAGTCAGGATCAACCTTTTTAAACAGCAAGATAAGCCGTTCCAATCCGATAGCAAAACCCACTGCCGGGGTCTCCCGTCCACCCAATTGCTCCACTAATGTATCATAACGACCACCAGCACAAACTGTACCTTGCGCACCCAAGCTTTTCGTTACCCACTCAAACACCGTACGATTGTAATAATCTAATCCACGCACCAACCGGGGATTGACTCTGTATTTAATCTTTGTTTGATCTAAAAGTGCGCACAAATCTGCAAAATGCTGTTTTGATTCTTCATCGAGGTATTCAGAGAGTTGCGGGGCATCATTAAGTAATCGCTGAACATCCGGATCCTTAGTATCGAGCACCCTTAATGGATTTGTGTACATACGACGTCGACAATCTTTGTCCAGTTTATCTTGATGCACTTCTAAAAATTTTACCAGCGCTTGACGATAATCGGTTCGTGCGACCAAGGATCCAATAGAATTCAGCTCAAGTTCAACATGATCCGTAATACCCAACGCCTTCCAACAACGTGCACTTAGCAGGATCAACTCCGCATCAATACTCGAGTCAGATAAACCAAAAGCTTCTGCGCCCAACTGATAAAACTGACGATAACGCCCTTTTTGAGGGCGCTCATAGCGAAACATCGCGCCACTGTACCATAGACGTTGTTGTTGATTATAAAATAGACCATTCTCAATACCGGCACGCACACAACCCGCAGTACCTTCGGGGCGCAGCGTCAAACTTTCACCGTTGCGGTCTTCAAAGCTGTACATCTCTTTTTCTACTACATCAGTGACCTCACCGATGGCGCGTTTAAACAAGGGTGTCGCTTCTACTATCGGTAAACGTATTTCACTATAACCGTAACTTGCCAATACCTGCTGCAACACACTTTCAATTTTTTGCCACACTGCTGTTTCTGCCGGTAAGCAATCGTTCATACCACGAACAGCCTGAATATTTTCTACTTTTGCCACATCTTTTCTCTAAATATAATGGTTCAATCATCCCAAATACCGGCAACGGCTCTCTAAATTTTTAATTTCCAGATGACAGGCTGGCACACTGGTTGACCTCAATACGGTTTTTTTCATCCAATATCGCTGCTTTTGCTCGGATCTTGGCTTCAAGTTGATCAATCATATTATTATTATCAAGACGCTCTTTTTTAAGACGTACACCATCTACAAATAATCCACTTTTATTGTGTCCACCAGTTACACCAATCGTCGAAACCAAAGCTTCGCCAGGGCCATTAACCACACAACCGATAATGGAAACATCCATAGGGATGATTAAATCTTCCAATCGCTGTTCAAGCGCATTCACCGTACCAATAACGTCAAATTCCTGTCGTGAACAAGTTGGGCAAGCAATAAAGTTAATCCCTCGCGCCCGGATACGTAACGACTTGAGAATATCGAAACCCACTTTAATTTCTTCTACCGGATCGGCAGCCAGAGAAACACGCAATGTATCGCCAATACCTTCAGAGAGAAGCAATCCTAAACCTATTGCCGACTTCACCGAACCGCTACGCAATCCACCTGCCTCCGTAATGCCTAAATGCAGTGGCTGTTCGATCTTTTTTGCCAATAAACGATACGAACCTACTGCTAAAGCAACATCCGAGGCTTTGACACTGACTTTGAAGTTATGAAAATTGAGGTCTTCAAGGATCTTTACATGACGCATGGCTGATTCCACCAATGCTTCCGCTGTTGGCTCTCCGTATTTTTCCTGAATGTCTTTTTCCAAGGAACCACCATTGATACCAATGCGGATCGGGATATTCTTATCTCTAGCACAGTCGACGACCGCACGAATACGATCTGTATGACCAATGTTACCTGGATTAATACGTAAGCAATCAGCGCCATATTCCGCCACTTTCAAGGCGATACGGTAGTCAAAATGGATATCGGCTATCAGCGGAACACTGACTTGTTTCTTGATCTTCTGGAAAGCTTCCGCAGCATCCATCGTCGGCACAGAAACCCGGACGATATCTGCACCCACACGTTGCAAAGCCAGGATCTGTTCTACCGTTGCATCAATATCACTGGTCTTAGTATTGGTCATCGATTGCACAGTAATGGGAGCGTCATCACCGATCGGCACCCCACCAACATAAATCCGAGTAGATTTACGACGGCTTATAGGGGATGAATTGTGCATCACATTTTCTCCTTATACGGTAGGGTAACGATGACAGACCACTACTCTACACCAACAGTGAGACGAGCTATGCTGCCTGCCTTGATAAACTTAGCTAAATTCACACGCTCACCTTGATACTGAATACTGACTGCACTCGGCACGCCAACGGTCAGTTTATAAGGTGCCTTGCCAGATAAATTTAGTGTGGCTCCTTTTTTCTGTATGCCTCGGAACAATGTCTTACCGCTAATATCGATAACCTGTATCCAGCAATCCGCAGAAAAATTCATGAGCAAGTCGCTCTTTGATTCGAACGTGGCATCATTCGTGGATATGGATAAAGGCATCGCACTGTCTACGGAGGTTGTTCGATCCACCGCCACTGCCTCAGTGGAAGGTTCCGCCATGACTGTGTCAGATACCATAGCAATAGAGCCATTACCACTAGCACCCGTTGGAGAACCATTAAACGGCAGCAAGTTTTGCTTGGCCGCCACTGGCGTCACCCCAGCAAGGTTAGAAGCCAAAGGTACTTCATTTCTTTTGCCGCTAACAACATCACGATCGTCAGGCGGCGAAAGAGCAACGGATCCATCACCATGTGACCGTTGTGTAGTAGGCGATTGTATAACAGACGATTGTGCAGAAGGTAACGGCACAGAAGAAGACGATTGATTCACCATAGTCGTAATCTCTACCTGACGAATTTGATGATTTTGCCACCACCAAGCACAGGTTAGACCCAAAACAATCAGCACAATCAACCAGGTGAGGCCCATTAACCAGGTGTCACGTTTTTTACGTTTTTTACCTAATGAAACACCTCCCATCAAGGAAGATTTAGTTATCCCCCTGCTACATCTTTCGTGGGCAGTGGTAATAACTCATCTTCTGGGATATGAACCAGTTTGGCATAAGAACGAATATAGCCACGTTGAAACGTTGAAGCCAGATTAGCTTGCATCTTGTCTTCTTCAATCTCCCGGACCGTAGACACCCTTAGGCACAGACGTTCTGCAACAGTCTGTTCTGTTAATCCTAATGCCTGGCGAGCTCGACGCAGGCGCGCACCTGTCGTCTCTGGAACAATGTTATCTTGGCCGGTTTCAGTATTCATGGGCGAGAAAATGCTGGTACTGTTTGGATTGTGGGAAATTTCGCGCAAGCTGCTGGCCATAGCGTCGTACGCTATCCTGACGACCTGCCAATGCGGCGAAACGAATTTGTAACCATAAACTTTCAGCATTCGCTGGCAGAATATTTTGGTACACCTCTAGTAACAACTGTACTTTAGCACTGTTCCTTAGCGCCAAATGCCTTTCAGCTTCAACGAGCAACTGCTTTCCTTTACCAGGATCATACTGCAACGCACGACTTAAGCGCATCCGGGCTTGAGCATTCTGATTAGCCTGTAAAAAACAATAACCCGAATTTTCAAGACTATTTGCCACTTGACCTTCATCAGGAAACGCCGCAGATGCACTAAATTTCTGCTGTGCGGATACATACTGCCCTAAACCACACAAAAACGCACCGTAATTATTCAATACGACACCCTTTGCCGGAGCAAGTTTCATCGCCTTCTGATAGCGTAGCTCTGCCGCACGATTTTCGCCAACCCTTTGCTCATAAAGAGCCATCGCTAACTGAGCCTGATAATTCTGCGGATCAGCATGCAAAACCTTAGCAATATTCTGCCGAGCAGCATTGAAATCACCTTGCAGCAAATATTCTAGACCGAGTTGCAAACGCGTCTGCCCGGCGACCACTTGACGAGTTTTATCCTGTGATACTGAACAACCCGCTAATATGCTACTCGTTAAGTATATTGCCCACAGCCTATTTAGCTTCATGCTTTCCATCCTGTCCCTAGAGCTATATCACCCTTCAATAGACTTCTTGCAGAACCTCTGGTGCTCGTCATCTTCATATATTCGCGTCCCATGCAGTCACTGAGCGCCAGATGCCTTAACTTCGCATAACGAACTACGATTTTGCAAGAAGTCTACTCTCTTCCTCATCCTCAATAACAAGCGCAGAAAAATTTTAACACAGGTTAGATAGAAATCCGCGCCTTATCTCCTCGTCTTAATAGACTTCTTACAAAACCTACTACGTGCTATAAATTCTGCGTTACCTGGTGCTCGCAATCCTCATGTACTGTACCGTGCAGCTATTGCATGCCAAGTACCTTGACTTCGTAGCCCTCGCTACGGTTTTGCAAGAAGTCTAAGAACCTATTCCAAATCTTCTTAAGCGACGCTCAGACGAGGAAAAAATGGGCAAGAAAGCGCAGTTTACATAGAATAATGAGCATTTTGAGCCCATTTTTGACAAAGTATCAGTGAGCATAAAAGATTTCGAATAGGTTCTAACAACGTTCAAACTATTTTTATGCCGATAGTTTCAGCGGTAATTTTCTTTTTCAACGTTCGTTTTGTACGGTCAATCACCTCTCCCGCTAATTGACCACAAGCCGCGTCGATATCATCACCACGGGTTTTACGTACAATGGTAGTAAAACCATACTGCATTAACACCTTGGCAAAGCGATCCACACGGCTGTTGGAACTACGACCGTAGGGCGCACCTGGAAAAGGATTCCAGGGGATAAGATTAATCTTGCAAGGCGTATCTTTCAGGCAGTTAGCCAATTGATGGGCTTGTTCTATCCGATCGTTAATATCATCGAGCATGACGTATTCAACGGTAACACGCCCTTGGTTAGCATTAGATTTTGTTAGATAACGGCGCACAGCGGCTAAAAAAGTTGCGATATTATATTTACGGTTAATTGGCACAATTTCATCACGGATGTCATCCGTCGGGGCATGGAGAGAGATTGCCAAGGCCACATCGATCATATCACCAAGTTTATCCAACGCCGGTACGACACCAGAGGTCGATAAAGTGACACGGCGTTTAGACAGACCAAAGCCAAAATCGTCCATCATAATCTCCATCGCCGGTACCACATTATTCAGATTAAGTAACGGTTCTCCCATCCCCATCATGACGACATTGGTGATCGGACGGCGACCACTTGATTTCAAAGAGCCGATAATTTTAGCCGCACGCCATACTTGGCCGATAATTTCCGCGACTCGCAGGTTACGGTTAAATCCCTGTTGGGCGGTTGAACAGAATTTACATTCCAATGCACAACCTACCTGTGAAGAAACGCACAAGGTGGCACGGTCACCTTCCGGGATATAGACGGTTTCGATCTGCTGATCACCCACTTTAATCGCCCATTTGATAGTACCGTCCGCCGAGCGTTGCTCTTGCGCCACTTCAGGTGCGCGGATTTCTGTCATTTGTTGTAGCTTGGTGCGTAATACTTTATTGATATCGGTCATCTGCTCAAAATCATCGTAACAATAATGGTATATCCATTTCATCACTTGGTCGGCACGAAAGGGCTTTTCACCCATTCGGGCAAAAAATTCACGCAATTGTTGGCGATTTAAATCAAGTAAATTAATTTTAGCGCTAACCACAGTGGCAGTCTTGATCTGTCCAGATGGAGGCGTCACATCGGATAAAATAGGAGACGATAAAAATTGTTCGGGCATAAACGTCGTGACCTTGTTGAACGCTCCGGAAAATTAACTCATCCAGAGCGCAGAATGTTACAGATTAGCTACACGAGAAAATTTCATCTGCGGCAAAAAAATAAGCAATTTCACGTTGAGCCGATGCAACTGCATCAGAACCATGCACCGCATTAGCGGTAACACTATCAGCGAAATCAGCACGCAGCGTACCTGTCAGTGCCTGACTCGGGTCAGTCGCACCCATCATATCGCGGTGACGTTGCACCACATTTTCACCCTCCAGGACCTGGAGCATTATTGGCCCTGAGGTCATAGATGTAACCAACTCACCAAAGAATGGGCGACCTTTATGTTCCGCGTAGAAACCTTCTGCCTGATCTTGAGTTAAGTGCACCATCTTTGCTGCAATAATTTTGAATCCAGCCATCTTGAAACGCACATAAATGGCGTCAATAATATCTTTAGCAACGGCATCAGGTTTGATGATAGATAAGGTACGTTCAACAGCCATAACAACCTCTATTTGATTTTTAAGGGGATCCACGCCAATTGTTTCTTCGTCTGAGCTTCGTTCTCAACAATAGACTTCTTACAAAACCGTAGTGAGGGCTTGTGCAGTCAAGGCACCTGGAGCACGTACATGAGGATTGCGACCAGGTAACGTAGAATTCGCAGTAGGTAGTAGGTTTTGCAAGAAGTCTAACGTCGAATCAGCGTTAAGGGGAGCGGATTATATAGTAGACTTCTCATAAAACCTACTGCTTGACACGGGATCCCAGTGGCCTATTCAAAATAGTTATTAATCAACGGCACTTTTACAAGGTTTATTAAAATTCCCATATCACTCGAGCGTTAATGGCATTATCTTGCATTTTCGCGGCAAATTGACCCGAGTACCCTAGCCCTAAAGTGAATTTTTTACTGATCTTGACATCGATGCCGCTCGTTATCAACGTACTATCATCGGTAATGGGAACACCGATTATCTCAAAGGAAGTGGTGCTTTGGTCGCCAAAAGTGAGATTTGTCCTGGGTATAAGATCGCCAAACCCTCGCCGCCAGCCGATAGAACCATGGCCACTCACCGTCAAACCCAAAATATCAAAAGACGTCCGCGCTCTTAAACCCAAGCTTGAAAAAGCGACATGCTGGCTATTTTTATTACCAACCAATGCGCTCGCTCCCCCTGTCTCGGTAAATCCATCGCTGTATAAATTAATATGATCCAGGCTCACAAAAGGCTCAAACATGACCGAACCTGCTGTAATGGCATAACCCAGTTCACCTAAAAACTGCATTGTCCCTGCGTTATACCTGGATTGCGCACGCTCGCTAAAGCTAGGAAAGACAATCCGGCGATCAATATCAAGATGATGCCAGGTATAAGCGGCCCCCAGTCGCACAGCCAGTGCACCAAAACCTGTGCCGCCGTATAATGCCAAATGGTAATGATTGACGGAACCCGAATTATCAATCTGATTGGTATTAAAGAAGGTATGACCTAGCGCACCCGCGGCACCGACATGCCAGCGATCATTCAACACCATATCGCTACCCATAACAAACCCTGTGGTACGATAATTCACCGCGTTAGTATTCTCCCCCCTTTTAAATTGCCTTTACCAGCCAGTACCTGCCCCAAACGGTCGCCGTTTCCTGAACGGGATCACTACATGTTTCGTTGGGGATGAACGATTTATTTTGTTGTATTGACTGATCGTGAGACGCACAAACATGATAGGTCGCCGGATTGGGCATAAAATACTCCCCTCGAGTACGTGCCATCACCGTCTCTCTGGTGTAATGGCTATGAGCTAATAAAATACTCTGTGCACTGGCCTGAATCTCGCCGGATAAATGATCGAATGCAGTGCGAACAGAGGCCATATCAAGAGGCAATAAATGCCTATTAATCAGGGTTGTAGCATCGGCGTTATCCCGTGCTCGTGCCACGCTCTTCTGATTTCGCGTTTGTGCTGTTTGCTCGAAAGTCGTGTCGTTGCGCGACAAAGTAAGAAAAATACGATTAGCATCCTGACGTAAACTTGGCGTAAGAAACACCAAATCAGACGTTGTATCGACAAACATACCATTGAAACCGCCATCGGCAGTAAGAATGGTATATCGATTAACCAATTGATAACGACCTGGTGTCACTGCCACTTTGACAGCTGCACCAGATAGGGTGGCATTACCGGCAACATTGATGATGCCACTTTTTTGCGGAGTAACACGCACATCATAGAAAGATCCAGAGGAAAAATTAATATTACCGGCTACTCGTAAGCCATCAACGTACTCTTTCCTAGGGGGAGTAGGAGCAGCAAAAACGGGTGCCGCCAACAAAGCGGCAGCCCTGGCTGCATCCATCTCCTCTGAACGTTGCGAAACAACCTGCACATCATCATGATTATTATCATCAGCCCCTTCTACGACAGAACGAATATCACTGACGCGCTGTAAGTCATCAACGCGCTGATCCACAGGAGGAATGGGAGCAGCAGCAATAGGGGCCGCCAACAAAGCGGCAGCCCCGGCTGTATCCCTCTCCTCTGAACGTTGCGAAACAACCTGCACATCATCATGATTATTATCATCAGCCCCTTCTACGACAGAACGAATATCACTGACGCGCTGTAAGTCATCAACGCGCTGATCCACAGGAGGAATGGGAGCAGCAGCAATAGGGGCCGCCAACAAAGCGGCAGCCCCGGCTGTATCCCTCTCCTCTGAACGTTGCGAAACAACCTGCACATCATCATGATTATTATCATCAGCCCCTTCTACGACAGAACGAATATCACTGACGCGCTGTAAGTCATCAACACGCTGATCCACAGGAGGAATGGGAGCAGCAGCAATAGGTGCCGCCAACAAAGCGGCAGCCCTGGTTGTATCCCTCTCCTCTGAACGTTGCGAAACAATCTGCACATCATCGTGATTATTATCATCAGCCCCTTCTACGACAGAACGAATATCACTGACTCGTTGTAAGTCATCAACGCGCTGATCCACCGGAGGAATGGGAGCGGCAGAAACAGTGGCACCACTACCAATCGTCACATCTCTTATGGTGCCAGCAGCCTGGAAGGTGGCACCATTATTCACGTTAACCTCTGCATGAGCCAATGAACCTGTTACTTCAAGCGTACCCGCATTTACTACGGTCATACCACTATAAGTATTATTTCCTGCCAATACTAACACGCCATTTCCCTCCTTAACCAGGTTACCTATTCCGCTGATAACGCCGCCAAAAACATGTTTATTGGCATGATTAAATATCAGTGAACCATGATTAATAATGTCACCAACTAAGCTACCCGTAGTGCCACCATCACCAATCTGTAACGTACCGGCATTAATAGTAGTGTGACCGGTAAAGGTATTAGTACCACTTAGAATAGCTTTCCCCCTACCTGCTTTTATCAGCCCCCCGCTGCCACTGATCACGCCAGCAAAGGTTTGATTGCTGCCGTCGCCAAAGGTCAGAGTATGCTCACCCAAGTTCACGCCACTACCTGTTACCCCTATTAATGAACCTATAGTTTGATCGCCTGCTGCTGAGATATCCAACTGCGCCTCGGAGCCAGTGATATTCACCGCACTGTTTGCCGCAAAACTACCACCCGCTCCGAGCACCAGTACGCCATCATCCAAAACAGTAACACCGCCGTAATGATTAGCTGCATTCAACGTCAAGGTGCCGTTGCCAAATTTCGTTATCCCTCCGTCACCTGTCATCACCCCGTTCAATGTGAGATCTTTTCTACCCATTACTTTGAGATCAGTATTAAGCTCAATGGCATTATCTAACGTCATCTCGATCTTATTATCCAAGATTGCTGCTCCCCTGATGACCAACTTACCGCTGCCTAACGCCGCTGAACGACCCAGTAACAGCTCTCCGTCATACAAGATCGTATCCCCGCTATAGCTGTTAACCCCATTTAACGTAAGTGGCGCACCTGTTGATTTCGTTATCCCACCCGGCCCTGAAATAGGGCCATTTAATATCGCATAACGACCTGCTATATCGAGATCGGCTTTCAATTCAATAGCATTATCCAAATCCAACATCGGCATAGATCCCGTATCTAGCGTCGCCGATCCGGCTACCGTTAAAGCACCACTGCCTAACGCTGTTTGACTGCCAACCAATAATTTTCCGTCATTGAGGACGGTGCCACCGGTATAACGATTAGATGAGTTCAACGTCAGTGTGCCAGAACCGGATTTGGTTACCCCTCTGCCACCCCAAATTACACCATTCAATGTCAGATCGTGACTGCCATTTAGATGGAGATCCGCCCCGAGTTCGATGGGATTATCGAGTGCTAACCTGGTCGTGGTGTCCAGGGTCGCGGCACCCTCGACAGCCAAAATACCACTGCCCAGTGCTGTATCATTTCCAAGTAATAGTTTTCCGTTATTAAGGACAGTGCCACCGCTATAATCGTTAGGCTGATTCAATTTCAAAGCAGCAGAACCTGACTTGATTATCTTCCCGATGCCGGTCATTATTCCGTTTAACGTCAAATCCTGACTGCCTGCTACATTGAGATCGGCATTGAGTTCAATATTATTATCCAGCGTCAGCACCTTGAGGGTATCCAAACTTACCTCCTCTGCGCTGAGCTGCAATGCACCTCTGCCCAATGCGGTATGATAGCCAAGTAGCAGTTTTCCTTTGTTAAAGAGAGTACCCCCTTCATAGTGGTTAGCCGCATTCAATATCAGTGTGTTCGCACCTGATTTTATTATCCTCTTTGGCCCCAAAATCTCTCCATTCAGTGTCAAATCATGACTACCTACCAAGTTAAGATCCGCCTCCCATAATTTAATCTTATTACTCAACGTCAACTCAGTGGTGGTATCCAGACTGCCACCCTCACTCATCAGCATCAAGCTACCATGGCCTAATGCTGCATGATGGCCGAGCAGCAGTTTTCCACCATACAGCAAAATACCCCCTTCATGACTATTAGCCGCATTTAATCTCAGAGTAGCAGGGCCCTGTTTATCTATGTATTCACCGCCAGATATTACCCCGTTTAAAGTCAGATCGTGATCTCCTGCTATCTTGAGATCCCCTACGAGTTCGATAGGATTATTTAAGGTGAGTGGAGTCGTCGTCTCTAATGCGTTGAACATTCCATGGACAGTTAATGTACCGCTTCCTAGTGCAGCATCGTTACCCAGTGATAACATTCCGTTATCAAAAGAAGTACCGCCACTGTAACTATTAGCCGCATTCAACATTAAATGATTTATGCCAAATTTCGAGATCCCGCCGGTACCTGAAATTACCCCGTTTAAAGTCAGATCGTGATAACCCACCACCTTGAGATCCTTATTTAACACCATGGCATTATCTAGTGTTAACGGGATAGAGCTATTCAAAGTCAGATCTGTTTCTAACCTCACTACACCACTGCCCAATGCTGTATCGTTACCGAGTGTCAAACTCCCGTTACTTAGGATGGTACCACCACTGTAACTGTTAGCACCATTTAACGTCAGCAAAGCCGTCCCTCCTGTTTTTATCCCTTTAGTACCTGAAATGATACCCTTAAGCACCAGATTGCGACTGCCTCCCACGTTGAGGTCAGCATTCAAATTTATATCATTATTCAGTACTAGCGCTTGCCAATTATCCAGTATCGTCTCTCCATCGACTGTTAAAACGCCACTACCCAATGCCTTATTATCACCGAGAACCAGTTTTCCACCCGTGGTGAAGGTGCCACCGCTATAACTGTTAGCTGCGTTCAACGTCAGTGGTGAGGAAGTTAAATGTGTTATCCCTCCCGTGCCTGAAATTGTACCGTTCAACGTTAAATAACGACCCACCAAATTGAGACCGGCATTAAGTTTAAGATCATTTTTCAACCGCATTCCGCTTTGAGCATCAAGGGTCGAATGTCCTTCAACCGTCAAGGCACCACTGGACAGTGCTTCTTTGTGATTAAGGAATAACATTCCACGATATAAAAAACTACCACCGCTGTAGCTATTAGCCTCTGTTAATTCCAATAACTCACTACCGTATTTATGTATTCCCCCTTGGCCTGAGATCATCCCATTGATGATCATCGGATAATTGCCTGTCAGTGACAGATCCGCATTAAGCACGACGGCATTATTGAGTCCCATACCAAGCGTCGTATCCAGGAAAGTCGCACCCTCTACAGTCAAGGTACCGCTACCTAATGCTAACTGGCTGCCGAGAGTGATAATGCCGCCAGTCGCAAAAGTACCACCACGATAACGGTTAGAAGCATTCAATAGCAAATTAGAAGAGCCGGATTTCGTTAAACTACCGCTACCCATAATAGTCCCTAATAGCCGGAGTTCATTAGCACCTTGCACGGTTAACCCATTACTTTCTAAATGGATGTCATTCTCAAGACTAAGCTGGTCGGTACGTGTTTCCATCATGCCACCATTGGCGCTGATAATCCCCCTGCCAAAAGATGCAACATGATCAAAAAAAACCAAACCGCCATTCAAGGTGGTATATTGAAACTCTTGCACGCCTGAAACAAGACAGTCACCGCTGTTAATATCCAAATGTTGAGGGTTATGAACAGCAGCATTCACCACAACACCTTTGGGTGGAATAAAAGGTTTAATGCTATTGACTCCCGGAGGCTCATTGCCATAACAGACTACTTGACCGCTTGAGGTGCTATTCAGTGAATATGCTGCTAATGCTGTAGTAAGACAAAAAATATCACTGGCTAACGCCAGTAAAATCGATTTTAGCATCAATTTAAATAATTCATTAAACCGATTAAATATATATTTATTATTTACAAAAAATATTAATAGACTCGCATTTTTTTTACTATTAATTTTAGAGGACTCCGTAGTCATGACTAAAACATCCTGTACTTTATTTCGTATCAAATAATAGCTTTTATTCATACTGTTCTTATTCTCCAAAAAATACAGCAGGCAATAGCTATCCAACTACATAAAATTTATTATGCAAAAAATTGAGAGGGATAAATTTTTAGTCGATGCTCAGATGATAAAAATAGATTATAAAATAATAAGACAACGGCAATAATATCAGCCTAGCCAGGATTGTATTATTGCTTTATCTTCCTATTCGTTAAATAAAAAATTTACTCACATAAATACAGTAAAGTTTAATAAAAGGTATTCGTCAAGCGGCTTAACACCATTGTATTGTTATAATCCACTGTCGTAATCTTTTTAGATAAAAAAATAGGGTGAGAGATGAATTTATTACCCTAATATTAAAGATTCTACTTATATAAATAAGGCCAAGCATAATCATGGCCTATTTATTTTTAATATGATAATAAAAAACTAATCTTGAGTATTTGATGGAGATCCATTTGATAATACCAAGGTGGTATCAGTTTTCACAGCTATGCTTGCACTTTCAATGGTCAATTTCACTTCAGGTGTCATCAGATGGCTCAGCATACGGTAAATTTGTAACGTCGTATCCATTCCGATGGAATTATCATTGTCACTCATAAAGTTTTCTTCACGTAACTTCGTTACTAGTGTTGTGAACACGGCTTTATCAAAAGACTCGGGAGCATTAATACCATGTAATACCGATAGACGTTGCGCCATAATACGGCTTTTTTTTTCTAAGACGCTTCGTGTTATTTGCGGATCCACACTGAGTAAAAAAAAGGTAATGGCATAGCGTTGTAATGTTTCACGCACTCCGGCGGCTAACAGTTGTAACGGACGGATACGTGCCACATTTGCTATTAACTGATTATCGGTATCACAAATTAACTGTTGACGAACCAATTCATCAAACAAAGTATCCAGTATCTGCGGTAACTGCTCTTTACTGTAATGCAAAAAGAGTTCAGCTTGCAGCATAGGATAAATTATTTCTATTTGACGCAGTATTTCTACTCGCGTAATACCATTGTGGTGAATGACCATACTAGCAATCAATGAAGGCAGTACCAGCAAATGCTGAATATTATTACGATAATAAGTCATCAACACAGCTTGCTCAGGTGGCAAAATCACAATTTCGCCGATGTTGTCTTGCTCTAACTCAAACTTATTCATCTTTAATGCATGATCAAGCAATTCTTGCGGCGTTTTATCCGGTACAGTGACGTCATGAGCGTAGGGCACATAACGCAAAAGTTGTAAATAACAATCAAGCTGTTCAAGCAGCTGACCACGTGCCAATGAACGCTGACGCGAGGCTAACAGCGCAGTCGAACATAAATTCATCGCATTGGCGGCGGCAGCATTGTTGATCCTCACCATAATCTGGCTTGCTAGATCATTCACTACCGACGTCAGCCAACTCGGACGTGGTGCCTCAATAGGGTCAATGGATTCACGCCATTGAGGGATATGGTGATTAAGATAAGTCATCAACGATAAAGGTTCACCAAAATTCACGTAGCCTTGCCCCAGATTACGCAATTTGCGCAGACCACGTATCATTTGCAGCAGGTTTTCTTTCTCTTTGGCTGCGCCACGCAATTCTTTGGCGTAAGTGCTCACTTCCATCACATGCTCGTAGCCAATATAAATTGGCACCAGTGTAATAGGACGTGTCCCCCCCGTAACATGGCCTGAATAGTAATAGATAGAATGCCTGTTTTAGGTTCCAGTAAACGCCCTGTACGAGAACGCCCTCCTTCAAGAAAATATTCTACCGAATAACCACGGGTAAAGAGTTCGCTAAGATATTCACAAAATACCGTCGAATAAAGTTTATTGCCTTTAAAAGAACGGCGGATAAAGAACGCCCCCAAACGGCGAAAAATTGGCCCCGCAGGCCAAAAATTCAGATTAACTCCCGCCGCGATATGGGGTGGCACCAAACCTTGGTGATAAAGCACATAGGAGAGCAGTAAATAATCCATATGACTACGATGACAGGGCACATAGACTATCTCATGCCCATCCTGTGCCAACTGGCGTACCCGTTCGGCATTGTGGACATTAATCCCCTGATAGAGACGATTCCAAGTCCAACTCAATACACGATCGGAAAAACGTACCGCCTCATAAGAAAAATCAGCAGCGATTTCTGCCATCAGTAGCATGGCGTTTTGCTGCGCTTGTTCATAAGAAATTTTTTTTATACGTACTTCATCCAATAGCGCTTTTTCAATAGCTTTAGAAGACAGCAATTTGTTGAACAGATCTTGACGAACCGGTAAGCTTGGTCCAACCGCAGCCAAACGTTGTCGGGAAAAATGCATATTGGCTACCCGAGCCAATTTATGAGAGATGGTTTTATCTGTACCGTGCTCATCCGCTATATAGCGCAATGACACTTTGTTTGAAAAACGAACAAAGCTGTCACGACCTAGCCACAATAAAGCAAAGAATTTTTGTATGCCATTAAGTAAACGTAGTGTGCCATGTTGCTCACGACCTGGTGAACGCCCAAACATCACCGAGACCGGCAACATTTGTACATCCAATTCAGGGTTATTGCGATGCAGATCTAAATAATCGTGAAACAACTTCACCGATTCCTGTTTAAAACGACAATCAGGCGCCGCTCTAGAACCCCTGGCAATGAAAACATAGCTGGGGAGTTGCCTACCATCCATTTCTAAGGGATCTAAGGGATCAGGCAAATCTTGCGCCAAACACTGCGTCCGTAACGTCAGCAAATCAGCTTTAGAATAATAAGGCAACACGTACAGAACAGGACATAAGGGATCCAGACCTAATTCTGTCAGCGGATCTGCCGGAATAACCCTGCTTTTTACCCAAAAATTAAGTGGTAAGTTCAGTAACTTATAGTATATTTTACGCCAACCTGACATAACAAGGTAAAGCCTCTCGTTAGCAATTCAGCACAAGGATACCAGAAACCGCCAGTGAAGGTTACGACTCAACGACGATAAGGGCTTATTAATTGATGAAAAATCAGACAGCAGCATTAATCCGTCTCTACAGAGCTGCCCACTATTCGGTAAAAGGATTACGGGTGGCGTGGAAAAATGAAGCGGCTTTTCGCCAAGAAACTGTAGCGGCTATTGCCGCCATCATAGTTGCCTACTGCCTCGATTTGACGATAATCGAACGTGTTTTATTGATAGGATCGGTGATACTGGTCATCATCGTTGAAATAATAAACAGTGCCATTGAAGCGGCTGTTGATCGTATTGGTAGTGAATTACATCCACTGTCAGGTCAGGCGAAAGATATGGCTTCGGCGGCAGTCTTGTTGGCTATTTTATTGGCTTTCTTTGTTTGGATAAGTATTTTAATTTGATATGAGATAAGCGAACACAACAGATTTCAAACAGATTCGATAATTCCAGCTTCGTGCTACAATCACCTTATTATTTGTATCGCCGAGTGCGGCGTATTGTGCGCCAGCATGGTTTTTGTCGCCCAAGCGACTTGTTTATATCTGAGCATAAAACGATGTTTGAAAATTTAACTGATCGATTGTCAGGCGCAATGCGCAATATCAGCGGCCGTGGTCGACTGACAGAAAAAAATATTAAAGATGCCCTACGTGAAGTCCACGTGGCACTACTCGACGCTGATGTGTCTTTGTCAGTGGTACAGGCTATTATTAGCGAAATTACAAAACATGCTCTGGGCAAAACCGTCAATAGAGGCTTTACGCCAGGTCAAGAACTGATAAAAATAGTCAAACGTGAATTGACCTCAGCAATGGGTGATGCCAACAGCGAGTTAAGTCTCGCTGCCCAACCTCCTGCCGTCGTGTTGGTGGCAGGACTACAAGGTGCAGGTAAAACCACCAGTGTAGCTAAACTGGGAAAATTTCTTAAAGCAAAACACAAGAAAAAGGTGTTGGTCGTATCGGCTGACGTTTATCGGCCGGCGGCGATACAACAGTTAGAAAGATTAGCGCAAGAAGTAGAGATTGATTTCTACCCATCTCATGAACAGGAAGAACCGATTGATATTGTTAACCGTGCCTTGGAACGAGCAGAGATCGAGTTCTACGATGTGCTGATCGTCGATACAGCAGGTCGTCTGCACGTTGATGACGCAATGATGGACGAAATCAAAAAATTACATACCGCAGTGAATCCGGTAGAAACCTTATTTGTGGTTGATGCCATGACGGGTCAAGATGCTGCTAATATCGCTACGGCGTTTAACCAGGCTTTGCCTCTCACCGGGGTAGTATTAACTAAAGTCGATGGCGATGCACGTGGTGGAGCCGCTTTGTCTATCCGCCATCTCACAGGCAAACCAATTAAATTTCTCGGTGTCGGTGAAAAAACCGATGCATTAAAGCCATTTTATCCCGATCGCATAGCCTCACGTATTCTTGGCATGGGTGACGTACTGTCGCTAATAGACGATATTGAAAGCACAGTCAATCAAGCTCAAGCTAAAAAAATGGCGACCAAGCTGAAAAAAGGCCACGGATTCGATCTGAACGACTTCCAGGAACAGCTAAAGCAAATGCGCAATATGGGTGGCGTGAACAATATGTTGAATAAAATGCCCGGTATAGGCCAATTATCTGGCAACATAAAATCACAGATGGATGATAAAATGACGGTACGTATGGAAGCTATCATTAATTCAATGACACTCAAAGAACGTGCTAAACCAGAAATCATCAAAGGTTCTCACCGGCGCCGTATCGCCAGTGGATCAGGCGTACAAGTGCACGATGTCAACGTTTTATTGAAACAATTCGATGATATGCAACGCATGATGAAAAAGATGAAGAATGGAGGCATGACGAAAATGATGCGCAGCATGAGGGGCATGATGCTACCGGGCTTCCTCGGTCGTTAACAGGGATCGAGGATGAGGAGCCTTAAGAAAGTCGAGCTTTAGATTGCTTTTTGCACCGAAATCAGTAGAATTCTGAGGCTTTTTGTATTGGAACAGGATCCCGCTTCTAGGCAGGATCTCGTTATTTTGTTAATTAAAGAGGATGTTATGGTAACCATTCGTTTGGCTCGTGGCGGTGCTAAAAAGCGGCCGTTTTACCAGGTTGTCGTCGCTGACAGCCGTAATGCGCGTGATGGTCGCTTCATCGAGCGTGTCGGCTTTTTTAATCCGCTAGCTCCATTGGCACAGGGTCGTACTGAACTTTTGCGTTTAAACGCAGATCGCATCGAACACTGGCTGCGTAAAGGTGCTACCGTTTCCGCGCGGGTGTCTGGAATGGCAATTTCGGAAACACTGAAAGTAAAAGATCTTGTAAGAAACGTGCTCATTAGCGGAAAAAAGGAAAAAGAAGCTAAAGAGTCTGTCGATCCCGCTAATTTACTTGAAAAAGCAGATAGAGAAACAGCTGATGCCGTTATCGATGTTGCCATAAAGGCAGCCAACAAAGCTAAAAATGCAGCTAAAAAAGCCGCTAATAATGAGTCTATAGCCAAAAATGCAGCAGCAGAAGCTAATGCAACGACAGCTAAGAAGGCCGCTGAAAAAGCCGCTAATGCCGCTGATGTAGCTAAAAAAGCTGCTGAAAAAGCCGCAAGCGTAGCTAAAAAAGCCGTTGAAAAAGCAACAGAAAAAATGTCTGCTCCAGCTAAAAAAGCCGCTGAAAAAACGGAAAAATTATCTCTAGAAGCCGCTAATGCAGCTACAAAGGCTGTCGATGCAGCAATGAAAGCGGCCGATGCAGCTAAAAAAGCCGCTTGATTCGTCACGTTAAGGTGGTGGCATGAGCAAACAACTTAATTCTGTCGTCTCTACGCAGCCGATTGTTCTCGGTAAAGTGGGATCGGCTTACGGTATTCACGGTTGGCTCAGAGTGTTTTCATTCACCGAAAATGCTAACAATATTTTTGATTATCAACCTTGGTTTGTCCAACAAGCAAGTCAGTGGCGGCATCTCGAACTAGAGAGCTGGAAGTACCACAACCGAGATCTTATCATCAAAGCAAAAGGTGTCGATGATCGAGAAGCCGCGAGTCAACTCACTAACCTAGAGATTATAGTTGATGCGCCACAGCTTCCCCCTTTAAGTGATGGTGAATACTATTGGAAAGACCTTATTGGTTGTCAGGTAGTGACCACGTCTGGTTATCAACTAGGTAAAATCGTCGATATGATGGAAACCGGTTCTAACGATGTGATGGTAGTGAAAGCAAACCTGAAAGATGCATTTGGCATCAAAGAACGTTTGATCCCATACCTTGATGAGCAAGTCATAAAACAAGTCGATATCGCGGCTCAACGGGTTGAAGTAGATTGGGAGCCTCATTTTTGAGTACCGAACTAAGTCAGTATGATGAGGCAAACCAGGCTAAGCAAAGCAAAACGAGGTGGATTGGTGTTGTTAGCCTGTTTCCTGAAATGTTTCGCGCAATAACCGATTACGGAGTAACAGGTCGAGCGGTGAGAAAAGGGTTGTTAGAGATAGCCTGTTGGAACCCACGTGATTTCACTTCCGACCAACATCGTACCGTAGATGACCGTCCTTATGGCGGTGGACCGGGGATGCTCATGATGGTACAACCGTTGCGTGCAGCTATCCGTGCAGCCAAAGAAAAGGCTAGCCTAGCAGCCGAAGTGATTTATCTATCACCTCAAGGGCGCAAACTAGACCAACAAGGTGTTATTGAGCTGACAGCTTATCAGAAGATAATTCTGGTGTGTGGGCGCTACGAAGGGATAGATGAACGCGTGATCAAAACAGAAATTAACCAGGAATGGTCGGTGGGTGATTACGTTCTCAGTGGTGGTGAGTTACCGGCAATGACATTGATTGATTCAATCTCCCGCTTTATACCGGGTGTTTTAGGTCATCGAGCCTCAGCCGAAGAAGATTCTTTTGTTGATGGATTGCTAGACTGCCCACACTATACCCGTCCTAAAATGTTAGATGGAATGGAAGTCCCTCAAATCCTACTGTCGGGCAACCATGCTGAGATCCGTCGCTGGCGTTTAAAGCAGTCGTTGGGTCGTACCTGGCTAAGAAGGCCTGAACTTCTGGCAAGCCTAGCTCTGACTGACGAGCAAATGGTGCTGCTGGCTGAGTTCCAACAGGAGCATGAAACCCTCAGCAAGAGAACTTGCGTAGTAGAGCCATGCAATAAAACCATGTAGGGGCGTGTTGTGTACTAAGAATCTGTTCCAAATCTTCTTGAGCAACGCTCAGACGAGGAAGAAATGAGCGAAAAAGCGCAGTTTACTCTTTGTATGCAACAAAAAGGGAGTAAATGAGCATTTTGAGCGCGTTTTTGACGAATTACTTGACCAAAACACGACGAGCACAAGAGATTTCGAACAGGTTCTAAGGTGCCAACTAGCCTGATATATCAGTTTACCTAGGATAAGAGAGTTAATTATGAGCAACATTATTAAACAGATTGAACAAGAACAAATGAGGACGAACCTACCTGCATTCCGTCCTGGTGACACTGTGGAAGTTAAGGTAAAGGTGGTTGATGGTGAAGGAACCAAATCACGACCAAAAAATACAGAACGTTTGCAGGCATTCGAAGGTGTCGTTATCGCCATTCGCAACCGTGGCCTGCACTCCGCATTCACCGTGCGTAAAATTTCCAAGAGTGTGGGCGTTGAACGCGTGTTTCAAACCCACTCTCCCATCATCGACAGCATTGAGGTGAAGCGCTGTGGTGCCGTTCGTAGAGCCAAATTGTACTACCTACGTACACGTACTGGTAAATCGGCACGTATCAAAGAGGATCTTAGCCGAAAACGTAACGCTAGCTGATGTTGCATAGCCAACCCCTGGCCGAGATAGCTCGCCTAAGAGCCTGTTTCAAATCTTCTTGAGCGACGCTCAGACGAGGAAAAAACGCGCGAAAAAGTGTAGTTTACTCTTTGTATGCAACAAAAAGGGAGTAAGTGAGCATTTTGAGCGCGTTTTTGACGAACCTATACAGCTACAACCTCTTCTTCAAGAGACGTGTTAACAAAGCCACGTAATCCAACCACATGAACGTGTTCATGATTATTAAATACTTTTCGCACCAATTTGTACGTTGTACCTTTTTCGGGACTGATATTTTCTGGTGCTGCAATAATTAACTGCATTTCCAATCGTGCACATAATTCAAACAGCGTGGCGATAGATTTGGCATCCAATCGAGCAGCTTCATCAAGGAAGAGTAAACGACAGGGTGAAATATCTTTGCCCCGTAAACGCCGTGATTCTTCTTCCCAACTTTGCACGACCATAACAAGAATCGACATACCTGTACCTATCGCTTCACCTGTTGATAATGCACCACTTTCCGCTTTTAGCCAACCATCAGCGCCACGGTAAACTTCCACCGTCAATTCCAGATAATTGCGATAATCTAATAGTTCTTCACCGACCGTCTGCGGCAAACGCTGCCCCATATCCACCTGAGGATTGAGGCGCTGATACAATTTTGCTAATGCTTCAGAAAAAGTTAAACGATTACTGTTAAACAGATCCTGATGTTGTTCTTGCTGCTCAGAAAGTACTTCCAGTAAGCTAGCATGAGCTTCACGTATATTTACATGAAGCCGTACACTTTTTACCTGACCAAAGGAAACGGTTTGCAAGCCCTGGTTTAACATACGGATCCGATTTTGTTCCCGTTGAATGGTTTTACGGATAATATTAGCGACGCTTTTACAACTGATGGCTAGTTTTTGCTCACGTGTAGTTAATTCTTCAGTCAAGCGTCCCAATTCAATTTCCATTTGCTCGATAGCTTCCACCGGATCATCGGTGTGGATAATATCCTGACGGATACGTTCCCGTAAATGCTGGTAAACAGCAATATAGAAAGCAATTTTTCGCTCTGGATGTTTAGGATCTTCCGATAAACGTAGTACATCACGCAGATGCTCATTGTCAGCGACCGCCAGCCGTAATGCACCTAGCGCTTTATCCGACATCGAACGAAGCTCATCCGCCCCCTATAGGCCAGCTCACGGCGGTGCAGGCGGCGTTCAATACCGTTGTCTTTCACCATGCTCATAATCCGACACCAGCCCGCTTTTGCATTAACAATTCGTTCCCGCATCTGACGGTAATCGCGTTCTAATTTGCCTTGCTTTTTCTGTAAATTATCCGTCTCTGCCTCAGAGTACATCAGCTGTTTTTCTAACTGATTACGTTGTAAACGATTGTCACGAAGCGCTCTATGCAATTCATCGCGATGCCTCGAAGCACGTTCGTAAGCATTGATATCGGCCTGTATACCACTATCCTGTAACTCCTGAGCGAGCTCTTTCAACACTTCTTTTTTGGTATCATAAGAACTTTTCAACGATGCTAGAACTTGATTGTACTGGGTAAATTGAACCTGATACTCTCGCCATCGTTCACGAGCACGGGTACGTGCTGTTTCCGCATGTTCAAGACGTTGGCGCAATCCGTCATTAAGATCTGCATTTTCTATTAACATACCAGCCGAATCACTGTAGCTAAAGTGAACTCGCCGTTGCACCACTTCAGTTAAAGCAAATGTTTGTTGTTTGGCTTGCTGCTGCTGCTGCTTCGTTTGTAGGTAATCTGCCTGCAACTGTTTGTGTTGCTGTGGATCACTTTGTAATACTGCAAGCAAAGGCTCCAATTTAGCTAAAGATTCACCATGTTGCTGAATATGACGAGCAGCGAGGCCAGCCACTGCCTGCTCAGCGGTCATTTTTTCTACACGGTGTTGCAACCCATCGTCAAGCAGTAAAGAAACGAAAGGGATCAATTTATTAAGGGAAGAAATTGCTTCTTTTGCCCGTTCAAGCTGTTGTTGATGTTGCTGATTCTGATTTTCATGGGTAGTTAAATTACGTTCTACTTCAGTACGTCGAATATTAAGCAACCGAATTTCCGCTTCTGGATCAGTATCAAAAACAACAGACAGGTGAGTACCAATAAAATGACTGCATGCCTGATGCACACGCTGAATTTTTTGTACGTCAAACGACAGCAGAGCGTAGCGCTGAGCTAAGTTAGCTCGCTCCAAATATAACACTTCAAGGTGATTTTCACGGGCGGCACGACCAAATAACGGCATTTTGGGATAGCAAGAATAACGCCATTGGCGATCAGCGATTTTCACTAGTACCGCTTTTCCATGCTCTTCTACAGTGAAAACATCGTTATTGAACGATTGAGGATCCCCTTCGATCAGATAAAGATCTTCTGGACAATCTTCTAGATTTTGCAGTTGTCCCACTAACAACGATAGATCTGGCACGACAATGCCATAACGTGCAGGGCCATAAAGGGCAGAAAAATAGGCAGCGTCGTCAAGGGTAATGTCGTCATAAATTTCTGATAACAGCACGCCACCAAAACGCTCTGCGAGTACGAGTAATCGTGGATCTTCCGCCCCATTTGGCTGGTTCAAACGTTCAATCTGTATTTCAATTTCACGTTGCTTATTCGCTACTGTGTCGCGTTCAATCGTGATTTTACGTTCATATTCAAACAATTGCTGCATGTACTCCGTCATCTGAGCACTATTTTCCAATACATGCCACTCGCTGTGATGGCGCCACAGCGCTAATATTCCCTTTCTCTGCTCATTGAGCTGATGCAACGCATCCTGTGCCACCAACCAGATGGGCGCGCGGGCAGTTAACGTGGCAATTTTTTGTTTAATTTGCTCCAACTCTTGACGTATTTCCATACGACGTTCTGCCACGTCGTTGACTCCGAGTGAGAGTGTAGCAACTTGTTGCTCCAATTCACGTTGCAGATCTACCAGCTCTTCGGGTTGATACTGCTGCTCCTGATCTTTACAAAATTCTTGCAACATCCGTTCGACATCCCGTTGAGCACGCAAACGCTGGTCCAATTCGGATAAAGCGATATGTAATGGCTGTACACGCTCCGCCAGATGTTGTTGTGCCGGCCAATCGCGTAATAACTCACGCGCACTTTGCCAGGCCTGAGCACGATCTACCTGCCCAGCGATATTGATCACGAGTTGATAAGCCTGCTCAAACTGGCTGTGAGCAACCTCTGCCACACTCAGTTTTTGCTCAATCTGAAGTAAAGCGGCAGTTTTTTCTTGATCGACAGCATGAAAAGTTGCCAACCAGTGTTCAGCATTATCGGCTGCCAGTTCGGGCAACTGGCACAGTGTGCGAGCACGATCCAATGCTTGCAACGCCTGTTGATACTGAATGGCACGGGTCTGTTGCACATCCAACGCCTGTTGGTAGTCCGCCAATTGATTTTTTAGTTCATCGACTTCTTGCTCTGCAGCTTCAGCTTTTGCTTCATTTGCTGCTTGCTGATCCGCCGCATCAGCCATCACTGCACCTTGTTCTTCCAGTCGATAAGCTAACTCTTCTAAATCGCTCTGATAACGTTCGATTTTCTCCTGCTGACGTAGGACTGTTTGCACCAGATTCAAATGATCGTTGGCAGCTTGATGATCCGCTTCCAAAACTGACTCTGAGCTACTTTTTTCTGCCAATTCGCGCACCATCTCAACATAACGATACTGTTCCACCTGCAGTTTTTGACGGTTGCTAAACAGCTCTCCCCGTAGAACCAGGCTACTATCAAGATGAATACGCCGTTCATTGGCATGGCGCATATAATCGGCAGCGACGTAATGTGTCGATTCTGTAATCAAGTGTTTAAATAGATCCCTGTCCGACTGAGTAGTACGTATCGCCTCCAATGTCATGCGGTTTTCCCGCAATGCCGCTTCCATGTCCTGAAAAGCTTTACGCACACCGCTATTTTCCGGTAACAGGTAATCCCGCAGTGAGCGTGTGATGGCACTGGAAATACCACCGTATAAAGAGGCCTCTATCAATCGATAAAATTTACTGCGATCAGACGCAGAACGCAGCCGTTTTGGGATCACACCCAAATCAAACATCAAAGAGTGGTAATCAGTAATCGAATTAAACTGCTTAAATTGTACCCCTTCTATCTCCTCAAGGCGCACTTTCAGCTCAGCTAAGGTGAGAACTCGTGCCTGACGTTGACTCAGTATTTCCGTCAGTATTTGTGTTGGCTGAAGCGTGATCGGCAATCCCTGAATGGTAAAGGGTTTAATATCAACCTTACGATCCCGCCCCACCACCTGTTGTAAACGCACGCCCAGCAATATCCGTTGATGACGCGAATTCACAACATCCAGAGTGGCATAACAGACTCCAGCACGCAATTTGCCGTGTAAACCTTTATCACGCGAACCCGTGGTAGCACCGGCTTCCGTGGTATTACGAAAATGCAGTAAGGTCAGATCCGGGATCAAGGCGGTGACAAAAGCAGCCATAGTCGTGGATTTACCCGCACCGTTACCGCCTGATAAAGTGGTGACTAATTCATCCAGATCGAAAGTGCGAGCAAAAAAACCATTCCAGTTAACCAATGTCAGTGAGCGAAACTTACCTCGTTCGATTATGCCTGATTCAATCATCACTACTCATCCTCTGTGTTTTCCGCTAGCGTCTTTTCCGTTATCGTACTGTCCACTATTTATTGTCCACTACAGCATCCGCTTCAGTATCGTCGTTATGCCCTAATAAACCCTTTTCAACCGCCATCGCCTCACTATCCTGAATCATCCGTAATTGTGCTTGCCGTGGATCGTCGCCACTACGGACATCGGTACCAAAACGAAATACCGCTTCAGTAATGCGAAATCGGCTACTGTCACTACCGATAAAATGAAGCATACCCAAACGACGCAAGCGGTTAAGGGAGACGCGTACCTTTTCTTGTAGCTTCTGTTTATCTAAATCTGAGCCGCTAGAACGCTGATTAACCAATTTAAGCAATTTGCTTTCATCTGCCAACGTTATCAGTTCTGCATACAGATCCTGTTGGCTAAAGATCCCTTGATGAGCAAGGCGTTCAGGACTAAGGTAGAGATAACACAGGATTTTACCCACGATCATATCCAGCTGAGACAGTACAGAACGAGGGATCAAGGTGGTGGAACGTGGTCTTAAGTAGAAAAAACCTTCGGTGGCACGGATCAACTCCACATTGTAGCGCCGGTAAAATTCTTCCAACGGCTCTTGAAAATCCATCAAAAAAGCATGGTTATCCAGTTCATCGAAGCCAATATGACGTCCAGCACGTAGTTGACTGTCCAAAGAAGGAAATAATGAGTTGGCTAATGCCTGCGCCAGCTTGAGCGGCATAATGAGGTCAATATTTGTCGATGACATGGGCTTGCACCTTGGCTCCGTAATCATTAATCGCCAACCATTCGGGGGATAGTCCAGAAAAATCGGCTTCAGCTATACCAAGTCGAACCGCTTGGTCAACCAAAATACGTGCTACATCAAAATGACGGGCGCGCGGATACTGCGCCAGATAATCACGCATCACCTCCGCCAGATTAAGTGGTTTTGCTTGTTGTGGAAAAACAGCCAATGCTTGTGCGATGATAGCGGCCAGTTGTTGGCAAATCTCATTGAACTCTTCAAATTCCAAATCCTGTGGTAATTCACCTGTGACTTCTTCACTGCACAGTGCTAGGGTTTCATCACGCATATCTAGCAGGCGATCAGCATTAGCGAACACCAGTGTCCAAGGATTATCGAAGTAATTTTGTACCGATTGGCGTAATCGCTGTGCAAAGACACGGTTTTTATCCATGTCAATCGCGGTACGGATAAATTTATGTACATGACGATCATAGTGGATCCACAAATCAATAGTCTGTTGACCCCAGCCGATAATACGATCCAGTTTGTTTTGCAAGGCAGAAACCAGGTGGTCAATCCGCTCCAATGCAACATTACCACAGGTCGCCTCCTGGATACGCAGCAAATTGGTTTGTAGTTTACCTCCTGCTGCTTCTAACGTATCTTGTAATTCACGAAGTGTACCTGAAGTTTCCGAGAGCAATAATTCACAATTGGCAATGGCGGCACGCCAGTTTTGATTCAATAACGCAGCGATATCTTCTTTGACGCTATTTTGTTGTTCATCCATTAACCGCTGGCTGATATCAATACTGTCAAAAATTTCCGCAACCGAGTATTTCAAAGGCGCAAAAACATGGCGTTGCCAATGGAATTCATCACCGCTTTCTTCTGCCACATCTGCTGCTCGATGTAATTCTTGTGCGACAACCTCGAGTTGCATCGAAAGGCGTAGCGTTGAAAACTCGCGTTGATGAATATAATGATCGGTAATATTAATACCCAAAGGGGTTAAACGATAAATTGCATTGCCATCTGCCAAATCAGTGGTAAAACGGTTTAACAGGCGCTGCCGTACCATATCATTAATGGCGTTGTTGGCACGTAGCACGACAGTGTCATGAGTTTGTTCAAATCCGCTACTGACATAACGAAATACATCAATCAACTCGCTTTCGCTCATTTCACAGTCT
Organism: Candidatus Fukatsuia symbiotica; assembly: GCF_003122425.1. Classification (GTDB taxonomy): domain Bacteria; phylum Pseudomonadota; class Gammaproteobacteria; order Enterobacterales; family Enterobacteriaceae; genus Fukatsuia; species Fukatsuia symbiotica. The sequence continues at coordinate 2,220,317 of NZ_CP021659.1, forward strand.
AATCTTTCGCCATTAAGCATCGCGATGGCTAACAGAAAGGTGAGACGTTCAGTAGGGAGTGTAATCGAAAAATCATTTTTTCGTGCCCAAGCGATCAGCTCGGGTATTGTCTGGGAAATTTCACTCATCCTGGATCCTTGACTTCAGGTAACAAACACTAGCTCTGCAAAGACCTATTTCACCGAGGGAAAAATATCCCGTACTCTTTGCAGATCTTCTGGAGTATCAATCCCCCCTACAGTAGGTATCTCCTGTGCTAGTGCTACATGAATTTTTTCGCCGTGCCACAGCACTCGCAGTTGTTCAAGTGATTCAACTTTTTCCATTGGACTGGATGACCAATCGACATAACGCTGGACAAAAGCTGCAGGGTAAGCATAAATGCCGATATGCCGCAAAAGACTTACATCAATATTGCTTTTCGATTGAGAAAAACGCTGCCGATCCCAAGGGATAGGTGCACGGGAAAAATAGAGCGCGTAGTCTTTCGCATCTCTCACCACTTTCACTACGTTAGGGTCGAAGACCTCGTCACCACTTTCAATAGGCACTGCCAGTGTCGCCATACTCGCGCCGCATGTTGCCAAGTTATCTACAACCTGTCGGATAATCGCGGGAGGAATGAGTGGCTCATCACCCTGTACATTAACGATAATATTATCGGCAGGAAAACCATACCGTTTAATAACCTCAGCTAGCCGCTCAGTACCACTCTGATGATCGAGCCCGGTGAGACAGGCTTCTCCTCCAGCAGCCTCAACGACCTTCACCACAGCATTATTATCAGTAGCGATAATCACCCGCCCAGCACCCGATTGCAGTGCTCGCTCCATAACGTGCAACACCATCGCCTTACCATCAATATCAGCCAGAGGCTTACCAGGTAAACGACGTGATTCATAACGAGCGGGAATAATGACAACAAAGCTCATGTTAGTTTCTCATCGACAGTAGGAGGGTAAGCGGCGCTTTCCAACAGAACAGGAATGTTATCCCGCACAGGATAAGCCCGGTTATCAGCTTTACATACCAATTCAAGATGTTCTTTATTAAAATACAATTTGCCGTTGCAGACGGGGCAAGCAATGATTTCAAGTAAACGGTGATCCATAAATCCTCCAAAAGTGTGGAGTGACAATCAGCAGGCCAGCAGAAGCATAGCATATCCACTCAGGTTATGGTGTCAAGTTCAAGGGCTGAGAATAGTAGGTTGTGGATTGTCTATTTTATCTGGATAATCAAGAATATAATGTAAGCCCCGGCTTTCTTTTCTTTCCATGGCGCAGCGAACAATCAATTCAGCTACCTGTACTAGGTTACGTAACTCCAGCAGATTGTTTGAGAGACGAAAGTTAGCGTAATACTCATTAACTTCTTGCTGTAGTATATTGATCCGCCGTAACGCACGTTCTAATCTTTTAGTGGTTCGCTCAATGCCGACATAATTCCACATAAATAAACGCAATTCATGCCAATTATGTTGAATAACCACTTGTTCATCAGAATTATCCACCCTGCTTTCATCCCATTGAGGCAGACTACTGGTCAGCTCTTCACGCGGTAGACGCGTCAGAATATCTTCCGCCGCTGACCAGCCATACACCAGACACTCTAGTAGTGAATTTGAAGCCATGCGATTGGCGCCGTGTAATCCACTGTAACTTACTTCACCAATGGCATACAAACCGTCCAGATCAGTACGACCATGTTGATCCACTATCACTCCCCCACAGGTGTAATGCGCTGCGGGTACGATGGGAATCGCATCAATGGTCAGATCAATATCCAATGACAGCAGCTTTTCATAAATCATCGGAAAATGCTGTATAACAAAGTCACTAGGTTTGTGACTGATATCCAAATACATACAGTCTGTGCCCAATCGTTTCATTTCATGATCAATGGCTCTGGCAACGATATCACGGGGTGCCAGTTCAGCGCGTGAATCAAAATCGGGCATAAAACGGCTACCATCAGGGCGTTTAAGATAGGCACCCTCACCACGTAACGCTTCGGTCAACAGGAAATTTCGCGCTGACGGATGAAATAAACAGGTAGGATGAAACTGGTTAAATTCGAGGTTAGCTACTCGGCAGCCGGCTCGCCACGCCATCGCGATACCATCACCAGAAGAAACATCCGGGTTGGTGGTATATTGATAAACCTTAGCCGCGCCGCCAGTGGCTAATACCACTGCCTTCGCCTGAAAAGTCTCTACTTCTTCTAACTCACGATTCCAGACATAGGCACCGACAACACGTTTGGTGCCGGGTAAACCGATTTTGTTAGAAATAATCAGGTCGACCGCATTACAGCGTTCTTTCACACAGATATTGGGATGAGCACTTGCCTTACCTGTTAGCGTATTCTGTACCGCTTTGCCTGTCGCATCAGCACTATGTAAAATTCGACGGTGACTATGACCCCTTCACGGGTTAAATGATAACGCTTTTCACCATGTATATCGGTCTCTCGATCAAAAATGACACCTTGTTCGATAAGCCAATCTACGCAAAAACGGGCGTTACTGGCGATAAATTCAACTACCATTGTGTCACATAGCCCCGCACCCGCGATCTCCGTATCTTTAATGTGTGATGCTATACTGTCCGTTTCATCAAAAACGGCAGCGATGCCGCCTTGCGCATAAAGCGTGGCCCCTCTTGAAGTAATCCTTTACTCAGGACAGTGACATTACAATGTGGTGACGCAAGCCGCAAAGCCAGTGATAAACCTGCTGCTCCGCTTCCGATGATCAATACATCACTAACATGTTCAGATGATGCTGGCATAAGGTATGATGCCTACAGAAGAAAATAAAGTTTCATGTTAGCCTATTTGGTTAAGCAAAAGCTACGGATGTAGTATCCTCCAGGTAAACAGCTTCCCAACCAAGCTTGCTCAGGAAAATAATTATATGATCAATACTACTTTTTTTTACCTAGCAATAGATTTCGGGGAGTCTACCCCGAATGAGCGAGCCGTTAACAGATCAAGTATTGGTTGATCGGGTACAACAAGGGGATCAACGAGCATTCAACCTACTGGTCATCCGTTACCAGCATAAGGTTGCTAGTTTGATGTCCCGATACGTTCCACTGGGGGATATACCCGACGTAGTACAGGAGTCTTTTATTAAAGCCTATCGTGCGTTAGAGTCATTCCGCGGTGAAAGCGCTTTTTATACATGGTTGTACCGCATAGCAGTGAATACGGCGAAGAACCATCTGATTTCTCAGGGACGACGTCCTCCTTCAAGTGATGTCGATGTCAATGAGGCTGAATATTACGAAAATTCATCCGCATTAAAAGAAATATCGAACCCTGAGAACTTAATATTGTCCGAGGAGTTGGAGCAGACGGTTTTTCGAACCATCGCATCACTGCCAGCAGATCTCCGTATGGCGATTATGCTTCGTGAGTTAGAGGGTTTAAGCTATGAGGAAATAGCGACCATTATGGATTGCCCGGTTGGTACCGTCCGTTCACGTATTTTCCGGGCTAGGGAAACTATCGATAACAAAATTCAGCCACTAATCCAGCAGTAGTGGATATGCAAAGGTATTTAATCATGCAGAAAGAAAAGCTTTCCGCCTTGATGGATGGAGAAATTCTCGATACTAAGCTGATAGATTCTTTATTAAAGGATGACGAACTTCAGCAACGTTGGCAACGTTACCACATGATCCGTGGTGTTCTACGCAGAGATCAGGCCGTGGGCGCGATGCTGCATATAGATATTGCCCATTCCGTTGCGCAGGTGATTAAAATCGTCGACGCGCAAGAAGGAGAAAAAGCGACCGTTGTGCCTTTGAACCCTGCTGGTGTGCCTGAACATCAACCACGACCATCCGGCTGGCATTGGCAAAAAGTTTGCCCCTGGGCAAGCCAGTTGACTCAAGTTGCCGTGGCCGCCTGCGTTTGCCTGGCGGTAGTTGTCGGTGTTCAACAATATAGCCAACAACGTAATCAACCGGCAATGTTAAATTTACAACCAGAATCTCCAGTATTTAATACTTTGCCAATGATGGGAGGTAAAGCTTCACCGGTTAGTTTCGGTGTTCCTGTCGATGGAACTTTTGGCGATAGCCAACAACAACAAGTACAAAAACAACGTAAACGTGTGGAACAAGGATTTGGGTTGGACCAACACATACCCTTTGTCAGGCTGGAGCCGTTACCGACCTCTGTTCATGCCCCTGACACTCAATTGGCAACACAATAGATCTCGCAAAAGGTTCATTTGAAGGTTTAAGTATGATGAAAGAATGGGCTACAGTGATATCATGGCAACAAGGGATGGCCTTGCTAAGTTACCAACCGCGTACAGGATGCAAGCGCTGCAATTCATCGGGGGGGTGTGGAAAAGCACTGTTGGATGAGTTTTTTTCACGGCCGGAACATCGACTGCAGATACCGATAGCGCAGGCTTTGCAACCAGGTCAGCGAGTAGAGGTCGGTATCCGTGGAAGCAGTGTATTACGTTCTGCTTTGCTCATTTACCTGACACCTTTATTGGGCTTAATTATCGGCGCTACTGTTTGTCAGGCTTCATTTTCCAACGATGCTATTGCTGCTTTGGGTGCGCTCATTGGCGGTGTCGGTTGTTTTACAGTGGCTCGCCGATTTGCAGAAAAAATAGCTACCAGTAGTACCTATCGACCGGTGATACTGCAAATCGGTTCACCACCCAAGTCATAACTTCTTGTGAAACCGTAGCACCCCATATAATAAACATGTTGAGATCATTTATGACGAAGTGTCAGTGAATGTAACAGGTTTCGAATTAGTAATAAGACCTCAACTTCAATGGGCACTGGGCACCATAGCGGGTTTCGTTTCTTTCGGGCGCAATGTATACATACCACCGTGGAAAGGATCGACTACCAGCCATCCAATCAAACCACCAAACAGGACGTTGCTACCAATATACCAGCCGTTTACACTGGCTCTAATGGGTAAAGTTGTGGGTTGGTATTTGTCTTTTGAAAAAGTAATTTGATAGTTTCTCTTACCAAAGTAACTACCATCAGATTTTTCCAGTGTCACTCCCTGAGGTGTCGTTCCTTGTGCCACTAACTGGCCTGTCTCATCCTTTATTGCAAAGTGAGCACCTGCTGGATCACTGTTAACCTGAACCAATTGCGTATCCTTACCGACTATTGTCGCACAGCCGCTTAACATCACTGCTGAAACCATCGCTAAAATACTCCATTTTTTCATCTATCGTTCCTCAATAAAAAAATAAACCTTTGCTAGAAACCTCTTTCCACAAGAAAAAAACCAACCTAAAGCCAGTTTTAAAGGTAAACGAATTGCAACCTATTACTTAACTTGTAGTCATTAAAAAAACAGACATTCCAATTGCCTCGTACTTTTGCCCCAAGCTTAGTCCCATACAGAAAAGCTGCCGCACTCTAAAATAATCACTTCCTCATGTCAAAAAAAACACAGTGCGGCCTGTTTACAGAGATGACAATTCATCATGATTTTATACTCCGTCATCATCCACGGTCAGTGTTAAGACAAAGTAGAGCTCATGCCACTCAGTAATGTCACATAAACTCCAGGAAACCATTCGACATCGTCATAGGCGATGCTCAGACAAGGAAAATTGGCGAAAAAACGTAGTTACACCACGCATGTTGAGATCATTTTCGATGAAGTATCAGCGGGTGTAATAGCTTTCTAATAAGCGTCAATATTTTCTACTATACTCGGGAGATAAATTTGCAATCAGTTGATAAGGAATAACCTGATGATGGCGTTACCATTTCTGTTCTATGCCGGTGGACTGGTTTTCATTCTAAATGGGAAACGACGAGCTGCACTTTTCTTCTGGTTGATCGCCACTGTGTTAACTCTCGTCCTATTCCGGTTACATACTTCTGGTTCACTTAATGTCCCCCTCTGAGTATAAAAGGAATGCACGATGTCACCTTCTGTTGCATGCAAATTAAATCTGCTCGGACTTAGCACAATTGGCGTTGTATTGCTAATCGCATTCATTGACCAAATTATTTTTCACGATATTCCCTGCCCGCTTTGCTTGTTGCAACGTATTGGGTTTGCCGGTGTAGGGATAGGATTGGCTCTTAATATACGCTTTGGCCCACGACCCAGCCATTATGCTCTAACAATTCTGAGTGCTGTCGTTGGTACCATTATCTCTGGCCGGCAAATTTTGTTGCATATTATCCCAGGGACAGGTGCATATGGTCATATTATCCTCGGTATGCATTTTTATACATGGGCATTTATCCTGTTTTCAGTGATTATCATAGGAGCTGCCGTGATGCTGTTTTTCGACTGTCAATTTTCTGATAACAGATTTTTTGATAACACTGAGTCTATCCCCATACTGAATAAAACGGGTCGGGTAATCATAGTAGTTTTTGCGCTATTGGTATTCTGTAATGCAGTTTCCACTGTTTTTGAATGCGCTGGTGGCCTATGCGCCGCAAATCCAGTAAAGTACCAGTTAATTCAATAAAGAGTACTGACACAGCGAATTTCATAGACACATGATGGAGACCTCGATCCTTTGAAACGCATCAACGCGCTCACCATTGCAGGAACCGACCCTAGTGGTGGTGCTGGCATTCAGGCAGATCTAAAAACTTTTTCTGCGTTACGAGCCTATGGCACCAGTGTAATCACCGCATTGGTTGCGCAAAATACCCTTGGTGTGCAAGCAATTTGTGCTGTCGATCCCCAATTTGTATCAGCCCAATTAGATTCAGTGCTAAATGATGTGCGTATCGATACCTCTAAAATAGGTATGCTGGCCAATGAATCTATCGTACGGATTGTCTCTGAAAAATTACGTGATAATTCCCTTGGTTTTGTGGTACTGGACACCGTGATGTTGGCTAAAAGTGGTGATCCGTTATTGCCGCTAACGGCCGTAGAAGCCATCAAGCAATATCTGTTACCACAGGTCTCCCTGGTGACGCCAAATATGCCGGAAGCCGCGATATTGCTGGATTGTCCAATTGCGCAAAATGAAAAGCAAATGAAAAGCAAATGTGTGAACAGGGGCAGAGATTATTGGATTTAGGATGCAAAAACGTATTAATAAAAGGAGGTCATCTAAATAGCGACGAAAGCCCTGACTGGTTATTTACCAGCGAAGGAGGTGAATACCGTTTTGCTTGTGCTCGGGTGAAAACGCGTCATACACATGGTACGGGTTGTACTTTATCGGCAGCATTAGCAGCATTACGGCCCAGGCATGATAATTGGCAAGATAGTGTCCAAATAGCTAAAGATTACCTACAACAGGCATTGTTACAGGCAGACAGTCTAGAGGTCGGCAAAGGGATTGGCCCGGTACATCATTTTCATCATTGGTGGTAGTAGTGGTGCCAGAATCCATTATAAATTTTCATGAGATGCTGCCTAATCAAGAAACAAATATTTTTTAGTCATTTTTAGGGGGACGTTTTGCATTAGCTTGTGCGAAAAAATCGCTTAGAGGCCCTTCTATCTTCTATGGCGCGCATTGTTGCTTAATAAGCAACAAGCCACTATTAGGCAACAAGTCTATGGAAACACGCCTTTTTCATAAAGAAATATCTCTATCCCTCTGATTGATGTAAATCAACACCCCGAGTACGCTCATGTAAAACCGGAATGCCGCTTCTTGCCCCTTCCATTCACGTGATTGCCACATTAAAAACCATTCGCTACCTATCACCATAAAGCCAAAAAACCAGACCGACATTGCCATTGTCGCGCCGACATAAATCCACTTTTTTGCGTGATGGAATACCTCTGCCGTACCATAGCGTGCGCGCCAAAGCGCCAGACTACCCATCAGAAAAAATAGACAGATTAAACCTTCTCCAGCGATGATTAACCAATAGCTAAAATGCCATAGACTCTCGCTAGTGATAGCACGGTACATTAGTGTATTGTTCGGAAAAGTCGTATCCATACTTAACACATGTTGCACAAAAGCATAATTGGTACGGTAGTCAAGAATGTTATTCAATGTGATCATAAAAGCGAACGAAACAATCATTAACGCCATCACTATTTTTGAAAAGCGGACGGTCTTCATAATGCATTCTCCATGGTGTCGTTTTTTTGATTTGTTTATAGGGTTCTAGATGTCACTAAGCCCAGAAAGCACACGCTGGAAAAACCCCTTATGAAATGTTAAAAACTAAGCTCGATTTTTGTAATGGCTCAAACTCATCCCAGTCATGTACTACCTGTACACTCCTGGGATTCGATTAATTGCCGCCTTGCCACTCGAAATTCATTGGGTATCTGTCATCCTTAATTTCTTCCAGTGATGAATAAATTTTACGCCGAAACATCACTTTATAGCACTCATTTTTCATCGTCTTATGAAACTCCACAAGTGCAGCCTAACCTCCCTGCTCATAAAGTTTTTTAAACCGATAATACAGTCGTTATGTATTCCGTGCTTATCCTAATGAGCGATATTTTATATCAATCTATTCTTATTTCCGTAATTTGTGTGGTTATTTGCCATCTATTTTATATATACCCAAGTGAAATCAAGATGCAGGATTTAGCGCCTGGAAATTATCGTTTAAGCGAGATACCAGAGAACTTGCCATTTGTGGTAGCTTCACTTCAAAGAAGTTTAAGATATCGTTCTTAAAACTCTGTTTAGATGGGTAATATCTATTGTTTCGTGTTTGCTCATTCATCACCTTCCACAATCGCTCTATCGAGTTTAGATTCGGGCTATACGGCGGAAGGTAATGAAGCTGGATATTCAACGTAAGCGCGGCGTCTTGCACAAGCTGTGAACGGTGATAGCCTGCACCCTCGAGGATCACATGTGCCGTTGTCGTGATGGGATAATGCGCGCGAATGGCAGACAGGAAGTGAACCACATTTTCGCTGTTAATCGTCTCATCATCACGGATTATGGGGTTAGCCACATTCTGGATGTTCAAGGCTCCCATGATATTCAACCGCGTTCTGCTCCCGGTGGTCTCTATCGTTTTATCCTGGCCTTTTCGTATCCAGCCGTAGCTTATTTTGGTGGCTTGTGTCGGATGAACGGCATCAATAAACAGTATGGGGTCATTACCCGCGGCGTCTTTCAATTCGCTGTAGGTCTTTATAAATTGCTGCTGTTTCTCAACGGCAAATTTATGCGGAACACCTTTCGGCTTTTTATAGCTAAAGCCATGCTGCTTCAACCCTTTATACAGACCTGATACGGTAAAGGTGATGTTCCAGCGATATACGCCACAATTTGGTGATTGTGGTGGTAGAGCTGCTGGGTGAGATGTTCAACCAGCGACGTGGTCTGTTCCGCATTGAGATAGCCATCGGAGCCGCCATTTTCAGGTTTGAGCTTGTTGAGTTTATGATAGTCTGTAAGGTGGCGCCGCACCGTGGTTTCATTAATGAGCTGTGAGTGAGCAATCATAGGGGAGTCCAGCCGTCTGCGGACAACAAAACACACCGGATCCTGTCACAGACACGGCGGTCATGGCTTTGACGATGTTGGGCTTCGAGGGTAATTTTCTGGTCAGCAGTCAGCTCTATTTTCATGGCTATGAGCATGATCCTTATCGACTTCAAAATCAAGCATCTTCATTGATCACGGGTATAAACCGTCTGATGACAGAAAACATCATCCTACATACAGTAAAATTCATAGGAAGGTATTTGTCTTAATCAGGCTACTTTTATACTGGCCGCATTTTTCCTGGTGTATATATCACCAATGTAGGTCACATCGCCACACTCTACTTGATTAGGCGTATAACAAGCTTCTTTACCCGTGAATTTATAACGATGCCGGCGTTGCTTGCTTTCTATGCCTGCCTCACGCACCAACTGAGCTGTTTTGTAACGTCTCACAGACTCTCCTTCCTGTTTATGGCTGAACGACATAATAATGATTATGCACTATATTGAGAGAATAAGGCGTCAAGGCTGCAATTTAAGTTCCTTCTTTTGCTCTTGGCTTGTGCCCATTGATGTTCAATGGGATTGAGAGCTCACTTTTACCCACAATTTTTGTTATTAAGAATAATGAACAATCTCACATTTTCTTGCAGGATCTCATACCCTCGCCAAAGCGACATTATTCCCGGTAAACCCTCGGCACGTCGGTTAAGAAATCCTCCCAATTGACCCAGCCATGTTATTGCCTGAAGCACTGTGGGGGATGCTCGGGAAGGCGGCTTGTTGTCTGTATTCTACAATACAACGTTTGCCATTCTATCTTTGACAACACATCGGTGCAGGTAGCCTCAGGAGACAACGCTGCCATTTTGGTCATATACATCAGTTTGAAGGCGATAATGCTTTTGAGGGTGATCATTTTCGTTAGTTTGGTTGCCGTATTTAAACGACATTGTTCAACACAACATCCTGATTTCAGTGTTTTGAAGAACTCTTCTATCTTCCATCTCAATCTATACCAATTAACTTTCTCTTCTGCTTCAAAGGCGTCAGTGGCCGTCAAATTGGTCAATAATACCCATTCGACAGGCGCTACTCCTTCTGGAGGAGGCTGTTCTTTAACACTGATGGCAGATACGTGAACCTTTTCATGGATATGCCGTGAAGCGTCTTTATTGGTAGGCCCATAAACTAGATTATTTCTAATGGGGAGCCAGCCTGAAATGGAGCGAATATCCACATAAGCCGTTCTTGCTACCCTTTGCTGATTTTTGGGCAGGGTGAGTGCTATGGTTTTTAAAATCGGCGTCTTTGACAAGGCGGTTTGCACCGTTGTTTTTTCCCCTTTTCATCGATAAATTTTCTGTCTTTCCGGTTGCGGATAATAAAAAATGTTTTTAGTGAGCTTGCAACCCGAAAAAGTTCGAAAATATCCGCTTCTCTGTCTCCCAGCGTGATTAAGCAGGTATCTTTGGGTATCAGCGCCGCCGTCTCGTAGAGGGTCTCTATCCACTTAATACTTTCTTTCTCTTTCATTGTCGATTGATAAAGCCGCCGCTGTTTTTCCTGAGGCGTTTCCTCTCGGGAAACACGTGACCCGCATTTAAGCGAGGATAACCCAAGCGGCAAGCCCTCCTGAGTTACCATCAAACTTGCATGAAGCATCAACCCCATTTTATGTTTGTGATAGGCTTTAGATATACTTCCCAACCCCTCTGTCTTTTTATGTGAGTCAAAGTTCAACTCTGATCTGTCCTGAAGAGAAAAAACCAGTGAATGCCCCTCCAGACGTTTTTGTGTTTGCACACAATGTGTACGGAATAGCGCGCTCTCGCTCACTCTCTCATTGCTAAAAAATCGATAAGCTCCTTTGGCCTGTGACCAGGAGCCATGACAGCTTGGGTAAATTGAACCTGACGCTTTTGATGATAATAAGCCCGCTGTTTCAAAAAAACGCTCTTTAAGGCGTTTATCTCCGAAATCAATTTGATGAAATTCTTCCCGGATCCACTCATTCCCATTACCCGTTACTGTTTTCATGTGCCTGTTTCCTGATTTAACTATTGACTCTACCAATAATTCAATTTCACCTGAATCATTTTTCATTCAACAGTGAGATATTCAATCCGATGCCCGGTTTTACTGATAGCCTGCTGAATGTCGAGACGTTTGTGGAAACTGGCGTTATCCATCACGATGACACAATGAGGAGGAAGAGTAGGCAAAAGGCGCTGGGTAACCCAGGCGTAAAAAACATCACTGTTAATGGAACAAAAAAATAAGCCGACCGCCATCAGGACGGTTCCCAGTAACGCGCCAATGACATTTGTTCGGCCCTTAGCCTGCCAATCCTGGGTACCCCAACAGCGTTGACCTCGTGCAGCATAACCGTGGGTTCGTGGCCTATCGTGTGCGAAACCGCTTTCATCCAGATAAACGACCGGTTTTCCCTGCTTTTTATAGCAGGCTATCGTGTCCTGGAAGGTGCGCCGTGTCTCTTCGTCTGCCTTGGGATGACGCAGGGTTTTTTTTATAGGTGACGCCCAGGTTTTTCAGTGCCTGCCAAATGGCTTTCTGGCACACCTGAAAGCGCGACGCCCGTTCCCGTTGGTAAGCATCGGGATAAAGTGCAACATCTTCAGCTAACGCCACTTTATCAAGCTTACGCCGACGGGGGAAGAAGGTTTAACCTCGATACGACTGAGCCAGCGGGTAACGGAAGCTGAACCAATGTGGAAGCGTTTAGCGGTCTCTCTGATACTCAAGTTTTCTTGCTCTCGAATACCCAGAACTTTACGGCGAAAATCGACAGAGTGGCTCATCGCTAACTCCCTGTTAAATAATTTAGCTATACATTGTAATCAAAATTAATACGTTACGCTATAAGTGCTGCCGATAGTGTGACTCCACTCGCAAATAGGTAATCTACTATTGAAAACTCACTGAATAATTTGCGAGTGGTTTCCACACCTTCATTTTCAGCACTAGCGTTGAAATGTATACGATCTAAACTCGAACTATGAAATCTCCCATTGCAATAAAACAACAGGGCGTCAGCCTGATCGAATTACTTCTCGTCATGTTTCTGGTGGGTTTAATGGTGACGTGGGGAAGGCAGGGTTGGTATCGTCATCAACAACGAGAACAGTTGGTGACTAACGCCCAGCAACTGTTAGCTTTCCTGACCCGGATTAAAGCTGATGCTGACTGGCATAATCATACTATTTTGTTGTGGGTGCAACATTCTGGTCGTGGGTGTCTTGGCAGTAGAGAAATATTAGCAGCGGCCTGTGAAGGAAGAACGGATAACGTCTTTATTCCATCTGGAAATATTTCATTGAGTGCGACTGCGCAAAATGAGATGGGGTTTTATGGTCGGCGTAACACGGCGCAACCGGGTCATTTTACTCTCGTCAATTCAGCCGGGCGTATCCAGTTGGTCATATCAAACCGAGGCAGGATGAGGTTGTGCAGTGAAGATAAATCGATAGCAGGTATCGGAAGATGTCATTAGACTTCTTACATAGCCGTTGTTCGTTATGGCGCACAATAGTCACTGTGTACGTCCATTTGTACCTGAAGATACTGGTTTTTGTGTTTAGAAGAATATTATCAATTTTTAATAAAAATCATAATGTTGCGTACTATTAAATAATCTAATTTTTCCAGTGTGTTGAGTAGTGATGAATATATAACTGCGCAATTTAATTTTGATTAGCACACAAAATATGAGCTACTCCGTAGATTTACTCCTCAATGTATCCGTTAGGCAATTAAAATTAAATCGTGCAGCTATGCATACGAATACATGAGGATTGCGAGCACCGCGTAACGTAAAATTCACCATGCAGGTAGTAGGTTTTGCAAGAAGTCTATTTACAACACCACAGGCACGAAAAGCGGTGGCCGCGAAGATGAAACTGAGGAAGCTGTAACTAGCCTAGAAAAGGAGCTAATTTATCATGATAGAGAAAAAATCAGATTGCATACAAATTCATCACTATCACCCCCCTATGGGGTTTACCTTACCGGAGGTCATGCTAGCGTTGAGTTTTGGCAGTTTGATTGTATTGAGCGCCGCCAAGATTTATCCACAGTTTCACAAACAAGTTGCAACCGTATATCAGCACTACCGTCTTGAGCAGGCAATGCGACAAGTTATGCTTACTATCGAAAAAGATGTACGGCGGGCTGGTTTCTGTCATCAACAGTGTTCTGGGTCTGCAATAGCCTTTAGTCAAGATCGAGGCGAAATGAAAAACTCCTGTATGATCGTTGCTTATGACCTTAATCGCAATGGTCATTGGGAGGACGAAGGACATACGAAGTCTGAATATTTTGGTTACCGATTGCGTCATGGAGCTTTAGAGGCACAGCGTGGAGAGAGAAACTGTTTTGGCAATGGTTGGGAAAAACTATTTGATCCACAAGAAATAAAAGTGACCCATTTTACCGTAACACCTGTAGGCGATCTCACATCAGGGAATCTATTTAAATTGCAACTTGCAGCGAACTCAATAAGAGATCCGGCAGTCCAGCTTGAGATAAACAGCGTAATTCATGGTAAAAATTTATGAGATCAGTTTATCAACAGGGTAGTAGTACGCTATTGGCAGTAGCGGTATTTTTTACGCTGAGTTTATTTTTGCTAATGGGACTACATCACCAATTGAATCGTGCTATGCGTATCACTCAAGACCAACAGTTCTATCTCCGAGCTTATAATCAAGCGGCTTCATCGCTAAACTGGGGGCTCAGCCACAGTTGGCCGTTGAGATTGCTACAACATAGCAGCACTGGACAGCGCGGAAAATGGCATTGTGCAATACAGCAACCCCACGGGTTGAAAGCTTGTATCAAAGCAATGATCACTTCTGGAACATTCTGGCTAAAAGGAGAAAGTGCACTGCTAAAAGGGGAAGGGTCACTGACAGGTCATAAACCTCGGAAAATTGTTTTGTACCAGCAAGTCATTTATGAAACCACGCACTCTGCCGTTATGGATATCCGGAAGAGAAATATGCCAAAAATGAATGAGCAACGGGTTATGAAGGTTACAAACCGGTGGTTAGATTTTTGTCCCGAAAAGGATGAAGAATTTTGTGTCGATTAGTGGTAACTTTTTATAATCGTGAGTGGCGGTTGCGAGTAAAACATCCGCAGCCTCGGCTAGAGGTAAAACAAATACCCGCCAAATACCAAAAGGGCTTCAGTCTACCCGAAATCGTTATTGCGGCTTTGTTATTCTCGGTATCTTTGTTGGGGCTATTACAATACCAGCAGACATTGTTACAGGGTTTCCATCGTCAACGGCAGCTCAAGCAAGCGTGGTCACTTGCTCAGCAAAACATCGAGATTCTGGCAAACGGTGATTTCCCATTTTCCGAGTCCAGACTACCAAAACCAGCCTTGGGTTGGCAATATACTCATAATGCAGATCGTATTAATGAAAGTTGCGTAAAATTAAATGTCAAAGTGATCACACCACAAAAGCAACAGGTTGAATTGAACCGTTGGCTCTGTGACACGCAGGAATAATTCAAGAGCCTGTTTGAAATCAACTGTGCGACACGTGGTATTCACCTCACCTTATGGGAGCTGTAATGTTCACGGTTTACTATTCTAATCAACTAGATATATTAAAAGAGCTGACTGCCGTACTGATAGAACACGAACCCTTGAAGGATCCCTTTCAGCAAGAGGTGATACTGGTACAAAGCCCAGGTATGGCACAATGGCTACAGATTCAGTTAGCACAACAATTCGGTATCGCGGCGAATATTCAGTTTCCTCTGCCTGCAACCTTTATTTGGGATATGTTTACCAAGGTACTGCCTGGTATTCCTAAAGAGAGTGCTTTTAGCAAAAAGGCAATGACATGGAAATTAATGTGGTTACTGCCTACTCTACTTGAGAGACCCGCTTTTGCTGCAATGCAACGTTATCTCAGTGATGACAGTGAAAAGCGAAAAATTCATCAATTGGCAACACGGGTAGCCGATCTTTTTGATCAATATTTGGTCTATCGTCCTGAATGGTTGAAAAAATGGGAAGGTGGACAGCTGATTGATGGGCTCAGTGATGTGCAACAATGGCAGGCACCTTTGTGGGCGGAATTGACGCAATATACCCGTCAGCTTAAACAACCCGAATGGCATCGAGCTAATCTTTATCAGCGTTTTATCTGCAGATTACATGAAAACGATATGTATCCCCCGGGTTTACCTAAGCGAGTGTTTATCTGTGGCATTTCTGCACTACCTCCTATCTATTTGCAAGCTTTACAAGCCTTAGGTAAGCATATTGAAATTCATTTGATGTTTACCAATCCTTGTCGCTATTTTTGGGGTGATATCCAGGATTATACTCTTCTTGCTAAGCTAGAAAGCCGCAAACGACGCCATTTTCAAGGATCTTTATCACCCAATTTATTTCGTAATCCACAGTCGGCGACTGAATTATTTAATGCTGAAGGTCAACAAAACCTCAGTAATCCCTTGCTTGCCTCTTGGGGACGATTAGGTCGAGACCATATGTATTTATTGTCACAACTTGACGATATTCAAGAGGTTCATGCCTTTGTAGATGTTGAACCCGATAACCTGTTGCATACAATGCAGCACGATATTCTAGAGCTGGAAGATCATGCCATCATTGGTGTTACTGTGGAAACCCTCACTCGTAGTGATCAAAAACGGTTATTAGATCCACAAGATCACTCAATCAGCATACATGTCTGCCATAGCCCACAGCGGGAGGTAGAAGTTTTACAGGATCAGCTACTGGGATTATTGGCAGCGGATCCACAATTGACAACACGTGACATCATTGTGATGGTGGCCGATATTGATAATTATACCCCTTATATCCAGGCCGTATTTGGTAACGCGACTACTGAGCGCTACTTATCCTTTGCTATCTCAGATCGCAAATCTAGTCAAGTTCATCCTGTGTTGCAGGCATTTATTACACTGCTTGATTTACCACAAAGTCGCTTCACTTCAGAACAAGTATTAGTGCTATTGGAAGTTGACAGTTTGGCAAAAAAATTTGGTATCGATGAAGGTGAATTACGTCACTTACGCCAATGGGTAGAGGAAGCGGGGATACGTTGGGGGTTGGATGATGATAATGTGCGGCAACTTTCTCTGCCACCAACGGGTCAGCATACCTGGAAGTTTGGATTAACCCGTATGCTTTTAGGCTATGCTATGGAGAGTAACGCCGGTGATTGGCAAGGAATATTACCTTATGATGAATCGAGTGGTTTGGCCGCTGAACTGGTTGGGCAGCTAGCAGAAATGCTCATGCAACTCAGTTCATGGCGCCAACAGCTAGCCAGCGCGCGTACTCTAGTGGCATGGTTGCCTCTATGCCAACAGTTGCTCGATACCTTCTTCGAACGTTCTGAAGATAATGAAGAGATTCTGGTATTAATAGAACAGCAATGGCAAAAAATTATCAACTATGGTACGGCAGCGCAATATCCTGACAATATATCTATCACCTTATTGCGAGACGATTTGATAGCACACTTTGATAACGAAAGGATAAGTCAGCGCTTTTTGGCGGGATCAATTAATTTTTGTACACTAATGCCAATGCGTTCAATTCCTTTTAAAATTGTCTGTTTATTAGGTATGAACGATGGGATCTACCCCAGGACAGTACCACCACTGGGCTTTGATTTAATGGCACAGCAAACACAAAGAGGTGATCGCAGCCGTCGGGATGATGATCGTTACCTTTTTCTTGAAGCATTAGTATCCGCGCAACAGCAGTTCTATATTAGTTATATTGGCAACTCTATTCAGGATAACAGTGAACGTTATCCCTCAGTCCTGGTCAGTGAACTCCTTGACTATCTAACACAAAGTTATCATCTACCGGGAGACGAAGACCTCAATGCTGATGACAGTGCTCAACGTGTGGCTCAGCATATCATCAGGTGGCATACACGAGATCCCTTTGCCGCGGACAATTTTATCATTGGCAGTGAACAACAAAGTTATGCGGCAGAATGGTTACCGGCAGCACAAACCTGTGGTCAAGCATATCCTGATTTTAATCGCCCCCTAGTGATGGAGCCACTAACTGAGTTAACTTTGGATGATTTGATGCGTTTTTACCGCCATCCAGTACGTACTTTCTTCCAATTACGCCTTGGCGTAAACTTTACGATTGAAGAAACGGAATTATCTGCTGAGGAACCTTTCACCCTGGATGATTTAGCGCGTTATCAATTTAATACTCTATTTTTGAATACCTTGATAGAACAGGAAGACATTGGCAAATTCTTTGCCCGATCCAAGGCCTCAGGTACTTTGCCTTATGGTTCTTTTGGAGAAATATACTGGCAGAGTCAGCAAAAAGAAATAGCACCGCTTGCGGAACAAATCCGCAGTGAGCGTGGTGGATATCACAGTTTGGAACTGGATATTGATATGGGAGAAACCAGATTAGTTGGCTGGCTACATCGAGTGCAAGCTGATGGATTACTCCGCTGGCGACCAACAAAATTAACGGCTGTGGATGGATTATTACTTTGGTTGGAACACCTCGTTTATTGCCTAGCTGGAGGTAATGCTGAAAGTCGGATGTATGGTTGTAAGGGAACCATTTGGCGGTTTGAGCCTTTATTGCAATCTGACGCACAACGTTACTTGCAACTTTTATATACTGGATATCAGCGAGGAATGAGCCAACCACTATTGCTATTATACAAAAGTGGTTGGACATGGCTAACACACTGTTTTGATGCAGAAACCGGACAAATTTGTTGGGATGAAAAAACACAAACTAAAGCCAAAGAAAAATTACTACAAACGTGGCAAGGCAATCTACAACAGGACACAGGGGAAAGAAAAGATCCTTATATCCAGCGTATTTTACGGGTGATGGATGACGAATATCTACAAATTATCTTGCAGGAAACCGAACGCTATTTATTGCCAATAGCTCGCCATAACCTAATTCGACGCTAGTTATTTTCATCAAATCCACCCTGGACACAGTACACTCGTCTTTTAAATTTATCAAAACCTGTTTGAAATCTTCTTGAACAACATTCAGACGAGGAAAAAATGAGCGAAAAAGCGCAGTTTACTCTTTTTGTATAACAAAAGGGAGTAAATGAGCATCTTGAGCTCGTTTTTGACAAAATATCAGACTGAAGCACAAGAAATTTCAAATAAATTTTTAAAATTATTTTATTAGATTTGTTGCCTAATGAAAATCTATGGTTTTCCAGATTTATCTTGGCCGTAGACATGAAATGAATGCTTGCTGAGGTCGGTAGTTTTGATTAGCACACAAAATATGAGCCACTCCGTATATTTATTCCTCAATGTATCCGTTAGGCAATCAAAATTAAATCGTGCAGCTATGGCGTCTGCTGTAGCTCTTCCTGCTCGAAACCCATGAGAATGTGGGTCCGCTTTGGTTTCCGAGAGGGGTTCCATGACCAACGTGCCTGCATTGCGCGGTCAATCATATAGCGTAACGTATTAATTTTGATTACAATGTATAGCTAAATTATTTAACAGGGAGTTAGCGATGAGCCACTCTGTCGATTTTCGCCGTAAAGTTCTGGGTATTCGAGAGCAAGAAAACTTGAGTATCAGAGAGACCGCTAAACGCTTCCACATTGGTTCAGCTTCCGTTACCCGCTGGCTCAGTCGTATCGAGGTTAAAGCTTCTTCCCCCCCGTCGGCGTAAGCTTGATAAAGTGGCGTTAGCTAAAGATGTTGCACGTTATCCCGATGCTTACCAACGGGAACGGGCGGCGCGCTTTCAGGTGTGCCAGAAAGCCATTTGGCAGGCACTGAAAAACCTGGGTGTCACCTATAAAAAAAACCCTGCGTCATCCCAAGGCAGACGAAGAGACACGGCGCGCCTTCCAGGACACGATAGCCTGCTATAAAAAGCAGGGAAAACCGGTCGTTTATCTGGATGAAAGCGGTTTCGCACACGATAGGCCACGAACCCACGGTTATGCTACACAAGGTCAACGCTGTTGGGGTACCCAGGATTGGCAGCCTAAGGGCCGAACAAATGTCATTGGCGCGTTACTGGGAACCGTCCTGATGGCGGTCGGATTATTTTTTTGTTCCATTAACAGTGATGTTTTTTACGCCTGGGTTACCCAGCGCCTTTTGCCTACTCGTCCTCCTCATTGTGTCATCGTGATGGATAACGCCAGTTTCCACAAACGTCTCGACATTCAGCAGGCTATCAGTAAAGCCGGGCATCGGATTGAATATCTCACTCCCTACTCACCTGCTCTCAATCCTCACTTTTACCCACAATTTTTGTTATTAAGAATAATGAACAATCTCACATTTTCTTGCAGGATCTCATACCCTCGCCAAAGCGACATTATTCCCGGTAAACCCTCGGCACGTCGGTTAAGAAATCCTCCCAATTGACCCAGCCATGTTATTGCCTGAAGCACTGTGGGGGATGCTCGGGAAGGCGGCTTGTTGTCTGTATTCTGCAATACAGCGTTTGCCATTCTATCTTTGACAACACATCGGTGCAGGTAGCCTCAGGACACAACGCTGCCATTTTGGTCATATACATCAGTTTGAAGGCGATAATGCTTTTGAGGGTGATCATTTTCGTTAGTTTGGTTGCCGTATTTAAACGACATTGTTCAACACAACATCCTGATTTCAGTGTGTTGAAGAACTCTTCTATCTTCCATCTCAGTCTATACCCATTCACTTTCTCTTCTGCTTCAAAGGCGTCAGTGGCCGTCAAATTGGTCAATAATACCCATTCGACAGGCGCTACTCCTTCTGGAGGAGGCTGTTCTTTAACACTGATGGCAGATACGTGAACCTTTTCATGGATATGCCGTGAAGCGTCTTTATTGGTAGGCCCATAAACTAGATTATTTCTAATGGGGAGCCAGCCTGAAATGGAGCGAATATCCACATAAGCCGTTCTTGCTACCCTTTGCTGATTTTTGGGCAGGGTGAGTGCTATGGTTTTTAAAATCGGCGTCTTTGACAAGGCGGTTTGCACCGTTGTTTTTTTCCCCTTTTCATCGATAAATTTTCTGTCTTTCCGGTTGCGGATAATAAAAAATGTTTTTAGTGAGCTTGCAACCCGAAAAAGTTCGAAAATATCCGCTTCTCTGTCTCCCAGCGTGATTAAGCAGGTATCTTTGGGTATCAGCGCCGCTGTCTCGTAGAGGGTCTCTATCCACTTAATACTTTCTTTCTCTTTCATTGTCGATTGATAAAGCCGCCGCTGTTTTTCCTGAGGGGTTTCCTCTCGGGAAACACGTGACCCGCATTTAAGCGAGGATAACCCAAGCGGCAAGCCCTCCTGAGTTACCATCAAACTTGCATGAAGCATCAACCCCATTTTATGTTTGTGATAGGCTTTAGATATACTTCCCAACCCCTCTGTCTTTTTATGTGTGTCAAAGTCCAACTCTGATCTGTCCTGAAGAGAAAAAACCAGTGAATGCCCTTCCAGGCGTTTTTGTGTTTGTACACAATGTGTACGGAATATCGCGCTCTCGCTCACTCTCTCATTGCTAAAAAATCGATAAGCTCCTTTGGCCTGTGACCAGGAACCATGACAGCTTGGGTAAATTGAACCTGACGCTTTTGATGATAATAAGCCCGCTGTTTCAAAAAAACGCTCTTTAAGGCGTTTATCTCCGAAATCAATTTAATGAAATTCTTCCCGGATCCACTCATTCCCATTACCCGTTACTGTTTTCATGTGCCTGTTTCCTGATTTAACTATTGACTCTACCAATAATCCAATTTCACCTGAATCATTTTTCATTCAACGTTGTGGGTAAAAGTGAGGATTGAGAGCAGGTGAGTAGGGAGTGAGATATTCAATCCAATGCCCGGCTTTACTGATAGCCTGCTGAATGTCGAGACGTTTGTGGAAACTGGCGTTATCCATCACGATGACACAATGAGGAGGAAGAGTAGGCAAAAGGCGCTGGGTAACCCAGGCGTAAAAAACATCACTGTTAATGGAACAAAAAAATAAGCCGACCGCCATCAGGACGGTTCCCAGTAACGCGCCAATGACATTTGTTCGGCCCTTATAGCAGGGGCCGTATAAGTTGATTATGAAAATCAGCAATAACATATTGATATTAATTAATATTTATTAACAAAAGTGATCACGTTACATGGCGCCTGCTATAGCCTGCCCATCCTGGGTACCCCAACAGCGTTGACCTCGTGCAGCATAACCGTGGGTTCGTGGCATATCGTGTGCGAAACCGCTTTCATCCAGATAAACGACCGGTTTTCCCTGCTTTTTATAGCAGGCTATCGTGTCCTGGAAGGCACGCCGTGTCTCTTCGTCTGCCTTGGGATGACGCAGGGTTTTTTTTATAGGTGACACCCAGGTTTTTCAGTGCCTGCCAAATGGCTTTCTGGCACACCTGAAAGCGCGCCGCCCGTTCCCGTTGGTAAGCATCGGGATAAAGTGCAACATCTTCAGCTAACGCCACTTTATCAAGCTTACGCCGACGGGGGGAAGAAGGTTTAACCTCGATACGACTGAGCCAGCGAGTAACGGAAGCTGAACCAATGTGGAAGCGTTTAGCGGTCTCTCTGATACTCAAGTTTTCTTGCTCTCGAATACCCAGAACTTTACGGCGAAAATCGACAGAGTGGCTCATCGCTAACTCCCTGTTAAATAATTTAGCTATACATTGTAATCAAAATTAATACGTTACGCTATACATTGTTAACAAAGTAATTTGAGGACATTAAGATAAACGATAGCGAAGCAAGGAAAGAAGGTGACATCAAGCTTGTCAACGCATTGTAATGGTTCAATGAAACAGGACACCTTCTCAAGTCACATTGTGATACTGCCCGATGTTCAATTCTGTACCTCCATACACGAAAAAGACGGTCAGGCGGGATTTTTTTGATTTGCAGGAATGATTATTGTAGAGTGGGGCGACTCTTGTTTATAGGGCTGTAATGGGGACTATAAAATAGTTTTTGATAAAAAATATTAAAATAAATCAAGTAAATGAGCGGTAGGTTAAAAGTCAGTCGCAGCAAAATGTTCATGATGGCAAACGGCGGGTAGAGCAACAGAAAACAGGCATGAAGTACGCGAATTAATTTTTTTAAAGCCTGTTCCAAATCTTTTTCGCTGTGCTCAGACGACAGACGAGGGAAAAATGGGCGAAAAGGCGCAGTTTACTCTTTGTATAGAACAAAAGGGAGTAAATGAGCATTTTGAGTACGTTTTTGACGAAATATCAAACGAGACAAGAGATTTCGAACAGGTTCTTAGAGGGGCATTATGGCTGATCTGCTATTGGGTGTTAATATCGATCATATCGCGACATTACGAAATGCACGTGGGACTTGCTATCCTGATCCTGTCCATGCCGCTTTTATTGCTGAACAGGCCGGAGCAGATGGTATTACCGTGCATTTACGTGAAGACCGTCGCCATATTACTGATCGTGATGTGCGTCTTTTGCGTGAAACCATCCAGACACGGATGAATTTAGAAATGGCAGTAACCGATGAGATGGTTGCCATCGCGAGAGAATTGAAACCGCATTTTTGTTGCCTCGTTCCGGAAAAGCGTGAGGAAGTGACTACTGAAGGTGGACTGGATGTTACTGGTCAATTGGATAAAATTGCCCCAGCGGTTGACATCTTGTCTGCGGCTGGGATCTTGGTTTCATTGTTTATCGATGCCGATGAGCAACAGATTGACGCTGCCAGTGTTGTTGGCGCACCCTATATTGAGATCCACACGGGTGTTTACGCCAATGCGTCCAATGACCTTGATCGTCAGAAAGAATTAGGGCGTATCGCCAGCGCAGTAGTTTACGCTGCCAGTAAAGGGTTAAAGGTTAATGCGGGTCATGGCATTACTTACCATAATGTCAAATCTATTGCTGTGTTAGATGATATTCACGAGCTAAATATTGGTCATGCTATTATAGGCGAGGCAGCGATGATGGGTTTAGCGTCTGCGGTGAGCAAGATGAAAGAATTAATGAAGGAAGCGCGTGCTCAATGGCGATCTTAGGTTTAGGTGTTGACATTGTCGCCATAGCGCGTATTAAAATCATCGTCACGCGTTCTGACAATAAACTCGCACAACGTATCCTTCATCCCTCGGAATTACAGCGTTATTTGCAACATCAACAGGCGGTTCGTTTTCTGGCAAAACGTTTTGCCGTCAAAGAAGCGGCGGTGAAGGCTTTGGGGACGGGGATGCGCAATGGTCTGAGGTTTAATCAATTTGAAGTGTTCAACGACAAACTGGGTAAACCGGTTTTGCGACTGCATCAACGAGCTGCAGAATTGGCGGCAGAGCTTGGTATGACATCGTTGCATGTTTCGTTGTCGGATGAGCAACACTATGCCTGTGCTACCGTTATTATTGAAGGATGTGTTTAATCGAACAAGCTCTTAGGATATTGTCGTTTAGAGAAGAATATGTTTGCTGAATATAATGATGAATATTGGATGGCTCAGGCATTACAATTAGCACAGCGCGCGCAGGCAGAAGGTGAAGTGCCGGTGGGCGCGATTTTGGTTTTGGATAATCACGTGATTGGCGAAGGCTGGAACCGACCTATTACTCATCACGATCCCACCGCCCATGCAGAAATTATGGCGTTGCGTCAGGGAGGAAAAAAACAACAAAATTACCGTTTACCTGACACCACCTTATATGTGACTTTGGAACCCTGTGTGATGTGCGCCGGTGCCATGGTCCATAGCCGTATCCGCCGTCTAGTATATGGAGCCAGTGATGAAAAAACTGGGGCAGTGGGCTCGTTGGTGGACATTTTGCGTCATCCCGGCATGAATCATCAGGTAGAAATCAGTACCGGGGTGTTAACTGAAGCCTGTTCACAGTTGTTGAGCGCTTTTTTCAGCCAGCGGCGGCTACAACACAGAGCAAAAAAACTCGCTCGACGGGATGATGTGCAATGTTAATCAATAAATATTAATGAACCGCTCCTACTGTTTTTCGTTTTTGCGCCGCGTGAAACTGATAGGCAAGTTGCTTTTTATTTTTCTCCAAGCCAACGATGACTGATCCACCGTAAAGCAGCGAGCCGAACAACAACTCGTTAGCTAGCGGTTTTTTCAGATTTTCCTGAATGGCTCTTTCCATTGGTCGTGCCCCCATCGCTTTGTCATAGCCCCTTTCTGTCAGCCAGTGACGTGCTTCATCACTGATTTCAAGCGACACGCCTTTTGCGTCGAGCTGAACTTGTAATTCGACAATAAATTTGTCAACGATTTGTTGTACCACCATCGGTGACAAATGATTGAACCAAATAATGTTATCGAGACGGTTACGAAACTCCGGTGTAAATATTTTTTTGACTTCTTCCATCGCATCGCTGCTGTTGTCTTGTTGCCTGAAACCGATAGAGGTACGTTCTGTTTCCCGTACACCGGCGTTGGTGGTCATGATCAGGATGATATTACGGAAATCGGCCTTGCGACCATTGTTATCCGTCAAGATGCCATTATCCATTACCTGAAGTAGGAGATTAAAAAGATCAGGATGCGCCTTTTCGATTTCATCCAGCAGCAAGACTGCGTGTGGATGTTTCATTACCGCATCGGTCAGTAATCCTCCTTGATCATAGCCGACATAACCTGGTGGTGCGCCAATCAATCGGCTAACAGTATGACGTTCCATGTACTCCGACATATCAAAGCGCAGTAATTCAATATCCAACGCTTTCGCCAATTGCACGGTGACTTCGGTTTTCCCTACGCCGGTTGGGCCTGCAAATAAGAAGGAACCCACCGGTTTTTTTTCATGACCTAACCCAGCACGGCTCATTTTGATGGCTTCGGTCAATGTTGCAACCGCTTTATCTTGACCAAATACCAACATATTTAAACGATCATATAAATGTTGTAACACATCTTTATCACGCTCTGAGATGGTTTTCTCTGGTATCCGCGCTATACGAGCGACCACAGCTTCAATATCAGCAACATTGACGGTTTTTTTGCGTTTGTTCGTTGGCATTAATCGGGTACGGGCACCAGCCTCATCAAGTACATCAATAGCTTTGTCCGGTAAATGACGATCATTAATATATTTGACTGACAGCGTTACCGCCGAATGAATGGCTTTAGCGCTATAACGGACATTATGATATGCCTCATATTTCGATTTCAATCCATTAAGGATCTGTATCGTTTCTTCTGTTGTGGGTTCAGCGATATCAATTTTCTGGAAGCGACGGGCTAGAGCGCGGTCTTTCTCAAAAATATTACTGAATTCCTGATAAGTGGTCGAACCCATAACTCGGATCCTACCACTGGAAAGCAGCGGTTTTATCAAATTAGCGGCATCGATCTGCCCACCTGATGCCGCTCCAGCACCGATAATCGTATGAATTTCGTCGATAAATAAAATGCTGTCTTTATCTTGCTCCAACTGTTTCAATAAAGTTTTAAAACGTTTCTCAAAATCGCCGCGGTATTTGGTTCCAGCCAATAATGAACCGATATCCAGAGAATAAAGTTTGCACTTTTCTATTACATCGGGCACTTCTTTTTGCTCGATACGCCAGGCCAATCCTTCAGCAATAGCTGTTTTCCCGACACCCGATTCACCGACGAACAAGGGGTTGTTTTTTCGCCGACGGCACAACACCTGAATGGCACGTTCTAATTCATTATCTCTACCAATCAGAGGATCAATACCACCGACATTCGCCAGTTGGTTAAGATTGGTAGTGAAATGTTCTATCACCTCTTCCGCTCCCGTCTGTTCTTCGCTCGACGAATTTTCCACATTGGGTAGGGGATCGGGTTCATTTTTCCGCGATCCGTGGGAAATAAAATTAACAACATCTAAACGACTGACATCATGTTTACGCAGCAGATAAGCTGCCTGGGATTCCTGTTCGCTAAAGATAGCAACCAATACGTTGGCACCGGATACTTCACTACTGCCGGATGATTGCACGTGGAATACCGCACGCTGTAAAACACGTTGAAAACTGAGTGTTGGCTGAGTATCACGCTTTTTGTCATTTTTAGATAATGTCGGTGTCGTTTGTTCAATAAAAGTTTCCAGTTCTTGCCGTAATGCAACCAGATTAACTGTACATTCCTCTAGTGCTCTTCTTGCAGCCGGATTGTTCAGTAACGCTAGCAATAGGTGCTCCACGGTCATAAACTCATGTCTATGCTGCCGCGCTTTGGCGAAAGCCATATTGAGACTGAGTTCAAGTTCTTGATTGAGCATAGGCACCTCCCCAATAAATTGCCTTAATCAGGCTTTTTCCAGCGTACAAAGCAATGGATGTTCGTTCTTCCTGGCGTATTGATTTACATGTACGACTTTAGTTTCTGCGATTTCTGCGGTGAACACACCACAAATTGCCTTACCCTGATGATGAATACTTAACATCAAATGTGTTGCTAGTCCGATGTCATGAGAAAAGAATTTTTGCAGCACGTCAATTACAAATTCCATTGGAGTATAATCATCATTGTTAAGTATCACTTTATACATAGAGGGTGGTCTAAGCTGATCGATTTGCTGCTCATTAACTAAATATTCGACATCCAGTCCCGAATTATCTAGTCCCTCGTTGTTGTTGTATAGGGTTGCCTTGCTTTGCTCGTTGTCGTGATACAAATGATTTTACTCCCGTGCTAAAGCGTCAATAGGGTTAAGACGCGCCGCATTGCGTGCGGGTAGATAACCAAAAACAACACCAATAATAGTAGAGCATAAGAAGGCACTGACCATTGCCATAAGTGGAAAAGCCACTTGCCAGTTTGGTAACAAGGCTGAAACTGTTAAGCCAATGGTAAAGGACAGTGTCAGCCCCAGAGCGCCGCCGACCAGACACACCAATACTGCTTCAATCAAAAATTGTTGCATCACATCACCCGACCGCGCGCCGACTGCCATACGGATGCCAATTTCACGAGTACGTTCTGTCACAGAGACTAGCATGATGTTCATTACCCTATGCCTCCAACGACCAAAGAAATCACCGCCACCAAGGTGAGAAAAAGCTGCATTGTCCGCGTGGTTTTTTCAGCAGCTTGTAGATAAGTATCCATATTATAGGTATAGATATCTTTTTTGCCGTGACGCAGTGTTAACAACCTGATTAATTTTTGCTCGGTTTCTTTGCTGTTGTACCCTTCTTTTAGGCGTACCGTAATAGAATCAAAATAATATTTGCCTATTAACCGATTCGCCATCGTGCTATAGGGCAGCCATACCTGCAAAGTCTTGCCATTGCCAAACATCGATGGTTTTTTTTCTACCACCGCGACTACGGTTGCAGGCATATTACCGATCAAAATAACCTGTCCGATCACTTCTTTCAGATGTGGGAATAAGAGACGTCGCGTGTTGTTATCAATCACCACGACCTGATTTTGCTGGTCTACCTGATCTTGGCTGAAGGGCACCCCTTGTGCCATCGCCATGTCAAAAACATGAAAATATTGGTTACTGACGCCGAAAACGTTGCCCGCTCTATCAAGATTACCCGCTCGCAGACGCATACTTCCGGAAATAACCGGCGATATTGCACTAACGTAGGATTGAGCATTGAGTGCGGTTACATCATTATAAACCAGCACGCGCTGATTATTGGGATCATCATCACTATAATCACGCCCTGGGTAAATATAGATAGTATTGGTGCCTATAGCGCGAATATCCGCCAGAACTTTTTGTTTAGCGGCATCACCAATCACCAAAATAGACACCACCGAGGCGATACCAATGATGATCCCTAACATCGTCAGGGCGGTGCGCATTTTACTGGACATCATGGCGCGCCAGGCCATAAGTAGCGCTTCACGAAACCGCCCGATCACTTGTTGCCACGAAGGGATATTCACTTTGGGGTTTGTTGATATCCTGTTCTTTGGCGACGACCAATAACCGGAATCAGCGATAATTCTACCGTCTTTGATTTCAACAATACGTTCAGCTTGAGCCGCAATATTGGGATCATGGGTGACGATAATCACGGTATGGCCTTGCTGTTGCAGCTGTTTTAGAATAGCCATGACCTCTGCATTGGAATGACTATCCAATGCCCCGGTGGGTTCATCAGCGAGGATCACTTGTCCACCGTTCATCAACGCCCGAGCGATACTGACGCGCTGTTGCTGTCCCCCTGATAGCTGATTCGGTTGATAATTGATTCTTTCTTCTAGCCCGAGACGTGTCAACAATTCAATGGCGCGTTCTCGCCTTTTGTTCTTAGCTAGTCCCGCATAAACCGCGGGTATTTCAACATTATGGGTGGCATTGAGATGTGACAATAAATGATAACGCTGAAAGATAAAACCAAAATGTTCACGCCGCAACAGGGCTAGCCCATCGTTATCCAGTGTTGCCACATCCTGGCCGGCAACCAGATAGGTGCCTGCTGTCGGTTGATCTAAACAACCGAGAATATTCATCAGCGTTGATTTACCAGAGCCAGAAGCACCCATGATCGCGACCATCTCGCCGGCATGAATTTCTAACGAAACATCCTGTAGTACATCGATACCTTGTTCATCAATACAGGGTTCGCCGGACTGGTAGCGCCGACGAATAGATTTGAGTTCAAGTAAGGCCGTCATTATTCTTCCTCCTGACCACTACGGCTGAGAATAATGTCCTCATTGACTTTTAGCCCTTCGATGATTTGCACATCCACGTCATTACGGATACCGATGCGAACCTTGCGCTTTTCTTCTTTATTGTTTACTAGTACTGCGACCTGATAGTAATCGTCCCCTAAGGATTCACCCAAAGCAGCTAGAGGTATTACTGTCGCTTGCTTTATATCTATCAATTGGATCGAGATTTGTGCAGTCATTTGCAGACGCAATACTGCATTGGGATTACGGACTTCAAAACGGGCTATATAGAAAATCGCGTCGTTGACTTTTTCTGGTGTCGGCAAAATATCTTTTAAAACACCATTAAAACGTTTGCTCCGATCACCTAACATGGTAAATGAGGCTTTTAAGCCAGGCTTCAAATGGATAACGTCAGCCTCAGAAACCTGCGCATTAACGAGCATGGTGTTCATATCCGCCAGTGTGAGAATGGTGGGCACTTGTTGCGAGGCGATGACTGTTTGGCCTTCCAAAGTGGTGATCTGCACGACTTCACCACTCATAGGTGCCGAAATTTTGGTGTAATCAAGATTAAGTTTTGCGGTGTCCAGACTGGTTGTAGTTTTATTAATTTTTGCTTTGATGGTGGCTACTTTGGCTACGCTTACTGCTAGTTCGGTACTGGCTTTATCTAACTCTTGTTCTGGGGTGGCCTGTGACTGAACCAGCTTACGCTGACGATCCAGGGTCATTTTAGCAAGCTGTTGCTCGGCTCGTGACAATAACAACTGAGCATTCAAATCTTGTAGAGTAGCCTCAACCTCTTTGATTTGGTTTTGCGCTTGTTTGGGATCGATTAGCGCCAATAGCTGGCCTTGTTGCACTTTATCGCCGATTTTTACATATAGATGTTGTAATTGACCGCTAACTTGAGCGCCAACATCCACCTTACGCACCGCGTCAAGTTTACCGGTTGCTAGCACGTTCTGTTGTAGATCTTTTTGAACGACTTTCAAGGTGTGATATTGAACCGGCGTCGGTGTCGTAAAATAGCTGATAGCAATAAAACCTGCAATCATCAAAATAATAATTACGAATATGCGTTTCTTGGATCCTTTAAACCTTGTCAAAGCTATTTCTGCCTTATTGAGTCAGTGTCATCAAATTGCCCAGCGTTATGCGGACACTGAATTTATAAACATTCAGTAAATCAAAAAATTAACATAAAAACGATAATAATTAAACACAAACCGATACCTATAACCTACTCAAACCTGAGTTCGATATAAGGAGTTAAGGTTCAGTTCCATTAACCTTTTGATAAAAAATGAATAAATGACTCGTGCTTTGAGATAATCATGTTTGCAAGCAGGCTTAATTACGAAATAGCAAGACACTTATGGACGATATTACCGAACTTTATTGCTTAATGGATGATTTTTGCAAAAAATTTGAGCCCCTATTTAAATGCACAACGTTTAACGGATGGCTCGAAGCAGCGTATCCACTCCCCCTCTTTTTTTTGGGCAGAACTCACGACTTTTATATGAAGGCATACCGTTTGCCAAAGCTTTCGGCTGTTTTGACTGAAAAATGTTCGGTTGCAGCTTTATATTCGGCCTGGTTGCAGTATACGCTACTGTGGGCCCCGATGAAATCCGTCGACTCAGGCCTCATTTAGTGGACGAGCTTTAAGCTCAGAAAATCATTCAGGTTTAGTGAATCTCGGTCCGACCTATCTTTGTCATCTCTTCCAGCTGCCTGCGCAACCGTTCTTATGAACATTCCGGAGTGATGGATCCTAAAAACCATGATTTCTTTCCAGATTGGATACGTAAAAATGTCAAACCTAAATTCCATCAGACTGTTGAATCTTTATTAATAGACCTCTTCGGAAACTATAGCAGGCGCCATGTAACGTGATCACTTTTGTTAATAAATATTAATTAATATCAATATGTTATTTCTAATTTTCATAATCAACTGATACGGCGCCTGCTATAGCATTCATGTAGGAATGTTGTTAAAAATCTCCTGAACAAGGAGCCCCCATGAAATATGAACAAATAAAGGTATTGGAAGAGGAAAAATTTCGGCGCTTAACCGGAGTTAAACGCAGTACATTTGAAAAGATGATAAAGATATTGAATGAAGCAGATAAATGTAAGCAAGGGAAAGGAGGTCGGAAACCCAAGCTGGGTTTAGAAGATCGCTTATTAATGGCCCTTGAGTATCTACGGGAATATCGCACTTATTTTCATGTTAGCCGAAGCGATGGGGTGAGTGAGAGCACCTGCTATGAAACGATTAAATGGATAGAAAATACGCTAATAAAGCATCCTGATTTTGCACTCCTTGGACGCAAAGCTTTATTAAAAAGTGATAGGGAGTATGAGCTCGTTCTTATTGATGCCACAGAAACGCCGATTGAACGTCCCCAAAAAAACAAAAGCAGTTTTACTCAGGAAAAAAGAAACGACCCACCTTAAAAACCCAAGTGATCGTCGATAAAAAAAGCAAAGCAGTCATCTGTACAAGCTTTACTCATGGGAGGCGTCATGATTTTAGGTTGTTCAAAGAGTCTGGCGTGCGAATACATCCTGAAATCAAAACAGTGACAGATACAGGTTACCAAGGGCTTGGCAAGATCCATTCAAACTCGGCGTTGCCTAAGAAAAAGACAAAGAAAAATCCCTTAACAAAAGAAGATAAACGCAACAATCGTGAGTTATCAAGCCAGCGTGTATTAAACGAAAATGTCCTTGGTATGATTAAACGATTTAAAATCGTATCAGATCGTTATCGAAACAGGCGAAAACGTTTTGGATTACGATTTAATCTGATTGCAGCAATTTATAACATGGAAATTAGATAAATCAGAGTTTCCGAAGAGGTCTAATGAATCCAGCTGAAGCTGCAAAAAATTTATCTAATTGCGGATATCTAGCTAGTATGTTTTATTGAGATGATGAACTGAAGAGTGCCAACACAGAATAACTTTTATTGAAAGTTGAAAAAGCGAATGATTTTATGATAAATGACAGAAATGACAGAAATGACAGAAATGAACGTTTTCTCAGTGCAAGACGACAGATCAAAATGAGGTAACGTATTCATGAATAATGACTGAAAAGTCGTGTTTTGTTGTCTGTTATATAAGCAAAAGTATTTTATCTACTTGTTTTTTATTATTTTATTTAGTGGTAACATCCCGTGGATACTGTTTCGCCCAGGCAGTAAAACCCCCGTCAACGCTATAAACTGCGGCAAAGCCTTGCTCGAGCAAATATTGCGCCGCATCTCGACTACTGTTGCCGTGATAGCACATTACCATCAATGGCTTGGTAAAATCAGTTTGTCGTATAAAGGATTGCACCTTGTCATTAGCCAGATGAAGGGCACCGGGTGCGTGACTTACCAGGTAGCTATGTTGATCCCGAATATCAATTAACAATGCACTACCTTGTTTCCAACGTAAGTGAGCTTGTGCAACATTTATTGTTATAAATTTTTTCATTTTATCTTATGTAACTTAATGAATTAATGTGATTTTATCTTATAAAAACACTTTTTTGAGAGTATTTTGTTGTCATATTACCTTATAATGTTGATAAATATAACCTGATTTATAATTACAGCATGAATAGGAAATTTATGCTTGGATCTGTTTCTATGTATAGCTCGTTGTTCAACACCAATCATAAAGGTAAAATCTGATAGAAAATTTTTCTGAGCCATTAAGTTTTTTTAATAAAGTAGGAAGAATCTATAGATGGTGGTACGTTATTAGACGAAAAAATAAAGTAAAAATTACACAAGAAATACAGAAAAGAAAAAAAAGGATAATGGAAGAGATTTTTACTCAGTAATGAGGGCTCTTACAGTTGGTATTGACAAAAATAATATTAAGGTACTTATTAGATAGAGGTCTCCAAAAATACCTAAAAGTTATAAGTGCAGAAAATGCACTAGACGCGAAAACTAAAAAATATATGCTCGATGAAATTCAAAAGCACGTTACCGGCCTTAGTAATTAGATTAATCCCATCACTCATACAGTGGTAAAAATAAAAAATTCATCCATCAATCAAATGATTTATCATAACAACTCTGTAAGGAGTTGTTATGAACAAAATTAAAGGGTTAGCTCAACATTACGTTGATCTGATGGTTAAATTGGGACTAGTGCGTTTTTCGCTGTTGTTGGCATCGGCATTGGTTACTTTAGCGATACTGGTGCAGATGACCGTCACTCTACTATTACGGGGTTCCGTGGAAAGTGTCGATATCGTACGCTCTATATTTTTTGGCTTGTTGATCACACCTTGGGCGGTCTATTTTTTATCCGTAGTGGTTGAGCAGCTTGAAGAGGCAAGGCAACGTCTTTCCCGTCTGGTCGATAAATTAGCCGTGATGCGTTACCGAGATATGGAGCTGAATCGACAACTCACTCAAAATATTGCTCAACTTAACCAGGAAATTGTCGAACGCGAGAAAGCCGAAAAAGCGCGCACGCGAGTCGTCGCCAAGCTGAAAGAAGAAATGGAGCAGCGTAAACAGGCACAGATTGAGTTAAGTCAACAATCTTCTTTGCTGCGTTCGTTTCTTAATGCTTCGCCAGATTTAGTCTATTACCGTGATGAAAATCATAAATTCTCCGGTTGTAATCGAGCCATAGAGCTACTACTCGGTAAAAGTGAGAGACAATTGGTTGGTTTGACACCAAAGGATGTGTATCCGTCGGATATTGCAGCAAAAGTATTAGCAACAGATGAGAAAGTATTGCAGCATAATCTTTCTTTAACTTATGAGCTGTGGCTCACTTACCCTGATGGGCGTAAGGCCTGTTTTGAATTGCGTAAGGTACCATTCTATGACCAGGTGGGTAAGCGACGTGGGTTAATGGGCTTTGGTCGCGATATTACCGAACGTAAACGCTATCAAGACGCACTGGAAAATGCCAGTAGGGATAAAACTACCTTTATTTCGACTATCAGCCATGAATTGCGTACACCACTTAATGGCATTGTCGGGTTAAGCCGTATTTTGCTTGATACCGAATTAAATGCCGAACAACTCAAGTATCTTAAAACTATTCATGTTAGTGCCATCACGTTGGGAAATATCTTTAACGATATTATCGAGATGGATAAACTCGAGCAACGTAAAGTACGCCTGGATAATAAATCCATTGATTTTATCAGCTTTATGATGGATTTAGAGAATTTGTCTGGCTTGTTAGTACAGCCTAAAAATTTGCAATTTGTCATGGAACCACAAGTGCCTTTACCGAAGAAAATCATCACTGATGGTACGCGTCTACGTCAGATATTGTGGAATCTCATTAGCAATGCGGTAAAGTTTACCGAGCAAGGGCGGATTGTCTTGCGGGTATGTTATGAGGCCAACAATCAGCTAATATTTGCCGTTGAAGATTCTGGTGTGGGTATTGCTGAGGATGAACAGGACAAAATTTTTGCCATGTACTATCAGGTGAAAGACTGTCATGGCAGAAGCCCAGCTACGGGTACCGGCATTGGTCTGGCGGTGTCTAAACGTCTGGCAGAGAGTATGGGTGGTGATATTACAGTCAAAAGCACGCCTGGATTGGGGTCCTGTTTTACTTTGTCGATCAAGGCCACAACAGCAGAAACGGTTACTCAGGTGTGCGATAATCTGCCATTATCGGCGCTGCACGTTTTGTTGGTTGAAGATATCGAACTTAATGTCGTCGTTGCCCGTTCTGTGCTGGAAAAATTAGGCTATAGCGTTGAAGTGGCAATGAATGGACAGGATGCATTGGCGATGTTTAATCCGAATAATTTCGATTTAGTGTTATTAGATATCCAGCTTCCTGATATGAGCGGTTTGGATATCGCCCGCAAAATCAGATCGGACTATAAGCAACATCCGCTGCCGCCATTGGTAGCGTTAACCGCCAATGTATTAAAAGATAGAAAAGAATATCTGGATGCAGGGATGGATGACGTGTTGAGTAAACCGTTGTCCGTTACGGCGCTGACACGAATGATTAAGCAACTTTGCTATCATCAACCCTATTCTGACACAGAAAAACAGGAATATAAATCGATGCAAATCTGTAAGTCGTTACTTGATATTGAAATATTAGAACAATATCTGGAATTGGTGGGATCTCAATTGATTCATCAGAGTCTACTGCTATTTGAGAAAATGATGCCGGATTATTTAGCTGTACTGGATTCAAATATGACGGCGCGTGACCAAAATGGTATCGCGCAGCAGGCACACAAAATCAAAGGTGCTGCCGGTTCGGTTGGTTTGCGTCATTTACAGCAGTTAGCACAACAGATACAGACGCCGTCGTTGCCTGCGTGGTGGGATAATGTTCAAGACTGGATCGATGAATTAAAACTAGAATGGCGCAACGACGTGCAAATTTTACGCGAATGGCTTGTTGACGCTGAAAAAAATAGCCCCGACCGCAGCCGGGGTGCGCCAATATTGCGCCAACACCAGGGAAACACTTAACCCACGTATCATTTTCGTCATGATTATTGTGGGCCCAACCGTCCTCACGGACACATGTATAATTAAACATAGCAAACGTCAGGATCCTTGTTACAAAAATTATTAAAATATGTGATACAGGTTGCTTTTTTACTTAAAAAATCTAAATGCTTGATAATACAAAAATCTGGATTAGAGGGGCTTATTTAACAGTAGTAAACGCGGTAGTGACATGTTTAACTCCACTGACCTTACTGGCTATTTTCGCTGCCGACTGTCCTTCTTGTTGAGTAACCAAACCCAGTAGAAATACTTCACCGTTCTCGGTAGTAACTTTTACATTCGATGATTTGACCAAATTACTGGTTAAGAGCTGAGAACGTATTTTGGCGGTGATCCAGGTATCTGACGATGCTGTTGCTAAATCTACCGGTGTTCCCTGGCGAATTTCATTATATACCTCGTTAGCTCCCTCTATGTTACCGGCGATCTGTTTGGCACGATCAGATAACGAGGTCTTAGGCGCTTGACCGGTGAGTAGAATTTTACCCTGGTAAGCAGTAGCAATCACTCGTGCATCTTTCTTTAATTGTTGATCTTTGCTTAATGCGTTAGCGATACGTATCTCCAAAGTACCGTCATCAACTTGTGTACCTATGGTTCGAGGATCAGTGACGGATTTTGTGGCAACGGCAGCACTGCCAATGACCACGGCACTGATACAACCTTGTAGCAGCAGAGTGCACAACAGCGCAGTAAAAATAGCATCAATTTTCATTCGTACTCCTTTTGTCTTCTTGAGAAAATAGCTTCCCATCAATCAAATCACACAAACAATTCATTGTTAACATATGTATTTCTTGTATCCGGGCACTACGATGAGAGGGAGCACGAATTTCTACATCTTTTTGGCCTAGCAGACCGGCTAATTCACCACCGTCGCAACCAGTAAGGGCAATAATATTCATATCTCGAGTGACTGCTTTTTCAACTGCTTTGATAATACTACGGCTTTTGCAACGTGCGGAAAGCACCAACAAAACATCACCTGCTTGCCCAAAAGCACTCACTTGTTTGGCATAAATTGCTTCATGTAAATTGTCATTGCTGATGGAAGTGAGCACGGTATTATCAGCATTCAAGGCGAAAGCAGGCAAACTGGGTCTATCGGTTTCAAAGCGATTTATCATTTTGGCCGCAAAATGCTGTGCATTTGCCGCAGAGGTACCATTGCCACAACAGAGAATTTTGTTGCCGTTAAGCAGTGACTGGACGAGTGTTTCTGCCGCACGGGATATAGCATCAGGCAAGGCCTCTGCCGCTGCAATCTGGGTTTGAATACTTTCGGTAAAACAGACTTTGATTCTATCCAACACGTTGGTTTCACCCTCTCGTAAAACTAATTGCTAAGAGCCTGTTTGAAATCGTCACGAGCAACCCAATAGATTTCGCACAGACTTCAGGAAGTCTCCTACCGATCCGCGTTGAACGCATTAGGTAGCCATTCTAATTGGTTCCCAGTGATAGCGATAACATCAAAGCGACAGGGCACAGTATCAAAACTGGCACTGCGCTTTGCCAGCCACAATGCTGCAGCACGGCATAATCGTTGTTGTTTGGCCCAGGTGACGCTAGCGGCTGCACCACCAAAAGCATTATTACGACGGAAGCGTACTTCAACGAATATCCAGGTTTTTCTATCACGCATAATAATATCAATCTCTCCGCCACCTAGAGTGATATTGGCAGCTTCAAACACTAGACCCGCTTGCTCGAGATAGCGGCGGGCTAGCATTTCGTAACTGTTGCCAATATCCCGTTGGCTAACACGTTTATCCATAATTTTCTCGCTTTAGATTAAAGCTGCTGTGAAAGCCAATGGGTTGGCGTGGTTCATTAGACTTCTTAGAACCTGTTCGAAATCTCTTGTGCTCGCCGTGTTTTGGTCAAATAATTCGTCAAAAACGCACTCAAAATGTTCATTTACTCTATACGCTGCGGTTGCTGTGCTCCATGTGCCTTGACTTCACATAACGAACTACGGTTTTGCAAGAAGTCTATTAAATAATAAACCGTTATATCGCAGGGATCAGCTTGCCTTGACGATACTGTAACCACGGCAATTTACGGCTGATAACACAATCTGTTGTGACGTTTAAATCACCTGTGGTGCCTGAAAGATGGAAGCCGGCTATCTGGCGCATTTCAGCAAAATAGTTAGCTAACGCCCAAGCATCTATCCCCATAGCGTACAAGCGTATCAGAGAATAGTCATTATTATATTTATCCGCAGCCTGTTTCATGAGTGCGGGATTCGACCCCGCTATCAGTGGGATCTCACTGAACTGAATGCCTTCCATTTCCAAATAATAATCTGCGCTAATACTATACTGATTATTATTTTTCCGGCTACTATTTGTCTGATTACTGCGTGAGCTGGTAAACAGCTCAGGTTTAGTCGGCGAATCGGTTGTCATTTCGATCATTGGTTTAATAAGCGTCATTTCACCGGGTGTTGCCACAATATAAACCGCATCCACATGATTGCTCATGGCTGCCGTAACGGGGGGTGAGCCAGGTAGGGGAGAGACCGGCTGACCACTTAGGCGTATACCTTGACCTCGGTTGATCGCCTGTTTCAGTTTGCTCATTGAAGCAAAGCGTTGTTGTAGCACAGTTTGACCGCCAAGTTTATGCCATTCCTGGGTAAAGGCATAAGCAATTGCATCGCCAAAGGTTCCCTGCGGGGTAATCAGTAATGGCGTTTGTTTTTTTTTCTGCCATAGATGATGAGCCGCATTACGTGCTTCATCTTTAGGAGACAAGGAAAAATAACAGATATTTGTGCTGGTTTTACTTTCTTCAGAATGGTTAAGTGCCAGAATATTCAGTGTTGTTGCGATGGTTGCCAGCTGTGCCACTTCTGGTTTCAATAAGGGGCCCACCACCAGTGTCGCTCCCTCTTGTTGTGCAAGCGCCAATATTTTTGCGACAGGTTGACTCTCAGTGTCATAAACTTTTACCTGTGGGTTAAAGGTAGTCGTGGTATTGGCAACCGACTCTACGGGATCCAACAAGTGATCAACTTGATCTGGGTTAACATCATCATTAGCAGCCATAACGGTCGGCATTGGCATAGTAACCACCGGTAAACCACTGTGGGCATCGAGAAATCCTTGGCGAATAGCCTCACCAAATACTTTGGCGGAGCCGCTGAGTGGTAATAACAACGCAATTTTATCCGTTGATACAGGAATAAAGTTAATCTTCTGCTTTAACGGTGTCGGTAAGTTTTTAACTGCGGGATGGAGTGGATGACGTGTTTGCCACTTTCTTATTTCCACTCTCAGTAAATTTTGATTTTGCTTGCTATCATGGTAGAGCTTGACTAAATCCAGCCAGGCTTGTAGCACGTTTTCATCAGTGTTGATAACCAACTCATTGAGTTGCTGGGGAGTCAATTGCGTCAACGTCTGCCAGGTGTTATCGATATTATCTTGATGATCCTGTTCATCTTCCAGTAATGGTTCTTGAAACAGGTAGCCGCGAATGGTAAGTAATCGTTCGTCAGAGTTGTTATCATTCTGGCTGTGCTGCACGGGTGGTAATCTATTATCAGAATGAGTACTGGTGTTGTGAAGTATATTTGATGGAGGTGGCATTTGTGGGTCATCATCCGCACACCCACTCAGAATAAAAACGGCAAGGACCACAGCCATAAAAAGCGCTATTTGAGTATCCACAAAGGTACGAACACATATTGAGGAAAGCATAACTGTATCCAATGATGTTTTATTTAAGTGATTAATAGACTGCTTGCAAAACCGTATCCATACCACACAGCAGGTTATGCAAGAGGCCTAACATTAATTTCATACCATAACCTACGGTTCTACAATAGGTCTAATGAATTCAGCAAATCAAACAGTCATTTTTGCCTCTACACTTTACGTGGTGCCAACACCAATCGGTAATTTAGGCGATATTACCTATCGGGCGCTGGAAGTATTACAACAGGTTAGTGTGATCGCAGCAGAAGATACACGTCATACCGGTCTACTGTTACAACATTTTGCTATTAAGACCAGTATGTTTGCATTTCATGACCATAATGAAAAAAAGCAGGCAACGGATCAACTATTGAAAAAATTGCAAGCAGGCCAAAGTATAGCCCTAGTTTCCGATGCAGGGACACCTCTGATCAATGATCCTGGTTATCATTTGGTACGGTGCTGTCGTGAAGCGGGCATCAGGGTGGTGCCTCTGCCAGGGGCTTGTGCTGCTATCACTGCGCTTTCTGCGGCGGGTGTCGCTTCGGATCGCTTTTGTTATGAAGGTTTTCTGCCTGCTACAAAAAAAGCACGTGAAGATAGGCTACGGTCGCTTATTAAAGAACCACGAACTTTAATTTTTCTCGAATCAACCCATCGGCTCAAGGAAAGTTTAGCAGATATGGTTAACATATTTGGCTCAGTGCGTTATGTAATACTTGCGCGAGAATTGACGAAAACTTATGAGTCGATTTATGGCGCGCCAGTGGAAGAACTTTTAGCTTGGGTGCAAGAAGATGAATATCGTGGCCGTGGTGAAATGGTATTGATTGTTGAGGGATATAAAGTTCCACTTAATGACGCATTGCCTGTGGAGGCATTGCGTACTTTGGCGCTGTTGCGACAAGAATTGCCGTTAAAAAAAGCGGCAGCGTTGACTGCTAAAATCCACAGTGTGAAAAAAAATGCTTTGTATCGTTATGGTGTCGCTCAAGAAGATTTGGAATAGGCTCTGATGACATTTTGTTGTGACTTCGTTATAATCGCCTGAGGAGTTGACTAGACAGTCGCCGCTTTACCTCAATCCTCTCCGGAGAGAAGTGGTAGAGGGGAGGAAAGTCCGGGCTCCACAGAGCGGGGTGCCAGGTAATTCCTGGGGGCTTAAGCCCACGACAAGTGCAGCAGAGAGTAGACCGCCGATGGCTCGCGTAAGCGAGATCAGGTAAGGGTGAAAGGGTGCGGTAAGAGCGCACCGCGCAGCTGGCAACAGCTTGTGGCAAGGTAAACTCCACCCGGAGCAAGGCCAAATAGGGGTTCACATGGTGCGGCTCGTACTGAACCCGGGTAGGCTGCTTGAGCTAGTGAGCGATTGCTGGCCCAGATGAATGACTGTCCACGACAGGACCCGGCTTACCGGTTGACTCCCCTAACACCAAAGCGCCGAACAGCTTTAGCTATTCGGCGCTTTTTTCATAGGCTTCTTGCAAAACCGTAGTTCGTTATGTAAAGTCAAGGCGGCTTGCGCGCAGTAACCGCATGGTACGCGAGTGTATGAGGATTGTGAGCACCACGTAACGCAGAATTTTTGGTACGTAGTAGGTCTCGCAAGAAGTCTATTAAAGTCACAAAGTGGCAGAACAAACTCAGCGTAAAAAAAGGTTACGCCGTAATAACCGGATGGCTCCCCAAGTGCCTATAGTGCGTTTAGACCAGCGGAATATAAATCGGGGATGACGCACAGCATACAACACTAGCAAGCTTGATCCTATCAGCAAATATTTACGCATACCGACCACTTTGAGCCAGCCACGATCGTAAGAAGTCACTACCTGTCGCCAACGAGCATTATGGTCAGCGAGATCCTGGCGTTGCTGTTCAATCACATACAGCAATTTATTTTTCTCTTGCTCCCGTTGCTGGCGGTTCATTTACTTCTTCCCAATAAATGGCAATCGATGGCCAGTTGTTTACGGGTCGCTCCCAGTATCGAGGTTCTACGCACCTTGACTAATGCCCAGATGATGCCTACCAAAGCTAGTATCAGCAATATTGCAGTAGTGATGGCGAGGGCTATTAAGCGATAAGTAGGATCAATCGACCAGATTATCAACACCAGCAGACCGGCTAACCCAAAAATGGCGAATAGCAGGGCAATGCTGGCGATAATAAACAGTTGGACAAGCGTTGCTTTGCTCTCTTCCAATTCAATAGCCACCAGGCGTAAACGTGTTTCTACCATGCCAGCAACAATGGTTGCAACACGACTAATAATACCGAGGATCCCACCCGCAGGCCCTTTGGCATTAGGTTGCTTAGTCATAATTAACGTCGCGATAACAAAACGCCCAATACCACACCTATCGCAGCACCGATACCGACACCCGCCCATGGGTTATCATGGACATAAGTATCCGCCTGCGCGGTAATTTTTTTACCATGAGCAGTGATTTTATCGCTGGTTTCAGATAAATGTTCCCGTATATCTTTCAGCGCATTTTCTGCTTTGGCGCGTAGCTTCTCCAACTCCGCTTTGGGTTTGTCGGTTGAAGAATCGAGCACCTCTTCTACGGCGTCTGAGAGTGAGTCAAGTTCATTGCGTAAATTTCCAAAAGTAGCATGTTGTTCCATATAAATAACCTCTTGATATAGGTGCTGAAGAACGTTTGATCCAGTTAGAACCTGTCTGAAATCTCTTGCGCTCGCTGATACAAATAGTTTTCCGATGACCTATGGTGAAATTATTTTGCTTGTATTGCTTGCAATTCGGCTTTGGCTTCATCTAATTTACGTTGCTTTTTCATGATTTTTTCACGATCACCGCTTTCTTTGGCAGCAGCTAACTGTTGTTGGCTTTCCATTAATTTTCGCTGTTGTTTAACTATTTTTTGCTGCTTCTCGCTTTGCAAATTTTTTTCATTACAGTTGGCTTTTATCTCTTGTTGCGCTGTTTTCAGACCTGTGACGCGCTCGGTATTGTTATGCCCTCTGGAGTAGTCGATTTGTCGTTGTATCTCGTGCATTCGGTCTTGGCACTCGTTAGCTTGGCTGAAGCCACAAAAAATAACAGTCGGCAGGGCCAGTAGAAAATAATGACGTAGCGACATAATTAAGTTGTCCTGATCTAAAAAGACACAATAGCGGCAAACTTTTACTTCATGCTATACAGCAAACAACGTCGAAGATTAATAGTACTACCGCTCAAAGCTAAGCATAGCGTTAAATATTATAATCCCCCAAATTTACTTTAATATTTTTTTATTAACTGCTTATTGAGTTGGGTAGCCAATTAAAAGGGGTCCTGGCTTCGCTTAATACGATGTCATAGCCTTGTGGCAAGAGAGTATTGAGTACTGCCATTGCTTTTTTCTGATGCTCTGGGGATTCAAAGCTAACTACCAATGCGTCATTTTCAGGGGTGATACTTTTAAACTGGATGCCTTGTGCATCAAGATATTGATATACGGAAAAGCCATCCGGTGGCATTAATCCTTGCTGATTAGAGCTGATTTTTAAGGTATTCTTTGTCGGTAACATAATGGGCATAAGAAATATTACTACGACTAATAAGGTTAATACCATCAGCCCCAGATATTGCCAATTAGAAAGGTGGACATCAGTCTTAAATCGGATCATAAGCTGTTCCCTTTATCATGATTTGCATTGATGCGTTTTTTGCGCCATAGAAAATAGAGTGAGCCAAATAAGCCAATCACCAGTAATGCTAAAGGCAGTAATATTAGAAAAAACATCATTTGATCTTCATATTTAACGAAAACTGGCGTTTTACCTAATGCGAATCCTAAAGAAGTGAGGATAAGTACCCAAAGCAAACCGCTAACCCAATTAAAGAACTGAAAACGCGTATTACTCAAACCAGCGATACCAGCAATCGTCGGTAACAGGGTACGGATAAAAGCTAAAAAACGTCCCAACAAGAGAGCAGACAAACCATGACGGTAGAACAATTGGTGGGAGCGTTCATGATAATGAGCAGGAAGATGAGCAAGCCATCCTTGCACAATTTTGGTATTGCCCAACCACCGACCCTGAATATAGCTTAGCCAGCATCCTAGGCTGGCAGCCATCGTTAGCACAATCACCGTGATGGGGAAGTTCATCGCATCCTTTGCTACCAATACACCAACAAGAATAAGCAGGCTGTCGCCCGGTAAAAAGGCGGCGGGGAGTAGGCCATTTTCAAGAAAAATTATTATAAACAACAAGATATAGATAGCCCAAACCAAAGAGGGATTCGCCAGCGTTTCATAATCCTGCTGCCATAGCGCGTGTAAAAGTTTAAAAATAATATCCATGTGCTATTCCTAATGACCAGACCTCTTTCGAAACCTACTGCTTGGTGTGTATCCCGTGTGGAGTAGTACTTGCCCCATCCTCATATGCCCGAGTGCACCCCTTATGCTTTGTTTTTTTAATTGCCTTCGGGGATGCGGGATTAAAAAAAACACCACTCTAGCAAAATCACAGGATATGAAACAGGGAAATATAGGGTGATAGGTAATGTTTATTGATCTATCAGATAAATACGGTAGTTATCTGATATGAATATATTTAAGCACACTCTCTGAGAACCTGTTCGAAATCTCTTGTGCTCGCCGTGTTTTGGTCAAATAATTCGTCAAAAACGTGCTCAACATGCTTATTTACTCCCTTTTTTGTATACAAAGAGTAAACTACATCTTTTTGCCTGTTTTTTTCACCACTTCACTTAAACAAAATATCATCTCAGTATTAGGTCGGTTAAACTAGACAGCCAGTGAGCGAGAACGAGTACTTATTTTCATGTCGAAT
Source organism: Candidatus Fukatsuia symbiotica (assembly GCF_003122425.1). Taxonomy (GTDB): domain Bacteria; phylum Pseudomonadota; class Gammaproteobacteria; order Enterobacterales; family Enterobacteriaceae; genus Fukatsuia; species Fukatsuia symbiotica. The sequence continues at coordinate 2,264,388 of NZ_CP021659.1, forward strand.
CAAGGGCAGTCCCTAAAACATCTCAATACTTTTGCTTTACCTGTATATGCTACTCGGGTAATAGGTATTAATTCAGTCAGCACATTAATCACTGCCTGGCACGAAGCAAGGATGGCAGATCAATCTGTTTTATTGCTTGGTGAAGGCAGTAATGTGTTATTTGTCGAAGATTTTTCGGGAACCTTGTTACTGAATCGGATCAAAGGTATTAGCTGTACTGAGGATAGTGGCGCCTGGTATTTGCATGTCGGTGCTGGTGAAAACTGGCATCAGTTGGTCTGTTATACATTACAGCATTGTATAAGGGGGCTAGAAAATCTGGCCCTGATCCCTGGCTGTGTTGGCGCTGCCCCGATCCAGAATATTGGCGCCTATGGGGTTGAATTACAAAATGTCTGTCAATACGTTGATCTGCTCGATCTGAATAATGGCGTAAGTCAGCGCTTGATGGTCGAAGATTGTCAATTTGGCTATCGCGATAGTATTTTTAAACATTGTTACAAAGAAGGTTTTGCTATTATTGCGGTAGGGATTAAATTAACCAAGGCATGGATCCCAACATTAAGTCATGGTGATTTAACTCAGTTGGATCCATTAACCGTTACTGCTGAAGAAATTTTTAATCAGGTCTGTGCTACACGTCGCCGCAAACTCCCTGATCCAGCTGTCACAGGTAATGCCGGTAGTTTTTTTAAAAACCCAATAGTCAGTAGAAAAAAGGCAATGGAGATCCTGAAAAAATACCCTAGGGTCCCTTATTATATTCAGCCTGATCATTGTATAAAACTGGCGGCAGGGTGGCTGATAGACAGTTGTGCTTTAAAAGGCCATCGTATAGGGGGCGCAGCAGTGCATCAGCAACAAGCTTTAGTGCTAATTAATATCAATAATGCCGTCAGCCAGGATATATTAGATTTAGCCCGTTATGTACGTAGACAGGTGGTCGCGAAATTTGCAATTTACCTGGAGCCAGAAGTTCGTTTCATTGCAGCGAATGGAGAAATAAATTCAGTGGAGTGTGTTGGGTGAAAAATATCAGAGTTCCTTTAAGATTAATTAATATATTGGCTGATGGTTTTTTTCATTCCGGTGAGCAATTAGGTGAAATAATGGGAATGAGCCGTGCCGCCATTTGTAAGCATATTCAAACTATTAGAGAGTGGGGATTAGATGTATTTACCTTATGCGGAAAAGGTTATTGTCTACCTTATCCGATACAATTACTTAACGAACAGATAATACTTAGCTATATGCCTTCAGGACGAGTGAATGTTCTATCTGTAGTGGACTCAACCAATCAATATTTGTTAGAACGCATGAATGAACTCCAACCCGGTGACGCCTGTGTTGCCGAATATCAAAGTGCGGGTCGTGGGCGGCGTGGTCGTCAGTGGATATCACCATTTGGCGTTAATCTTTATCTCTCCATGTATTGGCGTTTGGAGCAAGGTCCTTCCGCTGCTATCGGGCTAAGCCTGGTTATCGGTATAGTGATGGCAGAAGTATTAAAAAAGCTGGGTGCGCACGATATCCGGGTAAAATGGCCAAATGATCTTTATTTACATGATAAAAAATTGGCAGGGATCCTAGTAGAATTGACAGGTAAAACTGGCGATGCTGCTCAATTAATTATTGGCATGGGTATTAATCTTTTAATGCGAGGATCATCCACAGATTTAATCAATCAGGGTTGGATTAATTTACAGGAAGCGGGGATTACTATTGACCGTAATCAATTAACTGCAGAGTTATTATCGGTATTACGACGTGAAATAGCTAAGTTTGAAAAAAATGGATTAACGGATTTTATTCCACGTTGGTTTGAACTGGATAATTATCTTGATCGCCCGGTAAAATTGATCATTGGAGATCAGGAAATACTGGGTATCGCTAGAGGTATTGATCCAGAAGGCGCATTACTATTGGAGCAAAATGGTGTAGAAAAAATCTATCTTGGTGGTGAAATATCGCTACGTGGCCTGTAGATTAACCCTCAATATACCATTGGGCGGCGCTTATGATAATTTCAACCAGTTAGCCCGTCAAAAAAAAATTAAAAGCAGGATTGTCCGTTTCATCATTGCAGTGGTAGCCTAACTTTGTTAGATGCTGTTTAAATTCTGCTTCTACTGTAGCCAGTTCAAAAGCGGCTAGCACTCTGCCACAGTCAGTACCGTGGCCACGATAATGAAACAAAGAAATATTCCAGCAGGTACCCAGGGTTTGTAGAAACCTCAATAAGGCACCAGGTGATTCAGGAAATTCAAAACTGAATAATTTTTCATTTAACGATTTGGAAGGTCGCCCGCCAACCATATAACGAATGTGTAATTTAGCCATCTCATTGTCAGAGAGATCCGCTACCTGATAACCCTCTATTTGTAATGTAGCAATGATCTCTGCCCGTTCGATATCGCCACCTGTTAAACGTACGCCAACAAAAATGCGCGCGTTATTAGCATCTGCATAGCGATAATTGAATTCAGTGACTGAACGCCCGCCCAACGATTGGCAAAAACGGAGAAAACTGCCTTTTTCTTCGGGAATAGTGACTGCTAGCAGCGCTTCTCGTTGTTCACCGAGTTCGCAGCGTTCAGAGACATAACGCAAGTCGTGGAAATTGACATTGGCTCCTGAAAGAATGTGTATGAGTCTTTCCCCTTGGATCTGTTTTTCTTGAACGTATTTTTTCAGACCGGCTAGCGCCAAAGCGCCAGAAGGTTCGGCGATGGCGCGTACATCTTCAAACAAATCCTTGACTGCCGCACAGATAGCATCGCTATCAACGGTAATCACGTCGTCTAGATAATCGTGACATAAACGGAAAGTTTCATCACCAATGCGGCGTACGGCAACCCCTTCGGCAAACAAACCTACCCTGGTGAGATCAACCGGGTTGCCTGCCGTCAATGCAGCACACAGGCAGGCTGAATCCTGTGTTTCGACACCAATGACTTTGATATTTGGCATCAATTGTTTGATGAGTACCGCCACCCCTGCAGCCAAGCCCCCACCACCAATCGGGACAAAAATTCGATCCAAAAGGATATCTTGTTGTAATAATTCCAGTGCCAGCGTGCCTTGTCCTGCTATCACCGCTGGATGATCAAAGGGTGGCACAAAGGTGTAACCCTCTTGCTGTGCCAATTCGATGGCTTTTTCTTTTGCTTCATCAAAATTATTGCCAAATAACAGTATTTTTCCGCCGAAATTACGTACGGCATCCACTTTAATTGCCGCTGTCGCTAACGGCATAACGATTAATGCATTAATGCCCAGTTTGGTTGCCGCAAGAGCGACTCCCTGAGCGTGATTGCCAGCAGAAGCCGTGATCACACCGCAGACTCTTTGATCAGAGGTGAGCGCTTTCATCATGGTGTAAGCACCACGCAGCTTAAAGCTATGTCCTGGTTGCTGATCCTCACGTTTGACTAAAATAGTATTTGCCAAACGACTGGATATTTTATCCATTATTTGTAACGGAGTGACCTTTGCTACTTCATATACCGGTGCACTTAGGATTGCACGTAGATATTCTGCATCGCAGGGCGTAGCAGAGAGAGGTTGTGATGCTGCCATATTATTTGCTTCCTAATTTACTTTTATCACGGACGGCACCTTGATCAGCGCTGGTTGCCAAGAGCGCATAAGCCCGCAACGCGTAAGAAACTTGCCGTTTACGGGTTTGTGGGGTCCATGCACGATCACCACGGGCTAACTCAGCACAGTGCCGTGTCAGCAGTTCGCTGTCAGTAATATTCAATTTCATACTGCGTTGCGGGATATTGATAGAGATGATGTCTCCATCCTGGACTAAACCGATCACGCCACCGCTGGCGGCTTCAGGGGAAACGTGACCAATGGATAAACCTGATGTCCCGCCGGAAAAACGACCATCGGTAATCAAGGCACAGCTTTTACCTAATCCCATCGATTTTAAATAGGTGGTCGGATAAAGCATTTCTTGCATACCAGGCCCCCTTTCGGTCCCTCGTAGCGGATCACTACGACATCACCGGCCATCACTTGACCGCTTAAAATGGCGGTAACCGCGTCGTCTTGGCTTTCATATACTTTGGCGACGCCCCTGAAAATTAAATTATCCTGATCCACCCCTGCGGTTTTTACGATACAGCCGTCGGCAGCGATATTGCCGTATAACACCGCTAAACCGCCATCCTGACTGTATGCATGCTGGTGGTCACGGATACACCCTTGCTGACGATCGATATCTAATGAGGGATAGCGGCACTGCTGTGAAAACGCTTTGGTAGTGCGGATCCCTGCCGGACCCGCGGCATACATTTTTTTAACTTTATCATCATGGGTGAGTATCACATCATAGGCCGTCAGTGTTTGCAGCAGATTCAGACCCAACACATTGTTAACGTCCGTATTCAGTAAGCCTGCACGATAAAGTTCGCCCAAAATAGCCATGACTCCACCGGCGCGATGTACATCCTCCATATGATATTTTGCGCTGCTAGGTGCCACCTTGCACAGATGAGGGACTTTACGTGATAGACGATCAATATCTTCCATGGTGAAATCAATCTCACCTTCCTGCGCGGCAGCCAGCAAATGCAACACTGTATTGGTAGAGCCACCCATTGCAATATCCAGTGTCATCGCATTTTCAAACGCGGCTTTATTGGCGATACTACGTGGCAGTGCCCCGTCGTCATCTCCTTCATAATGGCGTCGAGTCAAAGTAACAATATGTTGACCGGCAGCAAGAAATAATTCTTTACGATCGGCATGTGTTGCTAGTAGAGAACCATTCCCTGGCAACGCCAAGCCTAGCGCTTCATTGAGGCAATTCATCGAATTAGCGGTAAACATGCCAGAACAGGAACCACAGGTCGGGCAAGCGGAACGTTCAATTTGTGCGCTCTCTTGATCACTGACTGCGGGATTGGCACCCTGGATCATCGCATCCACTAAATCAAGCTTGATAATTTGATCCGATAATTTCGTTTTACCGGCTTCCATTGGTCCACCGGAAACAAAAATAACCGGAATATTGAGCCGTAAAGCGGCCATCAGCATACCGGGGGTAATTTTGTCACAATTGGAAATGCAGACCATTGCATCAGCGCAATGTGCATTGACCATATATTCTACTGAATCGGCAATTAATTCGCGTGAAGGCAGTGAATACAACATGCCGCCGTGGCCCATGGCAATACCATCGTCCACAGCAATGGTATTGAACTCTTTTGCAACACCACCGCAGGCTTCAATTTGTTCGGCGACCAATTTACCCAAATTACGCAAATGCACATGCCCAGGTACAAATTGGGTAAAAGAGTTTACGACGGCAATAATCGGTTTGCCGAAGTCTTCATCAGTCATACCGGTAGCGCGCCACAGCGCTCGCGCGCCCGCCATATTGCGACCGTGGGTAGTGGTATGGGAACGGTATTTAGGCATTATGTTTTACTCTCCTCTGAAGATCTGTTCGAAATCTGTTGTGTTCGCTGATGACGGTTTCGCACAGGTTTTGAGCACTCGTAAAGATCTCGTGCGAAATTTTCTGTTGGATTGACGGGATCCAACCAGCCCCATTTGTCTTCAGTTTCACCATTAAACAAACCAAAAAATGCCTGTTGGATCCGTTTGGTGATGCAGCCACATCTACCGCTACCAATTTGAATACCATCCACACTGCGTACCGGTGTGATTTCTGCCGCGGTACCGGACATAAAAATTTCATCTGCCAAGTAAAGTGACTCGCGGGATAACACCTGTTCACGCACTTCCAGCCCACTGTTTTTAGCCAATGTGATAATCGCATCACGGGTGATACCTGGCAGCGCCGCAGAGGTCGAGGGGGGTGTAAAGATCACCCCGTTTTTTACTTCAAACAGGTTTTCACCTGCTCCTTCAGAGAGATAGCCATGCACATCTAACGCAATCCCTTCTTGATAGCCGTGGCGACGTGCTTCGCTACTCACCAATAAAGAAGAAAGATAATTACCCGCGGCTTTCGCGGTGGTGGGGATGGTATTAGGTGCCATCCTGTGCCAAGAGGAAACCATTGCATCAATCCCTTCTTCGAGTGCTTCCTTGCCCAAATAGGCACCCCAAGGAAAAGCGGCAATAATCACATCTGTTTCGTAATTTTCTGGTGGATTGACACCCATTCCGACATCACCGATAAACACCAATGGACGAAGATAAGCACAGGTCAATTTATTTTTACGTAAGGTTTGTCGGCTGGCAGCCATTAATTCATCAACGGATTCTGTGATGGGCATGCGATAAATCTTGGCCGAATCATGTAAACGTTGCATGTGTTCACGATGACGAAAGATGACGGCACCCTTGTAAGATTCATAACAGCGCAGGCCTTCGAAAACCGAGGTACCATAATGCAGTGCATGTGACATCACATGAATTTTTGCCTCTGCCCAGGGCACCATCTCACCGTTGAACCAAATATAATCTGCTTTTTTTGTCATCTTACTTTTTCCTCTGAGTGATCATGCAGGAGTTTGTATAACAGAAGTTGTATAATTTGAATGTATTAATTATGGTTAATATATTGATATTAAATATGTTCAATAAAAGTGATCATGTTATGTCGCCTTTGCTACATCGGTAGTTGTCCTGTACGTGGGTTGCACGATCTCAACATGGGTGACATCCATTAATTTATTGAGCTGAGAAGAAAGTAAATCGACTGGGCGTTGGCTGGCAACGGTCAGTTCAATATTAATATTGCTATTTGTCATCGACATCATATTCATTGTGTGAATACAAAAGCCACGATGACGTACTACGCGCAAAACACGCTCTATTATTTCAGGACGAAAGCGGGTTTTGATTGAAATCTGATGTTGTCTCATGATTTTACATCCTCCATCATGGTGGCATTACATGCCCCTGGCGGAACCAGTGGCCAAACGTTTTCGTGTTCATCGATACAAACTTGCAGCAGGTAGGGGCCTTCACTGGCAAATAATGTTGCCAAAGCGGCCTCAACCTGATCCTTACGGGTAATACACTGACCGGGGATATCGAAGGCGCTAGCCAGAGTGATAAAATCGGGATTGTCTGACAAATTGGTTTCGCTATAGCGTGCCTCAAAAAACAGTTGCTGCCACTGACGAACCATCCCCAAACGCTGGTTATCCAATAAAACAATTTTTAGCGGTAATTGTTTACGTTTTATCGTCCCTAATTCCTGTACGTTCATCATAAAAGAGCCATCACCGGTTACACAGATCACCTGATCTTCAGGGCGCGCCATCTGAGCGCCTACGGCTGCGGGAATACCAAACCCCATAGTGCCTAGCCCGCTCGAGGTAATAAAATTTTCCGGACAGCTAAAGGACATATGTTGTGCTGCCCACATCTGATGTTGACCAACATCTGTTGTCACAATGGTGGAAGCCGTTTTGCGTTCGGAAATCTGTTTCAATAACAGCGGCGCGTAAATGGCTTGACCAGGATGATCATAACGGCAGAAATATTGCTGTTTTAATGCCAGGACTTCTGCACACCATTTTTCGATCGGCAAGGCTTGTTGCAAGGATGGCAGCAAGGTTTTTAGGTCGCCTTGCAACGTCACGTGCGCTCGTCGTAATTTATTTAACTCTGCGGGGTCGATATCCATGTGAATGACTTTTGCTAAGGGCGCGAACTGATCCAGCTTACCGGTCACACGATCATCAAAACGAGCACCCACCGCCATCAACAAATCACATTGCTGTACTGCTAAGTTTGCCGCTTTAGTGCCATGCATACCTAACATCCCCAGATAACAGGGATGATTGTTGTCGGCGGCACCTAATCCTTTTAGCGTGACTACCGTGGGAATATGCGTTTGGGCAATAAAATTGCGCAATGCTGTGACCGCTTGAGCCATGCCTACACCGCCACCAACGTACAATATTGGTTTTTTAGCGGTGGCTAACAGGGCGTCAGCTTGCTGTAACTGCGCATCAGCATCGATAAAATGGGCTTTCGTTGCGAGCGGATAAGAGATAAATTCACCACAGGCGAGCTGAATATTTTTGGGGAGATCGATTAAAACCGGTCCAGGACGTCCACTGTTAGCGATGGCAAAGGCTTCAGCCATGATCTGCGGCAAGGCTTCCAGTGATTCAACCAAAAAACTGTGTTTGGTACAGGACAGTGATAAACCCAGCATATCAATTTCTTGAAAGGCATCAGTACCGATAGCGGCAGAGCTGACTTGTCCGGTAATGGCAATGATCGGCACTGAATCTAACAAAGCATCCGCCAGACCTGTGACCAGATTGGTGGCGCCAGGACCGGAGGTCGCAATACAGACACCCACTTTACCGCTGGTACGTGCATAACCGATAGCCGCTATCACTGCGCCTTGCTCATGTCGACACAGCAGATGTTCAACACCTCCGTCATACAGAGCATCGTAGAGTGGCATGATTGCGCCACCGGGATAACCGAATACTGTATCAACACCCTGTTGATGTAACTCTTGAACGACAAATTGCGCACCATTCATAGTTATTTTCCTTTGTTTTTACGAGGAAAACGGTATTTTGTTCTGTTGTTCATGCTATGTTCCTCGCATTTTTAATGACCAATAAAAAACCCCCGCACCGAAAGGTTCGGGGGTTTTTTGAGATTCTGGCTTTTTTTTCTAAGCCCTTCGTCTTCCAAATGCAACCCCGCACGGTGGGATAAGAATCACCACCACGCTAATGAGGAGTAGGTTAATCACTTGGAAAGTTGTTTTCATCATTGAGTCATCTATTGTCTTTTGTCGAATTGAGTACATACAGAGTTATCATAGCTATATGATTTATGGCAACATTTTTTTTCATTTATTATTCTTTCGATGGGCACTGTCATGATACAAATCATGTTAATTATCAAAAAGTAATAGCTAATTTTTCCTAATCAGTTTTTTTTGCATTTCTTCCGATGTCTTTACCCTCGGTGAGGGATTTCGAGGTAATCTTCATACCATTGGTTACGGTTTTGCAAGAAATTTCGAGCCGGTTCTAATAGTGTGGCGGCGGAGTTTCTTCCGCCGCAGAGGCTAACAGTGAAGTCTGTGATGTTTGTAATTTCTCACTCAACAAATGCAAATGCCCCTGCAATTTTGTGATTGCCATCTGGTGCTCAATCACACTTAGATTGAGTTCTTCAATGGTGGCTTCCTGGAAAGCTAATCGGCTTTCCAGATCTTCAAGCCGTTTCTCGAGGGGAGATAGGGGCATTTGTTGGTCCTTGCATCTTTTGTTTTAAATGGGGCTGAAAATTTGGATCGTATATCTAAGCTTCTTTTTGTGTTGATAATACACTGAGTATATTTTGAACCTTCTCAAATATACGATTTAACTCATTTTGAAAGTTACTTATGTCTACTGTTAAAGAGTTGTTAGAGACGATTTCATTTATTTTTGTATGGAAGTCAGACATGAAATCGGGATTCGTACCATTATCTGATTCATATCTTTTATGTATGCTAGATAAAGTAGATAATTCTTTGATACTGTCAAGTATCTTTATGTTTGATATATCTAGATACCATAAATTTGGTGAGTCTTGTGGAGGTATTTCTTTTGAGCATACATTACTTAATTCTTCTATATTTTCTACCAATGCTGAGGAGTACGTCATTAGGGACCCAATAATTCTTTCACTTCTTGTTGTCCTTAGTTTTTTATCGTTTTGCTCAAGAGGAGGATTCATGTTCAAGAATGCTATAATTTCTTCTAAAACTTCGTTTGTATTTTTTTTTATTTGTTCTATCTTAGTAGCGACACTATCAGTAGGGCTAGAATTTTCCATAACAACATTAGGACACTCCTGAAGAGTCGAAAGAGTTTGCGGCACTACTATGGGAGTAGTTTGGGAATCTGCGCTAGGCGGACAGTTTTCAAATTCCTGAGTCACTCTTAAATCGCTCAACTCAAGTACCAGATTGAGTTTCCTCAGTTTATCATTAACCTTCCTCAGTACATTGTCTATTACCCCATTGTCTATTACTCCATTTATGCTAATAGTTGTACTATATGTATCATAAGTAATAATAATATTATTATTAATCTTATCAATAGTATACTCTACGTGTTCTTTAAAATCGTATGGCAATTTATTGATGAGGGCAGTTAGTTGTGTAATGAGTTCACTTTGATTTTTTTTATCACTTGGAGTCGCTGAATATTTTTGAGCTTTTAACAAAGTATCTTGTATATCGCTTTCGCTTATAAATTTGGTAAATATGCTTTTAAGCCATTCAAATAATTCCTTTAAAATATCTATGAATCTATTTGAAGGTGGCTGCTTTTTTTCAGTTTTACATGGTTCTACAATCAGTTCGGATCCTGATGCTCCTACGGGCATTACTCTCATAGTCATAACCATCTCCTATTACACAGTTACTTTTTTATCATTTTATCTCATTCAGTAAGGTGTTTTTATAATTTCATCCAATAAGTTCTTAGATAACCACACTTTTTATTTTTTTTAAAATAAACAAATGTAACTTTTTATTAAAATAAAAACGCTGGCTTTTTTGGGTGGTCTGGCTCAGTCAATTAAGCAACTTATTGGAAATGAAATCCTTTTCATTATTGAAAAAATAGTTGTCTCATGCTGAGAAAAACATCTTTTAATCATGATGTTTTTCTCTAACTAGTTATTTAATTTAAGACAATTGTTCAGAAACCTCACGGAATTTTTTCGCAAGTGATAGAAGCCCATTTCCTCCATTACTAGCACGAGAAGTTCCCACATCGGGTAGAAGGCACGTTCTTTCATCATGAGCACGATGAGATCTTTTGTTAGAAGGAGAAGTAAGTAATGATTCTATAGCACAAAGATGTTCTGCCAAAATACCGGGCCTGTCTTCTGGTTTTAATGTGTTATCTAGAGTTTCGAGAGCTGCTTTCAATGTGTTAAGATCTTCTTTAGTCTTAAATTGTGACAAGGGAACCTGAGTTAGAAAATTCTGAACATAGTTTTTTAGTAAAGTCGTAATATATGTTTGAGTTTCACCTAATCGGCAAAAAAATTTATTATCTTTATTAGGGCCTATAGCCTGAATAACTTTCTTTTTCACCTGAAGAACTGGTTCCGGCATTTGACTCGAAGTGAGTAATATTTTTATGAGTTCTTTTTCATCTATCTGATTTAGATTGAAATGCTTATTATCCATCTTAAGAAAATTAGAGAGTTTATCTATTTTTTTATAGGCCTTTTCCATTTCTATTTTTATTGGGTTTTTGTCATCGCAAATCGAAGCATCTATAATTTTTTCCCACTCGTTGGAGTCTATTTTCTTAAATTCTTTTAATGCGTATCTAAGTTTTATAATCATTTCATCAGTAGGTTCTCCCCCTTTTTTACTAATTTCGTCCAAACATTGTTTAACAACACTTTGTAATTTTTCAATGCTAGAAATTGGGGCAGAAACAGTACCACTATCATAGATTTTTTGAATATTAGCTCTTAGTACGCGAAATTGATAACGCCAATCATTGGCTGAATTTGTATTAGCTGGTATACAAGCTGGTTTATTGCTGTTTATTGTTACTTGTTGTTTTGGTAGTAGTTGTTGACTACAAAAAAAATCGTCTAAGTCTCTCTCTTCAGCTGTTAGATTAATTTGTTTTATTAAAGAATTTGCATAATTCAGCTTAATAACTGTCCCGTTTTTATTCCAATCCACCGTTATATTAAATTTATTTTTATAATCGTATGGAGTGCTATTTATCAAATCCGAGAAGCCATTTTTTATTGCTATACGATTATCTTCAGAAGATATATAACCATATATTTTACGCAACTGCGCTTCTTTTGTTTCGTCGGCACCAAAAATAATTTTTCTAAAAAAATCAAAAAATTTATCCCAAGAAGTTAGTTTAGGCTCGAAAGCTTTATCTACATTTTGGAATGAGGAAATATTTAGTGGATTAAAAACTGTAATTATACATGACATGAAAATTCCTCATTAAATAATAAATTTCAGGAATTATAAGTAAATCCTGCTCACATGCTTTCGAAAAGCCCCCGAAATTATGATTTAATTTTTAATTAATATGCTTTCTAACGGATTAATCAGTAAAAAAGTGTGAAAATCGTTTAACCTGTATGAATGTAAGGATTGTTTTCTCTATGCCGTGGACGCTATAGTATGCAGCTCTTGTCATTTTTGCTTAAGTAAAACAGCTTAAGCCATTGGAGAGATAGATGAAGTCACTGTTTAAAATCACCCTGCTGGCAAGCACCCTGGCACTGACCCTGAATACTACTCAGACTTTGGCTGCGGAAGAAATCGCCAAAGAACCTGTCAAGCCCACACTGGATAGCCACTTCAAAAATACAGAGCAACAAACTGCTTATGCGTTAGGTGCTTCTCTCGCGAGCTATATGGAAAATGCGTTTGCAGAACAAAAAAAACTCGGCATCTATACATTGGATAAGGATCAGATTATTGCCGGTGTTCGAGATGCGTTTGCTAACGAGAATAAATTGAGCGATGAAGAAGTTGGAAAAACCCTGGAAGGGTTTGAAGCACAGGTAAAAGCGGCGGCTAATGTAAAAATGGCGCAAGAGGCTGCAAAAAATGCTGAGATTGCCAAGAAAAATGCGGTACAAGGTGATGAGTACCGTGACTCTTTCGCTAAAAAATCCGACGTGAAGAAAATGGCATCGGGGCTGCTATACAAAATAGAGAGGCCGGGAACCGGTGTTACGCCAAAAGACAGCGATACCGTGAAAGTTAATTATAAAGGCACTCTGATTGACGGTACTGAATTTGATAACTCTTATAAGCGTGGTGAGGCAACCTCTTTCCGTCTTGATAGCGTAATTGTTGGTTGGCAGGAAGGTCTAAAAAAACTGAAAAAAGGGGGCAAAATTACTTTGGTGATCCCACCTAGTCTGGCATACGGTAAAAACGGTGTTCCAGGCAGTATACCTGCTGGATCTACGCTGGTGTTCGAGGTGGAGCTGTTGGATGTGCTCCCCGCAAAAGCCGTGGAACCTGTAAAAAAAGAAGAGGCGAAAGTAAAAGAAAAATCTGTAGCGACCACTGAGTAGCTGCTACAAACAGTCTGTGTGTTCGACGCCATAATCGCTCAACGCTGTAGATTTCGCAGGAGGTTCAATGCACTGTTTGAACTATTGTTTGCTGGTTACTGGCCCTGCATACGGCACTCAGCAAGCCAGCAGCGCTTATCAATTTGCAAAAGCGTTGTTGGTTGCAGGTCATCAGTTGACTAGCGTTTTTTTTTATCGCGAAGGGGTGTTGAACGCGAATCAATTGACGGCACCGGCCACAGACGAATTTGATCTGGTGCGGGCATGGCAAAAGTTAGCTCGCGATAAGGCGATAACACTCAACGTCTGCGTAGCAGCAGCATTGCGGCGTGGTGTCAGCGATCAAGCGGTACAGGGTGATCTTGGCGTGGCCAGCTTACAACCCAATTTTACATTTAGCGGCTTGGGCACGCTGGCTGAAGCGCTGTGGACCTGTGACCGTGTGGTGCAATTTTAGCCCCGATACATGGTTCGACAATGAAAGAAAAAATGAACTCGGTCGCCTTTGTTTTCACACACTCGCCTCACGGTTCCGCCGCAGGCAGAGAAGGGTTGGATGCGTTGCTTGCTGTTTCGGCATTGACGGATGATGCGGACAGGGTTGCGGTGTTCTTTATTGCTGATGGTGTGTTGCAACTGTTACCACAGCAACAGCCAGAAAAAATTCTAGCTCGAGACTACATTGCTACTTTCGGTGTGTTATCGCTGTACGATGTGAAAAAATGCTATCTGTGTGCAACTTCATTAGAGCAACGTGGGCTTGATATCAACGGCGAATGGGCTATCGATGATGTCACCCTATTATCTCCAGCAGATTTGAGCCGTCAACTGAAAACGTATGATGTTGTACTGACATTTTAAGAACCTATTCGAAATCTCTTGTGTTCACTGATGCTTCGTCAAAAACACGCTCAAAATGCTTATCTACTCTCTTTTATTGTATATAAAAGAGTAAACTGCGCTCTTTCGCGCATTTTTTCCTCCCTTGAGCACAGTGAGAAAGATTTGGAACAGGTTCTAAGGTTATTAATCAGGATAAGATATCAATATGTTGTACAGTGTCAGTCGTTCTCCGTATCAATGTGATTTAGCCTCTCTGTTAAGATTAGTGACACCACAGGATGACATCTTGTTTTTGCAGGATGGCGTGGTGGCGTTAGTAAAGAAGGGTGCAATTTATAACTTGATGTTAAGTCAACTGAAAAATCTGTTTGTACTGGAAAATGATTTGGTAGCGCGTGGCTTGCGTTATCAGATATCAGATCATGTTGAGGTGATCAACTATCATGCTTTCGTTGATCTCACTACCAAACATCGTCAGTACTTGGCATGGTAAACACCACAGGGTATAACAGCCCAGGCAATGTTGTATATTTCTTGACTCCTTGCATTGTCAGCCATAGAATTCTGCGTCCTCTTACTTTGCCAGCTATGCATAGGGAGGAAGATTTGTCACCGTTTACACAGAAAAAAAATTAGGAGCTTGTTTAATAATGACAACGATTAACCAGCTGGTTCGTAAGCCCCGCAGCAGGAAGGTTGTGAAAAGCAACGTTCCTGCTCTGGAGGCTTGCCCGCAAAAACGTGGTGTTTGTACCCGCGTGTATACCACCACACCGAAAAAACCTAACTCTGCGATGCGTAAAGTGTGTCGTGTGCGTTTAACTAACGGTTTCGAAGTGACTTCTTATATCGGTGGTGAAGGCCATAACCTGCAGGAGCACTCAGTGGTTCTGACTCGTGGTGGTCGTGTTAAAGACTTACCTGGTGTTCGTTACCATGTCGTTCGTGGTGCACTCGACTGCTCGGGCGTTAAAGACCGTAAACAGGCACGTTCCAAATACGGTGTGAAGAAGCCCAAATCTTAATGGTTCTCCGTTAAGTAAGGCCAAACATTTTCATTCTAATGTCAAAATAAACTCGTAGAGTTTTGGACAACCCTGAATTAACAACGGAGTTATTTCCATGCCACGTCGTCGTGTTGTTGGTCAACGTAAAATTTTGCCAGATCCTAAATTCGGATCTGAGCTACTGGCCAAATTTGTTAATATCCTGATGGTAGATGGTAAAAAATCTACTGCTGAAGCCATCGTCTACAGCGCGCTGGAAACCCTGGCTCAACGCTCTGGTAAAAATTATCTAGAAGCTTTTGAAGTCGCGCTGGACAATGTACGTCCTACGGTAGAAGTTAAGTCGCGTCGTGTCGGTGGCTCTACTTATCAGGTGCCAGTTGAAGTCCGTCCGGTTCGCCGTAATGCCTTGGCAATGCGTTGGATCGTTGATTCTGCGCGTAAACGTGGTGATAAATCAATGGCTTTGCGCCTAGCGAATGAATTGTCCGACGCAGTAGAAAACAAAGGTGCTGCCGTTAAAAAACGTGAAGATGTTCACCGTATGGCCGAGGCTAACAAAGCGTTCGCCCACTACCGCTGGTGATTTCACTATCATCTGCTGATCACTAAGCAGGAGTATGCTAACCATGGCAACACTGCAGTAGCAGGTTTGGTATGGGTTAACCTGAACGTTTTTAGGAGAAATTAAATGGCCCGTAAAACGCCCATTGAGCACTATCGCAATATCGGTATCAGTGCGCATATCGATGCTGGTAAGACAACCACTACCGAGCGTATTTTGTTCTATACCGGTGTAAATCATAAAATCGGTGAAGTGCATGACGGGGCGGCAACGATGGACTGGATGGAGCAGGAGCAGGAGCGAGGGATCACCATTACTTCTGCTGCGACTACCTGCTTTTGGTCTGGTATGGCCGAACAGTTTGCATCTCATCACATCAACATTATTGATACCCCAGGGCATGTTGATTTCACTATCGAAGTGGAACGTTCCATGCGTGTTCTTGATGGCGCAGTGATGGTTTATTGTGCTGTGGGTGGTGTTCAACCACAGTCTGAAACTGTATGGCGTCAGGCGAATAAATATAAAGTTCCACGTATCGCGTTCGTCAACAAAATGGATCGTATGGGTGCTAACTTCCTACGTGTTGTTGGGCAGCTACGAGATCGTTTGAACGCAAATCCAGTGCCAATTCAGCTAGCTATAGGTGCAGAAGATAATTTCACCGGTGTTATCGATCTGGTGAAAATGAAAGCCATCAACTGGAATGACTCTGATCAAGGAGTTACTTTCGAATATCAGGATATCCCGGCCGATATGCAAGCATTGGCTGACGAATGGCGTGAACATCTGGTTGCAGCCGCCGCTGAAGCTTCGGATGAACTGACGGATAAATTCTTCGCCGACAGTAATTCTCTGACCGAAGAAGAGATCAAAAAAAGTTTACGTGATCGGGTATTGAGGAATGAGATCATCCTGGTTACCTGTGGTTCTGCCTTTAAAAATAAAGGCGTACAAGCCATGCTGGATGCTGTTGTCGAATATTTGCCAGCGCCCACTGATGTTCCAGCAATTGGTGGGATGTTGAGTGATAATACTCCCGCCGAGCGCCAATCTAGCGATGAAGAACCGTTTTCTGCATTGGCTTTTAAAATCGCCAGCGATCCTTTTGTAGGTAATCTTACTTTCTTCCGCGTTTATTCTGGTGTGGTTAAGTCCGGTGATACGGTATTAAACTCAGTAAAAGGGCAGCGTGAACGCTTTGGCCGTATTGTGCAAATGCATGCTAATAAGCGTGAAGAGATCAAAGAAGTACATGCGGGTGATATTGCCGCCGCTATTGGTCTGAAAGATGTGACGACAGGTGAGACTTTATGTGATCCGAACCCGAACAGTGTAATCATCCTTGAACGAATGGAGTTCCCAGAACCGGTTATCTCTGTTGCTGTAGAACCGAAAACCAAGGCCGACCAGGAAAAAATGGGTATGGCTTTAGGGCGTTTGGCGAAAGAGGATCCCTCCTTTCGTGTAAGGACTGACGAGGAATCGGGTCAAACTATCATCTCTGGCATGGGTGAATTGCATTTAGAGATTTTGGTTGATCGTATGCGCCGTGAATTTAATGTGGAAGCAAACGTTGGTAAACCTCAGGTCGCTTACCGTGAAACTATCCGGGCCACTGTTGAGCAAGAAGGAAAACATGCCAAACAGTCGGGTGGTCGTGGTCAATTTGGTCATGTGTGGCTAAAAATTGAACCATTGAGTTTCAATGAAGAAGAAGATGAAAAAGAAAGAGCAAGATACGAAGTAGATATAGAAGAAGGCTATAGATTTGTTAATAAAATCGTTGGTGGTGTTATTCCAAAAGAATACATCCCAGGGGTAAAAAAAGGCATTAAAGAACAGCTGAAGACAGGTGTTTTGGCTAGTTACCCCATCGTTGACGTTAAAGTAACCCTGTTCGATGGCTCTTTCCATGAGGTCGACTCCTCGGAGCTTGCGTTTAAACTCGCAGGTTTGATGGCGTTCAAAGCGGGTTTCATGAAAGCAAAACCCGTTTTGTTGGAACCCGTCATGAAAGTCGAGGTTGAAACATCAGAAGACTATATGGGTGATGTTATCGGTGACTTGAATCGTCGTCGTGGTATGATCGAAGGTATGGAAGATACGGCTGCCGGTAAGACAATTCGTGCTAAGGTTCCGTTGGCTGAAATGTTCGGTTATGCTACTGACCTGCGTTCTCAGACTCAGGGGCGTGCTTCTTACTCCATGGAATTTCAGCAGTACGATGAAGCGCCGCAGAACGTCGCTTGTACCATTATCGAAGCTCGTAATGCTAAATAAGCTTGCGATTTTAAAATTTAGATTCAGTGTTCTTTCTTTAACAAAGAGCACTAGAGTGAGGAAATAATCGTGTCTAAAGAAAAATTTGAACGTAAAAAGCTCCATGTTAACGTAGGTACTATTGGCCACGTTGACCACGGTAAAACTACCCTAACTGCTGCTATTACCTCAGTATTGGCCAAAACATACGGCGGTACCGCTAGCGCATTTGATGAGATAGATAACGCGCCGGAAGAAAAAGCGCGGGGTATCACCATCAATACTTCTCATGTTGAATATGATACTCCGACTCGTCACTATGCGCACGTTGACTGCCCAGGACATGCCGATTACGTAAAAAATATGATCACCGGTGCGGCTCAAATGGATGGGGCAATCTTGGTTGTTGCCGCAACAGATGGCCCAATGCCACAGACGCGTGAGCACATTCTGTTAGGTCGTCAGGTTGGTGTGCCTTACATGATCGTATTTATGAACAAATGCGATATGGTTGATGACGAAGAACTACTAGAATTGGTTGAAATGGAAATTCGTGAGCTTCTTACTCAGTACGAGTTCCCCGGTGAGGACACGCCAGTTGTACGAGGTTCAGCACTAAAAGCACTAGAAGGTGAGGAAAAATGGGAAGCGAAAATCATCGAGCTTGCTGATTATCTAGATAGCTATATCCCTGAGCCAAAACGTGATGTTGACAAGCCATTTCTGTTACCCATTGAAGATGTGTTTAGTATCGAGGGCCGTGGTACGGTAGTAACCGGTCGTGTAGAACGAGGTATTATTAAAAAGGGTGATGAAGTAGAAATCGTTGGTATTAAAGATACGGTTAAGAGTGTCGCTACCGGTATCGAGATGTTCCGCAAACTACTCGATGAAGGCCTCGCGGGTGAGAATGTTGGTGTCTTGTTACGTGGTATTAAACGTGAAGAGATTGAACGTGGGCAAGTCTTATGTAAACCAGGTAGCATCAAACCTCATACTGTGTTCAAAGCAAAGATTTATGTTCTTACCAAAGAAGAAGGTGGTCGTCACACTCCTTTTGTCAATAAATACCGTCCACAGTTCTATTTCCGTACTACTGATGTAACCGGTGCTATTGAATTGCCAGAAGGTGTAGCAATGGCGATGCCAGGTGATAGCATCGAGATGGAGGTTACCTTGATCCATGCGATAGCAATGGATGAAGGATTGCATTTTGCGATTCGTGAAGGTGGTCGTACTATCGGTGCGGGTGTTGTTGCTAAGATTATCCAGTAATTTCTAAGCAGTAGAAGGGCACTTCGGTGCCCTTTTCGTTTTTTTATTACAAAGATTGTCAACACTGTCTTGCTTCCTATCTTGATTTACGTATAATCCCGCTGGCTCGCCTGGTCTTGGTGGGTCATAAAGTTAGTCTGGCACTCAGTATCTTAATAATGTCAGCAAACAAATACTCCCGATAGGGGAGTTATATGTTGAACGACTGCGCTCTTCTCCCCGTTAATCGGAGGATGTGGGTGGTGGTTATTTACGTTTTATAAATAATTGGAGCTTTGGTCTCATGCAGAAACAAAGGATCCGTATCCGCCTGAAAGCGTTTGATCATCATTTGATCGATCAATCAACAGGAAAAATCGTCGAGACTGCAAAACGTACTGGTTCGCGGGTTCGTGGACCGATCCCATTGCCAACCCGTAAGGAGCGTTTTACTATTTTGACTTCTCCGCATGTCAATAAAGACGCGCGCGATCAATATGAAATTCGTACTCATGAGCGTCTGGTTGATATCGTTGAACCAACCGAGACAACCGTTGAGGCTTTGATGCGTCTTGACCTCGCTGCTGGTGTCGATGTGCAGATTAGCTTGAGTTAATCAGGTCATTGAACGATTGAGAGGTTGAAACAATGATTGGTTTAGTTGGTAAAAAACTGGGTATGACACGTATCTTCACCGAAGAAGGTGTTTCAATCCCGGTAACTGTTATCGAAGTGGAAGCAAACAGGGTGACTCAGGTTAAAACCCTGGATACCGATGGCTATTGTGCCATTCAGGTCACTACTGGTAGTAAAAAAGCAAGTCGTGTGAACAAACCTGCGGCGGGTCACTTTGCCGAAGCGGGTAAAGTAAAACTGGGTAGAACAGTGAGCAAAAAAGCGCGTAAAACGCGTGAAACGCGTGAAGATGCGCGTAAAAGAATGGGTTTAGAAACGGGTGAAAAACCGGGTGTAAAAGCAGGTCGTGGTTTGTGGGAATTCCGTTCTGCAGAAAGCCATGAGTATACTGTTGGCAACGAAATTAGCGTCGAAATTTTCGTAGATATTAAAAAAGTCGATGTTACCGGAACATCTAAAGGTAAAGGTTTTGCAGGTACGGTAAAACGTTGGAACTTCCGCACTCAGGATGCTACCCACGGTAACTCCCTGTCTCACCGTGTTCCGGGTTCTATCGGCCAAAACCAGACTCCGGGTAAAGTATTCAAAGGCAAAAAAATGGCCGGCCAGTTAGGTAATGAACGCGTAACCATTCAAAGCCTGGATGTAGTGCGTGTTGATGTTGAACGCAACCTATTGCTAGTCAAAGGTGCTGTACCGGGAGCGACCGGTGGCAATCTGATCGTTAAACCGGCTGTCAAGGCGTAGCGTCGAGGAGATAGAATGGAATTGGTAATAAAAGACGCGTCAGGCGTGCTGACTGTTTCCGAAACTACCTTCGGGCGTGATTTCAATGAAGCGCTGGTACATCAGGTTGTTGTTGCTTATGCAGCAGGATCCCGTCAAGGTACTCGTGCTCAGAAAACTCGCGCTGAAGTAGTGGGTTCAGGTAAGAAGCCCTGGCGTCAAAAGGGGACAGGCCGTGCGCGAGCAGGTTCTGTAAAAAGCCCTGTTTGGCGTTCTGGTGGTGTCACTTTCGCTGCGAAACCTCAGGATCACAGTCAAAAAGTAAATAAAAAAATGTATCGTGGTGCGATGACATGTATCTTATCAGAGCTTGTACGTCAAGATCGTCTGGTCCTTGTCGAAGAGTTTTCTATTGCGGCACCTAAAACCAAGTTGCTGGTGCAAAAGCTTAAAGAAATGGATCTAAAAGACGTACTGATTGTAACGAATGCAATTGATGAAACGTTGTATTTGGCCGCTCGCAATCTATACAAAGTCGATGTTTGCAACGCTGCGAGTATCGATCCAGTTAGCCTGATCGCTTTTGATACAGTGGTGATGACTACTGATGCGGTGAAGCAAGTTGAGGAGATGCTGGCATGATTCCTGAAGAGCGTTTGCTAAAAGTGTTACGTGCTCCATTGGTCTCTGAGAAGGCGACTGTAGTAATGGAGAAAAATAATACTATTGTTGTTAAAGTTGCTAAAGACGCGACCAAAGCAGAAATTAAAGCGGCAGTGAATGAATTGTTTCTTGACACTGGTGAGGCAACTTCTGCACAGGTCAGCACGGCGGTAAATAGCCTGGATTTCTTGAGCGATGCAGAAATTGTGGTGGAACTGCATAAATTGTTCGCAGCTACAGGTGCATTTAAAACAAAAATTACCACTGTTATGAATGAACTGTTCAGAAAAACCAAAGAAAAGGTGACTGAAACAGAAGTCAAAGCAGAGGCGTATAAATTGTGTGAAATCAGAAAGGCACCTAAAACAGGAATCGATAACGCTTTGGATAAACTGTTTTCTGGCGTTGACAATGTGAATAAAACAGACTTCCAAAAAGCCTTATTATATAAACAGATTAAAACTGAAAAGGAAATTCGAAAAGCACTGGAAGGTCTGTTTTCTGGAGCTAAATTCCTGACTAAATCAGAACTGAAGGCTTCGATAGATAAACTGTTTATAATACCCACTGATACAGAAATTGATACTGTGGTTAGTGAGCTGTTTGAAACCCGCAATGCGCTTAAAACAGAAACCAAAGCTGCGATGGATGAACTGTTTTCTAAAGCTGAATCTAAGACCAAACCAGGATTTAGAAAAGTTTTGACAGATTTGGACAGGCCGACAGAAAAAGAGCTAAAGGATTTAAAATCGATTAGATATGCCGGCCTGCTAAAAACAAAAATCAACGCTGCGATTGATAAACTGTTTGAAAGCAAAGTCAAAGACGTAAATACCTTGCTGATGAAAGGCAAAACTAAGCGTCGGGGTCAACGTGTTGGTCAGCGTAGTGATTGGAAAAAAGCTTACGTCACCCTGAAAGAAGGCCACAGGCTGGACTTCATTAACGACGCAAAGTAAATCGAAGGAGAGTAAACAATGGCACTACTTGTTAAATGTAAACCTACATCTCCGGGTCGTCGTCACGTTGTTAAATTGGTCAGCCCTGAGTTACATAAGGGTAAACCCTATGCTCCGCTGCTTGAAAAATTAAGCAAAAGCGGTGGCCGTAACAACCAGGGTCGTATCACCACCCGTCATATCGGTGGTGGCCATAAGCAACATTATCGTCTCATTGACTTCAAACGTAATAAAGACGGTATCCCTGCTAAGGTTGAGCGCCTGGAGTACGATCCGAACCGTTCTGCCAATATCGCGTTGGTTTTGTATTCGGATGGCGAACGTCGTTATATCCTAGCACCAAAGGGGCTAATAGCGGGAGATGTAATCCAATCGGGTGTCGATGCCGCAATTAAATTAGGAAATACTCTACCTATGTGCAATATCCCAATGGGATCAAAAGTTCATAACGTAGAGATGAAACCGGGTAAAGGCGGTCAATTGGCACGTTCTGCTGGTGCGTACGTTGAGATTATTGCGAGTAATGGTCCTTATGTCACTCTGCGTCTGCGTTCTGGCGAAATACGTAAGGTTTTATCTGCTTGTCGTGCTACTTTAGGTCAAGTGGGTAATGCTGAGCATATGTTGCGTCAATTGGGTAAAGCGGGAGCCAGCCGCTGGCGTGGTATTCGTCCTACCGTTCGTGGTACAGCAATGAACCCGGTCGATCACCCACATGGTGGTGGTGAGGGGCGTAATTTTGGTAAGCACCCAGTAACCCCGTGGGGCGTTCAGACCAAAGGTAAAAAAACGCGTAGCAACAAACGTACTGATAAATTCATCGTACATCGCCGCAGTAAAAAGTAATTATTAGAGGATAAGCCATGCCACGTTCTCTCAAGAAAGGTCCCTTTATAGACCATCACTTGCTGAAGAAGGTAAAGAAAGCGGTGGAAAGCGGAGACAAAAAACCAGTTAAAACTTGGTCCCGTCGTTCAATGATCCTTCCAGAAATGGTCGGTTTGACCATCGCTGTCCATAATGGTCGTCAGCATGTTCCGGTATTTGTTTCCTCAGAGATGATCGAACATAAATTGGGTGAATTTGCGCCAACCCGTACTTATCGCGGCCATGCGGCCGACAAAAAGGCTAAAAAACGCTAAGGTAGGAGGAAGAGATGGAAACTATCGCTAAACATCGCCACGCTCGTTCTTCTGCTCAGAAGGTTCGTCTTGTGGCGGATTTGATTCGCGGTAAGAAAGTGTCGCAAGCTCTGGAAACTCTAACTTACACCAACAAAAAAGCAGCTGGTTTGGTTAAAAAAGTATTGGAGTCTGCCATTGCTAACGCAGAACACAACGATGGCTCTGATGTTGATGAGCTTACGGTCACAAAAATTTTCATAGACGCAGGTCCTAGCATGAAGCGCACTATGCCGCGTGCAAAAGGTCGAGCAGATCGTATCCTGAAGCGTACCAGCCATATTACTGTGGTTGTGTCCGATAATCGCCGAGACTTTGTTGGAGACTAGCAATGGGTCAGAAAGTACATCCTAATGGTATTCGGCTAGGTATTGTCAAACGCTGGAACTCTACCTGGTACGCAGATACCAAAGAATTCGCTGACAACCTGGACGGCGATTTTAAAGTTCGTCAATTCTTGTATAAGGAACTGGCGAAGGCGTCTGTTTCTCGTATCGTTATCGAACGCCCTGCAAAAAGCATTCGTGTGACTATCCACACTGCTAGGCCGGGCATTGTTATCGGTAAAAAAGGTGAAGACGTCGAAAAACTGCGTAAGATGGTAGCAGATATTGCTGGCGTACCGGCGCAGATTAATATTTCCGAAATTCGTAAACCGGAATTAGATGCAAAATTGGTGGCTGATAGCATCACTTCACAGTTGGAACGCCGTGTTATGTTCCGTCGTGCGATGAAGCGTGCTGTACAGAACGCTATGCGTCTTGGCGCGAAAGGCATCAGAATTAACGTCAGTGGCCGTCTTGGTGGTGCTGAAATTGCGCGTACCGAATGGTATCGTGAAGGTCGTGTTCCGTTGCATACACTGCGTGCGGATATCGATTACGATACATCTGAGGCGCACACTACTTACGGTATTATCGGCGTTAAGATATGGATCTTCAAAGGTGAGATCTTGGGTGGCATGACTGCTGTTGAACAACCGGAACCGGCTGCTCAGCCTAAAAAGCAGCAGCGTAAAGGCCGTAAGTAAGGAGAATCGCTGATGTTACAACCAAAGCGTACAAAATTCCGTAAGATGCAGAAGGGCCGTAACCGTGGTCTGGCGCGTGGTAGGGATGTTAGTTTCGGTGAGTTTGGCTTGAAGGCTTGCGGCTGTTGCCGCATAACGGCGCGTCAAATTGAAGCAGCCCGTCGTGCGCTGGTACGTGCAATCAAGCGTCAAGGTAAAGTTTGGATCCGTATATTTCCTGATAAACCGATCACGCAAAAACCGCTAGAAGTACGAATGGGTAAAGGTAAAGGTAACGTAGAGTATTGGGTTGCTTTGATTAAGCCAGGAAAAATGTTATTTGAAATGGCTGGTGTTCCTGAAGATGTCGCCCGTCTAGCATTTAAGCTGGCGGCAGCAAAGTTGCCTGTTGGGACCACGTTTGTAACCAAGACGGTGATGTAATGAAAGTACAAGAGCTGCGTGAAAAAAGCATTACAGAGCTGAATACTGAACTGCTCAGCCTGTTGCGTGCACAGTTTAACCTGTGCATGCAAACAGCCGGTGGTCAGTTACAGCAAACTCACCTGTTGAAACAAGGGCGGCGACAGGTCGCACGTGTTAAGACTGTACTGACTGAAAAGACTGAAGAGGCTAAAAAGCGGGTGTGTCATGACTGAGAAAAAGATCCGTACGAAGCAAGGTCGTGTGGTAAGTGACAAAATGGAGAAATCTATCGTTGTTACTATTGAGCGAATGGTGAAGCATCCGGTTTATGGTAAATTCATCAAACGTACGACGAAATTGCATGTACATGACGAAGACAATGAATGTGGTATTGGTGACGTGGTGAAGATCCGCGAATGCCGTCCACTGTCAAAGACTAAATCTTGGACACTTGTTGAAGTTGTAGAGAAAGCGATTCTTTAATTAACGTCGCTACTCAAAAAACGGCTCAAAAAATGGGTCGTTCATTTTGTCTACCCATAATCTGGGAGCAGTGTTACAATGCTGCGCCCTAGTTTACTGGGTTTTTAACCGGCCTATCTTGGGCTCTGATGTGCCTGTTTGGGGTCTAAATGATAGTTGATATTAGCGGAGCACTAACATGATCCAAGAACAGACTATGCTAGCCGTGGCCGACAACTCTGGCGCGCGCCGCGTAATGTGTATCAAGGTTCTAGGTGGCTCACACCGCCGCTACGCACACATCGGCGACATCATCAAAATTACCATCAAGGAAGCGATTCCCCGTGGCAAGGTGAAGAAAGGCGATGTAATGAAAGCGGTAGTTGTGCGCACTAAGAAGGGTGTACGTCGCCCTGACGGTTCTGTCATTCGCTTCGATGGTAACGCTTGTGTTATTTTAAACAATAGCAGCGAGCAGCCGATTGGTACCCGTGTTTTTGGACCGGTGACTCGTGAACTACGTAGTGACAAGTTCATGAAAATTATTTCTCTGGCACCAGAAGTACTCTAAGGAGCGAACCATGGCAGCGAAAATCCGTCGTAATGACGAAGTTATCGTGCTAACCGGAAAAGATAAAGGTAAGCGCGGTAAAGTAACGAATGTTTTATCTTCTGGTAAAGTCATTGTTGACGGTATTAATCTGGTTAAAAAGCATCAAAAGCCGGCTCCGAACCAGAGTCAACCAGGTGGTATTATTGAAAAAGAAGCGGCGATTCAGGTTTCTAATGTTGCACTGGTCAACACGGAAACGGGTAAGGCTGATCGTGTGGGCTTTAGGTTTGAAGAAGGTAAAAAAGTGCGTTTCTTTAAATCTAATGGTGAAACTGTTCCTAGCGAAAAAATTAGCAAGTAATTTGGAATAATACGATGGCGAAACTGCATGATTGTTACAAAGAAAAGGTAGCCCCAGAATTAAAGGCTAAGCTTGGCTACAGCTCTATCATGGAAGTCCCTAGGATTGAAAAAATCACCTTGAATATGGGTGTTGGTGAGGCTGTTTCCGACAAAAAATTGTTGGATAGTGCGATGAATGATTTGGCAGCTATCTCCGGTCAAAAGGCGTTGATGACTAAAGCCCGTAAATCGGTTGCAGGCTTCAAAATTCGTCAAGGCTATCCGATCGGTTGTAAGGTGACCCTGCGCGGCAAGCGTATGTGGGAGTTTTTTGAGCGCCTCATTTTCATTGCTGTACCTCGTATTCGTGATTTCCGTGGCTTATCTGCTAAGTCATTTGATGGTAATGGAAATTATAGTATGGGTGTGCGCGAGCAAATTATCTTTCCAGAAATTGACTACGACAAAATCGATCGCATGCGTGGTTTGGATATCACCATTACTACTACTGCACAATCCGATAAGGATGGTTACGAGTTGCTGACTGCTTTTAAATTCCCATTCCGCGACGATTTCCCATTTCCAGTCCGCAAGGAAGGTAAGGTTACAACTCATGGCTAAGCAATCATTGAAAGCACGTGAAGTAAAACGCTTGGCACTGGCTGCTAAATACCGGGAAAAACGCGCGGAGTTGAAAGATATCATTGCTAGTAAGGGTAAAGCGTCCGAAGCGCATTGGAGTGACGAAGAGCGTCGGGCTGCTGTTCTTAAACTGCAAACTTTACCGCGTGATTCCAGTCCGTCTCGCCAGCGTAATCGCTGTCGCCAAACTGGCCGTCCGCATGCTTACCTGCGAAAGTTTGGCTTGAGCCGCATGAAAGTCCGTGAAACCGCGATGCGCGGTGAAATACCGGGTCTTAGAAAGGCTAGCTGGTAATCATTACCCATTGAGAATCACGGGAGTAAAGACAAATGAGCATGCAAGATCCGATCGCAGATATGCTGACCCGTATCCGCAACGGTCAGGCCGCGAACAAAGTCACGGTCACTATGCCTTCCTCTAAGCTGAAAATAGCTATTGCTATGGTGCTGAAAAAGGAGGGTTTCATTGAAGATTTCTGTGTTACTGGGGAATCTAAACTTACCTTGGAACTGGAACTCAAGTACTTTGAGGGGAAGCCAGTCGTAGAAACTATTCAACGTGTCAGTCGTCCGGGTTTGCGCATCTACAAGAAAAAAGATAAGCTACCAAAGGTTATGGCTGGTTTAGGCATCGCTGTTGTTTCTACCTCTCGAGGTGTCATGACTGATCGTGCAGCTCGTGAAGCCGAAATTGGCGGCGAGATTATCTGCTACGTAGCTTAATTCGGGAGGAAAGAATGTCTCGTGTTGCAAAAGCACCCGTCGTTATTCCTGCCGGCGTAGAGGTAACACTCAACGGTCAGGTTATTTCGATTAAGGGTAAAAATGGCGAGTTGACTCGTACAATCCATAGTGCCGTTGTTGTTGAGCATAAAGAAAATACATTGGTTTTTGCTTCACACGAGGGTGCTATAGAAGGTTGGGCACAGGCGGGTACTGCTCGTGCACTGGTTAGTGCTATGGTTGTTGGTGTCACCGAAGGCTTCACCAAGAAGCTACAACTGGTAGGTGTGGGTTATCGTGCCAAAGTTGAGGGTAACAGGATAAATTTGGCCCTAGGCTTTTCTCATCCCGTTGATCATGAGCTCCCAATAGGCATCACTGCCGAGTGTCCGAGCCAAACTGAAATCGTGCTAAAAGGCGCTGATAAACAGGTTGTTGGTCAGGTTGCAGCAGATCTGCGTGCCTACCGTCGTCCTGAGCCTTATAAAGGCAAAGGTGTCCGTTACGCCAATGAAGTCGTGCGTACTAAAGTGGCTAAGAAAAAATAAGGTACACTATGGATAAGAAAGCAGCTCGTATCCGTCGTGCGACCCGTACACGACGCAAATTAAAAGAACTGGGTGCGACTTGCCTGGTGGTACACCGTACCTCGCGCCATATGTATGCGCAGGTTATCGACCCAAACGGTTCTGAAGTTTTGGTAGCAGCCTCTACAGTGGAGAAAGCTATTAAAGAGCAGTTGAAATATACTGGTAACAAAGATGCAGCAGCAGTAATCGGTAAGGTTGTTGCTGAACGCGCGTTGGAAAAAGATATCAAGAGCGTATCTTTTGACCGTTCCGGTTTCCAATATCATGGTCGAGTCAGGGCACTGGCAGATGCTGCCCGTGAAGCTGGCCTTCGGTTCTAAGGTAAATGTAAGATGGCTCACACCGAAAAACAAGCTGGTGAACTGCAAGAAAAGCTGATTGCGGTGAACCGCGTATCTAAAACCGTAAAAGGTGGTCGTATTTTCAGCTTTACCGCACTTACAGTTGTAGGTGATGGTAATGGTCGTGTTGGTTTTGGCTATGGCAAAGCCCGCGAAGTTCCAGCAGCAATCCAAAAGGCGATGGAAAAAGCCCGTCGCTCTATGATTAACGTTCCGTTGAATAATGGTACTCTGCAGTACGCTATTAAGGGTGCTCATACGGGGTCTAATGTGTTTATGCGACCCGCTTCCGAAGGTACCGGTATTATTGCCGGTGGCGCTATGCGCTCTGTTCTGGAGGTTGCAGGGGTTCGTGAAGTATTATCTAAGACTTATGGTTCTACTAATCCAATCAATGTGGTTCGTGCAACTTTTGCTGCCTTGGAAAGGATGAAGTCTCCAGAAATGGTCGCTGCGAAGCGTGGTAAAACCGTTGAAGAAATTCTAGGGTGTGAATGACCATGGCAAAGACTATGATTGAAATAACTCAAACTCGCAGCTCTATCGGTCGTTTACCTAAGCATAAGAAGACGCTTGTTGGTTTAGGACTGCGTCGCATTGGTCATACTGTAGAGCGTGAAGACACTCCTTCCATACGTGGTATGGTAGAGCAGGTTTCTTACATGGTTAGAGTTGTTAAAAAAGCAAATGTTGAGGAGAGTAAGTAATGCGTTTAAATACTCTGTCTCCGGCTGAAGGTGCTAAGCATGCGCCAAAGCGTGTAGGTCGTGGCATTGGTTCTGGCCTAGGTAAGACCTGCGGTCGTGGTCATAAAGGTCAGAATTCGCGATCGGGCGGTGGCGTGCGTCGTGGTTTTGAGGGCGGTCAGATGCCTCTGCAGCGTCGTTTGCCAAAGTTTGGTTTTGTTTCTCGTAAAGCGGAGTTTGTAGCGGAAGTTCGTCTTTCTGAACTGGCGTCAATGGAAGTTGAGCTAATCGACCTGGACGCACTAAAAGCCGCTAATATTATTGGTACCCAGGTTAAATCTGTAAAAATCATTCTTTCTGGTGAAATCAATCGTGC
This sequence comes from Candidatus Fukatsuia symbiotica, assembly GCF_003122425.1. GTDB lineage: Bacteria > Pseudomonadota > Gammaproteobacteria > Enterobacterales > Enterobacteriaceae > Fukatsuia > Fukatsuia symbiotica. The sequence continues at coordinate 2,293,681 of NZ_CP021659.1, forward strand.
GATAACTTTACGTAGTCTGCGTGTTGCCAAAAGTGCTCGTGAAGCGACTTTGGGTGATCTGCGTGTTACTAAAGGCGCTCAAGCTGCTATTGAAGCTGCTGGCGGTAAAATTGAGAAAATAGTGATCGCAGAGGTTCGTTTGTCCAGACTGGCTAAAATGGAAAGCGACGTCATTGATTTGGGTACACTGAAAGCGGCTAACGTTGTTGATACCGAAGTTGAATCTGTGAAAGTTGTGCTTCCTGGTAAAATCAATCGTGCAATAACTCTTCATGGTTTGCGTATCAGCCCCAGTGCCCGTGCTGTTATTGAAGCCGCTGGCGGCAAAATTGAGGAATAAGTAGCAGATGGCCAAGCAACCGGGACTAGATTTTCAAAGTGCTAAAGGCGGGTTAGGTGAGCTGAAACGCAGACTGTTGTTTGTTATCGGTGTGCTTATTGTTTTCCGTATCGGCTCTTTTATTCCGATCCCTGGTATCGATGCCACTGTGCTTGCTAAATTGCTCGAGCAACAGAGGGGCACTATCATTGAAATGTTTAATATGTTCTCTGGTGGTGCTCTCAGTCGTGCTTCAATTTTTGCCTTGGGTATTATGCCGTATATTTCGGCATCGATCGTTATCCAACTGTTAACGCTAGTTCATCCCGCGTTAGCAGAGATAAAGAAGGAGGGTGAGGCCGGTCGTCGGAAGATTAGTCAGTATACTCGCTATGGTACATTGGTATTGGCGATATTCCAATCGATCGGTATTGCTACCGGATTGCCGAATATGCCTGGTATGCAGGGTTTGGTGCTGAATCCCGGTTTTGCTTTTTATTTCACCGCTGTTGTGAGCCTGGTTACTGGAACCATGTTTCTTATGTGGCTAGGTGAACAAATTACTGAACGAGGTATTGGCAACGGTATTTCAATCATAATCTTTGCTGGTATTGTAGCGGGACTGCCATCAGCAGTGGGTCATACCGTTGAGCAAGCTCGGCAAGGTGATCTGCATTTTCTTCTGTTGCTGTTGGTTGCAATATTGGTGTTTGCAGTTACTTTTTTTGTTGTTTTCATCGAGCGTGGTCAGCGGCGTATTGTTGTTAACTATGCGAAACGCCAACAAGGTCGTCGTGTTTATGCAGCACAGAGTACACATTTACCGTTGAAAGTAAATATGGCTGGGGTTATCCCGGCAATCTTTGCTTCCAGTATAATTTTGTTCCCCGCAACTATTGCCTCTTGGTTTGGTGGTGGTACGGGTTGGAATTGGCTAACGACTATTTCAATGTATTTACAACCAGGGCAACCGCTTTACGTACTGCTGTATGCGTCGGCAATTGTTTTCTTCTGTTTCTTTTACACTGCGTTGGTGTTTAATCCGCGTGAAACAGCGGATAATTTGAAAAAGTCCGGTGCATTCGTACCAGGTATTCGTCCGGGAGAACAAACAGCTAGGTATATTGATAAAGTAATGACGCGTCTTACCTTGATTGGCGCGATTTATATTACTTTTATCTGCCTGATCCCTGAGTTCATGCGTGATGCAATGAAAGTACCTTTTTATTTTGGCGGTACTTCACTGTTGATCGTTGTCGTGGTTATCATGGACTTCATGGCACAAGTGCAAACTCTGATGATGTCGAATCAGTATGAGTCTGCATTAAAAAAAGCAAACCTGAAAGGCAATAACCGCTAGTCAGGAATGTTTGAGAAGTAAAACGGAGAGAAAAATGAAAGTTCGTGCTTCCGTCAAGAAATTGTGTCGTAACTGTAAAGTTGTTAAGCGTCGTGGTGTCGTTCGTGTAATTTGCAGTGTCGAACCAAAGCATAAACAGCGTCAAGGCTGATTTTTGTATAATTTTCTTGCAAAGTTGGATTGAGCTGGCTAGATTAGCCAGCTGATCTTTTGTCTATGACTAGATGTCATTTGAGTATCCTGAAAACGGGCTTTTCAGAGTGGCATTGTTTATAAAATAGTTAGGAGTGCATAGTGGCCCGTATAGCAGGCGTTAACATTCCTGACCAAAAACATACTGTTATCGCGTTAACCGCAATTTATGGTATAGGCAAAACTCTCTCACAGTCTATCTGTGATGCTGCGGGTGTTGCTAAAAATGTTAAGGTCAAGGAACTGTCTGAAGAACAAATCGAGAAGTTACGTCAAGAAATTACCCGGTCGGTTATGTCTGATGATAACAAGCTTAAGCCCAAATACGTTGTAGAAGGTGATCTGCGTCGTCAAGTTACCCTGAATATCAAGCGTCTTATGGATCTTGGAGCTTATCGTGGTTTACGTCATCGTCGTGGTTTGCCGGTTCGTGGGCAGCGTACGAAGACCAACGCACGTACCCGTAAGGGTCCGCGTAAACCGATCAAGAAATAATCGGGGTGATTAAATAATGGCAAAGGTTTCTGTTCGTACGCGTAAACGTGTAAAAAAACAAGTCTCTGACGGTGTGGCTCATATCCATGCTTCTTTCAACAACACTATTGTTAGCATCACTGATCGTCAAGGTAATGCTTTAGGTTGGGCAACGGCAGGGGGATGTGGTTTCCGTGGTTCTCGTAAGTCAACTCCGTTTGCAGCGCAAGTTGCAGCAGAGCGCTGCGCTGAGGCAGTAAAAGACTACGGTATCAAGAATCTGGAAGTTATGGTGAAAGGACCAGGTCCAGGTCGTGAGTCTACCATCCGTGCGTTAAACGCGGCGGGCTTCCGCATCACTAATATTACCGATGCGACTCCGATCCCTCATAACGGTTGTCGTCCGCCTAAAAAGCGTCGTGTATAGCGCTACGCCTAGGTTTGTTGGAGAAAAAAAATGGCAAGATATCTGGGGCCTAAGCTCAAGCTGAGCCGTCGTGAGGGTACTGATTTATTTCTGAAGTCAGGTGCCCGTGCGATTGATACCAAGTGTAAAATTGATCAACCACCTGGCCAGCATGGTGCACGTAAGCCACGTCTGTCTGATTATGGTGTGCAGTTGCGTGAGAAGCAAAAAGTTCGCCGGATATATGGTGTTCTGGAGCGTCAATTCCGTAATTATTACAAAAAAGCCGCAAGTGTAAAAGGCAATACAGGTGCGAACTTGTTGCGACTATTGGAAAGTCGTCTAGACAATTTCGTTTACCTCATGGGTTTCAGCGCTACTCGTGCTGAAGCACGTCAGTTAGTGAGTCATAAAGCTATATTGGTAAATGGGCGTGTTGTCAACATCGCTTCCTATCAAGTATCTCCGAATGACAAAATCAGCGTTCGTGAAAAAGCGAAAACGCAAAAACGTATTAAGGCTGCTTTGGAGCTGTCTGAGCAGCGTGAAAAGCCAACTTGGCTGGAAGTTAATGCTGTTGAGATGATGGGTATGTTCAAGTGTATTCCTGAACGTGCTGATTTACCTGCGGATATTAACGAACACCTGATCGTTGAGCTTTACTCCAAGTAAAGTTTAGTACCAAAGAGAGAGGACACAATGCAGGGTTCTGTGACAGAGTTTCTAAAACCACGCTTAGTAGATATCGAGCAAACCACTTCGACGCACGCTAAGGTGACCCTTGAGCCTTTAGAGCGTGGCTTTGGCCATACTCTTGGTAACGCACTGCGCCGTATTCTGCTCTCATCGATGCCGGGTTGTGCGGTGACTGAGGTTGAGATTGCTGGTGTACTTCATGAGTACAGTAGTAAAGAAGGCGTACAGGAAGATATCCTGGAAATCCTGCTCAACTTGAAAGGGTTGGCGGTGAAAATTCAAGGAAAAGATGAAGTTATTCTTACCCTGAATAAGTCTGGCATTGGCTCTGTGACGGCTGCTGATATCACTCATGATGGTGATGTTGAAATCGTCAAGCCACAGCAAGTGATTTGCAACCTGACTAACGAAAATGCGTCTATCAGTATGCGTATTAAGGTTCAGCGTGGTCGTGGTTATGTTCCGGCTTCTGCCCGGATTCATTCGGAAGAAGATGAGCGCCCTATTGGTCGTTTATTGGTGGACGCATGCTATAGTCCTGTAGAGCGTATTGCCTACGATGTTGAAGCAGCTCGTGTAGGACAACGTACTGACTTGGATAAGTTAGTCATTGATATGGAAACCAATGGTACCATTGAGCCTGAGGACGCTATTCGCCGTGCCGCAACTATTCTGGCTGAACAGTTGGAGGCTTTCGTTGATCTACGTGATGTACGCCAACCGGAAGAAAAAGAAGCGAAGCCAGAATTTGATCCGGTCTTATTGCGCCCTGTTGATGATTTGGAGTTGACTGTCCGCTCCGCCAACTGCCTTAAGGCAGAAGCTATCCAGTACATCGGTGACCTGGTACAGCGCACAGAGGTTGAATTGCTGAAAACGCCAAATTTGGGTAAAAAATCGCTCACTGAAATCAAGGATGTGCTGGCTTCACGTGGTCTGTCTTTAGGCATGCGCTTGGAAAAATGGCCTCCAGTTTGTATCGCCGACGATCTAACAGAACACTCATAACAATCGTAGATTAAAGTTTTACTGAAAAGGATAAGGTTATGCGCCATCGTAAAAGTGGTCGTCAACTGAACCGCAATAGCAGTCATCGACAGGCTATGTTACGCAATATGGCCAGTTCTTTGCTTCGTCACGAGGTGATCAAAACAACCTTGCCGAAAGCAAAAGAGTTGCGTCGTGTTGTTGAACCACTAATTACTCTTGCTAAGAACGACTATATAGCTCACGAAGGGAATTACGAAGCTAAGAAGAAGGAGTACGAAGCTAAGCAGGAGGAGTACAAAGCCGCGAAAGAAAAATATGAAACTAAGCTAGAGGAACTGGTAACTGAAAGTGAGGAGTATAAATCTGAGCAGGAGGAAGCCCAAAAGCTCATAGGGTTCGAGAAACATCTTGAGAATTTCAAAAAGAGTCTCAAAGCGGATCTTAAGAAGAGGTTCAAAGAAAAACATAGTAAGCTCGATGAGTTCGACGAGTATGATACAGCCAAGAAAGCCAAGGAAAGTGCCATTAAGCCAGTGACTGAGCATTTAGCCAGGTATCGTCAAGCATTTGATCATCTTCGTGATAACGAAATAGTAGCAAAGTTGTTTAATGATCTAGGTCCAGGTTTTGCGACGCGTCCAGGTGGCTACACTCGAGTTTTAAAGTGTGGCTTCCGTACGGGTGACAATGCACCTATGGCTTACATCCAACTGGTTGAATCCCAATCATCTGAGCAAGTAGAAAAAACGGAATAGTTGTACCAAAATTGCTGTGAGCAGACAAAAAACCGGGCTTGCCCGGTTTTTTGCATTGGCATACTAGAGAAGGGAGATCCTGTTATTTGTAGAATTTTTGGTAGTAATGATTTAATGGGTCAAACTTTTTTTCAGCATCTTGGTGTAGGCGACTATTTTTTGTCATAATAAGTCGATGGGGAGACCCTTTCTTTTCTACTGATAGGTCAATCGGTAAGTCAGAATCTTGAAAGATATTCATAATATGATCGAGGATTTCTGCACGAATGGGCCATATTTTTGTTTTTTTAGTTTCTGCACATAAGAAATTCGTGGTTATTTTGCAGTATTCACATTGACAAGGTAATTCTGTTTTGATCGAAAAATTATCTTTATGCTGTAAACCCAAGGTGAGTTCTTTCTGTATCTTTGTTATTAAATAGTTTTGTAGCGATTGATAATAAACTAAATCGTCAGACGAAATTGCATCTTTTAGTATAAAAAAGTTTAGATAAATGAACTTCTGGATATAATTTAGGGTTTGATATTAAGTGTTTAATTATTTTATCGAGTATTCTGTCATATTTAATGGTAACAGCGGTCTGTAGTATACCCTTTACCCAATCTATTCTTTGTGGTAGTGTTTTTTTTAGTCTATTGATTTTTTATATTGATACAAGTATTTGTCATTGTTAATTATAGCATCGCTCTGAGTATCTAATAATAATTCAGCTATCTGAACGACACCATTACAGGATAAGAAACTCTTTATAAAAGAGTTGATATTTTTCAAAATTAATTTTTTGTAAAGTGGTGGTAAAATTTATTTTCTTTTTTCCAGGTTTTTAAAAGTTCAAGGCACCAGGCAACACCATAAAGATCTTGTAAAGCGATAAGTTCATTAACAATATCATATTCTAGTATTTTCCATTTAAAATGGGACAATATTGCTTGAGCTAACTCTTTATTTTGAATATATATTCCAATACGACTATAAGTTGAAAAATCATTTTTCTGATATTGTTTGCCAGATTGATGAAAATATTCTCCAGCTTTGTGAATAATTTCGATAACCTTTTCTTCTTGAGCTGGTATCGTTGTCAGCAACAACAGTTCTTTTATCGCATTTTCATAATTTAACAAAAAATTCATCGGAATTTGATTTGATGTATGCCATAAGACAATTGCTGCTCGCCGATACCAATAGTCCATAGTATTACCAGTGTTACCGGTATATTCTTCATATTCTGAATTAAAAGGGACAAAATCCTCTGTTTCTGTATTGCAACAGATATAATCGTCTGAAACATCATACTCAGAAAAAGGTGATTTTTTATTATCGGCATCTATCCAGTAGGATAAAATTGTTGCATTGTCAATGAGTTCATCAACTTGTGGATCTTCATCATATCCGATTGTCGCCTACGAATGATAAATTTCTATCAGGGCAAGATGAAGAATGAACCCCAATTTTTTTTGCAGTGATATAAAAAGAAGAGGCATTAACACGATCAAGACCTTTTAATATATTCCATCCCAGACTGTGTTCTGTGTAACTGTGATCTAAAAAATAGACAAGTGGCAAGGGTTTTAAATTTTCTTTGCTATTAAAATATTCGCCAATGGCTTTTTCTAGATGAGGATTTTCATTTTTTTTTCCAGCAATATTTTTTGATGTTAACACTAAATTATACGTTAAAGCGATACGAGATCCTTGTGTGGTTTTTTTAATCTCGTGATGACAATCAGCATAAAAAGCGGTATATTTTATCATGTTACAATCAATATTTTCTGAAGAAAAAATACATTGTTTTTTATTATGTTCGACGATCAAGTCACCACCAATATGGGGAGAGGGTAATATCATGACTAATGTTGTAACCATACCCTCCAATTTTTCTGTATCCTGGTGTTTGTTAAAAAATTGGTCTTTACCGTAAACCAACAGATTATGTAGATGAGGTACAAGTGTGGTGTCATCAGAAAGTTCTAATGCATTTTTAATATTAGTTAATATGATAGATAATGCATCTTCGTTGATGATGACACGTAGCTTATCTCTTGAAATTTCTTGTGTATCGCGAATGTTTTCATCTAATAATGTTTTATCTCCTAAACCGAATTTTGCCTTTGAAGAAATCGCTATCAATTTTTGAATATCTTGTTGTGTGGGGAGCGGATCAATTTTTCCTACTTCTACAATGTTTATCTGAACATCTGATGGTTTTAGTGCACCTTCAACATAAAAGCATCTTCTATCCGGTTCATCATCTTTTTTAAGCGAATTACAAATATTTCTAAATATATCTTTTTTCATAATTCTCTAAATCCTTAATAGTCGGGTACTCAATCCTATCAATCATGAGAGATACGTAATATAGCAGAACGATTTTATTATAAGTACAGAATAAAGATGAATCATGTCGTATATTTATACTTAATGGTATCCATTATGTAACCAAAATTAAATCGTACTACTATATCGTCTATCATGGAGTCACAAAACCTATTGCCTCGTACACTTTTTTAAGCGTTTCTTGTGCGCGTTTTTGTGCTTTAGTCGCTCCCTCGCGCATTATATTTTTTAAATTGTTTTCGTCTTTACGTTCCTTACGATAACGCTCTTGTAAATTGCCGAGCATATGAATAAGTACAATAGCCACTGCGCTTTTTAGATCACTGTATTTTTGGCCTATAAATTGTGTTTCTAGCTCAGAAATAGGTTGTCCACTCACACCTGATAGAATATCCAGCAAATTAGATATTCCCGCTTTTTTTTCTACATCGTAGCGGATCAGGGCAGGTTCATCAGAATCGGTTACCGCCCGTTTGATTTTTTTTTCTACCGAATCAATATCTTCTAATAATCCAATAATATTATTAGTGTTATCGTCTGATTTAGACATTTTTTTATGTGGTTCTTGCAGTGACATCACCCTTGCTCCTCCATTTTTAGGAATAAAGGGTTCAGGGACAGTAAATATCTTGCCATACTGCTTATTAAAGCGTTGAGCAATATCTCTGCTTAGTTCCAGATGCTGTTTTTGATCTTCGCCTACGGGCACTTGGCTGGCTTGATACAGCAGTATATCTGCGGCCATAAGTGCTGGATAGCTAAACAATCCGGCGTTGATATTTTCCACGTAGCGTGTTGATTTATCTTTAAACTGGGTCATCCGGCTTAGCTCACCAAAATAGGTGTAGCAGTTCAGTATCCAGCTTAATTGGGCATGTTCGGGGACATGTGATTGCACAAAAATAGTGCTCTTTTGCGGATCGATACCACATGCCAAATATAGGGCTAAGATATCTAACGTTCTTTTGCTCAGAGTTTGGGCATCTTGGCGTACAGTAATAGCATGTAAATCAACAATGCAGTAAATACAGTCATAATCGTCTTGCATCTTTACCCATTGACGCAGGGCGCCCATATAGTTGCCAATGGTCAATGTACCGGAAGGCTGAGCACCACTAAATACAATGGGTTTTTGTGTTGTTTGATTCATTTTATTTTTCCTTAATGATTGACATCTGTTACAGATGGAGGGAAAACCTTTGCTAACTCACATCGCATCATCTCAATCACCGTTTTATAATTCGGCTGTTTGAAAATAGCGGAACCTGCGACGAACATATCTGCTCCTGCTTTTGCTGTCTCATAGATGTTCGCTGTGTTAATACCTCCATCCACCCCTAACCGAATATCATAACCACCGTCATCGATGAGTTTTCGTACCTGACATAATGTATCTAGCGTTGCCGGAATAAACGATTGACCGCCAAAGCCTGGGTTAACTGACATCAATAAAATGATATCTAATTTGTCCATTACATTTACATTATCGAGACAACTCAGATCCGTATTGGGATTGAATACTAAGCCAACCTTACAACCCTGATTTTTTATTAGTGCTAGGGTACAGGTGATATCTTTAGTGGCTTCTGGATGAAAAGAAATAGAGGTGGCACCCGCTTTAGCAAAAGCTATTGCTAGATGATCAACAGGTTTAACCATCAAATGCACATCAATGGGGGCAAGAATGCCATAATTTCGCAGAGACTGACAAACCATGGAGCCGACTGTTAAATTGGGAACGTAATGGTTATCCATGACATCAAAATGAATAACGTCAGCGCCGGAGGCCAGTACTTTGGCTGTATCCTCACCTAAACGGGCAAAATCTGCCGCCAGAATGGATGGGGCAATTAAAAATTCTTTCATTTTGTTTCTCCAAAATTTTTACTTGCTCAGTAATCTATTTTTACGAAAAAATAAAATATGAAAGGCCATTAAAAATTTGTTTAACTGTAGAGTGCTAAAAGCTCATTTACTTTGTGACGACCAAGAATATTACTACTGATAGTGCGGCGAGCTTTGACCTGATGCAGTATTGCTTGATAATACCAGGCTCGTGTCAATTCAGTATCGTGATTAGAAATAAGTACCGGAATCTGGTTTTGGCTGAAAAGTTGGTGAGCCAGACGTGCCAGATTTTGTTGATCTTCCATAGTAAAATTATTGCTGTGGTAGGAGGTAAAATTGGCAGTTGTTGATAATGGAGCATAAGGTGGATCGCAATATACAACTGCACCACAGGTCGCTTTTAATAAAGTTTGTTGGTAATGCTCACAGATAAAAGTGGCATGTTGCGCTTTTTCTGCAAACCAGTACAGCTCTGCTTCAGGAAAATAAGGCTTTTTGTAACGACCAAAGGGTACATTAAATTCACCCTTCAAGTTATAACGACATAACCCATTGTAGCAATGGCGATTAAGGTAGAGAAAGAGAAGCGTTCGGCGGTAAGCATCTTTACTGGTATTAAACTCTTGACGAATAAGATAAAACCGTTCAGCGTTGTTGTATTCACCGCTAAACAGTACACGAGCGTCACGCACAAAATCATTTGTTCGTAACTTAACAATATTATAGAGCTCGATAAGATCGTTGTTAATATCGGCCAAAATATAAGACCTGTATTCGGTATTCAAAAACACCGAGCCGGCGCCGACGAATGGCTCAATTAAACATTCCCCTGCCGGCAGATGGTGTCGTACATCATCAACTAGCTGATATTTTCCACCAGCCCATTTTAAAAAAGCGCGGTTTTTCTTCATGCCGTCGGCTACTTAGTCATTCAGAGATACAGATTAGACCTCTTGCGAAACCTGCTTATCAGCGTACTGGATAAAATATTTTAGTCTTTCAGATTCTGCTGCAATTGATACACAGGTTTAATCCAGGGTTTTTTTGCTTGAATATCGGCGGGTAACATAGCGAGAGCACTCTTGGCTTCAGTAAAAGAGGCATAGTTACCGCTTACCAATATATACCAGGATTTACCATCATGTTTGGTCTCATACACTTGATAATTGGTTAATTTTTGCTGTTTGGCATAAGCATTCAGGGTATCTGCACGTGATGCACTGCTCAGTTGTAAGGTAAAATGGTGCTTCGGGGCAGTTCTCAATGAGCCGACGATATGGGTTGAACCAAACTTCGTGCCAGTATCCCTCGTTATTACCGTATTTTTATTACTCATAATCAGGTTTTTGGCTGCATTATCACTCGGTTTAGGTGTTGTCTGAGTGGACGGAGGAGATACTACTATGGGTTGGACTGTCTCTTTCGACGAAGAGATAGTCGTCGCTCGCGCCGGCACAGTTGATAACGGAGTATTGTTTGTATTGTGAGATAAGATCTCACCCTGATGTGCCGAAAGAGCATCAGATATATTGCCCGATAATTCGATACGTTGTGTCTGACTGGCTGCAAGCCTGGGTGCTGCGTCAGTGGGAACTGCAGAAATCGGTGGTATCCTGACATCCTGTAGCTGGACACTGTTTTTAACACCTTTGGTATCATGGCTACTGTCTATTTTCAAAACATCGGCATTGGATGCTAGTGAAGAAATAGCAGGAATATTGACTTCCTTCGTTGCCATATTCGGTGTCTGCTGTGCTAATTCATGCTGTGTTGGTGCTTTTAAAGCAGAAGTAACAGCGACGACAATCAATAACAAGACTAAAATACCAATACCAATCATCATACGTTGATGTGAAATGGCGAGTTGAGACCCATTTGAAGATTTCCGTAAGTGTGTAGGACGGTGATCACTGCTGTCTGCTTTTAGGTCGTCTTTCGGCTTTAAATCGTCCATTTAATCCCTCCAACTAAAAATGAAGCTCCCCGCCACAGCAATCGGGTGAATTGATTTGAAAGAAGATATCACACTGATGATACAACATCATCATACTCATATCATTAGACTTCTTGCATAACCTACTACGTGGCGTGAATTTGGTGTTACGTGGTGCTTGCGAGCGTTGCTCAAGAAGATTTGGAACAGGCTCTAATCGCAGTGAGGACAATATCGTTCGATATTCGGCTGCGGATCTCTGCTCGGCCAATGGCTGTGGGGAGTATCAGACGACGTTCACCTACCAACACTTTTTTATCCCGCTTCATGTACGTCAAATAAGATCCTGCTGTCATTTCCGCTGGCCTGTGGATAGGAAGACGGGCACTCGATAATAGTTTTCTAATACGCTCAACATCGGCCTCCGCAAAACAACCCAGTAGCCGTGCGGTTTCGGCAGCCATTAGCATACCTACGGCTATAGCTTCACCATGTAACCAGACACCATAACCCATTTTAACCTCAATAGCATGACCATAAGTGTGGCCGAAATTGAGTAACGCACGTCTTCCATTCTCTTCACGTTCATCGGTGGAGACAACATCTGCTTTTAGTTCACAGCACCAACGGATACAGCAGCTCAATGCTGTTACATCCCGCGCTAACAAAGCATCGATATTATTTTCTAGCCAGACAAAAAACCGAAAATCAAGGGTAATGCCATATTTAATCACTTCAGCTAAGCCAGAAATGAACTCACGCATTGGTAGGGTTTGTAGGCAATTAAGATCAATCACTACCGAGATAGGTTGATAAAACGCGCCGATCATATTTTTGCCCAGCGGATGGTTAACCGCCGTTTTACCACCAACGGAAGAATCCACTTGTGCCAGCAAAGTGGTAGGTGCCTGAATAAAACGTACTCCACGTAGATAACATGCGGCAGCGAAACCGGTTAAGTCGCCTATTACTCCGCCCCCTAGGGCAATCAGTGTAGTATCACGCCCGTGTGATTTTTCTAACAGTGCAGAGAATACCTGTTCAAGAACGACTAAAGATTTATACTGTTCACCATCAGGTAAAATGATCTGATCGACCTTAACGCCACTCAGTTCCAAGGTTACCCGGAGTGAATCCAAATAAAGAGGAGCCAGCGTTTGATTAGTCACCAGCATCGCTTGATCACCTGTTTTCAATGGCACAAATGCCGTCGGATCACCAAATAACCCAGAGGCTATAGCAATCGGGTAGCTACGCTTCCCCAGTGTAACAGTAATTTTAACCATATGATGCTTGATGCTAACGTCAGTCATTCCCCAATAGATTAATGATTTGATTGGCTACTAACTTTGCACTTTGGTCGTCAGTACGGAGGGTAACGTCCGCAATTTCTTCGTACAAAGGTCGACGTTCTGCTGCCAACTTTTCCAGTACCTTTCGCCCAGGTTCATTCACTTGTAACAGTGGCCGTTTTTTGTCACGTTGTGTACGTGCCAGTTGTTTTTCTATGGTGGTCTCTAAATATACCACTATGCCACGAGCTGACAGGCGGTTGCGGGTTTCTTTAGATTTTACAGATCCCCCTCCAGTTGCTAGCACGATGCCTTGTTTTTCCGTTAGTTCATTAATGATTTTTTCTTCACGATCACGGAAGCCGTCTTCGCCTTCTACATCGAACACCCAGCCTACGTCAGCTCCAGTACGTCGTTCAATTTCTTGGTCGGAGTCGAAGAAATCCATATTGAGCTGTTGAGCCAATTGACGTCCAATAGTGCTTTTGCCGGCACCCATAGGCCCAACCAGAAAGATATTGCGTTTCTCTGCCATGTTTTTGGTATTACTAAGATTATTCGTTGATGATAACCCGCCCGCCAATCAGATCAGCGACGGGACCTAAACTAGATCCGTTAAAACTTATTACTTAAACTCTGTTACTGTAAATTTGTTGTCTACAACGTGTTCGTCACCCTACTTTGGCGATCCTTCCCTCACTCTCTGTGGACCGTAGCTCATGTGGGATGAGTCTGACTTCGGTTTCAGTGGACAGAAACGACAAAAACACCGCTGTTTTTAAATCAACGATACCTTTGGTGTTCGAATGTTTATTGCAGCGCTAAGTTTTGCCCACGATGAACACCTAAAAACTTCACCCTCAAAAAGTGAAATGTATTTCTTCAACTTTCGATAACACTTGTAAGCTAAATCTTTCGCAGCGTCAAATTTAGAAGGCTTCAAAATCATAAAAAATTGCAAATAAATGCCAAATGCATATTTTTTTAAGAACTGATCAGCTTAGGTGTAATAAAAATCACCAATTCTCGCCGAGTTTGTTGCTGAACATCTTGTTTAAATAAACCGCCTAACAGAGGGATATCTGCTAATCCTGGCACTTTATACACCCTTTGATTATTTTTTTGCTGAAAGATACCCCCAAGAACAATGGTCTCACCGTGCTTTACTGTGATCTGTGTTTTTATTTCCTGTTTGTCGATAGCGAAGGCTTCCCCTTCACCACGTTTAATCGCCATTCCGGGCACATTCTGGCTAATTTTTAGTTTTAGTGTAATTTGACCATTACGAAATATTTTTGGTGTAACTTCCATGCCCAGGACTGCTTCTTTAAATTCAATGGTTGTAGCCCCTTTTGTGCCACTCGATACAGCATAGGGTATATCAGTACCTTGCTTAATGCTGGCTGTTTGTTGGTGAGAGGTGATTAAACGAGGGCTGGCGATGATGTCCACCTGTTTTTCTTGTTCGAGTGCACTGAGTTCAAGATCCAGTAAGCGGCCACTAATCCGAGCAACATGAAAACCCGCCGCCAGAGCCGGATTTTGCAAAGGCAAACTCACATTGAAGTTATTTATTCTCAGTGGGCTGCTTCCTTCTTCAGTTTTCATTCCCCAACGTACTCCTAGTTCATGTAAATCTTCACTACTGATGGTGACAATGTGAGCAGCTAATTGTACTTGTTGTAAGGGCGCATCCATTTCGGTCAGCCAGGCTTTTAGTGTTATCAGAGACTCTGGAGTATCACGGATAAGTAAACTGTTTGTTCGTTTATCGGCAATTATGCTGCCTTGATCGGAAATTAACGAGCCGTAGCTACTGCTAAGGCTCTCCGCGAGTTGTTCTGCATCGGCATGCTGTAATGTCAATATTAGATTGTCTAGCGGTTGTTGGCGTATTTTCTGTTGGTTTCGTATTTTTGCTATCTGTTGTTCTCTTTCCGTAATTTCTTGTTCGGTAAATACCAACATCACATTACCTTCATGTTCGACCCGTAGCCTTCCGACTCGTAAGATAATGGCCAATGCCTGTGTCCAAGGAACCTCAATTAGCCTCAGGTTGAGATTGCCACTGACTTCCTTTGTGGTGATCAAATTAAGCTGCTGATAATCGGCTAAAGCCTGTAATATGACAGAGACTGGCGTATCCTGAAATTCCATGTTAACAGAAATATCTTGTTGTGCTGCTAAACAAGTCAGATTACTTATTGCTAACAAAAATAGTCCTAGAAAAAATTTCATGGTGTCACCCGTCATTGGTTAGAGCCTGATAGCATCGACCATAATATTTGGCGCACTGTTAGGCATAGTGGTGTTGTTTTTTCATAACGCACCTCAACCTGCCTCTGATCGATATGACTTACCCGCCAATTCGTTAATACAAGTTTGCCGACAACCAGCTTGTGCCATCCGCCTTCTGGCGTCAATGCCCAACCATGATGATAACCTTGTCGACCTACTATCCCCCGTAATCGCCATTTTTTTAGATGGTCAATATCTTGGTTGCAGGATGTCAACGGTAGTGGCTGAAAAGGATCTTTAATAGGGATCGTATCATTCGTTCCGCCGATTGATGGCATCATCAAAATAAGGACGACGAGCCGTATTGGGGTTTTATTCATTCGATCCATCATTGGGTGAGAATTCCGTTAACCTTAGTTTCACAATCAGTCCGTCTTTTTCACGAGTAATATGCATTTGTTCAATCAATATGGGAGGATAAATGTTTAGAACATCATAAAGAAAATATATTAATCCTTGAAAATTTATAGCAACAGTGACACTCCAATGTTGACGTATGAGGCTGTTTTCTGGCAGCAGTGCTTGCCGTTGCCAATGAACAATTTGTCCACCAAAAGCAGTGAGCGATTTGCCAACATGCTCTATCAACATATTGGTTGTTGTTGTGGTATCTGTTTTTAAATCTATTACACGGCCTTCACAATCTTTATGTTTTCCAGTTAACAAAGATTGTTGTGTTTCCTTTACTTTGACTGTGCACCACTGGTCACGATCTCGTAAAAGCTCTAATGTATGTTGTGTAGCATCCCGCGATTGTTCTTTTGACAGTAGCTCATTAATCTGGTGTTGAGTAAGTGATAATGTTGGCAAAGATGCCAATTCCTTTCGAGTCTGCTAGACTCTATTCTGTTGGGTAACCAGTTCCTGTTGCTTTGAAGCCCTTTTTTGCCATATTGGTTGCAGTTCCAACAGATAGGCAAAGCACACTAGCACTATAAATAGGCTCCATTGCCAAAACAGTAACTGCCATGCCGGCTTAGCTAACCATTGTTGCAATTTCTTATTCATCCCTGAGTTTCTCCTGCAAGTTGTACATTTTGTACAACCCTTTTACATGTATCACAAAATGCAGCTCCCCTTTTTTCTGTTGATTAAGATTATGTAGTTGAATGTTAAACAGATTATCTTCAGCAACTAATTTCTGTAAAAAAGCAATAATTGTAGTGTAGTTGTTGCCTATTCCAGCAAGAACCAGCAGATCATCATGTTGTTCCAGCTTAATTAACCAACAACTATCAGGAATTAGACGTGACAAGCGTTGTAATAATATTAAATAATTATATGTTTGATGTTGTATTTTTTGATGATTGCGGCGACGTGCTTTGATACGTTCTAAATGCTCCGCTCCTTGTTGAGTTGCAAGGAGAATCGTTTATAATACCTTTTGTTGCTGTAACAGTAGTCTGATTGTTACTTGTTGTTGCAGATGCTCACTGTGCCATAACAGCGAAATAAGCATTATTCCTGTTATTAACATGATGGCTTGCAATAAAAACAGGTTACGCCAAAAGTGATAGCGACGTTTTAATTGCCTGGCGCGCCAAGGCAAGAAATTTACCTGAAACATCAATAGTCCACTTTTCGTATTGCCAGTCCACCCGCCAGGGCAAAAGCCATTGGAATTGCCGGTAAGGGGGATTGTAGTCGCTTAAATATAGAAAACGGCGACCATCCTGTGGCGTTGATCGGTGGAAGCTCATCAACAATGCTGCTGTAATATGCCATTAATGGCTTATCCCGTTCGGATGGATAAATATGATGTAATTGCTTCAAAATATTCTGCGTAAGTGGAATTAATCCGTAGCGAAAGGGGGTGCTGAGTGGAGACACCCATAGCCATTCATTCTCCAGGCGATGGAGTAAAATATATTCCGTTGATAGCCCTGCCGCTATCACCATATAGCGCAGCGCACAAGGTGTAATATCTATCACTTCTGGCGGTAGATTGGCTTGTTGCAGGCAGTGACTCCAACATTGTATTTCCTGTTGATGTGCTGCGGTGATCAATAATTCGGTGCTATTGCCTGTATCAATCCGATAATCCAGTGCTAACGTTTGACCATTGAGCGGGAGCTGTTTAATTGCATTTAGCTGGATAAATTCACTGCGGGAAGGTTCTTTTAACCGTTTATCGGGCAACAGCATCGTTTGTTGTAGTATCCGCTGAGCGGGCAGAGCAATACGCAATGAAATACGTTTGGGTAAGTGTTGGCGTAGCAGACAAAGTATCTCACTAAGTACCTCGGGCTGCTGTAAATTTCCATCTTGTAAGACGCCCGGTGGCAAAGCCTGCTGCCACCAATAACGGAGCTGCCAACCGTAACGGCGTCGCATTACAGCTAATGCCCGTACACAGCTCGTTTGAATATCCAGACCCACTTGCCATAGTTTTGAGTACATCTGTTTAACCTCCGTATTGAGAGACAGCAAAAGAACGTATCCACGATCTATGGCTTGCATTTATACTACAGTAGGTTTGTTTATAAACTGCCCAAATGGCATTGAATGGAAAATTTTAGGTGAAGCTCGTAAAGTATTTTTTGATCCTTGTAACCTGTTGCATTTTATTGGGAGCCGCTTCAATGTTTGGTTTGTACAAATATATTGAACAGCAGTTGCCCGATGTTGCCATGTTAAAAGATATTCGATTGCAATCACCGATGTTGGTGTACAGTGCCGATGGTGAATTAATTGCCCAATATGGTGAAAAACGTCGTATTCCGCTAGTTCTGAACCAAATCCCTCCTCAGTTAATCCATGCATTTATTGCTACTGAAGATAGTCGTTTTTATGAACATTATGGTGTCGATCCTATCGGTATTCTACGTGCTGTTTTTATTGCGTTGTCTTCAGGATATGCTTCGCAAGGTGCCAGTACTATTACTCAACAACTCGCCAGAGATTTTTTCTTAAGTCGAGAACGCAGCATCATGCGCAAGGTAAAAGAAGCGTTTTTAGCAATCCGAATTGAGCAATTATTGACAAAAAATGAGATTATTGAGTTATATCTGAACAAAATTTATCTTGGCTACCGTGCTTATGGTGTTGGCGCAGCGGCAGAAGTCTATTTTGGTAAAGAAATCAGTCAACTTACTTTATGTGAAATAGCAACGATCACGGGTTTGACAAAAGCACCTTCTACTTCTAATCCTCTTTATTCTTACGACCGAGCGATGAGTCGTCGTAATGTGGTACTAAAAAGGATGCGAGACGAAGGTTACATTACCCGAGAACAATATGAGCAAGCGAGAGCTGAACCTATAGTAGCGAATTACCATGCACCCCAGGTTGCATTTTCCGCGCCTTATCTCACAGAAATGGTACGTCAGGAAATGATAAAACGTTATGGTGAGAATGCTTACACAGATGGTTATCAGGTACATACTACCATTACTAAAAAACTGCAACTGGCGGCATTCAATGCATTAAGAGCTAATGTGCTGGCTTATGATATGCGCCACGGTTATCGCGGTACATCTACTGTGTTATGGAAAGTCGGTGAACCTGTATGGAGTCTTGAACAAATTATGGACTGGTTGAAAACGTTACCGGTTTCTGGCCCATTGCTGCCGGCAGTAGTCACTCAAGCGGATGCTAAGCAAGCCAATGCGTTGCGTCTTGATGGAAGTAATATCAGGTTATCAATGGAATCAGTACGTTGGGCGCGTCCTTTTAAATCGGATGATGCTCAGGGGACGACACCTAAACGGGTTAGTGATGTTGTGCAAGCTGGGCAGCAAATTTGGGTGAGAAAGGTTGAGAATGGCTGGTGGCTGGCACAGATACCCGATGTCAATTCTGCGTTGATTTCCATCGATCCCAATAACGGCGCTATTAAGGCGCTAGTCGGAGGTTTCGATTTCAATCGGAGCAAATTCAACCGTGTAACGCAATCATTGCGTCAGATAGGATCGAGCATTAAACCTTTTTTGTATGCTGCTTCATTGGATAAAGGATTAACATTATCTAGCCTTTTCAATGATTTGCCTATTGTTCGTTGGGATCCTGGTGCAGGTACTGACTGGCGTCCGAAAAACTCCCCACCCATTTACAATGGTGCTATTCGCTTGCGTCAGGGGCTGGGGCAATCGAAAAACGTTGTTATGGTCAGAGTAATGCGTGCTATAGGTGTCGACTATGCGGCAGAGTATTTGCAACGTTTTGGCTTTCCAAAGCAAAATATTGTCCGTACAGAATCCTTGGCGTTAGGTTCTCCCTCATTTACACCGCTGCAACTGGTACGTGGTTACGCCGTGCTGGCTAATGGCGGTCATTTAGTGGATCCGTATTTTATCAGTAAAATCAATGATAATATGGGTAATGTGTTGTTCAAAGCCAATCCCAAGATCGTTTGTGATAGTTGTCATCAACAACAGGCTCAGCAGCTGTATGCTCCACGTGTTATCAGCCGACAGTTGGCTTTTTTGATGAGAGATGCACTAAATAGCAATATCTTTGGTGAATCTGGCTGGATGGGGACAGGTTGGCGTTCGGCGCGTGATCTAAAGCGTAATGATATCGGTGGTAAAACGGGAACCACTAACAATTTAAGAGATGCTTGGTTTTCAGGCTATGGACCAGATACGGTGACGTCTGTATGGATAGGTTTTGACGATCATCGTCGGAGCTTGGGACACAGTAGTGTATCAGGAGTGATAGATAAGCAAATCTCTGGTGCTGAGGGGGAGCAAAGAGTGCTCAGAGAGCTTGGGATGATTTTATGAAAGTTGCCGTAACAGGGCTACCAGAAGAAAAAATCATACCACCTGACGGTGTTGTGAGTGTCGTTATCGATAAGCGAACGGGTAAGCTATCAAAAGGTGGGGCAGACAGTCGTACTGAGTATTTTATTGAAGGGACGCAGCCCACTGCTTATGTCGTTCAAGACGCCAATATTACTCTGGACGTAGGTACTACCTTGATATATCGTGGGCAGGTAGAAGAATTGTTCTGACATATCCGCTAGTTAAGATAAAAAATAAATCAGAGACCCTGGTATGGAAATGAAATGAGCACGATAGCGTTAATACTGACCTTACTGTTTACCAGTTTGGTCACTGTAGGTTTGCGATGGTGGTTTTATATACGGCGTCGGTCAACAACCCGAAAACTGACACTAAAAGAACTCATTACATCAGTGCGCAAGGAGGATGGTGAACGCATTGAGCTGATTGATATCCGCAAAGAAACACCTGAAGAATATACTTTACATCATTCGCGAGGCGTGCAGGAAGCGATCACTATTTGCATTGCTTTGTCATGTTTGTTTTTTAGTCTTATTAGTCCTGGGATGCTATTACCCTGGCTGATTTTGATTGCGTTAATGCCCCTTGTCTGGGCATGTTGGCGTTTGTTTCGTCCGCTATCCAAAGCCGATTTACAAGAAGTCTATTGCTTAAGTGGTACACCAAAACGCTGGGGATTATTTGGTGAATCGAAGCAAAGCCAAATGAATAATAATATTTCTTTAGGTATGATCGACTTGATTTATCCCTCTCATTGGGGATCTCGTTTGACTCATGATTTGGATAAAAAAACCCAGATAGATATCTACGTTAATCATCAGGTAATACGTCAGGGAAGTCATTTATCACTCCATGACGAAGCGCAACGTTTCCCTTTGCAACGCTGGGGCAGAAACCTGATTTTGATGGTCGGTTCACTATTAATCCTGATTATGCTGCTACTGTATGTTCCGCTCAGTCTGTCACTCAAGCTAAGTGTTGTTTGGTTCCAAGGAGCACAAAGTTGGCACGTAACCGATATCGAAGCGCTGAGAAAGATCCCCCTGCATATAGGCGATATACTCAGCGTTCAGGGTACGGGTATGTGCTATGTCCCACCGAGTAGTAAGCATCCTAATTATGTTGTTTTTACTCCCTTTGATTGTTCAGGAATTTACTGGAATAGTGTGGCACCCTTAGCACAACCTGAATCAGCCATCATTGAGAAAGTAGCCACGTTAATGAACACGATTAAGCGACAATTACATCCGCAAGAGAACAAAGGTATCTCGGGAAATCAACAATCAACCGCAAAAATGAAAAAATCAAGTATGACACGGCTAGATGATTTCACTGATATTATTTTAAAAACTCAAGCCCTTTGCGAAAAAGCGTCCGATTGCATTTGGCTAAAAAATGTGTTGATTAATTTGGGGCATGCCAAAAATTGGACTGTACTTGTTGAAGCTGCGTGTTCAGGACGGTTAGCACAGGTAAATGTACTTTTGCCCCCGGTCAAAGTCGAAGCGCTGCAAAGATTGGTCAATATCATTATTTCTTCATATGTCCATCGTGAAATCCATCGGGCAACAGTGGCACTGAATAGCCCCTCACCCGGTGGTTTTTTAATAACCAACAGTGAAGGCAAACAATGGGTAGAGCACACCCCTCCTTTAGTACCACTATTTGATTACAGTGCGTTGGAGCAGTGGCAAGAACTGCAACGGCTTTCTCGTCAGTTACTCAACACATACTTTAAAGCAGAAGGCATCATCACGGATATTGTTACAGATACGCAGGGTACTCAGCATATTAGTTTGCACAGTAAACCAGATATGATCACAATAATTCGCTACCAAGGTACTAGCCTGTTGCTATTGGTGGTGATCAGCTGTCTGGTGATAAACACTGTACTGTTTATCAGACGGGTGGGCAAAAACCGTTACCGCATGAAAAATATCCAACATTATTATACGAGGTGTTTTGATCACACTGAAACTTTTTCCAATAAATAAGCAGGATCTCAATCTTAGAGCCTGTCCAAATCTTTTTGGGCGACGCTCAGACGAGGAAAAAATGGGCGAAAAAGCACAGTTTATTTTTTGTATACAATAAAAAGGGAGTCAATGAGTATTTTGAGCTCGTTTTTGACGAATAACTTGACCAAAATACGGCGAGCACAAGAGATTTCGAACAGGTTATTATGCTTAAGGGCTGCTTACAATTGTTATGCGGCCACTTGTGATGAACTACCCCCGCGCTTTTTGCGATAAAGTTAGCATAAATATCATTGTGGCACAGAGGACGACAGAAGGACCTGCCGGCGTATCGTAATAGGCTGAAAAAGCAAGGCCGCCACTAACCGATAGCATACCGATAAGCACTGCAATGCCCGCCATCTGTTCCGGCGTACGAGCGAACCGACGAGCAGCGGCGGTAGGGATAAGCAGTAAAGAGGTAATGATCAATGCGCCGACAAACTTCATCGATAGTCCGATGGTGAGTGCAGTAATCAGCATCAACAACATCTTGGTCCGTTGCAGATTAACGCCATCGACATGAGCAAGTTCGGGGCTGATGGTCATCGATAGTAATGCCGGCCACTGCCAACATAGTAGCACTAACACCACTATCACCCCGCTGGCAATAAGCCAAATGTCACCGAACGTCACTGAAAGCAAATCGCCAAATAGATAGGCCATGAGATCGACCCGCACATTGGACATTAAACTGACCACCACCAACCCGAGAGATAACGCACTATGAGCTAGGATCCCGAGTAAGGTGTCAATGGCAAGTTGCGGTTTGCGTTCCAACCAGACCAGCACCAACGCCAGCACTAAGGTAATGGCGATAACTGTATAAAATAGATTGATATTTAACAACAAGCCAAAAGCTACGCCAAGTAAAGAAGCATGAGCAAGAGTATCACCAAAATAAGACATTCGGCGCCATACGACAAAAGAACCCAGTGGTCCTGCTGCCGCTGCTAGCAAAATGCCGGCTAGCCAACCTGGCAAAAGTAATTCAATCATCAGTCACGGCTCCGGTCTTGCAACAAGATCCATGGGTATGTAAATCCTGGTTATGGTTGTGATGATGGCGATAAACAGCCAGTTGTTTTGCACCACTGTTACCAAACATAGCAATAAATTCAGGATGCATCGAAACCACTTCAGGTGTACCAGAACAGCAGATATGTTGATTTAGGCACAACACTTCATCAGTTTTAGCCATGACCAAATGTAAATCATGTGACACCATCAATACCGCACAGCCTAATTCCTTTCTTAGTTGTTCGATTAAAGCATACAGCGCTAACTGCCCATTAACATCAACCCCTTGTGTTGGCTCATCTAGCACTAACAGTTGTGGTTTATTGAGTAATGCCCTAGCGAGTAAGACTCGCTGATTCTCACCGCCAGACAGTTTTTGCATTGGGCTTTCTAACAAATGAGCAGCCTGAACACGACTAAGTGCAGATAAAATATCTGTGCGTTTTCTTTTTGACTTCAGAGCCGCTGATTTCAAGCACATAAAACGGTTGACAGTCAAAGGTAAACTGGCATCTAAATGTAGTTTCTGGGGTACATAGCCGATACACAAAGTGGGTCGGCGAATCAATGTGCCACTCGTTGGCGGAATGAGTCCGAGCACTACTCGAACCAGAGTTGATTTACCTGCTCCATTTGGACCAAGCAACGTCAGTAGCCTACCTGTTTGTAGGGAAAGAGAAATATCGCTAAGTACCTGTCGATTACCCAAAGTGACGGATATTTTATTCAGAGCTATCAGTGTGGACATGATGATTACGTTTGCTGAACAGACCTATTACGTAAAAAGGTCTAATAAATTTGATATATAGTATTACACTTTATCCACTAAGACGATGAGAGAATTTAACTGATGTTACAGAAAAAAAATAGATGGCAACACTGTTCCGTATTAGCTAATCATGCCGTGTTAGCGCTTATTTTGCTTGTAATTAACTCCTCTAGTCAGGTTTCTGCTGCAGTTGTTACCTCAATACGTCCGTTGGGCTTTATTGCGGCGGCTATCGCTGAGGGTGTCATGCCAACAGAAGTTCAAGTTCTCTTACCGGATGGCGCTTCACCTCATGATTATGCGCTACGACCATCTGATTTACAGCGTTTACACGACGCAGATCTGGTTGTCTGGGTTGGTGTGGAGATGGAAGCCTTTCTCGGCAAGCCATTAATGAAAGTGGCGACTGGCAAACAGATTGCCATTGCACCCTTGGCTAAGATTGCCGGACTACTAATGGCTGGCAGTCAACACGATCAATCCACTGATGATCATCAGCACCACGATCACCAAACCGATGATCCCCCGACTAACGATCAGCATCATCATCATCATGGTGATTATGATATGCATGTTTGGCTGTCACCTAAAATAGCTAGACTGGCTGCAATCACCATTCATGATAATTTATTGGAACTTATGCCGCAAAAAAAAGACAAACTAGACGCAAACCTGCGCCGATTCGAAGATAAATTAGCGCAAAGCGAGAAAAATATTGCTAGTATGCTTAAACCTATACGGGGTAAGGGATATTTTGTTTTTCATGATGCCTATGGCTACTTTGAGAAACAGTTTGGCTTGACGCCATTAGGGCATTTTACCGTCAATCCTGCCATACCTCCTGGTGCACGACGTTTACATCAAATTAAAACACAGTTGATTGAGCGAGAAGCAGTATGTATTTTTGCTGAGCCACAATTCAAGCCAGCCGTAATTAATGCTATTGCCAAGGATACAAACGTACGTACAGGTGAGCTGGATCCGTTGGGTAATGGCATCAAATTGAGCAGGGACAGCTATATGAGATTTTTATCTCAGTTGTCGAAGCAATATGTGAGCTGCCTAGAATGAGACTTATAAGGATAAATATCAGTGCAGCAGATAGTCCGAACTATCACTCTGGCGTATAACACGCTATCCCGCCCTCATCGCATAATATTAGGGTCTTTGACCCTAATCACATTGGCCGTTATCGCTTGGCGGCCTGCGTCTTATCATTCAGAAAATGATCCTGTTGTCAGGAGTGTGGCTTTGAATCTCACTCAATCGCGCTCATTACTCCCTGAAGCCAGTGAGCCTCTCGATCAAGCATTACCTGATGATGATATCCCGCAAGATGAACTTGACAGCAAGTATCCTGATGAAACCGGTGCGCATGAATATGTTATTTCAACGGGTGATACCTTAGGCAGTATTCTGACACAGTATGGTATTGATATGGCTGATATTTCTTTATTGGCTTCACAACACCGTGATTTGCGTAATCTGAAAATAGGCCAACAAATTTCCTGGTTTGTGAATGAAAAGGGTGATCTACAACAGGTGATCTGGGAGGTCTCACGTCGTGAAACACGCACTTATGACCGTGTTGGTAATAGCTTTAAAGAAAAGAAAACCCTACAACAAGGTGAGTGGCACGATAGTGTGCTAAGCGGTCGTCTCACGGGCAGTTTTTTCAACAGTGCGAAAAATGCAGGGTTGAATACTGCTGAAATACATGCGGTGACGAAAGCATTACAGTGGCAATTAGATTTGAATAAATTACACAGTGGTGATCAGTTTTCTGTACTGATATCTCGTGAAAAGTTCGATGGTCGTAACGAGCAAAGCCGCTTACTCGGGGTACGGATGCGTTCCGAAGGTAAGGATTATTATGCTATTCGTGCCGATGACGGCAAATTTTACGATCATCGAGGCTCTGGTTTAGAGCGTGGTTTTATGCGCTTTCCGACGATGAAACAATTTCGCATTTCTTCTGGCTTTAATCCACGCCGCCTTAATCCTGTGACTGGACGTATCGCTCCCCATAAAGGGGTGGATTTTGCCATGCCAGTAGGGACACCGGTATTAGCTGTCGGTGATGGTGATGTATTGATAGCAAAGCGTAGCGGAGCGGCGGGTAACTATGTCGTTATCCGTCACGGTCGCCAGTACACTACGCGCTATATGCATTTGAAAAAGCTTTTGGTTGAACCTGGGCAAAAAGTAAAACGAGGTGATCGTATTGCTTTATCTGGTAATACTGGGCGTTCCACCGGTCCTCATTTACATTATGAATTATGGATGAATCAGCAGGCGGTTAACCCCATCACTGTGAAATTACCGCGTTCTGAAGGGTTAACCGGGCAAGATCGCCGCGAATATATGGCGATGGTAAAGCAGGTAGCGTCACAGCTAGCTACGTTTTAATTAATAAACCTTTATGTGAAACACAGAGCTTTCTGAATGTGTAAAGAAAAAAAACAATATAAAAAGAAGAGCACGAACTCAGGTTTCACTCCGCGCTTTCGAAAAGCATTTCTGCATCCCCGCTATTGGGCGATTTGGTTTGGTATTGGGTTGCTTGCTGTCCTAGCTTATGTCCCCGCCAAAATACGTGACCCATTTTGGGCAAGTGTTGGCCGCTTCGTCGGTAAATTAGCTAAAGGTGCGCGTCGGCGGGCACGTATTAACCTTCTCTATTGCATGCCCCAACTGAATGAAAAACAACGTGAACAGCTGATCGATAACATGTTTGCTACTGCGGCACAGCCCATGGTAATGCTGGCTGAATTGTATTTTCGAGGCACTCAATCGTTGCGTTCACGCGTACATTGGCATGGTAGGGAAGTATTGGATGATGTGCAGCAGCAAGGGCGTAACATCATTTTTCTGGTTCCTCACGCCTGGGTAATAGATATCCCAGCGATGTTACTGGCTGCTGAAGGTAAACCTATTGCTGTGGTTTTTCATCATCAACGTAACCTGCTTATCGATTACTTATGGAACAAGGCCAGATCACGTTTTGGCGGTCGTCTCCATGCACGAGAGAAAGGTATTAAACCTTTTATCTCCTCGGTACGTCAGGGATTTTGGGGGCATTATTCTCCGGACGAGGATTATGGCGCTGATCAAAGCGAATTCGTTGATTTTTTTGCCACTTATAAAGCGACGTTGCCGGCTATTGGTTCTTTAATGAAAGTATGCCAGGCAGCCATTGTGCCGATGTTCCCTGTATACGATTATGATAAACACCGTTTGGATGTTTATATCCATCCTCCGATGAATGATTTAGCACAAGCAGATAACCACTATATTGCTCGTAGGATGAATGAAGAGATTGAAGCATTAGTCAGCCCATACCCAGAACAGTACACCTGGATACTTAAATTAATTAAAACTCGTAGGCAGGGCGAGATAGATCCTTACGCACGTGAGGATCTATAGATAGTTTACCTACTTTATTATATAACTAGCTTGGTAATAAATAGGATGTTTTTTAGGTAACCGATTCTCGAGCCTCTTAGGCCGGGTTTTCTTGGGCAGTGTGTGGGGAACATAAAAGGTGTAAGAGAAAGCATAAAGAGCCGTATTTATCAGATTATGAAGACAAACGAGAACGCCCTAGAAAAGTATTTCAGGAAGAGGTGACCTCTTTAGTAATAGGAGGGCAGTGTTCACGACAAGTAGAGAAAGAAAGAGGTTAGCTGGAGGTAGTGCCGTAGGTTGCTTGGTATCATTGGGTAATGAAGCCTCTTCCTGTGTCGCATGATAATAGGGTTGTTACCTCGCATTTGTTGACATCCTTTGTACACAAGGCTCTTATTTGTGCTATGGGAGGAGACATTTTATAGTGGTAAGCCGAGGTAGAAGGAGACTACCACCCGGCAGTGTTTCTGATAGTATTCGTTTACCTATCATCTGTTCGCTAACAAGGAGAATCAATATGGCAGTGATCAATACAGCTCCAGCTTGTGATCTGGTTATTTTCGGTGCTAAAGGTGATCTGGCACGCCGAAAATTGCTGCCTTCCCTTTACCAGTTAGAAAAAGCGAGGCATCTTCATCCTGATACCAGGATCATTGGTGTGGCTCGTGCCGATTGGAACAAAGCAACCTACATCGAAGAGATGAAGGAAGCCCTTGAACAATTTATGAAAGAGAAACCAGATAATCAGTTTTGGCATAAACTCAGTGCCAGGCTAGATTTCTGTCATCTTGATATCAATGACTTAGAAAACTTTAAGAAATTAAGCGCAATGCTTGATCAAAAAAAACGTACCACTCTACATTATTTTGCCATGCCGCCTGACACCTTTGGCACAATTTGTAAGGGATTAGGTCAGGCAGGGTTAAATAAACAACCAAGTCGAGTGGTAATGGAAAAACCATTGGGAACCGATTTAGCATCATCACGGGTAATTAACGACCAGGTTGCTGAATATTTCGATGAGTCTCAGGTTTATCGTATTGATCATTATTTAGGTAAAGAAACAGTGCTCAATTTGTTGGCGCTACGGTTTTCTAACTCATTGTTTGTCTCAAACTGGGATAACCGCACCATCGACCATGTGCAAATTACCGTTGCTGAAGAGGTTGGTATTGAAGGGCGTTGGGGATATTTTGACAGTGCGGGGCAAATGCGTGATATGGTGCAAAACCATCTGCTACAGATCCTTACCATGATTGCTATGTCGCCTTCCGCCGATCTCAGTGCTGACCGTATCCGTGATGAAAAAGTGAAAATACTACGCTCACTACGCCGGATCGATCATGGCAACGTGCGTGATACCACGGTCCGTGGTCAATACACTTCTGGGTTTGTGCAAGGAGAAAAAGTACCAGGCTATCTGGAAGAAGAAGGCGCGAATAAAGATAGTGCGACTGAAACCTTTGTCTCAATTCGTGTTGATATTGATGATTGGCGTTGGGCTGGCGTGCCTTTTTATCTACGCACTGGCAAACGTCTGCCGACTAAATGCTCTGAAGTCGTCGTTTACTTTAAAAATCCAGCAATTAATTTATTTCGTGAATCCTATCAACAACTGCCACAAAATAAATTAATTATCCGTCTACAACCTGATGAAGGTATCGAAATACAAGTACTTAATAAAGTACCTGGCTTAGAGCATAAGCATCGGTTACAAACCACGAAGCTTGACTTGAGTTTTTCAGAAACTTTTCATCAAAAACATCTCGCTGATGCCTACGAGCGCTTACTTCTGGAATTTATGCGCGGTATTCAAGCCTTGTTTGTCCGTCGTGATGAAGTTGAAGAAGCCTGGAAATGGGTTGACTCCATCATGGATGCCTGGCAGACAGACGATGAAGCACCGAAGCCATATCAAGCCGGTACTTGGGGGCCAACCGCTTCTATTGCCATGATTACGCGTGATGGTCGCTTATGGAACGAATGTTCGAAAGAACCTGTTCGAAATCGTCATGAGCGAGGTTCCGACGAGATAATTAGCCCTGAACTGACTGAGAGATAGTGTGATAGACGATTTTACAACAGATGGCGCGTTAGCACGGGCGATCACTGGTTTTAATCCGCGGGGATCTCAGCGGCAGATGGCACAAGCGATAAGTAAAGTCATTGATACTAAACAACAGTTGGTGGTAGAGGCTGGTACTGGAACGGGGAAAACTTTTGCTTATTTGGCACCGGCGCTACGGGCGAATTGTAAAGTTGTCATCTCTACCGGTTCAAAAGCATTACAGGATCAGCTATATGGACGGGATCTTCCTACCGTTGCTGGTGCGGTAAATTTTAAAGGTCGATTGGCGTTATTGAAAGGGCGATCAAATTACCTTTGTCTGGAGCGTTTAGACCAACAATCACTTGCGGGCGGCGAGCAAACAAAGAATACGCTGAAAGATTTGGCACATTTGCGTCGTTGGTCGTCGAAAACACGGGATGGAGATGTTAGCACCTGCTCTCAAGTCTCAGAAGATAGCCTTGTCTGGCCGTTAGTCACCAGCACCAATGATAACTGTTTAGGCGGTGACTGCCCAAGGTACCAGGATTGTTTCGTTGTCAAAGCGCGACGCAGAGCGATAGACGCTGATATCATTGTGGTCAATCACCATCTGTTTATGGCTGATATGGTGGTGAAAGAAAGTGGCTTTGCCGAACTTATCCCCCGTGCTGATGTGATTATTTTTGATGAGGCTCATCAACTCCCTGATATTGCTAGCCAATACTTCGGTCAACAATTAACTAGCCGCCAATTAATGGATCTGGCAAAGGATATCATTATTGCCTATCGTACCGAAGTGAGGGATGTAGTACAGCTGCAGAAGAGTGCTGATAGTTTGGTTCGGCGTACACAGGATTTTCGTTTGGCACTTGGAAACCCTGATTCTCAGGGTAGCTTTCTCGGTAATTTACGCGGTAATTTGCGTGATTTATTACAACAAACACCGATCCAACAGGCGTTGTTATTATTAGATGATGCACTGGAACTCTGTTATGAGGTGAGTAAATTATCCCTTGGGCGTTCCGCTATACTTGATGCGGCTTTCGAGCGCATAACCCTGTACCGTCATCGGTTGAAACGGCTCAACGAAGTGAGTACCCCTGGTTTTAGTTATTGGTATGAATGTAGTTCACGTCACTTTGTACTAGCACTGACGCCGCTTTCCATTGCGGATCGTTTTCATGAATTAATCGCGGAAAAACCGGCTAGCTGGATTTTTACCTCTGCCACATTATCGGTTAATGAACAACTGGAGCATTTCACTCAGCGTCTTGGTTTGATGCAAGCACAAACCCTGTTACTGCCGAGTCCATTCGACTATGCACATCAAGCGTTACTCTGCGTACCGCGTGATCTTCCATCACCTAATCAACCCGGTGCGGCAAAAAGATTAGTTGTTATGCTTCAACCCTTGATTGAAGCTAATCAAGGACGTTGCTTTTTTTTATGTACCTCATACCAGATGATGCGAGAGCTAGCAGAAGCGTTCCGTGCCAACATGGATCTGCCCGTGTTCGTGCAAGGAGAAACCAGTAAAGGGCAGTTGTTAGCCGAATTCGTCACTACGGGCAATGCATTGTTAGTGGCGACTACCAGTTTTTGGGAAGGGGTCGATGTACGCGGTGATACATTATCCTGCGTTATTATCGACAAATTGCCTTTTACTACCCCTGATGATCCGTTATTAAAAGCCAGAATTGAGGATTGTCGTTTACGTGGTGGTGATCCCTTTAATGAGGTTCAACTGCCTGATGCGGTTATTATGCTAAAACAAGGCGTTGGGCGTTTAATCCGTGATATTAATGACTACGGCGTATTAATCATTTGTGACAATCGATTGGTGATGCGTCCCTATGGGGAAGTATTTCTTAAGAGTTTGCCCCCGACGCCGCGTACTCGCGATTTAACCATTGCGATTGATTTCCTCAAAGCACGCATAGATTAACACTGGAAAGATGCGTCATATCTACGAGCAATGTCGACCTGGTATATACCCAAGTGAAATCAAGATGCAGGATTTAGCGCCTGGAAATTATCGTTTAAGCGAGATACCAGAGAACTTGCCATTTGTGGTAGCTTCACCTCAAAGAAGTTTAAGATATCGTTCTTAAAACTCTGTTTAGATGGGTAATATCTATTGTTTCGTGTTTGCTCATTCATCACCTTCCACAATCGCTCTATCGGGTTTAGATTCGGGCTATACGGCGGAAGGTAATGAAGCTGGATATTCAACGTAAGCGCGGCGTCTTGCACAAGCTGTGAACGGTGATAGCCTGCACCCTCGAGGATCACATGTGCCGTTGTCGTGATGGGATAATGCGCGCGAATGGCAGACAGGAAGTGAACCACATTTTCGCTGTTAATCGTCTCATCATCACGGATTATGGGGTTAGCCACATTCTGGATGTTCAAGGCTCCCATGATATTCAACCGCGTTCTGCTCCCGGTGGTCTCTATCGTTTTATCCTGGCCTTTTCGTATCCAGCCGTAGCTTATTTTGGTGGTTTGTGTCGGATGAACGGCATCAATAAACAGTATGGGGTCATTACCCGCGGCGTCTTTCAATTCGCTGTAGGTCTTTATAAATTGCTGCTGTTTCTCAACGGCAAATTTATGCGGAACACCTTTCGGCTTTTTATAGCTAAAGCCATGCTGCTTCAACCCTTTATACAGACCTGATACGGTAAAGGTGATGTTCCAGCGTCCAGCGATATAGGCCACAATTTGGTGATTGTGGTGGTAGAGCTGCTGGGTGAGATGTTCAACCAGCGACGTGGTCTGTTCCGCATTGAGATAGCCATCGGAGCCGCCATTTTCAGGTTTGAGCTTGTTGAGTTTATGATAGTCTGTAAGGTGGCGCCGCACCGTGGTTTCATTAATGAGCTGTGAGTGAGCAATCATAGGGGGAGTCCAGCCGTCTGCGGACAACAAAACACACCGGATCCTGTCACAGACACGGCGGTCATGGCTTTGACGATGTTGGGCTTCGAGGGTAATTTTCTGGTCAGCAGTCAGCTCTATTTTCATGGCTATGAGCATGATCCTTATCGACTTCAAAATCAAGCATCTTCATTGATCACGGGTATATGTCACTATGGTTTTGAAGAGCCTGTTCCAAATTTTCTTGAGCGACGCTCAGACGAAGAAAAAACGGGCTAAAAAGCGCAGTTTATCCTTTGTATATAATAAAAAGGGCATTCATGAGCATTTTGAGCGCGTTTTTGACGAATGACTTGACCAAAACACGGTGAGCACAAGAAATTGCTAACAGGTTCTAAGAAGTCTAATGTTGTAAGGCTCATATCATCGCAAGGTATGCTATGATTTGTGTTCTGCAGGATCTTGTTTACGCTGGGGTTGTAACGAAGCATAACGGACTATAAATAAATCCCTTCTTTTTTTTCTTCCGAGGTTGGCATGTCGGTGCGAATTTTAGCGATTGATACGGCAACAGAGGCTTGTTCTGTCGCCCTTTGGAATGACGGTGAAATTTGTACCTTATTTGAGGTTTGTCCTCGCAAGCACACACAACGTATTTTACCTATGATACAACAGGTTCTAGCTGACTCAGAACTCTCTCTTCATCAATTGGATGCGTTAGCCTTTGGGCGTGGTCCTGGCAGTTTTACCGGTGTGCGTATCGGTATTGGCATTGGGCAAGGGCTAGCATTAGGCACTGATTTGCCGATGATTGGTGTCTCAACTTTACAAACTTTAGCTCAAGGCGCATGGCGGCAGAGTGGAGCGCAGCAAGTATTAGCAGCGATTGATGCCCGTATGGGTGAGATTTATTGGGGGCAATTTACGCAAAGTGCCTCTGGTTACTGGCTGGGAACAGATAGCGAGGCAGTTATCACACCTCAACAGGCTTTATTGTGTTCACAGTCGTTGGCAGGTCATTGGGTTACTGTGGGGACGGGTTGGCAAACCTATCCTGATTTGATTGCCGACAGCGGAGTGATCTTGTCGACGGGGCAATTAACATTACCACGGGCGGAAGATATGTTACCGCTCGCGTTACAATCGTGGTACGACGGAGATGTTATCAAAGTTGAACAAGCTGAACCGATCTACTTACGCAATGAAGTAACGTGGAAAAAATTAAATAGATTTTGAGCAGATTTTTGGCGGAGATAACCTGTGGTGACAATCAATGTATTTAGCAATAAAGCGTCTTTTACAGCATTGACTTTGGCTGTTATGTTGCTGGTGGGGTGTGTGAATGTACCTAAAGTGCTAGAAGGCACCACCAGGACACCACAACAAAATCTGAATGTAATAAAAATGACCCCTCAGGCGTTTATCGGGCAAGAAGCCCGCTTCGGGGGGACTGTTGTGAGTGTTGTCAATGAGCCGAAACGGACGCGTTTGGAAATTACCAGCGTTCCTCTGGATAGCGGTGCCAAACCGATTTTAGGTGAAGCGTCTCAAGGGAGGATTATTGCTTATGTTAATGCGTTTCTTGAACCTGTAGATTTTCAAGGGCGTTTAGTCACGGTTATTGGATCCGTTGCCGGCATTGAAAAGGGTAAAATCGGCAAAGTTCCCTATGATTTCGTAGTGATTAATGTTAACGGTTATAAGCGTTGGTATCTGGCGGAGCAAATCGTTATGCCACCGGCGCTAATGGATCCCTGGGGCTTGCGTGGTTATCCCAATTGGGGATGGTACAATAACCAGACTGCACAAATACAGACTATCGTTACCGAGTAAGCAAGGTGGAAGAAATATGGTTAAAACGTTATCCCGTTGACGTGCCAGCAGAGATTAACCCGGATCGTTATGCGTCTTTGCCAGAGATGTTCGAGAATGCAGTATTAGCTTATGCAGACAAAGTTGCCTTTATTAATAAAGGTGAGGCGATGACTTTCCACCAGTTGGAAGAGCATAGCCGTGCTTTTGCTGCCTACTTGCAACAGGAATTGGGTTTAAAAAAGGGCGACCGGGTTGCTCTAATGATGCCAAACCTGTTGCAGTATCCCATCGCACTGTTTGGCATTTTACGGGCTGGCATGATAGTCGTGAATGTCAATCCCCTCTATACATCACCTGAATTGCAACATCAACTCAACGATAGCGGTGCAACGGCGATCGTGATTGTGGCTAATTTTGCCCGTACTTTAGAAAAAGTTATTGGCTACAGCCAGATAAGGCATGTCATTTTGACGCATGTGGGGGATCAATTTTCAGTCGCCAAGAAGATTGTAGTGAATTTTGTGCTGCAATATATCAAACGGCAGATACCCCAATATCACTTGCCTGGTGCCGTCCCCTTTGGTACTGCGTTGCGCAAAGGGCAACAACTACAATATGTGAAACCAGATATCATCAACACTGATGTGGCGTTTTTACAATACACCGGTGGCACGAGCGGATTGGCTAAAGGCGTCATGTTAACTCATCGCAATATGTTGTCTAATCTTGAGCAAGTAAAAGCATCCTACGGATCATTACTGCAATCAGGGCAGGAATTGGTCGTTACCGCTTTGCCGCTTTATCATGTTTTTGCTTTGACCATTAATTGCTTATTATTTATCGAACGAGGTGGAAAAAATTTATTGATCACCAGCCCGCGTGATATCTCGGCGATGGTAAAAGAATTAAGTCGTTATCCCTTTAGTGCGATAACAGGTGTTCATACGTTATTCAACACGTTATTAAATCATGCAGCTTTTAAAAAACTTGATTTTTCTACATTGCGTTTCTCAGTCAGTGGTGGCATGCCAGGACAAAAAACACTCGCAGAGCAATGGCAGCGACTAACCGGTCAACACCTTAATGAAGGTTATGGCCTGACGGAATGTTCGCCATTGGTTACCAGTAACCCACACGACCTAAAAACGTATAGCGGGAGTGTCGGAATACCGGTGCCATCAACAGAGATCCGTTTACTCAATAGTAAGGGTAAGAGTGCTCTTCTCGGTGAACCAGGTGAATTATGGGTACGTGGACCCCAAGTTATGTTAGGTTACTGGCGACAATATGCCGCCACACAGCAAGTCTTACAAGATGGCTGGTTAGCAACCGGTGATATCGCGACTATGGATGATCAAGGTTTTTTGCGTATTGTGGATCGTAAAAAAGATATGATTTTGGTTTCAGGATTTAACGTTTATCCCAATGAAATCGAGAGAGTGGTTGCCATGCATCCGAAAGTGCTGGAATCGGCAGTAGTGGGTGTGCCTAATCACATTTCGGGTGAAAGAGTAAAAATTTTTGTGGTGCGAAAAGATAGCCGTTTGAGTAAAGATGAACTGCTTGCCCACTGTCGTCGTTACCTCACGGGTTATAAAGTACCGAGAATAGTAGTGTTTCGCGACCAATTGCCGAAATCTAACTTAGGCAAAATACTCCGCAGGGAACTGCGTAATGAAAGAGAATGATACTTTGGATTATCAATTGATCACGAGTGACAGTGCGTTGCAAAGAATTTGCGAGCAAGCTCGTACCCGTAAAGAAGTGGCACTGGATACAGAATTTATCAGAACACACACCTATTACCCGCAGTTAGGTTTGATGCAATTGTACGACGGTGAAAATCTGTCCCTTATCGATCCACTTGTTATCAGAGAATGGCAGCCCTTTTGTCAGCTGTTACAGGATAAAAATGTGGTGAAGTTTTTACATGCGGGAGGAGAAGATATTGAAGTCTTCTTACATTTCTTCAATCAGTTAGCGACTCCCATGATTGATAGCCAGATCCTGGCGGCTTTTACTGGACACAACCTGTCCTGTGGTCTTGCCACTTTAGTGAAGCAATATTGCGGTGTTGAATTGAATAAGAATGCATCGCGTACCGATTGGTTGATGCGCCCACTGAGTGAAGAACAATGTCATTATGCTGCTGCCGATGTATTTCACCTTTTGCCACTCGCGAAACAATTGGTTGCCGAAACAGTTGCTGCCGGTTGGATGGAAGCCGTTGAATATGAATGTTTATTACTTGTTCACCGTCGTAGTCAAATTCTGGATCCAGCACTGGCTTACCGTAAAATTGCTCGTGCCTGGCAATTATCGATCCCTGAGCTGGCCTGTTTACAAAAACTGGCTGAATGGCGTTTAAACGAAGCACGTGAACGCAATTTAGCGGTGAATTTTGTGATACGGGAGGAACGGTTGTGGAAGGTTGCACGTTATCGACCCACTTCTCTTGGGGAACTGAATTCACTGGGACTGAGCAGGTTGGAGGTCCATTCTCACGGGAAAGCTTTGTTGGAATCAGTCGCACAAGGCAATCTGGCACCAGAAAAACTGCTACTACCATTGGCAACCACTTTGTTTGAACAGCATAACTATAAAGAAGCTTTCAAAGAGATTAAGAAGAAAGTGCAATTGACTAGTCTGACTTGCGGACTAAACAGCGAGTTGTTGGCTTCACGTAGACAAATTAATCAACTATTAAAATGGCATTGGCAGCCAAAATCAACAGAGCAGCTGCCAGAACTCATCACTGCATGGCGTGCTGAGTTATTAGCCTCGCCGTTACAGGAAATACTCAAAAAATATTAGGATCTAATACCGGGGAGGAGTGATTGCCGTGTCCGGTCTATCTGGTTGTTCAGCAAGAAAATGTTCGTAAATTGACGGGATTTCAACCCTATCAGGGACGGATAAATAGTAGTGCTGATTATCATGATTTTGAATCACAGCTCCATCGGCAGCGAGTACACCAGTAGCAGTACCACTCAGTAATATTGTTGAAGCAATGACTATCCACCTTTTTTTTTCTGACATTGTCTTACCCTCATGATGTGAAAAATTAAATCACTTGAAACCCGTCATTTTGATGTTTCTTCCATATCCGGTAAAGTTACATTCAGTTCTAATACCGAAATATCATCCCCTTTCTGTTCAAACTGTACTTGCAACATGTCAGGATTGATCTGCACATATTTACAGATTACCGCCAGAACATCACGTTTCAAATCGGGCAAATAATGAGGTTCTTGTTCGCCACGACGACGCTCGGCAACGATAATTTGTAGCCGCTCCTTGGCGATATTGGCCGTCGGTTTTTTCCCTGACAGAAAAAAGTCTAATAAAGCCATCGTGTTATCCTCCAAAAAGGCGTTTTAGAAACCCTTTTTTTTCTTCTTCAATGAAACGGAAGTTGCGCTTTTCTCCTAATAAGCGAGCGACAGTATCAGCATACGCTTTACCGGCATTGGATCCCCCATTTAGGATCACGGGTTCGCCTTGATTGGAAGCGCTCAAAACAGACTGATCTTCCGGGATAACGCCCAACAGTGGGATCCTCAATATGTCAAGAACATCCTCCATACTCAGCATATCACCACGGCTAACTCTACTTGGATTATAGCGAGTGAGTAATAGGTGTTCTTTAATTGGCTCTTCACCTCGCTTAGCACGACGCGATTTTGATGATAAAATACCAAGAATGCGGTCGGAATCACGTACTGAGGAGACCTCAGGGTTGGTCGTGATAATCGCTTCATCGGCAAAATACAGTGCCATCAATGCCCCCGTTTCAATCCCTGCAGGGGAATCACAAACAACATACTCAAAATTCATCTCATCAAGACCCGTTAACACTTTCTCGACGCCTTCTTTAGTCAGAGCATCTTTATCACGGGTTTGTGAGGCAGGTAAAATATACAGATTCTCTGTGCGTTTATCTTTGATTAATGCCTGATTTAAGGTGGCATCCTCCTGAATCACATTAACAAAGTCATAAACCACCCGCCGCTCACAGCCCATAATCAAATCAAGGTTACGCAGGCCAATATCAAAATCTATGACCACTGTTTTTTTACCCTGTTGAGCCAAACCCGTCGCGATGGCCGCACTTGATGTCGTCTTGCCAACACCCCCCTTACCCGATGTAACAACAATGATACGTGCCATGAAGTGGATTCCTTGTTAAAGGGCTTAGTTTAATGATTCTATAGCTAGGGCATTACCCAATAAATAGAAGCGAACAATCTTGTCTTTATAGTCAGACGGAATTTTATCGCTCAACCAATAATGCCCAGCGATAGAAACCAGTTCAGCTTCCGATTGCGTACAAAAAATTTGACATTCAACATTGCCAGAGACTCCTGCGAGCGCCCGTCCGCACATTTTTCCATAGACATGGATATTACCATCGGCAATTAACTCGGCACCACGGCTGACACTACTCATAACAATCAAATCACGATGACGAGCATAAATTTGTTGACCAGAACGGACAGGAGTGCGGACGATTTGTGCTTTATTAGACAAACTACCCTCAGGTGGATTTGGTGCCGAATTTTCTTTTTTTCCTTCACTGAGTAACGGCAAATTTGCTTTTATCAGTGCAGTTTTGTGTTCATCATCACGAAAACCACTAAAGCCAACAACATGCAAGCCAACGCTTGCCACCACTTGTTGCAGCTCCACCCAATTTGTTTCTGTCGGCAACATGGCGACATTAATCACCACGGGCGCATTTTGCAGAAATGTGGGCGTTTTATCCACTTCTTGTTGTAATGCCAGGCGGATCTCCCCCGGTTGTGAACTGTGTAAGTGCACAACCACCAGGGTAAAATTACTGCCTTGTAGTTTTATTGGCGACGATGACATCTATTTTGACTCGGTTTCCACTAGGTTAACCCATTGTAACACCCTATTACAGCTGACATTCTGCCCTACATAAGTAGGGCGTCTACAATAGACTTTTTGCAAAACCTACTACGTGTTGTAGAGCCTACTACGCGCTGCAGATCCTGTGTTACGCGGTGCTCACAATTCTCATATACTTGCATGTAACTGCAGCTGTTGCGCTACTAGGCGCCTTGACTTCACATAATGAACTCTCCACATAACGCACTACGGCTTTGCAAGAAGCCTAATAAAAAACAAAACTATTGGTACTAGTATATTAGATTTCTTGCGAAAATGACTTAGAACCTGTTCGAAATCTCTTGTGTTAGCCGTGTTTTGGTCAAGTAATTCGTCAAAAATGTGCTCAAAATGCTCATTGACTCCCTTTTGTTGTATACAAAGAGTAGACTGCGCCTTTTCGCCCATTTTTGCTTCTTCTGAACACAGCCCAAAAGATTTGGAACAGGTTCTCATGAAATGCAGCATAACTTTGCTATGTTCACTAGCACAGTTATCTTTCTGCTTTTTTTGTAGGTTACTTATGGCACATCATCTAGATTTAAATCAACTAGCTCAACATATTAAACAGTGGGGCAATCACTGGGCTTCCAGCAAGTAGGAATATGCGATACTGGTTTGTCTGCGGAAGAACCCAAGCTTCAGGCATGGTTAGATAAACAATACCACGGAGAAATGGCATGGATGGCACGCTACGGTATGCTACGTGCGCGACCACATGAGTTACTGCCCGGCACCTTAAGGGTAATCAGCGTACGCATGAATTATTTACCCGCTGAAGCTTCCTTTGCTAGCACATTAAATAATTCCGATTTGGGTTATATCAGCCGCTATGCCTTGGGGCGGGATTATCATAAACTGTTGCGCCAACGGCTTAAAAAACTGGGCGATAAAATTCAAACTTATTGCAGTGATATTAACGAAATTAGTTTTCGTCCTTTCGTTGATTCAGCACCTATTATGGAGCGGCCATTAGCGGTGAAAGCGGGGCTTGGATGGGTCGGTAAACATTCTCTGGTATTAAATCGTGAAGCCGGTTCTTGGTTTTTTTTAGGCGAATTATTAATTGATTTACCTCTGCCCATTGATCAACCCGTACAGGAAGGGTGCGGACGCTGCGTTGCTTGTATCACTATCTGCCCGACACAGGCGATTGTCGCCCCCTACACTATCGATGCCCGCCGTTGTATTTCGTATCTCACCATTGAATTGGAAGGTACCATCCCCGAAGAATTCCGTCCGTTAATGGGCAATAGAATCTATGGCTGTGATGATTGCCAGCTAATTTGTCCGTGGAATCGTTTTGCGCAACTGACCGATGAGGAAGATTTTAGTCCACGGGCGTCATTACATACACCCAAGTTACTGGATCTCTTTGCCTGGGATGAAGAACAGTTTTTGCGAATAACCGCAGGCTCCGCCATCCGGCGTATTGGTCATCTACGCTGGTTGCGTAATATTTCGGTTGCATTAGGTAACGCTGACTACCAGGACAATATTGTATTAGCACTGGAAAAACGCCGAGGTTTGCACCCTATGCTCGATGAACACATTGAGTGGGCGGTTAATCAACAGCTAACTCGTCGTGTTGCGCAAGAGGTACAGGTTCAATCGGCACAAAAAAAACGGCTGGTTCGTGTGGTGAAAAGAGGATTACCTCGGGATGCCTAATACTTTTCAATCAGTTATTATTTTGTGGATAATGTTCCGACCTCCTTGTGCATAAAAATAAAAAACCTTGTCAATTAAAAGAAAAAAAATAGCAAGTGATTGATTTAATATTTGCATATAAAAATAAAATAAATAAAATCAATTAGATATATAATAACAATGGAGTGCTATTAACTCATTACCAGTATGTGAGGAAGGGGGAATATGTGGATAAGTCTG
This sequence comes from Candidatus Fukatsuia symbiotica, assembly GCF_003122425.1. Classification (GTDB taxonomy): domain Bacteria; phylum Pseudomonadota; class Gammaproteobacteria; order Enterobacterales; family Enterobacteriaceae; genus Fukatsuia; species Fukatsuia symbiotica. Next base: position 2,334,082 of record NZ_CP021659.1, read on the forward strand.
TTGACGAAATTAATTTTTTGAGTGATCGGACTGCGTGGTAGCCTAATATGCTTTGTGGATAATCGAGGTGAAATTGAAAAAATTGGAGCGGGAAACGAGACTCGAACTCGCGACCCCGACCTTGGCAAGGTCGTGCTCTACCAACTGAGCTATTCCCGCTTTAGACGCCTAAAAACCGCCTTTGGAGCTACCGTATAGGCGATAGCTTGTGAGCATAAAAGTGTTTTGTTCACAGCCATCCACCGGTACGGGGGCGCATTATACGAGAATTTTACGCGACGGCAAGCCTCTTAGGAAGAAAAAACCGTTTTTTGTTGGTAAGTGATGAACAAAAATACAATTCATAACGAACGACGGTTTTGCAAGAAGTCTAATGATTTTCCCCGAGTAACTCGCAGCTTGAAGACGGGGATTTTATAATGCATGGGAACAATACAGTCAAATCTAATAATTTGAATGATGAGGTGTTTCCAGTAAAATACGTATTCGCTCGCTTTGTTGTTTAGTCAGTGGTAGAAAAACTTGCGTCAATGGCGGTGCTGATGGGGAAAAAAGAACAAAATAGGGTGTTATTACTAATTCATCATCCATTGGTTTCCCTGATTGAAGATATTGATCGAGAGGCAGATATCTGATATGCAGTGGCAATATTGTCAACTCTCGAATTTGCTGTTCCAATTGATCTTCGAGTTGAGAATTATCCCGGGTGAGTAGAAGTACCTGTTTTTCCTGTAAGGCATTACCTTGCATTAACCAGGCACCAAAACTCAGTGCGATCAGTCCCGTTTCTTCCGATGAAAATTCGATTTGATATTCTCTTTCAAACTCTCTCAAAGATTGCTGGGTAGTACGTAACAATCGTGGATATTTTTTAGTGATTCTCTCTAATGATAAACCTTCAACACCAATATCAAAGTGACAACGTGGGATGGCCTGTCCTAAATGAGCAAATAATCGACTCGCTAACGCCAGCTTGTTGCTCACTTTTTTCTCGGACAATTGCTGAAAACGGCTAATTAATTGATGAATGGAGACCATTAATCTCGTATCTTCAACTGAGCTGCTACTATCATAATTATGAGGTTTAAGCAAGGTCAGCATTAAGATGATCATATCTCGTTCAATGGTAGCCAAAGGGGTAGGTAAAAGGGGATTTACTGAATGAAACAAGATATTAGCGGCGGCCCGTTCTCGTTTCTGATTCAGCCAGTCCCTCTGATTGGTTTTTAGCTTGAGGCAGCATTGTTGCTGGTTTTCCCAGGCACAATAAAAAATATAAATCAGTAAAAACCGGCGATCCCTCTCACTAAAAGGCTGTGTCAGCAGCTTTTCACAATGAGCAATGATTCGCTGTAACTGCGGTTTTAACCAGTTATCGACTTGATGCGATTCTAAAGACAATGCTTGATATAAATACACAGAAAAGTAGTTATCAATAAACTCAGGGCAATAGCGTAATCCACGGCGTAACCAATGGATGAGGCACAGCCTTTTATCCAATAATTTTCCTTCAAGTTGGCAACGGTTATTGGCGTGGATACAAATATCCAGATGATATAGTTTTATATCATTGGCAATATCAGCGATATCTTGTCGACTAATCGTAGATGCTACGCCATTGAATTGACTAATAGTCTCTAGTGGCACCGCTGATTTTGGTGAAAAAAGCATCAACAATGCACGACACTGTCGCTGTTGATTAGATAGCTTAATCACAGGAAAAGTTTCCAGGCTCATACATCCTTCTGCAAGAGTAATGTTAGTACTTATCAGTCTAAGCATAGCAAAAGAGGTAAATAGAGCTTGTTTAAGTGATGATTTTTACATTGGCTTACAACTTACTGTTTTTTCTTGATGTCCTTGGCGCCTGTTCGGAATCGTCGTATGTGAAGCTTAGACGGAGAAAAAAATCAGCGTTTAAGTGCTTCGCTCGATTCTTCACGTATTGTTTGCAGCATCGCTTTAACTACATTTGAATTACCAGCGACAACATTACCGGAATCGTAATAATTATGATTACCAGTAAAGTCTGTTATCAGAGCGCCAGATTCACGTATTAGTAATTCACCGCCGATAAAATCCCGAGGTTCTAAACCGACACCAAAGAAACCGTCCACACGGCTCGCGGCAACATAGGCCAGATCTAGGACAGATGAACCAGAACTATTCATATCAGTGCATTGCATAAACAATTTGTTAAATATATTGAGATAACTTGCTGAGTGTTGACGGGAATTAACGGATAAAGCTGTCACTAGCGTAGCGGTACGCAAATCTCTTTTTTGGGCAGCGATAACACGCAACCGATAACCGTTAAGCTGTGCTCCTTGCCCGCGGACCGCGGTGAATAATTCATTGCGCACCGGGTCGTAAATCGCAGCAACCTCAGTGTGCTCTTTGATACGCACAGCAACAGATATCGCAAAATGAGGTAGGCATTTGATAAAATTGGCAACACCACCCAGTGGATCAATAACCCATTGTACATCCCTGTCATCACCAATGCGTTCACCACAATGTTTAGCGATGATACTATGTTTGGGGTAGTATTTTTTGATAACGTCAATAACCTGACGTTCTGCCCCTGAGCAAGACAAGTAACAAAATCATTCCTGCTTTTGTTACTCGATTCGGTAGAATTCTGGAGGTGATAACTTTGGGCGATAAAATCACCGGCCTTACGTGCAGAACGTATGGCAATAGTCAGCATTGGATGCATGGGTATTTTTTCCACTAGGATGTTAAAGAACAGGAAGCGGCGCGCAGTATAGCAGGGGATCGAAAAAATGCCTACGTCTGTGTTAAAATGTGTTTGTCTCCCCTTAATCATTCAGAGTGAGCATGCTACATAATATTCGTATTATTTTGGTTAAAACATCGCATACTGGAAACATAGGTTCGACCGCAAGGGCAATGAAAACCATGGGGTTAACTCGTCTATATCTGGTGAATCCACTGGTAAAACCGGATCACCAGGCCACCGCATTGGCTGCTGGTGCCGCTGACATTATCAAGGAAGCGACTCTTGTCGATACGTTGGATCATGCACTAAAGGGATGCAGCCTGGTGATCGGAACCAGCGCCCGTTCACGTACTCTATCATGGCCGATTTCAGAACCGTCTGAGTGCGCTGTTCGTAGTGTTTCTGCGGCTAGACAAGCGCCTGTTGGGCTGGTATTTGGCTGTGAACGCACAGGGTTAACTAACGAAGAATTGCAAAAATGCCATTATCATGTGGCAATCCCGACAAACCCAGAATACAGCTCGCTTAATCTGGCAATGGCAGTACAAATTCTCGTTTATGAAATACACAAGGCTTCTCTAAAGTTACAGCAACCTTTGCTGCAACCAGAAGAAACCACAGCCTACCCACCAGCCGATGATCTTGAACGTTTTTATCAGCATCTAGAGCAGACTTTGGTCCACACTGGTTTTATTCGTCAGGTTCATCCGGGACAGATTATGAACAAATTACGTCGTTTATTTACTCGTGCACGCCCTGAGAGCGAAGAACTCAATATTTTGCGCGGTATACTGACGTCAATCTATACCCAAGTGAAATCAAGATGCAGGATTTAGCGCCTGGAAATTATCGTTTAAGCGAGATACCAGAGAACTTGCCATTTGTGGTAGCTTCACTTCAAAGAAGTTTAAGATATCGTTCTTAAAACTCTGTTTAGATGGGTAATATCTATTGTTTCGTGTTTGCTCATTCATCACCTTCCACAATCGCTCTATCGGGTTTAGATTCGGGCTATACGGCGGAAGGTAATGAAGCTGGATATTCAACGTAAGCGCGGCGTCTTGCACAAGCTGTGAACGGTGATAGCCTGCACCCTCGAGGATCACATGTGCCGTTGTCGTGATGGGATAATGCGCGCGAATGGCAGACAGGAAGTGAACCACATTTTCGCTGTTAATCGTCTCATCATCACGGATTATGGGGTTAGCCACATTCTGGATGTTCAAGGCTCCCATGATATTCAACCGCGTTCTGCTTCCGGTGGTCTCTATCGTTTTATCCTGGCCTTTTCGTATCCAGCCGTAGCTTATTTTGGTGGTTTGTGTCGGATGAACGGCATCAATAAACAGTATGGGGTCATTACCCGCGGCGTCTTTCAATTCGCTGTAGGTCTTTATAAATTGCTGCTGTTTCTCAACGGCAAATTTATGCGGAACACCTTTCGGCTTTTTATAGCTAAAGCCATGCTGCTTCAACCCTTTATACAGACCTGATACGGTAAAGGTGATGTTCCAGCGTCCCGCGATATACGCCACAATTTGGTGATTGTGGTGGTAGAGCGGCTGGGTGAGATGTTCAACCAGCGACGTGGTCTGTTCCGCATTGAGATAGCCATCGGAGCCGCCATTTTCAGGCTTGAGCTTGTTGAGTTTATGATAGTCTGTAAGGTGGCGCCGCACCGTGGTTTCATTAATGAGCTGTGAGTGAGCAATCATAGGGGGAGTCCAGCCGTCTGCGGACAACAAAACACACCGGATCCTGTCACAGACACGGCGGTCATGGCTTTGACGATGTTGGGCTTCGAGGGTAATTTTCTGGTCAGCAGTCAGCTCTATTTTCATGGCTATGAGCATGATCCTTATCGACTTCAAAATCAAGCATCTTCATTGATCACGGGTATATAAAGCGGTTTCATAGTGGTCATACTATACAGTTGCCGTTTATGTACGTAGCGTTACATTCAGTGAAAAATTATTAGAAGCTCATCGTGTTAAAACGATGTGCTGACAATTGATCGAACATTCCAGACAAAAAATCCCTTCTGCAAGCGTAGCTTGAAGAAGGGTTGCCAATTGGCTAACACCAGGGAAGGGGACATAGTACTCTATATTGAGTACTATATACCCTTTATTTACGTAACTTTTCAATTACTGATCGTTCAGTGTGATTTCTCAATTTCAACCTAGTCGTCATAAAATGACATGGCAAGAGTGGCATAATCTGATTATGGAATAATACCTAATATATTGATAATAAATAATTTTTTAATAAAAACAATCATATCATACAGCCTTTGTGATATCTGAGAGCCTGTTTGAAATCGTCATGAGTGACGCTCAAAGAAAAGGAAAAAATTAGCGAAAAGTGCAGTCACTTTTTGTAACAATAAAGGGTAATAAATAAGCATTTTTTATCCCATTTTTGACGAAGTATCAACGAGCGGAATAGATTTTTAGTAGGTTGTGGGATTACCCTATAATTGTATTACACCGAATTATCAATGAGCTTTTGCATTTTGCATAGATTTGGTATAGGTTCTGCGAATGATATCCGTATTTTTTTAACTTTCTTTTCTAAAAAGCTTTGGTTAATAACCGGAGTTTTTTGTGTTCTGCCGTTTTCACATGAATATCTTCATATAAGTACTGTAATTAACATTTTTATTGAGGAATTTACGGTATACAAAGAGGGAGAAAGCGGTATCCCTACTCGTTAAATTTACTTTCTAAGGATTAATATAATGCGCGAAGAGGCTATCGCTGCTATTGGTAATAGATTCCTTGTAAAACTGTAGTGCGTTATGTGAAGTCAAAGCGCGTGGAGCTCCTGGCTTCACGATAGCATTCCGTCTTAGAGTATTTTTTACTTATTTTCCGGTGATGTTAATGTTCATACGATTAAAATCGATCCTTATAATCTGGTGGAGCTTGATGTGAGTTTTCCCTTTGGAAAGATGATAATTGTCGAATAAAAAGAGGGGCGTTTCTGTGCCATTTGATTGCTTAGTTTGCTTTCTAGCCAATGTGTACATCTTTAACGTCATAGTCTTAGCCACTTGCGAAACCTATTGCTTTCGCTGATATTTCGTCAAAAATGTGCTCATTTATTCCTTTTGTTGCTAAAAAGTAAATGCAGACTGCACTTTTTCGCAAATGAATCGTTGAAATTTCAAGTTGAAAAAAATAAAACCAAATTCCAGCAAATATCAGGTTTTAACTTGAGAGTAAATTAATAAAAATAAATGATAAGGTTATCCTTATTAGTAGGGTGATGTCAGTAATTAGCAGCAATTATTCAGCACTGTACTATGATGATATTAAATAGAGTTGTGTTATCTGGATAGAAGTGTTAATGCCAGGTTTGTTTAACAGAAGTTAAGGGTATGGGTAGAATTTTTGTTAAAGGTAATAACCACTCATTAACATCAAGTATAATTATGGTTAAATTATTGATCTTGGTTGATAAGATAGGAAGATAAACTGATTACTAATGGATGTGTATAGAAAATAGACATTTTATTCATGTTAATTTTCAGGCAGAATGCACAGCCGGCATAGAGATAGCGTGTTTATCGTTTGAAAGTTTCTTCGATCTTTAGCTGGGACTTCGGCGTTATAGCATGTTAGGTGTTCCCGTATAACGTTCTTTTTTGTTAATGAAAACGGTGTAATATGCAAGTTTTAATTATGCGTCATGGCGACGCGGTACCGGATACAATCAAAGACGTAGAAAGACCTCTCACCTTATCTGGTCGAGGTGAGTCGCTGCAAGTGGCAAGTTGGCTAAATAAGCAATCCGTGAATATAGAGCAAATATTAGTCAGCCCCTATCTGCGAGCGAAACAAACCCTTGAGGTTACGCGTGAAGCCCTTGTTTTACCAAGAGAGCAAGAGGTCATGCCAGAGCTGACTCCGAGCGGTGACGTGGTATTGATGACTTGCTATTTACAAACGTTGGCGAAAGAAGGGTGTTCCGCGGTACTGTTGATATCACATTTGCCGTTGGTGGGTTATTTGGTTGCTGAACTCTGCCCGGGGCACTATCCCCCAATGTTTGCCACTTCAGCTATCGCTTGTGTTAGTCTCGATGAGAGTACTGGTCATGGTATCCTCGATTGGCAGGCGCGCCCTTCACATACTGATAGCAAAAATATGATTAGTAGTGTTTTTTCTGATACGAACATTGTTGTAAGAAAAATGCACGCATGAGATCTGTGCGTGATTTGTTATTCTAAATGGCCAACGTGCTGCAAATTCTGCATTGCGTGGTGCTCGCAATACTCTTAATGTACACCGCGTGCTTCAAGCGGTCCTGACTTCGCATAACGAACTTTGCATAACGAAATACGGTTTTGCAAGGGGTCTGTTGATGTTATGTCTATTTTTATCCTGATTAAATTTCTTGCTCAATTTCTGCCAATAGCTTCTGTTTTTGACGCTGCTGTATTCCCTGCGAAAAAGTTTGCATACCCAGTTGCCCATTTGTTTGCATGACACCTTCTAGCTGGTGTGTTTTTCCTTCACGGATCAGATTGCTGACTGCTGTGCTGCGAACCAAAATTTCAAATAAAGCGATACGACCCCCTCCACGCTTACGAGCAAGCTTTTGAGCAATGACTGCAACTAGTCCGACGGCTAACTGCCCTCGTACACATGCCTTTTCTTCTGCCGGAAAAACATCTATCAGCCTATCGACCGCCTGTGCTGCTGTTCGGGTATGCAACGTCGCCAAAACAAGATGACCGGTTTCTGCTGCAGTCAATGCTAGACGAATGCTTGCCGTATCACGCAGTTCACCGAGTAAAATAATATCAGGATCTTGACGTAGCGCCGCATTCAAAGCAGCGCTCGCGCAGTGAGTGTGACAGCTTAAATCTCGTTGTTGGATAAGCCCTGATCCCTCGTTATGAATGTATTCAATAGGATCTTCCAACGTGATAATATGCCGTCCGCCTTGCTGGTGAATGGCACCAATAATGGCGTTTAGTGTGGTTGATTTGCCATTGCCAGTGGCACCTGTCACTAAAATCAAACCGTCTTCTTGCTGCATTAATCGTTCGATGATTGCGGGAGCAGCTAAGGCTTTCAGTTCAGGGCAGTGACTGGATACTAAACGGAAAGCGACAGATAATCCGTGTTGTTGCTGGAAAAAATTGCCTCTTAACCGTTGTCCATGTTTCGTTGTGTAAGAAAAATCGAGTTGTCCTTTTTGCTGTAGCTTTAAGTATTGCCTTTCATTTAATAGTTGCTGACACAATATTTGCGTCCAGCTATCACTTAGCGGTGCATATTGCTGTAAAGACTGTAACACACCATCAATACGCAACCGTGGGTGATGACCGCTACAGAGATGTAGATCGGATGCCTTATGCTTTACACTGAAGGCAACGAACTCCTCGAAATCCATTGCAAACTCCTTGGTCCATATGAGTACGAGATGACGACTATCCGACAGAATATACATGATGTGAGAGAACGGATCGCATCAACAGCACGAGACTGTGCACGTTCTCCAGAAGAAGTGTTATTGCTTGCAGTGAGTAAAACTCAACCTGTGACGGCGATCGAAAAAGCTATCTTAGCCGGACAACGTGCCTTTGGTGAAAACTATGTTCAGGAAGGGGTAGAAAAAATTCATCATTTTGCACGGAACTTAACATTGGAATGGCACTTTATTGGCCGGTTACAATCGAATAAAAGTCGTTTAGTAGCAGAGCATTTTGCTTGGTGTCATACTGTGGATAATCTGAAGATAGCTCAGCGATTAAATAAGCAACGTCCGGTTAATATGTCTGCGTTAAATGTTTTAATCCAAATTAATATCAGTAATGAAAGTAATAAATCGGGGATCCCATTACATGAGTTGCGGCAGCTGGCAGAAAATATTTGTACCTTGCCCAGGCTACGATTACGGGGACTCATGGTTATTCCAGCAGTAGAAAATGATTATCAGCGTCAACTGGAAAATTTTAAGGAAATAAAACAGATTTTTTTGGAACTAAAAAGAAATTATTTTCAAATGGATACGCTTTCTTTAGGAATGAGTGCTGATATGGTTGCCGCTATTCATGCCGGCAGTACTTTGCTGCGGATTGGCAGCGCTATTTTTGGCACCCGTGATTACAGACGGTTTTGCAAGAAGTCTATTGATATAAAATAACATTATTAACAGAAGCAATCATGTTATATGGTTTACGTGATAGGACTCTAATCTAAAGAGATATTTCTATGAAAAATCGTAATATTACTTTTATCGGTGCGGGAAATATGGCTCGTGCGATCATCTCAGGATTGATCACCAGTGGTTATCCTGCTACGCAAATCAGTGTTTGCGCTCCCTCTGTGGATAAGCGTAATGCCTTGTCTGAAGAGTTTAATATCACAAATAGCAGTGATAATATCGCTCAAGCTCAGCAAGCAGAGGTTATTGTGCTAGCAGTAAAACCACAAGTTATGGTCGAGGTTTGCCAGTCGCTGCAAGGGAAAAAAATCGATTTTTCTAGTAAGTTAATCTTATCCATTGCTGCTGGAATCGGCATTTCACGTTTTTACGCCTTGTTGGGCGATAAGCTTAATATAATCCGCATTATGCCAAATACGCCTGCATCAGTAGGCAAAGGAATGAGCGGTTTGTTTGCGCCAACATATGTTAATCAGGCAGATCGTGATTTCACCGAACGTCTGCTGCGTTCAATCGGTGAAATTTGTTGGCTAGAAAACGAACAAGATATCAATAAAGTCATTGCTGCTGCTGGCAGTGCTCCCGCTTATTTTTTCCTGCTGATGGAAGCTATGCAGCAGCAGGCCATTAAACAGGGATTTAACGAAGCAACAGCACGATTACTGGTGCAACAAGCGGCGTCCGGTGCTACAGCACTGGTTGAAGCTAATCCACAGTTGCCTTTATCCAAATTACGTGAGCAAGTGACTTCGAAAGGAGGAACGACAGCAGCAGCGTTACAGGTCTTTGAAGAGCAAGATTTATCGGGTATTGTTTCCCGTGCCATGCAAGCGGCGACCATCCGTGCAGAAGAAATGGAGAAACTATTTTAGTCATCGCTCTTTGAAGGGTAATCCACGCTACACGACAGATTTTGCAAGAATTTAATATAATTAAGGATTAAAAACAATTTATGCTAACACTGATTTTTCTGACTAAAACCGTCATTGACCTTTACGTCATGTTGTTATTGTTACGAGTCTGGATGCAATGGGTTCGGAGTGATTTTTACAACCCATTTGCACAATCCGTAGTGAAATTTACCCAGCCGATTGTCTCTCCCTTACGTAAGATACTGCCGTCGTCAGGAGCAATCGATGGGGCGTCATTGCTGCTGGCATTTTTGTTGATGACGATAAAGTATCCGCTGTTATTGCTGATTCAAGGGGAAGCATTGCATTAAACCCCTACAATCTTCTATTCGGTGTCATCTCTTTGCTCAAAGCCGTGGGTCATCTCATTTTCTGGGTGATGATTATTCGGGCATTAATGAGTTGGATTAGCCAAGGTCGTGGTTCAATGGACTATCTGTTGTATCAATTAACCGAGCCGTTGATAACCCCGATTCGCCGTGTTCTTCCATCGATGAGTGGTATTGATTTTTCTCCGATGGCGGTGATATTGATTTTGTATCTGATCAATTATCTGGGGATGGATTTGCTCGGTGAGTTGTGGTTAGTACTCTAAGAACCTGTTCGAAATCTCTTATTCTCGCCGTGTTTTGGTCAAGTAATTTGTCAAAAACGAGTTCAAAATGTTCATTGACTCCCTTTTGTTGTATACAAAGAGTAAAATACGCTTTTTCGCCCGTTTTTTCCTCGTCTGAGCGTCGCTCAAGAAGATTTGGAACCGGCTCTAAAACGGTTTTGCAAGAAGTCTAAACTAATTAGTCAGGATTTATTGATGCAAAAAATTGTATTAGCCACCAGTAATTCAGGTAAAGTACGTGAACTGGCAGACTCGCTGTCCAGTTGCGGTTTGCATGTCGTTGTGCAAACGGCGCTGGGTGTTGCCTCTGTTGAAGAAACCGGCCTTACTTTTATCGAAAATGCCATTTTAAAAGCACGTCATGCCGCACAGCACACGGGTTTGCCCTCTATTGCTGATGATTCTGGCTTAGCTGTAGATGCATTAGGGGGAGCGCCGGGGGTCTGTTCGGCTCGCTATGCTGGTAGTCATGCCAGTGATCAGGAAAATCTGGAGAAACTACTGGCCCGCATGGAAGACATACCTGATCAACGACGGAGAGCACAGTTTCATTGTGTGTTAGTTTATCTGCGTCATGCCGCTGATCCGGTTCCATTGGTGTTTCACGGTTGTTGGCAGGGAGAAATCACTCACACTCGAATGGGTGATGGGGTTTTGGTTATGATCCTGTTTTTTATATCCCCGAATTCCGGCGTACAGCGGCAGAGTTGAGTAATGAGGAAAAACGGGCGGTTTCCCATCGTGGTCAAGCATTGAAATTGTTGTTGAATGCTTTTAAAAATGATTAAATTACCGCCAATCAGCCTTTACATTCATATTCCCTGGTGCATACAAAAATGCCCTTATTGCGATTTTAATTCTCATACATTAAAAGGAAAGGTTCCTCATCAAGAATATGTTAGGCATTTGCTCGCCGACCTTGATGCTGATGTGCCTCTTAGTAGCGGGAGAGAAATTAGCACCATTTTTATCGGTGGTGGCACTCCAAGTTTACTGAGTGCTGAAGCCATGCAGCAATTGTTACAAGGTGTCAGAGCACGGCTGCCGCTGGCAAAACACGCTGAAATAACAATGGAAGCCAATCCGGGTGCGATCGAAGCAGATCGTTTCAGTCACTACCAGTGCGCCGGAGTGAACCGTATTTCTATTGGTGTACAAAGTTTCAACCCCCGTAAGCTCATGCAGCTTGGGCGCATACATGGCAGTGATGAAGCAAAACAAGCGGCACTGCTGGCAACTTCGCTGCAATTGCGTAGTTTTAATCTAGATCTGATGCACGGCTTACCCGATCAAACACCGTTAGAAGCCCTTGACGATCTTCGTCAAGCCATCGCCTTAAATCCACCCCATATCTCTTGGTATCAGCTCACTATTGAACCAAATACCGCTTTCAGCTCTCGTCCTCCCGTTCTACCCGACGACGATGCATTATGGGAAATTTTTCAACAAGGGCACCAGGTTTTAAGCAACGCCGGTTATCAGCAATATGAAATTTCAGCGTATGCCAAATCAGGCTATCAATGTCAGCACAATCTAAATTATTGGCGTTTTGGTGATTATCTTGGCATTGGTTGTGGTGCTCATAGTAAAATAACCTTTAGTGATGGTCAGATATTACGTACAGTAAAAACGAAGCATCCACGTGGTTTTATGCAAGGTAAGTATAAAAATCAACAGTATAATGTTGAACGAACTGAGCGTCCATTCGAATTTTTTATGAATCGTTTCCGTTTATTGGAAACTACACCCCGTGTTGATTTCTATAATTTAACGGGATTAACAGAAAGTGTCATTCGCTCTCCCTTGGATCAAGCCCTGGCTAAAGGTTATTTGGAGGAGACCGATGAATATTGGCAGATTACTGAAAAAGGGAAATTATTTCTTAACTCGTTGTTAGATTTATTTTTATTGTAGGATAATCAGCAAATCAGTCGACTTCCCCTAACGTTTTACAGGTGACGCAGTGCGCTTCTTCCATTAACATACCGCCCTCACTTTGCATCACGAATAACATTAGACTTCTTACAAAACCTACTACGTACTGCAAATTTTGCGTTACCTGGTGCTCGCAATCCTCATGTACTCGTATGTACACTGCGATTTTTACACTCCATGCGCCTTGACCTCGCAGCACTCGCTATGTTTTTGCAAGAAGTCTATTCCATATCCTGAAGAATATTGTTTACAAAAATCGAGCCGATAATTTATGTCTTTTACTCTTGGTCAACGCTGGATCAGCGACACAGAAAGTGAACTTGGACTGGGTACCGTCATCGCTGTTGATGTACGTATGGTCACTTTGCTGTTCCCCGCAACCGGTGAGAACCGCCTCTATACTAAGCATCATCCTCCCATTACCCGAGTGATTTTTAATCCAGGTGACACCGTCAATAATCACGAGGGCTGGCAGCTAAAAGTCGTCTCAGTAGAGCAAAAAAATGGCTTGCTGAGTTATGTCGGTATTCGTCTGGATACCGGCGAAAACGATGTAACGATGCGAGAGGTCTTTCTTGATAGTCAACTCACTTTTAATAAACCTCAAGATCGGTTATTTGCCGGTCAAGTTGATCGTATGGATCGTTTTGCGCTGCGCTTTCGTGCTCGTAAATACCAAAGCGAGCAGTTTCACCTCCCTTGGAGTAGTTTGCGCGGTATCCGGGCCGATTTGATTCCCCACCAATTACATATCGCCTATGAAGTGGGTCGGCGCCATGCACCACGCGTGTTGTTAGCCGATGAAGTAGGTTTGGGAAAGACCATCGAAGCGGGGATGATTATCCATCAGCAATTGCTGACGGGACGTGCTGAGCGAGTGTTGCTGGTGGTGCCAGAAAGTTTACAGTATCAATGGCTGGTAGAGATGTTGCGTCGCTTTAATCTGTGTTTTTCACTGTTTGATGACAACCGTTACATAGAAGCAACGCAAGATAGCAGTAATCCATTTGAAACTGAGCAATTGGTAATTTGCTCGCTGGATTTTGTGTGTAAGGATAAGCAACGTTCAGATCAGATTTCCGCTGCCGGTTGGCATTTGTTGGTGGTGGATGAAGCTCACCATCTTGCCTGGAATGAAACCATTCCAAGCCACGAATATCAGGTTATTGAGCGGTTAACACAACATATCGCGGGTATTTTGCTGTTAACTGCCACTCCTGAACAGCTAGGTCAACAAAGTCATTTTGCCCGTTTACGTTTGTTGGATCCGGATCGTTTTCATAGCTATCAAAAGTTTATCGAAGAACAACAAAAATATCGTCCAATTGCTGATGCCGTGACGCTATTACTTGGCGGTGAGCATTTGGCACAAGATAAGCTGAACTTGCTTAGTGAATTGATCAAAGAACAAAACATCAAGCCATTGCTACAGGCAGTTAATAACCAAAATGAAGACCAGGCAGTAGCACGTCGTAAACTTGTCACTTTGTTGATGGATCGTCACGGAACCAGCCGGGTGCTATTTCGTAATACCCGTAATGGAGTCAAAGGCTTTCCACAGCGTGTGGTGCAGCAAATTAAGTTGCCGTTGCCCAGTCAATATAAAACGGCAATTAAAGTCTCTGATATGATGAGTGTCAATAAAAAACAGGAAGAGCGTGCTAAAGAGATGCTCTATCCAGAGCAAATTTACCAACAACTTGAAGGTAAAAACGCAACCTGGTGGAATTTTGATCCCCGAATCGAATGGCTATTAAATTATTTGCTTGCTAACCGTGATAAGAAAGTGCTGGTTATCTGTGCTCAGGCCACCACAGTACTACAATTAGAGCAGGTATTACGCGAACGAGAAGCGATACGTGCTGGTGTATTCCACGAAGGTTTATCCCTCATTGATCGTGATCGCGCAGCGGCGTACTTCTCTTCAACAGAAGAGGGTGCTCAGGTTCTGTTGTGCTCTGAAATCGGTTCTGAAGGGCGTAATTTCCAGTTTTCTTGCCGCTTGGTGATGTTTGATTTGCCGTTTAACCCCGATCTACTGGAGCAACGGATAGGGCGTTTGGATCGCATCGGTCAACGGCGTGACATTCAAATTATGGTGCCCTATCTGGAAAATACCGCACAGGCCATTTTAGTACGTTGGTATCACGAAGGATTAGATGCCTTTGAACATACCTGCCCAACGGGTCGTGCCATTTATGATAGTTGTTATCAGGAGTTGATTGATTATCTCTCTTCACCTGGCTTCGATGAAGAAAAGAAAATGCTAGATGAATTTATTCATCGTTGTCGCCAGCAACACGATCTTCTGAAATCAAAGCTGGAGCAGGGTCGTGACCGCTTGCTAGAAATGCATTCCAACGGTGGAGAACAAAGCCAGCAGCTCGCGTTAACCCTTGCTCGGCAAGATAATGATGTAGAATTGGTGAACTTCGCCGTTAATCTGTTTGATATTGTGGGTATCAATCAAGAAGACAGCAGTGATAATCTGACTATCCTAACCCCTCGGATCACATGCTGGTGCCTGATTTTCCTGGTTTACCACCAGAAGGTTGCACGGTGACATTCAACCGCCATTTGGCGCTATGTAGAGAAGATGCTCAGTTTATCAGTTGGGAACATCCGATCATCCGTAATGGTCTGGATTTGATTCTATCGAGTGATATTGGCAGTTGTACTGTTGCTTTGCTGAAGAACAAAGCGTTACCTGTTGGTACGTTGCTGACTGAATTAGTCTACGTGGTTGAAGCGCAAGCACCTAAATACTTACAACTGACTCGTTTTTTACCGCCAACGCCAATACGTATGCTAATAGATCCTAAAGGAGCTAATTTAGCTACTCAGGTAGAGTTCGAGCACTTTCATTGCCAACTAACCTTAGTTAGCCGCCATATGGCGCGTAAATTAATCAATACCGTACAGCAAGAAGTACATGGCATACTACAACAGGCTGAAGTGTTGGTAAAACCGCAAGCAAAGGTATTGATTAACAATGCGAAAGATAACGCTAACGAGCAGCTAAGTACCGAGTTAGCACGTATGAAAGCACTGAAAATGGTCAACTCAACTATTCGTGATAGCGAAATAGTAGCCTTGCAAGATAATTATAAACAAGTTTTAGCTAACTTGAATCAAGCCAATTGGCGGCTTGATGCGATACGTTTAATTGTGGTAGCACATTAGGCTTGTTGCAAAATCTACTATAAAAGTAGTAATTTTGTACAGAAATCACTGGGAAACAAATATAAAAAACAGTTACCTCTATCAAAAATCAAGTAACTAAGTGTGTTATGAACGCTCGGAAACCTGTGTTTTTTTACTTTTACTATGAGGTATCATACTCACGGGTTACAAGACATATAAAAGTAACTTTCATAGTCCTACCAGCGAAAATAACTCAATTACCTAAACAACTTTCAAACAGTTATGTACAGAATTT
Organism: Candidatus Fukatsuia symbiotica; assembly: GCF_003122425.1. Classification (GTDB taxonomy): domain Bacteria; phylum Pseudomonadota; class Gammaproteobacteria; order Enterobacterales; family Enterobacteriaceae; genus Fukatsuia; species Fukatsuia symbiotica. Next base: position 2,349,906 of record NZ_CP021659.1, read on the forward strand.
AATGTACAGGGCAATATTAATATTATGAACTATTCACAATATAGCGATTAAACGGAGAGTGAATGATGAGTCCATTGAAAGCCGGAGATGTTACACCACAATTTAGTTTACTCGATCAAGATGGCTCAGAGATTAAGTCTAGCGACTTTTCTACAAAACGTATTTTGATTTACTTTTATCCAAGAGCGATGACACCGGGTTGTACCGTTCAAGCCTGTGGCCTACGCGATAAAATGGATGTATTGAAAAAAGCCAACGTTGAAGTACTGGGCATTAGTACCGATACACCGAAAAAATTGGCATGTTTTGCCGATAAAGAATTATTGAATTTTACTTTGCTATCGGATGAACACCATAAGGTTGCGGAAAAATTCGGCGTTTGGGGTCGTAAAAGTTTCATGGGAAAAACCTATGATGGCATTCATCGGATTAGTTTTTTGATTGATATTGATGGCAAAGTGGAAAAAGTATTTGATAATTTCAAAACGGACAATCACCACGATATTGTGATCAATTATCTACAACAAAACACTCAGTGTAGCGTATTACCTAATCAACCTCTTGCATAATTTGCTGCGTGGTGTGAATTCGGCGTTACGCGGTGTGCTCGCAATCCTCATGTACTCGTATGTACACTACGGCTGCTGTGCGCCTTGGCTGCACATAACGAACGACGGTTCTACAAAAAGTCCAATTAAAGAGTCAGATTTTATAAGAAATTTACACCCGCTTTAGGCTCTGGAGTAAAAGTGGTCTGTTCTGGCATCTTTTCAACACACTTCATAAAAAAAGAAAACAAAGATCAAATGTGCATAGACAGATAGGCACGACTGTTATTTTACATCGTCATGGTTCAGGGAGTTTAAAAGAAAGAGACCTCAATCGATCAGTCGAGGCCGCGAGGGAACTGCACGATGATAAAAATTAATTTCATAGATATAAAAAATGGTTTAAAAAGTAATCATATTTTTACGCTATGATTTGTGCTTCTTGTTCGTATAGGCAAAGAGTCCTGTCTCTAAGAATCTGTTCCAAATCTTTTTCGCTGTGCTCAGAAGAGGAAAAAATGGGCAAAAAAGCGCGGTTTACTCTTTGTATACAACAAAAAGGGAATCAATGAGCATTTTGAGCGTGTTTTTGACGAATTACTTGACCAAAATACGGCGATCACAAGAGATTTCGAACAAGTTATAAACAATATTTTCCATCAGGTGGATATATTACACAGCGGTTGCTGCGCTCCAGGCGCCTTGACTTCGCAGCACTCGTGACGGTTTTGTAAGAAGTTTAATTAATTGGCAAGCAAATAGCCGATGACTTAGCAGAACTTAAGTCGGTCAGAAGTGAAAAAAGGAAGCCAACCAATGATAACTCAATTTATACAAAGTGATAAACGAACTGCTCCATTAGATGGCCTTTCTTATGTGCGTGGTTCGACCAATATTCCCTTGAGTGACGCCACTATTTGGCGTTTTCTTGACGAGACAGTTTCAAAATTTTCCGATCATCCTGCCATTATTTTTCGAGAACAGAATATTCGCTGGACATGGCGTCAATTCGCCGAACAAGTCGACATACTCGCAAGCGGATTACTAGGGTTAGGAGTGAATATTAAAGACCGTGTTGGTATTTGGTCTGCAAATCGCTTTGAATGGTTACTGACACAGTTTGCAACAGCACGAATTGGTGCAATTCTAGTGAATATCAATCAAGCATACCTTGAATTAGAACTTGAGTATGCCCTGAATAAAGTCGACTGTAAGGTTTTGATCTTGTCACCCCATGCCAAGGCGTCGAAAATACTCCAATCTTTAGCACCGGAACTAATCGATTCACAGCCTGGCGCTTTAAGCGTGGCTCGTTTACCACATTTACGTGTTGTAATCAGAATGGGCGGGCAGGTAACACCAGGAATGTTTAGATTCCAAGACGTGATGGCACAAGGTCGAGAATCGTTGGATATCAGCCAACTGAATGAAGTAGAAGCTCGGTTAGCAGCACAGGATCCCATCAATATTCAGTTTACCAGTGGAACAACAGGTCATCCCAAAGGGGCGACTCTGACACATCACAACATCGTCAACAATGCTCGCTATTCAGCACTGGCGATAAATCTGAAGGAAACCGACTCGCTTTGTATTCCCTTGCCTCTGTATCACTGCATGGGTATGGTACTTTCCGTGTTGGTCTGTGTTTCTACGGGAGCAACTATGGTGTTTCCTGGTGAAATCTTTGACGCAGAGGCTACACTTTCTGCCATCAGTGAGGAGCGTTGCAGCGCGGTGCACGGCGTACCAACGATGTTTATCACCGAACTTGGACATCCACATTTTGATAGATATGATCTGGGCCACCTGCGAACTGGGATCATGGCAGGTGCAATCTTTTCAGTTGAAACGATAAAGCGCATCGTTAGCAAGATGCATATGAACCAGATCACGATTGCTTACGGCATGACAGAAACCAGCCCACTTTCATTCCAAAGCGACATTGCGGATCCTATCGATAAGCTCACTACTACTGTCGGGCGTATTCATCCGCATCTGGAAGTAAAGATCGTCAATAAGGAAGGTAAAATTGTACCACTTACTGAAATCGGGGAGCTATGTACCCGTGGATATTCAGTGATGAGGGGGTATTGGGCTGATGAAAAAGCAACAAATAAGGCAATTATAGATGGATGGATGCACTCGGGTGATCTTGCTACAATTGACATCGATGGATATTGCAGCATTGTCGGTAGGCTGACAGACATGCTGATTCGTGGTGGAGAGAACATATATCCACGTGAAGTTGAAGATATTCTATTCCGGCACCCCAAAATTGAGTTAGCACAGGTTTTTGGTATACCCGATAAAAAATATGGTGAAGCGGTCTGTGCATGGGTGGTGTTACGCTTGGGTGAACAAGCGACCGCAGAGGAGATTATTATGTTCTGCCAAGAAAAGATCGCCAGCTACAAAATTCCAAAAATCGTACGTTTTGTCGATAAAATGCCAATGACCGTTACAGGAAAAGTGCAAAAATTTATGATGCGAAAACAAATGATTGAAATGCGGCAATACAATGATATCAAATAATCCAAATTGGCCTAAGCCTTTAAAAGAAGGTAGTAAAATTGCAATTTTGTCTCCTGCTGGTGCGGTAAAGGATGAAAATTATTTATTTTTAAATATGGCAATTAATATGATTAAAGGCAAAGGCTATATTGTTAAACTTGGATCTAATACCCTTGATAAATATAATCACTACTATTCTTATGCTGGAACATACATGGACAAGATATTATCAGAGTGCCTGAATCAACTCCGATATCTTATGAAAATATTTTTAAAATATTGGCCGAAAAAAAATTAATTATTCAATTGATAATAATTCACTCAACCAAACAGGCGAATATAAGGGAAAATTGATTGGGGGAATTTAACTGTAGTAGCAGCGCTCGTTGGAACAAAATACAATTTTTCTTATAAAGATGCCATTCTATTTATAGAAGAGGTCGGAGAGGATTTCTATTACAAGATAGACCGATACATGCAAAGATTAGAATTTTCTGGTGCGTTAAGTAAAATACGAGGTATTGTTGTCGGTGGGATGAAAATATAGGTGGAGGTAAATCACAATATAACTAAAGAGCTTATGAAGTTATTGCAGAAAATGTAAAGAAATATACAATTTCTAAGATTTTTTTCCTAATGGACATATTTCAGATATGCGCTTTCTTATCATTGACTCAACGGTCACCATAACAATTAGTGATGAAAGCGCAACATTAGAATATGATATATAGTAACAAGCGATCTGCATTGGTCATTTCTATTTCTTTCATCTCTGCGCCCTCTTTCGACTTTATTATTTTCTTCTAGCCGATTGAAAATATGATGGAGGGCTATTAGGAAACTGGTTTATTGATGTTAATGTAACGTAACTACAGATTATCTTTTGCAGGTCGTGCTAAACGCATGATATTTCCACGCGCAGCGACAACAGCAATACATACTGTGATGTTGATTAAGGTTTCTGACCAGTCAGCAGTCGTGTAATCACCCATTAGAACGCGGATTGTTACAGATCCACTGGCAACAATCAGAATATACGCATAAAATCCAGCCCACGGGCGATAGGCGGCGCCTTGGCGTTGATATGAGAACAAGCGCCCGCAGTCACCAAACATGCGATTGCATTAACAATAATTACATATTTACTTAACATCTTCACCACCTCGCTTGTCAAAACGGTTTATAAAAAAAGTAAGGTTATTGTTAATCGACATCAAAAAACGGACGGAGATTGTTGAAGCAAGTAGAGCGCCGATAGGCGCTTTAACTTCTATCTGTGTGGGTACAATCGTGGCGAGCATCTCAGAAACAAAACCAGCTGTAACAATACCCGTAAAAAAAGATACCGCAAACAACATGATTCTTTTGAACAATGTAAATTCTATTGCCGATAGAACAAAAATTACTGCTCCTGCTAATGCAGCGATCAGTACATTTGCATCCGCCCGTGATAATACATCAGCAATGGTTACGCTAGTAGTCACGAGAGTAGCCGTACTATTAGAAATCGGCTCCGACATCTTATTGTGCTCCTTATAAACCGCATTCTTTCGCTTGATTTTTCTTTCTTTAACCTTAGCGAGAGATCCTGAATAAATTGTTATATACTCATTCAACTTGAAGGTCTGGATTAGATGGTTTGGAAATTATCGTTAATTCTGCCCCTGAGAAAGGGAGCAATTTTTGCCAATGTATTATCAAAAAATTCGGCTATAGCCCACGAAACTCTTTGGCTGAAGAGAAAAATCGGTTGTTTCTGACACGCTCGTTCATGACCTTCCATAATCGCTCGATGGGATTAAGATTAGGGCTATAAGGGGGTAAATAATGGAGTACGATAGCCTTCTCTAATGCGGCGTCTTTGACTCGCTGACGGCAATGATAGCCAGAATTATCTAAAATAATGTGTATCTTTTGTGCATCAGGATAAGCAGCTTTGAGCTGCTCAAAAAAAGCGACGGTGGTTTCTGAATTCACCTGCTCAGGACGGGCACTGACCACCTTCATGGTGCTCAATTCAATGGCTCCCATGACATTAACCCGTGTTTTTGCCCCTGTTTTGACCAGCGGCTTATCTTTGCCTTTCCTTATCCAACCGCAGACCACTTTGGTGGCCATCGTTGGAGGGGCTGAATCCATAAAAACAATCGGTTCATTCTTAAGAGCACTCTCTAGCAAAGTGAAATAAGACGCGATAAACGCTTCTTGCTGAGCAACATCCACTTTAACCAGCATCGCTTTGGGCTGCTTATAGCTAAAACAATGCGCTTTCAGCCATTTTGTCATGCCAGATACGGTGTAACAGACGCCAAATTGGGTTTCCACATAAGCACAGATATCGATGACACGGCTATAAGTCGTGCTTTCAATGTGTTTTTCAAGCAATAAAGATTCATGCACGCTCAACTTACTATACGAGCCGCCATTTTCAGGCTTTAATTTTTCGTCTGAAAGCCAATCTGTTACAGGTTGCCTCACTGTTTCTTCATGAATACGTAATGCTTGGGCAATCGCTTTGTTATTCCAGCCTTCATTTTTCAACAACACGGCTTTGATTCGATCTCGAACACGGCCATCGTGTTCGTAACGATGAAGGCGTTCCAAATCTTGTTTTTGAGAGGCTGTCAGTGAGTTTATTTTCATGACCTTATTTTTAATCTAGTTGAGCAAATTTTCCAGTGGTTTTAATGGCGATGGGTATAGAAGTAACAAATTCTACAAGCCAGTAAAAGACTGTTTTTTATCTAGGGACAGTTAACATATAGCCATCGCCATTAAAAACACTAAATCAGTTGCCTAATAGTTTTCTATTTGTCACTAGCATCAAGCGAATCGGTTGTATGATCTAATTTTACCAATCGTTCTGCCTTACTGCTTTTATCATTGGTCAGGGATTTTATTTGTATTACCATATTAATCACCATTAATAGGACTCTGGAACTACCTATTTGGGGGACTAAAAAATAGAGTCCCAAATCTAGTCCCTAAAAAACAGAATATAGCCATGCCATACTGGAAGAGAACAGGCAATAAAAAACCCGCAAACCTAGTTAGAATGCGGGCTTCTTTATCACTACAGTCAGCCACTAATACTGGCTAATATCGTATTTGGCTCCCCTGACTGGACTCGAACCAGTGACATACGGATTAACAGTCCGGTGTTCTACCAACTGAACTACAGGGGAATGATGTGAACGGTGCGCATCATATCCAGCTGTGATCATACTGTCAACGCTAAATTTCTCAGAAAGACGAGACAGACCAAAATACCACCAGAATGGTACCTAACTGGAAAAGTATTAAGCCAATGCTCTGTTCGTTGTTTATTTATCATGTTGTTAAATGGGTAATGTTTTCACTGTGGTAAAACCATATTGCTGTAAAACAGGTAATAAAAGATCAGTGTCAGTGTTTTTAACGAGGCAATAAGCAATATTTTCCTCAGCGGATACCCTATTGCTCAGGGGTGAAAGCAGTAAAGATGTACGACGTGCTATCGCTGCACCTGAATCTACCATTTGGGTACCTTGTGGTAGAATTTGTGTCAATTCTTCTATTAGCAGAGGAAAATGTGTGCAGCCGAGTACCAGGGTATCAGGTGGTTTTCGCATATTAATCCAAGGGGTTAAAATCTCCTTTAACATATCGATAGATACCCTGGTGCCATGTAATTTTGCTTCTGCCAGTTTAACCAACTCGGAGGACCATAGCTGTTCAATCTGACAACCACTAGCAAAGCGTTTAATCAAATCCTGTGTATAAGAACAAGTGATCGTTGCCCGAGTCGCCAGTAAGCCAATTACCTTGTTATGAGTGAGCCATGCGGCGGGTTTTATGGCAGGAACTACACCGACTATAGGAAAAGAAAAGTGTGTGCGTAGGGTAGGCAGAGAAACGGTACTAGCAGTATTACAGGCGATGACCGCCAGTGCCAATGCATGGCGCTGGTGCACTGCTGTAACAATCTTCAATACGCGTGCCACAATAAATTCTTCTGATTTTTCGCCATAAGGGAAGGCAAAATTATCAAAAGTGTAAATATAATGAAGATCCGGCAGTAATCTTTGGATGTGCTGGTATACTGACAGGCCGCCGACTCCTGAATCAAGAATTAGCACAGTCGGCGGTAGTGGGGGGCCGGGTTAGCCTTAGAAGTTATAGCTTCCAGTGAAAAAATGTTCGCGTTCTGGAGTGTGGTCGCCATAAACCGTCTCGTAATTTTTATCAAATAGGTGAACGATCCTACCATGGACAGCGAAGCCGTTGTTAGAGGTCGAGCGGTACTTGCCTTTTGAGCGAATAAATATCAATAGCCAGCCGAGGGACCTTGATGATCTTCAATACCTTGCCTAGTGGGAGTTACCTTCATCAATTGGCAGAAAAAGTGGCTTGCCTCAAGAGCATGATGGCCCCGTTCCAAGCACCTGAAGCAGAGATATTTAGCTCCCCAGCAAAATATTACCGCATGAGAGCAGAGTTCCGGGTATGGCATGATGGAGATCAGCTCTATCACATCATGTTTGTGCCAGGAACGAAACAGCATATCCGTATTGAACAATTTCCAGCTGCTAGCCAGTTAATCAACCTCCTGATGCGTGCGTTGATCGCTGCCATCAAAGATAAGCCTGTTTTACGATATAAACTATTTCAGATTGATTATCTGTCGACACGCAGTAATAAAATTATTGCTTCTTTGCTTTATCACCGCCCATTAGATGAAGAATGGCAGCAGCATGCGAGCATTTTGCGTGATCAGCTACGGTCACAGGGATTTGATTTGCACCTTATTGGGCGTGCTGCCAAGACTAAAATTCTTCTGGATCAAGATTATGTTGATGAAATATTACCTGTTGCTGGGCGTGATATTATTTATCGGCAAGTAGAAAACAGTTTTACTCAACCCAATGCGGCAGTAAATATTCATATGTTACAATGGGTTATAGAAATAACAAAAAATGTTCAGGGTGATTTGCTTGAGCTTTATTGTGGTAATGGAAATTTTTCGTTGGCACTGGCGCGTAATTTTGATCGGATATTAGCCACAGAGATAGCAAAACCTTCAGTTGCCGCTGCGCAATTTAATATTGTGGCTAATAATGTCGATAACGTAAAAATTATTCGTATGTCGGCAGAAGAACTTATCCAGGCCTTACAGGGAGTGAGAAAATTTAATCGTTTGCAATCTATTGCTCTAAATAGTTATCGTTGTGAAACCATTTTTGTCGATCCGCCACGTAGTGGATTGGATAATAACATGCTCGATATGGTGCGTGCTTACCCACGTATCCTTTATATTTCATGCAATCCAATCACCTTGTGTGCTAACCTCGGACAGTTAAAATACAGTCATAAAATCAAAAGATTAGCGTTATTTGACCAATTTCCCTATAGCTGCCATATGGAATGTGGAGTTTTACTGGAAAAATATGTTTGATCATTCACTTGTGTACCTTGATTTCACGCCGAATTCACACCGCACAGTAGACTATGAAGGAAGTCTATTTTATTGTCTCACGATGATACCAGTAATAAACCCCTTTGGAGATCATTCGTAATTGTAATACCAAACTTTCTTCTAACTTCTTGCGTTGTGCAATATCAATATCGAGCGCTTCCGCACCGGCACTGAATACAATAGTTACCATTGCTTCGGCCTGTGCATCGGTAAAACTACGTGGCATATTATTTTTTAGTTCTAAATAATCCGCTAATTCAGCAATAAAATGTTGAATTTCGCGTGCTACTGCAGCCCGAAACTCTGCCGATGTACCTGAGCGTTCACGCAGTAACAAACGAAACGCATTTGGATTCTCGCCAATAAATTCCATAAATGTGGTCACAGATGTACGAATAACACTGCCGCCCTTGGCGATGCGCTGGCGTGCCTGACGCATAAGCTGTCGCAGCATTAAACCGCTTTCATCGACCATGGTTAATCCAAGCTCATTAACATCACGGAAATGTCGATAAAAAGAAGTTGGCGCAATGCCTGCTTCACGGGAGACTTCTCTCAAGCTGAGGCTGGAAAAACTGCGTTCAGCTTTCAGTTGATTGAACGCCGCTTCGATAAGAGAACGACGAGTACGTTCTTTTTGTTGTGCCCGAACCCCCATAATCGTATCCAAATATATCCAATTTTTTAATAGATCTCTGATGAAACCGTTGATTGTAGTGTGAATCACCATTATATGGCCAGATCTGTTGTGAAACCTACATTATTGGGGCTGGTTGCACTTATTGTGTTACTCCAGCAGTACGTCTATAGATAACGCAGAATTTGCAGTACGTAGTAGGTTTTGCAAGAAATCTAATGAACTCTGCGTTGTGCGGTGCTCGTAAGTATACTTCGCAAAAAAGATCATAGTGAAAAAGCCAATAGATAGTTGGGTTATAAATAAGATAGTGTTAGCATCGGGCGGCAATCTTGTCTGAAAATAGGTTTTTGCCACATGCAACAGCATTCCCATTTTGATGCCATCGTTATTGGTTCGGGTCCTGGCGGTGAGAGTGCCGCAATGGGGCTAGCTAAACAAGGCGCTCGTGTCGCCGTTATTGAACGTTACCACAATGTCGGCGGTGGATGTACCCATTGGGGGACCATTCCTTCTAAAGCGTTACGTCACGCGGTTAGCCGTATTATCGAATTCAACCAGAATCCGTTGTACAACGATAATCTACGTACCATCACATCATCCTCCTTCTCTCATATTTTGCGTCATGCTGAACGAGTCATTGAACAACAAGTTCGTATGCGTCAGAGCTTTTATGATCGTAATGGTTGTCAGATTTTCTTTGGTAATGCTAGCTTCATCGATGCAAATACGCTAAGGGTAAGCTCCGAGGGCACTTCTGAAATTCTTTGCGCCAAGAATATTGTGATCGCGACAGGGTCGCGACCTTATCATCCCGTAGACGTTGATTTTACGCATTCACGTATTTACGACAGTGATACTATCCTGAAACTTGAGCACAAGCCAAGCAACATCATTATCTACGGTGCTGGGGTGATCGGCTGTGAATATGCTTCTATCTTCCGCGGATTAAATGTCAAAGTAGATTTGATCAACACTCGCAGTCATTTACTCGCTTTTCTCGATCAGGAAGTGTCAAAGGCCCTTTCCTGCCATTTTTCAAGTAATGGTGTGGTAGTGCGTTATAACGAAGAATTTGAAAAAATAGAAGGTACTGCAGATAGCGTGATCGTTCATTTAAAATCCGGCAAAAAAATGAAAGCGGATTGTTTACTCTACGCCAATGGTCGTACTGGGAATACCGATGATCTAGGGTTGGAAAATATCGGTTTAAAAGCGGATAGCCGAGGTTTACTTAAAGTTAACAGTATGTGCCAAACGGCCCTTTCTCATATATGTGCTGTGGGTGATGTGATTGGTTATCCAAGTTTAGCATCGGCGGCTTACGACCAAGGACGTATTGCCGCACAGGTATTGATTTGTGGTGAAGCCAAAGCTCGTTTGATCAAAAACATTCCAACAGGAATTTACACTATTCCTGAAATTAGTTCCGTTGGTCAGACTGAGCAACAGCTTACGGAAGATAAAATACCTTACGAAGTGGGGTGTGCACAGTTTAAGCATCTCGCCAGAGCACAAATTGTCGGTATGGACGTTGGAAGTTTAAAGATATTATTTCATAGAGAGAATAAGCAAATTCTCGGTATTCACTGCTTTGGCGAGCGGGCTGCCGAAATTATTCATATTGGACAGGCTATTATGGAACAAAAAGGAGAAAATAATACTATCGAATATTTCGTTAATACTACTTTCAATTATCCGACTATGGCAGAAGCCTACCGTGTGGCTGCACTCAATGGCCTCAACCGTCTGTTTGAATAATATAATTGAACCCATAAATTCATTGTAGAATTTACAATTAGACCTCTTGTATAACCTGCTGCGTGGTGTGAATTTGACTAGCAAAATACTTCGGTAACAGATTTATTCCATAATATTGCCCAATTGAAATATAGGTAAGTACATAGCAATAACTAACACGCCGACAATGGTACCGACGACTAGCATCAATATTGGCTCCAGCATCTGGGTCAGGCTATCAGCTAATTCTTGAGTTTGTTGTTGGTGCCAATAGGCGAGTTTTTCTAATAGCAAGTCTAAAGAACCCGATTCCTCTCCAACACGGATCAATTGTTGGCATAACGGTGGGAATAATGGACGAGAGGAATATAAATTATATTGGGATAAAGCATGGTGTAGCGGGGTTCCTTGAACGATCTGTTGATAAATCCCGTAGATCGCTTGCTGATAAAAAAAATTATTCACCGATAATGCCGCCGCTTGTAGACCTGCGGCCAGTGTTAAACCCGAGATCTGAGTCATAGCCAGTGTCTGAAATATTTGACCTAAGCAGTTACCACGGATCAATGCGGAGAAAAAGGGTAAGCGTAATAAGCAAGCTTGCTCTCGTTGTCGCCAATGTGGGATTTTTCTCAATTTACGGCAGTAGCCCACGCCCATGACGGTCAATAGTAAAATCACATATAACCCGTAACCTATTAGCATGTCGGATAAAAAAAGCAGCCCACGGGTCAGTAAAGGTAAGGGGGCTGCAAATGATTGATAGATTTCTGCGAATTGCGGTAATACTATCACCAGCATAACAATACTGACCAATAAGGTGATAACGCAAACAAATAGAGGATATCTCAATGCTTTAGAGACTTTTTTTTGTAACTGCTGCTGCTGTTCCTGCTGCTCTGCCAATCGTGAGCAACATTGATCTAAATTACCCGTCAGTTCTCCTACAGCGATCAGTTGACAATATAACGCGGGAAAGATTTGTGGGTAATGGCCAATAGCCTCAGAAAATGACAGCCCTTGGATAACTTTTTGACTTATTTCATGTAACAAGCAACGCCAAGCGGGGGCTTCAGCTTCTTTGGCTAAAAGCTGTAGGCTATTTACTAAGGGTAAACTTGATTGCAAAAGGGTGGCTAATTGGCGAGTGATAGTTGTTAGATGCTCTCCTTGCCAATAGCTATCGGCAATACGTTTACCTGATTTTATACTGATGGGTTGTAAACCATGTTTGATGATATGTTCGTAGACAGCCGTTTTTTCTGTCGCTAAAAAGATATCCTCTTGCAAATATCCATTTTTATTAATCGCCTGCCATCTATATAAGCGACGGGAATTCATTTATTGGTCTCCATTGCGGCAAAATATCTACAACACGATTAATTTCCTTAATGGTAGTGATCCCTTGATCAACCAATGTTAATCCTGCTGTTAGTAAAGTGATATTCCCTTGCTGTTGTGCGATTTCTGCTAATTGAGAGGGATCAAATTGTTGAACCAGAGCTTGTCTGATCTCTCGGGTAACAGTTAGCATTTCATACACACCAATACGGCCATAGTAGCCGGCACAACAATGCTCACATCCTATAGCTAGCCAATTATCTAGTGGCGTCGGCCAGATATTGGCAGGGTAATACATTGGCGCTGCCGGTTGTTTGCAACGTAAACAGAGACGGCGTACTAGACGTTGTGCAATGACTAATTTCAGGCAGGATGCAAGCAGATAACCTGGCACATCCATTTGCATGAGCCGTGTCAAAGTATCAGCAGTAGAGTTAGTGTGTAGGGTAGATAATACCAGATGACCCGTTTGAGCCGCTTTTACTGCAATCTCTGCGGTTTCATTGTCACGAATTTCACCAATCATGATGACATCGGGATCCTGACGCAGTAAGGTTCGTAGAATACGTGAAAAATCTAAGCCGATCCTATTATTAGTCTGACTTTGATTTATGCCTTCAACAGGGATCTCAACGGGATCTTCAACGCTACAGATGTTTTTTTGTTCGTGATCAAGTTGTAATAGGCTACTGTACAGGGTAACTGTTTTACCGCTACCTGTTGGTCCCGTTACCAATATGAGTCCCTGAGGCGAAGACAATACCTGTATCAATTTTTCGCGTGCATCATTTGTCATCCCTAGCTGTTCTAAATCAGGTTGCTGTTGGGAGTGAAGAATGCGTAGTACGATTTTTTCACCGTATTGGGTTGGTAATATGGCAATACGCATCGAATAACGCAAATTATCCATTTGTAATGCAAATTGGCCGTCTTGTGGTAGCCGTCTTTCTGCAATATTTAGTTGAGCCATGACTTTCAAACAGGCGCTAATGCGGGGGATTAATTCATCTGTGGGAGAATTTGTCTCTTGCAACACACCATCAATACGCAAACGAACACGATAATGATGCTGATAAGGTTCAAAATGGATATCAGAAGCCCTTTTTTGAATAGCGATACGTAGTGTCTGGTTAATAAACTGAATAACAGGAGTATCACTTTCTTTATTCAGAGAGGTTTCTTCATCGGTAGAAAAATCACGCGGCGATATATGACTTTTCAACACTAATGGTTCGGTCTCTGGTGGTAACTTTTCTGCGGTGTCAGAAAAATAAGTGGCATCAACAGAGGACTCTGAAGCTCTTACTTGACCTCGTGGGAGCCATTGACGAAGAGTTTGCTCAATTTTCGCTTCTGGCCAGTGTTCCACTTTGATTTTACGTCCACAAGCAAAGCGTAGCGCCGTTAACAATTCATCATTGGCGTTATTAGCCATGGCAATAGTTAGCGTTTTTTTGTCAATAGTCAGCGCGATAGCTTTATAACGTTCACAAAGTGAATGTAACTCTGCGCTGATTATCCCGCAGGGAGTCATCAGATAATCTATCACTTTAAAATAGCCTTGTTATTTTAAAGAAAACGGAAAACAGCTTTACAGCTATCCACGATAGATGTACTTGTGCTTGTACAGGTACGAGCCCAGCTTAATCCATCGCTACTATTTTTCGTCGGTGTCATAACGATAGTAAGCCCATCAAGTAATTGCTGGCCCGATAATGTAATAATACCTCGAGTGATTTCTATGGTCTTTACATAACGTGTTGTTTGTGCAGCAGGAATACCGTTAACACCGGTATTACATCCGGCTACCGAATTCTTTTCGAAGAAACAAAGCTCAATAGCCGTTTTATAGGAAATGATTGCTTGTAACATGTCTGTGAGCGCGGCTTTTTGGACATAGCGTTGATAGGATGGGATCCCTATGCTGCTGAGAACAGCAATGATAGCGACAGCAACCATCAGTTCAATAAGAGTAAAGCCACGTTGTTGATAAATCACTGGTTGATAAGTCATTTACATGCACTCCTCTACTGTGCCTTAGAACTCAGGTAGCATGCAGGTTTTTCATCGTTATCGACAGAGACAGGGCATAAATTTGCAAAGTGTATTGCCGAAAATTTTCAGTGTTTACCAAGAATACATTGCTAAGTGTGGTAGGACTCGCAAAACAAAAAAGTCATCATGCAATGGCTAGCCACTGTCAAAAATATTGCGCTATTATTAAGCTGATGGGGTAAGGAGACTATTAGACCTCTTCGGAAACTATAGCAGGCGCCATGTAACGTGATCACTTTTGTTAATAAATATTAATTAATATCAATATGTTATTTCTAATTTTCATAATCAACTGATACGGCGCCTGCTATAGCATTCATGTAGGAATGTTGTTAAAAATCTCCTGAACAAGGAGCCCCCATGAAATATGAACAAATAAAGGTATTGGAAGAGGAAAAATTTCGGCGCTTAACCGGAGTTAAACGCAGTACATTTGAAAAGGTGATAAAGATATTGAATGAAGCAGATAAATGTAAGCAAGGGAAAGGAGGTCGGAAACCCAAGCTGGGTTTAGAAGATCGCTTATTAATGGCCCTTGAGTATCTACGGGAATATCGCACTTATTTTCATGTTAGCCGAAGCGATGGGGTGAGTGAGAGCACCTGCTATGAAACGATTAAATGGATAGAAAATACGCTAATAAAGCATCCTGATTTTGCACTCTCTGGACGCAAAGCTTTATTAAAAAGTGATAGGGAGTATGAGCTCGTTCTTATTGATGCCACAGAAACGCCGATTGAACGTCCCAAAAAAAACAAAAGCAGTTTTACTCAGGAAAAAAGAAACGACCCACCTTAAAAACCCAAGTGATCGTCGATAAAAAAAGCAAAGCAGTCATCTGTACAAGCGTTACTCATGGGAGGCGTCATGATTTTAGGTTGTTCAAAGAGTCTGGCGTGCGAATACATCCTGAAATCAAAACAGTGACAGATACAGGTTACCAAGGGCTTGGCAAGATCCATTCAAACTCGGCGTTGCCTAAGAAAAAGACAAAGAAAAATCCCTTAACAAAAGAAGATAAACGCAACAATCGTGAGTTATCAAGCCAGCGTGTATTAAACGAAAATGTCATTGGTATGATTAAACGATTTAAAATCGTATCAGATCGTTATCGAAACAGGCGAAAACGTTTTGGATTACGATTTAATCTGATTGCAGCAATTTATAACATGGAAATTAGATAAATCAGAGTTTCCGAAGAGGTCTATTTTATAATTCGACGATATTCGAACAGTTCACCGCTAATTTGGGTTTGGATGGAATAAGACAGTAAGCCACAATGCCACCGAGTAAATTGACGAGAAAATTCTGGGGGAACGATGATGAGTATGCTCTATTTGACACATATTTTTAATTGATCAAAAACGGTTTCAACCAATGAACGTTGACGTAATAAGGCCGTGTCAAACTCCGTGTGCTCAATGGGTTTCATGTTGCTACGAACGCGAGTGATCAATGCCATCACTTTTTCTTTCAGCTGTTGTAACAGTGTCTTAGAGATATCCCCTTTGTCTGTGTAAAGCTGGCAAAAAAGACCAGAAATGAGGTCGAGTACAGGTTCCCTGTCGTCTACATGAATGTCAGTGCAAGTGGCAAAAAGGATTTGTGAACCCTTACTGGCCTACGGCACCATAGTGCCCACAAATGGAAGCGTTAACGCTTCCGGCAAACGAAAAGGTTCACCCCATGAAATTTACACCGATAAGTGTTGATATTGCAAAATATGTGATGCAGTTGCACTGGGTTGATATTCATACCGACGAAGTGATTGACAAACCCATCAGTCGGGATTCGTTTCTCGAGTACTTTGCCAATCGGAGCCCTGCCTGATTGGCATGGAAGCGTGCGGAGGCGCTCACCACTGGGCACGTGAACTCGGTAAACTGGGGCATAAAGTCAAATTCATGCCGGGCGAATTTGTTAAAGCCTTTGTCATCGGTAACAAAAACGATGTCATGGATGCACGGGCTATCTATACCCGTGATCAATGAAGATGCTTGATTTTGAAGTCGATAAGGATCATGCTCATAGCCATGAAAATAGAGCTGACTGCTGACCAGAAAATTACCCTCGAAGCCCAACATCGTCAAAGCCATGACCGCCGTGTCTGTGACAGGATCCGGTGTGTTTTGTTGTCCGCAGACGGCTGGACTCCCCTTATGATTGCTCACTCACAGCTCATTAATGAAACCACGGTGCGGCGCCACCTTACAGACTATCATAAACTCAACAAGCTCAAGCCTGAAAATGGCGGCTCCGATGGCTATCTCAATGCGGAACAGACCACGTCGCTGGTTGAACATCTCACCCAGCAGCTCTACCACCACAATCACCAAATTGTGGCCTATATCGCTGGACGCTGGAACATCACCTTTACCGTATCAGGTCTGTATAAAGGGTTGAAGCAGCATGGCTTTAGCTATAAAAAGCCGAAAGGTGTTCCGCATAAATTTGCCGTTGAGAAACAGCCGCAATTTATAAAGACCTACAGCGAATTGAAAGACGCCGCGGGTAATGACCCCATACTGTTTATTGATGCCGTTCATCCGACACAAACCACCAAAATAAGCTACGGCTGGATACGAAAAGGCCAGGATAAAACGATAGAGACCACCGGGAGCAGAACGCGGTTGAATATCATGGGAGCCTTGAACATCCAGAATGTGGCTAACCCCATAATCCGTGATGATGAGACGATTAACAGCGAAAATGTGGTTCACTTCCTGTCTGCCATTCGCGCGCATTATCCCATCACGACAACGGCACATGTGATCCTCGAGGGTGCAGGCTATCACCGTTCACAGCTTGTGCAAGACGCCGCGCTTACGTTGAATATCCAGCTTCATTACCTTCCGCCGTATAGCCCGAATCTAAACCCGATAGAGCGATTGTGGAAGGTGATGAATGAGCAAACACGAAACAATAGATATTACCCATCTAAACAGAGTTTTAAGAACGATATCTTAAACTTCTTTGAGGTGAAGCTACCACAAATGGCAAGTTCTCTGGTATCTCGCTTAAACGATAATTTCCAGGCGCTAAATCCTGCATCTTGATTTCACTTGGGTATAGATGGCGGGGCAACAACCGGGTAAAGAAGTCACGGTGAAATTAGAAAGTCAGCAGTCGATACTAGCATTGCATAAAATGCGTCGCCAGTTGGTGAAATTTCGCACCGCGCAGATTAACTGTTTGCACGGCCTATGATTGGAGTAGGGTGAAACGCTCAGAAAGGGCCATGCAACCCTGGAGCAGGCAATACCTGAGGTATTTGAGTGAAAGGTTGTCGTTATTTCTGGTGTAAAAATTAAACGTTCACCAAAGGACAAGGTGAATGCTGAAAGGTTGCGCAGGCAGCTGGAAGAGATGACAAAGACAGGCCGGACCGAGACGCGCTAAACCTGAATGACGTGATGAGTTTAAAGCTTGTCCACTAAACTGGTATCTTTGACTTCGAGCACTCGCCGTGGTTTTGCAAGAAATCTATTCTATGATGAGGGGTTTTAGGATGGGTGGGATGTTGAGTGAAAACGCATAGAGAGGTCTAATGCATGAATGTGTTTAGTTAATGCACCGACAGAGATATAGTCAATACCAGTTTGAGCATAGTTTGGCAGATTGGCTAACGTTATGTTGCCAGAGACTTCTAACGGGGTGGATTTATTGAGTGTTTTCTTTATAGAAACCGCTTCACAGATATCCTCGATTTTAAAGTTATCTAGCATAATAATATCGGCTTTGGTAGCCAAGGCTTGCCGTAGCTGAGTCAAAGATTCTACTTCGACTTCAATAGGAACACCAGGTTGTAGCATTATGGCTTTATCAACTGCATCTTGGATTGAATCGGCAGCGATAATGTGATTTTCTTTGATCAGAAAAGCATCGGATAAGCCCAGTCGATGGTTTTTACCACCACCACAGAGTACGGCGTATTTTAGTGCGCTACGTAAACCAGGAATCGTTTTCCGTGTGTCTAGTAATTGAGTGGAGGATTTAACCTTAGTCAATACTTTGACATAACGGCTGACTTCTGTCGCGACACCCGACAGAGTTTGCAAAAAATTTAATGCTGTGCGTTCACCTGTTAGCAGAGTACGAGCAGATCCGTGCAAGTGGCAAAGTGTTTGGTTGGCTATTAATACTTCTCCATCAGCGGTCAACCATTCCACTGTAACCTTGCTATCCAATTGAGTGAATACTTCGTTTAGCCACCGCTGCCCACAAAAAATGCCGGCTTCGCGGGTGATAATGCTAGCAGAAGCCTGTTTATTTGTAGGGAGCAATTGGGCGGTCAGATCCCGCCCAGTATCAATTGTACCACCGAGATCTTCGTGCAGTGCTTGGGTAACAGTAAGGGGAATATCTCGTTGAATTTGTTCTTGGAGCGCGGTACAGCGGTTGTGGGCGAAACGGGCGTTGCGTGTCGGCATAGTAAACTCCGATAGTGACGAATGGATAATTTATCAGATGTCAACTCGTTAACACCTGCCACAAAAGGTGGCGATAAATTGGCATCAGTGGTTGCTGATATAAGCAAACAAAGCTGGCAACAGCCGCGGATGCTACCACGATAGTTAGCCAACGTAAACGGGTGCGTGGCAGCCAGGCGCTAAGGCGATCAACCCGATGTTTACCATGTCGCCGCCAACGCCATCCCAGCCACGCTGCTAACCAGATTAGTAGCACCACGGAAAACAGTAGCCATTTAAATATCAGGCTATGAGTGTTATTGGCGATTTCAAACGCTACACCGGCCAGTATTCCAGGAAAAAGGTAGACCGGAGGCCAAGTGAGACAAGCAATGATATTAGGTGAAGCAAATTTAAGCGGGGGTAGCGCTAACATTCCGGCAATCATGGGTACCAACGGACGGCTTGGCCCAATAAAACGTCCAAGTAGTATTGTCGCCATACTGTGCTGGTATAACGCGTGTTCTGTTTTATCCAATAATGATTGACGCTTTTTCAGGAAAGACCAACGATGCAGAGGTTGTTTAAACACTCGACCAAGTAAATAAGACGCCCAGTCACCAAGTAGGCAACCAATACAACTTGCCACCCAGGCAGGGTAAAATCCTATGTGACCATTGCCGATTAACACACCGATGCTGGTCATCATTACGGTACCCGGTAATAACAGACCAATCAGTGCTAAAGACTCAAGAAAAGTCACAAATACGATGATAAGTAAGGTGAAAGCCAAAGATTGTGTCAATAAATGTTGCAAATAGGCTTCCATAAATTTATCCATTATTGGGTCGTAGGTTAGATCAATAATCTGGGTTGGGCGAAAACGCGCAGTTTATTCTTTGTATACAACAAAGGGAGTCAATGAGCATGTTGAGCTCGTTTTTGACGAATTACTTGACTAAAACACGGCAAGCACAAAAGATGTGTCGAACAGGTTCTTACAACCGGTTTTACAGGTGCTCATTATACTGTACGAGGAGACGCTTTGAAAAAAATTATTCGGCTCGGGGTGACTGTGATTCAGAGCCGCCAGGTAAAAAAGTGTACTACCCAACTTAGTGGTTGTATCATCCAGGGTCGTTCAATAGACTTTTTGCAAAACCTACTACGTGCTGCAAATTCTGCGTTACGCGGTGCTCGCAATCCTCATGTACTCGGGTGTACGCAGCGGTTGCTGCGCTCCAGGTGCCTTGACTTCACATAACGAACGACGGCTTTGCAAGAAGTCTAATCTTGTATGTAACATGAGAAATAAAGGTAAAAAATGATCGAAGCAGATCGCTTGATTTCGGCTAGCGTGGTAAACGATGAAGAAATTGTTGATCGGGCAATCCGCCCTAAACTTTTGACTGAGTATATTGGGCAATCGCATGTCAAAGAGCAAATGGAAATCTTTATTCAGGCAGCAAGACAACGCGGCGATGCTTTAGATCATCTGTTGATATTTGGTCCTCCGGGTTTGGGTAAAACTACACTAGCCAATATTGTCGCTAATGAGATGGGAGTCAATCTTCGTACTACCTCGGGGCCGGTATTGGAAAAAGCAGGTGATTTAGCTGCCATGCTCACTAATCTGGAACCACATGATGTGCTCTTTATTGATGAAATTCATCGTTTATCACCGGTGGTGGAAGAAATTCTCTATCCGGCAATGGAAGATTATCAGTTAGATATTATGATCGGTGAAGGTCCAGCTGCGCGTTCAATCAAACTGGATTTACCTCCATTCACATTAATTGGGGCGACGACCCGAGCAGGTTCGCTCACTTCACCATTGCGTGACCGATTTGGTATTGTGCAACGGCTAGAATTTTATCAAGTCGCCGATTTGGAACGCATTGTTGCCCGTAGTGCCTGTTGTTTAAGATTGGAATTGAGCTTGGAAGGGGCGCATCAGTTGGCACGGCGTTCTAGAGGGACACCACGTATTACCAACCGTTTGTTGCGCCGTGTTCGTGATTTCGCTGAAGTTAAGGCTAACGGTGTTATTGACGGTGATGTGGCGACCAAAGCGTTAGATATGCTTAATGTCGATGTAGAAGGTTTCGACTATATGGATCGAAAGTTGTTGTTAGCGATTATTGATAAGTTTACGGGGGGCCTGTAGGGCTGGATAATTTAGCAGCGGCGATCGGTGAAGAACGTGAAACCATCGAAGACGTGCTAGAACCCTATCTTATTCAGCAAGGTTTTATCCAACGTACTCCTCGTGGCAGGATAGCTACCCATCATGCTTATCGGCATTTTGGTATTGTGCGTGAAGAATAGCCACAATAGACTTCTTGTAGAACCGTAGTTTGTTATGCGAAGCAAGGTACCTGGAGCGCAGTAACTGCGTGGTACACGCGAGCACATGAGGACTGCGGGCACCAAGTAACGCTGAATTTGCAGCACGTGGTTTTGCGGCAAGGAGTAGGTTTTGTAAGAAGTCTAATGAGTGGATTGTCACGTTCGTACAGCAATGGCTTCAATTTCTATTTTCGCATCTTTAGGCAAGCGTGCAACTTCAACACAGGAACGCGCAGGAAAGGGGGCATGATGCTCGATGAAAAAAGATTCGTAACTGGCATTAACTGCAGAAAAATCATTCAAGTCTTTAACGAATACCGTTGTTTTAACAATATCAGCAACGGTTAGCCCTGCTTCTTCGACAATAGCTTTGACATTTTCGAGCGATTGACGAGTCTGCGCGATTATGTTGTCTGGAATAATCCCGGTGTCAGGATTAATCGGTAGCTGACCGGAGGTAATGACGATATTGCCTAGATCAACGCCTTGGACATAAGGACCAATCGCCTCAGAGGCTTGTTGGGTATTGATGGTGCGTTGTGATGACATGTTGACTCCTAATCGATAAAATGGGGAAAGGGGTAAATTCGTTGTTAAAGTGCTAATTCAGTGTTTAATATCAACGCCAGTAGCGCTTGCCGGGCAAAAATACCGTTACCTGCTTGTTGAAAGTAATAGGCATAAGGGGTTTTATCCACGTCAATACTGATTTCACCGATGCGTGGCAGTGGATGTAATACCTTCAGGTTATGACGTACTGTAGTGAGATCGGATGCTTGCAGCACAAATGGGGTTTCGACGTTGGCATACTCTGATGTGCTTAGGCGTTCTCTCTGCACTCGGGTTATATACAGTATATCTAACTGCGGCAGTATTTCTTCAAGGTGGGCATGTGAGCTATAAGCGATCCCTTTTTCTTCCAACATTTTCAAAATGTGGTCAGGCATTGCCAGCGTCTCTGGAGCAACAAAAAAGAGGCGATTGCCACAGAATTTCGCCAGGGCCTGTGTGAGAGAATGTACTGTACGACCGTATTTTAAGTCCCCCACGATGGCGATATTCAGCTTATCCAGACGCGCTTGTGTTTCTTTAATAGTAAATAAATCTAGCAAGGTTTGGGTCGGATGTTGGTTGGAGCCATCACCTGCATTTATGATGGGTATACCATTAGAACATTCCATCGCCAAATGTGCGCTGCCTTCTTGCGGATGGCGAATCACAACCGCATCAACGTAGGTACAAATAATACGTAGGGTATCAGCGAGTGTTTCTCCTTTATCCAAAGAAGTATTGTTGCTGGAGAAACCTACTACAGAACCTCCCAAACGATGGATGGCGGTTTCAAAGGATAAACGGGTACGGGTGGAGGCTTCAAAAAAACAACTGGCGATGACGTTGTGTTTCAGTAGATCAGGCTGCGGTTTACTCTTCAGTTCTCCTGCAGTATGGATGATCAATTCCAGCTCTGCACGGCTCAGATCCTGTATTGAAATGACATTTTTGCGATACAGCGGATTGGCCATTCTTTATTCTCCTGTATGCTAACCGATGTGCCGGCTACCTAATCTAAAGAGGGTGAGGGAAAAACGTAGCCTCTAATCTTCATCAAAGCCAGAATTAAATAGTTCAATAACCGCTTCTAATGCTTCAATTTCATCTGGGCCACTGACCTCAATCTCAATTTCACCGTCTTTGGCTGAATCTAACATTAATAGTGCTATCACACTATTGGCTTCTGCCTCGATACAGGATTTATCATTACGCATACTCCGCAATATAACTTTGGACTTAAACTTCTGCACCCGGTCGAATAATTTCATTGCAGGTCTGGCGTGCATCCCTAGTTTGTTTTTTATTTTGACTTTTTGTTTTACCGTCATTATTTTCGTTTTTCCAAAGTGCGATGACGCGATTGAACATGTTTTCCTCGGGAACGGAAATAATCCGCCAATTGTTCAGTGATATAGACTGAACGATGTTTACCACCGGTGCAACCAATAGCGATGGTCAAATAACTGCGGTTATTGGCTTCTAGCATTGGCAAACATGTCTCCAGATAGCTACGGGTTTGATAAATAAAATTATGTATCTCAACATGACGTGCCAAAAAAGCGACTACGGGTTTGTCCAGACCGGTCATTGGGCGTAGTTTCGGATCCCAGTGCGGATTGGGTAAGAAGCGCACATCGAAAACATAATCTGCATCGATTGGCAAACCGTGTTTAAAACCAAAGGATTCAAAGACGATGGTAAGTTCACGTTCACGTTTGCCGATCAGGCGAGCGCGTAGTATGTTGGCTAGCTCGTGTACTGACATTTCAGAGGTGTCGATCACCAGATCAGCTCGTGAACGCAAAGACTCCAGTAGCGTACTCTCTTGAGCAATTGCGTTTTCCAGGGATAGATCTTCATCTGCTAGCGAGCGGGTGTGCTCTATTTCCAAGGATGAATTTCTATCTAATAGCGGATGCTGGCGCCGCGTATCGCTGTAACGTCGGATCAGTGTCTTATTATCGGCATCCAAAAACAGCAACTGTGGGGAAAAACATGCAGGCAGTTGTTCCATCACAGATTTAAATACCTCGGGCGATTCAGGCATGTTACGCACGTCAATACTTACCGCAGCAGGCTTCTTCCTTTCGACAAGTATCTCTGCCAACTGCGGTAGCAGCACTACGGGCAAGTTATCGACACAATAAAAGCCCATGTCTTCCAATGCACGTAAGGCGAAAGACTTTCCTGAACCGGAACGGCCACTGATAATCACAAGTACCATGTGGTAATATCCCCATTATCAGGGCTTTTCCTGAGGCGGCTCGGTGATGATTTGATAAAGCTCCTCATCACTTTCAACCGTACGTAAAGCACGACACACGGCCCTATCGGCTAATTTATTGGCGACCAAAGATAACGTGTGTAGGTGGATTTTACATTGATCTGCCGGCACCAGCAAAGCGAATAACAGATCAACGGGTTGGTTATCAGTGGATTCGAAGGCGATGGGCTGCTTAAGGCGAATAAATACACCGACAGCACGTAATGTATCTTCTTTTAATTTTCCATGTGGGATAGCAATACCATTACCAATCCCTGTACTGCCTAAACGTTCACGTGTTAACAGCGCGTCAAAGACAACCTGCGTTTGTAGGCCTAGCTGTTTGGCGGCCAGCTCACTGATAATTTCTAAAGCCCGTTTTTTGCTTGAACACTCTTCGGGGCTTTGGATCTTAGTGCATTCGACATTGAGTACCGAGTGCAGTTGCATTGTATAATCGTCGATCATTTCATCTTTCACTTAAGCGCTGTTCCATCCTGATGTTGTGGCTTCCGTACGGGATTAATCAGACTCTTGCATCCACCAAGAGTCGTGAAATTGACTACTGTAAGCATCGCTCATGGCGATCTCGAACAGGTTCTTAATGTTTTTTTAATTTGTCTTTATGTTTTCTAAGCTGACGGGTCAGTTTATCGATCAGTGTGTCAATTGCTGCATACATATCTTCCTGCTCTGAGGTGGCACGTAGATTCCCACCATGCACATGTACCGTTGCCTCTGCGATCTGTTGCACTTTTTCTACGCTTAGGGTCACGTATATTTGCTGAATATAGTCAGAATATTGTTCAAATTTGGCCAGCTTGTTAAATTTTGTGGTGACAAACTTGCGCAGTGAATCAGTAATCTCTATGTTATGTCCGGTTATATTGAGCTGCATACTGTCTTCCTTCTCAATTTAAATTAAATCAATTGTTTACGTTGATTTGACGGGGGTATGGATAATGATTCTCTATATTTTGCAACAGTGCGCCGAGCCACGATAATACCCTGTTCACATAGCGACAGGGTTAATTTACTGTCACTGAGTGGCTTGGCAGGATCCTCTGCCGCTACCAACTTTTTCACCAACGCTCGAATTGCCGTAGAAGAGGCTTCACCTCCACTTTCGGTATTCACGTGACTGGAGAAGAAGTACTTTAACTCAAAAATACCTCGAGGGCTGTGAAGAAATTTTTGAGTGGTAACACGGGATATCGTTGATTCATGCATATCCACGGTATGGGCGATATCAGCCAGCACCATTGGTTTCATGAATTCTTCACCGTTTTCAAAAAATTCAATCTGTTGATCGACAATACAACGAGCGACTTTCAATAACGTTTCATGGCGGCTTTCTAAACTTTTTATCAACCATCTTGCCTCTTGTAGATTACTACGAATAAACTGATTATCGTTATCGTTAAGTACACTGCCACTCATAGCAGCATAATGCTGATTGATTTTTAAGCGTGGCAAACTATCAGCATTCAACTCCACCGCCCAGCTATTACCCTCTTTACGTACGATAATATCTGGGATCACATACTCAGATGTGCTGCTACTAATCGACTGCCCTGGACGTGGATCCAACGATTGGATCAGGGCGATGGCTTCTTTAAGTACCTGTTCTTTTAGTCGACTTAAACGGATCATGGTACGGAAATCGCGATTACCCAATAAATCGAGATAATTGCTGACGATTAAACGCGCTTCGATCAGATAAGGCGTGTCTTTGGCGTACTGCGAGAGCTGTACGGATAAACACTCACGTAAATCACGTGCCGCAACACCAATAGGATCAAAATGTTGCATCCTTTTTAACACGACTTCCACTTCATCGAGGGTCAGTTCGGGATTTCCGGTACTTTCAAGCACATCCTCCAGTGGTACGGTAAGGTATCCGGTTTCGTCTACCGCATCAACAATAGAGGTGGCGATGGCGGTATCGGTGTCTGAAAAAGGGGTTAAAGCCACCTGCCACATGAGGTAATCTTGCAGGCTTTGAGTGGTTTCCCCTTGATAAACGGGCAAATCATCATCACTGTAGTCATTACGCATGCTCGACGGGGTGTTGGCGGTGTAAATTTCGTCCCAGGTTGTATCTAGCGGCAATTCTTCGGGTATCTCATTTTGTTCTAGCGCTTCGCACGTATCCTGATCGATAGAATCGATAATTTCTTTTGTGTCAATTTCCTGATGAATATCGGTTTGCTCTAGCAGAGGATTGCTTTCCAACATCTGTTGTACTTCTTGTTGCAGTTCAAGCGTCGAAAGCTGCAACAGACGGATTGCCTGTTGGAGTTGTGGGGTCATCGCCAATTGCTGGCCGAGACGGAGTTGCAAACCTTGCTTCATAATGCTGGATCAATGTTCCTCAAATGAATATCGCACCCAAGTGACTCGTTACTCGCTTTAGAGACGGTATAAGTCAAGGGTTGTTTAAATCAGAGGCGAAATTCAGCGCCTAAATAAACCCGTTTAACCTGCTCGTCCGCTAAAATTTTCTGTGGTGTACCGTGCGCGATAAGATGTCCCTGGCTGACGATATAGGCTCGCTTACAGACATCCAGTGTTTCACGTACATTGTGATCGGTAATCAAAACACCCAAACCACTATCACGCAATTGTTTGATAATTTTTTTGATATCAATAACCGAAATAGGATCGACACCGGCGAAGGGTTCATCAAGCAAAATAAACTTAGGATCAGCTGCCAACGCCCGGGCGATTTCGACTCGGCGACGTTCTCCACCAGATAGCGATTGGCCTAGACTATCGCGTAAATGAGAGATGTGGAACTCTTCCATCAACGCTTCCGCTTGCTCTTTACGTTGCTGTGGCGACAGGTCTTTACGAATTTCTAACACCGCCATTAGATTATAGTAAACGCTCAGACGGCGAAAAATAGAGGCTTCCTGTGGCAAATAACCGATACCACGTCGAGCGCGTTCGTGCAAAGGCAGCAAACTGATATCTTCTTCATCTATCAGAATATGTCCGGCATCGAGAGGCACCATGCCGACGACCATATAAAAAGTCGTTGTCTTACCGGCCCCATTGGGACCTAATAGGCCCACAATTTCACCTGAGTTTACTGTCAAACTCACGTCTTTAACGACGCTACGGCCTTTATAAGACTTGGCTACATTTTTTGCGATCAAGCTTGCCATAACGTGTTATTTACCCTTTTTAAGATCTGGTGTTTTAGACCCTTTGTCCTGTAACTGAGCGGGTAATAATACGGTAGTTACACGCTTACCCTTATCACTAAATGCTTCCATTTGCTGTTTATCGACTAAATAAGTAATACGATCAGCTTTAATATCACTATCCAACTGTTTTAGATAAGCATTACCTGTTAACACCAGCAATTGGTTAGCAAGCTCATAACGTAGTTTTTGACCATGACCGCTTACCGCTTTACCGTTATCCTGCATTTGATAAAAAGTGACCGGATCAGCAAAACCTTCAACCACCGTTTTATTTTGGTCTCCACTAGGGTGAGTCACCACAACCTTATCGGCTTTGATCTCAATAGAACCTTGCGTGATGATCACATTATCGGTAAACGTTGAAACATTATTGGGTATATCTAACGATTGTTTATCGGATGTAATATTAATCGGCTGCTCATTGTCGTTGGTTAATGCCAAGGCGGGCGGCAAGTTGACGGCTAAAAGTGAAATTGAAAATAGGCTAGCAAGTAAAATGTTATGGATCTTATTTTTGGATTTCATAATAGGTCTTAACCTTCTCGATCAGTTCTGCGGTCTGACTGCGTAAATTTCCGCGCATTTTCATACCATTGGCAGTAAACCCAATGCCATACAGGGTAACTTCATCATCGGAGGAAACGTCCTGATTGATTAAGTTAATCTGAGCATTATTGGTTTCAATTTTTTGCAGTTGTGAGTTCGCCGTTAAACTATTAACCTCAACATGACCGTACAGATAGAGTATCTTATCATCGGTGAGTTTGGCGCGATCAGCTTTTATCATCCAGCTGCCCACTGCGTTTTCATCAAACAGCGTCATTACTGGCTGGCTAAACCAGGTAACGGGCTGGCTCGTCACGTTTGGTGTTGCGTTACGAGCGTGATTATCAGCATTATCATCGACATAATCATGAGCATAGTTTTGTGCATCTTTCGCCACCAATTTGTAATGTAGTTTACCATCTGGATGATACACAGTAGTAACCGTCTGCTGACTTTGATAAGTGGGTTGATCATTGTCAATATCACTTGGTTTTCGCCGCTGATTAATGCCGGAATTGTAGCCAATCAGCACTAAAACGATAATAGCCAGTAGCAGCGTTACCCCGATCCTTATTTTACTCATATCGACAATTTTTATGCTCCCTCAAGCTTCTCATTAGCCAACAAGATGAGATCGCATAGCTCGCGTACTGCTCCATAACCGCCGGCAAGGTGAGTGACATAGTGTGCGTTAGCCAACAATCTAGGATGCGCATTTGCCACGGCAACGGATAAACCCACTTCTTTCATTACAGGCCAGTCAATCAAATCATCACCAATATAAACGACTTCTTCAGGTTTGCAGTCAAGTATGGTTAACAGCTCATTATAGGCGACACGCTTATCTTCTTGACCTTGGTAAACGTGAGCAATTTTCAACATTTTTGCTCGATCTTCCACCAGTTGGGTAGAGCCCGCGGTTATAATAGCAACTTCAATACCACAGTTTTTTAAACAACGGATACCATAACCATCATGGACATGAAAAGCTTTCAGTTCTTCACCTTGGTTCCCCATATACAATAAACCATTTGATAGTACACCATCGACATCACAAATCAGTAAACGGATATTGGCAGCACGTTTAACAATCTCTTGTTGTACGTCTCCGTAGTCGGTATGTATAAATTTATTCATTGACCTATGTCCTTAGAATCTATTCCAAGTTATTGTGTTGGCTAACAATTTTGCAAAAAGTCTCTTCACGACGATTTCTAATAGGTGCTTGAACCGGTTGCTATACAACCCCCGCTTTTAGCATGTCATGCATGTGCACTATGCCCAATAAGGTATCACCCTCAGCCACCAATAAACCGGTGATACTGCGTGCCTGCATGAGGTTGAGGGCATCCACCGCCAGTATATTCGCGCCGACACGTATGCCGCCTCGGGTCATAACGTCAGCAATTTTGGCGTCATTGAGATTAATATCCATATCAAATACTCGCCGTAAATCACCATCGGTAAAGATTCCTTCAATTGTCATCAAATTATTACAGATAACGGTTAAACCGAGTTTTTTGCGCGTAATTTCCAGCAATGCGTCACGCAATAATGCATCGGAGTCAACATACGGGATTTGATCGCCAGTATGCATAATATCACTGACACGTAATAGCAGTTTTCGTCCAAGGGTTCCCCCGGATGAGAACGCGCAAAATCCTCCCGGGTAAAATCACGTGCCTCTAACAATGCTACGGCGAGTGCATCACCCATAACCAGCGTAGCGGTGGTGCTGGTAGTCGGTGCTAGTCCCAGCGGGCAAGCTTCTTCTGCTACTTTAATACACAGATGGATATCTGATACTTTACCAATGCGGCTGTCAGGATTACTGCTCATACAAATAAGGGGGATATGTTGGCGTTTTAGCATTGGGATCAGGGACAGCATTTCATCGGATTCACCAGAATTTGAAATGGCTAGAACAATATCTCCTGAACCTACCATGCCAAGATCACCGTGACCGGCTTCCGTGGGATGGACGAAAAAAGCGGGAGTGCCGGTGCTAGCGAGAGTCGCTGCTATTTTTCTGCCAATGTGGCCTGATTTACCTACTCCCATCACGACAATTTTGCCACGACACTGGAAAATTTTTTCACAGGCACGGGAGAAATCTTCGTTGATATATTGATCGAGCTGTGCCAGCGCGTTGCGCTCAACCTCTAATACTCTTTTCCCGGCTTGTTGGAAATGAGTACCCTGTGGTAATTCAACGTTGGACATACTTGATTCCTACTCGTTTTTAGCGTTTTTAGCACTAAGCTTCGATTTTATAAGCACACAATTCTAAAGAGCAAGAAACAACACTGCAAGGTAAACAATAATTCCACGTAATGATAGAATTTTTGCCACATAACAGATTTTATTTTTTTCACATTTTCGCAAGTTAAACTGGGTGTGAACGGTAGTTTAAAGCAGACCGTCGATTTCGCACGCGGAGTTAACCGTTTTCGTCCATAATAAAGCGGCGATAAATCTGTATAGGAAACTCGGATTTTCGCCAAGAGATATGTCGACATTAACCATGATAATGAGCAAATCTATTCTATGATTAATGCTTGCCTTGGCGTGGTATAAATATGTTTTCAGTGTAAATAGTGAGTATAAAAATATCATGGATAAACAAGATATTGCTGTCGCGGAGAAATGGTTCGAGGAGTTTTGGGAGAAAGGAAATGCTTCAATTGTTGACGAATTGGCTATTGACAAGGTGTTGCTTTGCTACCCGTTGACGGGAAAGCTGTCCGGCAAAGAAGCGTTGAAAGAAAAGATCCTCGCTTTTCATCGTGTTTTTACCCGCAGTCATTTTGAACTGGTTGATAAGTGTGTAGGTGATGACAAAGTGGTTGCTCGCTGGCAAGCCAGTGCTACCTATACGGGGAAGTTTGGTGACTTACCTGAGGCCAAGGATAAAAAAATTAAATTTAGCGGCATTTCCATTTTGCAGATTGTTGACGGTAAGGTTGTTGTAGATAGAGGAGAAGAAGATCGACTGGCGATACTGCAACAGATAGCGTCACAGACAGTGCCGTAACTAGACTTCTTGCATAACCTGCTGCGTGGTGTGAGGAAGTCAGATGAATAAAAATAGCCGAAGGAGGTATTTTTTTCCTCCTTTGGCGGATTAAAAAATTAACTTATTGCAACAGCGAGATATCTGCGATTTGCAAAAACAGGGCACGCAGTTTGCTGAGTAAAGTTAAACGATTCACGCGCACGGTTTTATCTTCAGCCATCACCATCACGTTATCAAAAAATTCATCGACGGTTTCCCGTAATGCGGCCAACTCGACCAAGGCCTCTTGATAACGACCACGAGCCAGCAAGGGTTCCAATTGATCACGTAGCACCACCAAATGTGTTGCCAGTTTGAGCTCAGCCACTTCCTTTAGCACTGCTGCATTGACTTGATCGTTCAGAGTATCCGTGGATTTGGCTAAAATATTAGACACCCGTTTATTGGCTGCCGCCAAAGCCGCTGCCGCGTCCAGCGTACGAAAATAGCTGATGGCTTGCATACGTGCATTGAAGTCGGCGGGTTTGGTTGGACGAGATGCCAGAACTGCTTGAATGGTATCAATACTGTGTCCTTCTTCCTGATACCAGGCTCGGAAGCGATTTAACATAAATTCAACCACATCAGCCACCACATTTTTGTTACTCAATTTGCTAACGTTGTTGCTAACATAGAGATCCGCTGCGTTTTCGCTGAGAGTTTGTAGATCTAACGGCAAATTATGGTGAACAATAATACGCAGCACACCTAAAGCGGCCCGCCGCAGCGCAAAAGGATCTTTATCACCTTTTGGTGGTTGATCGATACCGAAGATCCCTACCAGGGTATCTATCTTATCGGCAATGGCTAACGCACAAGAAACGGGTTGTGTTGGCAATGTATCACCGGCAAAACGTGGTTGATATTGTTCCTTCAATGCTAGTGCCACATCTTCTGTTTCACCGTCGTGGCGAGCATAATGCATCCCCATAAAACCTTGTGTATCGGTAAATTCGAAGACCATATTCGTCATCAAATCACATTTGGATAACAAGCCCGCCCGGGTTGCCTGACTCGCATCGGCACCAATCTGAGCGGCGACCCAGCCTGCTAATGCTGCCACTCGATCGGTTTTATCGCGCAGCGTTCCCAATCGTTGTTGAAAGAGCACCGTTTCCAAACGTGGTAAATGATCTACCAGACGGTTTTTTCGGTCAGTGTTAAAAAAGAATTCGGCATCCGCTAAACGAGGTCGCACCACTTTCTCATTACCCGAGATAATCTGTTGTGGATCGGTTGATGCAATATTGGCCACAAAAATAAAGTGTGGTAACAAGTGACCCTGGGCGTCATACACGGGAAAGTATTTTTGGTCTCCTTTCATGGTATAAACCAAAGCTTCTGCGGGTACGGCCAAGAATTTTTCTTCAAATTTTGCTGTTAACACCACTGGCCACTCAACCAGTGAAGTCACTTCTTCTAGCAAGCTATCACTGAGATCGGCAACACCGCCAATTTTTTGCGCTGCTCGTTGCACATCATGCTTAATTTGTGCTTTACGCTCCTCATAATCAGCGATCACCGCACCGCGCACGCGAAGAATTTGTAGATACTCTTGGGCGTGATGAATACTGAATTGTGCTTCAGCCATAAAGCGATGACCGTAGAGGATACGATTTGAGTCAATTCCTAACACAGTGCCGGTAATTAATTCGCTGCCTAGCAATAGGGTCACCGTATGGACGGGACGTACGAATTGTGTCGCTTTATCACCCCACCGCATTAGCTTGGCGATCGGTAACTTACTCAGCGCACTCTTAACCATCTCTACCAGCAATAACTTGGCTGGTTTGCCTTTAATGTAAGCACGATACGACAGCCACTCGCCTTTCTCTGTTAACAAACGTTCTGCTTGGTTTAGGGTAATGCCACAGCCTCGCGCCCAGCCTTCAGCTGCTTTGGTGGGTTTACCTGCGGCATCGTAGGCTTGAGCGATTGCAGGGCCACGTTTTTCTATTTCCTGATCAGTCTGAAGCGGGCTTAAATTTTCTACCTGTAGTGCCAAACGGCGGGGGGTAGCAAACCAACGCACCTTGCCATGCAGTAAATGGGCATTATCCAGTTCAGCGGTAAAATTGTCGGCAAAAGATTGCGCCAGCGTACGCAGTGCCTTCGGTGGCAACTCTTCGGTGCCGATTTCCACGAGGAAAGTCTGTTGAGTCATCACAGCCTCTTAGTTCTTATTTTTTTTACACATAGGAAAGCCCAACGCTTCGCGCGAACTGTAATAAGCTTCAGCGACGGCTTTAGTCAGTGTTCGGATGCGTAGAATATAGCGTTGACGCTCAGTCACTGAAATAGCTTTACGTGCGTCTAGCAAATTAAAGGTATGCCCTGCTTTCAAAATACGCTCATAAGCGGGCAGTGGCAGGGGCTTTTCCAATGCTAACAGTGATTGTGCTTCTTTTTCATATTGCTCAAAACAGGAGAATAAAAAATTCACATCGGCGTATTCGAAATTATAGGTAGATTGTTCTACTTCGTTCTGATGATAGATATCCCCGTAAGTAGTTTTACCCAAGGGCCATCAGACCACAGCAAATCGTAAACGCTGTCTACACCCTGAATATACATTGCCAGGCGTTCCAGGCCGTAAGTGATTTCACCGGTAACGGGTTTACACTCCAAACCGCCGACTTGCTGAAAATAGGTAAATTGGGTGATTTCCATACCGTCAAGCCATACTTCCCAACCTAAACCCCAGGCACCCAGTGTTGGGTTTTCCCAATTATCTTCAACGAAGCGAATATCATGGAGTTTGGGATCAAGGCCCAACTCGCGTAGCGAATCTAAATAAAGCGTTTGAATATTGTCAGGCGAAGGTTTAATGATGACTTGGAACTGATAATAATGTTGTAACCGGTTCGGGTTTTCGCCATAGCGCCCATCAGTGGGGCGCCGTGAAGGCTGCACATAGGCAGCGGCAATGGGTTCAGGGCCAAGTGCGCGTAGGCAGGTCATGGGATGAGAAGTCCCCGCGCCGACTTCCATATCTAGTGATTGTACAAGGGTACAGCCCTGACGCGCCCAATAGTCCTGTAATGTCAAAATTAAGCGCTGAAAGCTTTGGTTATCAAACTGTTGCATGTTGGATCCGCACAGAATACAAGTGGATGAAAGTGGAATGGAGCAGTATACCGTTTGACGATGAGATATACAGCCCGGCACGGTGTTCATTAGACCTTTTTCCAAACCCTAGCGAGTGATGCGAAGTCAAGGTGCACGGCGCATAGCAACCTTCGTTAACACAGAGTACATGAGGATTGCGCGCCCCGGGCAACGCAGGATTCGAGTCACGCAGCAGGTTTGGAAAGAGGTCTATTGCTGTTATTCCCTGTACAACGAGGCCTATCTTCAGGTATGGATGCGGCTGTTTAAGCGTTTTCTGCAAGCGTGTTACGAGATGAATGTTTAAGATGATTCAAAATATTACTAATTGTTTTAAACAGAAACATAAAATAACAAATATAAAAATTGGAGAAGACCGTGGGCACAGTTTCTTATAATAATACTAAGCAGACAACTCATTCTATTGTAAGAGTCGTAGTGTCTACAGAAACTGGAGCAGCAAAGTGCACTACACCCTTTGCTGTAGAATTTACGGGTGCTTTTCGCTCGCCTTACTTACCTTACCGCTTATCCGTCTCTATATCAGTAAAGTATTCTGCAGGTGCTGCAGAAGGAGAAAAACAGGGTCGTGTTATTCCACATCCAGAAAAGCAAAGTCAGCTGCCGGAGACTCCTCATTTAGCAGCAAGAACGTCTCCAGAACCATCATTCACTGATCAAGGTACTCAGACTGATCTTCCTACAGAACCTCATCAACCTGTTGTACCACCGAAGGCTCATAAATCTCCAGCTGTATCATCGTCTATGTCAGAAAAGAATGTCATAGAGAGCAAACCTTCGGAGGCTTCTGCAAATAAGGAAGAAACACAATCAGCGAAACCAAGCACCGATGATAAATCTACTTTCACGGATCCTGTAGGAGTTGTTGAAAAAAAACAACATAGATTTCTCAGGATGATATGGAGATTCTTTCAGGGAATATTACATAAAAACCCTTCAAAATCCGAACCCATAGTGAGCGAAAAATCTGGAACAGAAGTCGAAGAAATATCAGGCGGTACATCAACGGCAAGGGAAGTAAGCAGTAAATCTGTTCAAACATCGGGTACGGTACCTCAGATGCATCCTACAAATTCTAGGAAGGGAGGGACTCTTCAGACGTCCCGTCAAAATGGTTTAGATTCAGAAATCCATTACCCTAGGAGTCGTAGCAGATCTGTTAGTAAAGAAAAATTAGTCGTTAAGATGCCAGAAGAAAGGAAACAGCCGCAACCTACTGCTCTGAAAAAAAATATAAAAACAAAATCGGTTGGTACATCGACGCTATCAAATAGTAAAGATGCATCTACATCTGTCGATGATTTAGTGCCGGCTAAAGAACATAAATCGGTTGGTACATCGACGCTATCAAATAGTAAAGATGCATCTACATCTGTCGATGATTTAGTGCCGGCTAAAGAACATAAATCGGTTGGTACATCGATGCTATCAAATAGTAAAGATGCATCTACATCTGTCGATGGTTTAGTACCGGCTAAAGAACATAAATCGGTTGGTACATCGACGCTATCAAATAGTAAAGATGCATCTACATCTGTCGATGATTTAGTGTCGGCTAAAGAACATAAATCGGTTGGTACATCGACGCTATCAAATAGTAAAGATGCATCTACATCTGTCGATGATTTAGAGCCGGCTAAAGAACACAAATCGGTTGGTACATCGACGCTATCAAATAGTAAAGATGCATCTACATCTGTCGATGATTTAGAGCCGGCTAAAAAACATAAATCGGTTGGTGCATCGATGCTATCAAATAGTAAAGATGCATCTACATCTGTCGATGATTTAGAGCCGGCTAAAGAACATAAATCGGTTGGTGCATCGATGCTATCAAATAGTAAAGATGCATCTACATCTGTCGATGATTTAGAGCCGGCTAAAGAACATAAATCGGTTGGTGCATCAATGCTATCAAATAGTAAAGATGCATCTACATCTGTCGATGGTTTAGTGACAGCTGAAGAAAAGCAAGAAATAGAAACGCCTAAGATTGATGAAAAAACCCTAGTTGAGATGCCTGGAGAACAAAATGGATCTGAGTCATCGGAATCTGTATTAAGCAAAGGAGATAGTGTAAATGGTGCTCCGGTTCTGAGACAAGATCCACAAGACCCAAAACAGCAAGGTGCTGGTTGGATGACGGCAGGTATACGGCCTGAAACTGAAGAGATCACGAGTGTTGTAGCCAAAGCTAGCAAAGCTTCAACTCAAACAGAGAGTACAGTGGCGATATCAGGTGCGAGAACGTTTTCACTCGATTTCAGCGAATTGAATAAGCTATTATCAGCACCATATTCTTACGATCCAACTTCTGAATTAGCTCCAAAGTTACCTATCGAATCAAATGATCACGTATCCGCAGAGGATTCTTTTCTCAAAGATAAAATGGCTGAAATTGTTGCTTCTATTAATAAGCAAGCGGAATTGTTTGACTCTATTAATGATGAAAATAAAAGGCTTGAACTTCAAGACTTGTTTTTTGACACAACAAGGCGTATAGCCACCGAGCAACAGGGGCTAAGAAAAATTGCAGAGCAATACAGTTTAGAAAGTATAGAAGCTGTCATTAAGTCTCTTGCAAAAGAAATATATAAAGACGGATTGTCTCCAAAGAGTCTTTCTCACGGAAATACGCAGTCTAAGTATATAGAGACAGTCTCTAAACCGGCTATTGAAGCGGCGAATCAAGCTCCTTCCCGTGAATCTGAGGAAGTTCCAAAAATTGTGCCAGAAACAACATCAATGTTACCTTTGGCTCCGGAGCAAGCAGATATTGAAACCCAGTCTGAGCTATCATCTGATAAGTTATTCTCTGAGTCAGCGGTTATTTTGGGTGCAGAGAAAAAAACATACGCGGATGGTTTTGTTACACCTAAAAGACATAGAGGAGCTAAAAATACAGCGGCGAGCAGTTTTGCTATGCAACAAGAGTCTACACTGGAAATAAGCAGTAAAGCTAGAGAGCCTTCTGTGCAATTGCAAAAAGGTAAACCATCTGAATTAGAGTCTAAGGATAGATTTGGCGTCTTGGAATCTGAAGAGTTTCAAACAAGGCTTAATCCGTCTGTATCTGGACAAGCAGAACCAAGTGAGGAAACATTGAGCCTGCAGGAAGTAGTGACTCATGGGCAAGAAAAAAGCCTAGCTTCTTCCGAAAGTGGAATGATGCAAGTCATGTTATCTCCTGAGAAAATGAGAGAAATAAAAGAGATTGATGTCGTCGGAAATCCTCATATTTTTACTGCCATCAAGCAAATAGATCCGTTCAACGGGAAAAAACCAGAGGTTTATTTATTAAAAAGCGAAAATGATACTGTTCCTTTTATTATCAAAAAAAGTGAAGAAGGAAAACTATCCCTCGACTTCTATGGTGAGAATGTTGTTACAAGCGTTATAGGTGACAATATTGATGAGCTAAAGAGTAAAGTAAAAGAACTGGCGAAGCATTACGGAATTGGGCAACTCGGAGGGTTTGACATTTACAAAGTGAATGTTCAGGCAGTAACAGGGACGATGTCTAAACCAGCCCTTGAAGCTAATCAACCTTCTAGTGAAACTGTGCAAGAAGAAAAGCCAACGATATTAAGTGTACAACCTAGTCCTGACGCGGCTCGAGTGTCAGACATTCCTTTAGTTTTGCCACCAAAAACGGATAGCGCTAGTCTTCCGAGCCAACCTATTACATTATCTGTTAGTGATACAGTAGCGGTAACAGAAACACAGCCACTCTCTGGGGAGAATTTGGTAGTCGCTGAAGAAGAGAAATCATCAAATAACGTTCCTGTCGAGGGAATGCCCGTTTCACATTTCTCTGATGCTGGTGAACGAAGAACATTCGCGGAGGTTGTAAAGGAAAATAATGCACCAAAAGAACCGAAGGCCATTTCATCTCAAGCTAACGCTAAACAAAAAACAAATAGAAAGGGAGTGAAACCAAGTTCAAATTTAGCAGTTAGCAGCAAGAGTAAACCTCTTGAAATAGACGAGGAGGGTTTTGTTAAAAAAAGACAGAGAGGAGGACATGGATCATGGAGAGCAGCTATCAAAGGAGATGAACCATTTGAGTTAGTGCTTGGGAATAGATTTACGGATTTGAAATTGGATGACCTAGGTGATTCTGAAAAAGTACCTAATGATGGCCCGATGCACGTTAAAGTAGAGCCAGGAAAACGATCAAAAATGAACCCTGCCCAGAGGCCTGCTAAAAGCTCCTCGGTGCCATTACAGGAAGAACATTCGCCTTTAATCGAGACACCAATCAGTCAGTCAAGCGCCACTGAGCCTCAGCCTGAGAATCCGGTGCGTGAAGCAGGTATGAATACCGACAAAGTCACTGAGCCGACTGTTCAAGCGAGCCCACCTCCTGCAAATCGTGTCACCCTAGCGACTTCTGGGGAGAATTTGGTAGTAGCTGAAGAAAAGAAATCATCATATAACGCTCCTGTTGAGGGAATTGCGGTATTAGGGAAACAAGATTCGTCTTTGTTCGATACATCAACATCAATCAAATTGGACAGTAAGTCTGCTAAGATATTTGCCGCTGAGAGTGAACCTAGGCCTGCAAGTCCAGTGAAAGAGGCCGCTACAACAGTTGAGGCAGCAAAAGCGCCTGTCCCCTTTTCACATTCAGTCGATACTGGTGCACCAACGGAAATAAGCAGTGGAGCTACAGAGCATTCTGTGCAATTGCAAAAAGGTAAACCATCTAAATTAGAGTCTAAGAATGGATTTGGCGTCTTGGGATCTGAAGAGTTGCAAACAAGGCTTAATCCGTCTGTATCTGGACAAGCAGAACCAATCATCCCAAGTGAGGAAACATTAAGCCTGCAGAAAATAGTGACTAATGGACAAGAAAAAAGCATAGCTTCTTCCGAAAGTGGAATGATGCAAGTCATGTTATCTCCTGAGAAAATGAGAGAAATAAAAGAGATTGATGTCGTCGGAAATCCTCATATTTTTACTGCCATCAAGCAAATAGATCCGTTCAACGGGAAAAAACCAGAGGTTTATTTATTAAAAAGCAAAAATGATACTGTTCCTTTTATTATCAAAAAAAGTGAAGAAGGAAAACTATCCCTCGACTTCTATGGTGAGAATGTTGTTACAAGCGTTATAGGTGACAATATTGATGAGCTAAAGAGTAGAGTAAAAGAACTGGCGAAGCATTACGGAATTGGGCAACTCGGAGGGTTTGACATTTACAAAGTGAATGTTCAGGCAGTAACAGGGACGATGTCTAAACCAGCCCTTGAAGCTAATCAACCTTCTAGTGAAGTTGTGCAAGACGAAACGCCAACGATATTAAGTGTAGGACCTAGTCCTGACGCGGCTCGAGTGTCAGACATTCCTTTAGTTTTGCCTCCAAAAACGAATAGCGCTAGTCCGCAATCTATTCTCAGTCAAGCTGAGAAAATTCCAACAACTGCACCAGAAACAACATCAACGTTAAGCCAGAAAAGCCCTGTATTTCCACTGTGGAATGAGCCTACGGAAAGCGAAAAAACATCTATTGGGGAACGAGGTGTGGAGGGCTTTGAAACCATGCCTATAGCTGTGCCAGAGGAATCAGATGATCAGCTATTAGCTCGCATGCTCGCTCCAGATCCTGACTTAGATCGTATGTTGGCTAATATTCAAATGTCTCAAATGGCGCCTAAATTTTCCAGTTACCTAAAGGATAGAATAACTCGACTGGAGAGATCTATTTTTCAGAAGGAAGGTATTTTATCAAAGGGTTATAATGATTTGGCAAGGCTAAATAATGAAAGCCTCTATAGTCAAACCGTGCAAAAACTCCAATTACATTCACGAGAACTTAAGTACCGATCGGAAGAGCAGGCATTCCAATTGCTCGATAGTGGTTCTGAGACTCTACGCAATGCCATCGAATATTTACAGAAAAATCCTGACAAGGTAGTACCAGCTATAAGTCCTGAAGAGAAACAACAGGCTCAACAGTTTGTGACAGATCCTCGAAGAAATAGCTACGACGCGATACAGTCTATAAAAAATTTCGGGGAAGCGCCTCAAGAAGCAGCTCGGGATGTACGGCTCCTAAAGTATGAGATTAAGCTGATCGAAGAATATAAAACAAAGCTGATTGCGGAATGGAATGAGCTTAATAGCTTGAGGCCGGAAGATGAAATATCTTCACAGATTGATACGATGAAAGCGGAGTCAGGAGAAAACGCAAGCGCATTAAATCACACTACTGAGGTCACTCAAACTGCTAATACTTCTCTGTCTGATGCTAAGAGTAAAGAGTTAACAAAATTGCTGGAGACCGTGTTTGGTCAATATGAAGAAATGCTATTGACTGCTGATCAAAATCTAGCAGATGTAGAGTTAGAAACTGATAATCCTGCTGACCCGAAATTAGTAATAGAAAATTCGAATAAGCGAGGACATATACAAAAATGGCATAAAGTTAAATTGGAGGTTACAAAAAAGATAGAAGAGTTAAAATCGGATCTTGAAAGAGTTAGCAAGGGTGAATACCCTCTACTTCCGTTCCTTGCATCTGAGCCTGATTTTAAACCTTATTATCAGATTTTGCCTGATAATAGAGAATTCAATAGCGAAATTAAAAAACCGGCTAAAGAAAAAACTGATTGGAATAAGTTATATATTTTGCATGATGAGAAAATAAATGGAATCAATGAACTCTTAATTTTAATTGAGAAAAATAAAGAGTCTTTGTTGGAAAATAAGGAGAAGATAATAAAATTAGAAGGAGAGACAAAGGATAGTCTAATCATAGAAGAAAGACATAAGCTTAAAGAAAAAAATCAGGAAGTGATGGTACTGCAAAAGGAGTATCGAGATGGGAATGAAAGTATAGAGAAATTGAAGCGGGATTTATTATCTACAGATGAGATAGCATTATATTTAGATGAAAAAATAGCAAAATATCAGCCTGTACTTGAAGAAAAAATGGGTACTCTTACAGCTGAAAAACAGTTAAGCACGATAGAGTCTATAAAAGAAATAATAGGTAGTATGGCTGATTATACAGATCATAGTCAGACAGAGATATACAATGGTATATATAATAATATATCTGCGTTACAAGGTGATAAGACAGTAAAAAATATACAGGAAATATTATGCGACAGACTGGAAATAAAAAAATGCAAAATGATACAGGAAAACATAGGTGCACTTGAAGATCAGCGTGCTAATTTAGAAATTAAAATAATAGACATACAAAAAAAGAGGGATTCTCTCGATATTAATATCTCTACGTTAGATGATGAGGAGTTAGCAAGGGAAGCAGAAATAAAGAAATGTCGGGCTACAATTGAAGAAATTAACAATACGATAAAAATTCAAAATATAAAACTTGAAGAACTCAGAGTTTCCAAAGAAGAGCTAGAACAGGAAATCGATAATGCTCAAGAAAAGCTAGGAAACGAAAGTGATCAGCCTAAATCTGAGCCTGTTGGACCGTGGTGGTATCCATCGTAGCCACAATAAGGCAATTATCACGTTAGCTATTTAGTTTTTACTACTTATGTAACTAAGAATATAATTTTTTATTATATAAAAATGGTTAACGTCTACCCTTACTTATCGTTGTTGAAGGCTCTATGCTTAGAGCCTATTCGAAATCTCTTGTGCTCGCTGTTCATGAATGAATTTTCTGTTTTCATTTTATAATTAAATATAATTAATGCCAGGCAATCAAATTTATTCACTAATTTTATAATAAAAAAATATCTATAAATTTATTAGAAGATGACACGGGACGGGAATATATATGGCGTAGATTTATATCGCTTAGTGCAAGGGGGACTTGTATGCTGAAGACTACTACAGAAATAGCCAGCTTAGCCACACCCTGTTTTTTAACCACTGTAGATGGCCTGAAAAATCCGCAAGACGCTGATCGTTTTTTCTCAAAATTAGACTGTAAGACCGCTCTTGACTACATAGAAAAGAACCCAGAGTGGTTTAAACGTTTAGAAAAGCCTTACCTATTAATACCTGTGCTTTCTGGTCTGCCTGACGGTGAGTTGACGGGTATCTCACCTCACTTGTTACACTCGATGACTCTCTCAGATATCGGTAAATTTTTCAGTCATTGGAGAGAGTTAAAGATTACACCTGGGCCTCATCTGTTGGATATCCTGTACACGCAGACATGCCACGCGGCTTCTTATATGACGGGTGCTGTGGGTGATAACACAGATACATACGCTAATATATTGGATCAGTTGTTGAAGCATGCCAGTGACATCGACTATACATCGATGATTGATAGATTACGGGTAGAAAAAAATCCCCATCGCACACTCATTCGTAACGGAGAGGGTAAAAGCGAACA
Organism: Candidatus Fukatsuia symbiotica; assembly: GCF_003122425.1. Lineage (GTDB taxonomy): Bacteria > Pseudomonadota > Gammaproteobacteria > Enterobacterales > Enterobacteriaceae > Fukatsuia > Fukatsuia symbiotica. The sequence goes on from NZ_CP021659.1 coordinate 2,392,037, forward strand.
AACCGGGAATGGCTTTGTTGGTGTGATGTCAGTCAGTCAATTCCGTAAAAAGACACAATTATTGCGGCAATTGCGCGCCATTCCCGTTAACATTAAGAATAGCTGGAATATAATCAATATTTTCACCGACAATGAAACGGCAAACTTGCTTAAGCTCACTCGTGCTTCAAGCTCGTCATATCGCGCCATGATCACGTCTCTCGATGCACTTCATCGTACGTCGGGTAGAGAGCAAATTACCGCCGCTTTTACGCTGAAAATGCAACTACGGTCTCAGGATACTGACCGTAAAACAGTTTCGTTACTGGACAAGCAGATTACCCAGGCGCTATTTAATCGTGAGAGGGTAGCACCTTGCCAAGGAAAACTTATCAAGATTGCCGAAAAGAACTTATCGTTTGCGGTTGATTTTTATCAGATATTGTTTAATACAAAGCTATCTTCCCGTTCAGATTTAATCAATTTCCTGCTTAAAGAAGTCAGCGACACCCCTCCAGCGGCGGCTAATGAGATAAAAAAAATTTATGACAGCATTTATTATACTAAGCTGGATGTCGCTCACTGGGATAGCAAGTATGCTGGTACAGCACGGAACAGTTTGAATGAGCGACTTTTTCAGGTGCCTAGTCGATGCTTTCTTGAAGCCGCTGTCTCCCCCGAAGAACATCAACGAATTCAAGATCAGCACGTAAAAACTCAACTGAGGGTTGTGCTGGAGCAGGGCCCCCCAGGCGTACTCTTGGGTTATGACGATAGCAATCCTGCCCAGTACAGGAACAGTCTGAATTTTATTGTCGAGTACATCGACAAACTCAAAGCACATGGCATTAGCACCCTTTGTTTGCCATTAACCACGGAAAGAAGACGATCAGTAGAGGATTACATGGAAAGCGGGATGACGGCAAAGATAGTGCATCTGCCTCTTGCACTGAGAAATTTGTGTTCTACTGCCTATAAAAAAGGGATAAGAGTGGTGACATTGTCCTCGATGGGCAATCCGAATAACATTGTTGAAAGGGCACTATTGGATAGCAAAGCCGTCACCAGGCTAAGCCAATTGTCTTGTCATGAAAAATTTATCGTGGTTTATCAACAAAATCGCTTGCTATCAGAAAAGGTAGGAGATCATTTTTTACCGGGGATCGCCCTCCAGCTTGGGTTGCCTGCAGTAGAGCTTAAGTCACCGTATCAATTGTCATTCCTTGATGAAGTCGCTCAACGTAAAGCGAGCAGTGACCGCATCAGCTAATTTATTTAACAGATCTCGGGTGTCTTCCCAACCGAGACAGGGATCAGTAACGGATTGCCCATATGCCAAGGGTTGTCCAGTGAGCATATTTTGAGTGCCTTCCACAAGGAAACTTTCGACCATGACACCAACGATAGCCGAAGAGCCTGAGCGGATCTGCTGATTAATGCTATCCGCCACATTTAATTGGTTACGGTGCATTTTTTGGCAATTGCCGTGACTGAAATCTACTACGAGATGTGGCGCGAGTTTAAATTTCTGCAAATGTTTGCAAACCGTTGCAATGTCTGCCTGATGATAGTTTGGCTTTTTTCCACCACGCAGAACAATATGGCTATATGGATTGCCATGAGTTTGGTAGATGGTCATTTGACCCTGCTTGTCTGGCGAGAGGAATACATGGCTGGCTTGTGCGGCGCGGACGGCATCGATAGCAATATGAATATTGCCATCAGTACCGTTTTTAAAACCGACAGGGCAGGAAAGAGCGGAAGCCATTTCACGGTGGATCTGGCTTTCGCTGGTGCGAGCGCCAATCGCTGCCCAGCTAATCAGATCAGCAATATACTGTCCAGTCACCATGTCTAAAAATTCTGTCGCGGTTGGCAAACCGAGTTGATTGACAGCCAGCAAAAATTCTCGTGCTCGTTCGATACCTAAATTGACTTGATAACTGCCGTTGAGGAGTGGATCGGAAATCATACCCTTCCAGCCGACGACGGTACGTGGTTTCTCAAAATAGGTACGCATGACGATTTCTAACCGTTTTTGATGTTGTTTCCGTAGCTGATTAAGTTGCTCTGCATAGTCGATAGCAGCGATGGGATCATGAATAGAGCAAGGACCCACCACGACTAACAGGCGACGATCTTCCCCTGTCAGAATATTCTCAATTCGTTTACGTGACAGCTCTACGCTATTTGCGACACTGTCAGAAATCGGCAATTTGTTTGCTAGCTGTTGTGGCGTGATCAAACTGTCGATGCGCGCGGTCCGCAGTTCATCTGTTTTGGGCATGATGGCTCTCTAACAGGTTTTTCTCTATGGTTATGTATCTAAGAGTGATGTGGTGTGGATCACAACAGACTTCTTGCAAAACCTACTGCATGATGTGAATGTGGCGTCACACGGTGCTCGCAGTCCTCATGTATTCTATACACTGAGGTTGCTGTGCGCCGGGGAGCCTTGACTTCACATAACGAACGACGGTTTTGCAAGAAGTCTAGTAAAGCAAAATGAAAGAAAGTACTTAATAACCTGTTCGAAATCTCTTGTGCTCTCCGTTTTTTGATCAAGTCATTCGTCAAAAACATGCTCAAAATGCCCACTTACTCCTTTTCGTTGTATACAAAGAGTCACTGTACTTTCTCGCTCATTTTCTCCTCTTCATGAGTACAGTGAAAAAGATTTGGAACAGGCTCCAAGATAAATCGCCGTTAGTTTACCATCCAACTTGCCTACAAAGTAAGTAGTAGTCATGGTGACTAACGATTTTACTCATCTGACCAGTTTGCAGGCTGACTTAGTCCTTAAATGGGATCACGAGTTGGCCGGGTTTTATTTCCAGTCCTTTAGCCAATTTTTGGGCGAGCATTTCAACGATACTGTTATCTGCATTTAGCACATAAGCGGGGTATTGATTAAAATAGGATTTTAGCGATTGATTGAGATAAGGGGTTAACATCTTCATCACGGCGTCCATTTCTTCCGGTTTGACGGTGTAATCAGTTAGCGCCAAATCTTTGAGAAAAATGGCGCCTTTGTCGCGATCAAATTGAGGTTTAGCTATCAGCGTCAAAGTGATATCCGCATTTTGCAGCCCTAAAAGTGAAGTGATAGCCACTTTGGCATTGCCGGTTAGCTGGATTTTATCTGATACAGTGCGACCGATCTGACTTTGTAGTTGGCTTAGGGTGATTTGCGCATCGACCAGACCCGGAATGCCAATTTTTTTTTCATAATTATTATGCTGTTGCAGGTATTTATTGATTTCCTGCTCACTGATACTGTATTGCATGAGTGGCTTGCACGCGGTGATTGTCCACACCACTGTCAGCATAATGACTACGTAAAGCCATCTGTTTATCATCATCTCAACCCTATTAAAAAATATATCTGGCTAATAATAGCGGCTAGACTGCTGTTTTCGCCATAACATATCCAATTTTTATACAAATGATTTTCATTTTATCACGATTGATTATCTAATAGAGTTGTGATTAATTACACTAAATAGAAGAAAATATGAATTTATTGAAGTCATTGGCAGCCGTTAGTTCTATGACCCTGTTCTCACGTGTATTGGGTTTTGCTCGTGATGCCGTCATAGCGCGGGTATTTGGTGCAGGTATGGCCACGGATGCATTTTTTGTCGCATTTAAATTACCTAATTTATTACGCCGTATTTTCGCCGAAGGTGCCTTTTCGCAGGCTTTTGTGCCTCTCTTGGCTGAATATAAAAACCAGCAAGGAGAGGAGGCAACACGTACTTTTGTGGCTTATGTCGCTGGATTATTAACTTTAGTGTTGGTTGTGGTTACACTGCTGGGTATGTTAGCAGCACCTTGGATTATTTTTATTACTGCCCCTGGGTTTGTCGATACGGCGGATAAATTTGCATTGACCTCTTCGTTGTTACGTATTACTTTTCCTTATATCTTATTGATTTCTCTTTCCTCATTGGTTGCCGCCATTTTAAATACTTGGAACCGTTTTTCTATCCCAGCCTTTGCCCCTAGTTTTTTGAATATCAGTATGATTGGTTTTGCCTTGTTTGCCGCTCCTTATTTTGATCCACCGGTTTTAGTGTTGGCATGGGCAGTAGTATTAGGCGGCGTACTGCAATTAGGCTATCAGTTACCCTATTTGAAAAAAGTGGGGATGTTGGTTTTACCGCGGTTAGATCTACGTAATACCGGTGTTTGGCGGGTAATGAGGCAAATGGTGCCGGCTATCTTCGGTGTTTCTGTTAGCCAGATTTCGTTGATCATCAATACCATTTTTGCTTCTTTTTTGGTTTCTGGCTCGGTTTCTTGGATGTATTACGCTGACCGTTTGATGGAGTTTCCAGCAGGTGTATTAGGTGTAGCATTAGGCACTATTTTGTTGCCTGCGTTAGCTAAAAGTTTTTCTACCGGCAATGATGATGAATATTCCCGTTTGATGGATTGGGGATTACGGCTCTGTTTTTTGCTAGCGCTGCCCAGTGCCCTTGCCTTGGGGATCATCGCTAAACCTCTCACGGTGGCATTATTCCAGTACGGTAACTTTAGCGCGTTTGATGCGTTGATGACCCAACACGCGTTGGTGGCTTATTCTGTGGGTTTGATGGGATTGATTGTAGTAAAGGTACTGGCACCGGGATTTTATTCACGGCAGGATATTAAAACACCGGTCAAAATCGCTGTGATCACCTTGATTATGACGCAGATAATGAATTTGATTTTTATTACACCCTTACAACATGCCGGGTTGTCGTTGTCTATTGGGTTGGGAGCGTGCTTAAATGCCAGCTTATTGTATTGGCAATTACGTAAACAAAAGATTTTTCATCCACAACCTGGTTGGTTGCTATTTCTAGGCAAATTGTTGGTCGCAGTATTGATCATGTGTGCGGTGTTGCTAACAGTATTAGGGTTAATGCCGCCTTGGGATAGCGGCGGCATGGTGTATCGGTTATTGCGTTTGTCCGCAGTGGTGCTAGTGGGCGCGGGATCGTATTTTGCCGTGTTGGGATTGTTAGGCTTTAGGCTGCGTGATTTTATGGGTTCACGGTCTTTCTAAATTACATCCGCTCTACTGTCTGGATCCCTAAGGTATCTAAACCTTGTTTTAGTATTTTAGCCGTGAGTAATGCGAGTTTGAGGCGACTGTGGCGTGTTTGTTCACTGGTGGCATTTAAAATCGGACAGTGTTCATAGAAACTGGAAAATAAAACAGCGAGATCATACAAATAAGCACACATAACATGTGGTGTGCCATCACGTGCCACTGTGGTAATGGTTTCTTCAAATTGTAATAAACGTGTTGCCAGTGTCGCTTCGCGATCTTCACTGATGATGAGGGGCACTGTAAGGCTAGTTTCATCGATTGCGGCACGTTTAAATATGGAAACGACGCGGCTATAAGCATATTGCATATAAGGTGCGGTATTACCATCGAAAGTGAGCATATTATCCCAGTCGAAAATATAGTCAGTAGTGCGGTTTTTAGATAAATCGGCGTATTTCACTGCCCCGATACCGACGGTGTTGACCAGTTGTTTTAATTCTTCGGCGGGCATCTCCGGATTTTTTTCGCGGATCAGGTTATCCGCCCGTTCAATAGCTTCATCCAAGAGATCGGCCAGCTTAACGGTACCGCCAGTGCGGGTTTTAAAGGGTTTTCCGTCTTTACCTAACATCATTCCAAACATATGATGTTCCAGTGACACTGACTCTGGTACATAACCGGCTTTGCGCGCGATGCTCCAGGTTTGTGTCAGATGCTGATGTTGACGGGAGTCAGTGTAATAGAGGATCCGATCAGCACCGAGAGTTTGGCAACGGTATTTAGCACAGGCAATATCAGAGGTGGTATAAAGATAGCCACCGTCTTTTTTCTGGACGATAACGGCCGTCGGTTCACCTGCCTTATTTTTGTATTCGTCGAAAAATACCACGGTCGCGCCTGCACTTTCTACCGCTAGCCCTTGGGCTTTCAAATCCGCGACTATACCCGGTAGCATCGGGTTATACAGGCTCTCGCCCATGATGTCGTCTTTGGTTAGAGTGACATGCAAACGATCATAAGAAATCTGATTTTGTGTCATGGTAATGTCAACCAGCTGACGCCACATTTTACGGCACTGTTCGTCACCCGCCTGTAATTTCACCACATAAGCGCGCGAGCGTTGCGCAAATTCTTCATCTTCGTCGTAGTTTTTTTTTGCGGCGCGGTAAAATGCTTCCAGATCCGATAACGCCATATTACTAGGGTTATCATGCTGCATTTTTTCTAGATAGGCGATCAACATGCCAAACTGAGTACCCCAGTCGCCCACGTGGTTGGCGCGAATGACGTTATGACCGAGAAAGGTCAAGGTACGGGCGATGGCATCACCGATGATGGTAGAACGTAGATGACCGACGTGCATTTCTTTGGCTACGTTAGGGGCTGAGTAATCGATAACCACGGTTTGGGGTGATACTGGGGTGATACCCAGTTTTTTAGGTGCTATCAATATTTGGTCAATCTGTGTCGCTAACCACTGACGATCAAGAAAAATATTGATAAAACCCGGGCCTGCTATTTCTATTTTGCGGGCGATACCTTTAAGGTCTAGAAAATCAACGACTTTTCCCGCTAATTGGCGTGGCGGTATAGCTAACATTTTGGCAACGGACATCACACCATTAGCCTGATAATCGCCAAACTGTGGCTTGGCTGATTGGCGGACCTGAGCATCGCTATCTGTGGGCGCACCCGCCGTGATCAGCGCCTTGCCGATTTTATCTGAGAGAAGAGCCTGAATATTCACCGAGTTACCTTAATCTAAAAGTTTGCACGGCAATACTAACATTTAGCATAGGGTTGCAGAAATAAAACATTTCCCTTATGTAGATTTGAATGTACATCCCTCTGTTGTTATGCTTTGTTAGCAACGATCTTGACCCCCACTTTACTAACACGTTCGGCATCCATTTCAGCAATGGTCCAGGTTAAGCCATCCCATTCAATTTGGTCGCCAATAACGGGTTTGCCGCCTAATAGATGAATCACAAATTGTCCCAAGGTTTGCTGGTTATCCGCGCCTTCTTCCAAATTTAAACCATAAATATTTGAAATGTCTTCAAGTTTAGCATCTGCCTCTAAAATGAAATCGCCGAAAAAGCGTTCATCAAGCTGAATACTCGGTGTTTGGCTAAAAAGTTTACCTAAGGCAGGTAAATCATGTTCGTGACCGATAACGCATAAAATATCGCCCTCTTTTAAACGGGTTTTACCTGTTGGATGTAGCAGATCTTTACCACGGAAAAGTGCCGCAATACGAGTTTTCTTTGGCATTTCCAAATCACGCAGTGCGGCCCCGATGCACCATTTATCGGAACTAAGTTGATAAATGAATTGTTCCCATTGATTGTTAATATCAATGTCAAGGCCGACTCGTGAAACAGGGGCCAAGGGTGGAGGCACTACCAGCTTGGTTTTGCGGGCGGCAAACGATAAGGTAGTGCCTTGTAGCAACAAGGAGACTAGCACCACGAAAAAGGCGACATTAAAAAATAAATGCGCATTGGCTAATCCAGCCATCATAGGAAAGACGGCTAAAATGACGGGTACTGCACCCCGTAATCCAACCCATGAGATAAAGAGACGTTCACGGAGATTAAAACTGCGAAATGGCAATAATCCGACTAAAACTGAAACTGGGCGGGCAAACAGGATCATCCACAGTGAAAGTGCCAAAGCAGGGAGAGTGATGAGGAACAGTTCACTCGGATTAAGAAGTAGACCCAATACTAAAAACATGCCTATTTGACTCAGCCAAGCCAGCCCGTCGAAAGTTTGTAGTATTCCAGAGCGATTGCGTATTGGACGATTACCGAGTGTCAATCCACAAAGATAGACTGCGAGGATCCCGCTGCCATTCATCGCTGTTGTCAAAGCAAAAATTGTAATCCCACCACTGACCGCCAGCAGAGGATAAAGGCCGTTAGCCAGCTGCATACGGTTGATCAGTGATAACAATAAAAAACCGCCGCTAAGCCCTATCAGGATACCTAAACCAAATTGTTGCAATAAATGAACTAAAAACATCCAACTTAAGTGACTATCCCCGGCAGAAATCATGGAGATCAAAGTAATAGTCAGAAAAACAGCCATCGGATCGTTACTGCCGGATTCGATCTCCAGGGTAGCGCTCACCCGTTCATTAAGCCCTTTACCACCTAACAAAGAAAATACTGCTGCTGCATCTGTGGAGCCAATAATAGCGCCAATTAATAACCCTTGAATAATGTCTAAATCGAACAACCAAGCGGCGAACCATCCAGTTAACCCCGCAGTAATTACCACGCCTACGGTGGCCAGTGATAGCGCCGGCCACAATGCGACACGAAATGATGATGCTCTCGTGCGCATACCACCATCAAGCAGGATCACCGCCAATGCAAGATTACTTACCAAATAAGCAAGAGAGTAATTATCGAATGGGATGCCTCCAATACCATCACCGCCTGCCAACATACCGATGGCAAGGAAAATAACCAAAATGGGGATCCCTAAACGGGATGATAATGAGCTGAGTAAAATACTCGCTCCCACTAATGCTGCGCCGATCAAAAAGAGGTTGTTGATAGTGATGGCGTCCAAAGTGGGCGGTCTCCTAATTTGATAGAGGATTACTGAAAGCGGTTACTAGTACACAGCATGAGTTAAGATTATACACGGAAACGTGTAAATAAAGGTTAAAGCAAATACTTAATTCAAGTGTTTCAATTAATATTTGTCATTGATTATATGTATTTATAACCTGTTCCAAATATTTTTCGCTGTGCTTAGAAGAGGAAAAAATGGGCGAAAAAGCGTAGTTACCCTTTGTATGAAACAAAAGAGAGTCAATGAGCATGTTGAGTGCATTTTTGACGAATGACTTGACCAAAACACGGCGAGCACAAGAGATTTCGAACAGGTTCTTAATCAGTTATATAGTGAAGGTTGTCCCTCTGGACGTGTTTTAAAACGCCGATGTAGCCACATATACTGATCGGAAGCACTGGTAATTTCTTTCTCTACCACTTTATTCATAAAGGCTGCCGCTTCGATTTCGTTGTCCAGCGGAAAATTTTCGACCATCGGTTGTATAACAATGTGATAGCCTTTGCCGTTTGCTAGTCGATGGGGGGTAAAGGGGATGACATTCGCTTTACCCATACGTATTAGCAAGTAACTGCCGGTGGTCGTCGCTGTCTGATCAACGGCAAAGAAAGGGACAAATACTCCGCAAACAATAGTGCAAACTTTCGCGTAAGCTGGGGCCTGCGTTTTCACCGGCGCTGCCTCAAGTCTGGTCATCCGGATGGGAGCATCACTGAGTTTTCCCTCGTTATTGAGACTGATAACGGCACACGGAGTGACCCTCAGCAATGAAACCGAAGCCATTTTCACAACACGTACGTATCACTTTCGAGCCCAGCCGGTTTTCTGACGACCAGCTGACGGATGTTTATGAACAGCTGACTCCCGTTAACCACCACGTGCTTACCCCTCACGACCAGGCCCGGGCCAAACCTCACCGGGCTCCTGCCCGCTCAACCGCTAGACGGAGCAAAATGTTATGAACAAGGCACTGGTCGCACTCTACGCCCGCGTTTCTTCCGGGCAACAGGTAAAAAATGGCACCATCGGCAGTCAGCTTGCAGCAATCAAGGACCGCATCCGTGAGGACGGCCACGTGTTGCCTGACGCCATGCTCTTTATCGATGATGGTGTCAGCGGTGCTACACTTATCCGCCCGCAACTAGAGCGCCTGAGGGACTACGCGGCGGCAGGCGATATTGAATGCCTGTACATCCTGTCGCCCGACAGGCTAGCCCGTAAATACGCCTATCAGGCTCTGCTGATGGAAGAGTTCAGCGCCTGCGGCGTGGAGGTTATCTTTATCTGTCACACCCCCGGCGACACGCCGGAAGACATGATGCTTCTGCAGATGCAGGGGATGTTTGCTGAATATGAGCGGGCAAAGATTATGGAGCGCAACCGGCGTGGTAAGCTTCACGGTGCACGCTGTGGTAATGTCGGTGTCCTTTCCGGTGCACCTTACGGTTATCGGTATATCCGCAGGCAGCCGGACGGGACACCCGCACAGTATATTGTCAACCTTCATGAAGCCTCCGTGGTCAGGAAGATATTTAGTTGGGCTGGCATAGAGCGCCTGAGTCTAGGCGGTGTGGTCAGACGTCTGGCTGAGAAAGGCATAGAAAGCGCCACCGGCAAACCCGGCTGGGACCGCAGTACGGTATGGGGCATGTTAAAGAACCCCGCTTACAAAGGACTTGCTGTGTTCGGAAAAACGAAAAACTGCGCCCCCCGTCCCCGGGTGAGAGCAGCGCGCAACAGTGCAGATATCCTCAAGAACGGTTATTCAGTAATACGAAGTAAGCCGGATGACGGCATCGGGATCCCTGTGCCTGCCATCATCAACAGCGCTCTTTTCTTGACGGTCAACGAACAGCTGGAAGAAAACCGCCGACATGCACGACAGGGGCGCCGGGGAGCCGCTTATCTCTTACAGGGGCTGACTGTGTGCGGCCACTGTCGCTATGCGTATTATGGCAAAAAAGTCAGTAAATCTGCGGCAAAAGGGGGGCGCAGTATTCTTATTACCACTGTACTGGGACGGATGCTTACCGCTTTGGGGCATTCGGGTGTGTGACAATAAACAGGTCAGGACATCCATGCTGGATGAAACGGTCTGGGCACAGGTCATTGCGCTGCTGTCTGAGCCGGAACGGCTGAAAAAAGAATATGAGCAGCGTCTAACGCAGGCGTCAGAGCACAGTGGACAGACCGCAGATGCTGAGCGTCTGAAAAAGCAAGAAAATCAGCTAAACGTGGGGCGGTCCCGATTGATTGATAGTTTTGCCGAAGGGCTGATTGGCAAAACAGACTTTGAACCACGGATCAGAGTGATGACGCTCAGGCTGGCGGAACTTGCGCGCCAGAGAGTGAAGGTGAAACAGGCCACAGAGAACCAGCATGAGTTGCTGCTACTGGTTAACCGGGTGGAGGATTTTGCTGCTGCGGTCACGGAACGCCTGAGTACGGACGATTTTCTGATGAAGCGAGAAATTCTGCGTGCGCTGGTGAAACGGATAGAAATTTATCGTGATGAAATTGTGGTGGTTTTTCGGGTGAATCCCGGGAATGATACCAGCCTGGAAGCAGGATCAGACAAAACATATGGCAGAAGTTTGCCAGATTGTTTGCGGAGTAATTACGCTGCTGCGTGGGCCATAGTCGTGATCGGGAGCGTACCAAATAATTTCTCCTTTTTTCAGGCTGCGAACCATGCCTTTGAGGTCTTTACGATCGAGCATGGCTTTATTGGAACGGGTACGTCCCCAAGTCTGCATCCAGTCTATCGCTTTATTATCATGGGGACGGTAAACACCAATGCCCGGTGTATTGATACCAATAATACGGGCACCTAATTCCAGGGTCAGAAAGTGTAAACCGATAAGTAATACCCCTGACCCTGTTCCCGTGCCCGTTGGATATGTTCTAAACCGCTAATACGACTCCAGCGTTTAATTCTCCAGTCTGGCCAGAACCATGCCATACCCGTTTCAAACAGCCCCAGACCGACGGATGTGAAATTTTTTGCTACCAGTTGATCACGCTCAGCACGAGACATTTGAGGAAAGCACAGTTCCAGGTTTCGCTGCGCAATCTGTACTCTATGCCGCAAGAAGCGCATCGAAAGACGACCAAGAACAAATACCCAGGCGATAAATAATAGGGTACGGAAGTAGCACTAATAAATAGAGAAGAGCGAATCCACACCAGGTGAGCCAATAACGCGGATGCAGCAGTGAACGATCAAAAGGAGGAGCTTGTATCATCTGTTTTCAATATCATAGTGGGTTACCAAGAGTACGTTAACTTGTTCTCAGGATAGCCATAAATCTGTTAGTATGCCGTTTTTGAACCTGTTCAACAGGAAAGTACGGTATGTCAGCATTATATAATCGAATTTCTAATAAGGAACTTAAAGCACGTATGTTGGCTGAAATTGAACAGCGAACAACAGTTTCTTTTTACAAGTACTTCATTCTGCCAGATGCGCAAGCATTTCGCGATAGCCTTTATCGTCAGTTTGTTAAATTGGGCGTGTTTGGGCGGGTTTATATTGCCAAAGAAGGGATCAATGCTCAAATTAGTGTGCCGGTTGATCGTTATGACGCGTTTAAACAGGTGTTGTTTAGCGCTCATCCGGCATTAGATCAAATACGTTTGAATGTCGCTCTTGAAGACGACGGTAAATCATTCTGGGTGCTGCGTATGAAAGTTCGCCAACGTATTGTTGCCGATGGCATTGACGATGAAAGTTTCAACCCAGCGAATACCGGTCACTATTTGCAAGCCGATCAAGTTAATAGAATGATTGATGATCCAGATACACTCTTTGTAGATATGCGTAATCATTATGAATATGAAGTGGGTCACTTTGAAAACGCAGTAGAAGTGCCATCCGATACGTTTCGCGAGCAATTGCCGATGGTTGTTGACATGCTACAAAATGATAAACAGAAAAATATTGTTATGTATTGTACGGGGGCATTCGTTGTGAAAAAGCCAGTGCTTATATGCGTCATAGTGGTTTTGAAAATGTTTATCATGTCGAGGGAGGTATTATTGAATATGTCCGTAAAGCCAAAGAGCAAGGTTTGGCGCTAAAATTTGTGGGTAAAAATTTTGTTTTTGACGAACGTATGGGAGAACGGATTTCTGATGATGTGATCGCCCATTGTCATCAGTGTAGTATACCCTGTGATGCACATACTAATTGTAAAAATGAGGGATGCCATCTGTTATTTATTCAATGCCAAAATTGTATGCAGAAATTTGTGGGATGTTGTAGCCAAATTTGTCAGGATGAATTGCAATTACCGAGCGAAGAACAACGTGCACGTCGTGTGGGGCGGGTAAATGGCATGAAAATTTTCAACAAATCTAAAGGGTTATTACAAGTTAGTGTGCCTATACCGCCAAAGGCATCAAAGAATATCCCCTGATGCCTGGTTTTTATTTTTTTAAAACTAATGTTTACGATGGTAAAAATCGATGTAGTCCGATGATTCAATTTTAGCGATGCCTGCTTCTAAAATATAAATCAATTGACGTGCAACATCGGTAGTTAACCAAAGTGTTCTATCGACTAATACTTGTTCTGATGGCTTGTCTCTATCAGCGCCTTCTTTAGACAAATAGTGAAGGCGTATCATCATTGCGTCATACACATCTACTGTACTGATATCCCAACCTACTAATGGGTGAGTCTGTATAATTTTGTCGTTTATATCCATAAAGCCCCCTTATCTTTTAGTAGTCATTGACGCTAGCAATCAGTAAGGATCCATGAGACTCATTAACCCTCTTGTAAAAGAGGTTCAACTCCATAGGATAGGAGGTCTTTCCATTATATTCAATTTTTAACTGACCAATTAATAGACTGGCCTGCTAAAAAAGGAATAATTGAGCTTTGGTCTACATTAATTTCCTCCGCCTGGATAAAAGGGGTCCGTATCAATTCAATGAAACCTTCATTTTTGGGTAGGTCGTAAAAATTTGCGCCATTTTCGGAACAGAATGCTTCTAAGTACTTCAGTGCATTCAACTCTTCGAATATAGCGGCGTAAACGGGTAGTGCTCCTGGTGCATTAAATACCCCGGCACAGCCGCAAGCCGATTCTTTACGGTCTTTGGTATGGGGTGCCGAGTCGGTGCCAAGAAAAAAACGGTTGCAGCCCCCGGAGACGGCCGCACGCAGCGCCTGTTGGTGATGACTACGTTTTAATACCGGTAAACAGAATAGATGGGGGTGGATACCACCAACCAACATATGATTACGGTTAAACATTAAATGTTGTGGCGTGATAGTAGCAGCAAGAAACTCATTGCCACCTAACACGTACTCAACCGCTTCTTTAGTAGTGATATGTTCAAATACGATTTTCAATTCAGAAAAATGCTGACGAATAGGCGTTAATATTTGGTCAATAAATCGCGCTTCACGATCAAAGATATCTATCGCCATATCTGCTACTTCACCGTGGATAAGTAATGGCATACCCAGTTTTTGCATTTGTTCAAATAACGGATAGATAGCAGTAATATTAGCCACGCCCTGATCAGAATTAGTGGTCGCGTTAGCAGGATACAGCTTGGCTGCGGTGAAGACTTTTTCGTCAAAACCCTGTTTCAGTTCGGCGGCTGACAGTGTTTCCGTTAGATAACACGTCATTAATGGAGTGAATGTATGCCCGTTAGGTATTGCCTCTATAATTTCTTTCCGATAATTCTTAGCGGCGGCAACCGTAGTAATAGGTGTTGCCAAATTGGGCATGACGATAGCGCGGCGAAAAGTTCCACTGGTATAGGGCAATACGGTTTTGAGTATTTTGCCCTCCCGTAAATGAACATGCCAATCATCTGGGCAGCGGATTGTGAGGGTTTGTGGTTTTGCGGTCATTAATCGGGCTCCACTGAGTATGATAAAACGAGGATTATTCGCACCAGGCAGTAGACTTCTTGCATCAAGCCAAAAAAACCCGCCCAAAGGCGGGTTGTCGTTATTTAATAAAAAGTTATTTGACAGGTTGTGGCTTGGCCACCGGAGCACATGCCTGGTTAACGGCGGCATGACCACCGGCGGATCCTTTACCCGTAAAATCAAATGAAGATCGCTGCCAATCGCTACGTGCTGGAATTTGTGCGATATAGTCCGGTGCAGGTGCTTTAGTCATGGGTGCGCTGGCATGATGCTTAAATAATATCCTCAATGGATAAGCTTCCACAGATTTAGACTGTACTGCCTTGTTTTCCTGTGGGTGAACAGGTGTTGCAATGGAATGATTCTTATCAGGTATAGCAGCGACAGTTACCTCATCAACAAGGTTATTAATTGTATTATTAACGGCATTATCAACGATGTTACAGTGAATTTTATGGTCATTTTTATCGATAATGTCATTACTGATAATGACCGGTGCTTGCGTTGAGGTGGTATTTTGCTCCGCCGGTACAGCAGGTTCTGAGCTGGTCTGTGTTGTCTGCTCTGGTCGATCTGTTTGTTCTATCCGTTTTGCTAATGGATAACTGATCCATACTTTACCTGAAGCCATTTCCGGTGATGCAAAAGCACCTGCTAATGGCATAGCGGATTGAACTGGGTAACGTTCATCACGATAGCGACGTCGGCGTTGACCACTGACACGCAGATGACGTGGTGATCGGCGTGGCATACTGTTTTCATCACTAATTACATTTTCGTTATTGACTGAATAATCACTGTTATCCTCGCCGGTTTCTGCAACGGTTGTTGATGGCAGTGTGTGTGGTGTGGCGCTATCGTCAGCCGTCTGGAAGCGTATTTTTCCGGACAGTGGACGACGTTGCCGACGTGGCGTAACAACCTGTGGCACTTCTTCTTGCTCAGGTTGAACTTCTCGTCTTGTTGCGGTGATATCCGTTATCTTTGGTTCCACTGACGCTTGACGTTTATCATTTTGTTGATGATGTTGCTGGTTTTTTTGCGGTGCTTTGTCTAAATCGATAGGGGTATCAATCAACGAATTGGATGATGGGGTACGTTTGTTACGTTTTTGTTCTTCACGGCTTTCACGTGCGTTACGTTCCCCTCGATCTCTGCGCCCATTGCTTTGACGACGCGACTGACGACGATCTGGCTGACGATTCTCAGCGGTGTTTGATCTTATTTTGGCGATGGGTTGAACAGATTCAACCGAAGGGCTGAAGAGACCCTTTAGACTGGTTAACAGGCGCTGAAACAGGCCGGTTACCGTGGTCACTTTAGTTGATGGTGGTAACGCCGATGGGGTCACAGTAACAGGTTCAGCAACGGATGCTGTTTCTGACGGTGATAATGTCGATAGTGGGGGCGACAGTGCTGGCTGTTCCGGACGTTTACGCTCATTGAGCGTTTCTTCTTGTGACGTCGCCGTCTCTGGATCATATCGTTGTGCTAGCAGATAACTTAGTGTGGGTGCTTCTTCACCTTTGCGCACCCGTGATACCGAATAATGAGGTGTTTGCATCTTGTCTTTAGGGACTATTACGGCACGCACCCCGCCTTGCCGTTTTTCAATTGCATTAATGGAGTCACGTTTTTCGTTGAGCAAATAAGATGCGATCTGTACGGGCACGATAGCATGAACTTCATGAGTATTTTCTTTCAATGCTTCTTCTTCAATTAAACGCAGGATTGAAAGTGACAAGGATTCATTATCGCGAATGGTACCGGTACCGCTACAACGTGGACAGACGTGATGACTGGATTCCCCTAGTGATGGGTTAAGACGCTGGCGCGACATTTCCAACAGACCGAAGCGAGAAATACGACCGATCTGAATACGGGCGCGATCTTGACGTACTGCATCACGCAGACGGTTTTCTACTTCACGTTGATGGCGTATTGGTGTCATGTCAATAAAATCGATCACGATCAGCCCACCGAGATCACGCAAACGGAGTTGGCGCGCAATCTCATCAGCAGCTTCGAGATTGGTGTTAAACGCCGTTTCTTCGATATCACCCCCCGGGTCGCGCGTGCAGAGTTAATATCAATAGCAGTTAATGCTTCGGTCGTATCAACAACGATGGAGCCACCGGATGGCAGACGTACTTCACGTTGAAAAGCTGATTCAATTTGTGACTCAATCTGATAATGGCTGAATAAGGGAACCTCACCACTATACAGCTTAACTTTATCGTTAAAATCAGGCCTCCCCAGGGCAGTGATATGTTCTTTGGCGAGATCGAGAACCTTAGGATTATCGATCAGTATTTCACCGATGTCTTGGCGTAAATAGTCACGAAAAGCACGAACGATAACGTTACTTTCCTGATGGATTAAAAAGGGAGCGGCGCGACCTTCGGCCGCTTTTTTGATGGCTTCCCAGTGTTTTAAGCGGAATGATAGATCCCATTGTAACGCTTCGGCATTTTTACCGACACCAGCAGTACGAACGATAAGCCCCATACCATCAGGCAATTGTAGTCCAGATAAGGCTTCTTTCAGATCGGTACGATCCTCCCCTTCGATACGACGAGAGATACCCCCGGCACGAGGGTTATTTGGCATTAAAACTAAATAGCTGCCTGCTAGGCTAATGAAAGTCGTTAATGCAGCGCCTTTATTGCCGCGTTCTTCTTTATCTACCTGAATAATGACTTCCTGGCCTTCACGTAGAACTTCTTTGATATTGACACGGTTGTGGGAAGAAGAATTGCTGGGAAAGTACTCGCGGGAGATTTCTTTTAATGGCAGAAAACCATGTCTTTCTGCACCATAATCAACAAAAGCGGCCTCCAGACTCGGCTCAATCCGGGTGATCTTACCCTTATAAATATTTGCTTTTTTTTGCTCATGGCCTGGGCTTTCTATATCCAGATCGTAAAGCTGTTGTCCATCTACAAGAGCAACACGCAACTCTTCCTGCTGAGTTGCATTAATCAACATTCTTCTCATCTTGACTTACTCGTTATCTTTCTACATTGGCATTAAAACTGCGAGTAAAATAACCTCATAGCACTTTAGTATGAGGACGGCTTCTATAACGCCGAGTCTCCAGCTAAGCTAGTCACCCGCAGCCCGCTAACTGCTTGATTTCACATTACGTCTTATGCCATTGCTGCGTTTTTGTATGACCAAACAAACTTTATCATTCCACAGGCTAACGAAAATCAACGCGGAATCGGCTGCATTATTCCATTGCTGATACTGATATAGCAAGGTGACTTTACTTCTCGAGTAAAGATTATGCTAGCTTCATCTTGCCGATGATCATGAGTTGTTAAATTGAGCAAGTTATTCGTTAAGTTGAATAAATCCAATCGTTAAATCAGATACACATAACTTGTAAACGTTGCTTTCAACCATTAGCTTAACAGTTAAGCACAGAAAAAGAGGTGGCGCTAATTTCTCGCTGTATTTAGAATGACAGGTTATGAAAATAAAGGATCCGTCAGTACAATTAATCAGCATCTCTGCCGATGAAGCCGGTCAGCGGCTCGATAATTTTTTGCTTGCTAGGTTAAAAGGCGTGCCGAAAAGTCTGATTTATCGCATTGTGCGTAAAGGTGAGGTTCGCGTTAATAAAGGGCGTGTTAAACCTGAATATAAACTGGTTGCTGCCGATATCGTGCGTTTGCCACCGGTGCGGGTGGCGGAACGTGAAACGATGCAACTATCGACGAAGTTGGATAAGGTTGCGCTACTGGCTGACTGTATTTTATTTGAAGATGAGTACCTGTTGGTGCTGAATAAACCCTCTGGTATTGCAGTGCATGGCGGCAGTGGACTGGATTTTGGTATCATAGAGGCGTTGCGCGCTCTGCGGCCGGAAGCGCGTTTTTTAGAGTTAGTTCACAGACTGGACCGTGATACATCGGGCGTGTTATTGATTGCCAAGAAGCGTTCTGTTTTACGTTTGTTACATCAACAGTTACGTCTAAAAAATATGCAGAAAGATTATCTGGCACTGGTGCGCGGTCAGTGGCCATCTCACTGTAAAGCGATACAGGCTCCCTTATTAAAAAATATTTTGCAAGGTGGTGAAAGAGTAGTGAAGGTGAACAGTGTCGGTAAACCATCAGAGACGCGTTTTAAAGTCGAAGAGCGTTTTGCACAAGCGACTTTAGTGAAAGCGAGTCCGATAACGGGCAGAACACACCAAATCCGTGTTCATACTTTACATATGGGACATCCGATTGCCGGCGATAACCGTTACGGTGATCGGGAGTTTGATCTCGAATTACAGGGCAGTGGATTGCGTCGTTTATTTTTGCATGCAAGCGCACTTTGTTTCGAACACCCTCATCTGGGCACAAGTATGCGTGTAGAAGCACCGTTGGATGATCAATTACGGTATTGTTTGCAAATTTTACGCAAGACATCCCTTTTTCTTTGACTCTACGTCATTACAAAGTTAGTATGCGCGGCTTATGCAAAAGGTAAAATTGCCCCTAACCATTGATGTGCTTCGTAGTGCTCAAAAACGCTTGGACTATTCTGGTGTCTACCCTGCTGAGCAGGTAACGCGTGTTGCTGACTCGGTAGTCAGCGTGAATAGTGATGTTGCGGCTTGGTTATCATTTAATCTTGATAATCGGCGCCTGGCGGTTATTACAGGTCATGCAGATGTTGATGTAACATTGATGTGCCAGCGCTGCGGTAACAATTTCTCCTATCATATTCACGCCACATATTGTTTTAGCCCAGTGGCTAATGATGAGCAGACTGAGGCACTACCTGCGGCGTATGAGCCAGTTGACGTTGACGAATTTGGCGAAATTGATCTGCTGGCAATGATTGAAGACGAAATTATTCTCTCGGTGCCTATTATTCCGCTGCATGAATCTGAATACTGTGAAGTGTCCGAAGCGGATATGGTGTGTGGTCAGCTCCCTGAAGAAGCGGAGAAACCCAATCCATTTGCCGCATTAGCAAATTTGAAAAAAAGCAATTAAGGAGTAAGGTCAATGGCCGTACAACAAAACAAGCCCACTCGTTCTAAGCGTGGTATGCGTCGCTCTCACGATGCGCTGACTACTTCCCTTCTTTCTAAAGATGAAACCTCCGGTGAAACTCATTTGCGCCATCATGTGACCGCTGACGGTTACTACCGTGGTCGTCAGGTTTCTGAAGAGCAAGAAGCTATCAAATTAAGAGCACAAGAAAAACCCGGAGCTGTTAGTCAGGCTAGGAAAGAGAAAAGACAAGCCGGTAAGGGAGCCAGGGAAGCTAATAAATAGTTCTGTTAATATCCTACCCACAATCTGAATTTACAGGATACATGAGTTTCCTGTGGAACTGTACCATGAAATAGTTATGCTATTGATTGATAAATTTTTGTTACAGGATATTTATTAAAAGTCATATAGATGCTAGATGAGATGGGGCAGCGTTGAGGTTTTCTGAGCGTGCTATTACCTAAGATGACAGGACATGTACACTAAGATATTCGGTACGGGAAGTTATCTGCCCGAACACAGGCGCAGCAATGCGGATTTGGCAAAAATGGTGGATACCTCCGACGAGTGGATCCAAACTCGTACCGGTATCAAAGAAAGGCGTATTGCCTCGGACGATGATACAGTAGCTAGAATGGGCTGGTATGCTGCGGAGAAAGCGTTAGAAATGACGCGAGAAGCAACAAGAGAATTCGATAAAAATGATATTGGTTTGATTATCGTTGCAACCACTTCTTCGACTCATGCTTTCCCAAGTTCGGCTTGTCAAATCCAGCAAATGCTAGAGATTACGGATGCCATTTCCTTTGATTTGGCTGCCGCTTGCACGGGGTTTCTCTATGCGCTGGGTGTTGCTGATCAATTTATTAAAAACGGTACCGTAAAAAATGCGTTAGTGATTGGTTCTGATACTCTCAGCCGTGTGCTTGATCCACAAGATCGCAAAACACTTGTTTTATTTGGTGATGGTGCAGGAGCGGTGATGTTAGGCGCGTCAAAAGAGCCGGGGATTCTCTCAACGCATTTACATGCCGATGGTTGCTTTGGCAATTTATTGACATTGCCTTATCGGTATTCTCAGAATCAGCCTGCTTATATCACCATGACAGGGAACGAGGTATTTAAAATTGCAGTGACTAAGTTGGCTCAGATTGTCGATAAAACGTTAGAGGCGAATAATCTACGGCGTGAAGCATTGGATTGGTTGGTACCTCATCAGGCTAATTTACGTATCATTAAAGCAACAGCTCAAAAATTAAAAATGGATATGCAGAAAGTGGTGGTCACTTTAGATCGGCATGGTAACACTTCTGCGGCGTCGGTAGCTTCTGCACTGGATGAGGCGGTACGCGATGGGCGAATTCAACGTGGGCACTTGGTGTTGCTGGAAGCCTTTGGTGGCGGTTTTACTTGGGGTTCAGCTCTGATCCGATTTTGATTTGACAGGGAAATAAAAATGGCAAAATTTGCAATGGTATTCCCAGGGCAAGGCTCTCAGGCTATTGGTATGTTGACGGATTTAGCTGCCAAATTTCCACTTGTTGAAGAGGTATTTAGACAGGCATCGTCAGTATTAGGCTACGATCTATGGCAGTTAGTGCAACAAGGAGCGGCGACAGAGCTAAATAAAACCTGGCAAACTCAGCCGGCATTACTGACGGCTTCAGTAGCCATTTGGCGTGTCTGGGAGCAACAGCGTGGTACATTACCGTCGATGATGGCGGGTCACAGTTTAGGTGAATATTCTGCTTTGGTTTGTGCGGATGTATTGAATTTTGAACAAGCGGTTCGACTGGTTGAACTGCGTGGAAAATGGATGCAGCAAGCGGCGCCGCCTGGTGTGGGCGCGATGGAAGTGGTTATTGGCCTCGATAACAATATCATCGCCAAAGCTTGTGCGGAGTCGGCACAAGGGCAGGTTGTTTCATTGGTTAATTTTAATTCACCAAATCAGGCAGTGATTGCAGGTAATAAGGAGGCTGTGAAAAGGGCGGTGGTTGCTTGTAAAATGGCAGGAGCAAAACGTGTGTTACCGTTACCCGTTAGTGTGCCTTCACATTGTGTGCTGATGAAACCCGCTGCGGAAAAAATGGCTATCGCATTGGAAAAAATGATTTTTAACCCGCCGAGGTGTCCAATTCTGAATAACGTTGATGTAAAGATAGAAAGCTCCCCTGAAGCCATTCGTAGTGCCTTGGTACGTCAAATCTATAGTCCGGTTCGTTGGGTTGAGTCTGTCGAATATATGGCGACGCAGGGCATTGAACGGCTGTTAGAAATAGGGCCTGGCAAAGTTTTAACTGGCCTGAACAAGCGTATTGTCGATACACTGACTGTGGCATCGATCAATGATGTTGCCTCGTTGTGCTCTGCGCTTGAACAATAACGAAAGAGGATGACATGAGCGTTGAAGGAAAAATTGCGCTGGTAACGGGTGCTAGCCGTGGTATTGGCCGTGCGGTCGCGCAGTTGTTAGCTGAACGCGGTGCTAGAGTGTTTGGTACTGCGACCAGTAAAAAGGGTGTTGAAGATATTGATGGCTACCTGGGTGAAAAAGGCAAGGGTTTTGTGTTGAACGTTGCTGATCCTGTGTCGATCGACAAGCTGATGGAAGGCATTAAAGACATTTATGGTGAATGTGGCGTAATTGATATTTTAGTGAATAATGCCGGTATCACAGCTGATAACTTACTAATTCGTATGAAAAACGAGCAGTGGCAGAATGTTTTGGATACTAATTTGACCTCGATATTTCATCTGTCAAGAGCGGTATTGAAAGCTATGATGAAAAAACGTTTTGGTCGTATCATTACCATTGGTTCGGTGGTTGGCACCACGGGTAATGCAGGGCAGGTTAACTATGCCGCCACTAAGGCAGGTGTTGTTGGTTTCAGCAAATCGTTGGCACGTGAAGTTGCTACACGTGGCATTACTGTTAATGTTGTAGCACCGGGTTTTATCGAGACGGATATGACGGAGGTATTGACAGAAGAGCAACGTGAAGGCATTTTAACACAAATCCCTGCCAATAGACTTGGCAGTGCCAAAGAAGTTGCCAGTGCTGTTGCATTTTTGGCTTCAGCTGAAGCCAGTTATATTTCTGGTGAAACGTTACATGTCAGTGGTGGCATGTGTATGATTTAAGAAACTGTGAAAATTATTTGCGTTATTTGCCGTGAAAATCGCATAATGGCGTAAAATAGTGGTTTGACCAGCCGAGATTTAGTTGCATCTTTTTCAACATTTTATAAACTACGAGAACCATCGCGTAAGCGAGTTTTGATAGGAAATTTAAGAACATGAGCACTATCGAAGAACGTGTTAAGAAGATCATCGTTGAACAACTGAGTGTTACAGAAAAAGAGGTTACTTTAGCGTCTTCTTTTGTGGATGATCTTGGCGCGGATTCCCTGGATACCGTCGAATTGGTAATGGCTCTGGAAGAAGAATTTGATACTGAGATTCCAGACGAAGAAGCGGAGAAGATTACAACGGTTCAGGCAGCTGTTGACTATATCACAGCACATCAGGGCACATAACTTTAGCAGCAAACGGACATATCTGGGCGGTCATTCGATCGCCTGAGTTTTTTGGATAACTTCTTTAATTTCCCTCCTTGGAGGACGGCTGTGTCTAAGCGTCGAGTTGTGGTCACGGGGCTGGGCATGTTGTCTCCCGTCGGTAATACAGTTGAGAGTACATGGGAAGCGGTGCTTGCTGGTAAGAGTGGTATCTGCTCGATCGAGCATTTCGATACTAGCGCCTATACAACACGATTTGCTGGCTTAGTAAAAGATTTTGAGTGTCAAGATCTTATTTTACCGAAAGATGCCAAAAAAATGGATACCTTTATACAATATGGGGTAGTTGCTGGGATACAGGCCATGGAGGACTGTGGCCTTGTAGTGACTGAGGAGAATGCTTCGCGTATTGGTGCGGCCATTGGTTCAGGTATTGGTGGTTTGGGTTTGATCGAAGAAAATCACGGGCACCTGATTAAATGTGGCCCACGGAGAATCAGCCCATTTTTTGTTCCTTCCACTATTATCAATATGATCGCTGGTCATCTAAGTATTAGATATGGTCTACGTGGTCCGAGTATATCTATCACTACTGCTTGTACTTCCGGTGTGCATAATATTGGTCATGCTGCGCGTATCATTGCTTACGATGACGCTGATGTGATGATTACGGGTGGTGCAGAAAAGGCCAGTACTCCACTGGGGGTCGGTGGATTTGGTGCCGCGCGTGCATTGTCAACTCGAAATGACGATCCGCAAGCGGCTAGCCGCCCTTGGGATAGAGACCGTGATGGTTTTGTTTTGGGCGATGGTGCCGGTATCGTGATATTGGAAGAATATGAACATGCGAAAAAACGTGGCGCAAAAATTTATGCAGAAGTGGTGGGTTTTGGTATGAGCAGTGATGCCCATCATATGACTTCGCCGCCGGATGACGGTGCGGGTGCCGCGTCAGCGATGAAAAATGCGTTGCGTGATGCATGCGTGGGGCCTAAGGATATTGGTTATATCAATGCGCATGGCACTTCCACGCTTGCTGGTGATAAAGCGGAAACGGCAGCAGTGAGATCGGTCTTTGTTGGCGATGCTCGTAAGGTGATGATCAGTTCAACCAAATCGATGACGGGACATCTCTTAGGTGCGGCGGGTGCGATAGAGTCTATTTTTTCTATATTGGCGTTGCGTGACCGAGCCATTCCGCCAACGATTAATTTGGATAATCAGAACGAAGGTTGTGATTTAGATTTTGTCCCACATGAAGCCCGTGATAAAAAAAATATAGAATACAGCTTATGCAATTCTTTTGGCTTTGGTGGTACGAATGGTTCTTTAGTTTTTCGTAAAATCACCGGTTGACAGCGCAATAGACTTTTTGCAAAACCGTCGTTCGTTATGTGAAGTCAAGGCCCGGTTTTCCCGGGCATGTGCTTTTTCTAGTGCCTACTTGCCAATGCAGAAGCTGGAAAAAATCTGCCCTAGTAAGTCATCCGATCCGAATGCACCCGTTATCTCACTCAAAGCCTGTTGTGCTAAACGTAGTTCTTCGGCTAATAATTCACCCGCTTGCACGTTCACTAACTGTTGGTGTCCGTTTATCAAGTGCTGAGCCGCCGTTTCTAATGCTTGTAAGTGACGACGACGAGCCAGAAACCCCCCTTCTGTGTTACTGGTAAAACCCATACTTTGTTTAAGATGTGTGCGCAATAGATCAACACCTTCGCCAGTACGAGCTGATAAACGAATCAGTGAGTGCCCTTTCATTTGGGTTAAACCAATTTGTTCACCGGTAATATCCGCTTTATTACGTACCACCGTGATGGGCAAGGTCGTGGGTAACCGTTCGACAAATTCTGGCCAGATATCGGTAGGCTCTGTGGCTAGGGTAGTGGTACTATCAACGATGAATAACAGGTTATCGGCCTGTTCGATCTCATTCCAGGCACGTTCGATACCTATTTTTTCTATTTCATCGCTGGTTTCGCGCAGCCCCGCAGTATCAGTAATATGTAGTGGCATACCATCGATGTGAATATGCTCGCGCAATAGGTCACGTGTTGTACCGGCTATGTGGGTGACTATTGCTGCTTCACGCCCAGCTAATGCATTGAGTAGGCTAGATTTACCTGCATTGGGACGACCCGCAATCACCACTTTCGTTCCTTCACGCAATAAGCTGCCTTGGCGAGCTTCGGTTTGTACTGCTTTTAAATCGTCTAATACCCTGTTAAGCTGTACTTCAATTTTTCCATCGGATAGAAAATCTATTTCTTCAGCTGGAAAATCTATCGCTGCTTCGACATAGACCCGTAGATGCGTGAGTGTCTTTACTAATCGATTAATGTGATTTGAAAAAGCGCCTTGTAACGAATTGACGGCTGAACGCGCCGCTTGTTCCGAATTAGCATCAATCAAATCAGCAATGGCTTCCGCCTGAGCCAAGTCGAGTTTGTCGTTGAGAAAAGCCCGTTCTAAAAATTCGCCAGGTTGCGCGATACGCAAACCAGGTAGCATCAAAATACGTTTTAGTAATAAATCTAAAATAACCGCACCACCGTGCCCCTGCAACTCAAGCACATCTTCTCCAGTAAAAGAATGAGGAGAGGGGAAGTAAATAGCAATTCCCTGATCGAGTATACTGCCGTCAGTATCATGAAATGGCAGGTAGTTGGCATAGCGTGGACGAGGTAACTTCCCCAATATTGCTTGTGCTACTTCCTTGGTCGCACGGCCAGAAACTCGCAAAATACCAATACCCCCTCGTCCTGGAGGTGTGGCTTGCGCGACTATCGTATCGCTGTGTTCATCGGTTATCTCAAAAAGTCTATCCACGACTGTGTAAGCCACGTTTTTCTAAACCATGATAAATCAGCTGCTGCTGCAGAATGGTGACCAGGTTACTGACGATATAGTAGAGCACTAGGCCTGCAGGAAACCAGAGGAAGAACACCGTGAAGATAACAGGCATAA
Organism: Candidatus Fukatsuia symbiotica; assembly: GCF_003122425.1. Lineage (GTDB taxonomy): Bacteria > Pseudomonadota > Gammaproteobacteria > Enterobacterales > Enterobacteriaceae > Fukatsuia > Fukatsuia symbiotica. The sequence continues at coordinate 2,418,029 of NZ_CP021659.1, forward strand.
ATGTCATGATTTTCTGCTGTAGGGGGTCGGTGACAGTGGTCGGCGACATTTTTTGGATAAAATACATGGTGATACCCATCAAGATCGGCAAAATATAGTATGGATCTTGCGCTGATAGGTCGTGTATCCACAGTATAAAGGGCGCATGACGCAATTCAACAGAACTCATCAACATGTAGTACAGTGCCAGGAAGATTGGCATCTGAATGATTAATGGCAAACAGCCACCCAGTGGATTGACCTTTTCAGCTTTGTACAACGCCATCATTTCTTGACTCATGCGCTGTTTGTCATCACCGATACGTTCACGCATGGCAGTCAGCTTAGGCTGAAGCATTCGCATTTTCGCCATTGAAGTGTATTGTGCTTTAGTCAGTGGATACATAATCCCACGAACGATAAAGGTGATCACGATGATGGAAAAACCCCAGTTACCGATAAAGCCCTGGATAAATTGCAACAATTTAAACAGTGGCTGCGAGATAAACCATAACCAGCCATAATCTACGGTTAAATCAAGGTGAGGGGCAATGGCTGCCATTTGGTTTTGAATTTCTGGGCCAATCCATAACGTGGCAGCGAGTTGTTTTTGCTCACCAGGTTGTACAACCACGGGCGCACTTTTGAAACCGATAGCCGCCAACCCATTGTCTAGCTTACGGGAATAAAAAGTATTAGTGACGTTCGCGCCCGGGATCCAGGCTGTTGCGAAGTATTGCTGTAACATTGCAACCCAGCCACCTTGGGTCATCACTTCTAAATTAGCATCTTCGATTTTACTGAAGTTATATGTCTGATATTTAGTGTCATCAGAAGAGTAAGCCGCACCACGATAAGTATGCAAAGCAAAATTACTGCTGCCGGTATCACGGTGTTTAGGTAAATTGATGCTTTGTTTCAATTGACCAAACAGGGTTAATTCCAACGGAGTCGCAGAGACGTTTTTCACCTGATAATCAACGCTAATCGCATAATTATTGCGTTGTAGCACAAAGGTTTTCGTAAAGACGGAGCCGTCTTTGCTAGTGAAAGTCAGTGGGATGCGCAACTCATCCTGACCATCTACCAGGACAAAATCTAGCTGAGTAGCATGAAAAAGTGGACGGTCACCGTTAGCCGGATTATCTGGACCATTTTTACCCGTCAAGCCACTTTGTGCCTGGTAAATAAAAGCGGGTGTGGTTTCTAATAACTCAAAAGTTTTATTGGAACCCAGTGTATCAGGATAAGCTAAGAGGTTAGCCTGTTCAATGTCGCCACCACGTGTATTGATGGTCAACGACAGTACATCAGTTTTTACCTTAATAAGTTGTCCTTGACCACCGGTAGGTATTGTTTGGTTTTCACTACGGGTAGTATCACCACTGATTGCGCTCGTGCTCTGTTGCGTAATCTGCATGGCAGGTTGCGGATTGTTATCCACTTGCCAGGTTTGCCAGATCATGAAAGACACGAACAAAAAAGCGATAAGAAGAAGATTGCGTTGCGAATCCATCGTTAGTGTTCTCTGTTATCTTCGGACTTGGGTGGCACGGGATCATAGCCACCGGAGTTTAAAGGGTGGCATTTTAATACGCGTTTCAGTGTTAACCAACTGCCTTTTATCACGCCGAACTTGCCCAGGGCTTCAAGGGCGTAATCAGAACACGTGGGATGAAAGCGACAACGTGGCCCGAACAGTGGACTGACAACACGCTGATAACCTCTGATCAGCCCGATTAGGGCGCGGCAGCCTAGCGACAATAACGACGCCATAATTTTTCCAACATTTGCGTCAAATCAGGATTACTCAGGTCAGCTACACCTTTTTTAACTAGGATCACAAAATCCATAGAAGGCAACTGGTGCTGATGTAAACGGAAGCTTTCCCGGGTTAAGCGCTTAATCCGGTTACGCTCATGGGCGCGTTTGACATGCTTTTTAGCGACAGCAAGCCCGAGACGGGGATACCCCAGTTCGCTTAGGCGCCCGAGCGCAGTGAGCTGCGGCGTGCTGGCACGTTGTGGCTTCTGAAAAACGAAGGTGAAATCAGAAGGAGTTAACAAACGTAACTCCCTGGAAAATGCTAGCTTAACCACGTGAGACGGTGAGCTTTGTTACTTGGAAACAGTCAGACGAGCACGGCTTTTTGCTCGACGGCGAGCCAGAACTTGACGACCATTTTTAGTAGCCATACGAGCACGGAAACCATGGCTACGGTTACGCTTCAGTACGGAGGGTTGGAAGGTGCGTTTCATAACGATTTTACCTAAATAAGGATGGATGATTGTAGATTATTAAACAGTTGCCACCCAAGCTGGCATTAATCCGCTGTCGTGGGGCAGAGGCGGCGATTATACTGACTCCCACTAAAATCGCAAGGATCGTGTCGGCGTGATTTTTTCTGGTCTGTAGATGAAAAATTAGACTGCTTACAAAGCCGTAGCGAATTGTATGACTTCAAAGAGAGTGCCGCAACCGTGGCGTATCTGACAGCCTGTGGATAAAAAGTATTTAATCTGTCAGGAAGGGGAGGATCTATTGCTTCGTTTGCGCTATTATCTCCTGCCATGTGGTTAATTTTGTATTTTGGGATTGGACAGTGTCTGGTTTCTTTTTTCTTCTTTTTTGTTGATTTTGTTAGAGTGGAGTTCGCCGTGTCACTTTCGCTTTGGCAGCAATGTCTTGCCCGATTGCAGGATGAGTTACCTGCCACAGAATTTAGTATGTGGATCCGCCCGTTACAGGCGGAACTGAGTGACAACACGCTAGCGCTTTACGCCCCAAATCGCTTTGTTCTAGATTGGGTTTGTGATAAATATTTAAATAATATCAATGGTTTGCTTAATGATTTTTGCGGAGCAGATGTGCCCTTGTTGCGTTTTGAAGTGGGTAGCAAGTCTATTACTTCAACGATTAGCCAACCGGGGGTGGCGAGTGTTGATGTGCTTGCTGAGCCAGTGATCCGCAGTGCCCCTGCTCATCCAAGTTGGGACAGTTCTCCTGCTCAACCTGAACATGCCTATCGTTCGAATGTTAATCCAAAACATTCCTTTGATAATTTTGTTGAAGGTAAATCTAACCAATTGGCACGTGCAGCAGCCCGTCAGGTTGCTGATAATCCGGGTGCCGCGTATAACCCCTTATTTCTATATGGTGGTACTGGTTTAGGTAAAACTCATCTTCTGCATGCGGTGGGTAACGGTATTATCGCTCACAAGGCCAATGCGAAAGTGGTGTATATGCATTCTGAACGCTTTGTGCAGGATATGGTTAAAGCACTGCAGAATAATGCGATTGAAGAATTTAAACGTTATTATCGTTCAGTTGATGCGTTACTCATCGATGATATTCAATTTTTTGCTAACAAAGAACGTTCTCAGGAAGAGTTTTTTCATACTTTTAACGCTTTGTTGGAGGGTAATCAGCAGATTATTTTGACTTCGGATCGCTACCCGAAGGAAATTAATGGGGTAGAAGATCGCTTGAAGTCGCGTTTTGGCTGGGGGTTGACGGTCGCTATTGAGCCGCCAGAACTGGAAACCCGCGTTGCTATCTTGATGAGAAAAGCAGATGAAAACGATATTCGTCTGCCAGCGGAAGTGGCATTTTTTATTGCGAAACGCTTGCGTTCTAATGTGCGTGAACTGGAAGGCGCGTTGAATCGAGTGATTGCTAACGCTAATTTTACCGGTCGGGCGATCACCATTGATTTTGTACGCGAAGCGTTGCGTGATCTACTGGCACTGCAAGACAAGCTTGTCACTATTGATAATATTCAAAAAACAGTGGCTGAATATTATAAAATAAAAGTTGCCGATCTGCTCTCTAAACGACGTTCTCGATCGGTGGCTCGTCCACGACAAATGGCGATGGCAATGGCCAAAGAGCTTACCAACCATAGCTTACCTGAAATCGGTGATGCCTTTGGTGGCCGTGACCATACCACCGTGTTGCATGGTTGTCGAAAAATCCATCAATTACGCGAAGAAGATCACGACATCAAAGAAGATTTTTTAAATTTAATTAGAACCTTATCCTCCTAACGTTATGAAATTCATCGTTAAACGTGAAGATTTGCTGAAGCCGCTACAACAGGTCAGTAGCCCATTATCTGGACGCCCCGTGTTTCCTATTCTTAGCAATGTATTGCTGCAAGTGACCGCAGGCACTTTGCAACTGACTGGCACTGATTTGGAAATAGAAATGGTAGCCAAGGTACCCTTATCACAGGCTCATGAGCCTGGGACGACGACTGTGCCTGCGCGAAAATTTCTTGATATCTGGCGTGGTTTGCCGGAAGGGGCAACAATCACGGTGGAGCTGGATGGTGAGCGTTTGTTGCTGCGTTCGGGGCGTAGCCGTTTTTCACTCACGACGCTACCGGCTAGCGATTTCCCTAATAGAGAGAGTTGGGAGAGCAAGGTAAAGTTCACATTGCCTCAGGCGACGCTGAAGCGGTTGATCGAGTCTACTCAATTCTCGATGGCGCATCAAGATGTACGTTATTACCTCAATGGGATGTTGTTCGAAACCGAAAATGAAATGTTACGTACGGTAGCGACTGACGGTCATCGTTTGGCTGTCTGTTCGATGCCTATTAATAAGGTTATTTGTTCGACACTTGTTGGTGAGTCTTCGTATCCGGTGATAGTGCCCCGTAAAGGGGTCATGGAGTTAGTACGTTTATTAGATGGTGGAGACACCAGATTAGATCTAGAAATTGGCAGAGATTATATTCGTGCTCATGTAGGTGATTTCATTTTTACTTGTAAATTGGTTGATGGTCGTTTCCCTGACTATCGGCTTGTATTACCAAAGAACCCCAATAAAACCGTTGAGGCGGACTGTGGTTTACTGAAACAGGCATTTTCGCGTGCGGCGATTTTATCCAGTGAAAAGTGTCGCGGTGTTCGACTCCAGATTGCACATAATCAGCTCAATATCACGGCAAATAATCCAGAGCAAGAAGAAGCCGAAGAAATCCTCGATGTCAGTTATGAAGGAGATAAGTTAGAAATCTGTTTTAATGTGAGTTATATACTTGATGTACTCAATGCCCTGAAATGTGAAAAAGTACATCTGTTACTGACGAATCCTGAATCTAGTGTACAAATTAAAGATGGGGCTAGCTTGGCACAGTCCGCAGATTACGTTGTTATGCCAATGCGTCTTTAATTTTGAATAATACATTTTTAATCTATAAGTTGATCCAACTCAATGGCATTAACCCGTTTGTTTATCCACAATTTTCGTAATATCGGATCGGCAGATCTGTTATTAGCTGGGGGATTTAATTTTCTGATCGGCGCGAATGGCAGCGGTAAAACCAGTGTGCTGGAAGCCATTTATGCCCTTGGTCATGGTAGAGCCTTTCGCAGTTTGCAAGCAGGGCGTGTGATCCGTAATCATTGCGCAGAATTTATACTTCATGGTCGAATGGAAAACGGTGAATGCAAACAATCGGTGGGTCTGAGTAAAGATCGTCAAGGTAATACCAAGGTGCGAATTGATGGCACTGATGGGCATCGAGTGGCTGAGTTGGCGCAATTACTGCCGATGCAATTAATCAGCCCAGAAGGATTTACCTTATTAAACGGGGGACCAAAATATCGGCGTGCTTTTCTGGATTGGGGTTGTTTTCATAATGATGCAAATTTTTTTACTACCTGGAATAATCTAAAAAGATTATTTAAACAACGCAACGCGGCCCTACGGCAGGCGAGTCACTATGCGCAGATTCGTATTTGGGATCGGGAAATTATTCCACTGGCTGAACGTATTAGCGACTGGAGAGCGGCGTATTGTAATGCCATTGCAGCCGATATTACCGCGACCTGCGCCTTATTCTTGCCAGAGTTTACGCTGAATATTTCTTTTCAACGTGGCTGGGATAAAGAAAGTGACTACGGTGAATTACTGGAGCGCCAGTTTGAGCGTGACCGAATGTTAACTTATACCCTGTCAGGGCCACATAAAGCAGATTTACGCATTCGGATCAATGATACGCCAGTCGAAGATTTGCTATCACGTGGTCAGCTTAAATTACTGCTTTACGCATTGCGATTAGCACAGGGTGAGTTTTTCACCCAACAGAGCGGGCGACCTTGCCTGTATCTGCTTGATGATTTTGCTTCCGAACTGGATACTGATAGTCGGCGTTTATTGGCCGAACGTCTGCAAGCCACCCAAGCACAGGTATTTGTTAGTGCGCTTAGCGCCGAACACATTGCCGATATGCTTGGTAATAAGGACAAGATGTTCCGTGTGGAACATGGCAAAATTGAGATTCAACCACAGAATTAAAAATAAGTGAGAAACGTTGATGTCAAATACTTATGATTCTTCAAGTATCAAGGTATTAAAAGGTTTGGATGCGGTTCGTAAGCGTCCGGGCATGTATATCGGTGATACTGACGACGGCAGCGGTCTGCACCATATGGTATTCGAAGTTGTCGATAATGCGATTGACGAAGCTCTCGCTGGTCATTGTAAAGAGATTATGGTGATCATTCATGCGGATAACTCGGTATCGGTACAGGATGATGGTCGTGGTATTCCAACCGGTTTGCACGAAGAAGAAGGCGTGTCTGCGGCACAGGTCATTATGACGGTGCTCCATGCGGGTGGTAAATTTGACGATAACGCCTACAAAGTCTCTGGTGGTTTGCACGGTGTTGGCGTATCGGTAGTGAATGCGTTGTCAGAAAAACTAGAATTGGTTATCCATCGTGAAGGGAAAGTACACGAACAGACTTACATGATGGGAGAACCACAGACTTCCCTTAAAATTGTTGGTGAAACACAACAAACGGGTACTAAGGTACGTTTCTGGCCAAGTTTGCAGACCTTCACCAATAACACAGAGTTTCAATATGAAACGCTGGCCAGACGCTTGCGGGAGTTATCTTTTCTTAATTCCGGTATCTCCATTAAGCTACAGGACAAACGTAGCGATAAAGAAGATCATTTCCACTATGAGGGGGGTATCCGGGCGTTTGTCGAATATCTGAATAAAAACAAAAACCCAATCCATCCGAAAGTATTTTACTTTTCTACCATCAAAGATGATATCGGTGTGGAGGTAGCATTACAGTGGAACGATGGTTTTCAAGAAAACATCTACTGTTTTACCAATAATATCCCACAACGTGACGGGGGTACCCATTTAGTGGGCTTTCGCACCGCAATGACCCGCACGCTGAATAGCTATATGGATAAAGAAGGTTACAGCAAAAAAGCAAAAATCAGCGCTACGGGTGATGATGCCCGCGAAGGTCTGATTGCGGTGGTTTCCGTGAAAGTGCCGGATCCTAAATTCTCTTCACAAACCAAAGATAGGCTGGTTTCCTCCGAAGTAAAAACCGCGGTTGAAACCCTGATGAACGAGAAGCTAGTAGAATATTTACTGGAAAATCCGGCTGACGCTAAAATCGTAGTGAACAAAATTATTGATGCGGCCCGCGCCCGCGAGGCCGCACGTAAAGCCCGTGAATTGACGCGTCGTAAAGGTGCTTTAGATCTGGCCGGTTTACCGGGTAAGCTGGCCGATTGTCAGGAGCGTGATCCCGCGTTATCGGAACTTTATCTTGTAGAGGGGGATTCTGCGGGTGGATCGGCTAAACAGGGTCGCAATCGCAAAAATCAGGCAATTTTGCCGTTGAAAGGTAAAATTCTAAACGTAGAAAAAGCCCGTTTCGATAAAATGCTCTCTTCGCAGGAAGTGGCGACACTGATAACTGCTCTGGGCTGTGGTATCGGGCGTGATGAATATAATGTAGAGAAATTGCGTTATCACAGCATCATTATTATGACCGATGCCGATGTCGATGGTTCACATATCCGCACTTTGTTATTGACCTTTTTCTATCGCCAAATGCCAGAACTTATTGAGCGTGGTCATATATTTATCGCGCAGCCACCCTTGTATAAAGTCAAAAAAGGCAAACAAGAGCAATACATCAAAGATGATGAAGCAATGGAGCAGTATCAGCTGTCTTTGGCTCTTGACGGTGCGGCGTTACACACCAATGCCTATGCACCGGCATTGGCTGGCGAGCCATTAGAAAAATTGATTGCAGAACATTATAGCGTACAGAAGACCATTAACCGTATGGAGCGGCGCTACCCACGTGCTCTGTTGAATAGTCTGATTTATCAGCCAAGCTTAAAAGAAAAGGGGTTGACCGATAAAGAAACCGTTCAACAATGGATAGATTCTTTGGTAACGTTATTGAATGCAAAAGAACAACAGGGTAGTAGTTATAGTTCCATAGTGCATGAGGATCGTGAACGCTCGCTGTTTGAACCGGTGCTGCGTATTCGTACCCACGGGGTCGATACTGATTACAATCTGGATTTTGATTTTGTCCACGGAGGTGAGTACCGAAAAATTTGCCAGTTGGGTGAAAAACTACGTGGTTTATTAGAAGAGGGCGCGTTTGTTGAGCGGGGTGAGCGTCGTATAGCTGTGGATAGTTTTGAAGAGGCTCTGGATTGGCTGGTGAAAGAATCCCGTCGCGGCCTGACGATCCAACGCTATAAAGGTTTGGGAGAGATGAACGCTGATCAATTATGGGAAACCACAATGGATCCCGCAGGTCGTCGTATGCTGCGTGTCATGATAAAGGATGCCATTGCTGCTGATCAACTGTTCACTACTCTTATGGGCGATGCGGTGGAGCCCCGCCGTGCTTTTATTGAAGAAAATGCGTTGAGAGCCGCCAATATCGATATTTAATGGTTTTGCTGATGATCAAAATCCAGAGTAGGGTATCTATCTCTGGATTTTTTTGGGATGAAATGAGCACATTAAATTAATAGATTTAATATATAACATAAGCTGTATAAATTGATTGTAAAGTTTACATTCATATATTGATATTAAATAATATTTTTTATCAAGCCAACCCTATTATATGGCCCCTGCTATATCAATTGTTTGTTACATATTAGTTTTTACATATTATTATGTGAGTGCTAATTTTTGTGTTAGCGCGTCCGTGATATAGATGAAAAAATCCGGATGAGAAACACGTCGTTACTCTCAAGGATAATATGCAAACTTCAATATTTAACAGGTTATATCTTCAAGTAATAATCGCGATCATATTAGGTGTCCTGTTAGCTTATTTCTACCCTAGCTTGGGTATCCAAATGAAAGCACTCGGTGATGGTTTGTAAAACTTATCAAAATGATTATTCCATCAATTCTTTTTTGTGCCGTGGTAACGGTGCCGGTATGGAAAATCTGAAAGCAGTTGGGCGTACCGGTGCCATTGCGCTACTTGATTTCGAAGCTGTCAGCACCTTGGCGCTAATTATCGGTTTGGTTGTTGTTAACATTGTGCAACCTGGCGTGGGCATGAATGTTGATCCCACATCACTCGATGTTAAAGCTGTTGCTACCTATGCTGAGCAAGCTTCGCAGCAAGGGATTGCCTCTTTCCTGTTGGATATGATCCCCAATAGTTTTGCTAGTGCTTTTGTCGGTGGGAATATTCTACAAATATTGCTGTTGGCGATATTGTTTGGTTTCACACTGCATCGTTTAGGTGAAAAAGGCCGATTGATTTTCAATGTTGTTGAAAGTTTTTCGCAAGTTATTTTCGGCATCACCAATATGATCATGCGATTGGCCCCATTGGGCGCATTTGGAGCAATGGCGTTTACTGTCGGTAAATACGGTATTGGCTCATTGCTACAATTAGGTCAGTTGATTACCTGTTTTTATACAACCTGTGTCATGTTTGTGGTTGTGATATTAGGTATGATTGCTAGAGCCAACGGTTTCAGTATCTTCGCCTTTATTCGTTATATCAAAGAAGAGCTACTGATTGTGTTGGGTACTTGTTCCACTGAATCTGTGTTTCAGCGGATGTTGGAAAAAATGGAAAAAATCGGCTGTGAAAAATCAGTGGTTGGGTTAGTACTACCAACCGGTTACTCTTTTAATCTGGATGGTACTGCGATCTATTTAACTATGGCGGCGGTGTTTATTGCACAAGCTACCAACACACCTATGGATCTTATGCATCAGTTAACCTTACTGGTGGTACTGCTGATCTCATCGAAAGGCGCAGTAGGGGTAACGGGTAGTGGTTTTATTGTGCTAGCAGCGACTATATCAACAGTGGGCCATTTACCATTGGCGGGTCTTGCATTGATTTTGGGTATTGACCGCTTTATGTCGGAAGGCAGAGCACTGACGAATTTGGTGGGTAATGGTGTGGCAACTATTGTTGTCGCAAAATGTTGTAATCAACTGGATAATGAGCAGTTGCAAAGGACACTTTCAAGTAAACACTAGATTCTTGCAAAACCCACTGCGTGGTGCTGTGTGTTGTAAATTCTGCGTTACGTGGTGCTCGTGATCCCCATGTGTCCGTATGTGCCGTGCAGTTGTGTGCCAGGTGCTTTGACTTCGTATAACGAACTACGGCTTTGCAAGAAGTCCAGTACATCTTGATGTGTAGATTGAGAAAAACAATAATAACAGCTAACATTACGGTCTTTCTGGCTGAAAAAAGCATCCTCAATAGCGTGGCGTCGAACAAACCGTGATGACGGCCTGAGCCGGTTTTCATAATATAGTATTTTCGATAAATTTAAGGTATCTCATGGCGAAGTGGAACGGCGAGTATGTTAGCCCTTACGTTGAACACGGCAAAAAAAGTGAACAGGTCAAAAAAATTACGGTTTCCATTCCGCTCAACGTATTGAAAATACTCACTGATGAGCGAACCCGGCGCCAAGTCAATAACCTACGCCATGCCACTAATAGTGAATTGTTATGCGAAGCGTTTTTGCATGCATTTACCAGCCAACCTCTGCCGAATGATGCCGATTTGCGTAAAGAACGTAGCGATGAGATCCCTGAAGCCGCAAAAATATATATGCGTGAACTGGGACTTAATCCTGATACCTGGGAATACTAACAGGCCCACTACACACGGGCCTATTCATCGAGGCATGGCTGATATACGGACGGCAGTTAAAACAAACGCAAATCAAAAACGCCCTACGGCGTTTTTTCTTTCTATCTAGTGTGTAAAGTTATCGTGTTATGCCCGGTATATTGAAACGTTTGCTGAAACGCTCGGCACGACCACCAGTAGCAGCGTCACGCTGTTTGCCCGTGTAGAATGGGTGGCATGCACCACAAACGTCTAAGTTCAGGTTACAAGCAAGGGTAGAGCTGATCTTCATACTATTACCACAAGAGCAAGTTGCAGTAATGGTGTGGCATTCAGGGTGGATATCTTTTTTCATGGCAAACCTCTAATGAAGGCCGTGTCGCTATCGGGCCTTGTTCCGCCAGACACCACACGTAGTTGGCAATAGTAATGACGATATTATGCTGTTGATACCGTTCTGTCGTCGATACTGGATTGTATCAAAGGCGTCGGATCATACAAGAAGTTAACTCTGTGCGCAATCGGTGCTACAGATTGTAAGGATGATGTCATGCTCGTTTTTCAAATTGCATTACCGGTACCACTGGCTCGGACTTTCGACTATCGATTAGACAGTGTTGTGATATCCCCTGCTGTGGGTGCCCGTGTGAGGATCCCCTTTGGTAAACGTAAGGCCATTGGCATAGTGACCGGGATCAGTACAACCAGTACATTGCCTTACGAAAAACTCAAAGCTATTGAGGCTATTCTGGATAGTCAGAGTCTATTCCCTGTTAGCCTGTGGCACATTCTTTGTTGGGCTGCTGATTATTATCATTATCCCATCGGGGAGGTATTATTCCATGCGCTGCCTATCTTGTTGCGTCAAGGAAAGCCCGCTCAATTTACGCCATTATGTCAGTGGGTTGTTACTGAACAAGGGCGAGCAACGCCGCTAGAAAGCCTGAAATCTGCTCCAAGGCAACAGCGGGTACTCGCTGCCTTGTTACAACAACCGCTTTATCGCCATCAAACGAATGAAATGGGATTAACCCCTGCTGCCTTGAAAAGCTTGAGTGATAAAGGGTTGATCACAGTATGCGAGCAAGAGAGGATAAGCACTGACTGGCGTTGCCAATTTTCGTGCATGGGTGAGCGTCTACAGCTTAATAGTGAGCAAGTGGCAGCAGTGGAAGCCATAGGTCGCGAGGATCAACATTTTGTTGCCTGGTTACTGGCTGGCGTGACAGGTTCAGGCAAAACCGAAGTCTATTTGAGTATATTAGAGAATATTCTTTCTCAAGGGCGACAAGCGCTGATTTTAGTGCCTGAAATTGGTTTGACACCACAGACTATTGCACGTTTCCGTGAGCGCTTTAACGCGCCCGTTGTGGTACTACATTCAGCGTTAAACGACAGTGAACGGTTATCGGTATGGCTACGAGCGCGCAGTGGCGAAGCAGCTATCGTCATAGGTACCCGATCCGCATTGTTCACTCCTTTTTTGCAGCTCGGTGGGATAATTATCGATGAAGAACACGATAATTCATACAAACAACAGGAAGGTTGGCGTTATCATGCGCGCGATCTCGCCATATTTCGGGCGCGGGAAGAAAATATTCCTATCGTCATGGGATCAGCAACACCGGCGTTGGAAACATTACATAATGTACAGCTAGGAAAATATCGACAGCTTACGTTATCCAAACGTGCCGGTAACGCCACAGCTGCTAACCATCATCTAATTGATATAAAAGGATTGCATCTTAAGGTTGGACTTTCTCAACCCTTGCTAGAACGGATGCGAGATCATCTGAAAGCCAAGAATCAGGTTATGTTATTTCTTAACCGTCGTGGTTACGCGCCTGCTTTACTTTGTCATGAATGCGGCTGGATCGCTGAATGTCAGCGCTGTGACCACTATTATACTCTGCACCAAAATCAGCGGCATTTACGTTGTCACCATTGTGACAGTCAACGATCGATAACGATACAGTGCCCAGAGTGTGGCTCTACTCATTTACTCTCTGTGGGTGTGGGCACTGAACAATTAGAAAATGATTTGCGCCCTTTGTTCCCTGATACGCCTATCACACGGATCGATCGTGATACCACTAGCCGTAAAGGATCACTGGAAAAATATTTGGATGATGTTCACCAAGGGGGTGCGCGTATTCTGATTGGTACACAAATGTTGGCTAAGGGACATCACTTTCCAGACGTTACCCTAGTAGCTCTGTTAGATGTAGATGGTGCGTTATTTTCGGCTGATTTTCGTTCATCTGAAAGTTTTGCTCAACTTTATATTCAAGTTTCAGGTCGAGCAGGGCGAGCGGGAAAGCAAGGAGAAGTCTTTTTGCAAACACATCACCCTGAGCATCCTTTGCTGCAAATTTTGTTGCAACAGGGCTATTCAGCTTTTGCTGAACAAACGTTAATAGAGCGGAAGAACGCATTTTTACCGCCTTATACTCGCCATATCATCGTGCGTAGCGAGGATCACGATAATCAGCAATCGATGTTATTTTTACAACAATTGCGTCATTTACTGGAATCGAGTTCTTTGAAAGATGATGCACTCTGGATCATGGGGCCGGTAACGGCTTTACAGGCAAAACGGAGTGGGCGTTTTCGTTGGCAATTGTTACTCCAGCATCCTTCACGCTGCCGATTGCAGCAACTAATGAGCCATTTTCGACCATTAATCACCGAGTTGCCACTGGCTAAAAAGGTCAAGTGGGCGTTGGATGTTGATCCTATAGACAGTTAATTGCTTTCATGAAATTTCGTATCCACAATAGGCCTATATGGCTGAACGACATAATAATGATTATGCACTATATTGAGAGAATAAGGCGTCAAGGCTGCAATTTAAGTCCCTTCTTTTGCTTTTGGCTTGTGCCCATTTATGTTCAATGGGATTGAGAGCAGGTGAGTAGGGAGTGAGATATTCAATCCGATGCCCGGCTTTACTGATAGCCTGCTGAATGTCGAGACGTTTGTGGAAACTGGCGTTATCCATCACGATGACACAATGAGGAGGAAGAGTAGGCAAAAGGCGCTGGGTAACCCAGGCGTAAAAAACATCACTGTTAATGGAACAAAAAAATAAGCCGACCGCCATCAGGACGGTTCCCAGTAACGCGCCAATGACATTTGTCCGGCCCTTAGCCTGCCCATCCTGGGTACCCCAACAGCGTTGACCTCGTGCAGCATAACCGTGGGTTCGTGGCCTATCGTGTGCGAAACCGCTTTCATCCAGATAAACGACCGGTTTTCCCTGCTTTTTATAGCAGGCTATCGTGTCCTGGAAGGCACGCCGTGTCTCTTCGTCTGCCTTGGGATGACGCAGGGTTTTTTTTATAGGTGACACCCAGGTTTTTCAGTGCCTGCCAAATGGCTTTCTGGCACACCTGAAAGCGCGCCGCCCGTTCCCGTTGGTAAGCATCGGGATAAAGTGCAACATCTTCAGCTAACGCCACTTTATCAAGCTTACGCCGACGGGGGAAGAAGCTTTAACCTCGATACGACTGAGCCAGCGGGTAACGGAAGCTGAACCAATGTGGAAGCGTTTAGCGGTCTCTCTGATACTCAAGTTTTCTTGCTCTCGAATACCCAGAACTTTACGGCGAAAATCGACAGAGTGGCTCATCGCTAACTCCCTGTTAAATAATTTAGCTATACATTGTAATCAAAATTAATACGTTACGCTATAACCTGCTACGTGAATTAAAAGATAATAATGCTCAGAGGATAAAAAATATCTACGCTAAAAACTTAGCTCCCTATAATATGCAGCCTGGTTTTTATCCAGGGTCGATATATAACGCCTTTCTTACATTGCACTAACAGATAGAATTTGGTTTATGATAAAAAAAGATCGATCGTTGACAATGTCTTACTTAGAATTCAATCGGACTCAGTGGGCAGCCTTGCGTAATTCGGTTCCACTCACATTAACAGAAGAAGAACTTATTAATCTTCAAGGGATTAATGAAGATTTATCATTAGAAGAAGTTGCACAAATTTACCTTCCTCTATCACGTTTGCTTAATTTTTATATCAGCTCTAACTTACGTCGTCAGGCGGTGCTGGAACAATTTTTGGGTAGTGATGGGCAGAAAATTCCTTATGTTATTGGCATCGCTGGCAGTGTTGCTGTCGGTAAAAGTACTACGGCGCGTCTATTACAAGCATTGCTGAGTCGTTGGCCGGAGCATCGGTGTGTTGAACTTGTTACTACCGACGGTTTTCTTCATCCCAATAACGTGTTGCATGAACGTGGTTTAATGAAAAAAAAAGGTTTTCCTCAGTCCTATGATATGCATAATTTAGTCAATTTTATTGCTGAAATTAAATCAGGATCCTGTCAGGTAAGGGCTCCGGTTTATTCACATCTAATGTATGACGTAGTGCCCGATGGTAATAAACTCGTTAAACAGCCCGATATTCTTATATTAGAAGGATTGAATGTGCTACAAAGTGGGATGGATTATGCTCATGATCCCCACCATGTATTTGTTTCTGATTTTGTTGATTTTTCAATCTATGTCGATGCACCTGAAAATTTATTAAAAAACTGGTATATCAATCGGTTCCTTAAATTCAGACAGGGTGCGTTTGCTAATCCAGATTCTTATTTTCACCACTACGCTCGGTTGTCAGAAGAGGCGGCAATTAAGATAGCCACCCAATTATGGGATGAGATAAATGGATTGAACCTAAAACAAAATATTCTACCCACCCGTGAACGGGCTAGCCTGATCATGAAGAAAAGTGCTAATCATGCGGTGGAAAGTGTGCGGCTCAGGAAGTAACGGTTATTTTATTACAGCCGGGCTGCTGTCCCACCATTAGCAAAATAAGCCTTAATACCCGCAAATACGGATTCAGCTATCTGTTGCTGGAAGTGGCTAGTACGTAATTTTCGTTCTTCCTCAAGATTACTGATAAATGCGGTTTCTACGAGGATAGATGGGATATCCGGTGCTTTTAATACCGCAAATCCTGCCTGTTCAACACGGGTTTTATGTAATTTATTGATCTTGTCCATGCGTTTGAGCACTTCTTTACCAAATTTCACACTATCCTTGATAGTCGCGGTTTGTAGCAAATCAATCATCGTGTGATCCAGGTAGTGATCACCACTCTTGCTGACTCCACCTATCTGATCTGCTTCGTTTTGTGTTTGTGCTAAAAAACGTGCCGCAGTACTGGTCGCACCTTTGGTTGAAAGCGCAAATACCGATGATCCTTTAGCTGCGCGATTGGTGAAAGCATCTGCATGCAAAGAAACAAAGAGGTCAGCACGTAGCTTGCGTGCTTTAGCGACACGGACGGTTAAGGGAATAAAAACATCTTCATTACGAGTCATATAAACTTGCATATTGGGTTCTCGCTGTATCAGCGTCCGCAACCGCCGGGCTATCTGTAGCACAACATCTTTCTCGCGGGTCTTATTTTTGCCGATGGCACCAGGATCTTCTCCACCGTGCCCAGGATCAAGCATAATGACAATCGGTCGATCGCGACCCGCCTTACCTGCTGATGGTGATTTATCCGGCAGGGTGCGTTCTAAATTACCTCTATTGTAATCTTCCAACAAAGCTAATAGTGGATCGTCTTCTGTTGTCACGCCAGCGACAGGATAAAGATCAACTACCAAACGATGGTGAAATTTCGCAATAGGTTTCAAGGTAAAAAGCTGTGGACTGATACCTTGTTTAAGTTCGAGCACCAAACGCAATGTATTTTTATTAAACTGACCTACTCGTATCCGCTTGAGATAGGGATCGGCTGATCGAACCTGGCTATTGATCTCCTTAAGCACTCCGTTTAAATGTAAACCTTCAATATCAATGACAATCCGATCCGGTTTAGACAACAGGAATTGCCGGTATCTGAGAGGGATATTCGATTCTAATGTAACCCGCGTATAGGTTGATGAAGGCCAAATCCGTACCGCAATAATCTGTGCAGGGGCGGCGAACCCAATTTTGCTGACACTCAGCATCCAACTTGCTGCTATAGCCTGTAACAGACGGCGACGCTCAGGATTATAAATTGAATTTGCCATGATACTCCCAAGGTCATTATTACGTCAGTTTTGCTGCTTTTAGCTTTACTGTTTGCAGTGCGGTGAAAATTCGTTCTTTGTCGGCATCACTTAGCTTAGGCTCATCGACGATTTGCATGAGTCTGTCACGGGAGACTTGATCGAAGCCGATATTAGCAGATAATCTTCGCCGTAATTCTTTAATTAATAAATCACTTGATAGCGCAATATCTGCGCGTATTTCTTCCAATTTTCTTGGCTGCCAGTCTATTTGTGGTGTTGTCAACCAATCTGCACGGTAACGATATTGAATGACTTTAGCAGTCTCCATCAATGCAGTAAAAAGTGGCTTAACGGAATCCGCATCCAAATGGTTCGCCTCCGCTGTTCTCATTGCTTTCTGTAGCACTTTTTGTTCTTGCCTGAGATCCTCAACCGCTAGATGCTTGATAGCTTTATCAGCTGCCACTTCTTTCATATAGGATAATCGTTGATCAATTAGCGAAAATACTTTATCCATTTCACTGGCATTGACCGAAAAAATTGTCATACAACTCACCAACATCCAAATTTTCAAAATTCTTGGCATTATTTTTCCTCATTAATAGACTTCTTGCATAACCGGCTGCGTGGTGTGAATTCGGCGTTACGTGGTGCTCGCAATCCTCATGTATTCGTATGTTAACGAAGGTCTCTGCACGCTTTGACTTCATATAACGAATGACGGTTTCCGCAGGAAGTCTAATATAGCCAATAGAAATTATCAGCCCCCGTAATGCAAGTTTATCTCATGTCAGTTAGCTGTGGGTAAGGAAAATCAAAGATAGCCTGCTAGATTTGTCTATCATTTTCCCGCATTATAGGCTACTGGTTTCGCGTGTTCTTTTGAGAGCCTGTTCGAGATCTACTGCATTCGCTGATACTTCGTCAGAAATGGGTTCGGAATGCTTATTTGCTTCCTCGGTATCGTATATAAAAAGTGACTGCGTTTTTTCGCCTATTTTCTTGTCTGAGCATTGCTCATGACGATTTCGAATAGGCTCTAGAGGATATTTCCATGTTTAATACCACGGCAAAAATTCGGTACCGTCTTTATGGCATCAGAAATTGCGCTACCATTCAAAAAGCACGCGCCTGGTTGGACGATCATGCTATTGCTTATAAATTCCACGATTATCGTGTTGATGGGTTAACAGCGGAACGTCTGCAAGATTTTATTGATACTCTGGGATGGGAATCTCTGCTAAATACCCGCGGTACTACCTGGCGTAAATTAAGTGAGGCAGAGCGTGCGGTGGTGATTGACGCCAGCGCAGCCAAAGCTTTGATGCTGGCACAGCCTGCGCTGATTAAACGACCTTTGTTGGAAGAATATTCCGGTAGAGTACTGCTTGGTTTTGATCCTGCTAGCTATCAACAGTTTTTTTCCGAGGCGTCATGATATGAGTTGTCCGGTCATTGAACTCGCCAGACAATTAATTAAACGTCCATCGCTTAGCCCAGCAGATGAAGGTTGCCAGACGTTACTCATGGAACGCCTGGAGCAGATTGGTTTTAACATCGAACCGATGGATTTTGCTGATACTAAGAATTTTTGGGCATGGCATGGTCATAGTAGTGAGGAGACATTAGCTTTTGCTGGGCATACCGACGTTGTACCGACCGGTGATGAACGTCAGTGGATCAATCCACCGTTTGAACCTACGATCCGCGATGGGATGCTTTACGGTCGTGGTGCTGCCGATATGAAAGGTTCACTGGCTGCGATGGTGGTTGCTGCTGAGCGTTTTGTCGCTGCAAGGCGTAATCATGGTGGTCGCCTGGCGTTTTTGATTACCTCAGATGAAGAAGCCAAGGCGACCAACGGCACGGTCAAAGTGGTCCATGCGTTAATGGAGCGCAACGAACGACTGGATTATTGTTTGGTTGGCGAACCTTCTAGTATGCAGTGTGTTGGCGATGTAGTTAAAAATGGTCGGCGTGGATCCATCAGTGCCAATTTGCTGATCCGTGGCGTACAAGGACATGTTGCTTATGCTCATCTGGCGGATAATCCGATTCATCGTGCACTACCTGCTTTACAAGCACTGGTGGCGACGGAGTGGGATCGAGGCTATCAATTTTTTCCTGCTACCAGTATGCAAATCACGAATATACAAGCCGGTAATGGCAGCAGCAATGTTATCCCCAGTGAACTATTGGTGCAGTTTAATTTTCGTTTCAGCCCAGCACTGACCGATACACTGATCAAAGAACAGGTAGAAGCGTTACTGACTAAGCATCAGTTAACTTACGACATTGATTGGGTGCTTTCTGGTCAGCCATTTCTGACGAACGAAGGAAAGTTGCTCGAGACAGTGATCAAGGCTGTGGAGTATTACAGTGAAATCACACCACAGTTGCTCACCACGGGGGTACATCCGACGGTCGTTTTATTGCTTTAATGGGTGCACAGGTGGTAGAGCTTGGACCCGTTAATGCCACCATCCATAAAGTGAATGAATGTGTTAAGGCTGCTGATTTACAATTACTGAGCCGTATTTATCAACGGATTATGGAGAAAATTCTTAAATAGACCTCTTGCATAAACTGCTGTGTGGTGTGAATTCGGCGTTACGCGGTGCTCGCAATCCTCATGTACTTGTATGTAGCGCGCAGTGACTGCACGCCAGGTACTTTGACTTCATACCGCACGTGATGGTTTTTCAAGAAATCTAATGCTAGACCATCTGAGCTATCGACCTTTAGAGCCTATTCGAAATTTCTTATGTTCGCTGATATTTTATCAAAAAGTGAGTTCAAAATGCTCATTGACTCCCTTTTGTTGTGTACAAAGAGTAGACTGCGTTTTTTCGCCCATTTTTTCCTCGTCTCAGCACAGCGAAAAAGATTTGGAACAGGCTTTTAGCCGTTCAAACGGGGTTTTTGCTGACGCCAGCTGTCCTGCTGTCGTGGAAAAAGCCATGTTAAAAAAGGGTAAAGATATGGGTTTCTTAGGAGATCTACTCTGGTTGAAAGATTATTGGTGGGTGATATTGATTTTGCTGGTGGGCGTTATTTTAAATGCTATCAAAGCATTATACCGGCTTGATTACAAAAGTTATCTGAAAAATAAACCGCAATTACCTCCTCATCGTGATAATAATGCCGAGTGGGACGACGATAAAGATTAAGAATTGAATGACATCAATAGACTTTTTTCCTAATAGTGGCTCGGTGCCTATTGAGCAACAATGGGTGCCATATAGCGTAACGTATTAATTTTGATTACAATGTATAGCTAAATTATTTAACAGGGAGTTAGCGATGAGCCACTCTGTCGATTTTCGCCGTAAAGTTCTGGGTATTCGAGAGCAAGAAAACTTGAGTATCAGAGAGACCGCTAAACGCTTCCACATTGGTTCAGCTTCCGTTACTCGCTGGCTCAGTCGTATCGAGGTTAAAGCTTCTTCCCCCGTCGGCGTAAGCTTGATAAAGTGGCGTTAGCTAAAGATGTTGCACGTTATCCCGATGCTTACCAACGGGAACGGGCGGCGCGCTTTCAGGTGTGCCAGAAAGCCATTTGGCAGGCACTGAAAAACCTGGGTGTCACCTATAAAAAAAACCCTGCGTCATCCCAAGGCAGACGAAGAGACACGGCGCGCCTTCCAGGACACGATAGCCTGCTATAAAAAGCAGGGAAAACCGGTCGTTTATCTGGATGAAAGCGGTTTCGCACACGATATGCCACGAACCCACGGTTATGCTGCACGAGGTCAACGCTGTTGGGGTACCCAGGATTGGCAGGCCAAGGGCCGAACAAATGTCATTGGCGCGTTACTGGGAACCGTCCTGATGGCGGTCGGCTTATTTTTTTGTTCCATTAACAGTGATGTTTTTTACGCCTGGGTTACCCAGCGCCTTTTGCCTACTCTTCCTCCTCATTGTGTCATCGTGATGGATAACGCCAGTTTCCACAAACGTCTCGACATTCAGCAGGCTATCAGTAAAGCCGGGCATTGGATTGAATATCTCACTCCCTACTCACCTGCTCTCAATCCTCACTTTTACCCACAACGTTGAATGAAAAATGATTCAGGTGAAATTGGATTATTGGTAGAGTCAATAGTTAAATCAGGAAACAGGCACATGAAAACAGTAACGGGTAATGGGAATGAGTGGATCCGGGAAGAATTTCATTAAATTGATTTCGGAGATAAACGCCTTAAAGAGCGTTTTTTTGAAACAGCGGGCTTATTATCATCAAAAGCGTCAGGTTCAATTTACCCAAGCTGTCATGGTTCCTGGTCACAGGCCAAAGGAGCTTATCGATTTTTTAGCAATGAGAGAGTGAGCGAGAGCGCGATATTCCGTACACATTGTGTACAAACACAAAAACGCCTGGAAGGGCATTCACTGGTTTTTTCTCTTCAGGACAGATCAGAGTTGGACTTTGACACACATAAAAAGACAGAGGGGTTGGGAAGTATATCTAAAGCCTATCACAAACATAAAATGGGGTTGATGCTTCATGCAAGTTTGATGGTAACTCAGGAGGGCTTGCCGCTTGGGTTATCCTCGCTTAAATGCGGGTCACGTGTTTCCCGAGAGGAAACCCCTCAGGAAAAACAGCGGCGGCTTTATCAATCGACAATGAAAGAGAAAGAAAGTATTAAGTGGATAGAGACCCTCTACGAGACAGCGGCGCTGATACCCAAAGATACCTGCTTAATCACGCTGGGAGACAGAGAAGCGGATATTTTCGAACTTTTTCGGGTTGCAAGCTCACTAAAAACATTTTTTATTATCCGCAACCGGAAAGACAGAAAATTTATCGATGAAAAGGGGAAAAAAACAACGGTGCAAACCGCCTTGTCAAAGACGCCGATTTTAAAAACCATAGCACTCACCCTGCCCAAAAATCAGCAAAGGGTAGCAAGAACGGCTTATGTGGATATTCGCTCCATTTCAGGCTGGCTCCCCATTAGAAATAATCTAGTTTATGGGCCTACCAATAAAGACGCTTCACGGCATATCCATGAAAAGGTTCACGTATCTGCCATCAGTGTTAAAGAACAGCCTCCTCCAGAAGGAGTAGCGCCTGTCGAATGGGTATTATTGACCAATTTGACGGCCACTGACGCCTTTGAAGCAGAAGAGAAAGTGAATGGGTATAGACTGAGATGGAAGATAGAAGAGTTCTTCAACACACTGAAATCAGGATGTTGTGTTGAACAATGTCGTTTAAATACGGCAACCAAACTAACGAAAATGATCACCCTCAAAAGCATTATCGCCTTCAAACTGATGTATATGACCAAAATGGCAGCGTTGTGTCCTGAGGCTACCTGCACCGATGTGTTGTCAAAGATAGAATGGCAAACGCTGTATTGCAGAATACAGACAACAAGCCGCCTTCCCGAGCATCCCCCCACAGTGCTTCAGGCAATAACATGGCTGGGTCAATTGGGAGGATTTCTTAACCGACGTGCCGAGGGTTTACCGGGAATAATGTCGCTTTGGCGAGGGTATGAGATCCTGCAAGAAAATGTGAGATTGTTCATTATTCTTAATAACAAAAATTGTGGGTAAAAGTGAGACCTCAATCCCATTGAACATCAATGGGCACAAGCCAAAAGCAAAAGAAGGAACTTAAATTGCAGCCTTGACGCCTTATTCTCTCAATATAGTGCATAATCATTATTATGTCGTTCAGCCATATATCGTGATAGCAGAAAGAGTGAGTAGGACGAAATCTGATACAAACTATGATTTTTTAGGTTATCGGGTAAAATGTTAAGGTACGAGATAATTTAATAGGCATTTTGATTTAATTTCGATTGATCGTGATTTTTTGTTTTTAATCTATTGATTTTTATCATAAATAAAAAACTTACAGTCTCTGCGGAATATTGCCACTAAAAACAGGTAAATTACCGCTGTTTTTCCTTAGAACCTATTCGAAATCTTTTATGCTCGCTGATACTTCGTCAAAAACGGGCTCAAAATGCTCACTTATTCTATGTAAACCACGCTTCTTCGCCCATTTTTTCCTCGTCTAAGCGTCGCTTAAGAAGATTTTGAATAGGTTCTTATCGTTAACTTAACTTTTGTAGAGCAATTAATTAACACTATGATCCGTGTGACAGCCATCTCTAATCAACGTTTGGCACAAATTTTTGTCGATTATATGACCACCTTCAACGTTGTCTTGACCCTTAGCCGTAATACGCAACAGGTAGAAATCTGGTTAGGCGATGAACAAAAGCTACCGCTGGTACAATCTGAATGGAAGCAATTCCTGCTTGATCCCTGTAATCCGTGTTATCAGGCGGCCAGTTGGCAAGCTGGAACGCTTAATAGTACCTTACCCTATCAAGGTTTTTTTTCTCTACAAACGATTCTTCAGACCGTACGCAATAAAGCAGGCCGAATGACACTTAGTGTCATGTTACTTTGCGGTGCCATCTATATTTTGATGCAATTCGTGGGTGATACTACCGTCATGTCATGGCTGGCGTGGCCAAAAAATAGTCGCCAATATTGGCAATTATGGCGTTGGATCACCCATGCTTTGCTACATTTTTCACTGTTACATATTTTATTTAACTTGATGTGGTGGTGGTATCTTGCCGGGCAAGTAGAAAAACAACTTGGCAGCGGTAAATTGCTGGTGTTAACTATTTTATCTGCGATATTCAGCGGTTGGGGTCAATCGTTATTTAGCGGTGCTAACTTTGGTGGCTTGTCGGGCGTGATCTACGCTTTAATCGGTTATGTTTGGCTGATTACAGAACGTGTGCCGGGATCTGGCCTTATCTTACCCCGTGGGGTGATGGTTTTTTCTGTGATCTGGCTGGTTGTTGGACTCTTCAATATATTGGCGTTGTCAATTGCCAATAGCTCTCATCTCTGTGGTTTGCTGATTGGCTTACTAATAGCTTTGTGGGATACTCGCACCTATCTGCAGGTGTGATGCAAATCATTAGACTTCTTGTAAAGAAGACTACATGCTGCAAATTCTGCGTTACCTAGCGTTCGAAATCCTCGTGTATTCGCATGTACCTCGCAGTTACTGCGCTCCAGGCGCCCTTGGCCTCGCATAACAAACGACCGTTTTACAAGAAGTCTATTGAGCAATAGGGTGTGCAATTGGAACTTTGCTAAGCTTTTGTTTACAATGCTAAGTGGAAACAAGCATGAACGCACTGTTTCGCCTATCTGAAGGAAGATGACGTGGAAACCAAAGATTTGATTGTGATTGGTGGAGGTATCAACGGAGCGGGTATCGCTGCTGATGCTGCCGGGCGAGGTTTGTCGGTGCTGTTACTTGAAGCCCAAGATTTGGCTTGTGCGACTTCTTCTGCCAGTTCCAAGCTGATCCACGGTGGATTACGTTATCTTGAGCATTACGAATTTCGTCTAGTCAGAGAAGCACTGGCCGAACGTGAAATATTATTACAATTGGCACCCCATATTGCGTGCCCAATGCGTTTTCGGCTACCGCATCAACCTCATCTACGTCCAGCCTGGATGATCCGTGCTGGTCTATTCCTTTATGATCATTTAGGTAAACGCTCCAGTTTACCTGCCAGTCAAAGCCTTCGTTTTGGCTCAGAATCGGTGTTAAAACCGAAGTTAGTGCGCGGATTCGAATATTCAGATTGTTGGGTTGATGACGCTCGTTTAGTGGTGTTAAATGCTCAGGCTGTGGTGCAACATCATGGTGAAGTGCGTACGCGAACCAAAGTCACTCGTGCATGGCGTGAACAGGGTCAATGGAGGGTTGAAGCCGTTGACACAAAAAACGGCTCTACTTTGAGTTGGAAGGCTAAAGGGCTGGTTAATGCTACCGGTCCCTGGGTGAAACAGTTCTTTGATGAAGGTCTGCAACTGAAATCACCTTATGGTATTCGCCTGATTAAAGGCAGTCATATTGTGTTACCACGTGTGCATAATCAGCCACAAGCCTATATCCTGCAAAATGAAGATCAGAGAATTGTGTTTGTTATTCCGTGGTTGGATAAATATTCCATCATCGGTACTACAGATGTGGAATATCATGGCGATATAGAAAAAGTAGAAATTGATGATCAAGAAATCGATTACTTACTGAAAGTGTATAACGATCACTTTATCAAACAATTCGGGCGTGCTGATATTGTTTGGACTTATTCTGGCGTTCGTCCGTTGTGTGACGATGAATCTGATTCACCTCAGGTGGTGACACGTGATTACACCCTGGATATTACCGATGAGCAAACTGCCACTCCACTGTTGTCAGTTTTTGGCGGAAAATTGACCACTTACCGCAAGCTGGCAGAGCATGCGTTAGAAAAACTGCGCATTTATTACCCCGAAATGGGTTCAGCCTGGACTAAGCATAGTAAGCTGCCAGGGGGGGATATTAACGGTAATCGCGACAGTTATACTATGCAATTGGGAGATCGCTTCAAATGGTTGCCACAGGCATTGGCACAACGTTATGCCTACACCTATGGTAGCCATAGCGAGTTGATTTTGGCTGATACTCATGACCTTGCCGATTTGGGTGAACATTTTGGTCATGATTTATATGAAGCTGAACTACGCTATCTGATCAGAAAAGAGTGGGTAACTGAGCTCGACGATGTGATCTGGCGACGCACCAAGTTGGGTATGTGTCTTGATGATGCTCAGAAACAGCGAGTCCAGGCGTGGTTGTCACAGAACGGACTCTGATTATGCCTCCAGAGGAGGGCAGGGAATAAGAGCATGCCCATCTTGCGTAGCACCCCCTGTCTGCTCGGTGTAGTATTCTGTCAATTTATCAATTGTGAGGATGACATCAACAAGAGTAACAGCCTTAGCCTCAGTAAGGTTACTCTCTCTAGGAGCGGAAATATAATACTCCGATAAACCTTTGGCAGGCACTTTGATGCCTTTGAATATGAGTTTAATGCGTTTATCCGGCCTATTACGTAACGGGAAGAAAGAATAATTAATCACTAATAGATTTTTTCTGACAAATAAAAGAAGAAACCGATATTTTTTTGAAAGCAACACTGCTTCTGGTGTGCCAGGCATGATGCATTGCACCGCGCCCCAGCTTGAGTGATCCAGGTATATCACTGGATAACGAAACTTCTCAATCTGAAAAGTGAAGGATTCGGTTCTCGTTTGCTCAATGGGTGTCGTAATCAGTAAAGCAGGTGCATCAATGTTGACATGTTCAACAGTGCTTAGCACTGAAAGCTTACTACTATTTAAAACGAGTATAGAATTAAATCTGAATCTTTCATACAGTGAACCTACTTCATGCACAATATCTACCTGAAAATCTTGCCTTATTCTATTTTTATTTATCTTTATTAAGTTCTGATCGTTTTCATTTTTCTCCATAAAATACACACATTGTTCTTGACGGTTAAAGCCAAGGTAAATATCTAACTTGTGTGTCCCAAAAGGCATAAAAAGTTTTTCTGATGTCGGCTCATACCAACCACATTCATTATTTTCTAGTATAACTTTAACTATTTCATAGCATTGATAGTTCTTTATGCATTCTGTTAAACCCGTTTCTAGCGCATGATTACTTGGGTACTTGCGAGTAAAATCAGGGGTGACGGCAAGTAAAATAGTTTTAAATTCGCTGCCTATTCTTTCAATATCCAAAAGAAGTCCTTCAACAGTAGTACCTTTTAGATGCCCTTCGCCATCTGAATTGATATGGGAAAAAGAAGTCGGCATATCTGATATTGTATTGCCAGTAAATTTGATCAAATGGTGCGATGATAATTTGTCGTTAAATACAATCCCTTGCAAAAGGGTATGTAATTCATCGATGGTTATTCCATCTACATAACCTATTTCGTTTCTGTTGTTGCTGGTGACATCCTTAATCCAGGCACCTTGACTATTATTAGTCATCCCTAGATAACTAAGTTTTTGGCTATTTTCGCTTTTACAAAAAATAAACTGTTGGCTAGCACAATCATACCAGGCAGCCAACGGCTTTAAGCCATCATTCTGTCGCAAACCGGAAAATGTCAAATGAGAGGAGATGTGAATAGGTTTCGTTTGTCCTACTTGAAACTGAATATAACCGTCCATACTTCTTGTCAGTTCCTCGATATATTGAGAAAAATAAATCCACCAATGATTGTGTTTGACTAACCAATTTTCTTCGACCCCCACAAATAGAATATTCTGATTATCGTACAAACCATACAGAAAACCACTCGTAGTATAAATAATCGTATCATTTATACTTAACACGTTGTTATTATGAATATTAAAATGACTCAAATTAATTTCTGTAGAAGAATTTTTATCCTGTTGAACATAGAGTTTTACGAATTTCTCATCCTTATCCATAATACTCCAAAAATGGTAATGTTTGACACTAACGGGTGTATTGATTGCTATGGCCGCTTCTTCATCTATAACGATCTTTGTCGTTCCTGCATAGCTAACTAAATATTCTGAATTATTAGCTATTTCATTGGGTAAGGTCGCGTTGATATTACCCTTTGCAATAGGGTTGTACTCCGATGACCATACTAAGCGCCGGCCAATAGATAGAGTAGTCTCTGTTTTAGGATTGAATAGGGGAATGATATTTAGCCCGGTACGACCCCATGGATCAATTATTTGTGGAGAGACTGTTGTGTAGTTTGAATTGGCATTGTTTTTCATGAAATCGCTAAGAGTCACTAATTCCTTGGTTTGAATGAGTTGTGTAGCTAAATTTACGGGTAAATCACGTGCCTCTGTGAATATTAATCCTTTTTCAGGGTATTTGGTGTCAATTTTATATTGCAAAATCATTTGTAATACATGATTTTCTTGTTTATAGCTATAGGACTGTTCAAAGAAGATAAATCTATCGATATTTTTTTGGTTGGTGAATGTTATTATCTTTGATGGAGAAGGATACGCAACTTGTCCTTGAATAACACTATCAGGAAGATGACAAAATGGAAGGTAAACTTGTTTTAGCGTTTTATTTGAGATATCTGATACCCAGAAAAGATCGTTATAGACTTGTTCAACACCATCAACTGTTATCGATAAATTGCCTTTAAACCAAATATATATTTCACTGAAAAAAAGTATTTTAACATGACTACGTTTAGTATTATAGAAAAGTGTACCCTCTTTATTTTCTGTCTGAACGAAATTTTTGCTTTGCACAGAATAATAAACATTGTTGCTTTCTTCATTACCGAAAATAGCCAGGTTTTTTACCGGGATATATTTCAACACTTTTGCCGAATCTTTTGTCATTTCCTCAAGATAGGCTCTTACCATTTGTGGCATACGTGATGCTTCGTCCATATTTCTTATACGTCTATCCCCATCGAGAAAATCAATAATTTGAGGAGTCAATTGAGTTTTAAATATTGTCGCATTAAACTCTCGGACAATTAGCTTACCAACAGAATGTGTTGTACTACCTTTAAAATCTATCGTGCCAACTCCAATAGAAAGATGAAAAGTAAGCTTAGTGTTATCTCTGTCGTCAATATTTATGTAAATAGCATCATCTGTTTCACCCGATGCATTAGGCACTGTTCTGAAAATTTTACAACCATTAGAGATAGGCTCCACCTTTGTATCACGAAAATTTTCATGATAAGCCCCAATAATCCAGGTTATACTGGGATTACTACGCGCAATGGTGATATCAGACTGCCCTCTATTTAATAGTATAAAGATAGTGGCTTTACCTTTAGTAGGACCATAAAGTTTATAGTGCAGATATTTTCTATAAAGAGAATCATCTGTTCTTTCATTCTTTTCGATTCCTGGTGCTATTAGTTTATAATCGTCATTACCTAAATAAACATTTACATTGTTTTTCTGATAACGATAGTTCAGGTTTGTTATTGCCATCCAGTTTGTACCCAAAAAATTTTTAATTGGATCGATAAAAGAATTTTCTTTATAAAATTCAAATATAAATTTGGACTCTCTGCTAGAAAAATAACGCATGGCATCAAATTCAGTATCACCTCTCCATTTTATAAGATCTGTTTCAGTATATACAGGATCAATTTTTATTTTAGGGGACATAGGTAAGACCAGTTTTTTTAATGCTGGTTGATTGAACGATGGAAGACCTGTTATGTCTATAGATTGATCCAACGCCACACCGTTCAGTTCACGGAGGTTAATATAAGCCGCCGGATCATTACTGTCGACAATAAAGTCTTCTCCTTGATCCGTTTTTTTACGCATTTGTACACCGATATCATCAAATACGACAAAAGGTTTTCTGGTATTTTCCAGATTAATTGTTTTAATCACAGAGCCTTTACAAGGCATTAACGTATCGTTTATTACAGTAAATCCCCTTTTTCAAATCCATTTTTCAATTGGTTAAATTCAACGCCACAGAGTCTTGCACGTGTTATATTATCAAACATTATCTCTATGTCATTACCAATGGCTTGACTTATTTTAGACAATGAATAACTTGCTATAATGACAATCAATAACGGGGGGAACTCCGCTGAAGATTGCATAATATTCTCAGCAGCTATGCCCCAAGCAAGGCTTGCTCCATCAAAGGTAGCTTTTGTTACGGCGAGACTACGTTGATGATGATTTTGGGCTTCGTGGTATTCATAAGCATCAAATAAAAGGCTAATAACACCCAGCCCCTGACCTGTTTTTGTTGCAATATCATTAAACCATTTATTTTTTTCAGAATTGGCAGCTTGATAAAGAACATTCCACAAAGTATTGATGGGAGTTTTGCATTTTTCATAAAGCCAGCTGGTATTAATAGCACTTTCTAATAGTCTATCCCCTCCGTCAATAACAGTGGATGGAAGACTCATTACATTGATAAAATCTGACAACAAAGATACCCAAGAATGCACTTTTTTGTTTACGGGTATTTCTTCTTCCTTTTTTTCCAGATCTGACGTAGAAGTAAAATCGATAAAAAAATGCCATAAAGAAGAAAAGGAATCAGATGTACCTCCTATACCACCTGCTCCGCCCATACTTCCCACTGATCGTGCGATGGGCCGTTTTTTTCTTTTCAATACACGGTTAGTTTCAACGAGCTGTAAATTTTTATTCAAATATAACATCATGCGTGCAAAAGAAAGATCTTTAGCACTGACGTCGATTGTATTATGACGCGTAGTATTCAGTTGGCTAATTATATAGTTTTCATCTATCGTCTTGTATTTTATACTCGCTAATAATAGCCGCCATTCATTCATGGCTAATTTCTTGTGTTTTCCCTGTGAAGCGTGCAAATTCGCACGCCTCCATGCTTGTCTCTTAGTATATTGGGCAGTGTCTGCAAAGCTCAAAGACAATTTATTTTTATTCCAAGCGAATTGCAGTAACCTATGTATATAGTCAATGTTAAAATTACTTTTTTCGAATACTGTCTCAACATTTCCTATTAAACTACGTTCAGGATCATACAGAGAATAAGTATAAAGTTTAGGTAATGAACGCGGGGCGTTATCTGCATTTTCCAAATCATTAACGAGATCGCTAAAGTTAGCATTGAGATTTGTTACCTTGTTTGCAACCTGTGCAAGTTGAGTTGAATCGTCGGCATCAATCTCCATCCCAGGTAATAAAGCCTCCTCAATACTGCCTAAAAAAATGGCCTGAATGGTGGTTTTGCTCTTCATTCCTCGGCGTATACGCTTAGCGTTATCCTTTTCACTCAGACTTAAATTGAAAAAAGTAAAACGCTTGTGACACACTCGCCATTGAAGACGCCTAAAGGCGCGATCAAGCTCGTTGGGTGTTGTAAAGAGCGCGTTAATAAGATGATTGAACTGCTTTTCTCCACAAGCAAAATCAAGAGATGCAAACCAATCCACGTAAGTATTGACCTCCAAACTGCGTTCTAATACCTGCATAAGTGTTTTAATTCTGGCAAGGTGAGGATCACTGATAATCAGCTCATGAATAGATTCACACATAGCCGCCACTAATACTATGCTCTCAGCGGCCATAACAACAACACCATTCTTTAGATCCTGTGAGATCCTTTCAGCCATTGTTTGCTCTATCCATCCATCTAATTTAGCAGGATTATTCTTCCAAGGTGGCAATCTCCCAGGGTTAACAAGTGGGGTTTCTATTACCGAACCCAATCCGAAGGCAGCTTTATTCGATTCAGAGATAACCCTATTACGTGTTAATACACTTGTACCCAGTCTCGGTATTGTGTATGTGTAGGCGCCTTGCGGCTTATCTCCTGAGAAGGTCGCGATCACTTCACTGTCGTTTTCTGTCACAATACGCCAATCGATCTCTCTTTTTACCCCTGTGCTTATGCCATTTACAAACAGGCTTCCTTTCCATTGGCGACCCATCATATCGACCATAAATAAGCTTTCTTGTGCAACAATGCGTTTGATGTTTATCTTGGGTTTACTGTTTTCGCAAGCATGAAAAAGCCTTCAATGGAGAGTGTTTTATTTCCCACACCGGCAATGGGTCCCGTTCTTCTAGGTTGGCAAGCAATTAAGGTCATTTGTTCTACATGAAAATTATTTTTTAATAGGATCTGCTGTGTTAACTGTAAAAAATTAATGGCATCAATAATAGCTATGGGGTAGCCGTTTCCCACCCAAATAAGGCACTTTTCCTGCTGCGAATCAATCTGTGTACCTACAGATTGAGGTATTAACCGTTTTGTTTCTTCATCGTAACGATACCATTCACTTATATCGCTATTGTTGTTATATAAAAATTTGGCTGTTTTTTCACTTATCACATCATCTTTGAGTTGTATTATGCATTGACCTACATATTGAGGACTATTAATAAACGGCTTAAGGTATCTTTGAGCACCCATCAGATGAGATTGAGTGGCTTCTTCAGTCAAAAAAGTTGCAGAGTTAAAGGAGGGAGTCACTTTTTTTTGAAAGGAGTAAAAATCGATAGTTTGTGTTTCCACACTTTCACTATTTAACAGTTCTTTTAGTAACTGAGAATAGACACAATCATAAGCAGGAGTACCTAATAATTCGGGAATGGCTTGTTCATATTGACTCAAAATATCCCAGTGATAATGTATGAGTGCCTTGGCATTGACCTTTAAATTCTTTCTTGCAAATGCTTCTTGGGTGCTAGTAATCGCATTTCTTAGTGAATTAGGCACCGATAGTTGTATCGCGTGGATCCCGTGCTGTAAAATTATTCGATATGTCTCAATCCAATTATTTAATAATTTGCTAATAAATTGATTATTTTCTCCTTCTTTAACTGACGCTATTAGCATCTTCACATTGCCATCAGCATATGATGATTGGAAATAGGGATCTACTTTAATTTCATCAAGTCCCATAAATAGAGGGATCTTCCTTTGTTTTGCTTCTATGATTATATTTTTTATTGAACTCTCTATTTGAGGATCGATCTTATCGAGTTGATAAGATTTCACTAGAGCTTCTGTGCGCCCTGGCATTTGTCCATCGTTGCCAAGCTCATCAAGAATAATCCTTGAAATAATAGTTTGGCTCAGCGTGCCGTTAGGATCATCTGGCGTTTTATCGATTAAATCCACAAATAGGTTTTCATTAATGGCAGGCAGTAAATCAGTACCTAAATAAATGCCACCCTCACTGATTAAAACGTTTAACGCAAATATGCCACTAGCGGCAGATAGATTTCCTCGTAATTCATTTAAATAATTTGACTGAAAATTACCATCAGGATTTTTATATATTAACTCAATATTATTTTCTGGGTTGGCTGCTTTGAGATAATCACGCATTTTTGTGAATATTGCTCTATTCTTTGTGCGCTCTTTCTCCAAATTTTCACGTTCTTCTAAACCATTTTTTATACAAAAATCTATTACACATTGATCAAAGCATACATCACCTTTTTCTTTTTCGTTCAAGAAATAACGATAGAATTTTTCTTGCCAATAAAAGAATCTTTGCGAGAAAGAATTGTATTTCTGTCGAATAAAAGTACGTTTTATAACTTCAATCTCTTCTGGGTATGTCATTTCAATGATATCAAAATTAAGATGCCCTTCTCTAAGTTCAATACTAACATCAATAAGAGTAGTGATGGTTTTATTAAATTCTGTATTTAATGGGTTATTATAAAAATACTCATCGAAAAACTCAATTTCATTTTTTTCTTGATTAGTTTCATTCGTATAGTATGTGTTTCCTTTGCTTTTAAATTTTAAGAAAATCTTTATCGTTTCTTGAAAATTATTAAAGTTTCTAGGTAAAAAATACATTAATGTTTCTTTTGCAGCCTTTTCTTGTATACATGTAACAAGTTTTTGCACGAGAAGGCTATCGTCATCTGTCCAGATCTTTACCAAGTAGTCTGGATTATTTTTCAACCAAAGATTAATGTAATCCCGTTGAATATCTGTCATTGTACAGAGACAGATAAAATGTATTGTTTTAGGTACAGTTTCCATAATAGTATTTTTACGAGCTAAAAGTATTTGCGCTAAAAAAGGGTTATACCGTCTTTCCCCTTTGTTGTTATTAATCGCAACCCACTTGTCAAGATAAAACATCATTTTTAATAGCAGCGAAGTTTCATCTAATTGTGCTGGTTCGACTTTATTTGATGGCGTTGAGGAGGTAGTTAAATTTAAATATTGATTACGAGCTGTAATAAATTTGTAATAATTCTCTTTTTTATCATATTCAGATTTATCTATTTTTATATCGCCCAATTGTCGAGCGACATCTAAGTATTGTACGGTTTGTAATTCCATTATTTTCTATTCCATTTTTTCTGGTTTAAGTATGTTGTGATTTATTTAAGAGGCTGTGAAAACTCGTCATGAATAACGCTCATATAAGGAAAAAATTGGCGAAAAAACACAGTGATTTTTTGTATATAATGAAATAAATAAATAAATAAATAAATAAATAAATAAATAAATAAATAAATAAATAAATAAATATTTTACGCTGATTTTTGACGACGTATCAACAAAGGAGACAAATTTTAAAAAATTTAATTTAAAAATAACGGCGAAAAACGGTTTCCACTTTGACTGCATGTGTAAAAATGGATTTTGGGATGAACAAATCGTGATAGGTATATAAAAATATTTTAAAAGCACGCACACTTTTCAAAATACTACGCCAGTTTTATGCAAAATGCAAAAATGATTATCCGCTACGGTAGATCAAACATAGATTGAGGATCTGAATCCATTGACATCAGATAATCTCCTCATCTACTTTAAATACTGATCCTCAACCGAAGAAAAACGCATTATTTTTTAGGTAACTGGAGTTGTTTTTTTTGCCAAGCCAACAGCTCAAAGACACCAAAAATAAAAATCTTAGTCTGTTGCCATCCACTAATTGGCTGATCCTTGGGTTGGGTTGATCTCAATAGTGCTAGTTGTAATCCATGCATCAGCATCATAAATATCATGGCAACATCGATAAAGTATCTTAAAGGTTTAGGAAAAAAACGAAAAAGATTTAATAATAAAAATCCCCATGTTGTTAACATTAATAATCGACCGAAATTAATCCACATTTTCTTGCTCCAGTATCAAAAGATGACGAATATACAATCTATAAACAACCTGTCCGGCAGTTTTTTCCCGGTGTAATTGCCAATTGGTGGGAAAGTCTATGGCTATGTTTTCTACCTCTGTCTCAACATAAATCCATGCTTCATCAGCCAACCAATTTTTTTGCTCTAGTAGATGCGCGCTTGCAGCCAGCAAACCACGACGAAAAGGAGGATCCAAAAACACCAAATCGTAGGGTTGGCCGAGTTGTGTTAACCAGTTCAGTGTATCAGTGTGGATCACCTGCCCATTTTCTGCTTTTAATAAATCCAAATTACTTATCAATTGACGCACGACATGCTGTTCTGACTCCAGTAGGGTTGCTGCTGCCGCATAACGGGATAGGGCCTCCAGTCCCAATACACCACTGCCAGCGAAGCAATCTAGACAACGACACCCTTGAATCATAGGAGCAAGCCAGTTGAAGAGGGTTTCTCTCACTCTATCCGTCGTGGGACGCAGCCCCTGGCCAGCAAGTACTGGCAGTCTACGGCCACGCCATTTGCCACCAATGATACGAACTTTCCCCGAGGAGGTAGATTGTAATTTTTTTGCCATTTTACGTGGAGAGATAAGAAAGTTGGCCGCCATTCTACCGATGACTGTACTGTGTAAGGAAGGCTTAAATAACACTTCTTACAAAACAATTGACTCACCCTAGTTGCTGTGGCATGGAAAATGGTAGACTGACTAGGCACCACGTAACGCAGAATTTGCAGCACGTAGTAGATTTTGCAAGAAGTCTAACTTTATATCAGCCATGATCCGAACACTAGGAGTGCAACTGCCAATGGCAAAAGAAAAAAAACCTGGGCTTTTTTCGTGGCTAGGTCTTGGCCGTCACAGTGAACAGCAAACAACAGAACAACCTCAAGAGCCTGCTGTTGACATGGTGCTCCCGACGCAAAGTGATGAAAAAACGGGTAGCGACATCGATAAAGAACTGAAGCAATCCGTTGACGTTCATATTGAGCCAATAACGCAACAAGAGCAGAAACGGCCAAACAAAGAAAGTTTCTTTGCTCGTCTAAAACGTAGTCTATTGAAAACCAAAGAAAATATTGGTTCCAGTTTCATTGGCTTTTTTCGCGGTAGAAAAATTGATGATGATTTGTTTGAGCAGCTAGAAGAAAAACTGCTGATTGCCGATGTAGGTGTAGACACCACACGTAAGATCATCATTTCACTGACTGCTCATGCCGATCGTAAGCAGTTAAAAGACGCCGAGACGCTATACATTAAGCTGAAAGAGGAAATGTCTGAAATTCTTGCTAGAGTTGATAAACCACTGGATATAACGGGCAAGGCTCCGTACGTTATTTTAATGGTTGGAGTTAACGGTGTTGGCAAAACGACCACCATAGGTAAATTGGCACACGAGTTTCAGTCGCAAGGCAAATCAGTCATGCTGGCTGCAGGTGATACTTTTCGCGCTGCTGCTGTTGAACAATTGCAGATATGGGGTGAACGTAATAAGGTTGCCGTCGTGGCACAACATACCGGTGCTGACTCTGCTTCAGTCATTTTCGACGCATTTCAGGCAGCTAAAGCACGTAGTATTGATGTGTTGCTAGCAGATACTGCGGGACGTTTGCAAAATAAAGCCCATTTGATGGAAGAGCTGAAAAAAATAGTCAAGGTAATGAAAAAGCTGGACGCTGATGCTCCCCACGAAATTATGCTGACGTTGGATGCTAGCACCGGACAAAATGCGATCAGCCAGGCAAAACTATTTAATGAAGCCGTAGGTTTAACCGGAATTAGCTTGACCAAACTCGATGGCAGTGCGAAAGGCGGGGTAATTTTTGCCATCGCGGATCAGTTCGGCATACCTATTCGTTATATTGGTGTTGGTGAAGGCGTCGAAGACTTACGGCCATTCAAGGCTGACGATTTTATTGAGGCTCTTTTTGCTCAAGAGGATTAATACCCATGATTCGTTTTGAACAGGTCAGTAAAGCGTACCTCGGAGGGCGACAGGCACTGCAAGGAGTAGATTTTCACCTACAGCGGGCGAAAATGACATTTTTGACCGGTCATTCTGGTGCCGGTAAAAGTACCTTGTTGAAGCTCATTTGTGGTATCGAACGACCCAATGCCGGTCACATCTGGTTTGATGGTCACGATATTAGTCGCCTGAAAAACCATGAAGTACCTTTCCTACGCCGTCAAATCGGAATGATTTTTCAAGATCATCATTTGTTACTGGATCAGACGGTGTATGACAATGTGGCTATGCCACTGATTATTGTCGGTGCCAGCATCGAAGATATCCGTCGGCGGGTGTCCGCTGCCCTGGATAAAGTGGATTTGTTGGATAAAGCCAAAAATTTTCCTATCCAGCTTTCTGGTGGTGAACAACAACGGGTGGGTATTGCTCGTGCCGTGGTGAACAAACCCGCGGTGTTATTGGCGGATGAACCAACAGGTAACCTGGATGACAGCCTGTCACAAGGGATCATTCGGCTGTTCGAAGAATTCAACCGTGTGGGCGTTACTGTATTGGTCGCCACTCATGATACTTCATTGATCGCCCGGCGAAAATATCCAGTTCTGACATTAAGTCAAGGGCGAATGTCAGGAGCGCATCATGACGAATAATGCGAAAATAAAGGCGCTACGAGGAGGCTGGCATGTTCAGTGGCGATATGCCTGGAAAAATGCATTAACGGATATGTTGCGCCAACCACTGGCAACGTTACTGACGGTAATGGTGATTACCATTTCGCTTACTTTGCCAAGTGTGTGTTATATCGTCTGGAAAAATATTCATCAGGCTGCCACCCAATGGTATCCCATGCCCCAGCTTACCGTTTATTTAGATAAAACACTCAATGATGCTGCTGCCGAAAAGGTGATCACTGTACTAAAAGCCGAGCCTGGAGTTGAAAAAGTGAATTATCTGTCACGAGAAGAAACAGTCAGCGAATTTCGTAACTGGTCTGGTTTTGGCGGGGCGTTGGATATGTTGGAAGAAAATCCATTGCCTGCAGTCGCGATAATCACACCGAAACTGAATTTTCAGAGTTCAGAAATGTTACATACTCTGCGCGAACGAGTAAGTAAAGTGATAGGTGTAGCAGAAGTTCGTATGGATGATAGCTGGTTTGCTCGCTTAACCGCACTAACTGGGCTAATCGGTCAAATAGTTGCAATAGTGGGTGTATTGATGGTGGTTGCGGTATTTTTGGTGATCGGTAACAGTGTGCGTTTAAGTATTTTCAGCCGTCGTGACACGATCAATGTGATGAAACTAATTGGTGCCACTGATGGATTTATTTTACGACCCTTCCTCAATGGCGGTGTTATATTGGGCCTGGGCGGTGCAACATTATCGTTAGTTTTATCTAGCGCGCTAGTATGGAAACTAGGCGGGGTGGTGACACAGGTGGCCAGTGTCTTTGGAACGGCTTTTAGTTTACAGGGGCTTAGCTGGGATGAAAGTCTATTATTACTGCTTATTTCTGCCATGATCGGTTGGCTGGCCGCCTGGTTAGCGACAATAGAACATTTGCGTCGATTTACACCACAGTAAATAACCATGAAATATATAGGATTTTCCTCGTTTGAACATCATTATAACGATTATTTTTTGGCATCCGCCAACTGAGCGCGCAGCCGTGCCAAATGAGACAGCCCTTTGCTGATCCTTTCTTCTGGAGTCACCACTTTTCGCTCTGATTCCCAGTCAAGATCGTCCTGCGGTAACTCCAGCAGGAAACGACTGGGTTCAGAGAGTATCGGCTCGCCATATTGACGCCGCTCCTTGCATAAGGTGAAAAATAGCTCTCGCTGCGCCCGGGTAATACCCACGTAGGCCAAACGCCGTTCTTCATCCACATTGCCTCCATCAATACTATTTTGATGCGGCAGTAACCCCTCTTCCATCCCGACTAAAAACACATAAGGAAATTCCAGCCCTTTAGACGCATGTAGAGTCATCAATTGCACCTGATCATCTTCTTCGTTACTGTCGTTCTTTTCCATCATGTCACGTAAAGTAAAACGTGTGACTACCTGTGCTAGCGTCATTGCCTCATGCAGATCAGAACCTGCCAACATTTCGCTCATCCACCCAAACAACAGATTGATATTTTTTATGCGCATTTCTGCGGCGAGTGGGCTAGGAGAGGTCGCACACAGCCAGTTTTCATAGTCGATACCATTGCGCAAAAACCGTACTGCTGCATTCGGATCTCGCTCCACCAGCGGTATAATCCCGGCCATCCATTGAGTAAAGTGTTGTAGTGATTCCAGACCACGACCGCTAAGATGCTGAGTTAACCCCAGATCACAGCTAGCATAAAACAGACTTTTGTTACGTAAACTCGCCCACTCGCCTAATTTTTGGACAGTTACTGAACCGATCTCACGTTTAGGCGTATTCACGATGCGTAAAAATGCACTGTCGTCTTCAGGATTGGTCAACACTCGTAGATAAGCAAGAATATCTTTAATTTCAGGTCGAGAAAAAAAAGAATCACCGCCAGAAATTCGACAAGGGATACGATTTTGTATTAGCGCTTTTTCCAGCAACCGTGATTGGTGATTCCCTCGATACAAAATAGCGTAATCGCGATAACGTGTTTTGTTGACAAAGTGATGTGTGATTAGCTCACCCACCACCCGTTCAGCTTCATTATTTTCGTTATTGGCGGTAATAACTTTTAATACCTCACCATAAGCCAGTGCAGAAAAAAGCTGTTTTTCAAAAATATGGGGATTATTGGCGATCAGGATATTAGCAACGTTAAGAATTCGTCCCGAAGAGCGATAATTCTGCTCCAGTTTGATCACTTGCAACTGTGGAAAATCTTCATTCAGCCGTTGCATATTTTGCGGTCTAGCACCCCGCCAAGAATAAATTGATTGATCATCATCACCCACCACAGTAAAACACGCGCGATTGCCGGCCAACAATTTAACCATTTGATATTGGCTGCTATTGGTATCCTGATATTCATCCACCAGCAGATAACGCAATCGATTTTGCCAACGTTCACGTACTTCCTGATTATTTTTCAATAATAAAGTAGGTAACGAAATTAAATCGTCAAAATCCAACACATTACAGGCTTTAAGATGCGCATCGTACAAGGAATAACAATCGGCAAACAGCTTATCCTGTGGGCAACGAGCCTGAGCTACCGCCGTGAGGGGATCCTGCAATTCATTTTTCCAATCAGAAATACGCGTGATAAGTTGTTGTAGTTGCGTTTTGTCTTCTGCAACCCATTGTTGGGTAAGCTCTTTTAGCAATGCCATCTGATCGTGAGCATCAAACAGTGAAAAATTCGCTTTTATTCCCAACGCTACGTATTCTCGCCTAATAATTTCCAGCCCTAATGTATGGAAGGTTGAGATGATTAAGCCACGTGTTTCTTTTTTCCCTAGGGTCTGCGCGATCCGTTCTTTCATTTCACGCGCCGCTTTATTGGTGAAAGTCACCGCAGCAATATGGCGCTGCTGATAACCGCAATGACGGATTAAGTAAGCGATTTTATTGATAATCACTCGGGTTTTTCCTGAGCCGGCACCGGCAAGTACCAGGCAAGGTCCTGTGACAAATTCGACCGCTTGTTGCTGTCTAGGGTTTAGCTCCCGAGGATTTGATTGCATGGTATTCAGTGACTCAATAGATAAAAAGGTAGGTCAATTTGCTACAGCGATACGTTTCATGTCCTTCATATAACCACGTAGTTCACGACCAATCAGCTCAATCGGATGATGACGGATAGCATCATTGATATCCCGTAATTGTGCATTATCGACGGCAGTATTCACTACTCTGCTACCCAGATCACCGCTTTGCAGCGAGGGCATGAATTTCTCCTTCAGTAAAGTGATGGCGGCATTGGCAAATAGATAATTACCATATTCAGCTGTATCAGAAATTATCACGTTCATTTCATACAGGCGCTTACGGGCAATGGTGTTAGCAATTAATGGCAGTTCATGCAGTGATTCATAATAAGCCGACTCAGCAATAATACCAGTGCTGACCATGGTTTCAAATGCTAGTTCAACCCCCGCTTTCACCATTGCAATCATCAATACACCCTGATCAAAATACTCTTGTTCCGCGATTTTTTCCTGGTATTCAGGGGCGTTCTCGAAAGCCGTTTTACCGGTATCAGCACGCCATTGTAACAATTTTTCGTCGTTTGCAGCCCAATCAGCCATCATGTCACTAGCAAACTCGCCTGAAATAATGTCATCCATATGTTTACGGAATAATGGCGCCATAATATCTTTTAACTGTTTGGCTAAAGCAAATGCCCTCAATTTTGCCGGATTCGACAAACGATCCATCATCAGCGTGATACCGCCTTGTTTCAGCGCTTCAGTAATGGTTTCCCAACCAAATTGAATCAATTTTCTCGCGTAAGCATCACTGCTACCTTCAGCAACCAATTTTTCGAAACACAACAGAGAGCCGGCCTGCAACATACCACACAAAATGGTTTGTTCACCCATCAGATCCGATTTCACTTCCGCAACAAAAGAGGATTCCAGCACACCCGCACGATGTCCCCCCGTTGCCACAGCCCAAGCTTTAGCTATCAATATGCCATCGCCTTTGGGATCATTTTCAGGATGCACCGCAATCAAGGTTGGCACACCAAAACCGCGTTTGTATTCTTCGCGCACTTCGCTACCAGGGCATTTCGGGGCCACCATGACAACAGTGATATCTTGACGCACCTGCTCACCCATTTCCACGATATTAAAACCATGAGCATAGCCCAGTGTTGCACCCTGTTTCATCAGTGGTTGCACCGCCTGTACGACTGAGGAATGTTGTTTATCTGGCGTTAAATTAATCACCAAATCCGCCTGTGGGACTAATTCTTGATAACTACCTACTGTAAAACCATTTTCGGTAGCGTTACGCCATGAGAGGCGCTGTTCTGTGATCGCTTCTTCACGCAGGGCATAAGTGACCACTAAACCGGAATCCCTCATATTTAACCCCTGGTTAAGTCCTTGTGCGCCACAGCCAATTATCACTATTTTTTTTCCTTTGAGATAATTCGCTTCATCGGCAAATTCGTCGCGCTTCATAAAACGACATTTACCTAATTGCGACAGTTTTTGATTCAAAGTCAAGGTATTAAAATAGTTAGTCATAATCTTCCTTTTTTGTATAAGTTCTAATTGGATGTTTTCTTTCTTATTCGTTTGGATACCGTCGCTAACTTAGCTGTTGACTGGGCTGCTGATTTGGACGCTGGCAGGGCAGAGCTACGTTTTGATGAAGTCTTGTTACGCAGAGACTTCGTATCATTTTTTTTGGCTTTTTTTCGTGCAGTTTTACCTGAACCACGCGGTTTACATGCGCCTGGAACTAAGAAAAAATCGATTTTTCTTTCATCCATATGCACCGCCGCTACAAGGATCTTCACTGTATCGCCCAGACGATACACCATACCGGATGATTCACCAATCAAGCGCTGACCAATATTATCATAACGATAATAATCATTATCCAAGCTAGAAACATGTACCAGACCGTCGATAAAAAGATCATCCAGGCGTACGAAGAAACCAAATCCAGTGACATTAGCGATAATACCTGTAAATTCTTTATTGACTTGATCACGCATAAAATCGCATTTCAACCAGTCAGCAACATTACGCGTGGCCTCATCAGCGCGACGCTCAGTCATTGAGCAACGTACGCCCAATTGTAACATCTCTTGGTGATCACTGTGCCAACCACCAGTTGGTGTACAGTATTCTTTGTGCGGAGCAAGTACTTCGGCCAATTGACACTTGATTGCTCGATGCATAATCAGATCAGGATAACGGCGGATGGGGGAAGTGAAATGCCCATATGAATCCAACGCCAATCCGAAATGCCCACGATTTTCTGGATCATAAACCGCTTGTTTCATCGAACGCAGTAACATGGTTTGCAACATCTGGTGATCAGGACGATGAGAAATTTCGTTCATCAATGAGGCGTAATCTTTTGGTTGCGGCTCTGAGCCACCCGCCAGGGTTAAACCTAATTCGTTCAATACACTGCATAATGCGGCAATATGATCATCGCTCGGACGATCATGCACACGAAATAGCGCCGGTTCCTTGTGTTTTTCTACAAAACGGGCGGCGGCAATATTTGCCAGAATCATACACTCTTCAATCAATTTATGAGCATCATTGCGCACGAGCGGCTCAATACGTTCAATACGCCGTTCTTCGTTAAAGACAAACCGGGCTTCTTCCGTTTCAAAAGCGATACCGCCCCGTCTAACCCGCGCTCTATCCAGCGCCTTGTACATCTTGTGCAATTCTGTCAGATGGGGGACGAATGGCTGATATTGGTCACGCAAAGATTGCTCACCATCGATAATTTTCCACACTTTGGTATAGGTCAAACGCGCATGAGAATTCATGACCGCTTCATAAAATTTATATGTGGAGAGTTCGCCTGCTGAAGAAATGGTCATTTCACAAACCATACAGAGACGATCTACCTGTGGATTAAGCGAACATAAACCGTTGGATAACACTTCCGGTAGCATTGGAATCACTTCTGACGGGAAGTAAACAGAGTTACCACGGCTACGTGCTTCATCGTCCAGTGCTGTTTGCGGGCGTACATAATAACTTACATCCGCAATCGCGACCCATAAACGCCAACCACCCCTGTTTTTTTTATCATCATCTTGTTGGCAATAAACAGCGTCATCAAAATCACGGGCATCCTCACCATCTATGGTGAGCAAAGGTAAATCGCGTAAATCAACTCGCCCTTTTTTTGCGGCTTCTGGCACTTGGTCTTGCAGTGATTCAATCTGTTTTTCTACCTGCATTGGCCATACATGAGGGATTTCATGGGTACGCAAAGCAATATCTATCGCCATGCTGGCGCCCATATTTTCTCCTAACACTTCAACGATTTTACCCACAGCTTTAGTCCGCGGAGTTGGGCGATCGATCAGTTCGGCTACCACGATAGAGCCTGCACAGGCGTTACAAACATCATCAGGAGGGATGATAATATCAAAACTAAGACGGCTGTCATCGGGGACAACAAAACCAAGACGGGTACTGGCATCGGTAAAATAGCGCCCAACAATCTGGCTGGTTTTGGGTACTAATACCCTGACAATACGTGCTTCACGGCGTCCTCTGCGATCAAGCCCCAAAGACTGAGCCAATACTTCATCACCATGAATCGCTTTTTTCATTTGTTCTACAGAGAGATACAGATCATCTTTACGGCCTTCGAGCCGTAAAAAACCATAGCGATCGCGATGACCGATGACAGTACCACGCAGTAAATCCAAGCGTTCCGGTAAGGCATAACATTGACGACGGGTAAACACCAGTTGACCATCACGCTCCATAGCTCGCAAGCGGCGACGAAGCGCTTCTAGAGGTTCCTCACCAGACAAATTGAATTCTTTAGCTATCTCCTCGCGGCTAGCGGGCGCTTCGCGGCTTGCCAGATGGGTCAAAATAAATTCTCGGCTTGGGATAGGAGAACCATATTTTGCTATTTCTCGTTCCAGGAATGGATCTTGTGACATTACAGTATCTCCGTTGTCATCAGCAAAGAGGTCTATTATTTCACCCTGGCCGCCATTAGACTTCTAGCATACCTACCCTGTGGTGTGAATTCGGTTTTGCAGGAAGTCTATTAAGTTAGCGTTAGTACTCCAGTAGCAAAAAAATTTTAACACAAGTTGGCTTGAAAGCTGTGCCTTATATCTGGTAGGTATTTTTGTTATACTGATTCAGCAGAAGAGTACAAAGTAGACAACCACTAAAAAAGAGGATGCCCATTATGAGTGCCACTAAACTAGTGAAAACCAAATCTTTTAAGCTCCGCCCTACCAGTAATGACATTGATAAATCGGTAAAAGTTGTCGTTATTCAAGAATTAAATCGGATAGTCATCCAATTAACCGACCTGGCGTTAATCACTAAACAAGCTCATTGGAACATGCGTGGCACAAATTTTATTGCTGTCCATACCATGCTCGATGATATCCACAGCTGTATTACTGAGCACGCAGATACCTGCGCTGAACGGGCTGTTCAACTCGGGGGGCGGGTGTTAGCTACAGTGCGATCCATTAATGATAATACCTTGCTTGAATCTTACCCGACCGATATTTATGCGGTACAAGATCATCTGACTGCGCTTGCTGGATGTTATTCAGTGATAGCAAATAGTATACGCAAAAGAATTATTGACATTAAAGATGAAGGCAGTGCTGATATACTTACCGCTGCGTCCAGAGATTTGGACAAATTTTTGTGGCTTATTGAAGCCAACATTGATAAACAATAAGCCTGTTGCAAAATCTATCCGGTGCCACTGATTCCACATTGCGAGG
Organism: Candidatus Fukatsuia symbiotica; assembly: GCF_003122425.1. Taxonomy (GTDB): domain Bacteria; phylum Pseudomonadota; class Gammaproteobacteria; order Enterobacterales; family Enterobacteriaceae; genus Fukatsuia; species Fukatsuia symbiotica. The sequence goes on from NZ_CP021659.1 coordinate 2,462,834, forward strand.
TGCTCGCAATCCTCATGTACTCGTTGTACACTCCGGTTGCTACGCACCCTGCCCCTTGATTGCATACAACGAACTTCGGTTTTTTAAGAAGTCGACAAGATTGTTCGAAATCGTCATGGACGACGCTCAGACAAGGAAAAAATGGGCGAGAGTGCTGCGTTGCCGGGCGATCGAAACACAGCGTACAATATTAGACTTCTTGCAAAACCGTCGTACACCACGCAACAGGTTATGTAAGAGGTCTATTTTAGCGGCAGGTCATGTCGTGTTAGTCTAAAACGGATATTTTCTACCCAAAACAAAGGAATTTCCCCGTATGACATCACTTATAAAAATTTTGTTAGTCACAACATTAACGTTGGCCTTTGCCGTCAATACATCCTCCGCGCAAGAAAAATTGGTTGTAGCGACTGATACTGCTTTCTTTCCCTTCGAATTTAAACAGGGGAGCACATACGTTGGTTTTGATATTGACCTTTGGCAGGCTATTGCCGAAGAATTGAAATTGGACTACCAACTGAAACCCATGGATTTCAGTGGCATCATTCCTGCGTTACAAACTAAAAACGTCGATTTAGCCTTAGCAGGCATCACTATTACTGATGATCGTAAAAAAGCCATAGATTTTTCGGATGGTTATTACGACAGTGGTTTGCTGATTATGGTGAAAAAAGACAATGACGACATCAAAAGTGAAGCGGACTTGCAAGGGAAAATCGTCGCGGTGAAAAGCGGTACGAGTTCAGTAGACTACGCTAAAGCCAACGTTAAAAGTAAAATTTTGCGTCAATTCCCCAATATCGATAATGCCTATCTAGAATTAGCGACCGGTAATGCTAACGCTGTATTACACGATGCGCCCAATATTCTGTACTTCATCAAAACGGCCGGTAATGGTCAGTTTAAGACAGTTGGCACACCCATTAAGGCACAGCAATATGGTGTGGCTTTTCCATCAGGTAGTGAATTACGAGAAAAAGTTAACGATGCACTAAAAACTCTGCGTGCAAAAGGTACTTATTCTGCTATCTATAAAAAATGGTTTGGTGTCGAGCCTAACTAATTTATTTTTAGTATGTTAGATCAGGAGGATATCCATGTTGTTTGAATGGAACGCTATTTGGCCAGCCATCCCAATTCTACTCGAAGGTGCCAAGTTAACCTTGTGGATCTCGGTCCTCGGGTTACTTGGTGGTTTGATTATCGGCGTTATTGCGGGTTTTGCCCGTGCTTATGGTGACAAAGTCAGCAGTTATATCGCACTGGTATTTGTTGAGCTGATCCGTGGTACACCCATTGTCGTACAGGTGATGTTTATTTATTTTGCGCTACCGATGATGATGCCGATGCGCATCGATCCTTTCACTGCGGCGGTAGTCACAATTATGATTAATTCCGGTGCTTATATCGCCGAGATCACTCGTGGCGCAGTGCTATCGATTCACAAGGGTTTTCGCGAAGCGGGCCTCGCGTTAGGTTTATCTAAACGTGATACGCTACGCTATGTCATCGCGCCTTTGGCGCTACGGCGTATGCTACCTCCCTTAGGTAATCAATGGATTGTGAGCATCAAAGATACGTCATTGTTCATCGTTATTGGCGTTGCTGAGCTCACCCGCCAGGGACAGGAAATTATTGCCGGTAACTTCCGCGCTATGGAAATATGGTCCGCAGTCGCGGTGATTTATCTGATTATCACGCTAGCACTGAGTTTTGTCCTGCGTAGGTTAGAAAAAAAGCTGAAAATAATATGATTGAATTCAAAAACGTCTCTAAACATTTTGGAAAAACCCAAGTACTCCACAATATTAATTTAAATATCACCAAAGGAGAAGTGGTGGTGATTATCGGCCCTTCGGGCTCAGGAAAATCGACATTATTACGTTGTATCAACAAGTTAGAAGTAATTACTAGCGGGCAACTAATAGTCGATGGCTTAGACGTTAACGATCCTGCTGTTGAGGAACGTTTGATCCGCCAAGAAGCGGGTATGGTTTTCCAACAATTTTATCTCTTCCCCCATTTGACAGCACTGGAAAATGTCGCTTTCGGTCCGATCCGCGTCCGTGGCATTAAAAAAACCGATGCAGAAAAACTTTCTCTTGCACTGTTGGCAAAAGTGGGGCTATCAGAACGTGCGCATCATTACCCCTCAGAGCTTTCTGGAGGACAGCAGCAACGTGTCGCTATTGCTCGTGCACTCGCGGTAAAACCACAACTCATGTTGTTTGACGAACCGACTTCTGCACTTGATCCAGAGTTACGCCATGAAGTCTTAACGGTGATGAAAGATTTGGCGGAAGAAGGCATGACAATGGTAATCGTGACCCATGAGGTAGGCTTTGCTCATAAAGTTGCGTCACGCTTACTCTTTATTGACAAAGGACGGATTGTACAAGATGGCAAGCCTGATCGTCTTATCTCTAATCCACCCAGTAACAGATTACGTGAATTCTTGCAACACGTTAGCTAAGCGCATGTTTTGTGGGTACCTATACTTGGGCTACGGTGCCCCTTGTTTCGTTATCTAAAACGAGTACAATCCGTGCTATTTTTATTAAAAACTGAGCTGTCAATATGCTAAAAAAAGTGCTTATTATCTTATTTGCTATCATGGCGTTGAGTTCTTTTAGCGGCGTATTCTTAGCAGGATTAAATATTTATACCCGTTCGGTCGGGTGAGTAAACCTGTTTATACGCTGTAGCCAAAAGGTACTGGGGGTAGGCAGAGAAGCTGGGCATATTCTCTCGTGATCAAACAATCCCTCCGCATCACAATAGGCGCATCTAACCCGACATACGAGCTATACGGAACATGGTAAACCTGAGAGCATCCATCATGGATAATATTAAAGTGGTTGATCTAGATTAGCAGAATCTGTTTTTCAAGTCTGTGCCTGGCTAGATAATGTTCTGTTGCCTGGAATCGTAAACTCTCACACAGTAAGGAGCACCTGACTATCTGAAGGGCAACGCGCCGATATGAAAGTCTTTGCGGCGCTATGGGCGAGAGGGAACTGGAAACAGGTGAGTTATGCCATCGCCGATAAAGAGTATGATTTTTTCGATGTGAGAAAACTCATTTCAGTTTGATCATTTTTGCTGTTTGATTCATTTCTAACACTCCTTCATCTTACTTCCTATTGTGGCTGTTGTTTGAATCTGAGTTTGCCCTTGTTGTATTCCGTTACATATTTTGACAAAGTCTTTTCTGCTGTCGTACACCCTAAATTTTTAGCTAATTTTTTGAAGTCGGAGATGTGTGCTTTTCTTGTATTGTTGCTCTCTCTTGTTGAACAATCGGCGAACAATATCCAAAACAGACGGGGATAGGTAACGTAACCTCCCTTCTTAAACTTTTGATACCATGCTATCAAAATATCCATTTTTTTAGATTCATCGTATCCTGACAACTGTGTTTCGGTCTCCGGATCCACTCCTGTGTGCATATACATTGGCAATTTTTCTACAAAAGTACTAGTGGAAAGGGAAAGTAAGCTTTCATCGGTTTTCTGTCGCTTTGGAACTTGATTTTGTTCTAACAACGGTATCTCGGAAGCCATTACTCTTTCGTCGACAGGAACATCACTTTCAACTGGCCACTTTTTTGTCCGAAGTAAGTCTTGAAAATTTACACTTGGGTATTCGTCAGGTGGTAAATCGGGCGGCTCTGACGCTATTCCTCTAACCATTACTACTCCTTGGTGAAAGGATACACCATCGTGTGTGCCTGAAATCATTGTAAGAATGGGATCATATTGTCTTTTGCTAGGAGTAGAGATTGATGCATGGGCACCAGTAAATCGTTGTTGCAAAACTGTTGCATTATCACTATTTCCTGCCCCACTTAAGTGACATAGATCTAATGGAAGTGAATTTGATGCTGATTCTGAACCTGGCATTGTATTCTTCTCTATTATAATCTCAGTTAGGGACAAAATTAAGTAACTATTTGTTTTTAAATGAATTTGATAAAGATGTTGGCTTAATGATTATGAAAAAGTAGGTATTTGAAACTTAAAAATACAATTTTTGGTACGTCTTCTCATTATAGTTTTTTTACACCATGATAATTTCAATTAGTTATACTTATCCCGAATTGAGTTTATTGTAATTTTATAGACGATAAGATTTTATATAATTAAATAAAAAATTAATTGTCTTTATTTATTCGAGGATAATTAAAAGTATTGAAAAATAGTAATCCAACCGAGATGAGTTGATAAAAAATTCTCTTAAATAGCTTATTTACGTTTAGCAATATAGCAGGGGCCGTATAAGTTGACTGTAAAATTTACACTAATGTATTGATATTAAATAATATTTACTGATCAAATCAATCATGTTACATGGCCCCTGCTATATAATCATGACGTATCTGCTTGCAAAAAACGTGGCCCTCTATTTTTTCTTGGCGCCGGAGTCGGGCGGTTTCATCTGCTTTGGGATGACGTCGCGTTTTTTTACAGGTGATGCAACATGGCCTGCAACTTCATTTGCTGATCGGTACACAATGGTTAGTGATTAATGATGCCTTCACGCCGGGCAAAGCTTCTCTTAGCCAAGTGAAATTTTCTTTTCAGCAATATGAAACGGATTTGCAAAAATTGGTTGATTATTGCAGACAAACGAGTACAGAAGAAAACAATAGGATACGCTACCTGGTTCACTAAAATCCTCACACAGGTAAGCCCAGCATTTCATACAGCAAGCCCTCACGTAACCCACCGCCCGCGAGCTGCATACTTGTGACACTCAGTTCTTGAAAAATGGCGATTAGAATCGACAAACCACTGGGAAAAACTAATGCTCGTTCCGGTGTTAGCCCCGTGATCGTTAACTTTTCTAGTTTGCCGCACTCAATCGCTCGTCGCTTCAATTGCTGTAATTTTGCCAAGGTGATCAGCTCACCCATGCCTTGAGCGATCATGATCTCTTGTAAGCTTTGCACAATACCAGAAGCGCCGAGACAAATTTGCCAACCATATTGACGAAAACTTGCAACTACTGGCTTGATTATCTCTCGAGCGCTCTGTCCTGCTTGAACAAAATTTTTCCTGGTCAAAGAATAATCGTTAAAATAACGATCCAGCCAAGTGACACAACCCATGGGTAGACTGACTAAAATATTGGCTTTGGCCCCTTGCCAGCGATAATCTCGGTGCTACCACCACCAATATCAACGACTAAACGTTTTTCCGTTCCACCGGTAGTCTGTGCTACACCATGATAAATGAGTCGTGCTTCTTCCTCACCACTGATCACTTCAACAGGACAATTCAGAATATTGTTAGCCGTTTGTAGAAATTCATCTGCGTTCGAAGCCAACCTCAATGCGGCGGTTGCCACTACACGAATTTGATTGTGTGGAACCGCTTGTAAAGGCGCTGTAAATAATTTTAAACATTGCCAACCACGCTCCATCGCTGCCGATGATAGACGCTGTTGAGCATCTAAACCCGCAGCTAAACGTACTTTTTGCTTGATGCGGGTCAGGATTTGCAGGCTGCCAGCCACCTCACGCACTACCAACAGATGAAAACTGTTGGATCCAAGATCGATGGCAGCATAAAAAGAAGGGGTACTCGACATCATATTATCCGCCTACTCGTTTACGGTTATGGCGTGTTGTACCATTATGACTACGTGTTGCTGAGCGAGATGTCGGGTGACGGCGAGGGTGTCCACCACTACGACTACTATGTTGCAAATGTTTTGCTTGTGGTAAATCGGTTAACAATACATCGCTGTTATACTTGCTTACCGGAATACTATGACCGATATAGGTCTCGATTGCGGGTAAATTCAGTGCGTACTCTTCACAAGCAAGGCTGATTGAATGACCGCTTTCCCCTGCACGTCCGGTACGACCAATGCGGTGAACGTAATCTTCACAATCATCAGGTAGATCATAGTTGAAAACATGAGTCACTAGCGGAATATGCAGCCCCCTAGCTGCGACATCAGTGGCAACCAAAATATCCAGATTGCCTTTGGTAAAATCGTCTAAAATACGCTGACGTTTTTTTTGCACGACGTCACCGGTCAATAACCCCACCCGATGACCATCAGCGGCTAAATGCCCCCAAATATCTTCACAACACTGTTTGGTATTAGAAAAAATAATGCAACGATCTGGCCATTCTTCTTCAATCAGTGTTTGTAGCAGACGCATTTTTTCTTCACTTGAAGGGTAAAATAGCTCTTCCTGAATACGATAACCCGTTTTTTGTAACGGCTCTACTTCAACAGATTCGGCATTGTTCATTTGTTCAAAAGCGAGCTCACGCACGCGGTAAGAAAGGGTTGCGGAAAATAGCATATTCAAGCGTTTTTCTACCGGCGGCATACGCCGGAAAAGCCAACGAATATCCTTGATAAAACCAAGGTCATACATACGATCGGCTTCATCCAATACCATTGCCTGAATAGCACCCAGATTAATGTAGTTCTGTTTGGCATAGTCAATGATACGACCCGTGGTACCAATCAGAATATCGACACCGTCTCCCAATATCTTAAGTTGTTTATCGTAGCCATCGCCTCCGTAAGCTAAACCCAATTTTAGCTTGGTTGTCCTGGATAATGATTCTGCATCAGCGTGGATCTGTACGGCTAATTCACGTGTCGGCACCATAATTAAAGCACGTGGTTGATTAGTTTGTCGCCCTTTTTGCGCGGGCGAGGAAAGCAAACAATGAAAAGTAGACACCAAGAATGCTAGCGTCTTTCCTGTACCGGTTTGCGCCTGACCCGCGACATCTCGACCGGTTAGGGTGAGTGGCAAAGCTAATGCCTGGATAGGCGTGCAATGATGAAATCCTTTGCTCTCAAGAGCCTCTATAACCAGCGGGTGCAGGGCGAAGTCGGAAAACTTCTGTGTAGTCAAATGTGTTTTGCTCATAGTATGGTAGAATATCAGCTAATTATCATTTTACGAAAGCGTATCAGGTGAAATAAAATCAACCTTTTTTCGATTAGTACTATATCGGACAGGTTGATACAATCCTTCGGAGTAAATTATGCGTGATAAAATAAAGCATTTGCAAGGCAGCAACTTTGATGCTGAGGTGCTACAAGCAAATGGTCCAGTGCTAGTGGACTTTTGGGCTGAGTGGTGTTCTCCATGTAAAGCGATTGCTCCGATACTCAATGAAATTGCTGACGAGTATGCAGGTAAACTGACTGTCGCTAAGTTGAATATCGATGGACATATACACGGAGGAGGAAGAGAAATAGCAGTAGAATACAGTGTCCGTAGTATCCCCACATTGTTGCTGTTCAAAGAGGGGAAAATTGTGGCGACCCGTGTAGGGGGTTTATCTAAAGATGAACTCAAAAAATTTCTCGACGCTAATCTATAATCTACGTTAGCGCTGTCAAAACGGGTGTTCAACGTAAAACGGAGTTTCTCTCACTGACTGCTAGACGCCTGCAAAGAAGCATGTTAGATTTAACAGAAGCTATGTGTCAGCATGTGCTACAGGCAACACCCGGGTTTGTAGCATCCAAAAAATTCTGTAACGTCAAATTCTATAGTATCGAATGATCAACCTAAGTTTTTATTCTATGTTGAAATAATCTGTTTTGAGAATAGACTGTACTTAATGACGGATAGTGTTGGGAATAGCCTATATGGGAATAAACTGCGTTGAAAGTAGTCATTGCCTTAACCCATTTTTTGACCACTTAATCTTTTTGTAAAATTAGTCTAAACATTTAATTTTGAAGCCGCCGTTTTTGCGCAAATCTGGCATGGTTTATTATTTACGTTATTACCGCCGGTGGTTATGGAATGCTCCATTGAACTGGCCCGGGTGACGTTGCCGTGCCTTTCACAACAATACTTCGAGACATACCCCGAGTTAAAAGAACCCACCATTATGAATCTTACCGAATTAAAGAATAAGTCAGTCCCTGAATTAGTAAAACTTGGCGAAGAAGAGATGAAGCTGGAAAGTCTCGCTCGCATGCGTAAACAAGACATTATCTTCGCTATTCTTAAGCAACACGCAAAAAGTGGAGCCGATATCTTTGGTGATGGCGTATTGGAGATATTACCGGATGGATTTGGTTTTCTCCGCTCTGCAGACAGTTCCTACCTTGCCGGTCCCGACGATATTTATGTTTCTCCCAGCCAGATTCGTCGTTTCAACCTGCGTACTGGCGACACGATTTCTGGTAAAATCCGTCCACCGAAAGAAGGTGAACGTTATTTTGCCCTATTGAAAGTGAGTGAAGTTAACTACGATAAACCAGAAAACTCCCGTAATAAAATTTTGTTTGAAAATCTGACACCTTTACATGCTAACTCACGTTTACGTATGGAGCGTGGTAATGGTTCAACAGAAGATATAACCGCCCGTGTATTGGATCTGGCTACTCCCATTGGTCTTGGTCAACGTGGTTTGATCGTTGCAGCACCAAAAGCGGGTAAAACAGTTTTGTTGCAAAATATTGCCTCCAGCATTGCCTATAATTATCCAGACGCTGTTTTGATGGTACTACTGATTGATGAGCGTCCAGAAGAAGTGACAGACATGCAACGTTCAGTTAAAGGTGAAGTGATTGCTTCTACTTTTGATGAACCCGCATCCCGTCATGTGCAAGTAGCTGAAATGGTCATTGATAAAGCCAAACGTCTGGTTGAACATAAAAAGGATGTTATCATCCTGCTCGATTCAATTACTCGTTTGGCTCGTGCCTACAACACGGTAGTGCCAGCTTCAGGGAAAGTTTTAACCGGTGGTGTCGATGCTAACGCTTTACAGCGACCTAAACGTTTTTTTGGTGCCGCCCGTAACGTTGAGGAAGGAGGCAGCCTGACCATCCTGGCCACTGCGCTGGTCGATACCGGTTCTAAAATGGATGAAGTTATCTTTGAAGAATTTAAAGGTACTGGTAACTGTGAAATGTGTTTATCGCGTGAAATTGCTGACAAACGCATTTTCCCGGCAATTGAGTTCAATCGTTCTGGTACACGTAAAGAAGAACTACTCACGACTCCTGACGAGTCACAAAAAATGTTTATTTTACGTAAAGTGCTCCATCCAATGGGGAAAGTTGAAGCTATGGAGTACCTCCTAGGCAAATTGGTACAGTGTAAAACTAACGATGAATTCTTCGAAATGATGAAAAAACATTCACGTTAATAACTTCGTCAATAGTCAAGACACCACTTAGAGCCTGTTCCAAATCTTCTTGAGCGACAGTTCAGACGAGGAAAAAACGAGCAAAAAAGCGCAGTTTACCCTTTGTATACAGCAAAAGGGAGTAAATGAGCATTTTGAGCTCGTTTTTGACGAAATATCAGCGAGCACAAAAGATTTCGAACTGGCTCTTAAACACGAGGCCTCTTGCAAAATCGTAACCGGTGGTGTGAAATTACAATAGACTTCTTGCAAAACCGTCGTTCGTTATGTGAAGTCAAAACACTTGAAGCGCAGTAACTGCACAGTGCACGCGAATACATAAGGGATTGTAAGCGCCAGGTAACGCAAAATTTGCAGCACGTAGTTTTGTGGCACATAGTAGGTTTTGCAAAAAGTCTCATGTATGAAGCTAGACCCGCGCAACACAGTAGGTTTCTCAAGAGGTCTGCCAAGGCTCTTTCGACACCGTAGCGAGTGAGGTTCATTTTTTCCAAGCGCTGTTAAACGAGATTTTTACTCACAATGAGTATAGAAATTCTAATCATCTTCCTGTTTTCTCTAGCCTTTTTGTTTTTCGCACGCATAGTGGCAAAAAAGGTTGGTTTGGTCGATAAACCTAATCATCGTAAATGTCATCAGGGTCTGATCCCTTTGGTTGGTGGTATCTCGGTTTATGCGAGTATTTGTTTTGCTTTTCTAAACAGTAGCCAGAATATTCCTCATTTCAGGCTCTATTTAGCCTGTGCGGGCGTGTTGGTGCTAATAGGTGCACTGGATGACAGGTTTGATATCAGTATCAAGATCCGCGCCTTAGTACAAGCATTGGTGGGCATTGTGATGATGGTTTACGCCGGGCTGTATCTATGCAGTTTTGGTCATGTGTTCGGTTCCTGGGAATTAGGATTAGGCCCCTTTGCTTACGTGATCACACTACTTTCCGTTTGGGCATCAATCAATGCTTTCAATATGGTTGATGGGATAGATGGCCTATTAGGTGGACTATCCTGTGTTTCCTTTGGCGCACTCGGCATATTGTTATATCAAAAAAACCACTTTGAAGTCGCTTTATGGTGTTTTGCGATGATTGCCGCCATTATGCCCTATATTTTGTTAAACCTCGGTTTATTAGGACATCGCTATAAAGTTTTTATGGGTGATGCAGGCAGCACACTGATCGGTTTTACCGCAATGTGGCTATTGTTACAAACTACACAGGGTGTTTCACATCCGATCAAACCGGTCACCGCATTATGGATTATTGCTATTCCTCTGATGGATATGATCGCCATTATGTACCGTCGTTTACGCAAAGGCATGAACCCGTTTTTACCTGATCGTCAACACATCCACCATCTGATCATGCGGGCGGGTTTCACGTCGAGACAAGCTTTTGTGTTAATTACGTTGGCTGCTGTATTGCTTGCTGCCGTAGGTATGATGGGTGAATATCTGACTTTTGTGCCAGAATGGATAATGTTGTTATTATTTTTTCTGGTATTTTTTATATATGGCTACTGTATTAAACGAGCTTGGCGCGTGGCACGTTTCATCAAACGCGTAAAACGTCGGATACGGGGAGCGACTAAACATATATCTTAACCAGGGGTTTAGTGATGAAGGTAGAAGCTATGTCTACATCTACAAAAGCGGCGTCCACAAAAACAATGTCCGTAGAAAAAAATGTGACAAACAATGGGTTGCTCGTTGATAACGAATTGGATATTCATGGTCTTTGCCGTAGTCTATGGTGTGGCAAACTATGGATTATGGGGATGGTCATTTTGTTTGCCCTTATTGCTTTGGCAGTTTCCTATTTAATGAAGCCGCGGTGGATCGCAGTGGCGATCACAGATAAGCCCACTGTCAATAGTTTGGCTGGATATTATTCACAGCAGCAACTTTTACGCAATTTGGATATGCATATCTCTGGCTCTACCCCCAGTAATGAGCGGCCGAGTATTCCTGATGAAGCATATAATGAATTTACTACCCAATTAGCGGCCTATGATACGCGCCGCGATTTCTGGCGCCAAAGTGATTACTACAAGCAACGTCAACAAGATGATACTCAAACTGACGCACGATTACTTGACGAATTAGTCAACGATATTTCGGTCTCAGTACGTGATAATAAAAAAATGCTCAACGACAGTGTGAAACTGATCGCCGAAACTGCAGCAGAAGCGAATACTTTATTACGTCAATATGTCAATTTTGCCAACAAGCGAGCAACCAGCCACTTGAATGATGAGATCCAGGGAGCTTGGGCGGCTCGAACGCAAGCAATCAAAGCGCAAATTAAACAACAAGAGGCGGTCACACATGCTGTTTATACACGTGAGCTAAATAGAGTACAGCAAGCTTTGAAAATCGCCAGTCAGCAAAAGATAAACCGTAATCAGACGGACGTTTCAACCGAACAACTGCCTAACTCCGAATTGTTTCTACTCGGTAGGCCAATACTACAAGCGCGTTTGGAGATGCTAGAAGCATCCGGTGAAAATTTTGGTCCTGATTACGACCAAAACCGGGCGCTTCTAGCAACATTAAATGTAAAACCGACTCTAGATGCAAAATTCCAGACCTACCGTTATCTACAAACACCGGAAGAACCTGTTACCCGTAGCAGCCCAAGGCGTGCTTTTCTGATGATAATGTGGGGTGCCATTGGCGGATTAATCGGCGCAGGTATCGTTTTGTCACGTCGTATTAGTATGTTACAGGCTTCGTCTGTCGTTTACTGACCTTAAGAGATTCACGCGTGAAAGTGTTGACTGTTTTTGGTACCAGACCTGAGGCCATCAAGATGGCACCCCTGGTTCGCGCTTTGACTGCAGATACATTCTTCAATGTAAGGGTGTGTGTCACTGCACAGCATCGAGAGATGTTAGATCAAGTGCTCACACTCTTTGAGATCCAACCAGACTATGATCTCAACATTATGAAGCCAAGTCAGGGATTGACAGAAATTACTTGTCTTATTCTGGCGGGTTTAAAACCGATTCTGGAGGAATTTAAACCTGATGTTATCCTGGTTCATGGTGACACCACCACGACCTTTGCTACCAGTTTGGCTGCATTCTATCAGCGTATTCCTGTTGGACATGTTGAGGCCGGTTTGCGCACCGGAAATGTTTATTCTCCTTGGCCAGAAGAGGCTAACCGTCAATTGACTGGACGACTGGCGATGTACCATTTTGCACCGACAGCCAATGCACGGCAAAACCTACTACGGGAATCCCTGCCTGAAAACCGTATTTTTGTTACTGGTAATACGGTGATTGATGCTCTGTTTTGGGCACGTGATCGTGCCACGGAAAACGATGAATTACTCAAACAATATGCCTTCCTCGATGACGAAAAAAAGATGATTCTGGTTACAGGACATCGGCGGGAAAATTTTGGTGGGGGTTTTGAACGGGTATGCAGTGCGTTGGCGATGATTTCCAGGTCACATCCCAAAGTACAACTGGTGTACCCTGTTCATTTAAATCCGAACGTCAGTGAACCCGCCAAGCGTATTTTAAACGGCATTGAAAACATTTTTTTGATAGAACCACAAGATTACCTACCCTTTGTTTACCTGATGAACAGATCCTACCTCATTTTAACTGATTCGGGGGGATCCAGGAAGAAGCACCTTCATTAGGTAAACCTGTATTGGTCATGCGAGATACGACTGAACGTCCAGAAGCGGTGGACTATGGTACTGTCAGATTGGTCGGTACCCGCATCGATAAGATCGTTGAGGGTGTGAGCCGTCTGCTGACTGATAAAAATGAATATAATAAAATGAGCCAGGCACATAATCCTTACGGTGACGGAAAAGCCTGCCAATACATCCTTGCTACGTTAAAAGATCAGTGGGTCATATTATGAGTTCTACAACAATACATTTTGCAAAAGAAGAGGCTGCAACGACGAATTTTGCAACAATTTCGGTGATCGGCTTAGGATATATCGGCTTACCCACTGCGGCTATTTTTGCTTCTCACAAAGTGAAGGTGATCGGTGTTGACGTTAATGCAGATACTGTTGCTACCATTAATCGTGGAGAAATTCATATTGTAGAGCCGGATTTAGGTAATGCAGTGAAAAACGCGGTTGCCAAGGATTTTCTACAAGCGGTAAATCAGCCTTTAGCTTCTGATGCATTTTTGATCACTGTACCAACACCGTTGCAAGATGATCACCAACCAGACATGTCTTTTGTTGAATCCGCCGCAAAATCCATTGCACCGGTATTGCAGAAAGGTAATCTGGTTATTTTAGAATCCACTTCACCAGTGGGTGCTACCGAGAAAATGGCTCAATGGCTTGCACAAGCACGCCCTGATCTTAGTTTTCCTCAGCAAATGGATGAAAAAGCAGATATTAATATTGCTTATTGTCCCGAACGTGTTTTACCGGGACGAGTGATGGTCGAGCTGATTCAAAATGATCGTGTGATTGGAGGTATGAGCGCCACCTGTTCTGCGCGTGCCTGCGAGTTATATCAAATCTTTCTACAAAGTGAATGTGTAGTGACACAATGCCGTACTGCTGAGATGTGCAAACTCACCGAGAATAGTTTTCGCGATGTTAATATCGCCTTTGCTAATGAATTATCATTGATTTGTGATGAACAAGCTATCGACGTATGGGAATTGATCAATCTGGCGAATCGTCATCCACGGGTAAATATTTTACAGCCGGGGCCGGGTGTGGGGGGCACTGTATTGCTGTTGACCCCTGGTTTATCGTAGCGCAAAATCCGCAGCTAGCGCATTTAATTCACACCGCGCGTTTAGTGAACGACGCTAAACCGCAGTGGATAATTGATCGGGTCAAGGCTGCTGTCGCTGATTGTATCAAAACCACCAATAAACGTGCCGCTGAAGTGAAAATCGCCTGCTTTGGCTTGGCATTCAAACCCGATATTGACGATTTGCGTGAAAGTCCAGCGCTGGCAATCGCGAGTCTGGTTGCCGAATGGCATGCAGGGGAAACCTGGGCAGTCGAACCTAATATAGAGCAATTACCACCATCACAAACAAGTCAGATGAAGCTTACAGATACAGATAGCGCATTACAAATCGCCGATATTTTGTTGATGTTAGTCGATCACCACGAGTTTAAAGCAATCAAGGCGGAAGATATCAAACAGTCCTGGATTATTGATAGCAAAGGGGTATGGCGGTGAGATGTATTTTAGTCACCGGTGGGGCAGGTTTTATCGGCTCGGCTGTAGTGAGACATATTATTAATGACACGACAGATACGGTGGTCGTGGTAGATAAAATCACTTACGCAGGTAATCTTGCGTCTCTCGATAAAGTAAAAAACAGTGATCGTTATGCTTTTCAACAAGTGGATATTTGTGACCGGAATAAACTGGATCAGATATTTACGCATTATCAGCCCAATGTGGTGATGCACCTGGCAGCGGAAAGCCATGTTGATCGTTCGATTAATCGGCCAGCCGCATTTATTGAAACTAACGTGGTAGGAACTTATACCTTGTTAGAAGCCGCGCGCCATTACTTTAGCGGAGTCTCCGTTGATATAAAATCAACCTTTCGTTTTCATCATATCTCAACAGATGAAGTTTATGGTGATTTGCAAGGCACAAACGATTTATTTACTGAAAGCACCCCTTATGCACCGAGTAGCCCTTATTCTGCTTCAAAAGCTGCCAGTGATCATTTAGTACGCGCATGGTTAAGAACCTACGGTTTGCCCACTCTGATCACTAACTGTTCTAATAATTATGGTCCCTACCATTTTCCAGAGAAATTGATCCCACTGATGATCCTCAATGCCTTGGCCGGCAAACCGCTGCCGGTGTATGGTCAGGGTGATCAAATACGCGACTGGTTATTTGTTGAAGATCATGCGCGTGCACTATATCAAGTAGCGATACGAGGTGTTGTTGGCGAAACCTACAATATTGGTGGGCATAACGAGCGTAAAAATAGGGAAGTGGTTGAAACTATCTGTACGCTGTTAGAAGAACTCACGCCACAGAAACCGGTAGGCGTTAAACAATATCGTGATTTGATAACCCATGTTACCGATCGCCCGGGTCATGATAAGCGTTATGCCATTGATGCGGGAAAAATTGAACGTGAGCTGGGCTGGCGTCCACAGGAAACATTCGACAGTGGTCTGCGTAAAACCGTCAATTGGTATTTAAAAAACGAATCTTGGTGGCGTCCTCTTCAGGACAATTCCTCTTCGAGTGGTTTGATTTAGGAGTGTATATGAAAGGCATTATTCTGGCAGGTGGCTCGGGGATGCGGTTACATCCCATTACCCGCGGTGTCTCTAAACAACTGCTACCAGTCTATGATAAGCCGATGATTTATTACCCATTATCAGTGTTGATGTTGGCGGGGATACGCGATATTTTGCTTATTTCGACAGCAGAAGATCTCCCTTCTTTTAAGCGTTTGTTAGGCGACGGGGCTGCATTTGGCATTCATCTGAGTTATGCAATCCAGCCTCGCCCGGATGGATTAGCACAAGCCTTTTTGATTGGCGAAGAATTTATCAACAATGAAAACTGTTGTCTGGTCTTGGGTGATAATATTTTTTTCGGTCAAGGTTTTAAAACAAAACTAGAGATAGCGGTTGCTAATCAGAAGGGAGCGACCGTATTCGGTTATCAGGTGATGGACCCAGAGCGCTTTGGTGTGGTGGAATTTGAAGATAAGCAGACTGATAATTGTTTCCGAGCCTTATCCATTGAAGAAAAACCCAACAAGCCAAAATCGAATTGGGCAGTAACCGGACTGTATTTTTATGATCATCGGGTGGTTGATTTTGCTAAGCAGCTAAAACCTTCAGATCGTGGCGAACTAGAGATCACCTGTATCAATCGCATGTACCTAGAACGTAACGCATTAGCTGTTGAATTGTTAGGCCGTGGTTTCGCGTGGCTGGATACCGGTACCCATGACAGTTTGATCGAGGCAAGCACATTTGTACAAACGATTGAAAAACGTCAAGGTTTTAAAATTGCCTGTCTAGAAGAGATTGCTTGGCACAATAAATGGTTGGATGACGAAGCCATAAAACACACAGCAACATCCTTGGCAAAAACCAGTTACGGTAAATATCTGTTGGATCTGTTAAATGTGCGTCCACGCCAATATTGAACCCCTTCTCTGGGAAAGTGAATTTTTCCAGATCAAGAGTGCGAAGCTAAATTTTTCGCCCAGAGCACCATTAGTCAATTCATCTAAAATGAGTGGATATCGCTTAATTCAAGCCAAAATTCCCACCGATCGTGTCGATTTGTCGGACGCTTTGTATTCACTCGGCTTTCAATGGGTCACAGGAGAAGTTGATTTGGTGCTGACGATCAATATGGAAAATCAGCTAACAACAAGTCGCTTGGCAACAGTCGATGATATTCCGCGGTTACGCCAAGTGGCGGCAGAAGCCTTTGCAGCGAGTCGTTTTCGTGCACCCTGGTATCATCCACAAGACAGCGGGCGTCTATACGCTCTTTGGGTTGAGAAAGCGGTACAGGGCACCTTTGATGATCAATGTTTATTACTCGACGATGCTCAAGGTCAGCCAGCAGGTTTTGTTACCTTACGTGATTTAAAAAATGGTGCTGCCCGTATCGGTTTATTAGCGCTATTTCCTAAAATGGCAGGTAAAGGTATCGGCATGCAACTGATGTTAGCAGCAAAAAAATGGTGCCAGCAGCGGAGCTTACGTCGGTTACATGTTGCCACACAAATAAATAATATTGCCGCTTTGCGTCTTTATATCCGCAGTGGTGCCTTAATTGAAAATACCGCGTATTGGTTATACAAAGGACAAAAATGATTCCATTTAACTCACCCCCTGTCGTCGGCGGCGAATTGGCTTATATGCAGGAAGCGATCACTAGCGGCAAACTCAGCGGTGATGGTGGATTTACTCAGCGCTGCCAAAAATGGATGGAACAGCACTTTGATTGCCCGAAAGTGTTGCTCACCCCCTCTTGTACTGCGTCGCTAGAAATGGCGGCGTTGTTACTCAATATTAGGCCCGGTGACGAAGTGATCATGCCGAGCTTTACTTTTGTCTCTACCGCTAATGCATTTGTACTACGTGGTGCAGAAATACGGTTTGTTGATATCCGACCAGATACCATGAACATTGATGAAAGCAAAATTGAGGCGGCAATCACGGATAAAACTCGCGTTATTGTTCCTGTGCATTACGCAGGGGTGGCTTGCGAAATGGATGCCATTATGGCGCTGGCAAAAAAATATCGCTTATTTGTCGTCGAAGATGCCGCTCAAGGCGTCATGTCGACATACAAGGGCAAAGCGTTAGGAAGTATCGGCGATATTGGCTGTTTTAGCTTTCATGAAACCAAAAATTACAGCGCGGGGGGTGAAGGGGGCGCGATCTTGCTGAACGATGCTACATTGATCGAACGCGCTGAAATTATCCGCGAAAAAGGCACTAATCGTAGCCAATTCTTCCGTGGTCAGGTGGATAAATACACTTGGCGTGATATTGGTTCCAGTTACCTGATGTCAGATATACAGGCCGCCTATCTGTGGGGTCAGCTAGAACATGCAGAACAAATTAACCAGCGCCGTCTAGTATTGTGGAACTGCTATTATCAAAGTTTAACGCCACTGGGGGACAGTAAACGAATTGAACTGCCCACGATCCCTGCTGATCTCATACATAATGCCCACATGTTTTATATTAAATTGCGTGATATAGATGATCGTGACGCCTTCATTAACCATATGAAAAATTCGGATATTTTGACAGTATTCCACTATATTCCATTGCATACTTGCTCTATGGGTGAAAAGTTTGGGCGTTTTTCGGGTGAAGATCGCTTTACTCGATCACAAAGTGAACGTCTAGTGCGTCTACCCCTGTTTTACAACCTGACTGATGCCGATCAGCAAAAGGTCATCAATGCCACGCTAAGTTTTTTTTCCTGATATGTCGCTGGCAAAAGCATCGATCTGGACGACGGGTTCTACGCTAATAAAAATTGGTGTCGGGCTGGTCGTGATTAAGTTGCTCGCGGTCACTTTTGGCCCTAGTGGCGTGGGTCAGGCAGGGAATTTTCGCCAATTAATCACAGTATTAGCTGTGTTGTCTGGTGCCGGTATTTTTAACGGTGTTACCAAATATGTTGCTGAATATTCTCGACAACCTGAAAAGTTACGGACGCTGCTAGGAACGTCATCAACTCTGGTATTCGGATTTTCTACTCTACTAGCGCTGATTTTTCTGTTAGCGGCCAAACCGATCAGTATCGCGTTATTTGGATCCGCTGATTATCAAAATGTGGTGCGCGCACTCGCTTTTATCCAAATGGGTATCGCCTACGCTAATTTATTTTTGGCAATTTTGAAAGGCTATCGTGATGCTGCCGGTAACGCCTTAGCCGTTATCACCGGTAGCCTGATAGGCGTAGCAGTCTATTATTTTGCTTTCCGGCTGGGTGGTTACTCAGGAGCACTACTGGGCTTGGCTCTCGTACCTGCATTGGTGATGATCCCGGCATTTTTGTTATTGGGTCGCCGTAAAGCGATCCCATTCCACTATTTGAAATTAGGTTGGGATAAAAAACGGGTTAGCCAGCTAGGTAAATTCACCATCATGGCGTTGATCACTTCAGCAACCCTACCGCTAGCGTACGTAATGATGCGCAATCTGCTGGCTAACGACTACAGCTGGCAGGCTGTGGGGATTTGGCAAGGGGTAAGTAGTATCTCGGATGCTTATCTACAATTTATCACCGCATCCTTTACCGTATATTTGCTGCCTACTTTGTCACGATTGCAAGATAAAGACGATATCGCTCGTGAGATCCTGCGTTCATTGAAATTTGTACTACCGACGGTAGCAACTATCAGTCTGTTGGTTTGGCTGTTGCGTGATTTTGCCATCTGGTTATTGTTCTCCAACCATTTCGCCGCCATGCGTGATCTCTTTGCCTGGCAGCTGGTGGGAGATGTATTGAAAGTGGGATCTTATGTTTTTGGTTATCTGGTGATTGCAAAAGCATCATTACGTTTCTATTTATTAACTGAAATAAGCCAATTCTTACTGCTAACAGGTTTTACGCATTGGTTAATTCCTCTGCATGGTGCTCTTGGCGCGGCACAGGCCTATATGGCAACGTATATCGTTTATTTTGCCCTGTGTAGCGGTGCATTTTTCATTTATTGTCGACGAACATAATATAGATAAGCATGAAGGCCCTTATTCACGTATTGGGATCGGACATCCCACATCATAATCTGACGGTATTGCGTTTCTTTAATGATGTACTAGTGCCTCTCTTAGCTGAACAAAAGCAGCAAGGGCAGTATTTTATGGTCGTAACACAAGATGTAGCACCTTTTAATGCATTTACCAAACTGACCATTGAAACATACTGCGATAAAAAAACGCTCGCCAAAGCAGTGATTACACAAGCTCAGAAGAATCGGAACAAACACTTTTTCTGGCATGGACAATTCAATGTCATGTTATGGCTGGCACTGTTGTGCGGGAAAATTAAATCAGCGCAAGTATATTGGCATGTGTGGGGAGCTGATTTATATGAAGTCACCCCTCATTGGAAATTTCGTCTGTTTTATCTGCTACGGCGTATAGCACAAGGCAAAGTCGGGCATGTTTTTGCGACCCGTGGTGATTTACTTTATTTTCAGCAACGTCATCCACAGGTAGCGACGTCCTTACTCTATTTTCCAACCCGTATGGATCCTGCACTCACTACTAACAGCAAAAAGATAGAGGGTGGGGAAAGAAATAATTTGGCAAAACCGTCAACCTGTCACATGACTATTCTCGTCGGTAACTCCGGTGATGTGACTAACCGCCATATTGAAGCCCTTAAAGCCATTTATCAGCAATTTGGCTCTGATGTTATGGTGATCTTGCCGATGGGTTATCCACAGAATAATGACACTTATATAGAGCGAGTCAGAAGAGAGGGGCTGACTCTATTTGCGCCGGAAAGGCTACGTATACTGACACAACAGATGGCATTTGATGATTATTTAACTATTTTGCGTCAATGCGATCTGGGCTATTTTATTTTCCAACGACAACAAGGTATCGGCACCCTCTGTTTATTAACTCAATTAGCTGTGCCTTGTGTCCTTAGCCGCCATAATCCATTCTGGCAGGATTTAGCTGAACAATATATCCCCTTTTTCTTCTACGGTGATACTCTCGATGAACAGCTCCTGCGTAAGGCACAATACCAGCTTGCTGAGTTGGATAAACAATCGATCACTTTTTTCAATCCCAACTATATTGATGGTTGGCGACAAGCACTGATGACAATAAACGCCAATAACATAAGTATTAATAACGACAGGAAAAGATAAATGACCCTAGAACAATTCAGCGGTTTGTTAGGCGTTTATTTGATCGCGGTAAGCTTTATCTTCATCTTGACCTATCAAGAATTCAGACGCGTACGCTTTAACTTTAATGTGCTCTTTTCCATGCTGTATTTACTGACTTTTTATTTCGGTTTCCCTCTGACTTGCCTATTGGTATTTCAATTTAATGTTGTTGTCTCACCGGCGGAGTACCTGCTCTATGCACTACTAACGGCAACTTCTTTTTACGCCATTTACTATATAACTTATAAAACACTTTTGCGTCAGCCACTTACTCAGCAGCACCAACCACTTTTCACCATAAATCGAGTGGAAGCCAATCTAACCTGGATATTGTTGGCATTAGTGGCAATCGTGACCCTTGGCGTATTTTTCCTGCAAAATGGTTTTCTATTATTCAAACTCAATTCTTATAGCCAAATTTTTTCCCGCGATGTTTCTGTCGTCGCCTTAAAACGTTTTTTTTATTTTTTTATCCCAGCAATGCTAGTGGTGTATTTTCTCAAACAGAGTAAGCGTGCTTGGATATTTTTTCTGGCTAGCACACTGACGTTTGGTATGCTGACTTACATTATCGTTGGCGGTACGCGTGCAAATATTATTATTGCTTTTGCATTGTTTCTGTTTATGGGTATTGCCCGTGGCTGGATAACCTTATCAATGTTATTTATGGCCGCGGTATTCGGCGTTGTGAGTATGTTCTGGCTAGCATTAAAACGTTATAACCTTGATGTTAATGGTACGGAAGCCTTCTACACTTTTCTCTATTTAACACGTGATACCTTCTCACCGTGGGAGAATCTGGCGTTATTATTGCAAAACTATGACAAAATAGATTTTCAGGGATTAGCCCCGATCATTCGTGATTTTTACGTCTTTATTCCTGGTTTTCTGTGGCCTGATCGCCCTCATTTCGTCCTTAACACGGCGAATTATTTCACCCAGGATTTATTGGATAACCATTCGGGTCTCGCTATTTCTCCAACGTTATTAGGCTCATTGCTTGTCATGGGTGGAGTACTCTTTATTCCTCTTGGTGCCGTGGCGGTAGGACTGATTATTAAATGGTTTGATTGGTTATACCAACAAGGTCTTACTGAAACGAACCGTTATAAAGCGGCGATTCTACAAAGTTTCTGCTTTGGCGCAATTTTCAATATGATCGTATTAGCACGTGAAGGACTGGACTCGTTTATATCACGTGTCGTGTTTTTCACTATCATTTTTTTTACCTGCCTACTACTGGCAAAACTACTGTATTGGTTATTCAATACGGGTGGTTTGATTAAACAACGGATAAGATATACAGATTAATCATTAGACTTCTTGCAAAACCGTAGCGGGTGTAGTGTGAAGTCAAGGCACCTGGAGCACAGCAACCGCTGTGTACATGCGAGTACGTGAGGATTGCGAGCACCACGTAACGCAGAATCCACAGCACTAGTAGGTTTTGCAAAAAGCCTATTCACCTCGGATCTGTATTCTTTATAAGGATAAAATAATGGGTTCCAATATGCTTATCCCCAAATATGATGTACGTGGCTTCAAGATTTTTGGCTTTCGTGATAGGGATCAAACGATTAATTATCTATTCGATAACAATCAGGTTAAAACCGGAACACTGGTGGCAATGAATGCAGAAAAGTTATTGACGGCGGAACAAGATACTGAACTGCGTACTTTACTCGATAATGCCGACTATCTCTATGCTGATGGTATTAGTATGGTAAATGCTATCGGTCGTAAATACCCGCAAGCTGAAGTCTCACGCGTGGCAGGAGCCGACCTATGGCCAGCATTAATGCAACGGGCAGGACAACAGAACACACCGGTATTCCTGGTGGGTGGCAAACCAGAGGTTCTCACCCAAACTGAAGAAAAATTACGTATGCAGTGGAACGTCAATATAGTCGGCAGCCAAGACGGTTATTTCACAGCCGAACAACGAGAAACATTACTTACCCGTATTGCTGCCAGTGGGCGGTAATAGTAACAGTGGCGCTGGGATCACCAAAACAGGAAATTTTTATCCGTGATTGCTACCAACTCTATCCTAATGCTTTATATATGGGCGTCGGCGGCACCTATGATGTCTTTACCGGTCGTGCTAAACGCGCGCCAAAGCGTTGGCAAGATCTCGGGCTAGAATGGCTATACCGGCTGTTATCACAACCGAGCCGCATTGGTCGCCAGCTAAAATTGCTTAGATTTGCTTATTATTATTACCGTGGACATTTGTGATCCTTGCTCTGAATAGCACGATATGCTGTAAAATTGGCAATAGAGGCCGTTTTTTCATATTGACTTATAAAAAAATGAATAAAGGGTAAACAAATGAATCATTCCGATTTAAAAAGCACTAGACAGACTGATATTAAAACCGTAGTATCCTCACCCGCAACGGTGCCGAGCGCCCGTAGCTCAGCTGGATAGAGCGCTGCCCTCCGAAGGCAGAGGTCTCAGGTTCGAATCCTGTCGGGCGCACCATTAGTTTTGTGTGCGAGAGCTGCGGAAGCGGAGTCACGACTTAAAAGGCGTTGGCTTTTGTGATGGTGGCTATAGCTCAGTTGGTAGAGCCCTGGATTGTGATTCCAGTTGTCGTGGGTTCGAGCCCCATTAGCCACCCCAAATTTTGTGAGACATGCGATGGTGGCGGAATTGGTAGACGCGCTAGCTTCAGGTGTTAGTGTCCTTACGGACGTGAGGGTTCGATTCCCTCCCTTCGCACCACACGGTCTATATCGTTATTTGTTGACGTTGAAAGAATAAAGTATAGAGTGAAATTGATCTGCATTAATAAATCGGCGAGTAGCGCAGCCTGGTAGCGCAACTGGTTTGGGACCAGTGGGTCGGAGGTTCGAGTCCTCTCTCGCCGACCAAATACATTATCAGCCAGTATTAGCAACTGACTGTAATCCTACAAAAACCCGCATTCCAATTAGGTTTGCGGGTTTTTTATTGCCTGTTATCTTTAAGTATGGCAGGGCTATACTCTGTTTTTTAGGGGCTAGATTTGGGATTCTATCTTTTAGTCCTCAAAATAGGTAGTCCCATAGTCCTATTAATGGTGATTATGGCAATACAAGCAAAACCTCTGACTAATACCGAAGTAAAAGCCGCAAAGGCAGTTAATAAAGAGTTATCTTTGTATGATGGCGGTGGATTACTGCTATTAGTTAAATCATCAGGTGTTAAAACCTGGCGTCTACGCTACTATCATCCCTCAACAAAAAAGCGAACAACCTTAACACTGGGACATTACCCCGCTTTATCACTGGCAGAAGCAAGGCGTGTACGAGAGGAGATAAGAGCACTCTTGGCACAAGGAATTGACCCACAGGAGCAACAAAGGCAGCAACAAGAAAAAGAAAAGGCATCTAATAACAATACCTTTGCTAAAATCACTGCCGATTGGTTTGCAGTAAAAAAATCAAAAGGATTGCGGGCGCATACGCTTAACGATATATGGCGATCACCGGAAAAGAACATCTTTCCTTATGTGGAAGGGGTGGCTATCACTAAATTGACCGCACAAACATTTATACAAGCGATGGAGCCTATTCGTGTCAGTGGCCGCTTGGAAACAGTGCGGCGGGTGACTCAGCGTATTAATGAAGTGATGAACTATGCCGTTAATGCAGAGCTGCTTCAAACCAACCCAGCCACGAAAATTAGTCAGGTCTTTGAAAAACCAGTGATTAAGCACATGCCGACGATTAGGCCAGAGCAGTTACCTGATTTGATGCGTTCTTTATCCGTTGCCAATATATACCCGTGATCAATGAAGATGCTTGATTTTGAAGTCGATAAGGATCATGCTCATAGCCATGAAAATAGAGCTGACTGCTGACCAGAAAATTACCCTCGAAGCCCAACATCGTCAAAGCCATGACCGCCGTGTCTGTGACAGGATCCGGTGTGTTTTGTTGTCCGCAGACGGCTGGACTCCCCCTATGATTGCTCACTCACAGCTCATTAATGAAACCACGGTGCGGCGCCACCTTACAGACTATCATAAACTCAACAAGCTCAAGCCTGAAAATGGCGGCTCCGATGGCTATCTCAATGCGGAACAGACCACGTCGCTGGTTGAACATCTCACCCAGCAGCTCTACCACCACAATCACCAAATTGTGGCCTATATCGCTGGACGCTGGAACATCACCTTTACCGTATCAGGTCTGTATAAAGGGTTGAAGCAGCATGGCTTTAGCTATAAAAAGCCGAAAGGTGTTCCGCATAAATTTGCCGTTGAGAAACAGCAGCAATTTATAAAGACCTACAGCGAATTGAAAGACGCCGCGGGTAATGACCCCATACTGTTTATTGATGCCGTTCATCCGACACAAACCACCAAAATAAGCTACGGCTGGATACGAAAAGGCCAGGATAAAACGATAGAGACCACCGGGAGCAGAACGCGGTTGAATATCATGGGAGCCTTGAACATCCAGAATGTGGCTAACCCCATAATCCGTGATGATGAGACGATTAACAGCGAAAATGTGGTTCACTTCCTGTCTGCCATTCGCGCGCATTATCCCATCACGACAACGGCACATGTGATCCTCGAGGGTGCAGGCTATCACCGTTCACAGCTTGTGCAAGACGCCGCGCTTACGTTGAATATCCAGCTTCATTACCTTCCGCCGTATAGCCCGAATCTAAACCCGATAGAGCGATTGTGGAAGGTGATGAATGAGCAAACACGAAACAATAGATATTACCCATCTAAACAGAGTTTTAAGAACGATATCTTAAACTTCTTTGAGGTGAAGCTACCACAAATGGCAAGTTCTCTGGTATCTCGCTTAAACGATAATTTCCAGGCGCTAAATCCTGCATCTTGATTTCACTTGGGTATAGAGTTACAAACGAGACTGGTGATAGAATTTCAGTTATTGACGATTGCGAGACCCGCAGAAGCCGCTAGCGCCCGGTGGGATGAAATCAATCTGATAGATAAAACATGGACAATCCCAGCCGGTCGCATGAAAATGCGCCGTGAACATGTTGTGCCACTCTCTCCCCAATCGCTGGCGGTATTGGAGGTGATG
Organism: Candidatus Fukatsuia symbiotica; assembly: GCF_003122425.1. Classification (GTDB taxonomy): domain Bacteria; phylum Pseudomonadota; class Gammaproteobacteria; order Enterobacterales; family Enterobacteriaceae; genus Fukatsuia; species Fukatsuia symbiotica. The sequence goes on from NZ_CP021659.1 coordinate 2,488,418, forward strand.
AAATCGATCAGTGCACACCGGCCTTTTGTCTTTCCCTCCTTTAAAGATCCCTCTCTTCCAATGAATAGCTCTTCGGCCAATGCAGCCTTGCGACGTATGGGCTATAAGGGGATACTGGTTTCACATGGATTGAGATCAATTGCCAGTACTGCACTGAATGAAAAAGGGTTTGCTCCGGATGTGATTGAAGCCGCTTTATCTCATGTTGATACCAACGAAGTACGCCGAGCTTACAACCGCAGCACTTATTTGGAACAACGTAGAGTCTTGATGGACTGGTGGGGTGAATTCGTTGAACAATCTGCAACAGGGAAATTTACTGCCGCCGAAGGCGTGAGAGGATTACGAATCAAATAATAATAAGATGGAATAAGGAAAAATAGTCAAAGCATGATGTTACCATCAAATGTTTACGTTAATTTCTATAGACCCCTTCTCTTTCATGCATAAAATACTGGCCTCAAATATTAACTGACACTTTTCGATGTGTGTTTCATATTAGTAAATGGATAATAGGCATTAATTAATGAACGATTCATTCCTTGACGAATACGCCGAGTTTGCATACATGGATTTAAGTATTGTGTTGGATGCTTTTATCACTGAAGGCTATTTAGATCACTGCGAAGCGCATTCTTATCTGTGCCGAATAATTAAAGGCGGTGCCACCCTTTCCCCCTGTGGCATTTTATCGTAAGCCCTTCAATCCTCTGCCTTTTGATGACTATCAAGAATTTGAAAAAACCGAAAGGGAGTCCGTGATAAAAGCGTTGAGAGACGCCGCTTATTTTAATACTGATCAGAATTTTTCTATCACTTATCTACAGCGAAAGGAATTAATTCACCGACTTAAGATTACAGGGAAGCCCATTCCTAACGCCATCATTTCACGTCGTCACCAAGCTAGCACTAGCAACACGGGTCGACTATCGACAGCCTGTAAAATAGCCATTGTCACTCTTTACGAAAAAACACACTGCACTCTTTCAGCTAATTATACGCAAGCGGCAAATATATTGTCGGCTTATGTGACTGAGGCGGGTTATAACCACAAGTTTAATAAAGATACTATTAAGAACTGGTACGAAGAAGTCAAAAACAACATACAGAAAATTTCTCACCGCTAATTAAGAGACGAGGGAGCTAATTTAGCCCCCTCTTTCTTTCAATCTATAAAAAAAAGATCAATCCTATCTGTATCCGCTGGTCATCCCGTTTACTCAAGGAAAATAGAGAGATGTCAATGTTAGATCGTAAAATACTACTGAAGAAAGAAGTTAAATCCATTCTGCGCATTTCCGCAGACAGTGCCTTTGACGAAATGTGGAAACAACACGACTTTCCTAAACCTATTCGCATTGGTATTCGTCGTATTGGATGGTATGCAGATGAAGTTGAGGGCTGGTTAAAGGCACGGGATTTGGAACGTTCACTAAAGGATAAGGAGATCGCATAATGAAAAATGTACAAATAAGCATCGAGAGCTATCACAAATTAAATCGTTCAAAAAATTTATTAGTGTTTCTAAACGTAGATTTGATTTATAGCGTAACGTATTAATTTTGATTACAATGTATAGCTAAATTATTTAACAGGGAGTTAGCGATGAGCCACTCTGTCGATTTTCGCCGTAAAGTTCTGAGTATTCGAGAGAAAGAAAACTTGAGTATCAGAGAGACCGCTAAACGCTTCCACATTGGTTCAGCTTCCGTTACTCGCTGGCTCAGTCGTATCGAGGTTAAACCTTCTTCCCCCCGTCGGCGTAAGCTTGATAAAGTGGCGTTAGCTGAAGATGTTGCACTTTATCCCGATGCTTACCAACGGGAACGGGCGGCGCGCTTTCAGGTGTGCCAGAAAGCCATTTGGCAGGCACTGAAAAACCTGGGTGTCACCTATAAAAAAAACCCTGCGTCATCCCAAGGCAGACGAAGAGACACGGCGCGCCTTCCAGGACACGATAGCCTGCTATAAAAAGCAGGGAAAACCGGTCGTTTATCTGGATGAAAGCGGTTTCGCACACGATAGGCCACGAACCCACGGTTATGCTGCACGAGGTCAACGCTGTTGGGGTACCCAGGATTGACAGGCTAAGGGCCGAACAAATGTCATTGGCGCGTTACTGGGAACCGTCCTGATGGCGGTCGGATTATTTTTTTGTTCCATTAACAGTGATGTTTTTTACGCCTGGGTTACCCGGCGCCTTTTGCCTACTCTTCCTCCTCATTGTGTCATCGTGATGGATAACGCCAGTTTCCACAAACGTCTCGACATTCAGCAGGCTATCAGTAAAGCCGGGCATCGGATTGAATATCTCACTCCCTACTCACCTGATCTCAATCCTCACTTTTACCCACAACGTTGAATGAAAAATGATTCAGGTGAAATTGGATTATTGGTAGAGTCAATAGTTAAATCAGGAAACAGGCACATGAAAACAGTAACGGGTAATGGGAATGAGTGGATCCGTGAAGAATTTCATCAAATTGATTTCGGAGATAAACGCCTTAAAGAGCGTTTTTTTGAAACAGCGGGCTTATTATCATCAAAAGCGTCAGGTTCAATTTACCCAAGCTGTCATGGCTCCTGGTCACAGGCCAAAGGAGCTTATCGATTTTTTAGCAATGAGAGAGTGAGCGAGAGCGCGCTATTCCGTACACATTGTGTGCAAACACAAAAACGTCTGGAGGGGCATTCACTGGTTTTTTCTCTTCAGGACACATCAGAGTTGAACTTTGACTCACATAAAAAGACAGAGGGGTTGGGAAGTATATCTAAAGCCTATCACAAACATAAAATGGGGTTGATGCTTCATGCAAGTTTGATGGTAACTCAGGAGGGCTTGCCGCTTGGGTTATCCTCGCTTAAATGCTGGTCACGTGTTTCCCGAGAGGAACCCCCTCAGGAAAAACAGCGGCGGCTTTATCAATCGACAATGAAAGAGAAAGAAAGTATTAAGTGGATAGAGACCCTCTACGAGACAGCGGCGCTGATACCCAAAGATACCTGCTTAATCACGCTGGGAGACAGAGAAGCGGATATTTTCGAACTTTTTCGGGTTGCAAGCTCACTAAAAACATTTTTTATTATCCGCAACCGGAAAGACAGAAAATTTATCGATGAAAAGGGGAAAAAAACAACGGTGCAAACCGCCTTGTCAAAGACGCCGATTTTAAAAACCATAGCGCTCACTCTGCCCAAAAATCAGCAAAGGGTAGCAAGAACGGCTTATGTGGATATTCGCTCCACTTCAGGCTGGCTCCCCATTAGAAATAATCTAGTTTATGGGCCTACCAATAAAGACGCTTCACGGCATATCCATGAAAAGGTTCACGTATCTGCCATCAGTGTTAAAGAACAGCCTCCTCCAGAAGGAGTAGCGCCTGTCGAATGGGTATTATTGACCAATTTGACGGCCACTGACGCCTTTGAAGCAGAAGAGAAAGTGAATTGATGACCGTTCCAAAATCAAAAGAACGTATTGTTTCATTGACGCAAAGGAATCCGCATCCTTCCATAACTAGTGCTATGGAGTTATCTCTCTCTTATTTAACGGCAAATAATATCAAGCCAAGCATGACACTTAGTGAGTATGCAAAATTTACTGGCATGGAATTAAGGCAAGTTCAAAGTGATGCTGAACGTAACTATCTCCCATTATTGAAACGTACGATAAGCAACCGAAGAGAATTAAAACGTATCAATATGGTTGCTTTTTATGCGATCCCTGTGATCGAGGGTTTTGATGCCATTGAAAAGCGCATTTGAGGAAAAAATGATCTACCCCCCAACCCCAATCAGTCGCCACTCACAGGAATACCGGGGATTTACTCTTGTCCGCCTGCCGAGAACAGTGGCTCAACCGATTACCCGTTATCACCTGTGGTTAGGTGATCGGTCGTTTGGCAAGGTCGATACGGTGGCACAAGCAACAGATTACATCGATCAGTTACATCAAATGAAGAAAATAGAGAGGAATGATGATGAGTTATTCAACAGAACTATTGCTATCAGCCCTGATTGTTCTCGTTGTGATGGCAATCCATGCACACCGAAAGAAACACGCCAAATTAACTGGTTGGCAGCAATTTCTTATACATGAAGCAGAAATTAAACGCAAAACGCGTCATGCCCTTTAAATCAAAGCGTAAAGCCTTCCCTTAAATTAGCATTATGAAGAGGTTTTATTTATTACAGGAATAAGTGATGAATTTTAAAATTCAAAAAATACACACTGTCACACACTGTGTTTTAACGCTATTTCGAGATAACATTTATGACAATTAAGCCATTCCCTGTCACTCTACCTTCTAAGGTGCAACGGGGATATTACAAAGTCTATGGTGCAATGGGAGTATATATGTTTGGAAAGTGCTTTATTATAATGCACAAGCTTAAATACCATCAAGATAGAACTGAAAATATTCTCCTGAAATTCATATTTTTCTATTTTTATCTATTTTTTAGGCAGTGCGGTCATTTCTTTTTCATGCTAAGAATAAAATCTTTTCAAATTGAATGCAGAGATCTTAATGTCTTCGTAGAGAGTACCAAGGGCGATTAAATGAGATGCGAATGTTAATCGCACTTTGCGTTTTATTGTTAAACATCAACCTATTTTCCTTGTTGTGGTGGGAGGTTATGCCGGCGTCATCTTTGGTAGAGCAGAAGCCGGCATAAAAATAGTACCACACAAACCCGCGCCGGACGGGGTAAACATTCCGGCATTATTTTCACGTAAAGGGAGATTGCACTATGTCAATAAAAACCTGTACATCCGTAGCCGTATTGCCAGATAACCCGTTGCACATCACGCATCGCCGTGGCTGGCTGGAGACCCCTGATGGTCGTCGTGTTCAGCCTAATACACAGGCGGTGCAATTTATTAAAGGAATGAGCACACCAGTAATCAGTCAGCCGTGCCGCCGTTGTTTTTCACGTTTGATGGGAATTTTTGCTTAATAAAGGAGGGATTATGGCGAATACCGAGCCAGCATGTGTGGTACCGCTGAATTTAGAACAGCGTCAATGTAGTCTTAAGAATATCGCGTTATTATGGGGGTTATTGCCTGACGCAAAATATAAAGGGTTATTCCCGCGCTGATCACTGAAATGCAAAAAACCGACCCGCAAATGAAAGGCGCACTGTATTATTTGGCCGGTATTGAAAGGAAAAAACATGATTTGGAATTTAAACAGTTATATCCAGAAGAACAAATAAATATTATTGACGCCATTAATCGATTACGTGCCACCGTCAGTTTATTGCCTGACAGGGTGACGTATATTGATTGTGATCCGCTGCCGAACAAGACGGAATAACACCATCCCTTCATTTTTAAAATGAACAGACGCGTTATTGTGTCGGTATTCCTGTCATCTAAATAAGGACGCATTATGAGCCTGTATATCGATAACGATTATGTTATCAGCCATAATAACTCACGGTTTATTTTATATAAAAAGAAAATCTATTTTAATTCGTCAAAAAAGGCCATCAAAAATTATCTTGAATTCTTGGCGTGTTATTCATCCTTCCCCGCGTTCATTGAGAGTCTGATACGCCATCATGGGTTGAGGGTAGACAATCAGATTATGGAAGACTGGTATAATGCAATACAACACATCTTTAGAACGTGCCACGAGACGTTTAAACCTGTCCCGCTATTAGATCCAGATAAAGACGAAATAAGGCAGGGAATAAAACACAGATTATTACTGCCTGGTCGCCTGATATAGCAGGGGCCGTATAAGTTGATTATGAAAATCAGCAATAACATATTGATATTAATTAATATTTATTAACAAAAGTGATCACGTTACATGGCGCCTGCTATATATATCGAGTGTTATCGACTCGCTGATTAACGTCATTAATTAATACCTGAAATAAATAAACGCGTCATTGCGTGGGATCCGTTTTATCTAAAAACAAGGCCGTTACGATGATAATGCATGCAGAAAAAATTCGTGTCACTGCACCGCGTTCTATTAACCCTGCTCCCTGCAACATTATTTCTCCTTTGCTGTGGGAGCGCGAGCAACTGCCCGCCATTTTGGAACCGAGGATAGAAGACTATTGGCAACGCGAGGTGGTGCAAGCCAATCATTTCGCCCACATTTCTCAGGTGAAGCATCGGTGGCAGGTTCACCCTGAACAGGAAGTCCAAGCGGATTTACACCATCAGCCGAAATTTATCCAGCAGCCGTTGCAGCAACGCCTGGATTATCTGCGTCGTGAGGGTGGTGAAGCGCGTGCCACTGCATTTTTACTTGATGTTATCAAACCAGTATTGCACCGTCTTGAAAGCGTGCGTAAAAAGCAACTAACAGAATAATATCAGTCTGTTACCTACCCCGCGTCCCTACGAGATTTACTGCATCTGCCCACATTGATGCAAAAAGAAGTGAAAATCTTGGCGGCAAGGGTGGCTGCACATATGGAACTGTTTTTCTGTGCCTGCGCCGAGGTGTTACCGGATGATAATACTGATCCAGATAAGGTATTGCGGGTTTATCAGCGCGTGGCTGCGGAAGCCAAACGGTTTGCTATTACAGCCCCGCATTGGCACAGTTTGCGTGAGCATATCCAGCATCGTGACAAAGTGCCTTATCATCTTATCCCGGGTGCGCTGGCACGGCTGTGTTGTGCCGATTGGTGGGCACGCAAACTGTGGCGCTTGCGTTGCGAATGGCGTGAGGAGCAGTTGCGGGCCATTTGTCTGGTGCATAAACAGGCGTCTGCCTATGTCAGCCAGGATGCCTTGACGCGTAAACGTGATCAAGATCGCCGTGCCTTGGAATTTATCCGAGAGCATGAACTGGTGAATGAAGAGGGTGTGACTCTGGATATGGAGAAGGTGGTTAACGCTAGCACCAGCAATCCTCACTTGCGTCATCTGGAGATGATGACCACTGCCAAAGGTCTGGAAAACCTGGCAGAACAGCGCGGTGATTATGCGATGTTTTATACCCTTACCTGCCCGTCACGTTATCACGCCACCTTATCTTGCGGTAAACCGAATCCGAAATGGGCGACCCATACGGTACGCGAAAGCAGTGATTATCTGGTCGATCTGTTTGCGGGCGTGCGCAAAAAGATGAATAAGATGGGGCTGCGCTGGTATGGCGTGCGGGTCGCCGAACCGCATCATGATGGCACGGTGCATTGGCATTTGCTATGTTTTATGGCGAAAAAAGACCGTGTGGCGATCACCGGTGTGTTGCGTGAGTTTGCGATCCGTAGCGATCGTGAGGAGCTAGGAAAAAATATCAAACCGCGCTTTGATGTCAAACCGGTGCTGAAAAGTAAAGGGTCGCCAACCAGTTATTTGGCGAAATACATCAGTAAAAATATTGACGGCACAGTACTGAAAAAAGCCGTTGATAAGGCCACAGGTGAGCCATTACTGAGTATTGAGACCGGTAAGCCGCTTAATGAATCGGTTGAACATGCCGTGGCCTGGGCAAGTTTGCATCGGGTACGACAATTTCAGTTTTTTGGTATTCCTTCGCGTCAAACGTACCGTGAATTGCGTTTGCTGGCCGGTCAATTGCAGCGAAAATCAACATCAAAAAAAGGGGGGCAACAGCTGGAAGATAAGCCAATGGATGAGGTGCTCGCGGCTGCCGATGCCGGTTGTATGGCGACCTATATTGTTAAGCAAGGCGGGGTGTTGATCCCACGTAAAAACCATACTGTGCGTACAGCTTATATCAAATCTGAGACCCTGAATGCCTACGGTGAGCAGGGGGTGAAAATTTACGGCGTGTGGTCGCCCCGGCTGGGCATGGCGTCACGGATTTGTACCCATGTGGATACCTGGAAAAAGGTGCGTAAGGCGAAAAGTGATAAGCAGCCTGTTCATCCTGTTAATCAGGCAGAAAGTGATCGGGGGTCAGGTGTTGCCCTTCAGGACGGGGTTACCGTCCCTTGGACTCGGACTCGTGGCAATAACTGTCCCCTTGCGTGGAAAATCATCAAGTGTAAAAAGATGAAGGAATGTGCGAGGCCGCTAAGGATTTGAGGAAATTTATGCTCAATGCCATATCTCAGCAGTTAAACATAGCTCTCTCAACGGTATTAAAATCTTAAAAATAGCTTAAGCACGGATTCTCATCTACTAAGCTTCAGACACACTATGATTATTAAATGAGCTATTTTTGAAGGATTTTTTAGAGAGATGTTTGGTATAAAGTATCTATGTGTTAATAGATTGAGTAAATAATTTATAATTAAATTTAGTCTATTATGTTTATTTTACACACTTAATTATTATCAATTTAGTGTCATAAAATCTTATTCCTCATTTAATTATAATAGAGAATAGTAATATGCCAAGCCCAATGTCAGTTGGATCAAAGTCTCCACTTCAAACTATTTTACCTGAAAGTAGAGACGAAATTAGCTATCAAGCGGTTTCTAGAACGTTCAATGGTGCGCGTAATTCATCTGATGCAATAATTTGTACAAACCAAGCAATAGTATCATCTCAACCTCAAGACCCTCCTAAGTCACAAAACACATGTGACGAGTTACATGAACCTACAGAAAGGCTTTCATCGGAGGAAGAAAGGCTTATAGAAGAGCAAATATCACAAAGTTTTACAAATGATGAAATACCACAAGATCTTGAAGGGGAACCACTCCTAGATGAAGACGGTTCTTTTGAAGAATTTTTGAGTACTACTCAAAATACTTCGTCACCTTTGGAAAAAAGGCATTTTTCCGTCGATGAAAGTAATAAAATATTTTCTGGGAAGAGACAAAAAACCGAGAATTCATCTGTTTTTTCTCAAAGCATTTCTCAACCTAGTACAAGTTTTTCTGTTTATTTACAACCGAATACTATTGAAAGTGAACCTTCTGACGAAAATCATTCAAATGAAGCTTCTAGGGAAATAAATAGCACATCAAATTATATCGAGAGTCTAGAACCGACAATACTTTCAGAGCAAGAATTCAACAGCCTACCTATAGTGACAAGTAGTATGATAGATCCCAGAGTCAAAGCAAAAATATCAGAGCAACGACCTGCCCAACGAGTCAACAACTTAAAAAAATGGGGAAATACAATTCAGGAACATCAAAAAAATTCTAAGCCAGACCGTAAGCATATATATTATCATCAGGAATTTATATCAGAGTTCCTTGCTATTCCACACTGTGGCGGCGTCAAAAAACTCGCAAAGGATTTAAACATACATAAAGATACAGCCCACATTTGGGAAAAAAATCTAAATCCCAAGTAAGAATAAAATCAGACAATATAGGTTTTTGGTCACTTTCAGATAGCGATAAAAAAAATATCGATGATGAAATAGAAAAAATATTTTCAGATAAAACTCAAGATTTGAAACTGGAACCAAAACGTGTAGAAGAACTTAAGTGTCTGCCCTCTGATGATCGAATATATTTTATGAAACAGTTCCAAGACAAATGGAAAAAATATAAATCCACTGCATATGGCTGAACGACATAATAATGATTATGTCGTTCAGCCATATCTGTGCTTATGTGGAAACCCAATTTGGCGTCTGTTACACCGTATCTGGCATGACAAAATGGCTGCAAGCGCATTGTTTTAGCTATAAGCAGCCCAAAGCGACGCCGGTTAAAGTGGATGTTGCTCAGCAAGAAGCGTTTATCGCGTCTTATTTCACTTTGCTGGAGAGTGCTCTTAAGAATGAACCGATTGTTTTTATGGATTCAACCCCTCCAACGATGGCCACCAAAGTGGTCTGCGGTTGGATAAGGAAAGGCAAAGATAAGCCGCTGGTCAAAACAGGGGCAAAAACACGGGTTAATGTCATGGGAGCCATTGAATTGAGCACCATGAAGGTGGTCAGTGCCCGTCCTGAGCAGGTGAATTCAGAAACCACCGTCGCTTTTTTTGAGCAGCTCAAAGCTGCTTATCCTGATGCACAAAAGATACACATTATTTTAGATAATTCTGGCTATCATTGCCGTCAGCGAGTCAAAGACGCCGCATTAGAGAAGGCTATCGTACTCCATTATTTACCCCCTTATAGCCCTATATCTTAATCCCATCGAGCGATTATGGAAGGTCATGAACGAGCGTGTCAGAAACAACCGATTTTTCTCTTCAGCCAAAGAGTTTCGTGGGGCTATAGCCGAATTTTTTGATAGTACATTGGCAAAAATTGCTCCCTTTCTCAGGGGCAGAATTAACGATAATTTCCAAACCATCTAATCCAGACCTTCAAGTTGAATGAGTATAGACTTTAGGGACTAGATTTGGGATTCTATTCTCTAGCGCCTAAAATAGGGGGGTCCCATCGCCCTATTTTGGTGAACACATGCCGCATTTTTTGCATGAGGTAAAACGAGCGATGTTATGCTCTTATATTATTAATAGGTAGCCAGATAATTAAACGTAGCCCACCCAGTTGACTGTCTTCTGCCAGTACCCAACCGCTGTGCTGAGTGACAGCAGTTTCTACAATTGCCAAACCTAAACCGGTACCTCCGGATGACCGATCCCGTGCTTCATCGGTGCGATAGAAAGGACGGAATATTTGTTCACGCTCTTCCAAGCTCACACCTGGGCCATCATCATCAACAGTAATAGTGACCCCTTTATTATTCGCACTGAATGCCACGGCAATGTAGTGATGTGAATAACGCAGTGCATTACGTACGATATTTTCTAGGGCGCTATCGAGTGCAGCAGGATTACCAAACAATGTCCAAGGTTCCGGGGGCGTGACTACTTCCAGCGTTTTACCTATTTGTTCAGCTTCGAATTTTGCATTTTCAAGCATACCTGCCCAAAGCTCATCAGCTTTAAGTGGTTCACGGCGTAACTCATGTTTATTGTGCGTACGGGAAAGGACGAGCAGATCGTTAATCATACTGTCGAGCCGTTGTGCTTCCATTTCAATACGTTCGAGTTCTTTCCCTTCGCCATGACGACGACGTATCAGGGCAGTAGCGAGTTGCAAGCGGGTGAGTGGGGTACGTAATTCATGAGAAATATCGGAGATAAGACGTTGTTGAGCAGCAACCATGCGTTCCAACGCACTGATCATTTGGTTGAAACTGGTACCGGTGGCCAAAAATTCTTGCGGCCCTGATTCCAGTTCTGGGTGCTGTTTTAAATTACCACGAGCGACATCATCGGCCGCATTTTTCAACTTACGTGCCGGTTTTGCCAGACTCCATGCTAACCAAAGCAGTAGCGGTGCGCTAATCAACATGGTAACCAACAGCAAGAGTAACGGGCGATCAAACATCAGGTTGATGAAATCGGACTGTGGACTACTCGCGGGGCGGATAAGATAAAGCTGATAATTTTCCTCAGCATCACGGATAGAAAAGGGGCCAACCATTTCCAGTCGACCATATTTTTTCTTTTTAGGTGCATCGGCATTATCCGACTGCCCGATAAAATTGCGCACAATTTGCATTTCTTTATGTTCGGCACCGATAACCCGACCTTCAGTGGTCACTAACACTAAACGTTGACCAGGGGGAGCCCACTTTTCGATGGCCCGCTGTAAACGGCGCCACCACATAAGGTCATTGTCCGGTTCACCGGCAAGCTCCGCTTCGACGTGTTGTTCCAGCATCATGCCCTGACGTCGCTCATTGTCTTGCAAAGCGGTAATTTTACGTGAATCGAGTTTTGGTACCATCAATACCAACAGCAACACCAGCGACAAAGTAAACCAGAAAATAGCAAAGATACGGGCAGTTAAACTATTAATCATGTTGCTGAAACCATCAGGTATCCTCGACCACGCAGGGTTTTAAACCAGAGTAGCCCATCTTTGCGATCTGGTAGCTTACGCCGTAAATTAGAAACATGCATATCAATAGCACGATCGAAAGGCGTCAGACGTTTCCCTAGAACCTCTTGACTCAAGCGCTCACGTGATATCACCTGACCAAGATGTTGAGCCAATAGATAAAGCAGCGTAAATTCAGTACCCGTTAAATCCAGCACGATTTGATCAAAACTGGCTTCCTGTCGACCCGGATTCAGTTGTAAACCATCTACCTCCAGCGTTGATGCACCCTGATCCACGTTCTGTTGTTGTCCACTCCAGTTAGAACGCCGTAACATTGCCCGTACACGTGCTACCAACTCGCGATCATTAAATGGTTTGGCTAAATAATCGTCGGCACCTAGTTCCAGCCCTAGCACGCGATCTAATTCACTACCTCGAGCAGTCAACATCATCACCGGTGTTTGGTAAGATTGCCGCAGTTCTTTCAGTGTTTCGATACCATTTTTTTTCGGCATCATAATATCGAGTAACAATACATCAATCGAACCATCCAACAGTTGCAAAGCTTGCTCTCCATCGTGGGCGACAACGACATCGAACCCTTCTATTTCTAGTAGTTCTTTCAATAGGGAGGTGAGGTCTATATCGTCGTCAACCAGCAGAATTTTATTCATAGTTCTTTTGTCCCTTGATGCAAAATACGTTATTAATCACCTATATTTTGTTACTTTACTTAATTTTACAGGCACTGAAGCTAGTTTGCAGCCAGGTAGATAGACTACCCCAATTGTATAGTAAGGCTGAACTCACGGGGTAATAATGCGCAAGTTAACAGCGCTGATCATGGTGTCAATATTGGTTTCAGGATATTCCCCTGTCTTTGCCACACATACAATCGTAGCAGATAGTTGGTGCTATGGAGACGATGCATTAACAAAAATGGGCATCGATCCTGGTTATTATAATATGTTTGACATGGTTTCCTTGACTGAACACCAACGCATGCACATTCGTGACTTGGTCAGTCAAACCTGTCGTAATCGAACCGGCATTGATAGAATAAACAGAGAAAAAATGCGTCAGCTAATTACTACGGATCAATTCGATGAAGTAGCTGTTCGTGAGCTAGCAGAAAAGATGTCAATGCAACTGGTTAATCGCCAAATCGAAATGGCAAGAGTACGTAATAAAATCTACAGTTTATTAACTCAGAAACAAAAAGATTTATTGCATCAAAAGTATTCGCAATAAATATCACGCCTGCTGCTTGAGTCAATGGCAGCTTAATATTTTGCGGTAATATTTCATACCCACATAGTGGTTTACATTATATTAATGGCATAATCAACAAACCTCTTGCGAAACCATAATTCGTTGCCAAACCTATACTCGTTATGCGAAATCAAGGCGCCTTACGCGTAGTAACTGCACGGTACATGCGAATACATGAGGATTGTGAGCGGGCAGATAACGCAGAATTTGCAGCACCTAGCAAGTTTTGCAAGGAGTCTAATCAATAAGGTGTTTACAGCTTCAGAGGTTATTATGGTCAAAAAAATTGCTGTATTGACAAGCGGTGGTGATGCACCAGGGATGAATGCCGCTATCCGTGGGGTGGTACGTGCCGCTTTGTCTGAAGGTCTGGAAGTCTGGGGGATTTATGATGGCTACCTTGGCCTGTACGAAAATCGTATGCTGCAATTGGATCGCTGTAGTGTTTCTGACATCATCAACCGTGGCGGCACGTTTCTTGGCTCGGCGCGTTTCCCTGAATTTGCTGAACCAGAAAAACGATTGTGCGCCATTAATAACCTGAAAGAACGTGATATTGATGGTTTAGTGGTGATTGGTGGCGATGGTTCTTATGCTGGTGCTGATTGTCTGACAAACGAAGGCCAAATTCCCTGCATTGGTTTACCGGGTACCATTGATAATGATGTGGCAGGTACCGATTACACAATAGGTTTTTTCACCGCATTAGAAACAGTGATTGAAGCTATTGACCGTTTACGTGATACCTCTTCTTCTCACCAACGTATCTCGCTGGTTGAAGTGATGGGGCGACGGTGTGGTGATCTGACGCTGGCAGCAGCTATTGCCGGAGGCTGTGAATTTATCATCATACCCGAAGAAACATTTCAACAAGAAGAACTGTTGAGCGCCATCAAAGCCGGGATCGAAAAAGGTAAAAAGCATGCCATCGTTGCCATTACTGAACATGTCTGTGATATCAATGAACTGGCTAAATATATCGAAGAAAAAACTCAGAGGGAAACCCGAGCAACGGTGCTGGGTCATATTCAGCGCGGCGGTTCACCGGTGGCTTATGACCGAATTTTAGCCTCACGTATGGGAGCCTACGCGGTCGAACGCTTAGTTAAAGGCTGGAGGCTATCAGGTGCACGCTGTGTGGGAGTACAAAACGATAAAATGGTGAATAAACTGATTTCTACCTGTATTGCACCTAAAAATAAAAAAAGTAAGTTTAAAAAAGACTGGTTAGAGATAGCGAAAAAACTATTTTAATGACAGGATTACAATAAGCTAACCTTCTATTTATGGAGGTTTTTTTGTTAGACTTCTTGCAAAATCTACTGTGTGGTGTGAATTCTACGTTACTCGGTGCTCGCATGTTGTACACACTGTGACTGCTACGCTCCAAGTGCCTTGACTTTCACTCCACAGATCACGGGTTTGCAAAAAATCTATTCTTTATCATTAAATATTTTTCTGCATCTGTTATTAGCACGATAAAAATAATTATACTGCTAACATTCTTACGTATTTTTAAGCGCAGTCTTTTTATGCCAATAACTTTCATAAACGTTCATTTTCTATTAGATATAGAAAATAGGATGAAGTCTACATTATTTTATCTACTACGGTTAAATAAGGCAGTTTTCTTTCTGGAGGAACTTCTTATGAAAACGTCAATAAGTATGTCTGAGCTTCCTTTATTACGAGACAATGAAAGCACAGCAATGAATAAATTGAATGGATGTTTCTCAGGATCAAATAAATTTTTGCTTTCTATCAATAATGGAAATAATGAATTTCACTCTCTCAATTTTTCAACAAAGGAACTGCATGGTTCAGTAGATGAAGCGCTTAATTCCCTACGTAAAAAGGGAATGATAAGAGAAAATGCTCATAACTTAGTCAAGTATAAACTAAAAAAATATAAAGAGTCGCACAGACTGGCAGTAGTAGAATGTTGCAGTTCTTCACCTTGTCTCAGAATATTTAGTAGTATTCGAGGACATTTTGGTAATGAAAAAAAATTAGAAGAAACCATTGATCTCGATAATTGCGCCGGAACCAGCCATCCGATGATAGATGACAGTGGCAGTAAAGGCTTTTCCAACATTAACATCGAAGATAATTATTTTAGCACAGCAGACACAGATAAATTATTAAAGAAAAAAATCTATCCAGACATCGATATCTGGGGGCTTCCACATGACTCAACCCATAGATTTTATTCGTCTATATTAGAATCGTACACAAAAAATATGCTATTAGAAGAAGTAAATCGTTATGGTAGACCTGTTAAGCGTTTAAAATTTGTCGCTTGGCTGGCTGAAAAAATATTTAGGATCCACGGTGTGGGACAAACTAATTCTGCATCTTGTGCTAAATCGGTAGCAGATACGATAAATACAACGATATTGCATCGTGCTATACCTGAAATAAAAGGGAATGACGTTATACTGTTTGTAACAGAGGAGACAAATATTAAATGTTACGACTCCATTGCACAATTATCTGCCAGACTAGCAAAAAATAAAAAAAATATGAATGGAATATTAGTGATCCCACGCAAAATAGGCTGTTGGCGTTCGCTGTTCTGTCCAACACCAGAACATCGATGTAATGTGGTTGTCACCAATAACGAAGTTCATTTAATTGATGTACAAAAGAAAAAATATTATAAAGTGGATATTTCTTCTGATCATAAGAGCCTGAAGCGTACACTAAAAAAATTCATTGGCTCGGTTGGCGCCGGTAAACTGGAGCTGTATGACGTCGGTTTCCGTGATCAAAAATAAAGGTCTTTAATAGTAGTAGACTGCTTGCGAAACTATAGCGAATACTGCAAAGCCAAAGCGCCTGGCGCGCAGCAACAAAAAAACCGGAGTCATCGTCGCTCCGGTTTTTTTAGCGTCAAACCGTTCTTAGTTTCGCTTAGCATCTGCTGCCGCTTTGACTATCGCTGCAAACTCATCCGCTTTTAATGATGCAGCCCCTACTAGCGCACCGTCGATATCGGGTTGTTCGAACAATTCGGCAGCGTTAGCGGGACTAACAGACCCTCCGTATTGAATAACCACTTTTTCTGCACTGTTAGCATCTTTTTGTGCAATATGGCCACGGATAAATTTATGTACCCTCTGTGCCTCTGCTGGGGTCGCGGATTTACCGCTACCAATTGCCCAGAGAGGTTCATAAGCGATGACTGCATTTTCAAATGCTTTATCACCTGAGGTCTTTAATACGGCATCCAGCTGCTTTGCACAGACTCCCTGTGTCTCCCCCGCCTGGTTTTCGACCTCGGATTCACCGATACAAAGTACCGGAATCAAATCCTGTGCTTTTAAGAGGGCAAATTTTTTAGCGATAATCTCATCACTTTCGCGGTGATGACTACGACGCTCAGAATGACCAATAATGATGTATTTTGCACCGATATCTTTCAGCATTTCGGCAGAAATTTCACCGGTGAAAGCACCAGCAGGATGTATATCGACATTTTGTGCACCCAATCTGATAACACTACCCGCAAGCAGACTTCGGACTTGATGGAGGTAAACCAACGGTGGAGCAATGACCAGGTTACACTTCTTCATTTCGCTTAATTTTGCCAGTAGCGCTGGGATAAATGTACTGATCATCCCAGTACTACCGTTTAATTTCCAGTTACCCATAACCAAGGGATGGCGCATCTTTATTCCTCCAATCTTTTTTTCAGCAAAGAGAATAGACTTTTTGAAAAACCGGCGTTCGTTATGCGAAGCCAAAGCGCACAGCAACCTTCGTTGACATACGAGTACATGAGGATTGCAAACACCCCATGACACCGAATCCACACCATGCAACAGGTTATGCAAGAGGTCTAATGTATTATATGCTGCACAGTATAGAGAGGATTAATTGTAATGGCTTTGTTTTTCATTATTAACTTATATTATTCATCATATGCAATTAATTAATATTTATTATATAATTCAAGCGAGAAACCCTTATTGTGAAGAGCCAACAGCCCCTAGACTAAAAAATTAATTTGTCCAAAGAAAATATTTCCCTTGCTGATCACTAAATTAGTAGCTTGATTTTAATTAACATATTGTTATAGAAGCGATTAAATAAAAAAGAAGAGAATATCGGCAAAACGGTACAAGTGGCGCACGTACGCGTTTGACATCAGTTTTCTATGGCTAACACACAAGGTTATCCACAGAACTGGTGGATAACTCACGAAAACCCTATCACTACTGGCGTTGGCTAAGAATAAAAAATTAGATTCATCGAGCGATGATTCCAGTTTTTAGCTATTTTTGCTATTTTGTTTGCTATGTTTATTACCATTTATACTAAGCTTGCTCTTGCGTGTTGATAGGATAACACCTAGCTTCTCTTACGGCTTAGAATTACGGTTTGGCATCAACAACCATAAATAATTTATATGATTTTCTTCAATTTATCCAGTGTGATTTGAAGTTCTAGCTCTATGGCGAGGATATCGGCCTTTACATTGTAAGGATATTAAACGCGGTTTTCTGGCTGAATTATGTTAAAATTTTGCGGCTGCCGCCTAACCCACCACCAGTCAATTTGATGACGGTATAGCTATCGCAAAGTCACTACCGCAAAATATGCGGAAATTCGTAACGGTGAAAGACAGGTACAGATTATAACCATGATGCAATTAAACATATTGTTGAGGACGTAACAGATGACGACTATTGAAAAGATTAAAAATCAACTCGCAGAAAACCCGATCCTGTTGTACATGAAAGGTTCGCCCAAGCTGCCAAATTGTGGTTTTTCGGCACAAGCGGTGCAAATATTATCTGCCTGTGGTGTACCTTTTAGCTATGTAGATATTTTGCAAAACCCCGATATTCGGGCTGAGCTACCCAAATTTGCTGTATGGCCAACTTTTCCACAACTTTGGGTTGATGGCGAACTAATAGGTGGCTGTGACATCTTGAATGAGCTGTATCGGACCGGTGCGTTGCAGCCGCTAGTAGACAAAGCCGCTGATAAACACCGCCCACAGCAGGCCGAAACCGTACAATAAACCTCTTGCAAAACCGGAGCGAGTGGTGTGAAGTCAAGGCGCCCGGCGTGTAGCAACCGCAGTGCGTACTGCGCAGTACCATAAAGGTTGGCGGGCACCACGTAACGCTGAATTCATACCACACAGTGGGTTTTGCAAGGAGCCTCATAGAGTCCCCCATCAACCAGGGCGAGACGGAGGCCAACCACCAAAACGCTTCCAGCGGTTTACCAGTTCGCAAAATAATGTTGCGGTCTGCTGAGTATCGTATAAAGCTGAATGTGCCTGCTTGCTGTCAAATCCGATTTCAGCAGCGACACAAGCCTTGGCTAACACCGTCTGCCCCAACACCAAACCACTTAACGCCGCGGTATCGAAAGTAACAAAAGGGTGGAACGGATTTTGTTCCAATGCAGATCGTTCGGCAGCGGCCATCACGAAGCCGTGATCGAAGCGAGCGTTATGGGCGACAATAACCGCCCGCCGACATCCCTCACTCTTGAGCTCTGCTCTTATCTTCTTGAAAATGGCATCCAAAGCCTCATATTCACTAATAGCGCCACGCAACGGATCCTTAGGCTTTATCCCATTAAATATCAATGCGTTCTCTTCTAAAATGGCACCTTCAAAAGGTTGCACGTGAAAATGCTGGGCTTCATTACATGTTAACCAGCCTGCTTCGTTCATCCGCAACGTGATTGCCGCAATTTCTAGTAATGCGTTAGTTTGAGCATCAAAACCACTGGTTTCTACATCGATTACCACTGGATAATAGCCTTGAAAACGGTTTCTCAGGATATTGAGATTTTTTTTATCTGCCATCAGCTTTCTATCTTCATTAAATATAATGCCTATTATGTCAAACTTTTTCACTGGATGCAGAAAGGAATACGCATCCGGCACGATTTATATCCCCTAAAGGGGTGCCTCAATCTGCCATGAAAGTCAATGAACATTTTGAGTTCATTTTTGACGAAGTATTGGCGAGTATAATTAGATTTCTAGCGGGCTCCTATGCTCAACATGAATCAATGATTATATAAGGTAATGCTGCCTCATCAGACAGTTACAAAAAAATACATGGATCCCATATTTTAAATGGGTGTTTTTAACCATTCTGTTAAATCACAGTTTTTAAGAGTATATTGATTGCTCTCAATAGAAACCATAAATATTATTATCACAGTAATTAAAATTAGAATGTACTTTTATTTCTGCCTAAAAATGGCAACCATAGGGTGTGAAAGAACAGTGGAATACGTTTTTGTTCAATGTGTTGTATCAATAGACCGGGATGTAAATTGTTAGAGTATATACCACACTATTAATGCTGAAGTTAAATAACCCCCCCTTTTGAAAGTTACATACGAGCATAATTATTTTTTCTATTTATTAACGTAAAAGGTTGTGCTATCCTCCGCGCCCGAGTGATGGCTATATACCTTTAGCTGTTCATCAATAGATTACTGATTTATTAAGATTAACCATTAAATGTTACTTGTTACTTGTTACTTGTTACTTATTTTTCGTAGTGTCATATGGAGGGACAGTATTAAATTTAATTTTTGCTTTTATAATGTTTATTAAACGCATAAAATCAATTAGTTACTAATTGGTTTCTCGTGCGTCTCTCTAGTCTCTTTATATGATTATGTCTGTATTTTCATAAATATCAAGAAAATTTCATAGCGGCATTTGGTTAAAAAAATGGAACGTATTTTATTTAAATTTCAATTAATTAGGTCAATATGCTTTAACTTTCCTATATTAGTTATCGGATTCATGTTTAGCCCCTTGCTTGCCCAGCAAAATGAAGTGGCATGGCAGCCCGTTGTTGAAAATCAAAAGGGTTTATTGCACCCGGCGCAGTCTGATGATATTTATAAAGCTAACCATTACCTACCTAATTCGCCAGCAATTAATAAACATAGAAATATTATTGTTAATGAAAATTCCTTTTTTTCTATTGGCTCATCAAGTTCTAATACCACACTATTCGGCGATCGAAAACAGGATACAAATAAAGAGGCACGGCATAATTTGCCGGTTT
The DNA here is from genome assembly GCF_003122425.1 of Candidatus Fukatsuia symbiotica. Taxonomy (GTDB): domain Bacteria; phylum Pseudomonadota; class Gammaproteobacteria; order Enterobacterales; family Enterobacteriaceae; genus Fukatsuia; species Fukatsuia symbiotica. Next base: position 2,508,499 of record NZ_CP021659.1, read on the forward strand.
TATCAAGTGAAAACAATTGTTGCCAACCCAAGGGAACTACTGAGGCGGATCCATTACGGGCCCTCCAGTTTTTGGCCAGTAAAGATTTAAATAATATCACTCTTGATAAAATAAAAACCGAGGCAACAGGGAAGGTTAAAAGCATGGCGAAAAATTATTTTCTGACGCCATTACAGCAAAAAACGCAAACTTTATTAGGGAAATTTGGGCAGGCACAATTTAATTTAGCGGTTGATGATCGGGGACGCTTTAATAAGAGTAGTGTTTCACTATTTACACCTTGGTATGACAACCCGCACCAATTACTCTTCTCACAAATGGGCATCCATGATCAGCAAGGGCGTATGATCACTCATTTAGGTATTGGGCAACGTATTGATATGCCTGATAACCGTTGGCGTTGGGGATATAACTTTTTCTTTGATTATGATTGGAGTCGCTCTCATCGCCGTATGGGAATGGGGCTAGAGACGTCGATGGACTATCTGAAATTTGCTGCCAATTATTACCATCCGTTATCAAACTGGAGGGATTCCGCTGATGTTGAAGATTATCTCGAACGTCCTGCACGAGGGTTCGATATTCGTGGACAAGGCTATTTGCCTGCTTACCCTCAACTCGGTGCCTCGCTGAAATATGAGCAGTATTTTGGCGATGCAGTTGGCCTCTTCGGTTTTGGCAAAAATCAACGACAACAAGATCCTCGTGCTGTCAACCTAGGTTTAAATTACACCCCTTTTCCACTAGCAACCATTAATGTCAATCATAAGCAAGGGCAGCAGCGCCAAAAAGAAACCCAATTTGGCCTGACATTAAATTATCAATGGGGTGTCACATTACAGCAGCAGTTAGATCCCACTAAAGTGGGAACAAGCCGTAGTCTTACAGGTAATCGCTTCGATCTGGTAGATCGTAACTACGATATCGTCCTTGAATACAAGGAAAAACAGGTTATTAGCGTTGATCTTCCTCCGGTGACACCAGGGCTGATAGAGGGGGATAGCTATATTATGCAGCCGTTGGTAAAGACAAAATATCCAATCACTAAAATACGCTGGCTGGGTGATGTTGTGCCACTTTCCTTAGTCGCCACTGCGGGTAGCCTCAATCCCCAAGGATGGAAAATTACGTTACCAACTTGGCGTCCCGAATCAGAAGACAGTAATACTTATCAGCTAGCTATTGAACTTACTGATAAAAAAGGCAATACCGCAATTTCTAATAATTTGCACATTCTTAATGGTCACAATCGAAAAGGAAAGTTATCCGTCATCGGCGATAACAAGGCACCGGCTAGCGGCATCGTCGCGGATGCCATTCAAGTAAAAATTAACGTGCAAGATTACAAAGGTAATACGGTACAGCTTAAAGGTATAAAACCAACGTGGTATGTGGTTGATAAGGATGGCAAAAGGGTGCCGGTAGTCACTGAAAAACGTTGCCCTAAAAATAGTAATGGAATGAGACTCCCTTGTATTCGTGTTATTGAACCTAATCAGCCAGAAGCCAACGAATATGTAGTGAAAGTAGTAAGTAGTCTGCACGGAAGTTTCGAACTGGCTGCATCTTTGGCCGACTATGGTGAGAGCAATCGCCTGTCTTTGTTATTTGTGGCTACTAATAGTACTGAAGACGTACGGATAGTTATTCTTGATCCAAAGGGATCGAATCTTTTAAAAACGGGTGATACCCCGCTGGTTGGCAAGGCATATGAGGCGAAATTTTACGCCAAAAACGATGAAGATATCACCGAACAAATCCCCCTGATCATATTAGATGGTTGTTACATGGTGAAAATAGCGAATGTGGTGCATCAGGAGCATCACTGAACAACCATGATACTGGAGTGCGTGGCTATACCTTTACCCCTCGAGAATCCCATGAAAGTAATACGGGTCTGACTTGTGGTGATCAAGGTTTTAAAATTAGGGTCACTTATTAATAAGTAGGTTTTGCAAGAAATCTACTGTTGTAACAACGGAAAGGAGTCAATCAGCATTGGATAAAATGCATTTAACGCTGGAACAGATAGCATGAAGTTAACGTTAAAAACAATTGCAATAGCTACGATGACACTCGTTTTATGGTTGAGTGGATATTCGAATGCTATCGCTAATACGGATGATCCTGTTAGCGAGGATGACATTTTTGATTCTGGCTTTATCCCAGGAACAAGGATAAGCAAAGAAACTGCGCCGATACAGGGTCGAGCACCGACGATCAGTGCGCCTTCCAACCAGAAGGCTGATGCAGTGGATATTAGCCGTGTTTCTGTTATTGCTGGAAAAATAACCGCAGGGGACAGTATAACCCTAACCTATAACTTTCATGATAAAGATAATGATACCGATAACAGTATAGTGAGCTGGTTTTATACTTTGAATGAGGTTGATCACAGCATTCCTGATGCCAGTCATGTCTTAGGTGATCGCAAAAAATCAGGTAGTTCGACAATTAAAATACCACCTCAAGCAGCCGGTGCTTCAGTGATTAAAGTGAGCATTCAAGTCGCTTCTGCTTACGGTTACCCCCGTCTTGGCAAATTGATAACCATTGCTGATATTAGTCAGCACGATGATCACATCGCTGCGAATATTGGCGTAGTTACGCTCACGGGTACTCATGGAGGTATCTTTTTAGCGACAGATAATCCACAGGCAGGATCAGGAGCGCAAGACTATACCAGGGCGGAAGCACCCTCTGTTCGAGTGGGTCAAAGCTATTTATTCAGGGCTTGGGTTGATAGTAATAGTAACGGTGTTTGGGATGCGACGGAAGCTGATATCACCGCAAACCTCAAGCAGATTCAGTGGATTTTACACGGAAATAACCAGGTCGCCACAGGAAATAACCCATCGTCAACATTAAATAAAATGGCAATTCCCGGGGCAACTTCCGACAAATACAACGTACCTGTCAACAGTCTTTCAGAGTCGGGCACAGTAGCAGGAGACCAGGGCTTCAAACTGATGGTCGAATTTGACTAATAACCTATTTCGGTAGGTATTAAATATGCGTAACAAAAGATTGAATCGTTGCTTTACCAACGATAAAAAAAGATTTGTTACACCCAATCCAGTAAAGGAAAAAATGAATGAAAACCGATTTTACCTTAAAGAAAACAGCACTGGCCTTGGCTTTAATTGGCTACAGTATGGGTGGTGCTTACGCGATTATGACCACACCTACGAGCACAATTAAAGGGACGGTACCAACACTACTGAATGGAACGGGTATTGAGGGAGTTGATTTTTCATTACAGCAACAAGACCAAAGTGCTTTAACTACAGGAGATCAAATCAGTTTAGAGTATATTTATAGCGACATTGATGGTGACTTAGATGCTTCTACCGTTCAATGGTATGCGGTGACACCAAAAAGTACAATTCCCCTGGACACAGCTTTAATCACCAATACCCTCGCATCAGGGGCGTCAGGAACGACAGGTCGAAGCGTATTAAAAATCCCACTGAGTGCGGCAGGAGCGACAACATTCAAGGTTGAGATAACAGCGATTTCGGCAACGGGAGATCCTAAAACAGGTAATAAGCTTACGATTGAAGATATTACCACCAATAAGCAGGCACATCCTGTAGTGATACCAGGGCCAGTGAAAATTGCGAGCAGGAGCGTACTAGCTGGAATTTATGACAGTACCGATACTAACTTTGATACGAACTTGATTGGTCATGCTACCAATCCACAAGTGGATAAAACCTACGTATTTAAACTATGGGCGGATGAAAATGCTGACCAAGTCCCTGATGATAAGAGTCCTACTGGCGATCTAACTGCGCTGACTTCTTATACTTGGGTATTAACCGGTACCAGTGCTTCAGGTGATGCCAATGGAGACAAACGTACAACCACAGCCGACGGTAATTTCCTCGTACCAGATAACACAGCGGCTGAACGAATAACAAACTCGAAGGATGGTGCACAGGGCTTTAGCCTAGCTGTCGATTACAACTATAAATAAATGACTATTTATAGTTAAAACTACAGGGTTAACTTTATCGATTACGGTAGAGTTAATCCCTTTCATATATATCCTTATTTTTGTTAGAGCCTGTTCCAAATCTTTTTCGCTGTGCTCAAACGAGGAAAAAACGGGCGAAAAAGCGCAGTTTACCCTTTGCATACAATAAAAAGGAGTAAATGAGCATTTTGAGCGCGTTTTTGACGAATGACTTGACCAAAACACGGCGAGCACAAGAGATTTCGAACAGGCTCTTAGAAGTAGGAAGAGAATAAAATGAAAACCCTCTGCCGATATGTTAAAAATAACAACCCATCTTGTTGTATCACCCTAATCAAAAAAAATAAACTCTTGGCGTCGCGAGTTTGTTACCGGTCATGGCTCTATTTAGCTTTATTGATCTGTTATCCCGCTGATGCCATTCTCAGTAATAAAACGAGCATTATCCACGGGCGTTACCCCGAGGTAAGTGGCACAGTTTATTTGCTGCACCCTAATGGAACCCCGGTTCGGAACGGTGATATTTTGAGTCTATTAGATAGACCGATACAATTTACAGTTTCCGATAAAGTTGGAAACGTACAGTTATCAGATGCAGACGGTGATGTAGGATTAAGTGCTGTGGTTGAAACCCGTCGTAACATTCCTATGATCCATTGGCACCATAAAGATGTAGGACTTTCTGATGACGAAAAATTACTTTCTTTTGTTGCTGCCAAGGCGGAGGGTAAAGAATATCAAGTGACGCTACACACTTTTCTGCTAGCCTCCTCTACCTCAGGTATACCCAATCAGAAATGGTATCGGACATCTCGTACCTATTCGTTGCAAGTTAGCCAAACCTATATCAAGAATATAGTAATAACCAACAGCAGAAAGAATGCTGATGGTACAGAGACACACGATATGGAGATAACAGTGACTGATCACTATCAAAAACCGATTGCAGATCAGCCCGTTCAGATCATGACCAGCAATCGTTCTCACATTGGTGAAGTTGGAAGCAATGCCGCCAGTGGTTACATACTGAATCGTGATTTGAATATACTCACTGTCAAATCAGGAATAAAAACAGACAGAAGCGGTAAAATAAGGATTACTGTGACCAATACTTTACTTGGAAAAAGTAGAGTGAGCGCTAGCTTAAATAATGGCCATCACCAAAGTAAAGAGTTAAATTTTACCGGCAGGCTCAATAAGATCCACAGAAACCGCATTACCTTTTTACGACCTAAGTTACACTCTGAAGAATTACCATCAAATCGCTATCATAGTCCTCATATTGTTGATGGAGAAGAATGGGCAAAGTACCTCAAAGATAGTGGTATAAGAAAATTTTGTGCCCCAGGAAGAATACCCACGGAAAACGAATTTAAGCATCTCCATGATGAATTTTCACCCAATGTAAAACAAAAAATCGGTTGGCCTGTTAATCAACCTTATTGGGTGATATCCTCAGAAAACGGTGAATTAAAGCTGTATAATCTAGATAGTGGCACAATAAATAATACGCCATCCAAGAGAGCCAAAGCTTTGATCAGTTGCATTGAATAGTTTTATGTTATTGCAGTGAGGTCGATACATTATGCATTGTCCGTTTTGTACTGCTGTTGATACCAAAGTCATTGATTCGCGCTTGGTGAGTGGGGCTTCGCAGGTGCGTCGCCGTCGTGAATGTCTACTCTGTCATGAACGCTGGACAACATTTGAATCGGCTGAGTTGGTCATACCACGGGTGATAAAAAGTAATGGTGTCCGTGAGCCGTTCAATGAAGATAAACTGCGTAGTGGCATATTAAAAGCGTTGGAGAAACGGCCAGTGAGTGCTGACGATGTTGAAACCGCTATTAGCCATATTAAATCTCAATTACGTGCTACGGGTGAGCGCGAGATCCCCGCCAAAATGGTCGGTAATTTGGTGATGGAAGCGCTAAAACGATTAGACAAAGTAGCCTATATCCGCTTTGCTTCCGTGTACCGTAGTTTCGAGGATATTCGCGAATTTGGCGAAGAAATCGCCAAACTGAAAGATTAACCTAATTTTGATTGATTGTGATTTTTTAATTTTAATTTACTCATTTTTATAATAGATTAATTTTATTCTCTATATCTAACTCGATCCCGATCTTATGAACAATATTGTCCTAGAAAAATTAATTAACACCGAGCTCAATATTGAAACTTTTCAAGACTACGCACCTAATGGTTTACAGGTAGAAGGACGACCAGAGATCAAACGTATTGTCACCGGCGTGACCGCCAGTCAGTTGCTTTTAGAACGAGCAGTGGAGCAGAAGGCTGATGCTATTTTAGTTCATCATGGCTATTTTTGGAAAAATGAACCAGCGGTAGTACGCGGCATGAAACGTAATCGCTTAAAAACACTGTTGGCGCACGATATTAATCTTTATGGCTACCATTTACCCCTTGATGCTCACTCGGTATTGGGTAACAACGCGCAATTGGCTAAACGGCTTGATATTGAAGTACAGGGTAAGATTGAATCACTGCTACCTTATGGTGAATTTAAACCACCACTTGATGCCACGATCTTGGCTAAACGTCTGCAAATACTGTCGGAACGAACAGTATTGCATTGTGGTGATAATGCACCTACTAAAGTGCAAAGTGTGGCTTGGTGTACAGGCGGAGGCCAAGGCTATATCCAACAGGCAGCTGAATTTGGTGTCGATGCCTTTATTACCGGTGAAGTCTCTGAGCAAACCATCCACATTGCCCGAGAGATGGGGGTGAATTTTTATGCTGCCGGACATCATGCCACTGAACGTTATGGTATCGAAGCATTAGGAAAGTGGTTAATCGATGAACATCAACTAGACGTCATTTTTATTGACGTACCCAATCCAGCATAACAGATTGTTATAAATCATAATAAGTAATATTCAGACGAGGAAAAAACGCGACGAAAAAGCGCCGTTATAAGTTTTCCAATTGGCGTAGATAGGGGGCCAGATCGCCAATACAGTCACTTACCCATTGTGGGTTATAGTAGGTATCAAGATAACGCTCACCACTGTCACATAATATGGTGACTATTGCGCCAGATTGTGATCTATCACGCATTTGTATCGCGAGTTGTAATGCACCCCAAACGTTAGTACCAGTAGAAGCTCCCACTTTTCGATTTAGTATATGTTCAAGCCAATGTATGGTGGCAATACTGGCAGCATCGGGGACACGTATCATATTGTCGATGACCTTTGGCATGAAAGAAGGCTCGACACGAGGACGCCCGATCCCTTCAATCCTGCTGCTAGATGTACCCGTGATATCCTTCTTCCCGGTGGTAAAACAATCATAGAATACTGAGCCTTCGGGATCGACGACGACTAACTTGGTATTGTAACCTTGATAACGAATATAGCGACCTAAGGTTGCCGAGGTGCCACCGGTACCGGCGCTCATTACAATATATTTGGGTATTTGAAATGGCTCGCGGGCTATTTGCTGAAAAATACTATCGGCAATATTATTGTTACCACGCCAGTCAGTCGCACGTTCCGCATAGGTAAATTGATCCATATAATGACCGTTAAACTCACGGGTAAGTTGTTCCGATGCCTGATAAATTTGACTAGCATGATCGACAAAAGAGCAGCGTCCACCGTAAGAAGTAATTTGTTCTATTTTCTTTCTAGCCGTACCTTTAGGCATGACAGCGACAAATGGCAGGCCGATTAAATGAGCAAAATAAGCTTCTGAGATCGCGGTACTGCCAGATGAAGCTTCAATGATGGTGGTGTCTTGTTTGATTAAACCATTGCACAAACCGTACAAAAAGAGGGAACGTGCGAGCCGGTGTTTTAAGCTACCCGTTGGATGGGTACTTTCATCTTTTAAATAGAGATTGATGTTTGGAAAGGCTGACAGCCTTAAGCGAATGAGATGTGTATCAGCTGAGCGTTGATAATCCGCTTTTATTTCATTAATCGCATGTTTTATCCAGGCACTATTCATAGAAGTCTACGTTTTATATCGTGAATTAATGTTGTCAATTTTAATTTTTTTTGTGGAAAAAAAAATTATGATTTTTGCTGTTTTTTTGCAATAAAATGGAAATATTTTCTACTGGTGAACCCTATGATAGATAAAATAGATCGAAAATTATTGCGTATGCTGCAAAAAGATTGCACCCAATCATTACAAGTTTTATCTGAAGTGGTCCATTTGACATCCACACCCTGTTGGAAACGTATCAAGCGTCTGGAAGATGAAGGGTTTATTCGTGGTCGTGTGGTGTTACTTGATAGCGAAAAACTGAAGTTAGGGTTGACGGCTTTTATGCTGATCAAAACACATCAACATAGCAGTGACTGGTACGAAAAATTTACGCCATGGGTCAAAAATATGCCTGAAGTTGTGGCATTGTATCGTATGACGGGTGAGTATGATTACCTCATGCAAGTCACAGTGAACGACATGAAAAGTTATGACAATTTCTACAAGCAGCTGGTCAACAGCGTAGAAGGATTAATCGATGTAACAACCAGCTTTGCGATGGAAAAAATTAAATACACGACTGAATTGCCCGTATATGACTAATTGAGATCGAAGCCTATGCAACGCATAGAAAGACGTAACAAAGATTGGTGTATAGTGCTGCTTTATGGTATAAAACGCGCCGATAATCCACTCTGTTTTAGCTTAGTGAACTGCCGTTTTTATTAGGCTTCTTGCAAAACCATGATTCGTTATGCGAAGTCAAGGCGCCTGACGCACAGCAACCGCAGTGCACGAGGATTCCGGGCACCACGTGACTCAGAATCTGCAGCACGTATTTACAAACAAATAGATAGTAGGTTTTGCAAGAAGTCTATTGTGGTTGACTAAGGTGGCGGGTGGAAAAAATGACACCAATGAACTGTACTCATATGTGTAAATAACACACACGAATCGACACATACGCCGGGGTGCTCCGAGTTTCTTTCTTGCGGGGTCGGTGTTATGGGATTTGTGGAGGCATAACCCCAACTCAAATTATAGAGGTTTTAATCATGGCAACTGTTTCCATGCGTGATCTGCTCAAAGCAGGTACTCACTTCGGCCATCAAACTCGTTACTGGAATCCCAAAATGAAGCCTTTCATCTTTGGTGCCCGTAATAAAGTTCATATCATCAACCTGGAAAAAACGGTCCCCCTGTTCAACGACGCTTTGGCTGAATTGAAAAAGATTGCTTCCCGTAAAGGTAAGATCCTGTTTGTTGGTACCAAGCGTGCTGCAAGTGAAGCGATAAAAGAAGCGGCCAATGGCTGTGAGCAATTTTTTGTCAATCATCGCTGGTTGGGTGGCATGTTGACTAACTGGAGAACCGTTCGTCAATCTATCAACCGTTTGAAAGATTTAGAAACCCAGTCTCAAGATGGCACTTTTGACAAGTTAACCAAGAAAGAAGCGCTAATGCGCAAACGTGAACTGGACAAGTTGGAAAATAGCTTGGGTGGCATCAAAAATATGAGCGGTTTACCCGATGCCCTGTTTGTTATTGATGCTGAGCATGAACATATCGCGATCAAAGAAGCGAATAACCTGGGTATCCCCGTACTCGCAATCGTTGATACTAACTCTAGTCCGGACGGCGTTGATTTCATTATTCCCGGTAACGATGACGCCCTCCGTGCCATAAAATTATATCTAGAGGCTGTTGTAAAAGCTGTTCAGGAAGGCCGTTCTCAAGATCTGGTAGTACAGGCAGAAGAAAATTTCATCGTAGAATAATAAGCGTGCAAAACGCCTTGACCTCGCATAACAAACTACAGTTTTGCAAGAAGTCTATTAAAAAAATTGTTTGTAGAAATCGTTCCGCGATCGAATTTTTCCCCCAATGGGATAAACGAGGAAAATTGAATGACTGATATTACTGCGACTCAGGTAAAAGAACTGCGCGACCGTACCGGCGTAGGTATGATGGACTGCAAAAGGGCGTTGACTGCGGCCAATGGCGATATTAATTTGGCTATTGACAACATGCGTAAATCGGGTCAAGCGAAAGCAGCAAAGAAAGCAGATCGTGTCGCTGCTGAAGGCATCATTCTGACTAAAGTTGACGGTAACGCTGCGGCTATGGTTGAGCTGAATTGTGAAACAGATTTTGTCGCAAAGGATGCGGGTTTCAAAGCATTTGGTGAAGAAGTGATCAACCAGGCGCTAGCCGAAAAAATAACGGACATTGCCATCTTACAAACCAGATTCGAAGAACAACGCGCCAGTTTAGTCGCCAAAATAGGTGAGAATATCCGTATTCGCCGTATTGCTATATTTACAGATGCGGTATTAGGCCAATATTTGCACCATAACGCACGTATTGGTGCAATAGTGGCAGCCAGGGGTGCTGATGCAGAACTGGTTAGACAGCTCGCGGTACACATCGTAGCGAGTCATCCTAAATGTCTTACACCTGAGGATGCTCCCAAAGAGGATGTTGATCGTGAGCACCAGTTTCAATTGAGTAGAGTGCTAGAATCTGGCAAACCCCCTGAGATTGCTGAAAAAATACTTGAAGGGCGTATGAAGAAGTTCACTCATGAGATTTCTCTGACTGGTCAGACTTTCTACGCGGACGCCAACAAAACAGTGAGTCAAATATTAGGTAATGCTGATGTCGTCGGCTTCGAACGTTATGAAGTGGGTGAAGGGATTGAGAAACCTCAATCCGATTTTGCCGCCGAAGTGACTGCGATGAATTCACCATCTTGATACCCGAATAAAACCGTCAAATGGCGGTTTTATTTTTGTCTGTCAGACAGCTAATCGCTATTACCCATCATGTATACGGTCAAATTTCTAACATTTTTATACAGAGGCTCAAGACAAACACCATGGCAATCAGTGAAAAACCCATATATAAGCGTATTTTACTCAAATTGAGTGGTGAGGCCTTGCAGGGTAAAGAATGTTTTGGTATCGACCCTGATATCTTGTATCGTATCGCTAAAGAAATCAAAGAACTAACCGACCTGAAAATTCAAGTTGGTGTCGTCATTGGCGGGGGTAATCTGTTCCGCGGTGCAGGTTTGGCAAAAGCAGGAATGAACCGTGTCGTTGGTGACCATATGGGTATGCTAGCTACGGTGATGAATGGCTTGGCAATGCGTGATGCGCTGCACCGTGTCGAAGTTAAAGCACGTATGATGTCTGCTATCCCACTGAGCGGTGTATGTGATAATTATAGCTGGGCCGAAGCTATTAGCTTACTTTGTAATAATAGGGTAGTAATTTTTTCTGCCGGTACCGGTAATCCGTTTTTTACTACAGATTCAGCCGCTTGCTTACGTGGTATAGAAATTGAAGCGGATGTGGTGTTAAAAGCCACCAAAGTTAATGGGGTTTACTCGGCTGATCCGGTGAAAGTTCCAGGAGCGACCTTGTATTCACGGTTAACCTACCAGGATGTGTTAGAGCGTGAACTAAAAGTGATGGATCTCGCCGCCTTTACCTTGGCTCGTGACCACAGTTTACCCATCCGTGTATTTAATATGAATACATTTGGAGCATTACGACGGGTTGTCATGGGTGAAGATGAAGGAACGTTAATCGGTAACAAGTGATCTCTTTTCACAATCCGTCCATTATTCCTTTGCTTATTCAACAGTGACACGACATGGTATAGTAGAGTTACTACAGAACTATGGTTTTGCAAGGGCGATTTTGCAAAGGGTTGGGTTTGCCAAATTATCAGTTTTTCAAAGGTTCACAACGTGATCAATAAAATTAAAATAGATGCCTCTGAGCACATGAAAAAATGTATAGAAGTTTTCAAGGGTCATATCAGCAAAATCCGTACAGGGCGCGCTGCGCCGAGCATGCTCGATGGTATTTCAGTCGAATACTATGGTAGTGCAACGCCGTTACGCCAATTGGCTAACGTAGTTGCAGAAGATTCCAGAACCCTGGCCATCACCGTATTTGACCATAGCATAAGCTCGACGGTAGAAAAAGCCATCAGAACATCAGATTTAGGCCTCAACCCTATTTCTGCCGGTGCTGTTATTCGAGTGCCTCTAGCTCCCCTTACTGAAGAACGCCGCAAAGAGTTAGTAAAAACTGCACGGCGAGAGGCTGAACGAAGTCGTACTGCTGTACGGAATATCCGTCAGGATGCTAACAAAAAAACGAAAGCGTTACTGAAAGACAGTGCAATCAGCGAAGACGAAGAACATGATTCTCAAGATAGTGTACAAAAACTGACGGATGCTCATATCAAAGAAATTGACGAGTTACTGGCGATGAAAGAAGCCGATCTGATGACATTTTAATTTAAAACCATGTCGTTCATATTCAGAGTGTATTCATGAAGAGATTGGCTATTCTTGGTTCTACCGGTTCCATCGGCTGTAGTACTTTGGACGTAGTACGAGCTAATCGCTCTCGGTTTACCGTGACAGCATTAGTTGGTGGTCGTAATGTCAAACGGATGGTCACGCAATGTCAGGAATTCAAGCCGCTTTATGCTGCGATGGCTGATAAACACTCAGCACTCTCCCTGCGTACTTCATTGGCAGAACACGGGATAAAAACTGAAGTTTCTTTTGGCGAGCAGTGCATCGGTGAACTGGCAGCATTAAATGATGTTGATCAGGTGATGGCTGCTATCGTTGGTGTCGCTGGATTATTGCCTACCTTGTCGGCGATTCGGGCGGGTAAACAGGTGTTATTAGCCAACAAAGAGTCGGTGGTCACCTGCGGTCGTCTATTTATGGAGGAAGTGCAAAAAAATGGTGCTCAATTATTGCCGATCGACAGTGAACACAATGCTATTTTTCAATGTCTACCGGAGCGGGTCCAACAACAATTAGGTCATGCTGATTTAGCTGAATATGGGGTTTCAGGTATTATTTTGACAGCCTCCGGTGGGGCGTTACGTGAAATACCTTTGGCACAACTCGCTGATGTTACTCCTTATCAAGCCTGCGCCCATCCGAATTGGAGTATGGGGCTCAAGATTTCCGTGGATTCAGCTACCATGATGAATAAAGGTTTGGAATATATTGAGGCACGCTGGTTATTTAACGCTTCAAGTAAACAGGTAGAAGTTGTTTTACATCCACAATCAGTGATTCATTCTATGGTACGTTATAACGACGGCAACCTATTAGCTCAATTAGGCACTCCTGATATGTGTATCCCGATTGCTTATGCGATGACTTACCCCGAACGGATAAAATTGACCGTCAAGCCACTCGATCTATGTAGTATTGGAACGCTGACCTTTGCCAAGCCTGATAAGAATCGTTATCCTTGCCTACAGTTAGCGATTGACGCCTGTAATAAAGGTCAGGCTGCGACCACCACGCTTAATGCAGCCAATGAAGTTGCAGTGCAAGCGTTTCTCAACGGCTCTATTCGTTTTACTGATATTGCAACAGTGAACCACCAGGTTGTTGAAAGGCTGAGTTTGCTCGATCCAACCAGCGTAGAAGAGGTTTTAGACATCGACACCGAAGCTCGTGATGAAGCAAAGAGAAGTATCGCAGCATTGGAAAAAAATTATTTTACTAAGGGAATCAGTTCGAACCATGTCGTCCAAAAATGCAGATAAGGCGAGTTTGCCCTCCCTGGCGCAGCGATTGCCGCGTCATGTTGCTATTATTATGGACGGCAATGGTCGCTGGGCAAAATCTCAAGGGAAAATGAGGCCCTTCGGTCATAAAGCAGGATTGAAATCCGTGCGCCGAGCGGTTAGTTTTGCCGCAAAACAGGGGTTGAAGGCGCTGACACTTTACGCATTTAGCAGTGAGAATTGGCATCGTCCTGCTGATGAAGTCAGCGCATTAATGAAACTTTTTATGTATGCCTTAGACAAAGAGGTAAAAAGTCTACATGAAAATAAGGTCTGCTTACATATCATCGGCGATACCAGCCGTTTTGATCCGCGCTTACGGGATCGTATTCAGAGTGTTGAAGTACTGACAGAAAATAATAATGGGTTGCAACTCAACATCGCAGCCAATTATGGCGGACGTTGGGATATTATGCAGAGTATGCGCCATTTAGCTCGACAGGTTCAGCAAGGATTGTTACAACCTGATGATCTTGATGAGGAATTAATTAATCGCTGCATGAGCACACGATCTCCGGTCGATTTAGTAATCAGAACGGGTGGCGAGCGTCGCATCAGTAATTTTTTATTGTGGCAAATAGCCTATGCTGAACTTTATTTTACCGATGTACTCTGGCCTGATTTTGATGAAAACATCTTTAAAAGGGCACTGGATGAATTTGCACAACGTGAACGTCGTTTCGGTGGAGCATCACCCGTAGACAACATGACATAAATTCAGAATTACACCTAAAAATTGCATTTTTTCGCCGATTTTTTCCTCGTCTGAGCGATGCTCATGATGATTTCGACTAGCTTCTTAGGGGGAACTTTTGCTGAAGCCTCGTCTTATTACTGCGTTGATTTTGATCCCCATGGTTATCGGCGTGCTATTTCTTCTACCACCCACTGCCTTTGCCGGCGTCATCTTAATGGTCTGTATGCTAGCCGCTTGGGAGTGGGGGCAGTTAGCAGGGTTTGTCAACAGTGGTCAACGTCTTTGCCTGGCTATCCTATGCGGTTTGCTCCTCGTTGTGATGTTATTGAGTATCCCTAGGCATCAATATTCAGTGGATCTACTGCAGATTGGTATACCACTTTGGATCTCCCTGGGGTGGTGGTTAACAGCGCTGATATTAGTGCTCACTTATCCACGTTCAGCGGTTTTCTGGCGTAATTCGCGTATTTTGACTATCATCTTTGGCGTTCTTACCATTGTTCCGTTCTTTTGCGGGATGTTTGCCCTGCGTCAATATGATTACCAACAGAGTCATACCGCTGGAGCCTGGTGGTTACTTTACCTAATGTTATTAGTATGGGGTGCAGATTCTGGTGCTTATTTTTTTGGTAAAACGTTTGGTAAACATAAATTGGTGGTGAAAGTCTCTCCTGCCAAGACTTGGGAAGGATTATTGGGTGGTTTACTGACTTCTGCCTTAATATCCTGTCTGTTTAGCCACTATGCACCACTGGAGTTGAGCCATAAAAAGCTTTTAATTTGCTCTGTTGTGGCAGCACTTGCATCCGTACTGGGTGATCTGAGCGAAAGTATGTTTAAACGCGAAGCGGGGATTAAAGACAGCGGTCATTTAATTCCAGGACATGGCGGCATATTGGATCGTATCGATAGCTTGACCGCCGCTGTACCCGTGTTCACTTGCTTGATGCTGTTAGTGTTTTAAAATAGATTTCGAATAGGCTCTTAAGCAAGGAATGTAGTGATTATGATACATATATTGTGGAGCTTGAGTGCCTTCATCCTTGCATTGGGTGTTTTAATTACCGTCCATGAGTTTGGTCATTTTTGGGTAGCACGCCGTTGTGGTGTCAAGGTGGAATGTTTTTCCATTGGTTTTGGTAAACCCCTGTGGCAACGTATTGATCGTCAAGGTACGAAGTATGTCGTCGCCCTGATCCCGTTGGGCGGTTACGTTAAAATGCTTGATGAATCTATCACAGCTGTCGCACCGGAGTTCCGTCATCAGGCTTTTAATAACAAGACAATTCTACAACGTGCAGCTATTATTAGTGCCGGACCTATTGCTAATTTTCTTTTTGCTATCCTTGCTTACTGGCTGGTATTTGTCATCGGTGTGCCAAGTGTACGGCCGGTTGTTGGTGATGTTCTTGAACAATCCATCGCAGCGCAGGCACGTATTTTGCCAGGGATGGAGCTGAAAACAGTCGATAATAGAGAAACACGAGATTGGGATGCTGTTCGACTGGCACTGATGGGCAAAATCGGTGATGACCAGGTTAAAATAGGTGTTACTCCCCCCGGCTCTGGTGGTGTAGTGCAAAAAATTCTGGATCTAAAGCAGTGGAAATTCGAAGCGGATAAACAGGATCCCATAGCCACGTTAGGTATTCTTCCTCTAGGTCCACAGGTTCAGTCAGTACTGGCAGAAGTTCGATCGGGTTCGGCTGCACAAAAGGCAGGTTTACAAGTGGGAGATAAGATAGTTAAAGTGGGTAACCAATTAGTCAATAGTTGGTCATTATTTGTCACCTTGATACGTAATAACCCTAATAAACCTTTAGCATTAGAAATTGAAAGAAAAGGAACACCCTTATTTTTGACTCTGATACCTGATGCCATTCCAGGAGATATCACACCCACTCAAGGTTTTGCCGGTGTCGTACCGCAAATGATACCACTAGCACAGGAATACAGAATAGTTCGCCAATATGATCCGCTTTCTGCACTGTATCAGGCCTTCGATCAAACCTGGCAACTCACGCGATTGACGGTCAACATGCTGCGAAAACTGATTACTGGTGATGTTAAGCTGAATAACCTGAGTGGCCCGATATCGATTGCACAGGGAGCGGGAGCTTCAGCTCAGTATGGATTTGTGTATTACCTCATGTTCCTGGCACTCATTAGTGTCAATTTAGGGATCATTAATCTATTCCCATTGCCAGTATTAGATGGCGGTCATCTGCTTTTCTTAACGATAGAAAAGCTAAAAGGTGAACCGCTTTCCGAACGAGTACAAGACGTCAGCTTCCGCATCGGTTCAATTTTGCTGGTGTTGTTGATGGGGCTTGCACTTTTCAATGACTTCTCCCGCTTTTAAAGGTTGGAGATAATAAGAAGAGCGCGTAACAACGATGGTGATGAAAAAATTGCTCATAGCGTCGCTGCTGTTTGGCAGCGCCACCGTGTACGGGGCAGGTTCGTTCGTGGTGAAAGATATTCATTTCGAGGGCTTACAGCGCGTAGCCGTTGGTGCCGCGTTGCTTAATATGCCGGTGCGTGTCGGTGATACTGTCGATGATGAAGATACCGGTAGAATTATCCGTGCATTATTTGCCACCGGCAGTTTTGAAGACATCCAAGTCTTACGTGATGGGAATACATTGGTTGTTCAAGTCAAAGAACGACCAACCATTGCTAATATCACTTTTTCCGGCAACAAATCGGTAAAAGCAGATATGCTGAAACAAAACTTACAAGCTTCAGGTGTTCGGGTAGGTGAAGCATTGGATCGTACAACCTTATCAAATATTGAAAAAGGATTGGAAGATTTTTATTACAGCGCCGGTAAATATAATGCTTCGGTCAAAGCCATTGTTACCCCTTTGCCCCGTAATCGTATTGATCTCAAACTGGTATTTATTGAAGGTGTCGCGGCGAAAATCAAGCAGATTAATATTGTCGGCAACCATGCCTTTACCAACGATGAACTGATTTCGCGCTTTCAACTCCACGATGAAGTTCCTTGGTGGAACCTGCTAGGCAATCGTAAATATCAAAAACAAAAACTGGCGGGTGATCTAGAAAGCTTACGTAGCTTCTATCTGGATCGGGGCTATGTCCGTTTTAATATCGACTCTACTCAGGTAAGTTTGACGCCAGATAAAAAAAGCATCTACATCACGGTCAATATTACCGAAGGCAAGCCCTATAAGTTCAATAAAGTAACGGTAAGTGGTAATCTGGCCGATCACCAATCGGAAGCCGAAAAACTGATTCAGATTAAACCAGGCGAGTGGTACAATGGCAGCAAAGTTACCCGTATGGAAAACGACATCAAGAAAATGTTGGCCCGTTATGGTTATGCTTATCCGACAGTAATCAGCCAGCCGGAAATTAACGATGTGGATAAAACAGTAACACTACGTATCAACTTGGAGGCGGGTCGTCGCTTTTACGTGCGCCATATTCGTTTTCAAGGTAACAACACCAGTAAAGATTCCGTTTTACGTCGTGAAATGCGTCAAATGGAAGGTGCCTGGTTGGGGAGTGATCAAATCGAACAAGGCAAAGAGCGCCTGAATCGGTTAGGTTATTTCGAAAGTGTTGACGTGGAAACACAACGGGTACCAGGTACCGTTGATCAAGTAGATGTCATTTACAAAGTGAATGAACGTAACACCGGCAGCCTTAATTTTGGCCTGGGTTACGGTACAGAAAGTGGTATCAGCTACCAGGTTGGTGCCTCACAGGATAACTGGCTGGGCACGGGTAATAGCGTGGGTATCAATGCCAGTAAAAATGATTACCGGAGTTACGCAGAATTTACTTTAACCGATCCTTATTTCACCGTGAATGGTGTCAGTCTGGGTGGGCGTATTTTCTATGACAATTTCAAAGCAGGTAAAGCTGATTTATCTAGCTATACCAACAGCAGTTATGGTTTAGATGGAACGCTTGGCTTTCCAATCAACGAGAACAATTCATTACGAATAGGTATGGGGTATGCCCACAACAGCTTATCTGATATGCAACCCCAGGTTTCCATGTGGCGTTATCTGAAATCAGTAAAGCAAGATGTTAACTACGTTGATCGTACCAATTTTACCACTAATGATTTTACCTTAAGCAGCGGCTGGTCTTATAACAGTCTCGACCGAGGTTTCTTCCCAACATCAGGGGTAAAATCGTCACTAAGTGGTAAAGTTACCCTGCCGGGATCAGGTAACGAATTCTATAAAGTTACTCTTAATACATCGGCCTACCTACCATTGGATGAAAATCATTCATGGGTGGTATTAGGTCGTGGACTCCTCGGTTATGGTGGCGGTATTGGCGCAAAAGAAATGCCATTTTACGAGAATTTCTA
Source organism: Candidatus Fukatsuia symbiotica (assembly GCF_003122425.1). Classification (GTDB taxonomy): domain Bacteria; phylum Pseudomonadota; class Gammaproteobacteria; order Enterobacterales; family Enterobacteriaceae; genus Fukatsuia; species Fukatsuia symbiotica. Next base: position 2,527,105 of record NZ_CP021659.1, read on the forward strand.
TGCGGGGGGATCCAGTACTGTGCGCGGTTTCCGTTCAAACAACATCGGGCCTAAGGCAGCATATTATGCCGATAACGGTGCCAAGATAAACAAATCTACTGATGCGATCGGGGGTAATGCAATGGCAGTAGCCAGTATAGAATTGATCACACCCACCCCCTTTATCAGCGAAAAATACGCTAACTCAATACGTACTTCTTTCTTTATCGATTCGGGCACAGTGTGGGATACCGACTGGAAGAATACAGCACAAACACGCGCAGCAGACATTCCAGACTACAGCAATCGAAATAATGTCCGTGTCTCTGCGGGGGTCGCACTACAATGGATGTCGCCACTGGCTCCTTTGGTCTTTTCCTATGCCAAACCGATTAAAGACTACCCTGGCGACAAATCAGAGCAATTCCAGTTTAATATTGGTAAAACCTGGTAACTCAATTCGAATATGATGAGAAAACGCATGAACACCGTGCTTTGCCGGTGTTATGTGTGTTACAAGGTATGACTACACATAAAAGGTATGTAAGGAGATGGTAATGAAAAAATGGTTATATGCCACAGGTCTTGGTTTAGCATTAATGACATCGGCTGGCGTCCAAGCTGGTGACAAAATTGCCATTGTTAACGTCGCGCAGATTTTCCAAAAATTACCTGCACGTGAGGCTGTAGCCAAACAATTGGAGAATGAATTTAAAGGACGTGCAACAGATCTAAAAAGCATGGAAGAAAAACTGCGGACTGATATGGAAAAATTGCAACGTGATCGAAGCATCATGAAAACCAGTGATATTAGCAGCATGGAAAAAAATATTATGGAGCAGCGTGAAACATTCGGCAACAAAGCACAAACATTCGAGATAGACAATCGTCGTCGTCAAACGGAAGAACGCAATAAAATTTTGAGTCGTATTCAAGATGCAGTGAAAACAGTAGCGACGAAAAAAAGTTATGACATGGTGATCGACGTAAGTGCTGTGGTCTATGCGTTACCGTCTAAAGATATCACGGCTGACGTACTGAAAGAGGTTAAATAACCCATGTTTTCAATGCGAGTGGCTGACCTCGTCCAAAAATTGGCAGAAAAGGGCTTGCATGCACAGGTACAGGGTGATGGCAATCTCGTCATCACCGGTATTGCATCAATGCATTCTGCTCAAGCAGGACAAATCACGTTTTTGTCAAACAGCCGCAACCGTGAACAACTGGTTACTTGCCAAGCCAGCGTCGTAGTGCTCACTGAGACAGATTTACCATTTTGCCAAATGACAGCCCTAGTCGTTAACAATCCTTATGTTGCCTATGCACACATAGCACAAATAATGGATACTACACCTCAACCTGCTCAGGGCATCGCACCCAGTGCCGTAGTTTCACCACAGGCGACGATAGGAAGACAGGTTTCTATTGGCGCAAATACTGTTATCGAATCCGGCGTAATACTAGGTGATCACGTGATCATTGGTGCGGGTTGTTTTATCGGTAAAAATGCACGTATTGGCACCGGTAGCCGTTTATGGGCTAATGTTGCACTTTATCATGAAGTTGAGATCGGACAGTATTGTCTTATCCATGCAGGTAGTGTCATTGGTGCCGATGGTTTTGGTTACGCCAATGAAAGCGGCAAGTGGATTAAAATCCCACAATTGGGTACGGTACAAATTGGTAATCATGTTGAAATTGGCGCTTGCACTACCATTGATCGCGGCGCACTGGATAACACCGTTATTGGCAATGGTGTCATCATTGATAATCAATGCCAGATTGCACATAACGTGGTGATTGGAGAAAATACGGCTATTGCTGGTGGAGTCATTATGGCAGGTAGCCTGAAAATTGGGCGCTATTGTCAGATAGGTGGTGCCAGTGTCATCAACGGTCATATGGAAATTGCAGATAAGGTGGTGATCACAGGAATGGGAATGGTAATGCGCCCTATTACCGAGCCTGGGATATACTCTTCGGGTGTTCCCTTGCAACCCAATAAAACCTGGCGTAAAACGGCAGCATTGGTGATGAGTATCGATAAAATAAACCAACGTTTAAAAAAGGTTGAACGTCACATCGATAAAGATCCCGCATCGTCTGATGATGCTCTAAGTAAATAAGAGATACACTGCCAAAAAAGTACTGCACAGTTGCCAATTTTCAGCTTATCTGCTTGATCTATATTTAGAAAAAAATTGGGATCAACGCAACCATGCTATTAATGCCATCAGTTTTTTAGACAGGAAAAGTATTTTGACTACAAACAACGATCCTCTGCATATTGAAGAGATTTTGACACTGCTCCCGCATCGTTATCCATTTTTGTTGGTCGATCGTGTTTTGGAATTTGAAAAATGCAAATTTCTACGAGCGACAAAAAACGTTTCTTTTAACGAGCCTTTTTTCCAAGGACATTTTCCCGGTAAGCCTATTTTCCCCGGCGTACTGATTCTGGAAGCGCTAGCACAGGCAACCGGGATCCTCGCTTTTAAAAGCTATGGTGAGCTTAAATCTGGTGAGATTTTCTATTTTACCGGTATTGACAAAGCACGCTTTAAACGTCCGGTCACACCTGGAGACCAGATGATTTTGGAAGTGACATTTGGTAGAACACGCTGTGGTATCACCTGTTTCGACGGTGTCGCCAAAGTTGATGGCAACGTCGTCTGTGAAGCCACCATGACCTGTGCACGTAGTCAGCAAAAAACGCCTGGAGAACAAGGTCAGTGATTAATAAAACCCCTGTTATCCATCCAACAGCTATCGTCGAAAAGGGTGCGGTTATTGCTGCCAACGTCACTGTCGGCCCTTTCTGTTTTATCGGCTCCAAGGTAGAAATCGGCACGGGTACAGAACTTAAATCTCATATTGTTATTAACGGCATCACAAAAATTGGTTGCCATAATCAAATTTATCAGTTTGCTTCCATTGGTGAAGTCAACCAAGACTTAAAATACGCAGGGGAACCCACCCGTGTTGAGATCGGTGATCACAACCGTATCCGCGAGAGCGTTTCTATCCACCGGGGTACAATACAAGGTGGAGGGCTAACTAAAATCGGCAATGGTAACCTGCTAATGGTTAATACTCATGTTGCTCATGATTGTCTGGTTGGTAACAACTGTGTTTTGGCTAATAATGCAACTTTGGGGGGACATGTCAACATAGGTGATTATGCGATTATCGGCGGGATGACGGCGATACATCAATTTTGCGTGATTGGCGCTCATGTGATGGTCGGTGGCTGTTCGGGCGTTGCTCAGGATGTACCACCCTGTATGGTTGCTCAGGGTAATCATGCAACACCTTTTGGGGTTAATATCGAAGGATTAAAACGCCGTGGTTTTGACAGGGAATTCCGCAGTGCTATCAGTGAAGCTCATAAATTATTGTATCGTAGTAAAAAAACGTTTGAAGAAGCAAAAAACGAAATAGCAATACTGGCAGAAAAAAAGCCCGCACTAAAATTGTTCACTGATTTCTTTGCCCGTTCGACTCGAGGTATCATCCGCTAACTTATGCAAAATCATCTGCAAAATCGTCCGTTGACCATCGGATTAGTTGCCGGAGAGACCTCAGGTGATATTTTAGCCGCCGGATTAATGCGCGCCTTGAAAGCGCAGGTTCCTGATGCACACTTTGTTGGTATTACCGGTCCCTTGATGCAGGCCGAAGGCTGCGAAACATGGTATCAAATGGAAGAATTGGCGGTGATGGGCGTGGTCGAAGTGTTAGGCCGTTTACCACGCTTACTCAAAATTCGCCGTGATCTTGGTCAGCGCTTTACCAAACTCAATCCTGATATTTTTATCGGCATCGACGCACCTGATTTTAATATCAATCTTGAACGGTATTTGAAACAACAGGGTATTCGTACCCTCCATTATGTCAGCCCATCAGTCTGGGCCTGGCGGCAAAAACGCATTTTAAAAATAGCTAAGGCCACAGATATGGTTTTGGCGTTGCTGCCTTTCGAAAAAGCGTTTTACGACCGTTTCAAGGTTCCCTGTCGTTTTATCGGTCATACTATGGCTGATGCCATGCCGCTAATACCTGATCAGCAAGCAGCAAGAGCGGCGCTCGGTATTGCCGCCGATAGCCGCTGCCTGGCATTATTACCAGGCAGTCGCCATGCGGAAGTCGCCATGTTGAGTGCCGATTTTCTCCTTACCGCGACGCTACTGCGTCAACAATTTCCCGATCTTCAGGTACTGGTGCCACTGGTTAACCCTCAACGACGGCAACAATTCATCGCCATTAAAACTAAAATAGCGCCAGATTTACCACTACATCTGCTCGATGGTCAGGCGGGCCGTGCCATGACCGCCAGTGATGCCACATTACTTGCTTCAGGAACAGCGGCACTGGAATGTATGCTGGCCAAGTGCCCGATGGTCGTCGCTTACCGTATGCGGCCTTTCACTTTCTGGCTAGCAAAACGATGGGTGAAAACACCTTATGTCTCACTGCCCAATCTACTGGCAGGAGAAGAGTTGGTCACTGAATTATTGCAACAGGATTGCCAACCACAAAAACTCGCCAATGCGCTATTGCCATTATTAACCGAAGAAAAAACTGTTGTAGCACTGAAAGAACGCTTTTTGACTTTACATCAAGACATCCGTTGCGGTGCTGATCAGCAAGCCGCTCAAGCAATCCTCGAATTAGTAAGACAAGAGTCAAATGACCTTATCTTTTCAATAGATACCGGCAGTTAGGACAATCGGTTTTGCAATGTAGTCTAATTATCCAGCTGAGTTAATATTTGATAAGCAGCAGTCACTCTCGGAGCAATCGGATAAGATTTATTTGCCAGTACCACAATGCCCATTTTTTTGATAGGGATAAAGGCAGCGTAAGCTGCAAAGCCGTTGGTTGACCCGGTTTTGTTGATCAGGACATCCACCTGTGGCAGCAATGGGGGGCTTAACTTGACCACTGGCGTATTCTGATAGATCATCGTATCGGAGTTACCGGTTAACAACCGTTCCAGCTTTACCGGATAGGGGTATTGCTCCCATATTAAATCCTGCGTTATTTCGCCTGATTTGAAGTATCCCATATGAGTGTCAGTTATAGCACGTTGCAACTTTTCGTTAACCTTAACGACTTGCATGTTGGTTTCAATAAACCGGATCAAATCACTGGTGTTGGATTTTACCCCGTACGCTTCGGATACTAGAACACCCGTATTTAACCTGACGGGCATGTCTTTTTTATTATAACCTTGTGCATAATCCTTCATCTTATTTTCTGGCACATTAATGTAACGGTGTCTCATTCCAAGTTCAGAGAATAATTTCTTTTCAATCGTGTCATCATAAGACCCGTGCATACTATTAGCCGCGATCATGCCTAACATACCGACACTGAGATTTGAGTAAGTCCGGTATGTTCCAGCGACATGAGCAGGTTACCCGTGTTTGAAATAATCCATTAATTAATCGGTATTACTAATATTGTCAGGAACTTGCAGCGGGAGGCCACCGGCAGTATGTGTAGCCAAATTTAGTAGGCTGATGTTGTCAAAGCTGCTACTACTCAAGGAAGGTAAATATTTGCTGGCACTGTCAGATAACGAAAGGTTACCATTGACTTGCTCATAAGAAGCCCATGTTGCCGTAAATGTTTTGCTAAGCGAGCCGATTTCAAAAAGAGTTTCACTTGTAATGCGTTGTTGGCTCTCTCTTGATGCAACACCATAGTTATATACCCAAGTGAAATCAAGATGCAGGATTTAGCGCCTGGAAATTATCGTTTAAGCGAGATACCAGAGAACTTGCCATTTGTGGTAGCTTCACCTCAAAGAAGTTTAAGATATCGTTCTTAAAACTCTGTTTAGATGGGTAATATCTATTGTTTCGTGTTTGCTCATTCATCACCTTCCACAATCGCTCTATCGGGTTTAGATTCGGGCTATACGGCGGAAGGTAATGAAGCTGGATATTCAACGTAAGCGCGGCGTCTTGCACAAGCTGTGAACGGTGATAGCCTGCACCCTCGAGGATCACATGTGCCGTTGTCGTGATGGGATAATGCGCGCGAATGGCAGACAGGAAGTGAACCACATTTTCGCTGTTAATCGTCTCATCATCACGGATTATGGGGTTAGCCACATTCTGGATGTTCAAGGCTCCCATGATATTCAACCGCGTTCTGCTCCCGGTGGTCTCTATCGTTTTATCCTGGCCTTTTCGTATCCAGCCGTAGCTTATTTTGGTGGCTTGTGTCGGATGAACGGCATCAATAAACAGTATGGGGTCATTACCCGCGGCGTCTTTCAATTCGCTGTAGGTCTTTATAAATTGCTGCTGTTTCTCAACGGCAAATTTATGCGGAACACCTTTCGGCTTTTTATAGCTAAAGCCATGCTGCTTCAACCCTTTATACAGACCTGATACGGTAAAGGTGATGTTCCAGCGTCCAGCGATATAGGCCACAATTTGGTGATTGTGGTGGTAGAGCGGCTGGGTGAGATGTTCAACCAGCGACGTGGTCTGTTCCGCATTGAGATAGCCATCGGAGCCGCCATTTTCAGGCTTGAGCTTGTTGAGTTTATGATAGTCTGTAGGGTGGCGCCGCACCGTGGTTTCATTAATGAGCTGTGAGTGAGCAATCATAGGGGGAGTCCAGCCGTCTGCGGACAACAAAACACACCGGATCCTGTCACAGACACGGCGGTCATGGCTTTGACGATGTTGGGCTTCGAGGGTAATTTTCTGGTCAGCAGTCAGCTCTATTTTCATGGCTATGAGCATGATCCTTATCGACTTCAAAATCAAGCATCTTCATTGATCACGGGTATAGAAATAATTTTTTCCATCGATGGTTACTGCGATCGCCATTCACCGGATATTGTATTTCTTTATCAATGGTTGGATAGTATTGTTTACTATGTCTTTGATCCTGGATTACTCTACATTGGCGGTAGCATAGCCACTGGCTGTGAGGATGCAGATAAAAATTGACAACAGTTTTATAATTTTTAGTGAACAACAATGAACTCGATACATCGTTTAATTACCCTCTTCGATCCAAAAGGTTTAATCTGGTTACCTAGGGTTAGACTATAATCCAGATTGGTTTAATATGTTACCTTGTCTTTCGTTCTCTATGGCTATACTCTGAACGTGATAAAAAATGGTGAATAACAATCACTAAAGGTATTAGGCTCTGTTTTCAAATTTATCGACCTTGTGTAAAATGACGCACAATATTCTAGATCCTTAACAGCATATTTGCACTGTTAGACTGTGGTTTGAACACGGTAAAGATCCTCGCATTTTTAGAACGAGGAGGGTGTAAAAAACCATTCTGCCAGTTTCACTTTGGGAAAATTATGAGTAAGAGCACCGCTGAGATCCGTCAAGCGTTTCTCGATTTCTTCCGTAATAAGGGACACAGGATTGTATCAAGCAGTTTCTTGATCCCTGACAATGATCCTACTCTGTTGTTTACCAATGCAGGGATGAATCAGTTTAAAGACGTTTTTTTAGGCCTGGATAAACGGGATTATTCTCGCGCTGCTACGTCTCAGCGTTGTATACGTGCTGGCGGTAAACATAATGATCTGAAAAATGTAGGTCATACCGCACGTCATCATACCTTCTTCGAAATGCTGGGCAATTTCAGTTTCGGTGATTACTTTAAACATGAAGCGATTCATTTTGCTTGGGAACTACTGACCAGTAAGCAATGGTTCAATTTGCCCCAAAATAAGCTTTGGATAACTGTGTATCACACTGATGATGAAGCTTATAATATCTGGTCGAACGAAATTGGTGTGCCCCATGAGCGCATTATTCGTATTGGTGATAATAAGGGTAGTGCATTTGCATCAGATAACTTCTGGCAAATGGGAGATACCGGTCCTTGTGGCCCTTGCAGCGAAATTTTCTATGATCACGGTGATCATATTTTTGGAGGGCCTCCTGGATCGCCTGAAGAAGACGGTGATCGTTATATTGAGATCTGGAATATCGTCTTTATGCAATTCGATCGCCAGTGTGACGGTACGATGCTGCCATTATTTCAGCCATCGGTTGATACCGGTATGGGATTAGAGCGTCTTGCGGCTGTATTACAGCACGTGAACTCCAATTATGAGATTGACTTATTCCGTGATTTAATTGCAGCTGTTGCCAGTATCATCGGTATTACCGATCTATCGAGTCAATCTCTACGGGTTATCGCTGATCATATTCGTTCCTGTGCTTTTCTGATCTCTGATGGTGTTATACCGTCAAACGAGAACCGTGGCTATGTGTTACGTCGTATCATTCGGCGAGCTATCCGTCATGGCAATATGCTAGGTACAAAAGATATTTTCTTCTACAAACTGGTTGCTCCATTAATTGCTGTTATGGGATCAGCGGCAGATGAACTGAAACGTCGACAGTCAATGATTGAGCAGTTACTACGGACTGAAGAAGAACAGTTTGCCCGTACGTTAGAACGTGGCTTAGCTTTATTGGATGAAGAACTCAGTAAATTGATAGGGGATACACTGGATGGTACAACGGCTTTTCGGCTGTATGATACCTACGGCTTCCCTATCGATTTAACAGCTGATGTGTGTCGTGAGCGGGCTGTTAAAGTTGATGAAGCCGGATTTGAGCAAGCGATGCAAGCCCAACGTCGGCGTGCTCGTGAATCTGGTGGTTTTGCTGTCGATTACAGTCATGTGATCCGTGTTGAGAACGTAAGCCAGTTTTCTGGCTATGAACATATGCAACAACCGGCGACGATAACTGCCTTGTTTCATAATGGTAAAACGGTGAATGAAATTCATCCTACCGAAGAAGCTGTGGTGGTATTGGATAAAACACCTTTCTATGCTGAATCAGGTGGGCAAGTTGGTGATACCGGTGAGCTGAAAAATACTACCGATGCCCATTTTGTCGTGGCAAATACTCAGAAATATGGTCAGGCTATTGCTCATCTGGGGCGGCTGACTCAGGGATGTTTGCGTGTGCAGGATAAAATTGATGCGACTGTTGATGCTGCCCGTCGTAATCGTATTCGCTTAAACCATTCAGCGACACATCTGTTACATGCTGCTCTGCGTAAGACGCTGGGCGAACACGTTTCTCAGAAAGGCTCTTTGGTCAACGATAAATACCTGCGTTTCGATTTTTCTCATACTCAAGCAATGGGGAAAAAGCAAATCCACGAGGTTGAGGCGCTTGTCAACGCCCAGATTCGCTGTAATCAACCTATACAGACTGAAATTATGGCATTGGAAGTAGCCAAAAAAAGAGGAGCGTTGGCGTTATTTGGTGAAAAATACGACGATCAGGTGCGTGTTCTGGTGATGGGTGATTTTTCTACCGAGCTTTGTGGTGGCACGCATGCCAGTCGTACCGGTGATATTGGTTTGTTCCGTATTACCGCTGAATCAGCTACAGCAGCAGGGATCCGTCGTATCGAAGCCGTGACTGGTGAGAAAGCCATTGCACTGCTACATCAGGAAAGCGATTTGTTACAAAAAATTTCTCATCAGGTTAAAGGTGATAGCCATAATGTGCTTGATAAAATCCGCTTGATACAGGATCGTGGTAAAACTTTGGAGAGAGAATTACACCAACTTAAGGGTAAGCAAACGGCGCAGGAGAGTGCTTCTCTACTCGCTGACGTGAAACAAATAAAGGGTGTGAAACTCCTCGTGAAGAAGTTAGATAACGTTGCACCAGAGATGCTGCGTACTGTGGTTGACTCGCTAAAAAATCAATTGGGTTCAGCAATTATTGTGTTGGCGACGGCTACAGATAATAAGGTGAATCTAATTGTCGGTATCACTAAGGACTTGATCAATAAAGTAAAAGCGGGTGACTTAATAGCAGATATCGCAGGGCAAGTGGGTGGTAAAGGTGGCGGGCGTTCAGATATGGCAGAGGCAGGGGGAACGAATGTAGAAGCGTTACCTTCAGCGCTGATCAGTGTAGAAGCATGGGTAAACGCCCGACTATAAGTTGGTAGTGACGACTAGAACCTGTGCGCCATATTGCTATATCGCATATGGCGTTTTTTTAATTTCGTATCGTATATCTGTTGTAAACTTAAGCGCAAAATTGTTCGATTCAACTAAACTTGTATCGGTTAGGAGCAACCAAGCTGCTTACATTTTATGTAGATGCAGTCGCTTATGTTTTCACGGTGTATGGTAGATAATGGCGGGGAAACTGAGAGACCCGACTCTTTTAATTTTTCAAGGAGCAAAGAATGCTTATTCTGACTCGTCGAATTGGTGAAACACTCATGATTGGCGATGATGTGACGGTTACTGTGTTAGGAGTTAAAGGCAACCAAGTACGACTTGGTGTAAATGCACCGAAAGAAGTTTCTGTCCACCGTGAAGAAATCTATCAGCGTATTCAAGCAGAAAAGCGTGCCACACCGGATTACTGATTCTGAATTAGGGCTTTGCTTTTTGCGAAGCCCGTCGCTTATATTATCTCTATGCTGTTTTGCTTGGCCAGACATAAGCGCTATTTTACATTACAGAATCGTCAACAAGTACGCACTTTCATCCAATAACTTACTTTTTTAAGTGGAGACCCCGTATTTCTGGGGTCTTAGAACCTGTTCTAAATCTTCTTAAGCGACCGCTCAGACGAGGGAAAAATGAGTGAAAAAGCGCAGTTCACTCTTTGTATACAACAAAAAGGGAGCAAATGAGCATTTTGAGCCCATTTTTTACGAATTACTTGACCAAAACACGGCGAGCACGAGAGATTTCGAACAGATCCTTACACATCGGCTGACGTTAGAGGGTGCTATGGGCTGGTTCGTCAGCAACCGTCAACTGTTTTTTACCCGCTCAATTTGTGCACCCAAGGCGTTCAATTTATCTTCGATGCGCTCATAACCGCGATCGATATGATAAATACGGTCGATGGTAGTGACACCATGGGCAATACAGCCGGCCAAGACCAGACTGGCAGAAGCACGCAGATCAGTTGCCATGACCTGTGCACCAGAGAGTTGCACGACACCATGACAAGTAACGTTGCTACCCTCAATTTCTGCTTTTGCACCCATCCGGATCAATTCAGGTATGTGCATAAAACGGTTTTCGAAAATAGTTTCAGTAATGACACTGCTCCCCTCTGCGACCAGGTTCAGCAAGCTGAATTGTGCCTGCATATCTGTTGGAAATCCCGGGTGTGGCGCAGTACACAAAGTGACGGCTTTGGGACGTTTTCCATGCATATCCAGGCTAATTTGTTTGTTATCTACATCTATTTCAGCACCTGCTTCAAGTAATTTGGCTACTACCGTATCAAGAGTATCTGGACGAGCGTTATGGCAGACAATTTTGCCTCCTGAAATAGCTGCAGCAATCAAAAAGGTACCGGTTTCAATCCGATCTGGCAGAATGGGATACTGACCACCAGCTAGCCGATCAACGCCTTCGATGGTAATGTTGTTTGTCCCTGCACCACTGATCCTTGCTCCCAACATATTAAGAAAATGTGCTGTATCGACAATTTCAGGTTCACAGGCCGCATTTTCAATCACTGTGGTACCATCCGCTAGCGTGGCCGCGCTCATTGTCGTCACCGTTGCACCGACACTGACTTTATCCATAATGATACGTGCACCTTGCAGGCGACGTTGTGGCCAGCCTGGTATTGATGCTTTGACGTAACCTTGTTCCAATATTATTTCGGCACCCAGTTGCTCCAAACCACTAATATGCAGGTCAACTGGGCGAGCGCCAATAGCACAACCACCCGGTAGAGAAACTGCCGCTTTACCAAATCTTGCCACCAGTGGCCCCAACGCCCAAATTGAAGCACGCATGGTTTTCACTAATTCATAAGGCGCACAGAACTGATCAACCTGACTCGCATCAACCAATAGCGAGCCTTGACGTGTAATTTTAACACCTAGGCAACGGAGTAATTTAATGGTAGTGTCGATATCCCTAAGATGTGGAACATTCTGTAACTCCACTGTTTCCTCAGCCAATAATGAGGCAAATAATATTGGCAAAGCGGCATTTTTTGCACCAGAAATAGTGACTTCACCACTCAAGCGAGTTGGCCCTTGTATACGGAATTTATCCACGATGTGCCCTTTATTGTTAGAACCTATTCGAAATCTCTTGTGCTCGCCGTGTTTCGGTCAAGTAATTCGTCAAAAACGTGCTCAAAATGCTCATTTACTCCTTTTGTTGTATACAAAGCGTAAACTGCGCTTTTTCGCCCGTTTTTTCCTCGTCTGAGCATTGCTTAAGAAGATTTGAAACAGGCTCTTAGATGCAAAAGGTCAAAAACCGTGAAGTTTGCGATTACGTTTCCACTCTTCTGGTGTATAAGCTTTAATTGATAGCGCATGAATACTACCGTTGACGATATATTCATTTAATTGAGTATAAACAGCTCGGTGTCTTTGTATTGTCTTCATAGTGGCGAAGAGATCACCGACAACAATTACCTCAAAATGGCTGCCTTGAGCGCTGACGTGAGCTTCTTGTAATGACAGTCCTCGTGTCAGTACGTTTTTAATTTCGGTGGTGTCAATAACGTTCATATTTACCTGTTAATCCAATGTTTCAGTAGACTTTTTGAAAAACCTACTACCTGCTGCAAATTCTGCGTTACCCTGTGCTCACAATTCTCATTACTCGCGCGTAGTTACTGCGCTCCAGGCACCTTGACTTCGCACAGCGCTGGCTACGGTTTTGCAAGAGGTCTAATAAATAGAAATTATTTGCTGTAAATTGTAGAGTTTAACCAGTGTTGCCAATTGCTCACTGATGCCAGAAATTGTTAAGGTCGTGCCATGCTGATGTGATCTTTGTTGTAAATGAACCAACAGTGCCAGACCTGAAGAATCGACCCGTTGTAATTGCGCAACATTAATACAGTGAATACCAACTAGCAGCGCACCACTCTGTTGCCATAGTGGTAACAGTGTTTCGCGATTTAAATCTCCCTGTAACAGTAAGATATTTTGCCGTAATTGCCAGCTAAGCTGAGCGGTCATTATTACTTTTTATCCAATGTGATAGGTTGTTTCGCGCTGATACGCAGCTGTTCCGTTAGACCCTCTACCCCCTTTTGACGTAAGACAGAAGCCCATTCATTCTGCTTAGTCGTGATCATACTTACCCCCTCTACAGCCATGTCAAAAGCTTGCCAATATCCCGTTTGACTGTTTTTACGCCATTGGAAATCCAGACGCACAGGTGGACGTCCATTCGGATCAATGATGCTGACACGGATGGCAACAATGGTCGCATCGCCTAACGGTTTTTCCGGTGTAATTTGGTAACTCTGACTGTGGTACATGGCTAATGCTTGCCCATATGCCTGTTCCAGGTATGAACTAAAAGCAGTGAAATAAGCTGCACGCTGTACTGGAGTGGTTCCTTTATAGTCAGGACCCAATACTAAAGCACCCGCGTATTTTATCTGTATAAAAGGTAATAATTCTTCACGTACAATAGTTCGCAGATAGTTAGGATCTTGTTTGATTTTTGGCTGCTCATCTTTCAAACGACCGAAGGTTTTTTGGGCAACTTCCTCCATCAAATGATAAGGGTTAGTTCGATCCACGGCATTCGCCAGTGGTGCCACCATCAACAGTATTATCACTAATAAACGTTTAAACATACCTATCACCTCTTAGAACCTGTTCGAAATCTATTAGACTTTTTGCAAAATCTACTACGTACTACAAATTCTGCGTTACCTGGTGCTCGCAACCCTCACGTACTTTTTGATGACACAACCTGATTTTTTTCGCCTCTGCTGTAGAGTAGCTGACCAATTAAATCTTCTAAAATCAATGCAGATTTCGTATTTTGGATGGTGCTACCTTCTTTTAAGAGATTCGTGCCCATTTCTTCATCTTCGAATCCCACGTTCAGTGCCAGGAACTGCTCTCCCAATAAACCGGATGTTCTGATAGCCAAAGAGCTACTGTCCGGGATCCTGTTATAATTTGCTTCGATATCCATAGCGACACGGGGACTGTAATTGTTGTCATCCAAAGAGATAACGGCTACTCGTCCTACCACAACACCGCCAATTTTGACCGGAGAATTGACACCTAGACCACCCACATTATCGAAAGTCGCGTATATCCGGTAAGTGGCTTGACTACCAATCGATTTAATACCTGCCACTTTCAGACAGATAAATATAGTGGCAACCAAGGCAAGTAAAACAAATAGGCCAACCCCTATTTCACTTTTCTTCGTTTGCATCACTTAACTCCCGAACATCAATGTTGTTAACACAAAATCCAATCCTAATACCGCTAATGATGAATGTACCACTGTACGGGTCGTGGCCTGGCTAATTCCTTCAGAGGTAGGAACCGCATCATAACCATTAAATAATGCAATCCAGGTCACGGCAATGGTGAATACGAGGCTTTTAATCAGACTATTTAGCAAATCAGCGCGCCACTCAACTGTATTTTGCATCGCCGACCAAAAAAAACCAACATCGATACCTTTCCAATCAACAGCAACTATGGCACCCCCTGTTATTCCCATGGCGATAAAAATTGCTGTTAATAGTGGCATACTGATCACGCCCGCCCAAAAGCGAGGGGCGATCACACGCCGAAGCGGATCAACAGCCATCATCTCCAAACTAGAAATCTGTTCGGTGGTTTTCATCAGGCCGATTTCGGCAGTGAGTGCTGATCCCGCCCGCCCAGCAAACAGTAGCGCAGTGACTACCGGCCCCAACTCTCTCAATAATGACAAGGCTACCATCATGCCTAAACTGGCTTCTGCACTATAAGTCGTCAAAACTAAATAGCCTTGTAAACCTAGCACCATACCAATGAATAATCCGGAAACCATAATAATTAGCAGCGATTGCATTCCCAGATTATGGATTTGTTTCAGCAGTAATGGCCACTGTTTACGGGGTTCAGGTTTGCCTATCAATGCATTAAACAACATCAATCCGGCACGACCGAATGACGCGCATAGATCTATTGCATGGCGACCTAAGTATGCTAACGCTTTTACTAACATAAACACTCCATCGGCCTAAGAATCTGTTCGCAATCTCTCGTGCTCGCCGTGTTTTGGTCAAGTCATTCGTCAAAAATGAGCTCAAAATGCTCATTTACTCCCTTTTTGTTGTATGCAAAGAGTAAACTGCGCTTTTTCGCCGATTTTTTCCTCGTCTGAGCACAACGAAAAAGATTTGGAACAGGCTCTAAAAGCGTTTTGCTGAATATTGAACAGGTTCTAATAGTTCGGTTTTATAATCATTAGAGGCAAAACGAAAAGGCACTACCCCGTCGGCAGTACCATCGAGGAACTGGCGTACCCGTCGGTCATCATTATTTTGTAACTGTTGTGGTGTTCCTTCAGCAATCACGTATTGATCAGCAATAATATAAGCATAGTCAGCGATACTAAGCACCTCAGGTACATCATGTGACACGACAACACAGGTGGCCCCCAATGCATGGTTCAGTTCATCGATAAGTTTAACCAGTATTCCCATGGTGATCGGATCTTGACCAACGAAAGGTTCATCGAACATGATCAACTCAGGATCAAGGGCAATTGCCCGTGCCAAAGCAACCCGCCGGGCCATACCACCAGAAAGTTCGGATGGCATCCAATGAGCAACACCACGTAACCCGACGGCTTCCAATTTCATCATCACCGTGCTGTGCAACAGTTCAGGTGGCAGATTACTATGCTCACGCAAGGGAAATGCCACATTCTCAAAAACACTCAAATCGGTAAATAGTGCACCAGACTGAAATAACATACTCATTTTTTTACGCACATGATACAACCGTTGTCGTGACAAAGTAGGAATATTGTCGCCATCAAACAAAATCATGCCACAGTCAGGGGCTAATTGTCCCCCTATCAAACGTAACAAGGTGGTTTTACCTGTCCCTGATGGCCCCATGATCGCTGTTATTTTGCCACGAGGCACTGTCATATCGATATCGGCGAATATTTTACGTCCACCGCGAGTAAAACTCATACTACGGATTTCAATTAAATTCGATGCCAATGGGGTCATTTCGGGTGTACCTTTTTGTGCCTTACTATGCCTTACTGTGCCTCAGCATGAAATGCAGCTTCAACCCAGTGAAAGAGGTTAAAACTCTTCACTCGTATCGTTGTTTCTTTCATCATCTGCAGTTTCCGTCGCTGCTTCTGTTTGCATCTTCTTTGGGATACCAGAAGAACTTCTAACACGCGTGTCTTGAGTGCCAGAACTTTTTGCATCAGCGCTTTTAATGTTGGATTTAGGGAGCAACATCTCACGTAATTTTTTATCCAATTCAGCAAAAATAGAGGGGTTTTCTTTCAGATACTTACTGGCATTAGCCTTACCTTGACCAATTTTGTTATCATTATAGCTGTACCAGGCTCCTGCTTTTTCGATAAGTTTATGTTTAACACCAAGATCAATTAACTCACCGTGGATATTAATCCCCTCTCCGTACTGTATCTGAAATTCAGCTTGCTTGAACGGCGCTGCAACTTTATTTTTAACTACCTTGACCCGAGTCTCATTACCGATCACTTCGTCACCGTCTTTTACTGAACCTGTCCGCCGAATATCTAAACGTACCGATGCGTAAAATTTAAGTGCATTGCCTCCCGTTGTGGTTTCAGGGCTGCCGAACATTACCCCAATTTTCATACGGATCTGATTGATAAAAATTAATAGCGTGTTAGCGTTCTTTAGATTCCCCGCCAATTTACGCATCGCCTGACTCATCATACGCGCCGCGAGCCCCATATGAGAATCACCGATTTCTCCCTCAATTTCTGCTTTCGGTGTCAAAGCAGCAACAGAGTCGACAATGATCACATCAACAGCATTAGAACGTGTTAAGGCATCACAGATTTCCAGTGCCTGTTCACCCGTATCAGGTTGAGAACAAAGTAAATTATCAATATCTACACCCAATTTTTTGGCATAGATAGGATCAAGAGCGTGCTCAGCATCAATAAATGCACAGGTTTTTCCTTCACGTTGAGCCGATGCAATAACCTGTAAGGTTAGCGTCGTTTTGCCTGATGATTCTGGGCCATAAATTTCGACAATACGCCCCCTCGGCAAGCCACCCACACCCAATGCAATATCGAGAGAGAGAGATCCTGTCGAGATGGTTTCAACGTCCATAGAGCGGTCTTCACCCAGGCGCATGATAGAACCTTTGCCAAATTGCTTTTCAATTTGTGCTAATGCCGCAGCCAACGCTTTTTGTTTATTCTCATCAGTCACCATTTTTACTTCTCTCCTTTACATAACGTTTACATAGCGAACGACAGCTTTGCAAAAAGTCTATTATTGCCATTAAATATTGTGCTATACCCCATGAATTTCGAGTTACGGCAAGGCGGCAATCAATCGAATCCCAGTCATGTACAGGTAGTACATGACTGGGATGAGTGCGAGCAGCCAACGCCGCCGCAACTTGAAAGGCGAAGGGTATACACAGAAAACTACTCCTGATTATACTGTACAATAATACAGCATCAAGACTATTTTTATAGAAAATGTTCTAATATTTTTTTTAATGAAAAAACAGCAGCTTGCATACGTATTGATTCGCGATTACCACGGAAAATTTGCAGCTGCGTGATAACCTCACCGGTTTTTGCCGCAAAACCAAACCATACTTCACCCTGCGGGTCGTGGACGTCTTTTTTATCGGACCCAGCGAACCCGCTAACAGATAAAGAAAAATCTGCATTCGCCTTGTCCAACGCCCCTAACGCCATTTCTTTTACGACTTCGGCACTCACCGCGCCACAAGCTAGTAATGTCGCCTTAGAGACACCGAGTAGATCATGTTTAGCGGCATCGCTATAGGTGACATAGCCACGATCAAAATAGGCAGAGCTATCAGGAATATCAGTAATCGCTTTTGCTATCCATCCGCCAGTACAAGATTCTGCACAGGTAATAAAAGCCTTTCGCTGTCTGAGCTTTTTACCGACAGCAAAACTAAATTCATGTAGTTGGTCATGACTCATTATCTCTCCGTCTTGATAAAATGTTTAGTTTGATAGTAACACTCTTTATCTTTTCTACTCTAGTATCACTAAAAGATGCGAGATGCTTCACAAACCAACCATCAGCCCCAAAAAAAGCAACGCCATTTGCTGCAATTCCTTAGCTAACTCTATCTTTCCTTAACTACATGCAAAATTCCGGTGTTTATATTGTTTCGTTGACTAATTATTTCACTTCCTCGTTTATTATGTAAATTCTTTGTAAAAGGCAAGGGCGTAGACGATGACTATAGAGGAAAAAGAACATTCGTCAGTCAACACACGAGCAATTGAGAAACTGGGGCGTGATTTGGGGCCACTTATTGTCTCAGCACTAAACGATCCTAAAACGATAGAGGTACTACTCAATGCGGATGGCGGTATTTGGCAAGAAAAGTTAGGTGAAAAGATGGCGCGTATTGGCACCATGTTGCCGCAACGTGCCGCTGCCGTCATCCAGGTTGTTGCCGGTTATCATGGCAAAACAGTCACTCGTGCCTCTCCTTTGATCGAAGGGGAATTACCGCTCGATGGCTCACGTTTTGCCGGGCAGCTTCCTCCCGTAGTGCAAGCTCCAACTTTTGCCATCCGTAAAAAAGCGATTGCTATCTTTACTCTCGATCAGTACCTCGCCGCCGGGATCATGACCGCTGAGCAATGTTCGATGATAAAACAGGCGGTGTGTGATCACCGTAATATATTGGTGATTGGCGGTACGGGTTCGGGTAAAACCACACTGGTCAACGCAATCATTCATCAAATGGTTTTACATGATCCGACAGAACGCGTTTGTATTATTGAAGACACCGGTGAAATTCAATGTGCCGCTCAGAATTGTGTTCAGTATCACACCACGCTTGAAGTCACAATGACGATGTTGCTGAAGACCATTTTGCGCATGCGACCCGATCGCATTCTGGTTGGTGAAGTCAGGGGTGCCGAGGCGCTGGATCTGTTAGATGCGTGGAATACGGGTCACGAAGGAGGGGCTGCAACTTTACATGCAAATAATGCTATGTCAGCGCTAACGCGTCTGAAGTCACTCATTACTCGTAACGCAAATGCTCCCTCTGATATTGAGCCGCTTATTGGCGATGCGGTGCATGTGATTGTTCATATCGCCAAAACTCCGCAAGGCCGTCGTGTACAGGGGATCATTGAGATTTCCGGCTATACAAACGGTCATTATAAAACCCGTCAACTTTGAGGAAAGCCAACATGCCATTTTTCACTGTGTCTCGTTTTACTGTCAGTCATCGCCTGTTACTGGTTATGGGTATCGTTTTGTTGTTGATAAGCACACATCCAGCCTTCGCCACCCAAGTTACCTCTGCTGGTGCTGATTCTCTTCCTTTCGATACTTATCTCACCAAGATCCGTACCTCGGTGAGTGGCCCCTTTGCCTTTGCGGCAGCCATTATTGGCCTAGTCGGTGCAGGGGCAGCACTGATTTTTGGTGGTGAAATGAACGGTTTTTTACGCTCGTTGATTTTCGCTGTTTTAGTTGTTTCTTTTATTGTGACGGCAGATAGCATGCTTACAGCAATTACCGGAAAGGGTGCTGAGATAGCCTCGTTATCACATAACTTAATCGATCTTATACCAATGAGATGGGTATAGGTATGGCACTACGAACGATCTGTATTCGCAGAGTGAGTAACCGAGATAATCTTTTCATGGGAGGTGATCGTGAAATGGTGATGTTTTCCGGTTTGCTTGCTGCAATTTTGGTGGTAGCAGTACAAGATTGGAATGCGGCTATCTTTGGCACTGTTATGTGGTTTTCCGTGATCTGGATTTTGCGAAAAATGGCCAAAGCAGACCCGAAAATGCGTTTCGTTTATCTGCGCCACCGGCGATACAAACCTTATTATCCACCACGCTCAACACCGTTTCGCTCTAATACGGTTTCTCAAGGACAGCAATACCAATGATGGTGATCACGAAAGAAGTTATACCCGTTGTGATAACGATGGTCATTGCTGTCTTAGGCATAGTGTTACTTTGCACGTTGTTTACGCGTGTTTGCGTGGTTAATGCGAGCTTGAGGCTAAAAAAACATCATTCTAGTGATGATGGATTGGCAGATTTACTCAATTACGCCGCCGTGGTGGATGACGGTGTGATTGTCGGTAAGAACGGCTCTTTTATGGCAGCCTGGTTTTATCGTGGAGCCGATAACGCCAGTGCCACTGATTCCGAACGCGAGATGATTTCGTTCCGTATCAACCAGGCGTTTGCCAATATGGATAACGGCTGGTTGTTGCATGTGGATGCAGTACGCAGACCGGCACCCAACTACAGCGAAAGAAGGCTATCACATTTTACCGATCCGATTTCAGCAGCGATTGACGAAGAACGGCGTAATCTGTTCGAAAATCTGGGTACCCTTTACGAAGGTTTTTTTGTCATTACTCTGACTTGGTTTCCACCTATGTTGGCTGAACGGAAGTTTGTCGAGTTAATGTTTGATGATGATGCGCATAAGAAAAATAAAAAACTGCAAACCACGCATTTAATCGAACAATTTAAACGTGAAGTGGTTAACTTCGAATCACGTTTATCGGCAGCGGTCAACATGGAAAGACTGCGCAGTCAGAAAATCATCAACGAAGATAGCTCAACCGTCACACATGACCAATTTTTACAGTGGTTGCAATTTTGTGTCACGGGGTTGAATCATCCCATTCAGTTGCCAAGTAATCCGATGTACATCGATGGGCTTATTGGTGGACAAGAGTTATGGACGGGCATAGTGCCGAAAATAGGGCAACATTTTATTCAAGTCGTTGCCATCGAGGGCTTTCCCCTTGAATCTTACCCAGGGATCCTGTCAACCTTGGCAGAATTACCTATCGAATATCGTTGGTCGTCACGGTTTATTTTTATGGATCAGCATGAAGCGATTTCACACCTGGAAAAATTCCGCAAAAAATGGAAGCAAAAAATACGTGGTTTTTTCGATCAAGTGTTCAATACCAACAGTGGCACCGTAGATGAAGATGCATTAGCCATGGTTGCCGATGCTTCATCGGCGATCGCAGAAACCAACAGTAATATGATCGCACAGGGTTATTACACCAGTGTGGTCATTTTGATGAATGATAACCGTGAACAAGTAGAAGCTGCAGCGCGACAAATTGAAAAAGCCATCACCAGGTTAGGCTTTGCCGCGCGTGTTGAAACTATCAATACGATGGATGCCTTTATGGGATCATTGCCGGGGCATGGCGTTGAAAATATTAGGCGTCCGATACTTAATACCATGAATGTGGCGGATTTGTTACCGACCAGCACCATCTGGACGGGTGAAAATCGTGCACCTTCACCGCTATTTCCACCCAACGCACCAGCGTTGTTACATGCCATAACCAGCGGAAATTCGCCGTTTCGCATGAATTTACATGTCCGTGATCTTGGACACAGTATTATTTTCGGACCCACGCGTACCGGTAAATCAACCAAGCTCGGTTTGGTTGCTTTTCAGTGGCGTCGTTATCTGGGAGCACGTATTTATGCCTTTGACAAGGGATTATCGATGTACCCAACCTGTAAAGCGGCGGGGGGGTTGCATTTTACCATCGCAGGTAGCGATGATACGCTCGCTTTTGCACCGTTAGCACGAATCGACACGCGTGCCCGCCGTGCATGGGCTATGGAATGGATCGATATCATTTTGGCATTGAATGGTGTCATTACTACGCCGGCGCAGCGCAATGAAATCGCTACCGCCATTATGAGTATGAGCGATAGCCATGCAAAAACGCTGTCTGAATTTAGTGTCACCGTGCAAGATGCTGAAATTCGTGAAGCACTAAAACCCTATACGGTGGATGGCAACATGGGACACCTGCTTGATGCCAGCGAAGACGGTTTACATCTGTCCAGTTTTATGACCTTCGAGATTGAACAGTTGCTGGGTTTAGGCGAAAAATTCGCCTTACCCGTGTTGCTTTACCTATTTATGCGCATCGAAGAGTCGTTAGATGAAGCCGAAGGCTGGCCAACGTTACTGATCCTCGATGAAGCCTGGTTGATGCTCTCTCATCCGGCCTTCCGCGATAAAATCGAGGAATGGTTACGTTCGATGGCGAAAAAAAATTGTGCGGTACTGATGGCGACCCAGAGTATTTCTGAAGCCCTGAAATCTGGCATCCTCGATATCATTACCGAATCGACAGCCTGTCGTATTTATCTTGCTAACCCTAACGCCCGCGAGGAAAAAACCGCAGCAATTTACGCCAACATGGGGTTAAACCCACGCCAGATTGAAATCATCGCCTCTGCTGTTCCCAAGCGTGATTATTATTACGTATCTGAGAATGGTCGACGTTTGTATCAATTGGCACTGGGTCCGCTAGCACTCGCTTTTGTCGGTTCTACTGACAAAGAATCTATCGCTACTATTAGAAAACTTGAAGCGAAGCACGGCCAAACTTGGAGCTATGAATGGGCACGCCTTAAAGGGCTTGATCTTAACGACTATATCCCAAAGACGGTGGAGTAACAGCATGAGTATTTTCGGAAAAAAAACGGCGCCGGCGAACAACACAACCAACCCTTATACCAATGCGCGTCGTTCCTGGAATAGCCATGTTGGTAGCGTGATGGAATATAGCACCTTAGCTATTTTTTTCAGCCTGATATGTCTCTTGATAACACTCAGTGCAGTGGGGGGGCTTATCTACATCGGTAGCCAATCCAAATTTATTCCCTTGATATATCAACAAGATTGTAGCGGTAATACGATCTCGATGACACGTGCCGATCATATTCCTCAAGCCAAGGTTGATAACTATCGCTCTGCGGTTGCTGACTGGATAAATAATATCCGCCTGGTTACACCGGATGCGGAGGTACAACGTAAAGCAGTAATACGCACCTATAGCTATTTAGCGCCCAACGATCCCGCCACCATCAAAGCTAACGATTACTTAAATGGTAGCCAGGAAGCCAACCCTTTTAACAGAGCCGCGAATGAGACAGTAAGCGTGGATATTAAATCGGTCATCCAGCAGTCAAAAGATTCCTGGCAAGTCGACTGGATTGAAACCATACGAGCACGAGAAGGTTCACCTAAAGGTGAACCGTCCAGAATGCGTGCACTGGTTACTATTTACCAAAATAAGGATGCCAATATGCCGTCAGCAGAAATATTTATGAATCCGCATTACATCTTTATCAAAGATTTTAATTGGTCGAAGCAACTTTAAACCTGAGGCTTTCGTTATGAAAAAAATTTTCGTTATGAAGCAAATAGTTTTTGCTTTGATTTTCGGTTTGATACCGAGGGCGACCATGGCTGTCCCTGCTGATAATCAGTTAGCTGAACAGTATTTCTCTGACAATGAGCCACTACTGACATCACAAGAGAAGGCGGCGCTCTCTATCGGGCAACAGTGGCAAACCGGTAGCACCACAAGTAAGCCGTTTGCCGGACAAAACGGGGCTATTAATTATGTCTACACTACCGGCCAAACACAGATCCTCTGTGCGGTTCTGCAGGTGTGCGATGTGGCGTTGCAACCTGGTGAACAGGTTAACAATCTTAACGTCGGTGATCCCCGTTTTAATGTCGAACCGGCAATTACCGGTGCAGGTGACGCCAAAATGATGCATTTGCTGATCAAACCACTCGATGTTGGCTTGGATACCTCCATGGTAGTCACGACCAACCGCCGGACTTACCATTTCCGTTTGCGTTCGAGTCGCAATCAGTTTATGCCGTTTGTTTCCTTTACTTATCCAGAAGATGCACAGGCAAAATGGAATGCCATCCGTGAGAATAAAGTGAAAGAACGTCAGGAAAAAACCATTCCACAAACGGGTGAATACTTAGGCGATCTTGATTTCAATTATGATCTCAAAGGCTCAGCACGTTGGAAACCAACGCGTGTGTATAACGATGGTCGTAAAACCATCATTGAAATGCCAGCAACAATGAAACAAAGCGAAGCGCCGGTACTGTTGGTCATTCGTAAAAATGGCTCTCGTTTGTCCGATGGAGAAACCCAGATGGTTAACTACCGTGTGCAAGGAAACCGTTACATCGTCGATACTGTTTTTGAGAAAGCTATGCTGATTTCTGGCGTGGGTTCGAGCCAGAATCGCATTACTATCACCAAGGGGAAATAATGATGTATAAAAAGGTGATGCTGCTGATGGTCAGCTTAGCCGCTCTCAGCGGCTGCACATCAAACGGAGGATATGGCAATTATGCCGCTGCGCCGGTTCATTTGAATCAGAAAATGGCGCAGGACACGGTGGCGCAATTATTAACGTTATATCCGCCTGCACAAACACATTTGTGTCTTAAACAGCCGATACAAGATACGTACGGTGCGACCTTGGTGGTAGCGCTACGCGCCAAAGGGTATTCCCTGATGGAATATACCACGCCCAAACGCACTCGTCGTCCGCAAGCCAGTGTGGTCGCTGCAGCGCCTCATCCTGATTTGCGTTACCTTGATCTGCATTACATTGTCGATGCGCCGAAATCGACGGATCTTTATCGTGTCACCCTGCAGATTGGTAATCAATCTATCAGCCGTGTTTTCACGCTCACCCCTGAGGGTAAGCTGTATCCGGCTAGTGCTTGGATCCGTAAGGAGTAATCGCAATGGCAGATGGCACTGAACTTTCTATCGGTGATAAGCCCAAAAATGGTGTCCGCCGTGTCAACAATTTTCCGCTGATCATCGCGGTTGTCGCCGTTGGCATTTTTGTGTTGTTGGTCGCTATGGTTGCTGTCAAACGGGCAAATAAGGTACAAAACGAGGAAGACATATCACAGACTTCGAATAAAAACACCGATACTTCTACGATGGCAATGAGTGTGGTAGCGGGTCGGTGCGTCGGTTTGATCCCGTCTGAGACGCCTGAGCCTTTGCCCGAACCCACCGAAAAGTTTATCGATAACCTGCCCTCGTTGCCCATAGGCGGCACTGATCTCTCGTCGATACAAGCTACTCAGGAAACACCGATACCCACAGAACCGGATCCTGTGGAACAGCAAAGGCACGCAGAAAAAATGCAGCAGTTTCAAGAAGCCGTGAGAGCGAAAACCGCGATACCGATATCGAGCCAGCTGACGTCAAACTCTGTCTCCGGTAATCACTCACCACAAAACCGTGATAACACATTTGGTATCGACGCTGTACAGCAGGAAATTGATAAGCAAGCATCGATTGACCTAAACCTTGACTATCAAGCACAGGTATCGAAAATTCAATCAAGTATCGCTGCTTCTCAATTGGGAGCTCAATCTGGTTCCACCTTAAGCACGCGCAACGACATTAACCAATTCGCTAACAAAGAGCAAACCGATCGCTGGCAGCTGAATGAAAAAATGCAAGCACCACGTTCAGCATTTGAAATCCGTGCAGGGGGTGATCCCGGGCGTGATGATCAGTGGAGTCAATTCCGATTTACCGGGACAAATCATGGGACAGGTATCACAGGATGTATACGACACAGCAACCGGCAAATACCTCTTAATCCCACAGGGTACTCGTCTGCTGGGCGCTTATACCAGTGATGTTGCCTACGGACAATCCGCAGTCATGATTGCCTGGCAGCGTTTAATTTTTCCTGATGGTAAAGCGCTCGATATTAGTGCGATGCCCGGTGCCGATAACGCGGGCTATTCTGGTTTCCGTGATCAGGTGAATAATCATTATTTTCGTATTTTTTCCTCAGCGTTACTGATGTCTGTTGTCACTGCGGGTATATCCTATAGTCAAGACCAAGACAATAGCGGAAATAAAGATAAAAGCCCCAATATGAATAGCCAAATGAGCCAAGCCCTTGGCCAACAGTTTGGTCAAGTTATCACTAAGATGATTGAAAAAAATCTCAATATTGCGCCGACATTAGAAATTCGGCCTGGTTATCGCTTCAACATCATTATCATAAAAGACATTACTTTCACCAAAGCCTACCAATCGTTCGATTACTAACGTCAAGGAGAAGTAAGATGAAAAAAAATGTGAAGCAAACGTTAACGTCCAAAATTAATGTATTAACAATGATTATCGCTGGATTGATGTCACAACAGGTGGTTGCATGGCCTGTGTTCGATGTACCCCATACAGCAGTATCGGGCGCAAATGCTCTTACCACTGCAGGTACCAAATTAGAGCAGGGCCTGCACTACATGAAACAGGTAAACCACTATAGACAACAAATAAACCATTATAAAGAAATGGTAGAAAAATTGAGCTCTTATAATTGGGATGATCCGCTCGCAAGCACAGAAAAATTGCTCCAAGCACAAAACACCTTAAACGATTATAAAAGGAAGCTCGGTGGTCTAGAACAATATTTGTCACAATATAAAGACCTAAAGGGTCATCTTTCGTCACCCTGCTTTACCAGTGGTGGATGTACTGATTCACAACGTCAAGAACTACTTAAGGCACAAGATAATGCTTCAGAAGTACAGAAACTTGCCTACGATGCTGTATTGACAGGTATCGATCAACAGCAAAAATCTTTACAGAAAGACTCGGGTCAATTAACGAAATTGCAAAGTCAGGTTGAAAGTGCTAAGGGTCAAATGCAGGCAGCACAAGCAGCGAGCCAACTCGCCAGTGCACAGGCAAACCAGTTATTACAAATTCGTGGATTACTTATGGCGCAACAGAATGCAGAAGCTACCCGTGCGCAAGTGATTGCCGATAGTGAAGCACAGGCAATGGCATCGTCACGACAGCTACGTAATAGCAGTAATATTTCCAGTCCTACAGTGAAAACCTGGTCCTGGTAAGGAATGAAAATCCAATGAACAAACGCATCCTGGGTGTTTTGTCTGTTGCCACCTTCGGCTTGATATTCTTTTATTCGGTGTCCGCTTATGCGGCACCTATGGATACCAATGTATTTGATAAAATATTAAGCCGTTATCAAAATGCCGCAAGTGCCTGGGGTACGGTTATGGTGGAGTACGCTACCTGGCTATTTTGGGGGTTGGTACTCATTAGCATGGTGTGGACCTACGGCATGATGATCTTGAGGAAGGCGGATATTCAGGAGTTTTTTGCCGAAACTGTCCGCTTTTTTGGCGTTACCGGCTTTTTTTGGTGGATCCTGGTCAATGGCCCCGCTATCGGCGATACCATTATTAAATCGATGTGGCAAATAGGCAGTAAGGCAATAGGCATAAAGACTGAAT
Source organism: Candidatus Fukatsuia symbiotica (assembly GCF_003122425.1). Taxonomy (GTDB): domain Bacteria; phylum Pseudomonadota; class Gammaproteobacteria; order Enterobacterales; family Enterobacteriaceae; genus Fukatsuia; species Fukatsuia symbiotica. Next base: position 2,554,275 of record NZ_CP021659.1, read on the forward strand.
TCACACCCGGCGGTGTGGTGCAAATTGGTTTTGATATTTTTTTTAAAGTATTGGATCAATCGTCGATATGGTCGCCAGTGGATAGCGCAATGGGTATTCTCATCTCCATCGTCATTCTCTTTGTGTTGACCTTAATCGGTATCAACTTGTTACTGCTTTTCATTTCAGCGTGGATTTTGATTTATGGCGGTGTCTTCTTTCTTGGATTTGGCGGCTCTCGCTGGACGTCTGATATTGCGATTAGCTTCTACAAAACGGTGCTGAGTGTCGGCGCTCAGCTTATGGCAATGCTGCTGTTAATCGGTATCGGAAAAACCTTCATCGATCAGTATTATGCTGATATGGGCGGTGGAGCCAACTTAAAAGAGCTGGGGATCATGTTTGTTGCTTCTATTATGCTATTTTTCCTCACCAATAAGATCCCTCCGTTGATCGGCAGTATTATTGACAATGGGAATTTTGGTGGCGCTGGCTTGAGCGGTAATTTTACTGGCGGTGCCGTAGGCATGGCGGCGGCAACCGGTGGTGCCATGGCGTTGACTGGCGCAACTAATATAGTAGGTGGCGGATCTTCTACACTTCAAACCGCCTTTCAATCCGCGCAGCAGATGGCCGGAGGGAGCGGTATACTTTCTGGCGGAAGCAGTGGTGGCGGTGGGGGCACAGGTGGTAGTAGTGGTTTTGCATCAGCGATGGCGAGTTCTGGCGGTTTTACCGCTGACGTAAGTACAAAATCGGCACAACAGGGGACAGCGCCAAACCCGCAGCCATCACAACACGCACAAAATCTTATGGCGAATGCTGGAAGTGACAATAACAGTACCGGCAGTAGCAGCGTACAACAACAGACGGATGTTTCTGCTAATGCCCCTCCTGTTGTGAGTCAAGCTAAGCCTCTGGTGGCGGGAATGAACGAAGAAGCTGCCGCTTTTGTCAACAAAAACTAATCGAATCAATATTTATCTTGGAATAGGGGCGTGTCAAACTATCGATATTAACATACCCTTCGCCTTTCAAGTTGTGGCGGCGTTGGCTACTCACACTCATCCCAGTCATGTACTACCTGGATTCGATTGATTGCCGCCTTGCCTCAACTCGAAATTCATTGGGTATATCACCATGTGACTTGTAGAAAATTATTCAAAAGCTGATGCCCCTGTTCACTAAGAATACTTTCGGGATGAAATTGTACTCCCTGAAGCGGTAGAGTGCGATGACGGATGCCCATGATTTCATCAATGGCTCCCGCTTGCTCCGTCCAAGCGGTTAATACAAAACAATCCGGTAATGAATCTGCAGCTATCACTAACGAATGATAACGAGTGACGGTCAGTGGCTGCTTTAATCCATGAAATACCCCACTATTGTTATGCCGAATGGCACTGGTTTTGCCATGCATCGCTTGCCGTGCGCGGACGATGGTGGCACCGAATGCCTGCCCTAATGCCTGATGACCTAGGCAAATTCCAAGAATTGGCAATTTATCGGCGAAACGGTCGATCACGTCCAGAGAGATACCGGCTTCATTGGGCGTGCAAGGGCCAGGTGAAATCACCAAATGTGACGGTGCGAGTTGCTGAATATCGTCCAATTGCAGTTCATCGTTACGTTTTACTAATACTTGTTGCCCTAATTCACAAAAATATTGATACAGGTTATAAGTAAAAGAGTCGTAGTTATCTATCAGTAGTAACATGGTAAATCCAACAAAACAAAAAGAGATAAAAGACAACTTTTCGCTTTTTTAAGAAAATTATTGTACTTTTAAATCTATATTTAGAAATTTTAAAGAAATTAATTTCTTAAAATGTGATATTCAGCTTAGTCCAGGCGGTTCTGCCAGGTTCATTGATCGCCGTTCTCGCGGCGTAACCAAAGCTATTGTTACCGGCTAAATTGAGGTGTTCGCTATAATTTTTATCGAGTAGATTATCGATGCCCGCACTGATTTTTACTTGTTTATTAAATTTGTAAGCCATATTAGCCGATAACACGGTAAAACCCGTACTGGAGCCAAAGTCTTTACCGGCAGCGTTGCCCTCATTTGTCGCGACTTGATGTTGACTACTCACCACACGCCACAAGGCAGTGCTGCTCCAATTACCTTGCTCGTAAGTTAACCCCAGACGCGCTTCAAGGGGAGGCATTTGCGGTAAGGGGCGCTGATCGCTATTATTGCGTCCCCATGAATAGGCCAGGCTAGCATCTGTTTTCCAATGTTCATCTAGAGAATAACCGACGCCCATTTCACCGCCGAAAAGAGTCGCATCGATATTATCAGCTTGAATACGACGAACATAATTCGGATCATATTTAAATAAAATAAAATCGTTTACTCGCCCAACATAGGCGGAGATCCAGGCATTCACAGTCGAGTGATTATATTGTGCTCCAATATCAAACTGAGTGGTTTTTTCCCTGTTAAGGTTTGCAAAAGCACTCGCGCTACCCTTTGTTCCGTTATTGGGTGAAAATAATTCCCAATAGTCAGGAAAACGCTCGGTATATCCCAGCCCTGCGTAAAATAATACCGGTGTGTCTGACAAATTATGTTCGAAACGCATAAAACCGCTCGGTAATGTAGTCGAGCGCCTGTTGCTATCACGTGAACTATTATCGCGCAAATCGCGTGCTAGATTACGATCTAAGCGTGCACCCGTAATCAACCTATTCTGCTCGGTGGCAAACCAAATCAATTCACTGAATAAGCCATAGTTATAAAAGCTAGCATTATTTTTCCAGTTATTCTCTTTTTTAATACGATGGATATTAGTTTGAAAATCCGCGCCACTCTCCAATTTAAAATCTTGCCATAACCAGGTTGCCATCACTCGCCCACCGAAGGCTACACGATCTAAATTAGTGCTGGATTTGCCACTAATAGGAAAACGTAATGTGGTATTGTCCATAATATGATTGACATAATTGTAATAAATCTTAGCGTCGATTTTATCCCATATTTCGCCAAGATTATTCTTTTCAAAACGCATCCCCAAACTATCACGTTGTAATTGTGAGCCGTCTCGCCCTCGACCAGCATAACGCGCGGCACCGTCACCCTTGCCCATCGTAAATTCAAGCAAAGTATCAGCATCGGGTGTCCAGCCCAGTACAAGATCTGTGTTCCACTTTTTCCATTTAGAGGGAACAGTCACACCATGGCCATCCTTATAATCGCCTGCCTGGGACCGATTACCGATCAAACGCAGATAACCTTGTTGGTTGCCCAAACTAGCATCAATATTCTCATCGTGACGACCATTAGAGCCAACCAATAGGCTACTATTGGTTTTGATACCTGTTTGATCAAATTGTGGCGCTTGCCGTTCAAACAAAATCGTTCCTGCTGAAGCGCCCGATCCCCAAAGTACCGATTGTGGTCCCTTAATTAACGTTAATAAATCATAATTTTCTGGTGCAATATAAGAAGTCGGTGCATCCATACGAGAGGGGCAAGTGCCCAATATTTCACCACCATCGTTAAGGATTTTTAAGCGAGAACCAAACATACCGCGGAATACTGGATCACCATTGGTGCCACCGTTACGGATTTGGGAGAACCCGGGGATAGTTTTTAGATAATCAGAGCCATCGCTGGCAGGCACCGGTTGCCGTGGCGTTTTAGGCGAAGTCACCACCGTCAATGGCGAATACAAAGGCGCTGTAACCGTAATCACATCTTCATCATCGGGCTGATTTCCCTGTTTATTGGCCACTGTATAATCTAGCACTGATTCAGCAGCAGTATTAAGCGGCATCAACACCGTAATAGTAGCGATAGTGCATGATAATAAGGTTTTTTTATATAAACCATTTATGTCGAACATAGTGATCCCTAGACAATAAAAATGCCCCGATGAATAGACTACCTCGCATAACGAACGACGGTTTTGCAAGAAGCCTAATGAACTGTCATCAGGACAAAGCATTTTACGATCCTATCTGAAATTCATAAACAACCGCTAACATTTAAAATCAGGTGATACAATCGTAGCCAAGCCAGTGCTTCCTATAGCTGAGCGATATAACAATAATTGTGCTGATTTTTATCGCCGATTAACTGATTTTCTATTGAGCTAATCGGCGAATTACGGCATAAAGGGGGCCATATTGAAACGCTTGGACTTGATCAAATGAAATTGATTGGAAAAGTATTACTGACGCTATTACTGCTATTGATATTTTCTATGGTGTCATGTTACTTCCTGCTACAAACAAGTTGGGCTGCGGGTTGGATCGGTCGTTGGATCAGTGACAATAGTTCATATCGTCTCTCGCTAAAAAAAATCGAGCATGCTTGGGCACGACCTTGGCAACTCAGTTTTAATGATGTTGCTCTCACCACACGGGATAAAAAAACCGTGCTGAATGCACAGCACATCGTCATCGATCTAAAGTGGCGGCAATTTATCCACTTACGCCATTTCTCTATTGGACAGCTTAACAGAGTGCTACTTAAAAACGGCACACTCACTTTTGATAATGCACTGCCGGTGTTACCGTTCCAAGCTGATTCATTGCAGCTAAATAATATGACCTTGATAACCCATGTAGGTCAATGGCAGATTGCAGGCCAACAGGTCAATGCGGGATTCAAGCCTTGGCAGCCACAGATAGGCCATCCGTTAGGGGAAAACAGTCAATTTCAGCTGAGTGCCAATTCGCTGAATATTAACGGTATTCCCGCTGAACGGATTTTTGTACAAGGAGAAATACAAAATAAAGTACTAACGCTAAGTAATTTTGGTGCCAGTGTCGCCAAAGGTGAAATGACGGGAAGTGCAAGCCGTTCTGACGATGGTAGCTGGAAAATTAACCAATTACAATTAAGCAATATTGGACTACAAACCACGCAAACAGTGGATGATGTGTGGCAAAAGTTGATTCAGTTACCACTGCTGACCATCACCCATTTTGATCTGATCAATGCGCGTTTAGAGGGGCACAATTGGGCACTGAGTGATCTCGATTTAACACTCAAAAACATAAAATTAAATCAGGGAAACTGGCAAAGTGATAACGGTGAACTAACTCTGAACGCGGCTGATATTATCAGGGGTGACATGCACCTGGTTGATCCTGTTATGACGTTGGCATTATCAACTAACAAGGTCACTATCAACCAATTTTCAACCCGTTGGCAAGATGGCTTGATCACAGGCCAAGGGAGCTGGCAGCGCAACAACCATCGTCTACAGCTTGACGATCTAACGATAGCATCGTTGGTTTACAACTTACCGACAGATTGGCAACAACGCTGGCAACAAACACTGCCACATTGGTTGTCTGAGATTTATATCAGCAAACTCATGGTTAATCGCAATTTGTTGATGGATACTTCGCCTGATTTCCCTTTTCAAATCACCTCGTTAGACGGTTTTGGCACTAACCTGCTGCTCGCGCAGAACCATCAATGGGGAATATGGGCAGGAAAATTAAAACTCAATGCCAGTGATGCCACCTTTAATGAAACGGATATGCGGCACCTTGCGTTAGAATTCACTGCTAATAATCAGCACATCGATCTGCACGATCTGAGTGCTTTTACCAAAGATGGGTTACTGGAAGCAACGGCTAATATCGGGCAAACTCCCGATCGGCTTTTCTCACTCGAATTGACGGGGCGTTCGGTCGAACTGAATATTTTACAAAACTGGGGATGGCCAACCTTAGCACAGCAAGGTATCGGTGAGTTGAAATTAAAACTCAACGGCAGTCTCGCCGCTGGAGTCCCTTTAAAATCGGTGGTACAAGGTTCTTTACAGGTCGAAGATCGTCAAGGAAAGCACAGTTATCAATTGACACCACAGAGCGGAGGTTAGCACGGAAAAAAATCAACTTTGGTATTGCAACAATCGCTTAAATATTAACGTTAAAATAATGGAGATGACTGCTGTATGTGTATAAAAAAAATGGGCTTCTTACTGCTAGGTATGATGATGGCATTCACTGTTTCCGCGACGCCATTTCAAGAGGATAAGCAATATGAAACGCTCGATAAACAGGTCATTACCGATTCGCAGGTATTAGAATTTTTCTCTTTTTATTGCCCCCACTGTTATCAGTTTGATACAGAGTACCAGGTAGCTAAAACGATAAAAGCGGCGTTACCGAAAGGTGTTAAAATGGCGCGTTACCATGTTTCATTCGGTGGTGCAATGGGCCATGAGCTAACTCGAGCCTGGGCGGTTGCCGTCGCGCTAGGTGTAGAAGATAAAATTGCACCTTTGATGTTTGCAGCGGTACAAAAAACACAAACCATTAAAAAAGCAGCGGATATTCGTAAAATTTTTATCCAGGCAGGTGTTAAGGGAGAGGATTACGACAGTGCGCTTAACAGCTTCGTGGTAAAAGCACTGATTGCACAGCAAGAAAAAGCAGCGACAGATTTTAATCTGAAGGGCGTCCCTACGATGTTCGTCAAGGGCAGATACATGATTAAAAATGAAGGTATCGATACCAGTTCAAAAGAGGCTTATGCCAAGCAATATGCCGATGTGGTGAAATTCTTACTGAAGCAATGATAGGATTTTTGGTTATATTTTATTTTCCCACCCAAGGTACAGGGTTCTTATGGTAACTTGGGTGGGATTGATACTGGTTGCTAGCAGTCTAGTCTGTACGCTGAAGCCAGCACCTCTAATCAAATACGTATTCTCTCCGTCATCCTGCGAATGTAATCTTAACTATCATCGCGGTCAAGCCAATGGTAAACGTAGGCACCACCACCACATAATATTGGCAATGTAACCGTGAGTACTATCGCTACCACAGGAAGCGCAAAAGTGAACGCGACAGCTCCCCACGCAAGACCGATGGCTCCCGAAACAGCGACAAGAGGGTTTTTCTTTATCCATGTGCCGAAGCTCCTCATTTTTGAGCCTAAGCGCTCCATCCATGTTGTTTCTTTTGGTGTTGTATTGCCTGAGAGCGGTGTATAAACTGCAGGGGCTACGCCTTCATCTGATGCCTCTATCGGTGGTTCTGTACTTAGCAGTCGCTGTGGAGTGTTTGGTGCGGATACGTTAACATCCGGAGGCGGGTTGCTCCCAACGCCCCGAGTCACACTTCCACGCATTTCATTGCTGGGGGAAACACGGTTGGGCTCATGATGAGTATTACCTAAACCTACTACTGCTCTCCTCTGATGCTCCTGGGGAGGAGCGGAAGACAAGTTTTCTACCGGCACCCTCGATCCTGATCGTGCTGTGCCTAAACATCCACCCATTACTTTATCCTTAACTTTACATTTATATGTTAAGAACAATAAAGTATAAAAAAGTTGACATCAATCCCATTCGTTCCATTTTGAATAATTCAGGCCTGAAATCAAAAAAATTACGTCAAAATGTAACACCCACGGCCCTGGCAACAGCTAGCACAAACACCACTGCATCATCAACCTATCCTCGGTTTTATTTCCTAGAAAAATGTGATTCTAAATGGAGGAGGGGCTTGCAATTATTCAGCTAATATGCAACGCCCGCGAAATAATATCCACAGTTAAAATAAAAAATCAATAACTATATGTTAGATAAATTTTAATTATAACATGATGATTATTATCATAATAATATGTCATGAATAGCTATTACTCGCTTATCATGTCGCCAAAAGCATTTTTTACTCACAAACTTATGCACAGTTTATAACACCAGGATTTTGATGCGATAACGCTCTCTTTTTCATAAAAAAGGTAACGAAAGTTCGTCTCCTGCCGCGAGTTGTGGCATGCTTATATGACAGTTTCGAACAGCTCTTACAAAATAAAGATAAAACAATTTTATGGTACAAGTTAAAGTAAATCCTTTAATCCTGGTTGATGGCTCTTCGTATCTCTATCGGGCTTACCATGCGTTTCCCCCTCTGAGCAACGCAAACAAAGAACCAACGGGGGCGATCTATGGGGTGATGAATATGTTGCGCAGCTTATTGTTGCAATATAATCCGAGTCATATCGCTGTGGTGTTCGATGCCAAAGGTAAAACTTTCCGTGATACACTTTTCGCCCAGTATAAATCTCATCGCCCTCCGATGCCCGATGATTTACGCTCACAAATCGAACCCTTACATAACCTGCTGCAGGCGATGGGATTGCCTTTGCTCGTAGAGCCTGGTGTTGAGGCTGATGATGTCATCGGAACCTTGGCACAACAGGCAGAAAAAGCAGGTCATGCTGTTTTAATCAGTACCGGTGATAAAGATATGGCACAGCTTGTCACACCAAATATTACCCTGATTAATACCATGAATAATACGCTCTTGGGGCCACAGGAAGTCTGCGATAAATACGGTGTGCCACCAGAGTTAATGATTGATTTTCTCGCATTGATGGGCGATTCCTCCGATAACATACCGGGCGTACCGGGTGTTGGAGAGAAAACTGCACAAGCCTTGTTGCAAGGAATGGGGGCCTGGATACGTTATTTGGCGATTTGGACAAAATCGCTACCCTGACTTTCCGTGGCGCTAAAACCCTGGCTGCAAAATTGCAGCAAAATAAAGAGCTGGCTTATTTATCCTATCAATTAGCGACGATCAAAACTGATGTTAAGCTCGATATCACCTGTGATGAGTTGCAGATCACGCCCCCAGATGTCGATAAACTGCACCAACTTTTGTCTCGCTATGAGTTTAAACGTTGGCTGGTTGAGCTGGAATCTGGCAACTGGTTGAGCGATAAAAAAGATCAACCAACGGTAAAAATTAATCAATCTTCATCGACAGAGAATCATGCCCTAGTGACTACACCGCGGGTAACGCATCAACTCTCACAAGAAAACTATCAGACAATTTTGGATACACAAACATTGTCTGCTTGGATCGATCGTCTTAGTCAAGCGGATCTCTTTGCTTTTGACACCGAAACCGATGGTCTGGATATACTTGGCGCTAATTTAATCGGTCTTTCTTTTGCCATTGCGGCAGGTGAAGCGGCGTATTTGCCATTAGCGCATGACTATCTCGGCGCACCCGATCAGCTAGATCGCGATCAGGTTTTAAACATGCTAAAACCATTATTAGAAAATGAGCAAGTGCGTAAAGTAGGGCAAAATCTTAAATTCGACAAAAGTATTCTGGCTAACTATGATATTGATCTAAAAGGGATCACGTTTGATACCATGCTCGAATCTTATATCTTGGACAGTACCGATCGTCATGACATGGATAGTTTGGCTGAACGCTATTTACATCATAAAACCATCACCTTTGAAGACATTGCTGGCAAAGGTAAAAAACAACTGACCTTTAACCAGATTGCCCTAGAACAGGCCGTGCCTTATGCTGCGGAAGATGCAGATGTGACACTCCAGCTTCATTGGATCCTGTGGCCACAATTACAACAAAGTAACGCCTTGATGCGGGTATTTCAGGATATTGAAATGCCATTATTAGCGGTATTATCACGTATCGAACGTACAGGCGTATTGATCGACCCGTCTATTCTGGCGGAGCATTCTAAAGAGCTGACCATTCGCCTGGCTGATTTGGAAACACAAGCTCATCTTTTGGCAGGAGAATCTTTTAATCTGGCATCACCTAAGCAATTGCAGGTTATTCTTTATGAAAAACAAAAACTTCCCATACGGAAAAAAACGCCACGTGGCGCACCTTCAACGGATGAAGAAGTACTCGCAGAACTGGCGTTAGATTATCCGTTACCCAAGGTGCTATTGGAATACCGTGGGCTGGCAAAGTTGAAAACAACCTATACCGATAAGCTCCCGTTGATGATTAATCCGCTTTCAGGTCGAATCCATACCTCATATCATCAGGCTGTCACGGTGACTGGGCGTTTATCCTCTCGTGATCCAAATCTGCAAAATATTCCGATACGGAATGAAGAAGGGCGACGTATTCGTCAAGCATTTATTGCGGCACCTGACTATCGTATTTTAGCGGCGGATTATTCCCAGATCGAACTGCGTATTATGGCGCATCTTTCTCAGGATCCAGGATTGCTAAACGCTTTCGCTGCCGGTAAAGATATTCACTGTGCTACTGCTGCTGAGGTGTTTGCTGTGCCGTTAGATAACGTCACCTTTGATCAACGTCGCAGTGCCAAAGCGATTAATTTTGGCTTGATTTATGGCATGAGCGCGTTTGGGCTGGCGCGTCAATTAGGCATAACACGTGCTAAAGCACAAAAATATATGGATCTGTATTTTGAACGTTATCCCGGGGTAATGGACTATATGGAACGCACCCGTAAACAGGCCGCCGAACAGGGTTACGTCACCACCTTGGAGGGTCGACGTCTCTATTTGCCGGATATTCAATCGCGTCATGTTATGCGACGTAAAGCCGCCGAGCGTGAAGCGATTAATGCCCCGATGCAGGGCAGCGCCGCTGATATTATTAAACGTGCGATGATTAAGATCGATACCTGGTTACAACAAGAGACCGAACTACGGGTACAGATGATTATGCAAGTACATGATGAACTGGTATTTGAAATCGATGAACGTGATTTGGATGAGGTGCAGCCAAAGATCCGTGCTCTAATGGAAGAACAAAGCATACAGCTGAGGGTACCTTTACAAGTTGATATCGGGGTCGGCGATAATTGGGACCAAGCACATTAGTGAAATTGTTGTAGATAATATTTGCAAGAAGTTTATTCGCCTAGAGGGAGCTTATTAAACCAACCGTCTAATTTTTCTCGTAATTTGTCGACACCTATTTTTTTCGGTGACGAGAAATTTTCCACCTGAATATCTCCCATAAAGGGGAGTATAGCTTCACGTACCATATTAAGTTGAGTATTAGCCGCACTTGAAGCCAATTTGTCTGCTTTAGTAAGCAGCAACAAAATTGGAATGCCAACAGCAACCGCCCAAGTAATCATTTGTTGATCCAACGCTTTCAGCGGATGACGAATATCCATGAGTATGACTAATCCTTTTAGACAATGACGGTTCTGTAGATATTCATTCAATGCACGTTGCCATTTATTTTTTATTTCTTCCGGCACTTCGGCGTAACCATAACCGGGTAGATCAACCAGACGTGCGCCATCAATGACGCCGAATAAATTGATCAATTGTGTCCGCCCCGGTGTTTTACTGGTTCTCGCTAAGCTTTTTTGATTGGTTAATGTATTGAGTGCACTGGATTTACCCGCATTAGAACGACCTGCAAATGCAATCTCAATACCTTCACCAGCGGGAAGGTAGCGGATATCCGGCGCACTGGTGATGAAGTGGGTCTTATGATAATCGTGTTTTTTGATAGTCAAAATTTTTGTTTCCCTTAATAGACACTGACACCCCGCGATTATAACGGTGTCGAAAGGAAAAGAGTGAGTTTATCTTTTTCCTTTTGTTACATACAAAGAGTCACTGCGCTTTTTCGCCCATTTTTTCCTCATCTGAGCACAGTGAAAAAGATTGGAAACAGGTTCTTACACTCTGGCTATTGATAGTCAAGCAAAACAATAATTTTTGTAACAATTTAGTTTGCGACATATAGTATAAATGGTTATTTGTTAGATATGCTTTACTTACTCTAACAACGCGCTTGCCAGCGCCATGAGCTTTTGGAAATAAAAAATGCAAGAGAACCATAAAATACTCGTTGTCGATGATGATATGCGCCTGCGAGCGCTTTTAGAACGCTACCTAACTGAGCAAGGTTTCCAGGTTCGCAGTGTCGCCAATGCTGAACAAATGGATCGCTTGCTAACTCGGGAATCATTCCATCTACTCGTCCTTGATTTAATGCTACCCGGGGAAGATGGCTTGTCTATCTGTCGCCGTTTGCGCAGTCAAAGTAATCCCATGCCCATCATTATGGTCACGGCTAAGAGCGAGGAAGTTGATCGTATCGTCGGTCTGGAAATAGGAGCAGATGATTATATACCCAAACCTTTTAATCCACGTGAGCTACTCGCTCGTATCCGCGCCGTATTACGCCGTCAAGCGAATGAATTACCGGGCGCGCCCTCACAAGAGGAAGCCGTCATCACCTTTGGTAAGTTCAAACTGAATCTCGGCACCCGTGAAATGTTTCGTGAGGATGAACCCATGCCGTTGACCAGCGGTGAGTTCGCTGTGCTAAAAGCGCTAGTCAGCTATCAAAAGGAACCGTTATCCCGTGATAAGTTGATGAATTTCGCTCGAGGACGTGAATACAGTGCGATGGAACGTTCGATTGACGTACAAATCTCACGCCTACGCCGTATGATAGAAGAAGATCCAGCGCACCCGCGTTACATTCAGACCGTTTGGGGTTTGGGCTACGTATTTGTACCAGACGGTAGTAAAGCATGATGCGATGGTGCCTTTCTCCGCGTAGTTCATTTACGCGTACTTTGTTACTAATTGTTACCCTGTTGCTTGTCAGTTTAGTGACCACTTATTGGGTAGTGCTCAACTTCGCCATTCTGCCTAGTTTGCAGCAGTTCAATAAAGTACTGGCTTATGAAGTCCGTATGCTGATGACCGATCGGCTGCAATTGGAAGATGGTATGCTAATCGAAGTTCCAGAGGCTTTTCGACGCGAAATCTACCGTGAATTAGGCATTTCTCTCTATACCAATGCCGCAGCGGAGGAAAATGGTCTACGTTGGGCACGATACTACAAATTTCTTAGCGAACAAATGGCTCAACAATTAGGTGGCCCAACGGATGTGCGGGTTGAAGTCAATCAGGATTCTCCCGTTGTCTGGCTGAAAACATGGTTATCACCCGACATCTGGGTACGGGTGCCCTTAACTGAGATACATCAGGGCGATTTTTCACCCCTTTTCCGCTATACATTAGCCATTGTCTTACTCGCGGTAGGCGGTGCCTGGTTATTTATCCGCTTGCAAAATTGCCCATTGGTAGAATTAGAGCACGCCGCATTTCAGGTAGGCAAAGGGATGATCCCTCCCCCATTACGCGAGTACGGTGCGTCAGAAGTGCGTTCAGTTACCCGAGCCTTTAACCAAATGGCAGCAGACGTTAAATTATTATCAGATGACCGAACATTATTAATGGCAGGAGTCAGTCACGATCTACGTACTCCTTTAACTCGTATCCGACTGGCAACAGAAATGATGAGTAAGCAAGATGCTTATCTTTCTGAATCCATTAATAAAGATATAGAAGAATGCAGCGCCATCATTGAACAGTTTATCGACTATCTGCGTACTGGACAGGAAATATTGGCAGAAACGGTCGATCTCAATCCAATTCTCGGTGAAGTCATTGCCGCCGAAAGCGGTTACGAGCGAGTGATTGAAAGCGGGTTATCAGATGACGAATTGATAGTCAATGTGGATCCGTTATCCATCAAACGTGCTTTGGCAAATATGATGACCAACGCAGCGAACTATGGTAACGGTTGGATAAAGGTCAGCAGTGGTGATGAATTACAACGCGTCTGGTTCCAAGTTGAAGATGATGGTCCTGGTATCAAACCCGAAGAGCTACAACATCTGCTGCAACCTTTTGTCCGTGGGAATAGCGCTCGTACCACCAGCGGTACTGGATTAGGGCTGTCGATTGTGCAGAGGATTGTTAACTCTCATGCCGGCGTGCTCGATATTGGTGTAAGTGAGCTTGGAGGTTTACGTATTCGTGCTTATATTCCGAAAGCGGAAGGATTTTATTAACCATAAAAATCAATAAATTAAAAATAAAAAGTCACAATCGACTTAATCCAACGGAGATACTCGAATAATATGACCGTCAGGGTCTTCAACGAGAAAAGTACGACCAAAGACTTCAATGTAGGGTTTCTTCACGATCTTAATATGGGGGTTCTTTTGCCATTCTTCAAAGAGGTGATCTACCTCTTCGTTAGAAGGCAACATAATGCCGATCTCAGAGAATCGAGGAATAGCAGCATCTGGGGTTGTTCCACCCGTCCAAATGGCAAACAGTGCTTTACCACTGTCGACGGCAGCAAATGCCACATAGCGCGGACTCGAAAACACGGGCTCCGAATTAAAAATTGTTTTGTAGAATACTGTCGAACGTTCGATATCAGAGACGTAGACAAGCTGCAGGTTGGGTTTAGGGGACACCGTTACCATATATTCCTCATGTTACTTCGATTTAGATCAAGAAATTCAGTCTCCCCCTATCGCTAGGAAAATAGCAGTACAGAGACTTGAACGGAGCCGGAAAATACTATGAAGGATCAGATTTGTCAAAAAATCTCCTGATTAGCAAGAAACCTAAGCCAAGTCTCCAATAATTATGCCTAAAAAAACAACTCATTGATTTAAAATTATTTTAATTTCAATGAGGAAATTATCTTTCCATATCGAAAAATGGCTTCAGTACTGGCACCACCGAAGTGACCGGTTAGCATGGCTTAGCTTCCTTGTCAATCGAGATATTTATTAACAAAATCGATCACGTTACATGGCGCCTTCTATAAGACATGCCATGTCGATGTTAATAGGCCCTTCTGGCAAATTCAGTTCGAATAAATCATATAGGTTAGTTTCTCCTACCTTTTTATTCTGTAAAATATGCCGGATATTTACAAGAGCAGAATTTCCTACCCTTTTATTCTGTAAAATACGCTGGATATTTACAAGAATAGAATTATCCTCATCAATGTAATTATTCAAATGAGTTCTGTGTGGCGCAGAAACATAAACAAGACGGCTGTCATCTTTAGTCATAAAACCATAACTACATAGCTCTCTTAAATTTTGATACTTAGAGTCTTTGCCTTCTATTTTATTTTTCAAAAGATTCCCACGGAATTCACCAGTTTCGTTACCTCGATTTGATAATTCAAGTTTACCACTTGTAAAATGTGCAAAGAACGTACTATTACCTTCAGCACCAGATAGATGTGAAAATTGCTCTTTAGCGTATCTAGGGTCATCAAGTTTTTCGCGAATTTCTTCTCTCACGGATTCATCATCTGACATTGTTTGAATCCGTGACTCGGTAAGTGCACTTTGTGATAAAACTTCTCTAAATTCATAGAGATCATCGTCAAAATCGTTACATATTTTTAAGGTACATACTTCATTGTAATAATTTTCATAACGATAATCTAATGGCTCAGATTGAAAAATTGTATCTTTTCTAATGCTAAAAGAATATGACCAGATTTCTTGTTGTCCCATGTTCTGATTAATTCGAATCTGAAAATGATGTCGATGCTCTTCATCGGCCATCTCCCGTAATTTATTAAATTTGTATGCCATTATTATTGGCGTGCGTTCATTTGACGGGCATAAATCAGGCACGACCAGTTGTTCGTATAGTGCTATAATACGCTCTCTTTTGGCTCCGTTTCTGAAAAATTTATCAATAATTGTATCGATCAATCCCATTTTTGCGGCTTCGTTACCCGAAGCGGCTTCCATTATTGTCCCGATTCTCCTGTCGTTTAACTTGAAACCCCCTCCTAAACTATCGCTCAATAGACTTGAACAATGAGAAGTTGTTGTCATGCTGCCTCCATCCTATATAACGATCGTGCTTTAATGAACCAAAATTGATGACAAACCATTATACCCATATCGGTTAAATGGCGTTTCACACTAAGCCGACATGTCTTATAGTGATACTCTTGCAAAAATGTTTTTTAAAAATCAACGAGAAGCCGCTAAAAGACAAAACCAGTACATTCAAGTAGCATGAGTGTCATTACCACTTGGTAAGTGTTAGGAAAATGTTAAGTAACCATTGACAAAATAGTAAGCAATGTATAGTAATCTTATGTGTTTTTTTGTAAAAAATCATTAATAAAATGAATAATAAAGAGATGATTTTATACTTAATGGCTCTCGTAAGCTGAATGGATTGTCTACGAGGATATTACTTCAGTTCTACATAACCTGAGTTCGGGATAAGGAATTGACGTTTATTTTCTCTAATTTTTTGCTCAAGAATAGATAAGTGCCTCGTACTTCAAGATAATGATGTTTGCGGACATTATTCATCACGAAATAGCGAGACACGCATGAACGATATTACCGAACTTTATTGCTTAATGGATGATTTTTGCAAAAAATTTGAGCCACTACTCAATGCAAAGCTCCTAACGGATGGGTCCAAGCAGCGTATCCGTGCCAGTTCTCTTTCCGAACTACTCAGTATTCGTCTAACCTCTGAATTGGCACTGAATTGTTCAAACATCGTCACGTTATAAAATAGGCGGCTTATCCCGAATTCAGGTTGAGTAAGTTTCAGGGCACAATGACAACGCACCCTGCATCATTCGCAGGCACTTTTCTATGCTACAATGCGCCGCATTTTAATTTTTCCTTGTTCAGCACCCCATGTATTAGGAATGCTGTATGGGGTGCTGATAAAAAAATACACGAAAAAGACTTTACATGCACGAGAATAAAGAGAGTACAACCGCAGCACCTTCCCCTGACGGGAGCGCGCTAAGGCAGGGTTACCCTTCAGGCCGTTTCTCTGTAGCACCGATGCTGGATTGGATTTACTGGAAATAATAATCAATAGGTTATGTTTTTATGGTGTACCATTGGTGTACTGCTTACTGTAAGCTCCTATCAATTTGTTACCAAGCCTAACCTCAAAAAGTGTTCCTCAATATGGAACATATGCTATACTGTTCCATATTGAGGAACATGGATAATGTCATGATAAAAAGCTTTGAGCATAAGGGGTTGAAAAAGTTTTTCCTCAAAGACGATAGTAGTGGCATTGAGCAGAAATTGGTTAACCGTATAAAAACACGGCTTACCGTAATTGACGCCGCTAGCTGCACAGACGGAATCGACATGCCTGGCTACGATCTGCATCAGCTTAACGGTGATCGTAAAGACATCTGGTCAATTAGTGTTTCCGGTAACTGGTGTATTACTTTCAGATTTATTGATGGTGATGCAAAAATTCTCAACTTGGAGGATTATCACTAATGAGAATGGCTAACCCTGCCTACCCTGGCGAAATTATTGCAGAAACGCTGGAAGACATGCATGTGAGTCTCCGACAGTTCGCAAAAGCAATGGATATAGCACCGTCAACGGCCAGTCGGTTACTATCTGGTCAAACCACAGTCACGCCGGAAATGGCATTGAGACTGTCAGCCGTTGTTGGCAGCACCCCTGAAACCTGGTTAAAAATACAGACAAATTACAGTTTGCATGAAGCCAGACAAAAAACAGACATCAGCCATTTGCACAAACTGGCTTTTGCCTGATATACCCTTCGTCTTTGAAGTTGCCGCTAGGCGGCCAGGGTGTAAGACCGATGAGCGTAGACATACTACGTGATTCGGCGCGCACCCGCAGCCAACAACGCGGCGGCATCAAAGGTGAAGGGTATATCACTGCTTTTGGGACGTTACCGGGGATCGTGAGTCAGTAAAAGCGTCAATACGAAAGTGTACTGAGAAACTAGAAATACAATAGAATGACTAAAAATGCACGAAAATAAAGCCCCCACCCACCCGTACCAAAGCAGTGATAACAGCAGCCCCGCGCCAAAATACCCCGCTAACCGTTTTTCCGTCGCGCCTATGCTCGATTGGCTTGGACTGATTAATAATAAAATTAATATATTAAATGGTTATGGTGTACTGATTGGTGTTAAAAATCACATTGTTATTTTATTTACAGTGTTCAAATTCTTTTTTGGCTTCTTTTCTGCGTTTGTCAATAAAAGCTGCTAAATCATTAACGTGTACCATTCTAGGCGCTTTTTGTGTATTTCCCATGCGAAAAGTAGGTATTGGCAGATCACCGGCGCCGGCTTTCTTATCCGCGGTAGATGGTTTCATGCCAAGATAGCGCTCAGCAATACTGGAAAGTGGGATTGTTGATGTTTCGAATTCAGCCATTAACAGAAACATAGTATTCATTTTGCAAACCTCCTCATTTTTTACTGCTTCGAGTAAAAATGTTTTGTACTTTACTTTTCGAATCTTTAGGTTCCTTATACCCACTCATTTACGGTGTTTTCGATGACTAAGGCGATAACTTCTATGGCCTCCGCAAGGCTGTCAATTAAATACATGAACTTCAATGAGAACCAGAGAATCACCATTGTCTATGCGCTCAAGCACTACCCCACGTTTATTTGCTATTTTTTGCTCCAGTTACGCCATTGCACAGCGCATCATTACGGACAGCAGGCGAGGAAAGATACATTTGTAAAAATGGGGGGTTGTGTTGGCGGTTCATACAATTGCTGGCAGCTGGTGTCATTCGATCACCTGTTATGGTGTGAATAGATGATCATCTTCATCGATAATTTTTTCCATTTCTGATGTTAAAATTTAGGTGTTTAAAAAGCCGACCGGAGTTGGTTTTTTGAAAATGAGTGGCCTTTTAAATTATAAAAATATTGAACCTTTGGCAGTGCCATGCAATCACTTGTTATGGTGTGAATAGATGATCACCTTCATCAATGATTTTTTCCATTTCTAACGTCAGAATTTAGGTATTCAAAAAGCCGACCGGAGTCAGTTTTTTGAAAGCGAGTGGCCTTTAAAATCATAAACATGTCGCTAAATAACAAAAGTATATTTTTTAGCGCGTGAGTTTGTTGCCTAACAATGGCTAACTGCTTATTGAACAACAAGGTTAATGGATTTATCCGATGAGTCAATTTTGGGATGGGGTAAGCGCATTGATTCCCTGGTGTTGTTTTATGATCAATAGCACATAACCCCATCCGAAAACTGACTCTGTTGGATATTCTTTTGTACTTGACGTTGGTGTTTCAGGCACGATTCTCGTGAATCACCCATGTCACCACAACTAAATAAAATAGTAGCCGACTATACCCATAACACTACGTCAACAACAATGGATGGATTCATTCATCGCAATGCCCTCCCAAAGTGAGTGGTGTGTATTTCATGATAAAAATGCTGTCGTTTTATTGGCGTGGACTTACCTCTGTAATGAGAAAAGTACAAAACGTATATGGAACACAGTAGAAAGACGCTAGAGTGAATATGGCTCAAATTTGCTCTTTGCCTGAAAAAGCGACTTTTTTACTGTGGGGTATGACACTGACCGCAACACTGCGATGTCTTTCTGGGATATTCCCAACACAAAAAGCATTGCGGTTTCAAATTGGACGGAGGGTTAATTCAGGAAAGACTTCCCGCAATTCGGAAAATTGAGTAATATCGAAAGCAGCCATAGCAGCCTCTCGGTAAGGTTGTGGTGGTTAGCTGACAGGGGTGGTCTGCGCCATCTTCTGTTAGCGCTATCTAAAATTAATTAATGTTGAAGGCGATTGCCTCGCCGTTTCCAATTGAACTATTTGCGGGTCATTTCATTTCTCCATTGAGTTATGATGCGATACAACGGTTTTTCATGGGTAAGCTGTTCGTCCCAATGTTTTTTTGATTGGCCGCTTTTCTTGATCGGTAAAGTCAATTGTCTATAGGCGCTCAAGGTATTTTTGAAGCGGTTACTCATCCACGAGAGATTGCTCACGCCGTTGTTGCTGAGTAGTTCGGAGCTTCAAATTGAATTGGAGGTTACCCACTTCTTTGATCGAGACTATCCAATACCCACCTTTAGGATAGGCTTTTAACACCCAAGCCAATCGGTTGACTACCTATAGGGAGAAATTGGGGTGGGATGTAGTTATCTAAACCTTTTGTTTTGCAAAATGTGATTAATTGATTTAAAAAATGGATTCCTGCTTTTCGATATATTTTTTGTAATGTGTTTTCTATGGTTCGGTGAGAAAGATGTAGTTTTTTGGCTATCTCTTTAGCACTCAGAGAATATAAAGCAAAAAATATCACCTCAAGTTCTTTTTTAGAAAACAATTTTTTTGTTGGATGAAAAACCGGTAAATGAGGTAGCTCTCCATTAATGCATTGCAACGCAGAAAAGAAAGCGCATTTTCTGCTATGGAAAATAATCCCTATACATTTCCCCGCTTCATTATAAAGCGGGGATTTTTCACAAATATAAGGTTGAACTATTTGCTTACGCCCATAGGGATAAATATCCAGTGAAGAGAGACTTTGTTGCGTTTCACGGACTTGGCGGTCATGCTCCTGAAAATAACAGGCAAACTTTGCGGTAAGGTGCGGGATATCACTGTCCAACCGACCTTTGAGGCTAAAATTAGCGGGAAGATTCAATAGTTCAAACCAGGCTTTATTAGCATACAAGTAGCGTGATTCATTATCTTTAATGCCCCAGGGATCAGCGCTATTTTCGCACAGCAATATAAGCTGTTTTGATATCTCATCCGTCGTATATTGTGCGTTATTATCCGTTCTCATTTTTTAGGAACGGCTTCATGGATAATCCACGTTATCAAAGTTAAACAAAATAGTAGGCCGGCTACCCATAATATTATGTCAACAACAATGGATTCATTCATCACAATGACCTCCTCAAATGGATAGGGTGAATTACTTAGTGAGAGTGAATGTTAATGAAAAAGATGAAGGTTACTAGACTCCTCTGAGGAGTCTATCTTTATTCTCTTTTTTGTGATAAGGGCGCTACCGTTTCTATTCGCGCTGTTTACATTCCTGTAATGCGAAGAGTACAAGACGTACATGAAACACAGTGAAAAGACCATAGAGTGAATAGGGCTCAAATTTGCTCTTTGCCTGAGCTAACGTTTTTTTTACCACGGGGTATGATACTGAACGTAACAAAGCAATGTTTTTTTGAGACACGCCTAATGAAAAAAGTAATCCTGTTTCAAATTGGGCTGGAGTTAATTCAGGAAAGACTTCCCGTAATTCGGGAAATTGAGTAATATCGAAAGTAGCCATTACAGCCTCCCATAAGGTTGTGGTGGTTAGCTGACAGGGGTGGCTGGAACCGCCTCCGTTAGCGCTATTTAAAATTTTGTACGTCGCCGTCACTGATTGAGCTATTTTCTAGGTTATCATTCTTCTCCGTTGTTGAGTTATGTTGTGGTACAGAAGATTTTTTGTGGTAGGCTACCCGCTTCGTTGTTTTTCAATGCAATGTTCCTTTTGGTAGAGTGTGTACAAGCGTTCGGTGCCTTTTTGCTGAAAAACAGGTGAAAATTTAATGAAGTCCTCGTCGCCTTGGACACCGATTAATTGTAAAAAGTAAGAGTAACGTCATGATGATTTCCTTGTTAGGTTAGGATAATCACCGCTTAGAGGTGCAAAACTCTACTTAATGGCGGTGAGCTGAACAGGGTTTGCACTACCGGCTAACAAGGCCCCGGCGAGCCTTTCGACTCCCCCATCCAACCCACCATTTCAGATGGTGTGCAGGATTTACGCACAAAAAAACCACGTCTGGCGCGGCATGCATGCGCCTTGTTAGATATCTGGGGTGCAAATCCCTACACCTGATTTTGCAGGTGCCTGGTGATATATAGCCCACAGTTAATACTTTCGTCAATATAATGAATTAAAACTCTGAGCTGAAGAAGGACTTCGCTATGACACAACTTGTATTTGATACCCTATAAATTTTTAAAATATATTGAAATTGCTGATTTTCCTAAGGTGAGATGGTCACACTCATCGATGATTTTTTCCATCATTCATTCTCCCCTATTAACGTGCCGTAACGTTGCTTTTTCTGTTGTCTGTGTTGTGATACAACCATACATCAGGGAGCAAGCGATTGTTTAGGCTATCTCCTTGCTAATAATCACGTAGAGAAGGAAATGGTAATGCATTAGACTTGTTGCCTAATAAATAAGCGAACATTTTTTAGGCATTTTTAGGGGTGCGTTTTGTATTACCTCGTGCGAAAAAATCGCTTAGAGGCCCTTCTATGACGCCCACTGTTGCTTAATAAACATCAATATACTATTAGGCAACAAGTCTATTGAATATATGCTTTTTGCCACCCATGAGTGCCAGTTCAATTTTACGTGCTAACCGCCCTATCTTTACGGCGCTGAGCGACTAAAACAGCCCGACGAGCTTTGTAGCGACTTTTTGCGGGGCCCTTAGAGGGCTTCCAGATTATGGTTACCATAAAACAACTCCAATTCAGTGGATTAGGGATGAGATGGCAGGTACTGATATCCTGCATGTTGTCACTGAGGTGTTCAGTTCTTACATCTGACAAGGGTGCATTCATTACGTATAGAAAATTAAACCACGGCTGAATTTACGTACGCGTCAGCCCGCGCCTTCACCTCATCCCAAAACCATCGGGTTCTGGTCTTACCGGTTAAAGTGAGAGTTCAAAATGTTAAAGAGCATCCGTGTAAGCGGTTTACATCAGAGTCCACTAAAGTTGTTAATATGTTATTTTTTTGACTATATCTTCCCTTTTTCTCGCATTTTATTTTCTCCCTTCCTTGGCCGCTGTATTGATAGTATTAATTTATAAAATAATAAACCATTAGTCAAGTTAATAGTAAATAAAAATTATTATTTAATTAACTAGTTGACTAATTTATATATTTTTAATGTTATTTGTAGATGTAAATCATCAGACTCAAGACAGTAGGCAATAGACCTCTTCGGAAACTATAGCAGGCGCCATGTAACGTGATCACTTTTGTTAATAAATATTAATTAATATCAATATGTTATTTCTGATTTTCATAATCAACTGATACGGCGCCTGCTATAGCATTCATGTAGGAATGTTGTTAAAAATCTCCTGAACAAGGAGCCCCCATGAAATATGAACAAATAAAGGTATTGGAAGAGGAAAAATTTCGGCGCTTAACCGGAGTTAAACGCAGTACATTTGAAAAGATGATAAAGATATTGAATGAAGCAGATAAATGTAAGCAAGGGAAAGGAGGTCGGAAACCCAAGCTGGGTTTAGAAGATCGCTTATTAATGGCCCTTGAGTATATACGTGAATATCGCACTTATTTTCATGTCAGCCGAAGCGATGGGGTGAGTGAGAGCACCTGCTATGAAACGATTAAATGGATAGAAAATACGCTAATAAAGCATCCTGATTTTGCACTCCCTGGACGCAAAGCTTTATTAAAAAGTGATAGGGAGTATGAGCTCGTTCTTATTGATGCCACAGAAACGCCGATTGAACGTCCCCAAAAAAACAAAAGCAGTTTTACTCAGGAAAAAAGAAACGACCCACCTTAAAAACCCAAGTGATCGTCGATAAAAAAAGCAAAGCAGTCGTCTGTACAAGCTTTACTCATGGGAGGCGTCATGATTTTAGGTTGTTCAAAGAGTCTGGCGTGCGAATACATCCTGAAATCAAAACAGTGACAGATACAGGTTACCAAGGGCTTGGCAAGATCCATTCAAACTCGGCGTTGCCTAAGAAAAAGACAAAGAAAAATCCCTTAACAAAAGAAGATAAACGCAACAATCGTGAGTTATCAAGCCAGCGTGTATTAAACGAAAATGTCATTGGTATGATTAAACGATTTAAAATCGTATCAGATCGTTATCGAAACAGGCGAAAACGTTTTGGATTACGAGTAAATATCCCCGGCAAAGCCGGGGGCTTTAATTATTAGCCCCTAGAAGAGGCCAACAAACCTTGAACCGCCTGAAGGCGGTCATTACATCCTAAGCTTCAATTGTTCATAATGATTGTCTTGTTTTTCTTGGTATCGAATGTAAGCTCGTATCAGCTCTTCGTTCAAACCCACTGTAGATACAAAGTAACCTCTAGCCCAAAAATTCTCACCACTATAATTCCGGACTTTACCCATAAACCGTCGTACGATTGAGATTGCACTTTTTCCTTTTAGATAACCCATTACATATGACACTGAATATTTCGGCGGAATACTTATGCAAATATGGATATGATCAATCATCAAATGTCCTTCAATAATTTTGCATTCCTTCTGACTTGCTAACTCGTGAAACATCTCACCGAGATGCTTTCTAATTTCACCAAATATTGTTTTTTTACGGCCTTTCGGGATAAAAACAATGTGATACTTACAATCCCATTTCGTATGGCTAAGACTCTGGTAATCTTTCATTTGAATTTCCTATCTCTTGGTCGAGATAGAAGATTCGGGTGACCGCACCACACGGTCAAACCTTACGGAGTCCCCCGGCAAAGCCGGGGGATTACCTAATTTTATTAAAAATAAGGTCATGAAAATAAACTCACTGACAGCCTCTCAAAAACAAGATTTGGAACGGCTTCATCGTTACGAACACGATGGCCGTGTTCGAGATCGAATCAAAGCGGTGTTGTTGAAAAATGAAGGCTAGAATAACAAAGCGCTTGCCCAAGCATTACGTATTCATGAAGAAACAGTGAGGCAACATGTAACAGATTGGCTTTCAGACGAAAAATTAAAGCCTGAAAATGGCGGCTCGTATAGTAAGTTGAGCGTGCATGAATCTTTATTGCTTGAAAAACACATTGAAAGCACGACTTATAGCCGTGTCATCGATATCTGTGCTTATGTGGAAACCCAATTTGGCGTCTGTTACACCGTATCTGGCATGACAAAATGGCTGAAAGCGCATTGTTTTAGCTATAAGCAGCCCAAAGCGATGCTGGTTAAAGTGGATGTTGCTCAGCAAGAAGCGTTTATCGCGTCTTATTTCACTTTGCTAGAGAGTGCTCTTAAGAATGAACCGATTGTTTTTATGGATTCAGCCCCTCCAACGATGGCCACCAAAGTGGTCTGCGGTTGGATAAGGAAAGGCAAAGATAAGCCGCTGGTCAAAACAGGGGCAAAAACACGGGTTAATGTCATGGGAGCCATTGAATTGAGCACCATGAAGGTGGTCAGTGCCCGTCCTGAGCAGGTGAATTCAGAAACCACCGTCGCTTTTTTTGAGCAGCTCAAAGCTGCTTATCCTGATGCACAAAAGATACACATTATTTTAGATAATTCTGGCTATCATTGCCGTCAGCGAGTCAAAGACGCCGCATTAGAGAAGGCTATCGTACTCCATTATTTACCCCCTTATAGCCCTAATCTTAATCCCATCGAGCGATTATGGAAGGTCATGAACGAGTGTGTCAGAAACAACCGATTTTTCTCTTCAGCCAAAGAGTTTCGTGGGGCTATAGCCGAATTTTTTGATAGTACATTGGCAAAAATTGCTCCCTTTCTCAGGGGCAGAATTAACGATAATTTCCAAACCTTCCACCCCGTACCTTCAAGTTGGATGGGTATAAATGAGACAACACAGAAACCAGCGTTCTGCTCGAACTCATCGCCTGCCGTTATGAGCGTGCTAGCCTGGTTGTCACCGCCAATCAGCCATTCAGTGCTTGGGAAGCGGTTTTCAGCGACAAGCTGATGACCGTCGCCGCTGTAGATAGATGGGTGCATCATGCTTATATCTTTGAACCACAGGGAGGAAGCTATCGCAAAAAAACGCAATAAACAACCGAAAACACCTTATTGCATAACCAAAAAACGGGCAGCCAAAGTAATTGACGTCATACATTTTTTGTGTCTACAGTAAATGCTTTTCAACATTACAACGATGATCTTGCTAAGCTCTTTTATTCAGCCCATATTTTTCCATCATTTCGTCAACAAGTTGATCAATTTCGTTCTTTCTATCAGTAATTTCCTGTAAAAATCTTTGCTGTTCTATTTTTGGTAAACCATCAAACATGTCGAGTAGTATTTTTTGTCGCTGAGACAAAACAACCGGACTATTAGCGCATTGATTTGTGTCTATATGCATATCAAGGTAACCATACTCCATACCATAAGCACGCTCTATCCGTCTTGCTGCTCTTTCACCAAAAGACGCTTTCCCATTGATTATTTGAGAGAAATAACTCTTCTCCCTCTGAGGCAAAGGACGATTTTCAAACCATTTTTTTAAGCGTTGTCGCCGAATTTCTTTCATTTCCATAAATGGATTATCTTTAGTTATTGCTAAACAATCAAATACTTTACTATTAGTTTATTTTTGAATAAACTAATAGCGTCGATTTAAGGAGGTATGAATGAGACTAAAGGAATATCTAGACTCCCTTGAGCCTGGTGGACATAAAGTATTTGCGAAAAAGTTAAGGGTATCTCCTTCATTTTTATCGCAAATGGCTTCTGGAACTGCATCAATTTCACCGGCAAGGTGTGTTGAGATAGAACTGATTACCGAAGGCACTGTTACTCGTCGTGATTTACGTATTGATTGGGTTTCAATATGGCCTGAATTACAAGTGGCCTAACCCAAGATACCAACCATATTGAACTTTAATAACCCAGATGGCCTTTTCCCTGGTGAATGAACGTTACACACTTTAACCAACAAGGGAAAGACTACTTAATGGATACCGTCATATAGCAGAGGCCATATAAATTGATTGTAGTAATTCACATTAATATATTGATATAAAACTTTTTTTATAAATAAACGCCATCATGTTATGTCGCCCCTGCTATATCACCACAGAGAAGGCACTGCATATGATGGAAGAGTGTTGCGGACTGGATTTAACCCTGTTTGTTAATGTTGGTGCCAAGGTAGTCGGCCTAAACAACGAGTTACTCAATGAATTGATTATGAGTTGAGAACGAAGCAGGAAATCATTCGTGATGATTTTTTTACGCACTCTTGACCCGGCAGGAGCGTTATCCTCGACAACACAAAAACGTTTTGTGGAGGAATGCCTTATACAGCAAAAACTTTATGGAAATCACTATGAGTAATATCGCTTATATCAATTTTGGCCCACAGTCGGCTCGTGAAGAGCGTCTCGTGGCTGATACCGATAATGGTTATACCCGTTTGGCTAATGAGCTGTACGAACAGGTCAACTTTGTCGATTTAAATCGCAATGAGTTGAAAGTGATTCATACGATTATTCGAAAAACTTACGGTTTTAATAAAAAATCTGATCGAATATCTGACAGTCAAATCGCAGAGAAAACAAATCTGTCGCGTCAGGCGGTAAATTTTGCAAAAAATTCATTACTACGGATGCATGTTTTGTTGATGGATGGTAACCGGATTGGCATCAATAAAGTGCTATCAGAATGGGACATCCGTGAATGTCATAGGAAGTCTGACAGTGTCAGAAAAACCATGACAAAAGTTGTCACAGAAACCATGAAAAACTTGTCGCAGTTTCACGGGCATACAAAAGACATTATTACAAAAGACAAAAAAGACAATACAAAGATTGTGCCTGCAATACCAAAAAACGTTGCCAAAAAAATTAACAAAGCCACGCAACAACCCTCAGGGTTTACTCCTTCTGAAAAACACACCGCGTTGGCCAATGCACTGGGCGTCAACCTGCTCAGTGAATTTGCTGCGTTTGTGGATTACCACGCCTCGAAAGGGTCAAAGTTCAAAGATTGGGATGCCGCCTTAAACACCTGGCTCAGAAACGCAGTGAAGTTCGGCGTTAAACCGCGTTCTGTATCCCAACGGATGACTGAAAATTTTAATGAAAAACACTATGGTGTCTCGGATATACCGGCTTGGATGGAGTGATAATCATGCTGGACTATCAGGAAGAAATCACTGGCCTGGAAAAGCATCTCCTCACCCTTGAGCAACCGCCGATGGCCATCCCCAACACCATCGTGTTTACCCAGGAGGCCCACTGTAAAAAACATGGGTCTTATGAACAACGTATTCGGGAGTTCAATGTGATTAGCTGTGTCGCCAGGCATTCAGCCTGCCCAGACTGTATCCGAGATAAAATCACGGCGCTTAGGCAAGCTCAGCAGGAAAACAATAAACGTCTCTCTGAGCAACAGATTATCCGCTTGATGCAGGGCTTGAATCTGCCCCCACGTTTTCAGTCAGCTACATTGAATAATTTTGAGCCCATCAATCAAGAGGCCGCGCACTGTCTGAAAGTATGCCAATCTTACGTCAATCAGTGGCCTGAACGACTCAAACAAGGCGGGGGATAGTGATGTGTGGCAAGCCCGGCACAGGTAAAAACCACTTAGCGCTGGCCATTGCTCAGCATGTTATCACTACCTACCAGGCATCGGCATTGTTCACTTCAGCTCTGCACCTGGTGCGAGTATATAAGTCAACCTGGGCTAAGCCGTCTCAGATGACAGAGGCCGAGGTGCTGCGGATGCACACCTTACCAGACCTGTTAATCATCGATGAAATAGGCGTTCAATTTGGCTCTGACACAGAAAAAATTATCTTGTTTGACATCATCAATAGCCGATACGAAGGGATGAAACCAACCATTTTACTCAGTAATCTGCCAAAAGAAGCCTTAGCTCAGTTCATGGGTGAACGGGTGATGGATCGGATGAATGAGGGCGGGGGCTGCACACTGGCGTTTACCTGGGACAGTTATCGATCAATAGTGGCTTAGTGACGGCCATTAAACACGAATGCAGAGCGTATCGGCAGAGAGTGAATACAACACCATGTCAGCAACAACTGTTAACTACGGCTGTAGTACTAGAAGAGGAACTTAAAGACATGGATTTAACGTGTCCCACTGAATTTGAACTCACAGCTCTACGATAGCATAGGTCTCTACCTATTTTGCCGTCGACAATCCCTTGACTTTTTTTCATGCCCTGTTTGACGCGGGTTTCCCGTCAAGGTCATACCGTGCCAAAGAAAACGCATGCTGCTATGGATATTACCCTCATGAATACCAATAATTTTATCCATTATCTCGAAG
Organism: Candidatus Fukatsuia symbiotica; assembly: GCF_003122425.1. GTDB lineage: Bacteria > Pseudomonadota > Gammaproteobacteria > Enterobacterales > Enterobacteriaceae > Fukatsuia > Fukatsuia symbiotica. The sequence continues at coordinate 2,582,731 of NZ_CP021659.1, forward strand.
AACGCTTGTATCAATGGGCTGAATGGTATAGCCGAGGGAATTTTTCGGGTTTAGGTTATCCCTCTTGTTCCATTGAATACCGCGTTATGACGGAAGGGAATGTGTTTCGCCGTCCAGGGCTTAAACCGCTGCCCATCCATGCCGCCGCTGAAGAGATAGAACGTTTGGTCAACGCGATGGCCCAACAAAATCCTGTGATGGTACAGGTATTACGATGTCATTATTTCAACCGAGGCTCCTTACGCTACAAAGCCAAAAAATTGGCCATTTCTCACACTCAGTTCAAAAATTATGTGGATATGGCTCACCAATGGTTATTAGGTCACTTAAGTGGCCGTCTTGAAAAAGACTGATGTTTTTTTAATTTTCTATTTGTGTTGTCAATACAAATCGGGTATAAATTCTCTATTCTGTTACTACTGCATTTAAAAAGCCCGCTTAAGCGGGCTTTTTTCGTTCAACTTGACTTAAAAAACGTTTCCCCACTACTGCTAAGTCGTGCTTACATGAACGAACTCACTGATATTGTGCATCAGCACGCCAATCAAATAAAGGCGGCAGTCCGCCAGATTAATGCGTTGAACACGGATCTGCAAACGATGGAACTACAAGACCCCGGACAAATGAAGCTAGCTGAACTGTCAGAAGCACATCTAAAAATACTATCGGATATCACTGCTATCCAAAAAACCATCATGTCCACCCAGGCTAAGATCGAGACGATGCGTATCACGCTAAAAGAGATAGAGACGACCCTTTGGCAAAAAAGGGTAGAAGAGGTGAGGCGCTCTCAGTTGTTGGCCTTGCTGAGAAAGTATTTTCTTATTTTATGTGGATTGGGAACCATCCTGTTTATTTCTAGCACAAAGATTCATGAGATAAAAATTATCACTCAAATTTTAGCGTGATCGCTGTAAGTCACATTATTGGCACGACGATTTTCGCTATAACCAGTCAATATCAAATCTGAAAGGGGAAAGCGTGGATAAAACAGGATTATCTCAATGCCGATTATAAAGAGGGTTTACGTATGAGCCTAGAAGCGCTAGGACAAGTAGTAGCAAAAGCCGCGCCATTATTGGGGAGCGCCTTGGGAGGATCTGCGGGTGCCGCAATAGGATCAATCATTGCCTCCAAATGGGGGGCAATATCGATAGCTCAGAGGAGTTAATACAACGGATAGAGTCTGATCCGCAGGCTCACCTCAAATTAATCGAAATACAATCGAACCATGAAATTGAGCTACAGCGTATTCAACTTATGGAATCAGAAACGCAGCTAAAGGAGAGAGAAAATGCACGGCAGCGTGAAACCACATTAGCTCAGGCAGGAAAAAGGGATATCACTCCAGCGCTACTCGCTTATCTGCTAACACTTGGCATATTAAGTGCGTTGTACTACTTATTTATCCATCGGGTGCCTACTGAAAACAAAGAATTGATTATCGCCATCGTCAGCGCACTCTCCACCGTATGGATAGGTGCGATGGCGTATTTTCATGGCTCTTCGGCGGGCTCTCGTGCTAAAGATTCGTCGATACATCATGAAGATAATAAACATTCCACGATAGAAATGCGTTAATACGCTTCACTGCAGGTGTTCTCTCTGAGGGGTAATAAATCAATGTCTTCCTATTCATTTCATCACCAGGGTAATTCATCCTATGAACACCAACGATCAGATTCTTTCTTGGACTGACCAAGGCGACAGACGTTTGCAAGCAGCAGAGACACTCAATGGTTCGCCACTGCAACTGACTCATATGGTGTTAGGCAATGTTTTAACATCAATACCTGCCATTAAGCAGGCGATACAGGTTAGAAACGAAGTGTACCGTGCGCCTGTTGATCGTGTCGCCGTGGATACAGCAAAGAAAAGCGTCGTCTGTGAACTCATTGTGCCTGAGAATCAAAGAAATCAAACCATTCGTGAAATTGGTCTTTTGGAACACGAGACGCTGATGGCAATCGGTTATGCTTCCTCTCGTTATACACCGATGCAGCAGAAAGATGGCTCATGGATCTACATTGTCCATATTCCACTTGAGAATATCCCTGCTTCTGCTATTGAAACAGTGGATAACTTAATCAGTCTTGAGGTATCAGATACGCGTTATCTCGATGCAGCAGAAAATTTAAAAGATGTAACGAATAAAAATACTGCACGAGATAATCTTGGTTTAGGTTCTGCGGCGGTGAAAAATGCAGGTACGGGTAATACTGATTTAATTACCACGGGAGACGCAGATAGCCGTTATCTCAATGCGGCAGATAATTTGAGTGATTTACCTGACAAAATCATAGCGCGAACCAATCTTGGACTTGGAGATGCCGCGACTAAAAAAGTGGGTGTGGATGATAACGATCTTGTTACAGCAGCCAATGCGTTGATTAGCAGATCAACTGTTCAAATTAGAGGTTCTGATATTAATGGAGATTTGAATAAACTCTTCACTCCTGGTATTTATTGTGTTGGGTTCATTAGTGAAATAGCTATTTTAAAAAATAATTTCCCTGAAGGGATCAGTAAATCGGGTTTTTTACTAGTGCTAAGGGGTGATTCTAGTAACTACTGCCAAATATATATAGAGGGTAATAATTCTAAAGGCATTTTCTGGCGTAATAAATGGAGTAATGGGAGTAATGGGAGTAATGGGAGTAATGGGAGTAATGGGAGTAATGGGAGTAATTGGACATCGTGGCACGAACTTATCACAGATGAAAATGCAGACAACCGCTATCTGAAAAACTCAGAAAATCTAGCCAATAACACAACTGCACGAACAAAACTTGGCCTGGGTACTGCAGCACTGAAAGATGCGGGCACAGGTAATACTGATTTAATTACCACGGGAGACGCAGATAGCCGTTATCTTAATGCTGCAGATAATTTGAGTGACCTATCTAATAAAACCACCGCGCGAACAAACCTGGAACTTGGAACAGCGGCAACGAAAGAGGTGGGTACTGGCGATGATCAGTTGGTCACAGGTAAAGATGCACTGGTTAGGCGGTCTTTTAAATTAATTAATGAGGTTGACGGTGATTTAGATAATCTTATCACACCTGGAATCTACAACCCTGGAGTAGTAAATAGAATCGATATCATTAAGAAAGGGTTACCGACGGGAGTATCTTCATCAGCTGGCTTCCTATTGGTACTTAGAAACAGTGAAGGTGGCAATTATTGCCAATTTTTTATAAGTGACAGCGCGAGTGGTAAAGCCGTCTACTATCGGAATAAATGGGGCACCAACAATTGGCAACCATGGTGTAAGCTGATCACAGATGGAAACTACAAAGATGATTTCAGTGCTAACACTAACGGCTATCAGAAATTCCCAAGCGGATTAATCATGCAATGGGGAAAAGCTCAGCAGACCACTCGTGGGCAAGTAATGGTAACCTGGCCCATGCCATTTCCTAGCACGGTATTATCTGTGACAGCTACCCCCATTTTGATTAACCCAAAAGGAGAAGACTGCATTAGTATCGATAGTTATACAAAAACAGGAGCGACTTTTTACCGTAGAGCTCAGTATGATAATGGCCTCCGTGTAGAAGCCGATTGGCCATTTTTATGGCAAGCGGTTGGGCACTGATCGTCGTAACCGATAAATTCTGTATTAAAAAACATCAATGCACTAAAACCGGTTTTCTCGCCGTCATCTTTTTGACGGTGAGCGATTCGTCGTGCGTGATGGCACAAACACCGTTCATTATTTCTTTATTTTTTCACTAAATGAGAGCATTCACTATGAGCTATAAAACCCCCAATGTGTACGTCGAAGAACAAGCCATTTTACCCCCTTCGGTGGCTGAAGTATCCACCGCCATTCCCGCCTTTATTGGTTATACCGCGCGTGCCGGGGCAAACAACGAACTAAAAGAGAAAGCGGTGCGCATTAGCAGTCTGCTCGCGTATCAGCGCCATTTTGGTGAGGCACCTTTGACTCACTTTGACGTTAAAGTGAATAACCAGAATGTTGTTGAAGTAAACCCTAAAAAAACAGTCGATTATTTCATGTATGACTGCCTGCGCCTTTATTTTGCTAATGGTGGGGGGATTGTTACATTGTCTCCGTCGGTAATCATCAAGAAGAGATCAGCAAAATCGCCATAGAAAAGGGCATCGACGCCTTAGAAAAAGAAGATGAGCCGACATTAATCGTCATGACTGAGAGTGCCAATCTTTCAACAGAGGACTACGGGGCATTATGTCAAAAAGTATTAATGCACTGTGCAACATTAAAAGATCGCTTTGCTATTTTTGATGCCGGTGAAAATGATATTGATCAAGTCAAAACATTCAGAGAGAAGATTGGGACGAATAATTTAAAATACGGTGCCGCGTATTTTCCTTATCTCACGACGAATTTAGGCTATCACTATAGTGATGACTCCGTGGAAGTCACCGGAATCAGTGATCCCCGTACGCAAATAGGGCGTTATTCGTCTGGCGACAATGGCTTATTAGTGACCTATACCGGTAATCAAAGTGATGCGCCCAAGATAAAAATAAGTAAACACACCGATGCAGAAGAAAAGTCAATTAGTGTCGTTCCCAACAACAGCTTTGTTTTGGAAATCACCATCCCCAAGACTGGCGCTTCGGCGAAAGATATTGTTGCTATTTGGAATGGTCTCAGTGATAAAAAACAATTTAATATGGAGAACCAAGGCACCGGGGCAGATCTGATAGCGCAAGAAATTACCTCACCGCAGGCGCTCACTTATGCGAGTGATACGCCCAGTGCTACACGCGAGAAGTTAAGTAAACTAAAAAGTAATAAAACCGCGCTTTATAACCAAATTAGAGCCAAGATTGACAATGAACGATTAACGTTACCCCCCAGTGCCGCGATAGCCGGCGTTTATGCTCGTATCGACAGAGAACGTGGTGTCTGGAAATCCCCCGCCAATGTGAGCTTAGTCGATGTGATCGGGCCGACGCTGAAGATTACCGATCAACAACAAGAAGACTTAAATGTCGATGCGACAGCGGGTAAATCCATCAACGCGATCCGCAGCTTTACCGGCAAGGGCACAATAGTTTGGGGGCGAGAACCCTGGCGGGGAATGATAATGAGTGGCGTTATATTTCTGTGCGGCGTTTATTCAATCTTATTGAGGAGTCGTTGCAAAAATCCACGGCGTTTGCCGTGTTTGAGCCCAATAATGCCATGACCTGGCTGAAAGTGAGAACCCTAGCGCAAAGTTATCTCGACGACCTCTGGCGTAAAGGGGCGTTAGCCGGGGCGACACCCGAGGAAGCGTATTTTGTCAAAGCAGACCGCGGGCAAACGATGACCGAGCAAGACATTCTCGAAGGCAAATTGATTGTCGAAATCGGTGTGGCGGCGGTGCGTCCCGCTGAATTCATCGTGTTGCGCTTTGCGCATAAACTGCAGCAAGCCTAACGCTTTTCTTCTGTTTTTTCTTAAAGCGGCGGTTTGATTCACTGCCTCTTACCCTTTTTTTATTATTTTTAAGCTGGAGATGACCACCATGGCCACCACTGTCGCTGATATCAAAGCGGATTACCCCTTTTCTGTTTATCGTTTTAACGTAAGTATTATGGGTCTAGAAGACAAAGTCGGTTTTTCTGAAGTATCCGGGTTAGAAGTCGGGCATCAACCCATTACGTATAAAGATGGGTTGGGTTTTAAGCATATGCCGGGCATGCCAGAGCCTATCAAACTGACCTTAAAAAGAGGCCTGGTAAAGGGCAATTCTATCCTTTACGATTGGATGATCAGTGTCCGTTTGAATCGTGTTGAGAAACGCGATATCACCATTAGCCTACTGGATGAAGAAACCCATCCACTTGTGACTTGGACAGTACAAAGTGCGTTTCCCACCAAATTAGTCGCCCCGTCATTTAATGCGACCAGTAACGAAGTGGCCATTGAGACGCTAGAGCTTATGGCTGATAGTCTGCGTGTTGAGCATGCATGATAAGGCATAAGGCGTTAAAATAATGCTGTTACCCAATCTTTCTGCCATGGAGATAAACACGCCGCCCGTGAGCTACCGCTTCGCGGTGGTGTTTTATCCCTCAGGTCGCACACCCAATTTAGTCGATATGCGCTTTCAAAAGGTATCGGGGTTATCACTTGAGGTAAAGACCCACAAGATACAGGAGGGGGGCAACAATGTGGGTCATGCCGTATTACCCAGCGGCGTACGGTCGCCGACGTTACGACTCGAACGGGGCATGGTATTGCTATCGCCACTGAATACGGAGTTTAACAGCACACTGAGCTTTTTTCAGTTTAACCCTTGTCATGTCATGGTCACGTTACTCAATGAAACTTGTCTGCCCACCGCAGCCTGGCTATTTTTCAACGCGTTTCCCGTGGGCTGGCAATGTTCGGATCTGGACGCCAATGCCAATGTCATCCTGATCGATACTTTTGAGCTGGCGTATCAACGTCTGCAACCGTTGCGAGTGTAATGATGCCGATTGAAATCCGCGAGCTGATGATTAAAGCCACCCTGAGTGATCCGCCACATTTTAGCGGGGAAGCATCCCGATGGGTCGAAGAGGTGAATACGGAGGATCCGATCCTGCCTGAGCGGCAGGATCACGATCCCAGGGGGCGTCGGTTTATCGCCGCCCAGCTTGAACAGTTGCTGCCTGAACAAGTAGAGAAGCTGTTACGTGATCGATTTTCTGAACAAGCATTAACCGACCAGATAGTGCACATCTTGGCACGAATGAAGGAAAGGTAAAATATGAACCCACTGCAAGCATTGAAGTCTGCGATTAAATTAGAAAAGCTCACGCTCTACGCCTATGACTACGTTGAACGCAGCCAGAAGCAAAAAACAGCAGAATCCTTTGAAGCACGCTTTAATCCGGCGTCGTATTCCCTTTTTTTTAAAAATACCTTTTCGCGCTTTGAACAAACTCAGTACCTCGGCGACACGTCACAATATTTGGCGGTGACCTTACTGCTCGATGGCACAGGGGCTGTAGCAGAGATGGGGCTTCATCCCGCGCCGCGCCAAGACGTGCAAAAGGAAGTGAAACGCTTTCTTAAGCTGACCTATGATATTTATGGTAAAACGCACGAAGCGAGATACCTCACGCTGGAATGGGGTCGCCTGAGTTTCGATTGCCGCTTGTACTCGGTTGACGTCAATTTTACCTTGTTCGATCGCGATGGATCCCCGTTACGTGCAGAGTTGGCTGCGGTCTTTATTCAAGATGTCGACAGTAAAAAACGGTTGTTATTGGAGGATAAACAGTCCCCTGATCTCAGTCACATCAAGTGGGTGACCAGCAGTGACAACCTGCCGTTGATTGCCTACCACGCTTATAATGACATTGACTATTATCTTCATTTAGCACAATGCAATCGCTTGGATAATTTTAGGCGGCTGCGCGTGGGTAGCACGTTAAACCTGCCTCCGGTCAGTGGACAGTGAATGATGAAAGGTGTCTATACCATTACGCTCTCCTGTCAGGGGAAAAAACTCACCTCACTGCAACGTCACATTGTGGCGTTAGAGGTGATACTGACGGTGAATAAAATACCGACGGCTCAGCTGGTGATAGCAGAACGCGGCCCGCCTGCAGAGCAACCGTTTCATTTGAGCCGGGGGATTTTTTTAAACCGGGTCATCGCGTGGATATCCACTTACGTTATGAAGATGAACCCAAAAATGAAAAATTAATTTTTTCCGGTATCGTGGTTAAGCATAAAATTGCGTGGCATGATGATCACGGATCACGATTATCACTTGATCTCAAAAGCCAAGCGATTCGGCTGACAACGCGACGTAAAAGCGTCTTGTTTGAAAAGACCACGGATAAAGACATTATCACGCGCCTGATTAAACAAGGGGGACTCACCTTGAAAGGCGCTATAGGGAAAGCAGAGGTAAAACATCCCCAAATGGTGCAGTATCACTGTAGCGATTGGGATTTTATCTTGGCGCGCGCGACCGCGAATGGATTGTGGGTGTTATTTCATTACCTGGAAGGGAAAGAGCACATCCAGATTGTGGCACCCGATTTCAAACAGTCGCCTAAACAAGTGTTTAACGTGAATAACGTCGATCCACAGATCGTCATCCACAACGTGGAGCTTGAGGTGGATATTCGTCAGCAATTGAACAAGGTACGTGCTGCCCACTGGGATACGAAAAAATTAGCCTTGACTTGGGTCGACGCTCAGCAAACCAGTGTTAAAAAAGGCACCGTCGATGCTGTGCAAGCCGCTCAGACCATCGGCGCGGATCCCTATCCGCTGGTGCATCTGGGCGGGGTGGCTCCTGAAGAGCTCCAGGCCTGCAGTAAGGCGATGCTGGATCAAGCGCGACTCACGCTATTACGGGGCCGCTTTCAGATAAAAGGCAGAAAAAACATTACACTTGGTGAATGCATTGCCATTAAAGGTGTGGGAAGCTACTTTGAAGGCCATGCCATTGTCACCGGCATTCGTCATCAGCTCAATCGAGAAGGTTGGCAGACCCATGTGCAAGTGGGCCTCACCGAGGGAATGAGCCGTTCCTTCGAAATGTGTGATCCCGCTGCGGCAGGATTATTACCTGCCATCCAAGGTCTCCATGTCGGGATCGTGGTCGGGCACGCGAAAGAACAAAACCCGCAGTTTTGCCTCAAAGTCCATTTACCCCTATTGGAAGATAAAAATAAAGTGCTGTGGGCCCGGTTGGCATCGCCTTATGCGAGCGATAAAAAAGGCCTGGTGTTTCGACCTGAAGTGGGGGATGAAGTGGTGTTAGGGTTTTTTAATAATGACCCCCGCTATCCGGTTATTCTCGGTGCCATGCACAGTGAAAAAAATCCGCCACCGCTGGCTATGGAGAAAGACAATCATCAAAAAGGCATTGTGACGCAAGAGAACATGCAATTTTTAATGGATGATAAAGAGAAAACGCTGAAGTGGATGACCGCTAAAAATAATAGCGTGACGTTGGTCAGTGGCAAAAAATCCGGTATTTACTTGAAAGATCAACATAACAATCAGGTGAATTTAACGGAGCAAGGCATTGACATCAAACTTGATAAAAATTTGACGGCTGATACGGGTCAGAATGTGGTGATTAAAGGTAAAAAAATTGACTTTAAATAAAAGGGGCTGATAATGGTAAATGACCAGGCATTTTTAGGCCAAGGTTGGAGCTTTCCGCCCACCTTTTCACAGCAGGGGGCGGTACTGGAAGTGGTGTCGGGTGAAGAGGATACTCGGCAAAGCTTACGCATCCTGCTCTCGACTAATCTGCAAGAACGTGTGATGCAACCGACGTATGGCTGTGAACTGGGTCAGTTTGTATTCGAGGAAGTCACCCAGGGCTTGATCCATCGTCTGCAAAACATTATCAGTGACGCCGTGTTATACCATGAGCCCCGTATCCGACTCGATGAGGTCATCATCACGCCGCATGCGCAGACGTTACTACTGATCACCCTGAATTACACGCTACGCACCACCAATTCACGGAGCAATCTGGTGTATCCCTTTTATTTAACCGAAGCGACGCATTTGTCATTTTAAGATAATGCGTTCTATTTTTACTTTTTTGTAGATATTCGCATCTACATTTAAGGAGGATAAATATGAGTCAATTTGTAATAGAGACATCGGTGGAAATGTTGCCGAATGAATGGGGTGTGGTTATCCGTCGAAAAGGCGTCCCCACACTCACAATTAGCGCAAAGGTTTGCCGCATTTGATACAGAGAAACACGGGGTGAAGCGATGGCAACCGGCTGTATGGGTGCTGAAATAATTTGATGTGTCGGCTCTGGGAGGTTAACTATGTTAAATATCATCCTCGTTGATGGCGATAGCGTCTTGTTTATGCCGCTATTTGGCCAGGCGATGGTCGTAGTACGTCCTGGCAAACTGACAGCGAGCGGTAAATCCACTAGGAAAGGTAAAAAAATCGCCCTAGTAGGGGATGAAAAGCAGGTCTCTGTGGCAGGATGCGTCTATGTCACGCCGGTGTATAGTATTCCCGGCACCGGCACACTAAAAATTGCGGCATTGGCCGGTGATCAAAAAACACAGAAAGTCATGTGTTGCGGTAAGGCGATACTGCGTAAAGGTCAACGATTTACGGCGAAATTTGAGGTGCAAAACCCTGCCAAGCAACCGCCACCCGGTCCAGGCGCCCCATCCCCGATCCTACCCCGAGCTACAATGGTAGCGGGATATTTCTGAACAGCCATGTTCATGCCAGCGCAAAATAATAACCCTCTCTTCTGAATACGCTACGTGCCTTCATTGAGGGCATTGCTGGAAGGCCGATGCTGCAATGACACAAAAACCGTATTCTTGAAATTTTTGGAAAAAATGACATGAAGCTTAACGCAGCATCCCAATATCGCGATGGCACCAGTCAACGCCATCGATTGTTGACCGCTCTGGCTCCGGATTATTTTGTTGTCGATGATCGCACATTGCATGATGTTATCCAGTTTGCTCAGGCGTATGCCAAAGAGCTTCGATTTTATGAGAGCGGACAAATTACCCCTACAGACTGGACCGGTTTTTTGCCTACGGATAAACAGTTTATTGAGGACGCCGTTCGTTTTATTAAGCAGCCGGAAGCCATTGTTGACCTGGATCGGCGAATGGCGTTGATGCAACCTCATCGGGTCTTGTTTTGGGTTTTTCTCTTATTGCTTCGTTACCCCAGCAGCAATTGAACGCCCTCACGCAGCGTTATCTCGAGTTTTACTACCGAGACTGCCTACAATTAAGAGAAAAACCGCCCCAGCCGGATCGGGCGCATGTGATCTTCGAACTGGCGCCATCTCAGCAAGCCTATTGCCTTAAAGAAGGGATCTTACTCAGTACGGAGCAAGGTCAATCTGATAGCGCGGCGCCGATTTATCGTCTCGACCGAGATAGCGTGATCACCTCGGCACAAGTGGCTAAAATTTGTGCCTTGGCGCTTAAAAAAGAAGTGTACGACTTTGCGACTTTTTATCACCCGGGAAAAACCAGCGATAACGATTTTGCCGCTCTGTTGCAGTGGGTTTTAGAGAGAGCAGCGCAACAGGTGGCTATGCCCGCAGGTTTTGAGAACGCAGCGCCAACGCCTTCCATTGATTTGCCTTCGCTCAAAATGCTCGCTGAGCAAGATCAATTAAAAGGTAAACAAAAAGATTACATTGAAGAAGAGCTGGCTTTCCATGACGTGAACGATTTCAAAATGTGTTTGCAAGGGCATCGGTTGCAGACGGCAGAACAAACAGACCAGATTCACAAGATGATGGAACGTGTTTATCAAAAAAAAATAGCGCTCCAGCGATACCAGGCACTAGAACATAAACATCGTAATGGAAATTTTATCAACATGCTGGCCTTCGCGCTGGGTGCTCCATTACCGACATTGCCCAGTCCGCACACTGCGATAACGTCCTTAAAAACCGATCTCACCCATCCTGCGGTCATGGATTATATTAATAAAAAACTCTATATGACGATTAAGGATTTTGAAAAAATCATCGATATCGTCATTAAAGCGCCTGACATCAATTCCAAGGATTGGAAGGAAGTGTATCAACTCGTCCAGGGTGCTCAGACCCTAAAGCAACGTTATCCCGATATTCGTATTGAAAAAACAACGCATCTGTGTACACGCGTTATGCTGGATGCTGAACTGAAGGAGCATAAGCCGTTTAAAACATTCGATTGGTCTGCAACCGATACCCCGGCTCTGCTCGGTTTTGCTGTCAGTTCGCCTTTATTACGCCTTGGTGAAGGGCGTAGGAAGATCACTTTAACAGTAGACTGTCAACGCGATACTTTTCACCTTGATCGGCTGAATAAATTTGTGCAACAGTCACCTTTCACTTTTCAATTAAGCGGCGCTGAAACCCATTTTGCTCCCTCGTCGGCGACAGTCACCGCAGGGCATTTTTTTTTGGCAACCGCCCTGGCGGAATACGATACGAATACGTTGGCTTTAATTTGCCGTTTTAAAGGTGAAAAGGGGCAATTCAACAGCGAGAGGGATAAGGATAATTATCTCCAATTTGAAGACGGGCAGCTTTATCAAATCACGGAGGTGATGAGTGCGCAACACGCTAAACTCCGCCCCGTCGGTTTTTTGCCGAGTAAAGGTTTCATTAAAAAATACCCTGAACTCACTCTGACGGGCACGGGCAGCCCTTTGTCAGGCTTGGCATTAGAAGAAATGCCTGTCACTGAAGGCATAGGCGGCAAAACGCGTAAAATCATCACGGCAAACAGCAATTTGTTTACCGTGAAAGATCATTTTAAACAGTACATTTTATGGACGGACGGGCGAGTTTATCGGATTGAACACCGGGTGAATGCCAATAAAATAGAAGTCGTTGAAGTGGCTTATTTACCGGATATAAAACCCAAACCCGCCGCGCCACGGCTGTATCCCGATATTCAATTGACGGAAACCAAAATACTCACGGGGTTAGTTATCGATGGCGTCGCTGCAAATAACGAGCAATTCACAGAAAAAGAGGTCGGTAATTGGTTGGTTTGGTCCAATGGGCAGGTCTTTGCTATTCAAAAACAGGTGGGGAACCAAGAAGTTAAAGTCGCTTGTAGAGGGCAATTACCTCCCAATACGAAGATTGAAAAATATGCTGCTGACGCCTTATTTTTAAATGGGCTTCAGTTTACATTCGATCTTAATGAAACGGCCCCGGCAATGACCGCTCCGCTAATCGATGTTAGCCATCAAGGGTTGACCGGTGTTGACCCGACGATAAAAATAACCCTCAAAGCCGGGGGTGACTACGATCTGTTTAAAATGATCATCGTAGAAAAATATAAGTTGGCGGTGAATGTGCAAGGGATTAAGGATGTAAAACGGAGAAACGATGCATCGCTGTTAACGAACACCGTTTTATTGCAGCCGTTTGGTGATCAACCTACCGCCCATGCCGGATTTTATTGGGCGCACTCAGAAATTTGTGATAACGCGTTAGATTCACTGGATTTAGGCATCACCTGGTCAGGGTTACCCGAAGATTTTGGTACCCACTATGCGGCTTATAAAAAATTTTTAAGTAAAAAAATTGATAACACAAGCTTTCAAACCCAGTTAACCGTCGTGAACAACCGTGTCGTCACCGCCATTGGCACGCCACAATGCTTATTTTCCGTCGATCCGAACAGTAAAAAATTAACCGCCCACACCTGTCTGCAGTTTAAAAATTTACCGAAGCTGGGTGAGGAGGAGGTAAACCGCTTCACACACAACGACCCCGATGAAGAAGACCCTATGGCCTGGTCTCGCTATTTTAAACTCGCATTAACCGAGCAAGATTTTTTGCACGACCAATATGCTACGGTGCTCAACAAAAGCGCATTAGCCCCGCCGACAGAAGGTAAAAGTGTGCCGAACGTCTATCCGCCTTATACGCCATTGATACGCGACTTGACGCTCAATTATACGGCTTCCGCGCTGATAAACCTGGCCCATCCTGCCCATAATGCAATCAATGAAGCACAATTATTTCAGCTACATCCCTTTGGAAGTAAGGTCTTGGGGCACAACGTCAATCAGTTATTACCCCAATTTTCAGCCGCGGGTTATTTATATATGGGTCTGAAAGACGCAACCGTGCCGGCACCGCTCTCATTACTGTTTCAAATCATCCCGAGCGAAAGTGATAAGCTGGAAGAAAGCGCCGATATGACCTATCACTATTTAGGTCAACATGATTGGGTAGCAGCAGATAGCTCGACTTATTTTCATGATGAGACGAAAGGGTTGATGCACAGTGGGGTGATGTCGTTTCATCTGCCAGCGGCCGCCAGTCATGAAAATCCCCTGATGCCCACGGGTTTACACTGGTTGTGCGGCTCCGTTAATCAAGAGGTGGTATCGCCTCAGATTGTTGCGATTAAAACACAAGCGGCAACAGTCACGTTGGCAAAGGGGGCGAATGATGAACACCACCGCAAACCGTTACCGGCTTATTCTATTAATCAACTTGTTACTGCCGATCCACAGATAAAAGCGGTCACACAACCCTACGCTTCATTTGGGGGGCGTGCCAGAGAAAATCATCAGGCTTTTTGGCAACGGACGAGTGAGCGATTACGTCATAAACAGCGCGCCATTTCCAGCTGGGATTATGAGCGCTTAGTGTTAGCGGCATTTCCACAGCTCTACAAAGTCAAGTGTTTAACGCAAACACAACTGAGCGCATCACCGTTAGCGAAGGTCACTGTCGTGGTTATCCCCGACAATGCCAATAACAGCGAACCCTTTTTGCTGCTGAAACCCAAGGCCTCGCGTGACTTGCTGGAAGCAATCAAAGTTTATTTAAGCCAGTATATTTCGCCTTTCGTTGATTTGGAAGTGAAAAATCCAAGCTATGAACAAATAAAATACCGGGTCACTGTTCGCTTTAAAAAAGCCGATGAACCCGGTAATGATATTGCTGAACTCAATAAAGCGATTAAACGCTTTCTGTCACCTTGGGCCTATGAAAGTACCGCGGAGGTGACATTCGGTAGCTATATTCACAACTCATTGTTAATCCATTTTATTGAAAAACAGCCTTATGTCGATTACGTCGCCCAACTCAGACTCATTGAACACATCAAACTGGACAGTGATCTCACGGCTTCTAACACCGTTTATTCGATACTGGATGTGGATCAAGCGCAAGCGCAAGTGCACGCCCTCGATGCTGTCTTGGTTTCTGCCCCGGAACATATTATCGAATTAGTGACAATGCATCAGCATGAAGATATTTATTTTGAAGGGATTGGTCACATGATCATTGAAACAGATTTCATCGTTCATTAAGGCTTTACATTTAATTCTATAGAGGAAACCACAATGCCTCAAAAAACCAGAGCAGAGCTAAAAGACCGCTTTAAGCGCGGTGACAGACCCACCGCGCAAGATTTTAGCGATCTGTTCGAATCTTTTTTAAACGTTAAAGAAGATTGGATCAAAAAACCAGAAGGGGTTGAAAAGCCGCTGCGCATCATGCCACAAAGTGACCAACAAAATTGGCTGGATTTCTGTGTCAATGAAAGCAGTTGCGATACGGATTACTGGCGTTTAAATCATCAACCTCAGGACGATAGCACCGGTTTCAATTTATCTTATGAGGGTAAAAGCCGACTTTTCATTGATAAAGAAAAGGGGAAAACCGGCATTGGCACCTTTAATCCTGGCGCACAATTGCATATTCAGTCCACGAAGGGCGTGCATATGTTACGTGTTGGCACTGCTGATACTACTGCCTTGTTTATTAAAGAAGACGGTAAGGTAGGCATTAATCATGCAAGTCCAAACTACGCATTGGATATTCAGGGTGAAGCCCAGGCATGGGGTTTGGGCTTAATGGATCGAACAACACATTGGGAGAAAAATGGTACCTTGTACCAGCGTAATGGGCCCGTTTATCTCACCACCGATCACGGGCTTCATCTGCGCAGGCAGGGCAGTGCAGATACTGCGTTTCATTTCGACACCCCCCAGAGAACATTAACGATTAGCACACAAGATGCTAATCAAAAATCGATAGACGCAAAGGGTTATATCGCATGCCAAGGCCGTATTGTGTGTCAAGCGGGGATACAGATCGATGGAGGCAAAGCGAATTCTCACTGGGATAACTTCGACGGTGCGTTTTATCGCTATAATGAGCATTGGTATCTCTCGGTAGACAATAACCTTTATTTTCGCAAAAAAGGAGCAAAAAATATCGCTTTTCATTTTGATATTGATACCGCGACGTTAAGAGCCAACAAGTTTCAGCAGGCCTCTGATCGCCGTATCAAAACCAATATCAAACCGCTCGGGCCGGTGCTTGACAAAATACAACGATTACAGGGGATCTATTATGACTGGAGTGACCATGCGAGGACAAAAGACTATCTCAAAGAGCCGCAAATAGGACTAATTGCCGACGAACTGCAAGCGTCGTTTCCTGAATTGGTCGCTTGTGACCAAGATAATTTTAAATACGTTGATTACGGGCGTTTTACCGCGGTATTGCTGGAAGCGGTCAAACAACAGCAGCAAATGATAGCGCAATTGTTTGTGCATTTGAAACTCACGCCATAGAAAACAGTTCATCTTCAAAGCCACTTTTATCCCCTCCAACACAGTGAGCCGCCCCTACATGAAACAACCATTACAGCGTCGTCTGGACGAGCTAAAACAGGCCTTTGCGCAAGGCCAAACGGTGTTTAACGAGCTTAAAGAAAAACAAGCCAATACGCATGACACCTTGTTACGTCTACAAGGCGCGATTCAAGTGCTAGAAGAAATATTGACGCAAGAGCCCGTTTCTGATGAAGCCGAGAAAGCCCTTCATCCGTCCCCAAAAGACGACAATTGAGATAAAACACAACCGAATGCGACTTAACAGTAAAATACAGGGCAAACAGTATGATAAACAACGATGCCATGGCCACGACAGCGCCACCCACAACGCCAACCCCGCTTGGCATGGATTATGCCTTTCTGCGCAAAACGGGTATTGAGCATATTCAACGCTTAGCCGGTGAACTGTGGACTGACCATAACACACATGATCCCGGTATCACGCTATTGGAGTGTTTATGTTACGCCATCACCGATGTGAGTTATCGCTTATCGTTTGAGATGAAAGATTTGTTGGCCGTATTACCCACCCACGGAAGCAACCCGTCAAACATAAGCCGTGCCCCTTTGTTTACGGCACGTGATATTCTGACTTCTCATCCTGTGACGCTCAACGACTATCGCAAATTGTTAATCGATATTCCTGGCGTCAGAAACGCATGGATTGAAAAAAATCCCGCGTCTTTGGTGCCCATTTATTATGAAGCCCAATCCAATTGCTTACGCTTGAATCAAGCCACGGAAACGGCAAAACCGCTGCCCCTACGCGGTATATACCAAGTGTATATCGCCAAGGACGACACGGTTTCCGATGGCAAAAAAGAACAAGCGCTGATGAAGACAGTGAAAGCGCGATTACACCAATACCGCCAGATCGCCGAGGATTTTGCCGATCCCATTCTGCTGCCCTTTGAAGAAATTACCGTAAAATTACACATCGTGGTGGCCGATGATGTGGATCTTGATCGCTTAGCGGCGCATATCTACTGGCAATTAAGTCAGGCGATTGCACCTACTCTCTCTTTTCATTCACTGAGTGCCCGGCGCCAGGAAAATAGGCCGATTGACACGATTTTTGAAGGCCCTCCTTTAGCCAACGGTTTTATTGATGAGACTGAGCTGGAAGGATTTGATCGTAAAACCACGCTGCGTAGCTCCGACTTTATTCATATTATTCTCGATATGGATGGTGTGCAGTCGGTGAAAAAAATTGCGCTGGAAAGCAGTCAAAAGAGCGGATTTCACCAACCCTGGGTGTTAGAACTAGACCTGAATTACACACCGAAATTGAAACCGTTGCAACAACTGCTCGAAAGCGATCTACAATTTGAGCGCCAGGGTATCCTTTGTCAAATCAATATAGAGGCGGCTAAAGCACATCTCAAAAACGTGAAGGAGCGCGAGGCATTCGATAAAAAAAAGCAGCCGCTACAAGATATTCCACTGCCCCGCGGTCACTATCGACACCTCGGCGACTATGTATCGATACAACATGATCTCCCCCCCAACTACGGTATAGGATCATTAGGGCTGCCCGATTCTGTCTCCCCAACGCGTAAAATTCAAGCCAAACAACTCAAAGCGTATTTACTTTTCTTTGATCAATTGCTGGCCAATTATCTTGCGCAATTAGCACACATTAGAGAGCTATTTTGTCCCCCTATAATAGGAGATACCGCGCCTCGGTCGATTCAGACGTATTTTACCCAGTCCGTCACCGATGTGCCGGAACTCGACAGTGTACTGAATCCCGATCACAAAACGCATTTACAGCAAGCCATAGAAAATGTTGACACGAAGATAACACGTGAAAATAAATTGTTAAATCATTTAATGGCCCGCTTTGGGGAGCAATTTATCGATGACGCTCTGTTGTTATATGACAAACAACAGCAGCGTAAGCCGGTGATTTCTCTTGGCGAAAATAAAGCGCCTTGGCAGGGGTTTCATCTCGAGGACAAACTCGCTTTTCTGCAAGCCTACCCGCAAATGAGTGCCGCCCGTGGCAGCGCCTTTAACTATACCCAAAAAAGGGGGATACGGACAATATTGCTGGCCTCAAAAGGCGTCTCTGCGGATTATTAGGTATACAAGCGGTGAATACCGCCACGATTAACGATGAAGGATTTCACCTCGTTGAACATGTGCTGCTAAGACCCCGATCAACGCCGTCCACTGAGCCCTATTGGGCATTTTTGGGTTCACCGATTGTTAATTTTTCGGAATCAGCGCCTACACGCATTGCTCGTTTTTCGAAATCAGCGCCTAACAGAACTGTCTGTCACGTTCCCGATCATGATTTACAAGCAGGTGATCACATCACGATTTCTAATACCACGCATTATAACGGGCGCTATGAAATAAAATGGACCGCCAAGGATTCCTTTCATATTGAAAAGCCCTTTATCGCGGAAGAGGTGAATCAAGGCAAATGGACGTTTCCTAACAGCACTTTTTGTCATGCCTCCGATCACGGTTTACAAAAAGGCGATCACATCACGGTTTCTGACACCGGTCATTATAAAGGGAATTATGAAATAAAATGGAAGGACAAGGATTACTTTTGTATTGAAAAGCCTTTTGTCGCAGAAGAGGCGAATCAAGCTCAATGGGCGATGGACATTCATGGGAAAGATCCTTATTCATTACAACTGAGTTTTATTTTTCCTGCTGAGTCAAAACGATTTAAAGAGAAAAATTTTAAAAAATTGCTCTGTGACGTCTTAATCAATGAAGTGCCTGCCCACCTGGTGATTTATGTGCATTGGTTTAATTACAAGGCTATGTGCGCATTTGAAGAAGTCTATCAGGCGTGGTTAACGAAAATGGCCACCGATCCTACCTCTGCTTGGCAAGAATCGGTGCAATTACTGGTATTGCTCCGCATGGGCAAAGCGCTAACGTAGCAGTCTACAGACGATGCCAACGCACCTTATACAATGCCAAACCTGGATAGTGCACTTGTCTTCACAGCAGCCAAGCTGGGCGATAAAAAATACCCTCAGTCAATGGGCACGCGTACAGCTGCCGCCGATCTTGGCAAAGATTTGTGATGAGCAGATTGAAGCTAATCAGTGGTATTCACTGGATAAAGTGGAACTGGATTTAGGGGTCATTACATTACCTGCTGAGCCACAACAGGTTATTGAGCAGATCGCTACGGCCTTTTCCCAGGCATTAGCTAAGCAATTACAGAACTTTAGGCCAGCGGCGATCATGAAGCGCGATGAAAATGCACAAGCGCTCCGTACGTTAGATTATTTTATTAAAACGGGCACGCGACCTTGGTGGGTTTCCAAAGACACCGTGGCACTGACTCAATGCTTGCTTCGGTTAATTGACCGTACCCCCGCACGGCTTAGAGAAAAATTATGTCACTACCTCGCGCAAGCCGCCACTTTACAGCGCCTCATTGCACAGTGTTCTGATGATCAGCTATTAGCCCTCAGTCGACTATTAGCCCAAAACGATCATGTGGAGCTGTGGTGTCAACAAATAAGTGCCCCTTTACACCGTGCTTTTACCCGAGAACAGTTTGCTGCCATGGCATTAAGAAGCGCTTATTGGCAAGCCATATTAATCACCAGTGAGATGATGAGCCGTGTAAAAATCGATAAGACAGCTTTTTATAAGCATGTCCTGCTACACCTGGCCACCCATTGTCAGCTCAATTATCATTACCTTTTGGTGAGGCTGTTCGCCACACTCAAGGCGCAAGAAAAAATTGCCGACCCCTGGCCGACACTGTTACCTGAGCAGCATGGCAGTCCATCAACACGGGAAAAAAATGATGTAAACGTTTTTATAAATGAGGCTATTTATGAACAACTGCTCACCCAATTACAAATACTGAGAGCTTTTTGTACAGCCAAAAACAAGCAACCATCTCTCTCTTATACTCACACGCCAATGCTTGATATTGCTCGCCAAACAGGGCTGATAAGCAAGGTGGATCGCCTTGTCGACGTCATCATGGCGAATAAAAAAAGATTTTCTGAACATCCTCAGACGCGAGAAGTGGAACTCAATCGCTTTAGGGTGTATTTAAACAAAATAATCCCTCAATTAGGGATCTCTTTATCTGAAACGTTGGCGCATCTGCCTTATCACCGCCTGGTGACGTTGCAACAAACGCTGAAGGAACTTGACACTTTTTCACTCATGCGAAAACATCACGTTTTTATTCGTAGCATCATGGAACAGATAAAGCCAAATGTGTCAAATCAAGTCACACTCAGGCATCAAGAGGGTAAAATCGCGGCGCTTATCCCGCCGTTAAGGCAATTATTAAGCCGATTACAGCAAGAAATCACGAAAGCCGAACACCAATCCACGTCGAGTAAACGCGTTGACAAGGTTCAGCATGAACGCCTGTTACAGGGAACACAGCCAATCCCGTCGATAACAGTCGCCGATTGTGGAATCGGTCAATCTGAGCAATGCCAAAAGAGTCAGATAGCCTCGTTGATCCCTCACAGCGAGAAAGCGTCGTTAAATGATTTAAAAGAGAAAGTGACAAAGTTGCGTAAACACTATGGACGCTTATATCGGCAATACCAAGCACTATTAACATTGACGGGGCAAACCGCTACAGTGAAAGCGGCTAAGCACGACGTTGCCAACCTTATTTTGAGTACACCGTCCTTGCAACCTGTCACTGCGATGATCAATACGCTCTCTGTGGTGCTAAAAAAACAGCAGCAAGCACATCAAGCGGCGTTAATGCTCACTAAAACAATAAGCCAATCACTTTTACTGGCAAGAGAAGCGGATATAGATCAACATGAAGATATTTACGTTGATAATGCAGGGCTAGCGCTTTTAGGGATTTATTTAAAACCCTTTTTCACCACGGCGCACTTACTGCAAGGAGATCACTTTATTGATCACCTTGCAGCGCGGCGAGCCGCGTTGCTATTACAATACCTGATGACCTCACAGTCGATATGCTTTGAAGAAACCTTGACGTTTAATAAACTCCTTTGTGGTCTGAATTTACAAGTACCGATTGAGCGCACCATTGAAGTCAATGTCGCGGAGCAGGCGGCATGTGATCAGCTCTTTGCGCAGGTCAAAACCCAATGGCCGGTGATGACGCACCTATCAAACTCCTATTTGATTCAGCATTTTCTTATGCGCCAGGGGGTGATACGAAATCACCCCTATCACTGGCAATTACAAATAGAGCGTACGTCCCACGATGTGTTGATGAAAGGGATCACCTGGCCTATCAACCTCATTCAATTACCCTGGCTTGACAAACCTATACAAGTGGATTGGTAAAAATGCCCCTCTCATTCTTTTCAAGCTCGTTTGAGCATTTGCTCACCGAGCTTAAGCGCATGGACGCTTTGATAAAAGCTTATGTAAAACAAGCAATCACAACACAAACGCATGATAATCCCTACCCCGGTTTGCAAGTGACGGCCCAAGAAGCGCAGGCGTTACTTAATGACACTGTGGGGCTGCCTTTTTGGCATACAGCGTATGCCGACATCGATTCTCCTTTGAGTCAATTCGCTCATGAACGCCAGGCGATTGACCAGGCGGTTGAGCAGAGTATTAAAAATCAGATCTCGCTACAGTTAATCGCTTTGCAGCAACGCTTTCAGTTAACACCTCAGGAGATTGACATTTTACTTATCTGTTTGACGGTAGAATGGGATGCCCGCTACGCGGTATTTTTCGCTTATCTGCACGATGATGTTAATCAAAAACGACCCACGATGGATCTGATTTTAAACCTATTAAGCCAAAGTTGGAGCGAAAAAGGGGCTATAAGACGGTGGCTTTCCCCTACTGCAACGCTGAGGCGTTACGCACTGATTGAAATCAACGAGCAAAACGGGGCGTCTTCTCTCAGCCGACCGGTCAATATCAGTGAGCGGATCACTCACTTTCTGCTAGGGCAAGAAGATTTACCGGCGGCGCTCAGCACAATAGTGTCGATTATGACACCCGATAAATCCTTATCGGCGTTAATATTGCCCGATGCCTTGCGTGATCGCCTCGATAACCTGCTCACACAGCACCGTGCTGAGCTTGCGCAGGCAGTGATTTATTTGCAAGGGGGCACTGGCGCGGGTAAACGAACGCTGGCGCAAGCCCTGTGCCATGCGTTAAAGATAACGCTAGTGGTGGTTGATTTACCGGCATTGATAAAAAGTCAATCGCAGGAGCGAGTAGCATTGATCTTACGTGAAGCCTATTTGCACAATGCCGCGATTTACTGGCGTGGCATGCCATCAGTCTTGCAGGCTGATCAACAAGACTGGCACCAGCCAATCATGGCGGCTTCTAAGGCGTATCGTGGGCTTGTCTTTATGGACGGTGAGGCCAACTGGCCCTGGGCACAAACGAGGGTCCCCGAGAAGAGAATACTGACGATAAGCCTGCCGCCCTTAACCACACTGCAAAGGCAGGACTTATGGCAACGCGCGTTACCCCACCTTGATCAAAACACGGTCATAGACGTAGCGACGCGCTTTCGCTTTTCGCCTCGCCAAATTTTTTCAGCCGCACAGCTGGCTAAACAAGTTAGCCACGGGGATAATCCCCGTGATCTCAGCATCGATGACGTCTTTCATGCCTGCAAGTTACAAACCACACAGGCACTTTCAACCTTGGCACGTCCTTGTCAACCCAGTATCCAGTGTCCCGAGATAATCTTACCTCTGTCTTGCCGGCAACAACTTGATGAATTGCTCCATCATGTTCAGTACGCCACCACCGTGTATGAGCATTGGGGGTTTGCTCGTCAGCTCACACGTGGGAAAGGATTAAGCACGTTATTTTCCGGCCCCCCGGGAACAGGCAAAACCCTGGCGGCCGAAGTTGTCGCCGCTCGCTTGAAATTAACACTGTATAAAATTGATCTCTCCTCGATAGTCAGCAAGTACATTGGTGAAACCGAAAAAAATTTAGAGCAACTCTTTCTAGAAGCCGAAGCCCACCAGGGGATCCTCTTTTTTGATGAAGCGGACGCGTTATTTGGCAAGCGTAGTGAGGTGCAAAACGCCCATGACCGCTATGCGAATATGGAAACCAGTTATCTCTTGCAGAAAATCGAAGCGTATCCGGGGATCATTATTTTAGCGAGCAACTTTCGACACAATATCGATGACGCCTTTGTGCGCCGGTTGCAATTTTGTATCGATTTTCCCTTTCCTACTGCCGAGGAACGCTTGCGGATTTGGCAAGGGATTTGGCCCAAAGAAACTCCGCTTAGTCCTGAGGTTAATTTCTCCACCTTGGCAACCCTTGAGATTGCGGGCGGTCATATTAAAAATATCGCCTTGGCGGCCGCATTTAAAGCCGCGAGTACTCCCTCCACGCCAAAAGGCGCTCAGGTGACCCTGGCGCATATTAAAGCGGCCGCGCAAAGTGAGTTTAAAAAAATGGGCAAAATCATCCATCCAGAACAATGGGCTTTCTTATGATAAATGACCTCAATGACACGCTCGCTGCCTTACTCGAACAAGAACTCGCGTTGAAAGAGGCAGGGATTAACGTTGTCTTTGCCGCGCCTGATACACGCTTTTTTCAAAAAATCACCCCGCCACTGATTGCTATCTTTCTTTATGATATTCGAGAAAATCTGACGTTAAGGGTGAGTGAGCCTTTTGCCCAGCAAAAAACGGCGGGGGCTGATACCACCTCTCTCACCCGTTCACCGGCTCCTATCGATTATTCGTATCTGATTACGGCCTGGGGCAGCAGCGGCAGTGAGATCGCGCCGGATAAAGACCAGCATGACATGCTGAGCCGGGTACTTCATGCCTTATTACGTCACCCCATCTGGCCGGCCGCACTATTAAAAGGGCAGTTAGCAGCGCATCCTCTGCCGCGTGCCTTTGTCGCCCAACCTGGCCATTTACACAATATGGCGGAATTTTGGAGTGCCATGGGGGACATCCACGGGCAGTACTGCACTACACGGTAACCGCTCTTTTACGCGCATACGACCCGATAGAAAACATCCCCGTGGTGAAGTCCGTTGCTCATCAAGCCGGCAATAAATGATGAGGCAGCTCGGTTGATGACACAAACAGAACATCTGCTTAACAATGACATTTTTATCTGAAGGAACACATTATGGCTACAAGTGGTCACAACACTTTTCAACCTGCTACATCTCATAAACAGCAGCACTTCCCGCGAGCAGCCAATCGGACGCGGCATGCCTCCTCCCCTGCGTTCCATCCCGTTATTCCCTTACAATTTCAACGGAACCCACAGCACGTATTAGCGGCACAAAGCCTGATAGGTAATCGTGCTGTTGTACAATTATTGAATCAAACGCATAACCGGGAAACCCAATCTGTCAATAAAACCGGTTTGCCGACCCCACTCAAAACGGGCATAGAATCCCTGTCGGGGATAGACTTAAGTGACGTGCGTGTCCATTACTATTCAGAAAAACCCTCACAACTCCAGGCGTTAGCTTATGCGCAAGGCGAGCACATCTATTTAGGCGCTGGCCAAGAACGGCATTTGCCGCATGAAGCCTGGCATGTGGTGCAGCAAAAGCAAGGGAGAGTGAAACCGACACTACAGATGAAAACAGGGATTGGCATTAACGATGATGCTACTTTGGAACAAGAAGCAACGCAGTGGGGAGAGAAAGCAGAGCACTATACACCGAATGAGGATTTATCGTTACTTCGCAGAAAAACGGTAGATGATCCCCAGGTGGTGCAACGTAAGGTAGAAAATCTGACACTGGAAAGTGGTGATAATCTGAATACTATTGTAGGTGCATTGAAGCAAGGCACTATCATCGTAAACGGTACTCCCTGGTATCTAAATGAAATATACCAGGCTAATGTGGACGGACTAAAGAAAAAAGAGGGTTTAATTAACCTATACCGTGCCAAGTTCGCTAAAGCAACAATTGTTCCTGAGATAGATGGTAAACGAGGAAACAACACTTCAGAATACGGTCATGTAAAAGCGTTAGGAGAGTGGGAACATTTAGCGTCTACTCATACTAAAGAGAGAAATTTAGATACGGGTCACCTTATTGCTGATGTCTTTTTCGCTCCAGAACAGAAGCAAGAATCCTATGTAGCAACAAATTTAGCACCTCAAGATACTCATATAAATGTTTCGGATTACAAACGAAAAGAGAATGATATAAAAAAAATCGTCAAGGACGATATATCAGTTGAAATGCACGTGAAATTAAACTACGGCGACTCGCCAAAGTATTCATTAAAAACACTAGTTGAAAGAGGTGCGTTAAAAAATGTGTACAAACCGAAAAAGGACAAAACGGATCCCAATTTCTTAAAAGAATTAGAGGATCAGGAAAAGAAAACCAGCATAGAAGTACCAAGACGTATCCCTTCGCAATGGACTCTTGATATACAGAAGCTAAAAGGAGAAAAGGAGGGTGATACCATAAAATATAAAAATGAGGGCGATCCAGAACATAATAGTGGTTTTACTAAAGAACTTGCATTTTACGACCCTAAGGGCCTGTTAAATCCTACGGAAGTTTTTAAACATAAAGATAATAGTTATCGGTATACAGAAGCTCAGTTAGAAGAGGGAGAAAAAACTATTAAGTCTATTAAGTATGCCGAAAAAGCTAAAAAATATGAGGAAGTGTTAAAAACGATAGAAACAGAATATGGAAACATTGAAAAGCCAAAAGGATTGAATGAAAATGACTATTGGAGCCTATTTCAGCAAGCTTTAATCAATACTTTAAAGAAAAATAAAGAAGCATTCCAAAATGAATTGAATTTATTAATTAAGATCGAAAGAACAGCAGAGTCCTTTAAAACAATGAGATTAAAACGTGAGCCACAAGACCTTTTAGAGGGTGTAGCAAAAAAATCAAACAACGAATAACATTGAAATACCTAATGTTTTCTAATTTAATTCAGCGTAGTAAATAGCGCTCAGTCTGGTAACAGGTCGAGCTTATCCGACAAACATCGACATCTGGTTGAGAGCACTTTTCTGCATCTTAAATGTTGGCGAGGCATTGCCACTCGTTATGCAAAGAATACCGCCTCTTTTCAGTCTTTGTTTAGGTGGAGCCAAGGGTTAACCAGCGACACACCCGTGTTAATGAAATCTGACACGTTACGTGTAACTACCGTAAATCTATGTTCAATGGCTGTTGCGGCGATCATGGCATCACGTTCAACATGCGCATTCGGTACATGCAGTGTAGCACACACTGGGGCAGTGTGTTCGGTGAAGGGCAGTATACGTCCTGCAAATGCGACGCTGACGCCCGTCAGCCAGACCCGCAGCGTACCGCCCTGCTGTGGTGTGCGCCGCTCTAAAGTCTGGATGCCTTTTTCTAGTTCAAGAAGGGTGATGGCCGACAGGAAAAGTCGCCCGATTGGTTGTGTTGCCGCCCACGCACGCACGGCGGGAGATGGTTTGGGTTTGCCATGGCGTAGCTCAGAAATGACGTTAGTGTCCAGAATGAACATCGTTATTGCGCCTTAATCGAACAGGGTAGGGCGAAGTTGAACATGAACATCAAGGCATGAAGGGTCAAACTCAATACCAACACCGCCAGGAATACCCTCCATAACAGTGAGAAGCGACATCTCACCTTGACCTGTGAGGTGGTAGTAATCATCTATTTTCAGCAGTGCAAAAGCCGGTTGGCCACGGTTGGTGATGAACACCGGTCCTTCGGCGGCCGCTCTCTTGGCAGCAGACACATCACGTGTGAAATCTCGACTGGAAAAAGTGTGGATGGCCATGTTTTTTCTCTTCCCCCTATGGCTATGGATTATTGTTTGTATGTTACAACAATATGGAGAAACGGTCCATCACCTTCAGTATTTAATCTTAATTTTTAATATAGTCATTGAGGAAACCACTATGAATATTAATTTTAACACGTATCGATCATTGAGAAGACCTGACAAAGGTTACAATGACCGCATTCGCTTTCTGGTCATGCATTACACTGCCGCTAATTTTTCAGCTTCCGTAAACAGCTTAACGGGCGGAGCAGCCAGTGCGCATTATCTTGTCCCCGATCCGACGGATCGTTCGTATATCAATGCCGGTTTTAAAGATCAACAAATTTTTAATCTGGTGGATGAAAAAGACCGTGCCTGGCATGCCGGCACCAGCACCTGGGGAAACCGCACCAACCTTAACGATAGCGCGATTGGGATCGAAATAGTTAATCAGGCGACTGATATACAAGGTGTATTCACCTTTCCTCCTTTTAATGATCGCCAAATAGAGGCAGTGAAAGCATTATCCTTGGATATTCTCCAACGCTACTCTGACATCTCCCCCACTCACGTGGTCGGTCATGCTGATATTGCGGTGGGACGCAAAAGTGACCCTGGTGCCGCGTTTCCCTGGAAAACACTCTTTGATGCGGGTGTAGGCGCCTGGTATGATGAAGAAATGAAATCTGCCTATATGGAGCAGTTCACTACAGCTCCATTAACTCAGGCTGACATGTTGATCCGTTTTAAAAAATACGGTTATGACACCAGTGGCGCCGCTACTGATTCAGCTGTCTATAAAAAGCTTGTCCGCGCGTTTCAACTGCATTTTCGCCAAAGTCACTATGATGGCGAACTCGATATAGAAACGAGTGCTATATTAGCGGCATTAGTGAAAAAATATTTCAATTATCCGGCAGAAAACCCAACCACCACCCAAAATACCAGCAGTGTCATTTAGCAACCACTCAGCAAAATCTCTGTTTAGGGAGGCTATTTGTTTGACATTATCATGAACTGACGGCAGATCATCTTAGAATCATTACGAATAAACTCGGCTTAACGGAAAATAGTTTGTTCAGTAGTTAAAGTAATCTTAGATAATGCTTCATATTGGATACGGAACAATTCATTTTCTATAGATAAATTATATCTTAAAGTTTATCGTGACATTGTTTGGGTTCATTCATTAGCCTTCTATTAAATTTTGTTCGATAGTGCTAAATTGGAACTCTACCTAAGGCCATTACTTTTTTTATACATCGTTAACAAATGGATTGCGTATCTGAATACCATCAATTTTCTCGCCCGTGTTCATGTCTTCGCTAAATAACACTCTGTAAAAACTAACGCAGCCTGACAGAGTTATCTCCTCTGAAAGACTGCTAACCACAACAACCTACGAAAGAGGCTATTATGGCTAACGGTGATTTTACGCAAGTACACAACGATGATCTAGGTGCATTATTTGAAATGATTGATCAACTTGTATTTACGAATGAAATACTCAACAAACAAGTTTTAGATCTGGAAGATTATTCTATTGCTATTCAAAGACTAAAGAATACAAAAGTGATACCCAAGAATAATACATTTTCATGCTGTATTTTTAAGCCGTTTTTGAGGTATTGGTGTTTTATTGAGACAGCCTCAAAAGCACCGATGCCAGTTTAACTTGATAAATTATCGTTTATAAACGATAATGTGAGATATGAACGAAATACGACACTACATCGACAACAATGGAAACGACCTTTTTGATGAGTGGCGTGAGCAGGTACGCGATATCAAGGCCAAGATTGCTATTGACCGCCGTATCATGCGTGTAGAGCTGGGTAATTTCGGCGACCACAGGTTTTTACGTGAAGGCGTCTGGGAATTACGTATCGATATTGGTCCTGGGTATCGAGTCTATTACGCTAAAGCTGGCTTGACAATCATTCTGCTGCTGTGCGGTGGAGACAAACGTAAGCAGGACGTAGACATAACCCGCGCATGTGAATATTGGCGCGAATGGAAACGTAATAGTGGATAGGAGAGTTGGCTAATGAAAGATAGATCACACGACGATGCAATGGCCGAGGTATTCCGTAAAGACCCTGCTTATGCAGCTGAACTGCTTAATGGCATCCTCGAAGATGGTGAGCAAGCCGAGCTACTGATTGCTATGCGCCAGATGGCTAAGGCCTTCGGGGCGTTCGCGTAGTGGCAAAGGAGGCAGAGTTGAATTCAAACCAGCTCTATCGCACTTTGTCTGCGAGGGGTAATCCTGAAATCAAAAGCTTAAACGCGATCTTACGCGTTATGGGTTTACGTCTTGCTGTTCAACCTGTGAGATATCAAAAACTGGGGCCATAGTATGGCTCGTGCTTCTTAACTCGTACCTGTTGGTGACGAATAGTTGAATTCAACGTCTGTTCGTTTTGTAGAGTTTGCTCAATTCCATCAGCTGATTGCTTAAGTTGTTTACTTGCTTCTGTAATTCATCGTCAGCCAACTGCCGCCGAAGATACCTAGAGAGAGGCTCAATCCGATCAATAACGGCCAAAAAATCCGATTGCGGACTACTTTCCAGCCCATACTTTCGTTCTGGCTGTGGATATCGGTTTTGATGGTACTCAGCTCTTGCTCCAATATGGTGGTTAAGGCGTTGCGTAAATCTTTGAGCTGCTGCCTTGTCAGGTTTTGAATAGTCTCGTTCTCTTGCGCTATCTGATTTTTCAATCGTTCGGCTAACGCTGTAGTCTCTTGCATACAGTGCCCCTTTCAATCTCCAGCGTTTACCGCTCTCTGGTTCACAAGCAGTGATATAGTCATTTCCCGTACGGGTTATTTCAAAATCTAATTTTTTCACTTGAACTATCACATCTTCACGATTGCGTATAAGCCCATTTACGGCTCTCTGAGACAAGATCGCATCCAAGAGTATCCCGAACATCATCTGATGGCTTATCGCCTCTTCTGGTGGCCTCTACGGTGATTTTGAGGATATGATTGGGGGTCTTCATGTTTCTTATTCGATTTGGATCTGTGGGATCAGCTAATCCGTACTTTGCGTTTACTTCACTACGAAAGTCATCGAAATGTTGCTGTGTCTTTTTCCCTGGTGGCTTGATATTCAAACTTTTTCCAGTACTTAATCATGTTTAAGTTGGCATTGATGCGATTGAGCATAGCTACTTGCTTTCTTTCATCGTTTCGGTTCCTCACGCTAACTTTACCTAAATGATTGCGAACAAACTCAGACATCGACATTTCTGCCGATTTTGAAAGTTGTTGAAGCCGCTCCCACTCCGTACCAGAAAACCTGACCCCAGCAACATCGGGGCTTGCCAGAGGGCTCCGCCCCTGGACCCCCCAAGGTCAAGTTCAACCCCCGCTTAGCATGGGGGATGGCCTCCCTTCGGGAAACCATCCCCCATTTAACAGGGTAATCGGGTCTTCATTTTGTCAATGCCAAGCCCTGACGGGGGGCTTCGCCCACATTGACAAAACTCCGGCCCTTAAAAAAGAATTAAAAAAATTTGTTTTAAAAAAATAGAGACCGCTCGCCGCAAGAATGGTTTTCGCGCAGCGAAAGCCGTTCGAGGAAGCGGAATATCATCTGAAATTACAGAGAAACTCGGTCACTCTGGTGGTGAATAGAAATTCTTGGTTTTAGGTCCGATTAAATAACAATGATAAGTCAGAAAGAGTTAAAACAATCTTGGACTGTACTTGCGATGGTTAAAGTGGTAACCAATATAGCAGCGGTGTTATAAAATGACTTAATTAAAGAAGGAAAACAGGTGATCGACATCACACCTCTCTTTTCTACGCCGTGCTTTGGCATGAGCCCATTTCTTCTCAATGGGATTCAAATCAGGCGAATAAACGGGAAGATATTCAAGAATAAAACCGGCATTTTTTATTGCATCCTGAATATCTTTACGTTTGTGAAAACTCGCATTGTCCATCACCATGACGGAATTCAGTGGTACTTTAGGCAATAAGTCCTGCGTTATCCAGGCATGGAAAATATCGCTGTTGATGTTACTGGTGAACGCACAAACCGTTAGCAATGCTTTCTCAAGCAAGGCACCCATGATGTTAGTACGCCCTCTGGCCTGCCAATTATGTTGACCGTAACAACGCTGACCTTTAGGCGAATAACCATAACGGCGTGGCATATCATGTGAAAATCCACTTTCGTCAATATAAATAATGGGATGACCCGCTGTCTTATAATTTTGGAGCCTTATCTGGAAAGCCTCTCTGGCTTGTGCCTTGGCTTTGGGATGCTGCAGCGTTTTTTTTACAGGTTAATCCCAGTCGTTTCAGGGCATCACCGATACCACGGGCACTTACACCCAGCCGCTGCGCACGTTCGAACTGATAAGCATCAGGATAAGTAGCAACATCTTGTGTGAGAACTTCTCTATCTATCTTCGTCGCAGGTTTATTACGCGTCATACAGGGCTCTATTCGGTTAGCCCAGCGCATCAGACTGGCCATGCCGACGACAAAACGTTCCGCTGTTTGCGCATACGTAAGCTTTTCTTGTTCTTTGATTGCCAAGACATGTTGGCGAAATTTCAATGGATAAGTCATCCTTGTATTTTACATCAATTTATAGCGAGCCTTGTCATTTTCAGAAACCGACTGCACTAAATATCAAAAGCCGACTGCACTACTTTGCTACCTATAAAAACTATTCAACTAGATTTAATTTTTAGCAAAAAATTTTACGCCATCTGACCGCAGTTCTCCCTTAGGCGACACGTGTCGGTAAAGTGTTTGCCGAGTAATGCCTAACTCTTCGCACAAATCGTTTACCTTAGTTTCAGGCTGACCCATTGCAGACATCGCCAACCTCAACTTAGCAGCAGTTATCTTGAATGGACGTCCGCCTTTCCGGCCTCTCGCTCGTGCTGAAGCTAGTCCTGCCACTGTGCGCTCTGAAATCAGCTCACGCTCAAATTCAGCCAGTGCCGCAAAAATTCCAAAGACCAGTTTTCCAGATGCCGTCGTCGTATCAATTGCTGCACCGTGACCCGTGAGTACTTTCAAACCTATACCTCGGCCAGTCAATTCATGCACAGTATTAATCAAGTGTCGTAGGTCTCGGCCTAACCGATCCAGCTTCCATACAACAAGCGTATCCCCTTTGCGCAGCGCCTTTAGGCAGGCTGACAATCCAGGGCGGTCTTCGCGTTTGCCCGAGGCTTGGTCTTCATATAATTGGGATGTATCAACACCAGAAACAATCAGTGCATCTCGTTGCAGATTAGTCGTCTGGCTGCCATCGGCTTTGGATATCCGCATGTAACCCATCAGCATATTTTTTACTTTTCCTGTCACTTATACGGTCGGTTGCGTGACATTGTGAAAGCAGTCTGCGCGACTGTCAAAACTTGTCACTTAACCCGTTATTTAATTTAAGACATGCAAAGGGTTATTTATGGTCATAATGTGACAGAAATTCTAGCGGAATTTTTACTTCGGTAAACAAAGCATGTAGTTGCTTCAGATAATCTGGGTCATGCTGCCCGTATGAAGCCAGCCAGAATAGCGAGCGGGCCGCTTCAGGATTGTGCCTCGCTTCGATAATGGCTTCTTCGATCGCTTTAGCCGCTTCTCGCCAATAATTGATAGGTTCATTTTTCCCAGTATCCGTCGGTTGTAGACCATTTATAAACTTGGTCTGTGGTTCCGTCAGAAACAATTCCGCTTGCTCCCCGTATGGACTTAACATTCTCGATTCGACTAAATGTATCGCGGTAGCTGCTGCCTCCAGCATTTGCAACTGCACCGAAGTATTGAGGCTCTCGTAGGGATGCCACAAAGTTTGCTTGGCGCGTAAGGGATATCCGCTTTGTTCCCAAACGTAACGGATATCCCTACCATAAGAGCCACAGTACGAAAGCGGTGTGTTTAGTTCATCCAGCAGCGTCCGCAACAACCGAAACCAGAGTCCAGCGTGGACACGCCGACGAGGCAACTCTACACAGCCAGCCGTCAGCGCCTGCCAAGTGCGCCGATCCATCACCAAAATCGGCTCGCTGGCCTCTCGAGGTTCACAAGATTTGGTTTCCCAACACATGAACTGCCATGGCCCTCCCAAATAGGGCTCTAGCCAGCAGCCATGCGTTGGGCAACTCAGCATCAATGGTAGCTGCCACGCAAGTAGTATTGGGTGGTCTACCGAATCGTTTAGGCAGATCGGGCATGCTCGATGGATTGACTGCATAGGCAGCCAGGCGCGCCAACTTGCAATGTGCCTCACTTTTCGGTTTTTCTTCGGCAGCAACACCGAAAATTGGAAAACATAGGTTTCCAGGGCTGACGTAACCTCATCATCTAGGCTGTCCAGTAACCACGGCATCCAGCAGGAAAAACTCATGCAGTGTAACCGTTCCAGACCTACGCCACTTCTCTGTGCTAGCGCTGTCAGCAGTGACAGGGGTGGCGCCAGATCTAGGTCATTAACCTGACCGTGGCCGAGGTCATGCTCCAGCAAATCATGTCCATTCATCTGATAGCAACCGGCGATACGATTAAGCCATGAGGATAAAGCTTCGCCTTCTTTAGGCGCAGGGTGCAACGGCCAGCGATGCGCTGGTTTCACATCAACTCCCGCTCGAATTGCCGACGCCGCTCGCTAGGGCCTGCATAATTGCTCATACTGAGCGTACGGGGGTTAATTGACTCCTCTCCGCTTTCCACAGCAGACACAGCGGCTGCTATCAGCAAATGCGTCAGTTCTCCGATCGTACCCTCGCTACGAGCAAGCAGATAGCGAGCCATATCCTGCGTGGCAATGGGGGAGTATCGTCGCAATGGGAGAGAAGCAGCGAAGCTGGCGAGCAATGAGCAACAATCATCATTGACTTCCCACAACGGCAATATGACAGGAGAGAATCTATTTTCTAACTGGTCGTCTGAACGAATGGCAAGGTAGGCATCACGTGTGCCGACCCCTACTAGTGGGACACGCAGCTCATTGCCGAGAAAGCGCAATAGGTTGAGAAATTCCCGGCGGGTGCCGCTATTCCCAGCCAGGACATTATGCAGCTCATCAATCATCAGCATGCGTACGCCAATACGGCGTAGTAATTCGAGCGATAGTTGTTCTATTTCCAGTAACCGTTGACGTGGCCGTATAGGCGCACCCATCGCGGCAAGCAATGCCACGTAAAAGCGGGAAACTGAAAGCTCGGATGGCATCTGTACGCTCAATACTGGGATATGTTCCTGGTTATCATTTGAGCTACCAGGATGGCTGCGGCGGAATTTTTCTATGATCATCGACTTGCCGTTGTTGGTTGGACCAACAAGTAGCAAGTTGGGCATACGCTGTTTGTTTGGCCATGCATACAGAGTTTCCAGTCTGCTTAACGCTTCAAGCGCACGTGGGTAACCAATCCATCGGTCGGCGCGGGATGCGCTGGATCCTCTCGACAGCGGGCAGCCTGGCTAAACCCTGTGCTGCTGGCAGCAAGTGAGACAGGTCAGTGATAGGGAACTCATCCATAGCTACCACTCCTCGATCTGGTCAAACGGCAGGGCCTTCTGTGAGTCAGCAACGTCCGATTCTGGCGGAGCAGGCTTGCTAGGTGCTGGCAACTCCTTGAGATGCTGTCGGCGCACCGCATCACGCCTCGTCCTGCGTGTATTCTGCTGAGCCGTGGTGACGATATCTCTCATTTGCCTGATCATGTAAAACAGTGCTGATTCGTCCACCTGTTCACGCCCAAGCTGGCGTAGCTTTGTCAATGCTTGACGCTGTTCCCATAGGGTGACAGCTGGGTGGGACAAGGTACGGTAGGGAACTTCCAGGTAGTTTTTACCCTCTGGCTCCAACACCCAGATTCGACTGATATCGCGAGGATCACGTCGAATCAGGAAGGGAGGTAAGCAGTCACGTCGGGCTATCCACGGTTTGAGTGCGTCTGCATAGTAGTGAATGTAATCAATGACAAAGCCGGTCCGGGTTAAGATGCGGCGGATGACAGGAAGAAAATCGACCAGAAAAGCCGTGACATGAGTGATGATGCTCGGTACGCCGACACACACAACAGCTTCTGCCCAGCATGCGGCCGGTGTTTGAAGCAGACTGCTGTGTATCGAACCATGGTACGTACCTACCGCCAGCGTAAGCCATCTCTCCAGTTCACGCAGCGTCAGAGTTGCCATACTCTCCGAATTGTATGTACCACGCTGTTCAGGGTTTGAAAAGGTTGTTCCTGGTAATTCATCGTGGACCATTTTCATCGCTGTGCCTATGATCCTTTCCACGATACCGCCGTAGTGTGGTTGGCCTGGCGGACGATAATTTAACTGAATGCCGTGTTGCTCGCAGCCACGGCGTAGCGCCTCACTTTTAAATTCAGCGGCATTGTCTAGATAGAGATGCTGTGGCTTACCGCTCATCGGCCAGTCCATTTCCACCTCCAAGTGTTCCAGCCAGGGCCGTTTATCACAGGCAACCTGTGTCAGGCAGAGGCCAACAGAGACAGCAGACGGTGCCTCTAGCGTAACCACAATACCAAGTACACAGCGAGTGAACACGTCGATGGCGATTGTTAGGTAAGGACGGCCGATTGGCTGCCGATCACGTTCATCAACGATGATCAAGTCGATGACTGTATGATCAATCTGCACCTGCTCCAGTGGCATTGCAACTTTTGGAGGGACACCGCCAACACTTTGCAAGGCGCGGGACGCATTTTGACCTTCCCGGCGGCGCGCTATTTTCCTAGGGTCGAGTCTGGCAATCCTCAGGGAAACGGTGTTGCGTGCTGGCGCCCGTAGCTTTTGGGTTTTGCAAGCCTGTACGATTTCTCGATAGAGCGCGGCCAAACTGCGTTTCTGCTTGGTCAAAAAGCGTTTATGCAATAGCTCACGGATAATGTGCTCAATCTGCTCTGGCAAGCGTTGTTTGCCTTTGCTGCCGCTAGACTGGCCGGGGGCTAGATCGGTCAGCAACCCAGCACCCTGCCGGTAGCGGCGCACTAGTTCATAGATATGGCGACGGGACAGCCCTAATTGTTGGGCGGCGTCATCAGCGGCTTGGTGACTAATTCCTTCCTGAGCTGCCAGTGGAGCAATGACTTGCTGCCGTCTTTGTGCTTCACGCCACGTAGCTTCTGGCAAAGTTAATACACCTTGCTCGGTAATCTGGTGCTCCTCGGAGCCCATGCTCAAGCCTCACTGTAGGGAAGAGGAGTATTGAGCATAATCCAAAACGGTGCAGTTGACTACTGATATTATGCTGTCAGAAGGTGACTGCACAAGGTTAGGTTTGGGTTAATGAAATGGGGCACTGGCCTTCTAAAGATAAAGGTTTTTAATTAATAAATTCATTTAGTTATCTTGTTATCGTACGTTTTGGCACCCTTGGATTTTAAACTATCAGTGCAGTCGGCTTTTGATATTCCGTGCAGTTGCCTTCTGAAAATGACAATTGGGAAGAAAGTAAAAGATCCATCAAACGTTGGTTTACTGGATGGTCTGGAAGGTAATTTTGATTGTCAAATAATGTGAGCCGGAAAGGATGGATGGCAAGCCAGGAAAGATAAAGGCGAGCTGATTGTCATTTATTAGACTTGTTGCCTAATAGTACATTAGTGTTTATTAAGCAACAGTGGGCGTCATAGAAGGGCCTCTAAGCGATTTTTTCGCACGAGGTAATGCAAAACGCACCCCTAAAAATGCCTAAAAAATGTTCGTTTATTTATTAGGCAACAAGTCTACTTGAAAACGTATCAAATGCCCCCATGTGAATGGTATGAGCATAAGTTTGCATTGAATGTTAGATATATGTTAAAGGAGGATGTTATGGCTTATCGTTCTTTCTCTCTTATTCCGGCATTGAGCAATCATCTACTTTCTGACCGTTTTACGCAGATGGATAATCTGTTTAGCCGTTTAACGGGTGAAAGGCCTATTGCGGATACGCCTGCCTATAATCTGCTGAAAAAAGACAAAGCGCATTATGAAATGACCGTGAGCGTACCCTGTTATACGCAGGATGAACTGGATATTTCGGTGCTCAATAACCAGTTAACCATTAGCGGTAAACCGAAGGTTGAGGAAACAGATGCTAACGAAGAAAAAGACGGCATCAAATGGTTGCATCAGGGTATTAGAAAAAGTGAGTTTTCCTTAAGTTTCAGTCTTGAGCATCGGATAACGATTCAACAGGCGAGTCTGGATAAAGGATTATTAACACTGCAATTTACTTATGATATTCCTGAACAGGAGAAACCGCAGAAAATTGCCATTGGTATGTAAAATGAATCAGGCTGAGTGCTTGAACACCATGCCGCTTAAACTTAGCGCCCTTGTTTTGTGCGTCCAGCATGGGCGTATTCCTGTGGGTGAAAGTCCCGCCATAAGCTGATCACGGCAAATGAAGTGAAGCGCAACTGCATAAGGGCGCCCAAATGTGGGGAGGAAGCGTGGAGCATAAATCGTCGAGGTAATGCTGACAGAGCGAAAGCAGAAAAAGTGGTGATTTTAGCCAGAGAGCAACGTATGCGAGCGATACTAAGTCAACTAAGTTCAAGAAGTATCAGTACTGCACTTCCACGCATAGCATAATCTATTAATATTATTTGGAGTTTTATTATATGGTTAATAAAAAAGCAAACATGAACAACGAAATAGATCATGGATTTTGGTCAAAATATTATGGTTGTCAATTTCCTTTCAACATAAATGGTCGGCAATTCTTCTATGGACAATCTGAAGATGATAATAGTTGGTTTATTCACGAACTGTTACCCGATGGTACAATGGGTAGTAAAACAGCTCATGGTACTTGGGCCCACTATTATAACTGTCAGTTTCCTTTTAAAATAAATGGTCGTCAGTTCTTCTATGGACAAGCCAAAGAGGGCAATAACTGGTTTATTCAGGAACTGCTGTCTTATGGTAAAATGGGACGAGAAATAGATCATGGATTTTGGTCAACATATTATGGGTGTCAATTTCCATTTTACATAAATGGTCGTCAGTTCTTCTATGGACAAGCCAAAGAGGGTAATAACTGGTTTATTCAGGAACTGTCATCTGATGGTACAATGGGAGGAGAAATAGATCATGGATTTTGGTCAACATATTATGGATGTCAATTTCCATTTTACATAAATGGTCGTCAGTTCTTCTATGGACAAGCCAAAGAGGGCACTGGTTTATTCAGGAACTGTCATCTAATGGTACAATGGGACGAGAAATAGATCATGGATTTTGGGCTCACTATTATGATAGTCAATTTCATTTTTACATAAGGGATAATCACTTCTTCTATGGGCAAGCTGAAGAGGGCAATAACTGGTTTATTCAAAAACTGTCATCTAATGGTACAATGGGACGAGAAATAGATCATGGATTTTGGGCTCACTATTATGATAGTCAATTTCCATTTTACATAAACGGTC
Organism: Candidatus Fukatsuia symbiotica; assembly: GCF_003122425.1. GTDB lineage: Bacteria > Pseudomonadota > Gammaproteobacteria > Enterobacterales > Enterobacteriaceae > Fukatsuia > Fukatsuia symbiotica. The sequence continues at coordinate 2,620,974 of NZ_CP021659.1, forward strand.
GTCAGTTCTTCTATGGACAAGCTAAAGAAGGTAAGAATTGGTTTATTCAGGAAATATCATCATGTATAGATGATGATATTTTATCTCCATATCACTTTTCTGACTATAAAATTGCTTCGTGGAATATGCAAGGAGCGAACCATGACGAAGGTAAATGGAGAAATATAATTGCCAATGAAGTAAAAGTTATCTCTAATCATTCTAATGTAGATATATTTGCTTTACAGGAGTGTGGAGCACTCCCTAAATCTGTGTCGACTGTTTCTGATAGAGCTCCACAAGAATTAATTTCCTCAAATAATAATATAGAATTAACCCAAAATCTGTGGGCTCTTGGTACCAATTATCGACCAAATGATGTGTATGTTTATCACGTAGAGAACGGAAATCAATATAACAGAACCAGTATGGCTATTGTTTCCAGATATAAAGCAGATGAAGTTTTCATTGTTGGGCCTGTTGATAATGCTACTCGACCTGTTATCGGTATTCGACGCGGAAATGATTATTTTTTTAATATACATGCGGGTGCACACAGAAATAATGAGTCTCCATCTGTGATTAGTGTAATAGAAAACTATATGAGCCGAATTGTAAATGATAATGTAAATGCAACATGGGTAATTATGGGCGATTACAATACAGCGCCAGATGATTTAAGATTAACTAACGCTCCATTAAACATAGAGCGTGGATTTGCCATACCAGCCAGTCCTACTCACTTTGGTGGTGGTGACAGAATTCTTGATTATGCTATAACAGGGACTGGCATAGAAAATCAAGCGACATTAACAACTACTGTTTCTGAACGTACATTATCTGATCATATTATTGTTTTATTTATTCATTTATTTTTGCGGCCAACCGGTCGTTGTCGGAGAGGTTAGAGCCATCGCGTTATACACATCTTTTAAAAATCTTTATAAATCAATCAGTTAACCACTAACCTTGTTTTTCTTAATTTGCTGTTTTAAAAGGATTTTTAAAAGATGTGTATAACGATATGGGTTAGAGCGTATTTACTGAACACTATATCACTATCTATTATGATTAAATTCAAAGATAAAAATATGTTGTCACCAGCAATGTAAAACTGACCCACTAATGACAATTGAAAATTGACCCACCTGAGGAAAAATTGCCGCCTTTTTAACATAAAAATTGGCGGTTTAAATAAAATGCTGATTCAGGAGTGACTAGTGGAAATTCACGTGTTACATCGACAAGGGATGAATATTCGAGCCATCGCTAAACAGCTTCACCTATCACGTAATACGGTACGCCGTTATTTACGTAATATCGCCAGAACACCCCGTTACAGCCAGCGTACTGCACCGTTATCAAAACGGGAACCCTTTAAATTTTATTTACTCGAACGGATTAAAGCAGCAAAACCTTACTGGATCCCTGCCACTGTGTTATTTCGCGAACTTCAAGCGCGAGGCTATGAGGGAAAAGACGGTATCTATCCAACTGGCGTATGGCGTACTGAAATCCGGCGTTCCTTTTGATGAAAAAATAGCGTTTGCCAAGGCTTAAGCAAGACGGTATCTATGACAGTCAGATTGACGGGATAGAAAAACGCAACGGGAAGATATCGAGCATACACGGACGAAGGCGTATAGCCCGCAGGCCAATGGGTTCTGTGAGCGGTTTCATAATACGATGAAAAATGAAGGCTATAACATGATGTTTCGGCGTAAAATTTATTCATCACTGGAAGACATTCAGCAAGACATCGATAAATGGCTCGCATTTTACAACAGAGAGCGACCTCATTCAGGCAGGTATTGTTATGGCAAAACCCCTTGGGATGCTAGTGCTAATGATAGTCGAGTAGTGTTGACACCGTTGCCGCTACTGTGGTCAAACCAGTGACGTGAAAAAACATGGGATAGGAAGCGGTGGGCATCCCCGTTTTCGTTGCCTGTCCTGCAACCGCACATTTCAACTTGATTATTGCTATAAGACCTGTCAATCTGGGGTCATAAGAGCAACTTGTTGATATAGTAATGAATAACTCAAGTATTCGAGACACAGCAAGAGTGTTATGGCACTGTTAACAAAGTTATATCAATTAACTAATTGGAATAAATATAATTTTAAAAGAATTTACATAGAATGAACTTATTCAAAACTTAGCCCCGGTAGTGTGGTTAACAGGCGCACCCTGACCAGGAGAAAAACCCCCGAACAGGGGCGTAGTCGTGAGCACAACAGTCCCAACGCAACACCGCCTAGCCCTTCCATGCAAGCCAGAGCAAAAGCGGCCGTTGAAAAAATGAAAGCGTGCTGTCAATAATTAAGGGTGTCACACTTATTTTTAATTGTCTGAAATTATCAGACATTCTTTGATTAATACTTGCGGTCGTTCCTTTTAATGAGAGATGATATACATGACAAATGTATATCTATAAGAGGAAGATATAATGCAAGTAGCAAAGTGGGGTAATAGTTTGGCTGTACGCCTGCCGTCAGAATTAATTAAATTGCTTGAACTCCGTGAAGGTGATTCAATTGAAATTATCGTTGATGAACCCCGGGTTTTTTCGGTACGCAAGAAACAGAAAGTTGATACTAATTTGCTAGAGCGTCTGCGTACGTTCCGCGGTAAGCTGCCTGTCAATTTCCATTTTAATCGTGATGAAGCTAATGAGCGCAATTAAGAGTAAGATGTTTATTGACAGTAATATCCTGCTTTATCTACTATCGCAAGATACCGCTAAAGCTGATACCGTAGAAATGTTACTTAAGGGAAAGCCAACCATCAGTGTGCAGGTACTTAATGAAGTGACATCGGTTTGCGTTCGCAAGCTCAAGATGAGTTGGCAAGAAATCGGACAATTTCTGGAATTAGTACGTAATTTTTGCCGTGTGGTGCCACTAACTGAAGCAATACATGATGGTGCTCGCCAAATTGCAGAACGTCATTATCTGTCATTCTACGATGACTGTATTGTCGCCGCTGCCATGACAGAACGTTGCCGTACCCTTTATACTGAAGATATGCATCATGGTCTTCTGATTGAAGAAAATTTACGGCTTTGCAATCCATTCAGGTAATGTTTTAGTCATGCATTTTGAACGGACAAAAATAAAGATGGTTTCCTCCAACGCATTAAAAACCTTCTGCATTAATTCTTTAGAATGAAAGCATGATTTCATTCTAAAGACGAAATAAAATTTGGGGTGCTCCAATAGGCGACTGAAAACTACTTAGACTGTTGCTACATTCCCTGACAGTCAAACTCAGTGCCCTCAATCGATAGGTGTTTTTCTCTACATAGGTGTTAGTTTCTTTCTATTCCTCGAATGTTTTCTCTTTAACTATATCCCGTTCTAGCTTCTGCAACCGTTCAGAAGACAATGTTGTCTGGGCAACATCTTGCACGACCTTATTGAGCGCACCATTATCTTTACTTGAGGGATCCGATTTCATTGATTTCAATGCATTCTGCGCCGCTTCTTCCTGAATGATCTTCGCTGCTTTTTCGATAGCTATCGCCTGATTTTCTTGCTCAGGCTGTTGTTGTGCGATGTCCCTGGCTTTTTTCTCTTGTTCAGCGGCATATTTTTCCACGTCATCGTGGATAAAGGGTAGGGGATCATCAGGTGGTGTTTGTGCCTGACGTGTGGTTTCATCCTCAGGAACCAGAATATTACCGGTGATACGGTTAACGTTACTTGGTATCCCAACACCTGATAAACGGATTATCACCCCGCTTTCTGGGTAAACATGCGCGAGTCGTATAGCTTGATGGATATCCGCTGCGAGTCTCGTTTCTCCATTACGACTGATCTGTAAGCCCGCAAATCTAGCATCCTGACTGCCCAGCACTCGTGGTTGGTGGTTTAGTTCTATTTTACTTCCTTCTTGTTGCAGTCGGATTTCATCTAGGTAAACCCCGGCGCGTTTACCGTTGCTGTCCCATACCGGCAATGCCATATGAGGGGTGGGATATTGACGCCCGGGCACAATCAATTTTGCCATTGATTCTCCCGATCCCAGGCCACGTGTTTGTAATAATTTGCGTCCCAGTGCGGTATTTTGCATCGGTGTGGCGCTTGCCATCAATCGCGCCGCAATCTGAGCGGCTTTATCATCCGCAGAATGCAGTAAATCATGGGCGGTAGGGTATTTTTTCTGCTGTTCTAGTGCCCTCAACCATTTCTCTCGGTCGTCGGTATACACCTGCACATGTTCTTTTGCGCGAGAGAGTGTCACATAACCTCCCTCTCGGGTGGCCATATTTTTCCTGCCCCTTTCTGTTCCTTCCAGCGTAATAACATAGCGGGAGCTGGCACCTTGTGCGCCGTAAGAGGTGACGGCATAGGCCAAATCAATATGCCGATCTTCAATAGCTTGCTTTGGATCCAAGTGCTTGTTGTGTTCGCCGTCAGTGAGAGTGATGCTGCCGTTGTTTTCTATTTTGCTCACTTGCCACAGACTATTAGCCACATAGCCTCGGTCATTATCACTGCGGGTAAAACGTAACTTGTCACCGGTACTGACAAGAATTTCTCGCGGTTTATACAGTGCAATAGCCTCTGTGCTGTTCTCAAAATTTGATATCAGCTGCGCTTTTCCCTCGCTATCACGCAGAGTAACCACCCCAGCTTTATCATCTATCTTGGCCACGGTGTAATACTGGTTGTTCATTAGCACGATATTGTTAACATGCACAGAGAAACCCTTAGCACGGCGTAATTCATGATGTAATATGCGCACAGGCTCCAGAATGGATAATAAGTATTCGGTATGGCCAAGCTCGCCCGCCGCCTGGAGTTGCTGATGAATTTGCGCGTTAATGGCATGACGATCATCGTTGAGATGCGCCACGATGAGCGTATGGTTTCTGGTATCAACAGTACGTCCGGTATAATCCTGACTGATAGCACTGATCACGTCAATGGGCGCAGCGCGGCTTTTCTGCTGTGACACTGTGTTTGCCTGTTTTTTCTGATCTTGTTTAAACTCTATCACCGATGCAGTGGGTATCCATGCCTGTGGCTGGCGGGGTATGCGGTCAGGTGTCACTGTTTCTATGCGGTTTAAGGCTTCGCGGGTATTTCCTTCTATCATGCTATAGATAGCTGTTTTCAATGCTGGCGTCTGGCGTACGATGTCTTTCATTATTGCGATGTCAATGGCGCTGCGTTGTTGCATCAACTTAAAGGGCTGGCCGGGAGCAATCGCCTGTAGCTGGGCGCTATCCCCGCTGCTAATCGCCCGTCCGTGGCCACGGCTGATCTGCTGATACAACTCGGCCATATCCCGGTTCCCGATCATCGAAGACTCATCAATGATAAATACCGTATTGTGATAATCTGGCGCTTCACCGGCTAATGCTTGTTGACGTGCTTCACTGAGAAAGGAAGCCAGTGTTTGTGAGCAAATACCTGCTCCTTGCATTTCATGAACGGCGCGGTGTGTCGGGGCGAGACCCATCATTTGTGGTCGCTGATTTTCCGGTAAGCTATCTATAGCGGCCATCACTGCTTTAAATTGAGTGGTTTTCCCTGTACCCGCAAACCCCTGGATAGCCAGGAATTGATCGGCACTTTTCAGGATCATCGATGTTGCTGCTTTCTGGCCGTCAGTCAACCCCTCCAGGTATTGCTGTGGAATAGCCGCCATGAGCGGTGGAACAGCATTTTTGCCCTGAGCGATGGTGCGGAGGATGGATTTTTCCATCTCATAGGTCACGCGTGACACCAACAGCCCGGTACCCACACCGGCAATCGGTGACAGACTGATCAGGTCGCCCTGCTTTTTTTGCTGCTCAATTTCAGCTTTAATCTGGTTAACTGTTACTTCAGGCGACCATCCCAAGGACGCTGAAATGAGCGTAAGATCTGAGAAAGCAATCCCCTGAGTTTGAACGCGACTCAATCCTAATGCCACCGATTGCTGTACCGGCGATAATAAATTTTCTCTGTTCCGGCGGATGGCCTTATCCAGATTATCCATACCCGCTTGTGCTTTAACCTGTTCGCTGGCTAAACGATAATGTGGATGACTGGCTAAGCGTTTTTCTACGCGATCCAACGGCATGGCAGTGTACAGTGTTGCTTTGTCACCACTTCTCGCCAGTTGATTAAGTGTCGCGGCATTTAAATCACGGGCGCTGAAGGCAGCCAATATCTGATTTTTGTCACTGACGCTAGCTCCCACGCTTTCAACATAATCGGGTAACAATTTGAGGGCACGCGATCTGTCCAATGTGAAACTGTTGCCCTGTCTTTCTACAGTAACACCCGTTTTACTGATGGCGGTGACTTTCAGTGTTTCATGGGCTTTTATTTTCCCTTTCATTTCTCGCCCAACCGCCCTGAGCTGTTCTCCGACCGCAATAGTCATTTGTTTTTGTGCAAACAGGCTCCAACTGCTGTCCAGCTTGTTAATTTTTTCGGCACGCACATGGCCGGTTTCACTGGTTAGCTGCAGGGTATTGGTGCTATCTATCACCCTGTCTATCTGATAGCGGTGCATCGTTTTCTTTTCATTATCCCACTGCTCCATCACCATACCAGCGCGATAATTTTCACGTTGATGGCGGCTTTTTCTGTCCAACCAAACCGGATGTAGTACTGATATTGTGGTATCGACTTCACCCAATTGACCGGATCCTTTTAATTGGGTGCGTATTGCTGCGGTGAGTGTTGCCTGCTCCCGTTGCCCGTTAACCTGGGCAACCACCTCTGTTTTTGCCGACTTCATGGCTGCATACTCTGAGGCCATGACTTCATATCGGATACGTTTATCGCTTTCACTGACAACAACGGTGGCTAATGGCTGGCTGCCGTAAAGCTGATAATGGGGGACACCTGCCTCTTTCAGTACCGATAGCGCATTGCCTGTTCCAGGACGTTGCTCACTGTTTATAAACAGTAGCTGCACGCTCTGTTCTTGTCCCTTTTCCAGTAACAGCAGTGTTTCTTTCAGTGTCAGTTTTTCGGCCTGGTCGATGACCAGAGTACTTTGTGGTAGCAAGGCGAATTCACCTGTAAGCTGGCTACGCACCATCACCCGACCAGCAATATGTTTGTCCTGCGCTAGCCAGGCACCACTGCGTCGGTCTGCTGCCAGGATCCTTACCTCCCTTCCTTGATCGTTGGTCATCATCACCGCCTCCGTGATACGCTCGCGCCAAACGGCGGCACCTCCTTGTCCAGATAAGATCGCCACTGGGGATTTGTCCTGTGCCAACACTGACCAGGCGTCGGCATAGGGGCGTTCTCTCACTTGTGCCCGATCAAGAAATGACAGTACCCGATTTTCTCGCAGAGTCGTTTTAGCTAGTTGATGTATGCTCAGTTCATTAAGCAAATGAATATCTGAGGTGAAAATGCCTTTTTCTTTATCCAGCGGGATCACTCGCTGTTGTTCAATTGCCGCTTCAATACCCTGACGCACGCGCTCGAACACGCCAGGCTCTGCTGGTAGTTGCCCTACGGTCTTAGCCAGCAAATCGGAATAGGTGAATTGTATTTTGCTATCATTGAGCAAGGAAATAGCGTGATTAATGACCTGAGAGATATCGTTGGTTATGGTCTTGTTTTCCTGCCTGCCGGTCGTCTGTTTCTCTTGTTGATGAGCTTTGGCTCGGCTAATAAAATCAGCGAGATTAAAGCCGGTTTCTTGCAAGCGTGCTTTCCATTCCGCCACCAGGATCAGGGGATCCGAGGCGACTTTAGCTTTGCGGGTATTAAGTGCAGCAATATCACGGGAACGCAGCGATGCATCATTCTCTACCGTCCCACGGAGGGTTTGGCTACGTTGCGAAAAAGGCGTTACAGGGACACCTTCCATTTCCCACAGACCATTTTTGCCCGTTTCATGGGTTTTATAGCCCATTTTTTCGACAGCTTGACGCAATGAATGGCGATAAATATTTCCCAGCGCCACTTGATTGACCATCACAGTTTCCGAAAAGCCGGTTTTCATTTTAGTGTCACTGGCGAGCGCACGCCATTTGCCTTCAGCATAGGTGGCATTCAATACCAACACATGCGTATGTAACTGCGGATCGAGATCACGGGAGGTATCGTGATGGTAGAGTGCTGCGATAATATTACCGGTCAAGACGGTAGCGGTTTTTTTGTCTTTAGTGATGCGGGCGCAGGACAGCGTCTCAACTTCCTGCATGGCAACAGAGACAGCGGCATGGTGTGCCTCAATAAAACGCGGATCACCGCCGATTAATGCCAATACAGAGACACTTTTGGGGAGGAAAAGGTGAGATCATAACCTGCACGGTGGGTCTGTTTACCCTTTACCTTGCGAGAAATCTGGATACCGTTCGGTAATATCCCCTGTTTAAGTTGATCAAGCACTGCATCTTTGACCGGCCCAGACAAACCAAGCCTGTTGGCTCCCTCACCCATCCAGCGAGAGCCTAAACTGCCCAGTACGTAATAATTATCCTGATGGGCGTAATAGCGGGCGTTACCGGCTATCGGGCTAATACTCATCATCAAAAGTATTCCCCGGGCTCATCTATTGCGTGATCGGCGCAGCGTGAGTTGATATTGTCTTCTTCCTTGCGTACCATTTTTCTGGTTTGCAATGGTGGGGTGTATTGATCGTCTCTTACACCCTCTTTAATATCACTACCTGCACTGATGTTGGGTGCGACAGGTTTCATCGCTAGCGGATCTTCTCGGCCCCCTCCGGCAGTCGTATTGTCTGTTTCCGTGGGTTTTGCGGTAGATTTAACCGTAAATGTTTGTGATTTTGGCTGTAGTGCCGCGTTTTCATGAGCAAAAAGGGAATCCAACGCCTGACTCGCTTCCTCACGACGTTGCGCTAGTTCACTTTCAACGTGTGGATCGAGACTGGATTCAATATGGCGTAATACCCATGGCTCGGCCACGTTAGCTAATTTTTGGTACTTGAGCGACATTTTGACTACAGGGTAATGACCCGGTAGCGTGACAAAACATTCCAAATCTTCCAGCATCTGCACATCGGTATAGCTGACAATATTGATGCGCTGTTCATCTTTACTAAACGAGATACCATCTCGCACCTGCTCGGCTCCAAAACTGGTCTGCTCGGCGCACTTTTTCTTTACCGTTTCGCCGATATCTTCCTCAACAAATTTTGCCACTGATGCACTGGGTGAGCGGAAAAAATATTTGGTGTTCAGCAAATCAAACATCGCTTCGGCAAATTTGTTGCCATAAATTTCCTCCAGTTGCGGGTAAGACTGGAATCCTAAGGCAAAGCACCCCCGAATTTACGTGCTTCAGCGATGATGTAAGGCAGGCTGGGGAGTTTGTGCAAAGAGGGTAATTCATCGATAAAAAACCAGACGCGGCGATGCCGGTTTTCCGCCATCGACAGCAAACTGTTGGCGGCGATGCCAAGCCACATCGAGATAACGGGTTTTAACGATTCATGATGATTTTGATTGGAGGTGACGAATAACCAGCCATGCTTGCCGCTCCCTTTACCCCCTTGCATCCATTGGCGGATAGTAAACTTTGGCTGGCCACTACGTTCGATACCCTGCAAATAACGCATCGCCTTAACATAATGGGTCAATACACTGCGGATAGAAAGGGCGGTCTTTTCAATCTTACCGTCAACTAAGGTGGCAGCCGGTGTACCGGCTAAAAATTCGCGCAATTTCTCGAGATTAATTGCCAGCAGCGTGCGGAGAAATTTATTATAGCTACGGCCTTTATCCTGGCGCATACGCTGCGCCGCTTCAGCGAAAATTGTTCTGGCAGAGCCTTGCCAGAAGGGATCTTCCGATGAATTCATTGGGATCAGCGTGTTAGAGAGGGTTTCCAGATCGGGCAGGGTTTGACATTCTTCCCACATATCCCAGTTGGCACAGCGTTTATCCAGCGGATTTAATAGGATATCTTTCGATTCATCGTAATATTTATCAATAAAGGTGCAACCCTTATCATAAATAATAACTCGATCACCCCGTTCACGCAGAAAAGACAAAAACTTCCGGATCAGGGTAGATTTACCGGAGCCCACTGTGCCATGCAGACCAAAATTTTGGGTTTCACTGTCTTTTTTGATCGGCAGAGGGCCAATCTTGATATCCGACGCCTGCCCGCGTTTTCTCATCAAACGGGCAACCGCTTTAGGATCGTCATTTAATACCCGTCCTCCGGTAATTTCATCCTCACTTTGCTTGCGACCGGTGTACCCTAAATAGCAGTAGAAAAATAACACCGCAAGAAAAACCACTATCATGGAAATGAAGGCAGAAATGATTAATTCCTGTTTTAGCAATTGACCACAATAAACGGTATAGGCGTCATTAATTATCTGGTCCGTCGTATAATGCAACTGCTTTCCATAATAATTCAGCGTATAACGAGTCGGGTTGACGCTATTTTTTAGTAGTGGATGGATACTCCATGCATACCAATACATCAAACCATTGATACTATTTTGTGTACTAACTCGAATAAACAACATCACTAGGGTCATGACCATAAATGACAGGGTCATATAATAAAAAATGAGGCTATTTATTTGCAGGAACATGCGCAGACGCATAAAAGCGACCTGCCCGCCCTGCGTTAAATGACGAAGATTCAGGTGCATTATTTTCTCAATGTAAAACAGGATGGACGCAGGCGTAACTAAAACAGTTATACCTCGCCCACGGAGAGTTAACTTACACTAACTTGATAATAATGGTTGTGATAGCAGCAATAGTTCCAACAAAACCAGATGCAATGGCTACGGGATACCAGAATATTTCACGATATAATTTAGTTGTTTCTGCCGCTGTCTTCTTGCTATCCAAACTGAGTTTAGAAAACTCAGCATTTATCCTTGAGGTTTCAGCACTGATTTTGGACGTTTCAGCCATAAGTTTTGCTATTTCTGCATGTATTTTTTCAGATTCCTGATTGTCCCATGTCTTGCTGGTCATTTACTGTCTCCTAAAGAGTCTTGTGTTAATTAATTTCCATTTGAAAATAAATAAATTGATTATATTAATTTTATTTGTTGATGTACCTCAATCATAATGATGATAAAAACAACATCCGCATGACTTTCTACTAAACGTTCTTTTAATTAGGCAACAAACCCACAGGTACGCCATTCATAATAGATGTTCTCAGCGTGTTTCCTCTCGTTCGGCATACTGTGACCAACTGATGCGCAGTTATCGCCCGATCCATTACAATAGAAATGTAGGCACCATAGTATCAGGCAGTTACCTCTTGACCTGAAAAACATAACAAACACAACTGCATCGCGACATTAAGACAGTTTACATCGCCGCGTTGTTGGATCAACGACAGATCAGATTCATTGAAAGTGTAGTGCTGAATAAGTTCATCTTGGACTTCAAAATCCTAGGTCTGATAGATCTTTCAGAGGGTTTTACCGTTTCATGATGGTGTAAAAGTTCTCATGAGAACCAATGTTAAGCAAGACAACCTCTTGCGGTTTCCTTTTATCTGGCAAAAGTCGATATGCCAGTAAAGTTTCCTGTTTGTTGATTTTGAACTTGAAAACAAACACGCCGGCTAAATCGCCTTTTTTTTCTTTACCGATGGTAGGAGCAGCAGTAATCTCCATGACAACCTGATCGACCACTTTTTTATCGCGTGCAGGCATTTTTTTAACAACGCGATTAAACGTTGGTGTGCTAAGAATCTTCAACGACATCACACACCAATGTGGTATTCAGACAGTTGACCCGCATCTGCCTCAGCAGTAGCGAGTAGCGTGCTCTTGATAAATTGAACGGGTAGTTCTGGATTATCCTCAACCACCTTCCCGAGACGCGCCCAATATTCGATCTGTTTTGGAATGGACCGATGTTCAGCAACGGCGCGCGGCCTGGCCATATCTACTAGTTCATTGGATAATTTCAATGGGATTGCCATAGAGCCTCCTTGATGTTAATTGCATCAATATACAACAATATACTACCTTTTGTAACCCGTGAATAAAAATAGGTCATTTTTTCGCAACCCATTATCTGTTACTACTGGTCTTGTTCTGCATTTAAAGGCCAGGGGGAGATTTAGCTTATTAATTAACCTAATTTAGGTTGTAAAATGCTCAATTTTTGTATGTTAATTAAACTCTTGAGAAGACTTAGCTTATAAAATGCTTAAATACCAACCTTGTTGGTTATAAATAATACAAAGTGAAATCCCGCCCTGTTTAAAGACAATGAGCTAACATACCAACGCAAACGATAGTGGGTTGCACTCTTCTTTGTTTGTTCACTCGCTACCTCAATGAAGATACTTGTGCCTAATAGTAAAGCTTGTCAACTACCTCACCACGGTGCTCGTCGATAAAGTGAATCTGAATCACAGGGTTTGCGATAGGCGGCACTGTTAACAAAGTAATTTAAAGACCTTAAGACAAGCGATGGCGAAATAAAGAAAAAAGGTGATATCAAGCTTATCAAAGCATAAAGCGAGTCTTTTGTGTTCTTTTATTTTGCCGAAGAAACGTTCAATGGCATTGCGTGTTTTATATTTTTCTTTATCTTTTGGCTGGATACCGGGATAAAGCGCGCGCTTGCAGCGAGGGATCACTATTCTGGCCTAATAAATTTGGACACTAAAGAAAGGAAAGACTTTCATATCAGTGCGTTGTCCTTCAGACAAACAGACACCCCTGAGATAATTGCCTGCAAGACCGACATGAATTTTGGTACTTATCCCTTTGCGCCCGCGCCCTATCGACTGAGGTCCTTTTTTTTTAAACTCCCTGAGCCGTGGCGGTGTACCAGCACTGTGGTGCTGTCTATCCAGACGTAATTAAGGCTGATTTTCTTTCTTTTCTGCAAGAGATAAAGCAAATGCCAGAATAGCCCATTTTCACTCCAGCGTTTAAAACGCGTGTAAATCGTATGCCAATGGCCATAAAAAGTAGGCACATCACGCCAAGGGATACCGGTTCTCAATACGTATAACACTGCCGAGAAAAAGTGATAATGGCTGATACCCGCGGGTCTGCCTGGCCGCTTATAATACTTAAGAATATGAGGCTCGATTTCTTTTATAAAATCGGATGCCTTGATCGGATAATGTCTGTTTTTCATCCTTAACAACCCCACAAAAAGTGGATCTTATCTCAATATTCACTTTGTTAACAGTGCCAGGTATCTACACATTTATTGTGATTAATGCTATTACTCTTTAGCATGCTCTCAACTTCTCTTTTGCCGGGCTCGATGCCCGGCTTGACCGCCATATCAGACGCGGGTTAAACGACATATGACACCTTCAGATCCTCTTGCCTGTGCGATTAAAGATGTCGCCAGCGCTCAGAAGACCACCTTTGCCACCACTAAGGCCGTCTGGCGATTTCTCAACAATGCCCGTATTACCTTCAGCCAGCTTAACGACCCGATTATTGCGTTCGCCCGTGAGGGCATTGCCTCAAGCCCACATTCATATGCTCTCGTGATTCATGACGGGTCGGGTTTACAGTTCCAGTCGCATCATAAAAAGCAGAACCGCCTGCAGATGAGCCACGGCAGGGACATAGGGTATGAGCTACAAAGTAGCCTGCTGGTTGATGCCGCCTCCGGCCTGCCGGTTGCTCCTCTGGCCCAGACGTTGACAGACAGTGCGGGTTGTCACTCAACGCTGAAAGACGACACATCTGCCCCGCAGACCCATATGGATGCCCTGACGACGGATATCACTCGGCTCGAAGCCCTGGATATCGGCAAGACGTTGGTTCACATTATTGACCGTGAAGGGGACTCCATCGCCTACATGTGGGAACTGAGTGTTCAGGGTCTACGCTGGCTTATCCGTGGTAAAGAAGGTCACCGGGTTCAATATAAGGGTGAAACTCAAAAACTCGGCGAAGTCGCTGATGGTCTGGAATTTACAGTGAGAGCGGAGGTTGACTATAAAGGGAGAAAAGCGGGTCTGGCGATTAGCGAGGCCCCTGTGATAATCACCCGGGTTGCCAGGCCAAAGCGTTCAGATAAGGAAACGGGCCGACGGATAAAAGCTCAGCCAGGGCACTCCCTGACTGTCAGATTGGTTGTGGCCCAGTTGAGTGATAATGAAGGCCGGGTGCTGGGGCGCTGGACGTTGCTGACGAATGTGGAGGACAAGCTCTGCGGGGAAGAGAGGGCGCAGTGGTATTATTGGCGCTGGAGCATTGAGTCGTTTTTTAAGCTGATAAAAGGTGCAGGGCATAACGTGGAGGCCTGGCTTCAGCACAGTGCGGTGCTACGCAGATTGCTGATAGTGAGTATGGCGTGTGTGCTGGCGTGGCGATTGCAGCGCGCAGAAGGAGAAGAAAATGCGCGTGCCCGGCAGTGGATATGTCGGTTATCGGGGCGACAACAAAAGCGTAGCCGACGTGAAAGCACACCGTCGCTGTTGGCAGGGTTAGCGATATTATTAAACACGCTAAAGTTATTGTCAGAATACCCCAGAAGAACTGACCCGGCTGGCAGTAAGAGCCCTGTGCCAGTTCGAAGATGTGTAGATACCTATGTAAGGGGTTGGGACGCGTTCATTACATTTCTCTAACCTGATCGAAAATGCAATAGGCTTATTAAGCAACTCGTTTATTGCCAGTTTGAACTGAATAGGCGGGAAAACTCCAATCACGAATTAAAATTCACTCTGTTGCGCTTGCCACAATGAAAATTCAGAGCGACTTAAACCGTAACGCACCAATACACCTTCGTGTAATCTGCGCAGCTCGGCTATCACCAGATATTCAACATTTTCACGATCCATTTCAGGCACCTGTTTTTCCAATGTACGACGAATGACCTTAAGAGGCTCTTGTCCTTGCTGGATAACCGTTTCTCTCACGGTTTGATTGATAATATTTCTATACATTAACCGTAAGGGTTCGGGTTCGGACAGATTCTGTTTGATGGCTAAATACTCCTGTGTGGAGCGTTCATAAGCCCAGATATACAGATCACGTAACAATTCAATGCGAGTCATTTCATAGACACCAATAACCGCACGACTGTATGCCTGTTCAGGTACATCAATGAAGGTCAGAGGGCACAAATTAGCGCGGATCATCGGCAAGTTAGTCACTAGACGTGAAGTACGTTTATTCACATCTGCGAAAGGTTGTAGGTAAGGCAGATGAACCATAACAAAAAATGATTGTTCAAACGGATCACTGATCTGATTTGCTTTATTTAGTATCCTGTCAAGTATCTCGCTGATTTGCGCCGGTACAGAAAGAGGGCGGTAAACACTCTTGCCAATATCAACAGCATGTTGACGTAACCGGCCTTCATCAGCAGGGTTAGGCAGCAAGTTTTCCGACAAAATACTGTGCAGATTGAGCAATGTATAACGGTTGAAGCGGATAGTCGCTGCATTATCGATTAACAACTCTATGGCTGCTTTGTGATTCAGGATCATCTGCGTTTCAATGGCCGCTTTACCTTGAGATACCATGCCTTGTTCGATCAATAGGCGGGTATCCAAGCGGGAATAGGTATTTCCTTCCAGATGACTCGATGCCCATGACAAATCGATCAATAAGCGGTTCAGGATCTCACGGCCATAAGTTCCGGCAGGGAGTTTAGCTTGTCCGGTATCCCCCATTTTTTTTAATTGACGACACAATGGCTCGGACAGGTAGCGTGTTTTATTGGGTTGGTAGCTTCCTAGAAAATCGCGCTGATAGCCTACTGGTGTGCGTATTGTGATGGGACGATCAACATAAGCAAGAATATCTACACTGTCCGCAGAAAGCGGAATGTGCTGAGGAAAGGTATCATCCGTGTTAGCTGCATCGGCTGACTTTATCGGAAAATAGCGCCGTGCACGTCCCTCACCAACGGCAATAATTTGTCCGGCTTCGGCCATTTTAGCAAGCCAGCGTTGGGCGGTGCGGCGTCTGATATTAGGATGGCTGGCCAGTACTTCAGCCAGCGTTAGCCCGGTAGATAACTGAATATTTTGCAAAAGATCAGAGAGGGATGACATAGTTACCTTTGGCGCGATTTAAGGGTACGAGTGGCGCGATTATGGCGCCATTTTTATAATCGCGCCACATAATTGGCGCGCATTATTTTGATGTCATTCCTCAGCTACCGGAAGGCTTTACGCCAAGCTGCATTAACTGTTCTTGTGGACAGAGTATATTTTGTTGTCTTTGTAGATAGCATGGATAGTCGATGCATTGGGCGACGTTTTCTTAACTCAGTTATCCACTGTCATCCTTTTGTATCGGTCGAAAAATAGCCCAATGAACACGCCCATCGGTATAAAAACAATGCCAATGCACCCAACATAATAAGCTTGGCAGATACCAGGATAAACGGTATGGATAGTCACACGACAAAATAAAGCGACGGGATCAGCATCAACATGACTCGCCAAGACAGCGTCTGAAACAAGCTGTTTATGATCATTGCCCACCCCTTTATTTTTTTTCTGTATTTCCAGTGCCCGCTGAGTTAGCGCATCTTGACTTGCTACCCAAGGTAAACGTTGATTTTCAGTCGCGTTGTCATAATCTTTATCGAATTTTTGTTCTGCCTGCTGGTGAGCTGAACCACGGTCTTTTTGATCACTGTTTATACCCTCCTTAGCACTATTAATCTCCCTGTCAGCATGGGAAATATGCTGGTTTCCATCGCTCATCATCGAGTCGACTCTATTGGTGTTATCAGAGCGAATACTGGCAGCGTCAATCCGTGATTGAATGGCTGAGTTCCCCTGCTGCCAGGCATTTTCTCCAACCGATGTAACGGTGTTATTAACATCAGACATCCCTTCTCCCAACTGTGCGCGACTGTTGTTAAAGTGACCGTCGACGCGGGCACGTAACTTATCTTCCATAAATTGACCCGCAAGCTGCTCCCGCTCTGCTCTAACCATGGGGCTGGCTGTATCCGTTAGTATAGCCTCAGCGCGCTCAGGACTGTGTGACTGAACATAATTCACAAACTCCTGCGTATAATTGCTTTGAGTTTGAGCGCTGGTTGTCTGTGCTGCTGAGGCCATTTGGCTGTACTCGTGGTTGCGATTAAGGCTGGCGGTATAGTGTTGATACCGGCTATCAGCAACACTCAGGGTGGTACCTAACTGCTCAATCTGAGCGTTTGCCGTATTATCTGCATGACTCCCTGACTGTGAAGTACGGAAACTTTTTAGCATCTCCCTGCCCTGACGAAAATCATTGGCTTCTTGGCTGGACTGGTCAATCGAATGATCTTGTGAGCGTGTTGCTTTTTCATCAGTACTACGGGTAGATGCATTACTCGCGGTACCGCTTACGCCGCCACGAAATTCAACGCCAGCAGCAACCCCCGTCGCCAACCCCGCCACTTTTCCAAAAATATGCCTGTCTGAATTGATATCGACACGTCCCATAGCACTGCCTGAAAGCTCAGCCCTGCGGGACATATTATTTAACTCAGTAAAGGCTTGAGATTCGCTAATATTATTTTTCTCTGCATAGCGCTTGGCGGCTGACAGCATCTGATTAACCGCCTGGGTTTCTGATGTCCCTTGAGCACTGTCAATGCCCCGCGTTACCGTCGCGCTATTCCCCGTTTGCTGTGAAAATTGTTTAGCCTGGCTATAGGCGCTGTTACTGGTATGATTAAATCCAGCCAACGCGCTTTCAGCCTGGATCTGGCTTTCTCGCGCTAACCGTTGTGCCGTGCTGCTTTCTGTGCGACCAAAATTAATGTCCATTGGCAGCTTTGACAGGGCGGGAGTGGTGTTATATACCCTTTGTCCACTCCCTGTTTGCGTCACCAGCGCCCCACTGCCTACCTGGGAGGTCATCTGACCATGCGAAAAGGCACTATTGGTATCCCATTTGTTACCTTGAACATTGTCTGTTTGCAGGTTGTTCAGTGACCAGGTGCCATCCACGGCTTGAGATGATGATTGGGTTGCCGCACTTTGCATCGCCGAGCCCAAATAACTCCCCGCTTGCGAAACCGCACTTCCCAGTCCTTTGACAATACCGTAAGCCAGGAACGGGATAGACAGCGCCAACCAACCGGCGGTGGTGCCAATATCGGAATATTGTTGCTGAACCATCGAGAGGTTTGACAGCGTAATAGGCGTCCCTGTGGTACGAGTTTTTAGATAAAAATTCATTGCGTTATTCATAATGGCAAATAACAGCGGCCAACTTTGCAAATACGCCAGGGTAAACACGTATCCTTTGAGCACCTCCAACGATAATAGGCTGATTAATGCTAGCACCATGATAATCGGAAATAAACCTATCAGCACCCCCGTCAGCACCGTTTGCATAATGGGCAACTGCCGCATGGCAATGTTGGCCCCCGTTGCTTGTGACATACGCATTTTTGCATAAGAGGATTCGGTTGCGAGGTTCACCAAACTGGCCGTATCACCGCTACGAGCTGCATAACCGACAATCCCTTTACGCAACGCACTTAAGGTGACATTACGTTTCATCATCACACTAGCACTTTGGCTGTTACCATAGAAATAACGGTAACTGTCTCCCATTAATTCACCGAATAAAACGGTGGCGTTAGGGTACCCTCCCAGGATTTGGCGTACATAATAGTGCCGAGTTTTCCCACCGGTGCTGGTATCCCGCCCCAATGCATTTTGTAGTTGCACCGCTGCCCATTGGCAAGTCTGGAATTGACCATTATCATCAAATACGCCGCGTAATGGACTCGGTCTACTGAAAATCAAGCTGTAGGGATCTTCGCTGTTCATTAACTCATCCAGCTGGTATTTATGGTTCAGCAACATATCGCCGACTACACAATTTTGCACATAATCTGAGAACAATCCTGAAATCTGCGGGTGGGTTGACATAAAGTCAGTACTTTTCCCCATCAGATCGGCACCAAACAACATGCCGGTTTTACTGTAGGTCAGCGCATCCGGTTGATGGAATACCGTTTCGTATCCTTCGACCAAAGCATGACCCACGGTTGTGATCAATGAGGCAGGCAACACCAATCCGACAGGCACATTATCGACCTGATAGACCGTCATAGGACGCGAGCTATCGATAATCTGTACCGGTAATCTGATAGCAATCAGCACACCAGAGACCAGCGTATAAATGCCTACCCATTTGAGCAGCGTCATCATATCGTGCCCTTTAATGTAAGCCATTGCTGCCACTACAACCGATAAAATCGTCGCCATACTCAGCAGGGCTTGCCAGTTACTTGATGTGGTAAACGCAGCTATCGCATTGAGAGAATCACGAAACCAGGCACCACCGGTGAGGGTATAAATGACATTCATGTTAGTGGCCTCCGAACCGGTAGTTACTCTGGTAACGGTTAAGTAAACGGCTAGAAACCTGCTGACGCATATAACTCATCTGACGATCAACCACCATCAATGCATCCTGCTGGATCTGTACCCGAGATTGGAGCCGCGCCATATTCTGGCTGGCCTGGTGTAGGCTGGCTTGCAGTTGCTTTACCGCCGGCGCGGGGTAGTGATTGCTCCCCAACATAACCCGCGCCTGTTGTATCAACTCCTGCATGTACTGCATCAAAATGTCATAACCGATGTAGTCTGAAAGCTGATACAACAACGTATTGGCAACGCCCAGGGATTGCGGATCAACCAAGTATTTCAGTACGGGTACAGCAGTGGAAGCAATGAAGCCTTTTTCCTGTTGAGTCAGTGGGGTATCGGTGATGGCCTTGTTCTGAATGCTGCTTAACAGCTTTTTAACCTGCCCATTCATCGCCTGGTTTGGGCGGATTAAGACAGGGGTTAAGGTAGGATTTAAGCAGGCATCCGCGGTATCGCAAGTATAAATTTTTGCGCTACCGCCATTCATCATCGCTTTGATAATATCTTCGTTGGTGGTTAACGGCACCAGCGTTTTTATTTTCCCCTGACTGTCGAAAACCAGCGTACCGGTTAGACTCATGGCAAATTCTTTTAGCTCTTTGTTATTGTCGAACAAGCGGTTTTTACTTAACGACTGCCACATCAGATTTTTATTTTTCAACACTTGATCTTTCATCGAAGCACTCGCGCGATCAGTCACACGGTTATAACCACCGCCCAGTGTGCAACCTTGACGTGAGGCCGCCCAGTCAGCAAAAAGATTGCTCTCACCGGCGATGTCTTGGCAAACTTTTTGTTGTGATACCGCCGTGCGGGGCCATAGTCCACCCACAATCCCTTGCGCCGCCTGACAACTGGACATATTAGTACTATTCACATCTGAGGCGAGTTTCTGCAAAAAGTCCTTGGCTTGCTTCATTTCTGGCACGGTAGTTTGCAACGCCAGATCAAAAAAGTAACCGGCTGCATTACCCATGATTTGTTTGACAAAGCGTTGTAATTGTTCCCCATTGATATGGGAAAACGCGCCAAGATACGCATCGATGCCACCGCATCCGGCGTTGAGCGCAGGCACAGTAATAGAAACCATTTGCACCTGTTTAACGGCAGTGCGCAGGTAAAGAGAGCCGCCGCTGGCATAGCCCGCCGCCTGTCCTTGCCATACTTGCGGCATTGAGGTGTTGCTGGCAAAACCCAGTTGGTCAAAAAACGCATTTAGATCGCTATTAACATCAGCGTGCACGGTACAGTAGGTAGCCACAACCCATAAGGTTAGCCCTATCCCTACCTGCTTTAATGATTTCATTATTGCATGCCTTTATTTAACGCCATCTGAAAAACGGCATCCAAACGGGCAATCCATTTGGACTTATCTACCGCCCCTTGAATTAAAGGAAAGGTTTCCATCGTATTGACGTTCACTAAGAAGGTGGTGGGTGTCGCAATCGGCATGCCATGTTGAAAAAATTCAGCTATCACCGCGGGCGGGGCGGGCAAGGCATGGGATAAGCCACATCACCTTGTCCATCCAGGTTGTACGGGAAAACAGATAAGCCTGATTCGGCTGACCACTTACGAAGCATCGGATCAAAATGCTGGCAATACATGCAAGCTGATTGCATAAATAACACCAGTTTCCAGTGATTCAGGTTAACCTGACGACCATTTGATAAACGGAACCAACGGGCTATCATAGGCTTCGTTTCCTCCCGGGTCGTCTGCATTTTTATAGCATCCAGCGCTGCAATGTCATCCCACGTCGACGCATGAACCACGCCGGTTAACAACAAAGCCAGCATCAGGAAACATTTCATTAGTATCCCTTCCTTAAAAGTTTGGCTTAAAACCCGTGGCAACCGCCAGAAATTGCCGCGCCAGCGCATCTTGAGTCATAAAGCCATATGCTAAGGGCTGATAATTTTGATCTTTAGGATCGACTAAAAACAGGGCGGGGAAATGGACGATCCCCATACGCTGACTGTGACCCTGGTCCTGACGGCTACGCGGCAATACCGGGTTAATCACGCCATCCACCGAAACGGGAATCAGTGCCAATCGGTTTTCCTGCACAAAGTTTTTTATCACCCTCGCCATCTGGCCATCAATGTCTTGCCTACCTCGATAAAAGAAAAACACACCATAGCGCAAGGCCAATGCCGAAATCGCTGTTTTTTCTTTTTCACGATCACCGACTAATTGGGCTTTCACTGTGCCGTTGTAGTGACTGTATTGCAGGTTGTAATCCAGATCGGGGTATTTCAGCATCGCTTGTTTCGCCATTTGACTGAACTCACCGGCTTTCGCTGTCCAAAAATTCTGCCAGGTCATGTAATGTCTAAAATTCTCCGGCGTCGGGTATAAAATCGCCGTGTCCAGAGCGGCTTGAGTGGCTTGCTGCAACCGCTTTTTTTGCTGAGAGGGCGTCAACATCGGGCGAATCGGCGCAGATTCAACATCATTGTCCTGTGTTTCGTTATACCAGTGCCACCCTTGCGGGCATGCCTATCAGAATGTTGAATTTCAGCGATCTGTGCCAATAGAGGATAACTTAGCGTGCTCAGTACTAATGGCAGGATCAATATTTGACAG
Source organism: Candidatus Fukatsuia symbiotica (assembly GCF_003122425.1). Taxonomy (GTDB): domain Bacteria; phylum Pseudomonadota; class Gammaproteobacteria; order Enterobacterales; family Enterobacteriaceae; genus Fukatsuia; species Fukatsuia symbiotica. Next base: position 2,642,847 of record NZ_CP021659.1, read on the forward strand.
CGCATCATTTCCCTCCGGGGCTACGGCGGTTAATCTGATGCTGCATTTGTTGTTGAACCCGTTGCATGAGCTGGTTATCTTCGGGGATGTTTGAACCTTTTTGCAGATCCGCATAGAAATGACTGAAATCCAGATTATCGAAATGAATGCGTTGTAATTCATTGGCACTGATACCCCGGCAATCTGGCGATTTAGCCTCACCAAATCCGATACCTAACTGCCACTGGCGGCCTTGCTGCTGAACAATTTGCGCTAATTTAGAATCAAACAGGCAGTAACTGCGTTTTTTTTCCAGGCACACGCCAAGGACTTTTTGACTGCAATATTCACCGACATCCACGGTGAGTCTACGTGCTTTGGCCTGGCCTAATGCTTTTTCTTCACTGCTGCAACTGGCCAAGCCAAGATCATTGCCCCAGCCCGTATCCTGACAACAATTGTTAAAACCCACCGCAAACTTCTTGCACGATTGCGGTCTACCGGTAAACGCCCTGACATCTGTACTGTTTGAGGTGGCGGCATCTTTGCCTGCCGCGGCCACCGCCGCTAACTTTGCAACCGCTTGCTGAAACAGATTATTTTTAGCTGCCGCGGATTGAGCACAACGGCCATCCTGACAAAAAAACTGGCCGCCACACAGCATGCCTGTCCGCAAGGTTTTATGTTCACAGGAATAGGTCGCGTTTTCGTGCAGACAAAAGCCGTCAAGACGGTAATCACATTGACGCGTAGCAAGCGTGCAGGCTGGATTGTTAACATACTCAGCGCACGTCCCCTGTGTCGCAGTCTGAGTGATATAGCTATCGCGATAAGCCCAGCAGTCGCTGGAAAGAGTATAAGTCTTGCCTTCTTTGTGAAGAGTGCGATCACCCCTCTTCTCGATACACTCGGTTTTGCTTAACGCCCCCTCCAACTTGCTGAAGGGGCAGTGTTCTGACCAGGCAATACGGGGAGTAAAAACAAGATGATCCACTTTGATGGTGAGCATTATCGTCACCTTTACGGGGCGTACAAACCAACGCCAACCCCCACTGCGGTACCACGAGTGCACTGCCTCAAAATGGCTTCCCCGCCTGCAACGCTGTCACTGTTGGCCAAAATGGTTGGTTAACGCTACCCCAAGTACGGTAAATAAATGATGTTCCCAGCAGATTTACTGTCAGTTCCGCGTTGCTGTACCAATTTTCATAGCGATACCCTGCCTCGATGATGTCTCCTGTCACATCAGGTGTGATAACAGTATGAGTATTTTCATCTTTATGGTAGAAAGGGAGGTTTTCAAGGTTATATGAGCGGGTAACCACCTTAACACGGTTTGTCCACTCCCCCGTGAGGGTGGCTTTCCGGCTACAGGTCTGCTCAACCCGTGTATCTCTGTTACAAACATGCTGGGTGAATTCGGTGTGAGAAACGCGTTGCATCTGACAACCGTCAAAACGCCCGTCTGTCACTTGCTCAGCGGTATTTTGTGCCTCTCTACCTACAGAGATAAAAGGCGCCTCCATTGAGAGCTTTTCTTTTGGATTATTAAGCAGAGAGGCGGTAATCGCTTTGCCAACCTCCGATCCCGTTAAAGCGGCATTACCTTGTTCAACGAGATCCGCACGTGGTGCCGTCACACCGCCGTAATGGTTTTTTTCCGGCGTCTCTGCGTTGTAATGGAGTAACACCTCATTGGGCTTAAAGGCTTGCATGGCGGCGGTGCCTTGATTTTGTATCTGTCTAGCATAGTCTGCCCCTCTGTTATATTGATCATTGGCCTGACTATTGACGGCAAATACCCAGCAAATCATCGTAATCCCCCTATGCCATCCTGTTCTGCTGCTTTTTTTCATCGATCAGCCGCCGTTTTTAACAAAGCCTGTGCGGTTTGGGCGCATTGACCCGATTCAGCCACCTTTTTTAGCGCTGCGGTTAGGCGAATATTGCCTGCTACACGATCAAAATGTCCCTGACAGGTAACAACCAGTGCTGGTACGGCGGTGATACCGTAGGTGCGAAATGAAACAGGATCGATCTGGACACCCCCACGCTTTCCTTCCTTTACCAGTGATAACACCGCATTGGCTGTTTGACGCAGGTCGTTATTCACCAACCCTCTGAGCGTAACCGGAATAGGGTATTGATCAGCGTCATGCACCATCTGTTTTAACCCCTCGATTGGGATGGAAAACGACACGAAATACAGCGCTTTTGCTACCGGCTTAATCTCACCAGACCCTTGCTGCTGTTGGCGTTGCTGCATAGCGTCAATAAATGGTTGGTCTTGCGCCTGCATCAGGATGGTAAGCTTTTGCAAAAAATCGAAATCCTCTATAGATCTCCCTGTTTCGCTCTGTTTCAGTTGCTCTTCTAGGAATTGCTGTGTACTCGCGCCATCCGTCGCCATCACCTGACTCGCCAGTAAGATACTCATGAGAAAAATCATCATCCCTTGCATAACCTGCCTCACAAAAATACACAGTTACGTTTACGCCACAGGAGATAGCCAAAATTTTTGCGATCATGTGGCAGGTTATGTCCGCTTTGCCACTTCATTACTGTGCGGCCAAACGGATGGCACTGCGCAACATCCGGGTACTTGTTTACCATTTGATAGCGCCAACGCGCTTTCGGCATGATGGGGGAGGGGTATTCAAAACAGACAGCGTGATCAGCACCAATACTGTTCATCATCAGTCCTTGGCGATGTAATTTGAATGCCATCCGCTCAGATAGCAGCACAGAGGATTGCAGTGGGCTAAATTCGTTAGAGGTGTAACCCGTGAACGGGTAGAGACTACCGTGACTGCCCGCACACCAGAAAAGGGCATCAATCGGTTTGCCAACTGCGCTCGCCATGGCATCAGCGGCACAGGCGCCTTGCGCGATCAGATTATTAAACAACATCGCTTCCGGATGAATAACCAGGGAGAGTGCGCTATCATTCCACATCGGATCCAGTTCACTCAGATAGCCAATATCCATATCACCCCCCTTGCAAACACCCTGCCGAGGTGATGATGTTCAGCCAATAGGTCAGCGGATATTTATACCAATGCACATGGTAGAAAGCCCCTGCTGCCGGTTTATCGCTCTGACCCGCGGTTCCTGTCCCCACTTTACCAATAAATATCTAAGCTAAAACCGCCCAGATTAACCATGCAATAAGGCGAGCGCGTGACGTCTGTCAACGCCATGGGCTCCCAATAACCGATGGCCAATCCAACCCGATACAGCCCGCCAACCGGACAAAGCTGGATAGGGCTGGAGGGATTCGCTGTGTCAGGCGCAATACCCGAGGTCACCGCAATACTGCCAATCGAAATCGGAAAAAGGCATTGCCAGCAAATATCAGTGATCGGGTTAACAAATCTTCCCTCACATTCTGCGGCGGTCGCATTGACTCTGCCGGTGAACACCATCAGTACCGTCAAAAACGTTAACGTCAACAAAATACTACGCATCATGGCGGCTTCTTGATGGCAAAGGTCTCTACGCGCAAACGTTTGCCCTCTTTTGACGCCGTCACACGTGCAGGTACCGCAGTAAGCGCAAATTTGCGGCTCATTAGCCCTTGTTGGTCAAAGTAAATACGGGTATCGAGTGCCAAAGTGCTTGCTCTAATATCTCCTTTCACCAGGATCACTTTATGCACTGGGGTGGCGGGTTTTTGCTGTTTCAGCCAAGCCATTTGGCGCGGATCGTCCGCATCGATAAAATAAAGGGTTTGCACAAAGGGCACGAATTCCAGCGGGTTATGCCGCTCACCTGTGTGGGCAAAAATGCGACCTTGATGGTCAGCCATATCCTGGCTGACAACAAAAGAGGGATCGACATAATGCGTGCTGTCTTCTTGCGCTACTGTCAGCCCCGTTACCGGTGCAGGTCGCAGGCTATTTTTAATCACGCGCTGTTTAAAGGCCGCCTGCTGTTTGGCCAATTCACCACTCTGCTCCATGTCGTGCAGACGGTTATAAATGGTCATCAGCATGTCAGGCTCCGTTATCGGATATAAATCTCCCCAGGTACCCAGATCAGCAGCTTTAACAAGGGTTGAATAAACCAGAATGATGGTCAGCCATAACCGCTTCATTTGTTACTGCCTGACCGCATACGGCGGGCAATATCTTGCTGAATCGTGGTGGTAATATCATGTGCGCCACTGACCACAGCAGGCGTCACTAAAATGATCGCTTGCTGCGTTTTTTGATATTCCGCCAGGCTCGCGTTCAGTACATGAGTAAAACGGTCCACCAATGGGTCCGTTTGCGCCGGTGACAAGCGTGTTTTAGCACTTTGATCCATAAAGCTGTCGACTGTCTCTTTCATATCAAAGGTCACAATGACCGGCGATTGCCACTGGATCAGCAACAACGCAACCGCGGCATTCAGTGCCATCATGCCAGCGATCACGATAGATACCGGCTTGACACAACGACGACGACGTTTGCTCCATTTTTTATCTACTTTTTTAGGGATTATCACTTTAACCTGAGTTACGCTATTGTTGGCCATAATTCCAGCGCCTCCATTTCCTCAGGGAAGTTACGTTGTGCCAAGGCATAAACAGCGGCGTGGATATCCACCCCTTTGCGGCGTTGATCACGGATAAATTCAAAATCACGCCCATTCGAGCTGAACATGGCACGACTGAGGGGATCGACAAACAGCCGGTGAAATGAACGGCTATCATTAATGCGCAGCATAAAAGCGCTAAACCATTGCGCTTTTGCATCACCAAATCGACTGATGACTAAACGTTCCAGTTCACTAAATTGATCCGGTCGACTTTGGTTATAGGCTTTGAATTCGGCCGTATCTTGTTTAAGCACCAACTTAAAAGCAGAATTACCCCACGCTGCTTTAGCTGCCGTCGACGCATCATCGGCATCAAAATCCTTGATGTTCTGGCTGATAGTGATAAATGAACCCAGGTGGCGACGCACGGTACGGTAACCCGTTTCGATAAAAGCGCCGACTTTGGCATTTTTGAAGTTCAGCAGTTTCCAACCTTCATCAATGGTGCAACATTTTTTCTGATCGCGCGGGCTGTGATACATTTTGTCTTCAATATAAATGATCAGCGAGAACATCACCGCCGCCAGCAACGCCGGCTTATCCTGCAAGCCGCCCAATTCCAGCACTACCATCCTGGCATCATCGCTCAGAGAAGGCTGATCACTGTTAAAATAATCGCCGTAAATACCCTGTGCGCTGTACTTTTCCAACAATTCGATAATTTCGTCCATACGTCCGGTAATACGCTCGGCATTGACGTAATGGGGCGCATTGCGGGCGGTTTTCAGGTAATCCACCACATCATCAATACGGGCTGCCTTTTGCTTTTTTTTCCAGGCACGTATCACGGCTTTTAACAATAAATCTTCATGCACTTCATCTAGCGTACCATTCGGGCTGGCTAACACCGCCAACTGATCACGAATACGTTCACCCGATGCATTGATATTACTAATATTGGCAAAGGGATTAAATTTAAGCGATTGTCCATCCAGGTACACACCACCGACATTTTCACAAAATGATTTGTAACCGTCCCCCATATCAAATACCCATACGATGCCACCGGAATCCAGTACGCTACGTAAAATAGGCTGTACCAGACCGGTTTTGCCTGCCCCAGAGGTCCCTGTCACTGCCATGTTATAATTGGTGTTTCCGAGTCTTTCACCGTAGATATCGAGGAAGGCCAGTTGATTGCGATAAGACGGTGCCAGCAGGCCACGAGAGCACAAACGGTTATCCGCCACGATGGGCAAAAGATTGACCACCTGAGTACTTTCAGCACGACAGGTGGCGCCGCTGGCTTTAATGTCTTGCCATAGCCCTTCTCCTGCCACAAAAGGGAACATCGCCAGGTAATTACGCATCTGCATATAGCGCGGTGAATACAGACGTAATCCATTTTTTTTAAAGGTATTAATAACCTGTTGTTCACAAATCAAGGCAGCTTCATCCTCATCGGGGCAGAAGGTCGTGATATTGAAAAAATACCGCACCACGCAAGATTGATTACGGTTTAACCGTTCACGCAACTCTCCCCACTCTTTGGCTTGTCTGCCCACACTGGGAAATAATTTGGCATAGGGGGAATTTGCCTTTTTATCCAGATCGATAAATTTACGCGTGGCTTCATTTTGCGTGTTAACCTGATCTTCTGCTTCCAGGATAAAGGTCATGACAAAGGGACTGGCAATACTCAAGTCAGGGCTGAGCAAATTGCTGATATTGTCGCCGCCTTGCCACAGGAAAAATAAATCAGGGTTGCTCTCCAGCATGAAATTCATGACCCGTGCACAAGATTTTCTCCCTGTGGGTTTATTCAGGGTTAATGACAGATGATCCGGCTTGACGACGATATCGAGACTGCTGTCTACACACTGGCGATTAAGATCATCATAAGTGCTGACATTGATCGGATCCGTGTAAAGCGCATCGGGACGATGATTGACCATCTGGCTAATAATGTTGACAAAATCAGTCTGTGATACGGATTGCGTGCCAATCTTTGCTGAATCCAACGAGGCCCGGATCACTTTCAGCAAGTGGGTCAACGCCATGAGGGTGGCACTGTCTCGTTTTTTCGTTTTTTGGCAATAAGAGAGGTAAAGGCGGTAATCCCGCAGCGTCAGCGGTAAGTGGGTGGGGCTGTTAAAGTGCTGCTGGGCGGCACGGTGATAAAATGCTTGAGTAATACGGTTAAAATGTTCCGCTTGCGTGCCTTGCCAACGGAAATCAGCAATACCGGCGTCAATTTGCTCACCAATGACCTTGCTGGAGACGAAATGGAAGGCAATAGGTGTATGACGCGGTAACTTGCTTTTGACCAAGTCATCCAATACCTGAATGATGTGTTCATTGGCCCCCATCAGCGGCACCGCTTGCAGCATAAAACCGATAGAGGCGTTATTCATATACAAGCCACTCTCCGCGTCGTAGTCACGGTAAGGCAGCAGGCTGCTTAGCTGTGGGTAGTCCATTTCAGCTAAGGTTTTATTGGCCTGCGTTGCACCGTCCGGCGTGTTAAATGCCTGTACCAAACGCTTCACCGTATCGAGTAAAGGTTCCATCCTCTGATCCCTTTAATCCATGGCCTGTGGTAACTGCCAGTGAGCAGAGCCGACGACAAACGAAATCTTGCCCGGTTGGTGCAATGCTCCCTCTGCGTCGATCCACGGGGCAATCCAGAGGTGCGCCATCTTCTCTGTGGTACGTTGGGCACGCATTTTTTTCTTGAGATGACAGCGATGTGCTGGACACTGTGGTGCGGCTAAAAGGGGGGAGGCTGTCATTGGAGGTAATACCGTAGCGGTTAACATCTCCGTTTGTTGACGCGATGGTAATACAGCAGGTGCCGCATCAGAAGCCGATGGTGACAGGTTAACCAGGCCAGGCAGGCTGGCCACCGCTTGTTTTCCCTTGCTGGTTTTTTCCTGCTGACGTGCTTTTTGATTGGCTTGCTCCATCGTCATACAACGATCGCGCGTGGTGGCATCACACTCAAAATCACCACTGACCCCCGCACAGCCTGTCAGTAGCAAAATACTGCCCCCCACAGCGAGTAAAAAAAAATGCTTCATGCGTGCTCCTTATTGCCCTGCCGGCGGGATTAAATCGCCCACTTTTAATGTATTTAGTGAGTTAATCATGTTATAGCAGGGGCTATATAAATTGATTGTAGTAATTCACATTAATATATTGATATAAAACTGTTTTTATAAATAAACGCCATCATGTTATGTCGCCCCTGCTATAGGTGTGCCGAGTGCATCATGAGGCGGTGGCGGTATTTTATTGGTCTTTTTCAGTCGAACTTCTTCTTGGGTTTCCAGCTGAAACCCTTCCTGAAAGACCACGGTCACTTCATTGCCTGCACCAATAGGGATCACGGCGTGATACTGCTCGGCACGTTTGATGTAGTAATCACTCAGTGTTTTGGCGGCCTGACTCGCCCCCCGCCCATCCCCGATTGCACGATATCACGCGCACTCAATGTGGCGATGTCCCCTGATTTAACCTGGGGTGAAGCCGCCTTTTCAATCCCCTTGCCAATCCCATCCACAAAGCCGGCGCCAAACGCCCAACCTAGGATCTTGCCATTACGCATCACCACATTACCCTTAATGCCGTTTTTGCCCATAAAGCTCACATGACCTGCAATTTTCTGGTCGATGACGTCATCACCAAGATGGCAACTCAGGCTGCGCGTACGCACTTCTGCTCGCTCACTAGAAACATCACCGTAGGCTTCGGCGTTAACAAAACAGCCGGTCAAATCTACTTCACGGTCATTTGGCAGTTGTACTTTTCCGATCAAACGAAATTGCATCGGTGCCGTATTTTGTGGACCAGTCACCGCAGCATTAGTATCGGCGCCCTCAATCACCAGCGATCGCGCAAAACTCCCTGACGGGATATAGGGGAGTTTGGGTTTCATCACCGACTCAGCATAAGAAAAACGGGTGGTTTCTACCGTGCCTGGATTGGGCATCGTGGGCATGGGCGCATACGTTATTTGCCCTTGCGGAGCAGAGCCCATGCCAGGATAGAACGCGCTAGGAGATGAGACGCCTTGTTGATTGAACGCAGTAGAGGGCAGAGGCTCATCAGGCGGCGCATTGTCCAATGCCGTTAACTGACGCTGTAAAAGATCATTTTCATGCGCCAGATCGCTGATGCGTTTTTGATCGCGTTCACGGTGGCTTGATAAGCTATCCATCTGCTGGCGCATCGCCGCCATCTCTTGGCGTATTGCCTGCGTGGCAGCTTGAGATTCGATGATGGCATTTTGTTGCACTTTGTCATCAAAGGTCGCATTGATGACCCCCGTCATATCAGGCGCAGGCGCTTTAATCAAAGACAGTTGAGCCTCATTTTTCATCGATACCCGAGAGGCATACCAGCCTACTCCCGCCACAGCTGACAAACCCAGTACCACGGTGATAAACAGGGTTATCTGTTTACGTTTCACCCCTGCATTAATATTTGTCATAATCACTCCCTGTCTGTCGTGATATAAAGGGAGAATGCAGCACCTGGCAACAAGCGATTGACCGGTTGAGTAAACATCACGGCACGAATACCGGGTCGCCAAAAATCCTGCTCGGTTAAGTGAATCGAATAGGTGTTAGGATTGCGCACCTGATAACGGATGACACGCAATGCATCGCCCACCCAGGCTTGCTCTGCTGTCATGGTTAAACCCAGTGGTGCCAATGCGCGAGCTTGCGTCAAATCAGCCTGAGCATAACGCTCCGGCATGTTTCCCCGCCATGCCGCTTTATTCAGTTCCACCAATAACGATCCATAGGGTTGCGCGGTTTCCCAGGCTTTCGCCGCAGGCCGACCCACGGGTTGCTCACCTAACAAGCGATAACGCCGCCCTGCCCCTTGACTCGGTGTCGCCTGGACAGAAAAAACCTGTTCGTGCTCTGTCTCGATATACAATGTAAAGGGCTTTTCACTGAGAGAAGAAAACAATACCGCCCCATCGACAGTATTACGCTTATCGGTCAACATACCGGCAGCACTGTTTATCGCTACAATACGATCACCCAAAACACCTATCAAGTTAGGATTGTTATTGCTAATCGCTAACTGAAACTGGCCATCAGCAGGTAAAGCCACTGCCTGCAATGCAGTAACCGCCTTTGCAGTCGTAAAAAAACACAGGCCGATGGCAATGATAACAACGAACAAAAGGTTATTTTTTCGCATCGGTTTTCTCCAAGAAGGCAACAATGCGCGTCATGCCATCGGCATAATCCAGTTTGAGGTGATAATTTTTTTGCTCACAAGTGGGCTTACCGTTACCGATCCAGGTTTTTAATACCCCGTGGATCTCAACAATGCTTTCCGTAGGAAAAACACGAATACGGGTCTGATAGAACGCTGAACTGACTTCATTTTGTCTAATTCTTCGGGATTCCTCAGCCAGCGTTATTTTGAAATCAGCTTGGGCGCCGGGTTTGGCAAATGAAAGCAAAAACTGATGCTGGGCATCGACGGTTTCGGGTGACACATTGAGGCGCAATGCAATGAATGACAGCGCCATCATCTGTAAATAAGCCGGACTGGCCAGCGCTTCTGAAAGAGCAAAAGGCGCATTAAACGCCATGGGGATGACTATTTTTTCCTGATGGCGCCTGAGAGCATGATTATCTACCGCCAGTAAAATGGTTGATAGTAAACTCAAAATCAGCATTAAAAAAATAACCAACAAGGTAACAGCGATGATTTTATTAGAGGAATGACGTGCTGTTAACTCCACAATATTTTCCTAAATCCGTTACTTTATCCATTGCCGAAAACTTGAATCGGGGATCACTTTAAAAACAGGGCGAAACAGAAAGCCAGGGAAATACCAGTAAAGCAAGTTGTACAGCCACATACTCCCTTTGCCGCGTTTTGCGGTGCGAATACCCAAACAAATTACCAATGCCATCCCCATCCCAAATAAAGCGTGATGAACCATAATGCCCCATAAAAAAACCGGTAACGACGGTAGGGCTTCATCATAGGGCAAACCAAATAGCCGACGTGGTTCACTGAGCGTTTTCGGGAAACGGTACTTTTGCAGATCCTCTTCGGTCGTCATGATCGCCCTCTTATTTAATCAGATAATCAAACAGTCAAACTAAATCCAATCGTGGTAAAGACAATCACAACAGCAATACCAAACAACATGAACACATTTTTGGTTTTGATAAAGGTAATAATGCCGACAATCACTTCTGCCAAGATTATCCACTTAGCGATGGCAGAGCTAGCACCAAACGTATCCGTAACCGTCACTTTTCCTCCTGCCATTAAATCAACCGCTTGAGAGACACCGATAATCCCCAACAGTGCTATGATAGAAGTAAGCATTAACCCTACCCAATGAGCGCTATTTTTGTAATTAAATTTTTTAGATACAGCAATGCCAGCAGCCTTAATAGACAGCATCATAATCTACTCCATTGATATTAGAATTTTATAAAAGTCATTGATATTAAACTTAAATTTCACTCCTCACTTTTTTCTTAAAAAAATAATATAAATTCATTTTCCATAGTATGGATATAATGAGTAATGTAAAAATCATATGTAGGTAACGTCGCCGTACCAAACCTAATTAGGGGCAGCAACAGTAAACTGACGCGCTAACACGTTAGGAATAGCCAGCTGTTCTTGTGTCGCCTTTTTATATTTGTGAGTCGGTGTTATAACACGGGGTGTCCAGGTCTTTCGTACAGGCATAGTCTGACATCTCATTTACCATTCTTATCTTTTTTCATACTCTCTTTTTACCATCATTGATTACAGTGCGAAACTCGTGTTTATTACCAAAACAGGACGCTTATTTTACTATCGCTTTGATCTTGAACAAAAGACTCACGATCAGCAGATAGATATTACTGAGATCGCCGACAGCAGCAATTATCAACTTAGCTGAGCCGAAACCGATCGCTTATTGTTCGCCAAGCAAGTGCTAACTAGCATTGCCGTGTTCTGTCTTACCCTTGTCCTATTAGCAGCATGGATGCCCGATAATAAACTGATTGAGTCGTTAGTAGATTTGATTAAGATCGGTGCACTCCCTCTGGTCACACTCATTATCTCTTTCTATTTTCCTCAAAACAGAAAAGGAGAATAATTGTAGATGTATCCCCAAAAAACAGACGAAGAGGCGGAAAAGCCAGTAAACGGGTTGAGACTACCTCCGTAGTACAGCACGGAGCACCTTTGGCGCTCTATTGAATGAGAAAAAAGCGAGTCAAAACCCACCGGATCAATCAAAAGTACCAAATTGGCATTAACCTAATTTTTCTCTACTAAGCTGCGGTGAAAACATCAAAAAATACATGGCCAATCGTATTACCCACCCCTTTTACTCGCACTCCTCGTAAAGCAATGCCCTGTGAAACCATGACTTCTCCTGATGGATGTCTAGGGATGTAAACAAGCTTATTATCTGAAAGAAGTGAATGCACACTAAAATCGGTATCACCGGTAGAAGTATCATCATAACAAGCTGTTGGAATATAGATAGTTGCAGTGTTTACGCCATGCTCCTTCGTGACTTGACCATCCCCTGCCAGGACTCTTGACTGCGTAGTAAATAAGCTAGAGGACGCAGCATTCAAAACACTGCACACCGCTGCTCGGTGGCTCTGGAGTTTAGTTTCAAGTGCTTTGCATGCTAACTCCGACTTAACAATCGCATTCAACGCCACTGCACTAGCAACTAAGGCATTCATGGCAATTTGAGAAGCGGCTACAGCCTCCATGGCCGTTTGTGAAGCGGCTACGGCTGTCATATCCGCATAGCTTTGCGGGCTAAGTCCACTCGCTAAGCCCGTAGCGAGTTTAGCAATAGCCATTGAGTTCGCCCCTATTGCTGCCATAGCGGTAGAGGAATTTCGTAAGACTTCTTTGGCTGGTGAGGAGGTTGCTACCGCATTCATGGCAATTTGAGAAGCCGCTACGGCTGTCATTGCTGTTAAGGAACTTGCTACACCATCCATCACAGTTGATGAATTCACCGCCACAGCCATAGCCGTAACCAGAGCCGTTATACCCTCGCTCTTTACTACCGCCTCTATCGCGCGCGTACTGTTGGCCAATATGCCAAACGTAGAACTGTTGCTGACTATGATCTGTATTGCCACAGAGCTGGTAAAAAGACGGGTGAACTTTTTTTCATTACTATCATTCGCCAACCAGGTTTCCAATTGATCACTCGTTAAGTCTGATCGCAAAAGGTAGGTCAACACATCTGGATCGCCGACAAAGAGATTAAAAAACTTAGTGAGTTTGCTTAATTCTGCCTTGGTCGAGAGCAAATTTTCTGAACCCTTAAGATAGCGGTTATCCGCATCACCCGTGGTGATCAATTCAGAGGAATTCGTGCCAACGTTTCTAGTCGCCGCTGTCCCTAACTCGAGATTCAAGCGAGCCTGAACTTTGTCGAGCACATCCTTCAAGTTTTCTGCAGCATGAAGGTAACTCGTATCCGACTCCCTGAAGTTAATCACGTTGCTCACAGTTTCGATGGCAGACGCCGGGATAGTATTGAGCGGTAGGCGTACCATTTGGACCAATGCGCCACCTTCCTGGCGCACGGGTCTATAAGGTGAGGAGGAGTACCCCACGGCCACTAAGGTATCCAGCTCAAAAACGCCGATTTCGCGGATGGCTTCCTCTTTTTTATTTTCAGGTAGGATCAGCTCGCCGATGACGCTGTTCTTTTCCCTGTCCACCGTCACGCACTCCAGCGGCACTTGGTAAATGACATTTCTTACCTCCTGTGCCTGCTTAAGGTCTGTGATGGATAAGGGCGTAGAAGCATTGCCTAACGCCATGTGGGTGAGTTGCAGTTTGCTGCCGGACGCACAGGCGTCCTGCAAGCGTTTGTCGCCTTCGGCCGTCCAAGAAAGCATAACGTCGTGGGAGTTCATAGAGACCTTCTCTGGTGTATGGATATTGGGGTGATAGCGCGCCAGCAGGGCATAACGTCATGCTCTTTTTTTATTCATCCCGGCGTTTTATTTGTTTTCTGACTTGACGGCGCCAAGGAAGAGGGTCCCCGCGCGTCCCCTGCGCGGTTATCTACTCAACGCGTCTTTTCTCTTTTTACTCAAGCGGGGAGGTCTTCCTGGGTCAGGTACCCCCTTGCTCTGCTGCTGGAGGGGGCGTATAAGGCACGTTATGCTAAAGAAGGCGCTGCGCCCTGCGATTTTCGCAGCGGCTTTTTCAACATAACGTCATATAGCAGCGGCGTTATAAAATGACTTAATTAAAGAAGGAAAACAGGTGATCGACATCACACCTCTCTTTTCTACGCCGTGCTTTGGCATGAGCCCATTTCTTCTCAATGGGATTCAAATCTCACTTTTACCCACAATTTTTGTTATTAAGAATAATGAACAATCTCACAGTTTCTTGCAGGATCTCATACCCTCGCCAAAGCGACATTATTCCCGGTAAACCCTCGGCACGTCGGTTAAGAAATCCTCCCAATTGACCCAGCCATGTTATTGCCTGAAGCACTGTGGGGGGATGCTCGGGAAGGCGGCTTGTTGTCTGTATTCTGCAATACAGCGTTTGCCATTCTACCTTTGACAACACATCGGTGCAGGTAGCCTCAGGACACAACGCTGCCATTTTGGTCATATACATCAGTTTGAAGGCGATAATGCTTTTGAGGGTGATCATTTTCGTTAGTTTGGTTGCCGTATTTAAACGACATTGTTCAACACAACATCCTGATTTCAGTGTGTTGAAGAACTCCTCTCTCTTCCATCTCAGTCTATACCCATTCACTTTCTCTTCTGCTTCAAAGGCGTCAGTGGCCGTCAAATTGGTCAATAATACCCATTCGACAGGCGCTACTCCTTCTGGAGGAGGCTGTTCTTTAACACTGATGGCAGAGACGTGAACCTTTTCATGGATATGCCGTGAAGCGTCTTTATTGGTAGGCCCATAAACGAGACTATTTCTAATGGGGAGCCAGCCTGAAATGGAGCGAATATCCACATAAGCCGTTCTTGCTACCCTTTGCTGATTTTTGGGCAGGGTGAGTGCTATGGTTTTTAAAATCGGCGTCTTTGACAAGGCGGTTTGCACCGTTGTTTTTTTCCCCTTTTCATCGATAAATTTTCTGTCTTTCCGGTTGCGGATAATAAAAAATGGTTTTAGTGAGCTTGCAACCCGAAAAAGTTCGAAAATATCCGCTTCTCTGTCTCCCAGCGTGATTAAGCAGGTATCTTTGGGTATCCGCGCCGCTGTCTCGTAGAGGGTCTCTATCCACTTAATACTTTCTTTTTCTTTCATTGTCGATTGATAAAGCCGCCGCTGTTTTTCCTGAGGGGTTTCCTCTCGGGAAACACGTGACCCGCATTTAAGCGAGGATAACCCAAGCGGCAAGCCCTCCTGAGTTACCATCAAACTTGCATGAAGCATCAACCCCATTTTATGTTTGTGATAGGCTTTAGATATACTTCCCAACCCCTCTGTCTTTTTATGTGAGTCAACGTTCAACTCTGATGTGTCCTGAAGAGAAAAAACCAGTGAATGCCCCTCCAGACGTTTTTGTGTTTGCACACAATGTGTACGGAATAGCGCGCTCTCGCTCACTCTCTCATTGCTAAAAAATCGATAAGCTCCTTTGGCCTGTGACCAGGAGCCATGACAGCTTGGGTAAATTGAACCTGACGCTTTTGATGATAATAAGCCCGCTGTTTCAAAAAAACGCTCTTTAAGGCGTTTATCTCCGAAATCAATTTGATGAAATTCTTCACGGATCCACTCATTCCCATTACCCGTTACTGTTTTCATGTGCCTGTTTCCTGATTTAACTATTGACTCTACCAATAATCCAATTTCACCTGAATCATTTTTCATTCAACGTTGTGGGTAAAAGTGAGGGTTCAGGTCAGGAGAATACGTCGGGAGATATTCCAGAATAAAACCAGATTTTTGTCTAGCAGACTGGATATCCTGGCGTTTGTGAAAGCTCACATTATAGCAGGGGCCGTATAAGTTGATTATAAAAATCAGCAATAACATATTGATATTAAATAATATTTATTAACAAAAGAGATCACGTTACATGGCGCCTGCTATATCCATCACGATAACAGCACCTTGAGGGATTTTTGGCAGTAAGTCTTGGGTTACCCACGCATGAAAAATATCGCTATTGATATTGTATTCAAAGGCACAAACGGTGGTTAATTTTCCGTTAAGCTGAGCGCCAATGACATTGGTACGTGCTTTAGCGTGCCAATCATGTTGACCGTAACACCGCCTACCTTTAGTTCAATAGCCGTAGAGGCGGGGCATGCCATGAGCAAAACCGCTTTCATCAACGTAAATAATAGGGGTCTCGCTGGCTTCATAGGCCTGGATCTTGATCTGAAAATCTTCTCGGGATTGGGCGTTGGCTTTTGGATGATAAAATGTTTTTTTTATAGCTAAACCCTGCCCGTTTCAACGCATGGCAGATACCTCTAGCGCTCACTCCCATACGTTGGGCTCGCTCGTATTGAGACGCGTCAGGGTAGGTTTCCACATCAAGAATCAACGCCGCTCGAGCTATTTTACTGGCGGGTTTATCACGTGTCAGACAAGGTTCTATTCGTTTAGCCCAGCGCATCAGACTTGCGGTCCCAATACAAAAACGTGTGGCCGTTTGGGCATATGTAAGCTTTTCTTGCTCTTTAATAGCCAATACATGTTGGCGAAATTTTAATGGATAAGTCATCTTGAAATTATACATTAATTTATACAGCCTACGCTATAATCAATGCGACCGTGTTTGGCCACAAACTTGAAGACGGTTACCCCAGCCATAGCTCCGCAGGTACACTGAAAGCCCTTCTTCTGGAATATCGAGTGAGGCTAATGTTACGTTACAATTGACAATCCGGTTCTTTCTCAGAGTGGTGATCCAAATCCAGTTATGGAACAAATGGCCTTGAGATTACTCAAACTGGAATACCAGGCATCCATTACCACCGCTTCAGGCTCTACACTAAAAACGCCCTTGTCTTTTGAACAGAAACAAGAAAACAAGATTATTTCGAGTATTCGTATGACCGTTGAATACGCCATCACAGGAATCAAGCGACTCGGGTGTATGACTCAATCTTTACGTAATCGCCGACCTTTTATTGACGAGACTTTCATCCTTCCCAGCACTGGCATCTGGAATTTCCATCTCAGAATGGCTTGAAATTCAGTTCATTACCAAAACAGACCGCTTATTTTACTATTAAGCAACAAGTTTTTTATTGCATAGTGAAAAAATAGGCGGCCATTTTAATTGTCGTCTACCGGCCAAAATAATTGATTTTGTCATATGCTATTTACGCTTAATAAATTACTATAAAAACGCTATGTCATATTGATAAATTAGGCTAAAAGATCCAAAGGAGTAAGTTAAGAAAATACTTTGTACAACGCTGTAAATTGGGTAGGATAGAATACAGATCTCCCACATGAGTTTGTATGATTAGTAGGTTTCATCTGTCAATATTGAATTCAGTATTAACATTATTTTTAATAAACAGCTAAAATCATAATTTGTATTTTTATAAAAACAGCTAAGCTCCTTAACTTTTTCTTTAAAATTTAAACTCGTGTCATACATAAAATTCAATCTTAAACAGGATTAATAAGAACCTCCTCTTTAACGAAAAAATATCCACACCCCTCGCAAGAGGTTATCTTGCCTGATTATCTTTAATTTTCAATATATTAACATTTGGAATGTTTATGCATTTTCATTTTTTATTCATAAATAAACATTATTTAGAATCCACATGAGTTTTTATTTTATAACAATAAGTTGTGTATATCATAATCTCGAATACACACTATATTTAGATTCTGTTTTTTCTGGTATATTAGTTCGCAAGAATCTATAATAGACTCTATTTTTTAGATTTTAATCGAGATTAACCATGCCAAAACTTCAGGTTTTTATCAATAAGACTATTTTAGAAAAAATAAACACGATTGTTTTTAATAAACGTAACGATGGAGCAAAAAAACATGAAGTTAATACGTCTAATACAACTTCCATGCTCATAGAGTTAGGTTTAAAAGTCTATGAATTGCAGCAGAGAAAAACGGAAAGTAACTTTAATCAAACAGAGTTGAACAAAGTCATGTTAGAGAATATGGTAAAAACAAATTTTATTTGTCAGAAGTTATTAGGTATGAATTCATTTATGTCTGAAATACAAAAAAATGAAAAATTTAATTTCCAACTAATGGCTAAAACGATACGTAATGATACAGCTGAAGTTGTTAATAAATTATTCCCAACAGATGGAGAAAATACTTAACATGAGTCTTATTGCTATTTTTTCTTTATAAAATATATAAATTTATTAATGAAAGTAATTTTCATTTTAACTATTAAAATTTGGCTAGTAATAATTTAATTTTATAAAAAATATAGACCAAATTAATAAAATATTGATAAATATAAATTTGAATAAGTAGGCTCTGTCCCTAAAGAATAAAATATGTAATAAAGCGCCATAAAAAGGTGATAGCTATGGCCCGAAAAGTGATAACAGACAGGATATGGGAAACGTTGAAATTTTTATTACCTGGTGCTAAAGGCAGGCATGGAAAAGACGACAGAAACTTTCTTGAAGCGATGTGTTGGATCGTGAGGACAGGCGCCCCGTGGCGTGATTTACCTCCTGAATTTGGACCTTGGAAAACGGTGTATAACCGTTACAATAACTGGGCAAAAAAAGGACATTTAGACGCCATTTTAGCGTTTTTTAAAAAAAGATGGGGATCACGAATGGGACATGATTGCTGGAACCATTATTCGGGCTCATCGGCATGCAGCTGGCGCAAAAGGAGGTCAGGAAAAAGAAGGATTAGGGAGAAGTTGTGGTGGATTTTCCTCAAAAATTCATGGAAAAGTGGATGCTTTCGGAATGCCTTTGGAATTTGTTATTACGGCTGGACAAGCCTCTGATATTGGACAGGCACAGGTGTTGATGGGAAGTGATGCTTGCGATTATCTTTTGGCAGATAGAGGCTATGACAGTGATCTCTTCCGTCAATTTCTACAAGAAAAACAAATAACACCCGTGATCCCCGGGAAAAAAAATCGGATTAATGAAGTCATTTATGACCAACATATTTATAAAGAACGTAATGCCGTTGAGCGTTTTTTTGGTCGCATAAAGGAATTTAGGCGTATTGCCACCCGATACGATAAAACTGCCATTATGTTTAAAGCCGGGCTTGTACTTGCATCTATTCTGATGTGGCTAAAACTTTAAGGACAGACCCTAGTCTTAGTAACAAAAATCGATGTTATCGAGAAAGCGTTGAAGGTGCTAGGTAAGTATAAGTAGCGTGCTATCATCTTTGCATCGCCCTGGCCCATTTTATTCCGGCTTAGTTCACAGTTCACTCTAACCAATTGCATGAATACATGATGGATTTCCACACTAATGCGATGTTTATGCGCTATTACACTGAATTACCGGCTCTAGCCCAGATATCAAGGTTATATAACAAGCTACACAAAATTCAAGGTACAAGGTTATTTGCCAGTACGGTTTGTTCCCTGCAAAGCATAAAATTTCTCATGTAGTGATTTTGGATATAATTCGGTGTACACCTGCCATAAAACGTTTAATGAGCGGTGACCTGTTACCTGAGCTACTTCTTCGATACTGAATCCGGCCTCAAATAGACGGCTAGCCCCTTCGCGGCGCAAATCGTGGTAACGCAGATCTTTAATACCCAAGGCATTTCGGACACGTTGAAAACCGGCAGTGACAGAACGAGAATTATACGGGAAAATTAACTCACTGGTTTTCGGCTGGTGTTGCACGATAGTCCATGCGTCGCCAAGCAACGGTACCAGCATGTGATTACCCGATTTTTTACGAGGATCCTTCCTGTCCCTGACCAGCACCGCTTTTTGCTTCTCGTCAATATCTTCCCACCTGATTTTGCACACCTCACCGACCCTCATACAACTGAGTATTGAGAAATTCAAAATATCGACAAACGGAATTTTTGCGGCAATATGACCGCTTCTGGCTTCCAGTCCCACAAGCAATTTATCTAATTCATCACTTACCGGACGGCGGCTGCGGCGTTTAGATTTTCCTATCAACCCCATTTGCAGTAGGAGCGGCCTTGCCTCTGTTGCCGGGTTAGCTGTGTAGTCAATTCCATAAACAGGTTTAACAGAAGCTAACACAGAGGAGAGATAACTCACATCGTGGTTAACAGTGGACGGGCCAGCGCCAGCGCCGTTTCTGTGGCGGCAGTGCTCGATAACGTGGTTTGTGGAAAGGTCTGCAAGTAAGGCATCGGCTATGTCGCAATCCAGCAGCATATCCAGTACATAGCGTTTTGTACGGCCTGCTTTGCCACCAAGATTTGGATCATTAATATAACGTTTTAGCAGTTCGCCAACGGTCATTTTCCCGATGTCGCTGCTGTTGGGTACACCATTTTCTTCCAGTTCGGCTGCTCGTTTTACCCCCCATGTTTTGGCTTGGGCTAATTTTCCAAAGGTTCTTGTTTCGCGGTGCAGATGTTTGCCACCTGCTTTTACGCCTGCAGTACAGCGGTATCTTGCAGTACCGTCAGCACGGGGACGTTTTACTATGTTATAGTAAGCCATACTTCTGCTAATCCTGTATTCTTGGTACACCATTTAAATAGTGTACCCTATGGTGTACCAAGAATACAAAAATACGACAAAACGGCCCAAAATGCACCAAAATAGAGAAACTCAAAATCTAAGCCAACCCAATGAATTATCTGAAAATCCAGTAAAATCCTCCCCTCACCGTTTCTCTGTAGCACCGATGCTGGATTGGACTGATCGTCATTGCCGCTATTTTCATCGCTTGCTGACCAGACAAACGTTGTTATATACCGAAATGGTTACCACTGGTGCCATCATTCATGGCAAAGGCGATTACTTGGCGTATAGCGAACAAGAGCATCCCATTGCATTGCAATTAGGTGGCCATGACCCACTGGCGTTAGCGTATTGTGCCAAACTGGCGGAGCAACGAGGTTATGATGAAATTAATCTCAACATTGGTTGCCCTTCTGATCGAGTACAAAATGGTCGTTTTGGCGCTTGTTTGATGGCGGAGGCCGATCTAGTCGCCGATTGTATTAGTGCCATGCACGATGCAGTATCCATTCCTGTCACTGTGAAAACACGTATCGGGATTGATCAACAAGATAGTTATGCATTTTTATGTGAATTCGTGCAAAAAATTGCCGATAAAGGTGAGTGCCGCAGTTTAATCATTCATGCCCGTAAGGCTTGGCTTTCAGGGCTAAGCCCGAAAAAAAACCGCGAAGTACCACCGCTCGATTATGCCCGTGTTTATCAACTTAAACGTGATTTTCCAACGTTAACCATCGCCATTAATGGGGGTGTAAAAACATTGGCGGAAGCTGCCGATCATCTCCAACATGTTGATGGTGTGATGATGGGGCGTGAAGTTTATCAAAACCCTGCTATTTTAACTCAGGTAGATCCTGAACTTTTTCATTCTCAGCCCCCGATAGTCGATAACGTAAGCGCAATAGAAGCGTTATATCCCTATATTGAACAGGAATTGTCTCAAGGGACCCGTCTTAGCAATATTACCCGCCATATTCTCGGGATATTCCAAGGTATTCCCGGCGCGCGTCAGTGGCGACGTCATTTAAGCGAGAATGCTTATAAATCTGGTGCGAATATTATGGTTGTTGAACAGGCGCTCTCCTTAGTGAAGGATAGGTTTGAGTCTAATTAAATCCTGAAAACCTATTCGAAATCGTCATGAACGACAGTTCGAATGAGTAAAACTTGCGTATAATCTCCAAAGTAATGATATTATCACCCGCTCCTTAAAGTGCATGTTCTTAGCTGTAACAGTTTTGCCCTCAAATAATAATAGAGAAGAAACCCACTGTGATGTTGTCAAAATTCAAACGTGGTAAACACCAACAACAGCTCTGCTGTTTGCCTAAACTTCCCCAGGCCATTGATGACATCCAAACGTTGTACTGTCCTAAAATCTTCCGCTCCACACTGCTAGCACTCATTGCCCAGGCAACCCAACGTATTTATCTGATAGCGCTTTATTTTGAACAGGATGAAGCAGGTCAAAGTATACTCGCTGCCTTGTATCAAGCAAAAAAACAACGACCCGAATTAAAAATCTGTCTATTGGTAGATTGGCATCGAGCGCAACGGGGTCGTATCGGAGATGTGGCGGTAAATACTAATGCAGATTGGTATTGCCAGATGGCTGAAAAAAATGCAGGAACTGCGGTTCCTATTTACGGAGTCGCGGTTAATACACGTGAAGCTTTGGGGGTCTTACATCTGAAAGGCTCTATCATTGACGATAGCGTTATTTACAGCGGAGCCAGTATTAATGATGTTTATCTCTATCAACATGATAAATATCGTTATGATCGTTATCAATTAATTAAAAATCCGGCGTTAGCCGCTGTTATGCTGGCTTATATTGAACAACAGGTTTTAAACACCGGAGCAGTACAGCGTTTGGATCGCCGTGATCGCCCGAAAAATTCTGACATTAAAAGTGAAACCCGACAGTTTCGCCTTAAGTTACGTGATGTTGGTTATCAATTTGCTAATGATGCAAATAATGAAGAATTAGCAGTGACTCCCTTGGTGGGGCTAGGCAAAAAAAATCCACTAAATAATGCGATTCATGCTCTGATGTGTTCCACTGAACAACACCTCATTATTTGTACTCCGTATTTTAACCTACCTACATTATTGATGCGCAATATCACCTATTTATTGCGGAAGGGCAAGCAGGTTGAAATTATCGTTGGTGATAAAACAGCAAATGATTTTTATATCCCAGAAAATCAGCCTTTTAAGATGATCGGTACCTTACCCTATCTGTATGAAATTAATCTACGGCGTTTTTTTAGGCGTCTGCAACGCTATGTGGATATCGGTCAACTTATTATTCGTCTATGGAAAGATGGTGATAATAGCTATCATCTAAAAGGGATCTGGGTAGATGATACATGGCAATTGATCACCGGTAATAATCTAAATCCGCGTGCCTGGCATCTGGATTTAGAAAATGCCATTCTTATTCATGATCCTCAACGTCAGATGCAGGAACAGCGCACTAAAGAGTTATTATCCATCCGTAGACACACTCGAGTATTGACACATTACCTTGAATTGGACAGTTTACAACAATATCCGATTAAGGTACGCAAGCTCATTCGTCGCATACGCAGGATCCACATTGACCGCCTTATTAACCGTATCCTCTAAATTCGGAGGTCAACGGATCGCTGAAATTTTGTCATCATGGAGTAAAATATCGGTCTTATTTTCACTTAATAATTATTAACTGTCATTATGTAAATTAGCAGCCGATCACACAGAGATATCTACTATTTTTATTTTATAATACAATAAATTAATAATTTTTCTATCCCCCTTTTACATTTTAATATCGCTTTAATAATTTACACCAGTGAGTTTCATAATTATCCTTATACCAGTAACATGTCTACCTAAGCTTAAAAATGAAAAACTTATTTCGTTTTTTAAGCAAATTATCAAGATGTGTTGGCAAGATTGATCCCCATATATTTTTAGTAGAAAGGAATTTTTGATGAAGAAGTTTTTACAATTTATAGTAGCAGGTTTTTTTTTATGTCTATCAGTTTCCATCCAGGCAATCACCCCCGCCAACTCAGAAATAGCCAATAACTTAGCGGCATCGTTTTCTATGGAAAATTGTCCTGAATGTAAACCGGGTGGAGCGGATCGGGATCTATGCGAAAAATGCTCTAAAGTGACAAGAGATAAAAACGTCTTTCCGCTATGCTGTAACAACACAGCCGAGGCTAAAAATTGGTGTAGTAAATTTTTAAATTATACGCCCCCAATTTTATAGTAAGTAGAATACCTCGATTGAACGTTACTGCAATAAAAGTAATCAACCTGCAAGGTTAACGCCTTACTTTTATTAACGATATAGGTCTTGTAACTCAATATATTGCTGAACTGCACGTGGCAACAAGTAATCACAGCGTTGCCTTTGATGGTAGCGGCGACGAATATCAGTTGCAGAAATATCCAACAAGGGTGTGTTAGCCAGATAAATATAACCTTTTGGTTGTTGGTTGAGTTTTTTTGCATCATTTATTTGATAGGTACCCAACCACCGCTGTAGTTCAGTGTTTATTAATCTATTGCTATAACCTGGTCGAGTGCAAACTAACAGATGGCAAACATCCAACAGTGATTGCCATCTGTGCCATTTATGTAACGATAGCAATGAATCCTGTCCAATAATAAATGCTAACGGCAGTTCCGCACCTTGCTGTTGACGTATTATTTCAAGAGTATCGATGGTGTAAGAGGGACGGCTAGATTGTAATTCACGTGCGTCTACACGAAACAATGGGTTATCAGCTACCGCCAATTCAACCATTTTCAAACGTTGCCACGGGTTGGCTTCCGGTTGCGGACGGTGAGGCGGAACATGATTAGGTAACAGGATAACCTGTTGTAACCCTAGCTGTTGTGCCAAGACTTCTATGGGTCGTAAATGACCATAATGAATGGGGTCAAAAGTTCCACCAAATAGAGCATACAAACTAGAAATAGCTTGCTGCTGATCCGTCGCTTTAGTGGACATCGAGAAAACTCTCAGGTAACGCTGCACCGCACAGCAGCATAGATAAAGTTTCCAGCCTCGACCATATCGATTGACCGTAGTCATGTTTCAGCTCGATTTCTATTTGTGCCAATAAGTGTACGGCTTGCTGGATCTGAGATAACGAAAGGCGTTGCAGTGCCTCCGTCATTATATTACGACGATTCTGCCAAACTTTATGCTGTTCGAACAGGTTGCATAATGGAACCTGCTCCATATTACGTTTTAGTGTCAATAATAACAGTAGGTCAGGTTGCAAAACTCGCAGCAGAATAACAGGAGGCTCCTCTTCCTGCTGCAATTTCTGCAATATATGCCAGGTTCGCCCACTCACTCCTGTCAAGAGAGCATCTAACCAATGATAAGGTGTGAAGTGAGCAACATCATTGACCATTTGTTCGACATGGAGCAACGTGAGTCTACCATTGGGATAAAGTAACGACAGCTTTTGTAACATTTGTGAAAGTGCGAGCAAATTACCTTCATAGCAGTGACAAAGTAACGGGATCGCCGCCGCATCTATATCCAACTTCATATTTTGAGCACGGTTGTTGATCCAACGGGGCAACTGGGTTTGATCTGGCGTTTGACAGCTTACAAAGACCGCATTCTGACTTAATGCTTTATACCAGGCACTATTTTGCTGAGCTTTAGTCAGCTTATTGGCACGCAGTAGCAGTAAAATATCAGGGTGCAGTAACGCTGTCAGTCTAATGAGCTGTTGGCTCATCAGTGTTGTCAGCCCGCTATCAGGAAAAATAAGCAACAAAATCTGGCGGCAGGCAAAAAGACTGCGTGCCTGACAAAGGGTGAAAATGTTCTCCCATTCGGTATGACCATCCAGGATAATACTGAAATATTCGGTAAAACCCTGACGCTGAGCAGTGTGGCGGATAGTATCTTGACTTTCCTGCAACAACAGAGGATCGTTACCGCAGAATAGATAACAACCGCGCAACCCTTGTTGCAGTTGCACGGAAAGTTGTTCTGGATAGAGGCGTATCATTTGGCAGAGATAGTAGCTGCAACAGCATTATTGGCGGGTATCGCGTTACTTTTCTCGTCCTCTTTGATTTTTTTCATATCTACCATCAGCAGTTGCCGTACTAGTTGTTGAGCGGCTTGTTCACGCATTTCTTGATGGATGATATCGCTCTCCGCATCTTTGGCTAACGCCGTTAACGGGTTGTCAAAGAAGGAACGGAACACAGTCACATGTAACGGATAAATACCCTGCCCTGGTATCAGCACCTGAGCTTGCACCCGCAGTACTAACTGATTTTCGGCAGTAGTCCCGTCTTGAAAAATTGACACTGTGCTTTGGCTATCAGAAGAACTCATGATCCGTAATGTCGGTATATCCTTACGCATAGCGTCGTCAACAATATTGATATTGCTCAAGCGTAATTGCTGACGTACAAAACGTGTTAATGAACCATAAGGATCACTGCTTTCCAGTAACATAGTTTGTAGTTCTGGCGGCACTTGGATCACACCACGTAAATGAAAACCACAACCAGCGCTAACTAGCACCACTAGCCCCAACAATAATGTTAAAATACGATGGCGCACAACGCCTCCTTTAACCTACAACAAAATTCAGCAATTTGCCTGGAACATAGATCACATTACGTACTGTAACCCCCTCTAAATATTTAGCCACCAAATATTCTTGAGTAGCACCTTGACAAACTTGCCGTTCAGTTGCATCAGCGGCTACCGTGATTTTACCACGCACTTTGCCGTTTACTTGTATGATCACTAATCTGGAAGCTTCAACCATCGCTTCTTGCTCGGCAATCGGCCAAGGCGCGCTATCGATATCTCCTATGCCCTTTAATTTTTTCCATAAGCTAAAACAAATATGTGGTGTGAATGGATAAAGCATACGTACCACCGCCAGCAATGCTTCTTGCATCAACGCCCGATCTTGCTCAGTATCCTGTGATGCACGGCCTAGCTGATTCACTAGCTCCATGATTGCCGCAACAGCGGTATTGAACGCTTGACGACGACCAATATCATCAGTGACTTTGTCAATGGTTTTATGGAGATCACGACGCAAGGATTTTTGTGAGCTATTCAAGTCAGAGATAACCAGTGGTTGAGGCACACCCTTTTCAAGATGATAAAAAGCCAGTCGCCAAACACGTTTCAAGAAGCGGCTAGCGCCTTCAACACCGGATTCTTGCCATTCCAGGGTCATCTCAGCAGGCGCGGCGAACATCATAAATAGACGAACGGTATCCGCACCGTATTTTTCAACCATCATCTGTGGGTCGATACCATTATTCTTCGATTTCGACATCTTACTCATGCCGGCATACACAAGCTGATGGCCCTCACTATCGACAGCTTTAACGATACGACCTTTATCATCACGTTCAACAATGGCATCAGTCGGAGAAACCCAAACCCGTTGACCGTTATCACCGAGATAATAAAACGCATCAGCCAATACCATTCCCTGACACAATAAACGTTTTGCGGGTTCATCAGAATCGACAAAACCGGCATCACGCATCAATTTGTGGAAAAAACGAAAATACATCAAATGCATGATGGCATGTTCAATACCACCGATATATTGATCAACCGGCAACCAGTAGTTAGCAGCAGCAGGATCTAACATCCCTTGATCATATTGTGGGCAAGTATAGCGCGCGTAATACCAGGACGACTCCATAAAAGTATCAAAGGTATCCGTTTCACGAAGACCCAGAAAACCATTGACCCTGGTTTCAGCCCACCGTGGATCGGCTTTAATTGGACTACTAATCCCATCCATTACCACATCTTCTGGCAGAATAACCGGCAATTGATCGGCAGGTGCGGGGATCACACTACCGTCTTGCAGCGTAATCATAGGGATAGGCGCACCCCAATAGCGCTGACGGGAAACACCCCAATCACGTAAGCGGTAGTTAACTTTCTTCTGACCGACACCGATAGATACCAATCTGTCCGTGATAGCGTTACAGCCATCCTCATGGTTTAGACCATCAAATTCATTAGAATTAAATAGAACGCCTTTCTCAGTCATCGCCTGCTGGCTTATATCCGCTTGACAACCATCCGCTGCCAAGATCACAGCTTTGACAGGCAAACCATATTTGGTGGCGAACTCCCAGTCTCGCTGGTCATGGCCTGGCACAGCCATCACCGCGCCAGTACCGTAATCCATCAACACAAAATTTGCCACCCAAATAGCCACTTTTTCACCGTTCAAAGGATGAATAGCAAACAAGCCAGTCGCCATACCTTTCTTTTCCATCGTTGCCATTTCAGCTTCAGCAACTTTGGTATTACGACACTGATCGACAAATTCGGCCAAGGAAGGGTCTGTTGCTGCAACCTGTAAAGACAGAGGATGACCCACCGCCACTGCCACGTAGGTCACACCCATAAAAGTATCTGGTCTTGTGGTATAGACAGTTAATTTTTCTTCACTGCCAACAACATCAAAACTAATTTCTACCCCGGTAGAACGACCGATCCAGTTGCGTTGCATAGTTTTTACTTGCTCTGGCCAACTTTCTAGTTTATCCAGATCATCGAGCAGCTGATCAGCATAATCGGTAATCTTAATAAACCATTGTGGGATCTCTTTGCGTTCCACTTTGCTATCACAACGCCAGCAACAGCCATCGACTACTTGCTCATTAGCCAATACGGTTAAATCATGTGGACACCAATTAACGGCAGCGTTTTTTTTGTAGACCATTCCTTCTTGATACAATTGAGTGAAAAACCATTGTTCCCAACGATAATAATCTGGTTTACAAGTGGTGATTTCGCGATCCCAATCATAACCGAAACCCAATAATTTCAACTGACTCTTCATATGTTCAATATTTTCGTAAGTCCAGGGAGCGGGAGCAGTCTTATTTTTTACCGCTGCACCTTCCGCTGGCAAGCCAAACGCATCCCAACCCATAGGTTGCAACACATTTTTACCGAGCATACGTTGGTAACGGGAGATAACATCGCCGATAGTGTAATTACGCACATGTCCCATATGCAGACGGCCTGAAGGATAGGAAAACATTGAAAGGCAATAATATTTTTCTTTGCCACTGTCTTCAGTCACTTTAAAAGTCTGCTGCTGTTGCCAATAATGCTGTACGTACGATTCGATGTCTTTTGGACAATATTGCTCTTGCATGGCGGCGGCTAATCCTATAATAAAAACAGTTAGGTATCATAAATCCGCATAGCATAGCCGATAAACAGTAGGAGCAACAACAGCGGAAACAACGGAAACAACGGCCAACAATCAATTCATAAATAATTTTAATAATTCTCCACTATATACCATTATACATTAATACTAGGCTTTCTACTTTATTCAATAGGAATAGTCAGGTAAGACTGACAGAATTTTATCGCGTTCTTCCATGTTAATTATTCTTTTTTTGTGTTATTTTTAATCGTCACAGCCATTATCGATGGCTGAGGTTTTTTTGATTTAACTTTGGGCTTGTGTTCTAATTTAATTAAACGATGGAGCATTACGCATGGACGTTAATTTAGACCAAAACAATAATACTCAGGTTTATTCAGTAGTTAAAAGTCATTTCAATGAAGTACATGATAATCGTGGTCGGTTAGTTAATAGCACGTGGATAGAAGATAAATATAATTTGGATAGTCGGTTACTTAGTCGTAGCAGAGTAAAATGCGAATACCAAAATAATAAATTAATTCGTCAATTTAAATATAATTACGATAATAAAAGTGTTTTAACCTCTTACAATGATTTTCGCTACAATCATCGTGGTCAACTTCTCAGCGAAGATAGCACCCATTACAACGCCGCTAATCAGTTCCATAGTCGTAATAAAAGCGAATACCGCTATCAACAGGGTAGGTTAATGCGCAAAACTGAGGTCGGTTATGACGTTGACCACCGACCCACGGGTTATAGCAGTGTGGTCGAATTTGGTAACGGCAGTAACTTTCCTAGCTATGACCAGCAAAGCTACCATCTATCAATCAATGCGATCAATGCTTTCAGAACTGAAGGTGGATTAAAAACACCAAATATAAAAATCGTTGCTAATGAGCGATATAATCCTGCGGATCTTTTTGCTGTACTCGTTTCAGTATTCCCTGTTGTGCTTTGGTAGCCACCTGCGTAAGATTTCGCAGAAACCGATGCACGGAATAAAAACCATGCAGCGTATTTTATTTGATCTTGTAGAACAAAATATTAGACTTCTTGCAAAACCGTAGCGAGTGCTGCGAAGTCAAAGCGCCTGGCGCGTAGCAACCGCAGTGTACATACGAGTACACGAGAATTGAGAGCACCAGGTAACGCAGAATGTGCAGCACGTAGTAGGTTTTGCAAGAAGTCTATTAAACAATGGAGTGTAATAGATGAATATATTCTTAGCCCCAACCGATTATGTTAAAGCTGCGTCAATTGTTACAAGTAACGTTAGCGAGGAACATGACGAACATGACAGATTAATCGGTAACAGTTGGGTCGAACATGAATATAATGCAGATAATCAGTTGACCATTCGCAATAAAATAAAATGTGAATACCACAATGATAAATTAATCCGTCAGCTTAAATATCAGCATGATGCCGAGGAGCAGTTGGTTGGTCATGATGAAGCAACGTTTGAATACGATCCCAAGGGGCTACTTACTTACGGCCAGGAGCTGAAATACAATGCGGATAGTCAACTTATCAGTAAAAACGAATTTTATTACAATAAAAATACCCACGGTCAAATGAGTTTCCGAAAAAAATTTGAATATCCTGTTGGAATGTACAACGCAGGCAAAAAAGTTATTCACAGAAGTAATACTACGTTTAGCTATAGTATTGATAACCAGTTGATCAGTGAGGATACCAATCATTACGTTAATGGTCAGTTAACTGAAACCTCAACAGTTAAATACCATGCAGGAAAAATAATGAGTAAAAACCTTAGGAAGGTTAACCAACAAGGTCAATTACTCAGTAAAAGCACGAGTACATACAATAACCAGGGAAAGTTAATTGAAAGATTAGAAGTTGAGTATAACGAAGATAATAAAGTTATTAGTAAATACAAGTCCAGGTACGCTGCGGATGGTTGTATCATTCTCAACATTTTTAAATATAACATAGATAATCAGGTTATAGACGCCGTAGAATTACACTACAATGCCAAGGGATGGTTAATTTATGACAAAAAATCTGAATACGCTGACGATCGGATCGTTGGAAGTAATGGTGACGACTTTGATGAAAATGGCGTACTGAAAAATTCTAGCCTGCCCAAGTACGCCAGTCGTCAATTAATTGGTCATAGTAAATCCTGTTATGAACGAGACAGTCAGGGGCGTTTGATCAAAAAGAATACCTCCAAATATGGTGCTGATGGTCAGTGTATGGGGAGTAGCAAAATCAGATACCAATATCATGGTGATCACTTGATGCTACAAACCGAACACATCTACAATGCCCGGCACATCCTTATTAATAACAGTGAAGTAGACTTTGGTCACGGAGAGAAATTTACCTCCAGAGATCTAAAAGATGAATCAGCAACGACTACGGAAGCGTT
Organism: Candidatus Fukatsuia symbiotica; assembly: GCF_003122425.1. Taxonomy (GTDB): domain Bacteria; phylum Pseudomonadota; class Gammaproteobacteria; order Enterobacterales; family Enterobacteriaceae; genus Fukatsuia; species Fukatsuia symbiotica. The sequence goes on from NZ_CP021659.1 coordinate 2,673,625, forward strand.
AACAACAGGCATCCATAGCTGGGTAAATATCGAAAAGTCTAATATCTCCATAACCAGGCCTAGTACAACTAAACCATTTATGCGACATGCAGTATTGGTCACTGGCTAATCACCTGTTCAAAAATCGTCATGACCAACACTCAGACAGGAAAGAACTGACGAAAGTGCGCAATTTACTCTTTGTATACAAGAAAGGGAGTAAATGCGCATTTTGAGCTCGTTTTTGACGAATTACTTGAACAAAACACGGTGAACACAAGAGATTTCGAACAGGTTCTTAGATATCTTTACGATCTTACGAAGCCCCCATTGAACTGCAGACAAAAAGAAATCCAGTGACGATCACTCAGGTACCAGCCATTTTAATAAAATATGACCGTAACCCGCAGGCACCAGAACCTGACGCAACCAAGGCAACAAAATCGCCATTTGCTGCTCTAGCTTCCACGGTGGATTAATAACAATCATACCGGAGGCTGTCATGCCATACCTGTCACTATCTGGAAGTACTCCCAGTTCAATTTGTAGAATATGCGTTATCCCTGTGTCTTTCAGCTGCCCCATCATTTTTTTGATCTGCTGGCGTAATACTACTGGATACCACAATGCATAGATACCGGTAGCAAAGCGCCTATAGCCTTCCTCAATGTTCTTTACCACACGCTGATAATCATCTTTTATCTCATAAGACGGATCCATCAAAATAAAACCACGACGTGAAAGAGGAGGTAATTTTGCCTTTAACTGTTGATAACCATCCACACGCTGTACCTTAGCATGTTCGTTTTTAGAAAGCTCATTACGCAGTAGCTTGTAATCACCAGGATGCAGCTCCGTTAAATGCATCTTATCACCCGACCGCAATAAATGTTGGGCAATCAACGGTGAACCAGGATAATAACGCAATTTTTTGCCCTGATTGAGGGCTCTTACTGCATTTAGGTAAGGGATAATTTCAGCGGGTAAATCGTCGGCTTGCCAGATTTTGGCAATACCTTGCAAATACTCAGGGGTACGCTCTGCGTGTTCACTGCCTAATTGATAACGACCCGCTCCCGCATGAGTATCTAAGTAAAAAAACCTTTTTTCTTTTTCCTTTAAAGACTCAATAATCAAACTCTGAACAGAGTGTTTCAAAACATCCGCATGATTGCCTGCATGAAAACAGTGACGATAACTCAACATAGTGTTTTTACGCTTCCTTAATATTTTAGTATTTTAAAAAATGGAAAAATCTCTCAATGGAGACCAGTATAAACCGTCTGAAAGATAAAAAAACACATAGCGAACTCGACCGACATTTAGATAATATTAAATAGATATCCAGGCTAAATTCTAATGGGTGGATCAACTCTTGAATTTGGATTCAAGCATGCTAGAATGGCCGTGGTAGCAGTAGTGATATACACAAATCTGCGCGTGCTGCTTGTTGAGAGGATCCAAATGAGCAAAGAAATGCAAACTTTAGCTTTGATGCCTCAAGGGAGTCTAGAGGCTTATATTAGGGCTGCTAACGTCTATCCGATGTTAACAGCAGAGGAAGAACGAGAGTTAGCTGGACGCCTGTATTATCAAGGTGATTCGGATGCGGCCAAACAACTTGTCCTATCTCACTTACGTTTTGTCGCCCATGTTGCTCGCAACTATTCGGGGTATGGTTTGCCGCAAGCGGATCTGATTCAAGAGGGCAATATTGGCTTGATGAAGGCAGTCCGCCGTTTTAATCCTGAAGTGGGAGTACGCTTAGTATCTTTTGCAGTACATTGGATCAAAGCAGAAATTCATGAATATGTTCTGCGTAATTGGCGAATTGTTAAGGTTGCGACAACCAAAGCTCAACGTAAATTATTCTTCAATCTGCGAAAATCTAAGCAGCGCTTAGGTTGGTTTAATCAGGATGAAGTAGATATGGTTGCCAAAGAATTGGGTGTGACCAATAAAGACGTCCGAGAAATGGAATCACGTATGTCCGCTCAAGATATGACGTTCGATTTTTCACCAGATGATGAAACGAATGATGGCCAACTTATTGCTCCAGTTTTGTATTTACAGGATAAAAAATCCGATTTCGCTGACGGCATTGAAGAAGGCAATTGGGAAAGCCACGCAGCAGACAAATTGTCGTATGCGTTAGAAAAGTTGGACGAACGTAGCCAGCATATTATCCGTGCCCGTTGGTTGAATAATGGTAACAAATCTACGTTACAAGAACTCGCCGATCAATATGATATTTCTGCTGAACGTGTCCGGCAGTTAGAAAAAAATGCCATGAAAAAATTACGGGGAGCAATAGAAGCCTGATTGGTGGTTTTTAGTCTTTATTAAAATTTTTGCATGAAAACCAACTAAATTATCCAATACTGATAGTTTTAGTGTATTCGAATGCATCATCCTCCTTCGCGTCCATGCATCTTCTCCTATCCATTAACGAGCGTAGTAGATTTCGAACAGACTATTAAAAATTTTGAGGTTACATACCATCAATCATGTAGCTTCTTCCAGCCGTCTTACATGAGATGATGGACGTGGTTTTTTTCTACAATGGTGCTAATTTTGACTCGACTCAGTTCTTACTCTAAATATGTAGGATATACATTATTTATCTTTTATCATTGACAAAGCAGAGTATTTACAATAATAGAAAGTGTTATTTTCACTTATATTTACTTTATTGTGGCCTCATCAATATATCTTTGTGATGATCTTTAGAACTAAATATGTTAGAGACCATTACGTGATAAATGAAAGGGTAAGCTTTTTACTGCAAAAAGTCGTGATTTGGCTGAATTTTACATTTCTAGGTGGCTTGTTTTCATTTATATAAGTTACATCGATTGATAATGATAATTATATATATTTATCGTTGTTATTATAAGTTTAAATTAACTAGATTGATGGTATATTCGTTGACATTGATGCTAAGGGTGCACTGGCTGGGTTTTGCGTTGTTTGTTCTTGTCTTTATCACTATTTATGATGTTTTTTTATGTTCATATATATCGTAGATTATATCTTTCGTAATAAAATATGATCTAATTATATAATTTCATTTGATTCGTCTCTTGAATATAAATAATAATTATTACTGAACTCATTATATATTAATGATCATGTTGTTTTTTTATTTTTAAAAATCTAACTTATTGATTTTTTTTTGAATATTAGGGAGTAGCTTATGTATGTCGATACCGTATCTGTGGTCACCGAGAGCAAATTCATTGATATCAACGGTAAAGGTATCATCGATTATGGCTCAGAAGTTTCAGTAGACTGTTGTATGAATAAAATACATTTTCATAATAAAAGATTGACCATTAACATAAATGAAAAACAAAAAAGACTGGTAATGTGTCTTTTTAATGATGTAAATAGGAAGCAAGATATTATCAAGGTAGTATGGTATGAAAATCACAAGGGGATCTCAGATAACAACTATCATCAACTCATTCATAAATTCAGGACACTATTGAACGAATTTAAAATCCCAGTTGGTATTATAAAAACCATAAATAGGTATGGATTACGGCTAGACACTAGCCTATTACGTTCTCCTCTGAATAACATATGTAGCGACCGTTTTAACGGATATCATCAAGCAGATCGCTAGCTTATAACTGAGCATTTTCCTTTTTAGCTATCTATATTAACTCAAATAACCATAGGATAGGCAATGCTTTTCTCATTAATAACAAGAGTACGCATTGCCTCTTTTTTTTCCATAAATAGGATATGGTTTGCCCTAGAAACTCTTCTGATCTGCTTATATACATACTATACTATAACCTTATTCAAAGATGTTATTAACTATCATTATAAAAATGAAATACCTGAATTACATTTTGATATTGCAACATCTCATATAAAAAGGTTAAATAACACTCTTTCTAGGGAAATAGCAATAAAAGAACTTGGTTGCTTCCAGCTAGCTACTCACCATACCCATCAGATAGTTTTATCAGAAATAGAAGAAATTACAGATGAAAAAATACTTTATAATGCAAAAAAATACAATGGAGAATCAAAGTTAGTTGGTATTGTAAAAAGCACTAATCCTTTAAATTCTATATCCATCATTGAGAGAGACAACGAACAGTCCAGCTATTTTATCCGAGACGAGATAAAAAAAGATAAAGCGATAATAGTGAGAATATTTAACGATAGGATAATAATAAAAAATGATATTGGATATTTTTTTATGGTATTAGATTAATATTTAATAAGAGAAGTTTATTGTATCCAGTACAGTAAATGGTCTATGGACTTTATAATGATAAAAAAAATTATAACAACCAAAGACAAATTAATAAAAAACTATTTTGGTCAGAATATATTAGTTTTATTAATTTTTTTGTTCCATTCTAATAATCTATTATCTGAAGAATTTTCAGTAAAATTTAAAGATACTGACATCAAAGAATTCATAAATACAGTCAGTAAAAATATAAATAAAACGATAATCATGGATCCTAAAGTTAAAGGTTTAATCTCTGTACGTAGCTATGAAAATTTAGATAAGAAAAAATACTATCAATTTTTTCTTCATGTACTTGATGTACATGGTTATACCGTATCAGAAATGCCTAACAATATATTGAAGATCATACCCGTTAATCTTTATCAAGCTTCTAATTCAGTACTAGAGGTGCATAAATTAGTTTATGCATCGGCTACCGAGGTAATACGGATTATTAATGAACTACTAGCACCAACAAGTAATAACAAACCAACGATACCAATGACGTTCAAAATCATTGCCGATGAAAGGACAAACTCTATCCTAATCAGTGGTGATATAAATTCACGCAAAAAAGTATCGCTAATGATCAAATATTTAGATAAAAAACGAGTGACTAGCGGTAAAACGAAAGTGATTTATTTAAAATATGCCAAAGCGGATCAATTACTCAATGTGTTAAATGGTATGAATTCAAATATCAAAAAAAGCATGAAAAATACCAAGATTATTTTACCTGAAGAGAAAATCATGCTAAAAGCAGATACACAGACAAATGCTTTGATCATTACTTCGCCTCCTGATGTCATGCATGATTTAGAACAGGTTATCGAAAAATTGGATATAAGACGTGCCCAAGTTTTAGTTGAGGCCATTATTGTCGAATCTCATGATAATACGGGTCTTAATTTAGGTATTAGATGGTCAAACACCTCGGGTGGTGGTGTAAATTTTATAAAAACAGCTTCACATAAAAAAAATGATTTAAACAATTTTGACAGTAATAATATTATATCAACAACACTCCATGGTGTTAACGGATTAACTACTGGTTTTTATCGTGGTAACTGGAATAGTTTATTTATGGCATTGTCAACTAATTCAAAAAATGATATTTTAGCCACTCCAAGTATTGTCACTTTGGATAATATGGTAGCTGAATTTAATGTCGGTCAGGAAGTGCCGGTATTAACCTCAACCCAAACCACATCTACAGATAAAGTTTATAATTCTATTTCACGTCAATCCGTCGGCATTATGCTAAAAGTTAAACCACAAATTAATCAAGATGATTCTGTTTTACTAGAAATTCAGCAAGAAGTATCCAGTATTGCAGAAAACTCAGTGAATCACAATAATGAATTAGGCTCAATTTTTAATAAACGGATAGTCAATAACGCAGTATTAGTTAAGAGTGGTGAAACCGTCGTTGTCGGTGGTTTGCTGGATAAAAAAAAATCAAATATAGTTAATAAAATTCCTGTTTTAGGTGATATACCCATTATTGGTTTTTTATTTAGAAGTAATAAAAATAAAATTGAAAAACGGAATCTTATTCTATTTATTAAACCAACTATTATTCGTGAACCAATAGATCATACTGATACAACCGATCATAAAATTAACAAATTTACTACTAAAATAGATAGCGTTACTTACCTTAATGAAATAAATAAAAACATCAATAGAAAAATAAAAGATAATATTATTTTTAATATTCTGCATGATATCCAGGATTTTTATACACTGAATGAAAACGGTAGAGTAGAGTAACGACATAACCATAGGGAGTAAAATTAATATTGAACCAAGTGCAATAATTTTTATTAAAATTTAAATAGAAATTTGCACAATACAATAGACTTTTTACAGACTCTAAGGAGATAGAATGAACACCGCAGAGATAAACCCCATTCCGCCACCACTAGCATTCAGCTGGGCTAAGGATAATGGCATAATAATTATACCTACAAAATCGGGATGCAAACTACTCTGCCGTTCTTCAGTAATGATCGATGCTTATTTAGAAGGCCGTCGGTTAGCGATTGAACCCACAGAATTCAGTCTGATAAGCGATAAAGAATTCGAAACTTGCTTACTACGCGTCTATCAACAAGACTCTATGCAAGCACGACAAATTATGGAAGATATGGGTAATGAGCTAAATTTTTATACATTGGCTGAAAAATTACCCAAAAATGATGATTTATTAGATACTTCAGATGAAGCCCCTATTATTAAATTAATCAATGCGATGCTTACAGAAGCCATTCAAGCAAAAGCCTCAGATATTCATATAGAACCCTTTGAAAATAATCTAATTATCCGTTTTCGAATTGATGGTGTATTAAAAAAAATTATTGAACCAGTGTCTCAATTAGCCTCTTTATTGGTTTCTCGTATCAAAGTCATGGCTCAATTAGATATCGCTGAAAAACGTTTACCTCAGGATGGTCGTATCGCATTACATATTGCTGGTAGAACACTAGACGTACGTATTTCTACATTACCTTCCAATCACGGTGAAAGGGTTGTAATGCGGTTACTTGATAAAAATAATATTAAATTAGACTTAAAATATTTAGGGCTAACAGCAAAAAATTATGATCTGATGATTAAATTAGTACAGCGGCCTCATGGTATCATTTTAATTACTGGCCCTACTGGTTCCGGTAAAAGTACTACTTTATATGCAGCTCTAAAGGAAATTGATTCAACAACCCACAACATAATGACCATAGAAGATCCTATAGAATTCGATTTAAATGGCATATCTCAAACTCAAGTTAATCCAAAAGTTGATATGACCTTCGCGAGAGGATTACGAGCGATACTACGACAGGATCCTGATGTGGTATTAATTGGCGAAATCCGTGATGTAGAAACAGCAAAAATAGCGGTACAAGCATCTTTAACCGGGCATTTAGTGTTATCTACTTTACATACCAATAGCACTGTTGGTGCTATCACTCGCTTGCATGATATGGGGATCGAACCTTTTATGCTATCAAGTTCATTACTGGCTATTATGTCACAACGGCTAGTACGGACACTCTGTTTATTTTGTCGAAAGCAGCATATATTAATACCAGAGAATATTAAATCACTGGGTGTTAATTATCATGGTATTTCATTTTCTGGCTATCAAGCAGTAGGCTGCCAAAAGTGTAATTTTAGTGGTTATCAAGGCAGAATTGGAATTCATGAATTATCTATAATAGATGATGAAGTACGGGAAGCCATTTATCATGGAAGAGGAGAAGTTGAATTAAAAAAATTAGTTAAGAATAAAACTCTCAGCATTCAGTATGACGCGTTAGAAAAAATTATTGCTGGTATCACCAGTATTGAAGAAGTACTCAGGATCATCAAGGAAGACATCAATGAATATCTTTAAATATTATGCAACTGACAAATCTGGTAATAAATACAAGGGAAGTATAGAAGCTGAGACAGCCAGACAAGCTCGCCACCTGTTACGTAAACAAGGCATGTTATTATTAAGTATTAAAAAAAATAATAGCCGTTTCTTATATCCCACCCTATTTATACGTCAGATAAACTATACTGATTTAGCGTTTATCACTCGACAATTAGCGGTACTCATCACCGCTTCTATACCTATTGAAGAAGCATTACGAACAATATCAAAACAAAGTGAAAAAAAAATACTGATTGTACTGCTAGACAAAATAAGAAATAAGATCATTGCAGGATATTCTTTTTCCCATGCAATCGCATCATATCCGCAAACGTTTAATCCAACTTACCAGGCAATGGTTTTAGCTGGAGAAAAATCAGGTCACTTAGGAAGTGTACTTAACCGTTTATCTGATCATATTGAACAATCACAAAAGATAAAAAATAAAATAACACATGCATTGATCTACCCTTGTCTACTTATTACGGTTTCCATTGCTATTATTGCTATTTTACTTACTTTCGTCATGCCGCAAGTTATCGAACAATTTGTCTATATGAAAAAAACTCTGCCGCTAGCAACCCGTGTTCTAATCACGATAAATAATAAAATACACGATTATGGCTTCATTTTTATTTTGATCGTTATTAGCAATATTTTATTGTTACAAAAATTATTACAACGTCCATCATGGAAAATACAATGGCATCGTTATTATTTACGCTTGCCCTTATTAGGAAAGCTGAGCATAAAATTAAATACAGCACGTTATACTAGAACACTCTCCATACTTAATAGTAATGGTGTCCCATTGCTAACAGCGATGTCTATTAGCGCCTCAGTATCATCTAATATTTATGCAAGTAGACAGTTATCAAAATCTACAGAATTAATTCGCGAAGGTAATAGTCTTTCAGCAGTATTAAAAAAAAGTCAACTATTTTCACCTATAGTCATACATATGATTTCATCAGGTGAAAGTAGTGGTCAAATAAATAATATGTTAGAACGAGTGGCTAAGATACAAGAGAAAGAGTTTTCTCATCAAATAGAAATAATTATGACATTGTTCGAACCTTTATTAATAATTATTATGGCAGCATTGATATTATTTATTATTTTATCTATCTTACAGCCTATCATGGATCTTAATACGTTAATGGCTTAATTTTTTATCCATTAGATCTCTTGCGAAATTTCAAAGAGTGACATAAAGTCAAAATATCCTAAGATTTCCTTATTAAATATACATACTAATAAATGAGCATTTTTAAAACAACGAAAAATCCAGTTCACAGAATAGATTTCACAAGCGATCGATTTGTAGGAAAAATATTATGTATATACCCCATCAAAAAGAAACAGGATTTACTTTATTAGAAATAATGGTTGTCATGGTAATATTGGGTTTATTAGCGGGTTTAACTATACCTAATTTGATGAGTAATAAAATAACGGCAGATTATCAAAAGGCGAGAAGTGATATTACCATTTTTGAAAACGCCTTAGACATGTATAAACTAGATAATCAATATTTCCCATCCAATGATCAGGGGTTAACTGCACTGGTATTAAAACCGAAAGTGCCACCGTTTCCTAAAAATTATCGCCAGGACGGTTATATTCGCCGTTTACCTCGTGATCCTTGGGGGGAAAATTATCAAATTAGAAATCCAGGAAAGCATAATCTTATTGATGTTTTCTCATCAGGCCCCGATAGAATAATAGATACCAGTGATGATATTGGTAATTGGATCGTCACAACAGGTGAACGAGAGGAAAATTAATCATGCAGAAACAGCAAGGTTTTACATTGCTGGAAATAATACTCGTGATAACATTACTCGTGGGACTAACTTATTTCGCTTTAATGACGATGCCGAACCAAACAAATAATGTCGTCTTGGAAAGCCAGCGTCTAGTATCTGCTTTACAGTTTGTCATACAACGAAGTGAGTTAGAAAGACATATTTTTTCTTTACAGTTATCCCAGCATGAATGGAAATTGTTAACGCTTTGCAACTCTGACTGCAAAAATAAAAAAATAGTACAAAAAAGTGTAATTTGGCCAGAAAATTTCTGGATCCAGACGTATCAAAAACAATATCCATTACACAAAATATTACCGAATAATATACGTATGCAACTGTACATTGATAATAAAAAAATAAAAGTAAGTACTCATATGGATACCAATGTTAATCCGATAATTATTTTTTTTCCTGGAGGCGAAAATAATATATTTACTATAGAACTGATCGATGAAGATACAAATACTACAATAACAATAAATTATGATAATAATAAAATTCTTTCCATGTAGAATAGATAATTAACGGGATGAAAAAAAATCAGGGTATGACATTATTAGAAGTGATGGTTGCTTTAGTTATTTTTTCTATCGCAGGGCTAACGATTGTCACTGCTATCAGTGAAGAGCTACGAGGGCTTAACAGACTAGAAGAACGTATATATGCATCCTGGATCGCAGAAAATATATTGGTAGAAATAAAACTTAATAATTACCCGCCCAAATATATATGGAGTAGTGGAAATAATGAGCTAGCGGGTCAACAATGGTATTGGCGCTGGCGGGGTGGGGAATCAACCAATAAAGATCTTATTTTGGTTACTATAGAAATACGTAAAGAGATAACAAATTTACAACCAGACTTTATTTTAATAGGCTACGCGGTAAAAAGATGAAAAACACCTATTTATATGGTTTCACATTATTAGAAATGTTATTGGCAATGGCGATATTTTCCATAATGAATCTTACTGCGTATCAGGTTTTGCGAACCACATTCAAAAGTTCAGAAATATTTATACAAAAATCAACGAGATTAGTTAATATTCAACGAGCCATAGGATTTTTGGAGCGAGATATAACCCATGCGATCATCCTGCTGTCTGGATCAGATAATTTTTCCGTTAAGTCTGAAAAACTTTACAGTGGCGAGAACAGTATTGATTTAATACGGAATAATCGGTTTAACCCGGCTGGGCTATTCCCGCGTTCTAATCTTGAAAGAGTGAGGTATCGAATTAAAAATAATACATTAGAACGTGTAAGTTATCGTTATCCCGATAATTTATCAAATGACCAGCCAAATGTTACGACTATATTGCGCAATGTGCTGGATTTCCAGCTGAAATTTTATCATAGGAAGCAATGGATAGAAAAATGGGATCACCCAAGCATGATGCCTAAAGGCGTTGCAGTGATTTTGCAACTTGAAAATATGCATATCATCAGGAAAATGATGATACTAACAGCTCAGGAAGCGGTTCAATGAGACAGAGGGGTATTGCCTTACTAATTATATTATTTATTTTGCTTTTAATGAGTATACCAGCTATTAATATTAATCAGAATTGGTTACATATTTTTTTTATGACCGCCACTCTACAGGTTCAGCAACAAGATAAATGGATATTATTAGGTGCAGAAACCGTATTAAGAAAATTGTTAATTTCGGTAAAAAAAATAGTAATATTCAACAATGGGTAAATAAAAAACAATATATTTATCTTGATGATGCAATTATTAGTGTTAACTTATTCAATGATAGTGCTTGTTTTAATATCAATGCTCTCTACAATTCCAATTTTGATGAGAGAATTCAAGAGTCTTATCATCCAGAAGAAGTTTTTAAAAATTTACTTATCTATAATGGTGTTCATCATCAGAAAGCAAATGAAATTATGTCATTAATATTAAACAGGAAGCGTTCAAATAATAGCAGGTTAAATAAAAAACAAAAACAGAGTAACAATAATAAAGTCAAGCTAGCTCCGGTGATAACAAATAGGTTGTTCCAAGATATCACGGAGTTACGCATGTTACCTTATATCGACAAATATATCTTTAATCGACTAAAAGGGATCCTTTGTGCACTACCTGATGATAAATTTAATATCAATACATTAAATCCACTACATAGTCAATTATTGGTTTCATTTTTTCCTAAGATAATAGATAAAGCACGCGCATTAGAAATTATAAATATGAAACCTACATCAGGTTGGCATAATGTAGATGCATTTATCGACCATTTATTATTGAATAATAATGAACTCGCCAAGTTTAAAAAAAATATAACTACATTGTTAACGATAGAAGAAATTTATTTTCATGCCATTATGTGGATTGAAAAAAATGGCAATTACTTCCGTATGAAGAGTACATTTAAAGTTACATCACAAGGTGTTGAAGTAATACAACGGCAATATGGAATAAATGAGTAATTCGATGGAAAAAACAAAATCAATAATAACAGGAAAGTTGGTTATTCGCTTAGGTAAAAGTGAAGATAAACCTATTTATTGGAGCATCATCATACCTGAAAAAAAAGGAAATGATAAACACGGATGTTTTAAAAATATACACGAATTAATACAATTATCTAAATATGCACATTATCGAACTATGATATTAGCACCTGCTGATTGTATTATTTTTCGTCGTATTTCATTTGTAAGAAAAGTGAATATAAAGTCTATTCCTTATCTATTAGAAGAATTTATAGCCACTGATGCTGAACAATTACACATTATAAAATTACAGCAACAAGGAAAAGATTTTTTTATCGCAGCTATAGAGAAAAGTTTAATCCATCAATGGCTACAATGGTTAAAATCTGCTAAGCTTTCAGCTGATAGCCTAATTCCTGATATCCTCGCGTTACCTTCATTTGATGATGCTTGGACGGCAATAAAACTTGATCAGCAATGGCTAATCAGAAAAGATCAGGTATCGGGTTTTTTAATCAATTCATCTGACTTTAACCAACTGATTCCTCATGTTATTCATCCTAAAACTATTCATACTTTTAGTACACAAGAAAAAAGTGATATTCACTGGATATCTCATCCTTCTATCGAGCCGATACTTTTACTAGCAGAAAATGTAGATTCTGTAAAAATTAATTTTTTACAAGGTGAATTTATAGCTCATAGTAAAAAGAAAAAATATATCGACGAATTCTGTAGATTATCGTTGATAATTTTTATTTTTTTTGTGATTTTTTTCTCAAGACTGATTTTTGATGGTTATAAGAATAATCAACATGCAGAATATATTAACAATAAATCACTTGATTATTATAACATGATCAACCCAGTAGCGAATAATATTACCAATATCAATCTAGCTGATAAAAAATATCTTTCTGTTTTAAAAGAAAGATATCCGTGTTCTATTTTTATGCAGTTGATGGCAAAAATTAATTTACCTTTGTTAGCCGAACCCCTAGTAAATATTACTGAAATTGAATTCAATCAAGATGAAAAAAAATTAGGGGTTAGATTTAATCTTATAGATAAAGATATAATTAGTCAATTAGCTTCCCATTTTGGCAAAAACTTTAGCATTGAAGTGGATAACAGAAAAGGTAATAATTTTAATTTATCCCTTTTTAAGGAACAGTATGAAGAAAATAAAAAATTTGATTGATCAAGTTAATACATTATCTTTTAAAGTAAAATCACTGGTAGTATTATTTATCTTTTTATTAACGATAATGGTTCTTTATTATCTTTTATTATTGCCGGCATTAAAATATAAAGAACAAAGTATTTATCAATTTACACAGGCAAATAATACTATGTTATCTATAGTTAGCTTGGGAAAAGAAATAATGATGCTCAAGTCAGTTTTACCTGAAGAAAATAACAATATAGAAGATATTAATGTTATCGTAAGACGTATAACTAATGATAGAAAAATATATTTTACACTTATCGATGAACAGGCTAACAATATTCATATAAGAATAAATAATGTGCTCTTAAACGAATTGTTAATGTTATTAATTGATCTGGAAATAATTTATGGTATTAGCGTGCATAAAATAAACATAATTAAAAATATGAAACAAAACGACAATGTCCTGGTTAGCTCGCTTCTATTAACCAGATTTCATACAGGCAAATAATTTTTATGTGGTTCTATAAGGAAATCATGATGACTGAATACTATTTTTACGGATATTTTATTTTTTTTATTATTTTGGGTTCATGTGTTGGTAGCTTTTTAAATATAATAATATATCGTACTCCTATTATTTTACGTAATAAATGGGATAAAGAAATAGGTCTGTTAAATGATAACACCCATGATCTCGATATAAAAAAATATAATTTATTTATTCCTTGTTCTTCATGCCCTCATTGTCAGAAAAAAATACCGCTAATCTATAATATTCCCATTTTAGGATGGTTATATCTCAGAGGAAAAAGTAAATGCTGTAATAATAAAATCAGTTTACATTATCCTATTGTAGAAATGTTAACCGCGATACTTACCGTTCTTATTATGATGAATTACAATGATGGATGGAGACAACTTGCCGCATTACTATTGACTTGGTCATTAGTTGTTCTCGCATTTATTGATTTAAACGAAAAGATATTACCCGATTGTATAACTCTACCTTTACTTTGCGGCGGTTTATTATTGAACCTGAATCATATGTTTAGTTCTTTACATTCCGCAGTCATCGGATCGGTTTTAGGCTATCTATTTTTTTGGTTGACCTATTGGTTTATGAAGATGTTAACAGGTAAAGAGACCATGGGATACGGTGATTTTAAATTAATGGCAGCATTAGGAGCCTGGTTCGGTTGGGAAGTTATTCCATTGTTGACATTTATTTCTTCTTCTTTAGGTATTATCTATTATATTACATTGCGATTATTCAAAAAAGAAATGAAACAATCCATTGCATTCGGCCCTTTCTTGGCAATATCTGGAGTGACATTTTTATTTTTTCAACAAAATTTAAATTATTTTTTATATTGATGAAATAGAGAGTCAAAAATTACAGACTGTTTAAAAATAATCCATTGATCTTAAGTTAGTGCTATCTTAAAAGATAAATTATTTTTTCTTAAAACTGCATGAATTAATCCATTATAAATTTAAGTTTTATCTTGGTAATTCTTAACTAGTTTATATTTTATAACTTTGTTTACAATACGTTTTTTAATTTTTTGATTTTTTATCAATTTTAGTGACTTAACTGTTGATCAGTTAAATATTTCTTTGGTTTCTTACCAACTTATTGTATTTTCTTATCAGTTAACTCGATTAATTTTTTCCGTTGATTGTCATTGCAGATACGTAGCTCAAGGCGATTGTCTAAAAAATGTTTAAAATAGCGAAAAATAGCTCAGATGACATTAGAGAATACGGGAAAAATATATTATGTTCTCCTCAGCTAAGCGGATAAATAAAATGGATAAAATATTTATTGGAGATGTTTCTTTTACCCCAAGAATTCGTACTATTGAAAAAGAGGGTAAAGAAGTGAAACTAAGAAATAAGGAGTCTGAGATTCTTACTTTGCTCTATGAAAATTATCCACATCCTGTTTCACGACAGCAAATAGAGCAGTCTATATGGGCGGGAAGCTATGTTACTGAAAATACGCTAACACAAACAATTAGCAATTTACGTAATGCCATTAATGATAAGAACCATGAAGTTATTATCACCATCCCTAAAAAAGGCTATTGCTTAACTCTAGAGCCGAAAACGATATATACCGAGGATTTAAAGATACCAGAAAGACCGACAGATCTCATCGAAAAATCGGAACGGGTACTCACTTTTAATACACTTTCTTTTTCTACATGGTTAATCGGTACTGGTATTTTTTTACTTGTTTTTTTATTGTCATTTCTATTATTTTTTGACAGAAATCAGATTAATGTTTTTCATTTTAAACCGCAAAACTTACCTATCACGATTAATTTAGATAAAGATATTGATGCTGAATTTTTACATACTTATAAGAAACCACCGTATCTATTATTAAAGAAAAATAGTGATAATAGTTATTTAGTCTGTAAACCCTATAAAGGTGGATTGACATGCCTAAGAAAATAATTTTCTTCTACCTCACTGCTATTGGTTCTGGCTGTCTGTTGGGCATATTTTTTGGTATCTTGCATGCTTATTACAATCCAATGTATCAACTAAGTGGATATTGGAAGAATAACTATTTTCTCTCCACGCAAAATGGCCAATATCATATTAATTCCCGTGTCAGCATTATGGGCCAAGTAATAAAATTTTCTTCTGATGTGTATGATGAACAAGCCATGCTTAAAGTAAGTAGAAATTTATTTTATCGTGTTGTTGATATCAAGAATAATACATTTGAAAGAGAAATTATTTCAATGACACCGAATGATATAGATGATGAGGTTCTTAATCTGTTACTAAAGAATCCTATTTTTATCAGCCGCCCTACATTCTATGTCTTAGATAATAAAACTATTTTATTAGAGTTGTCACAGAGTCATATATTAGCCAGTGTCAGATTACTAAAACGTAGTGACAGGGTCCCCTTCGCTGAATAGATTTCGAAACAACTTACCAGGCTAAACTATATTGACAATGATGACATTACAACGCATTGTTTAGTGATAGTATTCTTAGAACCTCAGTATGCTAACGCATCCTGATTTTTTGTAGCAGGAGGCCAATTTGACCCCGGATGTATCGCAAGCGCTTTCCTGGTTGGAAGCAAACCCTGAAGTATTACAAGGGATCCGTCGTGGTGTTGAACGGGAAACATTAAGAATTACTGCCGATGGGCACTTAGCAGAAACCACACATGCAGCATCTTTGGGTGCCGCATTGACGCATCGGTGGATCACCACTGATTTTGCTGAAGCCATGCTAGAGTTTATTACCCCCGTTGATACCGATATTGACCATCTGCTCATTTTTTTACGTGATCTTCATCGCTACACAGCACGTAAACTGGGTGATGAAAATATGTGGCCGTTGAGTATGCCCTGTTTTATCAAAGCGCAACAAAACATTAAACCTGCCACCTATGGTTCTTCAAATATAGGTCGTTTTAAAGCTTTGTATCGCGAGGGTTTGAAGAATCGTTATGGCGCTTTGATGCAAACCATCTCTGGCGTTCATTATAATTTCTCTTTACCGCTGATATTCTGGCAGAAAAGGGTCGGCATTGCCGATGAAAAAAGTGGTAAAGAAGAAATTTCAGCCGGTTATTTCCGTCTAATCCGTAACTATCATCGTTTCGGTTGGGTTATTCCCTATTTATTTGGTGCTTCACCCGCAATTTGTCCTTCATTCCTTGAAGGAAGAGAAACCTCATTGGCTTTTAAATATCAAAATGGCCTCTGCTATCTGCCATATGCCACCTCTTTGCGTTTAAGCGATTTAGGGTATAACAATAAATCACAAAGCAATCTGGTGGTTCTTTACAACGATCTAGTGAGTTATGTCGAGGGGTTAAAGCGTGCTATTAGTACACCTTCAGCAACATTCGCGGCTTTGGAGTTGCAAAAAAATACAGATTATCTGCAACTCAATACTAATGTGTTACAGATAGAAAATGAATTATACGCACCCATTCGGCCTAAAAGGGTCACCAGAACAGGCGAATCACCGTCCGATGCTTTGTTACACAGTGGTATTGAATACATTGAAGTGCGCTCATTAGATATCAATCCTTTCTCACCCATTGGGGTTGAAGCTGTGCAAATTCGTTTTCTCGATTTGTTTCTAATCTGGTGTGCGTTGGTCGATGTACCAGAAATGAGCGCTGATGAGTTGCTCGGTACGCGTAAAAATTGGAACAGAGTGATCCTAGAAGGACGTAAACCAGAGCAGACTGTTGATATGGGTTGTGCAGTAGAGCAACCGCTGAATGGAGTGGGTAAAATTTTGTTTGCCGATTTACGGCGCATCGCGAGAGTCTTGGATGGCAAGGATAATCAGGCGTATCAGCAGGTTTGTGATGAGTTGGTTGCGTATTTTGATAATCCGGATCTGACCTATTCTGCCCGCATTTTATGTAAACTACAGCAGAAAAAGCAAGAAAATAGAACAAGTAATCCAGGTCTAGATTTGGCAAAACACTATCGTAAAATGTTACAGAATGAACCACTTCAACTCCTTACCGAAAAGCAACTATCTGATGAGCATCATGCTTCGTTGCAAAGACAGCATGAACTAGAACAAGAAGATGAACTCGACTTTGAAAGATATCTTCTGCGCTATACGGATCGTTAAAAAAAGAAAGGCCACATACTTGTGGCCAAATGAACATCTCAATAACAAGGATGATAATAACGAATGCGTGTCTTGCACATACTATGACGTGCGTGAGGTAAAGAAGTTCCTCTAATCGAAAAAAAATGTTAGGTCAGCAACATAGGATCCAAATCACGTCGTCGCAGCACTCGCTGTGGTTTTGCAAAAGGTCTATTGCGCAAAAAATCCTTTTAGGCACTGCAACAACTATCATCCTGCTCGTGATGATGGTGTGCACCATGAACGTGTCCATGTTGCAGCTCCTGCTCAGACGCCTGACGAATGGCGAGCACTTCAACCTTGAAACTTAAATTTTGACCTGCCAGCATATGGTTACCATCGACCACCACATGTTCATCTTCCACTGTGGTGATTTCTACCGGAATCTGACCTTGATCGGTCTCCGCCAAAAAACGCATCCCCACCTCTAGATCCAGTCCTTCATCATCCATAAAAACTTTTTTCTCCACACGCTGAACCAGCTCTTCACTATAAGCACCATAAGCATCATATGCTTTGAGGTAGACATCAAAACGATCACCCACTTGATGACCTTCGAGCGCTTTTTCCAACCCGATAAGCAACGAGCCATGCCCGTGTAAATATTCCAATGGTTCGCTTAGAGTGGACTCATGAACTAGAACATCCTCTTCAGTACGGACCTGGTAAGCCAAGCTAACAACCAAATCTTTTTCTACTTTCATCAACATAAAATGACTCCTTTAACAATAGACTTCTTGCAAAACCGTAGTGAATGCTGCAAATTCAAGGCACCTAGAGCATAGGAACTACACGGTACAGGTGAATACATGAGGATTACGAGCACCAGGTAACGCAGAATTTGCAGCACGTATTTGCAAACACATAGTAGATTTTGCAAGAAGCCTAATAAAATTAGCGCATAGTGCGAGTAGGCGCGATCAAGGATCTTGGTTAAAACGGGTAACCACTAAGGGTAGTCACGTGGTGGTACTTTTATCGAAGGTTTATCCTTGTCAACTTCAGATTCAGTGATCCGGTAATGCAGAGGACTATTCTGCAAGGGCAGATCGGGCAACAGATCGTTCGAACTTTTCGCCATATGCTGATATAACTGACGATAGTCACGCGCCATATTATCGAGCAATTCAGCACTACGAGCGAAATGGCCGACCAGTTCTCGACGGTATGCTTCTAAATCTGATTTATTTTTGTCTAGTTCATTTTTCATCTTTTGTTGTTGACGCAGCTTGCTGTTGCCAAAGCGCATCACTACGGCACCAATTAACATTCCAGCGACTAACCCAATCAGCGTATACTCCCAAGTCATGGTAACTCCTTTGTTGATTTCGTTGCTCAGTAAAGTTTTTCAATAGACTTCTTGCAGGACCGTAGCAAATGCTGTGAAGTCAAGACACCTGAAGCGTAGCAACCGCAGTGTACATGCGAGTACATAAGGATTGCGAGCACCAGGTAGCACAGAATTAGCAGCACGTATTTGCAAATACGTAGTAGGTTTTGCAAGAAATCTAATTAATAATAGCCACTATAACCGCTAACCTTGTCTCAATGGAATCTTGATTGTTGATAAAAATACAACCAAATACTCTTACGTCACTTTACCAACATGCCTTGAGCATCGATGGTTTTCAGTCAGATGATATACAACACGTGGCTGTTACTCGTCTGGAAACTCTTTGTCAAGAGGTTATCCAACGCCAAGGTGTACCACAAGCGCCTGACACCTTGTATGGGCGTTTAGCTCGTTTGTTCGGTAAACAAAAATCTTCTTTGCTCAATCAACCTGTGCAAGGATTGTACATGTGGGGAGGAGTCGGTCGAGGAAAAACCTGGCTCATGGATCTGTTTTTCCGTAGCCTGCCTGGAGAACGTAAACTACGACTCCATTTTCACCGTTTTATGTTGCGGGTTCATCAGCAGCTTACCGAGTTTCAGGGGAATGAAAATCCGTTAGAAAAGGTAGCGGACGGATTTAAAGCCCAGACTGATGTGCTTTGTTTTGACGAATTTTTTGTTTCGGACATCACTGATGCCATGTTATTGGCAACGCTATTAGAAGCGCTCTTTGCCAGAGGGATCACTTTAGTCGCCACATCGAACATCCCACCGGATAATCTTTATCATAACGGTTTGCAGCGAGACCGGTTTTTACCCGCTATTGTGTTAATAAAACAATATTGTGAGGTCATGAATGTAGACGCTGGTGTTGATTATCGTCTACGTTCATTAACGTCGGCATCTTTATATTTGACACCCCTGAATCAGCAAACAGAACAAAAAATGATGCAGATTTTTATCAAACTAGCGGGGGCTGAGGGGAAAGCATCGTCCCTGTTGCAAATTAATCACCGACCAATGCATGTGATCCGTAGGGTCGAGGGAATATTAGCGGTTGATTTTTATGTTTTGTGTGAAGAAGCCCGTAGCTCTTCAGATTATGTTGTACTGTCACAACAGTATCACACAGTGTTATTACACAATGTTCCCTGTATGGTAGCTGCAGGAACAGCAGCAAATAATGAAAATCGTGCACGACGTTTTCTAGCACTGATTGATGAATTCTATGAACGTAAAGTGAAGCTTATTATCGCTGCACAAGTGCCAATGTACGAATTGTATCAAGGAGAACATCTCAAATTCGAATATCAGCGGTGCTTGTCACGTTTGCAAGAGATGCAAAGCGAAGAGTACCTCAAACTGCCACACATTCCCTGAATCCAGGATGCCGCCAACCCAATAGACTGCTTGAAAAACCTACTATGTGTTTGCAAATACTCGCTGCAAATTCTGCGTTACCTGGTGCTCGCAATCCTCATGTACTGTGTACCGTGCCGTTACTGCGCTCCAGGTGCCTTGACTTCACATAACGAACAACGGTTTTACAAGAAGTCTAATGTCAGTGTCCAATTTATGCTCTTATCTAGAAAAAAACAGTTCGATCTTTATGGTTAAGTTCTCTATAATCCCGCGACCCCGTGTTGCCAACAAAGTTTTTTTCCCAGAAACTTTACAGTAAACCTCTTGCGAAATCGTAGTTTGTTATGTAAACAAGATTAAAACACAGCGTACAATATTTAGTGACCGGTCATACCGTGTTAACCTGTGGAGAGATAGCGTGGTTACTGTATACAATAGACTTCTTGCAAAACCGTTGTTCGTTATGTGAAGTCAAGGCACCTGGAGCGCAGTAAGGTACATAAGGATTGCTAGCATTGCATAACGCCGAGTTCACACCACGCAGCAGGTTATGCAAGAGGTCTAATGAAGAGAGTAAATGAGTATGTTGAGTTGATTTCTAACGGTGTATCAGCAGGCATAACAGATTTCGAATACGCTCTTGGATTATTAGTAACAGTAGTTTGCTAAACCAGATAGTTCTGTGAACCTCAAATTTTTACACATCTGAGTGTTCACTAACATGTAACTTATTAATTGGGTAAGTGTTTAATGAAAACTTTTACAGCTAAGCCAGATACTCTTAACTGGTATGTTGTTGGTGCAGATAATAAGACTCTTGGTCGTCTCGTGAAACGGAGAACTGTCAGCAACAAGCATGATTTTGTTGACACAACTAACGTTGACGATGAGTGTGTCGTCGATGAAAGCAGCAACACTACACAGTCTTATCACTGGTATTTTGTTGATTCTAGTGGAAAAACGGTGGCTCGTATCGCAAAACCAGGCACTACAACAGACCAGGATGATTGGTCTGTTGTTAGTAAAAACGATAAAACCATCATTCACCTCACACACCCAAGAGCTGTAAAGCACGATTGGTCTGTCGTTGATGCGAATGGAGAGATTTTGGGCCGTTTGGTAGCTAAACCAGAAATTTTAGAACGTCACTGGTATGTTGTTGATGCTGCTGGTAAAACGTTGGGTCGTCTCGCAACTGAGCTGGGTCACCGCTTACGCGGGAAGCATAAAGCGGAATATACTCCACACGTTGATACTGGCGATTATATTGTCGTGCTAAACGCGGAGAAAATTACGGTAACGGGTAACAAACGCAAAGAAAAAATTTATTACCGTTACACCGGTTACGTCGGTGGTCTTAAACAAGCGACCTTTGAAGAAATGATTGCCCGCCACCCTGAGCGAGTGATTGAGATCGCGGTTAAAGGCATGTTACCGAAAGGGCCTTTGGGTCGTGAAATGTACCGTAAACTTAAAGTTTACGCAGGTAACGAGCACCAACACGCGGCACAACAACCGCAAGTTCTGAACATTTAATTGGGATTATAGTAATGGCTGAAAATCAATATTACGGCACTGGTCGTCGCAAAACTTCTTGCGCCCGCGTCTTTGCTAGACCGGGTAGCGGTAAGATCTCAATTAACCAACGTACTCTGGAGAACTACTTCGGTCGCGAAACAGCTCGTATGGTGGTGCGTCAACCGTTGAAACTTGTAGACATGGAAGAAAAATTTGACTTATACATCACGGTAAAAGGTGGTGGTATCTCAGGTCAAGCGGGGGCTATTCGTCATGGCATTACCCGTGCACTGATGAAATATGACGAATGTCTACGTGGTGCAATGCGTAGCGCCGGCTTCGTAACACGTGATTCACGTCAAGTTGAGCGTAAAAAAGTGGGTCTGCGCAAAGCACGCCGTCGCCCACAGTTTTCCAAGCGTTAATTTTTTACGGTATAAAGTTGATGCTAGAAACCCGGTATTTAATGCCGGGTTTTTTAGTCGTAATGAAATATTTTACCACCCCCACAAAACAAGCAAAATCTGGTAAACTACCGTTCGTTTGTGTGTTCATTTTCACCCTTTTTAGACTAACTTGGAGGTTTTTATGGCTGTCGCTGCCAACAAACGTTCGGTGATGACGTTGTTTTCCGGTTCGACCGACATTTCTAGCCATCAAGTACGTATCGTACTGGCGGAAAAAGGTGTTGGTATTCAAATTGAGGATGTCAACCTCGATAATCCGCCACAAGATTTGCGCGATCTCAATCCTTCTTGCACCGTTCCAACTTTGGTAGAACGAGACCTAACACTATATCCGTCCCTTAACATTCTGGAATACTTGGATGAGCGCTATCCGCATCCACCCCTGATGCCGGTTTATCCGATAGCCCGTGCCAGAAGTCGTTTGCTGATGCACGGTATAAAAAATGACTGGTATTCATTGCAAACTAAAATCGAACAGGCTAATACCCAGGAAGCAACGGCGGCACGTCAACAGTTGAGCGAAGCATTATTAGAAATTGCGCCAACGTTCAAAACATTTTCTTACTTTATGAGTCATGAATTCAGCTTGGTGGATTGCTTCCTGGCTCCATTGCTATGGCGTTTAAAGGTACTGGAAG
Organism: Candidatus Fukatsuia symbiotica; assembly: GCF_003122425.1. Lineage (GTDB taxonomy): Bacteria > Pseudomonadota > Gammaproteobacteria > Enterobacterales > Enterobacteriaceae > Fukatsuia > Fukatsuia symbiotica. The sequence goes on from NZ_CP021659.1 coordinate 2,696,684, forward strand.
TCGATAATTTACTAAACTGTAAAGAAAGTGCTAAAGAACTAAAAAGCTACATGAGCCGCGTTTTTGAGCGTGAAAGCTTTCTGGCCTCACTCACTGAACCTGAACGTGAAATGCGTCCAAAAGGTTAACCTGCTATGAAAATAACAAGCATGCGTCCACGCCGCCCTTACTTGTTGCGAGCGTTTTATGATTGGTTGGTTGACAATGAACTCACTCCCTATCTGCTGGTTGATACCATGCAACCTCATGTACAGATCCCCCAGGGGCAAGCTAGTGATAATGGACGAATTGTTTTGAATATTGGCACTGCAGCAGTAGGAAATTTAAAATTAGGTGATACCGAACTGAGTTTTCAGGCAAGCTTTAACCAGATCCCCTGCCATATCAAAATACCAATAAGAGCAGTATTGGCTATCTATGCCCAAGAAAATGGTGTGGGCACGGAATTCGAGCCAGAAGACGCATATAACACCGACGTAGAAGTAGCAGCGGCAACCCTGTCTGGTATTAACAGTGAAAGTTTAACAGCATCTCACAAATTAACACTGATTAATGGCGATAATACACCCAGAAAAATTGATGATAATTCGTCCGATGACGACGAGCCACCACGGGGGGAGGACGCCCAGCATTACGAGTAATTAAATAGTCATCAGACAGAACCTGATCTGACAATATGTTTAATTCGAACAATAACTTTCCGGGAAACTGGGCGTCTTTCCTTTTTAATTGGTGGTAAATCTACTGCCTACCAAGCCTTGGCTCGTAACCTGGAGTCAAGGTGCACGGAGTTTGCCTAAGGCTAGTGCCAGAGCATCACTCATGGCGCTGTTACCTGTTGTTGAGTTATCTATTTTATTTTTAGTGGTATGTTTGCCAGGTAGATTATTACGATTAGCCTGGCGATTTTTATTGTCGTCACCGTTGCTGGCACCACGACGGGCGGACGTGTCCCCTGGCTGCTCATTCAAACGCATCGTCAAAGCGATGCGTTTAAGTTGTATATCGATTTCCATCACCTTGACTTTGACAATATCACCAGTTTTGACCACTTTATGAGGATCATCAACAAATTTATCTGCCAATGAGGAAATGTGCACCAAACCATCTTGATGCACGCCAATATCCACAAAAGCACCAAAATTAGTCACGTTAGTAACAGTGCCTTCCAGGATCATCGCAGGATAGAGATCGTCAAGGGTTTCAACACCCTCCGTAAAGGTAGCCGTTTTAAACTCAGGGCGCGGATCACGACCTGGTTTCTCTAGTTCCCTCAGAATATCGGTAACAGTAGGTACGCCAAAACGCTCAGTGACAAAATCGCAAACATGTAGATTACGCAAGATGCGGGCATTACCCATTAGATCAGGCAACATCTGTTGAGTAACTGTCAAAATACGTTGTACTACTGGATACGTCTCCGGGTGTACTGTCGAAGCATCGAGCGGATTGTCGCCATGATTAATACGTAAAAAACCTGCACACTGCTCAAACGCTTTAGGTCCAAGACGAGCCACCGTCAGCAATTGCTGTCGATTACGAAAGCGACCATGCTCGTTACGCCAGTTGACAATATTCTGTGCCATGATCTTGCTCAGGCCCGCCACGCGGGTCAGGAGCGGTACCGATGCCGTATTCAGATCAACGCCCACAGCATTGACACAGTCTTCTACTACAGTATCCAGTTTTTTCGCCAGTTGGCTTTGGCTGACATCATGTTGATACTGACCGACACCGATGGATTTTGGATCGATTTTTACCAATTCAGCCAAGGGATCCTGCAAACGACGGGCAATAGAGACAGCACCACGGATAGCAACATCAAGATCGGGGAATTCTAGCGCTGCCAGTTCTGATGCTGAATACACCGAAGCACCTGCTTCGCTGACTATTACTTTTTGAGCAGTCACCGCCGCGTGGTCTTTTTGCAACCTATTGTAAAAACGCTCAGTCTCGCGCGAAGCGGTACCATTGCCAATGGCGACTAAGTCAACCTGATGTTTGATACACAAAGCCGCTACGCTGGCAGCGGCTTTTGCTGTTTGACCCGTATGCGGATAAACAGTATCGGTCGCCACCAATTTACCCGTGGCATCAACCACCGCTACTTTAACACCAGTACGTAGACCCGGATCCAGGCCCATAGTAGTTCGCATGCCGGCAGGCGCTGCCATCAGCAAATCTTGCATATTGCGGGCAAATACTTTGATAGCTTCCTCTTCAGCTTGCTCCCGTAACCTACTCATCAGCTCTGTTTCTAGGTGGAGCAATACTTTGATGCGCCAAGTCCAGTTAACAACCGTTTTGCGCCAGGCATCAGCCGGAGCATTATTCAGGCGCAGATCCAAATGATGGGTAATGATCCGCTCACCTTGGCTTTCTTGCACAGTACGACCAACCATATCTGTGGTAAATTGCGGATCAGCATCTAACGCCAGTTGCAGTACGCCTTCATTACGACCGCGGAACATTGCCAACGCACGGTGGGATGGCACTCCCGCAATAGGTTCATGGTGATCGAAATAATCACGGAATTTGGCGCCTTCCTGTTCCTTACCGGCTATTACTTTGGCGACCAAATGTGCATTTTTCCACAGATATTCCCGCACTTTTGCCAACAAACGGGCATCTTGGGCAAAACGCTCCATTAAAATATAACGTGCTCCCTCCAGCGCAGCTTTACTATCAACCACACCTTTATCAGCATCCACATAATCACTAGCGAGTTGCTCGGGGTTTTGTTGCGGATCATGCCACAAACTATCAGCCAGAGGCTCCAAGCCCGCCTCAATAGCGATTTGCCCACGGGTGCGACGTTTAGGTTTGTAGGGAAGATACAAGTCTTCCAACTCAGTTTTGCTGATCGAACCATTAATAGCCGTGACCAGTTGATCAGTGAGCTTACCTTGTTCACTAATAGATTTCAGGATGATCTGGCGGCGATCTTCTAATTCACGTAAATAGCTAAGACGGGTCTCCAACTGACGCAATTGGCTATCATCTAAACCATCAGTCGCTTCTTTACGGTAGCGCGCAATAAAAGGTACAGTATTACCTTCATCAAGCAACGCGATAGCGGAGATAACTTGCTCCGATCGAGCCTGTATTTCGTTCGCAATAATGCGTATCAAGGGTTCATTCATAATAATCATCTATCAATTTTAATCAACAAAATTCTTACAAAACAGTAAGTTACACCACGCAGTAAGTTATGCAAGAAGTCTAATGAAGAATAGAAAAAAAGACAAACCACCGTTATACGGCTTACCGAGACAAAATGCCAGTGGTATCATTGATGTTGTTATCGTTAATCTGTACACTCCCGCTCACAAAGTGCCACGTCCCTCGGCTTCACAGCATATACCCTTCGCCTTTCAAGTTACGGCGGCGTTGGCTGCTCGCACTCATCCCAGTCATGTACTACCTGTACACTCCTGGGATTCGATTGATTGCCGCCTTGCCGTAACTCGAAATTCATTGGGATAATCTTCGGTTCGAAAAGGTTTATTCAATAGACCTCTTCGGAAACTATAGCAGGCGCCATGTAACGTGATCACTTTTGTTAATAAATATTAATTAATATCAATATGTTATTTCTGATTTTCATAATCAACTGATACGGCGCCTGCTATAGCATTCATGTAGGAATGTTGTTAAAAATCTCCTGAACAAGGAGCCCCCATGAAATATGAACAAATAAAGGTATTGGAAGAGGAAAAATTTCGGCGCTTAACCGGAGTTAAACGCAGTACATTTGAAAAGATGATAAAGATATTGAATGAAGCAGATAAATGTAAGCAAGGGAAAGGAGGTCGGAAACCCAAGCTGGGTTTAGAAGATCGCTTATTAATGGCCCTTGAGTATCTACGGGAATATCGCACTTATTTTCATGTTAGCCGAAGCGATGGGGTGAGTGAGAGCACCTGCTATGAAACGATTAAATGGATAGAAAATACGCTAATAAAGCATCCTGATTTTGCACTCCTTGGACGCAAAGCTTTATTAAAAAGTGATAGGGAGTATGAGCTCGTTCTTATTGATGCCACAGAAACGCCGATTGAACGTCCCCAAAAAAAACAAAAGCAGTTTTACTCAGGAAAAAAGAAACGACCCACCTTAAAAACCCAAGTGATCGTCGATAAAAAAAGCAAAGCAGTCATCTGTACAAGCTTTACTCATGGGAGGCGTCATGATTTTAGGTTGTTCAAAGAGTCTGGCGTGCGAATACATCCTGAAATCAAAACAGTGACAGATACAGGTTACCAAGGGCTTGGCAAGATCCATTCAAACTCGGCGTTGCCTAAGAAAAAGACAAAGAAAAATCCCTTAACAAAAGAAGATAAACGCAACAATCGTGAGTTATCAAGCCAGCGTGTATTAAACGAAAATGTCATTGGTATGATTAAACGATTTAAAATCGTATCAGATCGTTATCGAAACAGGCGAAAACGTTTTGGATTACGATTTAATCTGATTGCAGCAACTTATAACATGGAAATTAGATAAATCAGAGTTTCCGAAGAGGTCTAATGAATACCAAAAAACGCTTGTCTGTGGTGATGATCACCAAAAATGAAGCGCCCTTATTGATTGACTGTCTACTTTCCGTTGCTTGGGCCGATGAGATAGTGGTGCTCGATTCAGGCAGTCAGGATAATACCCTACTCTTAGCTCAACATCATGGTGCAAAGGTCTATACAAATACCGATTGGCAAGGTTTTGGCAAACAGAGGCAATTAGCACAGCAATACGCCACCAGTGACTATATTTTTATGATCGATGCTGATGAAAGAATGACCCCCGAATTAAAAATCGCCATCGAAACGGTGCTCACGACGGCCAATAACAACGCAGTTTATAGCTGTAGCCGACGTAACCTTTTTTTAGGGCGATTTATGCGCCATGGTGGTTGGTATCCAGACCAGGTTACCCGTTTATATCCTCGTCAACACTATCAGTATAATGATCACGCTGTGCATGAATCACTAAATTGTGATCCCGCCGAAGTAACACCTCTCAACGGTAATCTGCTGCATCTGACCTGTCGCGATTTTTGTACCTTTCAACGAAAGCAACTTAGTTATGCCGAGGCCTGGGCAGTTCAGCGTTATCAACAAGGCAAAAGCTGTCATTATCTCACCATTTTTGCTCATGCTATCGGCGCTTTTTGTCGAACATGGTTATTACAGGCAGGGTTTCTCGATGGTAAACAAGGTTTGTTACTCGCTTTCGTTAATGCACAATATACTTTTAATAAATACACCACCCTATGGTCATTACATGATCAACAAAAAAGAAAACAACAATAGACTTCTTTCAAAACTGTCACGGGTGGTGTGAAGTCAAAGCATTCGACACGCAGTAACTGCGCGGTACATGCCAGCACAAGAGATTTCGAACAGGTTCTAATAACAAACGAGCAATCATGACTACTCAAGCGATTTATCCTGGTACATTCGATCCCATCACCAATGGACACCTAGATTTAGTGACACGTGCCGCCACTCTATTCGAGAAGGTTATTGTGGCAATTGCTGTCAGTTCCACTAAGCAGCCGCTGTTTACTCTGGAAGAGCGTATTGCACTGGCAAAAGATGTCACTCGTACTCTTAAAAATGTCGAAGTTATTGATTTTAATGGATTAATGGTTAATTTTGCGCAAGAAAAAAAAGCCAATATCTTAATCCGTGGGCTACGTTCTGCTACAGATTTCGACTATGAATGCCAGCTAGCAAAGATGAATCGCCATTTGATGCCAGAGTTAGAAACCCTGTTCCTGTTGCCCTCGGAAAAATATTCATTCATCTCTTCAGCATTGGTAAAAGAAGTCGCCTTCCACGGTGGCGATATCGTTTCTTTTCTTCCTGCCTCCGTTACACAAGCCTTGTTAGCCAAGGTGGCGCGTTAATAGACTTCTTGCGAAACCTACCTATGTGTTTGTAAATACGTGCTGCAAATTCTGTGTTACCTGGTGCTCGCAATCCTCATGTACTCGCATATACCGCGCAGTGACTGCGCGCCAGGTGCCTTGACTTCGTAGCATTCACCACGGTTTTGCAAGAAATCTAATGCTGGCAGTGACGACAAAAAAAGGTGCTGCGTTGCCCCTGTTTCGCTATTTCAATGACATGTGCACACTGATGACAATGTTCGCCCGCACGACCATAAACCTGTAACTGTTGGGCAAAATAGCCCGGTTTGCCGTCCGATTGTAAAAAATCACGTAACGTGGTTCCCCCTTGCTCGATGGAACCGAGTAACACCGCCTTGATAGTGCTTACCAATAGACTGCTTTCGCTTTTCGTTAATGAACCTGCCGGACGTTCAGGTAAAATCCCAGCAAAAAATAACGATTCACTGGCGTAAATATTGCCCACACCCACCACAATTTTATTGTTCATCAACCAGGGCTTAATCAGCGTACGTTTACCTCGAGACTTTTCAAATAGATAGTGCTCGTTAAATTCTGTGGTCAAAGGCTCTACCCCTAACTGTGCGAAAACACGGCAGCTAGCGAGATTTTCAGCCCATAACCAGGCACCAAAACGGCGTGGATCGTTATAGCGCAATATTTTGCCATTACTTATCACCAAATCAATGTGATCATGCTTTTCGGCCGCCGTCCCCTGTGGTAGCACGCGCAGGCGACCGGACATACCAAGATGAATAATAATCCAGCCCGCTGGCAGTTCGAGCAGCAGATATTTGGCACGACGCTGTACACTTAAGACTATTTGATCAGTCAGCCTGAGGATCTCATCGGAAATCGGCCAACGTAGACGGGGGTCCCTGATTATTGCACACAGGATTGTTTGGCCGACAAGATACGGCTCTATCCCGCGGCGACTGGTTTCAACTTCAGGTAATTCCGGCATGTCAATTCTGCTCTCTTGCCCACAGGTATAACGATAGATAAATCTCTCGTAGTCTAAATAACGATCACTGTTGATCCTGCATTTCTGGCAGCTATAAAAAGACAAATGGCAATAATTATGCCAGCTCTCCTCTAACCAACGGAACAAAACGCACCATTTCTATCAGCTCAATAGAAAATTTATTGTGGCGCTTAACCACTTTTTTTAACGTTTGATTTTTCTCTCCGACCGGTAGTACTAATATCCCCTCTTCATCCAATTGCTGTAATAACAGGGGTGGAATTTCTGGCGGCGCCGCGGTGACAATGATGGCATCAAAGGGTGCACGCGATGCCCACCCTTGCCAGCCATCACCGTGGCGGGTAGAAACATTGTGCAGATCCAATAGTTTAAGCCGACGTTTCGCTTGCCATTGTAACCCTTTGATACGTTCAACCGAGCAGACATGTTCCACCAAATGCGCCAGAATTGCTGTCTGATAACCAGAGCCCGTGCCAATTTCCAATACCCGTGAAGTTTTGGTTAACTGTAGCAATTCTGTCATAAGCGCCACCATATAAGGTTGCGAGATCGTTTGTCCTGAGCCTATTGGTAACGCTATATTTTCATAAACCTTGTGGGCAAGCGCTTCATCGACAAAATGTTCACGTGGTACTGCTTCGATAACTTGTAATAAGCTTTCATCGCGGATACCTTGTTGGCGCAGTTGCATGAGCAAAGTCCGCATATTTTTTATCATTCCATTTACTATCCTTCGATCAACAAGAGGCAATCAACAGGGCAATAGCTTCACAGGCGATACCTTCCTCACGTCCGATAAAACCCAGTTTTTCTGTGGTCGTGGCCTTAATACTAATATCATCCTTATGGCATTGCAGAACCTTCGCGAGATTATCCCGCATCTGCGGAATATAAGGTGCCATTTTAGGTGCTTGTGCAATAATGGTGGCATCAATATTAGCCAGACGATAACCTTTTTCACTAACACGATCGTAAGCTTTACGTAGTAAAACAGAGCTATCGATATCTTTTAACAAGGGATCGGTATCAGGAAATAATTGACCGATATCCCCGAGAGCAGCAGCGCCGAGTAATGCATCAATAACAGCGTGCAATAATACGTCACCGTCAGAATGCGCCAATAAGCCCTGTTTATAAGGAATAGCGACAGCGCCAATCATCAACGGCTTCTTACCGCCAAATTTATGTACATCAAAACCCTGTCCTACCCGTATCATTTTTACTCCTGATGATCTCTATAGGTTAAATAAAATTCGGCCAAGGCCAGATCTTCTGGGTATGTCACCTTAATATTATCAGATCGACCATTGATTAATTGTGGATAATAGCCACAATATTCCAGCGCAGCAGCCTCATCCGTTATCTCTGCTTTTTCATCGATAGCACGTGATAAGCAGGTTTTCAACAATTCAAACGGGAAAAACTGCGGCGTGAGAGCATGCCAAAGCTGTTGCCGCTCTACGGTGTGAGCGATGGTCGCCCTAGCCGCAACAGGCGCTATAGCCCGTTTCATGGTGTCGCGTACCGGTGTTGCTAATATGCCCCCGATCTTGCTGTGCCCAATAATGTTCAACAAAAGATCCAAATCGTCACCATGCAAACAAGGACGCGCGGCATCGTGGACAAGAACCCACATGGATTTCTTTGCGTTTTTTTCTACATGTCGTAACGCCGCCATCACCGAATCAGCACGCTGATCACCACCGTGAACTACGCTGATTTTGGCATTACCTGCAATCGGTAAAGAGTGAAATCGATCATCCTGCCGGTTAAGCACCACAATAATACGTTGCACAATCGGATGATACAGCAGGATCTCAATCGCATGTTCAAGTATCGTTTTACCTCTAAGCATTAGATATTGCTTAGGACAGGCAGTTTGCATACGACTGCCAATTCCGGCAGCGGGCAGTACAGCAATCACTTCAGAAAGAGAATTCATCTTTTATTATCTTGTTTTACCTTATTCCTTGATTGTTCAGGAACCAGACGATAAAAACTTTCATTGGGTTTAATCATTCCCAATTCATTGCGCGCACGTTCTTCGATCGCCTCTCGACCAATATTTAAATCACCGATTTCCGCAAACAGCTGATCGTTACGCACTTTAAGTTTATGGTTATCGCTCTCTTGCGCCATAACATAATTTCTGACACGGATAAAATCGTGAACACCGTTCTTGCCCAGCCATAGTGAATATTGTAGCCAGCCAAGCAAAATTAATAATAGCAGCGTAAGCTTTCCCATCTTCGCCCCCTAAAAACCGAGCAATCATCCCACAAGTTTTTCTCGGACTCCACTCTGAGAGCGAAATCCCCTCGAAAATGCAGATTAAGAACGATTTTGAGCAAAAAATCCATATAATTAGTCGAAATAGCGGATAAAACCCAATGACAAAAAAATGGATAAATAAGCTGTATCAAAGGTAGTAAAATCGAAGGGTGGTCAAAGAATAAACTGCGCTTTTTCGCCCATTCTCTCCTCGTCTTAGCGGCCGCTCAAGAGATTCGGAACAGGCTCTAACACATTAATAAATTTGGCGGTTAGGTTGGCCGGCTTTTAATAAACCCTGTTGATCCGCATTATTACAGGTAGTAAAGCCGCCCGCGGTGACCAGCCCCTGTGGATTGAAGGCAACATAAAAAGGTGTAGATTCACCCTCTTTCTGTAACACGTAATCAAAGCATGTCCCACTGCCATTGCGGATGGTTTAACTCTGTCTAGGCTGACCACCTACCTGTAAAACATGTTGTTTGGTTGCACCCACTTTTGACGCCTCAGTCACCAGAGGTTCACTACCAAAATTTTTAATCAGTGAGAAACCAGTACAACCGACCAATGTGACGACACCGCAAACGATCATGACTTTCTTCATATGTAATCCAGATATATTTAGTAGACTTCTTGCAAAACCGTAACGAGTGGTGTGAAATCAAGGCGCCCGGCGCGCAATAACTGCACGGCACAACAAGTACATGCACCGCGTACACCGCATTTACATCACGCAGTAGGCTATACAGAAGTCGAGTTAAAAAAACAAACCTTCCAGCCTCTCTAACTATAGAATAAGAAAATGGATACTAACATTATTTAATGATTTTCGTTGACCGCTTATTAATTTCTTTTCACGTTTTTTTGTAACCTGTTCCAAATCTTTTTCGTTGTGCTCTGACGAGGAAAAAATGAGCGAAAAAGCACAGTTTACTCTTTGTATACAATAAGAAAGGGAGTCAATGAACATTTTGAGCGCGTTTTTGAAGAATTACTTGACCAAAACACGGCACGCACAAGAAATTTCGAATAGGTTCTTATAATACGGAGCAAGTATTGATGCAAAATTCAGCAAATTTAGCAATAATTTGCGATTTTTTAGACCAACAGCACGTATTGACCCTGTGTGCTAGTCAGGCTGCCGATATGTGGTGTGCCAACTGTTTTTACCTCTTTGATCAACAGGACATGAGGTTATATCTGATGACAGAACCGACCACTCGCCACGCCGAATTAATGCAACTCAATCCACGGGTGGTTGGTACCATTGCCAACCAACCCGATGACCCGAGATTGATTAAAGGTATCCAATATCGTGGTGATATTGCCGTGTTAACCAGTGAAGATAAACACATCCGCAAACGTTATTGTCAACGTTTCCCAGTAGCAAAAACGGCTGTAACACCCCTCTGGCAACTTCGTCTGTTAGAAATAAAAATGACAAATAATGAGCTGGGCTTTGCTAAAAAATTGTTCTGGGCTCGCTAAAGAGCCGGTTCCAACTCTTTTTCGTTGTGCTCAGACGAGGAAAAAATGGGCGAAAAAGCGCGGTTTATTCTTTGTCAACAAAAGGGAGTCAATGAGCATTTGGAGCCCGTTTTTGACGAATTACTTGACCAAAACACGACGAGCACAAGAGATTTCGGACAGGTTCTAAAAGCTGAAAGCCACTTACTGGCTTTCAGCATCACACAGCTATGTTATTTTTCCTCTATCTTATCGACATTATCGCTTTTCTTGCTGAAATGACGGCGGATCACCACGAAGAACACTGGCACAAAGAAAATCGCCAATACCGTTGCGCTAACCATACCACCCATCACGCCAGTACCCACTGCATTTTGTGCACCAGAACCGGCACCACTGCTGACAACCAACGGCATAACACCAAGTATAAAAGCCAAAGAAGTCATAAGAATCGGCCGGAGGCGTATGCGAACAGCTTCAAGGGTCGATTCAACCAGACCTTTGCCTTCTTTTTCCATCAATTCTTTGGCAAATTCAACTATCAAGATAGCATTTTTGGCAGATAACCCAATAGTCGTTAGTAAACCAACCTGAAAGTAAACATCGTTGTCTAATCCACGTAAAGCAGTGGCCAGCAATGTACCAATAATCCCTACCGGTACTGCTAACATCACTGAAAACGGAATCGACCAGCTTTCATACAGTGCAGCCAGACAGAGAAATACCACAACCAGAGAAACAGCGTACAGCACGGGGGCTTGACTACCCGATAGTTGCTCCTGATAGGACATCCCACTCCATTCATAACCTATACCAGCGGGGAGCTTTGCTGCTAACTCCTGCATCAGATCCATCGCTTCACCGCTACTTTTACCCGGCGCGGCTTCCCCTAAAATCTGCATCGATGGTCGAGTATTATAGCGTTCCAGTCGTGGAGATCCGTATTCCCACTTTGTACTTGAAAAGGCAGAGAACGGCACCATTTTGCCTGCGCTATTCCGCACGTACCACTTATCGATATCGCTTGGTAACATACGAAATGGCGCATCGGCCTGAACGAAAATTCTCTTGATTCGACCACGGTCAATAAAATCGTTCACATAACTGCCACCTAAAGCAGACTCGAGAGTGGTATTAATATCCGAGATACTAATGCCAAGCGCCTGAGCTTTCTCCTGATCCACCTTAATTTTGAACTGGGGTGTATCTTCCAAACCATTCGGTCTGACAGCCACCAACACATCAGGATGTTGTGCTGCCATAGCTAATAACTGATTACGTGCTTCCGTCAGTTTTTGATGCCCCAAATTCCCTTGATCAATCAGCTGAAAATCGAAACCTGTCGCGGTACCTAGTTCGACAATAGCAGGGATGTTAAAGGCGAATACCAAGCCATCTTTAATACCTGCAAAAGCCTGAGCGGCACGATTGACAACCGCATGAACTGTATTTTCTTTTCCTGGACGTTCATCCCGATCTTTCAAACTGATAAATGCCAAACCCACATTTTGGCCCTGCCCACTGGAACCAAAACCGTTAATCGTAAGAACTGAGTCAACGGCATTTTGAGCCAGGTAATAATCAGTGACTTGTTCAAGTACTTTCTCAGTACGTTGTTGTGTCGCTCCCGCGGGGAGTTGAGCCAGAGTCAATAATACCCCCTGGTCTTCTTCTGGTAGAAAAGAGGCTGGCAAACGCAACAGCAGCACGACAATACCCATGATAATAAACAGATAAATCACTAAATAACGGCCGGTACCACGCAGAATATGACTGACACTATCACTGTAATGTTGCGTGCTTTTGGCAAATAGACGATTAAACCAGCCGAAAAAACCACGTTCTACGCCGTGGCTACCTTTAGCGAGAGGCTTGAGCATGGTTGCACATAAAGCGGGAGTCAGGATAAGCGCCACTAAGACCGATAGCATCATGGCAGAAACGATAGTAATCGAAAATTGCCGATAAATTGCACCGGTAGAACCGTCGAAAAAGGCCATAGGGACAAATACCGCAGACAAAACCAGTGCAATTCCCACCAAAGCGCCTTGGATCTGCCCCATCGCTTTTTTGGTTGCGGCTCTTGGTGACAATCCTTCCTCTTGCATAACGCGTTCGACGTTCTCTACCACGACGATGGCATCATCGACCAACAAGCCAATAGCCAGCACAACACCAAACATCGTGAGCGTATTTATCGAGTAGCCGAATGAATAAAGGATAGCGAAAGTGCCCAGCAATACCACCGGAACCGCAATAGTTGGGATCAAGGTTGCTCGAAAGTTTTGTAAAAATAGGTACATTACCAAGAAAACAAGGATAATGGCCTCAACCAGTGTTCTTACCACTTCATTAATGGAAGCTTTCACAAATGGCGTGGTGTCATACGGATGAACTACTTTCAAACCCTGTGGAAAAAATTGCTGCAATTTGTCTAATTCTGCTCTTACTGCCGCGGCGGTCTTCAAAGCGTTAGCCCCGGTCGCTAATTTAATACCGAGACTTGCCGCCGGTTTGCCGTTATAACGTACAATCACATTATAGTTTTCAGAGCCCAGTTCCACGGTAGCGACATCTTCTAAGCGTACTTGTGAACCATCAGTATTCACTTTCAATAAGATCCGGCCAAACTCTTTTGATGAAGTCAAACGGGTTTGAGCGATAATTGAAGAGTTAAGTTGTTGACCCGGTACTGCCGGAGTACCGCCGAGCTGCCCCGCAGCAACCTGGCTATTTTGTACTCGAATGGCATTAATCACCTCCACGGGGTGAGTTTAAACCTGTTTAATTTATCCGGATCCAGCCAGATACGCATTGCGTTCTGTGCGCCGAAAAGAGGCGCATCACCCACACCCGATATTCGACTGATAGGATCCCTAATATTAGTCGCTATGTAGTCAGCAATATCTTCTTGCCGCATGGAACCATCTTCAGAAACAAAGCTAGGAAACATTAAGTAAGTATCGTTAGATTTTTCGACGCTGACACCTTGCTGCTGTACTTGATGTGGTAACAGCGGGATAGCCAGCTGTAATTTGTTCTGGACTTGTACCTGTGCGATATCTGGATCGGTGCCCGGTTTAAATGTCAGGAGGATTTCTACGTTGCCTGAATAGTCACTACTAGAAGATAAATACAGCAGATTATCGATACCATTCATATTCTGTTCGATAATTTGTGTCACTGTACTTTGCACCGTGGCTGCATCGGCACCCAAATAATTGGTCGATATTGCAATAGAAGGTGGTGCAATAGTTGGGTACTGCGCTACTGGCAATTTCATTATCGCAAACCCACCCACCAACATAATCATGATGGCGATAACCCAGGCAAAAATGGGACGATCTATAAAGAAATTAGTCATGAACTGGCGGCTCCTATTGAAATTTCTGTCACCTGTCTTTTATTCACTGGCGTTAGGAACCGCTGTGGCTGCTGAATTATTAACTTCTTGTGCTTTGACTGCAACACCGGGTTTAATTTTCTGTAAACCCGTTACAATGACACGGTCGCCCGGCTGCAATCCGGCAGTAACCAACCACTTATCACCAATAGCCTGTGCTGTTGTCAGCTCACGCAACTCTACTTTGTCATCTTTATTTACCACCATTGCGGTTGCGTCACCACGTGGATTACGGGTGATACCCTGTTGTGGTACTAGCAAGGCATCAGCTCTTACGCCTTCATCCAAGCGTGCTCGGACAAACATCCCTGGCAACAGGGAGCCATCATGATTGGGGAAAACAGCGCGCAGCGTAATGGAGCCGGTACTTTCATCGACGGTAACATCAGAAAATTTCAGGGTACCCGTTAGCGGATGTTCCCTACCATTTTCCAATAACAGATGTACCTTGGCTTTACCATTTTCCTGTTTCAACACGCCGTTCGCTAACTCTTTTTTCAAACGCAAAAAGTCATCACTCGATTGTGTGACGTCCACATACATGGGATCAAGTTGCTGAATGGTTGTCAAAGCGGTGGCCTGCCCATTGGTCACTAATGCTCCCTTTGTAACAGATGACTTTCCACTACGCCCAGTAATAGGTGAAATCACTTTGGTATAAGCTAAATTGATGCGTGCAGTTTCCAGACTCGCCTTGGCACCGAGCACCGCCGCATTAGCCTGCAGCAGGGAAGAAGATGCCTGATCGTACTCTTGCTTACTGATATAATTTGTGCCCAACAGGGGCTTATAGCGATTCACCGTCAAACGCGCGATTTCAGCAGCGGCCTGTGCTTTGGTCAAATCACCTTTGGCACTGTTATAAGCAGCATGATAAACCGCAGGATCGATCTGATACAACGAAGTACCAGCGGCAACCTCGCTGCCTTCGACATAGTTACGTTTCAGGATGATACCGCTCACTTGAGGGCGGACTTCAGCTACAAGGGATGGTAATGTACGACCAGGAAGCTCGGTAGTCATTTTGATGTCTTGTGCTTGTACAGTCACGATACCGACTTCAGGTACCGGTGGTACAGAGGTACTTTGTGAAGTCTCTTTATCATTACATCCTATAAGTACCAAGCCACTAACCAGTATCAGAACTGCAACCGGAGGTATTGTTTTTCTTGTTCTACTCATATAAGCCTCAAGTATCCGATCTGTTATCTATCAATAGACCTTTTGCAAAACCTACCACACGCTGTAAATCCTATGTTACCTGGTACTCGCAATCCCCATATACTCTCGGTACCCCCTGCGGTTGCTACACGCCAAGGCGCCTTGACTTCGCATAACGAACGGCGGTTTTGCAAGAAACCTAATGGATAGCCAGTTTTAAAAATCCACGGCGCCATGAAGCATAGAATACTTTAGCAATTATCAGTGTGTAAAATTAAAACTCTGCTTAATATTATCGGACACTACTATAGCTTCTAGGAACCTGTTCGGAATCTTTTGTGCTCGCTGTTCTTTGGTCAAGTAATTCGTCAAAAACGAGCTAAAAATGCTCATTGACTCCCTTTTTGTGTCAAAGAACAAACTGCACTGTTTCGCCCATTTTCTCCTCGTCTGAGCACAGCGAAAAAGATTTGGAACAGGCTCTAATGGCCAGCATCATACCTACTCAGACTATTTGCTCAATTATAGAATGAGAATGCTGTCTATCCAGTTTTTCTTGACAATCTCGCCGCACAATGGTCAGAGCAGCTAACGCTGTTTCCGGTGCTATTTCGTTACATTCCAGCAAATAGATCAGATCTACCGCCAATTGTATTTCTGGAGAAGCCCGCTCTACCGACTCAGGTGAAGCCTGTTCTATTAACATAAAAGCCAACATTAATTTTATTAGTTTGCGGTATACAAATGTCGAACAAAGAAGCGAAGGCACTGCCAATGTTCAATGTAACCGTTATTATAGGTAATAACGTACAGCAGTAACGTGAATCATTAAACAAATGTGATAAATGTTCAAAACTCATTTTCTTGTTCCTCAATATTTTTTTCAATGTGAAGCAATGCTTGACGACAACATGCCAACCTACCTTCTATCACATCTAGTTCTTTCCGTATCCGCTGCTGTTCTGAAGAGTGGATCTGTTGAGCTAATTGATTTTCTTTATCCTCTATCATTGCTATTAAACGACGCTCATACCCCTGATGTTCAGCCAATTTATCGTAAGGATTTTGCGTCATTGTCTGTGGTAACAGATTTTTTTTTAGCTGTATTTGCGTCGCCAATTCACTCTGTAATGCTGCAACCTGTGCAACCAGTTTTTCCGCTAGGAACGTCACCTGTGGTAAACGATTTTCTGCCACAACCTGTTTCAGTTGAATGAGATTGCTACGCATTTCTAGCAAGTAATCTCACAAACGGGTACCATGACGACTAAACAAACCGTGGTCGAAACGCGTTTGTGGAACAGGAACACTGCCCTGTGGATCAATTCTTTCCGATAGGGTTTCAATTTGGCTGGTCAGCACTTGTAATAGTTCTTCTGTTTTCATTGATGTTCGCCTTTTGGGAGGTTACAGCTTTATAAAAAATCTACGGTATAACACATTTTTATCAGGTACAAATTATGACCATAATCGCACCAACCTTAGAACAGCAAATTGAATTCATTAAAGAAAATATTAAAACTGTCCCCCATTATCCAAAGTTTGGCGTATTTTTCCGCGACATTACCAGTCTGTTGGCTAATGCAAAGGCTTACGCTGCTAGTATTGACCTATTAGTCAAACATTATCAGGAAGCTAACATCACTAAGGTTGTAGGTACTGAGGCTCGTGGTTTTTTATTTGGTGCGCCGGTTGCACTCTCTCTAGGCGTGGGTTTTATTCCGGTCCGTAAAGCGGGTAAGCTGCCACGTGAAACTCTCTGTGAAAGCTATAGCCTGGAATATGGCACTGATAGGCTGGAGATCCACCGTGACAGTATCAAATCTGGAGATAAAGTGCTGGTCATTGACGATCTGTTAGCAACGGGCGGCACTGTCGCAGCCACAGTAAAATTGATTCGTCAACTAGGTGGTAAAGTGGATGATGCGGCTTTTATCATTCATTTACCCGAATTGGGTGGCAAAGAGCGCTTAGAACAACAGAATGTTAATTGCTATAGCTTGGTTTCGTTCATCTGATGGTTAATCTGTAAACCTCGAATTTTCACGGCACTAGGTTCTTCAGATTGCAGGCCGTAGCGGCTAAATACCCATCACTTGTTGGCTGATTGATTCTTTATTATAGTTATTGACGTCTTTTTAGCCGATTAAACTAGGCCGTGCTTTACAAGTCACTCTGCACTGTTTATAGTGCCCCCGTTCGTTGTGGAGGGGTGGCCGAGTGGCTGAAGGCAACGGTCTTGAAAACCGTCGACGGGCAACCGTTCGTGAGTTCGAATCTCACCTCCTCCGCCAAAAAAAACACTTCTCAGCGCTTCTGCTAAAATTTCAAATTCTAACGTGGTAGATCCTTGCAAAACCTGCTAAACGCGCTCAACATGCTCATTGACTCCCTTTTTGTATACAAAGAACAAACTGCGCTTTTTCCTCGTCTGAGCGTCGCTCAAGAAAATTTGGAACAGGTTCTAACACTACGGTTGCTGCACACCAGGCACCTTAACTTCGTATGACGAACTTACGGTTTTGCAAGAGGTTTAATCAGAAAGTCAGGTAAAATAAATGCAAAACAGCTGCCCACACCAATTTCACTTGTAATATCCAGGTTGCTATCATGATGGTGCAACGCGTGTTTAACAATGGCCAACCCCAGCCCACTACCTCCAGTGTTCCGCGAACGTGCTTTGTCTACCCGATAAAAACGTTCAGTCAATCGTGGGAGGTGTTCCACGGCAATCCCCTGCCCATTATCACTCACCTGAAACTGTGCGCCTTGCGGCACGCGTTGCCAGGAAACCTCAATTCTGGTTCCGGGGGCTGTATGGTCAATTGCGTTATAAACTAGGTTGGAAACTGCGCTACGTAGCTGATCTTCATTACCAAAAACGTTAAGCTGTCTATCAATAGTGAAGATGATTTGATGACGTCCATTACTGAGTGTTTCAACTTCATGCTGTAATATTTGCAGCATCATTGTCATATCCACCCGCTCATTGATGTCAGTGTTGGGTGCTGTCTCGATCCGTGACAAAGTTAATAATTGCTTGACCAAAATTTCCATCCGTTTGGTTTGTTCTTCCATGGTTGTTAATACCTTATCTCGTAAAGCATTCTCTAATTCCTGATCTCGTATCATTTCGAGGTAACCTCGCAGTACCGTCAATGGTGTGCGCAGTTCATGGCTAACATTGGCAAAAAATTTACGTCTGGTGCTTTCCAGCTGGATCATCTGGGTGACGTCACGAGCGACCAACAGCAATTGCCCTGCAGAATATGGCATGACACGACATTCTACGTAATGGCCATTATTCAATTGTAACGTCAACGGTAGGCAGAATACTTGCTGGCGCATATAATCGCTGAATTCTGGATAACGTAGTAAATTAAGAATATTCTGACCATTGTCTTCCGGCCAGCGGAATCCCAATAACTGTTGTGCCAAACCGTTACACCAAAAAATATTACCTTCAATGGTCGTGATCACTAACGCATCAGGCAGCGATTCGGCACCACTACGGAAACTTTTAATCAACAAAGCTAACTCACGTCGCCGCCTGCGATTGCGCAGTTGCATTTGATAAAGGCCATAGAATAATGGCGCCCAATTCCAATGCCCCGTAGGGGGCGTCATGCTTCGATCCAACCACAACCAATGAGAAAGTTTAAGCTGGTTATAGAAATTCCACAGCAGGACAGCGAGTACTGAAATCAGTAGTAACCAGGGGAGATAGCTAATAAACAGCCCGGTTAATAGGGCGGGTAGACAAAAAAAAACCAACTCTAACATCAGTTTTTTCAATGATAAGCGTTCTAACACAACAACGTCTCCGGCATCGAAAATTTACAGAGCCCTTGCGAAAGTTTTTAGCTTTCACCAGAGGTTTAATAGCGTGTTGAAAAACGGTACCCGGTCCCCCGTACCGTCTGTATCATTTTGTCATAGCCATCTGTTTCAAGCACCTTTCGTAGCCGGCGGATATGTACATCGACAGTGCGATCCTCAACATAAACGTTAGTGCCCCAAACATAATTTAACAATTGTTCACGACTGTAAACCCGTTCAGGACGTGTCATAAAGAAATGCAGTAACTTGAATTCAGTAGGCCCCATGGATAATACCTGATCATTCACCATGACCCGATGTGAGGATGGATCCAGAATCAAGCCTTGCATTTCAATTACCTTTTCAATTGCCGTCGAAGCAATACGGCGCATAACTGCTTGAATACGTGCCACCAGCTCTCTAGGTGAAAAAGGTTTCGTAATGTAATCATCGGCACCGAGTTCTAGCCCGCGTACCCGATCTTCCTCTTCACCACGAGCAGTCAACATCATTACTGGAATATCCCGGGTTAAAATTGCGTGTTTTATATATTTAATAAACTGAATACCAGAGCCTCCAGGTAGCATCCAGTCAAGAAGTATCAAATCAGGAAAAGGTTCGGTAAGACATGCCACCGCGTTATCATAGTTTTCGGCTTCTAATGGCTGGTAGCCATTTTTCTGCAGCAAAAAACACAGCATCTCTCGAATTGGCGCTTCATCTTCTATCACTAGTATGCGTTTTGCCATTATTCATCCTGTCAGCTAATTTACATAATGACATAAAAACGGCAGACCCTGAGGTCTGCCTCTATCCCGATTACAAGAAGTAATCTTGAAGATTTCGTAATAGGCTCTAAGAAGTTAATGACTTAGCAGGAACACGAACGAAATCAATATGCGTGAGCTTAGGCTTGAACGGATGACGCTGAACTGCCTGTACCTGAACTTCGATTTCTTCTCCGTCGATCGCTAGAACCAGCGTTTCACCATAAAAACCGGGTTTCAATTCGGCATGTTTAGTGCTGTCATGGTCGAGAGTGATAGAAATCGGCTGTTTCGAATCACCATAAATAATTGCCGGAAATTTATTTTCTGCACGCAGGCGGCGGCTCGCACCCTTCCCCTTCACATTGCGTACATCTGCGTTAATAATGATCATTTTTTTCTCTTAAGTAAGGAATATCACTCTGCCACAGGCGACCCAGCAGCAGGTCAAGTAGTCGTCTTTACGGTAAAAAAACCGCGAGTAAAGCCGGCGGCATTCTAGCGAAAGATTGTTCAGGCGGCAAACGAAACCATAGATCACCGGGCTATTATAGGATCCTTGTCTTGGGATCAAGGCTGAAACGTCCCCTATAGCGCCACTTGTTAGATTCATTTTTTAATTTCTGAGCGCACCTCTTTTCCGTATCAGGTGAAGCTGTTTGCTGTACAGTTCCTTGTGCAGCGCATATTTTTATGATACCGATGAAAGGGTAAGGCTCCCACGAAGATTTACAGTCACCACCAAAAGCCAAAGAAGGCATTAGCAATAATAAGAGGGATAATACTTTTAATAGCATCTTTATTTTTTTCATGAAGAGCCCCTTTATTCTTCGTCATGATTTGATATGCACTGAATTTCTGTCGATTAGAATCTGTTCCAAATCTTCTTGAGCGACGCTCAGACAAGGAAAAAATGGGCGAAAAAGCACAGTTTACATAGAGTAAATGAGCATTTTGAGCCCGTTTTTGACGAAGTATCAGCGAGCACAAAGGATTTCGAACAGATTCTCACAAGTATAGTCATTGATGGCTATCATGTGGCGGACCACGACAAAATCAAAATCGGGCAACAGTGTCTGTTATTTAAATCTCACGGATTATATGATGTAACATTAGACTTCTTGCAAAACCGTAACGAGTAGTGTGGAATCAAAGCGCCCGGAGCACGGTACCTGGCTAAAACAGTCCGTCAAAGATCGTAGGCCAGGTGATTGGGTCACAACGCAACAACAGGCAAATTGGATCAATGCGATTGGATAAATTTTTATCCCAACAGTTAGGGATGAGCCGTACACGGGTTGCACGGCAGTTACGGGCAAAGCATGTCACGATAGATGGTGCACCTGCTAGAAATGGAGCCATTAAACTGACGCCTGATCAAAAAGTCGTCTTTGATGGTGATCTGCTGCAACAGCAAGCTAGATCGCGTTATTTCATGCTGAACAAACCACAGGGCTATATCTGTTCTACAGAAGACCCCAATCACACAACAGTACTCCATCTTCTTGATGAACCTACTGCTCACAAACTTCATACTGCCGGACGTTTAGATATTGATACAACAGGCCTCGTTTTAATCACCGATGATGGTCAGTGGTCACACCGTATTACTGCGCCAAAACACAAATGTGAAAAAACCTATTTGGTCACCCTGGCACAACCCAATGCAGAAGACACTGCTCAACATTTTGCTGAGGGTGTGCAACTACACAATGAAAAATCATTGACAAAACCTGCACAACTTATCGTTATTGAACCACAATTAGTACGTTTGACCCTCAGTGAAGGGCGTTATCACCAGGTAAAACGCATGTTTGCGGCTGTTGGCAACCATGTCACTGGTTTACACCGTGAACGGATCGGAGAAATTATTCTGGATGACGATCTTGCCCCTGGTGAATATCGCCCGCTGACTGAACAAGAAATTGCCAGTATTAAATAACATGTTGTTGATAATAAACAGTGGAGGCACCCTTTAGTATGCAGAAAAACCAGGTTTCTCATATCGGATTGATTTTTATCCTTGGTCTGCTTTCCATGCTGATGCCGCTGGCGATTGACATGTATCTGCCGAGTATGCCGACCATCGCTAACGAATTCGGTGTAACAGAAGGCAGTGTACAAATGACGCTCAATACTTATGTGTTGGGATTTGCTATCGGGCAGATATTTTACGGGCCAATGGCGGATAGTATCGGACGTAAACCAGTGATATTGTGGGGAACATTAACATTCGCCGGTTCCGGTATTGCCTGTGCATTAACACAATCAATTGAGCAATTAATTACTTTGCGTTTACTGCACGGTATATCAGCGGCAGCGGCAAGTGTGGTGATCAGTGCGCTAATGCGTGATATTTTCACTCAAAAAGATGATTTTTCACGGATGATGTCATTTGTAACCCTAGTCACTACCATGGCACCTTTGCTGGCACCGATGATTGGCGGATTGTTATTGCTATGGTTTAGCTGGCACGCCATTTTTTGGACTATATCGGCAGCAGCGTTAATCGGCACCCTACTCGTAGCCATCTATATCCAGGAGACGCTACCTCCTTCACAGAGACAAAAGTTTCACTTGCGTACTACCCTGCACAACTTTGCCTCTTTATTCCGTCATAAACGGGTACTGAGCTACATGTTGTCGAGTGGTTTTTCAGTTGCTGGCATGTTTGCTTTCCTTAGCGCGGGGCCTTTTGTTTATATTGATTTAAATGGTGTGTCTCCACAACATTTCGGATTTTATTTTGCGCTGAATATCGTTTTTTTATTCCTGATAACCTTGATTAACAGCCGAAATGTGAAGCGCTTTGGGGCAATGAATATGTTGCGCTTTGGGCTGTTAATTCAATTAATAATGGGGATCTGGTTACTGGTAGTCTGTATTATTGACCTTGGTTTTTGGGCATTGGTCTTGGGTATCGCCGCTTACGTGGGATGTATTGCAATGGTTTCATCCAATGCAATGGCAGTCGTCCTCGATGATTTTCCGCATATGGCGGGAACAACGGCTTCTCTGGCGGGAACATTGCGTTTTAGCATTGGAGCACTCGTGGGTACTTTGCTTTCTATCGCGCCAGTGAGTAGCGTTTGGCCGATGGTTGGCTCAATAACATTCTGTATTATCACCGCGGTCTCTCTTTATTTTTACGCGAGTCGATCAAGAGACAATAAATGATCAAAATAGATTTAAAATATCGTGATCACATTAACTTCGTCTATGGCTATTAAGCACTCTACGTCCAGCATAATAGCGTTTGTGCCAATATTGATCGTTAAGGCTGGATATGGTTACGCCAATACTGGCGGACGCATGAACAAATTTATTATTACCCAGATAAATACCCACATGACGACCTGTTGGACCTGCACGAAATAATACCAAATCGCCGGCATGTAATTTAATACGCTGAATTTTTTTACCGATCTTTTGTTGCTCAGAGGTAGAACGCGGCAAATTTATGCCAAATTGCTCTCGGAAAGTCAGTTGAACAAAAGCAGAGCAATCAACCCCTTTTTTACTGCTGCCACCGAAACGATAGCGTACTGCTTTCCAACCTGCATATTGTTTTAAAATTTTTGCCTTGATCTGAACATTGCGAACTCCTGTTTCGAATTCACTTTGTGAGCTGTACAATGAAAGCCGATTCTGTGCCGTTTGCCGCTTTTGTGGCTTTGGCGAGCTACAAGCGGATAATATTGCAGCAACAGTAATCAGAATGATCGTCCGCAAGCCATATTTCATAACAATTTGAGGTTTAATCATGCAACGGCTTTCCTTTTACTTCTTGATGACTATATACAAATAGACAACAAAAATGATTAAAATTCTTCTAAATTTGAAGAAATGTTTAATAAGTTATAGCAGATAAAAAAGTAAAATACCGCTGTAGTGGATTACTTATAAAAATTCATCGTATTCGTTACAGCATATCGAGTAAAAAATAATCACCAGGATGGCGATTTTATGGCTTAGTCGCCAGATATTGTAGGAGTACTCGCACCGAGAAAAATACGGGAAAGGAAGCATAGGCAATGACGCCTGATGCTCTGATGACTGTGTTTCCATTTTACTCTATCAGATGGTGTTATTAAAGTTATACTGGATTTTTACAGGACAATAATAAGGCTACATAAATCATCAAATATTGACAATTGTTTTACAATTGCATAAGCGTTTTTTGATATTGTTATAATAGCGTGATGGGTAATATCCTCTGACATATAAATACAATATTGAGGTTATTATGCCGAACGTATCACAATCATCACCATTAATAGTTAGCAGACCTGTACCCAGTTCCAACTCTCCTACAGCAGAAGGGGAAACTCTATTTAATACGATGAAATTTGCAGGAAATATTGCAGGAAATATTCCAGAAAGAATGCCCAAAATTATGACTGGTAGCGAAACAGCTAAAACAACAAAAAAAACAGCGGTAAGAGTCAAAGCTCCAGATGCAAGAATCCCCGAGCGCGTGGGTAACAGCTTCCCACGTCAAACGACACACACACAGATGGTGGTTCAGGATGGAAACACTCCAGCATCTAAATCTGGAACACCAAAACGTGTACCTTCTGAAAAAACTGAAGTAATAAAAGTATCTCAATCGAAGCCTAGTACGACCGCACAAATGGGGGTTAAGGGTGAAAACACTACAACACCTAAATCTAGAATACTACGGCGCATACCTTCTGACACAGAGAGCCAAAAAAATGGCATAAAAAATACAACTGCTGCAGGAATTAGTAACAATAAAATTATAAGAAGTGCAACATTTATTCTTACAGCTCCATCCGCACCTCTTAACATAGTGCCAAAAATTGAAGAATCAAATAGCGTACCTACACAGAGTCTAACTCATACAACAAGTAAGACAGGAATAAAAGCCAATATACAAAAAAATGCAGCGCCAAAAACATCAAAACCAATACAACATAAAACAGAAATAAATGAACCATCGAAGAATACGAGTTCGGTACCTGAGCAACATGCTGATTTGATGGCTATATTCAAAGGAAAAAACTCCCCTCATAGTATTAAAAGAGAGCTACAAGTAGCCGAAAGAAGAAATGTTAAATGTACTATGAATAATGGAAACAAGAAAATATTTGAAGATTTTCTCAAACGTATTATACAACCTACGTATATTTCGTATGTTAAAGACTTAATCAATAATCCTGATAATATTAAAAAATCATCATTTAAAGAAATACCTTTATCTGAGATGTTGTTCAAGTCTGCGAAAAATAACTAGCGTTAAATTTAAAACAATGATCAGCATAAAACCGTGGTGTATTCATGACTACGGTTTTTTTCTTAGTTAAGCAATTAACCCCCCCCATATTGACCGAGCCAAGGATCTACACAGGATATAACAGCACCGGATGTTGACAATTGTTTTACAATTGCATAAGCGTTTTTTGATATTTTCATAATAAGATTATAGATAATATTCTATGAAATATCAGTATAAATATGAGTTTATTATGAAAACATCAAGTTCCGGGATAGAAAATAGGACACATATCCAGTTCCCCCCCATTTAAAAGAAATAAAGGAAAAACTGGGTAATAAAATAAGGGAAAAACTAGTCGCTGTAAGAAACGGTATGAAAGGAATCATGCTCTATTTTCGTAACAATGGTGGTAATGCTCATACAACAAAAATAGCAAATAAAATAAATGTTGAATTAACGGGAGTAAGGCCTCTTGAAAAAGAGGTCTTCACAAACTACGTAGGGGGAAAAACAGCGATTTTTAATAAAATTCAACCGACACCTCAAGCAGCCGCAGCAGAAGGGAAAGCAACATTGCACTCGCCAAAAGTAGCAGAGAAACAAGTACAAGCTGTTAAGAAACAAATTTTTATGCCAGAAATAGTGCCAACCCCTGCGCCAAAAAAAGCACCTACCGTAGAACCGAAAACAGCAGCAACCATAGTAACAAAACAAAATGAAAACAAGAATCCAGCTCCAGACCCAAAATTTACTGATGAAAATATACCTGGAAAAAATGTATTCCCTGGTATAAGGCCGTCAAAAAATGAAACAGGGATCTCAAATAAAATAGTTCTAAAGCCCCTCATTAAATCTAATATGCCATCTCCTCGGGCTCCTTTTTCTTACTATACTCCTACTCTGCGTCGTATTGTTCCTACTTCTATTAATCAAATAGAAAAAACCACATTATCTGAAGAGTCTCATAAGGCTATGCCTACCAAAGCTTATATTTATAGTCCTTTTTTAAACGAGGATGTTATTAAAAAGATGGATATTAAGGCGATTGCTGATAGCCTTGACCAAGCAATAGAAACTAATCTACCACGAGTTTTAAAAGACAAAGAATCTTATCCAGTATTATTTAATGGTCCTATGAAAGATATAAAAAATGTCTTCCAGGCATTTAAAAATTCAAAGGAGAAAAAGATTGATTGTTATTTAATAAAATTAAATAATATCTTATCTTCCGATAAGATATTACTAACCAGTAAAGAGAGATCAAATTTTCATAATCAAATTACTAGATTACGTGGCCAACTTTTAGTATTAGAAAAAATGACCTTTGTGCCATTCTCTCAAGCGAATACTTCAAAGTTGGAAAAAATATATCTTATAGGTCACGGTGCCGCCGGAAAGCCAAATATTTACTCGCCATCTGATTTAGGTCTTCAAAAGAAAAGTGTTGAAGAGATTGCCACTGAACTTAACAGAATAGTAGAGCCGGTAAAAAATCGCGTAAGTATACACATACTTTCATGCCACTCTGCTGACAGAGAAGTAGCCACTTCATTTAACGAACAAACATTACAAAATAATATTGTAACCCGGAAAAATGAAATGCCATTGGCTCAGCATCTAGCTAAAGCTATAGGAAAGTGGCAAGATGAGAAAGAATTTAGAGTTGTTGGTTACTCTGGTGCAGGAGTGATAGAAGGCCCTCATGGTGACCATAAAATCCGCATGTTAGAAGGAGATTTTAAGAAGGGAAATTGCCAATATATTCGTGCCAGTGGGTTGAAAACGGCGTTTACCGCTAATAACCCTCCTGAGCGGTTACCAGGAAAAGAACCATTTTCTTCGAATAGATAATCTGTAATTTGTATGGTCATCGCACACCGGTATCTAATACTGACCCAGCAGATAAACAATAGCCGCGGCAAATAGCCCAGCGATAATATCATCGATCATAATGCCCAACCCTCCCTGCAGATTGCGATCAAACCAACGGATCGGCCAGGGTTTCCAGATATCGAATAGACGGAAAATAATAAATCCGATGGCCACCCATTGCCAATTATTAACTGGCAACGCCATAAGCGTGATCCACATTCCAACAAATTCATCCCATACAATGCTGCCATCATCATGCACCCGCATATCTTTGGCTGTGCGCTGACAAAGATAAATACCAATGCCGATACTGAATATCACGAACAAAAAATAAAATTGCCACGGTAATGGGATCAACAGTAACCAGAGTGGAATAGCGACCAGCGATCCCACCGTGCCCGGTGCCACGGGAGATAATCCACTGCCAAACCCCGTCGCCAATAAGTGCCAGGGGTTAGTGAGCCGCAGACGGCTTTTAGCTTCATTCATCATCAACTTTAGTCACAGTAAAATGCTTAAAGGGTTGTAACAACGGCTGAATAAATTTTCCTGCTGTGAAAAATCTAATGTCTTCATCGGGTGAGATAAGTTGACCAATACAGGTATAAGCCACAGCAGCCTGATTGAGTGATGCTTCCAGAGAGCCGCAATTTATTTCAGGCACGGTAAAACACAGTTCATAATCTTCGCCTCCATTTAATGCCCAATGACGTGCCTGTTCGGCACTGGCGCATTTTTTCAACGTTTCTGAATAGGGCAGTTTATCTAATTCAATACGTGCACCACAGTTACTCGCTTTTAGGATATGTTGCAGATCAGCAATCAATCCATCAGAGATATCAATAGCCGCACTCGCGACATTACGTAGCAATAATCCTAAATAAACTCTGGGTTGCGGTCGCAAATGACGCTGAATTAATAATTCACGATCCGCGTCGTCATCAATCGGCCGTTGATCAACCGGCCATCGATTTTGCAACAGCGCCAAACCTGCCGCACTGTCACCCAAGGTTCCGCTAACATAGATCCTGTCCCCCACACTCGCCCCTGCCCGAGTGAGTGCTTTGCCTGCCGGCAATCGTCCATGAATGGTTAATGTCAGACTCAATGCACCACGCGTCGTATCCCCACCGATCAATTGTATGTGGTAATAGTCAAGCTGCTCAAACAAACTATCGCTAAACGTTTTTAACCAGGCTTCATTCACCTCAGGCAGCGTCAAGGCTAAAGATAACCAGGCCGGTTCCGCACCCATCGCCGCCAGATCACTCACGTTCACAGCTAGCGCTTTGTAAGCTAAATCTGCCGCATTGATATTAGGCAAAAAATGAGCACCTGATACCAGCGTGTCGGTACTGATGGCTAACCATTGCTTTTCCGGCACCGTCAATAATGCACAGTCATCACCAATGCCCAATTTTACCCCTTGGTGATTTTTTCTACAGCGATCGAAATAGCGCGTAATGAGATCAAATTCGTCACAGGCCATAATATAATTCCAGAGAGATGAGCAATAAACTTCCTGCGAAGCCCGACGCGTAGTACAAATTTTATGTTGTGGGGCGACACAGGAGGCTTAATAATAGACTATTTTCGTTTGCGGATAGCTGGAGCGGCTTTGTCCAATACCCCATTGACAAATTTATGGCTGTCTTCAGCGCCGAAGGCTTTAGCTAATTCAATAGCTTCATTGATCACCACTTTATAAGGAACATCGCTACGTTTGCTAAGTTCAAATATCGCAAGGCGCAAAATAGCTTTTTCAATTTGATCCAAATCTTCAACCTTACGGGAAAGATAAGGTGCCATCCGCCTGTCTAACGTATCTGTATCCATGGCAACGCCAGAAAACAACTCGCGGAAATACGTGATGTCGACATCTTTAACATCCTGCTCCGACAGAAATTGCAACTCAATATCAGCGATGTCGTTTTTAGACAACTGCCAAGAGTAAATCGCTTGGACAGCGCACTCACGAGCGCGACGACGAGCTGTAGGTTTCACACAATTCCCCTTTTCACTAACTATCGGCTCTAATAGCCTTGATGACATTGATCATTTCAAGTGCGGCCAAGGCAGCCTCTGCCCCCTTGTTTCCCGCTTTAGTACCAGCACGTTCAATAGCCTGTTCAATACTTTCTGTCGTTAACACACCAAAGGCTACGGGAATGCTGTGGTTCATGGCAACCTTCGCCAGGCCAGAACTGCACTCACCAGCAACATATTCAAAATGCGGCGTACCTCCCCGGATAACAGTACCCAATGCAACGATCGCATCGTAACGCTTAGTGTTGGCTAATTCCTGTACCGTCAATGGTAATTCATAAGCCCCAGGCACCCAAACTACCGTGATATTTTTTTCCTGTACCTGACCGAAACGTTTTAAAGCATCAATGGCACCTTCCAGCAAACTATTGTTGATAAAAGTGTTAAAACGCGCAATCGCGATCACCACACAAGCATCCCGATTAGTCACAACACCCTCGATAACATTCATAGCAGCTCCTCAATATATAGGCCGATATCCGCAGGCCAGGCTGGGGGCGGATTCTATCACATTCTTTTACCACCTGCGCTTGTGCATTCATAAATTATCAGTATTGAGATTTTCGAACAGGCTCTAAACGCAGACGCAGATCCGAACCCATCTGACGTACCTCAGCCAAGCTAAATTGAGGGGCATCTGCTAGGTTATTTAACCCCGGTAAAATGCATAATCCACGTGCATGATCACCTAATAACCTGGGTGCGAGATAGAGGATCAACTCGTCTACCAAACCCGCTTGTAATAAAGCGCCAGCAAGCTGTGCGCCCGCTTCTACCCAAACCGAGTTAATTTCACGTTTCGCCAAGGTTATCATTAATGAGACAAGATCGACGCCACTCGCAGAAGCAGGCAAGCTGAGTTGCTCTACGTTGCCAGGCCAAATCTGTTTATCGGTGTTAATTCTAGCCAACCAGCAAGATCCACTTTGCTGTATTACCTTATGCTGAGGTAGTAGCCGATTACGGCTATCCAATATGATCCTGGTGGGTTGGCGTATCTGCCCTTGTGATGGGAACGATCTATCATGTGGATAACTAGCCTGAACGTCGATACCCAATTCCAGCCAACGTACTGTAAGTGCTGGGTTATCTGCTAGCACAGTCGCACTGCTGCTAAGAATAGCGGCACTTTGCGCACGAAAATGTTGCACATCCTGCCGCGCCTGTTCTGAGGTGATCCATTTGCTTTCACCCGACGCCATCGCAGTGCCGCCATCTAATGAAGCCGCCATTTTCAATTGCAGATAAGGTAAACCGGTGCGCATTCGCTTTAAAAAACCTGGGTTGATCGCTTCAGCTTCTGCCATCATCACGCCGTATTCAACCAGGATCCCTGCCTGTGCCAACGCCGCCCTGCCACGCCCTGAGACTTCAGAGTTAGGATCATCCATCGCAACCACCACGCGTTTGACGCCTGCCGCGATTAAAGCGTCGGTACAGGGAGGCGTTCGCCCATGGTAGCAGCAAGGCTCCAAAGTGACATAAACAGTCGCCCCTTGCGCCAATTTACCCGCCATACGCAGTGCATAAATTTCAGCATGCGGCTCTCCGGGGTATAGATGATACCCCTCACCGATAACTTTTCCTTCACGTACAATGACACAACCCACATTCGGGTTCGGTGCCGTGGTAAACCGGCCTAACAATGCCAGCTCTACAGCCCTCGCCATATATCTTTCGTCAGTCATAACAACCCCTTTGTCATACATTCAAAGGGTAGCACACACTTTCTCGATGACATCCATAGGGAGTTCCATAGCTTGCATAACGCCTTGTAGCATACTGCGTTTACGTTGGGTACTGGTATTGGTAATCACCCAATACGGGGTAGTCGTCACCAACTTGGGTTTCGTATGGCGACCATTTTGTAGCAATCTGCGTTGATCAACCGCAAAATAAACCCGGGTGCGTCCCTGTGATGACTCGGTGGCGACTGCAAATTTTTTCATATCCAGATGGTACAATGTCGACAAAACCATCAGAAAACGATTAACTGTCTTTGTCTGCTTAAGGTATTTATCCGCAAGCAATAGTCTGTCGAGTGCAGACAATGGATCGCCGATGCGTGGAACAATCGGTTTTTGCACCCCGTTGGCGACCGTTAAAACATTCATCGAGGTAGAAACGTGCACCGTCTTCTGACCCGCAGTAAAGTTCAACATACGCCGTAGAATATCGGAAGCACTTTCACCGATACGTTGTGTCTGGGCAGCAATGTGGCTATAAAGTTCTTCATCAACTTCAATACTTTTCATCTTGTATCCATTACTTTTTTATTCGCGACTGAAGAAGTTTGACATTCTTACAAATATTGTACGCTGTGTTTCAATCATCCGGCAATAATGTTAATTTATCTTTATGGATAAAGGACTGGCAAAAATGGGTGAAGCTGCGTCTTTATCCATTAAGGACTGAAACAGAAGTGAGATTGTTTGTTCAACTCGGTTGGTACTTTCGTCGAGAGTGGCGTCGTTACTTAGGTGCGGTGGTGCTGTTGATCATGGTCGCTGTTTTACAGTTATTACCCCCCAAACTGGTTGCAGTCATTGTCGACGGTATTATCAGTCAGCAGATGTCTACGGATATGTTCCTAGTCTGGATCGGTGTTATGTTAGTCATTGCACTTATCCTTTATTTTTTACGCTATCTTTGGCGCATTTTGCTCTTTAGTGCCTCCTATAAATTGGCTGTCGAGCTACGTACCCGGTTATACCATCAGCTAAGTCGTCAGAGTCAGGGTTTTTATTTGCGTCACCGTACTGGAGATTTAATGGCGCGTGCTACTAACGATGTTGATCGTGTGGTTTTTGCCGCAGGAGAAGGGGTGCAGACACTGATTGATTCCCTGGTGATGGGGTGTGCCGTTCTGATTGTAATGAGCAGTCAGATTAGCTGGCAACTGACATTACTTTCATTGCTCCCGATGCCCGTGATGGTGATGATGCTCAAACACTATGGCAGTCAACTTCATCAACGCTTTAAATCGGCTCAGGGGGCTTTTTCAGCGTTAAATAATCAGGCGCAAGAAAGTTTGAGCAGTATTCGTATGATTAAAGCTTTTGGTCTGGAAAAACACCAGTCAGATCAATTTGCTCAGGTTGTCGCTGAAACCGGTGTCATAAATATGTCAGTGGCCAAGGTCGACGCCCGTTATGATCCCACCATTTACATTACCATTGGTCTGGCTAATCTGTTGGCGATAGGAGGTGGCAGTTGGATGGTGATGCATGGAAGCATCACATTGGGTCAATTAACTGGTTTTATGATGTATTTAGGTTTGATGATCTGGCCGATGCTATCCTTGGCGTGGATGTTTAATATTGTCGAGAGAGGCAGCGCGGCTTACTCCCGTATTTGTAGCTTGCTAGCAGAGGCTCCTCTGGTAACGGATGGGCATTGCTCACTACAAGCTGAGCCTGCTACTTTGAGCATCGATATCCGCCATTTTTATTATCCTCGGAGTCACCACTATTCTCAGGATAATCCTGAAAATAATCCTTGTTTTCAAAACGATAATCCCATCAATCGCCAGCCATCATTACAAGATATTGCACTGAAACTTGAACCCGGTCAAATGTTGGGGCTGTGCGGGCCAACAGGTTCTGGCAAGAGCACTCTATTAGCCCTGATACAACGGCAATTCGATATTGATGAAGGCCAAATTTGCTACCAGGGACTGTCTTTAACAAAAATTCGCCTGGATGATTGGCGTGCTCGTCTTGCGGTCGTAGGCCAAGTGCCGTTTTTATTTTCTGATACCGTTGCGGCTAATATTGCTTTTAGTCAGCCAGAGGCAACATGGCAACAAATTGAACAAGTTGCCCGTTTAGCGAGTGTGCATGAGGATATTTTGCATTTGCCTCACGGCTATGCGACGGAGGTGGGTGAGCGTGGTGTGATGCTGTCCGGAGGACAAAAACAACGTATTGCTATTGCGCGTGCGCTTTTATTAAACACGGAAATTCTGATTCTGGACGATGCGCTCTCCGCTGTGGATGGGCAAACCGAACATCAAATTTTAAAAAATCTGCGGCGTTGGGGACAGGATCGCACGGTTATTATCAGTGCTCATCGCTTATCGGTGCTAACTGAAGCCAACGAAATTTTGGTACTGCAACAAGGTCACGTGATACAACGTGGCTGTCACCCTATCTTGCTTAACCAACCAGGTTGGTATCGAGAGATGTACCGTTATCAGCAAATTAAAGTACAGTTGGATCAAGATAAACGCCTAAAAATTGAGCTTGATAGTGAATAAAGTCGAACAGTTTTGGCCAACATTAAAGCGGTTGCTGTCTTACGGTGCTAGCTATCGTAAACCGCTACTGCTGGCGGTGTTGATGCTGTGGATTGCCGCAGCAGCGGAGGTCACAGCACCGGTGTTAATCAGCTATTTTATCGACCATGTTGTCGCCAGTGGTCATTTGCCTCTCAAGTTAGTGAGTGGGTTAGTACTCGCTTATCTATTATTGCAATTATTGGCAGCGACTCTGCATTATTTTCAAACATTATTGTTTAATCAGGCAGCATTGGGGGTAGTGCAACGTTTGCGTATTGAAGTGATGGACGTGGCATTACGTCAGCCGTTGAATGCTTTCGATAACCAACCAGTAGGACAAATTATCTCACGTGTCACTAATGACACAGAAATCGTCAAAGATTTGTATGTTGTTGTCGTTTCTAACGTGATAAAGAGTGCTGCACTGATTGGAGCAATGCTGGTGGCGATGTTTAGTCTTGACTGGCGGATGGCGTTGGTATCGATAGCAATTTTTCCGGCTGTTTTGGCAGTCATGACAGTTTATCAGCATTACAGTACTCCGGTGGTACGCCTTGTCCGTGCCCATCTGGCCGCTATTAATGATAGCTTCAATGAAGTGATAGGCGGTATGACAGTTATCCAGCAGTTTCGCCAACAGACTCGCTTTGCTGAACGTATGGCGGCAATCAGTGGTGAGCATTATTTGGCGCGCATGCGGACGCTACGTCTGGAAGGTTTTTTACTGCGCCCCCTGCTGAATTTATTCTCTGCGTTGGTACTTTGTGGTTTATTGCTGTTGTTTGGATTCAGTCTACCAGGTTCAGTAGGTGTGGGTGTCCTTTATGCTTTTATTAATTATCTTAGTCGCTTGCATGAACCATTGATTGGATTGACTGCTCAACAATCAATTATGCAACAAGCGGTGGTAGCAGGAGAACGTATCTTTGGTCTGATGGATCAGGTACAACAAAGTTATGGTACTGATGACCGTTTACTGACCGGAGGAAGTATTCAGATGAATAATGTCACGTTCGCCTATTATTCAGATAAAAAAGTACTACATGACATTTCGTTTGACGTCCCCTCGCGTGGGTTTATCGCGTTAGCAGGTCATACCGGCAGCGGTAAAAGTACCCTTGCGAGCCTGCTGATGGGGCATTATCCGCTATTACAGGGAGAAATTTTGCTGGATAATCGACCTCTAGTTGCATTGTCCCATCGCGTCTTACGTGCCGGAGTGGCTATGGTGGCGCAAGATCCCGTCATACTGGCCGATTCTTTTTTCGCCAACATTGCTCTAGGACGAGATATCAGTGAACAGCAAGCATGGGAAGTCCTGGAAGTTGTGCAATTGGCCGCTAAGGTGCGCAGGTTGCCACAAGAATTACATACACAGTTAGGGGAAAAAGGTAACTCGCTTTCTGTCGGTGAAAAGCAATTATTAGCTTTGGCACGCACTTTAGTACAAGCACCACAAATACTGATCTTGGACGAAGCCACCGCAAATATCGATTCCGGCACTGAGCAGGCTATCCAACACGCATTACAATTAATTCGCCAAAAAACCACGCTGGTGGTCATTGCTCACCGTCTATCGACCATTGTCGATGCCGATAATATTTTGGTTTTGCATCGTGGTATCACAGTAGAGCAAGGGAAACATCAACAGTTGCTCGCTCAACGAGGACGTTATTATCAAATGTACCAATTACAATTGGTCGGTGAAGATTTGATCACCTCGGATCAGGAGAAATCTGTTATCAATTTCTAACCCAATGCAAATGCCAGCCCTGCTCTCCGGCTTTTATTTGTCCTTCTTGCGTGATAAACGTACCAATGGCGGCTATCAATTGTTCATTGAAATACAACAGCGGGATCCTGTTACGTTCCCAAGGTGGCACATTCAGTTCTTGCCATAATTTTTTGCTTTGCCGCGAACGATGACGACCGATAATCTTTACTTCCCCCTGCAAACCAAAACGCACACTGACGATTTCATCTGCCGTCGGCGCACGCACTTGTTGCCCGCCAGTAGCAAGCAGTTTCAACGTACCCAAGTTAGCGGGTAACACCAAATCCTCAGCACCTCTCTTTTTTATGACTGCATTTTCAATGGCTAAATAGTTTGGATGTTCAATAGCCAAATTTCTCGTGACAGGCCATAGCAGTACCTGTTCTGTGATGTCTATTCTCGATGTTAATAGATAGAGACGTTGGCGAAAACGGTGCAGTTGATATTGACCACATTGCAAATGAGGGGTGGCGTCTACCCGTGCCAACACCACTTCTTTCCATAGCCGTTGCAACTGATCACGAGCAGGCATAGTGACACCCTGTCCAGACAGCCAACGACGTAATAAAGCATTGCGTTTCACTTCCGAGAAGCGGAGTAATCCCTCAGTGGACAAGGAGCCATCGGAATGTTGCAATTGATCTAGTGTGGGAGCAAGTAATTCATCGAGCAATTGTTCTTGTTCTGCACAAAGGTTGGCGCTGCGTGCTGTAGCTTGAGCAAAATGCGGCCAGCGTTGCTGTAATAGAGGCAAAATCCGCAATCGTAGGAAATTACGATCAAAACGAGCATCCTGGTTACTTTCATCTTCTACGTAGCACAATTGATGTTGCTGTGCATAACGTGCTAAATCGGTTCGAGAATAAGCTAACAAAGGTCGTAGTAACTGACATGGACGCTGTAACTGATTTTGTGTTAGGGTCGTCAATCGAGCCATCGATGACAAACCCGCCGGACCGCTGCCGCGTTTTAATGCTAACAGAAAGGTTTCACATTGATCGTCCTGATGTTGAGCTGTAAGCAACAGTTCCTTAGCAGCCAGATGCTGGGCAAACACCTGATAACGTGCGGCTCGAGCGGCGCCTTCAATGCCATAGTCGCGTGCATCAATTTGCACTGGCACTATTGTTAGTGGGACTTGCCATTGTTTACATTGATATTGGCAATGTCCTGTCCAGGCACCTGCAGCCGGACTAAGCCCATGATTAATATGGATTGCCCGGAGGTGAAACACCGAGTGCCTGCTATCACGTATTCGTGTCAGCAGATGGAGTAACACAGTAGAATCCAGCCCACCGCTAAAACCCACCAGCAAACCTGTATGCCCAGCTAATTGTTTTTCAACATGCTGTAACAGGGTTGCCTCTTTATTCATTCGTTGCACCTGTTCCTGAGTCACGTGTATCGATTTAACAATAACCGTAGTTCATCAAACGCTTATAGCGCTCTTCGAGCAATTTATCTTCAGTAAGTTCATCCAGATCCATGAGATCAGCCAGCAGACGTGCTTTCAACGATGCGGAAATCGCTACAATATCACGGTGTGCCCCCCTAACGGTTCGGCGACCACGGTATCGATCATCTTTAGTTCCTTTAGTCGCTGAGCCGTGATCCCCATGGCTTCGGCGGCTGACGGTGCCTTCTCTGCGCTTTTCCACAGAATAGAAGCGCAACCTTCGGGAGAAATGACGGAGTAGATACTGTACTGCAACATATTTATTCGATCACCAACAGAAATAGCAAGTGCCCCGCCTGACCCCCCTTCACCAATAACGGTACAAATAATAGGTACTTTGAAACGTGACATTTCACGCAGGTTACGGGCAATGGCCTCGGACTGGCCACGCTCCTCGGCACCCACACCAGGATAGGCACCCGGTGTATCAATGAAAGTAATGATGGGCAGTTTAAAACGTTGCGCCATCTCCATTAGACGTAGTGCTTTACGATAACCTTCCGGTGCTGGCATACCGAAGTTACGGCGGATTTTTTCTTTGGTTTCACGACCTTTTTGATGACCAATAATCATCACTGGACGCCCATCCAAACGAGCCATACCCCCGACGATAGCTTTATCATCAGCATAAGCACGATCGCCTTTCAGCTCATCGAAATCAGTGAATATCTTGGCGATATAATCCAGTGTATAAGGGCGACAAGGATGGCGTGCCAATTGAACTATTTGCCAAGCGCTAAGACCCGCGAAAATCTCTTGTGTCAGTTCGGCACTTTTGTCTCGTAGACGCTGCACTTCTTCATCCAGATTAATCTCTAATTTTTCGCCTTGACGGTTGAGCGCCGTCAAGGCATCAATTTTCGCTTCCAGTTCGGCAACCTGCTGTTCAAAATCAAGAAAATGCATACTCATAACATTCCTATTTTAGTCAAATTCCAATTCCACCTGTGTATCACCTAACAGATTGCGCAGTTTAATTAATAAGCGTTCTGTCGGTGTTACCCGCCATGTTGCTCCGAAGCGTAACCTAGCGCATGCATCAGCTCGTTGGTAATAGAGATGCACCGGGATTGTCCCTGATCGATGCGGCTCCAAAGCTTCTCGAAGATGGTTTAAAAATTGATCATTAATTTGCTGATCAGTCAATGCGATAGCAAGCCTACGGGCATATTTCTCACGTGCTTCATTGATATCCATTAATTCACGCGCAGTCATTTTAAGGCCGCCATTAAAATCATCAAAACTGACTTGTCCGGTAGCGATAAGAATACGGTCTTTTTCTAATAAGTGCTGATATTTCTCTAAGGCATCGGTAAAAAGCATCACTTCCAAACGCCCTGAGCGATCGTCAAGCGTACAGATGCCAATACGATTACCGCGTTTAGTGGTCATAATCCGTGCTGCGATCACCAGACCTACTGCTGTGGTTGTTTTTCCCCAATCCGTTGCCTGTACATCTTTTAAACGCCCCTTTGCATAACGTTTTAACTCCACCAGGTATTGTGTGATGGGATGTCCAGTTAAATACAGCCCCAATGTTTCTCGCTCACCATCCAGAACTTCCTGCTCTGACCAAGGTGTTACGTTAGCATAGGATTCTTCAACCTGTTGCGGTGTTTCGGTTAGAACGCCGAACATATCCACCTGTCCGGTTGCTTCTGCTTTAGCATGTTGATCCGCCGCTTTCAATGCGGCAGCTAAGGAATGCATCAACGCCGCGCGATGTGGTCCCAAGGGATCAAAGGCACCAGAAATGATCAGTTTCTCTAATATCCGTCGATTTAATTTTTTAGTATCGGTATGGGCGCAAAGATCAAACAGATCTGTGAAATGACCTTGCAACTTACGCGCTTCGAGGATCGCAGTAATCGGTGCTTCACCTACACCTTTAATCGCACCAAGACCGTAAACAATTTCAGCTTTATCGTTGACATGAAAACGATAAAATCCGCTGTTGATATTCGGCGACAAAATCTTCAGCCCCATACGCTGGCCTTCATCAACCAGTCCGACCAGTTTATCTGTATTATCCATATCGGCAGTCATTACCGCAGCCATAAATTCAGCAGGATAATGTGTTTTTAACCACAAAGTTTGATAAGAGACTAACGCATAAGCTGCTGAGTGCGATTTATTGAAACCATAACCGGCAAATTTTTCTACCAGATCAAAAATTTTAACCGCGAGTTCACCGTCAATCCCCTGGTTTTTTGCACCATCTTCGAAAGTAGAACGCTGCTTGGCCATATCAAGCGGATCTTTCTTACCCATAGCACGGCGTAACATATCTGCACCGCCAAGTGAGTAGCCCGATAAAACTTGAGCTATCTTCATTACCTGTTCCTGATACAGAATAATGCCGTAGGTTGGCTCCAATACCGGTTTGAGTAATTCATGTTGCCACTGAATATCGGGATAAGATAAGGCTTCACGTCCATGCTTACGGTCAATAAAGTTATCCACCATGCCAGATTGCAACGGGCCAGGGCGAAACAATGCTACCAAAGCGATCATATCTTCAAAACAGTCAGGCTTTAAGCGTTTGATTAAATCTTTCATTCCCTTGGATTCAAGCTGAAATACCGCCGTGGTTTCCGCACGTTGTAACAGGGCAAAACTTTTTTTATCATCCAGTGGAATAGCGGTAATATCTATGGGATCTAATCCCACGTTATCGCGTTGTGCATTGATCATTTCCAGTGCCAGATTGATAACCGTCAGGGTGCGTAGACCGAGGAAGTCAAACTTCACCAGTCCGGCATATTCAACATCATTTTTATCAAACTGAGTAACGGGATTTTTTCCTTCTGCATCACAATAGAGCGGCGCGAAATCGGTAATTTTGGTGGGAGCTATCACGACACCCCCTGCATGTTTACCTGCGTTACGGGTTACACCTTCTAGCTTCCGTGCCATATCGATCAGCGTTTTGACTTCTTCATCTGCCTGATAGATTTCTGTTAGCTGTGGTTCCGCTGCAAAGGCTTTTTCCAGCGTCATGCTAGGATCGAGCGGGATTAATTTCGCGATGCGATCAATAAAGCCATAGGGATGCCCCAGTACCCGCCCAACATCGCGGATAACCGCCTTGGCAGCCATAGTACCAAAAGTAATAATCTGCGAAACTGCATCACGACCGTACATCTCTGCCACATGCTCAATGACCAGATCGCGTTTCTCCATACAGAAATCAACATCGAAATCAGGCATTGAAATGCGCTCGGGATTCAAAAAGCGTTCAAACAGCAAATCAAAGGCCAACGGATCAATGTCGGTGATCTTGAGTGCATAAGCGACCAAAGAACCCGCGCCGGAACCTCGCCCTGGCCCTACGGGAATGCGGTTGTCTTTTGACCATTTTATAAATTCCATGACGATCAAAAAATAACCAGGGAAACCCATCTGGTTAATCACTTTAAGTTCTACATCGAGACGTTCATCGTATTTTTGTCGTTGTTGCAACCGGACGTCAGAATCGGGAAAAAGGAAGACTAAACGTTCTTCTAATCCTTGCCTGGCATTTTCTATTAAAAAATCTTCGGTATTCATTGCGCCAGTTGGAAACTGAGGCAAAAAATATTCTCCGAGACGCAGGGTCACATTGCAGCGTTTAGCAATTTCAACAGTGTTGGTGAGTGCTTCGGGGATATCGGCAAACAATTGACACATTTGCGCTTCATCACGCATGAACTGCTGCTGACTGTAATTTTGTGGTCGTTTAGCATCCCCCAATGTGAAGCCATTATGGATCGCCACGCGGATTTCATGTGTATCAAAGTCAGTCTGATCAACGAAACGGACATCGTTCGTCGCCACTACCGGCAGTCCGTATTCATTGGATAATACCAGCGCGCCACGCAGGTACGGCTCTTCATCGGCTCGACCGGTACGAATTAGCTCCAGATAATAATTATCAGCAAAGTGCTTCTGGTAAAATTCAATACATTGCCGCATCTGCACGTGATTATCACGCAGCATAAATTTACCGACATCGCCGCTGCGACCACCTGATA
Organism: Candidatus Fukatsuia symbiotica; assembly: GCF_003122425.1. Lineage (GTDB taxonomy): Bacteria > Pseudomonadota > Gammaproteobacteria > Enterobacterales > Enterobacteriaceae > Fukatsuia > Fukatsuia symbiotica. The sequence continues at coordinate 2,737,147 of NZ_CP021659.1, forward strand.
GTAGGATCAACCCTTCATGGTGTGTAATTAACCATTCGTGATCAATGATAGGGCCATTGGCACCATAACCACGTTGATAAGCGTTAGAGATTAATAAGGTTAGATTTTTGTACCCTTGATCATTACGTGCCAGTAGGGTGAGTTGAGCAAGTTCATCGCCCAAGAGGTCATTTCGTAGATAAAAATCAGCGCCGATAATAGGTTTAATGCCAGCAGTGTGAGCATTGCCATAAAATTTTACCAGACCGCACAGGTTAGTAAAATCAGTGATAGCTAGAGCAGGCATTCCCAAAATTGCTGCTTTTTTTACCAGGGAGTTAACCTTGGCTAATCCATCGATCATGGAATAATCACTGTGCACACGCAAATGGACAAAACGTGGATCGGCCATATCAAGACACCAAAAATTAGAGGTTTATTGTCAGTAGCCGTTTAACCGGCGCGAAACTACGTCTATGATATGCTGTCGCACCGAGAGCCGCTAATTTTTCTAGATGCAATGCGGTTGGATAACCTTTATGTTGTGCAAAACCATAGCCCGGAAAGCGGCGATCCAACTCTACCATTTCCCGATCACGGGTTACTTTCGCCAAAATAGATGCGGCGCTGATTTCAGCAACGCGACTGTCTCCCCGTACTACGGCTAGCGCTGGCATGGGTAAAATGGGGCAGCGATTACCATCGATTAACACATAATCAGGGGATAAATGCAGACCAGCCACCGCCCGCTGCATGGCCAACAGAGTAGCCTGTAAAATATTTAAGTGGTCGATTTCTTCCGGCTCGGCGCGACCAAGACTCCAAGACAACGCTTTTTGTATGATCTCATCGTGGAGTGCCAGGCGTCGTTTTTCACTGAGTTTTTTTGAATCGGCTAACCCGCTGATCGGTTGCCCTGGATCAAGGATCACCGCCGCGGTCACGACTGCGCCAACCAGTGGGCCTCGACCCACTTCATCCACGCCTGCGATCATATTAGCCTGAGGATAAATAAATCTGGCTTCCCGCCCCTTACTATAGTTGCTAAAGGAATTTGCTATATTGTTAATAATCATTATTTTTACACTTTAATGAGACTTCTTGTAAAAACTACTGAGTAGTGTGAATTCGGCGTTACGTAATGCTCGCAATCCTCATGCATTCGAGGAATTATATAACTTATCTTGTCAACGTTTTGAAAAAAAAAGAAAGAAAAATATTTATACAAAATATAGAAGGAGTAGATGGAATGAAATTTGATACTGATTTATCACTTTTAGGTTATCAAGTAACACGTTAAGATACGATATAGTTCAGCGAGTATTTTGACCGAATTTAATTGGTTGTGACCTTTTAGTTTTAATATGTTGATTTTTATTATAAATAAAACATGGTAGTTTACCTGAAAGCCACATGATGATTAGTAGGCGATAATAAAGCCATCACCTATCCTATAGTGTGGCACAAGTTTTTTGCATAATGTTAATCGATGGAGTACCAAGATGTTTCATCTCGATATCTATGGCACGTTAGTTGCGGCCACACTGGTTCTGTTACTCGGCCGAAAACTGGTAAAATCTGTCTCCTTTCTACAAAAATACACCATCCCTGAACCTGTAGCGGGCGGGTTACTGATAGCAGTATTGCTCTTGCTAGTGCAACAAATTTGGGGTTGGGAAATCCGTTTCGATATGTCATTGAAAGATCCCTTGATGCTGACATTTTTCGCCACCATCGGTTTAAACGCCAACCTTGCCAGTCTACGCCATGGTGGTAGGTTATTAATGACCTTTATCTTTGTCGTCGTTGGGCTATTGCTGATGCAAAATGCCATTGGGATCACGCTAGCAAAAATGATGGGGCTGGATCCACTGATGGGCTTGCTGGCAGGATCCATCACACTATCCGGTGGACACGGCACCGGTGCCGCCTGGAGTAAACTGTTTACCGAACGTTACGGATTTGGAAACGCAACAGAGGTTGCTATGGCATGTGCCACTTTCGGTTTGATATTAGGAGGCTTAATCGGCGGGCCTGTAGCGCGTTATCTGGTGAAACATTCCTCAACGCCTGAGGGTTGCCCTGACGACAGCGAATTACTCTCCGCATTTGAAAAACCGGATACCGGTCGTATGATCACTTCATTAGTGATGATAGAGACTATTGCGATGATCGCAAGCTGTTTAGTCGTGGGTAACTTTATTGCCAGTGAATTACAAGGGTCGGCGTTTGAACTGCCTACTTTTGTTTGCGTATTATTCGTCGGTGTTATCTTAAGCAATAGCCTATCAGTGATCGGTTTTTACAAGGTGTTCGATCGTGCTGTGTCAGTGTTAGGGAATGTCAGTTTATCGTTGTTCCTCGCAATGGCATTGATGAGTTTGAAACTCTGGGAGCTGGCATCGCTCGCTGTGCCCATGTTAATTATTCTGCTAGTACAAACCTTAGCAATGGCACTTTATGCCATTTTTGTCACCTATCGGGTGATGGGCAAAAATTACGATGCCGCAGTCTTGGCAGCGGGACACTGCGGCTTCGGTTTGGGAGCAACGCCAACAGCCATTGCCAATATGCAAGCTATTACCGATCGTTTTGGTCCATCCCATCTTGCTTTCCTGGTTGTCCCTATGGTCGGTGCTTTCTTTATTGATATTGCCAATGCACTGGTTATCAAAATCTATCTATTATTGCCTGTATTCGGTGCCGTAGGGTAGGTCTATTTAAACATTAGTATAACGTTCCCGCTCAGGCAACCACCGCTCGATTAACGCTTTCGACTGCTCAGGGTACTGCAGGTGCAGATTACGGGCAAGATCCTGTACAACCGGTAACAATGCCTGGTCTCTTAGCAAATCAGCGACTTTAAATTCTGTGCTACCCGTTTGCCGAGTGCCCAATAACTCACCAGGGCCGCGTATTTCCAAATCCTGTTGAGCAATAACAAAACCATCATTACTGTCACGTAATACTTGCAAACGCCTTTGTGCCATTTTATTGAGTGGTGTCTTATACAACAATACGCAGTGTGACGCGATGCTTCCACGCCCTACTCTCCCACGTAACTGATGTAGCTGTGCTAAACCGAGACGTTCTGGATTATCAATGATCATCAGACTGGCATTGGGCACATCGACACCTACTTCAATCACCGTTGTTGCAACTAATAATTGCAATGCACCTTGTTTAAAGGCTTGCATGACAACCTGCTTTTCCTGTGCTTTCATGCGACCATGTACCAGACCAATGCTGATATCTACAAGTGTGGCTTGCAGCTCCGTATAAGTCGCCTCTGCGGCCTGTGCCCCTAATACCTCTGATTCTTCAATTAAAGTACAGACCCAGTATGCTTGCCGCCCTTCTTCTAAACACACATGTTTAATCCGTTGAATAATATCACTGCGGCGAGTATCAGGGATCGCAACCGTAGTGATGGGTGTTCTACCCGGCGGTAGTTCATCAATCACCGATGTATCCAAATCAGCATAGGCGGTCATCGCAAGCGTACGTGGAATAGGTGTTGCCGTCATGATTAACTGATGGGGATGAAAACCCTGTGTTTTTCCTTTTTCCCATAACGCCAAACGCTGATGAACCCCAAACCTATGTTGTTCGTCAATAATAACCAATGCCAATCCAAAAAATTGTACCTGTTCCTGAAAAATGGCGTGAGTACCCACCACCATAGAAACCTGCCCCTTTGCTATTGCTTCCTGCTGAGCCAAACGTACTTTACCTTTCTGTTTACCCGCTAACCAACCGACAGATAACCCAAGCGGTTCAAACCATTGCCGGAAGGTTTCCGCATGTTGCTCTGCCAGTAATTCAGTGGGAGCCATTAGAGCGACCTGTTTACCATGAGCAATAGCACGTAATGCTGCCAACGCAGCCACCAATGTTTTACCGGATCCTACATCGCCTTGTACCAGTCTCATCATCGGAAAATCTTGTGCCAAATCTTGCTCAATTTCAACAACGACACGTTGTTGTGCATGGGTAGGTTTAAAGGGCAGAGCCGTTAGAAAACGTTTTTTTAAGGCATGATTGGATTGTCGAGGGGGAAGCAAGGATTGCGCCCGATAATTCCGCACCGCTGACCTTACAGCTAACATACTGAGATTATGGGCCAAGAGTTCTTCTAAAATCAGACGATACTGTGCTGGATGTTGCCATTGTTCTAAAACAGTTCGCTCAATATCAGCAGGTGGACTATGCAGTATGTATATAGCTTCTGGTAAACTGAAATCTGTATCGTTGTATTCAACCGGCAACAATTCAGGAATAGTAGCGCTAATTAGCAAATCAAGTGCCTGATCAATAATCTTACGCAAGGTAGCCTGACGCATCCCCTCAGTACTGGCATAAATCGGCGTTAACCTATCATTCAACTCGATACCTACATTTTCATCGTAAGCACGGTACTCTGGATGAATAATTTCTATTCCATATCTTCCCTGTTTAACTTCACCATAAGCAATAATTTGTTTGCCATCCGACAAGCTGATTTTCATTGAGGTATTAAAGTTAAAAAAGCGTAGAGCAATGACACCACTACTGTCACTGAGCTGAATTGTCAGTATAGGGCGGCGACCAGAGCTGATCTCAGAGCCTGTTATTTCACCGGCAACAGTTACCAACATACCGGGAAGGAGGTCAGAAATTTGATAAAGATGACTACGATCTTCATAACGAACGGGTAAATGCAATAACAGATCCTGAACGGTTTCCAGACCCATTCTGGCTAGCTTGGCAACCTGATTTGCACCAACTCCCGAAAGCAAATGCAGTGGTATGGTATCCAGCAAATGGCCTTTCATTTAAAGACTCCGTGGCTTGCAAGGTTAATTGCGATTACGACTCACTTTAACTACATCGGGCATGATACGAATTTTACGCATAATATTAGCCAAATGGACACGGTTACGGATCGTCAGACGAATAAAAGCACAATAAACCCGCCCTTCTTTTTCTTCGGTATTCAGCCCTTGAATATTAGATCGCGCGGCATTAATTACTGCCGTCAAATTAGCCCATACACCTTGTTGATTAAACATTTCAACTTTAATTTCGGCAATAAATTCCTGCTCGCTATCTTTATCCCATTCAACTGCCATAAATTTCTCGGGTTCTTTCTGATAACCACGAATATTACGACAGGATTCATGGTGGATCACTAGACCTTTTCCTGGACTAATATGGGCGATAATGGGATCGTCTGGAATAGGTCGACAACATTTTGCGAAAGTAATTAATACACCATCCGCACCTTTAATCGGCAATTTTCGATTGCCTAGCGCACTAATATTGACCGGACTGTCTTCCAGATTTTTAGCGATTACCACGCTCATCACATTACCCAGACCAATTTCAGCAAACAGATCGTTGATAGAAGATAGCTTCATCCGATCCAGCTCGCTCTGAATATTTACTGCCGGAATATCAGCCAGGTTACGCCCAGTGCTTAGCGCATGATTGAGCAAACGACGACCCAGGACGACCGATTCATCACGTTTAAGGCTCTTCAATAGTTGGCGAATTTTGGCACGTGCTTTCGAGCTAACGACAAAATTCAGCCAGGCAGCGTTAGGTCGAGCACCGGGAGCGGTGATAATTTCTACCGTTTGGCCATTGCTAAGTGGCTGTGAAAGAGGATAAGACTGACGATCAACCCGTACCCCGACACAGGCATTACCGATATCAGTATGTACCGCATAAGCAAAATCGACTGCTGTCGCACCTGCTGGTAGTTCGACAATCCGCCCTTCAGGCGTGAAAACATAGATTTCATCAGGAAACAGATCAGATTTAACACTTTCGATAAATTCAAATGAATTACCGGCACTTTGCTGTAACTCCAGTAAACTTTGCATCCAACGTTGAGCGCGGATCTGGGCAGTAGTACCGGATCCACTTTCTTTGTATGCCCAGTGCGCGGCAACCCCCATCTCAGCCATCTGATCCATATCTTCCGTACGGATTTGTACTTCAACGGGTACACCATGAGGGCCAATCAAAGAAGAATGCAATGCTTGATAGCCATTAGCCTTTGGTATAGCAATATAATCTTTTATTCTGCCAGGTCGTGGCTTATATAGGCCATGAACCTGACCCAACACACGGTAGCAAACATCAATTTCTTTTACTGTCACACGAAAAGCATAGATATCCATGATGGAATGAAAGCGTTGCTCTTTTAAATTCATCTTACAGTAGATGGAATAAAGATGTTTTTCACGTCCACAGACCCGACAAGAAATACCGGCCTCAGTCAAACGCCCTTTGATTTCCGTAAGAATCTTCTGGATCATCTCCTTGCGGTTGCCACGAGCGGCTTTAACGACTTCTTTAATCACCCGGTAACGGTTGGGATACAACGCTTCGAAACCTAATTCTTCCAGCTCAGTTTTTAAGTGATGGATCCCCAACCTATGCGCGAGGGGACTATAAATTTCGAGAGTTTCACGGGCAATACGCCGGCGCTTATCGGGACGTAACGAACCTAAAGTGCGCATATTGTGTGTACGATCAGCCAATTTAATCAAAATGACACGGATATCTTGCACCATCGCCATAATCATTTTACGAAAATTTGCTGCCTGAGCTTCTTTTTTGTCACGAAAGGTCAATTTATCAAGCTTTGATACACCTTCCACTAACTCAGCAACACTTTTACCGAACAACTGCTCCATATCATGATAAGTCGCAGGTGTGTCCTCGATAACATCATGTAACAATGCGGCCATCAAGGTTTCATAATCAAGGCGCATTTCTGCCAAAATACAGGCTACCGCAACAGGGTGAGTGATATAGGGTTCACCACTAGAACGCAGCTGCCCTTCGTGAGCATCACGTGCGACAAAATAGGCTTGTTTAAGGCGTTTAATTTGCTCCTCTGGCAAATAACGCTGAATCAGCAAATTCAGGCTTTCAAACAGATACAAAGCAGGCTCGCATTCGGACTAGTGAAGCGTTTCATCAATGGAAGGAGCTACTTGGACTGGTTCACGTTCCTGACGTTCTAAAACATCAAGTATTGAGCCATTAATCAAACCTTCTTCGATCTCACGTAGCGCAATCACCGTGACTTTATCGTTTTCCCTAGCAACTCGTTCCTTTTTACCACCAGTTTGTAACTGACGCGCCCGACGAGCAGCGACCAACACTAAATCAAAACGGTTCCCAATTTTTTCTACAGCATCTTGAACGGTCACACGTGCCATAATTTTCCGGCTCCATAAACTGAAAGTATGATATTAACGATAGACAGGAAAAATTCTAACACAAGTTAGTTAGAACCGGTTCGAAATCTATTGTGTTCACGACAGAGTTTTACTGCATACTGACTAGACCTCTTGCATAACCTACTGTGTGATGTGAATTCGACATTACACAGTGTTCACAATCCTCATGTACTCGTATATGTAGACGGTGGTTGCTATGCTACGGGCTCCTTGACTTCACATAACGAATGACGGTTTTGCAAGAAGTCTAATAAAAACAGTGACTAATCTTCCAATAATTTGCCAATTAAAGCATCATATCGTTGTTTTTGACGACCTAAACACAGCCTCTCGGCGCAAATAATCGTTTTCAGATCCGATAATGCCTGTTCGAATTGATCGTTAACAATTAAATAATCATATTCTGCAAAGTGACTCATCTCGGTAACGGCTTGTGCCATACGTTTCGCAATGACTTCTTCACTATCCTGAGCACGACTTCGTAACCGGCAATTCAATGCTTCTTTTGAAGGTGGCAGAATAAAGATACTACGAGCTGCTGCCCACTCAGCACGGACGTTTTGCCCACCCTGCCAATCAATATCTAAAAAAACATCAATCCCTAACGACAGCTTGTCTTCAACAGCCTTACGTGAAGTACCGTAATAATGACCAAAAACGTTAGCCCATTCAAGGAAGGCACCCTCGTCGATCATCTGACAAAACTCTTCTTCAGAGATAAAGAAGTAATCTTTACCATCCTTCTCTACAGGACGTTTAGCCCTCGTGGTATGTGAAATGGATAGTTGCAAACCAGACGCCTTAACGGAACCGCCGTCATTACCACCCTGAGACAGTGCTGTTTTTAACAAAGCCTGAAGTAGGCTCGATTTACCCGCACCACTGGGAGCGGAAACAATGTATAACGTACCCTGAATCATGATAATTTTTTTCAATTGGTTGTGATCGAGATATATCAACACAGTATACACGGGCAAAACACCATCCATAGCGTTATATTAGACTTCTTGCAAAACCGTCGTGAGCGACGCTCAGCTAACCCATCCTCCTTAAAAGTATAGAATGAGATAGATTGGAAAATAGCAGAAAAAAAAGATAAAATCTTATCACTGTTGCCGAAAGTATATTTAGGCTCAACCAAATACAAATATAAATAAAAGTAAGGTTATAACTTGATATAGATTAATAATATTTTTATTTTATTATGACCACCATAAAAGCAAGTAAATATCCCCCGGCAAAGCCGGGGGCTTTAATTATTAGCCCCTAGAAGAGGCCAACAAACCTTGAACCGCCTGAAGGCGGTCATTACATCCTAAGCTTCAATTGTTCATAATGATTGTCTTGTTTTTCTTGGTATCGAATGTAAGCTCGTATCAGCTCTTCGTTCAAACCCACTGTAGATACAAAGTAACCTCTAGCCCAAAAATTCTCACCACTATAATTCCGGACTTTACCCATAAACCGTCGTACGATTGAGATTGCACTTTTTCCTTTTAGATAACCCATTACATATGACACTGAATATTTCGGCGGAATACTTATGCAAATATGGATATGATCAATCATCAAATGTCCTTCAATAATTTTGCATTCCTTCTGACTTGCTAACTCGTGAAACATCTCACCGAGATGCTTTCTAATTTCACCAAATATTGTTTTTTTACGGCCTTTCGGGATAAAAACAATGTGATACTTACAATCCCATTTCGTATGGCTAAGACTCTGGTAATCTTTCATTTGAATTTCCTATCTCTTGGTCGAGATAGAAGATTCGGGTGACCGCACCACACGGTCAAACCTTACGGAGTCCCCCGGCAAAGCCGGGGGATTACCTAATTTTATTTACTACACAACATCTAGGTGATCTCGCGCTCAAAATTGACGGTAAAGCTATTAAGCAAAATAATGTTATCCAGCAATCTGTAGAACAAGATCAGTGGCTAGCTAACACCCGTCCTTATTTGTCTGAGCCTTCAGTGAACTTTGAAACTATTTTGCTTACTGGTGCGACCGGTTTTTTGGGCATTTATTTATTATCTCAGTTACAGCAAAGCCTACCTAATAGCATCACCTACTGCCTGATCCGTGCAAATAATGAGGTGACAGCACAAGAAAAATTACAAGCAAATGCAACCCACTACCGTCTTAATATTGACTTTAAACGCATAATCATTTTACTTGGCGATCTTAAACAAGAAAATTTAGGATTAAATAGTAGCCAATGGCAGAATATCGTCATACAGATCGATGCAATCTATCACTGTGGTGCACAAGTTAATCATTTATATCATTATTTTTCTCTACGTCATGCCAATGTTAGCAGCACATTGACTTTATTAGCACTATGTCAACAAGGACGGAAAAAACAGTTTTTTTACATATCGACATTATCCACTGCATTACAACAAGGAAATCTGATAGAAGAAAATTGCGTCGCCAATGCTCCCCCTAAGGAAAATGGTTATATACAATCAAAATGGATAGCGGAACGTTTAATACAACAGGCATTTGCCCAAGGTTTATATGGTACGATTTATCGCATGGGTAATATTACCGGTTGTACTCGCTACGGTTATTCAAATACGGAAAATAATCACGGCTTGAGTGTAATTAAAGGCTGCCTACAACAGGGGATAGCGCCGTTGTGGAAATATTATGATGTTGATATCACTCCGGTTGATAAAGTTGCTGATTTACTAGTCCAAAGCAGTATAAATGGCTTACACGCTAAGCAATGCGTCAATCTCAGCTATCTGACTAGCTTACCTTGGGTTGAAATATTACAACAAATCGCTAATGATGCTTCTCCGATTGAATTTGTTTCTCCAGGAGAATGGGCAAAGATTTGGGTACCAAAAATTAAACAGGGTAATGCACTTTATTTCTTTAAATCATTCTATTTACAAACAGAAGAACGGCCCAAAATCATCGTAGAAAGAAACTATGTTAAACAGGTTAATTTACCCTTGGATGGAATGAAACTACTCTCTCTTTATCGGCAATATTGGCAGAAAACTGGATTTATCACTAGAAACCTGATCGAAATCTCTTGTGCTCGCCGTGTTGCTGTCAAGTAATTCGTCAAAAACACGCTCAAAATATTCATTTACTCCCTTTTTGTTGTATACAAAGAATGGATTGCATTTTTTCTCTTCTGAGCACAGCGAAAAAGATTTGGAACAGGCTCTAAGAAAAGATCTCAACCCCAGGCTAACGAGATACAATAACAGCATCATTTTATTAATCTACTAGCCTGGAAGAATATCATTATGAAAAATATTAATCCCAGCCACACTCCTGCCTGGGAAGCGTTACAGCAACATTTTGAAAAAATAAAAAATGTGCACATCCGTGATCTCTTTGCCGAAGATGAAGAGAGGTTCAGCAAGTTTTCAGTCACATTTGGCGATCAACTGCTGGTAGATTTTTCAAAAAATCGCATTACCACTGCAACCATGGAAAAATTACAAGCGCTGGCAAAAGAAACTAATCTACAGGCTGCAATTAACTCGATGTTTAGCGGTGAAAAAATCAATCGTACAGAAGATCGCGCGGTTTTACATATCGCTTTACGCAATCGTAGTAATGATCCTATTTTACTGGATGGCGAAGATGTGATGCCAAAAGTGAATGAGGTACTGGCAAGAATGAAAAAGTTCTGTCAGGATGTTATCGATGGGATTTGGAAAGGCTATAGTGGTAAAGCAATCACTGATGTGGTCAATATTGGCATTGGCGGCTCAGATCTTGGCCCCTATATGGTGACTGAGGCACTACACCCCTATAAAAATCATCTGCAAGTGCATTTCATTTCTAACGTTGATGGTACCCATATTACCGAAACGTTAAAACCACTTAAACAGGAAACAACACTGTTTTTGATCGCATCCAAGACATTCACCACCCAAGAAACCATGACTAATGCTCAGAGCGCACGTGAATGGCTTCTAAAAGCAGCCAATCAAACAGATGTCGCCAAGCATTTCGTGGCACTATCCACCAATAACAAAGCGGTAAGTGAATTTGGTATCGATATAGCATATATGTTTGAATTCTGGGATTGGGTGGGTGGTCGTTACTCTCTGTGGTCAGCCATTGGTTTATCTATCGCATTGTCAATCGGTTTTAATAATTTTACAAAATTGTTGGACGGTGCTTATGCAATGGATTGCCATTTTAAAGAAACTCCAGCTGAGCAGAATATACCGATTTTATTGGCATTAATTGCTATCTGGTATAACAATTTTTTTGGTGCGGAAACTGAAGCTATTTTTCCCTATGACCAATATATGCACCGCTTCCCTGCCTATTTCCAGCAAGGAAACATGGAATCTAACGGCAAATGTGTTGATCGTAATGGTCAACCGGTAAACTATCAGACGGGTTCGATTATCTGGGGCGAGCCTGGCACCAACGGTCAACATGCCTTCTACCAATTGATCCATCAAGGTAGCAAAATGATCCCTTGCGATTTTATCGCTCCAGTTATCAGCCATAATCCACTCAATGATCATCATCTCAAACTACTATCAAATTTCTTTGCTCAAACAAGAGCACTCGCATTTGGTAAAACCAGAGCCGAAGTAGAAACCGAATTTGCTGGTAAAAATCTAGAACAAATGGAATATGTCATACCATTTAAAGTCTTCGAAGGCAATAAACCGACCAACTCAATCTTACTACGTGAGATCACTCCCTTTAGTCTAGGGATGTTAATCGCCCTGTACGAGCACAAGATTTTCACACAGGGAGCAATCCTAAATATCTTTAGTTTTGACCAATGGGGTGTGGAACTCGGTAAACAACTGGCGCATGAAATCCTACTTGAATTACAGAATAGTACAAATATCTCTAGCCATGACAGTTCAACGAATGCTTTGATTAACAAATTTAAAAAATGGTGCGAGAGCCAATACTTTCAGTATTAAATGCATCTCAGCCCATTTAAAGGTTATGTGATGCCCTCACGTGACTTGAAGATACCGGTTTTTTATTGAGAAAAATTATTTTTCTCAATAAAATGGTAATTCTACATGAAATTAATAATATAATTTCCAGCGTCCCAAGTAGTGATAAGTGTATCAATTATTTACTTGAGTTAAGGAGAAAGTACTAACAAACTCTGTCAGCGGTGTCTCAACAGACTAAAAGTTAAAAGTCTATTCAGAACAGTCATTAACGACGCTCAAATAAAAAAATGCTCAGCAAAAAATGGAAAGAATTAATAAATATTTTGAAATGATTTCTGACGAAACATTATCATACGCAATAAACAACTAACAGGCTCTAACAACCGAGCTTTAAGTCAATAACAAACTCGGGGTGGCGGTGCGGACGGGATTCGAACCCGCGACCCCGGCGTGACAGGCCGGTATTCTAACCAACTGAACTACCGCACCACCGATTCTTTTATATTATCAATGCTCCGCATTGATAAATTAAAATGGATGCCTGGCAGTGTCCTACTCTCGCATGGGGAAACCCCACACTACCATCGGCGCTACAATGTTTCACTTCTGAGTTCGGAATGGGATCAGGTGGGACCATCGCGCTAGGGCCGCCAGGCAAATTCTTTCTCTCAACATGTCTCTCTCAACATGTCTGCTTCTAGAAGCAAGCTGAATCAACATAAAACAACTTCGGTGTTGTAAGGTTAAGACTCCTGGGTCATTAGTACTGGTTAGCTCAATGCATCACTGCAATTACACACCCAGCCTATCTACGTCTTCGTCTTAAACGTCCCTTCGGAGATTACTATCTCTGGGAAGAATCATCTCGGGGCAAGTTTCCCGCTTAGATGCTTTCAGCGGTTATCTCTTCCGCATTTAGCTACCGGGCTATGCCATTGGCATGACAACCCGTACACCAGCGATGCGTCCACTCCGGTCCTCTCGTACTAGCAGCAGACCCCCTCAATCTTCCTACGCCCACGGCAGATAGGGACCGAACTGTCTCACGACGTTCTAAACCCAGCTCGCGTACCACTTTAAATGGCGAACAGCCATACCCTTGGGACCTACTTCAGCCCCAGGATGTGATGAGCCGACATCGAGGTGCCAAACACCGCCGTCGATATGAACTCTTGGGCGGTATCAGCCTGTTATCCCCGGAGTACCTTTTATCCGTTGAGCGATGGCCCTTCCATTCAGAACCACCGGATCACTAAGACCTACTTTCGTACCTGCTCGAGCCGTCACTCTCGCAGTCAAGCTAGCTTATGCCTTTGCACTATCCTCACGATGTCCGACCGTGATTAGCTAACCTTCGTGCTCCTCCGTTACGCTTTAGGAGGAGACCGCCCCAGTCAAACTACCCACCAGACACTGTCCTTGCGCCGGGTCACGGCGCTAAGTTAGAAAATCAAAAAATAAAGAGTGGTATTTCAACAACGGCTCCATGCAAACTGGCGTCCACATCTCGTCGCCTCCCACCTATCCTACACATTAGTTCTCAAGTCCCAGTGTCAAGCTATAGTAAAGGTTCACGGGGTCTTTCCGTCTTGCCGCGGGTACACTGCATCTTCACAGCGAGTTCAATTTCACTGAGTCTCGGGTGGAGACAGCCTGGCCATCATTACGCCATTCGTGCAGGTCGGAACTTACCCGACAAGGAATTTCGCTACCTTAGGACCGTTATAGTTACGGCCGCCGTTTACCGGGGCTTCGATCAAGCGCTTCTCCTCGCAGATTACACCATCAATTAACCTTCCGGCACCGGGCAGGCGTCACACCGTATACGTCCACTTGCGTGTTGGCACAGTGCTGTGTTTTTAATAAACAGTTGCAGCCAGCTGGTCTCTGCGACTCACATACGCTCAGCACGTTCTCAGTGCCTCACCTACATCAGCGTGCCTTCTCCCGAAGTTACGGCACCATTTTGCCTAGTTCCTTCACCCGAGTTCTCTCAAGCGCCTTAGTATGCTCTACCTGACCACCTGTGTCGGTTTCGGGTACGATCGTCTGTTACATCTCACTTAGTGGCTTTTCCTGGAAGCCGGGCATCTGTTACTTACGTACCTTACGTACCTCCTCATCTCGCCTCAAGATTGTGTGCCGCCGGATTTGCCTAACTGCACTCCCTACACGATTGAACCGGGTAAACCGTCTCCCGGATAACATAGCCTTCTCCGTCACCACTTCGTCATAACAAACTGTACAGGAATATTAACCTGTTGCCCATCGACTACGCTTTTCAGCCTCGCCTTAGGGGTCGACTCACCCTGCCTCGATTAACGTTGGACAGGAACCCTTGGTCTTTCGGCGAGCGGGTTTTTCACCCGCTTTATCGTTACTTATGTCAGCATTCGCACTTCTGATACCTCCAGTGAACATCTCTATTCACCTTCTGCGGCTTACAGAACGCTCCCCTACCCAACAGTCATTACATCTGTAATCACCACTGCCGCAGCTTCGGTGCATGGTTTAGCCCCGTTACATCTTCCGCGCAGGCCGACTCGACCAGTGAGCTATTACGCTTTCTTTTAATGATGGCTGCTTCTAAGCCAACATCCTGGCTGTCTTCGCCTTCCCACTTCGTTTCCCACTTAACCATGACTTCGGGACCTTAGCTGGCGGTCTGGGTTGTTGCCCTCTTCACGACGGACGTTAGCACCCGCCGTGTGTCTCCCGTGATATATTCTTCGGTATTCGCAGTTTGCATCGGGGTGGTAAGCCGGGATGGCCCCCTAGCCGAAACAGTGCTCTACCCCGAAGATAATCTCACGAGGCGCTACCTAAATAGCTTTCGGGGAGAACCAGCTATCTCCCGGTTTGATTGGCCTTTCACCCCAGCCACAAGTCATCCGCTCATTTTTCAACATAAGTCGGTTCGGTCCTCCAACGGGCGTTAACCTATCTTCAACCTGCTCATGGCTAGATCACCGGGTTTCGGGTCTATACCTTGCAACTCGTCGCCCTATTCAGACTCGGTTTCCCTACGGCTCCCCTAAACGGTTAACCTTGCTACAAAATATAAGTCGCTGACCCATTATACAAAAGGTACGCAGTCACCCTATTCAAGGCTCCCACTGCTTGTACGTACAGGGTTTCAGGGTCTCTTTCACTCCCCTCGCCGGGGTTCTTTTCGCCTTTCCCTCACGGTACTGGTTCACTATCGGTCAGTCAGGAGTATTTAGCCTTGGAGGATGGGCCCCCCGTCTTCAAACAGGATTTCTCGTGTCCCGCTCTACTCTTTGAGTGCAATGTCAGCGCATTTTTAGGTACGGGGCTATCACCCTTTATCGCCGACCTTTCCAGGTCATTCCCCTAACCACTCTTAACAATACACACTCTGGGCTGCTCCCCTCTCGCTCGCCGCTACTAGGGGAATCTCGGTTGATTTCTTTTCCTCGGGGTACTTAGATGTTTCAGTTCCCCCGGTTCGCCTCGTTAAACTATTTATTCATCTAACGATAGTGCAACTTATTGCACTGGGTTGCCCCATTCGGGGATCGTCGGCTCTCTCGCTTCATATCAGCTTACCGACGCTTTTCGCAGATTTGCACGCCCTTCTTCGCCTCTGACTGCCTAGGCATCCGCCCTGTACGCTTCATTACTTAACCTTACAACCCGAAATTGTCTTCGGGTACTGAGTTCTCACAACGACACACGCCTAATTTTCATCACGCATGACTTCATCGCCTCAGCTTCAGCTTGTTCCAGATTATTAAAGAGCAATATCTTAAAACACATTCCATCACACGCTTTAAGATATTTTGTCTCGCTTATACTGCCTCTTTCATACCAATAAATGGCGTCCCCTAGGGGATTCGAACCCCTGTTACCGCCGTGAAAGGGCGGTGTCCTAGGCCTCTAGACGAAGGGGACGGAAAAATATTCAGTGCACAAAAACGAAACGACTTCTATCAGACAATCTGTGTGGACACCACGCAATACCTATCTTCAGGTAAGGAGGTGATCCAACCGCAGGTTCCCCTACGGTTACCTTGTTACGACTTCACCCCAGTCATGGTTCACAAAGTGGTAAGCGCCATCCCAAAGGTTAAGCTACCTACTTCTTTTGCAAAACACTCCCATGGTGTGACGGGCGGTGTGTACAAGGCCCGGGAACGTATTCACCGTAGCATTCTGATCCACGATTACTAGCGATTCCGACTTCATGGAGTCGAGTTGCAGACTCCAATCCGGACTACGACGTACTTTATGAGGTCCGCTCACCCTCGCAGGCTCGCTTCTCTTTGTATACGCCATTGTAGCACGTGTGTAGCCCTACTCGTAAGGGCCATGATGACTTGACGTCATCCCCACCTTCCTCCGGTTTATCACCGGCAGTCTCTCTTGAGTTCCCACCTCTACGTGCTGGCAACAAAAGATAAGGGTTGCGCTCGTTGCGGGACTTAACCCAACATTTCACAACACGAGCTGACGACAGCCATGCAGCACCTGTCTCAAAGCTCCCCGAAGGGCACGTCAACATCTCTGTCGACTCCTCTGGATGTCAAGAGTAGGTAAGGTTCTTCGCGTTGCATCGAATTAAACCACATGCTCCACCGCTTGTGCGGGCCCCCGTCAATTCATTTGAGTTTTAACCTTGCGGCCGTACTCCCCAGGCGGTCGATTTAACGCGTTTGCTCCGCAAGCCACAGTTTATAACCACAACCTACAAATCGACATCGTTTACAGCGTGGACTACCAGGGTATCTAATCCTGTTTGCTACCCACGCTTTCGCACCTCAGCGTCAGTCTCTGTCCAGGGGGCCGCCTTCGCCACCGGTATTCCTCCAGATATCTACGCATTTCACCGCTACACCTGGAATTCTACCCCCTCTACAAAACTCTAGACTCTCAGTTTCAAATGCCGTTCCCAAGTGAAGCTCGGGGATTTCACATCTGACTTAAGAAACCGCCTACGTGCCCTTTACGCCCAGTAATTCCGATTAACGCTCGCACCCTCCGTATTACCGCGGCTGCTGGCACGGAGTTAGCCGGTGCTTCTTCTGCGAGTAACGTCCATTAGCAACACTCTTTGCATTGCTTCATTCCTCCTCGCTGAAAGTGCTTTACAACCCGAAGGCCTTCTTCACACACGCGGCATGGCTGCATCAGGCTTGCGCCCATTGTGCAATATTCCCCACTGCTGCCTCCCGTAGGAGTCTGGACCGTCTCTCAGTTCCAGTGTGGCTGGTTATCCTCTCAGACCAGCTAGGGATCGTCGCCTAGGGGAGCCATTACCTCTCCTACTAGCTAATCCCATCTGGGTTCATCTGATGGCGCGAGGCCCGGAGGTCCCCCGCTTTGGTCGCGTAACATCATGCGGTATTAGCTACCGTTTCCAGTAGTTATCCCCCTCCATCAGGCAGATCCCCAGACTTTACTCACCCGTCCGCCGCTCGCCGGCAAAGATAGCAAGCTACCTTCCCGATGCCGCTCGACTTGCATGTGTTAGGCCTGCCGCCAGCGTTCAATCTGAGCCATGATCAAACTCTTCAATTTTATTTACTGCTCTGCGCTTCAATATGAAATCAGCCTCAACCACTTTGCAGTAAAAAACAAAACGATCACGGATTCATACATTCTTCAGCACTTTATTCTTGCTTTTGCCCAGTCTTTTTCAAAACCAAGCGATAGCATATTGCCAGTGCCCACACAGATTGTCTGATTAATTGTTAAAGAGCTACTGCGAAGGTTCGTTAAATCACCTTACGTCAGTGGAGGCGCATTATAGGGAGTTTATCTCAACCTGCAACCCTTAATTTGAAAAAGAATTTTAATTGCATTTTTTTTCAGCTATTTGCTGTAATAAAAACGCCTTTTACTTTCCATTCGATATAAGGCTGAAAGCCTTAGCAAAATCATTTACCTGTTGCCAATCAGTATATTCCACTTCCTTACTCGCATCTGTTTCACCACCTGTCATGTGCATAATAAGCTGAATCATTATTCGATCAAACCAGCCATAACGCGGATAACACAATGCTCCCGCAAATACGGCAGATAATCTTGGTTGCCAAGGTGTGCTCGATAAAAATTTACGAACATAGCTGTTCGTTTGTGGAGAGCGTTTTTCCAATTTTCGAGCCGTTAAGTTAACCGCAAAAAATGCACCAGGTATATGGTTGAGTTGTTCTACATGTCGCCTGATAAATGTATTCAATACCGGGCTAAAATGCCCATAACGAACCGATGCACCAATCATTATTTGCTGGTATTGCTCCAGGTCGATTTCAGTTGTCGGAGACAATTTTTGTATCTTACAAGTTACCGTTGTTGATAACTGTCCAGAAATATAAGTAGCAATTTTTTTGGTTTGTCCATCTTTGCTGGAATAAAGTAGTAGTACCTTCATAGTGATGTCCCTTACATAGGTTCTAGTACTGCAGTCGTAGTTGGGTCGAATCCCCTCATAGTGCCAGGTTTTTCCTGCGAGGCCAGTGACATTGCCAGGCACAATATTGATGCGCCGTCGCCAGTCAGACCACTGCAAAGCATGGGAGAGCGATAGTATTCGTGGCCATAACCAGCTTGTGAACAGGTTCCTCAGTTCGGGAAGGGACCAGGGTACGCGTCCCGGGAAGTTTTTTTTGAGCGGACTGGCGTATCACGACCAGTAGGGCAAGTAGTGATAGGGTAATATAGCGGTACCACCCTTTCCACTAGCGAACTTCATAGTAGTCTAGTCCACATTCACCTTTCGTCATCTGGAAGCCTTGTTCAATCTGCCTGCGCCGACTTCCACCTGAACCAATTTTTCCAGCGAGACCTTCTCCCTTTGCATCCCACTGGGTGCACTCGCTCAAGTCAATACTGAATACCTATGCGGGGAGTCCTCACCCAACCATTCCGCCAATTGCCAGCAGGTTTTACGCTGACACTGGCTCAGTAACCCCTTTACATAACCTGCTACCCGTTCACGGGTTTCAGAACGAGGGAATAAACTCCCTAGCCTGTTCGTTAATTTGTCAAAAATCGCTGAGCCACCGACGTCATCTAACACCATAGATTAAAATAACATCAATCCCAATCCCACAGCCCCTCATTATACACAACCTAACTACGACTGTAGTACTAGATAGTATCGTCATGAAATATTGAACCGTAGAGCAATGTATCGTATTTGTACAGCAGCCAAAAACGAGGGGTATTTTTTGCATAACCCGTGGCAATACCCCGCCAGCGTTTGAGATGTAGAAAATCATTCTCCACAAGATGTCGATGTTTGTAGAGGTCCTTGTCATATTCACGTTGAATCTTCCGATTCTTTTTGGGCGGGACAGCCACTTCCATGCCAACTTCTTCTGCTTGCTTAATCATGTTATTACTGTCATAGCCTTTGTCAGCCAACAGACATTCCGCTGTCATGCCCTCAATGAAGTCCATAGCTCTCGTACAATCTGCTTCGGTACCTGATGTAATAATCGCTCTGACCGGCATACCATGCGCACCCACGGCCAAATGTATCTTACTGTTGAGCCCCCTTTGTACGTCCGATCTTGATTACCCCTCTTTTATGCCTGCCACGTGAAGATGAACTTGACTATGAATGGCATCCATCATTAGCCATTCAAAATCCGGCTCCACAATTAGCTCTTCGAGGAGAGACTCTCATAGCCCTTTGTCACGCCAGGGGGGTCTGGTTTTCAATATCCAGAAAACCACATTAATAAACTGCCGATTATCTCGAGCTATTAGACTTGTAGTAGATCGGTGCTTATTCAGCAATAACGGGCGTCATAGAAGGGCCTTTAAGCGATTTTTTCGCACGAGGTAATGCAAAACGCATCCCTAAAATGCTTAAAAAATGTTCGTTTCTCTATTAGGCAACAAGTCTATTCCATCCCAGATACCTTTTCTTCCCGGCAGATGAGGTTCCAGTAGGCTCCAAACATGATCGGATATATCGTGTCAGCGATGGGCTAAATTCATTCTTGAATCATCTCAACAGTAGTCGTTACTTGCTACGTGATAATATATTTTTTATTACGTGACGACCCTATTTAAGATCACTCGCGCCAAAACGTAGGTGTAAACAAAACCAGTAAAGTAAAAACTTCTAGGCGACCAAATAACATGGTGATTACTAATATCCATTTTGCCGTATCGTTCATGGAGATAAAATTATCAGCCACAACACCCAGTCCTGGTCCCAAATTGTTTAAACTTGCAGTGACCGCAGAAAATGCGGTGAATTCATCCACACCAGTCGCAATGATCGCCAGCATACTGATAATAAAAACCAACGCGTACGCGGAAAAAAAACCCCAAACGGCTTCAAGTATTCGTTCCGGTAGTGCCCTACGACCCAATTTTATAGTGTAAACTGCATTTGGATGGACCAGCCGTTTTAATTCCCTCAACCCCTGCAAGTATAACAGCAAAATGCGGATCACTTTCAAGCCTCCCCCGTTGAACCACCGCAACCACCGATAAAAGCGGAACATAACAACAACATGGGCAGAAATAATGGCCACTGAGCAAAACTATCAGTGGTAAAACCCGCGGTAGTTGCCATCGAAACCACTTGGAAAAATGCTTGACTTAATGTCTCTAAACCGGATTGATAAACATTGTATTGCCAGAGTACAAGAGTGCAGATAATAACTAATGTGAGTTGTATTAGGATAAATATACGAAACTCGAGATCGCGCCAATATACCTTCAGATTCAACCCACTAAAAGCCGCAAAATGCAGCGCAAAATTACAACCAGAGATCAATAAAAATAGCGCAATAATGGTATTAATAGCTGGGCTAGCAAAATAACCAATACTTGCATCGTAAGTGGAAAAACCACCTATAGCAATGGTCGAAAAACTATGAGATATAGCATCAAATACCGACATCCCAGCACACCAGAGAGCAAATGCACAAACAATGGTCAACAGCACGTAGATCAACCAAAGCGTTTTAGCTGTTTCGGCAATCCTCGGACGCATTTTATTATCTTTTAGCAGGCCAGGCATTTCCGCTCGATACAACTGCATACCACCAACCCCAAGAATAGGTAAAATAGCTACAGCCAGTACGATGATGCCCATACCACCGAGCCATTGCAACATTTGCCGGTAAAACAAAATCGCTTTCGGTAGAGATTCTAATCCCACCAATGTGGTCGCCCCGGTAGTAGTAACCGCAGAGAAAGATTCAAAAAAGGCATCAGTGACAGAAAGATTAGGCCGCTCAGAAAATAAAAAGGGTAGTGCTCCCACACTTCCCAACACCGTCCAGAAAAGTACCACTATTAAAAATCCTTCTCGAGGCTTCAATTCATGTTTCTGTTTTCGGTTCGGCAAGGCAAGAAGCAAGCCGATGGTGACAGCAACAACAAGCGTCTCGACGAAGGCTCGACCAGCCCCATCATGATAAATCAATGCCACTACCCCGGGAACAATCATGGTTACGGAGAATAAGATGACCAGATGACCAACAATACGGGCTATCGCACGGAAATGCATCGTGGTATGTTCCTTAGATCCATTTGCTCTTCAGTACGCACAAGGATACCACGCAAAGAAGTTGCGTAGACGCTGGCAATTTCCACATCAACGAATTTACCAATCATTGCTGGTGAACCTTCGAAATTCACCACACGGTTATTTTCTGTGCGCCCCGCTAATTCCATCACATTTTTGCGTGATGGGCCTTCAACTAAAATCCGTTGTGTCGTGCCAACCATAGCACGGCTGAAATGCATAGCCTGTTGACTAATACGTTGCTGTAAAATTTGTAAACGCTGCTTTTTTTCTTCTACAGAAACATTATCTGGCAGATCCGCGGCTGGCGTGCCAGGACGAGGGGAATAAATAAAACTATAGCTAGTATCAAAATTAACATCGGCTATCAGTTTCATCGTTTTTTCAAAATCGTCTAATGTTTCACCGGGGAAACCAACGATAAAATCGGAGCTAACCTGAATACCAGGGCGTGCTCTGCGCAATTTACGAATGATCGCTTTATATTCCAATGCGGTATGAGCACGTTTCATCATTACCAATATACGGTCAGAACCGCTTTGTACCGGTAGATGCAAAAAACTTACCAATTCGGGCGTATCTTCGTATACTTTGATAATATCATCATTAAATTCAATAGGATGACTAGTAGTGAAACGCACACGATCAATACCATCAATGGCAGCAACCAACCGCAGTAACTCAGCAAAACTGCAAACACCACCATCATAGGTAGCACCACGATAAGCATTTACATTCTGACCCAACAAATTCACTTCACGGACATTCTGAGCCGCTAACTGAGTAATTTCAAATAAAATATCATCACTGGGTCGACTCACCTCTTCACCCCGAGTATAGGGTACTACACAGAAAGTACAGTATTTATTACACCCCTCCATGATAGAGACAAAAGCAGAAGGCCCGTCAGCACGCGGCTCCGGCAGACAATCAAATTTTTCAATTTCAGGAAAGCTAATATCTACTACCGGACTCTGTGTTCCCTGTACCTGGTTGATCATTTCTGGTAAGCGATGTAGAGTTTGCGGTCCAAATATTATATCTACACAGGGAGCACGTTGGCGGATATTTTCCCCTTCTTGCGAGGCAACACAGCCACCAACACCAATAAGTAGCTGCGGATTACTGTTTTTCAATAGCTCCCAACGCCCCAATAAATGGAAGACTTTTTCCTGTGCTTTCTCACGAATAGAACAGGTATTCAGCAACAAAAGATCAGCTTCTTCCGGTAGTTCGGTCAATTGATAGCCATGAGTACTGGCTAACAGGTCTACTATTTTTGATGAATCGTATTCGTTCATCTGGCAGCCCCAGGTTTTAATATGCAGTTTTTTTCTCATTGGGATCTTATCTGCTCCATACTCTTTAAATGAATAAAGGCTTAACTACTTAATTAAACGGCATTGTATTCATTCGCTGCCATCCTGACCAGTGATAACCTGTTAATCGGCAAAAAGTCACCGGAAAGCGCTATTAATGTCAATAACACAAATCCACTGTTTAACGATCAACACACAAATTTAAAAGTATAACTAGCATGAATGATGATCAACAAAATTATGATGTAGTCGTAGTGGGCGGTGGAATAGTGGGTGCAGCTGCAGCATTAAACTTAGCACGATGTGGTTGGTCGGTTGCTCTGTTAGAACACAAAGCCCTCTTACCTTTTGATGATAATAGCCCTCCAGATCTGCGGGTATCCGCCATCAATTACACCACTATTGGTTTGCTAAAGCAGCCAGGAGTATGGGCGCGAGTACAGCAGATGCGTTACGCGCCCTATCGCCGCCTTGAAACTTGGGAATTATCCGGTTCAGAGGTGATTTTTGATGCTGCATTCCTGGCGTTGCCAGAATTGGGTTTCATGGTTGAAAACCGCGTATTACAACTGGCATTGTGGCAACAGATGAAAGAATGCAATGGCTTGACATTACTCTGTCCAGCAGAATTGAAAAATATGCGAAGAATAGATGATCACTGGCAATTGACGCTGGACAGACCACAACAATTAAAGACACGTTTAATCATCGGTTCTGATGGCCCCCATTCGCTAGTACGACGTTTAGCGGGTATAGGCACCAGCGGTTGGCAATATCGTCAAGCTTGTATGTTAGTCACAGTGGAAACAGAAACACCACAACAGGAAACCACCTGGCAACAATTTTTTCCATCCGGACCGCGTGCTTTTTTGCCATTGTTTGGTCATTGGGCATCGTTGGCCTGGTATGATAGTCCGCAACGTATTCGCCAGTTACAAGCGATGCCGCTTTCACAACTCAATCAAGAGATCACCCGCGCTTTTCCAGCACGTCTCGGCAAAGTCAATGCTATCGCAACGGGATCCTTCCCGCTAACTCGCTGTCATGCGCAACATTACGTTGAATCTGGGTTAGCACTATTGGGTGATGCTGCACACACTATTAATCCGCTAGCCGGACAAGGCGTCAACTTAGGCTATAAGGATGTGGATGCATTGATTGATGTGCTTAATCAAGCTCGTGAGCTAACCAGAGCCTGGTATAGTAAGGAGGTATTGTTACGCTATCAGTATCGACGCAGAAGAGACAATTTGTTAATGCAAAGTGGCATGGATCTTTTTTATACCGCGTTCAGTAATAGTTTGCTGCCTGTAAAAATAGTGCGCAACCTGGCACTGATGGCAGCACAGCGAGCCGGTAAGTTGAAAGAGTATGTGCTGAAATATGCCTTAGGTTTATGAATACGCTTTGACTTCACATAACGAACAACGGTTTTGCAAGAAGTCCAATGATAAAATTTTCGATAACACATTGATATTAAAAAATCTTATTAATAAAAGCAATCGCTCGGACGATAGTGGATCAGATACATTTCACTGGCTTAGGCAATCCGGCAATTTTAGTCGCTTGTTTTGCTGGACCTTTAGGAAATAAGCGATACAGGTAACGGCTATTACCTTTTGCTTCACCAAATTTTTGCGCCATAGCAACGACTAGCATACGAATCGCAGGTGAAGTATTATACTTTTGGTAGAAATCACGTACAAAGTGCACGATTTCCCAATGTGATTCCGTCAAGACGATACCCTCCCGTTCCGCTAAAAGCGGAGCCAACGTCTCGGACCAATCCGTGCTGTTTTTTAAATAACCCTGCTCATCAGTATCAATGGATCGACCATCAAATATCAACATATCGCCTCAGTGGTAACAAAGCTATTACACGCAAAAAGTCTATTGAATAGGTTTAAACAGATTTTAAGAACCTGTCCAAATCTTTTTGAGCGACGCTCAGACGAGGAAAAAATGAGCGAAAAAGCGCGGTTTACCCTTTGTATACAACAAAAGGGAGTCAATGAGCGTTTTGAGCGCGCCTTTAACGAATTACTTGACCAAAACACGGCGAGCACAAGAGATTCCAAACAGGTTCATAAAGAAAGGCTCGTATTAACGAGCCTTAATAATAACAAACATTACATCATGGACGATTCGTAGATTTTTCCGGCAATTTCATAAAACGAAAGAAATCACTGTCAGGACTAAGCACCATCACATCATTAGAGCCAAAGCTTTTTACGTAAGCACGTAGACTCCGGATAAAAGCGTAAAAATCAGGATCTTTACTGAAAGCCTCAGCAAACAATCTAGCAGCTTCCGCATCACCTTGACCACGCGTGATACGTGCCTGACGTTCTGCTTCT
The DNA here is from genome assembly GCF_003122425.1 of Candidatus Fukatsuia symbiotica. GTDB lineage: Bacteria > Pseudomonadota > Gammaproteobacteria > Enterobacterales > Enterobacteriaceae > Fukatsuia > Fukatsuia symbiotica. Next base: position 2,762,470 of record NZ_CP021659.1, read on the forward strand.
GCCAGTGTACGTGTCACTTCATAATCAGCGGTTGCTCGCAGTTTCTCTGCTTCTTCCTGGCCTTGTGAACGATGGCGACGAGCTACTGCCTCACGTTCCGCACGCATGCGCTGGAAAATAGCGTCAGAGACTTCAGCGGGTAAGTTGATTTGCTTAATCCGTACGTCGACGACTTCGATTCCTAAGGCTGCCATACTATTCGGGTTAACCGCCGGTTGTTTACCACGAGTTTCCCGCTCGACTCGCGCCGCCGCAATCGCAATCGCATCATCTGCATCAGTAGTGACCATTTCATCATCAACTGTGCCCGTGTTCAAAGCATTACGCACATCAGACGTGAGCTTACCACGAGAATCAGTCACAATATCCTTTACGTCCAAACGACCAATTTCAGAACGCAGGCGATCACTAAACTTACGTTTTAGCAACACTTCAGCCTGTGAAACATCTCCACCTCCTGTCGCCAGATAGTAACGGCTGAAATCACTGATACGCCATTTTAAATAGGAATCAACAATGAGATCTTTTTTCTCTTTAGTAACAAAGCGATCTGCCTGGTTGTCCATAGTTTGAATACGTGCATCCAGTGTTTTCACCGTTTCGATAAGCGGCATTTTAAAATGGAGCCCTGGCACATAAACCAACGGCTTATTATCGTTATCACGCAGTACTTTGCCAAAACGCAGTACGATACCGCGTTGACCTTCCTGTACAACAAACACTGACGCGTAAAACGCTATCACTACCATAGCGATGATAAGTAAAAAAGGCTTACGCATTGATTATTCTCTCCCTACGCGAATGGGAACGCTACGTTGAACGTTAGCTCGACCTTGATCCGAGAGACTACCCGTACTGGCGCTTTTTACATCCTTACTTTGACTGCTTTTAGCAGACGAAGGCCGGCTCAGATCAATCAAACTGGTGTTTTTATCGCCATCGGCTTTATTTAGTGTTGTCTGCCCACGTAGCATTTGATCCAGGGGAAGTACCATCAAATTCCCTCCCTTATCATTAACCAACACTTTACGGCTATGACTTAACACCTTCTCCATAGCATCAATATACAGTCGCTCACGTGTAATTTCAGGTGCGGCCTTATACTCAGGCAACAATTTGGCAAAACCGGCAACTTCACCTTGTGCTTCTAACACGGTACGTGAAGTGTAAGCTTTAGCATCTTCCAATAGACGCTGAGCTTGACCGTTGGCACGAGGTTGAACCTCGTTGGCGTAGGCCTCCGCTTCACGAATATACTGTTGTTCGTTTTCACGAGCTGCAATTGCATCGTCAAAAGCTGCTTTTACTTCTTCTGGCGGACGAGCAGCTTGGAAGTTAACATCGAGCAAAGTAATCCCCATTTTATAGGGTCGAACAGTTTCTTCCAGGACACGTTGAGTCTCACTACGAACGATGGTACGCCCTTCCGTCAGGATTTTATCCATGGTGAATTTCCCGATAACTCCCCGTACAGCACTGTCGGTTGCCTGACGTAAACTGTCGCCAGGATAGACCACACTAAACAGGTAAGCGGCAGGGTCGGTGACCCGGTACTGAACATTCATTTCAACCCGAACGACATTTTCATCAGAAGTTAACATAACACCGGCTGCCGCTAGCTCTCGTACTGACTCAACATTAACCGGAGTGACCTCATCGATAAAAGTGGGTTTCCAATTCAATCCAGGCTGTACGATATGGCTTAATTTCCCCAAACGAGTCACTACACCACGTTCAGCTTCCCTGATGGTATAAAAACCACTGACTGCCCATATGACAATCATCACTATAGCCACAGTACTGACGATACGGCCAAACCCCAACCCGATACACTGGTATTATTACTACCTTTGCCTTTGCCACCGAAATCGCTTAATTTCGTACTCAGCTTACGGAGGATATCGCCAAGATCAGGCGGCTTTTGCTTACTACCACCTTTATTATTATTTCCGCTAGAGTTGCCGCTATTATTGCTGCTTCCCCACGGATCGCGGTCCTGTCCGTTATTACCGGGCTGATTCCACGCCATGTTTTAGCTCCATTCTATGATTGGTTTTCTTTAGACCAAGAGTTTGCTCCAAGAGACAAACACTCCATTACACAAAATTTAATCCCACAATAATACACGATTAACCGTCGCTATGGGCTAAACAATATAATCGACTAATTTTTGTTCTTCCTTACACAAACGGCACCACTTGGCCACAGGCATCCGAATTAACATACCAACGTGCCCACTTTCTTCTATTACCCATTTTTTTTCAATTGATTGCAGTTGGTGTAAACGGCTAAGTAGACGGCCCTCCTCGGGCGGTAATTTCAATTCATACTGTGCTACCTCACCACTAAGACGCTCGCTCAGCGCTTGAAAGAGCAACGAAATGCCAGCTCCGGTTTGCGCTGAGACCCACACTCGGACGGGTACATTTTCTTCGTTACGATCAATACGTGGCATCACTCCAGACAACCTGTCAATTTTATTCATCACTAAGAGTCGAGGAACTTCATCAGCGGTAATTTCCTTTAGCACTACATCAACCGCCATCATATTTTCATCAACACGCAGATCCGCAGCATCAACAATATGTAACAATAATGAGGCTTGCCGCGTTTCCTGTAGTGTCGCTTTAAAAGCAACGACCAAATCATGCGGCAAATGCCGGATAAAACCAACGGTATCCGCCAATACGGTCTCCCCCACATCCGTCACGTTGATGCAGCGCAAGGTAGGATCGAGAGTAGCAAAGAGCTGGTCAGCCGTATAGACATCGGCTGCCGTCATTCGATTAAATAAACTAGATTTACCCGCGTTAGTGTAACCGATTAGCGAAACTGTAGGAACTTGCGCTCTGCTACGTGCCCGCCTCCCCTGTTCACGCTGTTTTGCTACCCGTTCCAGCCGACCTAGAATCAAACTGATACGGTCACGTAATAAACGACGGTCAGTTTCCAGCTGAGTTTCACCAGGCCCTCTTAACCCTATGCCCCCTTTCTGACGTTCCAAATGCGTCCAACCACGTACCAATCTAGTGGCAATATGACGTAATTGCGCCAATTCAACTTGCAACTTACCTTCATGAGTACGGGCACGTTGAGCAAAAATATCTAAAATCAAACCGGTTCGATCAATCACTCGACATGCACACAAACGTTCCAGATTTCTTTCTTGCGCAGCAGAAAGAACATGATCAAACAGTACAACAGATGCCCCCGTCGTTTTGACAACAGCGGCGATTTCTTCGGCTTTACCCTTACCAACGAAATACTTTACATGGGGAAATTGGCGACTACCCGTGATAACGCTCACCGCCTCAACCCCCGCTGAAGAGACCAGTGATTCGAACTCGCGCAAATCTTCTGTATCTTTATCTTTTTTTTGAGAAAAAAAGATATGCACCAGGATAGCCCGATCCCCTACTTCATAACGGTCAAACAAGTGCACAACCTCTCAAGCGGATAAAAGTAGCTAGCTTGGAAAACATAAAGTTATATTTTCTATACTGTTTTCCATCCTCGTTCACCAACCAGGCGTGTTATTCAGCATCATCGTTTTTCGGCCGCTGTTGCTGCAGCAGAAACGGTAGGATTATTATCCTTATGGAGTGACACCTGACGATCGGGCACGACAGTAGAAATAGCATGTTTGTAGACCATTTGGTTCACCTTACTTCTTAACACGATAGCAAACTGGTCAAAAGACTCAATCTGTCCCTGAAGTTTAATACCATTCACCAAATAAATAGAAACCGAAACCCTTTCACGACGTAACGCGTTTAGGAAAGGATCTTGTAAAGATTGTCCCTTATTAGCCATCCCATCTTTTCCTTATTATTTGTTGTTTTTAAGTAAGCAACTAGTGGCTCGAAAAGAAACTACGTAAAAATTTTCGCCCTGACATTTTGAGCGATTGTACACAATAGCTCATGCTATATACTAACAACTTGTATTATAGAATCTAAAGTTTGCTGTGGTTTATCACTATCGAACCACTGAACAGCATTCCAACCCCGTAGCCAGGTTATTTGACGTTTTGCGAGTTGACGTGTCGCACAAATTCCGCGGTAAACCATGTCATCATAGCCATAATCACCGGCGAAGTAAGACCACATATGGCGATAACCAACACAGCGCATGGATGGCATATCCTTATGTAAATCCCCACGATCAAAGAGCGCCTTAACCTCTGCTTCAAATCCAGCATCCAGCATATGATGAAAACGAGATTCGATCCGCTGGTGCAAAAAATCACGATGCACAGGCACAATTGCAAATTGATAAACCCTGTACGGCAAAGTTTCACCGGAAGTTTTCATCAATTCCGTTAAAGTGTTACCCGAAATAAGAAAAACTTCCAGTGCCCTGATGAGTCTTTGAGGATCATTTGGATGAATTCGTTGCGCTGCAAGCGGATCCACACTCGCTAACTGCTGGTGTAAAGCTTCCCATCCCAATTTTACCGCTTGCTGCTCAAGTTGCTGACGTATCACAGGATCTGCTGAGGGTAAGGGTGATAAGCCCTCCAAAAGGGCTTTGAAATATAGCATGGTGCCACCTACCAGTAATGGAATACGCCCGGTAGCGCTGATTTCAGCCATTTCTTTCAATGCGTCTCGACGAAAATTTGCGACAGAATAAGACTCGGCTGGATCACAAACATCAATCAAGCGGTGCGGAGTCAGTGCTAATTCTTGAGCACTGGGCTTCGCAGTGCCAATATCCATGCCACGGTAAATTAGTGCAGAATCGACACTGATCAATTCTACCGGCAAATATTGCCGCAATGCTATTGATAACACCGTCTTACCAGAAGCAGTCGGCCCCATAATAAAGATTGCACTGGGGCGGGTTACATTCTCAATTTTGTTCATGTAGTAACATTGCCAATGTAGACTGTATATCAATAAATTGTAAAAGTTCTGCTGGCGGAGATCGCACCAGATGAGGGCAAAGACGTTCAACATCAGTCAATAACTGTATCGCTTGTGAAACATTCCACATCTTATGCTCACTGCTAAGATGCCTAGCAATCCACGTAGCCAGTACTTCTGACGATATTTTATCCTGCTTAGACAAATAGATTAACAATTCTGGTATCAATTTTTGTAAATTTTGGTCACGTAACGGTAACGATACCGCATGTAAAGTCACTCGATTTTGCGTGATCGTCAGCTCAATTCCCATCATGGACAGTAAATTTTTATGGTGCTGATATGCCATGATTTCGGTTTTATCCAGATTAAGCTTTAACGGAATGAGCAAAGGCTGTGCCCGTAATGCCTGTGGCAGTCGGTTAAGCTGTGTTTGTTTCAAGCAACGCTCAGCCACCGATAAAGCCAACAATGCGATTCTCTGATCACTATACTCAATTAACGCATAGCAGGGCAGAAAAATGCTGAGCACCCGACCAAAACTATGACAAGAACTATTACGGTTAACACCATGATGATTAGCATAGACGGCTCCCCATTGCTCCCGCGCAACCAATTTATCGCTATCAGTATGCTGATGGGGTTCTTTAAGCGATTCTGGTTGTGCGTATTTATTCAATCCAGCAGAAACACGAGTTTTAGGCTGCCAGCCAGGTGTTTCTAACGCAGTGTCGATACTCAACACAGGTTGAGTGCCAGATTGCAGAACCTCTAATGGTAGATCTCCCTGTTGTCGAGCCTTATGTTGCAAAACTGCAGTGACAGCCTGATAAATAAAATCATGCACCAGCCTGGCTTGATGGAATCGCACCTCTTGTTTTGCCGGATGCACATTGACATCGACCTGATGGGGATCGAGGTCCAGATAGAGCACATAAGAGGGTTGCTGACCATCTTTTAATAAATCCTGATAAGCTTGGCGGATGGCATGGTTTATCACTCGATCACGCATCATGCGCTTATTAACATAACAATATTGTATTTCATTCAAGGAACGTTTGACGGCAGGATCCACCACCCAGCCACCAATAGCCAAGTCGCCATGCTGCCACGAAATGGCTAACGCATGTTGTAAAAATGCCGCACCACAGATACTCGCTAATCGACGCTCATATTGTGATGGATCGAGGGCAGATCGATACTGACGTATCAACTTATCATTATGACCAAGATTGATGGTAACATCGAAGCGTGCCAGGGCAATACGCCGAACTACTTCATCAATATGACCAAATTCGGTTTTTTCCGTGCGCATGAATTTGCGACGCGCCGGCGTATTATAAAACAAATCTAATACCTCAAGCGTACTACCGACCGGATGAGCAGCTGGTTTGATAGTCACCGCCATATCACGTCCTTCCACATAAGACTGCCAGGCCTCTGCTTGTTTAGCCGTACGTGAAGTTAACATCAAGCGGGATACCGAACTAATACTAGCCAGTGCCTCACCACGAAACCCCATACTAAGAATGGTTTCCAGATCTTCCAATGAACGTATTTTACTCGTGGCGTGTCGAGCCAATGCCAACGACAGTTCTTCTTTAGCAATGCCACAACCATTATCTCGAATACGAATAAGTTTCGTGCCACCACGTTCGATATCGATGTCAATGCGCGTCGCACCCGCATCCAAACTGTTTTCTAGTAACTCTTTGACTACCGATGCAGGTCGTTCCACCACCTCTCCTGCAGCGATCTGATTAGCAAGTTGTGGTGGTAATATCTGAATCGGCATCATCGTTCCTTTTGCTAATGTATGTTAGAGCCTATCCGAAATCTGTTGCCATCGCTGATACTTCATCAAAAATGCGCTCATCATTACCAGGGATCTTCAACGTCGAGTCGGCGAAACCTGTAACGGGTGCGCCAAAAAATAATTGCGTAAACCTTGATAAATCGCCTGAGCAATTTTACCCTGGTACTCATCACTACCAAGCAACCGTTCTTCCATGCTATTGCTAATAAAGCCGGTTTCCACCAATACCGAAGGAATATCGGGTGAACGTAATACCCCAAGGCTGGCATGTTCAGGTTCAACTTTATGAATGGAGCCAACACGTTTCAATTCACGTAGCATACTAGCCGCGATGGCATAACCAACACGCTGAGAATGACCAAATTGCAAATCTAACACTGCTTTGCTTAGGTACGGATCGGCTGAAGGACTAGCTAGCAGATCACCCGCACCACCAAGCAGCTCCGACTGTTTTTCGTGTTGTTCCAACCAATTACCAAGTTCACTGTTAGCACGGCGATTAGATAACACCCAAACTGACGCGCCCCTCGCGCGGCGGTTTGGGGCAGCATCGGCGTGAATAGACACCAATACATTAGCCTTTTGTTTACGTGCTACATCAGAACGCCCCATTACCGAGAGGAAATAATCGCCATTACGGGTTAATACCGGTTTAAACAACGGATCGTTATCGAGTAAAGCCGCTAATTTACGTGCAACACTAATAGTAACATGCCTCTCTTGCAAACCATTTTGACCAACAGCACCTGGATCTTGGCCACCATGTCCGGCATCGATGGCAACAATAACCAAACCGCTAGCGCCACGATTACTGACAGATGAACCTGCCGTTTTCACCGTACGGGCTGATCCTGTGGTCATCATTCCAGTAGTCGTAACACCTGTAGTAACAGTGCCGACACTATTCTTGCCGATCCCTACTGGCTGATTATTAAATGGATTATTACTCTCGCTAGAGGATTTAGGTTGCAGCATAGATGCTATTTCACGAGCTGGTGTCTTTCCTTCAGCGATCAGGGTGAAAATCACCTGATACACGTTGCCCGCTTGCTTAGCGAGCACATTGGTTTTCACTTTTCGCGTCAAATCAAATACTAGACGAGTACTTTGTGTGTCTCGGGGTTGACTAGAACGAATTTTTTTTAACAGATGAGGTTCACGGAACGCCAAAGGTAAACCTGAAACAGTGCCACTTTGCCGAACATCCAGCACCAATCGCTCAGGATCCTGTAACAGAAAAAAATCATACACTGGGCGTTGATCAAAACTCAGTATCACTTTGCTCTCAGTAAACCCGTTACTAACGTTGATATCGGTTAATTTCATCGCCCAAGAAAAAACGGGGACGACCAAAACGCAAAAAATAGCAACAAACAAAAGGGGAACACTGTAACGCCAGTTAAATATCATTGTTTGAATACCGTGACTCAGCAGCTAAACGCTGTAATAGTTCGACACCGTAGTCAGAACAAGCCACTAACCGGGCCTGACGCCCTTGCTGATGATAAGCTAAATGAAGCTTAATATCTGCTTTGGGCAAAAAACCGGCTCCTTTTTGTGGCCATTCCACCAAACAGATAGCCTGTTGATCAAAATAATCACGGACACCCATAAATTCCAATTCTTCCGCATCAGCTAAACGATACAGGTCGAAATGATAAACTGCTCTTGGTGTTAAAATATAAGGTTCAACCAAAGTATAAGTAGGACTTTTTACACTACCACGATGGCCCAAGGCACGAAGAAAACCACGGCTGAAGGTGGTTTTTCCACTGCCTAACTCACCGAGAAGATAAATAACGCTAGCACTATTGCAAACAGACGCCAAAACGGAACCCAATGCAACGGTGGCAACTTCATCAGGTAAAAATAAAACCTGTTTTTTCATGCTGTAATATCTATTTTGCTTTGCGAGTTCAAGAGTAACATGCTGTATCTCAGCAAAGTGATTAACCACTGCAAGTAAAAGCATCCATACTTTCAGCGTAACTGAACAAGATCTCGCACATTACCTGACATGTTGCCACATCGAAGACGGAACCTTATCGAAAAATTTATCCGCAATAACCTCTGCCAATCTATGATCCGCAGCAGAATTAAACGATTCTAGCTCATCATCAGAAAGTTCGTACCTATTCTTTTCAATTACCCTCTCTAAGGTAGCAAGAGTCCTACATTTTCTTAAACGCATTAAATAATCTGTTTTTGTCATGATGAATAATCTTCTCGATATACAAATAAATATAGGACAACCATCTCTTAAGTTTTGACCACGCCATAAGCATATTCGCAATCTATTACACTCGCTGACACTCCGCCAAAAATGTACTCAGAATAATACTCATTGACCCTATGTAAACTTTCGCTCATTTCGTCTTCGTCTGAGCGTCGTTCATAACGATTTCGAATAGATTCCGAGAAAAATATCTTTCTTACTGAGAGAAATTTCTTTCATTTAAGGAAGTTATTTTTAAATTTATGATGCAAAGAAGCAGTGTATCCGCTTACGCTACCCAGCGTACTCGGGGAAGTAGAATCGTTCACCCAGAGATATTGTTACAGTACGGATCTTTACACAAGAAATGCAATTGGGCAATATGATTTCTCTTTGACAAGAACTTTTCATATCATCCAACCCGTTGTGTTTTTATTGATTGTCATCTAGCTACCAGCAGAGCCATTAAATAACAGCAAAAAAATTAAGCACAACGAATACGATGCACATAAATCATTTTTCAATCTTACGTGCCACATTATTACTTAATTTTACAATTTATCCCGAGTGGAACTGTTGTAATTATCGACTATTATTAAAAATAAACTTTACAGAATTGATATCTTTCGGTTACCACACAACGGTAATTCATTGAATAATTAGCCTTTAGATGAAGTAAAATTCAATAACGTTTTAATAAATATAAGCATAATTTATCTTTCTCGAATGCGTTAAATACAGATAGCGCAGAGGAAGGAGTATACTTGCATATTATTTGCAGGAGATAAATTCATGTTAACGGACATGCCCTCGATTTCCCATCAGGAACAACAAAAAGCAGCGGAAAAAGTTCACCAATTGATATCAACGGGAATGAGTAGCGCTGAAGCGATCACGTTAGTAGCACAAGAAATTCGGATGCAACATAAAGACGATCCTCAAGTGACCCTGTTTTTTGATGACGACCTTGATGACGACCTTGAGAAAGCGACTAAATCGATATATCGTCAGGAGTCACCATTGTGAGTACTACTGGTTTTTCTTCATTAACGCTGCCTGCCGAACAGTTGTCGAATCTTAAAGAATTGGATTACAACGAAATGACACCGATACAGGCAGCAGTATTACCGGCAATCCTTAAAGGACAGGATGTCCGTGCCCAGGCCCAAACCGGCAGCGGTAAAACGGCAGCGTTTGGCATCGGTTTGCTGGATAAAATTGCTATGGGAGCATTTGTCACGCAAGCTTTGGTACTCTGTCCAACACGTGAATTGGCAGATCAAATCAGTAAAGAGCTACGCCGTTTAGCCCGTTTTACACAAAATATTAAAATTTTAACCCTCTGTGGTGGTCAGCCGATGGGGCAACAGCTCAATTCTCTGGTGCATGCTCCTCATGTTGTGGTCGGTACCCCGGGTCGTATCCAGGAACATCTGAGTAAAACTACCTTAATATTAAAGGGGCTAAAAGTACTAGTGCTGGATGAAGCTGACCGCATGCTGGATATGGGTTTTAGTGAAACCATCGATAAGATTATTAATTACGCTCCGCAACAATACCAAACTCTATTATTTTCCGCTACTTATCCTGTCGGAATTGAACAAGTTAGCGCAAAAATACAGCGTCATCCATTAAATGTGGTCGTTGCACAACAAGAAAACGAAACCTCTATTGAACAGGTATTTTACGAAACTACCTGTGAAGAGCGTTTGCCACTACTGATTACGGTACTCAGACATTATCAACCAAGTTCTTGTGTAGTATTTTGTAATACCAAACGAGATTGCCAGGATGTCTATCGAACCCTTGGATCCTGTGGTATGAGTGTATTGGCTTTACACGGAGATTTAGAACAATCTTTGCGAGATCAAGTATTAGTTCGGTTTACTAACCATAGCTGCCGTATTCTAGTTGCGACTGATGTTGCCGCCCGTGGTTTGGATATTAAAGATTTGGTATTAGTGGTTAACTTTGAATTGGCTTTTGATCCAGAGGTACATATTCATCGTATAGGACGTACCGGCCGAACGGGGAAAAATGGCCTTGCTCTAACGCTTTGTACACCACAAGAGATGAACAGAGCACACGCCATAGAAGACTATTTGCACACGAAACTAAGCTGGATGCCCACTGAGAAAATACGTACGACCGATAGTTGCAATAATAGTGTCATACTGGAAGCAGAAATGATCACTTTGTGTATCGACGGTGGTCGTAAAGCCAAAATACGCCCCGGAGACATTTTAGGTGCCCTAACAGGAAATGCCGGTTTAACCGCTGCTGATGTAGGAAAAATAGCTATATTCCCTGCACATGCTTACGTAGCTATCCGTAAAACGAGTGTAAAACGTGCTTTGCTACAGTTACAGCAAGGAAAAATTAAAGGTAAAAACTGTAAAGTACGCGAACTAAAATAACCACGCTGTCTAGCCAACTAACCGGAGCGGCGAGGCGATATAACTCTAGATCTCGTGGAGAAAACGAACGAGGGAAAATATTTTTTAACACAGACACAATTCTAACCAACACAAAAACACAAACGAGCAGGGTAACCCTGCTCGCTTTCACTGCGGATAAGCTGCCTATAAAGAATCAATGTCCTCTATCAAGCAGTGGGGAATTACATCATACCACCCATTCCACCACCCATACCGCCCATTCCACCAGCGCCCATATCGGCACCTTTTTCGTCACGTGGCAAATCAGATACCATACACTCGGTAGTAATCATCAGGCCAGCAATGGACGCAGCATACTGTATCGCAGAGCGAGTAACCTTGGTTGGATCCAAAATACCCATTTCGATCATATCACCGTATTCTTCAGTTTGTGCATTGTAACCAAAGTTACCACTACCTTTTCTTACCTTATCAGCAATAACAGAAGCTTCCTCACCAGCATTAACCACGATCTGACGCAACGGCGCTTCCATCGCTTTAAGAGCAACAGTAATACCCACATTCTGGTCTTGATTGTCACCTTTCAGCTCACTGAGAGCAGTAGCAACACGAATCAAGGCCACACCACCACCAGGTACCACACCTTCCTCTACAGCCGCTCGGGTTGCATGCAGAGCATCTTCCACACGAGCTTTTTTCTCTTTCATTGCAACTTCAGTAGCTGCACCGACTTTAATAACAGCCACGCCACCAGAAAGTTTAGCGACACGTTCTTGCAGTTTTTCTTTGTCGTAGTCAGATGAAGCTTCTTCAACTTGTGCTTTAATCTGAACTACACGAGCCGCAATCATACCTTTATCACCCACACCATCAATAATGGTAGTAGTATCTTTAGTGATAATAATACGTTTTGCTTGCCCAAGATCTTCCAGAGTCACTTTTTCCAGAACCAACCCCACTTCTTCAGCGATGACGATACCCTTGGTTAAAACAGCAATATCCGCCAGCATGGCTTTACGACGATCACCAAAGCCCGGGGCTTTAACCGCAGCAATCTTGACAATACCACGCATAGTGTTTACCACCAGCGTTGCCAATGCTTCACCTTCAACATCTTCTGCAATAACCAATAGGGATCTACCCGCTTTTGCCACCGCTTCTAATACTGGCAGAAGTTCACGGATATTAGAAATTTTCTTATCAACCAATAGAATAAAAGGATTGTCGAGCTCTACGGAAGAACCTTCTGGCTTATTGATAAAGTAAGGTGACAAATAGCCACGATCAAACTGCATACCTTCCACGACGGTAAGCTCATTATAGAGACCACTAGCTTCTTCAACCGTGATAACACCTTCATTACCCACTTTGCCCATCGCTTCTGCAATCAATTCACCAACAACCTCATCGGAGTTCGCGGAAATAGTACCCACTTGAGTAATGGCTTTTGGATCAGCGCAAGGTTTTGACAATTTTTTCAACTCTTCGACTGCTGAGTCTACCGCCTTGTCGATACCGCGTTTCAGATCCATCGGGTTCATACCTGCAGCAACAGCTTTCAGACCTTCAGTAACGATAGCTTGTGCCAACACTGTTGCCGTAGTTGTGCCATCTCCCGCAACGTCATTCGCTTTAGAAGCCACTTCTTTGACCATCTGCGCACCCATGTTTTCAAACTTATCTTCCAGTTCGATTTCACGGGCAACAGAAACACCATCTTTAGTGATGCTTGGAGAGCCAAAAGATTTATCTAGAACTACGTTACGGCCTTTGGGCCCCAAGGTAACTTTTACTGCATCAGCAAGAATATTCACGCCACGCAACATTTTTACGCGAGCATCATTGCCAAATTTTACGTCTTTAGCTGCCATTATTCTTTCCCTCAAATTCGTTTAGTTCAGAAAATTGATTGATCGTACTACTTATTTTCAACAACAACGGCCAAAATGTCACTTTCTGACATGATCAACATTTCTTCGCCATCAATCTTCTCTACTTTAACCCCGTAGCCATCATTAAAGACAATGACATCACCCACTTTCACGTCTAAAGGCCTGACCTTCCCGTCGTCCAAAATACGCCCGTTACCAACCGCAAGGATTTTACCACGTGTTGATTTACCCGCCGCTGAACCCGTCAGAACAATACCCCCAGGCGATTTATTTTCAACTTCTTTGCGCTTAACTATAACGCGATCATGTAATGGACGAATGTTTATTTGTTGTTGTGTCATTTATCGCTCTCCTATAAAAAGTCCGTATCAGATGCAGGATTGATACCCATTTACTGTCATCAGCGGTACCATGACCTACTAAGTGGGGGCATTGTCACTCCCTTCAAGGGGAAAACCAAAAATTTTTATTTCCTTTGTTTTCCCTTTGAAGGGATTATTAGCTTGTGCAATCCTTACATAATCTTACTTTGGAACGTAACAATTATGAAAAAAGTTGGTTTTATCGGCTGGCGTGGTATGGTCGGTTCAGTATTAATGGAACGAATGGAGGCAGAAAAAGATTTTGACGTTATCCACCCTGTATTTTTTTCTACTTCTTCGGAAAAAAACCAGAAAACACCTGAGATAGGGGGTCGATGCCATGAATTACACCGTGCTGATGATATTGACACATTGTACGCATTAGACATCATTATCAGCTGCCAAGGAGGAAATTACACCCAAGAAATTCATCCCAAACTGCGTAAAAAAGGCTGGAAAGGCTATTGGATCGATGCTGCTTCATCGCTGCGCATGGAAGAAGACACCATTATCATTTTAGATCCAGTTAACAAGCCTATGATTGAGCAAGGTATAAACAACGGTATCAAAACCTTTGTCGGAGGCAATTGTACTGTGAGCCTAATGCTGATGTCGCTGGGCGGTTTGTTTGCTGATGATTTAGTAGAATGGGCTTCTGTGGCAACTTATCAGGCCGCTTCTGGCGCAGGTGCACGCCATATGAATGAACTTATCAGACAAATGGGTAAATTGCATGGTTGTGTAGCAAACGAATTGCTAAATCCGGCAAAAACCATCCTCGAGATTGAAAGTAAAGTGACGGCACAGATCCGTAATTGTTCCTTACCCACAGATTGTTTTTCTGTACCGTTGGCAGGCAGTGTGATCCCATGGATAGATAGTGCGTTATCTAATGGTCAAAGCCGTGAAGAATGGAAAGGTCAGGCGGAAACCAATAAAATCCTCAACACCAGCACGGTGATCCCAATCGATGGCCTATGTGTACGCATAGGGGCACTACGTTGCCATAGCCAGGCATTCACCCTGAAATTAAAAAAAGACACATCGCTAGAAGACATTGAAAAAATTATTGCTCAACATAATGAATGGGTACGGGTGATCCCCAACGAGCCAGAACTGACTAAACGTAAACTTACACCAGCTGCGATCACCGGCACGCTGAATACTCCGGTTGGACGTCTACGTAAACTCAACATGGGGGAGAAGTATTTATCCGCATTTACTGTCGGTGATCAGTTATTGTGGGGAGCCGCTGAACCACTACGTCGTATGCTACGTATGTTGCTGTAGTTGCATATATCGCAAGAGATCTTAGGACCTGTTCCAAATCTTCTTGAGCGACGCTCAGACGAGGAAAAAATGGGCGAAAAAGCGCAGTTTACATAGAGTAAATGAACATTTTGAGCCCGTTTTTGACGAAGTATCAGCGAGCACAAAAGATTTCGAACAGGTTCTTAGGCAGCCACCATTGTGTATGTCTCCGCCTAAGGTAACCAAGTTTAACCAAGCCACGTCAAAAAACCCGTTTTATAACAATTTTTTAACGAGTCATGCGATTTTTTTTACCACGTAACCAATTTAGCGTCTCAACTCCTATTGAAAAAAACATGGCGAAATAAATGTACCCTTTCGGCACTCGCATTTGAAAACTTTCCAACACTAAAGTCACGCCCACCAAAATCAAAAAAGCAAGCGCTAGCATTTTAACCGACGGATTCTGATTGACAAACTCTCCGATAGGCCGAGCAGCAAA
The DNA here is from genome assembly GCF_003122425.1 of Candidatus Fukatsuia symbiotica. Taxonomy (GTDB): domain Bacteria; phylum Pseudomonadota; class Gammaproteobacteria; order Enterobacterales; family Enterobacteriaceae; genus Fukatsuia; species Fukatsuia symbiotica. The sequence goes on from NZ_CP021659.1 coordinate 2,777,775, forward strand.
CATCATCACTCCGACAGCAATCACGACCGCAGCCATCATGATAAACAAATGATCAGAGAGCCCAACAGCCGTTATCACAGAATCCAAACTAAAAATAATATCCAGCAACATAATTTGCACAATGGCACCCGCAAAGGAACTGACATTACTGCTGTGATAATTTTCATCCCCAGAAATGGATTCGTAGATTTCTTTAGTTGACTTCCAAACCAGAAACAACCCGCCGCAGAGTAAGATTAAATCACGTGTTGAAATATCATGCTCTACAACAGTAAACAGCGGCTTAGTCAAACCAATGACCCAAGTAATAGAAGCCAGCAAAGCCAGACGCATCAACATCGCTGCGGTCAAACCAATCCGCCTGGCTTGACTCTGTTGCGCTTTAGGTAATTTTGCCACTACCAGAGAAAGGAAAATAATATTATCTATACCAAGAATAATCTCCAGGATAGTTAGTGTGCCCAGAGCCAACCAGGCATCAGGATCGGCAATCCATTCGAACATTACCTATACGCCCTATAAAACACAAAAGCAGGATTATACGCATTATCTCGCTTAATCATAATCAAGACTGCGTAATTACCCGTTTTTAAAGCAGAAAATAGCGAGCCAACAATTCACGGGTAAAAGCCTTTTTCAGATAAAAACCACGGGGCAATGTCATGATTGGCTGTCCTTTTTCACCAATCGCTTCCGTTAAAGCGTAGCGATTGGCGGCCTTGGGACGCAATTGCAAAACTTCACCGTGGCGGGCAGTAATACTCTCAACTTTACCCAGGACGATCAAATCCATCAGTTCTTCCCAATCATGGCGAAGTCGTTTTGTTTCCTCGGCATTCGGACTCCAGAGCAGAGGAGCACCAATACGGCGATCAGCCAAAGGAATATGCCGCTCTCCTTCCACAGGTACCCATAATACTCTGGAAAGTTTGTTACGAACATGGCAGCTATCCCAAATAACACCACTATTACCAGTCAATGGAGCAATACAAACAAAAGTGGTTTCTAACGGTACACCTTGAGCACTAACCGGGATGGTTTTCAGCTCAATACCGATGTCAGCAAAATCTTGCTCCGGTTTACTACCAGCCTTAGCACCCAGGTAGAATTCCAACAACATGCCTACCCAACCTTTTTTTTTCTTCAAATTAGCAGGGATAGTCCACTGAATTCGCCTTGCCAGCTCCCCCAAAGTGAAACCAGACAGCGCTTGAGCACGAAGAAAGAGCTGATGTTCATCACATGGTGGTAACGGAGAGAGTAAATACACACGAGACCTCATTTCAAAACCAATTGTGCAGCAAAACCTATCAACAGATTAAAAAACAAACTAAAAACTAAACCAGCATGCAAATTCCCTTATCAGGCTAAGCGATAGCAAATAATAGCATGAATTAGATGATGTTTTTTTAACAGGTAGATGGCGGTCATTTTTGTCATTTTTATTTTATGCACCAGTTTTCAACAATAATAAACAGGATTTTACCTGTTTATCCACAGATTTTTGGGATAACCTTATTAAATTGACACTGTTCTTTCAATTTATGATCTTGACATAGAAAATTTTTATATATCCACAAATTGCACGCAAAAATTGTCATCTTACATGAACCAATAAGCAGTAGTTTACCGCTTGTAGCTATTGTGAAACAATCGGGGTATCTTTAAATTCTAAGCTGATCGAGGTGGTCTGGTGATTGATGATGACGGCTACCGCCCGAATGTTGGTATTGTAATCTGTAATCGACAAGGGCAGGTTCTATGGGCTCGGCGTCATGGTCAGCACTCTTGGCAATTTCCTCAGGGCGGGATCAACCCCGGCGAAACACCAGAGCAGGCGATGTACCGTGAACTCTTTGAAGAGGTCGGTCTCAGTAGAAAAAATGTTCGTGTACTGGCTTCGAGCCGCAACTGGTTACGTTACAAATTACCTAAACGTTTAGTACGTTGGGATACAAAGCCGGTGTGTATCGGTCAAAAACAACGCTGGTTTTTGTTACAACTGATAGGGAATGATACCGATATCAATATGCAATGCAGTAATGTCCCCGAGCTTGACGGCTGGCTCTGGGTGAGTTACTGGTACCCAGTACGTCAGGTTGTTTCTTTCAAACGCGATGTATACCGCAGAGTTATGAAAGAATTCGCAACCACGGTGATAGCAATGCACGCCATTACCAATAATCGAAGATAATCAATATTATTGACTACCTACACCATCATCATAGTTGCAACCTTTATTTTACTTTACTTGCTCATTACCAGTTTCAAACCTATCAGAATAATGTCAGGTATTTTTTCGCCTTTTAGTACTTTATCGGCCATTTCCACACCTTTCGCGCCAATCTGTTCCGGTTGCTGAGCAATGGTCGCCGCCATTTCACCACTTTTAACCGTTTTAACCGCTTCATCAGTGCCGTCGAATCCTACCACTAGCACATCCATTCTTTTCAGGTTCTGCAAAGTCTGCAAAGCACCCAACGCCATTTCATCATTTTGCGCAAATACGGCCTGAATATTAGGGTAAAGAGTTAACAACTCTTGCATCACATGCATCCCGTCTGTGCGATCATAGTGCGCCGGTTGGCTGGCCAATAAGTTAAACTTATGTTGCTTTACTGATTGCCTAAAACCTTCAGCACGTTCACGCACTCCTGAAGAAACAACGATCCCCTCCAGTTGTACAACTCTAGCACCATCACCCAGTTTACGTGCAATAAAATCACCCGCCATTTTTGAACCCAGGATATTATCAGAAGTAATATGACTTTTTACTGTGACACCATGCGCTATGCGATCCAGTGTGATAACTGGAATGTTAACCTCATTTGCCAACTTAACCGAGTTACCTGCCGCATTGGAATTAACCGTACTGATTAACAAGAATTTAACGTCGGAACGCATTGTCAAAGATTGAACATTGAGTAGCTCTGTAGCTGAATTATTTCTTGAATCGTACACCTCTAAAGTATAACCCAATTTATCTGCTTCCTTTTGTGCCCCTTCTTTCATTGAAATAAAAAATGGATTACATGGATTATCTAGAGTAGGAACAACCAGTGCAATGGTATCTTTAGCCAACACCTGAGTACTGGCAATAAAACTTAATACCACTAAAATCGGGGTACCCCATTTATTTATTTTCATCCATATGCCTCCAAAAAACCCTGTCGTTCAAAACCCTGTATATTTAATCACAAAGCGTAAGCAATTCACCCGGGCAATTAAACGTTACCATGTTTTAATCATCCTTTTGTACACCGACAATTTATCTTATCGTGAAAAATGGGATCGGTTCAAAAAATTTTCTGTCAAAAAGCAGAAATATACTATCAAAAAATCTCGTGCCGGGTTCATCCATCATTACCAAGAGGTGAAAAAAAACAATTCGTTACCCGCTAAGTGTTCTAAACGCCGCATTTTTTAACTTACTGCCAATTGCGTTTTACCAATCCTTTTTACAGACAGTATAAAAAAAGTAAATAAACACTCTGAATTCATTTCTGACGAAGTATCAGCGAGCACAACAGATTTCGAATAAGCTCTAAGATATCAATGTTGTCCTGTTGCTAATGGCCAACTAACAAATATTATTTAGTAATACACAGAAAAAAACAATTAAATATAAAAAATATCTTTAAGCTATTGCTATAACATTTTACGTGTATTAGTAAACTGATAACGCAATGACGATAAATAAACAAGCCATTCTGTCATTAAATCTATTTAATAATTTACAAAATTAATAGTGAAATAAAATTTTTAACATCCCCATACTAAAAATAAGCAATATCAAGTCACTTTTTCTTACAGTTAAAAATTTATTGCCTTCTGGAAAGCCTACTCAAAATCTTGCAAAACCTACTACATACTGCAAATTCTGTGCTACCTGGTGCTCGCAATCCTCACGTACTCGCATGTACACTGCGGGTTACTGTGCTCCAAGCACCTTAAATTCGCATAACACACTACGGTTTTGCAAGAAGTCTAATACAGAAGCGTAAGTCTTCAAAAACCTGCAACGTCGGAGTACATTGAGCGGCATCTGCCTTGTTCTCATGTGAAAGATCGATTTTAACCAACAGAAGGCTTATTTTTATGTTACTTATTGAGAAATCTAGTAAACCGATTAAGAAATCCAGCAAACTGGAAAACGTGGGTTACGACATTCGTGGCCCAGTACTAAAAGAAGCAAAACGCCTTGAAGGGGAAGGCCATAAAGTACTGAAGCTCAACATTGGCAACCCAGCACCTTTCGGTTTCAGTGCACCCGATGAAATTTTAGTCGATGTTATCCGTAATCTACCGACGGCTCAAGGCTATTGTGACTCCAAGGGGCTATATTCGGCACGTAAAGCCATCATGCAGTACTATCAAGCACAGGGAATGCATGATCTGACAGTGGAAGATATTTACATTGGTAACGGTGTTTCCGAGCTTATCCAGCAAGCAATGCAAGCATTACTCAATACTGACGACGAAATGCTCATACCTGCACCTGACTACCCACTATGGACTGCCGTGGTATCATTATCGAACGGTAAAGCGGTACATTACCTCTGTGATGAAGGTGCTGATTGGTTTCCTGATCTTGGTGACATTCGCAAAAAGATCACGCCAAATACTCGCGGCATTGTGATCATCAACCCAAACAACCCAACGGGGGCAGTTTATAGCAAAGATCTATTAAAGGATATCGTGGCAATCGCTCGTGAACATGATCTGATTATTTTCGCCGATGAAATCTACGACAAGATCCTCTATGACGATGCGATACATCATCCTATTGCTACCCTGGCCCCTGATCTGTTCACCGTGACTTTTAGCGGTTTATCCAAAACCTATCGTGTCGCTGGTTTTCGCCAAGGCTGGATGGTATTAAATGGCCCCAAAAAACACGCGACAAGCTACATCGAAGGCTTGGACATGCTGTCTTCAATGCGCCTCTGCGCCAACGTGCCAATGCAACATGCCATCCAGGCAGCATTAGGGGGCTATCAGAGTATCAATGAATTTATTAAGCCAGGGGGACGTTTGTATGAACAACGTAACCAAGCCTGGGAGCAGATCAATCAGATCGAAGGCGTGAGTTGCGTTAAACCTCGTGGAGCGCTCTACATGTTTCCACGTATTGATAAACGCTTTAAGGTGTACAACGATGAAAAAATGGTGTTGGATCTACTGTCGCAAGAAAAAGTATTATTGGTGCATGGTAGCGCATTTCATTGGCCTGATCCGGATCACTTTCGTATTGTCATCCTACCCGCTGTCGATGAATTGACGACGGCAATCGGAAAGCTAGCGCAATTTTTTAAAAAATATAAGCAGAAGTGATTATCCATCTAGCCAGTACAACTCACTAAGCACCTATGCGAAATCGTCTGAGCAATACTCAGACGGTGAAAAGTCTATCAAATTCATTGCTCATCTCGGGTGTTGTCTATATGCTTACCGCCTACTTAGCAAATATCCGGTATCACAATAAAATAAATAAAAATGAAGTGGTTGAATAACGTGGAGCATTCGCTATGAGTCATTTTTTCGCCCATTTATCTCGTCTTACCCTGATCCACCGCTGGCCGTTAATGCGCAATGTGCGTATCGAAAATGTCTCCGAGCACAGCTTACAGGTTGCCTTTATTGCTCATGCCTTGGCTGTCATTAAAAACCGTAAATTCGATGGCAAACTCAATGCCGAGCGAGTAGCACTGCTGGCGATGTATCACGACGCTAGCGAAATTATCACCGGCGATTTACCAACAACAATAAAATATTACAATCAGCAAATCGCCCATGAATATAAAAAGATTGAAAATATTGCCCAACAAACATTGATAGAAATGTTACCAAAAGAATTACAAGATGATTTTCGTTATCTACTCGACGAATGTTATTGTAGCAAGGATGAAAAACAATTAGTAAAACAAGCCGATGATTTATCGGCTTATCTAAAATGCCTGGAAGAATTATCAGCCGGTAATAAAGAATTTGCTCCGGCTAAAGCACGATTAGAAAAAAAACTGCTGAAAGAACCGTCCTCTGAATTGACCTATTTTATGCAAAATTTTGTGCCAAGTTTCAGTATGTCACTGCAGGAAATGAGTCTAAATTCGCATCACAAGTCGTCGAAAAATGTTTCGTCTAACTGCCCAAACGCAGATTTAAGTAATTCAGCCAACGATTGATAAGTTGGCGTTGTTTCAACAGGCACCACTCTCTTACCCGCTTCGCTTAATTTCTGGCGCACACTATGAAACCACTGTAACAAAGTTAGCGGCAATGGCATCATCGATCGCTTACCCAACCACCATAATCCCTGCAATGGTAAACTACAGGCAAAGAATGCCGTGGCAATAGCCGGAGCCAGCTGCCCCCTAACGCTATCTGCCAAGTTAGTGTAAAAATCGCCAACGGTGGCATAAAACGGATGCCGAAGAGCGTCATATTAACGACACGATTTTCGGCAAAAATCGGTGCCAGGCGTCTGTCTAACGGCCAGGTTTTCATATATTTCTTCCCACGTTGGAGTATCTGAAACCAGCCTATCACCGGATCCGAGGGATTGTTCGTCATAACTTACCTCTATTTTTACCGAAAAAATTAAAATCTCCTGCGTTGCGCAGCACTCGCAATCTCTTTGTACTCTGTGTACACTCCGATTGCTACGCGCCCTGTGCCTGAAACTTCATATAACGAACTACGGTTTCGGGTAGCCTATGGCTTTCAAGTCACCTTCGGCTTTCAGCTTTTGCAAGAGGTCTATTCTAGTCGATCTCTCTCCCTTTAAACTTGTGGTTTAATTTAGCCAGTAAACAAAAAAATAGGTACTTCCATGTCGAATAAGCTAATACTGGTTCTGAATTGCGGTAGCTCCTCATTAAAATTCGCGATTATCGATACGAACAGCAGTACAGAACACCTGTCTGGTTTAGCTGAATGCTTATCCCTTCCGGAAGCCCGTATTCAGTGGAGAATCGAGGGTATTAAACAGGAAACAACATTGGCCGCTAAGGCAACCCACAAAGAAGCACTGGATTTCATTGTTAATACAATTCTGAAAAAAAAACCAGATCTTTCTGCTCAACTGAATGCCATTGGGCATCGCATTGTCCACGGCGGTGCAGAACTCGCTGAGTCAATGATTATTGACGATGATGTCATCCAATGTATCGAAGCTGCGATCCCATTTGCCCCCTTACATAATCCTGCTCATCTAATTGGCATCCGGGAAGCATTCCGTTCTTTCCCTCATTTGAAAGAAAAAAATGTGGCGGTATTCGACACCGCTTTCCATCAGACGATGCCGGAAGAATCTTACCTCTATGCTTTGCCATACAAACTGTATCAAGAACAGGGTATCCGTCGTTATGGCGCCCACGGGACTAGCCATTTATATGTCAGTCAAGAAGCAGCAAAAAAACTGGGTAAACCGCTAGAAGAACTCAATGTCATCAGTTGCCATTTGGGTAACGGCGGGTCAGTCACAGCGATACGTAATGGTCGCTGTGTTGATACTTCGATGGGATTAACACCCTTGGAAGGTTTGGTGATGGGGACACGTAGCGGCGATCTGGATCCTGCGATTATTTTTTATCTTCATAATCAATGCAAGATGAATATTGATCAAATTGATAAGTTACTTACCAAAAGATCCGGGTTGCTGGGATTAACCGAAGTAACAAGTGATTGCCGTTATATTGAAGACAATTACCACATCACAGTCGAAGCCAAACGGGCGATGGACGTTTTCTGTCATCGTTTAGCAAAATACATCGGCGCCTATAGCGCACTGATGGCAGGCCGTTTGGATGCCGTTATTTTTACCGGTGGTATCGGTGAAAATTCAGGGCTAGTACGTGAACTAACACTGAACAAACTGGCGCTCCTGGGTTTTGCCGTTGACTCAGAAAAAAATACAGCGACGCGTTTCGGCAAATCCGGCTTCATCAGCCAAGAAGGCAGTCGGCCAGCTTTAGTTATCACAACCAACGAAGAGCTGGTAATCGCACGAGATACCGCGCGTTTGACCGCATAAACAGATTCAGAATACAACTGCCTAAGAGCCTGTTCCAATCTTCTTGAGCAACGCTCAGACGAGGAAAAAATAGGCACAAAAGCGCAGGTTACATAGAGTCAATGAGCATTTTGAGCTCGTTTTTGACGAATGACGTGACCAAAACACGGTGGGCACAAGAGATTTCGAACAGGTTTTTAGAGGTGTGGCTATGTCTCATACAATTATGTTGATCCCCATAAGTACAGGTGTTGGCTTAACCAGTGTCAGCCTGGGTGTTATTCGCTCAATAGAGCAAAAAGGTGTTCGTCTCAGTGTATTCAAACCTATTGCCCAACCACGTTCTGATGGCGACACACCGGATCACACCACGACAATTATCCGAGCCAACTCCAGTATCCATGCTGCTGAACCGCTGAAGATGAGTGAGGTTGAGACACTAACACTGTTAAGTTCTAACCAACAAGACCTATTAATGGATGAAATAGTCGCGCGTTACGACAAAAATACGCAAAATGCCGAGGTGATATTGATCGAAGGCCTGGTTCCAACCCGTAAACATCCTTTTGCCAATACACTGAATTACCAGATCGCCAAAACCTTGAATGCTGAAATTGTTTTCGTTTTGGCACTAGGCAATCACTCACCGTGTCAGCTAAAAGAACAGATCGAACTCGCCGCCTCTAGTTTCGGGGGTATCGAAAATAAAAATATTACCGGTGTGATCATCAACAAATTGAATGCACCCATTGATAAGCAAGGTCGTACTCGCCCTGATTTATATGAAATTTTTGATAGTTCCAACAAAAACGAGGTGACAACGATTCAGCCAAGCCAGCTATCTAACAGAAGTCCGCTACCATTATACGGCTGCATACCCTGGAGTATTGATCTCATTGCCACTCGCGCCATCGATATCTGTCGACACCTTAATGCCAGTATCATTAATCAAGGTGATATCAACACACGCCGCGTTAAATCCATCATTTTTTGTGCTCGTAGTCTCCCCAACATGCTAGCACATTGGCGCCCAGGTGCGTTGCTTGTCACCTCAGCGGATCGCCCAGATGTGCTGGTTGCTGCCTGCTTGGCAGCGATGAACGGTGTTGCCATTGGTGCTATTTTGCTTACCGGAGGGTATCAAATGGATGATTCTATCAGGCAACTCTGTCAACGTGCTTTCCAGACAGGTCTACCCATCTTTATGGTCAATACCAACAGTTGGCAAACATCGCTAAATCTACAAAGTTTCAGTCTGGAAGTATCAGCAGATGATCATGAACGTGTTGAAAAATTACAAAATTATATCGCCAGTCATATCAGCAGTGAATGGATCAATTCACTTAGTATTGCTTCTACACGTTCACGCCGTTTATCACCGCCTGCATTCCGCTACAAACTGACAGAACTGGCGCGTGAAGCAGCTAAACGTATCGTGCTCCCTGAAGGAGAAGAACCTCGTACCGTGAAAGCAGCTTCCATTTGTGCCGAACGTGGCATCGCCACACCGGTACTCTTAGGCAACCCTGAAGAAATTCGTCGAGTTGCGGCAACACAGGGCATTGAATTAGGTAAAAACATCGAATTAATCAATCCCGTTGTAGTACGTGAACACTATGTTTCACGGCTGGTTGAACTGCGTAAAGATAAAGGAATGACTGAAGTAGTCGCGCGTGAGCAACTGGAAGATAATGTGGTGCTGGGTACGATGATGCTAGAGCAAAATAAAGTCGACGGATTAGTTTCTGGAGCATTGCATACCACAGCCAACACCATCCGCCCAGCATTACAATTGATAAAAACGGCGCCAGGCAGTTCACTGGTTTCATCAATATTTTTTATGTTACTTCCTGATCAAGTCCTTGTGTACGGTGATTGCGCCATCAATCCTGATCCCAGCGCCGCTCAACTCGCTGAGATCGCGATTCAATCTGCAGATTCAGCTGAAGCGTTTGGTATTGAACCGAAAGTGGCGATGATCTCTTATTCTACCGGAAATTCTGGTGCTGGTAGTGATGTAGAAAAAGTCCGCGAAGCCACACGTTTGGCAAAAGAAAAACGCCCCGATTTGATTATTGATGGGCCATTACAATACGACGCCGCCATTATGGCGGATGTGGCCAAATCCAAGGCACCTAATTCACCCGTGGCTGGCAAGGCTACCGTGTTTATTTTCCCTGATCTCAACACCGGCAATACCACTTACAAAGCGGTACAGCGCTCTGCCGATTTGATTTCCATTGGCCCCATGTTACAAGGGATGCGCAAACCAGTGAACGATCTGTCTCGTGGTGCACTGGTAAACGACATTGTTTACACCATCGCATTGACCGCCATTCAATCCATGAACAGAACAACCACTTAACTACAATAGACTTTTTGCAAAACCCAATACATGCTGTGAAGTCAAGACACACGGAGCGCAGCAGCCAAAAGGGTACATAAATAAAAAAATAAATCTAACTTAATGATATAGGGTGAAAACCCTATCTGTTGACATTCATCACATTAATAATTCTAGAAAATATTTATTCTCGAGCTAACAGTCACGAGGAGTAAAGCTTTCATGTTAAGAGAACTACTAACGTCAGATGTTGTTCAAATCGTGGAGCAAGCCAATAACTGGCGGGATGCCATTGCTATAGCTTGTCAACCTTTAATTAATCATAATGCTATCGAGCCACATTATGTCGAGGCTATTTATCGATCACATGAGGCAATTGGCCCTTATTACGTGGTAGCACCAGGTATTGCTATGCCACATGCGCGGCCAGAAGAAGGAGTCAATAAATTATCATTGTCATTAACACTTATTTCTCAGGGAGTTGCCTTCAATACACAAAGAAATGATCCGGTAAAATTATTAATCGTTTTAGCCGCGACTGACAGCCATAGCCATATTAATGCCATCTCTCAGCTAGCAAAATTATTCGCCAATCAGGACGATATTAATGCCATATTAAGCGCTGAAAACATACATGATATTCTTGCCATTATCGCGCGTTATTAATGTTACTATCTGATTAAACGTTTCATCGTTGGAAAATTCATGGATAGATAATGACACAGATTACAGTAGTCTCTGGCATTGGCTTATGTACTAGCCTGCTGATGAAAATAAGTATCAAAAGTATTCTCACCGAATTAGCCGTAGCCGCCAAGGTTAACCATGTTGATCTCAATTCAGCCAAAGGAATGAACAGCGACATTTTTGTCGGCACTCGCGATATCACAGAACAATTAGTGGCTCAATCTATCGCTGGAAAAATCGTCTCATTAGATAATGTAATTGATAAAAAAATTATGAAAGAACGACTATCAGTAGCATTAATCGAATTAAATATTTTATAACTGGAGGTATAGATGGATTTTTTTCGTTTTCTAATGGACGATGTGTTTGCTGAACCAGCAATATTGGTCAGTTTAATCGCACTAGTTGGCCTGCTTGCCCAAAAAAAAACCCTGACAGAATGTATTCAAGGTGCCGTTAAAACCATTATGGGTCTTGTTATTCTAAGTGCAGGTGCCTCTTTGGTCGTATCTTCTCTCGGTGATTTTGCCAATATTTTTCAACATGCTTTTGGTATTCAAGGTATCGTCCCTAATAATGAAGCCATTGTTGCTGTTGCCCAAGAAAATTTTGGCAAAGAAATGGCGATGATCATGTTTTTCGCCATGTTGATTAATATTTTGATCGCACGCTTTACACCCTGGAAGTTTATTTTTCTCACCGGTCATCACACCCTTTTTATGTCGATGATGGTCGCCGTTATTTTAGTAACCTCAGGGATGACAGGTTTGCCCCTCATTACCGTCGGCTCTCTAATAGTTGGTATATCAATGGTTTTCTTTCCAGCTATCGCTCACCCTTATATGAAAAAAGTCACAGGATCGGATGATGTCGCCATTGGTCATTTTTCCACGTTGTCCTACATCCTTTCAGGTTTTATTGGCAGTAAATTGGGTAATAAAAAACACTCCACCGAGGATATGAACGTCCCTAAAAATTTGTTGTTTTTACATGATACCCCGGTAGCAATTGCTTTCATTATGAGTATTATTTTTGTCATCACTTGTTTATTTGCCGGTAATGATGCCGTAAAAAATCTCAGTGGCGGTAAAAACTGGTTTATGTTTTCCCTGATGCAGTCGATCACCTTTGCTGCTGGTGTCTACATTATTTTGCGGGGCGTTCGCATGGTAATCACTGAAATTGTTCCGGCATTCAAGGGTATTTCCGATAAATTAGTCCCTCATGCTAAACCGGCGCTGGATTGTCCAGTAGTTTTCCCTTATGCCCCTAACGCAGTATTAGTTGGTTTTTTAAGCAGTTTTACCGCAGGGGTTCTTTGTATGTTCACACTGTACCTGCTTAACATGACGGTAATTATTCCAGGCGTTGTCTCGCATTTTTTTACCGGCGGAGCCTCTGGAGTATTCGGTAATGCAACGGGTGGTCGACGTGGCGCTATACTGGGCGCTTTTACTCAAGGACTGTTAATCAGCATCCTACCTGTTTTTTTATTGCCCGTCCTGGGTGATATCGGTTTTGCCAATGCCACCTTCTGCGATGCAGATTTCGGTGCCGTAGGCATTTTATTAGGCACTATTGTCCGTTAATTAATGTCCTCGTGAATGATATCTCCGTAAATAGATTTCTTGCACAAAAAATCATCCAACCACGTTATCAGGATGACAAAAACAACTGACAAGATGATCATTCACCAAGCCACTGGCTTGCATAAAAGCGTAGCAAACCGTAGGGCCAATAAATTTAAACCCCCGTCTTTTCAGTGCATGGGACATAGCATCAGACACCGGCGTGGTCGCCGGTATCTCATCTTGGCACCACCAACGATTAACTTGCTGTTGACCGTTAACGAAACTCCAGATGAAACCGGAAAAATCTTCTCCACGTGCTACCATTGCCAAATAAGCCCTAGCATTGGTGATAATGGCCTGGATTTTACCACGATGACGAATAATACCGCTATCTTGCATCAACATTTCTACTTGCTCTGATCCCATCAATGCAATTGCCTGAGGATCAAAATAATAAAAGCGCTGCTGGTAATGAGCACGTTTCTTAAGCACAGTGATCCACGAAAGACCCGATTGTTGTGCCTCCAAACATAACATGCCAAATAGCACTTGATTTTGCCTTTGTGGAATACCCCATTCGGTATCGTGATAAGCGATATATGATGTATCCGAAGTGACCCAACCGCAGCGCTTGCTATTCATCGTGCACTTTTTTGTTGACAATACTGGGATAACTTAAAGCGTCGGCTGATGGCATTCACCATCAGATCCAGGCTGAGACAGAGCATAAAATAAACAAGTGCTACAAACATAAAAATTTCCATCGGATAAACCATGCTACGATTATTGACCTGTGTTGCTAAGAATGTCAGTTCGTTGACGCCCACGATATAGGCCAGAGAAGTATCTTTAATCAATGAAATCCATTGATTAATAAATGAAGGAACCATCATACGCAATGCCTGTGGTAACACAATAAACCATAAAACCTGACGTTGGTTAAATCCCAATGATAAACCCGCCTGCCACTGACCGGTCCCCACTGCCATTATCCCCGCTTTTACTGCATGAGCCAGATAAGCTGATGCAATCAACGTTAGCGCACAAACCACGGTAGTGATTTCAGGGATATCAATACCAAAGGTAATAGGCAATAGAAAATAAGCCCAAAAAATCAGCATAATTACGGGAATAGCACGGAAAAAACCAAGAACAGTAACTAAAATTCCGCCCCAGAAGCCACGCGCCATCGCCAGTAGCATTCCCAACAAAGTTCCTAAAATAGCGGAAGCAACCCCAGACATTAGACTGATCAATAACGTCAATGCCGCCCCACCCAATCGACCATCAGGAAAAACGCCCCACATCAGGTAGCGCCAATTATCAATGATAATGGTGAAATCCATCTTAATGTTTCCTGACTGTCATTCGTTGCTGACGCCACATACCCCAAACCTCAATTAACGCAATAATGGCAACATACAGTACAGTGGCAATACCAAAAGCCTGGAAGGTACGCAATGTTTCAGTTTCTACCTGACGGGAAGTATAAGAAAGTTCAGCGACACCAATTGCCATAGTCAGTGATGAATTTTTAATCACATTCATATATTGCCCAAGCAACGGCGACATAGCGATTTTTAATGCCTGTGGCAAAATCACATAACGCATCGATTGCCACCCCGTTAATCCCAATGCCTGCGCTGCATATTTCTGCCCACGAGCAACACCCGCGATACCGGCACGTAACTCTTCAGCAATAAATGCAGCTGAATAAAGCGTTAAGCCGATTAAACCGCTTAAAAACTCAAAAGACGGCCAACGGAGGACTAAATTAAAGAGTATCAATTCATGGGCAGTATTTAGCCACTGCATCCAGGACAGAGGCAGTAGCTGACCCACAGCAAAGTACCAAAAAAAAAGCTGCACCAACAACGGCGTATTACGAAAGACAGAGCTGTAAATAATGACAGACCATTGCAGTATTTTTAGATGACTATCTCTGGCTACCGCCAGTAAAAATCCTAATGATGTCGCCGCGGCCACCGTACAAGCAGAAATCCACAAAGTAAGTAGAAAGCCATCCCATAACCAAAGCAAATATTGCGGAGCCAATAGCCAATCAGTGAGATACTGCAACTTCATAAGTGACGTCCATCAATGTCATAATAAGGCATTAAACTTCTAAGAACCTATTCGAAATCTCTTGTGCTCGCCGTGTTTTGGTCAAATAATTCGTCAAAAACGGGCTCAAAATGCTCATTGACTCTATGTAAACTGCGCTTTTTCGCCCACTTTTTCCTCGTCTGAGCGTCGCTCAAGAGGATTTGGAATAGATTCTTACAAAACCTACAAAAAAATACTCAGCCCTACACCGGAAAAAGTGTAGGGCTGGAAAAACAACATTCAGACGGGGAACACCCGCCAAATATACACCAGTCAATCGGCCACTGGCTGTTGATCAAGAAGAGCAAATTTAAAATCACCGCGCGGCTGAGCTGAACGGGTTTCCGCGCCAAACCAACGGTTATAAATATTGAGCGCATCACCGTCTTCTTCCAGCTTTATCAACGTTCGGTTGATGAACTCAATTAAGCGCTTTTCTCCTTTAGCCGCCGCTACTCCTTGGTATTCTTTCGTGATACTAAAAGGAGAAATTTCAAAATCAGCCTTCTGTGCTACAGGTATATTACCCAGCAAACCCACCAATTTGGCATCATCTTGAGTAATTGCCTGAACATTGCCATTACGCAACGCAGCAAACGCTATAGGTGTATCATCATAAGAAATGACTTTAGCCATAGGATAATGCTCACGCAAGGTAATTTCCTGCACGGTGCCTTTATCTGCGCCAATACGTAATTGCTTAATATCCTCCGGCGTTTTTAATACACCTTTACGAGCAATAAATTTTTGACCGGTAGCAAAGTAAGGCAAACTGAAATCTACTTCTTTTTCTCGCTCACGAGTGATAGTGAAATTAGCAGCGATCAGATCAACTTTTTTCGATTTCAGCAATGGAATACGGTTAGCAGGATTGGTCGCCCGCAATTCTAATTTGATCGATTCGACCGGGAGTTTTAATTCGACCGAGAGTGCTTTAGCGATAGCCTCGGCGATATCGACGTCATATCCCACCAGTTTTTTCGTCAGTGGATCCACGTAGCCAAAAGGCGGATTACTATCGAAAACGGCAACACGTACCACACCCGCCCCTTTAATCTCATCGAGTTTATCAGCATAAGCCACACCAGAAAGAGTAACGAAACTGGTCAACAGGATTAGTAATATAGCAAAATTCTTCATCAAATCACTCCTGAGAACATGTTCAAAATCTGCTGAGTCCGCTGATACCTCATCACTCGTAACCCAAGATACCGTTCTACATTCACTATACACACTAAGTCACAGATTAAAACTAACCAGTCATGTATGCAAGTAAGTCGTAGACTAAGCTTTTTCACCTTGCAGGAAAGATTTTAAACAAACCTTAAATAATTAATATTGCACATCGGCGCAGCCTAGCAATTAGCACGATAGATTAGGAAATAATATAAAAAGCTATATTTATAACTTTTTTCTTGGTAGGTTCAGTTAAAAATAATAGACTTCTTGCAAAATCATAGTTCGTTATGCGAAGTCAGGGCACCTGGCGCGCAGTAATTTCACGGTACGAGCACAAGAGATTTCGAACAGGTTCTAATTAAGCATTAGCTAAAATATCATCAGACAATGGATCTGTGATGGCTCTCTCTTTAGATTTTTTCCGTTCCACTGATGAAGCGGCATTCTGCTGTGTTTTACCTCTAGCGTTATTCGGTTCTTCGCTGATTTCAGACTGACCAATAAACACACCACCTTTTTTGATCGAAAAGTTAGTACCTTTGACAATACCTTTTAAACGACCATGCTCAAGTATTTCTAAATGATCAGAAACACAAACGCCATCAACACGACCATCAATAGTAATATGAGGAGCGGTTAAATTACCCTCAATATTACCGCTGCGCATTAATCTTATTGTCCCCTCAGTGACAGTAATATCACCGATGACAACACCATAAATTTGAATATCACCTTCGAGATCGACATTCCCCTTTAACTGTGTACCAGAAGCAATGATAGTATTCGTTTTAGTCAAATCCTGAGATGGGTTAGATACAGGAGAATTACCCGGCAGCGGGACATTAGTC
Source organism: Candidatus Fukatsuia symbiotica (assembly GCF_003122425.1). Classification (GTDB taxonomy): domain Bacteria; phylum Pseudomonadota; class Gammaproteobacteria; order Enterobacterales; family Enterobacteriaceae; genus Fukatsuia; species Fukatsuia symbiotica. The sequence goes on from NZ_CP021659.1 coordinate 2,794,524, forward strand.
GCTGACGATATTTCATTATTATTACTATTGACTTTCTTTTTAAACATGGTTTTTATCAACATAAAAAGTAAAACTAAAAAAAACAATACAGGAACAAAAAGTAGGCAAATGATACAATCATAAAATACATAGCCCACTAAACCAATAACCCATCCGCTCCACAAGAGACATAACACGATATTCTTGCGTACAAATAGGTTCATAGTTATTCGTCCCAGCCAGAAAAGCATCAATTACAATAGACTTCTTGCAAAACCTACTACGTCCTCTAAATACGTGCTGTAAATTCTGCGTTACCTGATGCTCGCAATCCTCATGTACGCAGTACAAAATAACAACATAGGAACAAAAAAATAAATCCCACAGATCCATAAAATATTTCAAGAATAATAATACAGATTGAGACTGGAAATAAACCATCTCATCTAAATTATTTTAATAATTCAATTTATTACATACATAAAAAACTTCCGTCAAGGAAACAAAGCGGAAGTTTTCTGGTTTTAATTAATAGAAATCATCATATATTATTAATTTTGGTTTTACACAAAAAATAAAAGTATACAAAACGGAAAGTATTTTATTTGGCTCTTTTTTTCTTATCGTCAACGTTTTTATCATTAGCAAGCAATTTTTCCAACGCATCCTCTCCCTGATGGCGAAGATCTTGCCCTTTAACAAAGTAGAAAATAAATTCACAAATATTTTGACAACGATCACCAATACGCTCAATAGAACGGGCGCAAAATAGCGCTGTTAAAACATTGGGAATAGTCCGCGGATCTTCCATCATATAGGTCATTAATTGACGCACAATTCCTTCATATTCCTGATCCACTTTTTTATCTTCACGATAAATGCGGGTAGCATCATTCAGATCCATTCTGGCAAAAGCATCCAGTACATCATGTAACATTTTCACCGTATGTCGCCCTAATGATTCCAGACTCACCAGTAACGGCTGATGCTGCTGAGAGAAGTTTTCCAACGCCGTGCGACAAATTTTATCAGCGACATCACCAATACGTTCCAACTCTGAAATAGTTTTGATGATCACCATGATCAAACGTAAATCACTGGCGGCAGGCTGACGTTTAGCAATGATACGCACACAAGCTTCATCGATGAGGATTTCCATCTTATTGACCTCCTCATCACCCTTAATAACCCGCTCTGCCCGATCACCATCCAACTTATGCATAGCAGTGATGGCGTCATTTAACTGTTGCTCTACCAAACCTCCCATCTTCAAAACCTGGGTACGGATGTGTTCAAGTTCTGTATTAAACTGACCGGAGATATGTTGATTCAGTTTGAAGTTATCCATGATCTGTCCTGTTTTTAACCGTAGCGGCCAGTGATGTAATCTTCCGTCTGTTTTTTCTGCGGAGCGGTGAATAATGTATCGGTATCACTAAATTCAATTAATTCGCCTAAATACATAAATGCAGTGTGATCAGAACAACGTGCCGCCTGCTGCATATTGTGTGTCACCATCACCACCGTATAATCTGATTTCAATTCACTAATTAATTCTTCAATTTTGCCGGTGGAAATAGGATCAAGTGCCGAACAAGGTTCATCCAACAATAATACTTCAGGACGAACGGCAATAGCGCGTGCAATACATAAGCGTTGCTGTTGCCCGCCCGATAAACTATTACCACTTTGACTCAGCTTATCTTTGGTTTCACTCCACAACGCCGCTTTCGCTAGCGCCCATTGCACCCTTTCATCCATATCTGAGCGAGATAAATTCTCAAATAAGCGAACACCAAAGGTGATATTATCGTAAATTGACATCGGGAAAGGGGTTGGCTTTTGAAAAACCATGCCCACTCTGGCGCGCAATAATGCAATATCTTGCTGATCAATAAGAACATTTTTTCCATCAAGCAGGATATCGCCAGTGACACTCTGATCTGAATATAGCAGGTACATTTTATTAAAAGTACGCAGCAATGTTGATTTACCACAACCTGATGGACCAATAAAGGCCGTGACTTGATTTTTAGCAATATCCAACGAAATATTCTTCAACGCATGAAACTTGCCATAGTAAAAGTTCAAATCGCGAACTTGAAGTTTACTACCGGGGATCTTACTCATTAAAACGTCTCTCCTTTAAGAACCTGTTACAAATCTTCTTGAGCGACGCTCAGACGAGGAAAAAATGAGCGAAAAAGCGCAGTTTACATAGAGTAAGTGAGCATTTTGAACTCGTTTTTGACGAATTACTTGACCAAAACACAGCGAGCACAAGAGATTTCGAACAGGTTAATAACCCACGCTGCTGGAGCCACGCTACAGATTTTTGGCGCATCAGTTTGTTTTTTTAGCGAACGTAACCCGCGCCAGAATATTTAACAACAGCACACAAAGCGTAATCAGTATTACCCCTGCCCAAGCAAGTTGCTGCCATTCGCTAAACGGACTCATGGCAAATTTAAATATCGTTACCGGCAAATTGGCAATAGGATGATGCAGGTCTGTGCTCCAAAATTGATTAGAGAGCGAAGTAAATAACAAGGGCGCGGTTTCACCGGCAATACGAGCCACAGCCAGCAAAATGCCTGTCAGAATACCAGAGATCGATGCCTTCAGGGTAATAGCCGTGACAATACGCCATCTGGGTGTTCCTAATGCATAAGCCGCTTCCCGCAAACTATTTGGCACCAGTTTCAACATGTTTTCCGTGGTACGAACAACAATAGGCACTTGGAGTAATGCCAATGCGATGACCCCTGCCCAGCCGGAAAAATGTTCCATCCTTGTCACTACCACGGTGTAAACGAATAATCCCACCACAATAGAGGGAGCAGATAACAGAATATCATTGATAAAACGTGTTATTTCAGCTAACCAGGATTGACGTCCATATTCTGCTAGATAGATACCCGCCATAATGCCAAGCGGTGTACCTATCAGTGTCGCCCATAAAATTAATAATCCACTGCCAGCAATAGCGTTAGCCAAACCACCATCCGCAGCATTAGGCGGTGGTGTCATCTCGGTAAATAACGCCAGTGACATACCATCGATTCCTTTAGTCACAGTGGTGAATAGAATCCATACTAACCAAAACAAGCCAAAGATCATCGTTGTCATTGAAAGTAGCAGCGCCACCAAATTTTTTTGCCGACGCCATGCCTGTTTTTTGCGTCGAGTTTCTATTAATTTCTCACTATTTTGTAAGATTACCTCGTTTTGTATTGTCATGTTAACGCCCCCTCCTGCTTAGCTAGACGTAAAATCATTAACTTAGAGAGGACCAAAACAATAAAAGTGATCAAAAATAAAATGAGTCCCAATTCCATCAACGCTGAAGTATGTAAAGGTGACTCCGCCTCAGCAAATTCGTTTGCTAGCGCAGAAGTAATGCTGTTACCCGGCATAAATAACGAAAAATTATCGAGTTGATACGTATTACCGATGATAAAAGTAACCGCCATAGTTTCACCAAGTGCGCGACCAAGCCCCAGTATCACTCCACCAATAACACCATTTTTGGTAAATGGCAGCACAATACGCCAAATAACTTCCCAGGTGGTACAACCGATACCATAAGCCGACTCCTTCATCATCACCGGCGTTTGTTCGAAGACATCGCGCATCACAGCGGCAATATAGGGAATAATCATAATGGCTAAAATAATGCCAGCTGCCAAAATACCGATACCAAATGCTGCGCCAGAGAACAACACACCAACGATCGGTACTCCAGCAAGGACATCACCCACTGGCTCTTGAAAATAGCGAGCAAACAGTGGAGCAAAGACAAACAAACCCCACATACCGTAGACAATGCTAGGGATCGCGGCAAGCAATTCGACGGCGATCCCAAGGGGGCGCTTCAGCCAACGGGGAGCAAGTTCGGTTAAAAATAGCGCGATACCAAAACTCACAGGAACCGCAATAATCAGAGCAATCACCGAAGTCACTATCGTGCCGTAGATAGGAACCAATGCGCCAAATTTTTCAGCGGGAGGATCCCATTCTTTATCCCATAAAAAGGCAAAACCAAATTTTTCAATGCTAGGCCAAGAAGCAACCAGCAGCGAGATAATGATACCGCCCAGCAAAAATAAGGTAACTAACGCTGCCAGTTTAACCAGCGTACCAAAAATAATATCACCGTACTGATTGGGTGCTTTGATCGTAGGCTTATAAGCAGCCATAGATTTTTTTCTCATCTGGGAGTAATTAGGGTTTGTAAAGCCTGTTCCAAATCTTCTTGAGCGACGCTCATAAAGTTTTACCCTCTTCAGTGCTAATCTGAGTTTTCCAGGCAGCACGGATTTGTTCAACCACTTCGGCTGGCAGCATCGCATAATCAAGGTCATTTGCTTGTCTAGCGCCGTTTTTGTAACTCCAATCAAAGAATTTCAGTACCTCTCTTCCTTTAACGGCATCTTTTTGTACTTTATGTAACAAAATAAACGTCGTTGAAGTGATCGGCCAGACATCCTTGCCTTTCTTATTAGTCAAATCTTGCGCGAATGTTTGGCTCCAATCCGCCTCTTTCGCGGCGGCACTAAAACTCATTACTGTCGGGCTGACGGGCTGACCATCGGCAGAAACTAATTTGGTATAGGCTAAACCCGTTTCCTTGACGTAAGAATATTCTACATAGCCGATACTACCGGGCAAGCGTTGTACGCATGCCGCAACACCATCATTCCCCTTACCGCCAAGACCTACTGGCCAATTAACACTGGAACCGAAACCCACTTTTTTCTTCCATTCGGTATTCACTTTTGCCAAATATTGGGTAAAGACAAAAGAGGTGCCTGAACCATCAGCGCGGCGCACAACGGCAATATTTTTATCCGGCAGTGTGACTCCGGGATTGAGTTTAGCAATCGCCGCATCATTCCATTTTGTCACCTTACCTAAATAGATATCACCTAATGTTTGGCCATTCAATATTAATTCATTAGATTTAATACCGGGCAGATTGACCACCATCACCACACCACCGATAACAGTAGGAAATTGAAATAAGCCATTAATAGCCAGTTTATCGTTAGACAATGGCTTATCTGAAGCACCGAAGGCCACAGTATTGGCGATAATTTGTTTTTCACCCCCTGAAGAACCTATGCCTTGATAATTTACTTTATTCCCCGTTTCTTTCTGATAAGCATCCGCCCATTGAGCATACACAGGCGTGGGGAAGGTCGCACCCGCACCCGTCAGGTTAACAGCAGCAAAGGCGGACAGAGTAAATACAGATAAGACCACAGCAATGATATTTTCTACGGTGATACGTATCAGTTTCATACATTCTCCCAATCAGGATGAAAATTATTTTCATGCAGACAAAAAAACGTTGTATACCCAATGCATTTCGAGTTACGGCAAGGCGGCAATCAATCGAATCCCAGGAGTGTACAGATAGTACATGACTGGGATGAGTGCGAGCCGCCAACGCCGCCGTAACTTGAAAGGCGAAGGGTATATCAGATAAAAACAATAGCAGAGGAGAACATAGGGCAGTTTAATGACAGAAAGATGGATTATTTATTACAGTTTTATGACAAGCCCCGGGTAACCAAGGCTTCAATTTTTTTTCGCTGTTATCCGATCACTGATTTCAGGTTTAATCATTCGCTATTTATCTCAACTGCCTTAATATAGCTAATTGAGTCGATAGACTATGTGATCGAAGTTGTGTTTCATTTGCCGTGAATTTGTGGGATACAAATTCTACGTTCCCGTCCTTATCAATCGAAATTTTAGCTTCAAATTCAACTTCTTCATAAGCTAATTTATCGTATTCAGAATCTTGTTCTCTTAAAATAAATTCGATCTGATCAGCAGTTTTTGATGATAATGTGGTCGTCACGGTAATACTGCCGCTCTCCTCACGACAGACTTGAACTTTATTAGAAGGACTAAATAACATATAATAATAGAATGGAGATTTATATTTCTCTAATACTTTGATTAACGGTGCAGAAAAAGTCTGCGAAGCAACTACATTTAATGCAATGGCTTGTTTTTTATCTTTATCTTTATCTTTATCTTTATCTTTATCTTTAATAGAGTCATATACAATCTTTAATGTTTCAAATACTTCTGGTACCTTAAATCCTACAAAAGAATATTTCTGTCTAGGTAAATCGTTAGATAACTGTTCAAACGGATCACAACCATCTATAGGTATAGAATTAATCAATTCCTGAACTTTATTCGTCAACTGTTTTGAAAAATTAATTTTTTCTCTATATTCTTCAATATCATTTATTCTTTGACCAAAAAGATTATTAACATTTTTTTCTTCCGCAGTAAAATGCTTAGACTCAAATACGCGTACTAATTTTCCATTAACAAAAAATTCCAGATTTGAGGTTTGGCTGTTTTGTTCGATATGAAATCTATCCCTATAAGCTTCGTCAGCAATGTCTTTTAATTCAACAAAAGAGTCGACACATTCAGATAATGTTGTGTACTTATTATCTTTAAACAGACTAGAGAATTTATCATATGCTTTAATATCAGAGAAACAATGTTCTATTCTATTAAAGAGTGTCTTAATTAAATCCTCTTTTGTTGGAGGATTCTTTTTTGTAAAAAATTGAGTTACATAAGGAAATGCCCCAAATATAAACATCATCAACCTCAAAAACATAAAAAATAAATTGCATACATTTATACCAGATAATGAAAAATATTATTTTTATATTCCGCTCAAACTATAAACTTTCACTCAATGACACACGATTTTTTTTGCCACTGATCAGATCAAAGCGATTCAATTATCCGGGTATTCACTGATGGTTATTTTTAATATTATTTGCTGACCATGACGTAATATCAGTACTGAAACAGGCGTACCAGGATGTATTTCAGCCACCTGATCCATCGTTTCTATGGTAGAGACGACTTTATTGTTATTAACATTCAGAATAATATCGCCAACCTGTACACCCGCTGTGGCAGCAGGCCCGCTGGGTGAAATCTGGTTCACTTTAATGCCGTGTGTCGCGCCTTGTTTAGCATTAATCGCATTAAATGGCGGATAATCGTTACCCGTGATACCAATATAACCGCGAATAACACGCCCATCGCGGATCAGTTTTTGCATCACTTTGCTTGCCAGTGCAGCGGGAATAGCAAAGCCTATCCCTTCCGGCGTTTCTCCGTTACTGCTTTTGTCGAATGATAAAGTATTAATCCCCACCAACTGGCCTAATGTATTGATCAAGGCACCACCGGAGTTGCCACGGTTAATTGATGCATCGGTTTGTAGAAAATTTTGCCGCCCAGAATCACTCAAGCCAATACGACCTGTCGCACTGATGATACCCTGAGTGACCGTCTGCCCAAGATTATAGGGATTACCTATCGCTAGCACCACATCACCAATATGTGTTATGCGTTGGCTATCAATCGGGATCACCGGCAAATTATCTGCATCAATTTTTAACACCGCCAGATCGGTCAAACTGTCTGAGCTAACGAGTGAGGCTTCGTATACGCGACCATCTTGTAGTGCCACAATAATTTGCTCTGCGTGATTGATGACGTGTTTATTAGTAACAATGTACCCTTTATCACTCATAATAACGCCAGAACCCAACGTCCGTATCGCGAGGCCATTCCGAGTGGCACTCCCCAGGCTACGGTTATAAACATTGACCACCGCCGGAGCTGCGCGCCTTACTCCCTGACTATAACTGATGGGAACGTCTTTAATAGCACTCTCCTGTCTACCCTCGTTTTTTTCCATAAAAAACGAACGTAATACCGGTAATAATATCAGTAAAATAGAGGCAAAAATCAGACCTAAAATAACAGAGCGCAATAACTTAAGTAACATAAAATTTTAAAATATAAAAGGATAGAGGGTTGAAGAATAGCATTTGTAAACCGAGTACAGCACACCCTAATTCATTGATGATGATATCAATAGGCTTCTTGCAAAACCGGCGCCTGGCGCGCAGCAATCGCTGCGTACACGAGTACATGAGGATTACGAGCACCAGGTAACGCAGAATTTGCAGCACACAGTAGGTTTTACAAAAAGCCTAATGAGGACGAAACATACCGATCACATGCTCACCAGAGCGGGTAGCTTTCGAGGGCGTATCGAGCTGATATTGATGATGACCACAGCGCACACATTCCACCACTTCCTTTTGCTCTTCTCGCCATAATGCCAAGGTGTCTAACGCATGACACTGTGGACAAATCGCACCCGCAATAAACCTTTTACGCATGATTGTCATGACCGATCTCCAAAATTATTCGTATGTATCCCAACCATCTAATTGCCGCCGTTCATTTTGCATTTCACGCTGGAAAATATCCTCAAGTTCACGGCGTGCTTCCTTCACTCTAGAAATCTGTGCCACATCACCATGATGATGAGGCATCAATTCACGTAGCATCCGCATATCTAAACGGCGGAAATGCTGTTGCACCCGATAAGCCTGATGGGGATGCATACCTAATTCTAATAACGTCTTGCGTCCTAATTCCAAAGCACTGGAAAAAGTCTCACGAGTAAAATTTTCTATGCCATTTTGCAACAGTTCGTGTGCTTCCACTCTACCTCTTGCACGGGCAAAGATTTTCAAATTAGGAAAATGTTGCTGGCAGAGATGAACCAATATCATAGTATCTTCCGGCTCATGACAGGTGATGACGATCGCCTTCGCTTTTTCTGCACCCGCTGCACGTAAAAGCTCAAGTTGTGTAGCATCACCGTAATAGACTTTGTAACCATACTTACGCATCATACTCACGGCACTAACATCACGTTCCAATACGGTAATGCGCATTTTATTAGCCATGAGTAAACGCCCAATCACTTGCCCAAAGCGACCGAATCCAACAATAATCACCTGAGGATCATTATCTTCGACAAAAGGCTTTTCATCATTTTCTTCCGACGTGTTATAACGGCGCGCGAGCAGCCAATCTATTATCTTCATCAGCAAGGGTGTCGTCATCATCGATAGTGTTACTACCACCAGCAGCAATGCCAATTGATCCGCCGCTAGCACTTTTTGGCTAAATGCGGCAGAAAACAGAACGAAAGCAAATTCTCCTCCCTGGCTCAATACACCAGCAAATTGCAAGCGTGCTGAGCGGCGTAAAGCAAAAAGACGTGACAAAGCATAGAGTACCACGGCTTTTATAGAAACCAGCGTCACGACCCCCACCAGCACTAACAACACATGGCTAAAGAGCACACCGATATTTAATGCCATTCCCACCGAAATAAAAAATAACCCGAGCAATAATCCTTTAAAAGGTTCAATGGCAATTTCTAGTTCGTGCTGAAATTCACTTTCTGCCAGTAAAACACCCGCAATAAAAGTGCCTAATGCCATAGACAAACCCAATGCATCCATAAATAAGGCCGAACCTAACACGACCAATAACGCGGCAGCGGTAAAGACCTCCCGTACCCCTGAAGCGACAATATAACGAAACAAGGGACGTAACAGATAGCGACAACCGATCAACATCCCCGCGAAAGCAACCATTTTCATACTGATTTTAAGCCAATCGTTATTCTCTCCGCCGCTGCCTGCCAAAATAGGAATTAACGCCAATGCTGGGATCACCGCCATATCTTGAAACAACAACACCGAGAATCCAAGCTGTCCCCCTTCGTTGTGATTCATCCCTTTTTCACGCATCAATTGTATCGCCATTGCGGTAGAAGACATCGCCAGACCGATACCACCAATTACCGCCGCTTGCCAAGCGAAATGAGTTGCATAAAGTAAAGCACCGAGAATGATTGAAGTGATCACCACCTGGCCGGTACCCACGCCAAATATCGAGCGCCTAAGCTGCCACAATTTTGCCGGTTTAAGCTCCAATCCGATGATAAACATCAAAAAAACGACCCCTAATTCGGAAAAATGCAAAATTTCATCGACATCACGGATAAGACCCAATCCCCAAGGACCAATAGCAATCCCGGCGACGAGATAGCCCAGGACAGCACCAATCCCTAAACGCTGAGCTATCGGCACAGCAACGACAGCGGCAAATAAAAACAGCAGGATAGCGATTAATAGTATTGGATATTCCATTATTAGACCTCTTGCAAAACCGTACCTGTGGTATCAAATGGCGATTGCAGCCACTGCGCATATTTATCGGCTTGTTGTTGTAATAACTCCGGATTTTGCCGCCGTGCACAATAAATGATAATCGGGATCATCCAATGCATGCGGCACATCAACGCTGTCAGCTCAAAAGGCCGCAGGATATCACTCATCGGATAACGGTTATAACCACCCAACTGATACGCCACATCAGGTTCACCCGTAGTAATCACCGAACGCCAGTATTTTCCCTTCAGAGCACCTCCAGTCGGTCCATTGGCAAAACCGCGTACTAATACCCGATCCAGCCATTCTTTTAGCAAGGCCGGACAACTATTGGTATACAGAGGGTGTTGAAACACAATGACATGATGCTCCTGTAACAATCGTTGTTCATACTGGGCATCAATAAAAGAATCCGGATAATGCGCGTAGAGATCGTGCACGGTAACATGTTCTAATTTTTGAATAGCTTGCAGCAAAACCCGATTCGCAACCGAGCTTTGTGGTTCAGGATGAGCATATAACAATAGGATTTTAGGTGGTTGCAAAATCATTCCTCTCTAAAGCGTCGTCAAGGTGATGGTTTTCCGTTACCATGCGAAGATTAAATTTCGTAAGAGGTTTAATCTATCTTAAGATAATTACAAATTAACATATTCTGCACATACGGCGCGCTATGATTGTTTTCTCCTCTTTGCAAATTCGACGCGGTACCCGTGTCTTACTAAACAACGCGACAGCAACGGTTAATCCGGGTCGAAAGGTCGGTCTAATCGGCAAAAATGGTTGTGGTAAATCAACACTACTGGCGCTACTGAAAAATGAAATCAGTGCTGATGGCGGTAACGTCACTTTTCCCAATAACTGGGCTTTAACCTGGGTCGATCAAGAGACTCCTGCTTTGGATGTACCGGCAGTAGAATACGTTATCGACGGCGACCGTGAATTTCGTCAATTGCAAGCCCAACTGCAAACAGCCAACGAAAAAAACGATGGTCTTGCCATTGCCAACCTACACGGAAAATTAGACACCATGCAGGCCTGGACTATTCAAGCACGCGCCGCCAGCCTACTCAATGGCTTGGGATTTTCACAACAGCAGCTGCAACAAGAGGTACACACCTTTTCCGGAGGCTGGCGAATGCGCCTTAATCTGGCTCAGGCACTGATTTGCCGTTCAGATCTGTTATTGCTAGATGAGCCGACCAACCACCTTGATTTAGACGCTGTTATCTGGCTGGAGAAGTGGCTAAAAAATTACCCCGGCACCTTGATTCTTATTTCCCATGACCGTGATTTTCTTGATCCTATTATCGATGAAATTTTACACATTGAACAGCAGACACTATACGAATACAGAGGAAATTATTCATCATTTGAACGGCAACGCGCGGCCAAACTTTCGCAACAACAGTCAATCTATCAGCATCAACAAGAAAAAAGGGCACATTTACAAAATTATATTGACCGTTTCCGTGCCAAAGCCAGTAAAGCCAAACAAGCGCAAAGTCGTATCAAGATGTTGAAACGTATGGAATTAATCGCGCCAGCACATGTCGATAACCCGTTTCATTTTAATTTTTTCACGCCAGAAAACCTACCCAATCCGTTACTACAGATGGAGAAAGTCAGTGCCGGTTATGGTGAGCGGATTATTTTGCAATCGATCAAGTTGAATTTAGTCCCTGGTTCACGTATCGGTTTGTTGGGACGTAACGGCGCAGGGAAATCAACCTTCATTAAGCTGCTGGCAGGTAGCCTAACACCACAAAGCGGTGAAATCAGCTTATCCAGAGGAATTAAGCTCGGTTACTTTGCACAACATCAACTGGAATATTTACGGGCTGATGAATCACCATTGCAGCATATTAATCGCTTGGCTCCCCATGAGACAGAGCAGCGTTTGCGTGACTATCTTGCTGGTTTTGGTTTTCAGAGAGGGCAGGTGATTGATCCGGTAGCCAGTTTCTCCGGTGGCGAAAAAGCACGCCTAGTACTGGCGTTGATTGTCTGGCAGCGTCCCAATTTATTGCTACTCGATGAACCCACCAATCATTTAGATCTCGATATGCGGCAAGCACTCACCGAAGCATTGATTGATTTTGAGGGCGCACTGGTAGTGGTTTCGCACGACCGTCATTTATTACGTTCAACTACTGATGAGTTGTATCTGGTACATGATGGCAAGGTGGCACCCTTTGCCGGTGATTTGGATGATTACCAACAATGGTTAGGCGATTTACAACGTCAGCAAACGCAGCAACATAATCCCATTAAAGGCCAAAAACGGCGCGATGCAGAGTTCCTTAGTCAAAGTCAACCCTTGCGTAAACAAGTGACGACACTGGAACAACAGCTAGAGAAATTAAATACGGAATTGACGACCATTACGGAAAAACTCGCTGATGTCACGTTATACGACATGGCTCGCAAAACCGATCTGACGCTATGCCTGCAACAACAAACCCAGGCTAAAATCAAACTGGAAAAGGTTGAAATAGATTGGCTGGATGCACAGGAAAAACTAGAGCTAATGACTCAGAAATTTGCAGCGGAACAAAAAAAAGTATGAAGCCAATCGAGGTTAGCGTTATTGTACCGGTGTTCAATTGTGCTGCTTATCTTACTGATTTAATGGATTCATTATGCAGTCAATCCGGTGTGTCATGGGAGATGATTGCGGTCAATGATGGTTCGACAGATGACAGCCTGGTAATATTGCAGGAGATAGCCGCTACCGATACCAGACTAGTCATTATTAATCAATCGAATCAAGGGGTTGCTGCTGCACGTAACAGCGCTCTAGCACAAGCGCGTGGTCATTGGGTTGCTTTCGTCGATGCAGATGATTGGTTAGCTCCCGATACGTTACAAACCTGGGTGCAACAGGCGAACAGATTAAATGTCGATTTACTCATCGGCAACGGATTTCGCTTCAGGATTGATCCTCATGCGCAGCACGCAAAACAAGCGCCCCTTCACACAACAAAAGGTTGCACAAAAGATTTACTGTATCATCATCCACCAGGACAGGTAATAAGTGGTCGACAATGGATTATTCATAGTGTTAAACAAGATGAATGGCTGCATTATGTATGGCTACAATTTGTTCGCCGGGATCTCATCGTGAATAACCAACTGGCGTTTATCCACGACATGGTACATGAAGATATTTTATGGACCACCGATCTGGCGCTAGTCGCGCAGCGGATTGGCTTTTGTGCGACACCATTTTATGGCTATCGCATCAATCCGTTGTCAATTACTCATTCACACTCTGCCCAATCGCTATACAACAGGGCAAACAGCTATGTAGACATCATTAAGGGATTGCTGGACAGAGCAACAACTACGGGGGATGATCCCTTGCTACGCAAAGCATTACTACGCCATGCTAACCGTGAAAGCGGCCATTTTTTAGGGCTAATGCGTAAAAAAATAGCCAGCTCACCGGAACATACCGAGCTGGCTCGCCGTTTTATCAGATTAGGGTTACGTAGCGCTTTATTCCTCGGTGCAACCAACATCAGTGATTTTTGGCGTGCGCTACGCTGTAGTCTAACAATCAGCTATTATGCCGTTGCTAATATCCGCGCCACACAGTAGTTTTTGCAAGAAGTCTAATGATTTCCAATCAAATAAGACTACGTTGACGTACCACTTCAAACAAACAAACACCAGTAGCAACAGAAACATTCAAAGAAGACACCACACCGACCATCGGGATACGGATTAATTTATCGCAATGCTCACGAGTCAAACGACGCATACCTGTCCCCTCTGATCCCATCACTAAGGCCATAGGCCCAGTCAAATTGCTTTGATATACACTTTCTTTCGCTTCACCTGCCGTACCAACAATACAAATATCTTGTTCTTTTAATAGCCGCAGGGTGCGTGCCAAATTAGTTACCGTAATCAAGGGTACACTTTCAGCTGCACCACTCGCTACCTTCTTCACCGTGGCGTTAAGTGAAGCAGAGCGATTACGAGGTACAATAACCATATCCACACCTGCCACATCTGCACTTCGCAAACAGGCGCCTAAATTATGTGGATCGGTAACACCATCCAACACCAGTAAAAGGGGGGTCTCTGTCTCTATACCGGCTAGCAAACCAAGCAAATCACTTTCCTGGTACTGACGTCCTTTACGGACTCGCACCACAATACTCTGATGCACACCCCCTTCAGCCTGGGAATCCAGCCATTTTCGATTGGCGTGCTGAACCGCTAAACCGCAGGCTTCCACTTGAGAAACCAACGCTTGTAACCGACGGTCATGGTTATCTTTTTGAATAAAAACCTCGAGAAAACGTTGTGGCTCACGCTCTAACAAAGCTTTGACGGCATGAATACCGTAAATAATTTCGCTCATGCAAAGATCCGCTTTCTAATTGCAGGCCAATAGGTTTAGATACATTTTCTCAGCCAAGCCGATTATTTTGTCATCCGCAGTAATAGACGTCATCTTTTCAACCTTCGACTGAGAAACCAGTATTCTATCAAATGGGTCTTTGTACATATCCGGTAAAGCTGATAGATTTATAGGCTTCATTACCTCCCATTATACTTTTTGAGAATAAAGGATATACAAAAAAATGAGTACATGTTCAATCACAGGACTAAAGCAACAACTCATTAAGTCTAAAGAATTAAATACCGTATGGAACTATTTTTTCGATCTAATGAAAGAAACAGGGAGTTTACGAAAGGATAACACTACCATTCCAAAACCTAAAGAAGAAGATACCCTGATAGCTGTACTGACTATAATCGAGAATATCGTAGGTCAAAAATTGGATAGAAAAGTAACTTTTATTAACTTGATGTTTAATAAAGTTTCCGATTCACACTTTTATCACGGTTTTTGCATGATTAAGGGCTTTTCCCAACCTCTTTCCATTTTTTATTTTCTTGATGTTGAAATGGGATCCTTCCTTTATAACAAAAATGGGCGTTCCGAGATGTTCAGATTTTCACTGACAACAACAACAGATCCTAATACTTTAATTAAACATTAAGATTTTTCTGCCGTTTGTTGACACATTCACAATGTTTAGTAATATATTCCATAAATGCCTCACTATCTCGTGATTAACAATCTGATGAAACATTTTTATCTCGATATAGGGGGCACTTATTCATTCTTAATTAGAGTGTTATTTTTTATGAATAGTCTTGAAGTAGTTTCATTGTATCACTACTGCTTGGTCCTCCAGAACTAAATACACCTGTTAATCTTTCCAAAAATGATTCTTTTTTAGAACTTTCTTCTTTTATAAGGCCGATAAGAGTATTTTGTAAAGTAATGAGAGGTTTGAATTTATTAGGCTTAAATGTTGCAGTATTTTCGCAGATCTTAATTATAGATTGTATTACTACAGTATATTCATCGCCCAAACACGTAATCTTAGTTTTTTCCGTTTTACTTAATTTCTTTACAGCTTCATTCAATGATTTTGCTGCCTTATTAATACTTGAGACATGATCTGCATTTAACTTTGATCCTGGCTCGAACCCTACGTTTAATTCTTTCAACGGTTCTTTTATTTTAGCCCAAAATATATCTATGTAATCAAGCAGGCAGTTTTTTAATTTTCCTTTTTCCAACAGTACTTCTGGGACTACTCCAGCATTTCCTGCTGAAACAGGCTGAGATGATATGGAATCAGCTCTCATCTACTGGTATGGAACTTCTCCAGCACCAGTAGCACCAACGCTTAGCATAATATTTATCCTCAATTCAATTAATTTCTTTAACTAAGAAAAAACAAGGCCTAATAATAGGCCAAGAGAGTCTCTTAATCAGCAACTCACTAACGAATAACAGTAGCTAATGAAGAATTGTATAAAGATAGGATTCACAACGCTTATTCAACCGTCACCGATTTTGCTAAATTACGCGGTTGATCGACATCGGTGCCTTTAATCAGAGCGACATAATAGGCAAGCAGTTGCAGTGGCACGGTATAAAAAATGGGCGCGATAATTTCTTCTACATGTGGTAATGGAATAATTTTCATGCCATTACTGTCACTAAAACCCGCATTTTGATCAGCGAAGACATACAACTGCCCCCTCGGGCGCGTACTTCTTCAATATTCGATTTCAGTTTTTCTAGCAGTTCATTATTTGGCGCGACAACAACAACCGGCATCTCATTATCGACCAGTGCCAACGGGCCATGTTTCAACTCACCGGCAGCGTAAGCTTCAGCATGAATATAAGAGATCTCTTTTAGCTTTAGGGCACCTTCCATAGCAATCGGATATTGATCACCTCGCCCAAGAAACAACGCATGCTTTTTATCAGCAAAATTTTGTGCCAACATCTCAATGGTTTTATCCAGTGCCAACATCTGTTCTATTCTGGCAGGCAATTTTTGCAGTGCCTGCACAATATCATGTTCCCGACTTTCCTCTTGACCTTGCAAACACCCAATGTAGGCCACCAGCATTAACAACACGGTTAGTTGGCTCGTAAATGCCTTGGTAGAAGCAACACCAATTTCAGTACCGGCTTTAGTCATCAATGCCATATCGGATTCACGTACTAATGAAGACGCCAAAACGTTACAGATCGCCAATGAACCTAAATAGCCAAGCTCTTTAGACAGACGTAATGCCGCCAGCGTATCTGCCGTTTCTCCCGATTGTGACAACGTGATCAGTAGACTATTTGTACGTGCGCAAGATTTGCGGTAACGGAATTCAGAGGCAATTTCAACATCGCATGCTATGCCTGCTAAAGATTCAAACCAATAGCGTGCTACCATCCCTGAATTGTAAGAGGTGCCACAGGCAATAATTTGAATATGTTGTACCCTGACAGTAACTCCTGTTTTTCAGCCAATTCTGACAAATCGACTTTACCATGATTCAAACGGCCTTCCAGTGCATTTTTAATCGCTATCGGCTGTTCATAGATTTCTTTTTCCATGTAATGACGATAGGTTCCTTTATCACCCGCATCATACTTTGTTTGCGATTCAACTACTGGGCGTTTTACTACATTGCCCTGTTTATCAAAAATACTCAGATTATCGGCACTTATTTCGGCCAGATCCCCTTCTTCCAGGAAAATAAAACGACGGGCAACAGGTAGCAGAGCTAATTGGTCGGAGGCAATAAAATTTTCACCCTCGCCACAACCAATCACCAGTGGACTACCTGAACGAGCAGCCACTAAACGACCAGGATCACGACTATCCATTATCACTGCACCATAAGCACCGCGCAATTGAGCAATCACAGCTTTAACCACCTCGAGCAGAGAACCACCTTGCTGTTGCTGCCAATTCACGAGATGAGCAATCACTTCAGTATCGGTTTCAGAAGTAAAATGATAACCACGACTGATCAATAGCTCGCGTAATGATTCATGGTTTTCAATAATACCGTTGTGAACCACAGAAATATGTTGCGAAACATGAGGATGTGCATTGACTTCTGAAGGTTCACCGTGAGTCGCCCAACGGGTATGTGCAATGCCGGTACTACCCTGTAATTTTTGCATTACAGCAGCATCAGACAATACCTGCACTTTACCCACTCGACGCAAACTATTCATCTGACCTTTGCTATCGACCACGGTTAGACCGGCGGAATCATAACCGCGATATTCAAGACGGCGTAAACCTTCAATCAATATTTCAGCAATATCACGTTGCGCTACTGCACCAACAATTCCACACATCAGTTTATATTCCTATTTAACGATTTTTTTTACCGGACGCTGCCAACCTTGAATATTGCATTGTTTAACACGACTGAGTACCAACTCGTTTTCAGCAATATCATTTGTTACTGTCGTACCGGCGCCGATGGTCGCCCCATTTGCCACCTTAATCGGTGCTACAAATTGGCTAGCCGAACCAACAAAAACATTATTACCGATGATCGTTTTATATTTATTAGCACCATCATAGTTACAAGTGATGCTTCCTGCTCCGATATTCACGCCAGAACCAATATCAGCATCTCCAAGGTAAGAAAGATGACCCGCCTTGGAGCCTTTGCCCAAACGTGTCTTTTTAATCTCGACAAAGTTGCCAACCTGCACCCCTCAGCCAACTCACTCCCTGGACGTAAGCGAGCAAAAGGACCAACGCTGCAAGTCGCCTCCAAAGAGGCATTTTCCAGTACGGTATAAGGTTTAATTTGACAGTCATCACCAATCCGCGAATTTTTTAAAATACATCCAGCACCGATATGTACCCGATCTCCCAAGGTGACACTACCTTCAATAATCACGTTGGTATCAATAGTAACGTCGCAACCACAGGTCAAACCACCACGTAAATCGAAACGCGCCACATCGAGCAAAGTTACGCCAGATAAAAGTAATTTCTCTGCCTGCTCCATTTGAAATACCCTCTCAAGACGTGCAAGCTGCAAGCGGTTATTAATACCTTCAACTTCACTAAAACGAGCAGGCTGGACGGTAGCGATTTTTCTACCCTCAGCATGAGCAAACGCGATGATATCAGTGAGATAAAATTCACCTTGGGCGTTGTCATTATTTAGCATAGACAACCCCTGTTTCAGATCAGCACCATTAGCAACCAAAATACCGGTATTGATTTCGTTGATTGCTCGCTGACTGTTATTGGCGTCTTTATGCTCGACAATGCCGATAACATCACCGTTTTCACGTAAAATGCGACCATAACCACAGGGATCATCCCGCTTGACTGTCAGCAAACCGATACCTCCCGTAGGCTTGACCGCTAACAAGTGCTTTAATGTTTCCACTGTGATCAAGGGCACGTCGCCATATAACACCAGAACATCTTCATCAGCAGAAAAATAGGGTGCTGCTTGCTGCACAGCATGTCCGGTGCCAAGCTGTTGCTGTTGCAAGACCCAATTCAATTCAAGATCAATCAACGTCTCTTTAAGTAATTCGCCACCATACCCATAAACCACATGAATGTTGCTCGCTCCTAATTCTAAGGCAGCGTCAATGACATGCCGCACCATAGGTTTGCCTGCCAGTGGATGTAACACCTTAGGCAGTGCTGAGTACATCCGTGTTCCCTTACCGGCAGCAAGAATGACGACACTTAAACTGTTTGACATAAATAACCTGATTACTCTAATTGAATGGTTGAATATAGGACGAGGTTTTGCAAGAAGTCTAATGAAACAACATAGCCCACCAAGGGTGGGCCAAAGGTACATCACTTTCTTAATCAATACGATCACATCGCTTTTTTGATCAATTCGATTACACGTAGTTTCGCAATCTCTTTTGCCAGTTCAGCAGATAACTGGGCATAATCAACATCACAGTGAGAATCATTAATATGGCTTTCTGCTTTGTGCTTAGCTTCCAGCGCCTTTGCTTCATCGAGATCTTCCCCACGAATAGCGGTATCAGCCAGTACGATTACAACATTCGGATGCACCTCAAGGAGGCCACCAGAAAGATAAATAAATTCTTCTTCACCGAACTGTTTAACAATACGTACCATGCCAGGATTAATGGAAGTCAATAGCGGAGCATGGCCTGGATAAATGCCCAATTCTCCTTCACTACCCG
This sequence comes from Candidatus Fukatsuia symbiotica, assembly GCF_003122425.1. GTDB lineage: Bacteria > Pseudomonadota > Gammaproteobacteria > Enterobacterales > Enterobacteriaceae > Fukatsuia > Fukatsuia symbiotica. Next base: position 2,814,146 of record NZ_CP021659.1, read on the forward strand.
TCACCTGAATTTTTTGTACTAGGCCAGAAAACATCCTCTTTTCTGCACTGACCACATCCAGACGGTAAGTCATTGTAGCCATGTCACCCTCCTGTCAGCAGTGTTACAGTTTTTTGGCTTTTTCCACAGCTTCTTCAATGGTACCAACCATATAGAACGCCTGCTCTGGCAGATGATCATAATCACCGTCCATAATGCCTTTAAAACCACGGATAGTATCTTTTAGCGAGACGAATTTGCCTGGAGAACCGGTAAACACTTCCGCAACAAAGAACGGTTGCGACAGAAAACGCTGAATTTTACGGGCGCGGGAGACAACCAGCTTATCTTCTTCCGATAATTCGTCCATCCCCAGAATCGCAATAATGTCTTTTAGTTCCTGGTAGCGCTGTAGAATCGATTGAACCCCCGAGCAACATCATAATGCTCCTGACCAACAATCAACGGATCAAGTTGACGACTGGTAGAATCAAGTGGATCAACTGCCGGATAGATACCCAGAGAAGCAATTTGACGGCTTAATACAACAGTTGCATCCAAATGAGCAAAGGTGGTAGCAGGTGATGGATCCGTCAAATCATCAGCAGGCACATAGACAGCCTGTACTGAGGTAATAGAACCCGTTTTCGTCGAGGTAATACGTTCCTGCAACACTCCCATTTCTTCTGCCAGAGTGGGTTGATAACCTACCGCTGATGGCATACGCCCCAACAATGCCGAAACTTCGGTACCCGCCAAGGTATAACGATAAATATTATCGACGAAAAACAGAACGTCACGCCCTTCATCACGAAATTTCTCTGCCATAGTGAGGCCAGTCAGCGCCACACGCAGACGGTTGCCTGGTGGCTCATTCATCTGGCCATATACCAGAGAAACCTTATCTAATACGTTAGAATCTTTCATTTCATGGTAGAAGTCGTTACCTTCACGGGTACGCTCACCAACCCCGGCAAACACCGAGTAACCTGAATGCTCAATCGCAATGTTGCGGATAAGCTCCATCATATTTACCGTTTTACCCACGCCAGCACCACCAAACAGACCGACCTTCCCGCCCTTGGCGAACGGACAGATCAGATCCATTACTTTGATCCCGGTTTCTAGTAAATCTTGTGAATTGGCAAGTTCTTCATAACGAGGCGCTTCACGGTGGATCGCCCAACGTTCTTCTTCGCCAATGGCACCTTTCATGTCGATGGGTTCACCCAACACGTTCATGATCCGACCAAGCGTCGCTTTACCAACAGGTACCTTGATCGGATTACCTTGGTTGATTACCCGTAATCCGCGCCGTAAACCGTCTGAAGATCCCATTGCAATACAACGAACAACACCACCTCCGAGTTGTTGCTGTACTTCCAACACTAACTTACTCGCTGCTCCTTTCACCTCAAGAGCATGGTACACCTTAGGCACCGCGTCTTGAGGAAATTCGACGTCCACTACGGCGCCAATTACCTGGATAATCTTTCCAGTAGCCATCTTAAATCCTCTACGTAACACGTAAAATTTTACTTTAAACCGCGGAGGCTCCCCCGACGATTTCGGTAAGTTCCTGAGTGATGCTAGCCTGACGCGCCTTGTTATAAATCAACTGTAACTCTTTGATCAAACTGCCGCCGTTATCAGTGGCGGCTTTCATCGCGACCATGCGCGCTGCCTGTTCGCTAGCCAGATTCTCAACTACCCCCTGATAAACCTGCGATTCTAAATAGCGGCGCAAAAGCTTATCCAGTAAGACCTTAGGATCGGGTTCATACAGATAATCCCAGGATTTTTTCTCCAGTTCACCCTCTTCCGCAGGAAGGAGAGGTAATAACTGTACGATTTGTGGTTCCTGAGAGATGGTATTGATGAATTTGTTGTTGACAATATACAACTTATCCAGACGGCCTTCATCATAGGCCTGCAACATAACTTTCACTGAACCGATAAGTTCTGACAGCGACGGGTTATCTCCCATCCCCGTCACCTCGGCAACGATGTTGCTTGCTACACTATTACCACCGAAAGAGCTAAAAAAAGAGACTGCTTTCAATCCAATCAAGGCTAAATTACATTTAATGCCTTTTTCTGACCAATTTTGCATCTCAGCCAACAATTTCTTGAACAGGTTAGTATTCAAGCCACCGCACAAACCACGGTCAGTGGAAACTACCAAATACCCCACGTGTTTAATCTCACGTTCTTCTAGATAGGGATGCTTATATTCCAGATTACCTAGTGCGAGATGCCCAATTACATTACGTATCGTTTCCGCATAAGGGCGGCTAGCTGCCATACGTTCTTGCGATTTACGCATTTTGGAGGCAGCAACCATCTCCATGGCTTTGGTGATTTTTTGCGTGTTTTGCACACTGGCGATCTTGGAACGTATTTCTTTTGCTCCGGCCATTGCTGCTTCTCCTTATTACCAGGACTGAGTTGCCTTAAATTTTTCCAGGATATCTTTTAACTTACCCTCAATTTTATCGTCATACGCACCAGTTTGGTTAATGTGTTGCAGGAATTCGAAGTATTCACGGTCAGCAAAAGCCAATAACGCCACTTCAAAGCTACTGACCTTAGCCAGTTCAACATCCGCCAGATAACCCTGTTCCGCCGCAAAGAGCACCAAAGATTGTTGAGCAACGGACATAGGCGCATACTGTTTCTGTTTCAGCAATTCAGTCACTTTTTGACCATGATTTAGTTGCTTACGTGTTGCATCATCCAAATCAGAGGCAAACTGGGAGAAAGCAGCGAGCTCACGATACTGTGCCAAGGCGGTACGGATACCACCGGACAATTTTTTAATGATTTTGGTTTGCGCGGCACCGCCAACACGGGATACCGAGATACCAGGGTTAACTGCTGGACGAACACCCGCGTTAAATAAACCCGATTCAAGGAAGATCTGACCATCAGTAATCGAAATAACGTTTGTTGGCACGAATGCAGAAACGTCACCGGCTTGTGTTTCTATGATAGGTAAAGCCGTGAGAGAACCGGTTTTACCTTTTACTTTGCCTTTGGTGAAAACATCGACATAAGCAGCATTAACACGAGCAGCACGCTCCAACAAACGCGAATGAAGATAAAACACATCACCCGGGTAAGCTTCGCGACCAGGTGGACGACGAAGTAACAGGGAAATTTGGCGATATGCTACAGCCTGTTTGGATAAGTCATCATAAACAATCAATGCATCTTCACCACGATCGCGAAAATATTCCCCCATAGCACAACCGGAGTAAGGTGCCAAATATTGTAGCGCAGCAGATTCAGAGGCTGTCGCTACCACTACTATGGTATTCGCTAAGGCGTTATGCTCTTCGAGCTTGCGGACGACATTTGCTACTGTTGAGGCTTTTTGACCGATAGCGACATAAACGCACTTAATATCAGAATCGCGTTGATTAATTATCGCATCGATCGCCAGTGCCGTTTTACCCGTTTGACGATCGCCAATAATCAATTCACGTTGACCACGACCAATGGGTATCATCGCATCAACAGATTTATAGCCTGTTTGAACCGGTTCATCAACAGATTGACGTTCGATTACCCCAGGTGCAATGGCTTCAATGGCGGAAAAACCATCGTTTTCTATTGGACCTTTGCCATCGATAGGTGCACCTAACGTATTGATAATACGACCTAGCAAGCCGCGGCCAACGGGCACTTCCAAGATACGACCAGTACACTTGACTTTCATACCTTCAGCAAGATCAGCGTATGATCCCATTACTACGGCACCCACGGAATCACGTTCCAGGTTTAATGCTATGGCATAACGGTTATCCGGTAGTGCGACCATCTCTCCCTGCATCACATCCTTTAAACCATGTACACGGATGATGCCATCGCTAACGGAAATAATAGTCCCTTCATTGTGAGTCTCACTCACTATCTTAAACTGAGCAATCCGCTCTTTGATCAGTTCACTAATTTCATTGGAATTGAGTTGTTGCATGTGCTTCAGTCCCCTTAAGACTGCAAGATGTCTGACAGATGTCCAAGACGACCACGTACACTGCCATCTATCACCATATCGCCAGCACGAATAACCACACCAGCAATGACAGACTTATCGATTTTGCAGTTCAGCTTAACTTTACGTAGCAGCTTCTTTTCCATCACAGCAGATATTTTTTCTCGCTGTATATCGTTTAGCACCCTCGCTGAGGAAACTTCAACGTCGATGGTTGATTCCAGTAAGGCTCGTAGCTGAATAAACTGTTCAAGTATTTCGGGCAGAACCCGTAAACGACCATTTTCCGCCATAACCCGAATAAAATTTTGAGCGAATTCGTCAAGTTGATCACCACAAACGGCAATAAATATTTCTGACATCGCCTCTGGTGCCAAAGAACCGGAAAGCAATTCGGCAATATGTTCATTACGCGCCACTTCGACAGCAAACACTAACATATTTTGCCAAGGTCCAACCGCTTGATGCTCAACAGAAAAATCAAAAGCAGCCTTGGCGTAAGGGCGAGCTACAGTAACAAATTCAGACATTAGCCCCTCACTTACAGTTCAGCAACCATTTTATCAACGATGTCGCTACTAATAGCGTCATCCACGGAACGTTCGATAATTTTCTCAGCGCCAGCTATTGCTAACATTGCGATTTGTTTACGCAACTCTTCATAAGTGCGCTTACGTTCAGCCTCTATCTCAGCCTGTGCTTGCGTTACAATTTTGTTACGTTCCTGTTCAGCCTCGGTCTTCGCTTCTTCAAGGATCTGAGCTTTACGTTTACTTGCTTGCTCGATGATCACCTGAGCCTGTGCTTTGGCTTTATTCAATTGGTCAGTCGCATTGGTTTGCGCTAAGTCCAAGTCTTTTTTGGCACGCTCCGCAGAAGCAAGACCGTCAGCAATTTCTTTTTGACGCTTCTCAATGGCAGCCATAATCGGCGGCCACACATACTTCATACAGAAGATGACGAACAGAAAAAACGCGATGGCCTGGCCGAGGATTGTTGCGTTAAGGTTCACAGCACAATGCCTCTTTAAAAGTTAATAGATGAGCATAAATTGATAGTAGAGAGAAATACGCTACTTTTTTTACGCAACAGCAAACATCAGGTATAGACCAAGACCAACGGCAATCATAGGGATCGCATCAACCAGTCCCATGACGATAAAAAATTGTGTACGTAGCAAGGGAATTAAATCAGGCTGACGTGCTGCACCTTCCAAAAGTTTACCACCCAGGATGCCGATACCGACCGCAGCACCGATTGCCGCTAACCCCATCATTACAGCGGCAGCCATGTACAGCAGATCCATATTCAGGTTTTCCATGATAGTCTCCATATTAAGTTAAAACACAGTAGTATAAAAAAATCAGTGCTCTTCAGATGCCATCGAGAGATAGACAATCGTCAGAACCATGAAAATAAAGGCCTGTAGCGCAATGATCAGGATATGAAAAATGGCCCAAGGCACACTTAACAACCACTGTGACCACCAAGGTAACAGACCGGCAATCAGGATGAAGATCAACTCACCTGCATACATATTGCCGAACAGTCGTAGACCCAGTGAAACAGGTTTAGACAGCAGGCTAACACCTTCAAGGACCAGATTGACTGGAATAAATATCGGGTGATTAAAAGGTTGCAGGGTTAATTCTTTCACGAAGCCGCCAACCCCCTTCATTTTAATGCTATAGAATAGAATCAGAATGAACACACCCAATGCCATTGATACGGTAATACTTACGTCAGCGGTAGGAACCACACGTAACGCCGGTAATCCAAAAATATGCTCAGCGATATAGGGTAGTAAATCAATCGGCAATAAATCCATGGTATTCATCAACACTACCCAAACGAACACTGTTAAGGCGAGTGGTGCGATAACCTTGCTTTTGCCGTGATACATATCCCGCACATTGCTGTCAACAAAGCCAATAACTAACTCAACCGCGGTCTGTAACTTACCGGGTACACCACTGGTGGCACCTGCCGCTATCCTGCGGAAAACAAGCAGAAAGAAGAGACCCAACACAAAGGAAAAAAACAGCGAATCAATGTTCAACGTCCAAAACGAGGCAGAACCCACAGAGTCGGGATTGATTAGCTCAAAAGTGCGGAGATCCAACTGAAGGTGATTCAGGTGGTGAGTTATATACTCTTGTTGAGAGGGGCTTTCTCCTGATGCAGACATGATGCCTCTACCGTCACTGATAATTATTGATAATTTGTAGACCTCTTGCGAAACCTACTGTGCTATGAGCTGTTTGTCTTTCTGATACACTCGAGTGCAGTAAAATTACTGTGTTACTGGTACTCATGGCTTAACCCGATTTAAGCTTTGAACACAAGGAGCTCAACCAACCGAAAGCGAGCAAATTATACGATGCAATCAAATGAATTCAATCTATAAGTAACGAAAAGGTGAAGTATTATTAAAAAACGCGATTCATCTACGGTTTTTACAAGTAAAATATTGTATGTATTGACCTAAGGTTATTTAACCTCCCTATTATTTAAGAAGACCATAAAAATGGGCATTATTTTTTCTTTTTTGTGGGCGTTATTATTACTCACATCGACACAATGGGTTTATGCTGTGCAAAATTGCGATAATCCCAACAGTAGCCAGAGGGAGTTAAATGAATGTTACGACAAACTCTACAAACAGTCGGATGCAGAACTCAATGTTCTCTACAAGCTGATCGTTCAACATCTGAAAGGTGATAAAAACGGCACTGAGCTTTTAGTTAAAGCCCAGCGTGCCTGGTTATCCTATTGCGATGCAGAATGCGATTTTCTTTTCGTTTAGTGTGGCTCAAGGGAGCGTTTATCCCATGATCTTGCTTAGCTGTTTGAATTCTCAAACTCAATTACGGATCAACGATTTCCAACGTTACTTAAAGTGTGAAGAAGGAAATTTAAGTTGTTCCGTACCTGGCGGTTAGCACAGTAGTAACCTTATTTTAAAATAACTAAATGACGTGCTTCAGGCAGATTTGGTATTTGCAATTTAACTATTAATTCTGTGGTTATTCCTGCAGGTAAGTTCGCTAACTCGTCATTTGGTTTCAACCCTTTCAATGCGTAAAAACGTCCTTCATGTTGTTTATTCACTAAATGGTGACACCAAGACAGCATATCTTGCAGTGAAGCGAATGCGCGGCTTATCACGCCATCAAACAACGGATTTGCAATAAAGCTCTTAACACGGCTTTGTATCGGTTCAATATTGGTTATTTTTAATTCATGCTGTACTTGTCGTAGAAAGCGAACTCTTTTGCCTAAGCTGTCAAGTAAGGTGAAATGAGCATCAGGACAAACAATAGCGAGTGGAATACCAGGCAAACCTGCACCACTACCAACATCAATAAACCTGCTCCCTTGCAGGTAAGGTTTAATAACTATGCTGTCCATAATATGGCGAATTAGTATTTGTTGAGGATCATGCACAGAGGTTAAATTATAAGTTTTATTCCATTTATCTAATAAATTAACATAACTAATCAACTGTTGTTTTTGTCTATCAGGTAAAATTATCTCCTTTTCATTGAGCAAAGATCCTAATTCTTTTAGCATCAAAATATTTTTTGAATTTGAAATCATATCGCCAACACTTAAATTAGGCACTACGGCGCAATAGGTTTTGTTTTTTTAGCCAAATCAGCAAAATAGATATCGCTGCTGGAGTTACACCTGAAATACGGGATGCTTGACCGATAGAATTCGGTTTATGATCGCTGAGTTTAGCAATGACTTCGTTGGATAGGCCAGAAACATTATGGTAATTGAGATCTATCGGTAACAAAGTATTTTCATTACGTTGTTGTTTTTTTATTTCTTCTTGTTGACGCAGAACATAGCCTTGATATTTGACTTGAATTTCAACTTGGTCCGCTGCTTGAGGATCGGTTAATGCTGGGGTAAATAAATCCAGTGTGGTAAGTATTTGGTAGTTAACTTCGGGTCTACGCAGTAGCTCTTCACCATTGGTTTCCCGTGATAAGGGCGATTGTAGTAACTTATTAAGTTGATTAATACTCTCTGAATGAGGATGTACCCAGATGTCACGTAAGCGTTGGCGTTCTTTTTCTATTTGTTCAGTTTTTTTACTGTAGTGTGCCCAGCGGAGATCATTAACCAAACCTAGCTTGCGACCAATTTCAGTCAGGCGTAGGTCGGCGTTATCTTCACGTAATGTTAAACGGTATTCAGCTCTGGAAGTGAACATACGGTAAGGCTCTTTGGTACCTAGTGTACTTAAATCGTCTACCAGCACGCCAAGGTAAGCTTGATCTCGTCTTGGTGACCAACTTTCATCCTCGTTGGCTAAACGTCCGGCATTAAGTCCGGCAAGTAATCCTTGAGCTGCTGCTTCTTCGTAACCTGTGGTGCCGTTGATTTGGCCTGCAAAGAAGAGTCCCTGGATATATTTACTTTCTAACGTAGTTTTTAAATCACGAGGATCGAAATAGTCGTATTCAATGGCATAGCCAGGCCGGATGATCCGTGCATTTTCCATTCCTTTAATCGAGCGGACGAGCTGCATTTGTACATCAAAAGGTAAACTTGTTGAGATACCGTTTGGATAGATTTCGTTGCTAGTTAACCCTTCAGGTTCGAGGAAGATTTGATGGGCGTTACGATCAGCAAAACGCATGATTTTGTCTTCGATTGACGGACAGTAACGCGGACCAATTCCTTCAATTACGCCCGAATACATCGGGCTACGATCGAGATTGTTGCGAATAATCTCATGCGTTTTTTCGTTGGTATAGGTGATATGGCATGCGATCTGTCTGGGGTGTTGTGTTGGATGACCAAGGAAAGAAAACACGGGTATTGGTGTGTCACCTAGCTGAAGATCTAATTGATCAAAATCGATGGTTTTTGCATCAATTCTCGGTGGGGTTCCTGTTTTTAAACGGTCTGTCCGCAAAGGAAGTTCTTTTAACCTCTGGGATAATGAGATCGAAGCGGGATCACCAGCACGGCCACCGCTGTAATTCTCCAGGCCAATATGTATTTTGCCATCGAGGAAAGTACCAACGGTTAATACAACCGCTTTAGCACGGAATTTTATTCCCATCTGCGTTACAACACCGACGATCCGATCGTTTTCGATCATTAGGTCTTCAACGGGTTGTTGGAAGATCATCAGATTAGGTTGTCTTTCTAATGCAGTACGTATTGCTTGACGATAAAGGATCCGATCGGCTTGAGCGCGAGTGGCTCTGACAGCAGGTCCTTTGCTGGAATTGAGGATCCTGAATTGGATACCGGCTTTGTCTATCGCCTTTGCCATTAGGCCACCTAAAGCGTCGATTTCTTTTACCAGATGTCCTTTGCCAATACCACCGATTGCTGGGTTACAGGACATCTGTCCTAAAGTATCGATGTTATGGGTTAGCAACAGGGTTTGACGTCCTATACGGGCGCTAGCCATAGCAGCTTCAGTGCCTGCATGGCCCCCTCCGATGATGATGACGTCAAATTGATCAGAATAAAGCATGTTGCCTGTGCCTCGCTTAATGCAGGTGATCGTCGTGTGATCCAGGAATTGATAACGATTTCGGATAGGTTCCAAGTATCGCTGATTCTACGCAAATTTAATCGATCAGCCAAGTGGCTTAGGATCAGGTTTGATCTTGCCTTTAATTATTTTAGATCTTTTATTAGATCTTTTTATTAGATCTATTATTAGGATCGCGATTATCTGTGGATAAGTTATTATTTATAAATAAAATCATATAATTAATGATGCTAATTTGCTGTGAATGATCGGTGATCTTGTTTTGTATAAGCTGGGATCTAAATGGCGTGTTATCCACAGGGTTTCGCCGTTATAAAGTTATCCTATGGATAACTACGGGTTTTCCATTGCTTTTGCACA
>NZ_CP021660.1 GCF_003122425.1 Candidatus Fukatsuia symbiotica
GGTTGCTAAAGGTGTAGCTATTTCGCAACAAAGAAGCCAGTCTTTGGCTTCAGAGCAACAAAATAAAATTCAAGATGCAGTCGTACTCCATTTTCCTCCAGCTTGTTCTGAAAATACTCGCGCAACTCCTAATTCTCTACTGCGTGGTGCATTATTTGGTTTAGTTTCAAAAGGAAATCGCCGTTTTGAGGATAATGTCTTAAAAGCTACAATTAGTGGTATTACAGTAAAATTTACGGGTAAACAATTAGATCAGGCTGATCTTGACGTTTGGTTAGAATGTATACATCGTTGTAAAAAATACGGCTTTGGCAAACCAGTGCATTTTTCAGCACACGGATTTTTAAAATCAATAGGAAGAAATACAGGAAAAAGCGATCATGAATGGCTAAAAGCTAGTTTGCTACGTTTAAAAGTTTGCAATTTAGAGTTAGGTGATGATCGTTTTTTCTACGATGGAAATCTTTTGGATGAAAAATATCGAGATGAACATACAGGTGAACATGTTATAGCACTTAACCAAAAGATTGCGGTGCTTTGCGCTAGCAAACTATGGACTGGATTGTTACTGGAGCAACGTACAAAACTTAAAGGTAAACCTTTGGCTCAATGGTTACATGGTTTCTACAGTACGCATGATAAGCCGTTTAGTTACAAAGTGGATACGCTAATGAAGTTATGTGGCAGTGAAAACTCTGAACTGCGTAAGTTTAAATACAAACTAAAAAAATCTTTGTCTGATTTATCTATTGCTACTGGCTGGCAGTGTTCTATTGATGAAAACGATTTGGTTCAATTGAAGAAAAAAGAATTTTAGCGCTGTTTGCAGAAGCTAGGCACTCCTGCAAATAGCTAATCACACAAACCTATCTAGGAGGTCTATATGACTGTGTTCGATCCTACCCAATTTGCGGCGTTACGCAAAGTATTTCCTGAACTTACCGATGCTCAATTTGAAACGGCCATACTGTTTGCTGTGGGTTTTCCGCGCAAAGAAATCGCCGGTTTACGTGTCGTTTCACTTTCTTGCATCGAACATACATTAAATATTGTAAAAAAAAATTTAGCATTGCTAGCATAGGGAGTTTAAGAAATATTATTTTGTTAAGATATCTTTTGAGTAATAGTAATTTAAGTAATTAATGTTATTAGGTTATATTCTTCATGCTAATAGGTATGAGGATAAAATTTAAATTTTTCGCCGAGTCTGGTCATCGCAGGTTCTGCTGACCAGAATACGTAAAGTTCAGTATCAACTAGGGCGAATAAATAATAATCAATTTAGCTTGTTTTTAACCTGAGATTATGAGTGTTATATGACATTTTATGGGCATTTATTAAGCGTAAATAGTACAAATATTGATCACTTTTATTCAAGATCTGCTAGGATAGTTGATGAGCTAAGTGAAAAATACTCTACACTAATCGTAAGCAAATAGTACTTTATACCCGTGATCAATGAAGATGCTTGATTTTGAAGTCGATAAGGATCATGCTCATAGCCATGAAAATAGAGCTGACTGCTGACCAGAAAATTACCCTCGAAGCCCAACATCGTCAAAGCCATGACCGCCGTGTCTGTGACAGGATCCGGTGTGTTTTGTTGTCCGCAGACGGCTGGACTCCCCCTATGATTGCTCACTCACAGCTCATTAATGAAACCACGGTGCGGCGCCACCTTACAGACTATCATAAACTCAACAAGCTCAAGCCTGAAAATGGCGGCTCCGATGGCTATCTCAATGCGGAACAGACCACGTCGCTGGTTGAACATCTCACCCAGCAGCTCTACCACCACAATCACCAAATTGTGGCCTATATCGCTGGACGCTGGAACATCACCTTTACCGTATCAGGTCTGTATAAAGGGTTGAAGCAGCATGGCTTTAGCTATAAAAAGCCGAAAGGTGTTCCGCATAAATTTGCCGTTGAGAAACAGCAGCAATTTATAAAGACCTACAGCGAATTGAAAGACGCCGCGGGTAATGACCCCATACTGTTTATTGATGCCGTTCATCCGACACAAACCACCAAAATAAGCTACGGCTGGATACGAAAAGGCCAGGATAAAACGATAGAGACCACCGGGAGCAGAACGCGGTTGAATATCATGGGAGCCTTGAACATCCAGAATGTGGCTAACCCCATAATCCGTGATGATGAGACGATTAACAGCGAAAATGTGGTTCACTTCCTGTCTGCCATTCGCGCGCATTATCCCATCACGACAACGGCACATGTGATCCTCGAGGGTGCAGGCTATCACCGTTCACAGCTTGTGCAAGACGCCGCGCTTACGTTGAATATCCAGCTTCATTACCTTCCGCCGTATAGCCCGAATCTAAACCCGATAGAGCGATTGTGGAAGGTGATGAATGAGCAAACACGAAACAATAGATATTACCCATCTAAACAGAGTTTTAAGAACGATATCTTAAACTTCTTTGAAGTGAAGCTACCACAAATGGTAAGTTCTCTGGTATCTCGCTTAAACGATAATTTCCAGGCGCTAAATCCTGCATCTTGATTTCACTTGGGTATCTACGGGAATATCGCACTTATTTTCATGTTAGCCGAAGCGATGGGGTGAGTGAGAGCACCTGCTATGAAACGATTAAATGGATAGAAAATACGCTAATAAAGCATCCTGATTTTGCACTCCCTGGACGCAAAGCTTTATTAAAAAGTGATAGGGAGTATGAACTCGTTCTTATTGATGCCACAGAAACGCCGATTGAACGTCCCCAAAAAAACAAAAGCAGTTTTACTCAGGAAAAAAGAAACGACCCACCTTAAAAACCCAAGTGATCGTCGATAAAAAAAGCAAAGCAGTCATCTGTACAAGCTTTACTCATGGGAGGCGTCATGATTTTAGGTTGTTCAAAGAGTCTGGCGTGCGAATACATCCTGAAATCAAAACAGTGACAGATACAGGTTACCAAGGGCTTGGCAAGATCCATTCAAACTCGGCGTTGCCTAAGAAAAAGACAAAGAAAAATCCCTTAACAAAAGAAGATAAACGCAACAATCGTGAGTTATCAAGCCAGCGTGTATTAAACGAAAATGTCATTGGTATGATTAAACGATTTAAAATCGTATCAGATCGTTATCGAAACAGGCGAAAACGTTTTGGATTACGATTTAATCTGATTGCAGCAATTTATAACATGGAAATTAGATAAATCAGAGTTTCCGAAGAGGTCTAATGAACCGATTGTTTTTATGGATTCAGCCCATCCAACGATGGCCACCAAAGTGGTCTGCGGTTGGATAAGGAAAGGCAAAGATAAGCCGCTGGTCAAAACAGGGGGCAAAAACACGGGTTAATGTCATGGGTGCCATTGAATTGAGCACCATGAAGGTGGTCAGTGCCCGTCCTGAGCAGGTGAATTCAGAAACCACCGTCGCTTTTTTTGAGCAGCTCAAAGCTGCTTATCCTGATGCACAAAAGATACACATTATTTTAGATAATTCTGGCTATCATTGCCGTCAGCGAGTCAAAGACGCCGCATTAGAGAAGGCTATCGTACTCCATTATTTACCCCCTTATAGCCCTAATCTTAATCCCATCGAGCGATTATGGAAGGTCATGAACGAGTGTGTCAGAAACAACCGATTTTTCTCTTCAGCCAAAGAGTTTCGTGGGGCTATAGCCGAATTTTTTGATAGTACATTGGCAAAAATTGCTCCCTTTCTCAGGGGCAGAATTAACGATAATTTCCAAACCATCTAATCCAGACCTTCAAGTTGAATGAGTATACATGTATGATCAACTGGTTGCGGGTTTTACCCCTGAAGATTTTGGTAAAATAGCTGAAGTTGCCAGATCATTGTAAGTTCATGAATCTGCAGACAGAATTTAATTTTTTTGATGATTTTTAGCGCATTCTGGCCAGTTTTTGGCGTGCAGGATCGCAGTGTCTAACACTGAGTAAGATAAATTTTCTGATTTGTGGGTTTAGGGCTACTGGTAATAGTGCCTGAGATTGATTAGCGTGTAGGCCAGCGTTTTAAATGCGTAGTGCAAAGAGCTAATGCGCTCAAAACACAGTAATAAACCCCGGAAGTAAATATCCCCGGCAAAGCCGGGGGCTTTAATTATTAGCCCCTAGAAGAGGCCAACAAACCTTGAACCGCCTGAAGGCGGTCATTACATCCTAAGCTTCAATTGTTCATAATGATTGTCTTGTTTTTCTTGGTATCGAATGTAAGCTCGTATCAGCTCTTCGTTCAAACCCACTGTAGATACAAAGTAACCTCTAGCCCAAAAATTCTCACCACTATAATTCCGGACTTTACCCATAAACCGTCGTACGATTGAGATTGCACTTTTTCCTTTTAGATAACCCATTACATATGACACTGAATATTTCGGCGGAATACTTATGCAAATATGGATATGATCAATCATCAAATGTCCTTCAATAATTTTGCATTCCTTCTGACTTGCTAACTCGTGAAACATCTCACCGAGATGCTTTCTAATTTCACCAAATATTGTTTTTTTACGGCCTTTCGGGATAAAAACAATGTGATACTTACAATCCCATTTCGTATGGCTAAGACTCTGGTAATCTTTCATTTGAATTTCCTATCTCTTGGTCGAGATAGAAGATTCGGGTGACTGCACCACACGGTCAAACCTTACGGAGTCCCCCGGCAAAGCCGGGGATTACCTAATTTTATTTATCTTCCCAGGAAAGACCCACTCAATCGTTCTGAAACGTTCATTTCGATTGCCTGGGGCATAACTGGTTGCGGTTTTTTTTAGGCGGTCGAATTTATCTTTAAGCCAATGCCAACAATGATTTGAACGAAGATATTCTAGTGGACACATACTCCGTCGTTTTATACCGCTTGATTTTATTTCATCAGTGGCGTTTGGCAATCATCAGCACTATGTGACATGACTTGAGTAATGCTGAATAGAAAGTCTCCTAATGCCATTATTTTTTTGACACATTTTTAACAAACGGATTGCGTGTCAGTGCCATCAACTATCTCACTAGTATTAATGTCTTCGTTAAATAGTACTCTTCCACTTGAAGCTTTTACATTAGCGAGCACGGTAGTGCCGTAAAACGCGATACTGTGCGCTTGGTGTAAATCGATTCCTGCGAAAATGATAAAGGGAGTCACCTGAATTGCCTCAAACGCACCGCCAATTCTTTTCAAGGAAAAGTAATGTGATCTCGATCACATATGTTGGTGGCCGCGAAGGTCTGCCGGATCCTGTTTTTTACTCAATCAATTTTAAAGCCCCATAAAAGCCACAGGTGCTATTTTAACGTTAAAGTCTTGGTTAGATATGGATAAGTCTAAATTAGACCCCTTATGGCCGTTTTAGATGCCTTTAAGAGCTATCTAAAAAATCATCTCTGCGTCAAATCGAACTCTCTTCCTGCCAAGCCCCTTAATTTGTTGCAATTTAAAAAATTTCTAGCAAAACGGGTTTGTTAGATCCGCACCGCTCGCCGCAAGAACAGTTTTTACGTAGCGAAGGCTGTTCGAGGAAGCGGAGTATCATCTGATGCTGAAAAAGAACTCGGTCACTCTTTAACTGAATATTCCTCATTTTGGAACATTTGAGTTACCCCAAAATTTGTGGATAACTCCGGTTATTAAAACCTTATTATGATCTTATTAAACTTATTAAGGGAGAAAATATGGCTGTAATATACTGATTTATAATAATTTATTTTCTATTGAAATTCCTAAATCCCGATAGTTTCTTCCTAAATCCCGATAGTTTCTTCCTAAATCCCGATAGTTTCTTCCTAAATCCCGAATGGATTAGCATGTTATTCACAGAATGAGGAGGCAAATTTGCTTATTTTTACGCCATAAGTGATTTTTTGATTGACATCATTCCTAAGTCCCGATAGTTTCTTCCTAAATCCCGTTATTTTTTGTCTTCCTAAATCCCGAATGGATTAAAAATGAGCGAGCCTGAAGGGTGTAGATAGCACCCGACAGACTCTAACCGAAGCCCTAACGATACTAGGATCAAGGCTATGACAGATGGTACAGCAAAAAATAGAGTCCGCAATTTGAAAACGTTACGTCCCCGCAAACATCAGCAAATTGATTTTTTCATCGCCGATGAAGTAGATATTGTTAATTTTCGTGATGAGCTTGCCAGCATGGAGCATCCTTTTTTTGCATTGAAAGGTGGCGATACGCGAGTTAGAGAATATGTAAACGGTAATGTTAGCGTCACGATAAGCCCAAATGTTAAAAATGGGATGGCAACCATTTTTGACAAAGATGTCTGGATTTACGCCATATCAAAGCTGTGCCAGGCAATGTATAAAGAACAGCCCATTAGCCGTACTGTACGCTTTACCGCTTATGACTTTTTTGTCACAACGAATCGTGATAAGGGGGGGCGCTCCTATAAAGAACTGGAAAAAGCATTAGATAGACTTGCAGGCACTCGTATCACAACCAATATCCAGCACAGTGTCGATAAGCGTGAGGCTATTGGTTTTGGTTTAATCGACAGCTGGCATGTAGTAGAGGAGCAAAAAGGTAAATTAGAAGTTGGAATGGTGGAGGTGACATTACCAGACTGGTTATATGAAGCCGTCACTAAAACTAAAGTACTTAAAATAAGCTCAGACTATTTCAGAATCAGGAAAGCGATAGACAGACGTTTGTATGAAATTGCCCGTAAGCATTGTGGTAGTCAGCATCAATTTCAAATTTCGCTCGAAAAATTGTATTTAAAAACGGGTAGCACAGCAATGAAAGATAAATTCAAATACAATATTAAACAACTTGCCAAAATCAATGACCTGCCAGATTATGAAATCAGTTATGAAGCGGAAAAAGATTATGTTATTTTTACCAATCGCAATCAAGACAGTGAAAAAGCCCAGAAATCGAAAATGCGTGAAGGGGGGAAAAAAGCCATTTTTGGATTGAAAAAAAAATATGGTTTTGAATAAAATAAAAAAGTAGAGGGATGATAAATAGCTAAATTTTATCAATTTCCAGATAGAGAACATAGGCAGGTCGTGAAAAAAACTCTCAAGGTCGCTAAAAAAAATACTTTTAAAAAAACATTTTCTTTAATAGGAAAGATTTTTTTCTGGCTGTTTATCTGGTCTCGTCGGATAGCGGTTAATGTACTGCATATGTCCGTTTATTTTGGTTTGTCCCTCCTGCATGTATTCCGCTACTTGCTATTTGTGTTAGGGGGATTCTATTGCCTGATCCACTACAACCAACTCCACGGTGGGTATACGGCAGCATGTGGTTATCGTGGCAATTTGCATTGTTGTTTCGGGCTGCTGTCCTGGTTAGACAATGAAGCGCCTTTTCACCGACTTCTTTTTGTTAGAGAAAATAATAACAGGCACGAATAGGAGCAAGCCTGATGATAAACGTGGTGCTATACCCATTACCATTAGCTGACAAGTGGATAAATCTGGTATTTTCTGATTTGCTAAATCTGTATGAAGGCATGGGTTTTCCAGCTCAATCCTGTACACTGAATCAACAGATTAAACACCTGATGCCTGATGTAGGATAGGCAAGTTGACCCCATTTGACGTTACTTTGTTCCTAAATGTTTTCACCTTGCCACGCTGCCGGATGCTCTATAAGTAATTAATAAAAAAAGAAAAATTTAAATAAGAGTCACGAATAATGATTTTATAAAACTGGAAGAAAAATCCACTGCTTTAGGATTAAAACCCGCTTCTTTATTGAAAAAAATAGCACTATCCATTATTCATGGCAATACCGTATCCGATGAGATAAAACCGTATTACTCCACCTTATACGATAAAAAATTGAGTACAAAATTAAATGATGAACTCAGTGAAGCCCTCAAAAAAGAAGCTACAAAAAATGGATGGTCTTTGTCGAAAGAAATGAGATTTCGTCTCGCTTCTTCCCTTATTGGTGATCCGTCATTTTATCCAGATGAAGTAAAAAAAATCAGAGCAACAAGGAATTCCATTGATGTGTTATGTCTGTAGCCGTATAAATTGATTCAAAACAAAGGGTCAGAAAAGAGAGTGTCGATATCGCATTGTCGTTTCCTACGAAGGGCTTTAGCCTGAGCCCATTTGTGCTCAATTGGGTTGAGGTCTCACTTTTACCCACAACGTTGAATGAAAAATGATTCAGGTGAAATTGGATTATTGGTAGAGTCAATAGTTAAATCAGGAAACAGGCACATGAAAACAGTAACGGGTAATGGGAATGAGTGGATCCGTGAAGAATTTCATCAAATTGATTTCGGAGATAAACGCCTTAAAGAGCGTTTTTTTGAAACAGCGGGCTTATTATCATCAAAAGCGTCAGGTTCAATTTACCCAAGCTGTCATGGCTCCTGGTCACAGGCCAAAGGAGCTTATCGATTTTTTAGCAATGAGAGAGTGAGCGAGAGCGCGCTATTCCGTACACATTGTGTGCAAACACAAAAACGTCTGGAGGGCATTCACTGGTTTTTTCTCTTCAGGACACATCAGAGTTGAACTTTGACTCACATAAAAAGACAGAGGGGTTGGGAAGTATATCTAAAGCCTATCACAAACATAAAATGGGGTTGATGCTTCATGCAAGTTTGATGGTAACTCAGGAGGGCTTGCCGCTTGGGTTATCCTCGCTTAAATGCTGGTCACGTGTTTCCCGAGAGGAAACGCCTCAGGAAAAACAGCGGCGGCTTTATCAATCGACAATGAAAGAGAAAGAAAGTATTAAGTGGATAGAGACCCTCTACGAGACAGCGGCGCTGATACCCAAAGATACCTGCTTAATCACGCTGGGAGACAGAGAAGCGGATATTTTCGAACTTTTTCGGGTTGCAAGCTCACTAAAAACATTTTTTATTATCCGCAACCGGAAAGACAGAAAATTTATCGATGAAAAGGGGAAAAAAACAACGGTGCAAACCGCCTTGTCAAAGACGCCGATTTTAAAAACCATAGCACTCACCCTGCCCAAAAATCAGCAAAGGGTAGCAAGAACGGCTTATGTGGATATTCGCTCCATTTCAGGCTGGCTCCCTTAGAAATAATCTAGTTTATGGGCCTACCAATAAAGACGCTTCACGGCATATCCATGAAAAGGTTCACGTATCTGCCATCAGTGTTAAAGAACAGCCTCCTCCAGAAGGAGTAGCGCCTGTCGAATGGGTATTATTGACCAATTTGACGGCCACTGACGCCTTTGAAGCAGAAGAGAAAGTGAATTGGTATAGACTGAGATGGAAGATAGAAGAGTTCTTCAATACACTGAAATCAGGATGTTGTGTTGAACAATGTCGTTTAAATACGGCAACCCAATTAACGAAAATGATCACCCTCAAAAGCATTATCGCCTTCAAACTGATGTATATGACCAAAATGGCAGCGTTGTGTCCTGAGGCTACCTGCACCGATGTGTTGTCAAAGATAGAATGGCAAACGCTGTATTGCAGAATACAGACAACAAGCCGCCTTCCCGAGCATCCCCCCACAGTGCTTCAGGCAATAACATGGCTGGGTCAATTGGGAGGATTTCTTAACCGACGTGCCGAGGGTTTACCGGGAATAATGTCGCTTTGGCGAGGGTATGAGATCCTGCAAGAAAATGTGAGATTGTTCATTATTCTTAATAATAAAAATTGTGGGTAAAAGTGAGGGTTGAGGTCAGGAGAATACGTCGGGAGATATTCCAGAATAAAACCGGATTTTTGTCTAGCAGACTGGATATCCTGGCGTTTGTGAAAGCTCACATTATCCATCACGATGACACAATGAGGAGGACGAATAGGCAAAAGGCGCTGGGTAACCCAGGCGTAAAAAACATCACTGTTAATGGAACAAAAAAATAATCCGACCGCCATCAGGACGGTTCCCAGTAACGCGCCAATGACATTTGTTCGGCCCTTAGGCTGCCCATCCTGGGTACCCCAACAGCGTTGACCTCGTGCAGCATAACCGTGGGTTCGTGGCCTATCGTGTGCGAAACCGCTTTCATCCAGATAAACGACCGGTTTTCCCTGCTTTTTATAGCAGGCTATCGTGTCCTGGAAGGCGCGCCGTGTCTCTTCGTCTGCCTTGGGATGACGCAGGGTTTTTTTTATAGGTGACGCCCAGGTTTTTCAGTGCCTGCCAAATGGCTTTCTGGCACACCTGAAAGCGCGCCGCCCGTTCCCGTTAGTAAGCATCGGGATAAAGTGCAACATCTTTAGCTAACGCCACTTTATCAAGCTTACGCCGACGGGGGAAGAAGGTTTAACCTCGATACGACTGAGCCAGCGGGTAACGGAAGCTGAACCAATGTGGAAGCGTTTAGCGGTCTCTCTGATACTCAAGTTTTCTTTCTCTCGAATACCCAGAACTTTACGGCGAAAATCGACAGAGTGGCTCATCGCTAACTCCCTGTTAAATAATTTAGCTATACATTGTAATCAAAATTAATACGTTACGCTATATGTGGGTAAAAGAACTCCACATGTTAATCCGCTCCCCCATATACAGCATGAGGTCGGGTATTTCTACCTGAGGCAAGGTGCTGAAAAAAGCGTCCTCAAGAGGCGTCTTGCTATCATAATCCAAGCGCCAGTCTTGTCCGCCCGTTTTGGTTTCTTTTATACTGAACCCTGTATTTTCTCGATGGTTTATCCGTTTTGTCGTTTTATCCCATGTGGTGTCCAGCATCAAAAGGGCATCATCCAAGCGTTGGTCGCAATAATTTGGGATTTTTGGATAACCAAATTCAAGCGCTATTTTTTCAACATCATCGACCAACCCATCGCTGATCAAGTCATGATTGATATCACAGTGAGAAACACTTTCATTTCAACAGAGCAGGCCTTTATCCAGACGACGATACATTTTATGGTAAACAAAGCATTCAAATAAATGGGGATCGACCTGTTCCTCACTGGATCCTTTCTTCAAATAAGCGAGCTGTGTTCTGGATATAGCGTCTTTAAGTGCTTGTGGTAATATCAATGTTGATGGACCCTTTCCACTACCATAGTGCTTTTTTATTAAATCAATCAGCGCGATAACCTCATTTTTTTCTTTATAAAATACAAATGGAACGGTTAGCACGATTGGCCTTAGATAAAGTGCGAATAAGCGTGATGATTTTAAATAAAATTCACGCATTGCTGCTTTTGTATCAAAGGTGCTTCCCTGTAAAAATTGCGCTATAACGGGGAATTGCTCTTCTGGCAGGACTTTATAAGCCGCCTGATTTAATTCATCATGATTCAGACTGAATTTTCGTTTGGGAAACCACGTGAGAAATTTAGCGAGTTTAGGCAAATCAACAACCAGATCGGAATGGTATTCGGTTTTTTTCTTATCGGCATAAGCTTTGGCTTCCGCCATAATACGCCTTACATGATACATGAAGCTGGTGATTAAATTATCCATAATTTGTTGATAATGATGATAAATAAAACAAATGGTTTGCAACCATTGTTGCGGTTTACTTAACTGCCTTAGTCTGGAAGGGGCATAAATCAGCGTAATAGCGAATAGTATTTTTGGATAGCAGAAGGGTTGGAAGAAAATCCTTTGCAAATTTATACAACTCAACCATCGCCAAGGCTTTCTCTACTTCGGCATTTATCGCAGTATAGGTAAAGTTTTTTTGATCAGCACGTAGGGTGTTTAGCCTGCTGATTCCTTCATCCCTATTAATTAATCCTGATAATTGCTTTTGTTTAATCTCGGGTATCAACATGATCAGTTGATTAAGTCTGTCGCTTTCTTTAGCAAATTCCCGGGTAAACATATCCTGCAAACACCGATAGGTCGGGATAACGATTTTTTGATTATCAAGGTAGACCAATAACTGGCGGAAGGTGTCATGGCCTTTAGGATAATACCGTAACAATTCACGCAGGTGTTCCTCAATCAGGATGGCTTGTTTTACTGACCAATCCTGATAATTAAACAGACTGAGAATAATTTGTTTTTGCTGACTGATGCGTTGACGTGTGATGCTTCCCTGAAATATCGGGTCGGTTTTTTTGAAGAATTAGGCAAGCACATAGGCAACATCAGCCAGAACATCCTCAAATACAAAAATGAAAAATTGGTTTTTGGCTTTGAAGTAGGCAAGCTGCAAAATGAAATATATTTTTGTTTTGAGCGTACCAAATTGACTGAGTTTATCTAATTCTACCTGATTCATTTCAAAATAAAGCCGTTGTTCATCTTGATTAAAAATGGGTCTTGCATAGAGATCGGTAATTTCAGCTTCAGGCAAAAGATAAATACGTTTTAGGGGAATCATTAGGGGTTCAAAAAAACGGAGGTTTAGCTGAACGGCTAAGTTCAGTCAGTGAAGGGGAGAGCATACGCTTTTTTTGGTAAGATAAACCGGTTCAGTTAATCTTGGTTCAAATATTGGTTTTCTCCCCACTAAAATGGACTATAAAAGCATGAAAATAGGTTATGCTCGTGTTTCAACGAAAGAGCAATCGGTGTCCATGCAGGTTGATGCACTAGACCTCTTCGGAAACTCTGATTTATCTAATTTCCATGTTATATACCCGTGATCAATGAAGATGCTTGATTTTGAAGTCGATAAGGATCATGCTCATAGCCATGAAAATAGAGCTGACTGCTGACCAGAAAATTACCCTCGAAGCCCAACATCGTCAAAGCCATGACCGCCGTGTCTGTGACAGGATCCGGTGTGTTTTGTTGTCCGCAGACGGCTGGACTCCCCCTATGATTGCTCACTCACAGCTCATTAATGAAACCACGGTGCGGCGCCACCTTACAGACTATCATAAACTCAACAAGCTCAAGCCTGAAAATGGCGGCTCCGATGGCTATCTCAATGCGGAACAGACCACGTCGCTGGTTGAACATCTCACCCAGCAGCTCTACCACCACAATCACCAAATTGTGGCCTATATCGCTGGACGCTGGAACATCACCTTTACCGTATCAGGTCTGTATAAAGGGTTGAAGCAGCATGGCTTTAGCTATAAAAAGCCGAAAGGTGTTCCGCATAAATTTGCCGTTGAGAAACAGCCGCAATTTATAAAGACCTACAGCGAATTGAAAGACGCCGCGGGTAATGACCCCATACTGTTTATTGATGCCGTTCATCCGACACAAGCCGCCAAAATAAGCTACGGCTGGATACGAAAAGGCCAGGATAAAACGATAGAGACCACCGGGAGCAGAACGCGGTTGAATATCATGGGAGCCTTGAACATCCAGAATGTGGCTAACCCCATAATCCGTGATGATGAGACGATTAACAGCGAAAATGTGGTTCACTTCCTGTCTGCCATTCGCGCGCATTATCCCATCACGACAACGGCACATGTGATCCTCGAGGGTGCAGGCTATCACCGTTCACAGCTTGTGCAAGACGCCGCGCTTACGTTGAATATCCAGCTTCATTACCTTCCGCCGTATAGCCCGAATCTAAACCCGATAGAGCGATTGTGGAAGGTGATGAATGAGCAAACACGAAACAATAGATATTACCCATCTAAACAGAGTTTTAAGAACGATATCTTAAACTTCTTTGAAGTGAAGCTACCACAAATGGCAAGTTCTCTGGTATCTCGCTTAAACGATAATTTCCAGGCGCTAAATCCTGCATCTTGATTTCACTTGGGTATAGCTGCCAAGCTTTATCGGCCAAACGGGCTTGTTGAGCCTGCAAACGACTGTCAATCCAGTGGCTCCACTGGGCGTAATTCAAACAGGCCAGTTCTCGGCGTACTGCTTCATCGAAAATCAAATATTCGCGTATTGCCTGGCGCTTGCCATCAGTCGTTCGCAGTAACTGCTGTACCACAATGACTTGCAAGACATCAAGCAGATCACGGGCGGCGGCTTCACGCATTTCTGCGGGAAACATCAGCACCGCACGCGGGATGGTTTCGCCGGGTGAATGGGTGTGTAAGGTAGACAGACATAAGTGCCCAGATTGCCCGCAGGCTATCGCTCCGATCAAGGTATCCCGATCACGAATTTCCCCAACCCCAATCACATCCGGTGCCTGACGCAGGGCCAGTTTCAGTCCTTCGGCAAAGCTGCCGACATCACGGCCAATCTGTGATTGCGCAGGTGGCAGCAGGTTTTCTGGCGTGCCGAGGATATATTCAATCGGATCTTCAAAGGTCACTATTTTTCTGTCTGTATACAAACGGCAACAATACTGATAAATCGCCGCCAGTAAGGTGGATTTACCTGAACCGGTTTCACCACACACCAATATCAATCCTTTATGCGGCAGTAGATGGCGCAACAAATCAGGCTCCAGATCGAGACTTTCCAATGCGGGAATGTGCGTGGGAATAAGCCGTAAGGTGACGGCCATGGTCAATTCCTGGCGCCCTGCCGTGACC
Organism: Candidatus Fukatsuia symbiotica; assembly: GCF_003122425.1. Taxonomy (GTDB): domain Bacteria; phylum Pseudomonadota; class Gammaproteobacteria; order Enterobacterales; family Enterobacteriaceae; genus Fukatsuia; species Fukatsuia symbiotica. The sequence goes on from NZ_CP021660.1 coordinate 14,336, forward strand.
TGAATAAAGTTGGCACGAAAGCGTAACCGTTCGCCGCGACTCAGGCCGTAGCGCTGATCCGCATCGCCATCGAGTTGCAGTGCCCGATCGACACCCCGACCAGATTTCACCATCGCCTTGATTTCTGGTGTAAATATTTCATCTATCAATTTAGTTAATTGCGCATCTTCCAGGCGAAAGGTACTGGCTTTTACTAGTCGCCCGTAACGACCAACAATCAGGGGCGAGCCGCCTTGCAGATGAATATCGGTGACGTTGTGACGCGCACACCAGGTAAAAAAGCGGCGCAAGGTATCCGCGGTTAAGCCAGCGCTGAAATCAAAGGGAGGCAGGCTATCTGCAGACATTTCATTTCTCCGTGGTAATGATCGGTTGCCAGTGGGTTTTATCCCTATAGCGTAGGCTGTATAAATTGATGTATAATTTCAAGATGACTTATCCATTAAAATTTCGCCAACATGTATTGGCTATTAAAGAGCAAGAAAAGCTTACATATGCCCAAACGGCCACACGTTTTTGTATTGGGACCGCAAGTCTGATGCGCTGGGCTAAACGAATAGAACCTTGTCTGACACGTGATAAACCCGCCAGTAAAATAGCTCGAGCGGCGTTGATTCTTGATGTGGAAACCTACCCTGACGCGTCTCAATACGAGCGAGCCCAACGTATGGGAGTGAGCGCTAGAGGTATCTGCCATGCGTTGAAACGGGCAGGGTTTAGCTATAAAAAAAACATTTTATCATCCAAAAGCCAACGTCCAATCCCGAGAAGATTTTCAGGTCAAGATCCAGGCCTATGAAGCCAGCGAGACCCCTATTATTTACGTTGATGAAAGCGGTTTTGCTCATGACATGCCCCGCCTCTACGGCTATTGAGCTAAAGGTAAGCGGTGTTACGGTCAACATGATTGGCACGCTAAAGCGCGTACCAATGTCATCGGCGCTCAGCTTAACGGAAAATTAACCACCGTTTGTGCCTTTGAATACAATATCAATAGCGATATTTTTCATGCGTGGGTAACCCAAGACTGACTGCCAAAAATCCCTCAAGGGGCTGTTATCGTGATGGATAATGTGAGCTTTCACAAATGCCAGGATATCCAGTCTACTATACAAAAATCTGGTTTTATTCTGGAATATCTCCCGACGTATTCTCCTGACCTCAACCCGATTGAGCACAAATGGGCTCAGGCTAAAGCCCTTCGTAGGAAACGACAATGCGATATCGACACTCTCTTTTCTGACCCTTTATTTTGAATCAATTTATACGGCTACAGCCATAACAATACCCATGCTTATTAAATCCTGCTCCAGGCCTTCCACGGCATAGAGGACGATAGGCGCGGGTAAGGTCACGTGATGTTTAGCCGCTTCCCGTTCCCACTGCGCCTGGGTGACGATGCCAGCGCCTTCGACAAAAGGTTTTGGGCGATCGGAGGAGCACAGTGCATACCACAGTGCGCGATCGAGCCCCTTTAACCAGCGAAAACGCGCGGTGGGTAAGTGCAGGTCATTGGTATGCAGCGCCGAAATGGCAGTACGCGGATAGCGGTGCTGTTTTATTCAATTTCTCGCGGCGGGATTGGCGGTGATCCTTTTGAATGCCTGGCTGGCAGCCGACAATACCGGATAGCCGATGTTTTCCTTTTCACGACGGCTTTTGATCAGGCAAGAACGATTTAGGGTATCGAGTAGTACTTCTGCGGCCTTACGGTCATTGAGAAAAAATTGCAGCCCAAAGACGGCGAACAATGCGCGTTCATATGAATTCAGATCTTCCAGTCTGGTTATCTGGCGGCCAAGCTGGTGAGTAAAAACGGCGGTCGCTTTCTCATGATCAAGACGTCGGTTAATCACCAGTTGGCGCTGCTGGGCAAATTCATCCGGGTCGCTGGCACTACGGTGCTCTGGTGGGTTAACATTTAACAATTGCGTGCGGTGATCGCCGTAACAGAGTGCCGGAATGATGCTGGGTGAGAACCTTGCCATGATTTTTGGCAGGGTGTGGATATTGATTTCTCGTCGGGTTTGATTCGCGGGATGGGTGAAAGTTGCATAGATCCCCATCATGACCAGAGGCAGTAGAAATATCAGCAAAATGCTGGCGGTCTGGTTCATTACTGCCAGCCATTGCATTAGCGTTACGTTATCGGCGCTGTTAGCGGTCGCAGCCAGCAAGTTAATACGTTGTGCTACAAAGGCATGAATGCGGGGAAGATCACATAATCGCCAGAGGTGATACAGCAGCAAACAACTCCAGTAAATGAGTTCTGCCAAAAAAAACCAGACAATAACGGCCACGCCAATCAACGCACTGAGCAAAAGAAAGCCGTCATTTTCAGGTGTGCTAATGCGACGCTTTTCCACGTTAAACCTCAGTTAGGAATATTAAAAAACCCGAGGTCTGAAAGACACCGGGTTAGGGAAAAATTACAATTATGGCGAGTTAGTTTAAAAACGGATTAAGCAGGGAGACATCAAATAGTTCAAAATCGCGGATGTTTCTGGTAACGACAGTGAGGTTATTCATGAGAGCAGTCGCTGCAATCATTGTATCCTCATAAAGTGTATCTGATTGCCGATGCATGAGCTTGGCCCACAGTCGAAATGTTTGGGCATCCATGGGCAATATATTGTAGGTAGTGGAAACCTGATTGAGCCATGCTTCAATTGAGGCTGCTTTGATGGCATCTTGTTCACGGGTTATCTCTATTCCCGCTTGAATTTCTCCGATGGTGACTGCGCTAAGATAAAGGTCTGTATCAGCAATGGTTTCAATCCAAGAAACGACAGCCCCATGTGGGCGGATTTTACGAAGTTCCGAGACTATATTGGTATCAAGAAGGTACATCGTTATACTGTTACCATGCTATAACAGAGCGTCGGTGTGCTGATCCACGCTGAGGTAATTCGATATCGGTATGCTCATTCGACAACAGCAAAGATTTCAGTGATGGGCGTGCAGCTTTACTCAAACGCTTCCATTCAGTGATGGGAACCAATATCGCGGTTTCTGTGCCACGCCGAGTGACGAGTTGAGGCCCTTCGTTAATACAGGCATCTAATAATTCGCTGAAACGCGCTTTTGCGTCTTGCACAGGCCAAGTGTTCATCATAACACCTCTTGTCAGACTAGTTACATGACTAGTGTAGATGAGGTTCATATTTAATGCAACGACAGAAACATCGAACACACCATTTCGTCACGATCTGGCCTGTATTCAGCAGGGTAACATTTTAAATCCCATTTTCTCAGATAACCGTTCAGTATTGTGTTTCACGTAGCCTGGAAAATTATAGGGATAATTGTATTGTTGATTCCTCATTACGCAAATCCGTTCATACAGTAACCAGGCTTTGTTATTCTGAATATCAATAAATGGCATCTCTGCAGAATTAATATAAAGACGTAATCGATTACTAGCTCGTAACTCACAATTTCGCCAATTACTTATATTAAAACCTAAAATATCAATTTCTTTTTTGTTGATTAGGCGAACATAAAGCATAGTGCCGCGCTTAGGATCAATCCCGAAATAGGCACTGGAATGCATTTCGCGGATTTCATTGTCTGGCGCTGGATAATAACTTTCATCGCTTTTAATGACTGAGAGTATTTTAGCTAGACATAGGCGTTTGTTGATGTAGCTGATTGTGCACCATAGTAGAGGGATGACGAGAGCGGCTAAAGATAAATTAGCATATAATAGATCTCTATCTCTCACAGCCCTAAAATATACGTTATTAGCCATCCGAAACGACATAATGCTTACAAACAAGAAAAATGGAATGCCTGCCCACACATAAAAAAATAAAGCGAGATGCATCAAAGCTCCGCCAATAGTTTTTTTATTTCGCATGGTTTACCTCCTGATTTTATACTAAATTATAGCATCAACTAACTGATTTTTATATTAAAATTAGTTAGTTTTGTTAGCTTATTTCATACCGTCGCTATTGTTATCCACGCCGGGTGTAGCCACAATTCTCTTCGCTGTGGGTGCTGTTTTTGCGCCGCTGCCGAAGCTGGCAAACATACCCTTAATAGATTCGTTCATACCCCCAGCATACTGGCCCCTTCACGACCTCCTAACCAGGAGATGACATAATCTGGCATACTCACTTGCAGACTGAATGCACTGGAGACCAAAGTGGTACAAATACGCGCATAAATCATTAAGACACCCACAATACTGACCAAGCCCGTGATGGAGTCGGTTTGTACATTGGCGAGAGCTGAAGCAAACAGTGTATTGAGCAAAGTGCCCACAGCGACCACGACCAGACTGGCAAAGAGAAAGCCAAATACCATCAACATCGGGCGCAACATCACATCAATTAGAAAAACATAGCCATAAGCCGAACGACTGCCTTTGTCTTCCTCACCACCCAAATGCGTCGCCGCCCATAATGACCCGGCGGTAGCGCCAATCAGTACACCAACAATCCAGTTGGTGGCGGCGCTAATCCAATAAATAAAGGGATAAAAGGCAAATAGACCGACAAACTAAAACCGATGCTCAGCAGTACGAATACTAAAAAATAGACTACCGGTCCTATCGCTTCCAGCAAGCTACTCGCCGCATCCCCAGCCCCTGTGATGGTATTAATAACATTTCCTGCCAGATTGCCTTTTCCCCAAGCTGTTAGCACTTTGGCACCGGTATAGGCACTAAATATTGATGTGGCTCCGCCTAAGGTGTAATCACCAATGGCTTTCATCTTGAGTAATGGATTGACTTGATTGCTGTCATTATTTTCTGAACCGAAATCTATATTTACAACTTTATTGACAATACTCTTCCCCCAAAAATTAGTTATTCCAACCAGCACAGAAGCTGCATCTGTCGCATCACTTGCTTGCTGATTATCCTTGCTGGTCTGTGTACCTAACGGCGCGGCATAGGTACTGTTCTGTAGTTGTGCACGGTAGGCAACGGTAAGTTGCTCGTTGTAAGACCCAACACCTAACTCACCCAATCTGGACATGCCGGTTACTGTGGGGCGCATGTTGACCACGGCGTTGGTCTTGTTATTGGCAGTGGCAAAGGTTTGATACCAGCTTCCCAGGGCCAACCATCCGTATTGTCTGAGCTGTGTAGCCACCACATCCTGCAACGTCGTTCCGTTATCCATCGTGCGTACCGCCTGGCTGATGCTGTCTTCGTACTCGCGGGCTGCTTGCTGGATTTTACTCTCCACATCGGCAATTGTACCCGTGCCTGTTTGCCTTTTTTGTCTAAATTGCCGTGCAAAGTTGAGGGCGGTCTGTGAAAGTTGATTTTGCATGCGGTCTAACGCGTTACTTTGGGCAATGATTAACGGGCCTGTATTGACCGGTACGTTAAAAAGCGGTTGCCAGCGGCTATCTCTTCGGCTAACCGGCAAGCGTGCCGATCCACATTGCGCGCTGCCATTGCTGATCATAAAGCCTTCCGGAAAGGTTTTAATGTTCATATAGGGCGTGCCGGTTGCCGCTCCACTTTCACTGTACATCGTATGAAGTTCGTCATTCATGCCGTACATACACAAATTCATCTCAAATATTGCCCGCGAAGCACTCAATGTTTGCGGAGCAATCGGCTGCATCACCAACGATTGACCGCCTTGCAGCATGGTTGCCGCTCTATCGATAATCAGATTGGCTGAGCCGACACCCATGATGGAGGCCGCCCAGAGCACGATAAGCTGTGATATTGACCAGCCGGAAGCGGTCGGCACCAGGCTTAGAAAACCGAGCAGTGTGGTTAACGGATAGAGCGCGCCTCTGCCCCCGCTAAACACCTGGCCCTGATGACCGGCACGCACCAGTTGGCGCAAGGTAACGGCCACAAACCAAAACAGAGCTACGGCGGCAATAATGCTATTGAAGAAAAAAAATAGTTGGCCAATCATGCTGGTGTTAGTGGGATGCAATGGATTATTCACGATGTCGCCAAAAATCATCACCAGCATCTGGCGGGATAAATCACCGCTGCGTTTGGCTGCGCCGGAGAGGGTGGTAAAATTCATGTCATCGGCGAGCAGGTGCACAGAATAAAGCATCAGTGCCAGGATACCGAGTAACCGCAGTAAATTTTTCATTTATTGCCACGCAATAGGAGACGTTATCAGGCGGGCTGATAACATTTATTAGGAAGGAGAAAGTGGTGCTGAAAAGGAATTCTGCTAAGATGGTGTTGGGTGCTTGAGGCTTTCTGTCTTGAGCAGTCGTGATAGGCAGAAAGACGAAAGCCCGAGTTATTTTTCAATTAACCCGAGGCCATCAATATGTCCAATCAACGTAAGGATAGCCTCTTAACTGCAGAAATGCAATCGGAGGTCAGAATGCCGCGAAAATTCGCGTTGTCCAGTAAAATTGTGATTTGTATCACAATTTTACTTTTCACCTTGCTGATACGTGATTCACTGTGTGAGTTACGTATCAAACAAGGTAACACGGAGGTAGCGGTGTTCCTGAACTACGAACTTAAGAGCTAACCGCAGGGCGGGGTTCACCCCCGCCTTTTCGGTGAAAGACATACGACTCTTGAGCACCCAACCCTTTCTCTAAAGGCTTTTCAGCGTTTTTTTAATCCAGGCAGTTTCCGCCAAAAAGTAACCAAATTCTCCCCGCTCGAGAGGGGATACCCGTCGTTCACGCACCTGCCAGCGGCGGTATTCGCAGAGTAAAGCGCGGGTAAATCCCCAAGCCGAGACGGACAATAAAGTCAATGAAAGCAAACTGGCCTTTATCCACACTATCAGGGGCAGGGTGGCAGCATTCAATAACAGCATCGCCATCAGAATACCGATCAAAAGGATCGGAATAAACAAAACAAACCCCCATCGTTTTTTTGACGCCAAATAGTATTTATTCAGTTGATCCGGCGTTTGACCACTGGCTCTAACGGCCTGCGTCCAATCAAGTGACGTTGTCACTGATTTTGCTGCCGATTTTTTTGGACACAAGCCCTGTATCCGGTTCAGCAGGGTACGCCAGGGGCGGGCGGATACCGCCGCGATGCGGCGCGTTTCCGAGAGGGGAAGCAAAATATTAAAGAAATAGTAGCTGCCTTTTAGCCAGCGTGTTGACCTGCTGGCGGGTATCACGGGTTGAGCTTTATCCATTGCGGCTGACTCCTGCGCTGATTTGTTGTCGTTTTTGCTGTAACAGCGGTCTGAATTCCTGGTCAGCACTGAGGCCCAGTTGCTGACCGTTGATGATATTGCTTTCTTGGAGCTGTTGTTTGATGCCAAATAGCAGCCAGTTTTGTAGATTTTGGATGCGTATCGCTTCGCGCAGTAGATTATCGCCTTCCATTGCCTGCAAATCAGTGAGGTAGTCGGTATTGGCATAACGGCGGCCGACTTCAAAAAATTCCAGTTCACGTTCTGACAGCGCGGCGGTACGTTTTGCCTCGGGTGAGGCATGTTGCGCAAAATACGCCGCCGCTGACGGTGTTTGGAGGGCTTCTTTTAACACTGCGGTCGTTTGCGGACTGGCCTGACTGGCGGCAATCATCGCCAGTTGCGGATGGGCCGCAGCAGATTGAATGGCCTGGTGCTGATTGAGAAGGCCTGCATATTGCTGGCCGGTGGCGGTTTTTGCCTCCCCTTTTTTAAGTTGATCCCCGGCTGAGCGCTGAGTGGTGTTTTTCAGGTACATCATCGCGGCATCGGTCTGCGCTTGAGTGAAGGTCAGTACCGGGGGGTTCCCGGATTTACCGGCCCCCGAGAGCACCGATCGCAATTCGTTATCTCCACCGGGCAGATCCGCTATTTTTGGGCACAGTGGTGTGCCACCGTAAACGGCGTGCTCCGCTGCACTGCAGTAATCAGCATGGATAGCGGCGGCACGAAATTGTTCCTGATCCAAAGGCTCTGCCGAGGTCGTGATCGCAGTCTGAATATTTTTATTGGCGATCCCGCTGCCACCCACCAAGCGGCTTTGCATTGCTGTAGAGCTAGCGGCCACTTGCGCAACCATGCCAGATGTTGATTCGCTGCAAAGGCTATCGGGTACCGTATAACTGCGCCGTGCGGTTTCCAGTCGCTCGGTCTTGCGGGCAAAGGTGTCATAATCGCGCTGAGTTTTGGCTGTTTCTTCCAGCATCGCTGCCAGTTTGTCGCTATTTTGATTAATAGCACTACCGATTTGAAATTCGGTAGCGGCGATTTGTGCCAAAGTGGCATTAATCGCCGTGAGCGCTGGGACAACCTGGCTGGTTACCGGCAGGCTTTGGGTGACTTCCACCGGCATGGCGATGGCGTTGACCGCGATTATCAGCACGCTCACTATCAGTGTTTTTTTCATTGGGTTCTCTCACAAATGTGTCCCGCGACGGGCAATTAACTCCTCCGCCAGCCGGCGGGTAATGTTGCTGTGATCCTGTTCCCCTGCCTGCTTTTGCCGCAGTTCGATGATTTTTTCCGCACTGCCGGTGGGGAAATTTTCCGCCAAAATATCGCGGGCGGTGTGGCCGTCGAGTTGCTCATATAACAGGTTACGCAATGCACTGTCTTTGGGGGTGGAATTGAGCGCCCAGAGTTCACGTGGGCCCACCGTATTTTTGAGGATTTGTGCGATGCGCCCCACTTTAGTGCGAAATACCGCCAAAAAGCAGGTGCCGCTGCCATCGGAGCAGGCCCCTTTGCTGAGGGTCATAAAACGCCGGACAGTGGTTGGGGGCACCTGGAAATGCTCAGTTAATATTTTTGCGTCTTCTGGCCGAACCCGCATCAGGTACAGCGAGTTGGCTGATTTCAGCAAATCAGGCGGAAAATCACTCAAATACTGTGAAGAAAGCACGGTACGAATAGCAAATTTGCGTTGTTCCCGATCTTGGGTTTCCAGCGCGCTAAAAATAAAACGGACTTTGCGGGCATTATGCAGCTCATCGTAGACCTTGGTTTTCAGCTCCTGATCGAGTTGTTCCAGGCGCGCCCGATGAAACGTTTCATAGCGGGGATCAATTTTAGCCAGCAGTTCCTCGCGGTACTGCGGCAAGCTGTAATCCCCGCCGGCCACTTGCCCGGCAAACAGATACAGTATGCCAGTACGTAACTGCCCCTCATCAGAATCATCACCTATCACATTATTCAAATCGATGGCAATAACGCGGGTATTAGCATCGAGGGCGAACTGGGTACGGCCTGCCAACATGCGGTATTCGGTGCTGGCTTGCGTGAGGCAGCGTGAAATAGTGCCCAGTAATAATTCCTGTGATCCATCCCGATTGATGTTGCCGAAGGCATGGCGCACATCCTCATGGTTTAGCCAACCCTGCAAGTCGGTCAGCTCAGGGACCGCCTGGTATTGCGCCAGGGTGGCCTCCCTAATACAATCTTTGTCAAACAGCATATCGCGCACTTCATACCAGGCAAATTCCTCCCATTCACTGTCGGTATATTGATCACGCAAACCGGTGTTGAATAGCGCCTTATCCACCGCTGGCACCAGTGTGGGGGCGTAGCGGATCGGGCTTTTTTCTGCATTATTACGATAAGCTTCATCGATCACTCTGCCCAGAATTTGCCGGGTGTCTTTGGCATTGGGGGGATGGCCGGTAGTGGGATCGGTACATAGGGCGTAGCAGAGATTGAGCAGCCAAGTCCGCTCTGGCATCAGCGGATAACGCGCTCCCAGCTGAATATCAAACGGATTGCGGCAATGTTGTGCGTCGTTTTGTAGCACCATGCCGACCACTTCATTACGGCGCGCAGGCGGCAGCGCATCGCGGAGCAGGCGTATCAATCCCTGTGCGCTGTAGCCCTTGTCGATGACGCTCAAAAAAGGTAACTGAGTTTGACCGTTGCTGATCACCACTTCGTTAAGCACATTCAGTAATACCGATTTGCCTGACCCGGGTTCACCAGTGATAATTTCGGTGAATTTTTCCTGTAGCGAACTGCCCAAACGCACCGGAAAGGGTTTGCCATCGACGGTTTGAAACACCACACTCGCTTCATCCGGCCAGGGCGTCGCGGGCCGACTCAGTGGCAACATTGCCAGGGCTGCGGACAAGGGGGGAAATAACAGATTAACGCCACCGTTAGTCGCAGCGGCTAAAATCGTAGCAGTCCAGGCGCGCAGCGGATCGCCAAACGTGCGGGTGATCTCGCAGACTCCACAGGATGGGAAGGCTTTCTGTAACATCGTGATATTGCGTTTCACGCCCTGTGGATTATCCGCCCAGGTACTGGCCGTAATGGTCATCACACAGGTGGGATCACTATCATTGTTGTTAGCCAGCCAATTGACGGCAGCATACACCGGGCGCAGTGAGGGGATCACCGCGAGAAAATCCAGTGCGGTGCGTTTTTTACCCAAAATATCGTGCCCACCGGGCATCAGATCAAAACGAATTCGAAAGGGCACTTTGCGATTGACCTTGTTAAACAGTTGAGTGAAGGTCTCCGGCTTTTGTGGCCCCAGTGTCAACGCCAGACTGCTGTGCCAGAGGCCATCCAGTTCGACCAGATTACCGTAGGTATTGGCTTCTTGCGAGAACAGCTGATAATTCAGGTGAGGGGGCAATAGTCCGCTGTGATCTTCGCCTTTCGGCATCCCGTGAGGAAAAATTGGGTCCCCTGGCAACAGGGGTTGCCAATTGCGGGCGGTGCCAGTGCGATCAATTTCTTCCTGAATACTGAATCCCACTTCATGCGCATCCATCAGGCGCAGTAATACACCCTGACCGTCGGTGGAAAAATCCTGTTCTATCTTGCTCACTAGCGCATCATGGCGGATCTTCAAGCCCTCTAGGCGATAATGTTCTGGATCCTGGCAGAAACAGGCAACGGGGGCACCTTCCAGCTGTTGGTTTAGGCGCTGTTGTTCTTCTTTTAGCTCTGAGGCAGGCAGAGCAATCCGCCCAGTATAAACCACCATAAAAGCCCGTTCCCGCGCGACAAAAGGGACTAATTTATCGATTTTTTCCTGCAGAATGTCATCCAAATCAATCCCAATACGACGAGTGGCACGGGATTGCGGGGACATTAGCCGAGTTAATTCTTCCCGCGCTTTATCCGGATCACGTTCAAAGACAAAACTGAGCTTGTGGCCCAAGGCTTTAAATTCACTAGCCAGCGCGGTATGCAAGCGTGCAATGTAATAATGAAAAGAGTAGGCGTCTTCTTTTTTCTCGGCCTCACTCAAGGCGGCCTGCTCATCAAACTCGCAAAATGCGCCCTGGATTTCAAATACACTGGCGTAATCGCCGGTATGAGTGACAAAAATGTAAGGCGCCTGCAAGGCGGGCGAAGCATTTCATCTTCTTCTGTTAAGCCAATCACGGTACGCAGATCACAGTAAGTGGTGAAATCTTTGCCCAGGGTGTAGCGTGAAACCGCCGCTATCGCTGACTCAATGGCAGTGAGGGTTTTTTCGATCATAATGATATTTGATCCCGTGTTGTTCAAATGAAAATGGGAGGTGTAAAAAGTGGAGATGTTTATCTGATTTGCCCTTTTTTTATTGCCACTCCTTCCCGTTTTGATACTATAGTAAGAATTATTCCTACTTTTAATGAAGGGTATCCTCATGGCCAGCGCCGAGAAAATCAGCATTGCCTTGCCATCTGAAATGGTTCATACCATCCGCAACGCGGTGGCTACTGGTGAATATGCATCGAGTAGCGAAGTTGTTCGCGATGCGTTACGTGACTGGACATATAAACATCGACTGCGGCAGCAAAACATCGGCGATCTGAGTCGACTTTGGCAAGAGGCGATAAGTGATAAAACACCCGGGAGATCAATTGATGACGTATTTGATCGTCTCGAAGATAAATATCAGTCGATTGCGGCGGATGAAAAAAAGTGACGCAACTGGAACTCTCGGGCTACATTGAAGGTGATCTGGATGATATCGCTGACTATATCGGCCAGGATAATCCTGGTCGTGCAGTAACATTCATCCGGGAGATCCGCACAAAATTTTACGACATCCAATGTAACCCGTTGCTTTACCAACTGCGTCCTGATATTGGAGAGGAAGCACGTATGGCAACTGTCGGGCGCTATGCGATCCTATTCCGTGTTATGGCTAATATTGTACGGATTGAGCGCGTCGCCTATTGTGGTCGCAATTTGGTTGGTATTTTCACCTCGGAATAAATACCAAAAGTTGAGCCATTACAATCAATCGTGGCTTAAGTAACTTTTATACAAATCCGCCCACAGAGCCGTATCCGATTCAGGCACGCCATCAGCAAAGATCCCCTTACCGGTCAATTTTTTGGGATTGAGTATCAATGCCAAATGACGCCAGCGACTCTGTAATTCAGTGCGTTGTTCGTCACCTGCCTGCATCAGTGCTTCGGCAAATTCACCAGGATGAGCCGTGCCCCAAAACGCTTCTACCTCTTTTTTATGCGCCGCCAGCCAGTTAATCACTGTTTTGGCGACATCCCGATAAGCGGGATCGGCTGATTGCAGTGCCAAAATAGCGGCACGCTGCAGGTGATTAACATCTTCAGGTCTTATTTCAGGCAAATACACCACAAATCCATCGTCAGCATCCAGTGCGCCCAGGTTTTGCCAAGCTTTACATAAGGGATCGACCACCGTGAGGTTGTCACTGTGGTGGTTGAGCGGATTGTGATCAACAAAATGCAGGTGGTTATTTTTTGAGGTGTAACCACAAAATTCGCATTGATGTTGACTGTTTTCATGTGCTTGGCGATGGAGTTTGTCTGGAGTGCTTTTTTGTGACTCCTGACCCCAAGTATGGCGTAGTAGAGAAAAAACCAGCATGGATGAGCCTCGTAAAACCTATCATTTTTGGTGACAATGCCACAACAATCAGCTCACACTGACTGGCCGGAAACCTGCCTGCTTTTGACCACGACTGATGAACTGATCCAGTGCAATTAGAATGCAGCCAATACCGATAAAGATGGCGATGTGCGAGCCTTTAACATGCGGATCGTTTTTCTTGCGTAGCCACAAGAAAATACCGGCAATCACGCAACCGATGCCCGCCACTTGCGCCGCCAACAGCAGCCCTGGCTTGACACTGGTGATACCCGAAGTGATGCTATTGACCATGCCAGCAATATCCTCATCGGCTGAAGCAACCTGGGCGGTACACAGGCCAATCAGCGCGATTAACCCTTGCGCCATTTTTTGGCTAAGGCGCTCAGCCGTTAGAGAAAGATGGGTGCAGACAAATAGTACTGGATGGTTAAAGGGGTGCATAAAATCTCCTGATTATGGATAAAATAGTGAGGATTAACGTGTCAGGTAATGCTTGATTACCAGACGATGGTAAGGGTGTTTTGCAATGCGGTTAAAAAGTAAGGGTTGCAAATCAGTAGCGTGCCAATCAGCAGTTTAATCACGCCGTTGGAAACATCTTCGCCGGCCGTCAGGCCAGTATGGCCGTCAACCAGAGAGCGTTTCATGCGCCTCATGCCCTGGTAGAAAAAAATGACTCCCAGCAAACGCAGCAAAGTGAGTACCGCATTAATGGCCTCGGCAGCCGGGCCGTATTTGGTCGATGAAACATAAGCAATGGCATCAAAGGTCACATCGCCGAAGCCTAGCTGATGGGCAGAGGCATTCATCATTTGCCTTAACGCAATCAACCCGCCACACAGCATCAGAAACAGCAGCATTTTACCGAGGCTCGACTCTGAGCCGGCCCCCGATGGCTTTTGGGGAGCGCAAAGCGCAGCAGATAAACAATGGCGCTGACGATCCCCATTACTACAGCCAGCGTCATCACCAAATTGATGCCGGACTGGGTAATATTGCGGGAAAAGTTAACCAGCATCTGGATCAGGTCAGTATTCATTTTACTTCCTTCAACGGATGATGCCGGCAGAGGTTTCAATTTGCCGCTTTGAAACGTCAATATGTTTTATTTTCAGCTTGCCCAGCGTATCGCCCTCACGGACGGCATGAGTGCTGCCCTTATACGATACCCACGCCATACCTTGCCACAGGGTGTTGATCTGATAGCCATCGGTACTGGCCCGTTGTGGATTTTGGGTTCTTTTTTTCACTGGCGTAGAGACCCTTTGTTTTGAGGCTGCGGGTTGAGTGCGTACGCTTTCCAGGCGGATAGCCATGTCACTCAATTGCTGTTCCAGCTGCTTAACCTGTTGATTAGCCAACGCCAGGCGCTCTGATATCGCCCCTATAGCCTCACGATTTTCCTCCGCGAAACTACGGCGCGCTTCCAAAATCGTCGCTATCTCTTTTTTAAAGGTGGTCAAGGCTTCCGCTGCAACGGAAAGTGTATTGGGATCGACCACTAACGGCATAGTGGATACTCCAGGCTCCGTTTTTTGGTAAGCTGAGTTCCATGCCTTGGGTTCAGAGGGGGCAAATCGGGCAGAGCTTTGCTGGACCTGTGTATTGGGCCAAAAGAGGTAAGCCACACCCAGGATGACACAGACCGCCAGTATCAATAGGTCGCGTAATCCTAGGCCAAACCAGCGTTTGGGTTGTGACACTGTCTCCATAAGGATCTCAGGCTCGCTGATTCTGTTGGATCCCTCGTTATCATTGGTGTCCACTGTATCGAAATTAAACAGGTCCGTTTTTTCACGTTTCATGGTGCCCTTCCTGTCGAGGGTTGCTGCTGGCTACCCGACTCAGTTTGCCGACGCACGTTATTTGCTTCATACACGCCGCCAATAAATTGAATGGCGATAATTTGCCCACGGTTAATCGTGGCCTGTTTGATGGGTAATCGTGCCGCATCGCTGGTCATCACCTGCCCTGCCTGATTGCCGATCCCACCGACAACAGTCCCTGCGATAGTGCTACCGCTCGGGGTAGCCGGGCGGGTCTGGATCACACTACCTTGCGGGGTGATCATATTTTGCGTACTGGACTGCTCAAACAATTGCCCAGTGCGCCCGAGACCCATGGCGATGGCCGGCAAGATAATGCGCGAAAAATAACGATGATTGACGTCACTTGCCACAGAGGATTGCAAGGTGTCATCACTGAGCGCGTAAGCATCGACGGTATAAGTTTGTCCACGCCAACTCATGCGCTCAAAGTGGATAGTGACACCGTCACCGGCTAGCTGAACACGACGGGCATGCAATTGCGCGCCGGCGTAACGACTGCTGGGAATAGTCGCTAAAACCTGTGAATCAGGGTTATCAGAATCAACGGCGGTTTCAATGACACCCGGCACGCGGGTGTAAGGTGCCACGATTTCTGTATCAGTGATTTCCCTGCCAGCAAAATGCGGCGCATCCTTATATTTTGGCGCTAAACTGGCTGTCCAGGCGGTAAAGGTGTCCCCTTTATTCCCTTCTCCTCCCTCGATTCGTGATGCCAATTGAAACGGCACCGGTTGCCACTGCCCATTTAAATCCTGGAGCAAACTATCAATCGCTTTCCTGCGATTCTCACTTAACCCTGAATTATCGGCGGCCACTGAACGTTCACCACTGGTCTCAGGTGGCACTGTGTTTAGCTTATCGGGTGGCCGACCCGGCTGTTTTTTCTCACCGGGGTCGATAGCGCCTTCGCGGATACGGGCGACAAAACTTTGCCCTTCTTCGCGGGCAATAGCTGCCTCGGTGGCGTTATATTTTTCCAGCAGTTCGCGGTATTGGGCACTTTCTGTGGTGTGACGGCCGACATTGGCCGCCACACTGTCGATCGCGTAGTTGGATTGTGCCTCAGCGGGTTTGTTGTACAAGCTGTAGCCCAGGTAAATCGCAAACCCTAAAACAACGACACCAATCACTATCAGTATCAATGACTTGCTGGTATCCAGCGCCAACTCTTTTTCAATAGGCATGGGTTACTCCAGATGGATGGTCAACGGCTCGGTACGGCCCATCACGGAAAAATTGACATAGGGTGTTAGCGGCAATTTCCACAGGTGAGTGCCGTCGAGGGAAGATAGGGTTTGCTCAAATTCATCCCTAATTTCACTACGCGAGCGAATATAGAGATCGTCACCCAGTTGCCAGACTGTCGTCGATGCCAGGTTACCGTTGGTGCGTAACCGTTTAGCCTCCAGGGGAGGCATCCCATCCAAAAATGCCTGCAATACAGTGTTGTACAGGCCAATTTTGCTTTCCGGTTGCGCCATTGGTTTTGCGTCAGGCCCGCGCTGGGGAAGTCGCAAATCTAACCGGCTGTCCATGATTTGCGTTGCTGATTTGTTGTCAGGCTCACCGCTGGTTAAATTGACCACCACCGGCACTGCCAGGCCTTCCAGGTAAACGGTCACATTGCCGGTGTCATAACGGCGCAAGGCCTGAACCGCCATCATGGCGCTGCCGGGGATGTAGCTCACCTGAAAGCCTTTGTTGTTGGAATTAAACGGTGGTGCCCCCAGTTTCCAGGGCGCGCCGGTACTGTCAGAAAAGGTGACACTGCTGGTCTGATCGGCGGCAGTACGCAAAATGGGTACACTGGCACCGGGCGATAAATTGACCGTCAAGGTGCTGATGCGCGGCAGGGTTACCCGTGACTGATAAGCCCGCCCGCGACTGGCGGCATCCGCTGCACGGCCAAGTTGTTCTATTTCTGCACCGGATAACGGTGTGGCCTGCTCCTGGGTATAGCGCAGTGCCGCTGACGGTAGAGGCAGCGTGGCCAACGGTTCTTGATCTTTGGGTGGTACCTGTTTTTCTGGACTAGCAGTCGATGCAGATGTAGCCGACTGCCAATGATTGTTACTTTCAGCTGCTCTGGCGTGCCCTGTTAGGCTAACCAGTAGCAGAAAAAGAGAGTATTTTTTCATCATGAAGATCCCGTTATTTTGCATCAAAGGTCACTAATTGAGTCACTTCCAGGCCAGTGGGTTTATCCCTCACGTCAGCGCGTTGAATAAACAAAGAAAAGATAAAGCGTTGCTCGGGCAGGGATGTGGTCTGGCCGGCCAGTTTCAATGTCACTGGATACTGGATTTCCCAGGCGTACACCCCGTTGGATAACGGGCCTTTTTGTCGAACCACGCCGGGTGCTACCATCACCGCCAGGTTCATCTTTTTATCGCGCACCGCCGCCAACACATTGGATTGTGTCAGTGCCTGGTAATAGCTGGTAAAACCTTCGTCGGAAAAACGGGAAGCGATCGCGCTCATCTGTACTTTAAAATGAACAAAATCCAGTGTGAAAGCATCGCGGATCACGCTGCCACCAAAATCGGCCACCTCAGCCAAGGTGAACGCCGGTTGATGGGTGGGGGATCAGCGGGATCACCCGCCCCTCTTGTGTCGCAAAATATCTAACCGGTGGATGCGCCACTTTCCAGGCCAGATAACCATTCAACAATACTGAGCACGCCAGACAGAAGCTGGTTATCAAGCACACTTTAAGTGTCGTGCGGGCAAAGCGGGCACCCAACTGATTTTGCTGATGCAGCTCAATGGCCGCCCGGTAAGGCGCAGGCACAGATAAGCCGTTGTCCGCATCGACAACTCGGTGAGGTTTTTTCATGCAATAAACCCTCAGATATGGCCGCTAATTGAGCGTAAAAGGAGATCCCCTGTCGGGAGTCGGGATGATCGGCTGTGAGGCTGATAGCGTTTTGCTGGGTATCGGAGTGTCCTCCACCTTCAATTCTCCCCAGGGATTGATGTTATTCAGGATATAGCCCGAAATTTTATCCCGCGCAGCGGCACAGACCTTGTTTTTGATCCCATTCAGGATGTCGGCCAGATTGGGGAAGGTCGGTATAGTGAGGGAAGTACTGATACCTCCCAGACATTGCTGTAAGGCATTCGTGGCCTGGGTTTCACGCATCGCCCAGGCGTCAGCAGCCTTTTTTGCCTGTTCATAGCCGCTTTGACTGCCGATTAACGCCGCGCTGTAAGCACGGCAAGGTGCAGCCTGACCAAAAGTTGTCGTTGCTATCAGCAAAGCACTGAACAACAATACGCCCTGTAATTTTTTCATTCTATCGCTCAAAATGACCTCTACATACCGGGACGCGGCGCATGACCCGGATCCATTTTTGGTGTATTTGCTGCCATTACAGTGGCATCCGGTGCAGGTGACGTTGTCACTGGAGTGTAGTGTTGAGTAAATCCCAACTTTTTATGCCATACCTGTGTCATCTTTTCTGGTTGATCCAATTTGGCCACTACCTTATTTCCTTCGCCTTGCAGACGAAACACAAAGGTGTCATAGGCCACAATCGCGCCCCGAACCTGATTCACGGCATTGCCGTGGCCAATCGGGCGTAGTCCATCGGCTTCAACGACATTCAGTGCCAGGTAGCGCGAACCGTTTTCTCGGGTGCAAAGTTGCCCCAGTACGTGCTGATATTCTCCTTTGTGCCGCACAATCCCCTGCAAATAATCGCCGTTTCCCTGCACCAGTTGCAGCGAGAGCTGACCCTCTGGCAAACAAGCACTCATCACTGGCGTCCCCGCCGCCTGATTGGGCGTGGGTAACGACACCGTTTCGGGGTTGCCTATTTTTTGTGTTCCCTTGCCATCCGGTTGCAACCAGAGCAATGGCGACTCGCTGGCAGGCAGTGATAGCGTGATCCCGGTTTGGCTCAGTACCGATTGCTGTATCTGCTCAAAGGCCACCCGGTCGTAAGCGAGTAGCGAGGCAGGAGGAAAGACATGCCGCCGATCGCTTACCAGAAGACGGGGATCGATGGCTGATTTTATTTCCCATTGATTACGATGCGCCTCTCTTTTTTCCCAACGGAGAAGGGTGCCCTGCTCATCTTTCACCGGGACTTTGAGGGTGACGGGGTGTTGACCTAAGCAGCGCAAGGTGATCATATCGCCGATTTTCATGCCACTGTCAGCCACAGCCTGGCTTAATTCCTTGCCCCAAATCACTTTTTCACCGCCGACAGTACGCATTCTGACAAAATAACTCATGTTTTCCGCCTGATTAAACTGGTACGGTGAAGCGCTGTGTTCTAGCAGCTTTCCGGTTAATTTTTCCGCGGGGTTTCAGCCTGCCTCTGGGCGTCGGTGGGCGTTACCTTTGGCGGGTTTGCTGTTGAGCTATCAATTGCCACGATTGCATCAACGGGTGCAGCAACCGGGGTGGCTGCTTCACGATGATCGGATTTCTTTCTGGCCTCATCGAGCATCAATTGCTGCTGAGGATTTTTTAGCACCAGTGCCAGCTTATGTTGGGCGATTAAATGAATAGCACGTTGTTTAAACGCCTCACTGCCGGTTAATTCCACTTTGCCGTAATAATGTTGCTTGGCGACCAACAGGGCCGCCAGCACCAGGGTGTCATTTTGACTGGCGGCGGGGGACGCCATGGTGATGCGGTTGCCATGATCGATAAAGGCACGCTCACCTTGGTGGGCATAGACCACCGTCTTGCCTTCATATTGATGGGTGATATTCTGTAGTACCGCATCTAAATCAGCTGCTTTTACTGGTTGGGGTACAGCATGATCTTTAACGGGTTCAGTGTAGATACCGTTATCGCAGGCGGTGACCTCTGGCTGTTCATCACTGCTCACCGCTGTAAGCAATTGATCGTCAGCTTCTGCAGAAGCGTTTTGTTGATCATCCGGTCGCGTCTCTAATGATGCTGTGTTTTTTGCATTCACAGATTGTTCCTGTTTTTCAGTGAGTAAGGATGCTGAATGCAGTGTTAAGGCCGCTAAATGCGTAGCGAGTTGCTCCCGCACCGCATCGACGCCTCGTGCTTGCTGCAAGTCGTTAAAGTCGGTAAGATTTTTTTGGATTTCCTCCGCGGTGAATACCGGTGAGACGACACGCCCTCGGGTGAGATTAGCTGCTTCTTGGGCTTTTTTTAGCCCTTTGTTGGCGCTATTTTTGCGATCATCATCGGCCAAAAACAGGTGCTGACTATCGGGGTAGCGGATACGCAACGCGGCTGCTACCTGCGGCAAATTACCCGCATCCACCGCCATCACTACCGGGAGAGCAGTGGCAGCATGGATGCTAGCAGCGGTAGCATAGCCTTCGGCGTATAGCAGTGGTTGACCGGCTTGCAATGCTCCGCCGACGACAAAGAAGCTGCCCGCTTTCTGCGCGCCTTTTTTCAGCGATTTAAAACCATTACCGCCGATACGTTGCACTGTTCGGACTTCTCCGGCGGCATTACGCAGCGGAATAACCAGCCTGCCGCGTTTGTCTTGTCTTACGCCTGTTGTCGCTTTAACACCTTTACGTAGCAAGTAAGGATGCTGAGCTGAGGCCTCCGGCAATAACGCCACTAATTGACTGATGCGATGAGCATGATGTTGGTATTGACGGGCCTGGGCAGTGGCCCGGGACTGTTTTTTTTGTAAGGCACTGGCCCGCACATGGTTTTGCGCCTGTTTATCCTTTGTTTGCCTACTGGTCTTCCATTTTTGCGGTTCAGCGTGAAGGCGGTGATCCTGGTACCAGCCTGCGGGTACGCCATCCAGATAGCCCACATAAACCCCTGTTTTTTCGCCTGATTTATCCGCAAAGGTTCTTACCCTGTGGTGCTGCCCATCCATTTCCGGCAAGCCATCCAGTTCAAAACCCGCTGCCGCCAATACCTCAGCAAACTCCTCACGTGGATTGGTTTCTATAGGCATTTTGGCCAGTGGAGCCGGCAACCACTGACGTAGTATGCTCAGATCGGCGCCAGGCTTGGCAAACCAGAGCTTCTGCACGTTATCGAATGCCAGAGCGTGATCACCCTGAGGTAATTTTCCCGCGACGCGTTTGGCGGCAGGCAGCTGGTCATAGGGAATAACCAGCCAGGTATTTTCAGTCGCAATCATGTCTAACTCCTTTTATTCAAAAAATTTCCGATACCACCAGGGGCGACCCACCACCGGATTACCGCGCATCAGATGCAGCAGGCGCTGGGTGAGCACCGTCAGGGTGTAGCCAAAAACCGAAAGGACTTTAAAAAAGAGGATAATGGCGGTGCAGAGTGCCAGTGTCAGCAGCGTTGGCCAACGAAACCAGGCAAAATACAGCGTCAACAACAACGCCGGAATGCCAAAAATCGTCAACGGCCTTGACGCATCCCGCCAGGGCGAAATGTCCAAATAAGCTCCTTACAAAAAATAAAATAAACGGTAGCGCAGTGATAATACATACCATTGATATGTATTTATGTGTGATATATACTTTTGATAGGTATCAACAAGGAGATAAACATGTCAACTACAGCCAAACTGTTCACTACCGGTCGCAGTCAAGCCGTACGGCTCCCGATGGAGTTCCGATTCAAGGGATCAGAAGTTTTTATTCGTCGTAACCAGGATACGGGCGAGGTTGTTTTATCGTCTAAGCCAGCATCCTGGCAAGATTTTTTCGCGCTAGCCGATAGCACTGATATTCCGGAAGATTTCATGGTTGATCGTGAAAATCTATCCGCTGAAGAAAGGGATCTATTTTGAATCGCTTTATGCTAGATACGAACATGGCAAGCTATGTTATCAAAGGTAATCCACCGGAAGCGCGCCAGCGATTGGCTGTGCTACCGATGGAAAGCATCGTCATCTCGGTCGTTACACAAGCTGAATTGCTTTACGGACTCGCCCGTAAAGGCCATCCAGTCACCTTTGCGGGCCTCATACGCGAATTTTTTCTTCGTGTTAAAATACTGCCTTGGGATGGCGAAGCGGCAACCGTTTACGGGGACTTGCGTGCTTCTTGCGCCGCTGCCGGTATCACCCTTAGCGCATTAGATATGCTGATTGCCGCGCATGCGATAGCAGCTAAAGCGACTTTGGTAACCCACGACAAGGCTTTTTCACTCGTCCCTGATGGGATGCTTACTGTTGCAGACTGGATCACTTAACATCTGCTCTACCTGTGAACCTCTTTTTTCCTCAGGAGCCAAGAAAGTTATCTTGTGATAGTCATCGCAGGGGCAGGTTTGGTTAGATGCTTCACGCATTTTTTTTATCTTCCAGGCCAGCATGCTGACTGCCTGACGGCTTTGTATCAGCGCCTGATGGCGTTTCTCGGCTGTTCTTACCCTCCAAGTCAGCGTACAGGTCTTCATATTTATGCCAGGTAAAGTGGATAAATAGACCTCCAATGAGGTGAGCTGGTCTGTTGCTTTGTATTGACGCATCTCTTTGCAAAGATTGAGAAGGAGGGGCAAGGCTGTGTACTGCTCTATGACATTATCGGAAAGCGTCAGCGCACTACGTTCCTGTTTGTTAAGCAGAGCACAAAGAAGACCACGAACATAGTGTCGTACTCTCTGGTAGTGTTGAGCATGGATATTACAACCCATAAGCATGGCCAGCCAATCTGTCAGTCCCCTAATGGGAGGTAAATCTGGAGGGCCGCAGTCGTATTGTTGGATTTTTGTCATTACAATATCTCCACATAACGGGGTAAAGATATGAATAAACTCCGTACCGTGATCATACTGCTACTGAAAGGTAACCCCCTGCCGCGTGAACTGGGTGACCATCCACTTAAAGGCGAATGGAAACCTTCTCGAGACCTGCATATCGAATCTGATTGGGTCCTGATTTACACCCTGGACAGCCATTCTGTTCGGTTTGAACGCACGGAAACCCATGCTGATCTGTTCGGAAATTAAACATTACTGAATATTTAGCAACGATCTCTTTCCCGCTGTTCCAGTTCACCGTGGCTAACAACATTCAGCATTTCATCCCGAGGGATACGGCCTGTTTGATATAACTGCCAAGCTTTATCGGCCAAACGGGCTTGTTGAGCCTGCAAACGACTGTCAATCCAGTGGCTCCACTGGGTGTAATTCAAACAGGCCAGTTCTCGGCGTACTGCTTCATCGAAAATCAAATATTCGCGTATTGCCTGGCGCTTGCCATCAGTCGTTCGCAGTAACTGCTGTACCACAATGACTTGCAAGACACCGAGCAGATCACGGGCGGCGGCTTCACGCATTTCTGCGGGAAACATCAGCACCGCACGTGGGATGGTTTCGCCGGGTGAATGGGTGTGTAAGGTAGACAGACATAAGTGCCCTGATTGCCCGCAGGCTATCGCGCCGCTCAAGGTCTCCCTATCTCGAATTTCTCCGACCCCAATCACATCCGGTGCCTGACGCAGGGCCAGTTTCAGTCCTTCGGCAAAGCTGCCGACATCACGGCCAATCTGTGATTGCGCAGGTGGCAGCAGGTTTTCTGGCGTGCCGAGGATATATTCAATCGGATCTTCAAAGGTCACTATTTTTCTGTCTGTATACAAACGGCAACAATACTGATAAATCGCCGCCAGTAAGGTGGATTTACCTGAACCGGTTTCACCACACACCAATATCAATCCTTTATGCGGCAGTAGATGGCGCAACAAATCAGGCTCCAGATCGAGACTTTCCAATGCGGGAATGTGCGTGGGAATAAGCCGTAAGGTGACGGCCATGGTCAATTCCTGGCGCCCTGCCGTGACCTGAATAAAGTTGGCACGAAAGCGTAACCGTTCGCCGCGACTCAGGCCGTAGCGCTGATCCGCATCGCCATCGAGTTGCAGTGCCCGATCGACACCCCGACCAGATTTCACCATCGCCTTGATTTTTGGTGTAAATATTTCATCTATCAATTTAGTTAATTGCGCATCTTCCAGGCGAAAGGCACTGGCTTTTACTAGTCGCCCGTAACGACCAACAATCAGGGGCGAGCCGCCTTGCAGATGAATATCGGTGACGTTGTGACGCGCACACCAGGTAAAAAAGCGGCGCAAGGTATCCGCGCTTAAGCCAGCGCTGAAATCAAAGGGAGGCAGGCTATCTGCAGACATTTCATTTCTCCGTGGTAATGATCGGTTGCCAGTGGGTTTTATCCCTATCAAACCGGGCCCGTTGTTTTAACCGTTTTACCTTGTCGCCAATGATCAGTTGATCCGGGGTGCCGGTGACGGTTTGCTGTTGTTCGGTAATACGTGGCGCAGTCACCATGCCTTGCTGCAACAAGGTTGAATAGTGCAACATGCCCGCGTAATCACGAGTTAGGCGATTAAAATTGGCTTCCAGAGTGTGATCAGCGCTGTCACGGCCTTCTGACCAGCCTTTTTCTACCGCCTGACGCCAGATGGTGCGTTGCTGGCCGTCTTTCGGCAGCACCGCACTGGCGGGGAGTGCCGTGGGGGCGGTAGCCAACCCGGCAAGTAAATACTGACGCCAGCCCGGCGGATTACTGACAAACCGCTCTGACGACACAATGTTGTACACCCTGCTGGCAGTACGTATCTGATCCGCTGTGATATGAGCAATGTCCTTGGTCGCGGCGATCACCGGCGGCAACCAGCCCTGGCGGCTAATAAGCGGCCGAAAATCATACAAAGTATTGAGTGTTGGCTCCTTATGCCGTAACGCCGCTTGCAGTTCCCAGGCACGTTGGGCTTTACCACCGCGAAATCCTAGGGTGCGCCCCGCTTCGGTTAGCATTTGATAGACGGTGTCACTCATCCCGCGCTGCTGGCTGGAGGGATTAAGGTAGGTTTTGATATCAGGCGGGGGCACTGCCTGTTCGTCGGCAAACACCGGGAGCGTGAATAGCAGCATCAACCCCGCCAGTGCCGGTTTTTTCATGACACAGTGCCTCGCTTATCGGGTAAAGCAAAATACAGATGTAGTGTGTTGGATTGTTGCCTCAACGTGGCCCGCCAGCTTATTTGCGCTTCAATCTGGCGTAACAAATCATCAAAGCGGAGATAGCGGGCATGCACATTGAGCGGTAGCGGCAAACGCACCCCACTGTAGGCAAAGGTTAACCCTCGTTGATACGCCAATTGAGCTAACAATTCAACGGCATCGCCTTGCCAATCCAGATCCAGTCGTTGAGCATCACTGCGGATAGCCTGTGGAAAACGTTGCATTTTTTGATTGATGGCCCCGGCCTGATGGAGCTGTTGTTGCGTGCGTGAAATCGCGCTGGTTTCCTTATCCAGCGCCTGCGCGGCGGTCTGATCGGTTTTAGGCACCTGACAGCCAGACAGCAGCAAGCCCGCCAAAATAGCGTAGTAATAATTTTTCATGGGGAGTTTCCGTTAAAAGCAGAGGTCCTGCATTAGTCCTCAATCGGGAGGAGGGCCATATTTTTTTCTAATTTTTTGATGTAATGCTTCCGCCAGTTCATGCAATTCCTGGCATTCATCAGCCAGCTCATCCTGGTCCAGGATGTCTAATTTTTCCAGCAAGGACAGCGACTGATCCTGTAAAAATTTAGCCATATTGGCGGTTGTTTGCTCCAGTGATTTTTTTGCCATGATTTTTTCGTTAGTTTGATTAAGATGATAAAGGATAACGCGTTTTCATACTGTTAACATAGCGACGGTATTAACCTGTTAATTCGATAAATCAATTTTGATATCACTGGTCAAATGATAGCGACTTGAACCCAGCGCGACACTGATTTTATCGCCCTTAGCGATGTTGACACGGTATTGTTTTTGCGCCACCCCCACCGTTTGGTAGCCCCAGTAGTGCCCCGAGAGCCACCTTTACTGACATGCAGGCTATTCGTTATTTTTCCCCTCACGGTGCCATTAACCAACACAGTAAAATTCGCCCTTGAGGTATGTGAACCATCGGTGGCATAAAATTTTGATGAAATCGACACCAGGATAAAATTAAAATTTCCGGGCGCCTCTATGGATAAGGCATCCACCCCTGCGCGTGACATACTGCCACCCCCCAGGGCTGTCCAGACACCGGATTGACAAGAAAGCACGGCACCCACTGCATCACGGCTGAGTAATCCCACCTTATCA
The DNA here is from genome assembly GCF_003122425.1 of Candidatus Fukatsuia symbiotica. Lineage (GTDB taxonomy): Bacteria > Pseudomonadota > Gammaproteobacteria > Enterobacterales > Enterobacteriaceae > Fukatsuia > Fukatsuia symbiotica. Next base: position 39,954 of record NZ_CP021660.1, read on the forward strand.
CAGGCATTACCAGATTCCGCTGCGTTATCCAACTGCAAAAATTCGCCCGTGGACAAGCGGCCATCGGCATGAACCGTACCGCCTTTCAGTTGACCCGTGGTCGATATCCCTTTGCCATTCACCGACTGGATCCAGTCATCGTTATCCATATACAGTCCACCCCCATGGGGCTCATTCATCCACCCTTTACCGCTCGACGTGATGAGCCACCCCTGGTTACTTTTTATGTCATTCTCCGTGGTAAGAGTGTTGCTGAAATGACCTGTTTTCGCCTGTATTCCTTTCACATTATTCAAATTATTGTCATGCATATCGATATCCGTATGCATACGATTAAGATCTGGACGGTTATTCACTTTATAGCGATACAATCGGTCACTTTCCTGCCTGTCCGTCCCGAGCACATCAGAGGATAACCAGGTAGCCAGCCGCCCTCTTGCGGCGCGCAGACCATAGCGGGTCAAATTCATTTCCCACCCCGCAAACGCCCCGACAGCCAGATTATCCGGCCAAATATAGCCGCCGGACCCTTCCACTTTTTGCGAGATAGTGCGCAATCCTAAGTAAGAAATTTCCTGACCGCCGGAAGTGAGCACAAAAGCCACCAGTTTTTCATGAAAGTGCGGATCACGCGCAATACCGACCTGATAGGTTTGTGCGGCGGTATTGCTCAACGAAAACCCGGCAGGTAAATACCCCGCTTGTTGTAATTCTGCGGCACTGACGGTGATCGGCGTGCCACCTTTGACACGATTGACCAGGGTATCGCGGTTATCCCTGATATAACTTTTGGCGGCACGGCCAACCGCGGTCATGTTACTGGCCGCCACGCCCCATTCCAGTTCTTGCAGGTACTGCGTATAACGGGGATAGCCGTAAAGACCAGCGAGCATAATAATAACCAGCCCGATTAACAGTTCAATGGTTAATATCCCCCGATGTACGGGCGATACAGACTGTTTTTTCATCTTGTGTTCACCTGTTCATAAAGGAAGTTGTTGAGTCAACATAGCCACGGTAAGACTGCCGCAAAGATAAGGGCAAAGGGGATTTCACGCGGCTGTGGTGCCAATCCCAGCCAAGCCAGACCGGCTTGCAACAAAATAATTCCAAGCGCAAACAACGTCAGTGACACCGTCACCGGCAATGTTAGCCATACACTCAATCCCATGAGTAAATACACATCACCGAGGCCAAACCGCTCGAGGCCATGGCGATTGGCCCAGCAGCGAAAGAGGCTAAGCACCCCGAATATCACCCCACCCTCAACCAGGGCTTGTAAAGCAGAAGAGGAAGCGTACGGCAACAGCGTAAACAACAGGCCGCCGAGGATAAAACCGCCGGTGAATCTAAGCGGCAACCAGCCACGGGCCACATCCAACTGGGTGAGCAAGACAGACCACCCCAATAGCATCAGATCACGAAATATTAGCGGCCAGGGCTGCGCCAACAAGAGACCTCGTGTGCTCACGAGGCTAGCCACTACCGCAAATAACATAATAAGCAGTGAGGCAAAAGGCAGTAGTGCCGGGGCGTCCCTTCGATACGGCCAATAAATTGGTGGGCTTCTGCGATCAGATAATGGCCCATCAACAAAAAAATCGGCAACAGTATGCAAAACAGCCCCACCGACGTCATGGCCGCTGAACCCGAAACTGCTGATAGCGCTGATAAACCCGCCTCGCATACTTCATCCTGCGCGGTTGGTTATTGTTGGCAAAACCGGCATTGTAGGAGCCCAGGCACTGCCAGTTAACGCCGCATATTTGCAGGTGTTTGGCCAAAATCCAGGCCCCGATCTGGACATTCAGGCAAGCATTGCTGAGTAACTCCTCTTTTGATTTGATTACCCCATCGCCACCAATTTTGGAATGTGACGGGAATTAATTTGCATCAAACCATAATCCGTACTGAGTGCCTTACCCGCCTTGTTGCGGTTAGTGTTGATGGCGCGCGGATTAAGGCCACTTTCCTGTACCGCCATCGCTTCCAGCAACAACGGATCGACCTGGTAACGCAGTCCTGCGGCCTGAAAACACAAAGCACAGGCACTGCCAGAGATACCGAGCAAGAATACAGCCAATATCAACACTCTCTTTTTCATGTTCACCGCCAAAGTAGTGGCAAAAATAACTTTAATAGCACGTTTAACAGGTCTATTATTGAGTCTATTCATCCATCAAATTGAAGGAGCGGCTTTACATGCCAAATCTCATCCTTAGTGATACCAGCGCCAGCGTGAGTGAATTGAAAAAAAATCCGATGGCTACCGTTGATGCCGGAGACGGCTTACCTGTCGCTATTCTTAACCGAAACAAACCTGCTTTTTACTGCGTACCCGCGCGCCTGTATGAAGCCATGATGGGATCATTGGACGATCTCGACCTGATAGAGATTGTTCACCAACGCGAAGGTGGTGAAACCGTAGAAGTGGACCTGGATCAATACCTATGACTTATAAAGTTAAATTTGATAAAAAAGCCTTCAAAGAATGGGAAGCCCTGACCGATAGCCTTCGTAAACAATTTGCTAAAGTGTTAAAAAAAAAGACAGGAACAACCCAGAATACCTCAGGCAAAATTATCAGGATTAGCAGACTGCTATAAAATCAAGCTGCGATCTTCCGGTTTCAGACTGGTTTACCAGGTGGTTGATAATATTCTTATTATCAAGGTGATAGCGGTAGGTAAACGAGAACGGAGCCAGGTATACGCGACGGCTAAAAAACACCTGACTTAACGATAAGCGACTGATTTCAATACCTGTACCCTCCCTCACGCAAGCTGCCTTTACCTGTTCAGAATTACGTCAGGCTTTTAAATTTCATATTGTTGCACACACGCTGACAGAACAAAACGTTGATGATCCCTCTCAGGTAGAGCCTCTGCTCGATCAAATAGAGGGGGTCGTCACTCAGGTAACTGCTGATGGGGCTTGATGGCAACCCTACTTATAAGACGTTGACTGAACGCAACAGCGAGATGGTTATTGCTATTCCCCCGCGATCCACGGCAGTAGCCAGTAATACGACAGGGCAACCGACCCAACGCGATCAGCACCTGGAAATGATCCAGAACAAGGGGCGACTCGCCTGGCAAACAGCCCTAAACTACGGTCAACGGGCCCTGGTTGAGACCATGATGGGGTGTTACAAAAATGGGGTGTTACAAAAAGCTGATTGGACCTCGTCTTCGGGCTCGCGAATTGGCTGCACAGAAGACGGCAGCATCGATAGGTGTTGCCGTTCTTAATCGGCTTTTGGCCGCAGCACGCCCTCACTCCGTCCGTAAGGAAGTGACAGTGTCATAACTCCCTTGGGGAAAGGGGAAGTCACAACCTTCACACCTCCATGCACCAACGCCGTCTATCTCCGCATGATGCGTTCAAGATCCGCAATATTGATGATAGTGATATCTTTTTTTTGTACCTTAATGAGACCTTTAGATTGAAGTTTGGAAAATGTGCGGCTCACTGTCTCGAGCGTTGTACCAAGATAATTAGCTATCTCTTCGCGTGTCATGCGAAGATGAAAATTCAAGGGCGAGCAGCCACGTAGGCTTAGACGACGAGATAAACTTAAAAGAAATGTTGCCAGTCGTTCTTCTGCGTGTGTGCCGTGAACTAATAGTATACCCAAATTATGCGCACGAACGATTTCATCGCTCATTATTTCGCAAATGTAATTTTGAATGACAGGGAACTCTTGACATAGGTATTGAAAATAATAAAAGTTAATAAAACAGAGTTGACTGTGTTCCATGGAAATAGCACTGAATTGATGTTTTTTTGCACAGATGCCATCGAATCCTAGCAATTCTCCTGCCATGTAAAATCCTGTGATATGTTCCTGTCCTTGACTATTGAACATGACTGTCTTGATAGATCCTGATTTGATAACATAAATTCTCTTAAAAGGTGCATTGACAATATATATTGACTGACCACGTCCAACGGCTTTTTGGGTATAGATAGCTGAATTAAAATTTTCTATTTCTTTTGAAGTCAGGCCTGCGATTTTCCCCATTTTACACAATGCACAATGGCTACAACCAATACAACCAATATGGTGAGTACAACAATTGCTTTCTTCTAAATTTTCCATTTCCATCTTTTTTTGACAGTAATATACCAGATGCATTGCATGTTCACTGGATTGCTTGATCCCAACACAACTTTGACCAGTGACCAGTTTACAGGAAATAATTCATTGATTTAAATCAAGCATTAGCGTAACCTTAAGCCGCTGTAGGTAAGCGAAGCCCATTCGAAGCAAGAAACTCCACAATCTCCTGATTATTTATTATTTATACCGACTTTGCTGAGTTCGATAATCTTTGGCCACTGACAAACATGAAAAAGAACCAACAGTCACTGGAATGTCGAGAGAGGTTGTTTCTCCTCCTTTCCAAACAATGCGTGTATGTATCTTTTCTCGTTCACGACGATGAATAATCACCTTTTCAATTAAGCTCCGTAAGAAAGCTTTTTCTATTGTTGCAAGAGCATTTTATCCCAGATAATGGAGATATTTTTACTAATTTTAATTCTCAGGTATCGAGGCAAGATTAGTTTTTGCTTTTTTCTTCTCTAAAGAAGGAAGGCCTGTGCTTGTTTTAATTCCTGCAACGTACTTTGCCAGCGTTTTGCAAGCTCGGAAGCGACTAAACGGTTGTTTGGATCAACTTGATTAAATTGCCACTCAGCTAATTTTGCTTGATAGCGCAGTCGTTCTAACTGTTGCTCATGGGCCTTTTGAATAACACAGTCTGTTTCCATCTGCTGAGTTATTGCAAGTCCGCAGAAATGCTCAGGTATCCAGGTTAAAACAGGTTATGCAATGGCTGACATCTCCCCCCCCCTCCCCTTCTTTTTCCTGACCCCCTTTTGCCCCTGCTTCAGGCCGATGAGCTCGAATAACTGTTCCATCAATCATGTGCCATTCGTGATCCCCCTCTTTTTTTAAAAAACGCTAAAAGAGCGTCTAAATGTCCTTTTTTCACCCAGTTATTGTAACGGCTATACACCGTCTTCCAAGCCCCAAATTCAGGGGGGTAAATCACGCCACGGTGCGCCTGTCCTAACGATCCAACACACCGCTTCAAGAAAGTTTCTGTCGTCTTTTCCATGCCGGCCTTTAGCAGCGGGTAATAAGACTTTCAACGCTTCCCATATCCTCTCTGTTATCACTTCTCGTGCCATAGCAATCACCTTTTTATGGCACTTTATAACATATTTTATTTTTAGGGACAGAGCCCAGTATAAATCCATTTGGATATAATTTTTAGGCTTATTGCCAAAAATTAATGAATCCTTGCGGACTCCAGATTTACTGGGATCGGATGCCTCGAAGTTATCGATCCGCCTGAGGGTATCAAAAGACCCGAAGCTTTAATAGTATAACCTGAATTCGGGATAAGGATTAATCTAACTAATTGAAATTATTATGATATAAGGTAACCATAACTGGATGACGCGAGAAAAATTGTCTTTTTGAGTTTCAGGCACTTGATTCTTTGCAATCATTAAGCCGATATTTTTATTAGATCCATTTAAAAACAAATAGTTATTGATTTTCTTATCCCGAACTCAGGTTAGTATAACAAAGCCTACAAAATCAAAAAAGCTCCTATCATCACATTGAACCGTTTTTTTTGATTTAAATCAAATACGAGCGTATTCAATAAAGGTACTCTTTGACTATTATAATTCTGCTTTTTATAAGCCTATAAGGTTTACGCAGCATTTTCATAATGTAGGCGAATTTTGCCTCTCACAGAGAGAGGAGGCAAGGCAGAAATTGATCTGTTGATCAAACAGCACTGAGGGAAGATTCATTCAGGGAGGGGATAGGCCGCTATCGGTCAGTGTACGTTCGATGCGTACCTGACCGAATATGTTGACCTTAAGTGGATGCCCTGTCTTTCCAGAGAGGGCGGGGAGGGTGTCCGTCAATCCATTAATATAAATTTTATTTTTATTAACAAAATAATTTATTTATTAATAATCAAATGAAGTCGTATAACTCGTTGTTGTCAAATAATTTTTTTAGATAACCATGTGTGCTGGGCAAAGCTGCATTGCCCTTGTAGGTGAAAGTCCTGCCGTAGAAGGTTAGCTAGACCGCTACGTAACGAGTCTTGCGCTGCCGGAGGTAACGAAGGTAGTGAGGCATAGACTAGGTGTGTGGACACTGATCTATCGGAAGCCGGATGCGGTAGTTCCGCAATTCCGGTTCCGAGGAGTGGCCTACTCGAATGACTGGGTAGGTCTACTCAACTGTCACCAAGTTGACCCAGGATACTGAATTAAAGCGCAAAAGCGCAACTAAAGCGTGGGATACAAATCGTGAGGGGAGTATCTTCTTGATATCCACAAAGTCGGATAAGTGCTAGGGAGCCGACAAGGTGAACGTAAATGAATCTACACAAGATACGTAATTTTTTAAAGCAGCGGAAGTGATTTACACGCTGTAGCCAAAAAGGCACCGAGAGTGGGTAGAGGAGCTATTTGCATCCTCTTGTGATCGAAAACCTCTCCGCATCACAGATGCGGTACCTATACCCGTTACACTTTGAAATACTGGAAAAATTAGATTGCTGAGTATTATGTAACATTATGATTTTTATGAGAAATTAATAATGATTTTCTACACACGATTTATCTCAGGCTCTTACATGCAGGAAGTGTGTGGCTGGCGATGAGCAGCTTCACCGTAAAACAACTCACTTAGCTTGAGCATTGTCGCCGAAAAGCTCGTGCCTTTGGTTAAGACTGCGTTTTTAACAGAGACCATGTTCTATGTTAAAACGGCCAAATACTTAGCTGTGAAGGCCCTATTCCAGCAACGCTGGGAAAAGGGAATCGGTCCTTTGCTTATTATGCAGGATTTCAGGAGCTACCATGATGCTGCTTCGGAGACAGGTCGAGATAATAGCACGTCAGATGATGCACCCTAAGGAGTCGACTTTCAATATCGGTGCGTTAATTGATATCCGTGGGCCGTTCGACATGCAGCGAATGCGCAAGGCAGATTTAGCTCTTAAGCGCGATCCGGCGCTGCGAGTGGCCATAGACCAGAACGGTCCTGAACCTGCTCTATTTTTGCTTGAGGAACGGTCGAGCATCGGTTTCATCGATTTTTCTTCTCATGAGGAGCCGTTGGCGAAAACTTACGTATGGATTGAACAAAGCCTGGGGCGGTCGTTCCTCTTCGATGGGAAAACGCCGTTGCTACGGCACACGGTAGCACGAGTTGCTAAGGATCATCATTTCCTGGTTGGAAATTATCATCATGTGGCCTATGACGGCTGGGCTACATCGCTCATCTACCAGCGGCTGCTGGCTTTTTACAACGGCACCGCCGTGGGCGAATTCGGCAACACGCTGCCTCCATTGAGCTTCGAGGAACAGCTTGCTGAGGAGAAGACCTACCGTTCCTCACGGGCATTTGTCGCCGATGAGAATTACTGGCGATCCCGATTGGCTGGATACGACACTGTCTTGTTCCATGGTTCGAGTTGCTGGAAACTACATGCGCAACGACACTCCTTTATTCTAGATGCGGATCGTTACGGAAAGCTTCGTAGTTTCTCAGAGAAGTCCGGCTGGACCCTTTTCCATGTCATGATTGCCCTCACGGCCACACTCCTGTTTCGCACCTTCAGCATAGATGACATCACTTTGGGTTTGCCCGTGCTCAACCGCAGGTCTGCTCGTGCCAAGCAGACCTGCGGTCTATTCGCGAGCGTATTACCTTTCCGCGTTCGGCTGCGAACCGATAATACCTTCTCCGAGTTGTTGTATATCATTGGTGATCAGTTGAAAAGCGATTACCGCCATCAGCGCTTTCCTGTCAGCGAATTTTTCCGTGGTTACTTGCCTTACGAAGTAAGCCTTTCTTATGAGAAGCACGATTACAGTGCGATTTTCGAGGGCACCAGTACTCATCTCACTGTGCTGGGTAGTTCGGCTCAGGATTATCCGTTGAAGGTGTTCGTACGTGAATACAAACACCTTCAACCGGTGAAGATTGACCTCGATTACAATATCGCGGCTTTCAGCGACCTCGATACTGATGAAATCCTAGGGGGATTCGAGCATTTGATCGACGATTTTTTCGGCTCGCCCGATAAGCGAATTCTTTGTAGGCGGGATCGACCAGCCACAAAGCTTGCCGATACTCAGCGTTCTTGTATCATGGCCGGTGCCAACCTGTGTACACAGTTCGAGTCATCGGTGTCGAGGCACGGCGCGAGACCGGCGGTGAGTTACAAAGGGCAGATTCTGAGCTACGCGGAGCTGGACGAGGCGGTAAACCGTCTGGCGTGGCGGCTGCGCGAGCTTGGCGTTGGTGCCGATGGACAGGAAAACCTGGTGGGCCTGAGTGCCGAGCGGAGCCCAGGACTGGTGGTGGGCATGCTGGGGATCCTGAAGGCAGGCGGTACGTACGTGCCGCTAGACCCGACCTATCCAGCGGAGCGGCTGGCGTATCTAGTGAAAGACAGCGGTGTGCAGGTGGTGGTGGGCGATACGGCGGGGTGGGCGGCGCTGGGCGAGGCAGGAGCGTTCAGGCGCGTGTGCCTCGACGAGCAGGCGTTAGAACTACGGTCAGATGCGCCACCGAGGCGGCTGCATCCGCAGCAAGCTGCGTATGTCATTTACACTTCCGGTTCAACCGGCCAGCCGAAGGGTTGCGTGGTGAGCCATGCGAACGTGGTGAGGTTGTTCGCGGCGACCCGGGACCACGGCTTCAGCACGAAAGACGTATGGACACTGTTTCACTCCTACGCTTTTGATTTCTCAGTCTGGGAGGTGTGGGGCGCGCTGTTGCACGGCGGGCGGCTGGTGGTGGTGCCGTACCTGGTGAGTCGGGATCCTGAGCAGTTTGCACAGTTGCTAGAGGCCGAACGCGTCAGCGTGCTGAGTCAGACACCGGCAGCGTTCCGGCAGTTGCTGGGGGTCTCCTTGGATCATGCCTACACCGATCTGCGGCTGGTGGTGTTTGGCGGCGAGGTGCTGGAGCCGGACAGCCTGAAGCCGTGGTATGCGCGGCACGGAGACCGGGTACGCCTGGTAAACATGTACGGGATTACCGAAACCACGGTGCACGTGACCGAGAAGACGTTGGCCGCCGCGGGCGTGGAGCAAGCTACAAGCGTGATCGGTGAGCCGTTGAAGGACCTGAGCCTGCAGGTGTTGGACCGCTACGGTGAGCCGGTGCCGACAGGAGTGGCAGGAGAGATCTACGTGGGTGGTGCGGGGGTGACTCGGGGTTACCTGGGCAGGGCGGCGTTGACAGCGCAGCGCTTTGTGCCGGACCCGTACGGCCCGCCTGGTGCGCGGCTGTACCGCTCGGGTGACGTGGCGCGGCGGCTACCGGACGGCGGACTGGTCTACCTAGGCCGCGCGGATCAGCAGATAAAGCTGCGCGGCTTTCGTATCGAGCCGGGAGAGGTTGAGGCAACTCTACGGGCACAGGAGGGAGTGCAGGACGCGGTGGTGATGCTGGATACGCCGGCACAGGGCAAGCCGCGGCTGGTGGCCTATGTGACCGGAGTGGTGGAGCCGCTTGCGTTGCGCGAGAACCTGTCGCGGCAACTGCCGGGGCACATGGTGCCGGCGCTCATCATGCCACTGGAGCGCTTCTCACTGACCGCCCACGGCAAGCTTGACTGCAAGGCACTGCCCAGGCCTGGCGTGGTGGCCACATCAGGGCAGGTGCCACGCACTGATGTGGAGAAAATGTTGGCGCGGATCTGGGCCGAGGCGCTGCATATCCCCGAGCCGGGCATCGACGACAACTTCTTCAGCCTGGGTGGGGACAGCATTAGTGCACTGCAGGTCGTGGCCAAGGCACGCGCAGCAGGCATAGCCATCAACTTAGAGGAGTTCTTCTCAGCTACAGGCATCCGGAAAATTGCCGATAACGTCAAAGAAAGCGCCGCAAGCTCTAGCGCTCAAATGATCCCGCCTTTCGCCCTTCTATCCGAGTCCGATCGCGCAAATTTGCCCACTGGACTCGACGACGCACTGCCGTTATCGAGGCTGCAAGGTGGCATGTTATTTCACTCTAACTTGGAAGACGAAAGCAGCATTTTCCACGATGTGTTCAGTTTCCGGCTACGCATCCCCTGGAGCGAGCAGGAATGGCGCAACGCCATCGAGCGGCTGCCATCGTACCATGCGGCTTTGCGCACCTCGTTCCACTGGACCGGTTACAGTGAGCCTCTTCAACTAATTCACACATTCGCCGAAGCAGATTACCAGATCGTGGATTTACGCGGTTTGCAGGCTGACCAACGCGATCAACTGATCGACGATTTTCTCGCCAAGGCCAGACGGCATCCGTTGGATCCCAGTAGTGGCCGCATGCTGCGAATCACCTTGCATCGGCATGCGGATGAAGAGCTGCAACTCACTCTAGATTTTCATCACGCCATCATGGATGGCTGGAGTGTTGCGACCCTGCTTACTGATCTTGTTCGTATGGCCACCGATGTCGACTGGCTGCCGATTCCCGCCAATGCTTCTCTCACCGCCACCTTCGTGTCGGCGGAACGCGAAGCGGAAGCGGACCAGGCGCTCTTGAACGTTTGGCGCGAGCGGCTTGCGAATGTTGCACCGACTTTGCTCGCCACCCATGTGTCGAACGAACGGGTGGGAGTGCGACAGATCGTGCGCAGGGCTTTCCGCCTGCCAGATTCCTTGGCGGAAGGGATTGAGCATCGCGCTAAGGAACTAGGAGTTTCCTTGAAGACCGTCCTGCTGACAGCCCATCTGCGAGCTTTGGCTAGAACCAGCGGTCAAGCAGTAGTAAACACCGGCTATGTGACGCACGGGCGTCCGGTCGAAGCCACTGCGATTGCGGCTGTGGGCCTGTTCCTCAACACCTTGCCGTTCAGTCTGGCATTGCACCCTTCGAGCTGGACCGAACTGGTGTGTGCAGTCGCCGCCGAAGAGCGGGCGATCCTGGCTATCCGGCGTCTGCCGGCAGTGGCCATCAAGGCCTTGGGAGGAGGCGTTCAATTTTACGATGTCGGCTTCAACTATATCCATTTTCACGTCTACGCTGGTTTGCGCGGATTGAAACGCTTCGAATTTCTGGGTCTGGACATTTTTGAAGAAACTGATTTTCCGCTGCTTGCGCAATATGCCAAGGATCCCCTAGACGGTTCGCTGGAAATGACCTTGATCCGTGATTCTGCGATTATAACCGAATGGCAGGTAGAGCAATTCGCTGACCTCGTACTGCAAGCGCTGGAGGCGTTGGTGAGCAAACCAGACGCATCTTGGCATATCAACGCCTTGCCGAAGGGGGCTGCTCCTGCCGCTGGGTCGTGCATGGAAAGCGCGGGAGTCACCAGCGATCTGTGTACGCATTTCGAGTCGTCGGTGTTGCGCCACGGCGCAATACCGGCGGTGAGTTACGAAAGGCAGATTTTGAGCTACGTGGAGCTGGACGAGGCGGCGAACCGCCTGGCGTGGCGGCTACGCGAGCTTGGCGTTGGTGTCGGTGAGCAGGAAAGCCTGGTGGGACTGAGCGCTGAGCGGGGCCTCGGGCTGGTGGTAGGTGTGCTGGGGATCCTGAAGGCAGGCGGTACGTACGTGCCGCTGGACCCGGCCTATCCGTCGGAGCGACTGGCGTACCTGGTGAAAGACAGCGGTGTGCAGGTGGTGGTGGGCGATACGGCGGGGTGGGCGGCGCTGGGCGAGGCAGGAGCGTTCAGGCGCGTGTGCCTCGACGAGCAGGCGTTAGAACTACGGTCAGATGCGCCACCGAGGCGGCTGCATCCGCAGCAAGCTGCGTATGTCATTTACACTTCCGGTTCAACCGGCCAGCCGAAGGGTTGCGTGGTGAGCCATGCGAACGTGGTGAGGTTGTTCGTGGCGACCCGGGACCACGGCTTCAGCACGAAAGACGTATGGACACTGTTTCACTCCTACGCTTTTGATTTCTCAGTCTGGGAGGTGTGGGGCGCGCTGTTGCACGGCGGGCGGCTGGTGGTGGTGCCGTACCTGGTGAGTCGGGATCCTGAGCAGTTTGCACAGTTGCTAGAGGCCGAACGCGTCAGCGTGCTGAGTCAGACACCGGCAGCGTTCCGGCAGTTGCTGGGGTCTCCTTGGATCATGCCTACACCGATCTGCGGCTGGTGGTGTTTGGCGGCGAGGTGCTGGAGCCGGACAGCCTGAAGCCGTGGTATGCGCGGCACGGAGACCGGGTACGCCTGGTAAACATGTACGGGATTACCGAAACCACGGTGCACGTGACCGAGAAGACGTTGGCCGCCGCGGGCGTGGAGCAAGCTACAAGCGTGATCGGTGAGCCGTTGAAGGACCTGAGCCTGCAAGTGTTGGACCGCTATGGTGAGCCGGTGCTGACAGGAGTAGCAGGAGAGATACACGTGGGCGGTGCGGGAGTGACGCGGGGTTACCTGGGCAGGGCGGCGCTGACGGCGCAGCGCTTCGTGCCGGACCCATACGGCCCGCCTGGTGCGCGGCTGTACCGCTCGGGTGATGTGGCGCGGCAGCTGCCGGATGGCGGACTGGTCTACCTGGGCCGCGCGGATCAGCAGATAAAGCTGCGTGGCTTTCGTATCGAGCCGGGAGAGGTTGAGGCAACTCTACGGGCACAGGAAGGAGTGCAGGACGCGGTGGTGACGTTAGATACGCCGGCGCAGGGCGCTCCGCGGCTGGTAGCCTACGTGACCGGAGTGGTGGAGCCGCTGGTGCTGCGCGTGGGTCTGTCGCGGCTGCTGCCTGGGCACATGGTGCCGGCGCTCATCATGCCGCTGGAGCGCTTCCCGCTGACCGCCCACGGCAAGCTTGACCGCAAGGCGCTGCCTAGGCCAGGCGGGCAAGTGCTAGCGGCAAGTGAGGCGCCCAGGCCGGGACTTGAGCAGGAAATCGCCGAAATGCTGAGCAAAGTGCTCAGGCTGCCATCCGTAGGACGGAACCAGAACTTTCTCGACATAGGTGGTGATTCCATTTTGGCAACCCAGGCAATATTCCGCTTGCGCGAATACTACGGAATCGAACTGCCACTGCGCTATCTCCTAGAAGCGGGGACCGTCGCGGGGCTGGCCATCGAGGTGGCGGACAAGCTCTCCGCTAGCTATGAGCGACAAGTCACTGAACCAGTTCTGCTGCAACTGCAACGTTCGCAACGCCGCACACGCAAACAGGCCAGTGTCCAAAATTCAAGGAGCCAATTTTAGTGAATCGCTTCATCGATACCACAGAGGTCATGGTCTTTCCGCTGTCTTTCGCCCAGCGTCGCCTTTGGACGTTGGCAGAGGTGGATCCCAACAACGCCAGCTATAACATTCCCTTTGCGTTGCACTGTCGCGGTCGACTCGACCGAGAGGCATTGCGTAGGACACTGGCCGATTTACTGGAACGCCATGAAATCCTTCGCACTAGCTATCAGACCGTCGACGACGAGCCCGTGCAACTAGTACATCCGACGGATGATGGCCTGGAATTGTCGGTGACACGCATCAACGAAGCTGTGTTGGAGACAATGCTGACCAATGATGCCGCCAGGCCTTTCGACCTCCGTCAGACTCCAGTCTTTCGTGCTCATCTATACCAACTAAAAAACGACCACCATGTACTGTCCATGGTGGTTCATCACATAGCCTGTGATGGCTGGTCAGTAGGTGTTTTGTTACGGGAGTTGACCACCTGCTATAACGCATACGTCGTCTGTACGCTCCCCGAGCTTCCTGAACTTCCCCTACAATATGCTGATTACGCCGAATGGGAGCAAGCTGAAGCCAAGCATGTACAGCCCAAGGCGTATTGGCACGATGGTATGACTGGTGCGCCTACTCCGGTCAAATTGCCGGGCTGCGGTTTGCACAAAGGGACTAGCGCGGGTATTGTCCGCCAACGATTCCCAGCTGGCTTCCTGCGCAAGCTCGAAGATCATTCCCGCAAACGCAAGACAACCTTGTTCGTGTCCTTGCTCGCAAGTTTCATGGCACTATTGCACCGACTAACCCATGCCAACGACATCTGTGTTGGAGTGCCAGTGGCTAATCGATCTCGCAATGAGCTGGAGAATCTGGTCGGCTATTTTGTCAACACGTTAGTCCTGCGTAGCAACGTATCCGCAGATGAGAACTTCGATACCCTGGTGGATCGCTGCCGCACGGCCAGCCTCGATGCACTCGAACACCAGCACGTGCGCTTCGAGCAACTGCTCAAGCAGACCCAGCGAGAAGGTCTTGATAGCGTGCCGTTTTCGGCAATGTTCGCCCTACAGAACGCCCCATCGACCAAACTTAGCTTGATTGATCTGGAAATCGAGCAAATTGCGGTCTATCCCAGCCAGGCAAAATTCGATCTAACACTCATTCTGGAACAGGACGACGATAGCCTAACGGCGATTTTTGAGTTCCGCTATGAACGTATCTTGCCAGAGCTGGCTAGAGCCTGGATGGGCTACTACCAGCGCCTGCTGGAGGCCGAAGTTTTCACACCTCACCAGGTGATTGGCCACGTTCGATTGATAGGGGGCGAGGAGCGTGCCGCATTGCTGGGACGGAGAGTGGCAGATATGCTCGTCACCAGCGATCTGTGTACGCATTTCGAGTCGTCGGTGTCGCGTCACGGCGCGAGACCGGCTGTAAGTTACGAAAGGCAGATTTTGAGCTACGTGGAGCTGGACGAGGCGGCGAACCGTCTGGCGTGGCGGCTGCGCGAGCTTGGCGTTGGTGCCGATGGGCAGGAAAACCTGGTGGGCCTGAGCGCCGAGCGGAGCCCAGGACTGGTGGTGGGCATGCTAGGGATCCTGAAGGCAGGCGGTACGTACGTGCCGCTGGACCCGGCCTATCCGTCGGAGCGACTGGCGTACCTGGTGAAAGACAGCGGTGTGCAGGTGGTGGTGGGCGATACGGCGGGGTGGGCGGCGCTGGGCGAGGCAGGAGCGTTCAGGCGCGTGTGCCTCGACGAGCAGGCGTTAGAACTACGGTCAGATGCGCCACCGAGGCGGCTGCATCCGCAGCAAGCTGCGTATGTCATTTACACTTCCGGTTCAACCGGCCAGCCGAAGGGTTGCGTGGTGAGCCATGCGAACGTGGTGAGGTTGTTCGCGGCGACCCGGGACCACGGCTTCAGCACGAAAGACGTATGGACACTGTTTCACTCCTACGCTTTTGATTTCTCAGTCTGGGAGATGTGGGGCGCGCTGTTGCACGGCGGGCGGCTGGTGGTGGTGCCGTACCTGGTGAGTCGGGATCCTGAGCAGTTTGCACAGTTGCTAGAGGCCGAACGCGTCAGCGTGCTGAGTCAGACACCGGCAGCGTTCCGGCAGTTGCTGGGGGTCTCCTTGGATCATGTCTACACCGATCTGCGGCTGGTGGTGTTTGGCGGCGAGGTGCTGGAGCCGGACAGCCTGAAGCCGTGGTATGCGCGGCACGGAGACCGGGTACGCCTGGTAAACATGTACGGGATTACCGAAACCACGGTGCACGTGACCGAGAAGACGTTGGCCGCCGCGGACGTGGAGCAAGCTACAAGCGTGATCGGTGAGCCGTTGAAGGACCTGAGCCTGCAGGTGTTGGACCGCTACGGTGAGCCGGTGCCGACAGGAGTGGCAGGAGAGATCTACGTGGGTGGTGCGGGGGTGACTCGGGGTTACCTGGGCAGGGCGGCGTTGACAGCGCAGCGCTTTGTGCCGGACCCGTACGGCCCGCCTGGTGTGCGGCTGTACCGCTCGGGTGACGTGGCGCGGCGGCTACCGGACGGCGGACTGGTCTACCTAGGCCGCGCGGATCAGCAGATAAAGCTGCGCGGCTTTCGCATCGAGCTTGGAGAGATCGAGGCAGTCCTGCGGGCGCAGGAAGGAGTGCAGGACGCGGTGGTGATGCTGGATACGCTGGCACAAGGCGATCCGCGCCTGGTGGCCTACGTGACCGGAACGGTGGAGCCGCTGGCGCTGCGCGGGGGCCTGTCTCGGCGGTTGCCAGGGCACATGGTGCCAGCGCTCATCATGCCGCTAGAGCGCTTCCCGCTGACCGCCCACGGCAAGCTTGACTGCAAGGCACTGCCCAGGCCTGGCGTGGTGGCCACATCAGGGCAGGCGCCACGCACTGATGTGGAGAAAATGTTGGCGCGGATCTGGGCCGAGGCACTGCATATCCCCGAGCCGGGCATCGACGACAACTTCTTCAGCCTGGGCGGGGACAGCATTAATGCACTGCAGGTCGTGGCCAAGGCACGCGCTGCAGGCATCGCCATCACGCCCAAGCTGGCTATGCTAGCCACCACGATCCGCAAGCTCGCGGCGGTGGCGGGCACTGTGAAAGAAGGAGCAGACCAGGGCAGCAGTCAGCCCGGCCCGCTGCCGATGTTGCCCATTGTAGCCTGGTTCCAGACCCTTGAGTTATCTGAGCCAGAGCATTGGAACCAGGCTTTGGCGCTTGAGCTGCGCCAGCCGGTCGTCGTGTCAGCACTCGCTCGCGCACTAACCGTAGTGGGACAGCATCACGATGCTTTCCGTCTGCGCTTAGATCGTGGTCGCGCGGACGGCCTGTACCTGGATACCGCGGAGGAGCCGTTGCGGCTGGAGGTATGCAGCCCGCAGTCAGACGAAGATATGGACACTGCGATCCGCAAGACGCAGCAAGGGCTGGATCTAGTCGCAGGGCCGATCGCCCGAGCGCTATTGATCCAGCGGGAACGGCAACCCGACGTGTTGCTGCTGGTGGCTCACCATATCGCGGTTGATGCTGTCTCTTGGCATATCCTGCTTGGCGACCTCAGCACAGCGGTAACGCAGACGATGCAAGGCGTGCGGATCGAGCTGCCGCCCGTCCCCACAAACTTGCGGCATTGTGGCGAGATGCTGCTTGCAGCGGCGGACCGCTCCGATCCGAAACCGTGGCTGGCAATGGTGGCTCATGGCTATCCGCGGCTACCACGTAACAGCATGGAAACCGCCCTAAACACCGAGGCGAGGCTTGTCGTGGAGATGCGCGAGCTCGACACCCAGAGCACCACGCTCTTCCTCCAACTGGTGGCCAGAGGCAGCGAGGCGAGAGCCTCCGCGCTGCTGTGCGCAGCTTTATGGCTGGCGCTCGGCGAGCGCCAGCTGGCAGTGACTATGGAACACAACGGCCGCGATGCCGAGATGGAGGCGGACTTGTCGCGTACCGTGGGCTGGTTTACCAGCTTGTACCCGTTCTGTTTCGAAAGTTCCTCCTCACAATCGTGTCCAGCCGAGCTGCTAGCTGAGATGGAATACGCTCTGCTGAAGCTAGCGCCACACAAGTTGGACTACGGCCTGAGCCGTTGGTTGGGATCAGACGCAGGAGCTCGTGCCACGCTTGATGCCGCCGGACTGCCGGAGTTGAGCCTGAATTATCTCGGTGTCGTCGCCAACGAATCGCAGGGTATATTCGCCTTGCGCCCGGACTTGATCTTGGGCGAGCGCGCTGCCGCCAACACGAGACCCTTCGCGCTAGATCTAGTGGTGGTAGTGCTCAAAGGCAAGCTGCAGCAAAGATGGCTGTTTGCCGATGGTTTGCAACGACCAGAAACGGTCGCTGGCTGGGCGGACGCCATGCAGCAGCAGTTGAAAGATCTGCTCGGCAGCTTAGCCGCCAAGCAACTGCTGGCCGCCGACTTCCCTTTGGCAGGCCTCGGCCAGCACCAGTTCGATAAGCTAGTCGGCAAGCGGCTGGTTACGGGGGTCTATCCTCTTTCGCCGTTGCAAGAAGGCATTCTGTTCCACAGTCTCGCAGAGACGGATCTGCGGGCTTATCATGAACAAGTCATTGCGTTGCTTGAGCGACTGGATCCTGACATGTTCATCCGCGCCTGGCGGCGCCTGTTAGCACGTCATGACATCCTGCGTTCAAGCTTTCACTGGGAAGCTCTGGCACGCCCGCTGCAAGTTGTGCAAGCGAAGGTCGAGCAGTCGATCGAAGTACTCGACTGGCGCTGCGAGGACGAACAGCAACGGCTCGCTGAGTATCTTGAGCAAGACTCGACCTACGGCTTCG
The DNA here is from genome assembly GCF_003122425.1 of Candidatus Fukatsuia symbiotica. Classification (GTDB taxonomy): domain Bacteria; phylum Pseudomonadota; class Gammaproteobacteria; order Enterobacterales; family Enterobacteriaceae; genus Fukatsuia; species Fukatsuia symbiotica. The sequence continues at coordinate 57,962 of NZ_CP021660.1, forward strand.
AGCTATCCACAGCGCCGCTGATGCGAATCATGTTCGCGCGCATTGGGGCGGACCGTTGGCGATGGGTGTGGAGCTACCACCATATCCTTATGGACGGTTGGTCCTTACCGTTGCTGATGGGTGAGCTTTTGAGCATCTACCAGGGCATGACCACCGGTTGGGAAACTGAACTCGTGCCGCCGGTGCAGTTTGGTAGCTATATCGCTTGGCTTGTTGGGCGCTCTAATCACGACGGCGAGGCGTTCTGGCGGCACACTTTAGCAGGGCTGGAACAGCCGACACTAGTGGCCACGCATCAGGAGGGTGAAGGCGGCAGCGGTTATCATGAATTGCTGATCACACCGCCGCCGTCATGGGAGCAAGCCGTGCAGCATGCGACGCGACAGGTGGGAGTATCATTGGGCAGCCTGTTCCAAGCGGCTTGGGCGCTGTTTCTCAGTCTATCAGGTCATGGCGAGGACGTTGTCTTCGGCACTACGATGTCATGTCGTGATAGCGGAATCGAAGGCATTGAGCGGATGATCGGCCTGTTCATCAACACTCTGCCTTTGCGTTTGTGCATGCGACCGGAAATGAGCGTGCATGATCTGCTACGAACTGTTCAGCAGGCTCAGGCCGAAGTGCAGGAGCACAGCTATGACCGCCTAGTCGACGTGCAGCGCTGGAGCAACCTGGACGAAGGGGAGGCGCTGTTCGACAACGTGCTGGTGATCGAGAATTACCCAGCTGAGAAACCGGTCGAAGACGACTTTGGACTGCGCCTAGTCGAGTTGTTTTACCGTGAGCATTCGCACTACCCGGTTACTTTGGCGGTGCTTCCCGATAACGGCTTGAGGATCAAACTCGATTACAACCTTGCCTATCTCGGCGATGGGGCTGCTGCTGTTTTGATGCAGCGGTTGGTGCATCTGGTCAGCGAACTAGCTGGGAACCTGGAGCGAAGTATTGGCACGTTCAGCTTGCTCGACGCCGAGGACAAACAGAGGATCCTGCACGAATGGAACGACGGCGTCACCACGGCCGAGCCAGCCAACTTGGCCCAGAATTTGTTCGAATCCTGGGCTGTGCGCCAGCCGCATGCTCCGGCGCTATTGCAGGGTGAAAACCGTATCGATTATTGTCAGCTTGACCAGCGCGCCAATGTGCTAGCTCAAGCCTTGCAGCAGCGCTGCGTGGGACCGGAGCGTGTGGTGGCGGTGATACTGCCACGCAGTCCTGAAGTAGTGATCGCCCTGCTGGCGATCCTGAAAGCCGGCGGTGTCTATTTGCCACTCGATCCTAGCTATCCAGCTGAACTACTAAACTACATGCTACGCGACAGCCAGGCCATGCTGCTGCTCAGCGTTCGCGCACAACCGCTGGCGTTGCTTGAGGCCGCTCCGGAGCCCCTGTTTTTGGATGAGTTTGATTTCGTGGCTAGTGCCGCGCGCGTATCCTGTCCTGCTCAACAGGACAATCTGGCCTACCTGATCTACACCTCTGGTTCTACCGGGCAACCCAAGCCAGTTGGGGTGACCCATGTAGGCATCGCCAATTTGCGTCGTGAGACCGAACGCGCCTTGAGCACAAATGCAAGATGCAGGGTCTACATGTTCGCTCCTTTAAGCTTCGACGCCTCTGTCTGGGAAGTGATTATGGCCCTGTTCAGCGGTGGAACGCTGGTCTTGGCGGATGGCGGCCCGGGCGAGGACGTCGCCACCGCTCTGACCCTGGCCGCTGCCCGCCACGCGGTGACCCATGTCTTGCTGCCCCCGTGTTGCTCGGTGCGCTGTCCGAGGATGCCCTGCCTAGCGTGCATACCTTGATCGTGGGCGGCGACGTCGCCGCGCCAGGGGCACTCGCGCGCTGGGCCAGGAGCAGGAGGGTATTCAACGCTTATGGGCCGTCCGAAAGCACCGTCTGCGTGACCATCGAACCGTGCACGATCACGACGGTGAACCCTCCACTGGGGCGACCACTGGGTGGCATCTTAATTTACTTGCTCGATCCGTGGGGCAATCCCGTGCCGCCGGGTATTCCCGGCGAAATCCACCTGGGCGGTGTCGGCCTAGCCCGCGGTTATCACAGACGACCCGCGCTGACAGCGGAGTCCTTCGTACCTGATCACCTGAGCGGAATCCCCGGTGCCCGCCTGTACCGTACCGGCGACATCGGCCGCCACCTGCCCGATGGCCGTATCGTGTATGTAAACCGGATTCGCGGTCATGCCAAATTGCGCGGCAATCGCATCAACCTCAACGGCGTCGAGCAGCTGCTGCGAGCATATCCCACAGTGCGCGAGACTCTAGCCATGATTTCCGTGGTGGAGGAGCGCCAGACTCTGGTCGCCTATGTGCTGACGGAGAGCGAGTTCGAGCCCACCGAGCTGCGAGCCTACATGGCCGAGCACGTTGCAGCGTTCGAGGTGCCCGGGATTATCGTGCCGCTGCCCGCATGGCCGCTGACCCCGGCTGGCAAGATAGACCGCAAGGCACTGCCGGATCCCAGCGACTCGTGTCAGCAGGCGCCCCACCACAAATCAGAACTGACTCCCGCCGAGGCTGTCCTGTTGCCGATCTGGTCGCAGCTTCTTGGTCGCGTCGACCTTGACGTGCACGATGATTACTTCGCCCTTGGCGGCGATTCCATTACAGCGCTACACATCGCCTCCCGGGCTCGAGAGCAGGGGCTGGGGGTAGAACCACGAATGGTGTTGCAGCAGCGTACCATTTACTCTTTGGCTACCTCCGCCCCGCTGCTCTCGCTCGGCGAGCAGGAGCCAGAACATGCAGAAGTGGCACTTGCGCCGATCCAGCATTGGTATTTTGAGCAGGAGCTGCCGGCTATCGCGCACTGGAATCTGAGCGTGTGTCTAAAATTACAGTCGGCGCTCGAACCCGAGCTGCTTCAGCGTGCACTCGACACACTGGTTGAGATACATCCGGCTCTGCGCCTGCGCTTTGAGCGCGCCGAGCGCGGATGGAGGCAGAGCTATTGGTCCGCCAAGCCTGTGCCGCTGAAGGTGTTGTCGACTGGTCCGGTCGAGGCGGCCGCGATCGAGGCTGGCCTGCATGCTTCATTCGACTTATCGGAGGGCCCGCTGCTGTGCGCGGTCTACCGTCCACACGGAGTGGTTGGCGGTCCTGAGTTGCAGCTGATCGCGCATCATCTGGTGGTGGATACCTGGTCGTTGCGGGTACTGGTGGACGACTTTGCATCGGCGTATACATCACTGCGCGACCGTGCGGAAATCAAGCTGTTGCGTGAAGTCGAAAGTTATCGGCGTTGGACCGAGCGGCTGACCAGTCTCGCGGCGGATTTTGTTCCCGAGCTTGCCTACTGGCGGGCGGTACTGGCCACCGTCTCCGAGCCGGAGCGGTTGCCCCGCAAAGGCCTCGTTGGCGAACGCCGCATGCTCGTCGCTGAGCTGGATGCGGACACCAGCGCTTTCCTCGTCGGCGAAGCCCACCAGGCCTACCGCAGCCGCGGGCAAGAACTGCTTTTGTCCGCACTGGCTATGGCGTGGCAGCACTGGTGCGGCAACGCTCAACTGGTGGTTGACATGGAAACCCACGGGCGCGAGGGATTGCCCGGCAGCGAGATGGACCTTTCCCGGAGCGTCGGCTGGTTTACCGCCCTGTTCCCTGTGCGTATTGAGGCGACGGATGACTGGCCCAAGCTCATCGATGTAGTCAAGCGAAGCCTGCGCGATATCCCGAATGGGGGCCTGGGCTACGGGGTGCTGCGTTACCTACATGCCGCCACGGAACTCCGTGAGCTGGTTGCACCAGCGATCAGCTTCAACTATCTGGGACGCGTCGAGGCGCCAGCAGTGCCTGCGCTGGGCATGCAGCTATCCGAACGCGAGACCGGACCCACCCAAGCCAAGGAACAGCCGCTACCGCATACCCTGGGCATCACCCTACTAATCTTCGCGGGCAGGCTACGACTCTCGCTAGTCTACGCCGATCCTGCCGCCGATGCGGCGATGCAGGAGCTGTTAGACCACTACTTCGCCGCTTTGCATGCTTTGGCTGAACACTGCCGCGGAGCTGAGCGGGGCGGTTACCAATCTAGCGACTTTTCCGGAGTTCACTTGAACGAAGCAGAACTGAACGCTCTGTTGGGCGATCTGACTGAGGATGACGAATGAACGCGATCTCCAAACTCAATCTGCAAATCGAAAACATCTACAAGCTTACTCCATTGCAGTTAGGCGTACTGTTCCATACGATGTATGCCCCGGACGGGGCAGCCTATTTCGAACAAATCTTTTGCCGCCTCGATGGTGATGTAGACTTGCAGAGCTTGAAGCGTGCACTAGAGCTGCTAAGCCAGCGGTACGCAATCCTGCGTACGGCGATCGTCACCAAGGGACAGCGCGATCCGCGGCAAGTGGTGTTCAAAAATGCACCTATCCCACTCATTGTGCGCGATTGGCGCGATAGCCCTGCCGCCACACGGCAAGCCGCCTTAGTTAAGCTGCTGGACCGCGACCGCCTGCAAGGCTTCCGCCTGAACCGACCGCCGCTGATGCGAATCATGTTGGTTCGCTTCGGCGAGTGCGAGTGGTGGCTTGTGTGGAGTTATCATCATTTGCTGCTCGATGGCTGGTCGGTGCAGCTATTGCTGCGCGACTTCTTTGAGCTGGTGGTCAATGGTCATGCAGGCCCAGTACCCAATCCTTTCTCCGATTATCTTGCCTGGTTGGACAGGCAGCCGCGTGAGGACGCCCGGGCTTTCTGGAGCAATACACTTGGGGATTTGACCTCCCCCACTCCCCTAGGAATTGACCGTCTGGCCGCCATAGATGCGGTCAAGGATTTCGCCGAAAGCCGGCATAGCATAACCTTGCCCGGCCTTACCGAAGCAGCTGCTGCCTGCCAGGTCAGCATGGGTACCATCCTGCTGGGTGCCTGGGCCGTGCTGCTTGGGCGTTATGCGGGCCAAGATGAGGTGACATTCGGTCTTACTTTATCGGGTCGTGCGATAAAGTTGCAAGGTGTCGATAGAATGGTGGGGCTTCTTATCAATACTCTACCTCTGCGGTTGCAGCTGCCGCGTCACCGCATGCTCGCCGACTGGCTGACGGAGGTGCAGCAGGCGCAGTTCGCACTGCTGCCGTACTCTTATTGCGGACTGTCAGAAATCCATGCTTGCAGCAGTGTGGCTTCCGGTTCGCCTCTGTTTGAAAGCCTGGTAGCGATCGACAACTTTCCCCTCGGCGACCTGCAGGTCTCAGAGCAATTGCCGTTTGAGGTTTCTTCCGTTGACATGATGGAGCGCACAAATTACCCGATTTCGCTGACCATGGTGCCGAATGCCAGCGGGGTGTCATTGAAGCTGGGTTATGACCGCAGCCGGGTCAGCGACGAGTCGGCTACCGCCTTGGCAGCTAACTACGAGCACCTGCTGAGCGAGATCACGACCAAGTCCGGGTTGACCGTCGGCAAGTGGGCAGCTTGCCTGGGTTGGGCAGAGGTGCCCGCCGCGCGAGTCGATCTGCTGGAAGGCGCGGAATTTACTAGCGACCTGTGTACTCTGTTCGAGTCGTCGGTGTCGCGTCACGGCGCGAGACCGGCTGTAAGTTACGAAAGGCAGATTTTGAGCTACGTGGAGCTGGACGAGGCGGCGAACCGCCTGGCGTGGCGGCTACGCGAGCTTGGCGTTGGTGTCGGTGAGCAGGAAAGCCTGGTGGGACTGAGCGCTGAGCGGGGCCTCGGGCTGGTGGTAGGTGTGCTGGGGATCCTGAAGGCAGGCGGTACGTACGTGCCGCTGGACCCGGCCTATCCGTCGGAGCGGCTGGCGTATCTAGTGAAAGACAGCGGTGTGCAGGTGGTGGTGGGCGATACGGCGGGGTGGGCGGCGCTGGGCGAGGCAGGAGCGTTCAGGCGCGTGTGCCTCGACGAGCAGGCGCTAGAACTACGGTCAGATGCGCCACCGAGGCGGCTGCATCCGCAGCAAGCTGCGTATGTCATTTACACTTCCGGTTCAACCGGCCAGCCGAAGGGTTGCGTGGTGAGCCATGCGAACGTGGTGAGGTTGTTCGCGGCGACCCGGGACCACGGCTTCAGCACGAAAGACGTATGGACACTGTTTCACTCCTACGCTTTTGATTTCTCAGTCTGGGAGATGTGGGGCGCGCTGTTGCACGGCGGGCGGCTGGTGGTGGTGCCGTACCTGGTGAGTCGGGATCCTGAGCAGTTTGCACAGTTGCTAGAGGCCGAACGCGTCAGCGTGCTGAGTCAGACACCGGCAGCGTTCCGGCAGTTGCTGGGGTCTCCTTGGATCATGCCTACACCGATCTGCGGCTGGTGGTGTTTGGCGGCGAGGTGCTGGAGCCGGACAGCCTGAAGCCGTGGTATGCGCGGCACGGAGACCGGGTACGCCTGGTAAACATGTACGGGATTACCGAAACCACGGTGCACGTGACCGAGAAGACGTTGGCCGCCGCGGGCGTGGAGCAAGCTACAAGCGTGATCGGTGAGCCGTTGAAGGACCTGAGCCTGCAGGTGTTGGACCGCTACGGTGAGCCGGTGCCGACAGGAGTGGCAGGAGAGATCTACGTGGGCGGTGCGGGAGTGACGCGGGGTTACCTGGGCAGGGCGGCGCTGACGGCGCAGCGCTTCGTGCCGGATCCATACGGCCCGCCTGGTGCGCGGCTGTACCGCTCGGGTGACGTGGCGCGGCAGCTGCCAGATGGCGGACTGGTCTACCTAGGCCGCGCGGATCGGCAGATAAAGCTGCGTGGCTTTCGTATCGAACCTGGAGAGGTCGAGGCGGCTCTGCGGGCGCAGGAAGGAGTGCAGGACGCGGTGGTGATGTTGAATACGCCGGCGCAGGGCGCGCCGCGGCTGGTGGCCTATGTGACGGGAGCAGTGGAGCCGCTGGCGCTGCACGGGGGGCTGTCACAGCGGCTGCCGGGGCACATGGTGCCGGCGCTCATCATGCCGCTGGAGTGCTTCCCGCTGACAGACCACGGGAAGCTCGATTGCAAAGCACTGCCCAAGCCGGTCGGAAACAACGATCTATATGTGGAGCCGCGCACGCCCGAGCAGAAAGCGCTGGCGACGATCTGGCAGGAAGTGCTCGGTACCGAGCGGGTTGGTATCAATGATAACTACTTCGCCCTCGGCGGCGATTCCATTCGCAGCATTCGTATAGTCAGCCAGGCAGAAGCAAAAGGTATCAGGCTGAGCATCGAGGATTTGTTCCAAAAGCTCACCATAGAACGCCTGACCGAAGACCTGGTCGCTCCGGTGCTGGCCAGGCGGGAGCCTGAGGCCTTCGCGTTGCTTGTAGAAGAGGATCGCTGGGCGGCGCCGGCCGACGCGGTGGACGGCTATCCGCTCAGCGAGCTACAGGCCGGCATGCTTTTCCATGCCGGCTACGGCGACGGGCGTCAGCTTTATCATGACATCTTCAGCTACCGGCTCGAGATTGCGCTGGATCCTAAGTGTGTGCGCCAGCGCCTGCGCCAGCTGTTCGCCGCTCACCCGGTGTTACGCACCAGCTTCGCCCTATCCGGATATAGCCGGCCCGTGCAATGGGTACATGCAAAGGTAGAGCCGTCGATGGTGGTAGAAGACCTGCTCGGTCTCTGCGCCGCCGCACGGAGCACGGCGGTGGGTCGGGCGCAGGAGCGCTTGCGCGATGAGCTGTTCGATCCGGCTACGCCTCCGCTGTTACGCCTGCTGTTGCAGCGTTTGGAGGAAAACCAGTGGCAGGTATCCTTCGCCATTCACCATGTAATCCTGGATGGCTGGAGCGTGGCCTCGTTGCTGGCGGACATGCTCCGCGTCGAGGCGCCTGTGCCAGCCCGGGATCACGTCTTCCGTAACTTCGTGGCGCTGGAGTTGCAGGCGCTGCGCAGCGAGGAGGAGCGCGTTTTCTGGCAGCGCCAATTGCAAGATATGCCGGTCACCTCGTTGACGCGCTGGCCGCTCGAAACGGTGCAGCAGGGCAGGGCGCGCTCCTGCACTCACGAGAGCCATTTTCCACCCGTGCTATACCAGGCGCTGGCCGAGCTGGCTAGGCGACAGGGCAGCACGCTGAAAAGCGTGCTATTGGCCTTGCATGCGCGTGTCCTTGCCCACTGGAGCGGTGAGCGTGAGGTGGTAACAGGTTTGGTGACCAACGGTCGGCCTGAGGAAAAGCACGGTGCTGAGGCGTTGGGGCTGTTCCTGAATACCTTGCCGATTCGCCTGGAGACGCGCCATGCGAGGTGGACGGCGTTGCTGGAAGCGGTCAGGCAGGCAGAGGGCGCGCAACTGGCGCATCGTCGCTTTCCTATGGCTGAGCTGCGGCGTCTGCACCGGAGTAGCTCCTTGTTCGAGACTACGTTCAATTTCGTCGATTTCCATGTCTACCAGGACGTGGTGAGCAAAGGTGGTGATCTGACAGCTAGGATTTTGGAGGTCTCCAGCGTGCAATCTTTTGACATTCCAATGGGCACGAGCTTTACCGTCGATCGCGATCAAGGCCTGTTACACCTGACCCTGTCTTACGATGCGGCACTGTTCCCGCCTGCCCAGGCGCAAGCCATCGCGGCTACTTATTTGCGTGCCGCTGAAGCCTTGGTGTCAGGCTCGGACGAGGCTTATGCCGGCTTGGTGCTGGCATCCACGCAGGAACTGACCGATATCGAGCTGCGCGGGCAGGGGCGTTCTGCCCGCGCGCAGCCACCGTCAGTGATACAGGCCGTACGTGCCGCCGCGTGTCGACGGCCGTGGGCTTTAGCGGTACAGAGCATAGCTGGTGATCTGGACTACGCCACTTTGGATCGGCGTTCCAGCGAACTTGCCACGCATCTGCTTGCTGCGGGTCTGCAGCCGGACCGGCCGGTCGCGCTCCTACTAAACCGTTCGCCGGAGATGGTCATCGCCATGCTAGCCGTGCTGAAGGCCGCCTGCCCTTACGTGCCGCTAGTCGCCGGGCTGCCAGCCCGGCGACTGACCGAGATCTTCGAAGATGTGCGCCCGCAGGCTACACTGATCCTAAACGCGTTGCGGAGTGAGCTGCCTACGCAGGCTGAGTCCGGACGCTTGCTTATCGTGGACGCTTTGCCTGAGCTACCGCAGCCACCCCCGCTATCGGAACCACACGAAGCCACTCTGGCTTATGTGCTGTTCACTTCCGGCTCCACGGGACGTCCTAAAGGCATCAGCATTCCCGTGAAAGCGCTGGCCAACCACATGGCCTGGATGCAGCGGTGCTTTCCGTTAGCGGAAGATGATCGGGTGCTCCAAAAAACTTCAGTCGGCTTTGATGCCTCAATATGGGAGTTCTGGGCACCACTTATGGCAGGGGCGACCCTGGTACTGGCTGAGGAGAGCGTACAGCGCGACGCCAACGCCCTGTTGGAAACGATTCAGATGCGGGCAATCACGGTACTGCAATTAGTGCCGAGCGTGCTCGATATCCTACTTGAGTTGTCCGAGTTAGCCGACTGCAAATCACTGCGTCGTGTCTTCGTGGGTGGCGAGGCCCTGCAGGCATCCACCATAGGGCGCTTCGAAGCCGTGCTTGGATTGCCGCTGATCAACCTGTACGGGCCGACTGAGGCGACCATCGACAGCAGCTACGCGAGCTATCGGGGCAATGAGGGCGCAGCGGTGAGCATTGGCGAGCCCATCGATGGTGCTTCGCTGTATGTGTTCGACGATCGCTTGCAACCAGTCGGCCTCGGCATCTACGGTGAATTGTGGATCGGTGGCATCGGCCTGGCCCGCGGCTACTGGAGACGTGCTGCAGAAACTGCAGCTAGCTTCCTCCCTGACCACATTTCGGCGCAGCCTGGTAGCCGTATGTACCGCACCGGAGACATAGTCCGCTGGCTTCCAGACGGCGGGCTGCAGTACGCGGGGCGGCGCGATAGTCAGATCAAGCTGCGTGGCAACCGCATCGAGCTTACCGAGATTGAGGCAGCGCTGGCCCGCCAACCTGGGGTCACGCGCAGCGCTGTGCTTGCGCGCAAGGATGCCCGTGGGCAGGTACAATTGGTGGCTTACGTGCTGGGTCAGGGCGCTCCGGCGCAGAAGTTCATCCTCTCTAGCCTGAGCCTGTTCCTGCCGGATTACATGTTGCCGCAACGAATCGTACGAATCACAACCTGGCCACTAACCCCCAACGGCAAGACTGACTATGGGGCGCTGCCCGCATCCGAGCCTCCGACCGACCGGGCAGAAAGCGTAGCCAGCCAGCCAGCCAACCAGCTCGAGCTGGAGTTGACTACAGTGTGGAGCAAGCTGTTGGCTAGCTCTAAGATCGGAGTAACCGACAACTTTTTTGAGCTGGGCGGCGATTCCATTCTGGCCATGCAGATTGCCGCAGAGATGCGCCGGCGAGGCTATGTCATGGTGCCGCGCCAGCTATTCGAGCAGCCGACCGTTCGCGCGCTGGCCGCCGTCCTTACTCCTCCACAAGCCACCACGACGCCGGCGCTCGAGGCGCCGATCGGCCCCTTGCCGCTATCACCCTCCCAGCGTTGGTTCTTCGACCTAGAGCTTTCCAAAAGAGCGCATTGGAACCAGGCCGTCATGCTGCGGGTGCCGTCGCAACTGCAGCCGCACAGGCTACACAAGGCTCTATCTGCAGTGGTTGCGGTGCATGATGCCTTCCGCCTGCGCTTCTCGCCGGTTGGCGATGGTTGGGTTCAGAGACTAGCAGTCGATGCTGGCGACTGGTACGCTAGTGTCGATTTTTCCGGACTTGCTGTCGGAGAGCGCGGAGCCGCCCTGACAGCCCTGGCCGAGCAAGCTCAGCGCAGCCTGGAACTGGGGCACGGCCCATTGCTCAAAGCGGTCCACGTCGACTATGGCCTGGGCGAAGCTGGGTTTCTGTTGTTGGTGATCCACCATCTGATCGTGGACGGTGTGTCTTGGCGCGTATTGCTCTATGACCTTAACCTGACCCTGGACGGGCATAATGTGCAGCCGCCCACAGTCGGTTTCGGCCCTTGGCTGGCCGCGCAGGCCGAGTGTGCGGTAGCGGAGCAGGTGCGGGCCTACTGGCTGAAGCAGGCCGAATATGTGGCCGTGATGGGCCGAGTGCCGCGTTCCGGTCAAGTAGCACCCGAAGGACGCTACGGACAGGCACAGACCATCGAGCAATTGTTCGATCGCGAAGCGACCCTGCGCCTGCTCGGAGAAGCGCAGATGCGCCTCAAAGCCAGGCCGGTGGAGCTCTTGCTGACTGCGGTGGCCGGCGCGTTGCGTGGCTGGGCGTACAATGGCCGGTTGGCGGTGACCATGGAAGGCCATGGTCGTGACAATGGCTACGAATGGCAACTGGAGCGCACCGTGGGCTGGTTCACCGTGCTCTATCCGCTGGTCTGCGAATTGGAGGGTACGGCGGACGGTCCGGCGACCCTGCTTCGGATCAAGAAGGCCCTGCGGTCGGTTCCCGATGGCGGCGTAGGCTATGGCCGGCTGCGCGCACAAGGCATCCTGGGCCAGCTGCCATTGCCAGAGATTTCCTTCAACTATCTGGGCCAGTTTGAGGACGATGGCGCCGACGGCAGTTTGACCGTGGTCGCCGAGTCGGTCGGCGACAGCGAAGATCCCGAGGGCCGGCGTCCGCATGTGTTGGATATCGTCGCTTTGATCCAAGCGGGCCAATTGCGCTTGCGCTGGGTATTCGACGACCGTGCGCCTGAGCGTGCGACCATCGCAGTGCTGGCTGCTACCGCCGCCGAGAGGCTGCGCGAATTACTCACCAGCGAGAATGTGTGTTCGGCCTGGGGCGCGGACGACTTCCCGCTGGCCGGAGTGGACACAAAAAGCTTGCCTCTAGCGCTGGGCGAACACGGCCAGCAGCTCGTCGATTTGTGGAAAACCACGCCGACACAGGAAGGCATGCTGTTCCATAGCCGCTTGGAGGGTGACACTAGTGCAGTCTATCTCGAGCAGGTGGTGGTCCAGCTGTACGGAGACATCGATGCCAATCTGCTGGCTCGTGCCTGGAATGAGGTAGCCGCCCGCCACGATGCCCTGCGCTCGGCCTTCGTCTGGGAAGGGCTAGGGCGTCCGCTACAGCGCATCTGGCGTAGTGTCGAGGTGCCTTTCGAGGAGGTGGAGCTGGATGAGGGCACCGACAACGACGTCTTGGATGCCTTCCTGGAACGTGACCGGCGCCGTGGCCTAACATTGACCATCGCGCCGCTGATGCGGATCAGCCTGCTCAGGCGCTGTCGCCGCGCCTGGCGGCTGGTGTGGACGCACCACCACGCGGTGCTGGATGGCTGGTCCATGGCTCTGGTCTTCGCCGAGCTGGCCAAGTGTTACCAAGCATTGACGCATGGCGAAACCTCCCCGATGGTCTCAGCGCCTTCGTATGGCGATTATGTCCGCTGGCTCGAACAGATGCCTAGAGAACAAATATCTGAGCGATTCTGGAGCGACTACTTGAACGGCCTGGATACTGTAAGCCTGTTTGGCCGTGAACCTCAGAAGACCAGTATGCACGATTGGTTGAGCATGAGCTTGCCATTATCCCAAGTCGAGCGCCTGCATACCTTGGCCGCCCGCTACCAGGTCACCCTGAATACTCTAGTGCAGAGCGCCTATGCAGTGGCATTGTCGCGTCTGAGTGGCCATCGCAAAGTGGTGTTCGGCGTGACGGTTTCAGGACGACCTTCGGAACTGATGGAAGTCGAGCGTATGGTTGGTCTGTTCATAATTACCTTACCGATGCTGGTCGATTGCGCAGGCGATGTCAGCATTGGTGATTTGTTTGGTCGGGTGCAGGCGACACAGGGTGCGATCGAACACCATGCCTTCGTGCGGGCGGTCGACATCCAGCGCTGGTCTGGTCTGGCGGCTGACCAACCCTTATTCGACAGCGTATTGGTCTACGAAAACTACCCAATTGATCGTAGCCTGGCAGACCTCTCGCATAACCTGGGCATCGGCACCGTGGTTGCTCGCGATCACCCACACTACGCTTTCTCGCTTTATGTGAAGCCGAGCGCGTCGGAGCTGGTGCTGGAAGCGGTGTTCGATCCGCAGCGCGTGGAGCGTAGCCGTGCCGACCTGATGCTGGGTGGCGTGCGCTACCTGCTGAAACAACTGGCGGACGGTATCGGACACGTAGGTGCTCTGCAGTTGGCGGAGCTGCCTCCAGCTACAGCGCTGGAGACCAGGACGGTCGATCCTGACATACTGGCCTTGATCCGCCATATGGCTGAGACTGGGCCGGGTAGACGCGCAGTATCCGCTCCAGATAGAAATCTCAGTTACAGCGAGCTATTGACGGTGAGCCGTGCCTTCGCCGCGCAACTGCTGGATCATGGCGTGCGACCTGGCATGTGTGTCGCCATAGGCCTAGGCCGCAGCGCGGACATGCTGGTGGCCCTGCTGGGCGTGTTGTGGGCTGGCGCCCAGTACGTGCCTGTCGATCCGGCACTGCCAGCTATACGGCGGACGATGATTCTGCAGGATGCGATACCTCACCTGGTGTTGGTGGACGCGGCGACCGAACCCGCGTTTGCCGGGCATCCGTTGCTGCATTATGCAGTCGGCGATCGGGCGGTCGCGGCGCTACCCGGCGATACGCTGCCCCCACGGGCGCTGGCCTATACGATATTCACATCTGGCAGCACGGGGCGACCCAAGGGTGTGCAAATCAACCATGGAGCACTAGCGAACATCCTGATACATTTCCGTACCACTCCGGGGTTGAGCGCGGAAGATCGCCTGCTAGCGGTAACTACGTTGAGCTTCGATATCGCTGCGCTTGAACTTTTCCTACCGCTGTGCTGCGGCTCCGAGGTGGTAATCGCAAGCACCGAGGACGCCGCGAACGGCAGGGCGCTAGGGGATATAATCGCACGCCATCAGATTTCGGTGATGCAGGCGACTCCGGCGAGCTGGCGGTTACTGCTGGCGGCCGACTGGAGGCCGCCAAAGGGATTCCGGGCCTGGTGCGGCGGCGAGGCCTTACCGCTGGAGTTGACCCGTGACCTGCTCTCCCTGGGAATCGAACTGTGGAACGTCTACGGGCCCACAGAAACCACCATCTGGTCGGCGGTATCCAAGGTGGAAGCTCCGCTCGCCATGCCGTTGCCGGTCGGTGGCCCGATCCGCGGCACTGCCCTTTACGTGCTTGATGCCGACGGTCAGCGCCTACCGGAGGGTGTTAATGGGCAACTGGCGATCGGTGGGGACGGTCTAGCTACGGGGTATCTGCGTGATCCGAGGCAGACAGCCAAGTACTTCCGCCCGGATCCCTTCAGTGGTCGTGATGGCGATCGTCTGTACCTGACTGGTGACCTGGCCCGCACGCGCCGTGACGGTAGCTTCGAAGTGGTTGGACGCTTCGATAATCAAGTCAAGCTCAATGGTTTCCGAATCGAACTTGGTGATGTCGAGGCCGCGTTGCGCACGCTGCATGGCGTGCGCAACGCGGCGGTGGTCGTTCATACCTCGGCCGGCTATGAACACTTGGTTGCCTATCTAGAGCCCACCAATGACGCCCCGGACGACTCTACATGGCGCGAGGCTCTGGTGGCCAGTCTGCCGCGTTACATGTTGCCAGCGCAGCTGATACGACTGCAGGCCTTGCCACTGACGCCTAACGGTAAGCTCGATCGTAGGACGCTGCCCAAGCCAGACCTCGCCGAACACTCAGCTGCGAAACTGGAACCAGTCGGCGCCGTTGAAACCGCTATGTGCGCGATCTGGAGCGAGGTGTTCATGATTGAGGAGATCAGTGTCGATGACGATTTTTACGCACTGGGTGGCCACTCGCTACTGGCCACCCAGATCCACACACGTCTGGTCCGCATCTTCCGCATATCGCTACCGCTAGGCGAAGTGTTCAGGGCCACCACCCCGCGGGCGCTCGCCGCAGTGGTGGACGCATATGCCGATCCCGCATGGGCTACGAAAATTGCCAAAGCGTATTTACACCTGCTCTCACTGTCCCCGAACAACAAAAGACACTGCGCAACAACGACGGTATGCCACCCAAGGAAACCACTGCATGAAATGGAAAAACGCTATCGCTATCGTCACTGGCGCCGGTAGCGGCATCGGCCACTGCTTTGTCGAACAACTGCTGCGAGGTGGCTGCCGAGTCGCGGCAGTGGATAAAAACACCAATAGGCTGGAAATGCTCGCCAGGGAGTACACTGAGCACGGCGACGCTCTGCAGCTCCAGCCCCTGGACGTGGCCAACGAAGCCTCCGTTCGCAGCGCGTTCGCCTACCTGACCGCGCATTTGGGTGTGCCCGATATCCTGGTTAACAATGCTGGTGTACTACGCGACGGCTTGTTAGTACAGCGTGATGATGAAGGGTATGTGCGCAAATTACCGACCGCGCAATGGCGAAGCGTAGTGGAGACAAACCTGACTGGGCCTTTCCTGCTAAGCCGAGAATTCGTCGCAAGGCGACTAGAGACGGGCATCCAGGGTGGTCTGATAGTCAATATTTCCTCGGTGACCAGCGCCGGCAATCCCGGCCAGTCTAGCTACGCAGCCTCAAAGGCAGGGCTGGACGCGCTCACTCGTACCTGGGCGCTGGAACTGGCGTTCCACGGCATTCGCGTGATCGGCATCGCACCCGGACTTACCGATACCCCGATGGCCGCAACGCTGAGAAGCGCAGAGCGGGAGGACTTGCTCGCCCAGATTCCTCTACGGCGCATGGCCACCGTTAAAGAGATCTGGCTAGGACTACGCTTTGCTTTGGAATGTGATTACTTCAATGGTCGCGTGCTGGCCATCGATGGCGGTGCCAGCTTCAACTGACCGCGCCGTCACCAACTTTTCCCCATGAACCTCAAGGAGCTTGCTATGAGCGATAACACCGTACAGACTTACACCGTCGTGATCAATCATGAAGAACAGTACTCGATCTGGCCAACCTATCGCGAGATCCCTACAGGCTGGCGTGAAGTTGGCAAGCGTGGCCGCGAGCAGGAGTGCCTTGACTACATCACCGAGGTTTGGACGGATATGCGGCCGCTCAGCCTACGCAAGGCTATGGATGCCGAGGTTTGAAAATGGCCACCCACAGACCTCGGTAACCGAAGCCGATGGAGGTATCGATGAGTATGATAAAACTACTGTCTGAACGCGCACCAGGCGCGCCTGGATTACCCAGCCTGCTCAGCGCGCAAGCCCTGGCTGGACTAGCCGGCGCAGGCTGGTTTACCGTACTGACACAAGCTTCCGGTGTTACCGGCCACGCGCAAGTGACGAGCCTCGCCGCGCTGGCGGTCTGCGCGCTGGCACTGTTCGTGGTGGCTCAACGTTACGCCACGCGGCAAACTGCAGCACGCGTGGAGTTCTCGATCCATAGCGTGCGGAT
This sequence comes from Candidatus Fukatsuia symbiotica, assembly GCF_003122425.1. Taxonomy (GTDB): domain Bacteria; phylum Pseudomonadota; class Gammaproteobacteria; order Enterobacterales; family Enterobacteriaceae; genus Fukatsuia; species Fukatsuia symbiotica. The sequence goes on from NZ_CP021660.1 coordinate 74,253, forward strand.
ACGGCTTATAGACAAGCTGACAAGGGTGGATCTGCAGACTTTCGAGCGAATAGGCAAGAAGCATCTGCTGTCTTGCGTTGAGAAGGACATGAAAGTGATGTCCAACGCCACCATGGCAGTCATCTCGGCCGGGCAGTCGATCATGCTGTTCGTATTTACCTTGGCCTATCTGGCCTACTTGTTGCCACTGGCCTGCGCCATCTGTGTGGTGGTGATCCTGCTGGGCGTGTTCCTACATTTAATCAGGTTGCGCACGATTGAGCGTAGCACACAACGGGCCATGAAAGCGGAAAATAACCTGTTCGGCTTGGTAGGTCACATGATCGGAGGCTTCAAGGAGCTTAAACTTCACCAGCGCCGTCGGCGCGAAATCTACGATGAGCTGGTTGGCGCTTCCGAACACTCGGCCACCTTGAACCAAAAGGCTTTCGGCCAGGCCACCGATCATCTTATCCTGCTGCAGTCGATCCTGTATATTTTACTTGGCTTGGTGGTCTTCGCATTTCCTTTGGCAGGGCTGCTACAGCCATTTTTGTTGATCAGGGTGGTGACGGTGATCCTGTTCCTAAGCGTGCCTATCAACCATTTTATTGGTATCCTGCCCATGTACGGCCAAGCCAATGCGGCAGCTAGAAGCATCGGTGAACTGGAGCAGCTCCTCGACGCGGCCGTCGACGTCGAGGAGCTGTCAGAGGAAGTGGAGCCTGTACTCATGAGCAGCATCGAGTTGCGGAATGTTTGCTTTGCGTATATGGCGGTTGACGGGCATGCTTTCGAGGTTGGCCCGATTAATCTGTCGGTACAGCAAGGGCAGGTGATCTTCATCACTGGCAGCAACGGTTCCGGCAAATCAACCTTTATGAAATTGCTCACTGGCCTGCAGGCGCCCAGCGTGGGGTGCCTGTTTCTAAACGGGACGCCGCTCGAGGGTGTGCGCAGTTTAGCTACGTACCGCAATCTGTTTTCCGCGGTGTTCACCGATTATCATCTGTTTCCGAGGCTCTATGGCTCAGTACCCCCTGACCCTACTAGGGTACAGGAGTTGTTGAAACGGCTTGCATTGGATGGAAAGACCCGCTTGGATGGGCGGCTCTTCACCACGCTAGACCTGTCTACCGGCCAGCGCAAGCGGCTGGCTCATCTAGTTGCTCTGCTGGAAGACCGTCAGGTCTACATCTTCGATGAATGGGCTGCAGATCAGGATCCGAATTTTCGTCGCTGGTTTTATCGAGAGGAGTTGCCTAGGTTCAAGGCTATGGGCAAGACGGTGATAGCCGTCACCCACGACGACCAATACTTTAGCAACGCGGATCGCTGGCTGCATTTCGAGGAGGGGCATTGTGAGGAGCGATTCCCCGATGCAGCACTGCCGATTAGCATTCCTCAGTCTTCTCCCTTTTCCATTTAATAACTGTCAGTGCCTATATTTATGAAAAAGAGCGACAAGTTAGACAACGATTTCGACCTGCTAGACAGATTGTTGTACGATGAGATCGGTGACTTTAAAGGCAGCAGCATCACTGCGCGCATGACGGGCCGTGGGCCGCTGTCCCTCCAGCAGGAACGCCTGTGGTTCCTCCACGAGCTGACCTCCGGTGCCGCAGCCTACAACATCTGCAGTGTTTTCAGGCTGTGCGGAGAGCTTAATATCAGCGCCTTACGCGATGCCTTCCGCGCTACAGTTGAACGCCATGCGGCGCTGCGCACCGCTATCCATAACAGAGACGGTCGGATCGAACAGGTCTTCGAGTCGATCTACACGCCACTTGCGGAATGCCTGGACTGGACATGGCGCGGCGAAGGTGAGGTCGACAAGCGAGCCTTGCAACAATTGCTGCAAAACGAAGCGACTAATCCTTTCGATTTGGCCTCTGGACAACCGTTTCGCGTGATACTGGTCAAGCTTGACGAGCACCATCATGTCCTAGCGCTCAGCATGCATCACATCATCAGCGATGCCTGGTCGTTAGCCATTCTGATGAGAGAAGTTGCAGAGTTGTACGCCGCCTTCACGCACGGGCATGAAGCGGCGCTCCGGTCGCTGCCCATTAATTATCTCGACTATGTAGCCTGGCAGCGCGAGAACCTATCCGAGCGGGAAGCCCGCGAACTGGCCTACTGGCGCAAAGAACTAGCAGACCTTCCGCTGCTGGACTTGCCTACCGACCTGCCGCGACCGTCAATACAGACTTTCAACGGGGCCACTCTCAGCCTCCAGGTACCAGCACACACGGTGCGCGGTCTGCAGGCCTTGGCCGCTGACGAGCGGACTACATTATTCTGCGTGCTGATGGCCGCGCTGCAGGTACTGTTGGGCCGGCATGCGCGCCAGCAAGACGTAGCTATCGGCACTTCCGTTGCTGGCCGAGAGTTGCCTGAGACAGAAGGGATGGTCGGCTTCTTCACTAATATGGTAGTGATCCGCGGAAGGTTAGAAGAGGATCTAAGTTTCCGAACCCTAGTCCGTGCGGATACTGTAACGATTCGCGATGCGCTCGACCATGCTACGTTGGCTTATAACCGTCTGGTGGAAGGCCTGAAAGTTCTCAGTGATTACAGTCGCAACCCGCTGTTCCAGGTCGCTTTCACTTTGTTAAATGCACCTGTTGCGCCACCCCCATTGGGCACACTCAAAGCGGAGAGGCTGCTCAGCCAGGAAGCCGCACGCTTCGATTTGGAGCTGTTCCTACACGAGGTCGATGGTGCTCTGTCTGGCGTATTCACTTTCAACACCGATTTGTTTGTCAAGGCTTCAGTAGATCGCCTGATTGAACAATGGCTGGTGCTGCTCGCAGACGCGGCTGCCTCGCCCGACAAACCGGTGTCGCATCTGGCCATGATGCACAATACTCTCTCGCTGTTAACCGTGCCAATCAAAACCTCGGAGCCTTTCCTACCTGTGCACGAAGCTTTCCTAGCTCATGCTCAACGGCAGCCTGAGGCTGTGGCGCTGTGGCTGGGAGAACAAAGCCTGAGCTATGGCGAATTGGAAACACAGGCTAGGAGTATCACCCATCGCCTCATTGAAGCGGGCGTACGAGCCGACCAGTCGGTTGGCCTGTGGTTCGAGCCTGGCTTTTCAATGATCGCTGCAATGCTGGGCACGCTGATGGCAGGCGGCGGATACGTGCCACTGCAGCCGGGCTATCCAGTTGAGCACATCGCTTACATTCTCAAGGACAGCGGTGTGGATATCGTTGTCTCCGACGCGAATCTTGCATGGCCGGTGCTCAATTTCGACGGTAGGGTGCTGCTCATGGGCCAGACCGATGCACCGGGACCGTGCACCTTGCCGGAAACTCAGCCCGGCCATCTTGCTTACATCATTTACACATCCGGCTCCACTGGCCGTCCCAAAGGCGTGGAGATCAGTCATACCAATGTAGCCAGGCTGTTTTCCAGCTGCGATCACCTGTTCGATTTTGATAGCAAGGACGTGTGGACTTTTTTCCACTCCTACGCCTTCGATTTTTCCGTCTGGGAAATATGGGGCGCGCTGGTGCACGGCGCTAGCTTGGTGATCGTGCCACCTGAACTGGCTCGCACCCCTGATGTGTTCTACGAACTCCTATGCGAGTGCAAGGTCACCGTGCTGAGCCAGACCCCATCGGCCTTCCGTCAACTGATGGCCGCCGAGGAAGCCCAGCCGCGTGAAGCCGACCTGGCCCTGCGTTACCTGGTATTCGGCGGCGAGGCCCTGAACATCGGTGGCCTCGCACCGTGGATGGATCGCCACGGCGACGATGCGCCAGTGCTCGTCAACATGTACGGCATCACGGAGACTACAGTGCATGTCACTTTACGGCGGATCGCTTACGCCGACCTGCGAGGCCCGGCCAGCAGTGTCATCATCGGCACACCACTGCCCGATCTGTGCATCCGGCTGCTCGATCCTTATGGCAAGCCGGTGCCACCGGGAATGACCGGAGAAATCTATGTAGGCGGAGCAGGCGTAGCCCGCGGCTACCGGCGCCAACCCGAATTGACCGCCCAGCGTTTCTTCAAGGATGCTGCGGGGCTGCGCCTGTATCGCAGCGGGGACTTGGCACGGATCAATGCGTGGGGTGAACTTGAATACCGTGGTCGCACCGACACACAGGTTAAGCTGCGTGGCTATCGTATCGAGATAGGCGAGATCGAAAGTGCGCTGAAGAGTCATGCCGCGATCGCTGATGCCGTGGTGGTGGTACAAGGGCTGCTGGAAGCAGCTCGCTTGGTGGCCTATGTACGTCTGCACCGCGAGACTGTCGGCGACAGTAGGGGCGCAGTGAAGGACTGGCTGCCCAGCTTCGACATGATTTACGCCGAGGCCGAGGCCGAGGACGACGAATTGGACATCGTCGGTTGGAACGATTCCTACGACAATCAGCCATTACCCGCCGAACATATACGCCTGTGGCGGGATGAGACCCTGGCCCGACTGCGCGGGCTGCAGCCGACACGCGTCCTCGAACTGGGCACAGGGTCTGGCATGTTGCTGCTGCGGCTGGCAGGCTCAGTGGAATGCTACCACGGCCTGGATTTCTCCACCAGAGCGGTGGCGCGACTGACGAAGAAGGTAGCCGCCCGCGGCTACCAGCAGGTGCGCCTGGAGCATCGGGAGGCGAGCGACCAGGCCGGCCTGTCCGGCGATTTCGATCTGGTTGTGCTCAATTCCACCGCCCAGTATTTTCCCAGCGCAGCCTACTTCCTCGATGTGCTCGAACAAGCTATGCAGCGCTTGCAGCCGGGCGGCCACCTGTTCGTCGGAGACCTGCGTCACCTAGGGCTGTTAAGAAACTTTCACGCCAGCCGTCTGCTGCACCGCCGTCCCGAGGGCAGCACACGGACAAGCTTGCGTGAGCTGTTGGCTAAGCTGTGCGCAAGTGAAAAGGAACTGCTCGTCGATCCAGATTTCTTCTTCCACTGGGCGGCCGTCCGCGGCGACATTGCCGGCATCAAAATCCTGCCCAAGGAGCGTGGCGGACTAAACGAATTAACAGCGTATCGCTACGATGCGGTAATCGTGACTGGCACGCCGACTTCGCCTTCACCCTATAAGCTGGTCGACGCCGACGGGCCTGAGCCAACCTGGGAGGGTCGCCCGCTGATGGTCCGCGGTGTGCCCAATGCGCGCCTGGGTGCCACCGATGCCTTCCTGTCCTGGCTAGATGCAGACGGAGAGACCTTTGCAACACCGACAGTACAGGATTGGGATGCATGGTCTCAGGTCAAGCGAGAACCCGACCCAGCCGCCCTGGTTGCCGCGTGGCGGGCGCAGGCCGGTGTGGCGGTGCTGTACTGGGCCACCGGCGATAACTCGGGAAGCTTCGATTTGGCCGTAGCCGCTAGCAACAGTGAACTGCCGCGCATCGGCATCCCAACCGAGACAACAGTCGAGTTCGGACGCTTTTTCAACACGCCATCGAAATCAATCGACCGCCCCGCGCTGGCACCCATGCTGCACCAACATCTGTCAACGCGATTGCCTGGCTACATGTTGCCTGCGGCCTACGTGGTACTGGAAACCTTCCCGCTCACCGTCAATGGCAAGCTCAACGTCAAGACACTGCCTGCCCCTGGCGAAGCCGCAGAGACGGCACCTGGCGAGCAGTTTGCAATATGGAGTGCCACCGAGCGTAAGATCGGTGAAATCTGGAAAGAGGTGCTACAGCTGCAGCACCTGGATCTGCATGCCAACTTCTTTGAATGCGGCGGGCATTCCCTGCTGGCGACCCAGGTCATCTCCCGCCTGCGCGCCACATTTGCGGTAGAGCTGCCGCTGCGCAGTCTGTTCGACAAACCCACCATCACCGAATTCTCAGCCATGCTGGACGAGCTGAACCCGCAGGCCGCGCCGCTGCCAGCTATCGTGCCGACAACGCGCGGGGATCTGCTGCCGCTTTCCTTCGCACAGCAGCGCTTTTGGTTCATGGAACAGATAGACCAGGGGCAGATAGGCTCCTACAATGTTTCGCTTGGACTGCGCCTGCGAGGTAAGCTAGATCGCACGGCGCTGCGGGCAGCCATCACCGCTATCATCGCGCGCCACGAAGTCCTGCGCACGCGCTTCGTGCAACGCGAGGGCGTGCCTATGCAGCAGATCGAGCCTGCGTGGACGTTGAACATGGCCGAAATTGATTTCAGCGGCCAGCCTTCAGTAGAGGCCGAAGCGGCGCTAGCGGCGCTGGTCGCGTCACAAGCCCATGCCCGCTTCGACCTTGCCGCCGCTCCTCCGGTACGATTCGCTTTGGTGTACATGGCCGAGCGGGAACACGTGCTGCAGCTCAGCCTGCACCATGCGATCTCGGACGGTTGGTCGCTGGGCGTGATGGTACGTGAATTCAGCGAGCACTACACAGCCTTTCTCGAAGGCAGGGCCGTAAGGCTGCCTGAGCTGCCACTGCAGTTCGGCGATGTTGCTGTCTGGCAGCGCTCTGAGATGACCAGCACGCGCTTGGAATCCCTGCTAGCGCGCTGGAAGCGGCGACTGCAGGGGCACCGTCCAGGTTGGCGCTCCCTTTGGAGCAGGCGCCACACACCGATGCTCCCAGGTTGGGGAAGATCATCCGTTTCGCCTTTGACAGTGTACAGACGCGGTGTATGAAAGCCTTCGCCGAAGCCAACAGCGCCACTCTGTTTATGGTACTGGCCGCTAGCTACGCCGCGCTACTGGCCCGCTATAGCGGCACCCGCGACGTAGTTATCGGCACGCCTATCGCCAATCGCCAGCGCAAGGAGCTAGAGGGCTTGATCGGTTGCTTCTTGAATACCTTAGCGCTGCGCATCCAGCCCGGCGCTGGCATGAGCGGCCGTGAGTTACTGGCCCATGTTCGCGAGCGTGTTCTGGAGGCCTACGAGTGGCAGGACGCTCCTTTCGAGGCCGTGGTGAGCTCACTGCACCCTGAACGCTCGCGCGATACCCACGCTTTGTTTCAGGTGATGTTGATCCTGCAGAACATGCCGCTAGGCAAGCTCAGCCTGCCGGAACTGGAGGTTGAGCCTATGCAATCCGAGGAGAGCGTGGCCAGTTTCGATCTCAGCCTGAGTTTCATCGAAATCGAGGATACCTCTGGCCAGGCATGCCTGCAGGGGATGCTAGAGTACGACGCTGACAAGTTCCTGCATGCTTCTGTAGAGCGCTTCGCGGCTCAACTCAAGTCCTTGCTGGAGGGCATTGTGGTCGAACCAGAGCGCGCGGTGGACACACTGGGCCTGTTAGCACCAGGTGAGCGCGAATACCTGCTGGAGACGCTCAACGACACCGCACATGAGGTGCAGAGGGAACGTTGCCTGCACGAAATGGTGGCCGAGCAGGCGGCGCGCACGCCCGGGAAAATCGCCGTGCGCGATCTTGCCGGCGAGCTCAGCTACGCAGAACTGGAAGCACGCGCTAACGCGGTGGCCTGGGCGCTGCACGAACTGGGCATCGGTCCCGAGGCCATCGTGGGCCTGTGCACCGAGCGCAATCTCGCTATGGTAGTTGGCTTGCTTGGCATTCTGAAAGCGGGTGCAGCCTATTTGCCACTGGACCCTGCCTATCCGCGTGAGCGCCTGGATTTCATGATGGCCGATGCACGGGCCCGGGTCTTGGTGACCCAGAACACCGTGCGGGAAGTGGTGTCCTTTACCGGCCCGACTCTGTTGCTCGAGCAACTCGACCGGGTACAAACTTGCCCGGCCAGCGGAGTGGTGCCTGCAAACCTCGCCTACATCATCTACACCTCCGGTTCCACAGGCACGCCCAAGGGGGTGATGACTCCGCATGTAGCCATTGTCAATTACCTGAGCTGGTCGCGTACTACTTACGCTCCAGGCGAGCAGGGTTCGATCCCGATGACTCCTTCTTATGCTTTTGACGGTTGCATGACGCCGCTGTTCGCGCCGCTGCTGAGCGGGCGCTGCATGCAGCTTCTGCCGCGCGATGACGTGCTGTCACAAATGCGGCATGTGTTGGAGCGCCGCGAAAACCTAACCATGATCGGTTGCGGCCCGGCGCATCTGGAAGCTCTGCGACATGTGCTAGAACCGGACCGACTGCGGGGCCAAGTGCAGACCATCGTCACCGGCGGCGAGCCGGTGCAGGCTTCGACACTGACGTTCTGGCGCCGGCATGCGCCGACGACCTGCCTGTACAACGAATACGGTCCCACCGAGACAACCGTGGGATGCTGTGCCTACGAGGTGATCCCTACCTCGCCGTGGAGTGGCCCGCTGCCCATCGGTCGGCCGATCTGGAATGTACGGCTGTATGTGCTGGACGAGCTCTTGCAGCCATTACCGGTTGGGATCCCCGGCGATCTCTACGTAGCTGGCAGCGGCCTCGCCCGTGGCTACCTGGGCCAGCCGACGCTGACCGCCCAGCGCTTCGTGCCCAATCCGTTTTCCATGGGCGAAAGGCTCTACCACACGGGCGACCGTGCGCGCTGGCGCACTGACGGTACACTTGAGTATCTGGGGCGGGAAGACAACCAAGTAAAACTACGCGGTTTCCGCATCGAACTGGGCGAAGTCGAGGACGCCATGCGCCAGCATCCACGCGTGCTCGATGCGGTAGCGATGGTACGCGAGGGTAGCCAAGGATTGCGGTGTTTGGTCGGCTACGTGGTCGGGCAGGGCGAAGGCCTGGAGCGGGAGCTGAGTGCCTTCCTGCGCCAGCGACTGCCGGACTTCATGGTTCCTTCTCTGTACGTGCCGCTGCCAGCACTGCCTCTGTCGGTCAACGGCAAAGTAGATCGCCGAGCCTTGTCATTACCCGACTGGCGCTTGCAGGTAGACACGGCGGCCTCAAGCGCCGGAGGGCGTGCTCTCAGCACTACCGAACAGCGGCTGGCGGCCATCTGGAACGAAGTACTCGGCCACCCTGTGCACGATCCTCAGGTCGATTTCTTCGACACAGGCGGTGACTCGCTGACAGCGGTGAAGCTAATTTTTCTTATCGAGCGCGAGTTCACCCGTACCTTGCCACTCTCCAGCCTGTTCAACAAGCGCACTCTGGCCGCGCAGGCTGTTGCCGTGCTTGAATCCGGGAGCGCGGCGACGAACAGCGCCGGCGCGCTGGTGCCTATTAACATCAGAAAAACCGCACCAAGCGTGGTGTTCGTTCATGATATCTCTGGGCAAATTCTTTCATATCGCCCACTGGCGGAAGCGCTCGTCGAAGCTTCCGTGTATGGTCTGCAGTCCTTGCCCCCGAGTCAAGGTGGAGCCAACTCAATCGCCGGCATGGCGGCCGCGTATGCAGAGGCCATCCTCATCCGAGTGCCCGGGCCACTGGTGCTAGTGGGCCATTCTTTCGGCGCGCAGATGGCAGCCGAACTGGCGAGAGTGCTGATCACATGTGGCAGGCCACCGGCGCTACTGGCCGTGCTCGACGGCTTGGCTGAGGTCGACCCCACGGATCTGGCCATCATGCCGAGGGATGACATTGAGCTGTTGGACTACATGGTGCGTACCCTCGAACTATCCCTGGAGCGACGCATCGATCTCGACGCGGCTCAGCTGCGCGTGCTGCCAGAGTCGAAGCGAGCCGATTGGATCGCTACGAAGGTCAGTGAGGCGGGTGTGGTGCCTAAAGGTACGCCGCCAAAGCAGGTGATGCAGCTGTTCGCCATTTACAAAAATAACCTAGAAAGCCTGCGCACTTATAGGCCGGGCCGGCTGGCATGCCCAGTCACAGTATGGCGCACAGCGGCACTGGCCGAACGCGGTGACCTAGGATGGGGAGCGTATGCAAACGGCAAGGTCAGCCTGCTGGACGCCGCCGGCGAGCATGTGAGCATGCTCAAGCCTCCTCATGTTAAGACACTGGCCCTCAGCCTCGCCGAGGCGATCGCCGTCACAGGGGAGAGGTCATGAGTATTCCACGCATGCTTCACCAGATTTGGTACCAGGGCAGCGACAAAGTACCGGCTAAGTACTGTCGTTACCGGGCGTCGTGGCAACGCTACCACCCTGATTGGGAATGCCGTCTTTGGGACGCTCCTGCTCTGCGTAAGCACATCGCCCAGCATCTGCCCCAATTCCTGCCGATCTACGATGCCTTCCCGTACGACATACAGCGCATGGACAGCGCCCGCTATTGCCTGCTCGCTGCACTGGGAGGCGTCTACGCGGACATGGACATCGAATGCCTGAGACCAATCGATGAGTTGCTGGCCGGACGCGAACTGATCCTCTCAGAGACTCAAGGCTACAACAATGCATTTATTGGTAGTGCGCCTGACCATACGCTATGGACGAAGGTGTTCAGTTATCTGCATGAGAGTATCACGTCGTCAGCCGATGATGTACCGACGGGGCTACGCGATACCATGCCTATACAGATTGCGGTCACCGTTGGCCCGCGCTTCTTCACTATGTGCGTGAAGCATAGCGGGGTGCTCGAGCTGGTGGGCACGCTGTGCTGTCCAGGCTACTACTTCGAGGCGGACGCGATGAGTTCGCGCACCGTAGAGGATCGACCTCCCTATGGACGTCACAACATGGACCTCAACTGGATGCCCTCTTCGTCACGTCTGCTTTCTAGGCTGACACGCCGCCTGTTCTCGACCCTCGGTAGAATGCGTCACCGCTGGCGACTGCCATGAGCCGGCCATGCGTGACACCCAAACCTCTCTCCAGTGGAGTTCATTTTGAAAGTTTTCTTCACTAACATTTCATCCACCGGCCATGTGGTGCCGACTATGGGGCTGGTGCAGGAGCTTGTGCGCGCCAACGTCGAGGTGGTTTATTTGGAACTTGAGGCGCACCGGCAAGAACTTGAGGCGGCTGGCGCGCGCTTTCGCGCCATCGGCGAATTCGCTCCGTATCAAGGGCCGATAACAAAGACCAATGCCGCCTTGCCAGCTGTGCTTGCCCATTGCGCTCTGGAGGGCGTCGGCATGGTCATCGATGCCATCACCGCCGAACAACCAGATGTGGTTATACACGACGGGTTATGTCTGTGGGGGCGGCTGGCGGCCGACCTCGTCGGAGTGCCACGGATCTCATCAATCGCCTCCGCCGCGCTGTCTCGGCGAATTCTCAGCGAGGAGCCGATTGTTCGCCGCTGGCTCGGCGACGAAACAGCGTTGCGCCCAGTCAGGGATTTCGTCGATACTTGTTTTCAAAGCCTTCAGGCCCACTACGGATGTGCACCCGAAGATATGTACGGGCCTGTGTTGAACACCGCGCCCAGCAACCTAGTGTATCTGACACGTTCACTGCAACCGTATGCATCTGAGTTCGGCGAAGACTATCTGTTTTGCGGTTCCAGCCACCGGGTGCAGCAAGCGCGACAAGAGTTCGACTGGAGCCAGATCGCAGGCCGCCGTTTGGTGTACATGAGTTTTGGTACGGCGCACGATCCTGGCAGTGTATTCTACGCCCAAGTGGCCCAGGCGATGCACGATCTGGATGCTGTGTTGGTAACTGTGGCCACTCCATCCATGACGGCAGGATTGCCAATCACATGGCCCAAGGGAACAGTGGTCTGTCCACTCGGCAGCGCGCCGCAGGTCGATCTGCTCGAACGCGCCGATCTATTCATCAGCCACGTCGGCGGTGGGGCAGTCCGCGAAGCAGCCTGGACAGCAACTCCGGTGCTGGCCCTGCCGCAAACCTTTGAACAGGACCTGCTAACCCAGCGGCTGGTTGAGCACGGCGTGGCAAGGCGACTTTCCGATCAACCAATGCTGGAGGAAATTGCTGAGAATATCCGCTCCATGCTTGAAGACGATCAGTTACGGACGTGCGCTGTGCAACTGAGTGCGCAGCAGCGCCGGATCACCAGCCGTCGGGATGCGGTGGCAACCATCCTTGGGGCAAAGTGCGTATGCGACTGATCTGTTTTCTTTACGCAGGCGGCCGCGCCTCCGTACTTGCCTTCGAACTCGCCAGCCGGCTACCGCCGCAAGCACGGACCAACTTGCAGCATTTATTCCTGACCGATAGCCACGCGCCGAACTGCCTGCGCCTACAGAATCTGGACAATCGCAGTTTCTTTGAGGAACTGCGCCAACTTGATGGCCGGACGGCCGAGGTACTGGATAACAGGGAACTTATGAGCTTGCTGCTGCTCATGCTCAGTGCCGACTTCACGCTAATCGAAAATCACCAGCCACAATCCGTGAACATGCTCGATACAGATATCACCCCCTTAGCAGGAGACAGTGATGATGGCGTGATCATTGATGCAGTTGCTGACTGGATCCGTTTCACCCGAGGTAGTTTTGAGATGCACGTACTGAGCGGTGATCACTTTTTTTTGAGATTGCTGTTGTGTTTTATTGCGGAAGTTAGCCAAATTTGGCCAGCCGAACGTGCATCCCCTGCCTGCCTTCGCTGGCGGGCCCAAATCATAGTCCGGTGACAAGCGACAAGTCACCTTCATCTGCGCAGAGGTAACTCCTATGTTCTATTCCGTCGATGTCTTTCGAAGCATCCCTAAGCTAGCCAAACACTGGGAAATCATCCGCGACGAGCTGGATGGTTTAGCTCAAAACGCCTTCATGAAATGGCCCGAGACCGATATTTACGACGGCAACTGGACAGTGTTTCCGCTATTCAAGATCGGTCAACGAGTAGAGCGCAACTGTTTGCTGTGCCCAGAAACCTCGCACATGCTCGCGGCTGTGCCAGGCATGGTCAATGCGGGATTCTCTTCGCTAGCGCCGGGAACCTACATCGGGCCCCACCATGGCTATACCAACAAAGTACTCCGCTGCCACATCGGGTTGAGGCCTTCTGAAGATAGTGCAATCCGGGTCGGAGAAGAGGTGCGCTCCTGGAGTGCTGGCTCGAGTTTCGTTTTTGACGACACCATCGAGCACGAGGCGTGGAACCGGGGAACGCGCATCCGCACCATACTGCTGTTCGATTTCAAACGTGATCCAGAGCAGGAAGTGAGTTTTCCAGAAGTTGTCTATTTATACTGAGAAACATCAGGCAATGTCTATTCTCATCGTAACGGGTTCCGGTGGACTAATTGGCTCCGAAGTAATCGAAACTCTGGCTCCAGAATTTGATCTGGCCATCGGCATCGACAATAACATGCGCGCAAGCTTTTTCGGCGAGTACGGCGACACTACCAGGCGACGGCGTCACTTGGAAACGAACGTATCCAACTATCGCCATTACGATCTGGACGTGCGTGATCGTGATGGTTTGATCAGTTTGGTTCGGAAAAACCCACCAGATCTGGTGGTTCATGCCGCAGCCCAGCCAAGCCACGATCTAGCGGCGAGAATTCCCTTCGATGATTTCGACATCAATGCCGGTGGCACGCTGAATTTGCTAGAATCTACCCGACGTGCAAATCCCGAATGCGTATTCGTCCACATGTCGACGAACAAGGTCTATGGTGACAGTCCAAACCGCCTACGCCTGACTGAAACAAAGACACGTTGGGTCTACGCCAACAAGGCCAATGCTGATGGCATCGATGAGCAGTTCCCTATCGACCAATCCTGTCATTCGATATTTGGTGCCTCGAAGGTCGCCGCGGACGTAATGGTGCAGGAATACGGTCATTATTTTGGCCTTCGGACCTGCTGTCTGCGTGGAGGCTGCCTGACAGGTCCAAACCAGTCTGGTGTACAACTGCACGGTTTTCTCAACCACCTCATCCGTTCGGTTGTGCTCGGACAGGAGTATACAATCTTCGGCTACAAGGGCAAACAGGTACGCGACAATATCCACTCACGCGACGTCTGTGCCTTCATTCGTGAGTTCTACCGAGTCCCTAGGTTAGCGGAAGTCTACAATCTGGGAGGAGGGGTGGACAACAGCATCTCCGTGCTCGAGGCCTTGGAAGCTGTAGGGCGCGCGAGCGGGCGCACGCCCGTCTATAGCTATCAAAATACGGCTAGGACTGGTGATCACATCTGCTATATCAGTAATCTTTCGAAGATTCGCGTACACTACCCGAACTGGAAAATCAGCACATCCTTGGAGTTCATGATCGAAGAAATGGTCGACCAAATGCGTGTATCAGAGCAGGCTCCTCGGCCCTCCTATCACATACCCTGAGCTAAGTGTAATGGTCTAATGTTTCCGGACACTTCTAAAGACTGCTAGTAAAATGTCTCTAGGAGGAAACAATGGACAATAAAGTTAAGCAAGCGAAATACAGTCTGGAGTTTAAACAAGACGCGGCAAAGTTAGTCATGGAAAAAAAATATACCTGTCAACAAGCGGCAGACAGTTTGGGGGGTTCATTAAGTGCCATAAGACGCTGGGTCAGTGCTGAAAAAGGGGCGATATCCGCGACAGGCTCTGAACAGACAAATCTTGGCCTAGCAGAGCGTGAAGAATTAATTCGTCTGCGCAGAGAGCGCAATAACTTATTGATGGAGCGTGAAATTTTAAAAAAATCAGCGGTCTTCTTTGCGAAAGAAAACGGATAATATTTCAGTTTATTCGTGAGCAAAAGGACCTATCCGGTGAGCTTGTTATGTCGTGTGATGAAAGTCAGTCGCAGTACTCAGACCGAGGCAGTCAGTACACCAGTAGCGAATACGGGAAGCATCTGTCGGTCATGGGTATGCAGCAGGCAAGCCACAGTGGAAAAGGCCAGTGCTGGGATAATGCTCCCACAGTCAGCAACAGAGAAACATTTGAAACTGGTGTATCTTATCTAGAATTGACAGTACACCTCAAACCGTAGTTGGCCCGAAGGAGGTTGCTTTGGAACTTATACGCAAGCGAGTACTAGTTACGGGCGGTGCCGGTTTCCTTGGATCACATTTATGCGAACGACTAGTGGCGTTGGGCCATGATGTACTCTGCGTCGACAACTATTTCACGGGCACCAAAGGAAACGTGGCTTCACTGATGGACAGGCCTCAATTCAAGGTCATGTGCCACGATGTAACCCAACCGCTGTTCGCCGAAGTCGATGAAATCTATAATTTGGCCTGCCCTGCGTCGCCAGCCCATTACCAGTTAACTCCTGTGCAGACAATTAAAACTAGCATAATGGGGGCAATTAACATGCTCGGCCTGGCCAGGCGCACCCAGGCGTGCATCCTGCAAGCCTCCACGAGTGAGGTCTATGGCAATCCCAGCGTACATCCGCAATCAGAAAACTATCACGGAAACGTCAGCGTGCTCGGCACCCGAGCTTGCTACGATGAAAGCAAGCGCTGCGCTGAGACACTTTTTTTCGATTACCGGCGTCAGTACAATGTCAAAATCAAGGTTGTGCGAATCTTTAACACCTATGGCCCGCGGATGCATCCCAACGATGGCAGGGTAGTGTCGAATTTCATCGTGCAGGCCTTGCGTGGCGAAGATATTACCCTGTATGGCAACGGCAGCCAGACGCGGGCATTCTGCTACGTCGACGACCTTATCGACGGCCTCATACGCATGATGAAAACCACAGACCAGTTGATCGGCCCGGTGAACCTAGGTAATCCTCATGAGATAACCATGCGCGAGCTGGCGGAGCATGTGGTCCGTCTAACCCGTTCACATTCCAGAATCATCCAACGTCCCTTACCGATCGATGACCCGACTCATCGCTGTCCCGATATAAGCAAAGCCCGCCAGGAACTGGGATGGAAGCCACAGGTTGGCTTAGAAGATGGCTTAATGCGATGCATTGATTATTTCGATGGTGTACTGTAGTGATTAGCAGATAAATTTCCCTTATGGCATAGGCGTTATAAATTGATGTATACCTTAGAGATGGGCGTTGGTGCATGGAGGTGTGAAGGTTGTGACTTCCCCTTTCCCCAAGGGAGTTATGACACTGTCACTTCCTTACGGACGGAGTGAGGGCGTGCTGCGGCCAAAAGCCGATTAAGAACGGCAACACCTATAGCTGCGCGCTCTAATTTTGATTACAATATAAGAAAATAATCCCAATGAGCTAAAGATGAGTTATTCAGTTGATTTTCGCCGTAAAGTACTCAGTATTCGAGAGCAAGAAGGATTGAGCATAAGAGAAACCGCTAAGCGTTTTCACATTGGCACGGATTCGCTAACGCGTTGGCTAAGGCGGATAGAGCCTCAACAGTCGGGTCCGCGTCGGGGTAAGATTGACAAGGAAGCATTAATCAAAGATGTTGAGCTTTATCCTGATGCTTACCAACGGGAACGCGCGGCCCGTTTTGGGGTGTGTAGGAAAGCCATTTGGCAGGCGTTGAAAAAACTGGGCATCACCTGTAAAAAAAACGCGACGTCATCCCAAGGCAGACGAAGCCGCCCGGCACACCTTCCAGGAAAAAATAGACAACTATAAAAAGCAGGGAAAATCGTTGGTTTATCTTGACGAAAGCGGTTTCGCAAAAGATATGCCGCGAACTCACGGGTATGCGAGGCGAGGTCAACGCTGTTTTGGCGTTCAAGATTGGCAGGCTAAGGGCCGCACTAACGTGATTGGCGCCTTATTAGGCTTTGCCCTGATAGCGGTCGGACTCTTTACCTGTTCGATTAACAGTGATGTTTTTTACACCTGGGTCACACAACTGCTCCTGCCTTCTCTCCCTAACAACTCTGTCATCGTCATGGACAACGCCAGTTTTCACAAGCGGCAGGACATTCAACAGGTCATTATTAACGCCGGGCATCTCATTGAATACCTGCCTCCTTACTCACCTGACCTCAATCCTCACTTTTACCCACAATTTTTGTTATTAAGAATAATGAACAATCTCACATTTTCTTGCAGGATCTCATACCCTCGCCAAAGCGACATTATTCCCGGTAAACCCTCGGCACGTCGGTTAAGAAATCCTCCCAATTGACCCAGCCATGTTATTGCCTGAAGCACTGTGGGGGGATGCTCGGGAAGGCGGCTTGTTGTCTGTATTCTGCAATACAGCGTTTGCCATTCTATCTTTGACAACACATCGGTGCAGGTAGCCTCAGGACACAACGCTGCCATTTTGGTCATATACATCAGTTTGAAGGCGATAATGCTTTTGAGGGTGATCATTTTCGTTAGTTTGGTTGCCGTATTTAAACGACATTGTTCAACACAACATCCTGATTTCAGTGTGTTGAAGAACTCTTCTATCTTCTATCTCAGTCTATACCAATTCACTTTCTCTTCTGCTTCAAGGGCGTCAGTGGCCGTCAAATTGGTCAATAATACCCATTCGACAGGCGCTACTCCTTCTGGAGGAGGCTGTTCTTTAACACTGATGGCAGATACGTGAACCTTTTCATGGATATGCCGTGAAGCGTCTTTATTGGTAGGCCCATAAACTAAATTATTTCTAATGGGGAGCCAGCCTGAAGACAAGGCGGTTTGCACCGTTGTTTTTTTCCCCTTTTCATCGATAAATTTTCTGTCTTTCCGGTTGCGGATAATAAAAAATGTTTTTAGTGAGCTTGCAACCCGAAAAAGTTCGAAAATATCCGCTTCTCTGTCTCCCAGCGTGATTAAGCAGGTATCTTTGGGTATCAGCGCCGCTGTCTCGTAGAGGGTCTCTATCCACTTAATACTTTCTTTCTCTTTCATTGTCGATTGATAAAGCCGCCGCTGTTTTTCCTGAGGGGTTTCCTCTCGGGAAACACGTGACCAGCATTTAAGCGAGGATAACCCAAGCGGCAAGCCCTCCTGAGTTACCATCAAACTTGCATGAAGCATCAACCCCATTTTATGTTTGTGATAGGCTTTAGATATACTTCCCAACCCCTCTGTCTTTTTATGTGAGTCAAAGTTCAACTCTGATGTGTCCTGAAGAGAAAAAACCAGTGAATGCCCCTCCAGACGTTTTTGTGTTTGCACACAATGTGTACGGAATAGCGCGCTCTCGCTCACTCTCTCATTGCTAAAAAATCGATAAGCTCCTTTGGCCTGTGACCAGGAGCCATGACAGCTTGGGTAAATTGAACCTGACGCTTTTGATGATAATAAGCCCGCTGTTTCAAAAAAACGCTCTTTAAGGCGTTTATCTCCGAAATCAATTTGATGAAATTCTTCACGGATCCACTCATTCCCATTACCCGTTACTGTTTTCATGTGCCTGTTTCCTGATTTAACTATTGACTCTACCAATAATCCAATTTCACCTGAATCATTTTTCATTCAACGTTGTGGGTAAAAGTGAGGATTAAGATCAGGCGAGTAAACTTTCCACTATCGAGGTGTGAAAAACCTTGTTGTCGATGTTAAATAAACAGAGGCAAGCGGCCGACAACACACCGGCAATGAAAGCAGTGATAACATGGGTTTGTCTCTTAGACTGCCAGTCCTGCTTGTCGTAACATCTTTTTCCATGGGTAGCATAACCATAAGTATGGGGCATATCGTGGGCAAAGCCGCTTTCATCGAGATAAATAATCTCCCTGCCTTCAGCTTGCCAAGTGGCTCCCCGGCCTTGGAATGTTGCAGGTTTTTTTATAAGTGATATCCCGTTTTTTCAACGTCTACCAAATGGTTTTCGTGCTCACTAAAACGCTTCGCGGTAGCTCTTATGCTCAGGTCTTCCTGTTCTTGAACACTGAGGATTTTTCGCCGAAAATCAACTGAGTAACTTATCTTTAGCTCGTTTGGTTTGTTTTTTTACATTGTAATTATTGTCATGGATAACGTTAGTTTACACAAACGTCAGGACATTCAACAAGCCATTAGAAGCGCCGGGCATCTGATTGAATATCTCTTTCCTTACTCACCTGACCTTAACCTCATTGAATACAAATGGGCACAAGCCAAGAGCAAAAGAAGAGCCATAAATTGTGATATCGATCGCCTATTTTATGAACTGATTAATTAATTAAAATTAAATCTCCCAGTTATATTAAAAAAACCAGTGTCTTTATCCTGGCTGGAGCATTATAACGGTCAGGAAGTGAACTATACCTCAGCCACCAAACCCGACAACAAGAAAAGCTTGACCTCAGTATGGGAGAGTTTATTAGATGTTTTATTAGCCATATTCTGGATAAAAATTTTATAATGATTCGATATTATGGTTTCTTTGCGCCCCATCGCCGGACTAAACTGCTGATGATTTATACTTTGTTGAAGTAATGAGTTAACATCACTTATGCAGCGATGTTAAAATGACCGATTTGTTTTATTTATCATCGTTATCAACAAATTATGGATAATTTAATCACCAGCTTCATGTATCATGTAAGGCGTATTATGGCGGAAGCCAAAGCTTATGCCGATAAGAAAAAAACCGAATACCATTCCGATCTGGTTGTTGATTTGCCTAAACTCGCTAAATTTCTCACGTGGTTTCCCAAACGAAAATTCAGTCTGAATCATGATGAATTAAATCAGGCGGCTTATAAAATCCTGCCAGAAGAGCAATTCCCCGTTATAGCGCAATTTTTACAGGGAAGCACCTTTGATACAAAAGCAGCAATGCGTGAATTTTATTTAAAATCATCACGCTTATTCGCACTTTATCTAAGGCCAATCGTGCTAACCGTTCCATTTGTATTTTATAAAGAAAAAAATGAGGTTATCGCGCTGATTGATTTAATAAAAAAGCACTATGGTAGCGGAAAGGGTCCATCAACATTGATATTACCACAAGCACTTAAAGACGCTATATCCAGAACACAGCTCGCTTATTTGAAGAAAGGATCCAGTGAGGAACAGGTCGATCCCCATTTATTTGAATGCTTTGTTTACCATAAAATGTATCGTCGTCTGGATAAAGGCCTGCTCTGTTGCAATGAAAGTGTTTCTCACTGTGATATCAATCATGACTTGATCAGCGATGGGTTGGTCGATGATGTTGAAAAAATAGCGCTTGAATTTGGTTATCCAAAAATCCCAAATTATTGCGACCAACGCTTGGATGATGCCCTTTTGATGCTGGACACCACATGGGATAAAACGACAAAACGGATAAACCATCGAGAAAATACAGGGTTCAGTATAAAAGAAACCAAAACGGGCGGACAAGACTGTCGCTTGGATTATGATAGCAAGACGCCTCTTGAGGACGCTTTTTTCAGCACCTTGCCTCAGGTAGAAATACCCGACCTCATGCTGTATATGGGGGAGCGGATTAACATGTGGAGTTCTTTTACCCACATAAGAACACGCTACAATAAAAAAAAGGAACCCCCGCCGCTGGCCATTACCGCCTGTATTCTATCGGAGGCCTTTGGCATTAGTATAGAAAAGAGGGCAGAAATGTCTGATCTAAACCCTAACCTAATGCGCTCAACTCAAGAAGATTTTATACGCACAGCGCAGCGAATGACACAGTGGCTAACTTTATCCACTCACTGCCTATTTTTAAGCAATGGAATTTATTAGATGAAAAATTGTTAGCAGATGCGGATGGGCAAAAACTTCCGACCAGTGAAAGTACTATCCAGTCAAGGTATTCAAAAAAACATCTTGGGAAATCTCCTGGGCTGTCCATTTATACATTGATAGCCAATTTTGTTGCCGTTAATG
The DNA here is from genome assembly GCF_003122425.1 of Candidatus Fukatsuia symbiotica. GTDB lineage: Bacteria > Pseudomonadota > Gammaproteobacteria > Enterobacterales > Enterobacteriaceae > Fukatsuia > Fukatsuia symbiotica. The sequence continues at coordinate 94,594 of NZ_CP021660.1, forward strand.
CCAAGAATATTGGGCTTAATGAATATGAAGGGCATTCTCTTTATGACGTCATTCATGGTAATAAAACAGACATTACTATCGACAGGGTAACGGGTGATAATCACTCTCTGAATAAGCTAAATTTTGTTATATTGGATTCTATATACGCAAAGTCACATTGTTAGAAAACTAAATTCCTCTGCGCGTTACGCTGGATTAAAAAGAGCACTGATTGAATATAATACCCTCTTTAAAAGCACACATGTATTGAATTTAATCGATAATATGACGCTTCGAAAGGCTATCCGAACGGCCAGAAATCGAACAGAGGCCTATCAACAGTTACAAGGTCTCATCAGGAAAATTTATCACGGGGTTTTTAAAGGAAAAAAGAGAATAACTAATCAGGTCAGCGCGCATGCAGTAAGACTGGTTGCAAATTCTGTCATTGCGTACAACGCTATTATTTTAAATACCCTTTATGAAAAAATGCAAGTAGTAGAGGGAGTTAGCCAGACAATTATTGATGAATTTGTCAGGATTTCTCCTATTGCCTGGGCGCACATTGCCTTTACTGGTAAGTACCATTTTAAAAAGAGCAAGAGTGGTGTTGATTTGGATACGATGATCAATGAGCTTGAAAAACATTTAAAACGATGCTTCTGGAAAGCCGCTTAACTGAGAACGAACACTTTTGGGGGTTCCTCCACACGACCCCATTTAGGGGTCTATTCACCTTAGACCCCTATGCTTTTTGTAACAGTGCCATTGAACATATTATGTCATGGGGGTACGCATAAAATAATGCCATTAATTTAATTTATTTGTGAAATAAAAAATAATGTTTCCTATGCAGTATTATTTAATTAATATTTAAAAGGTAAGCAACATGCAAGTAATTTCGATTTATTCACTTATCTCTATAATAAAAGGAATATCGTTATGAATTCACGTTTACCAAAACCTGATAAAAATATACCAAAGTTTTTAGTAGAGTACGATGAACTGAAAAAGTACCTCGCAACCCATCAATCCAATGACGGGACAGAGCTTTTTAAGGAATGCGAGAAAATAGTTGATGAAATATACGAAAAAACGATCGGGACCGAGACACCTTCTGCACTGACACAAAAGGTGATGGATGCAACCGCCAAGATCAAGAGATTTTTAGGCTTCGCTGATATTCCCACTGATATACCTACTGAGCAATACGATAAAGTTGTAACAAAAATGTTCAATTTTTTACGTCAGTACGATAAATTGGAAGAGTACCTCAAAACCCACGAATCCAATGACGGGACAAAGCTTTTTACGGAATACGAGCCACTAGCTGGTGCACTAACAAAGATAGCGCCTGGGCAAAAGATATCTGATGAACTGATAGAAAAGGCGGTGAAGGCAACCACCAAGATCAAAAAATACTTCACGTCAGTTGGTAAATCCACTCAGTATCTAGCTAACAGCCCCGACACTACTGAAGTTTCGTCGTATAGGGAGAGATTTTTCAATAATTATATGTGTGACGATGATTAACTTGCCGGCCCCAATGGTAAGAAAAGAGGCACTGTTGCAAACAGTTTTAACTCGAAAGATCCGTTAAACTGAGGTGTACTGTTAGAGCTAAATCAGTATAAATTGGTTGTAAATATTCATATTTATCTACTGAGAGTAAATGGTATTTATTAAAAATAACCAATCATACTAAATTAACCAGGCTATAATTTTGGAACCTTATTTTTGAACGTTTTTCTGTTGTTGTCTGAAATTTTTAGCAATACAGCGGGAGCGACGTAGCCTGATTTCGATGTGCTTACAAATTAAACACCGTGCTTTTTCCCTGCTTTCATATCGACGGTGATGATCAGGGATGAAGCTCTCAGTGCCTGAATTTCTAAAAGGGCGAATGATACGTTGCGCGGCGTCTGCCTTGGGATGCCGCCAGATTTTTTAATGGCTGCCCTGAAATGTATTTATCTTTTGCCTGAAGCCGAAATTACCGATCTTTATGCAAGACTCCTTTTTAATCAAAATGAACAACGGCTTTATTTTGAAATGAATCGGGTAGGATTAGATAAACTTAGCCAATTGGGTTCTTTCAGAACATTATGGATTAATTAAAATTAAATTGTATAACTATATGGCGTCCATTGTTGCTTAATAAGCAACGAGCCACTTCATGGGATCGTGAGTGAGTAGACCTCCAGTCGCCTCATGGTAACAATGATGTCTTGGTCTATAATAAAAAGAATGGTGTGTCTTATATCCCCGCTCTGAATGACAGAGTTTTGCGGCGCGTCGGATAAAAAAGAGCCGAAAAATGCTAAGACTAGATGAAGTGTCATTTTCACCTTGTACTCAATCAGCAGATCGAAACGCCTTCTCGAAAGGTACTTCGGACCTGCCCGTTGAGAGCGTAGAGAATATATCGTGCGTAGTGCCCCTCGGCACCGTTACTGCTTCTAGTCAGCCTTGTGCAAATGTTTTGGGAAACGTACATCCGTCTTCTCTGACTGAATTTAATAAATATCTTGCTTTTTATAATGTTAAAATTCCAGACACTTCTAAAAATTCCTTTGATGATTGGAACTGGAGTGATGTTTGTGCTTTTCTTTCGGAGAACGATTTTTCACCGCAGAACTCACCATTGGCCGCGGCAGAGGGGATGGCTTCTGTTAACCTACATTACCAACAGCAATCATTGCCTGAAAGCCCCTCAACAACTGCCGTCCCTTCATCTTCTGCCGCCGACAGTGGCCGTCAGACGCCTGTGCAATCTCTGCGAGAACAACTCATCATTCCTGATGCTGAATTCCCTGAGCCGATATATCTCATAGGGAATTCCACTCTAGCAATACCTCCAGAACTGGAATACAAGGGAATGATCCTACCGCTAAGAGGGCATAGGAATGATGTAATAAACTCAATAGCTTTTGTAGCAAAAGAACTTTGGCAAAAACAGAAAGAACTCACTGACTATGAACGTGTAGAAATAGTCAAAATTTATGTTGATAAGCGAAAAGAATACGACATCGTAGGGAGACCACATTCTAATGAATGCAGATTGATCGTACAACATTGTGTTAATAACGGTTGGGTTGCTGCTGAGATAGCTTACAAAACTGGTTTTTCTAATAGTGCTATATCAGCAATGCTATATCCTAGGATAGAACCCTTTGAATAAATATCTCTCGGTAAGACTGGGAGATCACCTAATGTTATTCATTAATAAAGTTCGGTTGTAAAAAAGTCAGCCTCACATTATTTTTTCAACGTCGTCCGACATTTTAATTGCGTCAATATAAAAAAGGACTGGCAAACCCTTTTTCGTATAGGGTCAGGATATATTATTTTAGCTGACAGTTGTATTTTATATAAGTATGGTTAGTCGAGAGTTGTGTGATTTTTTACATTATTATTTTGGATTGTAAGTATAACGTAGCAGAAAAATGAATTATCGAGTGATCATTGATATTACAGATGAAAAATATCGGATAAAATAAATTTTTTACGTTAGAGTTTATTGACTATTTTTCTATATAAAAAATGTGAATTGGGTGCTGGTAAGTGGAAAATATTCCGTGCTGATTTACCGTCTAATGACGTGGTATTGCGTCGCATTATGAGAGGTATCGCTGGTCATGTTATCTCCGATGAGCTTGTTGTCAGCAATTTTTCTAGTTGTGTTGCAGGGTATGGGGTTAACTTGCTTTTTTTTTTGGAGTTTGTGAAAAAACTCATCCATGACTCGCGCAATAGGAGCGTATTGTTTTATCATAGCTGCAATCACAGGCGGCGCATTGCCGAGTTCACCAGCAAGATATTCACGAAGCCGAATTTCCCATTGTTCCTTGCCAAAAAGTGATGTGATAATGCAGTGAAACAAGTTTACAGCAGCGCATGCCTGGTCATACGACCGATGATGTTTTAAAAATTCAGTTTCTGCTTTTGAGAGATCAAATGTTGATGATAACGCCAACCCAAAATCGCTTAAATAGAGCCGTTTACCGTCAGTGAGGATATTTTCAAAGTGCGCATCAAAATGCATCAAACCGTGCGTATTCATATGCATATTTGTGATTTTGAGATGTTCATCTGCAAATGCAACCGCGGACTCAGCTACGTCACCACCTTTAGCAATTTGAGCACTTAACCATTCACACAAATTTTGTGGGACATATTCAAGAAATAAAGCGATATGTGCTGATGCTTTATTGAGATCTTCAACGCGTTTACGAATGACGCTGGAATTCTCCCAATACCGGCAGTATTTTTCGATATCACCCCAATAGTTGATATTGATATCGCCTGGTCCACTAGGCAGGATACGCCAATGGTATACCATCGGGAAATTTACGCATTCACCTGTTATCACCCAATGGGTTGTCATAATATGCGTTGCAAGCTCACGCCATGCTCCAAAGCCAGCAGATCCAATGCCATATTGATAGCCCAGCGGTAGATTAAAAAGATTAGCTGTAGACATGAAATTATGAGGTAGCTGCTCAAAATCAGTCAGTGGCACTTTTTTAACAAACACTACCGTGTCATCAATAGAAATTAAAGCAGATTTTCCGCCGATGCCTTCATGCATTGGTTTTGCGTCGACCAAAATCTGCTTTAATTTCTCATTACTAAGGTATGTAAGGTTTGTTGAAACCTTATTGTATTGTTTGATTCGAGCGCTGTTATTTTTCATAAACATCCTCCTGATTTTTGTAGGCTCTCATTAGCCATTCAAAATCCGGCTCCACAATCAGCGCTTCGAGGAGAGACTCCCACAGCCCTTTGTCACGCCAGCGGCAAAACCGACGATGAGTATTTTTCCAACCTCCCTAATCAGGCAGGGCGGGATCCCACTTTAATGTGAACTAATAATAGGCAGTAAGCTCATAATATTATGTATCCTAAAGAATATGTAATCATGAGTATTTTAAAGCAATTAGCCCTGATCCCTGACCCGCGTAAAGATATTAATATCAAACATCACCTGCTCGATGTTATTTTCCTGTTTTTTGCCGCCGTGTTAAGTGGGGCCTCGGGATGGAAATCCATCCAGGATTTTGGCGAAGCTCAGCTCGATTGGCTAAAAAAATATGGCTCTTATCATGGTGGGAGCCCACGTCGTCATTGTATTGCTAAAATCATCAATGCATTAGATACAAATTTGCTGATTCAATCCTTGTTTTTATGGATTAACGAACGACGCCAACGAGCCGGTAAGACGTTGCTCGCCATCGACGGTAAAACCTTGCGGAGAACCTGGTCTGAAGAGATTTGCACTGCGCTGCATGTGGTGAGTGCCTATGATGTTGATGCTGGTATTACGCTTTATCAAAAAGCGGCGAACAATAAGGGAAAAGAAGGAGAATTAGCCCGTCAGAGCATTGACGCGTTAGCGCTGGATAATGCTATTGTGACGCTCGATTCATTGCATTGCCAAACCTCAACTTCATCACTTATCACGCAACGTAAAGGCAATTTTGTGGTGCAGCTTAAAGCGACTCAAAAGAAGCTGTTTGAACAGGTAAAACAGCAATTTGCTTTTGCCTATGATAGCGATAAATTGCACGAATATACGCAGACTAATCAGGGGCATGGCCGGATAGAAAAACGTACGGTTATGCAAATTAATGCGGAATTACCCAATGAATTAAAAGCGAAGTGGCCCACCATTCGTACTTTCATTGAGGTCGCTAGTGAACGAACAAAAAATAATGTCACCCACTGTCGGTCACGTTGGTATGTCAGCTCATTAACGCTGAATGCAGAACAAGCGGCACAGGCAATTCGGCTGCATTGGGGGATAGAAAATCAACTTCACTGGGTATTGGATGTGGTGTTTAGAGAAGATGAACTCTTGATAAAAGCTCCGGATGGAGCAGCCCATGTCGCTCTTTTCAATCGCGTCGCGTTGGGTGTGATTAAACAGCACAAAGGTAAACAAGATAGTATTGTCAGTAAACGTAGACGAGCCGCCTGGTCAGCCGATTTTCGTAGTAAACTTATTTTTGGTTAAAAAATCAGCAAAGTGGAATCCCGCCCTGCAGTCGTAGTTAGCCTGAATTCGGGATAAGCAGACTATTTTATAATTTGACGAAGCAGAGTGTTAACCCAAAGGAATTGCGGTAGCTCGTCAGGTTTGTGCGCCCCGACGACAGTGTAACCGCTCAGGCCTATAGAAAGGTGTATGGCTTAGGTTTCTTGCTAATCAGAACAATAATTGTATATACATTTATATATACAATTATGTATTTCTAATGATCGACTGAATTAGCTTGTCAACCCAGTCAAAATCTTCATTTAAGTATCCTACAGCCCTCAGTACACGAGAGCGGGATATGTTTTTGCGTGGCATTATCGTTTGTATTTTTTCAACAAGTAAAGAAAGTGCGTCCTCATCTAAACTGGTTAGCCGTAAATTCATTTGCTTACCCGTTGTGATGTTTCGCTTTTCAACTACTCGTGTTACTCCTTTTGCTACTCGATCACCACGACTCACCTAGGTGCCTCCTTGATTTTAGCAAGAAGCTCATGCGTCAAAGAGAGGTAGTCTTCATAAGGTCGTTCATGAGGTGCATAGAGAGGAGAGGGGCGGCGCTGTTCCGTTGCTTGTTTATAAAGTTCACTGACCCTGATCTCTGTTGATGCTACCTGGTAACCCGCTTCTTGAATATGTTTGTTTGTAGATTTTTGCATTTTTGAGTGCGATTTATTTACTTTTGTCTTTACAAGTGTATATACAAAATCATCATTACGGCGGATCTCTTTAACTACCTGGAATAAATCGTCAATGCCTTTCACCGCTCGCCGATCCATATCAACGGGAATGACAATTAAATCAGTAATGAGGAGAGCATTCTCTATGCTTAAATCGATAGCTGGACGCAAATCAATCAAAATAAAATCGAAGTGAGTAACAAGACGCTTTAATCCGTCATCGAGTATAGATAACCGATGTCTGAATCGTTCGGCACTACGTGCTTCGACAGCTAATGTAATATCCGCTGGAATGATAGAGAGATTGCTAATTTCCTTATCTCCATCACGAGCACTGTAAACTATTTTGTTAATATCAAATTTAGGATCTTCGAAGATATCGGTAATGGTATAGTCTTCATCTCCACGGCCGAAGTCATCACTGAGATTGCCCTGATGGTCGAGGTCAATAACTAATGTTTCATATCCCAGTTTAGCGAGACAACAACCTACTGCAATACAGCTAGTTGTTTTCCCTACTCCACCTTTACTATTGGCAAAGGAAATAATGAATGGTTTTTTCACAACACTCGCTCTTGTATATATAAATGTATATACATTATAGAAAGCCGAAGAATTTTGTCAATTATCAAGCATATACAAATGTATATACAAAAATCCAAGTCAAGGAAAATATAAATCACTCCCCAAAAGTCTTCTTTTTCACGATATCCCGTTCCAGTTGCTGCGAGTGGATTTGGGGTTGTTCTGCCAGAGTGACTAGGTAAAGAATTTGCAAGGCGCGTAGCGCATATTTTTGTACTGGATTACCGAATTTTTTTATGAGATAGGGAAATTTTTAGTTTTTTGCGTCAGATATAAGTTACCGTCATATTAAGTTGCGGGACGAAAACGGTACGCTTGCGGTGTTGACACTCAACGACATTGGCGCCGTCGCAGGTTGCGGCGAGCGATGATATTGATCAGCTGGCGGGGGCGATGTCTAGTTTGCGATCTGCCAACGGTGTCGCAGCACCCGGCAAACAGGCTGCCTTTCTTGCGCCAGTTAACCCAGGTGGGTTAGTAAACGCGCATATCATGCGGTAATAGAGCAACCCGAATTAATTTTTCCTACGCCCCCACCCCACTGCGTTATCGCAGTGGACAACGGTTCTCTCTGTTTCAACCTAATCCAACACGTTAAATAGTCATGATGATAATCATTCATCAGATTTCCATCAGGAACGTCATGATGCATGCGGGCATAATAGCACCGGTTTCAAAGTAAGAATGAAAAAAATATTTTTACAGCTCTCTGCAGTGTAGCAATAAAGCTAACCGGTAACATGCAAAAAACGCTTATATCCGGCAAAAAATAGCACCCTGACGCATTAAAAGAATCAGGCGAGAGCCGGTGAAAAAGATGAGAAATTTATTTGTATAATAGTCACTGTATGGAGGTTATATGGAAGAAGAAAGTAATCCATGGCCAAGTTTTGTTGATACCTTTTCCAGCGTTTTATGTATCTTTATTTTTATTATGTTGATTTTTGTGCTGAATAATATGCTTATTGTGTATGACAGTTCAACCAAATCATACAACGTGGACAAAAAATCAGATCAACAACCGGTTGCTTCAGTGACAACCTCCTCTGCAGATCAAAGTGGCAATAATAGTTCAGTAGAAAAGGCAGAAACATCGAATCTCGATGGCGAGTCTAAGGAAAAAGAAACCGCCTATGCGGCCGAAGTCGGATCTTTTGATGTCGGCAATGCAGAAAAAATAGATCTTACTGTTACCGATAAGGCATTAACGATTCTTTATCACGGAAAATTAAAAGGCTACCCCAAAAAAGACATATTGAAAATAATTGAGTGGCTGAAGAAAAAAGGAAAGAAAAATTTTGAAATAGAACTTTTTGTTTCTCAATCAGAAATTTCATTTTCCGATTCATTAAGACTAGCCTATGAAAGAGGCATTACATTAATGCAGGAAATAAAATCATTGTCTCCGGATTTTATCCTTAATATTAGTGTCAATGTTACCTCTGCTAGTTTAGAAAACAAAGCGGTTATTACTCCAAAAAGTTAAGAAGGCTGTTTAATGAAAAATTTATTTGTCTATCGCCCCGTGCTGATCAGTTTTACTATTGCTTGGTTCCCCGTTTTTTGTTTATTCGTACCGGCAATTAGAGAGTATGTTATCGGTAATTTTATGGTTTCGGCCATCTATAACTCTATTATTATTTTTATCTATGTATTAGGTAGTGGCTGTGCATTGTTTTCTATTTGGCAATCATTACAGAGCAAAAATATCATCAACCATAAAAATGGTTACAGCGAAAATAGCTTGTTATTGAGTATGAATAAGATTTTATTCTCTAAGAATACCACAGCTAATCATCATGTCTTATTAGATGAACTCTCTGCTGATATTACGACTACCCGAACTCAGCGTCTTTCATTTATTATGAGTTGTAGTAACGTTTCTACTTTGATTGGATTATTAGGAACCTTTGCCGGTCTATCTGTGACTATTGGCTCCATCGGCAGTTTATTAAGTCAATCTTCGGGTAGCAGTGATGGCGATGCCTCGGATACACTGCAAATGATTGTCGCCATGGTATCATCGTTGTCTGAGCCTCTACGTGGAATGAATACGGCTTTTGTTTCTTCTATTTATGGTGTGGTTTGTGCCATTTTATTAACGGCACAATGTGTATTTGTTCGTGGTACCTTTGAGCAGTTAGTCGGTAGGCTAAAGCGGCTGAAGCTTGAAAGTGGCCACTCACCTCAGTTTGAACAAAAAAGTAGAAATATTCGTATTGAATCGGCCGTAGTGACCGAATTTAAACAGTGTTTCGACGATTTCTATCACGCCTATTTGACTAATGAAAGTGAAAATAAAATAAATCGGTTAGCACACAATAATCAGATACTTCAGGCTTTTGATAAATTAAATAATCATATGGACAACACCGGGAATTTGTTTGCTCAACAAATAGAATCACTTAAGGGATTACTGATCAATCAAAATACACTGATAGAACAAAATAACTCAATACAGGAACAAGTGACAGCACAAAAAAATGAATTATCTAATAATCATGGCATGCTTATAGTGAAGACAAATGAAATTAATGCCGAAATGCAGAGTTATAAAATAAGTTTTTTACCCTTACTTGAAAAAATAACAGCAATGTACCAAAAAACAGTTAAAGATACGTTGTTAAAAAAGGTGGGATAAAGAATGAAAACTAACGTTAAAATAACAGCATGGGTTTTATTGATGTTTTCCCAACAAACCTATGCAACCCCGATGCAGAAATATCCGCTGCAAGTGTTGGTTAAACAGGCTTTAGAACATCAACCCTCGGTCGCTATTTCGTATTATGAAACAGAAAAAAAGCAAGGTGATGTACAAACCGCTAAATCAGCACTTTACCCCACCTTGGATTATACTGCGGGGGCAACGGGTACAAAGAAAGGGACTGCTGATAATGAAAAAAATATCGAGAATAAAGTCGCACTGGGTTATCGATTAACTGATTTCGGTGTTCGTGATGCGACTATTAAGAAAGCAGAATATGAAAAAGACAAGACTGACAATGATTATTTAAAGTCACAAACCCTGGTTGCACAGGAAGTCAGTACGACTTATCTGAACATCAATAAATATAAAGAGATGCTGAATGGTGTGGTGACAGAAAAAACCTTTTATAAAAAAATGTTAAATCATTTTTCTCTCTTGGTTTCTTCCGGTGTCGCCTTACAATCAGATCTAAGAAAAGTACAGGTCTCTATCGATGCATTGAATAGTCGTGAAATCATGTATAGCTCTATGCTAGATTCCGAATTGTTCAAATTAAGAAACATCACCGGCATGGAGATTTTTGCTGAACAAATAGAAACCACTATGCCTTTTTTCATTAATTATCAATTTATTGATGACCCCGAAAAATTAATGCAAGAAGTGAAGGGGTCGAGTTATGATTATAAAATGTTGCTCAGTGCAAAAAATGCAGCGATGGAAGATATCAAAGCAGCAAAGTCTTCTTATTATCCGACCATGGATATTAATGCCGAATATATCAATAAAAATAAATTAGGGCATGCTCCTCGAGAAAATAATGAAAATGAAGCCAAAATAAGCCTTAATCTTAATGTCAATATTTTTAATGGATTTAAAAATTCAGCACAAGATATGAAAGTTTCTGCTGCTCACAATCAGGCAAAATTTCATATTGAAGATTTTATTTTTAAAACACGTTATGACATAAATACACTGATTTCACAATACCATGCTGCGAATGAAACACATGTGGTGGATAAACGCGCCTATGAGAATGCATTACAGCTTTCTAGCCTGTATGAACAAGAATTTCAGCTCGGTCAAAAGAGTTTATTAGAACTTATTTCTAGCCGCGGTGAGTCATTTCAATCTTATATTAGTATGATCGAGAGTCAATACAGTCAGTATGATGCTAAATTAAGACAATTAGCACTTGTTTTTAAATTGACCCATTACCTTGATATGAATAAAACCTCTGTTCTTAAAAGAGAAGTCTAATCAATGAACAGAAAACAGAGTGATTATTTAATATTGATTATCATGGTGATGACAACGCTGATTATTTCTGTGACATCAATGATAAAAATACATTCAGTCGTGCATGGTCAAGGTGTGATCACAACCAAAGATAATGCCCAATTTATTTCTTTGTCTAAAGGTGGCACTATTGATAAAATTTTTGTTGCTGAAGGCGCCATGGTAAAAAAAGGTGACCTATTGGCTAAAGTGGTCAATTTAGATCTGCAAAAAGAGTACGAACGCATCAAAGCACAGCAAGATTTTTTGATAAAAGATATTAAAGAGCTTTCTTCAATTTTGAATAGAGAAGAAGGACTAGGGCGCTTTGTGACTTCCCATGATCTCAGTATTATTAATAATCGTGAAGTATCGGCTAATATAGAATTAGTCAGTAGTCAGATAAAAACTAAAGACATTCGATTTCGCTCATTGGGATCAGAAGTATCAGGTTTGGAAAGACAGCTGACAGGAAAAAAAGCAGAAGTGGCCCTGCTCACTGAAGAAGTCGAGATCCTAACGCCATTAGTCAAAAAAGGCATTAGCCCCTATACTAATTTTTTAAATAAAAAACAGTCGCTGATTAAATTAACCTCTGAAATGAATGATACGGAAAATAACATTAATTTAAAGAAAAATGAACTGGACCTGGTCACTAATGAAATCAGAGCATTGGATAATGAATTACGTTTTTCATTGTCGAAGCAATTATCTAAAAATCAACAGGAACTGAAAGCGATACAAAAGAAAGTAAACCCGCACTACAATCTATCACCCACTGCAGTGGACAAATTTCTCTTATGGGAGTCAGCTATCAATACAATCCGCAGTCACCGGTGGTGATCAGTAATCTATCACTGGATATTCCAGCCGGACAACGCGTAGTGATTATTGGCGATTGTGGGGCAGGTAAAAGCTCATTATTAACATTGTTATCTGGTTATCTCTCACCCTCAGAGGGTACTATTCTCTATGATGGATATAATCTTAGCCATTTATCCCAATCTTTTTTTTCCCAACAACTTAGTGTTGTCACCGCCCATGATGTGTTATTTACCGGAACAATAGAAAGTAACTTTGCTTTAAAAGCCCATCCAGATCGACAACGGATGTTACAGGCGCTCGCTCTGACTAACTGCAATTTTATTTTGCAACACCCGATGGGGCTACGTTTTCCGGTGAATTTTATGGCGAGAAATCTCTCTTCTGGGCAGCAGCTGTCATTTTCAGAAGGCAACTGCACGGAATATCAAAAGCCGACTGCACTGATAGTTTAAAATCTAAGGGTGCCAAAACGTACGATAACAAGATAACTAAATGAATTTATTAATTAAAAACCTTTATCTTTAGAAGGCCAGTGCCCCATTTCATTAACCCAAACCTAACCTTGTGCAGTCACCTTCTGACAGCATAATATCAGTAGTCAACTGCACCGTTTTGGATTATGCTCAATACTCCTCTTCCCTACAGTGAGGCTTGAGCATGGGCTCCGAGGAGCACCAGATTACCGAGCAAGGTGTATTAACTTTGCCAGAAGCTACGTGGCGTGAAGCACAAAGACGGCAGCAAGTCATTGCTCCACTGGCAGCTCAGGAAGGAATTAGTCACCAAGCCGCTGATGACGCCGCCCAACAATTAGGGCTGTCCCGTCGCCATATCTATGAACTAGTGCGCCGCTACCGGCAGGGTGCTGGGTTGCTGACCGATCTAGCCCCCGGCCAGTCTAGCGGCGGCAAAGGCAAACAACGCTTGCCAGAGCAGATTGAGCACATTATCCGTGAGCTATTGCATAAACGCTTTTTGACCAAGCAGAAACGCAGTTTGGCCGCGCTCTATCGAGAAATCGTACAGGCTTGCAAAACCCAAAAGCTACGGGCGCCAGCACGCAACACCGTTTCCCTGAGGATTGCCAGACTCGACCCTAGGAAAATAGCGCGCCGCCGGGAAGGTCAAAATGCGTCCCGCGCCTTGCAAAGTGTTGGCGGTGTCCCTCCAAAAGTTGCAATGCCACTGGAGCAGGTGCAGATTGATCATACAGTCATCGACTTGATCATCGTTGATGAACGTGATCGGCAGCCAATCGGCCGTCCTTACCTAACAATCGCCATCGACGTGTTCACTCGCTGTGTACTTGGTATTGTGGTTACGCTAGAGGCACCGTCTGCTGTCTCTGTTGGCCTCTGCCTGACACAGGTTGCCTGTGATAAACGGCCCTGGCTGGAACACTTGGAGGTGGAAATGGACTGGCCGATGAGCGGTAAGCCACAGCATCTCTATCTAGACAATGCCGCTGAATTTAAAAGTGAGGCGCTACGCCGTGGCTGCGAGCAACACGGCATTCAGTTAAATTATCGTCCGCCAGGCCAACCACACTACGGCGGTATCGTGGAAAGGATCATAGGCACAGCGATGAAAATGGTCCACGATGAATTACCAGGAACAACCTTTTCAAACCCTGAACAGCGTGGTACATACAATTCGGAGAGTATGGCAACTCTGACGCTGCGTGAACTGGAGAGATGGCTTACGCTGGCGGTAGGTACGTACCATGGTTCGATACACAGCAGTCTGCTTCAAACACCGGCCGCATGCTGGGCAGAAGCTGTTGTGTGTGTCGGCGTACCGAGCATCATCACTCATGTCACGGCTTTTCTGGTCGATTTTCTTCCTGTCATCCGCCGCATCTTAACCCGGACCGGCTTTGTCATTGATTACATTCACTACTATGCAGACGCACTCAAACCGTGGATAGCCCGACGTGACTGCTTACCTCCCTTCCTGATTCGACGTGATCCTCGCGATATCAGTCGAATCTGGGTGTTGGAGCCAGAGGGTAAAAACTACCTGGAAGTTCCCTACCGTACCTTGTCCCACCCAGCTGTCACCCTATGGGAACAGCGTCAAGCATTGACAAAGCTACGCCAGCTTGGGCGTGAACAGGTGGACGAATCAGCACTGTTTTACATGATCAGGCAAATGAGAGATATCGTCACCACGGCTCAGCAGAATACACGCAGGACGAGGCGTGATGCGGTGCGCCGACAGCATCTCAAGGAGTTGCCAGCACCTAGCAAGCCTGCTCCGCCAGAATCGGACGTTGCTGACTCACAGAAGGCCCTGCCGTTTGACCAGATCGAGGAGTGGTAGCTATGGATGAGTTCCCTATCACTGACCTGTCTCACTTGCTGCCAGCAGCACAGGGTTTAGCCAGGCTGCCCGCTGTCGAGAGGATCCAGCGCATCCCGCGCCGACCGATGGATTGGTTACCCACGTGCGCTTGAAGCGTTAAGCAGACTGGAAACTCTGTATGCATGGCCAAACAAACAGCGTATGCCCAACTTGCTACTTGTTGGTCCAACCAACAACGGCAAGTCGATGATCATAGAAAAATTCCGCCGCAGCCATCCTGGTAGCTCAAATGATAACCAGGAACATATCCCAGTATTGAGCGTACAGATGCCATCCGAGCTTTCAGTTTCCCGCTTTTACGTGGCATTGCTTGCCGCGATGGGTGCGCCTATACGGCCACGTCAACGGTTACTGGAAATAGAACAACTATCGCTCGAATTACTACGCCGTATTGGCGTACGCATGCTGATGATTGATGAGCTGCATAATGTCCTGGCTGGGAATAGCGGCACCCGCCGGGAATTTCTCAACCTATTGCGCTTTCTCGGCAATGAGCTGCGTGTCCCACTAGTAGGGGTCGGCACACGTGATGCCTACCTTGCCATTCGTTCAGACGACCAGTTAGAAAATAGATTCTCTCCTGTCATATTGCCGTTGTGGGAAGTCAATGATGATTGTTGCTCATTGCTCGCCAGCTTCGCTGCTTCTCTCCCATTGCGACGATACTCCCCCATTGCCACGCAGGATATGGCTCGCTATCTGCTTGCTCGTAGCGAGGGTACGATCGGAGAACTGACGCATTTGCTGATAGCAGCCGCTGTGTCTGCTGTGGAAAGCGGAGAGGAGTCAATTAACCCCCGTACGCTCAGTATGAGCAATTATGCAGGCCCTAGCGAGCGGCGTCGGCAATTCGAGCGGGAGTTGATGTGAAACCAGCGCATCGCTGGCCGTTGCACCCTGCGCCTAAAGAAGGCGAAGCTTTATCCTCATGGCTTAATCGTATCGCCGGTTGCTATCAGATGAATGGACATGATTTGCTGGAGCATGACCTCGGCCACGGTCAGGTTAATGACCTAGATCTGGCGCCACCCCTGTCACTGCTGACAGCGCTAGCACAGAGAAGTGGCGTAGGTCTGGAACGGTTACACTGCATGAGTTTTTCCTGCTGGATGCCGTGGTTACTGGACAGCCTAGATGATGAGGTTACGTCAGCCCTGGAAACCTATGTTTTCCAATTTTCGGTGTTGCTGCCGAAGAAAAACCGAAAAGTGAGGCACATTGCAAGTTGGCGCGCCTGGCTGCCTATGCAGTCAATCCATCGAGCATGCCCGATCTGCCTAAACGATTCGGTAGACCACCCAATACTACTTGCGTGGCAGCTACCATTGATGCTGAGTTGCCCAACGCATGGCTGCTGGCTAGAGCCCTATTTGGGAGGGCCATGGCAGTTCATGTGTTGGGAAACCAAATCTTGTGAACCTCGAGAGGCCAGCGAGCCGATTTTGGTGATGGATCGGCGCACTTGGCAGGCGCTGACGGCTGGCTGTGTAGAGTTGCCTCGTCGGCGTGTCCACGCTGGACTCTGGTTTCGGTTGTTGCGGACGCTGCTGGATGAACTAAACACACCGCTTTCGTACTGTGGCTCTTATGGTAGGGATATCCGTTACGTTTGGGAACAAAGCGGATATCCCTTACGCGCCAAGCAAACTTTGTGGCATCCCTACGAGAGCCTCAATACTTCGGTGCAGTTGCAAATGCTGGAGGCAGCAGCTACCGCGATACATTTAGTCGAATCGAGAATGTTAAGTCCATACGGGGAGCAAGCGGAATTGTTTCTGACGGAACCACAGACCAAGTTTATAAATGGTCTACAACCGACGGATACTGGGAAAAATGAACCTATCAATTATTGGCGAGAAGCGGCTAAAGCGATCGAAGAAGCCATTATCGAAGCGAGGCACAATCCTGAAGCGGCCCGCTCGCTATTCTGGCTGGCTTCATACGGGCAGCATGACCCAGATTATCTGAAGCAACTACATGCTTTGTTTACCGAAGTAAAAATTCCGCTAGAATTTCTGTCACATTATGACCATAAATAACCCTTTGCATGTCTTAAATTAAATAACGGGTTAAGTGACAAGTTTTGACAGTCGCGCAGACTGCTTTCACAATGTCACGCAACCGACCGTATAAGTGACAGGAAAAGTAAAAAATATGCTGATGGGTTACATGCGGATATCCAAAGCCGATGGCAGCCAGACGACTAATCTGCAACGAGATGCACTGATTGTTTCTGGTGTTGATACATCCCAATTATATGAAGACCAAGCCTCGGGCAAACGCGAAGACCGCCCTGGATTGTCAGCCTGCCTAAAGGCGCTGCGCAAAGGGGATACGCTTGTTGTATGGAAGCTGGATCGGTTAGGCCGAGACCTACGACACTTGATTAATACTGTGCATGAATTGACTGGCCGAGGTATAGGTTTGAAAGTACTCACGGGTCACGGTGCAGCAATTGATACGACGACGGCATCTGGAAAACTGGTCTTTGGAATTTTTGCGGCACTGGCTGAATTTGAGCGTGAGCTGATTTCAGAGCGCACAGTGGCAGGACTAGCTTCAGCACGAGCGAGAGGCCGGAAAGGCGGACGTCCATTCAAGATAACTGCTGCTAAGTTGAGGTTGGCGATGTCTGCAATGGGTCAGCCTGAAACTAAGGTAAACGATTTGTGCGAAGAGTTAGGCATTACTCGGCAAACACTTTACCGACACGTGTCGCCTAAGGGAGAACTGCGGTCAGATGGCGTAAAATTTTTTGCTAAAAATTAAATCTAGTTGAATAGTTTTTATAGGTAGCAAAGTAGTGCAGTCGGCTTTTGATATTTAGTGCAGTCGGTTTCTGAAAATGACACTTTCGGAACCATGGGCCGATACAACCTCTCATGCAGGTAAAATGATTATGACTGTTTTTGCAGGTATTGCTGAATTTGAACGCGATTTAATTCGTGAGCGCACCAGTGCTGGTCGTGTTGCCGCCAAGCAACGTGGTGTTCGCTTTGGAAGACCTGAAAAAATGAATGAGGAGCAAAAATTATTGGCTAAGCGCTTGTTGCAAGAAGATAAATCGGTCAGTGAGATTGCTAAAACCTTTAATGTTCACAAAGCAACAATTTACCGTTTACAAAATTCACCACAAGGATAATTTATTATGCTCGCTAAGCGCTCAGTAGCGCGTTTGTGCAAGATGTAATGCAAAGAGTAAAAAAGGATGCAAGGGGTAATTTTTATTATTGTTCCAATCTTCAATTGTACTTTTGAATGCATTGAGTAACACAAAATCCTTTCTCCAAGGATCGATTAAAGGTTTATTTTAATACCGATTAATTTGCATTAAAATTGAAGACAATGAATGCTGCACTGACCCAATAATATATTGGGTACTTTGATCCATTTCTTTTAATTTTTTTCTAATAGACGAATTTGCTCAATGTCTGTTAAAGAAAAGAAGGCGGGTATAGTTTTTATGGAGATCATCAAAATTTTTACCCAGTGAATTTTTAAAGACAAAACCATCAAAATAGCTCAATGCATCATTATTTATTTTATCAACAAAAAGTTGGTTAAGAATGATATTCTCTTCCTCTTTGCTACTTTCTCTATTTTGATAAGCTAAATAGGTGATATATTTTATTTTACTAGCAATAGGTAGTGTTTCCCACACTTGTTCATTACTTTGTTCAGAGGAAACATTTTTTATTTTAAATAAACTCACTTTATTAAATACACGGATTAGCTCTTCATTAAAGTAATTTGTTAATTTTTGGTCAATTGGGAGAGGCGTTTTTGAATACATTTTTTATCCTTAAAAAATAAATTTAATTGGTAAGGGCTTCAAAGGCTACGACTGTGACGTCGATGCTGAATCGTTATCATCGGGAAATTTATTAATCTGAATCCATTAGACATGGATACCATAGAGATAGGAAGCTCTAGCGGTCAATAGTAATTTTAATGGGGAAGGACTGTTAATAGATAAAAAAATACAAAATTATGCAAGCGGTGCAAACCAATTTTATGAAAAATGCAAGGGAATTAGTTGGAACTTAATCTTCCAGTGAGTCCCCATGGCGATGAATACAAGAAAGAAGAAGTCATGAGATCGTTTTTTATCCACGATAGGGGCCATTTACCAGTTGGAGTGAGAGCTTAAAGTAAATTGAGCTTCACAACGTCGAAAATTATGAATGAAGACACGCACAGTGAGTAGCGCTAATTCTAGCTTTTCGATGGATTGGGCATAAATCGCAAAACTATAAATTAAGGAACGATTATTTATATGTATTCGATAAACTAGGTATTAACTAATCTTGTACAGTGATGAACAAAATTTATTTATAATTATATTTTTTACTTGATAATTACAGAGTAAAAAACACCACTTATTTAAAATAAAAAATTATTTACAACAGGTTAAGGACAATTAATATAAAAAAATAAAAAAAGATTGTTTTTATATTACTCTGTTCGTGCCTCTTTGTTCATTTTGCTTAATCTAAAGCGTGAAAATATCGTGGGCATCTCAATTCAATTTAAAAATTTTAACTACACGGAATTTTTATATGACTTAATCAAAGGAGAGTTGCCATGCGAGATAATAATATTTTAAACGTTGTTCATTCCTCTCCTGTTGTTCAGTTATCGCCTAGAGTACGGCGATCTGCATTTAATGCCATTGTCTCCGTAACCGGAAATACAATGCAAAAATACGGCTATAGCAGTAAGGCACGCGATATGAGTCGATATGATAAACAAAGGCAGCGTTGCGAAAAAAAAGAGCAGGCTGAGTTAGTATTTAAGATCAATTTGACATTGTGGCATCTCATTTCCGATCTCCTCATGGATGCAGCTAAATACAAATTGACGCATGAAATGCAACAGTCGCTAAGAACCATCAAATCTAGCGCGCGTTTTAGCCAACTCAGTCCGATTCATAAATCCTTACGAGTAAAGGTGGCAGGACTAGGTATATTATCCACTTTTTTTGATGCCTATAAAGCGGCGTCGGCGTTCATTGCCTTGTCTACTACAACAGATGCTAAAGGAAGACAGGATCTCATGGTAAAAGGGGGGCTTCACACGGCGGCGGCACTAATAGGTACTGGAATGACGGTAGCGAGTTTAATAGGTGGTACCGCTGCCGCAGTAGGAGGGCCTGTTGGGTTAGCTCTTGTCATCGCGTTATACATAACGGCAGAAATATATGTCATTTCCCGCCAGATAGAAGTAATAGAACGCTATGTAAAAGATCTGAATATTGGGGAAAAATTTTCCATCATTATTACTACATTCTTAGGGATGGGACTCGATGTTAGCATCGATAATCGGTTTAGATTAAATCAAATCCAAGAGCAACTCGAAAAACAACGCGATGATCAATTAGAGAAGTACATCAATAAAAAAATGATATCTAATGATGCAATCGGCACGCTATATGTTAGTCGTCGTCAAGTGACGCAAACAAGACACTTTTATCGTGAAGTGGTCGGCAAAGGCCCCTTCGGGCGTGAGTGTATTTTAAAAGAAGATATTCTTCAGGAAACAGACATTAACCTTGAAGCGATTAAAATATCTCATTCTTGCCCTCTTTTTATACTAGTCGGCAAGGATCTAATAAATGATAGACACCGCCACGACTCTCTAGAAGTAAGAAATAGCAAGCGTTTTTACTCTATACCTGGGCCGCTCTTGGAGACAGATGATCATATCGATAGCCAAGTTAGTCATCGCTCGCAACATGTGGTTGCGCAAACATTTATTGGTGCACGTGAAAAGGTGGGTCAATTCGTCGATGAGCAAGGTATTTCTTTGATTACCGATCCTCACTTCCATGTTAATGATTATTACAATGTGATGGGTGATTTTAACGGCGATGGCCAGCGTGATATTGGTTACATTTCTATGCAGGGTGCTTATTACTTGTTAGCCGATGGAAAAGGCGGCTATGGTGACCGACAAAAATTAACAGTTTCTAGAAAAAATAAACCAGGCCAGCCTGAGCGAGTTGAAGATCTCAAGATGATTTTTGAGAGTACGGTCTTTACTCTCGTAGGGAATATCAATGGTGATAAGCTCGATGACATAGTGATCATGGATGCCAGTCGCGGTATCCGTATTTTGCTGGCACAGGAAAATGGCCATTTTAAAGAAATTTTTCAAACAGTGACCTTTGCCGCCCTTTCTTATAAAAATCCTGCAATACCGGTATTGATGGACATTGATCAAGACGGCCATGCGGATTTGGTCTCATTTACGCGCGGTACGCGGCCGTCAACAAGGAAAGGGAAAATTGACATCCATTATGGTACAGCCAGTGGTACCTTCGAGTCGGGGCGCTCGCAATCACTCGCATCGTTATACAAACTGGAAAAGCGAAGGACACTACCGGAACATTCTAGCTATACTCATAGCGTCACGGGTGACATCAATGGCGATGGCTACGGTGATATTGTCTTATTCACTGAAACAGGAGCCATCTATACCCTCTTGGGCAGAAAAAAAGATCGGAATAATCCTTTTGAAGCGATACCAGTACAACTGCATGACGGGATAAAAAATCTACAAAGTAGCTTCAAGCGCAGACAAATACAGCTGCGAGATATCAATGGTGATGGTTGTGATGATTTGCTTGTGATTCAAAACAATGGTAGCTATAGCCTAAGCTACGGGAAACCAGAGGGTACATTTTCTGATGAGACGACAGATGAGCGACGGGGAGGGGAGCATTATCGTCCTAATATACTGGCGGTAAAGTTTCAACGACAGATCCTCGGGATTGGCGCGGGCACGGATGGTAAACCGGCTTTGTTATCGCTCAATAAACAAGGGGAAGTCAACGCACATCCTCTTGATCCTACACCTACTAACGAGATTGTTGCCTTATTCGACTTAGGTGGAGGTAGCGATACTGTAGTCGGTCATCAGGATCAGCAAAATAGCTTCAATGTCGCAGCCGGGAGGAAACATTTTACCGGTGGGCGATATAAAGACCGTTTCTTTTTACTAGGCCAAGCTGTTCCGGAAACGCCTAGTGTGTTTAAGGGAGCTAGGGATGGAGATGATCACCCTCAAGATAATGCTGATATTTTGATTGCTGACGCTAAACCTATGGGGGGCATCGAGGATACTACATCAATCTTAAAGAGGGTTTTGTCAAATATATTCGACAGCCCAACAGGCCAAGTGCGCCAGATACTCTCGCTTCCTTATACTATATCGATCATGCCAAAGGACACGGTGAAACAGATGATATATTAGTAGGCAATGATAATGACAATGAATTAAATGGTGCCGGAGGAAACGATTATATTATCGGTCATGGTGGTAATGATCGCATTACGTTGCAACAAGGGCGTGCGGAAGGGGGAGAAGGCATAGACACCTATCATATTTTGCAACACCAGGACAGTGAACATCGGTCAATAGAATTAACAGAAACAATAGGGATGGGGGAATACAGCAATATCTTGCTGGATTATAGGGCAGAACAAATCATTAGCATCAGTCGGAGAAATACAGATGTTTTTCTCCTATTACGCAATGATAGGACCGATAGCAACAGTCACCCTTTAATGACTCATCTTAAATTACGTAATCTATACGGGCCTCGTCAAAACAATAATAAAAGAGTACTGCAACACAATTACCGGCTAGAAACCCGTGATCGATCTCCTCTCTCAGGATGGTTGGAAAATATTATCGATGATAATGACCATGATCTGAGTAAACTCATTGATACGATGTCACATTTTTCTTCTCATGCTGAAAATAATTCTCGTTTAGAAGATGTATCTTCATCGTACCGGAGTAACCCTACTTTCTTTACTACTGAAGGAAAATATGCAAAGTAATATTGACTTAAATTCGGAATAAGAAATTTATCAAATTCACCGGTGACACCCCAATGATCATTTGGGGATCATCAATTCAGTGGATATTTCTGTAAGAGCTTGTTCCAAATCTTCTTAAGCGACGCTCAGACGAGGAAAAAACGCGCGAAAAAACGCAGTTTACATGGAGTAAATGAGCATTTTTTGACGAATGACTTGACCAAAACACGGGAGAGCACAAGAGATTTAGAACAGATTCTAATAGACACCCTGTATTAGTAAACAGGCGTGTCCATTTTTTACGGCGGCTCGTACGTTGGTGTCGAGCAGAAGGAGGCACCGCGGCAGTTTAACGTTACTGAGGGAAAGAGTATGGGCAACAGAGATCACCTACGTTTGGATTGGACCCATGAAGGCGGGTGCATTTAGGGCAATTTACGCTCAATTTTCTTTTCTTTCTTGAACCAATGTGTTAAACGGTAAAATAATTTTGTCTTTTTATCTTTTTCGGCTTTTTCGGCTATTAATACCTTGTCCCTTAACTCTCGCTTTCTCGCTCTGCTTTGTCTGTTGCTCATAATGACGCTCTCCTACTCTCCATAAACTGTATCCTAGGACGGATAAACTCTTGCGGAATATAGCGATCAAAACCAGTTTTATTGCAGAATTTTTTAAATTCAGGCAACGAATTAACATCCGACTTTCTGTACATGGTTTGCAGATGATTTTCTATCGTTCGGTTAGAACGACTTAATTTTTTCCCTATCTCTTTGGCGCTTAAAGACTGCAATACGTGAAAGACAATTTTAAGCTCAAAAGTTGTAAACAGATCGCTTGGCGGCTCTAATGCTAGTACCGAAGGGGTGAGCTTATCTACATACTGCGGCATAGAAATGAAATCCATTTTTTTTCCATAAAAAACAGTTCCTACACACTCATTTTTTTCATCATACAGGGGAAATTTTTCGTAAAGATAAGGTTCCAGTTTTTGTTCTCGGCCAAAAAAATGTGTTTTAATAAGAGTAACTCTTTGCCCGCTCTTGATTGTTTCTTGATCTTGTTTTTTCAACTCTGAGGCAAATTCTGCCAAGGGTGTGGGAAGTTGCTCATCGCGTTTTCCCTCAATTTTAAATCGGGCAGGGATATTTAAAAATTCACGAAAAGCACGATTAGTATAAATAAACCGCGATTCACAATCTTTTATTCCCCAAATATCATCACTGCGTTCCATAATGGAAACAAGAGGGAACGATTTTAACGAAGCTTTAACTTTAACATTATTCATAAAACAATAAACCCCATTCAAATTTATTCTTATTATGTATTTAAATTCTGTTTTTTCTGATAATTTATGCTAGAAGATTAAATTTTTGATATAAAATTAATGGGTGAGACAGTGCTATTCTAGGTATTAATTTAGCTACGGTATTCATAATAATTCCTTATCTGGTAGACTGGACACAACCCATCCTACAGTTCCATCAATGGGTTGTTACCCACACAAGGAAAAGAAAAGCATTTCTTCTTACTAAGCAAGGCCTGCTCGATGATTACTTTTTCAGCAGCTCAAAAAACATTCTATTATTATACGATTCGCATAAATACAGATCACGCGAAAATTCTGTTAGGGCAATCGACTATGGTAAAACAATGCGACTCCCCTGATCACCAATCAGTTTTCCCTGGTGCTGGTCAATTGGCAATTCGATCCAAAAAGAGATTAGGCTTATTATTATTTTCTTTTATGTGTTAACTGTACATTTTTTTATAAAAAAATGATAGTTAGACTTAGGTATAGTTTGATACTATACCTTTATTTGCAAATGGACATGGTAAAAGTATAACTCTTTGATAAATAAATTTAATTTTTAATATCTCCCTCTAGGGAATGGGTGTATATTTCAATTAATTATCTTTAAATGTTAACAATACCATTATATTTTTACCTTGGAGCCGTTGGATGTCTGTATTATTCCCTAATCATGAAACTATCAATAGTATGATGAAACATTATTTCGATCGAGAACTAAAAGAATATGGCGATCTAAAATACGCCTATATGGTTTTAAACAAGAAAAATCCGGTAGAGGTGATAATAATTTCAAATTACCCTGATAAATGGGTAGAAATCTATAAAGAAAATAATTATCAACATATAGATCCAGTAGTTATCACAGCCTTTAAAAGGATTTCCCCTTTTTCTTGGGATGAGAACATTGCGATTAATTCAAAGAAGCTATCAAAAATTTTCAGTCTCTCTAAAGAGTATAATGTTATCAATGGGTATACATTTGTACTTCATGATCATAGTCATTATTTAGTTATGCTGTCCATAATGATTGATAATTTAACGATCAGTGACACTGAAAAGAAAATTGAAAATAATAAAGATAAATTACAAATGTTACTTATTACGGCTCATGAAAAAATCACTTCCCTTTACAGGGAAATAATTCATAATGACAACCATAAAAACTCGAGTAATAAAGAAATCTTTTCTCAAAGGCAAAAGGAAATTCTATACTGGGCAAGCATGGGTAAAACTTATCAGGAAATTGCCATTATACTGAAGATAAAAACCGGTACAGTCAAGTTTCATATCGGTGGTGTTGTGAAAAAGTTAGGTGTTCTGAATGCAAAGCATGCTATAAGACTCGGTATTGAATTACAACTTATCAAATCTGTTGATTGATTAAGCGCAAAAGATAATTGTTATTTATCTAATATTTATTAATTAATTGAACCTCATTCTATGTACAACTGTTAATAAAAAGATGAAAATAGCGATGTAAATATCAGTACTGATAATAATGGCAATAAACCTGAGTTCGGGATAAAAAATTGGTAACTTTTTGTTTTTAAATTCATTTAATGAAGATGTCTATTTAGTGAGCACGAAGAAATAAGTATCTGAAACTTAAAAAGACAATTTTTGTCGCTTCTTCTGGCCATGGTTCACGGATATCGTAGAAATTTCAATTAGTTAGACTTGAGCTTATCCCGCATTAGCTTAATAAGCTTGATGGTTTAAAGATTTTTTATTTACGAAATTAACAAAAATAAAAATTTTTAGTGGGTGGAAAATGTTATATTTTTTTAATGTTCACTACAGCATATTGTCCGATAAAAAATCAAAAGAATTATTTAGTCTTAGAAAAGATACATTCAAGGATCGCCTAAATTGGGCGGTAAATTGTCATTGCAATATGGAATTCGATGAGTATGATAACCATAATACTAGTTATCTCTTAGGTGTTCATGATAACTCCATTATTTGCAGCTCTCGGTTTATAGAAATGAAACATCCGAACATGATCACAGGGACGTTCTTTTCCTATTTTAATCAAATAAATATCCCAGAAGGTAACTATATTGAATCGAGCCGGTTCTTTGTTGATAAAGCAAGAGCAAAAAGTACAAATTGTAATAGATACCCGATTAGTTTGATGTTGTTCCTAGCAATGATTAACTATTCGAAAGAATATTGCTACGATGGTATATTTACTATTGTAAGCGCCCCCATGATAAAGATATTAAGACGTTCTGGTTGGCGTATTTCAATAGCTGAACAAGGACTGTCAGAAAAAAAGGAAAAGATTTACTTAGTGCATTTACCGATCGATGATGAAAACAGGGACATATTGATTAGTCGCATAAATGAAAATAATTCAATTACAAACAAAGAATTAAATAAATGGCCATTATCTTTTAACTAACTGATATTAAACATCTTTAAGATGTTTAAGTTTAATCAGGAGTTGCTAAGCAAAAGGGTTTGAAGAGTAATGGAATGAAAAACCCCATTCAGAGATCAATTCAAATTGCCAAAATAAATGTAGTCAAATCACATCGCAATTTTTTTCTGGCTACTCGTATTACGATTAGCCCAATCAAGTTTTTGCACTCTAATTTTTCCTCTGGGTCATCGATAATGGTAGGGACAAATGCCGCCGCAGGTCCTTGAAGTTGTGGAAAAACTGCAAGCGACAGAATTGTGGAATCTGGCGTGTTTAATGTTTAAGGTGGGGGCAATAAAAATCCTTTTATTTGAGTAACTTTCTGTTTTTAAAAATTAATTTAATTTTTTTTGCCCGTTTTTCTAGTAAAAAAACAAAAGGTCTTTTTATTGATTTATTTCAAGACCTTTGTATAATGAAAAGAATGAAAATGACGAACAAAGAAAATAAGGTTATAAATTTCATGGATCTAGTTTCTGTAGAAAAAAAATTGTTGTACAGTCAAACTCGATTGTTGATGGTGTTTATAAAATTACTTTAGATGAAGCAAGGCTAATAAACCTTGCAATATCAAAAATAAAGAAAAATGATTCCCTAGGGAGCCCTGTCAGAATCACTCATTCTGAATTTTCTAACACCTGGGGAATTAGAGATAATAACTTAAAAAGAAGATTGTCAGATATAGGTGATGAGTTAATTCAACGAACAATAGATACAATATCTACTGATAAATATACGGGTAGAAAAATAAAAACACGGAGGACATGGATATCTAAGATAGAATATAATATGGATGACATAGAACAATATATAGAAATAACATTTTCTCCAGATATTGAAAAATTCATTTATCAATTAAAAAACAATTTCACTATGTTTGAAATAGAAAACGTTTCTAATTTTACGTCTCCATATTCTTTTAGAGTTTATGCTTGGATTTATAAATATATAAATTTTTCTTCAAATATAAAAGATGGATTGCATTTTACAGATCAAATAACAATTGATGATTTTAAAGAAATGATTGGCATATCAAATAGTTATGAAAAATACAAATATCTTAAAAGCGGAGTTATAGAAAAAACAATAAAGGAAATTAATAAATATTCAGATTTATCCGTGATTTTAGAAGAGTTTAGAATTGGCCGTTCGGTAAAACAGATAAGATTCGTTTTTGTTAAAGAAAAAGCCACAATATTAAAATCCCTATCTATCAAGATATAACAGACCACTCCACGTCGCCGACCTTAGGAGGCAGCCTTGAAAAATGGGATCAATCAGGATGAAGAAAAACGGCGATTTGGCTTAGGTTTTGGAGTCGTTAGGTGATGAAATTGTGTTCTATTCTCTCATTATTTAATACTATTTTTGTTTTTTATTAATACTAATATGTTGTTTTTATATTCATGTATGTTAATCTTGTTTGCAAGGAAATTTCGATGAAATATAGTGAATTCCGTCGCTGGTTGATTTCTCAGGGTGTTTTGATTGAAAAGGCCAGGGGAGGAGGGAGTCACCGTAAGGTGTCGGTAAATGGCAAATCATATGTTTTTCCAGACCATGGTTCTAAAGAAATGCCTGAACCGTTGAGAAAGAAAATAATCAAGGATTTGGGTCTTTAATCCCTATATTTTTCCATAGAGAGGTTCTATGTTTAACTATCCAATCAGGCTAGAATATGATAAGGAAACAGCGGTTTATGTGGCTAGCTGCCGTGATCTTCCCTTGTTTAATTCGGTCGGTGACTCCGTTGATGAAGCTCTTCTCGAATCTGTAGATGGGTTGATTACAGCTATTTCTATTGAAATTGACGAACGTCGGCCTATATCCAATGCATCCGCCGTGGAAGATGGAGAATACGTGTTAAGTTTACCCATTCTGGTCACAATGAAAGCGGCTTTACATAATGCGATGATCGAGACGGGGACCCGCAAGGCAGATCTTGCTCGTCGACTAGGGCAAAAGGGACCGCAGATTGACCGACTTTTGGATGTAGAGCACTCATCAAAAGTTGAAACGGTAGAGTTGGCGCTGCACCAGCTAGATAGAAAGTTAGATATTGCCGTTCACGTCGTATAATAGATACTATGTGAGAATCATTAAAAGCGTAATTACGATTTAACGTATTTACTGATAAGTAACTCTCTTACTTCATCGGCAATTTTTGTACCACGCATGGCACATTAAGCTTTGATCGCACGATGTAGGCTTTCTGTGACATCAATAGTAAGCCGCTTTTGTTTTTTGTTTTTGTGATAAGGCGCTACCGTTTTTATTCGCGCTGTTTACACTTCTGTAATGCGAAAAGTACAAGGCGCACATGGAACACCGTGAACAAACTATTCAGCGAATACGGCTCAAATTTAGTTTTTGCATCAGCCAGTGTTTGTTTTACTACCTTGTATGACACGGTACGCAACAGAGCGATTTCTTGTTGGGACACACCCAAAGCAAAAAGCATTGCCGTTTCAAATTGGACCGGAGTTAATTCAGGAAACACTTCCCGTAATTCAGGAAATTGGGTAGGATCGAAAGTAGCCATTGCAGCCTCCTAAGAAGGTTGTGGTGGTTAGCTGACAGGAGTGGTTCCAACCCGCCCCTGTTAGCGCTATTTAATCAATGTTGTACGTCACCGTCATTGATTGAGATATTTTCAGGTCATAAGCTTCATTCGTTGAGTTACAATGCGATATAAGGTTTTGTCTTAGCTGTTTGTGTTAATTACTTTTCATCAACAGCTTTCTTCGTCGGTAAAATGTATTACCACGTGAAATAACATTGAAATGAACATTGATGAAATAAAGTTTTGGCAGTCATGATGAACTCCAGCCGGTAGTAATCTCAAATTACTCACCACCAAGAGGCGCAACGCTCTATGATAGGCGGTGAACTGAACAGGGTTTGCACTACCGAGATTACCATCCGGCGAGCCTTATGGCTCCCCCATCCAGCCCACCATTGATTTGATGTATGGATGTTACGTAACAAAAAACACGCTCGCGGCGTGTCTCTGTCGCGGTAATCTTGGCAGGGTGCAAAACCCGGCTCTTGAATTTGCAAGTGCAAGGTCGATATAGCCCACGGTTAATACTTTCGTCAATATGATAAATTAAAACTATGGGCCAAAGAAAGAAGGGCTTCACTACGACGCAACTTGTATTTGATACTCTATAAAATATTTATAATACATTGAAATTATTGGTATTTTAATATAAAACAATCATACTCACGAGGGTTGCTGATTATTGATTTCGTTTCTCAAACTGCAGTGGTTCTGCCAGTGAAAAACTACCCAGAAAGTGATACTCAAATCTATTCTCAATAACTACTTTAAACTAAACTTCATTGCTTTGCAGATATATATAAAATTTTATATAATCACTACATGACTGATACCAAGCCTATTGAGTTTTTAGATAATTCTCTGGATGACCTGCGTGATTTTCCCCTGACGGCAAGGCGTGAAGCAAGCTATCAACTCCATCAAGTGCAAATTGGCGAGGAACCAGACGACTGGAAACCAATGAGCACCATAGGTCAAGGTGTGAAGGAAATTCGAATTCGTGACATATTTGGTGCATTTCGAATAATTTATGTAGCAAAATTCTCTGATGCAATTTATGTACTTCACTGTTTTCAGAAAAAGACACAAAAAACCAGCAAGAAAGATGTGAATAAAATTAGGTAATCCCCGGCTTTGCCGGGGGACTCCGTAAGGTTTGACCGTGTGGTGCGGTCACCCGAATCTTCTATCTCGACCAAGAGATAGGAAATTCAAATGAAAGATTACCAGAGTCTTAGCCATACGAAATGGGATTGTAAGTATCACATTGTTTTTATCCCGAAAGGCCGTAAAAAAACAATATTTGGTGAAATTAGAAAGCATCTCGGTGAGATGTTTCACGAGTTAGCAAGTCAGAAGGAATGCAAAATTATTGAAGGACATTTGATGATTGATCATATCCATATTTGCATAAGTATTCCGCCGAAATATTCAGTGTCATATGTAATGGGTTATCTAAAAGGAAAAAGTGCAATCTCAATCGCACGACGGTTTATGGGTAAAGTCCGGAATTATAGTGGTGAGAATTTTTGGGCTAGAGGTTACTTTGTATCTACAGTGGGTTTGAACGAAGAGCTGATACGAGCTTACATTCGATACCAAGAAAAACAAGACAATCATTATGAACAATTGAAGCTTAGGATGTAATGACCGCCTTCAGGCGGTTCAAGGTTTGTTGGCCTCTTCTAAGAGCTAATAATTAAAGCCCCCGGCTTTGC
This sequence comes from Candidatus Fukatsuia symbiotica, assembly GCF_003122425.1. GTDB lineage: Bacteria > Pseudomonadota > Gammaproteobacteria > Enterobacterales > Enterobacteriaceae > Fukatsuia > Fukatsuia symbiotica. The sequence goes on from NZ_CP021660.1 coordinate 124,890, forward strand.
CGGGGGATGTTTACTTCCGGCAATCAAATTGAACCGCAGTCCAAATCGTTTTCGTCTATTTCGATATTTATCTGCAATAATTTTAAAACGTTTCAACATTCCGATGACATTCTCATTCAGAACTCGCTGACGTGATAGCGCTCTATTTGCTTTTTTATGCTCTCGTATTACTCCTATGGTAGTTAAAGTTCCAGCCCCTGATGGCGATGGTTTTACTGAAAAAGAGGTTTACTCTCGTGAATGGGTCGCTCATCACTCTGCGCCTGAACAAGATCAGCTACAGGATGATGAATATGACAGGGAATAATTTTACTCATAACAGTATATATTAATATATACTGTTATTTTGTTGGTGGTCGTCCTGTTCTAGGAGACTTAATTTGAGTTTTATAAATAAGGGTATTTCGTTCGTCTCTACTTTGCGCTTCCAGTGCTGAAAGTCCCGCACGTATAATATCAGTACGTGACGCTCCGGTTTCCTTGCTGAAAGAATCAAGTAGCTCATTTTCCTCCTGTACCAGGCCAAAAAGGAAACGCTTGATTATAGTGCCTGATACGGGCGGTTTATTAGCTTCACCTATATAGGCAAAGGTGCTCTTTTCGTTGGAAATGTGCTTCAATTTCTCGCTTTTTGAGGGTAACTGAACCATTTTTTAAACTTCCTTAAGCTGTTTTACAAACAATATATATCAATATATATTGTTTGTAAAACAAAGTTACATTATTCCTATTTCGATCATTAATCGTTCCAGTTCACTTTTTGCCTTGCTATCACTCCCTTCATGAATTCCTTTTCCTTCGCTGAAAGTGCGACGGTGAGTACTGCGTTCATAGATATGTTGTTTAGCTGCTGGGAGCCAATCAGGATCGTTGTTCAACATCTGATATATGCTGTTGGTATCCTTGTCACAAGAATGGGTAGAGCAACGATTGAGCACGATAAAAACATGTAATTTCGGGTTGTAAGCGGCTTGCCCTTGTTTAACTGTTACTGTCAATTCTTCCAGGGAATCTATTTCGACCTGTGAAGAGGGGCACAGTGGCGACAACAAAACATCTGCAAAAGTCATTGCCTGACGAAATTCCTTACTGTCATGTCCAGCACTATCAATCAGCACATAGTCATGTGTACTATGTAACCGGATAGTCGCTTTTTTTATGTCCGTATAGTTTTCCATATAGGTGATTTCTGGAATAAGTCCGGCGTTACAGCGCCGGGCGTGCCACTTTTTTAAGCCGCGTAGCTTGTCTGTTTCCAGAATAGCAACACGTTTGCTGAAGTGTTTAGATAGAGCAACAGCTATGCTGGCAAGTAAAGTTGATTTACCCACCCCTCCTTTATGGCTTCCAAAAAGAATATTCATAAGGATCCTTCAAATAATAACATATATCGATATATACTCTTATTTGCGCTAAGATCAACCCCCATCAGAAACAATTTTTTCAAGGGTCGATTTGTCCTTACCACTGAAAAGAACAACCGATAGTGGATGCTCTCTAACGTGCCTTCAGCTTGTTGAATCCCTGTTTTTGTCTGAACAAGTTCAGCCGACAGCAGTGATTTCCGTTTCTTTTGATGAAAATAATGAGTTGCACTTTCCTATCGATTGCTCACAGCAAGGTATTAGCAACCTCTATACAGGTTTTAATAGGCAGCCACATTTCAATGCATGAAGGATCGCCTTGCTCTGCGGGTAAAAAATCATACTGTTGATAAAAAGGAATAACCTCAGGTGTCATAGGATCAACAAAGAGTCCTATAGCTGATATTTGTTGCGCAACCAACACTGTTCGATAGATAGCATCAACCAATAGCATTTCGCCTAATTTTTTCCCCTGATGAGAACGATCAACAGCAAGACGAGCCAGTTTTACGGCATTCAGGGGATGAGGATATTTTTTATACTCTTTATGGGTGGGCGGAGTTGTGACTGAATACCCGGTTAACGTGTAATAACCGATGATAGTGGTGGCGGCTGTATCTGAGCAAGCCACGTAAGTTTTTGATATATTTTTTACGGTTTTCTGCCGTGCTTGTTGTTGTAGAAACTGATTTAATTCATTGATACGGCAATCAAATACTTTTCGATTATGTTGGTGGGTGATTGCTTCAATGGTTATGGGCATTCATTGTATCCTTGTAGCCCTGTGCTGCTTTAAGAAGCTTCTTGCTTGCTTTTGGAGAATTTTCCAGTACAGCAAACAATGCATCTGCACCGGTCATCGAAAGGTGAAGCGTTTCAGTTCGTTCAATCACATTGCGAGCTTTATCCATTGCAGACTCAATAAGGAATTGTGAAAGGGTAGCACCGGAGTAATCGGCTGCCCTTTGTATGATCTTTTGTATTTCTGTGGAGGTTCGTGCAACTAAACGGGTTTCTTTACGTTCTGCATGGGCGGCCATAATTTCATCTTCGCCTTCAATGTAAGTAAATTTCAATCAGTTGTCACTATGACATACAAAATAGATCTATGTCAACATGTATGCCATTGCGGCATACAAAATACCGATGTGTGCTATTTTTAACCCATCATAAAGTATACTATTTGATTATTTTGTAAATGATCTATCAAAAGTGCTATCATAACTACTTCATCAAAACATTTAAAAGAGATTTGATAGGTTAGGTAAGCGCTCGGGGATGATCAGTCTTAACGAATGTACAATATTGTCCGTTTCCCAAACAGAGCACTAAATCAAAGTGCCTCCGAAAAGGCACGATGGTGAAAACAAGTGGCTTAGATTTCAATTGTTGGACTAGATCAGTTTTGCATTGTTGGTAACAACAGGTAAAGAACTATGCTCATGGTGCTCAGATCCAGTGTTATTCCAGATCGTCAGCAAAACTTGTGTAAAAGATGGTGTGTAGTAGCTCAAACTTAACCTGACAGACACAAGCTAAGCCATCGAATTTGTCAGAGTAGTCTGACTGTCCGATGGTTCAAATAAATTATCGAGTTGTTTTTCTTTTACTAACTCTTTTGATGCAATCCAAGTTTCCCAGGGGGTTTTGCCATAACAATACCAGCCTGAATGAGGTCGCTCTCTGTTGTAGAAGGGCTCCGTTTGGGAAACGGAAAATATTGTACGTTAAGATGATTTTTTGTACTGACTGACATCAACTGGCCGCAGAGGTCGATACTTGCCTGCTGCCAGCTTTTTATTGTTTCGCCAGTATAGTCTCCCGTCAGATTAATATGCTCCCAGCCCAGCGGTGACAGGTGTGCCAGCAATTGCTCGTTGAGCTAAACACCTTTTCGTTTCAGCAGATTAATGGCATTTTCTATATATACCGTATTCCACAACGTGATCGCGGCCGTAATCAACGTCAGTCCGCTGGCGCGGTAACTCTGGTTTTCCAGACCACGATCCCTTATTTCGCCAAGACGATGCATGAAGACTGCTCTGGCAAGCGCATTCCTGGCTTCTCCCTTGTTCAGTCCGGACTGAACCCTGCGGCGCAATGCAGGATCGCGGAACCAGTCCAGCATAAACAGTGTCCGCTCAATGCGCCCAATTTCCCTCAAAGCTTTGGCAAGCCCATTCTGCTTAGGATAACTGGCCAGTTTTTTCAACATTAACGAAGCGGTGACCGTTCCCTGTTTTATTGAGGTGGCCAGCCTCAGTATCTCGTGCCAGTGAGTTTTTATCTCTTTAATGTTCAGTGATGTTGTGGAAATGATTGATTGTAGCGCAGGGTATTTTTCCGCCTTTCCCTGAATGAACAGTCGCTTGTCATGAAGATCCCGGATCCTTGGCGCAAAAGCGAACCCCAGCAGATGCATCAGTGCGAAAACATGCTCCGTGAAACCCGCCGTGTCAGTGTAATGCTCAGTAATTTCGAGATCACTTTCGTGATAGAGCAGGCCATCAAGTACGTGGGTGGAGTCACGCACGCGGCTGATCACTTTGGTGTAAAACGGGCTGTACTGGTCAGAAATATGTGTATAAAACTGTACGCCTGGCTCCTGGCCGTACTTCAGGTTGACCTGTCCCGCGTAGCGGCCATGACTGCCTACCCGAAAATTCTGGCCGTCAGAAGATGAGGTTGAGCCATCCCCCCATAATGCCGCAAGTGGACGTGCTTTCTGGGCATTAACCAGTTCGGCCAGCGCAGCAGAATAGGTTTCATCGCGGATATACCATGCCTGCATATTTTCAAGCGAAGAACGTGTGGTCCCCGGGCAGGATTCGGCCATTTTTGTGAGTCCCAGATTAATGCCGTCCGCCAGGATTGTGGTGAGAAGAAGGCGATTATCTTCCGGGTGGGTAAGAGGGTTCTTCAGATGCGTAAAATGGCGCGTGAAAGCTGTCCATCGCTCAACTTCATCCAGTATTTCTGTAATTTTTGGATGCGGTAACATGCTGTAAATCAGATCGGCAAGCGGTGATATTGTTGCGGGAACACAGTTATCCAGCGGCGTAATCTTTACGCCTTTATCAGAGATCTCAACATCAGGCAGATCGCCCGTAACAGCCATAGCGTTAACCTCCTCTAAGCAAGATGCCAGCAGCAGCATCCTGGACTTGAGATAAGCCCCACAGTCTGTTTCAAAAGGTATGCTTAACGGGTTATGATTTAATAACTTTTCAAAATCGTGAGTCGGAATAAGATAATCATCAAAGTTTTTGTAACGACGGGAGCCTCTGACCCAGATATCACCAGCCCGTAAAGCCCCTTTGAGTTCATTCATCGCACAGATTTCGTAATATTGGCGGTCAATACCAGTGGGGGTGATCACCATCTTTTTCCAGCTCTCAGGGATAAAATCTAGTGGCGCTGATGGGGAACCTTCCGTAGCTGCTTTCGATACATTTCACGAATAGTATCGAGGGCATCACTGAGTGGTAAGGCTGCCGCAGTGGCTCTCAGTTGCAGGGCGGATAACAACCGGGGAGAATATTTGCGCAACGTACTGAATTTTTCGGTAATGAGATGAAGTGGTTCGAAATTATCTTTCCGGGCAAGGAGCCTGGTCTCCTCCAGGCTGGCGGCAAAATCCTCCCACGATAATACATGTTCAATTGCAGACAGAGGATCTTCGCCTGCGTCACGTGCATCCAGAATAGCCTGACCGACAGAAACATACTGGCGTAATTTCTGCTGTATCAGTTTCCCAGTTTTCTGAAGGCGTTCGGCCTGTTGCCGTTTTGCTCGACTGAACATACTGCCCAGAATACGTTCATGCAGTTCTATAATTTCATCAATGATTGTTGCTTTGGCCTCCGTCAGCACACAAACCATCGTCGCATATCGACGTAATGAGGAAAAATCAGCTAAATCGCGGCTGCTCATTTTGCGCCCTTCCCGTGCCAGTTTCAGCAGCCGGTTCTGGTGAACATTCCTCTCAACGCCATCCGGTAGCGCCAGAGCGTCAATGGCGTTAAGGCGATCTATATGTTGCAGCACATTCTTACCGTTGATTTTCCCCGGAGGCTGCAGCAACCATGTCAGACGGGAAATTTGTTTTTCGGTGGTAACCAGTAGCGTATCAAGTGCTGATTTTTGCTGTGGGGTAAGCTGCGCATTCAGCGTGGTATAAACGGCTTTATCACCCAGCGTCATCGCTTCTGCACAGGTGCGTTCCACAACATCAATGCCAGGAACAATAATTCGCCGCTGATGCAAATGTCTCAACAGCGCTTCAGCAAGGAGTATGCCCCGATCCGTCATGGTTGCCTGAGGAAGCAGGTGCTGAATGCATTCTTTCTGGATCTGGCCATTAAAGGCGGTCAGTTTCAGATAACGATAAATTTCACTCAGGTGTTCACGCCGGGTGGTGGCGCGACCTGAAATATATTCCTGCCAGAATTCTGCTGAAAGTTTGAGGCGGGAGGTGATTATTTTCAACAGCGCTGCGGATGGTGACGATTTTTTGTCCGGAATAAATCCGATATTCTTCAGATAACAAAGAAGGACGGCGAAGCCAAATTGACTGGCAGGTTTTCGGTGTGCATTAACAAGCGCTAAATCCTGTTCGCTGAAATAAGCCATTCGGTTCAGTGTTAACTCATCTTCAGGCAACGCCAGTAATGATTCTCTTTCGGCCTGCGAAAGAATTTGTCTCCTTGGCATAGCGTTTCCTTTATAAATTATTTTAGCGCGGTTATTTTCATGTAAATGTTTATCGCATAAGGGTACACCCTGACACCATAACCAAAACGTGACGTCACACACTTAATGAAATAACCTCTATGCGATAGAATAAGTGCAATAACCTAAATGCGATAATGCGGTGAAAAAATGTTCATCAGAGCTTATTTGAGAGCATCGACGGAAGAGCAGTATGCCGATCGGGCAAAAGAGATGCTGGAGCAGTTCGTTCAGGAGCGGGGTCATAAAATCGCCAGCTACTATCGGGAGAACGTCAGCGGTACAAAACTCGACAGGCCGGAGCTGGGACGATTACTGATGGACAGTCACCACAATGATATTTTACTGGTCGAGCAGATAGACCGTCTGACTCGCCTGAGCAACAGCGACTGGATGACACTGAAAAAACAGATTGAGCAGCACGAGTTGCGGATTGTCAGCCTGGATGTTCCCACCTCATGGCATGCGCTATCAGATAAGGAATCCTCGCAGAACGACCCCATCACCCGTGCTGTTATTACCGCCATCAATAATATGTTGATCGACCTGATGGCTGCGATGTCACACAAGGACTGGCTGAGCCGTCGGCAGCGTCAGAAGCAAGGAATTGAGCGGGCACATACACTGGGTAAATATCGGGGCAAGCAAGCTGACGGCGAACGACATCAGAAAGTAATGTACTACCGGCAGGTAAAAAAATTGAGCATCCGTGAAACGACAGAAGCTACAGGCTACAGTGCTTCCCAGGTTTGTCGCATCCAGGCACTATACCGGCAGAATAAATCAGAAGTTGATTAAGTCATACAAGAGATATGATTTTTCTGGCTTTTTCAAAGTGATCTAGTTTCATCTCCATGATCCACCAATGGGCTACTTCCATGAGTAATTCCGGATCATCATTTTTGTTGGCAAAAAAAGCATAAAATGACACGCCAACATTATCCCCTTTAGCTGCAATCTTGGCTTCGCATACTTTCACTATCTTTTCCCGAATGCTGGCTCTCATTACCTTATCCTGATGATTAACTAGGATTCTCATATTACCACTGCATGAAAAAGGTAAAAATATAGTCTTAACGTACAATATTTTCCGTTGCCCAAACGGAGCCCCTGGAGCGGTCTATTAAAAATAGGTGTATCAGCAGACACGTCGAACCGTTACCGCAGTGACTGATGCTGATTATTTTATGTGGGAGAAGGGTATATTAGTCAAAGGTGATAAGAGCCCGCTCTACGGCCATATAATGGGTCAATTGTTGAATTATGCCATCGATATTACAGATGACTTACTGATTAACAAGTTATTGAATGAAAATAATATCCATCTCAAACAGACTGATCATGAAGGAAAAGACAATCCTTTGGTGAGGGCACTCGATAAAAACCTAAGCTGGATGATAATACCCAAGTTATTATCGAAACATAATTGGCAGGCTTATCAACCATCAGATAAATACAACTTGCTCTACTATCCTATTAAAAACAAAAATTTGACAACACTACAGTTGTTACTGAATGCAGGCGCGGATCCGAACCAATATTTAAAAACGGATCGCTCGGTTTTACAACAGGCAGTTTTATCAGGAGAGCCCGGTTGGGTAGAAATACTGCTAGAGTATGACGCCAAAGATAACACTGGCGACGCATTAAAGGCAGCCATACGTCAGGGTAATGTCGAAATGGTAGCGCAACTATCAGCGATAGCACGCCCAATAGACCATTTAATTTCACTTTACCCGTCACTCCTCTCATTAGCCCGTTCTCTGCCTACGTCAAGTTCAGAAAGAATAATCGACATCCTAAAGTTCCAGATAAACGAAAAACAATTAAAACAGCCGCTGTTTGATCAGATAATGTCAGTAGCTGCAATGAAAGAGATGGCTTATATCCCCTTCAAACCTGTTGGCAGGTTGTATCAAGCCATCCTTAATTCTCTCGACAGATTACACCGCACATCCGGTAGTGAAAAAATCACCACCGCCTTTAAATTGAAAATCCAAATAGCCCATTATAAAGAAACTAATCCTCGGAAGGATAGGCGTCAAGAGGCCTTTCTAATACTTGATGAGGAGATTAATACTGCATTATTTACTCCGGAAACAACAACGTCGAGTATAAAAATCATCATCGATTTTGCCAAAAATGACCTCCCCTTTGTGATTGACCTGTATCAATGGGTATCTAGCCATTCTATGCAAGCCTCAATAAATTTTTTGATCGATAAGCTGAAGAAACAACCAAATCCTGCTGCACATTTTAATGAAATTAAAAACATTTACAGTGGCGCCACTTATCTTACCTATCCATTAACGATCGATCAGTGGGATAGCAAGTACAGTGGAGCAGCACGAAATGAACTGAATCGGCAATTTAGTGAAAATCCGGCACCAATTAGTGTCGCACTAAGGCAGGAAGGGCAAGGACTACTATTTGGCTATAGAGATGATACTCATTACCAGAAAAGCCTGGAATGTATTCAACTGTACATGCCAAGCCTCAAAAAAAAGGGTGTCACGACAATTTGTCTGCCGCTTAATAAAGCGGAAGAACAATCAATAACTTCATACATGAAGCCGCCAGGGGGACGAGGGATATCAGCACGTTAATTAACCTTAATACCGCGTTGAAACACCTATGCATTGAGGCCTCTCTGCGTGATATGAAAATTATTGCGCTGATGCCAGAAGACCCTCCAGACAACACACTTCAACGCGTGCTGTCAGACCAATCAATCGTGACAAAGCTAAACGATCTGTCAGCCCAATTGCCAAGCGATGAAAAATTTATCGCTTTGTATTCACACCCTCGTTTGCTCTCACAAAAACTAAAAAACGGCTTCTTACCCGGTATCGCCCTGCGCCTGGGGCTACCGGCTTTGGAAGTTTCAAGGTATCGATTGTCTCTGCTGGACGACCTTCCGTACCGTAGTCAAAACCAGGCGCAGCCGTGGGCCAAGACTCGAACCCACTTACGTGGGCCGGCTGATCAACCTCATTTCGGGCCACAAAGTGTATCCTCATTCCATTCAGTCGAAGAAACCCGACCCCGGTATGCTTACGAAATTGCGGTGATCAATCCGCATGATACCAATGCGCTCTGGGCGGCGGGTAAATGGTTAAAAGAAGATCTCGAGCGTCGTTATCTTATCGGTATGGATGGCGAGCATTTCAACCTCTATTCACCCAATGGCCATCCGGCGGATGTGCCGCAAGAGGCTTTACAAGCGTTTAGAACAGCCCTTACATCGATCCCGAACAAAAGCATCCGCTTGCTATTTGTCGGTGAAAAATTGCGGCTTCCACCCACTACAGAGTTCTCAGCTGCTACAGCCCAATGGAATGGTCAATCATTGGACGGAATCAGGGAGAGGATAAGTGATTTTATTAATAAAAATTTAACTGGCCTACGTGTGGAAAATATCCAGGTTGTATTGGGTCAAATTATCGTAATCACTGATCTTGATGCAAACAACCAGCCCCTCCCTGTACGCACTGAAGTGACGGTTGATTATCTCGCCCCATTACGCTCTGCTGCCAGCAATATGCATGTTGAACCACTGCTTCAGCAGTATCACACAATAATACCAACCGGACTGCGCGGGGTAATGCCGAATACAGTGACGCAATAGAGCCAATTCAGCTTGTTGCGCAACGGAGGCTTCCGCCTCATTCACCCGAGGTGATCACGTCAGCGGATAAAAAGTTAATCGTAAAGGTAGCGAAGGTGCAGAGAAAATTCCCACTACAGGAGCTCACTCGCCAGGTAACCGCAGCCATTGAACAGCTGACTCATCAGCTAAATAATAATGTAGCAAAAACCCGCTATCGGTTTAAAAAATTTGCTACCACAGTGGAAGGTGAGACGGAGCTCGTTTTTGTCCCCATCGTTAAAGTCAGGCAGGCAGGACAGCAAAGTCAGGAAAAAGCGCCGCGAGAAAAACGTCTCACCAGTGATAACGATGTTTTCATTAATATGTGCAATCAAATGAAACAACTCGAGCCCGAAATAGCGCATATCGATGGCGTGTCCACCCTGAATCTTGCCTTTCTGCTGATGCACCTTTTGGCACGGCAACATGAATATGATGAATCAGCGTGGAAAAAATTTGTCGGTATCGCCAATTTGACGCAAATCCTGCATGGAATCGGACAAGATATGGGCCGGCTTGCTAATACCGTCAAAATATTAAACGGCGCAGGAGCCAAAGCAGAGGGGATGTTAGGCAAACTCATGGGAGGCTCGGCTTACACCCATTCAGGTAGTGTTGTCAATATGGCGGTTGATGTCATCAATCTTATTGATACCATCGAAGATTTGAAACAGATGCCGGCAGGCCCACAAAAAGATTTCGCCGTCACTCGAATGCTGTTAGCCAGTACGCAATTAACCATGGATGGCACAGTTGCTGTATTAGGTTTGGTGGCCAGCTTCTCTCCCGTTGTCGCAAACGGCATGCTCATCGCGGGGCCGCTCACGGTTCCTTTCGCGGGCGTGATGATCGGTGCCAACTCTCTAGTGACGGCGGTAGCCTATAATAACGCCCATTATCAGGTTGAATTAGACCAAATTATTGCGCCTTTCCGTCATCCGGTGTCTAAAACTGCACTCAGGCCAATGGAAATCCTACAACCTGATGGTGAAAATCCGCAGGTGATGTATTTTGTACCTTACGTCCCGATAAAAAAAATTATCATTAACGGGGAGAAGGTCTCGGTTCAGGTGGCAGATATAGGGATACCTCAGTTTAAGAATAACGCTTCACGTGAACATACTTCAGACTATAGCCATTCTCTGAGTGCTTATTCTGCTTTCGGTTTTGATGTGACAACCCCCTGTGAGCAATCTGTTCAGCTTCAACCTGCCAGCCTGGTGGTATTACCCGCAGCCTTGAACGGGCATTATAACTTTATGCATGATGTCGGTGCTTATGGACGTTTGGACGGAAAAGAGATATTCAACCGGTTTCATCAACATCATGATACGCTTTTCCCTTTCACCATCGGAGGAGTGAATGCACCTAACCACGTTCGCTTTCACCCCCGTCCAACACAGCTCGTCATAGGACTAGATGCCGGGGTGCGTTACATCACTTTTCAAAATATACAACAGGTTAATAAAATACCGGGACAGGACCATTACGGCCTTAGAGCGGGTCAGTTGCCTACACCGATAACAGATGCAAAGCATGCACATTATTTAACTTACCAATTTCAAGGTGCGGGCGGGACGACCTTTATTGACCTCCCTGATGATGGGCGTCAGGTTGTCATTAAACCAAGTAGTGACGCGCTAGAACGACTCAGCGAAAGCTGGGTATTGGATATCACACCTGATATCGCCATCAGCGGGCGCGAAGCACGCATTGCTTTACAACAGGCACACATCGAGCGGTTAGCGTTGCATCATAGCGGTGAGGAATGGGCGCTGACCCTGGCCAATAGCACTGTGAAAATTACCCGCCCTACCCCGGAAAACATCAGGCTTCAGCTGCGCCCAATAGAGTTACCTGGCGTGACATTTAATCTCACACTTGCCAGTAATGCGCTTGCCAACCCTAAATTTCATCTTTCCTTGGCGGTGGAAAGTATCGCCACCTTATCTGGCGACACTCTCAGTAACATGAAACCTATTATGCAGCGCTATTTCAGTGATAGCACCCGATTTTTCCCTAACCAACAAATACGCCTGGATATTCAATTAAAACAGGGAGATATCGCCACGGGATTACTCGATTTACCCTCACAGCATTGGCAAGTCATACATAACGATGGCAGTAATGCAGCACACCCACAGCTTTATACCAGTGAGGGACTGCAGGCCGCCTTGCTCGCCGGTCCTGATGCATGGGTAAGGAATGTGGCTCATATCGAATATGATCACCGACAGCAACAGTGCTATGTGACAGGTATCGCAAAACCAAGAGACAATCCTCAAAGCACCCTTTCCTACCGCTATTATCCTCATTTGCCGAAAAAAAAGCGCTATCAGCAGATAGAGATAGAATACATCGATGAAGAAAACGGCAGGGAAGCACAATTATTAGAACAGCTACTGGATGAAATACACGAGCAATCATCTCAAGAGGTTATCCCCATCCATCTTCCCGCTACAGGCTTACACGCAGAGTATACCTGGAACTCCGATCGAAAATTTTTCAAAAAAATGGTATGGGAGCAGAATGAATACCAATTTATTGTTGAGCGCAACGACAGTGTGACCTCATCGATACTCACTGTTATTGCACTGCCTTCCCTTACCCCAAAGCCGTTTACTATCAGCAGCCCAGGCGCTGATTTTTTATCAAAATACAGGAATGCACTATCTTCTTTAACCCTTGTCGTTCAGGATAATACCCCAAAGTGGATTTATTGGATTTTCCCTTGATCCCCATTAAGGTATTTGCTCGGCTGGAGACAAAAATAGTTGGTGCACCATTGGGAACCACCCTGTTTTTACATGCCAGCGGGTTGCCACAAGTTACCTTCAAGCTCACCGCCCAGCAGCGAGTACCAGAGGAAACAGCCTTAAAATGGGGTGTGTCATTGTACGCCGAAAATCAGGAAGCAGTGCAAGGCGCGAACAGAGCAAAAATAGTGCATATATTACAAAACCACAAAAATAACTCTTTGTCATGGGACATAGGCTTATCCATCCCATTATCTATAGGCGATAATCCCGATGGGCAGGCAGACATGTCTGCCTGCCTTTAATGACGCTGTTTTTCAAGCTAGATACCGTCTTATATCTTGATCATTAGCTCTATCAACATAATGATCCCCGATTGATCATCGGGATACAGCCAGTGAGTTCCAGCGACAACTTGAGATTTAAAACTCGTAATCTAGATTGAGCCCTGGTTGTATGTTGCCTTATCGCCTTTAAGATCGAACGGTATCTTGTGCTTCGAGCACGTATTTATAAGGGAGCTCATGGCGATATATACCCAAGTGAAATCAAGATGCAGGATTTAGCGCCTGGAAATTATCGTTTAAGCGAGATACCAGAGAACTTGCCATTTGTGGTAGCTTCACTTCAAAGAAGTTTAAGATATCGTTCTTAAAACTCTGTTTAGATGGGTAATATCTATTGTTTCGTGTTTGCTCATTCATCACCTTCCACAATCGCTCTATCGGGTTTAGATTCGGGCTATACGGCGGAAGGTAATGAAGCTGGATATTCAACGTAAGCGCGGCGTCTTGCACAAGCTGTGAACGGTGATAGCCTGCACCCTCGAGGATCACATGTGCCGTTGTCGTGATGGGATAATGCGCGCGAATGGCAGACAGGAAGTGAACCACATTTTCGCTGTTAATCGTCTCATCATCACGGATTATGGGGTTAGCCACATTCTGGATGTTCAAGGCTCCCATGATATTCAACCGCGTTCTGCTCCCGGTGGTCTCTATCGTTTTATCCTGGCCTTTTCGTATCCAGCCGTAGCTTATTTTGGCGGCTTGTGTCGGATGAACGGCATCAATAAACAGTATGGGGTCATTACCCGCGGCGTCTTTCAATTCGCTGTAGGTCTTTATAAATTGCGGCTGTTTCTCAACGGCAAATTTATGCGGAACACCTTTCGGCTTTTTATAGCTAAAGCCATGCTGCTTCAACCCTTTATACAGACCTGATACGGTAAAGGTGATGTTCCAGCGTCCAGCGATATACGCCACAATTTGGTGATTGTGGTGGTAGAGCTGCTGGGTGAGATGTTCAACCAGCGACGTGGTCTGTTCCGCATTGAGATAGCCATCGGAGCCGCCATTTTCAGGCTTGAGCTTGTTGAGTTTATGATAGTCTGTAAGGTGGCGCCGCACCGTGGTTTCATTAATGAGCTGTGAGTGAGCAATCATAGGGGGAGTCCAGCCGTCTGCGGACAACAAAACACACCGGATCCTGTCACAGACACGGCGGTCATGGCTTTGACGATGTTGGGCTTCGAGGGTAATTTTCTGGTCAGCAGTCAGCTCTATTTTCATGGCTATGAGCATGATCCTTATCGACTTCAAAATCAAGCATCTTCATTGATCACGGGTATATAGGAATTTTGGTAAAAATCTCCTGAACAAGGAGCCCCCATGAAATATGAAGGACTAAAGGTACTGGAAAAAGAAAAATTTCGGCGCTTAACCGGAATGAAACGTAGTACATTTGAAAAGATGATAAAGATATTGAATGAAGCAGATAAGTGTAAGTAAGGGAAAGGAGGTCGGAAACCGAAGCCGTGTTTAGAAGATCGGTGATTAATGGCCCTTGAGTATCTACGAGAATATCGCACTTATTTTCCTGTCAGCCAACGCGATGGCGTGAGTGAGAGCACATGCTATGAAACGATTAAATGGATAGAGAATACGCTAATAAAGCATCCTGATTTTGCCCTACCTGGACGCAAAGCTTTATTAAAAAATGATAGGGAGTATGAGCTCGTTCTTATTGATGCCACAGAAACGCCGATTGAACGTCCAAAAAAAAAGCAGTCATCTGTACAACCATTTACTAATGGGAGGCGTCATGATTTTAGGTTGTTCAAGGAGTCTGGTGTGCGAATCCATCCTGAAATCAAAACAGTGACAGATACAGGTTACCAAGGGCTTGGCAAGATTCATTCAAACTCGGCGTTGCCTAAGAAAAAGACAAAGAAAAATCCCTTAACAAAAGAAGATAAACGCAACAATGGTAAGTTATCAAGCCTGCGTGTATTAAACGAAAATGTCATTGGTATGATTAAACGATTTAAAATTGTATCAGATCGTTATAGAAACAGGCGAAAACGATTTGGATTAGGATTTAATCTGATTGCAGCAATTCATAACATGGAAATTAGATAAATGAAAGTTTCCGAAGAGGTCTAATGATTTTTTGATCAAAAAATAAACCTGACAATCCAGATGACATCTACTTTAAAAATCTAGTGGCTGTTGATGTTTGATCATAATTAATCAATTAAAAAAAGTCGTTCCATTACCACATTATCATGGAAGTTATCCCTGCGATTCATACCCTGTGTCATCCTGTAGTGCCACAGATGCTGAAGGAATGCCCTGCTACCTTAACACGGCAGTAGGACATAATCGTAAAATCGTATAAATACATAAGAGTAAAAGTATTTTATCGTATATACTGAATTCTGTATTTCTTCCATATGCGCTAGGAGTTGCCAAGTGATAATATCTGTTCTGAATCAAAAAGGAGGCGTGGGAAAAACAACACTGAGTGTCAATATTTCAGCAAGTCTTACACGTATGGAGAGTCGTGTGCTGCTTATTGATGCTGATCCTCAAGGTAGTTCACTAAATTGGGCGGCGGCAAGAGAAGGTGAACCATTATTTACTGTCATTGGGTTGCCTAGAAAAACGATTCATAAGGAAGTAGCAGAAATTAGCAAAGGCTTTGACTACGTTATTATTGATGGCCCGCCTCGGGTAACTGATCTAGCTCGTTCTGCTATTATGGCTGCCGATCTTGTACTAATTCCTGTACAACCAAGCCCCTATGATGTATGGGCGGCTGAGGAAGTAGTCACCCTTATAAATGAAGCGCGGATTTATAAAGAAAAACTGAAATCTGCATTTGTGGTTAATCGTAAAATCGCAAATACAGCCATTGGGCGTGATGTCGGTGAGGCATTGTCAGAATATAATACTCCTGTATTACGAGGCTGTGTCACTCAGCGGGTAATCTTTGCTGAAGCAGCGGCGAAAGGCTGCGCTGTTTATGAGATTGATCCTCAAGGGCCTGCTGCAAAAGAAATCGATAATTTGGTTAATGAAATTAAGGAGTTCATCCAATGACTGGAAAAAAAATTTCTTTTGGGATCCGCCCTTCAACTAAAGTTTTACCAGAGAAATCGGACGAGTGGGTTAAAAGCAGGGAATTACCCGAAAAAGAGAAAATGAAGCGGCTTACTATTGATGTCACAGAAAGCCTACATCGTGCGATCAAAGCTGAATGTGCCATGCGTGGTACAAAAATTGCTGATGAAGTAAGAGAGTTACTTGTCAGTAAATACGTTAAATCGTAATTACGCTTTTAAGGATTATCACATAGTATCTATTATATAGTAGGGGCCTTATAAATTGATATATAATATGGAAATGATTTATCCCTGCACAATATCAAGATAACTTATCCCTTAAAATTCCGCCAACATGTGTTGACTATTAAAGAGCAAGAAAAGCTCACCTATGCCGAAACAGCCACCCGTTTTTGTGTGGGGACAGCGAGCCTAATGCGCTGGGCTGGGCTAAACGTATCGACCCTTGCCTAACTCGTGATAAACCGGCGACCAAAATAAATCGCGCCGCGTTGCTCCTTGATGTGGAAACCTATCCTGAGGCGTCTCAATACGAACGAGCTCAGCGTATGGGGGGCAGTGCTCGAGGGATCTGCGATGCGTTAAAACGCGCTGGGTTTAGCTATAAAAAAACATTTTATCATCCCAAAATCGACGTCCAAGCTCGAAAAAAAGAGATGATGCAAGCGTCGAAAAATACACTGAACTTAAGTTTTCATCTTGAAAACTTTGTAGGTATGAGTTATAGTCTTTTCAAGATGAAAACAAAATGACTTTGGAGACAACAAGATTGCACGTTATCAGCAGACAACCGTTCAATGAAGCCGCTGGAAAATTTCCGAATTGTGCTACGGCTCTTGCTGATTTATTGAGATCCCTCGAAAAAGGGAAGTTTGGTAGTCCAGATGAAATGAAGAAGGTGATCTCGTCACTGGATAATTTCCGTTATCGCAATAAGTGGTGGGTGATTGATGTATCGGGTAATACATTAAGGCTGATCACCTATATTAATTTTCGGTTACGGAAGGTTTTTGTTAAACACATTTCCACTCATGCTGAATACGATAAACTGACGAAATATTATCGGGAGCACAAAGAATGACTATAGCAACGATGTTTCATAGTGAGCGCCTTGATGCCGCCAGTGCTGCACAAATGGTTAATGCTTTTTCGCAGGTGGTAAAATCTATCCCCCTGCTTGGCGGAAGAAATAACGAAGCTGAGTATAAAAAAGCTCTTGAGCTGATAGAGTATCTTGTAGACCGCGACGATCTGGAGAACCCGCTATTTGAGCCTCTTGCCGCAAAAATCGCCGAATATGAAAACACAGCACCAAAGTTTGAAGAATTCAATCGCCTGTTAGAAAATGTATTACAGGGTGGTATTGCCGTACTCCGCACCATCATGGATCAGTACGGTTTGAAAGCCGCAGATCTTGAATCAGAACTGGGATCTAAATCAAATGTGAGCAATATTCTAAATGGCCGCCGTGCTCTAACCGTCCATCATATTAAAGCATTGTCTGAACGTTTCCATATTCCCGCTGAAATGTTCATAGATTAACTGCCGTGAGAGCGGTTTATCATTCGTACTGCCTGAATCAGGTGTAGTGTCATTGTCATTACGATATGTTACTCTAAGATAAAATATATTAACGGAGATATCACGTGGTTACTTTAGCTTGTAGTACAGCAAGACGCGAAACACTTAATATTCGCATCAAATCGGAAGAAAAAGACCTGATTGATAGGGCTGCTCTGACTAAAGGTAAAAATAGAACAGATTTCATCCTTGAGGCTGCCCGTTATGCGGCTGAAGAAGCGCTGTTAGAGCAGATTATTATCATGGCTAGCCCAGAAGTCCATTCAGAATTTCTTACGAGGTTAGATATGTCTGCGGCTCCTAACGAGCGTTTGAAGCAGACGATGCAAAAATCTGCACCCTGGGACAACGACGAATGATTATTTCTGCTCCTGAACCTTTAAGGGAACAGCACGAGGTTTCTTTATTTAGCTCTGGTGTGGCGAGTCTTGATAACTGGCTTGCCCAGAAGGCGTTAAAAAATCAGAGAAGTGGTGCTTCACGAACATTTGTAGTTTGTGGAAATAATAATGTGCTGGCTTATTATGCATTATCAGCCGGTGTCGTGGCTGGCAAAAATGCTGTAGGGCGTTTCAAGCGTAATATGCCTGATCCTATTCCAGTTGTGGTACTTGGACGATTGGCTATTGATAAACGTTTTCAAGGGAAAGGGTGGGGTCGAGCGTTGATAAGAGATGCAGGATTGCGTTTAATTTATGCAGCTGATGTGATGGGTATTCGTGGAATGATGGTTCATGCATTGTCTAACGATGCGAAAAATTTTTATAAAAAAGTCGGCTTTGAAGCATCCCCTCTGGATCCCTTACTGTTAATGGTTACGTTAGCTGATTTGAAAAGTATTTTAGTTAGTGATTGATGACAGAGTACCCGTAAAAGGTTGCGCTTATCCGATAGATGAAATCATAAATTACTTTTTTTGACATAATGTCTACTCCGCAATATTTTTTCTATTATGTTTATGCAACAAAAAAGAAGCCACAAAAAATGGCTGGTCTTTGTCTAAATATTTTGATCACAGCGCGGCTAATGCAGAAAGTGTAGCCGGATTTTTTTCTACCATTTTAATGAGTAACACGACTTGTTGATTCGGCTTCGCCCTGCCTTGTTCCCAGTTTTGATAAGTTGTCACGCCAGTATGCAGATACTGGGCAAAAACGGCTTGAGAAAGGTTAAGTTTTTCTCTTAACGCTTTTAGTTCTGAAGGGCATAAGGTGATGCCTTTGTTCGAGGAGAGACGATGAATTTTTAGCGTTTCTTTCCCAGCGTTCATATTACCCCAGGCTTCCATTCCTTGCATTAGTTCATCAAAGATATTACGTTCGTTCATAGCGTTTTGTCTTTTTTCAGTTTCTCCAGCATGCTTCGCAAAATCTCCCGTTGTTGCTGTAAGAGATCATCTTTTTGGTCTTTATCGTAGAGGGTAAAAAGTAGGAAATGGGATTTTTATATCCACCTAATATTTTAATTAAATGTCAACAGACTTTAATAATTTTTGTTTTCATTGCTGAATGTTTTTCCAGATTATCATTCATTTGCGCTGTTTTACATACAGACAGCAGCTTACCCCAATCATCTGGCGGGTTTCCATCATCTAGCATGCCTTTGAATACTTTATATGCATCATTTTTTGCCTTATAGATCCTTAGAGTATTATCGTCATTCACCCAGACAAGGATGATGATTTTAGAGGCTGATTCATAGCGGAAGAATAGGCGGTATTGCTGATAGAACTTTGCTCTGAACCAGTGTTTATAATCATCACCTAACGTTCCACCTAAACGAAACTTAGTGTTGGATGGATCTATTGTTATATCGTTTAGTATCAGATGTTTTATAGCTGCCAGACGAAGAGTCACTTTTTTCTTTTGATAGGTGTCAGGATGGCTGGCTTTAAGTTTCTCAACCTCGTTAGTGAGTTCTTCAATTTGCCTTGTAAACAGAGGGTGAACTATGACATACCATCCATTTATTTTATAGGGTCGCTCGTTCATGTCAAAAATCAGCCTTCATCATCAGGTAAGGGCGTATCCAAATTGCCAATTTCTACACCTTCTGTGATTTTGTCGATACGGCAGAGTAGTGGTTCAGGCAACGCTTGAAGATGTTGAGGGTTTTTGACAATATCATTAGCAAGAAAGTCTAGGAACTTACCAATAATTGGATCATTCTCTTCTTTCTGTTTACGGGGAATCAATACATCACCGCTAGGTAGTACCTGATACTGGATGCGATCCACGCCTTTTTTCAGATTCAGTGTGCGTAATACAGAAGCAGGGATAGTCGTTTGTCCACGTGAGGTAATTTGCGATTCTAAAACGTCTATATGCTTGGTATTTTTTCTAGCAACAACCAGCATAATCGTCACCTTTTACTGTTTTGATGGATTGGAAATAATTATAATGCATTTGCATTATATAATGCAAATGCATTAACCTCCGTTCAATCCAGCCTAATGGTGGTTTATTAATTAATAATAACTTGACTTAAACACGAGTTTCGCACTGTACTAAATGATGGTAAAAGGAGAGTAGGAAAAAAGATAAGAATGGTAATGAGATGTCAGACTATCCCTGTACGAAAGACCTTTATAAAGCATTTTTACAAGCGAGTAGTGTCAGATATTCTGGTCTAGCGTTGTCAGAAGTGAGCCCGTCGAGGGTATCGCATGATAGCGTAAGCCGGTGGTTAAAGAGCCGGTGTTTTCGTCCGAAAGAGTTGTGGCAACTTGTCGCCCCCTCGATAGACCGGGAAGCACCTTGTTTTCTGATTGCGGATGATAGAGTGCTAGCCAAAAAACGGAGTAAGAAGATAGAGCGAGTTCATTATCACTATTCTGGTAATGAACATGATGTGATAGCCGGTATTGGTTTGGTTAATCTGTTGTGGCAGGGTCTTGAAAAGGGAGAGTCAGTGCCTATTGACTACCGAATTGACGACAAAGAGACCGACGGAAAAACAAAAAACTCGCATTTTTGCGACATGCTCAAACTGGCAAAAGCGAGGGGTATAGCCCCTGAAGCGGTGGTAATGGATGCGTGGTATTCGGTATTCAAGTTTAGATAATCTCAACGCCATTCGTTCTCCTGGCTGGATTGGGGTCACCACCTTGAGAAAGAACCGGATAGTTAATCGCAACGTCACATTAGCCTCACTTGATATTCCAGAAGAAGGGCTTTCAGTACACCTGCGGGGCGATGGTTGGGTGACAGTCTTCAAGTTTGTGACCAAACACGGTCGCATTGATTATGTTGCAACGAACAAAGAGAACCCCACCCGGGAACAGATGAAGGCTGTCACCGAGGCCCGTTGGTCTGTTGAGGTTTATCATCGGGAAATCAAACAAACTTGTGGTATAGAACGCTGTCAGGCCCGCACGGGCCGGGCGCAAAGAAATCATATTTTTCTAGCCATGGCTGCCTGGTTTGAACAACATAAACGCCGTCTGTCCGAAAAAATAACCCTTTACCAACAAAATTGGGCTGTCATTAAAAACGCTATTACTACACACATCAGAGCACTATTGGCTGCACCAGGTTAGATTCGTGCGAAACTCGTGTTCGTGAGCAAAACCACTAAAGTAAGCACAAAATATTAAGTATGAGATAATAAATATTATGTAATTCTTCATACTTATGGCTTCATATGAATGAAGTCATATTACTTAACCAATAAGTAGGAATTTAGCGCCTCACGAATAAGTGCACTGACATTTTTCGGTTCAATGCCAGCACGTTTATTACTTAGCGCCCTATCTTCAATTTCACGTAGTAGGCACTGAGGTAGTGAGATTGTTGTTCTGGCGAATAAATCCTGTGTTGCATACACCAGTTTTTCTTCACCATATGGCCTATCGGCCAAGCGGTTTGCTAAAGCTTCTGCATCAGCTGTGGTGACATTATTACGTTGATGGGGTTTTTTAAGCGCCATTAAAATACCTCATCAAGTAGAGATGTTACCTCTGTTTTGGCATTTTCGTTGCAAGTTTCTAGCACAGACTTTCCTTCTGACATAACATCCCGATAAACTTTACGATAGCAAGCCACAGAGTTGAGAGGAATCAGGTCCTCAAATACTTTCACAAACTCTAAAAATTCAACTCGTTCATTACCCCGAAGAATAGGATTGGTCGTAGCCATACTTTGGTAGCAATAAACCTTAAGCTCCGGATTTAAATCCTTCATACTTTGTAATTGCTGTTGTAAT
The DNA here is from genome assembly GCF_003122425.1 of Candidatus Fukatsuia symbiotica. Classification (GTDB taxonomy): domain Bacteria; phylum Pseudomonadota; class Gammaproteobacteria; order Enterobacterales; family Enterobacteriaceae; genus Fukatsuia; species Fukatsuia symbiotica. Next base: position 146,580 of record NZ_CP021660.1, read on the forward strand.
TCAATTAATGTGTCCAGATCTAATTGCGAACACTGGTGAGGCGCTATGATTTGATGTGCTACTGTACCACCTGTTATCAATTCCCGGCTGTTGCGGCCAGCAACGTCGACAATTACGTGAGCGTATTTTTGATCCAAGCTTTTCAGGGTTTGTGAAATATTGTCTCGTTTTTCTATCAATGTAATTGTTGGAAGAATCTGAGCCTGTTCTCGTTCTGCATACCAGCGAGAAGCCGAACGTTGTACATCAGCATCTACCAGACACACTTCTTCTCCGCGGATTGCTAAGCCTATGGCAACATTAATTGCCGTGGTGGTTTTTGCCGCTCCACCTTTGTTACAGCCGATTATAGTTATCACTAATCTACCTTTTATATTACTTAATAAGTATGAATTCATACGATGAAATTTGAAATATAAATTGTATCGTATGATATATCAAGTAATATTTCATATATATGAAATATTACTTCTATTGTCATTTTTAAGTTTTTCGGATAATAAAAATGAAGCTCAATTTTAAAATGCATTTTTAGGTTACTGATGCGGTATTTTTTATAGCGCTTAGTCACTATGGTTCATAGTTATTTTCTACATCGTGTGAAAATAAACAGCAGCTGGTTTAGATGAATCTATTGGAGAGGATAAAATGTGAAATGAGTCACAAATATTAATAATCTCCGCTGTTTAACGTGCCTAATTTTTACCCTATCGATTTTAAAGGCCAATACAATGCTGTAGCGCTAATTTAAGATAAATATAGGTTGGTATTGGTAAGTCGAATAAATCCTCTCTACGACCGTTCTAGATGCCTTTTAAGGCTTACTCAGGATCTTATCTCCTTATTCCATTGAATTTTTTTCTGTTAAGCCGATTTTTTCACGAAATTTTCTCTGATTTCAAAAAAATTCTAACGAAAATGATTTTGTTAGATCTGCAACGCTCGCCGCGAGAACCGTTTTCGCGTAGCGAAGGCGGTTCGAGGAAGCGGAATATCATCTGATGTTGAAGAGGAACTCGGTCACTCTTTGGCTAAAAGGTAAGCATTGGGTTTATCTTTTCAGCTACATGGTTATTTAGAGTCAAAAACATTCACTACAAAATTTTTCGTGCGCGCGGATTAAAAAAGATTATATTTTTTTGATTATAAAAGATTATAGGGAATTCTAATTACTAGTTTTAGTATTTAATGTCAACGTCTTATAGTAATTTTTTTTTGTGAAAATGTCCCCGCTATCCCGTGCCGGCGTCCCCGCTATCCCTCATTTAACTTGTTTGATGTAATTGACGTAATTGAATTATTTTTTTATGGTTAGAATTAATTAAAGTGGTTTGTTTTGGAGAACGTTGTGCTTATCAAACCAAGAGGGAGAAAAACTGACGGGTTGGCAAAATATAAAGATCAACTTATTGATATGAGAAATAAAGGATTTTCTTACAAACAGATATCGGATTGGTTAGGTGAAAAGGGGTTCATCGTGTCTAAAGAGACAGTAAGACTTTTTCTAAAATAGACAGAAGCCCCTCCTCCGGCCAGAGACTCGGGGCTAACCAACGTAAATCACGGAGTTAAAGTATGTCGGTAACGTCAATTGTAGTTTTTTTAAAGTTTTTCGCAAAGCCCAATCTGCTCATATCCCTGCCATGTCTGTAAATGAATCCAGTGATTTTCTCAATATGTTCATCTCTTTGGAAAGATAAACATGACAAAATCCCTTCAAGAGCGCATTGATGCTTT
>NZ_CP021661.1 GCF_003122425.1 Candidatus Fukatsuia symbiotica
ATGCTTTAGCAAAAAGTGAAGTTAGACTATGGGAAGTGGTTACTGTCAATGTGGGGCAGTGGGCTGAAGTACGCCCTTTTGGCACAACCTCTACAGTGCTCCGTGTCTATGAGCGTTCCGGTACTCAAAACTTAAAGCGCTGGGATTGTATTGCAACTAGCGTCATTTTATTGGATGGAAAACCCACTTTCGGTGGCGGTATTTTGCCCTTTTCTCAAGAGCAAGCACAAGACTTTCCGGTTTTTCTAGAGTATGCACATCGTCGGGTAATTGAAGAACTTAAAGAAATTCGCGCTGATGATCAACAATGCTCATGGTCAGACGAAGAGATTAATCTTATGGCTTCCTCTGAGGAGAGTGACCCACTTTCCGAGTTACTCTTTTCGTTCTGGATTTGCGAAACTTATTTAGCACTGACAAAACCCATGCCAACGTTGGTTAATCGTGATGGTCATCTTTTGCAATGGAGCAAAGTTAGGTTTCCGGTTGCACCTGAAAATCAAGATGAGATTGAAAGACGGTTGCATACGGCTCCTCATCTTGATTTTGATAGCAACACGAAAGAATGGCTCTGGTTCGATGGTGAAAAAGATAAAGTTAGGGATTTTGGGACAACCATATTGGGCCAGTTGTCTCTCGTCGACGATTCTTTGATCGCCACTGTCAACTCGGTAGAGCGAGCCGAAACGGTAAAAGCGTATCTCAATGATTTGCTGGGTAAGTTAATTGGTAACCCCCTCTCTGTGCACGAAAATGTTCAATCCATGATGGAAAATTATTCGACAAAAAATTTACCGCCTGCTGAGCCTCTCGATGTTCCTGAATTGATAACCGCGTCATTGGATCAACATTACCGTAAAATACTGGACGAACCGATTCCTGCACTCAATAATCTGACGCCAAGGGAATGTGTTCAAAAGAGTGACCAACAGGTCAACCTGATTCAATGGCTCAAGAGCCTAGAAAATAATACCGCTCGAGCACCCCATATGGCGCATTATGATTTTACATGGATGTGGCAAGAACTGGGCATAGAGGAGGTCTGAGGTGAGTAGACCCCATTTAGCAAAAGTAGGTAACACGTTTAATACCGCCGCTTTTATCCGTCAACTGGCACAGCAGGCACCACCACATTTATCGGGAGGGGATGATGACTATTGCAGAACAGCTTGAAGCAAAAGGGTTTCAGAAAGGCCGCCAGGAAGGTATATTGAAGGGAGAAAAAAAGGCTTCTTTCAAGATTGCTCAACACATGCTGAGCAGTGGTATAGCACGAGATGCTGTAAAGCAATTTACCGGGCTATCCGATGCGATGCGGATTTAAATGAATTATCTTACTTAATACACTGATTTTTCTGGATTCATGTAATGACAGAGCCAAATGAAAAAAAGAAGCGTGAATACAGGTTAGGGAATCCGCTAACTCAGTCGGAGTATAATAAAAGATTTGAAGAAAGAAAAACTAAAGAAAATAAGTCGATAAGGATGTTTGTTCCTTATGAGCTGGCTGAAGATTTTAAGCGATATTGCAAAGGGAATGGACTTACTATGCAAGACACTGTTACCGAATTACTTCGTGAGTTTATGTCTGACAAGAAATGACTTACATTAGGATCTTGACACGTTTGTAACCAAGTGCTAGATTCTTACTCAATATTGGTCGGGTGCTGCCGAAAAGCACCACAGGAAGGGTGAAAACCCAAAAGAAAACCCCGAAATCTGTTTCAACTTTAGCGGGTTAGACACAGAATATCGGGGCGTCAACTAGAACTGCTGGATGAGCTTTTGTTCTAGCAGGGAGTATAGAATGATGTTCAAAAATATTCAACCCCTTGTGCCCGCCATAAGTGTAGGGTGGGGTGACTAGAACAGGTTACATTTCCAATCTCTACCCGGTTTTCACACCGCCTCCGAGTGATAAGCAGCGTCCGGCCTTCATCCGTTATTGTATGCAACGTGCGGCTGAAAAGGATGTGGCGCGCAGCGAACTGCTATACATCGTACAGCCTACTGATCCCAAAACAGGAGACCTCCGGCCTCGTTTCCGTCGTCTTAATGAACATCGAGCGCGTGCCCTGCGGGCGATGGTTCTTGCCATGCTTCATCATTTTAATATTGCTTCCGGCTTAGTGATGGCTTCGGTCGAACAACTGGCGGACGAATGTGGGCTGTCTACCCTGTCGGAAGCGGGTAATAAATCAATTACCCGTGCCTCACGTTTGATCACCGACTTTATGGAGCCGATGGGCTTGGTGATGTGCGAAAAGGTGTGGGATAAACTGATGGCCAGTTATATCCCGAAACTGATTACGCTCACCCCATTGTTCTTTATGTTATTTGAGGTGTCGGCAGAAAAGCTAGCCAGTGCTCAAAATCAGCAAATGGGTTGGATTAACAAAGGGCTGCTAGAGAAAGGGGAGCCTTCTATCACGCTAACGGAAGCCAGCCGGCGGGCGAAAGAGCAGCACATTAAACGGGCGTTTGAGCACCGAAAATCCCGGTACGCTATCAATAAACAGCGCAAGCTTGCCAAAAGTCTGGCTAAACTGGACGAGCAGACGGCCAAACAGGACATTCTTCATAAGCTTGTTAAGCGTTATTCCCTGCTTGAACTCACCGGTATGGGACAAGAAGGTTTGAAAAAGCAAGTCGACATTGAGTATTACCGACTGCGTAAGATTGCCAGTACGCCTCCACCGGACATCCCTGTGCACTAAAGCACGCTTGTCTCCTCAAAAAAATTGCTTACGCCCCTCGCGTAGGTTTCCTCACGTTCCTATCCTGCCATTTCCTTTGATCATCCTTGTTTATGACTGTTCATCCTGTGTGAAAGTGGCGTCATAACCCCATCAAAAGATAAAAAATCGTCGGTGTCCTATCGAAAATGAAGATTATCCACATATAAATGCAAGTCAATTTTGAGATAGATGCTTCTTATGCGATAGATGCAAAATTACTTTTAACTTCTTTAAAAAAAAAAGAAATTAAACGTTAAAAAAACAGTGGATAACATTAACTTCAAAGTAAACACCTTAACCCCAGGGCTTACGCATCAAAATCACCCTCTATTTTTTATCGTTCCTGAATAACAAATGCTCCATATATTCATCATCCCAGCCAGCGCATTTACGTCGTCCACGTAAGCTGGCTTTGTTGGCAGTATCCTTTCGCACGATGTTTAATGCCATTTTGCGCAATAATGCAAAGGTTCGGGTGGCCACTTTGTCACGAACCCGTGAATCATCCTCTCTAAAGGTGACATCAAGCACCCAATGCAGGCTGTTTTCAATGGCCCAGTGTTTTCTAATTGCCGCGATTTGTATTTCTGCTGCATCATTACAGCTACTCAGATAGTAATGCAGCTCGCACGTTGTTTTATGACGGTGATTGATAGAGCGAATATTTTCAATCAGAATAATATTCCGCAGCTCAGGCCAAGCCTGCAATTCCGCCAGCTTATCCACACAGGGTAAAACCCAACCTCGCCGACGAACCCGCCGCCCGTGACTGTCATCAAAGGCATCATAATCAGGTTTGATGGCTGCTGGAACCGCTATACAGGTTGTGTGACAATAATCTACCACCGCTTTATGGCACTTTTTTTGATTACCTTTCAGCGCCAGAATATAGTCGGCCTGTTGAGCAATAATCTTCTGCGCTATGACCCGCTGACAACCCATAGCGTCTAGAGTCACAATGTTCCCTTTAACTGACAGGCTATCTAATAAAACGGGAAGGGCCGCGATTTCATTGGATTTATTTTCCACCGCCCGCTGACCCAGGCTGATACCTTGCTCTGTAGCAAATGCACTGACCATATGAAGGGGTCCTTGCTGTGCTGCTCTATCAAACGAACCGCGGACGGTTTTACCATCGATGGCCACGACTTCTCTATCAATCGGTAAAAAACAATCCTTAACCCACAGAGAAAAGCGTTGTTCGAAGAGGACTGGGTCAATGATACTAAATACTCTGCGGAAAGTATCATGCGAAGGAAGCCCTCCTTCCAAGGTAAGAAATGTGCTCAGCCAGTCTTTTTTCGAGCGACCGTAAAGGGCTATATCAATCCAGGTTTCTGCTCCAGCTATAACAGCACAAACTGCAATAACCAGTACATCAATAAAACGATGCGCTGTCCGTCCTGCGCAACGCGGATCTGGAAATTCCATGAACGATTCAAATAGCTTATTTAACACAATATTATCCAACAAAGGCAATCAATGGATAAATATCAACTAAAACATATTAATTCGCTAGCTTAACTTTTGATGCGTAAGCCCTGGACTTAAGGGTGAGTTGATGCAGGGAGCCAGCGATAAAGCGTGGGAACCGACACGCCAAGATTCTTAGCCACGTCACGAGGGGGTATGCCATTAGCCAGCAATTTTTTTGCAGATTCGATTTTGCTATCAGTCATCTGGCGCTTTCTCCCCCCTTTGCGTCCTAACTGCCTAGCGACTTCCAGTCCTGCGCGAGTTCGCTCAACGGTCAGCTCTCGCTCCATCTCTGCTAAACTGGCCATAACGTGAAAAAAGAACCGACCAGAAGCTGTTCCTGTATCGATGGCATCAGTAAGGCTTTTAAACTGGATGTTTTGTTTATGCAATTCACCCACTAAATCAACCAAATTTTTAACACTACGACCCAGCCTATCCAGTTTCCATACAACGAGCGTGTCACCTTCACGTAGTATTTCTAGTGCTTTGACAAGACCAGGCCGCTCAGCTCGGCTACCACTAATCTTATCGTCGAAGATTTTTTTGCAACCTGCTTTGGTTAACGCTTCAATCTGAAGAGCAAGATTTTGATCTTGGGTTGATACGCGAGCGTAGCCAACTAACATATTAGTGTTTTTGTTGCAATGGCAGTACACGCAAGCGTGTCCGGTTTGTGTCTACAGTGAGCAATGCGCCTGCTTCCAATTCTGAGGCCATCTGGTTTAGAGCAGCGACAATCTGCTTACCAATTACATCAGGGCTGATATCAAAGGTACGGATTTGGACAACGCTAGGTTTTTCACCGTGGGTCGCTGCAAGGATGGCACTAAAATCCAAATCGTGGGTGAGTACTATGTAATCATTCGTTCCGGCGTAGGCCATGATTTCTAAATCCGATGCATTATTCTCCCCTAGCGTTGACCAGTGAACAGCTTCAATACCTGCAGCGGCCAACACGTTGCTCCAGCGTGGAGATAAGTTCATATCTATCAGTAATTTCATGCGTTTGCTAACATCACTTCACGTTCTTCAGACAACCATGCTGCATAGCGAAGCGCCTGCATAATGTCTTCACGTTCGAGATAAGGGTAATCGGCGAGAATTTCATCAATATTGTGTCCAGCACCAATTTGCCCCACGACCATACCTACCGTCACACGCATGCCACGAATACAGGCTTTGCCACCCATTACATTAGGCTCCTGGGTAATGCGATTGAGTTGTCCCACGCTCTTCTCCTTATTATCGAAACTCATTGTCATGGTAGGTATTTAAGAATACTATTTCAAGAACTATTTATGAGAACGGTAACGTATTGATTTTACATACCACGCGAGTGATGTGATAAGACTTATCAAAAACCTCCGTTTGCAGGGCTTACGCATCAAAAGTTAAGCTAGCGAATTAATATGTTTTAGTTGATATTTATCCATTGATTGCCTTTGTTGGATAATATTGTGTTAAATAAGCTATTTGAATCGTTCATGGAATTTCCAGATCCGCGTTGCGCAGGACGGACAGCGCATCGTTTTATTGATGTACTGGTTATTGCAGTTTGTGCTGTTATAGCTGGAGCAGAAACCTGGATTGATATAGCCCTTTACGGTCGCTCGAAAAAAGACTGGCTGAGCACATTTCTTACCTTGGAAGGAGGGCTTCCTTCGCATGATACTTTCCGCAGAGTATTTAGTATCATTGACCCAGTCCTCTTCGAACAACGCTTTTCTCTGTGGGTTAAGGATTGTTTTTTACCGATTGATAGAGAAGTCGTGGCCATCGATGGTAAAACCGTCCGCGGTTCGTTTGATAGAGCAGCACAGCAAGGACCCCTTCATATGGTCAGTGCATTTGCTACAGAGCAAGGTATCAGCCTGGGTCAGCGGGCGGTGGAAAATAAATCCAATGAAATCGCGGCCCTTCCCGTTTTATTAGATAGCCTGTCAGTTAAAGGGAACATTGTGACTCTAGACGCTATGGGTTGTCAGCGGGTCATAGCGCAGAAGATTATTGCTCAACAGGCCGACTATATTCTGGCGCTGAAAGGTAATCAAAAAAAGTGCCATAAAGCGGTGGTAGATTATTGTCACACAACCTGTATAGCGGTTCCAGCAGCCATCAAACCTGATTATGATGCCTTTGATGACAGTCACGGGCGGCGGGTTCGTCGGCGAGGTTGGGTTTTACCCTGTGTGGATAAGCTGGCGGAATTGCAGGCTTGGCCTGAGCTGCGGAATATTATTCTGATTGAAAATATTCGCTCTATCAATCACCGTCATAAAACAACGTGCGAGCTGCATTACTATCTGAGTAGCTGTAATGATGCAGCAGAAATACAAATCGCGGCAATTAGAAAACACTGGGCCATTGAAAACAGCCTGCATTGGGTGCTTGATGTCACCTTTAGAGAGGATGATTCACGGGTTCGTGACAAAGTGGCCACCCGAACCTTTGCATTATTGCGCAAAATGGCATTAAACATCGTGCGAAAGGATACTGCCAACAAAGCCAGCTTACGTGGACGACGTAAATGCGCTGGCTGGGATGATGAATATATGGAGCATTTGTTATTCAGGAACGATAAAAAATAGAGGGTGATTTTGATGCGTAAGCCCTGGGGTTAAGGTGTTTACTTTGAAGTTAATGTTATCCACTGTTTTTTTAACGTTTAATTTCTTTTTTTTTTAAAGAAGTTAAAAGTAATTTTGCATCTATCGCATAAGAAGCATCTATCTCAAAATTGACTTGCATTTATATGTGGATAATCTTCATTTTCGATAGGACACCGACGATTTTTTATCTTTTGATGGGGTTATGACGCCACTTTCACACAGGATGAACAGTCATAAACAAGGATGATCAAAGGAAATGGCAGGATAGGAACGTGAGGAAACCTACGCGAGGGGCGTAAGCAATTTTTTTGAGGAGACAAGCGTGCTTTAGTGCACAGGGATGTCCGGTGGAGGCGTACTGGCAATCTTACGCAGTCGGTAATACTCAATGTCGACTTGCTTTTTCAAACCTTCTTGTCCCATACCGGTGAGTTCAAGCAGGGAATAACGCTTAACAAGCTTATGAAGAATGTCCTGTTTGGCCGTCTGCTCGTCCAGTTTAGCCAGACTTTTGGCAAGCTTGCGCTGTTTATTGATAGCGTACCGGGATTTTCGGTGCTCAAACGCCCGTTTAATGTGCTGCTCTTTCGCCCGCCGGCTGGCTTCCGTTAGCGTGATAGAAGGCTCCCCTTTCTCTAGCAGCCCTTTGTTAATCCAACCCATTTGCTGATTTTGAGCACTGGCTAGCTTTTCTGCCGACACCTCAAATAACATAAAGAACAATGGGGTGAGCGTAATCAGTTTCGGGATATAACTGGCCATCAGTTTATCCCACACCTTTTCGCACATCACCAAGCCCATCGGCTCCATAAAGTCGGTGATCAAACGTGAGGCACGGGTAATTGATTTATTACCCGCTTCCGACAGGGTAGACAGCCCACATTCGTCCGCCAGTTGTTCGACCGAAGCCATCACTAAGCCGGAAGCAATATTAAAATGATGAAGCATGGCAAGAACCATCGCCCGCAGGGCACGCGCTCGATGTTCATTAAGACGACGGAAACGAGGCCGGAGGTCTCCTGTTTTGGGATCAGTAGGCTGTACGATGTATAGCAGTTCGCTGCGCGCCACATCCTTTTCAGCCGCACGTTGCATACAATAACGGATGAAGGCCGGACGCTGCTTATCACTCGGAGGCGGTGTGAAAACCGGGTAGAGATTGGAAATGTAACCTGTTCTAGTCACCCCACCCTACACTTATGGCGGGCACAAGGGGTTGAATATTTTTGAACATCATTCTATACTCCCTGCTAGAACAAAAGCTCATCCAGCAGTTCTAGTTGACGCCCCGATATTCTGTGTCTAACCCGCTAAAGTTGAAACAGATTTCGGGGTTTTCTTTTGGGTTTTCACCCTTCCTGTGGTGCTTTTCGGCAGCACCCGACCAATATTGAGTAAGAATCTAGCACTTGGTTACAAACGTGTCAAGATCCTAATGTAAGTCATTTCTTGTCAGACATAAACTCACGAAGTAATTCGGTAACAGTGTCTTGCATAGTAAGTCCATTCCCTTTGCAATATCGCTTAAAATCTTCAGCCAGCTCATAAGGAACAAACATCCTTATCGACTTATTTTCTTTAGTTTTTCTTTCTTCAAATCTTTTATTATACTCCGACTGAGTTAGCGGATTCCCTAACCTGTATTCACGCTTCTTTTTTTCATTTGGCTCTGTCATTACATGAATCCAGAAAAATCAGTGTATTAAGTAAGATAATTCATTTAAATCCGCATCGCATCGGATAGCCCGGTAAATTGCTTTACAGCATCTCGTGCTATACCACTGCTCAGCATGTGTTGAGCAATCTTGAAAGAAGCCTTTTTTTCTCCCTTCAATATACCTTCCTGGCGGCCTTTCTGAAACCCTTTTGCTTCAAGCTGTTCTGCAATAGTCATCATCCCCTCCCGATAAATGTGGTGGTGCCTGCTGTGCCAGTTGACGGATAAAAGCGGCGGTATTAAACGTGTTACCTACTTTTGCTAAATGGGGTCTACTCACCTCAGACCTCCTCTATGCCCAGTTCTTGCCACATCCATGTAAAATCATAATGCGCCATATGGGGTGCTCGAGCGGTATTATTTTCTAGGCTCTTGAGCCATTGAATCAGGTTGACCTGTTGGTCACTCTTTTGAACACATTCCCTTGGCGTCAGATTATTGAGTGCAGGAATCGGTTCGTCCAGTATTTTACGGTAATGTTGATCCAATGACGCGGTTATCAATTCAGGAACATCGAGAGGCTCAGCAGGCGGTAAATTTTTTGTCGAATAATTTTCCATCATGGATTGAACATTTTCGTGCACAGAGAGGGGGTTACCAATTAACTTACCCAGCAAATCATTGAGATACGCTTTTACCGTTTCGGCTCGCTCTACCGAGTTGACAGTGGCGATCAAAGAATCGTCGACGAGAGACAACTGGCCCAATATGGTTGTCCCAAAATCCCTAACTTTATCTTTTTCACCATCGAACCAGAGCCATTCTTTCGTGTTGCTATCAAAATCAAGATGAGGAGCCGTATGCAACCGTCTTTCAATCTCATCTTGATTTTCAGGTGCAACCGGAAACCTAACTTTGCTCCATTGCAAAAGATGACCATCACGATTAACCAACGTTGGCATGGGTTTTGTCAGTGCTAAATAAGTTTCGCAAATCCAGAACGAAAAGAGTAACTCGGAAAGTGGGTCACTCTCCTCAGAGGAAGCCATAAGATTAATCTCTTCGTCTGACCATGAGCATTGTTGATCATCAGCGCGAATTTCTTTAAGTTCTTCAATTACCCGACGATGTGCATACTCTAGAAAAACCGGAAAGTCTTGTGCTTGCTCTTGAGAAAAGGGCAAAATACCGCCACCGAAAGTGGGTTTTCCATCCAATAAAATGACGCTAGTTGCAATACAATCCCAGCGCTTTAAGTTTTGAGTACCGGAACGCTCATAGACACGGAGCACTGTAGAGGTTGTGCCAAAAGGGCGTACTTCAGCCCACTGCCCCACATTGACAGTAACCACTTCCCATAGTCTAACTTCACTTTTTGCTAAAGCATTGAGATAACGCGTTGCGTAAGGTGTTTCTCTCCAGCCACGACGTTTGACATAGTCCTCTATCATGCAGAACTTTTCATTATTCCAACAACTCGTTGCAAACAACTCGAAGAGATAACTAAAGGCCATCCCCAAATAGCCCTCTCCTAATGTTTCAATCAATTCACTGACAGAAATATCAACACCGTTAGCTGCATCCATCAATATATCATCAAAAAATTGTTTTTTTCTCTCTGACCACAGTGCTTCTTCAGCGTATTTCATCAAGTGAACGATGGCTTTATCGAGCTCTTTTTGTTGTTTACGTGTACTCATATGAAAATAGAATTACCTGTATCTATTACTAAGGAGGGCATTTTGGTTTTAGTGATCTTTGGGAACCTCAATCACCTCATCAGCAAGGCCTTGAGCTAACATCTCCATCAATTTGGCAAATCGATAAAACCCATCGTATTGCTGGCATATATAATCCATTTGTCGTTTTGACGTGCTGTCTAGAATACGCTTGAAGGCACCCATATAGTCATAGCAGGTACTTAGTAGTTGCTCATCACCCACTTCCGATAGAGGAAACTTCGCAGCATAATCGTCGATAAGCTTAATCATGTGTCGTTGTTCTGCACTTAAATCTATCACTGACATTTTTTCACTATTATTTTATTATTGAGCGCACTCAGAGGCAGGTGCCAACAGTTATAGAGTTAGGAAGAAAAAACCATTAAGTCCAGCTCGTGGGCATTCTACTAAAAGTTTTAGTGGAAACGCGGACAGAACCAACCTGCATTATGACTCCTTAACTAAAGAAGTGAAATCTGACCATTGTTCAACGCGGAATGAACGTATATACCCGTGATCAATGAAGATGCTTGATTTTGAAGTCGATAAGGATCATGCTCATAGCCATGAAAATAGAGCTGACTGCTGACCAGAAAATTACCCTCGAAGCCCAACATCGTCAAAGCCATGACCGCCGTGTCTGTGACAGGATCCGGTGTGTTTTGTTGTCCGCAGACGGCTGGACTCCCCCTATGATTGCTCACTCACAGCTCATTAATGAAACCACGGTGCGGCGCCACCTTACAGACTATCATAAACTCAACAAGCTCAAGCCTGAAAATGGCGGCTCCGATGGCTATCTCAATGCGGAACAGACCACGTCGCTGGTTGAACATCTCACCCAGCAGCTCTACCACCACAATCACCAAATTGTGGCCTATATCGCTGGACGCTGGAACATCACCTTTACCGTATCAGGTCTGTATAAAGGGTTGAAGCAACATGGCTTTAGCTATAAAAAGCCGAAAGGTGTTCCGCATAAATTTGACGTTGAGAAACAGCAGCAATTTATAAAGACCTACAGCGAATTGAAAGACGCCGCGGGTAATGACCCCATACTGTTTATTGATGCCGTTCATCCGACACAAGCCACCCAAATAAGCTACGGCTGGATACGAAAAGGCCAGGATAAAACGATAGAGACCACCGGGAGCAGAACGCGGTTGAATATCATGGGAGCCTTGAACATCCAGAATGTGGCTAACCTCATAATCCGTGATGATGAGACGATTAACAGCGAAAATGTGGTTCACTTCCTGTCTGCCATTCGCGCGCATTATCCCATCACGACAACGGCACATGTGATCCTCGATGGTGCAGGCTATCACCGTTCACAGCTTGTGCAAGACGCCGCGCTTACGTTGAATATCCAGCTTCATTACCTTCCGCCGTATAGCCCGAATCTAAACCCGATAGAGCGATTGTGGAAGGTGATGAATGAGCAAACACGAAACAATAGATATTACCCATCTAAACAGAGTTTTAAGAACGATATCTTAAACTTCTTTGAGGTGAAGCTACCACAAATGGCAAGTTCTCTGGTATCTCGCTTAACCGATAATTTCCAGGCGCTAAATCCTGCATCTTGATTTCACTTGGGTATATCCCGTACCGAGGGAGGAAACCAAGCCAGTTTTTTCAATGCGTCAATGGTTCGAAACAGATTAGCCATGTCTTCATTATCAGTCACGTACAAGCTACCTTGAACACGGTTAAACCCGTAAATGTGAAGAAGGGCACCGATGATAGCAAACATCAGTGCACCACCGGATCTTGTTCGGCACGAGAAAAACGGTACTCGACCTTTTCACCCGTTTCCGCAATTTGAATAAGTAGCAACCAGTCATTGTCGCCGACAGGACGAAGGGGGATCACAATCTTATAAGCAGGCCCCAGTTGACCAAATTGACGGTATTGACCGAGCATTTCAGGTAACGGAAAAGGTTCTGTGCGCATAGTGCCTCCGGGAAATTATAACAACTCACGATACAGTAAGTAATTGATAATTTAATTTCAAGAAATGTTTTTCAATTATATACTGAGCATCAGCTCCTTTAAGCCACATCTGGGCCATCATAATGGTAATCGTCGGTGGGGTGTTGTGGTGCAACAGGCTTTCCCGGATGTTGTTCACGCTCCCCGTCAAGTGATGAGCCTTCCCAAATGCGGCGCTGAGTGGATTTCTCTACGGTAGAGCCCTCTTTCAACATTTCTGTCCATCGCACCTCCTCAACACCCTTATCCTCGAATTTTACCCGCTCGCCCTGTTTTAGACCGCTAACCGCATCTTGCAGACCAACACCCCACAGAGTGCGGATTTTGCCATCTTCTGTCTTGAGCTTCACAAAGTAGCTGTCATCCCGCTCATCTGCCGGCTTGTTCATATCAGGCTTGAATTTATACGGGGCAGAACCATACTCAAGCAATACACCTTCATGCACTTTAGCCATAAAGGTAAACGGTTTGGATTCAGCCTGGCGGGTTAGCGCCGGTGTCGATTTATCCTTTGCTTCACTACCTTTCTCATCAGGATGGATATCTGGCAATTTGTCAGGGGTGGCTGATGCCGGCATACCTGACTGTTCAATGCGCTGCCCTTCCTGCGCTATCGCCAGTTCTGCCTTGCGTTCCTCAAACTGCTGGTTCAGCATCTTATCGGTAAAGTGCACGTCTAGGTTATTCCTAACCGCCACCTCAATCACCTGTTTCCTGAATTCATCACTACCTTTGATTGTGAGTGTACTGCCAAATTTCTCTTTCGCCAGTGCTAGGGCAACGGCCACCGCAGAATCGGTCATCCCCCCTTTGCGCACCGCAATGGCATTACCGGTATCAACAAACAACGTACGGTCTGTCTTTTTATCCAAGTAATGCACATTTTTGCTGAGTTTAGCACGCTTGGTATAAAGATCACGGGTTGAAATGATCCGCTGACGATCACGGATACGCTTTTCAGCTAAGTGTTCGCTCAAGTTTTTAATCAGTCGTGCGAAACGCTCCCTGGCCGGGGGAATCGCTTTTTCTTCTGGCGACGCATTACTGATGGAGTTATTAGGGATCCGCTTTTCTTTCATCAGCTGGCGAATATCAGCACTGCCCATGGCTGGACTCTCCTGTTTAAAGGGAATAGCAGGCTGTTTGATAGCGTGGTGTGCTTTCAAACGCTCGAACGTTAATATGGATATATATTGCGTCTTTTCATGACGGGTTAATCGGTCGTCACCTAGGATAGCGCGACGGGCAATAAAGAACTGCGTGTCAACGGTGCGTATCTCTCGCCGGTGTTCAGGTAATAGCTGATGCTGCTCATGCTGACGCAGAAAATAAGCCGCCACGAAAGAGGCGTTTTTATCCCGCTTTGGCATCACGCGATGAAGGGGATTCACCGTATTGGATTTTAAGGGTCTATCAGAGGAGCCAAAAAGTCGCTGCCCTCGCTGCTGTATCTGTTCCAGCGTAGCTACCCGTTGTGGATTACGGGCATAAGGCGGAAGGTTCAACGTTCCGGCGTATCCTTCTCCCATTCCATCCCTGATTCGGTAACCGCGTCGTCGGATGACGTCTTCGACAGTTGGGACGCCAGGAAGGGCGGTAAACCGGTCGAAGTGGTGTTTCCCAGGGTTTCCTCTTCTTTCTCCGGCTGGTAAATGATGTCGCAATCCAGCACTTCTTCCTGATTCTGGCTGTCCCAGGTGAAAATATGCATCACCCGGCAAAAACACCGTATTTTGGGCGTGTTCACTGCTCCGGTCAGTTGCCACATCGCAGCCGGACACACTTTGCACGCCATCGGTAATCTCGGTAATTCCTCTTCTTTCAGTTTCAACAGCACTTCGCTGATTATCTCTTTGCCATTCGGCAGGGTGTAACTCATAGCGCCCCCTGTATTTGTCATAAAAGTCCGCCTGGCGTTGCGCCAGTAAGTTTATTTTTTCATCCTGTGTTGCTGACTTATAAAGAGTCCTGAAGCTTTTCCCTGCTTTGCTCACATACTTAATTTCTTTAGCTCGCTGAGGCCACTGACTAAGACGCTCCCGAATAAGATTTTTATCCAGCGGTAGTTTCTTAATTTCACGGCGAACAACAAATTCGTCCTGAAATATTGTTTCTTTCAGGTTTGTAAACTTCGCATCACCAGGGAGTTTAACCGCAATATATTCATTTTCTTTACCTTCATTACGAATTCGACTTTCACCAAACGTCGCTACATGTGAATAAAATCCCTCGCGAGTATAAATACCCTTATCAATCACATCTGCAACCAGCTGTTTTTTGAACTCTCTATTCTTGCTACGGAAGTCATCACCTTTATAACGAGAAAGGACATCAGCAACATTAGTCGGGTCAACCCGAATATGTTCTCTGGGGGATTCAAGTTTATACTTCTGATTAATGTACTCCTGGAACGCTTCAAAGTATTTTACGTTTGAGTCATACATCCCGCGTGGATTCATTTCCCTATCAGACAACAAGTTTTTTCGTGGAATGAAAACATGAATATGTGGCTTCCTTGCCATCATTACACCTGTCTTTTTATCCTTTATTTCTTTTAACTTCGTAAGGTGAGCTTCCGCATAGAAATTATATTCATCATCTTTATAGGCATACATCAAAAATTGCTTAAATTCTTTTGTTATTGAGAATAAATCATCATTAGACACTTCATCTTCTCTAAAAGAGATGACAAAAGTAGTATAACGCTCCTGCCCTTTATCTGGTATCTGCTGATAAATCATCTGAGTTAAGTCAAGGTCACCGTCAATAATAACTCTCTCGTCTAACTCTTCACGCGTATAAGCACGGCTGTTTTTCTGTCCTTCCTCCAGATACTCTTTACCACCATCATTATAGCCATCCGGCCTAATCAGCATCTTTTACCCCCGAAAGCAAAAGCTCTCTGATATCGATCAGCGCATTAGCGACGGATTTATAAAGTCGCTCCGAAACTTTTTCAGATAAATGAGCACTATTTAATTGGTATGCAATCTGGTTAATGTTATTACTGGATTTGTTATAATAGAATATTAGCTGCTTCAAGTTTTTGGTAGGAGAGGATTTTACGGTTAAATTAACATTTGAGTTTAAAAAAATCTCGCGGAAGAATTCCGACCTTTTCATATTTGAAGAGGCTAGTTTCTCTTCAAACTGCGCAAAGTCTTCTTGGGAAAGACGAAAGGCAACAACTTTATCCTTATTCTTTTTTTCTGTCATATGACACCTCCAATGACAACCAACTACGACACCGCTAGGTCACGCCGAGCGCCAGTGGGGTTTCAAAGGGGGCACCCCTTTGGCACGGACGATTTTACAAGCGGCTACGCCCCTTGTAAAATCGTCCGTGCCTAATAAAAATAATTACTAATTTTATCATCACACATTAATCATACAAAAATCACCATAAAATAGTAAAAAAATACATATTTCATACACTTTATATACATATATAAGATTTTAAACTTGACAATCATACATTTTTCAGACATTATTCATACAAACACCATAGAAAGAAGCTAGGAATGAATGATTCGATAAAAAACCAGATAAAAGAGCTAATATCTCTGCTTAATGATCCTCATATAAAAAGCAAACAAGCTGCATTCAATGCCTGCTTTGAGCAGCTTACGCGAGCTAAGGAATTGGCTTCATGGGAAACTATCGCAGCGATAATAAATACCGAGACAGGAATTGTATTTGATGCAAAAACCGCATCAAATATGTATGGACGCACAAAGAAAAAATATTCAAATGAAAAAGTATCCATAAAATCCAAAATTGTTAACCTTATAAATAAAAATAACGATTTTGAATCTACTAAAATAGACAACAACGAAACGTATCAAAATCAAAAAAGACAGGTTTCAAACCCTGATGAGCTACGAAAAATTCGATCACGCACTATTGATTTAGATGAATTAAAAAACGGAGATTAATATGAAAATTGCAGTCTTAAATTATACCGGTACTGTAGGAAAAACAACCATTGCGGCTCATTTGTTGTCACCACGTATGAATAATTCACCCATCTTTGCTATTGAGTCAATTAATGAAACAGCAGAAGGATTAGGCGTCGATGTTGAAAAAATGAAAGGTAACAAATTTAGAGATCTATTTAAAAAAATAATGTTAGAAGACAATGCCATCATTGATATTGGCGCTTCAAATATTGAAGATTTTATGAATAACATGATTAAGTTTGATAACTCACATGAAGAAATTGACTTTTTCGTTGTGCCAGTAACTGGCGGAACAAAAGAACAAAAAGAGTCTATATCCATGTTAGATTCTTTAGCAGCAATAGGTATACCTCCTAATAAAATTAGAGTTATTTTCAACCGTGTTGATAGCGATGTTATTGAAGAGTTTCCTTTTATAATGGGTTTCTACAAAAAAGAAAAATCATTCATTGCTGATCCTAAGTGTGCAATTTGGGAAAACGAGCTATTCGATGCATTATCTGTGAAAGGACTTACTGTTGATGCTTTAATGAAAGATCAAACTGACTATAAATCGTTATTAAAATCAAAAAAAGAAGCGTCAGAAAAAGATCGTAACCATTGGGCTGATATGTTTGGGCTAAAAGCATTGTCAAAAAGCGTCAAACGAAATCTTGATGATGTGTATTTAGAATTATTCAAATAAGGTTAAGTTATGAATAAAGAAAGTATCTCTCCAAGAACCGCTCGTGATGCGCTTATTATTGAGCTTTTGGGCGATGTAGGTAGTATCCATGACGAAATCAAAGAACTACCAAATGTACTTAAAGCGTCTCTTTCCGAATCATTAAAAATAATAGCTACTGCCGTAGAAGATGCTGAGAAAACTGCTGAAAAACTGAAAGAAGAAACAAAAACAGCCTTAGCCTCCTTATCCCGGTCTGAGTTAAATCAAGCACAGGAGAAGATTGGCGATCTGGTTAAAAGTAGTGTGGATGAAGCGGTAAAAAAATCATTATCAGGCGCTCAAGCAGAAATTCAGATGCTTGAAGAAAGCGTTCACTCTGTCACAGTCAGCACCAGAAAACATAATCCTGCAATTATGAACTACGTTTTAGCCATGGTAATGACGGTAATGATTGTGACTATGCTTTTTTCGACTATTTATCTGTGGGGCGAGGTGCAGGAAGCCAGAAATGTAGCAAGACACACCGAGCGTACTTTAGATATGGCTGGTAGCGCTATGGATAAACTACCTGAAAAATACAAACAGCAAATCAGAGATGAAATAGAAAAAATCAGATCTAAATAAAACACAGACAGTGAAACCGCATTTCCCACCCCACCACAAGCCAACCGTGGTGATGTGATTAATTAATATTAGTGTATAACATTACACATTGTTATTTTTTAACTGAGGGACGTCCCGGTTTGGGACTGGCGATCTCTGCTTGCCGTATCAGCTGATTTCTGCTGTCTTCATCCAACCTTTCAAGAGCTGCAAGACTGGCACGGAGAACACTCACGCGCCGGGAACTTGCCTCATCTGAGAACCGGTCAAAAAGCGCGATATCATCATCGGTGAGTGGAAAATTTACCCTTGTGATAATCGTGCCAGATACTGGCCTCATGCTGGCTTCGCTAACAAAAGATTTTAGCGTTTTGCTAGTATTAATATTGTTCAGCTTAGGGCTTTTCTTCAGTTTCATTTTAACCCCAAAAATAGTATATAACATTACACACTATATGTTTATTTATATAATACCCAGCTCTGCAAGCAACAAATCCAGCTCACCACGGGCTTTATTACTCAGCTTGTCGTTGTATTCATAAACTGACAGCGCGTTATTGTAAGCCCGCTTGTGTGCCGTTCTCTGGTAGATCCGTTGGTGGGCTACCCGCAGCCAGTCCTTGTCGTCATTCATCATCTTATAGAAGGTGCTAGCATCCCGGTCGCGAGGATCGGTTGGGCATCGATTCATGACAATGAATGCTTTCAGCCCTAAATTGATAGACGATTGAACCCATTTTACATCAACAACCATTTCACCAAGAGTGTTAACTTCAATTTGTGCGGTAGGGTCTACCAGTGAAATAAACAGGTCGGCTACAGACAGACACTTTCGAAATTCAGGTGATTTACGCCCTGGGGCATCTATTAGCACGATATTATTTTTTTTTGCCAGTCGCAGGGCTGTTTCCCGAATGTTGGTGTAGCACTCGTGATAATCGAAATCCGGCGGTATCTTTTTTTCCCGTCGTTCATCGATCCACATCTTTATACTGCGCTGATCATCGCACTCAAGCAATACAACCTTCTTGCCTTTCAGCAATAAACACATCAGCACATTGATGAATTGTGTTGATTTCCCTACACCACCTTTATGACTGCCAATCAGAATAATCATGACGCCCAACATTAATATATAATATTACACACTGTATTTTAATATAGTGAATTCTGCACATTTCTTCCTACAAAAATAACCTCATATAAAATAAAAAAAACAGAAAAAAATAAAATATAGTATGTAATATTATACACTATTAATAAGTGTTAACCAATTTACGTATTCCTGAAGAATAAGCGTCGGTATTGGATTTTCTGTTTTTGGATAAATATCAACATTAATGACCGCTAACGCGCCTTCGGCTTGTTGAATGCCTGTTTTTTTCTGAACAAGTTCAGAAAAAAACAGGCATTTCCGTTTCTTTTGATGAAAATGATGAGTTTTATTTTCTCCATTGTCACTTAAAAGAAAATTCCACTTTTCCTTCACCATTCAACCGTAGCAGGGCATCAAAGGATTTACCCGCTTTGCTCCTAAAGCCTTTAATAACACCCGTTTTCCCCTTCATCAACAGGGCTTCAATCTGTGTCGCCGTTAGCGTCTTTCCGGCTATCTTCGGAAAAAGACGGAATGGACAGGCTTTACAACCCATAACCTTGGATGAGGTGAACAAAGGCTTTCCGCACATCGGACAATATGCTTTTGTATCTGTATTATCGGCAGAGACTGACTGAACGGTGCCAAGATCAACGTTATTGACTTGAGCCGCGATAAAATGCTCTAACTCGTTCAGGAATGCATCAACGGTTAACTCACCGGACTCGATCATCTTTTGCTGCTCATGCCACAACGCAGTCATATCCGGCGTGGAAGCAATCGATGGTAGCGCCGCAATCAATCCCAGTCCCAACGGAGTAGGCATAAGCTTTTTCTTTTCCACGGTGTAGAAACCCCGTTTTTGCAACGTTGCTAGCATCGAAGCGCGAGTGGCCGGTGTACCGATACCCCCATGCTCTCCTGCCTTTCCCTCATCTCGTGCCAAGAGCAGTTGCTTGATACGCGGATCGCTGACATATTTAGCCACCCTTTGCAGATCCTTCAGCAAGGTGGCTTCACTATAAAGCGGCAGCGGTTTGGTTTTTTCTTTGCTAATATTAACTGCCTCACACCGGCCAGTATCACCGACATGTAATGTCGCCAAGATAGAAAAAGTGCCACCCACCTCTTCTGTGTTATCTCCGTCATTGTCCTGACTGGCCGAAATTAATGTTGTCCAACCCGCTAGGGTGAGTTTTGTAGCGCGTGCGATAAACCCCCTGCCCTCAACATCAAACATCACTTGAGCTGCCTGATAGCATTTTTCTGGTAGGAATTGCGCCAGATATTGCTTCACAATTGCCAGATACACCACTCTCTCATCAGCGGTCATGCTGTTAACATCAACCCGTTCTGCGGTGGGAATGATGGCTGTGTGGGCGGAAACCTTGCTGTCGTCGAATGCCCGGCTTTTGCGTTGGGTATCAGACTGACCGAATGCATCAGCTAGCTCCGGCAGTAATGAAGAAAGAGCCGCCAGTGTCTCCGACGCTTCAGCATATTGCTCACTGGACAAATAGTTGCAATCAGAACGATTGTAGGTGATCGCCTTGTGTTTTTCACGCAAGGATTGTGTGACCGCCAGCGCTTTTTCGGCATCAATACCGTGCTGCCGGCTCATTTGCACCTGTAAATCCAACAGAGAGAAGGGCAGGGGAGCAGGAGTTTGTTTATCTTCAACGCTCGCCTGCGTTACCGTGGCAACCTTTCCCTGACAAGCATTCGCCACATTGAGCGACCATTGCTCATCGATGATCCGACCTTTGTTATCAACCGGTGCATCCTCCGGCACAACCAGTTTTGCCAAAACCGTACCGGCATCTAGCATCATCTGCGCGGAAACATTGAAGTAGCTAGCGGCAGCGTGGTTTTTGAATGCCAGATAGCGGTTGACAATCAGCCCCAGAATCGGGGTTTGCACGCGCCCTACAGACAACACGCTTTTCAGTCCTTTATTTTGGCTGGCCAACGTGTAAGCACGGGTCATGTTAAAACCATAGAGTTGATCGCCAATGCTTCTCGCCAACGCCTTTTGTGACAAGCCGTAGAATTCCTGGTTATCACGCAGATTTGCCAATGCTTTGCGGGCGGCATTGACATTAAGATCGTTAATCAGCACCCGTTTCACTGGGCATGTATTGTTGAAGAACCACAACACTTCATCGACTAATAATTGACCTTCGTCATCCGGATCACCCGCATGAACAATTTCATCAGCCTGCTTGATGAGTTCGCCTATCGTATCGAGTTGATCTTGGGTAGCAGGCTTCGCCACATACTGCGGCGGGCGAAGTTTCAGCGGCAAATCTGTGGCTGTCCATTTGGCATAGCGGGGGTGGTGTGCCTCTGGTGGGGCAAGTTCCAGCAGATGCCCAACACACCAGGTCACGATGTTCTGTCCGCATTCTATATAGCCGTTTTTACGGCGCGGGTGTCCCAAGGCATCGGCAATAACCTGGCCGAGTTGCGGTTTTTCGGCGATATAAAGTGTTTTCAATTTTGCTCATCCTTATAAAATTTTTGCTAGTTATACCATTTCAGATATAATTGATTCATGATTACACAAGAAAAACAGCTCATCTGGATTGGAAGCAGCAAAAAAGACTTGATGGCGCTCCCTACCAACGTGCGAAAATTCTTCGGTCATGCCCTGGATTTCGCCCAACGCGGCGATCAGCACGACACGGCGAAAGTAATGAAAGGGTTCGGTGGGGCAGGTGTTTTAGAAATCATTGAAAAGGATCTCGGTGGCACTTATCGCGCTGTCTACACTGTGAAGTTTGAAGAAGCGGTGTTCGTTCTGCATTGCTTCCAAAAAAAGAGCAAAAGTGGGATTGCTACGCCAAAAGAGGACATGAATATCATTCACGCCCGCCTTAAGGTAGCAGCAGCGTTTGCAAAGAGGTTACTAAATAATGACAAAACAAATAATTGAAGGCATTGAGGTCGAAATCTGTTCCAGCAACATTTTTGCCGATATGGGTTTGCCAAATGCGAGCAAGTTAAAGATCAAGTCTGGTCTGGTAGTTGAAATCACCAAAGCTATACGTAAGCTGGATCTTACTCAACAGGAGGCAGCGAGCCGTATGGGTATTACGCAGTCAAAAGTTTCCGGCATGTTGAGGGGAGATTTCTCCAACCTCTCTGAGCGCAAGCTAATGAACTGCTTGAATCGGCTTGGTTACGATATTGAAATAAAAGTGAAACCGGCGGCAGCATCTCTTGGGCATGTAATCCTTGCTGTCGCTTAATGCGTGTCTCCCGTACATACCGCAAGACAAAGGGGGGACATTCCCTTATTTTTATATACACTCACCTCGGCTTGCCCTTTCAATAATTACCTCTCTATTACCACTTAACAAATCACGGTATTTGCGATACACCTTTTTGGCGTACTTCAGTCTGTTTTTTTCATTTCCCTGTTTAAAACCAGCGTTATAAGCGCCGACAGACGTCCAGTTAACGCCATGACGGGAGAGGTTTTTTGCGAGAATATAGGCACCGACATACAAATTTTGGCAGGCGTTGTTGAGCAGTGTTTTTCTTGTGATACCAAAAGAGTGGCTTAATTGGGGCAACCAAGAAGAATTAATTTGCATCAGGCCAATATCTTCTGTTTTTACCACGCCGTTCTTTTTGTTAAGTCCGATAGCCTTGGGATTCATGCTACTTTCTACCTCCGCTATCGCTATCAGTAATAGCGGATCGATTTGATACATTTTTCCTGCTGCTAAAAAACAAAAAGCTTTGCCGCTAAAGGGAGTAAATAAAATCATAATTAGCAATAAAAGAGAGAAGGGGAGTTTCATGTGCTTACCAAAGAATTAAATCACGCCGCAGATTAAGAATGAAAAAAGCATAAAGGGAATAAAGGGTAAATTTTTTTTACCCAAGACTGACCCATACAATAATGCCAGTAAAATGGAAGCGCCTGCGACCACGACAACGGAGGCGTTATCCAACCATAACCCCATTGATAGCGCGATATAGATATCACCGGCGGCAAAGACAAAAACGCCACATTTTATCCAACTGGCACCGTTAATTAATATAAAGGGAATAACAAAAAATAACGCTGAAATGATCGCATCCTCTGGCGATTCTCCCAGCCGCCCTGATGCGGCACAATAGACGCTGTACCCACTTAACAAAAAAAGTAAACTGTCCGGTACCCAACGCCGGACGATATCGATATAGCTGGCTATCGCCAGCAAAAAAATAAAAAGGGATAACTCAATTTCTTCTGAGTGAAAAAAATAAAACAACGGGGCAACATTAAGCAACAGGATTGCAGCCCTAAAATTAACCGGGGTGGTTGTTTCTGCTGCTGTTTTGATTTCTTTATGTTGTGCCAGGATATTTCGTTCAACCCGAGCGACAATGTTTGGCAGATAAACCGCCATCATCAAGGCGCTTAGCGACGACAATAAAAATAACAGGAAAATATTCATCTTAAATACACGATGTAATCTTTGGGAATAAATGACGGTTTACTGATTGCCTCCGTCGGCGTGATTAACTGGCGGGCATTGGTCACTCCCAGTCGGGACGAGTTTTCCGTTGCCATCATTAACGATTGATAGAGACTGGGTTTGCTGGGCATATAAACATAACCGATTCCATGATGGATAGACGTCTTTATCTCAGGATTTTTCGCTAACCAACGGGGTAAGGGCAGTTGAGTCGTTACTGCGCCAGTATACAAGGGATGATTTTTTTTGAATGTCGCCAAACTGTCTGCGTAAAGTATAAAGGTCGTGGTTAACAGATTGTCCGCTACCTGTGATGTCACCTCAGCGTCTTTTTCCTTTATAACATTCAATAAATGCGACCCCAGAAAAATAAAAAAAACCACTAACACGCTATTGAGATTAAGCACAATATTTCCCCATTATCCAACAAGGTCTCGAATAACACGTTAATTACACGCGGTGGCAGACCAGGTTTGCGAGTAAACCATGTGGCATTTCTCCCAATTCACACAGCTCTCGCAGGAAGGGTGAGTGACCCCCGCCCAGCCCGTCTGTAAGTGACAATAGTTACCATGATTACTACCGCCTGCCTGAGTCCAGTAGCGTGCTATCGGGATTTTATTTGCCGGACAAGCGGGGTTGGTGCCATGAACAATGTCCATTTTTCCACTCGCGCCCCATACACCGGATTGACAAGACAAGGCGGCTCCCGTTTTATCCCGGCTCAGTAAACCATTCTCGTTACATTTGGCTCCCGCCACCGAGATGTTATCGAGTTTCACATAGCCGCCCCGCACAATGCCCTCGGTGTAAATCGATTTGCCATTAAAGGCTTTGATCCAGATTTTATCGTTCATATGCCAGCCCCCTTCCCCTTTTTCAGAATACCAGCCTTTATCCCCCTTGGTGATTAACCAGCCGTCCGTTGTGATATCGCCTTTAGCTAAAAGGGTTTTGGCGGTGGTGATAGCACCGTCAGCATGGAGGTTGCCATTAATGTGAGCCGCCCTGGTGGCATGCAATGTTTTGGTTTTTACTGTGTTGGCATTGAGGGCATTAACTTCATCAACGTTATTCCTGCCCATATTGAGTGCTGTTCTCATGGTATTTAATTCGCCTTGACCCGGCACCGCGTGGCGATACAAATAATCGTTTTTTCCTGCGCCCTGTGAAAAAAAACCGGCAATCACCACCTTGCCATCACCGGGGTTATAGCCGCCGAAGGTGGAAAGATTTTCCGTCCAGCCGCCCATCACGCCTTTTGCGACGGTGCCTTCAACGTAACCGCCGCTGCCACCAATCCGGGTCGCTATTTTTCGAGCTGCACTGAGACTGAGCGGGGCACCATCGGCCAGAAAAATCATATGATGAAATTTCAAGGCGCTAGGTTGATAAATTCGCGTGTGATAACGACTGGAAAAATTATTGGCCGCGGAAAAACCCGCTGGTAAATAACCCGCCTTAATCAGCATCGGCACATCGAGGATATAGGGGGAGGTCGCGGTAGCATGTTTTCCGATCATCAAAGCGTTGTCAGTAATGTATTTGTTAGTGGCTTTTTCTACTCGCCGGGCATGGCTGGCCGCGGTGCTGTATTGCTGATCTTTGTTAAACGCATACACCAGGGGTGCCACGATAAGCGCAAAGCAAAGCAGTCCGACACCCAAGCCGGTGGAAGCATCGGAGATGTGCCAGATGCCTTTTTTTAAATATTTCATTATGTTGTCTCTATTTTATCGTGCCGGTTGTCTCAATCTCTGCTGATCAATGCTGTTAAAATCATCAATGAGTGAACCAAAGTTGCCGTCTTTAATTTTTGCCTTAATGGCTGCCACAGATTGAATGTGATAGCCCTCCAGGCTGACATGATGCGCGACTACCTGGCCGTCTCGATTGACGGCTTTTAGCCGCTGATGGGTCACCATAAACAGCGATTTGGCAATAATCGGATTGGCATGCTGATGCATTTCATTGCAGAGCATGGAATAGCGCTCGATGGCATCCATTACTGAAGCTGCGTGTAAGGTAGCCACGACAAAGGCGCCATTCAATGAGGCTTTCAACGCTTCATGGGCAGTAATCGCATCGCGAATTTCACCGATAAACAGGATGTTGGCACCCATCCTCATTGATCGTTTCAACGCCAACGAATAGTCCTCATTTTCCGAGACCTCAAGCTGAATACAGCGTCCCGTGCCATGTAGGCCACAGAGCAGGGTTTCAATCGGATCTTCGATAGCCACGCCCAATAATCCACTCTTTTTAATTTTTTCACTGACGATGGCAGCAGCCGTCGTCGTTTTTCCTGTACCCATTGCGCCTGATACCAATATCAAACCAGTTTTCTTTTCCTCACTGATCAGCGTAATTAGCTCCGACGTTAACCCCACTTCATTGATAGCGCGGATGCGATCAGGCGTTTGCCGAATAACAAAGGCCAGCTGTTTATACGCATCGCGGGTGACGGTGACACGGTATAATCGCTCATCAAATAGGAGTGAAAATTCATTTCTGTTTTCAGCTTGATGACAGTGCAGGCAGGCGGATTTCAAGCGGGCAATATCATCAGCGAGGCAGGCAGGGGCGGGGGCAAGGCGACTGCTTTCCCCTATCATGCCTTTGATATCGCAGTAATCATGACCGAGATACAAATCGACAAATCCCGCGTCTTTAAGGCGCGATTCAGTAGCCATTGTGCCGCCTTAACTATCAAGGGTGAAAGTGACAGTGTTACTTTTTCCGACAACACAGGCAGCAGACGCCTGATCCAGTGAGATTTTGCCCACCATCGCCGCCGCACTGTTGATGCGAGTGGAGCCACTATTGACATTGTCCGCTATCATGGCGAGTCGCCAACAATATTTCTGATCAATGCCGGTAGTCGAGACAATAAAACCCGTGTCATTGCCCGTTACGGTGATAGCACCGCCCGTAGCGTTAAAAAAAAGGGTGTTGTCGACAACGGAGAGGTCTTTAGGCAAGGCACCTGAGCGAATTAACGCCGGGACTAAATCACCCGTACCGTAACCGGTTGCTGTACGCAGCGATTGGGTTTGATTAAACAACTGCTTCAAGGTGGTGGTCATCGCGGAGGTGGAGCACATGCTGACATACACGGCCACACTCATCGCTATCATTGCCAGCCCAACAAAGGCCATGCTCCAAACAGTGCTGGCATCAATGAGGTTTAAAAAACCTTTTTTAAACGATTTCATTTTTTTATCCCCATTTTTATAAAAAGGTGACAATGTCATTACATATTGGTGGTGAACGTAACGGTGTTGTTTTTTCCAGCAACACAGGCGGCAGACGCCTGAGCCGGTGAGATTTCACCCACCATCGCCGCCGCACTGTTAATGCGAGTGGAGGCAATATCGCCGTTTCCTAAGGTGGTGACGAGTTTCATGCAATCTTTTTCATTAATGCCGGCGGTCGAGACAACAAATCCTATGCCACGGCCGGTGACGGTGATGGCACCCCCCGCCGAATTAAAAAGTGTATCGCCTATTATTGAGATGCCTTTGGGCACAGCGCCTGAGCGAATTAACGCGGGCACTAAATTAGCGGTGCCATAACCGGTTGACATCCGCAATGATTTAGTCTCATTGAGCAAGGTGTTAATGGAGGTCAGCGCAGAGGTGGAATTGACTTTGATATATAATCCGACGCCTGCCGCTACCACTATCGCTAGACCCACCAAGGTCATGCCCCACCCCGTGCTGACATCAGTAATACTAAAAATACCTTTTTTTAATGATTTCATATTCTTTATCCTTTAAAAGTTGATGGCGATTTCAATTAAGCTGTACATAATGCCAACGATACCGACGGTGGCCGCCGCACCGCTAAACATACTGACGACTTTAATCACATTGCCTTGTCGTTCGACATTGAGTAAGGTTTTTTCTAACAGACGATCACCAAAGCGTTCTAATGACCCTTCCTGATTCGTGGTTTCGAATAAACTTTGCATTTTGATAATGGCGTCTTCACTCGGGAACTCATACCCCGCGGTATCTAACGCCGATCCCAGATTTTCTTCCCCGTCGGCTAAGCGCGCTAACGCCCCGTTAATTTTTTCGATTAACCAAGCAGATTGAGACATCTCGCGCATTTTAATCAGCGCATTTTTTAACGGAATATTCGATGACAGTAAGGCATCAATACTGGTAATAAAGGTGGCGCCTTGCCGTTGTTTGTAAAAGGAATAAGGGGGAATTGATCGGCATAAAATCGTTTTTTCCCGACCCAACGCGGCATTGTATAGGCGATGATGGAACAAAAAATAATGAAGCCGATAATTAACAGCCAGCCATAAGAAACGATAAAAATATAAAAATAGTACACGCCTTTTTGCGCTAAGCTCCATCTGACCAAAGGCACCGATTCCAGCAAAAACGGCACCAACATCACACAGGCCATCGCCAAGATAATAAAAGACAATGAAAAAAGATAAGCACTGGTTAACATCGCCCCCCGGATGGCTTTTTTCAATCGGTCGGTTGATGTGGCGATTTTCATCGCCTTTTTAAAGCCGTCCCAAGGCCGCCCCGCGATATTACAGGCATCAATTACGCTGAGCTCTTGTTCAGGAAACCAGTCTTTTAATGCTTCGCCCAGCGAATGGCCTTCTTTAAGATGGGCAGCGCATTCGGTTAATATCTGGGCGATTTCATTGTTGGGTTTCTTGCCACGGCGGGTGTAATTGACAATCATCTTGTCAAAGGTTTTTTCCAGACTCTGACCATCCAATAAATAGTGGCGAAAATTGTCATAAATAGCTTCGCGATCATCTGAGTTCAAGGTGAGTTTACAGAGCCAACGCTGGAATTTATTCATGGCGGCTTTCCCGGTGTCGTTTTGCGGTTTCTCTGACCACATCAGTAAAAACAAGACAGTCTCTATCCAGATTACAGATATTTTTATGGCTGGAGACCGGATCAATGATGCCCGCATTAATTAAGCGCAAGGTGTTTTCACATAAGGTGGAACCGCCGTTTTCGTACCAGTAGTTATAGGCGCTGGTTTTGCCGCAGGTGTGATACAGGTGCATAAATTGCGCATCGATCTCAATAACCTCAAAAATACCGGTACGTCCCTTGACGCCTTTGCCATTGCACTGCTCACAGCCTGAGGCATTTTTCAGGTAAACCTGTTCTGGCCGGCAAAACTGCTCAATTAATCCGTTGAAAATCGGCTGCACTTCCTTTTTATGTGCGGTGTATTTCTTTTTACACTGTGGACAGAGTTTCGGTGCCAGACTCTGTCCCACCAAACAGGTGATGAGCGAGGCATCTGACAGTAAGTCACTGTCGACATTAAGCCCTTTCAGTCGTGTGAGGGTATCAATGGGATGGCTGGTATGCAGGGTGGTTAAGACAAAATGCCCCGTTTGCGCTGCCTGTATGGCCGCGAGGGCGGAAAGCGAATCACGCACTTCTCCCATCACGATCCAGTCAATATCGAGCCGCATCAGGCTTTTTATCGCTTGCCACCAGGCTTCTTTCGCCCCCAGTGCGGTTTGCACCGCCCCTTTGATCGGCGATTCTATCGGATCCTCAACCGTCATCAAATTAATGCCGGGGTCTCTGGCGGTGATAAGTTCACTGATCACTTGAACCAGGGTGCTTTTTCCTGATCCAGTGTTACCGGTGAAAAAAATCATGCCCGACGGTTTAGAAATCGCCCTTTCCAGTGTGTCTTCCTGTTGCGCGGTGAGCCCCAATTCTCGCATCGCCAAGGCTTTATCGCGCCGGGCGATTAAACGGATCGCCACCGCCAATCCCTCCCCACTGGCGCGACTACCAAAACGCCCGCCGGTGAGTCCCAGTGCTTGCACATATTCTTCCCTCACTTTGGCATCGGAGGATTCAGAATAAGAGACGGAAGCATGACTTTGGTTAATGCACATGGTGTTGTAGAGACAATTGATATACCGACTGCCTTCAGCCGCCGCATATTCACCGTAATAAGCCAACTTTCCGTCAATCCGGAAATACACTTTGCAGAAGATTTTTTCCAAACGGATATGCACATCGGAGGCTCTTTTTTCTACCGCGTCACTGAGGATTTTGATGATTCTTTTTTGTATGGTTTTTGTCGATTTATCCTCCTCATTCTCCCCGTCCGACTCAGCCGATTTTTTCAACTCGACAATGTCCGATAATGCACAGGACATTAACGTGAATTGAACATTATTGGCTTTTAACCGGCGCTCATAATCCATCACCTCAAGACAATCAATAAAGGGCAGGGCGACTTTTAATGTCAAAGCGCCGTCATCGCCTTTCACTAAACAGATCGCATCATTTAATTTTGGCGGTAAACGGTAATCCGGTACCGCATGGCTACCGGATAAACTGATCACTTTCATGGAGCGACCTCACTTAACAGTATTTTATTTCCCGCCGCGTTGGTGATAATTACCTCATCCAAGGAAACCTGACTGAGGGTAAAACCACCGGGAATAAGATCGCCTTTTTTTCGGGTCATTTCGGTGCCATCGGCAAAACGCAAGCGCACATCAATCGTTTTGCCATTGCCAATGATTTTGCTAATGTGAGGAAGTGGATCACGATGACGCGCATTGGCAGGCGTTTCTACTAACCTACCTGTCTGATGCGGTGTGATTAATCCCACCTCCTCTTTGGCTTTGTTTCGTGCCGCCAAAGCCTTGTAATAGGTGGTTTGACTTTGCAAGGCATCCAATTCACCGACGGTTTTTATTTCAGGATTAGCGCGAAGTAATAAGGGGAAAAAGGAAAATAAAAAGAGAAAGATTTTGATCACGTTTACCCTATTACGGTTTGCCATAAATAACCCCTTGAACTTTATAT
This sequence comes from Candidatus Fukatsuia symbiotica, assembly GCF_003122425.1. Classification (GTDB taxonomy): domain Bacteria; phylum Pseudomonadota; class Gammaproteobacteria; order Enterobacterales; family Enterobacteriaceae; genus Fukatsuia; species Fukatsuia symbiotica. Next base: position 29,833 of record NZ_CP021661.1, read on the forward strand.
TTTATGTCGGCACTGTCTTGATTAATCACAAAGGTGATTGCTGTTATTCTCATGCCACGCATCGCTTCATTTTTAAAAATAAGACGGGGTGTTACCCTGCTGTCATAGCTGAAATTCATTTCACGCCAATGCGGTAGAGGATGTTCGAAGCCTGGCTCATCCGTTTTCTTTTCCGGCGGCGGGACGTCCGTTAACGTAAAGATCACATTGTGGCGTTGCAGTAACGTAATCAGTTTGTCTAACTGATGTGACAGTGGCAGTAACGGGTCATCGCCTTCCGGTACCGGCTTGATAGGAACAAAGAACACCGCGGCATCGGGTTGTTTAACATTAAAAGCAGGGGTAACCGAAAAGTGTTTTTCTACACCGGATTTGAAATCACTTGCACCGACGGCAGAGCCCTCCAACCGGGCAAAAAGCATTTCCGCCTTATCATGAAAACAATCGATCTGCGTCGGTATCCATCCCCCAATGACAGCGGGATTTGCTGTAGGGTTTGATCACAACGTTGGATAAAATGTTGGATAGAGGGTTTATCTACCCAAGGGTGTTTTAAGCTAAGGAGCGCCGCTTTATAACGTGCTTCTTTATTGATATCGTCGGCTAACTTTTGTTTTTCTATCGCCAATAAACGGGCTTTATGTTCTTTATTCTGTTGATAGCGGTTAAAAAAAGAGAACGCTATCAGCAGAAAAACAAGAAAAACCGCCCAGGAAACCCTTTCTTTTTTGGTGAGTCCCCAGGTTAAGGGTTTAAGCTTAAATTCTTTTTTAAGGTTTTTAACCGTTAACAACGCTGTAAGTGAAAGGTCATCCGTCACCCATAAAAACCGCTTATCACCAAAAACCTTAAACTCTCCCTCACCTTTGGCTAAACGCGAGGTAATATCGACAACCTCTTGCTCTAATACTGCTGGCGAAACGATTTTGTCCGTCCAGGGCATCACCAGCCCGCCGGTAGACGCCATCACAATGTAATCCGTATTCAGGTCGTCTTTGTTTAACGGGATCACGGCCAGCCATTTACCCGGGATCAATGACACCAGCGACACCGCCAGCGAATATTTTCCTTTTAGCGGAACGGTAAATTTAGGGGCAAAGCCCGCCTGGATGGAGTCATTTTGCCGGATGGCAACCACATCCAAATTTTCTCTTTTCCCAATGGCTTTCACCTCTTTCATATAATGCAGGCCGCCTTTAATGGCGCGCCATTCCAGCCCCACCACAAAGACTTTGTTGTTGTAGGTGACGAGACGTATTGGTTTTTTTTCATTAGAAGTCATTGATTCTTTTCCTATAGTCCTCCTTCACAAGGCGTAATAAAATTTCAGCATTAACCGAGCGCATGTTTTCTTTCGCCGCTTGTTTCAATTCTTTCAGTAATTCATCAGGAATGCGCAGTTTGAACTGCGCCATTTCTCTTGCACCTTTCACCATACTCTCTCCCGATAAGCAGCCCTGACAAACGAGCAATATTGGCTTAAGCATCCATTTTTTCCTTTAAAAATGTGTTGAAAAATTATTTAATTGTATGTACAATTTGATGTATGAAAATTGAGTACGATACATTGAAAAACCAACGTAATATTGCGGAACGGAGTATTGATTTTAATAGCGTTAAGGATTTCGACTTTGCTACTGCATTCTTCTTTATTGATAAACGTAAAAGTTATCCAGAAATTCGTTATATTGCGGTCGGCTATTTAAAAAAACGTTTACACGTGCTGTGTTTTTCTAAAATTAATAACGGCATCAGAGTCATTAGTTTTCGTAAAGCAAATGCCAGAGAAGGAGTTAAATATGAAAAATTACTTACCCTTGATTGATGAACAAGGTGAGGTACGTGAACTCACAGAGAAAGACTTTGCTCTAATGCTACCTGCTGAAGAAGTATTACCCCTTTCTCTTTTGAAAACGCTGCGCATTCGAGGTCGTCAAAAAGCACCCACCAAAACAAAAATTACTATTCGTCTTTCACCCGAGGTGGTAGAACAATTTCGGGCAACAGGCAAACACTGGCAATCCCGTATGGATGCCGCCATGAAAAACTGGTTAATAGACCATTCACCGAGTGATTTGAGGCTTTGACATTCTCTATTACAGCTGTTTATCAACATAATTTATCGCCTGCTGCCACCAGGCTGAATCGAGGGCAGGCACATGACCGTGATCTTGCGCCATCCTCAAGCAATCCAACAGAATCTCCAGGTGAAGCGCAAAGGTATCCTGTCCATTATTGAGAATAAACACCGCCGGGCTGTCACAACTGCTATAGCCCACATTTTTATTTATTGAATTAATACAATGATTTTTCATAGTTTTTCACTCATACGGGGTTAAAGGAAACGCATTTAATTGCGCGCCATTCCGCCTCCCACAACAAAGACTTTGTTGTAAGTGACGATCTGTATTAGTTTTTTCCTATAGTCCCCACACTCTTGCAAAATAGGGATTGATGTAGCACAATTGAGCTACATTAAATTTAATGTAAATAGGAAGGCGTTATGTCCACAACAACCATTCGCTTAACGGATGAACTGAAAGCGAGAGTGGCGGCGGCGGCAGAGCATGCCGATACCACCCCACATAATTTTATCCTTCAAGCTATCGCGGAAAAAACGCTACAGGAAGAATTACGCAACGATTTCAATGAGGAAGCAGAGAAACGATACGCCAAAATTATTGCAACAGGAGAAACCATCCCTTGGCATGAAATGCGTCGCTATCTGGAAAGCCACCTTACAGCGGGTTCGCATCAAACCAGACCTGTTGCCAGAAAATTGGGATGTTAAATGTCAAAAATTGAGTTGGCACCTGAAGTCGGTGATGATATTGATCGTATTATCGAGCACCTGACTCAGTATAAAGTGATCGATATGACATCACGTATTCAGGAAATCATTCAGGCAATAGCGGTGCTAGAGCATAACCCCCTCATTGGCAGACCCGTCAGCGGCGATAAAAGAGAATTGGTGATCGGCCATCGTTCTCGAGGTTATATGGCTCTTTACCGTTATCTTTCAGATATCGATACCGTTTTTGTTCTGGCATTGCGTAGCCAAAAGGAACTCGGATACGCATCCCGCCCCTAACGCAACAAGGGCGTAATGGTGATCACAAAAGACTCTTTCTTACTCTTACCCGACATACCGCCGCCGAATAAGAAATTGCCCGGGGAACCCACCCCTTGCTGGCTGCCCTCCTGAATATTCTGTTCAAAACCACTCATGATCACGGTCTCGCCCGGCTTAAGCCACACACGTTGTGGGATCGAGCGTGAGTCGGTATCAGGCGCTTCGATACTTTCGGTTTTATTTTTGTTCTCAATTTTCCTCAATTTATTGAGCGACGAAATGTCCATCATCATCGTGAGCATCATTTTTTCATTGTCTGCTAATATTTTCGGCATGATATGAATATTAGTGCCGGTGGTAATTTCTCCCGGCTCGAGTGATTGAACCGGCTCCGATCCGGTGGTTGCATTGCCCGTGGTCACCGACGTTTTACGCAGATAAGTCGTCTGCTTCCCAATTTGCATCCCCGCCGTGGCTAAGTTGGTGGTCATGATGGACAGCGTTTTCACGTCCGAGACCGTGACTTGCTCAGACAGCGCCTGCAATAAAAATTTCGAACCAGCAAATTGTGATGCTCTGCCCGTGGCGGTTTGCAAAATTTCAAAGCCACCCTGGGATAAATCAGACCCGGCATTAAAAGCATTAGCCAAATGAATGCCGTATTTTCCTGACAAGGATTGGAAGACGATATCCCAGTCAATGCCTAACTTGTCCGAGATATCGGTATGCACCGTGTAAACCACCACTTTCAGCAACACCTGTTTTGACAATTTGGTGTTTTCATCCCGCAGGTAGTCACCAATACTTCTTACCACTTCGGGCACATCCGTTACTACCACCACGCCCGAGGTTTGATTCATCGTCACTCGTCCCACGCCGGGCGTTAACATACTTTCTGCCGTTTTTTGGATATCACCATACAGATCATTCGCCATTTCAGTTTGTTGCGAGGTGCTGGAACCACTATTACCGGACATCCCCGCCCCGAACTACCACTACTGCTACCACTTTGGGTTGATAGCCCACTCTTTTGATTATTCTTAATCCAATATTTGGCATTGGTGGGATCAATAGTAAAGCGCTGGGTTTCCAGATAGAAAAGCGTGATAGCGCCCCTTTCATAACGCCAGGAAATCCCTAAACGGGCGGTCACTAAATCCAGCAAACGTGAGACATGCCCCGAATAAGCCACATCGGTAATGGTATTACTTGCCGGCGCTGAGGCTGAAGATGGGCGACCCATCGGGGCTCCCATCGCTTGCAGCGGCATCATGCCGTTGCTATCAACCGAAGGCAGGGGCGCAGGAACCTGATCCATCTGCTGAGTTTGACCGCTCCCGCCACGGTCAGAAGCGCCTCTGCTGAGCATCGCGGCAGCATCAGGCGAAATTTTTACGCGAATACCGCATTGCTGCGTCACATCCTGACTAAACTGGTAAATCGTTTGCGGTTTAGCCGGCTTGTAGGTGATATGGCAGCGCACCATTTCAGGCGGCAGCACCGCAGTGACCGATTTAATGGGGACAGGATTAACCCATTGCGCTTCATGAAATTGAACCGCGGGGCGCGCCGTTGAGGCCGCTTGAAGCATCGAACTGACTTTATCGGAATCCGTTTGAGCGCCCTCCATCAGCGTATTCACGCGGCGATTCACCGCACAGCCCGAAAGAGAAAGGGCAACGCCAATGCAAATAACTAAAAATTGAATCTTCATGTTAGCGTCCTTTCTTTTGGTCTTTATCGGGATCATTAATAATGATTAAGCACTGTGCTTTATAACCATCAACGTACAGAGGGGTATTCGCATGGCGATACAGCGAGAATAATTTCTGCGTCATAGCTTCAAATGAGCCAGTGAACGTCAACGGCGAATCAATCAGATAATCCGTTTGTGTATTCCAGCGAACAGACCAGCGCTTCGTGGCATGACATTTTTCATCATCCGCCCATTTCATGAACACGTGTTTTAAGGTACGTCCTGGCTTAACCCTCCAGATACGAGGAGGCGGAACGGGTTTGACTATCGGTATGATCCCCGCCTTAATCGGTGCTCCCGTCGCTGAAAAAGGATTTTTACCCACTGAAACAGGCGAAGGCGGGGGCAGGGTTACCGGTTTTACAACGCTTTTAAGCATTTCGGTTTTTTGTGGCCTGGAAATACTATTACTCGCCGGTTTTACTACAGGCTGAGATATTTTGTCTGTCACCGTCTTACCGGTATCAACGCCCACCGACCTAATTTTTGAGTTTGTTTTATTGGTCTGTAATATTTTTGATTTATTTGTCGCCGATAAATAAGACGGCATTTCAGGATTAGCCGGGATAAAAACCCCTTTCGGCTCAGGCAATGTCGGGGGACTGCTGCACGCGGATAACAGGCAAGCAAGTAGTGACATGCCGATAACAGGCTCAATTCGCATAATACATTCTCTTTTTTATCATGAACCCGGTGGCCGTCTGGAAATTCTTTCCGGGCGGATACCGGGTTGGACAAGCCGCTAGCGGCGCGTCAGCCACGGAGTCGGCCAAATTTACTGAGGATTTTGCGCACATAGTCCGGATCAGCACTGGCACAGTTCCCCAAGAATTGTTTGCGCATATCTAACGTTTTTAAGGGATTAAAACGGTGTTTTTTCTTAAAGGCATTGATGCTGAAAAATTTCCCCACAGTGCCTGAACATTCAGCAGGGTTGGCTCCCTGAACTTTCCCCGCCATGCATAAAAAAACAGCACAGGCATCGTTTGAATCTACTTCTTGCGCGGAAAAAACAGCAGGGCTGGCGGCCAGACACAACAGTGCCGCCGCAATAACGGTTTTTTTCATGGTGATACCTTTGGATAAGTGAATTACGGAAGATCGTTTTCGGTGATTTCTACATAATCCGGATCGTTAATTGACTTGTCTTCGGTTGACATACGCCGCCGTTGCTGCTCTTCATTCATACCTAAATCATGGGGCGGGGCAAGGGTGACGTTAGCCATCGGTTTGTTGATATTCATGGGGACAACCAGCGCCGCTATGGCATTCACATCGCCCACAGGAACAGCAGGAAGGGGCAAATTTACGCGCGCCTGAAAAACCGCTTCCTGATACCAGACTATTTTTCTTGCCAAAATTTTCAGCGCCGGGGTTTTATCGGTGGCCTGAACAAAAATTAACGCCTTGTCGTAAGGAAGCTCGTTCACTTCCTGCGGTAGCATCAGTGGCCTGGCCTGATCACTGTAGCTTTTCGAACGGGTTTTCTTTTCCCCGTAATTTTCCGAAAAATTCGCCACCTTCACCGTGGTATTGCCCAAACGTTTACTGTATTCAGTAGCCGCATCAATATTGCCGGGCGCATACACCACTTCAATATGCACCGCATCCATGATGCTGTTCGCCCCTTGAACACCATAGAGTTCATCGGCGCGGAGTTGTGCCTTACCTTGGAAGATGATGAGATAGCGAAGCCCTGCACCACGCGTTAGCGCAAGGGCGGTTTTCATTTTTTCAATGACCCCCATCACAGCAAACTCATCCATCAAGAAAAGCACTTGGTATTGGTAGATCAGCGTCCCATCTGGATTATTCCCACCGTATTCTGGCAAAATTTTACTGTTGGCCGCGATGGCCTGGCTGTAAAACAGGTTCATCAGTGCGCCGAATTTCAGTAAAGCGCCTTCCGTCACGCAAAAGTAAACGGTCATCTTTTTCCTGCGGAGATCGTCGAACTTGATATCATCACCCGATACCGCCCAGGCCACGGTTTTTTCACCGTACAGAGATAGCCTTTTGTTCAGGATATCTTGTGTGATCGGCCAGCCCGTTTTGCTCTGAGAAGACGAAACAAGGCGATTCATCTCACGCAGACATTCTGACGACAGCGGCGTATTGCCATTAGAACGGGCGTCCAGTTCCTTTTTTGCCCACTCTCCCAGCGCCATTCCCTGCGCCGCTATTTCATAAATTTGCGGCAGCGTAAACGGCAATGACGGGGTTTCCATCAGATACAACACCAACGCCGTGAAAATATCCGCAGACGCACCAAAAAAACTCGCATTTTTGGGGTTGTCTGGCACAAACAGTACACTGGCCATGGCTTTAATTTCACCGAGGCGAAACAGGGGATCGCGGTTTAAACGCGATAACGGATTCCAGCGGTGGGTTTCCAGCATTTCCGGCGAGAAACGGTATACCGCCTGGCCACAGGAGGCACGAAAACCCGCGGTCAAATGCCAGTTTTCGAATTTTGGATCATTGATCACCATCGAGTCCGGGTAAGTGAGCGCATTGGGGATAACCATCCCCACCCCTTTACCCGTACCGGGCGCTGCCGCTAACATCACAAACGTTTGACCATACGAGGCCAGAAAATCATCATCAGTAGGATGTTTTCCTATCAAGATAGGCGGAAACATCTCTATTCGTTTTTGCGGGTTTGTCGCATTATAGGGCGATCTGGCTTGTTTCCTCACTGATAGTTCCCTCGGTATTTAAACGCCTTAAGCTCTTTTGGCGTGGCAAATCTGGCGTCACCGTGCAACGTTGTTTTTTTGTTCTTCCCCAGCAAAAGAGCAAACAAGGTCAACCCCAACGGAAGAAAGGTTAACGCCACGGTCACACACCACGCCCAAGGCAAAAATATTTTCTGACGATGGAACAGTGAAAACGCCCCGGCCTCCATCAGTGTCCTGAGCGTAGCCTGGCGGAAATTGCCGCCAATGAGCGCCAAATACACCCCCCGCCGACAAATAAACCGATCACAAAAAACACCATCATCAGCACAATGAGAGTTATCGCTATTTTCCACATAGAAGTGACCTTTCGTGAAGGGAAGAGGACAACGAACCGCCGTTAAGCAAAGCCTGTTTGATCTCAGGCTCATAGGCCACCTCAAGAATATGCGTGCCTTCCATATACATCACCGCATCAAACGAGGTACGTACCCGCCGCTCGATATAGGCATAATCCAGTCCAAGCCCAATCGGGGCTTGCTTGATCAGGCCACAAACACGTGCATACCCCGACAAGCTATCATTGGCATGGGCGGTGGTGATCGTGCCGGGATGCCCGGTATTAAGCAGCTCCATGAAGTCCCAGGCTTCATCCCCGGTTAACTCCGCCAGGAAAATATGATCGCCTTTCATTCTCATGCAGCAAGAAACCAATTCTTTCGGTGAAACCGTGTCACCGTATAGCAAATGGACATGGTTAGGGTGATACGGTAGTTTTAATTCGTTCAACTCTTCAATGGTCAACATTCGCCGGTCGTGAGGAAAAAGATCAACCACCGCTTTGGCAAAAGTGGTTTTACCGGAACCCGTCCCGCCGAAAATAATGATATTGAGTTTGTGCTGCACCGCCTTTTTGAAAAAGGCCACACAGTCGTGCTCAGCAAGAAGTTGCTTTAATTCGACTTCAAAAGGCTGAAGGGCGTGTTGGCAACGACGGCGCTTTTGCATTTTTTCAAAACGTCCACTGCTGGCGTAGTCTTCTAGCCTAAAGCGCTCCAAGGAGGGCTTGCGAAAGGTCATTGAGATAGTTCCGGCTTCACAGGCCGGGGGATGACAATCTGCCCGCGCTCACCATCGGGCAATTCCACCGTTTTTATCGGTGACTGAATCGACAAAAACCGATGGTTATAGGTCGAAAGGCTGTTTGCCAGTTTCCAACACAAATCATAATCCAGTGCGGGGAGGGATTCTTGCACCCAGCCCACGGCCGATTCTGTCCAAATTTCAAACGGGCGGTTAATGGCCACCTCAGTGACACCGTCACGGTTTAACCGTTCCGACACCCCACTTTGTGCCAGAAAATCCCGTGCCAGCAGCGAGTTAAAATTATCTGCCATGGTGTTACCTCAGGGTGAAGACAGATGAAAAATCAATATCACGCGCAACAATGACGGTCATCACGGTGCCGGGCAAAATATACGCGGTAGGAGGAATGTTGATACTGTTATCCAGTGCCTTGTTCGCCATACTTTCGACGTTCTGTTCACTGTTATTGACGGTGTAACCGTGGTTGCCTTGCTGAGTCGCATTAGCCGCTGAGCGCAGCGCATCCTGAATAAATGACAACATGACTGCGCCGCCAAATCGCTGCCGGTAATGATTGTCTATCCAGGCCGCCGTTCCGCTCGCGCCCATCGCCCCTGCCCCTAGGCTATCGAGCTTCGCCCGGACGCCGCTGGCCGTTTCCAATTCAGTCCATGAAGTGAATACCCGCGTTTGCCCCGCCCGGACTTCCACTTTTTGTTCACCGGTCAATTTGTCTCCTGCTTCAGCAATCACCACAGAGCCATCAGACGAGTACAGCGGTTCGGTCAGACGACATTCTATTAAACCGGGTTGGTCAGTAATGATGGCGGTATAGAGCGCACACCGGGTATAGGTATTATGGGTGACCAGAAATTGACGTGACGGCATCACCTGTGCTTTGTTGGGCGCAAATCCCGTCCCTGAAAGGGTCGATAAACTTCCTCGGCGTGCCTCTCCGATAACAACGCCCTCCCTTTCATAACTACGGCCAAATTCAGCGGGCGGCGCGTTAGCAAAGGCGTTAATTTGCGCAATATCGGCATCTTCATGCGGTGCAATTTGCCTCTCACCGTGCCCCCGACAGCGCCCACACTTAATCCCTTCGACTGAAAACGCGGAACAGTGGGGAAAATACCCCCATCCTGTACGATCTGAACAGTAGGTGGACTGTCTGTATGGCCGGTATCGGGGGCGTGTTTTTCGACGCCGTGGAAACCGTCACGTCTGATGGTTCTGTCGGCGGCGGAACAACGACCTTGATTTCTTCTTTTTCCTTATTGGTCATGAAGTTCTTCATCGCTTCGTCTTTGCTCACCGTGCGTTGCAGGGCAACATCAGCTTTCACCCTCGATTCATCAATCGGGTTATTTTTACTCATGTGGCTGGAGGCCGTCATGATGATGACCGTCACCGCAATCAGCAGCCCCAGGCCGATCCCCCGACGATTAGAAGGGTGGTAAGGTTCATCTTCCTTTTTTTGCGTTGGGGTCTGGCATCAAAATCGCCCCTCGCATAGACCGCCGCACAGGAAGAGCGGTTTTGCGTATTTTCTATATCACTCTTTACCGGCATTCTTCACCTCCCTAACCTTACCTGTGGTGGTACCGTTATCGTTGTACCAACCGGTATTGTTTTGTTCGGTACGCAGTTCAAGCACCAGACGATTTAGACGTAACCTAAACCGCTGACTGACACCATGAACTACCATGATGTCGTTAACTGAACGTAGGTTCGCCAGTGTTTCCGTGCCGTCAGGCAGCACTTGATAGATGACGGGGCGCGGTGCATTGGTTGGGAAGCGCAAGCAAGTGAAAGTGCCGTTATCCCAAATTTCATAGGGCGACAACGACATATCCCCTCGTTTTTGATAATTACGGTTGATTCTCCCTTCGCAGGGATTTTTATTCCGTTGACGGCCTTTAAAAGGCGATTCTTCGGGTTTTGGCGGCACAGGATAATTAAAACGCAGCAAGTAAGTCATGGCCGCCGGATTGTCGGTTAGTTTCAACTCAACAATATAGGTATGTTTGTTGGTGTTAATAATGACATTGGTGTTGGCGTCAGTGGCGTTAATGTCCGGCTTGACGACAACCATATTGCCATCTTGATTAGCCCCAATCACCCAGGCACCGGGATTGCCCGTGGCAATCAACCCACTCCCTCGATTTACCGTTTCTCCCGGGGGAAATTGAATCGTTGATGTCCGGTTCTTCATGGTGTTTAGCCGGTAAACATTATCAGGGCTGTAAAGCGCGGTTCGAATACGTTTATCCAGTGAAGCGCCCTTTCCCACTGTTTCAGCGTCTACACCAGAAGAAAAAACAGCGCAAATCAACGTGGCTGCCATCCATTTTTTCATTTCGTTATCCCCCTTTAACTTCCTGCGTTTTTGAGTAAGCATGAACGCCGAATTCCATGGGATTAAGCCACCGGTCTTCCTGCGTCACCGAGGGATTGTTGTAATCAAAAGAGACGGTTGCCAACCAGTGTGTGATTTGGCTTTGCGGATCAGGATTCCCATTGCGATCAAGAATGGTTTTAGTGAAACGTACCTGATAAGTTTTAATGTTTTTATCTGCCTGCAACTCCGCGCCGCGTGCCGCACGCAGGGGCACAACGTTGTTGATTTTCGTCCTGATTTGCAGATTTTTACCCAGTACTTCGGTATAACCTTTACTGGAAAGCTGGAAGTTTTTGTATTCCGTAAACGGTTCGCTATGAGACAGGAGTTTAATCAGCGCATAATTTGAAGTTTGCGAACTCCAGTTGTAGGACTCATAGGTGCGAACGTAGGTTGCCAGCCAATATTCATCCTGCACCTGCTCCGGTTTTTTCCCCGCCGTCAGGGGAGCGACAATATCGGTATAACCCGAATTGTTATCCACCCGAACCAAATACGGCGCGACGGTTTTAAGGGGAGTCAGCCCCAGCACGGCACCCATAGACATAAACGCCAGCACACCAAAGAAAATCGACAAATACCGACTGTTACGGGCTTGACGGCGATACCCCTCCGCCACGTTTTTTTCGAACCATTTTGCGGCGTGCGTATACGCCTGGACAGCCTGACCGATCTCCTTTTCTTTGCCGGAGAGCTCTTCATCGCCATAAATGATTTTCTTTTCCTGAGTAATAACCTGTTTTTTATCTTTGCGGCTCAGCATGCTCACCCCCTGGATAAGTAACAAATGAAGCCCGTTGATTGACATCCTGCCATTGACCGGAGGGCTCAGAGGAGGGAGATAATGAACGGCACCCTGAAAGCAGCGCAGCGCAAACAAGCCCACTCAATAAGAGTTTGCAATTCATAATAAAGACCTAGAAATGAATGTTGTTTTGACAGTGAAAAAGAGGATGGAGCAAGTGACAGGGAGGGTTAACCAATACTATTTCTATTCCTGAATTTATTAACACCTTTCATAATACTTTTACCCGTAGCTTTACTCATATTGCCCGCCGCTCTTAATCCCGACCCTCGTCCCACTATGCCCCCGACACTACTCACACCACCAGAAGGTGCTCCCCCCATAATGGATGCAGCATAATTAGGGAGTTCGGTAGCTAACAGGGTAAATGCACTAAAATAAAGAAGTATGGAGAAACAACTTAATATATCAGTATCTATTTTCCCATTATTTATTATTACACTATTAATAAAATTAAATTCAATCGCTAATACTACCCCAAATAATATTTGCGTTAGCATAAAGCCACCGATGACTGACAGCCAACCCCAAAACCATTGACGTGTTTGATCAAATAACGAGAAAGCAATAAAAACAGGTCCAACAACAAGAATGATTGATGTGGCCGCCTTTAAGGTAATAAGGGTACCAACAACAACCATTATAAAAGGTATGCCCCCCAAGAGAAAAAACAAGAGAGCCAAAAAACCAAGCCACATCGCAGCAGCCTCGTCCCAAATACTGAACTTTATCGCCCCTATCGTGTTTTGTAAGGCGGTGAAAAAGGTTGAGATCACTGTATCAACTTGATTAGACTGCGCTAATCCCGAAGAAGAAAGTGTTTGCGCCATCCAGTTAGGCAGCCCGTTAACCACGGGTACAACCGTATCAATATACCAGCTAACATTAAAAGCAAAATAAATAATAAACGATGCTTTCCCAATGGTTAAAAGCAAATCCTGAAATGCCATATCCAAACCCTGAAAAAGCCAGTAAATACTTTTCATGGTTAAGTGAATAAGCCAGCAGGTTCCGAATATTACGCCGGTAGCGGTCATAACGTTAGCCGTACCGGTAGCAATGGTGCTTTTTAACCCTTCGTCGATAGCCTGATATAGTGTTTGTGCAATATGCACATCCATATCATCTCCTTATTCAGACAGGATTAATCTTGTTTTTTAAACTCTGCGTTATCAAAGCTAATGACACCATCATTTAGCCTCATGGTTTTCCCAAAACGATCCATCACAGTCAGAACATTGTCTGATTTTGCTGTCGCTTCTAATTTTTTTAGTTTGTAATCTGCCAACCCAAGAGCGTAATACTCATTTTTATCAATATGAAAAACACCATTATCATAGGTAATTTTCATATCCGTTGGGTGTTCATTGTTTGTTATTTCCACCCAATGCCCAACAAACGCTTTGCCTTTATCTTTGCACCCTGTCAGTAACAATGCCAGCGCGAGCAAAACCATTCTTGCCATCCCTGCTTTTCGATATTGCATAGTGAGTCCTCTTTTTGTTGTGGCCAGTCCTGAAACACCATTAAATAAATACTTCACAGCGCACGTTAAAACGCGCGGATAGAGATCTAATATGATCGATAGTTAATGAGCGCTTGCCACTCAGTATTTGACTAACCAACGACCTCGAACCTATCTCATTCTTTAAATCAGTTTGTTTTAAATTATATTGATCCATTAATACCCGTAGCGCTGTCACTCCAGTGGACATCCCTTCAAGTGCCTTATTAAATTCATAAAATTGTTCGTTATGTTCTTCATATTCCGCGATCTTGACAGCCAAAATATCAATTAGAGGATTTTCATCATCATTTTCAATAAGATAATCGACTAATTCAAGCGCCGCTTTATAATCTGATTGAGAATGACTTCCCCCCAATAGTGGAACGGCTGTCACCAAATTGTTCTTACATGAGCATAGGTACGAATTTTCTCGTCCTTGGTTACGAGTGGTACTGCCAGCTTACGTGCAGTCGCTACAATCATACGGTCTGATGGGTCTTTATGAAATTCACCAGGAAGCTCAACAGATTTTGTCGCTACCTCTGTGTCTACCGGCACAAAGCGCACCGCATCGATTTGTGAGACTGTCGCAAGCCAACTATCTACGTCCATCGACAGCAGCAATCTCTCGCGCTGGACTAACATTGCAATTTCCCAGGCCGATATGCTGGATATAATGATCTCACCTTTGGCCTGTTCTTCTTCAATTGCCGCCTTTGCTGTTACGCTTAGCATTGAATCGTCTGCTACCCACCAAACCAACACATGCGTGTCCAAAACGATCATTGAGCTGCTTCCCAATCATCCGCTGAAATAGGAGCGGTGGGGTTAACATAACTAACGACGGATCCACGTAATACCTCAAGCGGGTTGCGAACGATATTCTGGTAAGGACGTATTTCCAGCGCAGGTTTACCGTGATCAGTCACGATAAGACTTGCACCTGATGCTTCAATTTGACGGAAATACTCAAGCGCTTTCGATTTGAATTCGGATTTTGATACTTGATTGACGTTCATAATATTCCTATAGTCATATTCCTATAGTCATGATACTGACATAATGCGACGATTATTACAAATTATGTTGGAGTTTGAGGGTCAATGGAGCAAATATCTGATCAAACTAGTCATATTTGGGAAGATCAGGCCGCTTGCCAAGCATGTAATCGGTGAAATCCTGTGCTCGCTTGCGATCTCATCTAATTCAATGTCTAAAGATGATGCCTTTTTTCCTTCTTTCACTTTCACTTGAACCCAATGCCCAACAAACGCTTCGCCTTTATCTTTGCACCCTGTCAGTAACAATGCCAGCGCAAGCAAAACCATTCTTGCCATCCCTGCTTTTCGATATTGCATAGTGAGTCCTCTTTTTGTTGTGGCCAGTCCTGAAACACCATTAAATAAATACTTCACAGCGCACGTTAAAACGCGCGGATAGAGATCTAATATGATCGATAGTTAATGAGCGCTTGCCACTCAGTATTTGACTAACCAACGACCTCGAACCTATTTCATTCTTCAAATCAGTTTGTTTCAAATTATATTGATCCATTAATACCCGTAGCGCTGCCACTCCAGTGGACATCCCTTCAAGCGCTTTATTAAATTCATAAAATTGTTCGTTATGTTCTTCATATTCCGCGATCTTGACAGCCAAAATATCAATTAGAGGGTTCTCATCATCATTTTCAATAAGATAATCGACTAATTCAAGCGCCGCTTTATAATCTGATTGAGCATGACTGCCACCCAGTAGTGGAACGGCTGTCACCAGTGCCCTTGTTGCCTGGATAGCTTCGGTAATCATTTTTTATGCTCCCGATAATATTTATTCAATTTGTCATATTCAGAATGTGTCACGATATGTTTGATGTAAACACGTTTATTAATAAAATTAATATAAACGATTAATCTTAAATGATTTCCACCTATATCAATGACCCACCATTTGTCTCTATATTTGAATTTATCCAAACTGGGAAAGATGTTTTTGAGTTCCTCAGGATTTTTAAAATTATTGTCTTTCAGATATTTATACGTTGAGACTATCGCATAGGCGTCTCTCCCGTATTTTCTATGTGCAGCTTCAAAGGGTTCTTTTGATATTATGTGCATACGACACCAATGTTTACATCATGTAAACATTATAAGCATAATTCTTAAAATTTACAATATGTAAACTTAAGGTATTGTTACAGGGAAAAATGCCCTTCTTCAAGAACGGTTTCCCGATCCAGCAGAAAATCGGCATCCGCCTTTTCGCTGTTGTCTGTGAAGGTTGTCCAAGTGGGGCGAATGGGTTTTAACATCAGCGTATCGCCTTCCCGTTCAATCAGCAGTTCATTCACGCCAGCAAAATCCATCTCTACAGGCAACCTGATGGCGCGGTTTCTCCCATTTTTAAAAATGGCGACCGTTCTCTTCATATGATCCCTTCGTTGATAGACATAGGGTTAGCCTATGTCTGATTATACCGAAGTGCAACTTTGACTAATCGTATTTGGGAAGATCAGGCCGTTTGCCAAGCATGTAATCGGTGAAATCCTGTGCTCGCTTGCGATCAGCGAGTTTTTCTTTTTCTGCTGCCAGTTCCTTAATGTTCTGCAACCGGATCTGCTGAGTCTGGAGTTCCAACATTTCTTGCTGATAACGCAACGCTAAATCCTGTTTCTCCTGCGGCGTTTGCACCAGATTCAACTTCTCACGCAATTTTTTAGCATTCACCACCCGCTGGTCACTGGCACGTTTTTCATCCTCCAGCGTTCCCGCCTTCATTAAGAGTTTGTCGAACGCCTGTTGTACCTTTTGATCGTTCGAAGTTAATCCATATCGCTGGCGTAACTCCGGCAGGCGCTGGGTATCGTTGTAAATCTGCTGCCAGTCGCCCATCGGGATAAGCGCATTAACCAAAGGGTCGTTAAGAAAGTCTCCCAATTTCGAATTCCCTTCAATCAATCCTTGGTAATGCTCATACTGGCTTTTGGCCTGAGCAATCGCTTCTTTAGCCTTATTCAACTGCGCGACGGCTTCCCTGGCCTGTTGCTTGGCGTAGGCGTTTTGCTGTGCCAATCCTTCCGGGCTGATGGTCGGTACACCGGCCTGGCTCCCCGACGTAAATAGACACATTCCTGCTACCAGAATAGTCGCCATCGTCGTTTTTCTCCGTTTTGCTAAATCGGTCATGATGTTTTCTCCTGCTGATGAAGCTGTTGCATTTCGGCAAGAAAGGCAGAGACCCAAACTGCCGGATCCTCCGTATTCAGTTCACGACGAATACGTGCCGCCACCGCCAGATTTTCATCAGTTGAAGACAGCAACGGCAACCAGTACTTCAATTTTTCATCCAGGACGAATTTTACCATTACCGCCTGATGCCCCTGCTTAACCATGAATTCACGACTGGAGGGAATGAGCTCAACCACTTTGTCGAATTCTTTACCTTCAATCCCAAACGCCTTGTAGCTTTCCCGTTTTGCTTTGGTATTGGCCATCCAGATTTGTGTGATCACCTGCTGAATAACAGCGGGAGCGTAGTCTGTTGAGAGCGCATCTTCTGGCGATTGCGTATCCATCATCAAAATCTCGCCACGTGTCCGCCCAGCTTTTAAAATTTCCTTAATCGCTTCCGCAGTACTTTCAAACGAAAGGGGAACCCAATATTCGGCAATGACATTGATTAACAGACTTCCTGGCTGCGTCGCATGCATTTCGCGTTTTAAATAAAAAAAAGTATTCAGCATCACCTCCATGGCGGCTGAATGTTTACCGGCATACTCCTTGTTCAGAATAAGGGTGCAATCGAATGCCAGACGACGTAATGTTCGGGGCTCAAACAGGTTAACCGGGGCATCTAATATCCAGGCATACTGCCCCTGATGGCCGTCTACGTTACGACACCATTTCGCCAAGCGCGTGTGCAAGCAGTTTCCGCCCTTTTTGGGGATCCCTTGCAACATCAAAGACAATGAGCGATTTTCTATCACACTGTGCCGCATCACGGCTTCAATGCCATCCTGAATTTCCCTTTCCTCGTCGGGGGCGGTTTCGCCTGCACACTGCTTCACGGTATCGAACAAAAACTGACGTAAAGACGGTGAGTCTTGGAACTGGAAAGGCTGAATGCCCGTATAAACCCCTGGCGATACGGTAAAATAGTGCGCACCCAATGCGCGAAGCACGTTTTCCAATGAATGATTGTAATCAAGAGAAAAAATCATCGGGTTCCAGCGGCTAAAGTGAATCAACATACAGGCTTCTAGCGTGGTTTTACCCGCGTTGGTCATGGCCGTTACCGCAATATGACCGGCCAGCTTCTCGCCGGTATTGTTGTGCCCTAACGGGCTATCGTGCGGGTTAAGAAAATAAACCCCTTCATTCACGGTTTTCAGCGGCATCAGCGCCGTACCATCTCCGGGCGGATTGCCTGTTGCTTTCCCTGTTGGGGTCGCGTGCAATGAGAAACCGCAAGCCAGGTTTTCGGTCGATTTCGCCATCGGATACACGGCATCCGTTACGCCCGGAAATTGAGTAAACCAAGTATCAATATTCGTCAGCGTTGAGCGAATAAAGGCAGTATCGTGCGTCATGAACAGGGAATCCATTTTCGCCCCGTTGGCAATCGCTTCATCGGGCGTGTCGCCATAAACGATTAGCCCCGCGTGGTATTTGCCAAAGGCCAATGTTCCCTGTGTGATTTGCTGTACAGCCTGCTCTATCTCATCGGTTTGGTTCGATTCCCCTTCCACGGCTTTTAAGTCAGCAGTATGTTTTTTAAAGGCGGCCTTAACCTTGTTCCTATCCTCAAACAAAAAGGTCTGAACCAACGTGAAATCAAATTGTTGCTCAACCGCTTCATCCCACATACCCGGTGTTGAAATGGCCGGGTAATCACGCAGATCATAGGTGGTACAAAATCGCTGACCGCCTTTATTCGGGCGATTTTCAATAAAATCATAGCCACCAAAATGGGTGACACTGTCGATGACCGCATCCCCCAACCGCGTATCACTCACTAAAATATCTTGTTCCTGGCCGTTGAACAGCAGCGAGTAAAAACGACCAATTTGTGAAAATAAGGCACCGTGCTGATTTTCTTCCATCCCCAGCAGGGAAGCATCAAACGGCTCCAGCATCGTTTTTGAGACGGTGATCAATTCCTCTATCCGTGCTATTCCGTCCTCTAAATCCTGATACTTGAGGATCAATGCCAGACTATAACCGACCTGCCGAAACTCACCCTCACGAAACGGGGCGGTGTAAGCATCAACAAACGCCTGCAACGCGGGTAACGCCAAAGCATACTGTGTGTTGAGCCTGACTTTGTTTTTTGTGATGTAAGTTTGTAGCATCAGGTTTTTGCCTTCTTTTTTTCCTAATGCTTGAAAATAACGGTTAAGCAGGGAAAACAACCTGTTTAATGATTCGGGTTCACGGGTCTCATGGGAGATACCTTTTAATCGCACCACGCTCAGTAATCGATTGCCAGGCAAAGTGACAATGTTTTCTCCGACGTGATAGCCCATTAACGGCGCTTTAGTCTCCACCGGAAAAACGGACTTTCGCATAGCGGCGGCCATAATATTGACTCCATTTTGGATTTTGCGGGGTGACGAACAACGATTTACCAAACCTGCGATTCAGGCGAAGGCGACGTAGCATAAAATGCAAGCGGCGCAAATATTTATCGTCTTTCTCGCAAACGATCCGAAGGGCTATCCCTACCAACAAAAACGGTAATGCCAGCAAGCCACCCCACCCGCCAAAGGCGCTAAATCCACTGACACCGAATACCAGTGTGCCAACAAAACAAAGTAGCAACGGGAAGATAGGCACCCCCAGAAGAGAGGGATGCGACTCATCCCATTGTGGCTGTCAAATTCCAGGTGTTCAGCCTCTTTTTTCACAGTCCGGTTCCCCCGAAGAATTGCCAGGCCGCCGTCCCAATCAGGATAACCCCGCCCACTAACGCTACCGCACCAATTTGTTTAAAGTAGTCCATCAGTGTCGTATCCATGTCACCATTTGAGCGGGAAATCAGCCATTTGATACCCACCCAGGTTAAGGTGATCAGCGCACAGATAGCGGCAACCGCATATAACGCCACCTGAACATCTTTGCTATACGTTTGGATGGAAGATTTCCAGTCGGCCAACACCCAGGGGGAAGTCAGCAATAGCACTATTGCCAGTAGTACGTGATTAACCCACGGTTTTTTTAGCGAGGGTTCGAAGGGTTGATTCGGCATTGTTCTCTTTTTCCTCATTGACAGGTTGTGTATTGGGTTTGTTTTTGCCCGATTCCTCGCCATAGCGTGGATACTGGCGTAGCACATCCCAGGATGGGTAAATAGGCACGTTAGGCGGCGCAGAGGGGGCAAAATCAAGCGAAGGCGCTTTTATCCGCTCCGCTTTTGTGCTCGGCACGGTGTATCCCTTTTGCGGAAGGGTATAACCGATCCTTTGTACATAGCTGGTCTGCTGAAAATCGTTTTCAGCCTTCTGTCCGGTGGTAAAATTACCGGAGTAATAGCAACTGAGCGTCCGTTTTAAGGAGCCACCGCGCTGGTAGCAATCAGTGATGATTTTTTCGAAGACAGAAAGGTTGGTACAGGGAGTAAAAAGTTGTTCGGGTGTGACGCCGTAACGTTTGAAATTGGACTGGTTAATTTGCATTAGGCCAACGGAAAAATTTTTTCCTTTCGCCTTAAGCCGATTAACATGCGCCATGGCATCATTCAGATTATGAGGAAAAATCCCCTGCTTCTGCCCGACAACGCCAATAGCGTAAGGATTAAAACTACTTTCTACTCTTGCAACATCATGACTGGTATCGGGATGAATACTCGGTGCACATTGCATTGCCAACGTTAAAAATGTGGCGCTTGCGATCATAATACTCCCTCAAAAATATATTTTTCTTTGACTGATCACCGTGTTAAATATCATCAAACCGTTTTCTTTCCTCCTCCGTGCCTAAAATTTCTTTCAGTCTGTCCCGCGCCTCATCCCCTGATTTTTTGATGAGATAGCGAATAAATTCAGATACCGTGACAGGTCGTCCAACATAATGCCCAACATCAAGCACAATTTTATCCAGCTGGTCACGTAATTCCGCGCCGATATAAACCGATTTTCCACGGCGAGATATTTGGTTAAACATGCATTGATTTCCTAAAGGAAAGAGAATAAGGATTTATTTTTGTATTTTTAGGGTTTGTAAAGATACACGTCTGGTAAACAGCGGTTGGTGAAACTGGCTGTTTGAGCTGTATTGTCAGCCTTCTTCATCAAAGTAATAAACTCCACCCATACATTGATGCGGTCATCTCTTTGACGTAATTTGGGTTTTAACCCGAAAATATTGTCAATGATATTTTCGATTGAACGTGTTTCTTTTTCACGTTTTTTGATGGCGTTTAGCCTTAATTGCCTAATTTCATCGTTCCGCTGACATTTTTTACGGTAACGGATTTGGCGACGTAATCGGCACCGTTGACGTGCATTCATGCAATTTTTCCAGTAAAAATAGCTTGGGTGGTGCGTATCCATAATACGCACGCCCAACCCACAGTCCTAAAATAATGTACACCTGTGTCGGCATACGGCCTGATTGTTAAAGAGCGATATTCCATTACGTGCTGAGAGCACAAATTGAATGTTTGTAGGTACTATGATGGCTTATATTTCGATATCGGTATATCGTCTAAAAGATGATTTTGAGTTTAAAAAACAACCAATCAATACATTATTTAAAAATTTGCCAAAAATTAACGAATCCTTGCTCTAGTGGTTGTTATTTTTTTTCTTTGGGTAGGTGAGCCGTTGGAGTGTAGGCGGGTCAATGCTCGCCTTGGCGACCGCGTAGCGGCTTGGCATTGACGCGACGGAGCGACGTTACCCTTGTGGAGGGGGTTGTGAGCACGCAGTGAGCGCAACCCCTTGTTAAGCGGGTTTTTATTGGGGTTAAGGTGTTTACCTTGAAGTTAATGTTATCCCCGGTTTTTTTAACGTTTAATTTCTTTTTTCTTTTTAAAGAAGTTAAAAGTAATTTTGCATCTATCGCATAAGAAGCATCTATCTCAAAATTGACTTGCATCTATATGTGGATAATCTTCATTTTCGATAGGACACCGACGATTTTTTATCTCCTGATGGGGTTATGACGCCACTTTCACACAGGATGAACAGGCATAAATAGGGTTTAAATAAGGGTGATCAGGGGAAATGGCAGGATGGGAGCGTGAGGAAACCTACGCGAGGGGCGTAAGCGATTTTTTTGAGGAGACAGGCGTGCTTTAGTGCACAGGGATGTCCGGTGGAGGCGTACTGGCGATCTTACGCAGTCGGTAATACTCAATGTCGACCTGCTTTCTAAGACCTTCAGACCCTAAACTGCCGAGTTCAAGCAAGGAATAACGCTTAACTAGCTTATGAAGAATGTCTTGTTTGGCGGTCTGCTCGTCCAGTTTAGCTATCCGTCGTGCAAGTTTGTGCTGTTTATTGATGGCGTACCGAGATTTTCGGTGCTCAAACGCCCGCTTAATGTGCTGCTCTTTCGCCCGGCGGCGGGCTTCTATTAAGGTTATGGAAGGTTCACCTTTCTCTAGCAGACCTTTGTTAATCCAACCCATTTGCTGATTTTGGGCGCTTTCCAGTTTTTCCGGCGATACCCCAAATAACATAAAGAACAACGGCGTAAGCGTAATGAGTTTGGGAATATAACTGGCCATCAGTTTATCCCATACCTTTTCGCACACCACCAAGCCCATCGGCTCCATAAAGTCGGTGATCAAACGTGAGGCACGGGTAATGGATTTATTACCCGCTTCCGACAGTGTAGACAGCCCACATTCGTCCGCCAGTTGTTCGACCGACGCCATCACTAAACCAGAAGCAATGTTAAAATGGTAGAGCAGAGCAGGAACCATCGCCCTCAGGGCACGCGCTCGATGTTCATTAAGACGACGGAAACGAGGCCGGAGCTCTCCTGTCTTGGGATCGGTAGGCTGTATGATGTATAGCAGTTCGCTGCGCGCCACATCCTTTTCAGACGCACGTTGCATAGAATAACGGATAAAAGCAGGACGCTGCTTATCACTTGTAGGCGGTGTAAAAACCGGGTAGAGATTGGAAATGTAACTTGTTCTAATCACCCCGCCCTACACTTATAGCGGGCACAAGGGGTTGAATATTTTTGAACATCATTCTATACTCCCTGCTAGAACACATCCAGCAGTTCTAGTTGATGCCCCGATATTCTGAGTCTACCCGCTAAAGTTGAGACAGATGTCGGGGTTTTCTTTTTAAGGGTACACTACACAGCACTTGCACCCTTTCCTAGTGCTTTTCGGCAGCACCCAACCAATGTTGAGCAAGAATCTAGCACTTTTTTTTAAGATAATCAATTCAATCGATTTGCTAACAGCCCAGAGAACAATTTTACTACCCACAATCAACACCATTTTGGCTATTTTTACCCTCCTTCGTTAGCGACTCAGAGGAAAATTTGGCGAAAAGGTTAGCAAATGTTTGTAGGCACTATGATGGCTTATATTTCGATATCGGTATATCGTCTAAAAGATGATTTTGAGCTTAAAAAATAATCAATCAATACATTATTTAAAAATAAGGGCTGATTTTTCAGCCCTAGATACGGGTCGATCTCGCTCATTAACTTAATTTCAATTGTTTACGGCAATGACAAAGACATGAATTAATCAGATGTTTATTTATCAAAAAATGAAATAGTGCCCTCAACTCAGAATAATTACCTAATTCGTATTTTTTTCTTGCGTTATTTAAATGTGAGTTCACCGTACTGATGCTGAGATTTAATAACAATGAAATTTTACTACGATGCAAACCCGAACAATAAAGTGACAGTACTTTAATTTCTACTGGAGAAAGTGCAGAAAAAACTTCGTGATAAGCTGTCGTATCGTTAATATGAAATGCTTTCATCATTAGCTCCTAAAAGATAAATTAGCGTACAAATCAGCACTCCCTGCTCTAACTCCTCGCGCTAACGCTAATGACGTGGCTCCCCGTAGAAAGAAATTTTGACGGAATATAGTTATCTATGCCTTTCAATTGGCAAAAATTCCTGACTTGGCTTGAATAACCAACCCCTAATTTTTTGTAGATAATATATAATTTGTTTTCTATCGTGCGGGGAGACCGGTTTAATTTTTTGGCTATTTCCTTCTTTCCTAATCTATTTAATAGAAAAAAAATAATCTCCCATTCTTTTTTTGTGAATGTTTTGTTCGGCTGCTGTACTGTTGCAAGGCGCGGTGATTTTTTATCAACGCATTCCAGCAAAGAAAAAAAAGGAAAAGGACGTGCATAGCAAAACACCCCATTGCAATTTCCATCTTCATCAAACAGCGGAAAAAAATCAAAAAGATAGGGCTGTATTATCTGTTCAAGTCCATAAGGCAGGATATTGAGCACGGATAAGAGGGACTGCTGGGTGCGGGTCTGTTTCTCTTGCGCTTGAAAGACAGTCATCGCGTGAGACGGAACTGTGCTATCAGTCTTGCCCAGCAGCTCACACAGCGGTGGATTGGCATAAATCGTGGATGCGGCATCAGTGAGACCACAGGGATCAGTACTGTGCAGGCAGGTCAACATCAGGGATTTATTCATGCTGCACCTCCCAACTTCAGGAGATGTGTGCGTTGACGCAAGGTCAAGTTGTGCGAAATACGGGCAAACAACACCAGTATGATAGGTTGTGCTTCACATATGAGCACGCGGAAGGTAGACTTTTTCATAGTCCGACTCCTAGTTTAGTTAGGTTTTGGATTAGCTATTCGTAGGTGTTGGCTCACCTGCGAGTAGCGATTAATTAGTCATAACTAATTTCATTTTCACTATAAATTACTGGTACAACTTTAAGTTTCTTAACTTCTTCCCATCCTTTTTCCTGTTCACATTCATGCGCGACGATAGTTGCCGAAAAAACAGCCTTTCTTTGAAAAGGACTTCCAGAAAAAGCAATTTTTTCGTTCACCACATAAGTATTAACATTTCCTGTTTTTATTATTTGTACATAGTTATGCTTGGCTAAATGAGATACTGCCCTTGTGATAGTTGCTCTAGACTTATCTATAATTTTGCATAAGGCTCTATTGGATATAGTTACTGCATTTGTTCCAATCTGCATATGTTCCCGAATTATACTAAATACTAGTGATGCTGCTGGGCTTTCTTGCTGTAAAGCTCTCAAGTTTTTTTCAGCCTCACGAGACATCATATAGTAACCACCTGGAACAAAATTCTTTGTCCTGCGCTGCTCAGCAATAACGTCATTCAACTTATCAGTCGTTAGATTAAGTAGATTTCTTGTTTTTGATAATTTTTTCCTTAGATCATCAACTGATTCTTTTTCCATGGTGCGCATCCCGTGAGCCTATAAGTGCTCATTTATG
Organism: Candidatus Fukatsuia symbiotica; assembly: GCF_003122425.1. Lineage (GTDB taxonomy): Bacteria > Pseudomonadota > Gammaproteobacteria > Enterobacterales > Enterobacteriaceae > Fukatsuia > Fukatsuia symbiotica. The sequence continues at coordinate 54,572 of NZ_CP021661.1, forward strand.
AGTTATGAGTGCTCTCATATGAGGCAATATAGCTAGAGTATTAATCAAAACCGAGGGTGAGTCAACATGCATCAAAAAAATTTAAGTAAACTCATTAGTGCTCATAGCTCATGAGCTGAAGAGGTGCACAACATGAGCATATCAACAATAAAAAATTATTTTAATATCAATTTATTAATTGATGATACCTTTCTATTTCTACACTAGCTTAACTGAGACGGTTATAAACATTAACTGAGCCAGTTATAATTTATAATCATCTCAGTTATAAAAAGTTTTATAAAAATGTTATTTTTCAATAAATTATATATATATTCTCATTCTATTATATTGTATACATACGCCGTATTTTTAAGGTATTAATTTTTTAATAAAAAATACTTAAAAATTTACCCCTGTGTTACATATCCTCATATTGAGGACTAATGTTCCTTAATAATATGAGGATAAATAATTATTATAATTAATTGAATTTAAATAAAAAAATACCACTACCTCCTTCTATTATATTCTTACGACTTCCGCCAGCCAAAAACACAACCCCAGTGCTTACTTTTTTATCAAAGAGTGACCGAGTTCCTTTTTGACACCAGATGATATTCCGCTTCCTCGAACGGCCTTCGCAAAGCGAAGGCCATTCTTGCGGCGAGCGTTGCGGATCTAAAAAATCCGTTTTAATTCAAATTTTTAAAAAATCGGTTTAATCATCCCGCTAAGGATTAGGGATTGGCTGTAGCGGTCTGAATTTACCTTTCGTCAAACGACCCCAAGCCCGCTTCAACCTGATCCAACAGCTCCAACAACCCGTCAAGCGCTTCCTCACAAAAAGCATGATCCCTGCCGGCCTCCTGATGCAACGGTAACGTATTCAAATAGCCTGCGAATTTGTCCCTTAAATCGCAAGGAGTTATAGTGCATAAGCCTCTTTTTTCCGGGGTCAAGGTCGTTTTCATGAGGGTTCCTCCCTTGTATCCAAACAAATTGATTGCCTGTTTTGCCAAGAAAACTCAGTCCTGCGCCCACTTGCGTGGACGCAGAGTGAATTCACTTTTGTTACTTGGATTGCTGATCCCTGAATTCGAACCAGTCGCCCTGTTCGTCGAAAAACATCCTGTTCTCGCCCCAAGCCCGGCTTTCGTTTATCGCCCACCGTCCGGCTATCCAATCTGTGCTGACAGTTTCTGTCCGCTTTATCCCCTATTGGAAAAGGGGTTTTTCTCTAAATGCAGGCAATACAAAGCCCTGCGTTAAACACGAATAAATAATAAAAATGTCTTCATGTAATAAAACGGCAAGGATTTCCCGTGCAGCGCATGACTGCTTCACGTTATATCTTATTATTAAAATAAATCCTTCATCCCTTTTATAATCTGCGAAGCGCATCGCAAATTTTCAGCACTTATTCTTTTTTCTCTTTTCTATATTCATCACGAACAGTGAATAATTTATTATACCTCTAGGAAAGGCGTTTTATTTTATATTTGGTAAATAGCGATTTTCTGGCTTTCTTTTTTTCTTTAGCCAATTTATTAATTTATAAAATAATTTTTTATTTTCATTTCTCTTTTTATCTAATATCTTATATCTTAATTCTCGGTTTCTCGCTCTACTTTGTCGATTGCTCATAATGACGCCTCCCTATTTTCAATAAACTGGATACCAAGCGGGATAAATTCAGGTGGAATATAACGATCAAATCCGGTTTTCTGGCAAAATTTTCTAAATTCTTTCAAGGAACTGACTGCCGATTTTTGGTACATCCTGCATAAATTATTTTCTATCGTTCGATGAGAGCGAGAAAGTTTCCTCGCGATCTCCTTAGCACTCATCGACTGTAATATGAAAAATATGATTCTCAGCTCTGACTTGTTAAATAATTTCATTGGAGGAGCCACCTTTAATCCTGATGGGGTGATCCTGCTCGCATATTGCTGTGGTGAAACAAAATCCATTTTTTTGCCATAAAACACCGTGCCTACGCACTCATTATTTTCATCATAGAGCGGAAATTTTTCATACAAATAAGGTTGCAACTTTTTCTCTCGACCAAAAAAATGGGTTTTAATGATAGTTACTCTTTGCCCACTGCTGATAGTTTCTTGATCCTGTTTTTTCAATTCTTCAGCAAATTCCGCGACCGGTGTGGGAAGTTGATCATCGCTTTTTCCTTCAATTTTAAATTTATCAGGGATATTTAAAAATTTACGAAAAGCACGATTGGTATAAATAAACCGTGATTCACAATCTTTTATTCCCCAAATATCTTCACTGTGTTCCATTATAGAAATAAGGGAAAATGATTTTAACGAAACCGCCATCTTTTTCATAAAAAATAAATCTCCCTCCAATTAATTTTTATTTGTAAGAAGACTAATAATTATTTTAATTTTTTGAAAAACTTGTATTACAAAAACAAAATTTAGCATCCATCATTAATATGATATATTATAACTAGTTATAATGTTTTCCCTGGTATCAGTCTTACAAAGAAAATAAATACATAATGTGATATAGAATATCAATCATATTATTATTACAGTATTTATCCTTAAAATTTTACATACATCCACTTTATAAATTTAATTATAATGGAACCCAAAACTAATTATGTCACATTCATCATTCATAATTTTCCACTATTTGCTTCACAAGCATTACCATGTTACATAACATATTCAACATCAGTACTTAATGCTCCATATGACTGAAAGTTTGTCGAATATAAAAATAAATATAAGCAAGTTGACTCTACTTCAGATTCTGGTTTAGTGCCCTCAATTAAGTGATCAGTTACCATAGCGGTTTTCTTAATTTATTCAGCATTAGCAATCTATTCTTCATTTCTTCGTGTTCATCAATAAACGTGTCACACACCTTACTTCACCTATGTTCCTCCATTTGAACAAGATACTATCTGGATGTTTTCCATATAGAGTACTTGATACCTTTTTTCTTCACTTTTTTAACAGAACATTAAACCGTACGTAGGAACTTTGTGCTTATTCTGCAACTATGGGTACCATAGGAGAGCATAAGGGTGAGATTCCCTTGGGCTACTCGACCACTTATGATGAAAATAAGCTTTATCACTCTCCGAAAACACATTTTCTCTAACACAGATAATTATTCCCTCGAAGAAAAACGTGGGATATATAACGACATCATAAGTCTCCTCGATTTACCTAAGAACATCAAAAGATCCGAGACTTTAATACTGCAACAAAGCCATCAAAACACACATAGGTCAAAATATTTAAAACCAAATGCATTATCTTTGAACGGTAGCTCAAACCTCACGACGGAAAAACCAAATAACAAAATATACACACACTCTTGAAACTCACTTTTTACAGGAGTAAATTGTACTTACTCTGACTTAGAGATTTGCTGAATTCTCTGTTGTCACTCAGGGTTTTGTTTTAGTCTTAGGAGATATATGATGGATAAAATTAAATCAGATAAAATACAAAACTCTCAAAATTTGGTTGTAGAATCTCTAAATTCATTACCACTCATTTCAATCACAGAACATAGCAATGAACCATGGGTTATAAGAGACTGCCAATCACGATATGTATATGTCAATCAAGCGGGGCTTGATTTCTTAGGCTTACCCGCTAATTTTAACATTGAAGGTAAATTGGACAACGAATGCCCGGCTGATTGGGCAGAATTCGCCGCAGAATACCAAGCAAACGACAGAAAAGCAGAAAAGACCGGAAAGCGTGTAGCTATTATCTCAACTAATTTTTATGGGCGAAAAAAAATACTGGAACCTTATTACCTTCCAAGATTTCCAATTTACAATAAATTGGGTGAATGTATAGGTACTTTAACAAATGCAAGCAAGTTAAATTTTATTTCTCTTTCTCAATATGTGAACCAGCGAACGCCTTCTGTTTTAACGCTTACTCCTCCCACGACCCTCTTTACCGAGAAAGAACTTAGAGTGATATTTTTTATATTACAGCCCATGACAGCTAAAATGGTGGGGGATAGACTTTGCCGTGCTAAAAAGACGATAGAAAATAACCTAAGGGTCATATATGATAAAGCAGGTGTCAGTTCTTTAAAAGATTTCAGAGAATGGTGTGGAACGATAGGTTTAGATCTATATATTCCCCCTGAATTTGTAAAACCCAGAGTACAGTCTCAGAGGCTGTCTTGAAATAATTTCATCGTAGTTTGGCAAGAGTAAGACGTACCATAGCAATTCTGAATATATTTTCAGCGGTGGCGGTAAGGATTTCAACCTCCTTTGCCAGGCGCCGAAACCCATTAAGCGAAGCAAAGGTACGTTCAACAATCCACCGTATAGGCAAGACCGCGAAGACATCTTTAATTTTTGTCGAGATGTTTAATTTCAGTTTTAATCGCTCTTCAACAAATTCTACTGCTGTGCCCCGATAGCCGGCATCCCCCGAAAACGCTTTGATTGATGGATATTTTTCAGCGGCTCGTTCGAATACAGCAACGCCCGCTTTCGTGTCGTTGATATTGGCTTTGTGTACCGACACATGCAGTAAATTCCCCAATGTATCAACGATAATATGCCGTTTTCTGCCTTTTATTTTCTTACCGCCATCGAATCCTCTTTCTTCGCTGGCATAGACCGTTTTAACGCTTTGGGAATCAATAATCGCATAACTGGGCACCCTTCTTTTTTTTTGAGTGGCGATATTGCTCGTTTAGCTTATCTAGGGCACATTCCCATACGCCTGCTTTATTCCAGCGGCTGAAATGGTCATAAACCGTCTTCCACGGGGGGAAATCTTTTGGCATCATCCGCCACTGGCAGCCGCTTTTCACGACATACAAAATCGCATCCACAATTGTTTTTTTATCATGTTTCGATTTGCGGCCTCGTTTATCACTAGGGTTGAAATAATTCTTTATTATCAACCATTCGGCGTCTTTTAAGTCACTTTGGTACACAAAATATTCCCAGAAAAATAAAAATAGGCAGGTTTACGAAAAAATTATTGTAAAACAGTATATTTACTCTTGCCAAGCAAGATTAAATTATTTCAAGACGGGTTCTCAATCTTTTTGAGTATTTGCGCTCATTCATACACATGAAAAACTAACTTTAGGCGTTTCGATGAATCTAGCTTTCTCAGCACGCTCTTAGCCATCGTTGTGTTCCTGTTGGTGAAGCTACTTCTTAGTTACTACGATCTTTTCAACTAAGATGAAGTGACGAAATTTCCGGCGTACAACCCCATGTTTGATACTTTTCATGTACGCATTCAATACATACATATTGTTGTTTACCCGACTTTATTGTACTATTTTAATACGTAAAAAAAGGAAAGATCTCCCATGCCTCAGCTCCTAGTAGAAACCAATGACCGTATGTCATTGCGTATTGCCTCGGAAGAAAAATCGTTGTTAATACGCGCAGCCGCTATACAGCATACTAACCTGACTGAATTTGTAATTCGTAATGTGGTGTCGGTAGCACGAAAAATTATCGACGATAACGAACGGCTGGAACTCACAGAGAGAGACAGTTTACATGTACTGGAGCTTTTGGATAATCCGCCGACACCCAACGATAAGTTGATGACGGCTGCATTTTCTTTGCCGATGCTGTCATGACGTTACCAGGTTGGCACGAAGCTCCCATAGGTAAACATCATGATCGCGCAGCCTTCGATTGTGGTGATGATACGTTGAATCAATTTTTACATCGTCATGCGCGGCAGAGCCATGAGAAAGGTGGGGCAAAAACCTACCTTGCTGTTAGTGACAGCAATCAAAAGGTTTTGGGTTACTACAGCCTTAGCCCCGCCTCCATTGCTTACGAACGCGCCCCGGAGGTGATAAAACGTGGTTTGGCTCGGCATGAAGTGCCCGTATTTCGGCTTGGCCGTCTGGCTGTAGATATTTCAGTACAGGGGAAAAGGCTTGGTGGGCAGTTATTACTTGCAGCAGGGCGACGCTGCCTTTTGGTTGCCACACAGGCAGGCGGTGTCGCGCTTATGATTGATGCTAAGAGTGAGCAAGTAGCTCATTGGTATGCGAGTTATGGTGCTGTTCCACTGTTAGATGCGCCTTTGTCTCTGTTGTTGCCGTTAAAAACGATTCATGCTGCACTTACTACAGCAGGGAAACTCTAAATGAATGATGAAAATTCAAAATATGAAGCGACAAACCTCAGCAAACTCCCGGCCAGTATCTCCGTTAAAAAGCGCGGAAACACCTATGTCATTTTTAGAAACGGCCATGAAGAAATAGGTGGCATCGTTGTTTGTGGTACTCCGTTAGGTGATACTCAGCTTCAGCCCTATGTTGAGGAGCCACAAGATAGGAACAAAACAATTGTCGCTTTGGTAGCACAGCAAATGTCAGATGCGCTACTGGTGCATATAGCTAAAAAGCCTGAGTATTTAAGACGTGACGCCTTCCCGCCAAACTTTGTTCCCGCAGGGACAGAGGTTCTTGAAAACAAGGTGTTTCCTTGCTCAAAATGCAATCAGATCGTTGCCAGACTGGTATTTTCCTGGAACACTGCGTCAACAGAAGAAATGGAAATGGTAGGTAAAAAGTTCGAGCTGGAAGCCTCCGTTTCTGATTATCCGGTATGGGTGCTTGGCGCCCCTGATTGCGATGATAACGATATTGCAAAGTACCTGACCTTTCAAATTGCGCCTACAAAAGGCGCCGTTTATTGGGAACATCCGGACGACATGAACAAGCGGTTGATCGCGCTGGATGTTAACCATTGCTGAGTGGTCTACGAATCACACACTAGCCGTTTGTTTCCCAATAGCTCTATACACAGTTGGACGTGATACTGAAAACACTTCAGCACGAGTACTCCCCCGTTCCGTGCATGTGACGTGGCTCTTTCTGTTGTTTATCAGAGAGTTTTGGTTGTTTACCCCACACTTTTTTATGCTCTCCTAAGTCGGTTCGCTGTTCCACTACTCCCCAATCAGGAGAGCAGCTGAGTTCTGATAGATCCGAGCTTTTTAAGTATTGCTACAGCCTTTTTATCAAAAGTAGCGAAAATCTCGCCGCCGAGGGCAAAACCTTCATAGGCTATGACGCCATCGGCAAAGTCGCCACCAGAACGAAGCATTGCAATACCGGCATCTACTGCACCCTGGTTAACTTTGACGTTATCAGCTTCTATGAGAATCCCTATAGCGTCGGCTATATCCTCGTTTGCCAGTTTATAGCCTCGTGACAGGTTCCATACGACTTCACAAAGTACCGGCAAAGGAATAGTTACCAATATTGCTTCTTTCATTACTTTACGCGCTATAGTGGCCTGTTTTATATCATCGGCCAGCAGGTAGCGGAGTACAACATTGGTATCGATGGCAAGTTTCATTTTTCACTCGCCCAACCCTTGCGAGCTATCTCGTTCATGTCGTCGATAGACAAAACAACATTGCCCTTATTTTTTGCCCGGAGGATCCCAAATGCATCTTCAATGTTTCGCCCTTCCCGCACTGCTTGAATTACTGCCCGACCACCTGGAAGCGTATTGACGTTTATTTTCTGGCCGGGTTTAATGCCAAGGTGTCTCAGAAGTGTTTGCTTAAACGTCACCTGGCCTTTCGCCGTGACTGTAAGGGTAGTCATGCTGCTAACCTCATTTATTGAACATGACCATATAGTAAGGCAACATCACCTTACTAGCAAGCAATTATCATGGTTTTGGGTTTTCGTCGAGGTAAATACAATGATGTTATTGGAGATTTTCCAATTTGATATTTTTGCGTCAGATACCGTCTTGCCCATCATGATGCAAGTGCTATTTTTGTATCGAATGGGATGCCTGATTTCAGCACACCATACGCCAGTTGGAGTAATTTGCGCATTGCTGCACAGACGCCCATTTTACCCCCTTTATGGCGTGATACGAGTCGTTGCCACTGTGCTTTCACTATCGGATTACAAGAAAGGGCAGCCAGAGCGGGCATATACAACGCTTTCCTGAGCTCGGTATGACCCCGTTTTGATAGGCGGCTCCGTCCTTTAAATAAACCTGATTCACAAAGTTTTGGGTTAAGCCCGGCATAGGCCACCACTGCCTTACTGTTAGTGAATTTTGACACATTACCCACATACGCCAGCAAACTGGCACTTAGTATTTCACCGATACCAGGAATACTCTCCAGCAACGCTTTATTTTTCTTTAAGTCAGGATCGTTATCGATATGGTTTTTTATTTTTTCTTTGGTGGCCTGGATTTGTTGTTTAAGTGCAGAAATGATTTCAAGCAGTGAGGATTGAACGACATCGTCAGCCACTGATTGCCGATTTTCTTGCATTTGCCTCATTTCCTCTAAACTCTTTAGATGGCGTACTAGCGCGGTTAATTGACGTTCGCTCAAGGGAGGAGGAGTCCAGAGGACAGGTGTATGCAGTGCGCAGTAGCGCACTATCATTTTTGCATCCCCCTGATCCGTCTTGTTCCGACTCAGTTCACTCTCACCAAAGGCATGAATACGTGATGGGTTTTCTAGGCTGACGTCAATGCCATTATCAACTAAGAACATAGCCAGTGGAACACTGTAACTCCCTGTGGCTTCGAGACAAATATGACAATCCCCGTAAGGGATAAGCCATTTCAGTAGTTGGCTAAATCCAGAGGGGGTATTCGGGAATGCTTTTGTTTTATACTTTTTTCTCTCTACCCACACTGCAACATCGAATTTTAATTTGGCAACATCAATACCCACTGAGGTCTTGTCCATGGCTGATTCTCCCATGAAAAACAGATAATTAAATGATCGCCCCGACCTTCCTTATAAATACGTGCTCTTAGCACAAGATACCGTTCGGTCTTACAGGCGACGATAAATATGTCACCGGGGTTTTATCTGACTGCACAAGCTTTAAGCCTAAGGGCGCAAACAAACTCTCCGGTGACATCCCAATGATCAGTTGGGGATCATCAACCTTTGAAAGTTAATAATCAAGATATAAGGGCGCGAGTTCCGGAGCATCAGGCCTTTGTGATGATAATGAACTCAACTATTTTAACCGTAAGAAGCTGTTAACTCATCTGGATGAAATGTATACCTACATTAGCAATAACCGGATGATAATCCCTAATTATGGCGAGATGTACCGATATGGGGAGACCATTTCTACCGCCTTTGTGGAATCAACTATTAATGAAGTGGTGGCGAAAAGAATGGTTAAAAAACAGCAAATGCAGTGGAGCAAGCTTGGCGCTCATTATCTACTCCAAACCCGAACCTCAGTGCTTAATGGTGAGCTGAAAGAGCAATTTAGGCGTTGGTATCCGGGTCTGAAAATCGATGAGCATATCGGAGAAAAGACCGATGAAAGTACTGGATTAGCTGCTTAGGATTGCCCCACACTTTTTTATGCTCTCATCTTATTTTTAAGAGCGGGTGGAAGGCCGTTGATATAGCGCACAAAACTGGCCTTCCTAAGGACACTGTATCAAATATGAAATATCCTGTAATCGAAAGCGACCAAATAACGCCTGAAAAATGATATAAAAAAGTGCTTTGGGTGAGCAGCCCCCAGGGCGTTCATATAAAAGCCCTGGAGTAGCCCCTTATCCTGAAACATTTTATCTGGTGTGCCGTAAAACCTCGGCCTTCAGGCCGGTGATATAAGGCACACCAGATAATCCTTAAATGACTTCGCTGTTCCATTGCTCCCCTAGCTCCGATCATGCGTGTGAGATACGCCGTCCCAGCATTTCCATAATTGGCCGAATTGGGGGATGTTTTTTTTTTTGAAGAGCTTCACGGGCTTCCCAGCGATCATGAGCAGCTTGTAGGTTTAACCAAAACTCTGGGGTTGTCTCGAACAACTGAGAAAACAACGTCGCTTCCTCTACTGTTAAACGACGACGCCCCTTACACAACCGGTTAACAGTTGCGCGGGTAACTCCCATAATGTCCGCTAATTCTTCCTGACCTATCCCCAGCGAGGTTAAAAATTCCTCCTGCAAAATCTCGCCCACAGTGGTGGGTTCACGAGTAGTGGTATCAAGCATAAATCCCCCTAACTAAGTGTCTTGATGAGGATCAAGGTAGATGTTTTCAGCATATCCATCTTTCCACTGAAACATTAATCGCCATTGAATATTGACTCTCATGCTGGACAAACCATCAAATTGTCCAGAGAGGCGTTTATAATAATTACTGGTTGGAATAAACAAATCTTGCTCATTGTGTGCAGCCGCTAACATATCGAGCTTTTTAGCTAACTGGCGTTCTATTGTTGCCGGTATTGCGCGATCTCGTTTACTCTCCATATAGAACAGTTTTAAGTTTTTATCCCGAAAAGACTTAATCATTATCTGTTCCGTCATTCCATTCAATACAAGTATTGTACAATTTAAAGATTCTACTCCGAACACCGTTTCATGGTGAGCTAAGAAAGCGAGTATTCGGATCTGACGATGGGCAGAGAAAGATCGATGAAAGCGTTGGATTAGCGGGATAAGATTGCCCCACACTTTTTTATGCTCTCCTTATTCTGGATCATTTCCAGGTGCTGATCGCGTTGGGTCGGTGGCCCTATCGTACTACTGGCTACTCTGGTCAATTACACACGTATCATGACTTACCCCCTAGTTATTTGTTCTATCACCCCTAACCAAATAGCAGTAGTCAAATTTTTCATATCTTCCAGAGCTTCTTTACAAGTTATTCCCAATTCTTCTACAGCGCCCTTGAAAGAGAGGCCTTCCATCAAGCACTTTTTGCCGTAGCGCTTAACGGTGAGCCTTTCCAGCTCGAGTAGAGCGGGACAATCATCTCTATCGCTACTCCACTTATCATCTCTACTGTGATAAGTTATACCCAATCTTTTGGCGATTTCCTGACAATTAGGCTCCTTTTCCAAATACTCTGAACCGAAGTGCATAACAACCTTCATTTCTAACGTCTTCTTGGCTTCATCAGTTATTAGCCCCAGCGCCGCGGCGATTTCCTGGCAATTAGGCTCCCTCTTCAAATGATTAGGAACGAAGCGCGTAACAGCCATCATTTCCAGTGCCTTCTTGGCTTCATCAGTTATTAGTTCCAGCTTCGCGGCGATTTCCTGGCAATTAGCCCTCCTCTTAAAATACTTAGAAGCGAAACGCGTAACAACCTTCATCTCTAACGTCTTCTTGGCTTCATCAGTTATTAGCCCCAGCGCCGCGGCGATTTCCTGGCAATTAGGTTCCCTCTTCAAATAATTAGGAACGAAGCGCGTAACAGCCATCATTTCCAGCGCTTTCTTGGCTTCATCAGTTATTAGTCCCAGCTTCGCGGCGATTTCCTGGCAATTAGCCCTCCTCTTAAAATGCTTAGGAGCGAAACGCGTAACAGCCATAATTTCCAGCGTCTTCTTAGCTTCATAAGTTCTTAGTCCCAGTTTCGCGGCGATTTCCTGGCAGTTGGGCTCCTTCTCCAAATACTCTAGACCTAAGTACTTAATAACCTTCTTTTCCAGTGCGGCTTCGGCCACCAAAGTCTTTATCCACCACTTATCAACCATGTTTTGGCAAGGGAGATTTTTCTTTAAATCCTGTTTGCCGTAGTGCTTAACAAAAAGCAGTTGCAGTGCCTCTATAGCAGGATAGCGATTTTTTTGGATATTATAAATTATTCCTCTCTTGTCAGCGATTTCCTTGCCGTTAAGGCCTCTGCTAATATCTTGTGTGCAGTAGTTCCGAGCAGTCATTATTTCCAGATGCTCCCGAAGGTTGCGATCAGTTATCCTCAACTGATCGGCGACTTTCTGGCAATTAGCCTCCTTTTTTAAAAGTTCAGGAGCTAAGTGCTTAATAGCCATCATTTTCAGACTCTGCAAAGCAGAATCGTTAGTTATCCCCAATTGATCGGCAACTTTCTGATAATTAGCCTCCTTTTTTAAAAGTTCAGGAGCTAAGTGCTCAATAGCCATCATTTGCAGACTCTGCTGAGCAAAATCGTTAGTTATCTCCAACTGATCGGCGACTTTCTGGCAATTAGCCTCCTTTTTTAAAAGTTGGGTTTTCCCGCATATCCAGCCCAAACTGGCAATGAGCTTCTCTTGGCAGCCAAACGGCCAAAACCACTAAGTTAATTTAGATGCTCTGCGCTAAGGACGCCGTCGCTGTCACTTTATGAATAAATGCCTTGAGAGATAAATATTTACCATACCCCAAATGCATTGCAATAATTTTATGAATAGGTACACCCAGATGATAAAGATGTAAAATTTTTTCTTTATCCTTATCATACATCGAAGCTTGTATTATCCCTTTAGGCTTACCGAGCCTGATGCCTTTGGCAGCTCGGACACGTAACCCCTCTTTGGTTCGTTCTGAAATAAAGTCTCTTTCCAATTCAGCCAGCATTGAAAAAATAGTGATAAGCACTTTATTAGCCACATTATTTTTAGTATTCGGATTTAAATCCAGATTTTGCTTGATAAGTATTAACCTTACCTCCTTGATTTGAATAATTGTTTCAATTGTATTCAGCGTTTCTTTAATCGAACGCCCAAGCCGAGATAATTCAGAAGCAATGACGATATCATCCGGTGATAATTTATCCAGTAATTCATCAATACGGCGCATTACGGTGGATTTACGTGAAGACATTTCCAGCTCGATCCATTCATCAACCATAAGCTTTTGTTCAATACAATAACGACTAATACTATTTTTTTGGCTTTCAACACTTTGCTCTTGAGTGCTCACCCGAACATATCCATAAATCATATTGACGTTATCCAATTTTACCTGGTTTTGTGTTAAGGTTTTTTTTGCACATAACACCATCGTTTTATATATAATTTATATTGTACCTTAATAACATAATTTATCGCTTAACAAAACGAACGTTAATAGCATTAATTTTAACCTATTGGATGTACCTTAATGGCAAAAATTGAGATCCTGTCTCCAGCCGAACAAATTAAATTCGATAATCCGCCTGTTTTTACCCTCGAGGAACAAACCAAATATTTTTATTTACCCCTAAAATTAAAAACGTGGTTGGATACAGTTAACAATGTAACTAACAAAGTAGGCTTTATATTGCTTTGGGGATACTGCCAGGCCGGTGCGCGATTTTATCAACCTGGACAGTTTCGTAAACATGATATTGAAATCATTTGCCAACAACAGAATATTGCTCCCACGCAAGTGAAAATGACAGGCTATAATCAGCGTTCATTCAATTACCATAAAAAGATTATAAGGCGCTATTTAGCACTGCAACAGTTTGATAAAGAGTCGAAAGTTTTTTTCTTACAAATCATAGAAGATAAAGTTGCACGCCACTATTCACCAAGGCAAATTTTACTGGAACTCATTGATCTTCTCAAAATAAAAAGAATCGAAATACCACGCTATAATCGTTTTGCCTTGGTCATTACTCAAGCAATAAGCGATTTTGAAAAGAATTTACTTAAATTAATAGAAAAGAAAATAACCAAAGAGCTTCAAGAAAAATTTGACGCTCTATTTGAGACCAATGGAAAAAATTATTCAGTAGTCTCTAGACTTAAAACAATCAGTCACTCCAGAAAACCTAAAATAATAAAAGAAAGCATTCAAGATTTTAAATTAATTCAGGGACTATACCAAATGGCTTTGCCAATAATAGCCTCTTTGAATTTGCATATTGATACCATTAAATATTATGCCACTTGGTTGCGTAAGGCTTCACTCTTTCAAATAAATCAACTACAGGTTAATAAACGGGATTTATATTTAATCTCATTTTTACTGCATCAATATCAGCTGCGGCAAGATATTTTTGGTGAAATTTTATTAACTTGTGTTCAAGCAACGCAAAATTCAGCGACACGAATTCAGAAGGAACAGGCCTTTCAACAGAAAGATCAGCATAAAGAAACCTTACAATTATTATTTGATGCCAGAATATCCTACAAATCCGTGCTTAAACAGATTGAAAAAGTGGCGATATCACCCCTTCTCAATGACGCTCAAAAAATTGAAAATATAAAATTATTACTGGAATAGTATTATCAACAAAAAACGGAGATAATGGCCGAGCCAAGACTTGATGAACTCGCTGAAAATAGCCTTCAGGAGATGAATGAACATGATTATTATCATGTAATTGAAGCTCTTTCACTTAAGTTACAAAACAGAGTGGCCGATATTCTACGCCACATTGCTTTTGATGAAACTGAAAATCAAAATTCGACAAAAATTTTAACTGCCATTCAACATTACCAAAAAAAGGCGGGAAAAATTGGGAAAGAAGCCCCCGTAGATTTTTTGACTGAAAAAGAACAAACAGCGCTGTATGATTCAGCCGGTAAATTTAGAGTTTCCCTCTACAAAGTCCTGTTTTATTTCCATACATCTGAAGCACTTAAAGCAGGTGTGGTCAGTTTGAAGCCAGCGTACAAATACCTGTCCATAGAAAATTATTTACACCCTAAACTCCATTGGCAGGTCAATAAAAGTCGCTTATTAGAGGAAGCCGGATTAACTTTTTTTACAGATATAGACAACGTAATATTCACATTAAAAAATAAGCTTAATGACGCTTATCATAGAACAAACCAACGTATTAATTCGGATAAAAACTTACACATTAAATTTGATAAAAAAGGGAGAATGGTCTTGGCGACACCTAAGGTAGAAAAAATGAATACTCAATCCCTATCTGCTTTGTTTGATGATCAAAAATATGTCTCTATATTAAAAATATTAAGTGATGTGCAAAAGTTGACTCATTATCTAGATTGCTTTCGGCATTATAGCGTCAAGGATAAAAAAATATTACCTAAAAAATCTGTATATTATGCCGCTATTCTAGGTATGGGGTGTAATATTGGCTTGAGTAAAATAGCAAATGTTTCTAAAGGTATTACAGAAGATGGATTGTTAAACTTTTTCAATTGGCACGTGAGCTTAGAAAATATCCATGCCGCCAACAAATGCATCCTGGAGCTTCTTAGTCAGCTATCATTGCTCAGGCTACATCAAAATAACCCGAATGAATTACATACTTCAAGTGATGGTCGCAAAGTCGGCGTAGCGGTAGAATCTTTAAATGCTAATAGTTCATTCAAATACTTTGGCAGTGGAGTAGGCACCTCGCTGTATACCTTTATTGATGAATTTAATCGATTATTTTATTCCACCGCATTTAGTAGTTCAGAACGCGAAGCGGCTTATGTTGCTGATGGTTTGATGCATAATCTTTCTATTAATAGCAGTATTCATTCTACCGATACACAGGGTTATTCTGAAGCTATCTTTGGGGTGTTACATATGCTTGGTATTTATTTTGCACCCAGAATTAAAGGACTAAAGAAATCCACTCTTTATAGTTTCGAATCACGTAAAACGTATGAAGAGAAAGGATATAAAATATTACCGCATCGGTACATTGATGTTGATCTTATAAAGTCGCACTGGGATGATATTTTGCGATTAATGGTCACTATAAAATTAAAAGAAACGACAGCATCACAGGTGTTTAAGCGTTTAAGCTCTTATTCCAAGCAGCACCCCTTATACTGTGCTATTAAAGAATTTGGGAAAGTCATTAAAAGTTTGTTTATCTTGCGTTATATTGATGATGTAGATTTGAGACAAGCCGTTGAAAAACAGCTGAATCGGATAGAGTTATCCAATAAATTTTCTAAAGCCATTCTATTTGGTAATAATCAAGAAATTCAATACAGTGGTAAAGAAGAACAAGAAATGGTGGTGGGTTGTCAGCGGCTGATTCAAAATGCCATAGTTTTATGGAATGCGCTCTATTTATCACAAAAACTGGCGACGACGGAGGATGAGGAAACACGGAAAAAAATGTTAATCATTATCCGTAACGGCTCAACCTTGAGTTGGCAACATGTCAACTTGCACGGTGAATACGATTTCACCCAGGAAATTGAAGCGGAAAAATCATTGTTCGATATGGATAAAATATTGTCATTTAAGGTCGTCTAATTTATCTCATTGCCAGTTTGGGCTGGATATGCGGGAAAACCCTACAAATGGCGTATTGGCGTAGAAAACTCAATAAGGGGCTAATTCACCACTCAGATAGAGGCAGTCAGTACACCAGCCGTGAATACGGGCAGCATCTGTCGGTTATGGGCATGCAGGCAAGCAACAGTCGGAAAGGCCAGTGCTGGGATAATGCCCCCACAGAGCGCTTCTTCCGCAGTCTGAAATATGAATATTTGCACTACGAAGTGCTGAAGGGTCACCATGATGCCAAGCTGAGTGTGTTGGACTATTTGGCTTATTACAATAGTAAACGTCCCCACTGTGTACTGGGATATCTTTCTCCCATGGAGTTTGAGCGAATACCATTAATCAAGGTGTCTTAAAAAAGTGTCCGGTTTTACTTGACCATTACAATCAGCAATGCCGATTCCTGTCGGCCATGAAACCGCTTCAACCACGTTACGCGAATTTTGATCTTGGCTCATTATATGCTGCTGTTGACGGGCAGAAGTTCAGCGTGGAGCGGCCAACGGTAAAAGCACGCTCCTCACGTAAATATTTTGGCCGTGGGAAAGGCGTCGTTGCTTATACCTTATTATGTAACCACATCCCGCTTAATGGTTATCTCATTGGCGCACATGAATATGAAGCTCACCACGTTTTCGATATCTGGTATCGAAATACCTCAGACATTGTGCCGACTGCCATTACCGGCGATATGCACAGCGTCAACAAAGCTAATTTTGCCCTACTTCACTGGTTCGGGTTGTGCGCTTCGAACCTCGTTTTACCTCGTTGAATACGTTACTAAAGGAACTCTATTGTGCCGACGAACCATCACAGTACGAAAAGTGCCTTATCCGACCTGTAGGTCAAATCGATCAGGAAATTATTCTCAGTGAGAAAAATCATCTGGAGCAAATCGTTGCCACTCTGGGGTTAAAAGAAATAACACAGGGTACGTTGATCCGTAAGCTATGTACCTACACCTCAGATAATCCGACGAGGCAAGCTTTGTTCGAGTTTGATAAGCTCATCCGCAGTCTCTATACACTGCGTTATCTGCGCAATCCCCAGTTGGCCAGAAATAGCCACCGCTCACAAAATCGAATTGAATCGTACCACCAACTACGGTCAGCGATAGCCCAGATTGGTGGGAAGAAGGAACTGACAGGACAAACAGACATTGAAATCGAGATCAGCAACCAATGCGGTCAATTGCTCGCCAATGTAATCATCTACTATAACTCAGCCCTCTTGTCGCGGTTACTGACGAAGTATGAAGCAACCGGTAATACAAGAGGACTGGAGCTTATCAGACATATGTCACCCGTGGCATGGCAACATATCCTGTTAAACGGCCATTACACATTTATCAGTGACGGGAAAGAAATTGACCTGGATGCAATGATAGCGGGACTTAAGCTGGGGTGACAAAATTTCCGGCGGTTCCGGCGTACAACCCCTTTTTAGAGGTTAATTAACTTTCGCTAATTGTTTTTCTACACTGCTGTGTAGACGTCGAAAGTTACATTTCCTGTCTCACTTGTTGAACTACCTACATTAAGACCCTGTACCCGTACACCTCTTAACGCGAGGCCAGAAGTGACGTTCACGGCACCACTATGTTTAGGGATAAAAGCGAGTTGCCGGTTTCCAGGAAGTAAAGAATATACGTAGTAATCATTATCATGCATACCGTTAGCGTTGTCGTTAGAAGATGTAGGAATATAAATAGTGGCACTGTTCGCCCCACTCTCCCAGCTTCCCCCACCACTACCTATTGTTTCATTAGTTTTCTTAAAAATGCCTGAGGCAGCATTCAGCGTACTTTGCACGGTTATCCGGGGCTCTGAAGGTTAACTTCAATTGCTTTGGATGCCAACTCCGACTTAACAATTGCATTCAGGGCAATGGCGCTGCCTGCTACAGCATCCATGGCGGTTTTAGAAGCCGCTACAGCTGCCATATCCGCATAATCTAGAGGGTTCAGTCCTGCTAAGCCGGTAGTGAGTTTGGCAATCGCCATTGAGTTCTTCCCAACTTCTGCCATAGCGGTAGAGGAATTTCGTAAGATTTCTCTGGTTGTTGAGGAAGTTGCTACCGCATTCATGGCTATTTGTGAAGCGGCTACGGCATTCATGGCTGTTTGTGAAGCTACTACGTCTGTGAACTTTTCTCCATTATTATCATTTGCCAACCAAGCTTCCAATTGATCACTCTTCAAACCGGGGCGCAAAAGGTAAGCCAACCCATCGGGGTCGCCGAAAAAGAGTTGAAAAAACTGAGTGTGTTTGCTCACGTCTGCCTTATCTTCCTGGGTGAAGAGCAAATTTTCTGAATTTTTATTAAGATAACGCTTATCCGCCGCACCTTGGGTAATTAATCCGTTATCGTCAGTATCAACGTCTTTAATCGCCCCTGTCTTTAAACCGAGATGACTGCGCGCTGTAGCCGTACTCACTAAATCATTCAAATTATCCGAGACATTGAGATAACGGTCATCCGCCGCACCACGGGTAATTAATCCATTATTATCGGTATCCAAATAGGTATATTTTTTTACATCATTAGTCACATCTCGGCCAATAAAGACCGCTTTATTTTTTTCAATTATTTTACATAGATAGTCACTATTAAGCCGGATAATAGAGACCGCTCTCCAAGTTCCACTTGCCGCATGATAGATATCGATTGTCGCGGAATCGTAGTTATCATTACCAGTCTTTCCCCCAAAAAAATCGCCTTATTCCCTACCACCGCGACGGTAACTAAGTAGTGTGCTTCACTGGCCGTGTGCGTCGTCCAGCTGTTATCCTGGCTGTCATAGATATCGATTGTCGCGGTGAAGCTAGTAGTATATCCCCCGAAGAAAATCGCCTTATTCCCTACCACCGCGACGCCAGCTAAGTAGCGTGCTTCACTGGCCGTGTGCGTCGTCCAGCTGTTACCCTGGCTGTCATAGATATCGATTGTCGCGGAGTAGTTATCATTACCAGTCTTTCCCCCGAAGAAAATCGCCTTATTCCCTACCACCGCGACGGTAGCTAAGTAGCGTGCTTCACTGGCCTTGTGCGTCGTCCAGCTGTTACCCTGACTGTCATAGATATTGGTAGTCTCTCCCCCGAAGAAAATCGCCTTATTCCCTACCACCGCGACGGTAGCTAAGTAGCGTGCTTCACTGGCCGTGTGCGTCGTCCAGCTGTTATCCTGGCTGTCATAGATATCGATTGTCGCGGAGTTGTTATCCTGGCTGTCATAGATATCGATTGTCGCGGAGGGGCTAGCAGTCTTTCCCCCGAAGAAAATCGCCTTATTCCCTACCACCGCGACTTCAGCTAAGTAGCGTGCTTCACTGGCCGTGTGCGTCGTCCAGCTGTTATCCTGGCTGTCATAGATATCGATTGTCGCGGAGTAGTTATCCTGGCTGTCATAGATATCGATTGTCGCGGAGGGGCTAGTAGTCTTTCCCCCCAAAAAAATCGCCTTATTCCCTACCACCGCGATGGCCATGTTTTTACGGTCTATTTTTTTGCCTAAATCGGCAATCATGGGCACCTGGTATTGCCCCTCTTCAATGGCCTGACAGGCTAACGTCGACATACCGATCACATCCAGCGCAGCGCGACTATTCGCCACCGCATTCATGACGGTCTGAGAATTCACTACCACAGCCAGAGCGGGCTCAGCACTCACCATAGCGACTAGCATCGCCTGGCTCTTTACTGCCGCCTTTATCGCACGCGGACTGTTGACCAGCATGGTAAACGCCGCACTGTTGCTGATGATGATCTGTATTGCCACCGAATGGGTGAAAAGGCGGGTGAACTTTTCTTCATTATTATCACTCGCCAACCAGGCTTCCAACTGATCACTCGTCAAGCCTGGCTGTAAAAGATAGGCCAACACATCGGGGTCGTCGACAAAGAGATGAAAAAACTGACTGTGTTTGCTCACGTCTGCCTTATCTGCCTTGGTAGCGAGCAAATTCTCTGAATGCTTCAGATAGCGATTATCCGCCTCCCCGGTGGTAATCAAGTCTGAATGATTTGTCCCGGCATTCTTAACAGCGGCGGTCCCCAATTCAAAATTACTTCGCGCCGTCTTTTTATTCGTTAAATCTTTCAAGTTTTCTGCAGCATGAAGGTAACGCGTATCCGACTCCTTGAAGTTAATCACGTTACTCAGGGTTTCGATGGCCGACGCCGGGATAGTATTGAGCGGTAGGCGTACCAGTTGGATCCGTTCCCCACTTTGTTGGCGCACATCTCTATAGGGTGAGGAGGAATACCCCACGGCCACTAAGGTATCCAGCTCAAAAATGCCAATTTCACGGATTGCTTCCTCTTTTTTATCTTCAGGTAGGATCAGCTCGCCGATGACACTGTTCTTTTCCCTGTCCACCGTCACGCCATCCAGCGGCGCTTGGTAAATGACACTTCTTACCTCCCGTGCCTGCTTAAGGTCTGTGATGGATAAGGGCGTAGAAGCATTGCCTAACGCCATGTGGGTGAGTTGCAGTTTGCTGCCGGACGCACGGGCTTCCTGCAAGCGTTTGTCGCCTTCGGCCGTCCAAGAAAGCATAACGTCGTGGGAGTTCATAGAGACCTTCTCTGGTGTATTGATAGTGGGGGGATAGCGCGCTAGCAGGGCATAACGTCATGCCCTTATTTTTTATTCATCCCGGCGTTTGACTTGTTTTCTGATTTGACGTCGTCAAGGAAGAGGGTCCCCCGCGCGTCCCCTGCGCGGTTATCTACTCAACGCGTCTTTTCTCTTTTTGCTCAAGCGGGGGAGGTCTTCCTGGGTCAGGTGCCTTCTTGCTCTGCTGCTGGAGGGGGGTGCGTATAACGTCATACCTTATACGCACCCAAGTAAATTAGGTGTTATCCTAGAGTCTGTCTGTGTAGCCTATAATAAGTAGGAAGAAACTATGTTAGCTATCCCATTGCCCGTTGAAATCGAAGACCGCTTAGACCAGCTGGCCGAAATGACCGGCAAAACAACGACGCTGTTAGCCAAACAGGCGATCAATGAGTATCTTGAACGTGAATTGTGGCAAATTACTGAGACAGAACACGCCTTAAATTGAAGCGGATACCAATGACTTCGTGCCTGCATCAGAGCTGGCGTTAAAATTTAAACATTGGGGGATCAGTGCAAATTAAATGGTTAAAAAAAACCATTCATAATTTGGATGAAGTGTACGGTTTTCTGGTCAAAGACCATCCCTCTACTGCCCAAAATGTTATCAAAGAGATTTATCGTTCCACTTAGCGACTACGGGATAATCCTGCTTTAGGACGTCCTGGTAGAGTCCCCGGCACACGCGAACTGATTTTACCGCGTTACCCTTATGTTATTCCTTATCGTGTTAAAAATGGAAATATAGAAATTTTGCGTGTTTTTCATACAAAACAAAATTTACCAAAATACTGGTGAGCAGATGACTCAGGAAATTTACAACTGATGAATAGATTATTCCTTCACTATACCCCTCTCACTGTATCGCCAACATAATCAATAAAGTACTACTGACGCGCCTAACGGCTTGTCCTACCCTTCACACCAACAAAAAAACTCGCCTGAGCGAGCTTATAGTATAAGGATAACATCCTAAGTGATTTATACCCGATTTGTATTTACAATGCAAGCGGGAAATGAACACACATCAGACCTTTTCATGGCCGCCCTTTAAGTCGCCTGCACCCTAGATGTTGACAGGCCGTGAAAAGAAAAACCCGCTTAGCAGGGGGATAGGGGTTAACGGTTTCTGTGCCAGACGGTACCGCTGTGCGGGCCTCGGCGAGTCACGCGACATAATGACCTGTACCCCCTCATGCCCCGTCTCTTGCTTTTGAGCCCACTGCTCCGTGGCCTTTTTGCCACAGGATGGACAGCTGCGACTTTTACAACTGAATAAAATGCGTTTGGTATGGTCACAGCCTTGGCAGGCACAGCGCCAAATCGTGTAGCCCAGCGTTGATGTTCCACAGGCGAACAGTTTTACCATGGTCTCAACGATGACGTCGCGGAGCTCGTCGGCATGGGTTTCGTAGAACTGCCACCAAGCTCGGCCGCATTGGAAAACATGGCGAAGGCGCGGTAACACTCAGTCGTGCCAAGCATCGTAGTCCGGGCTCCAGGGTCCGTAGTGTACGGTCTGCTGGCCGGACTTAACCGCTTCCATGAAAATATCGAGAGGCATCTTGCTGAGATTAACGCCGCTGCCATCCCGTCGCACAGCGTCGATGATGATGGTGGTTGGCGGATATTCCCCCATGTCGAGGAAGAATTGGGGCCCGAAAGTCAGGCAATGGTGAATGACCCTGTCGATGTCTGCAAACCAGGTCTCGTCGACATCGTCATCGATATGCCCGTAACTATGAGGAATGGAGACCAGATAACGTGGCGGTAAAGGGGCTGACGATTGTCTGGAGGGCTTGCGCTTACGTGGCTTTTTGCTCATGGCCATGCTGGGTTTTACAAGGTGTGAAAAAAGATGATACGGAAGCTTACCAAAACCTGAGCCTTGCAGGCAACCCACCGTTGCCGCCTGCGGCGGCCATGTTCATGGCAAGTGGTAAAATGTGATAGAGATCACAGATGTTGATGGCCGCTGCGGTCTAGCGGATCCGGTTTTTTATTCAATCAATTTTAAAGCCTCATAAAAGCTACAGGTGCTATTTTAACGTTAAAGTCTAGGTTGGGTATGGGTAAACCTAAAGTAGGCCGGTTATGACCATTCTAGATGCCTTGGAGGGCTACATAGAAAATCATCTCTGCGTCAAATTAATATCTCTCCCTGCCAAGCTCCTTAATTTGTTGCAATTTAAAAAAATTTCTAGCAAAACGGGTTTATTAGATCCGCACAGCTCGCCGCAAGAACAGCCTTCGCTACGCGAAAACTGTTCTTGCGGCGAGCTGAATATCATCAGATGCTGAAAAAGAACTCGGTCACTCTTCAGCTGAATATTGCTCATTTTAGAACGTCCAGTTATCCACAGATTTTTTGCCGATCCGTGCTTATTAAAACCTTATTATGATCTTATTAAACTTATTAAAGGAAAAAATGTTAGTTAACTATTTGAATATTAAATAAAAAAACCATACTTGTCCGTAAATCACGATAGTTTGTCCGTAAATCACGACTCATATGTGATGTTATCCACAAAAAAATGTATTTGCTAAGTGCAAAAAACATACTTTTTTGTCTGGAGTTTTGTTTTTTCTTGAAAATGTCCGTAAATCACGATATTTATTCAATGGAATTGGATTTTTGTATGTGTCCGTAAATCACGAGTGGACTAAAAACGAGCGAGCCTGACAGGTGTATGTAGCACCCAACAGGCTCTGACCGAAACCCTAACGATACTAGGATCCAGGCTATGGCCGATGGTACAGAAAAAAATAGAGTTCGCAATTTGAAAACGTTACGTCCCCGCAAACATCAGCAAATTGATTTTTTCATCGCCGATGAAGTCGATATTGTTAATTTCCGTGATGAGCTTGCCAGCATGGAGCACCCTTTTTTTGCTCTGAAAGGGGGCGATACCCGTACTAGGGAATATGTGAATGGAAACACTATTATTAAAGTTGCACCGAATGCTGAATATGGTATGGCAACCATTTTTGATAAAGACGTCTGGATTTACGCCATATCGAAGCTATGTCAGGCAATGTATAAAGACCAGCCCATTAGTCGCACTGTGTGTTTTACCGCTTATGATTTATTTGTTACCACAAATAGAAATAAAAGTGGCCGCTCTTATAAGGAACTGGAAAAGGCATTAGACCGACTTGCCGGAACGCGCATAACAACAAATATCCAGCACAGTGTTGATAAGCGTGAAGCTATTGGTTTTGGCTTAATTGACAGTTGGCATGTGGTGGAAGAGCAGAAGGGCAAACAGGCCGTGGGGATGATTGAAGTGACGCTGCCAAATTGGTTATATGAAGCCATAACCAGAACTAAATTATTAAAAATTAGTCAGGATTATTTCCGAATCAGGAAAGCAATAGACCGTCGCCTATATGAAATCGCCCGTAAGCATTGTGGCAGTCAGCATCAATTTCAAATTTCACTGGAAAAGCTTCATATAAAAACAGGAAGCACGAGGGATTTGAGAAAATTCAGGATGGATATTAAAAATCTATCTAAAATTAATGACCTACCGGACTATGAAATACGTTATGAAGCGGGAAAAGATTGTGTGATTTTTACCAACCGCGATCAAGACAGTGAAGCAGCACAGAAATCGAAACTGCGTGAAGGGGGAAAAAAAGCCATTTTTGGATTGAAAAAGAAATATGGTTTTGAATAAAATAAAAAAGTAGAGGGATGATAAATGGCTAAAATCTATCAATTTCCAGATAGAGAACATAGGCAGGTTGTGAAAAAAACGCTCAAAGTTGCTAAAAGAAAAATACTGTTTAAAAAAATAGCTTCTTTAATGGGAAAATTTTTCTTCTGGTTGTTTATCTGGTCTCGGCGAATAACGGCTAATGTATTGCATATGTCCGTTTATTTTGGTTTGTCTCTCCTACATTTTTTCTGTTACTTGCTATTTGTATTGGGAGGATTCTATTGCCTGATCCACTACACTCTGGCTACATGGTACAACGGTGCTAATATTGCTCGTTTCTCGCGTTCTCGTGCCATTTGACGCCAGCGAAAATCTTTCGCATCTTGCCTGAGAACGGCCAGTTCAGACAATGTATCATCTCGATCAAGTAGTTGGGTTAAAGCCTCTTTGGTTCCGGGCTCTAACGACCTGGACAGAATATCAGTCAAGCGTTGTCGCTCGACAGAGAGGGTTTTACCGATGATATCCTGGAATGTGGAATAGCCAGGCCGGACAATCCTGTTGTCCCGTAGCCAACTGATTAATTCGGCAGCAACAAAACCAGGCGTGATATCACGTCGTACGATCTGCCG
This sequence comes from Candidatus Fukatsuia symbiotica, assembly GCF_003122425.1. GTDB lineage: Bacteria > Pseudomonadota > Gammaproteobacteria > Enterobacterales > Enterobacteriaceae > Fukatsuia > Fukatsuia symbiotica. Next base: position 79,432 of record NZ_CP021661.1, read on the forward strand.
GGTTTGTTGTTCGAGCTGCTGTCGAAATTGCCCTGACCACAAGTGGTATTCAAACAACCCGGCAATCAATTTTCGCTGTGAATGATATTCATGATCGGTGATCAACATGCACTGACATTCTGTATCGTCGAAATAGCGGCTCATCACAAAAGCATAGTCATGCTCTGTTTCCGCCAGGGAAAAGCGGAAAAAAGTATGCTTGGCTCTGAAGTAGCCAATCTGCAGGATGCAGCAAACCTGCGCATGAAGAGTAGGACGGCTCATTGCGAGTTCAAGCTCTGTTTTTGACAGCGACAGAAACTCCAGTTGCTGTGCCTCATCAAAATCCGGTAACCCATACAGGGCAAATTGTTCCGCATCCGTTAAAACAGACAGCCTCTCACTTTTACCTTCTTTTTTGGGGTTATGTTGACTCGTCATCCTGACTCCTCGTGCATAAAGATGTCCGTAAGAGGATCGTTCAACGGACAGTTAGCAATGAGCCCTGCCTATCCGACGTGCAGCGGCTGAAATCGTCTCATTTAAATGGTACGATATTATTATCGTTAGCGGCTCCTTAATCGTACACTTTTATTATGACAAAAACACGCATCGGCTATGCTCGTTGCTCAACAGACAGACAGGATCTTGCAGCACAGCAGGCAGCCCTCATTCAACTCGGCGTATCTCCAGAGCGAATTTACATCGACAGAGGGTTAACTGGCTCCAATCGATTGAGACCCGGATTGGAGCAGGCGCTCGCCGCTGTCCGTTGTGGTGATACGCTAGTCGTGCCAAAACTGGATCGCCTCGCTCGTTCAGTCCCTGATGCGCGTCATATTGCTGACTCATTGCTTGCTCGCGGGGTCAAACTGGCACTTGGCACTAACGTTTATGATCCGACAGATCCTATGGGAAAAATGTTTTTCAACATTCTGGCTACGTTTGCTGAATTTGAAGGCGATTTGATACGTCTGCGAACAAAAGAAGGAATGGCGATTGCACGGGCGAAAGGGAAGCTGAGGGGTAAACAACCTAAACTCTCTGATAAACAGCAAAAAGAGCTATGTCGAATGCATGGGACAGGCCAGTATTCGATCAGCGACTTGGCAGAATTGTTTTCAGTTTCTAGACCGACAGTTTACCGAATGCTTGCACGTGAAGGGCGTCTGTCAATTTAAGCCACAAAATTTCCGGCGGTTCCGGCGTACAACCCCAATTGCTGGTGTAATGTTGGTCGACTATTATATTTTACGTACTAGCCGCGAATTACTTGATATAAGTCGTGCTAAAGGAAATCTACCTACTGCGGAATCTACACCATCGATAGGTTGGTCTGCTATTATTTCCTGGATTGCCGGTAGCGTTGTTGGCCTGACTATTGAACAGGGAATACCATCACTAAACTCGCTGTTAATTGCCAGTATTATATATTGGATGATTTGCGTCGTTCGTAAAACGTTTTTGAACAAAAAGGTACTGGAAAAAATTAATCAATAAAAAGAATATAATATATTTAGCAAAATTCGCCGCAAAACCTAGCCCAATGCGGGCGGGGATATTAAGGCAAATTTTGCTAAAACCATTACTTTTTTGGCACATTGTTAACAAATGGATTGCATATCTGAATACTATCAACTGTCTCGCCGGTGTTCATGTCTTCGCTAAATAGCACTCTGCAACCTGATGCCTTTGCACTAGCAAGCACGATAGCATCGTAAAAAGCGATACTACGAGTTTGGTTTAAGTCGATTCCTGCACGGATGATAGCTGGCGTTACTTGAATTACTTCAAACTGCTCGTATAGATCGAGTTGTGCCCGAATGTATTGTGGAGAAAGCTTGAGTTTTTTTAGAGCAACGTTGCAATATTCCTGAAGGATTTGGGTAGAAAGCACCCCACTTGCGTCTTCGTAAAGCTGTTTAAGCAGGGAAAGAGCCGTTTTCTGCTTCACGGGTATGTCGCTTGCCTCTGCGTAAACAAGGATATTGGTGTCGATAAAACTACGATTTGCCATGCGATTAACGTTCATTGGCTTCGTTACGATCAAATTGCCAACCGTCAAGCTTAGCGGATGATTGCAAACAACGAGCTTCAAACTGTACCCATTGCTGATCACGGTAGGCACTGCCTGCTAACTGTTCCAGGTAGTCACGTACAATCTGGTTAAGGCTTTTACCCATTTTTTGCGCTGCGTCACGTGCCCGTTGCGCAACTTGTTTGTCTACAGAAAGAGTGATATTCATGATTGATCTCCATTATTTTTGGATATAGCACATATTATGTGCGCACATTGAATGTTTTTCAAAGAAGAAATGGATGAGGTATGTGATGTAGATCACAGATATTGATAGCGACTGAAGTCTAGCTGCCCTTGTTTTTTGTCCTATCGTTTTTAAAGCCACATAGGCCACGTAGCGTTAAGGTAAAGGAAAGGGTAGTAAGCATGGGTAAGTCAAAGAAAGCGTCTCTATGGCCATTCTAGAGCCCTTTGAGGGGCATCATTGAATCTTATCTCTGTCCTATCTCTGTATTATCTAATTTTTTCCTGTTAATCCGATTTTTTAACGATATTTTTTTAATTCTAAAAAAATTTTAATGAAAATGGTTTTTTTAGATCGGTAACGCTCGCCGCAAGAATGGATTTCGCAAAGCGAAAGCCGTTCGAGGAAGCGGAATATCATCTGATACTAAAAAGGGGTTGTACGCCGGAACCGCCGGAAATTTTGTGGCTTAAATTGACAGACGCCCTTCACGTGCAAGCATTCGGTAAACTGTCGGTCTAGAAACTGAAAACAATTCTGCCAAGTCGCTGATCGAATACTGGCCTGTCCCATGCATTCGACATAGCTCTTTTTGCTGTTTATCAGAGAGTTTAGGTTGTTTACCCCTCAGCTTCCCTTTCGCCCGTGCAATCGCCATTCCTTCTTTTGTTCGCAGACGTATCAAATCGCCTTCAAATTCAGCAAACGTAGCCAGAATGTTGAAAAACATTTTTCCCATAGGATCTGTCGGATCATAAACGTTAGTGCCAAGTGCCAGTTTGACCCCGCGAGCAAGCAATGAGTCAGCAATATGACGCGCATCAGGGACTGAACGAGCGAGGCGATCCAGTTTTGGCACGACTAGCGTATCACCACAACGGACAGCGGCGAGCGCCTGCTCCAATCCGGGTCTCAATCGATTGGAGCCAGTTAACCCTCTGTCGATGTAAATTCGCTCTGGAGATACGCCGAGTTGAATGAGGGCTGCCTGCTGTGCTGCAAGATCCTGTCTGTCTGTTGAGCAACGAGCATAGCCGATGCGTGTTTTTGTCATAATAAAAGTGTACGATTAAGGAGCCGCTAACGATAATAATATCGTACCATTTAAATGAGACGATTTCAGCCGCTGCACGTCGGATAGGCAGGGCTCATTGCTAACTGTCCGTTGAACGATCCTCTTACGGACATCTTTATGCACGAGGAGTCAGGATGACGAGTCAACATAACCCCAAAAAAGAAGGTAAAAGTGAGAGGCTGTCTGTTTTAACGGATGCGGAACAATTTGCCCTGTATGGGTTACCGGATTTTGATGAGGCACAGCAACTGGAGTTTCTGTCGCTGTCAAAAACAGAGCTTGAACTCGCAATGAGCCGTCCTACTCTTCATGCGCAGGTTTGCTGCATCCTGCAGATTGGCTACTTCAGAGCCAAGCATACTTTTTTCCGCTTTTCCCTGGCGGAAACAGAGCATGACTATGCTTTTGTGATGAGCCGCTATTTCGACGATACAGAATGTCAGTGCATGTTGATCACCGATCATGAATATCATTCACAGCGAAAATTGATTGCCGGGTTGTTTGAATACCACTTGTGGTCAGGGCAATTTCGACAGCAGCTCGAACAACAAACCCGGCAGATCGTACGACGTGATATCACGCCTGGTTTTGTTGCTGCCGAATTAATCAGTTGGCTACGGGACAACAGGATTGTCCGGCCTGGCTATTCCACATTCCAGGATATCATCGGTAAAACCCTCTCTGTCGAGCGACAACGCTTGACTGATATTCTGTCCAGGTCGTTAGAGCCCGGAACCAAAGAGGCTTTAACCCAACTACTTGATCGAGATGATACATTGTCTGAACTGGCCGTTCTCAGGCAAGATGCGAAAGATTTTCGCTGGCGTCAAATGGCACGAGAACGCGAGAAACGAGCAATATTAGCACCGTTGTACCATGTAGCCAGAGTGTAGTGGATCAGGCAATAGAATCCTCCCAATACAAATAGCAAGTAACAGAAAAAATGTAGGAGAGACAAACCAAAATAAACGGACATATGCAATACATTAGCCGTTATTCGCCGAGACCAGATAAACAACCAGAAGAAAAATTTTCCCATTAAAGAAGCTATTTTTTTAAACAGTATTTTTCTTTTAGCAACTTTGAGCGTTTTTTTCACAACCTGCCTATGTTCTCTATCTGGAAATTGATAGATTTTAGCCATTTATCATCCCTCTACTTTTTTATTTTATTCAAAACCATATTTCTTTTTCAATCCAAAAATGGCTTTTTTTCCCCCTTCACGCAGTTTCGATTTCTGTGCTGCTTCACTGTCTTGATCGCGGTTGGTAAAAATCACACAATCTTTTCCCGCTTCATAACGTATTTCATAGTCCGGTAGGTCATTAATTTTAGATAGATTTTTAATATCCATCCTGAATTTTCTCAAATCCCTCGTGCTTCCTGTTTTTATATGAAGCTTTTCCAGTGAAATTTGAAATTGATGCTGACTGCCACAATGCTTACGGGCGATTTCATATAGGCGACGGTCTATTGCTTTCCTGATTCGGAAATAATCCTGACTAATTTTTAATAATTTAGTTCTGGTTATGGCTTCATATAACCAATTTGGCAGCGTCACTTCAATCATCCCCACGGCCTGTTTGCCCTTCTGCTCTTCCACCACATGCCAACTGTCAATTAAGCCAAAACCAATAGCTTCACGCTTATCAACACTGTGCTGGATATTTGTTGTTATGCGCGTTCCGGCAAGTCGGTCTAATGCCTTTTCCAGTTCCTTATAAGAGCGGCCACTTTTATTTCTATTTGTGGTAACAAATAAATCATAAGCGGTAAAACACACAGTGCGACTAATGGGCTGGTCTTTATACATTGCCTGACATAGCTTCGATATGGCGTAAATCCAGACGTCTTTATCAAAAATGGTTGCCATACCATATTCAGCATTCGGTGCAACTTTAATAATAGTGTTTCCATTCACATATTCCCTAGTACGGGTATCGCCCCCTTTCAGAGCAAAAAAAGGGTGCTCCATGCTGGCAAGCTCATCACGGAAATTAACAATATCGACTTCATCGGCGATGAAAAAATCAATTTGCTGATGTTTGCGGGGACGTAACGTTTTCAAATTGCGAACTCTATTTTTTTCTGTACCATCGGCCATAGCCTGGATCCTAGTATCGTTAGGGTTTCGGTCAGAGCCTGTTGGGTGCTACATACACCTGTCAGGCTCGCTCGTTTTTAGTCCACTCGTGATTTACGGACACATACAAAAATCCAATTCCATTGAATAAATATCGTGATTTACGGACATTTTCAAGAAAAAACAAAACTCCAGACAAAAAAGTATGTTTTTTGCACTTAGCAAATACATTTTTTTGTGGATAACATCACATATGAGTCGTGATTTACGGACAAACTATCGTGATTTACGGACAAGTATGGTTTTTTTATTTAATATTCAAATAGTTAACTAACATTTTTTCCTTTAATAAGTTTAATAAGATCATAATAAGGTTTTAATAAGCACGGATCGGCAAAAAATCTGTGGATAACTGGACGTTCTAAAATGAGCAATATTCAGCTGAAGAGTGACCGAGTTCTTTTTCAGCATCTGATGATATTCAGCTCGCCGCAAGAACAGTTTTCGCGTAGCGAAGGCTGTTCTTGCGGCGAGCTGTGCGGATCTAATAAACCCGTTTTGCTAGAAATTTTTTTAAATTGCAACAAATTAAGGAGCTTGGCAGGGAGAGATATTAATTTGACGCAGAGATGATTTTCTATGTAGCCCTCCAAGGCATCTAGAATGGTCATAACCGGCCTACTTTAGGTTTACCCATACCCAACCTAGACTTTAACGTTAAAATAGCACCTGTAGCTTTTATGAGGCTTTAAAATTGATTGAATAAAAAACCGGATCCGCTAGACCGCAGCGGCCATCAACATCTGTGATCTCTATCACATTTTACCACTTGCCATGAACATGGCCGCCGCAGGCGGCAACGGTGGGTTGCCTGCAAGGCTCAGGTTTTGGTAAGCTTCCGTATCATCTTTTTTCACACCTTGTAAAACCCAGCATGGCCATGAGCAAAAAGCCACGTAAGCGCAAGCCCTCCAGACAATCGTCAGCCCCTTTACCGCCACGTTATCTGGTCTCCATTCCTCATAGTTACGGGCATATCGATGACGATGTCGACGAGACCTGGTTTGCAGACATCGACAGGGTCATTCACCATTGCCTGACTTTCGGGCCCCAATTCTTCCTCGACATGGGGGAATATCCGCCAACCACCATCATCATCGACGCTGTGCGACGGGATGGCAGCGGCGTTAATCTCAGCAAGATGCCTCTCGATATTTTCATGGAAGCGGTTAAGTCCGGCCAGCAGACCGTACACTACGGACCCTGGAGCCCGGACTACGATGCTTGGCACGACTGAGTGTTACCGCGCCTTCGCCATGTTTTCCAATGCGGCCGAGCTTGGTGGCAGTTCTACGAAACCCATGCCGACGAGCTCCGCGACGTCATCGTTGAGACCATGGTAAAACTGTTCGCCTGTGGAACATCAACGCTGGGCTACACGATTTGGCGCTGTGCCTGCCAAGGCTGTGACCATACCAAACGCATTTTATTCAGTTGTAAAAGTCGCAGCTGTCCATCCTGTGGCAAAAAGGCCACGGAGCAGTGGGCTCAAAAGCAAGAGACGGGGCATGAGGGGGTACAGGTCATTATGTCGCGTGACTCGCCGAGGCCCGCACAGCGGTACCGTCTGGCACAGAAACCGTTAACCCCTATCCCCTGCTAAGCGGGTTTTTCTTTTCACGGCCTGTCAACATCTAGGGTGCAGGCGACTTAAAGGGCGGCCATGAAAAGGTCTGATGTGTGTTCATTTCCCGCTTGCATTGTAAATACAAATCGGGTATAAATCACTTAGGATGTTATCCTTATACTATAAGCTCGCTCAGGCGAGTTTTTTTGTTGGTGTGAAGGGTAGGACAAGCCGTTAGGCGCGTCAGTAGTACTTTATTGATTATGTTGGCGATACAGTGAGAGGGGTATAGTGAAGGAATAATCTATTCATCAGTTGTAAATTTCCTGAGTCATCTGCTCACCAGTATTTTGGTAAATTTTGTTTTGTATGAAAAACACGCAAAATTTCTATATTTCCATTTTTAACACGATAAGGAATAACATAAGGGTAACGCGGTAAAATCAGTTCGCGTGTGCCGGGGACTCTACCAGGACGTCCTAAAGCAGGATTATCCCGTAGTCGCTAAGTGGAACGATAAATCTCTTTGATAACATTTTGGGCAGTAGAGGGATGGTCTTTGACCAGAAAACCGTACACTTCATCCAAATTATGAATGGTTTTTTTTAACCATTTAATTTGCACTGATCCCCCAATGTTTAAATTTTAACGCCAGCTCTGATGCAGGCACGAAGTCATTGGTATCCGCTTCAATTTAAGGCGTGTTCTGTCTCAGTAATTTGCCACAATTCACGTTCAAGATACTCATTGATCGCCTGTTTGGCTAACAGCGTCGTTGTTTTGCCGGTCATTTCGGCCAGCTGGTCTAAGCGGTCTTCGATTTCAACGGGCAATGGGATAGCTAACATAGTTTCTTCCTACTTATTATAGGCTACACAGACAGACTCTAGGATAACACCTAATTTACTTGGGTGCGTATAAGGTATGACGTTATACGCACCCCCCTCCAGCAGCAGAGCAAGAAGGCACCTGACCCAGGAAGACCTCCCCCGCTTGAGCAAAAAGAGAAAAGACGCGTTGAGTAGATAACCGCGCAGGGGACGCGCGGGGGACCCTCTTCCTTGACGACGTCAAATCAGAAAACAAGTCAAACGCCGGGATGAATAAAAAATAAGGGCATGACGTTATGCCCTGCTAGCGCGCTATCCCCCCACTATCAATACACCAGAGAAGGTCTCTATGAACTCCCACGACGTTATGCTTTCTTGGACGGCCGAAGGCGACAAACGCTTGCAGGAAGCCCGTGCGTCCGGCAGCAAACTGCAACTCACCCACATGGCGTTAGGCAATGCTTCTACGCCCTTATCCATCACAGACCTTAAGCAGGCACGGGAGGTAAGAAGTGTCATTTACCAAGCGCCGCTGGATGGCGTGACGGTGGACAGGGAAAAGAACAGTGTCATCGGCGAGCTGATCCTACCTGAAGATAAAAAAGAGGAAGCAATCCGTGAAATTGGCATTTTTGAGCTGGATACCTTAGTGGCCGTGGGGTATTCCTCCTCACCCTATAGAGATGTGCGCCAACAAAGTGGGGAACGGATCCAACTGGTACGCCTACCGCTCAATACTATCCCGGCGTCGGCCATCGAAACCCTGAGTAACGTGATTAACTTCAAGGAGTCGGATACGCGTTACCTTCATGCTGCAGAAAACTTGAAAGATTTAACGAATAAAAAGACGGCGCGAAGTAATTTTGAATTGGGGACCGCCGCTGTTAAGAATGCCGGGACAAATCATTCAGACTTGATTACCACCGGGGAGGCGGATAATCGCTATCTGAAGCATTCAGAGAATTTGCTCGCTACCAAGGCAGATAAGGCAGACGTGAGCAAACACAGTCAGTTTTTTCATCTCTTTGTCGACGACCCCGATGTGTTGGCCTATCTTTTACAGCCAGGCTTGACGAGTGATCAGTTGGAAGCCTGGTTGGCGAGTGATAATAATGAAGAAAAGTTCACCCGCCTTTTCACCCATTCGGTGGCAATACAGATCATCATCAGCAACAGTGCGGCGTTTACCATGCTGGTCAACAGTCCGCGTGCGATAAAGGCGGCAGTAAAGAGCCAGGCGATGCTAGTCGCTATGGTGAGTGCTGAGCCCGCTCTGGCTGTGGTAGTGAATTCTCAGACCGTCATGAATGCGGTGGCGAATAGTCGCGCTGCGCTGGATGTGATCGGTATGTCGACGTTAGCCTGTCAGGCCATTGAAGAGGGGCAATACCAGGTGCCCATGATTGCCGATTTAGGCAAAAAAATAGACCGTAAAAACATGGCCATCGCGGTGGTAGGGAATAAGGCGATTTTTTTGGGGGGAAAGACTACTAGCCCCTCCGCGACAATCGATATCTATGACAGCCAGGATAACTACTCCGCGACAATCGATATCTATGACAGCCAGGATAACAGCTGGACGACGCACACGGCCAGTGAAGCACGCTACTTAGCTGAAGTCGCGGTGGTAGGGAATAAGGCGATTTTCTTCGGGGGAAAGACTGCTAGCCCCTCCGCGACAATCGATATCTATGACAGCCAGGATAACAACTCCGCGACAATCGATATCTATGACAGCCAGGATAACAGCTGGACGACGCACACGGCCAGTGAAGCACGCTACTTAGCTACCGTCGCGGTGGTAGGGAATAAGGCGATTTTCTTCGGGGGAGAGACTACCAATATCTATGACAGTCAGGGTAACAGCTGGACGACGCACAAGGCCAGTGAAGCACGCTACTTAGCTACCGTCGCGGTGGTAGGGAATAAGGCGATTTTCTTCGGGGGAAAGACTGGTAATGATAACTACTCCGCGACAATCGATATCTATGACAGCCAGGGTAACAGCTGGACGACGCACACGGCCAGTGAAGCACGCTACTTAGCTGGCGTCGCGGTGGTAGGGAATAAGGCGATTTTCTTCGGGGGATATACTACTAGCTTCACCGCGACAATCGATATCTATGACAGCCAGGATAACAGCTGGACGACGCACACGGCCAGTGAAGCACACTACTTAGTTACCGTCGCGGTGGTAGGGAATAAGGCGATTTTTTTGGGGGGAAAGACTGGTAATGATAACTACGATTCCGCGACAATCGATATCTATCATGCGGCAAGTGGAACTTGGAGAGCGGTCTCTATTATCCGGCTTAATAGTGACTATCTATGTAAAATAATTGAAAAAAATAAAGCGGTCTTTATTGGCCGAGATGTGACTAATGATGTAAAAAAATATACCTATTTGGATACCGATAATAATGGATTAATTACCCGTGGTGCGGCGGATGACCGTTATCTCAATGTCTCGGATAATTTGAATGATTTAGTGAGTACGGCTACAGCGCGCAGTCATCTCGGTTTAAAGACAGGGGCGATTAAAGACGTTGATACTGACGATAACGGATTAATTACCCAAGGTGCGGCGGATAAGCGTTATCTTAATAAAAATTCAGAAAATTTGCTCTTCACCCAGGAAGATAAGGCAGACGTGAGCAAACACACTCAGTTTTTTCAACTCTTTTTCGGCGACCCCGATGGGTTGGCTTACCTTTTGCGCCCCGGTTTGAAGAGTGATCAATTGGAAGCTTGGTTGGCAAATGATAATAATGGAGAAAAGTTCACAGACGTAGTAGCTTCACAAACAGCCATGAATGCCGTAGCCGCTTCACAAATAGCCATGAATGCGGTAGCAACTTCCTCAACAACCAGAGAAATCTTACGAAATTCCTCTACCGCTATGGCAGAAGTTGGGAAGAACTCAATGGCGATTGCCAAACTCACTACCGGCTTAGCAGGACTGAACCCTCTAGATTATGCGGATATGGCAGCTGTAGCGGCTTCTAAAACCGCCATGGATGCTGTAGCAGGCAGCGCCATTGCCCTGAATGCAATTGTTAAGTCGGAGTTGGCATCCAAAGCAATTGAAGTTAACCTTCAGAGCCCCCGGATAACCGTGCAAAGTACGCTGAATGCTGCCTCAGGCATTTTTAAGAAAACTAATGAAACAATAGGTAGTGGTGGGGGAAGCTGGGAGAGTGGGGCGAACAGTGCCACTATTTATATTCCTACATCTTCTAACGACAACGCTAACGGTATGCATGATAATGATTACTACGTATATTCTTTACTTCCTGGAAACCGGCAACTCGCTTTTATCCCTAAACATAGTGGTGCCGTGAACGTCACTTCTGGCCTCGCGTTAAGAGGTGTACGGGTACAGGGTCTTAATGTAGGTAGTTCAACAAGTGAGACAGGAAATGTAACTTTCGACGTCTACACAGCAGTGTAGAAAAACAATTAGCGAAAGTTAATTAACCTCTAAAAAGGGGTTGTACGCCGGAACCGCCGGAAATTTTGTCACCCCAGCTTAAGTCCCGCTATCATTGCATCCAGGTCAATTTCTTTCCCGTCACTGATAAATGTGTAATGGCCGTTTAACAGGATATGTTGCCATGCCACGGGTGACATATGTCTGATAAGCTCCAGTCCTCTTGTATTACCGGTTGCTTCATACTTCGTCAGTAACCGCGACAAGAGGGCTGAGTTATAGTAGATGATTACATTGGCGAGCAATTGACCGCATTGGTTGCTGATCTCGATTTCAATGTCTGTTTGTCCTGTCAGTTCCTTCTTCCCACCAATCTGGGCTATCGCTGACCGTAGTTGGTGGTACGATTCAATTCGATTTTGTGAGCGGTGGCTATTTCTGGCCAACTGGGGATTGCGCAGATAACGCAGTGTATAGAGACTGCGGATGAGCTTATCAAACTCGAACAAAGCTTGCCTCGTCGGATTATCTGAGGTGTAGGTACATAGCTTACGGATCAACGTACCCTGTGTTATTTCTTTTAACCCCAGAGTGGCAACGATTTGCTCCAGATGATTTTTCTCACTGAGAATAATTTCCTGATCGATTTGACCTACAGGTCGGATAAGGCACTTTTCGTACTGTGATGGTTCGTCGGCACAATAGAGTTCCTTTAGTAACGTATTCAACGAGGTAAAACGAGGTTCGAAGCGCACAACCCGAACCAGTGAAGTAGGGCAAAATTAGCTTTGTTGACGCTGTGCATATCGCCGGTAATGGCAGTCGGCACAATGTCTGAGGTATTTCGATACCAGATATCGAAAACGTGGTGAGCTTCATATTCATGTGCGCCAATGAGATAACCATTAAGCGGGATGTGGTTACATAATAAGGTATAAGCAACGACGCCTTTCCCACGGCCAAAATATTTACGTGAGGAGCGTGCTTTTACCGTTGGCCGCTCCACGCTGAACTTCTGCCCGTCAACAGCAGCATATAATGAGCCAAGATCAAAATTCGCGTAACGTGGTTGAAGCGGTTTCATGGCCGACAGGAATCGGCATT
>NZ_CP021662.1 GCF_003122425.1 Candidatus Fukatsuia symbiotica
GATCAAAAACCAGTGAACAGGGTAATTTTCCACCTATAAAAGAAGTAGTGGGAAAAAAATGGCATTTTCTAATGTGAAAAATAACGCCTATACATTTTCCATCTTGATTGTGAAGAGGAGATTTCTCGCTAATATAGGGTTGGGTTATCTGCTCACGTCCATAAGTATAAATATCCAATGAAGAAATATTTTGCTTTAATTCTATCACCTTACGATCATGTTCCTGAAAATTACATGCAAAATCAGCAGTAGGATTAGGTATTTCACTGTCTAACCGACTCTCAATATCAAATTTACTCGGTAGATTTAACAGTGCGGCATTCGCTTTGTTTCCATAGATAAAGCGTGATTCCAAATCTTTAATAGCCCAGGGATCTCTACTGTTTTCACACATTAATATAATCTGCGGAGAAATCTCTACTGTAGAACCGCCGGTTACACCAAGGCAACCTTGTTGATCGCAGTTTTTCATTTAAACACCTCACTCCAAGGGATCAGAACTCCGTTTCATAGGGTGTAGTATAATATACTTATGGAGTGATAAACGGTGTACATTGTACTATAGGTTACAATAATAGAGAGTGAACTATAAAAATCAGTGGACAGTATTTCCCCGCGTAGTGGGACTAGCGCCTTTTACCATGACTTCGTCCAATAAATTAATCAAAGCAGAAAAACGAAAATAAGGTTCAGCGTGAGAAGCAATTTTTTCCACCTCTGCCAGCATGGCTGGATCAACGTTTCTACATTCAATTTCATTCGTTTTTTTGACTGTAATATTTGCTGGCAATAATTTAAGTGCAGCAATCACCGTTTCCGGCACCGTGATAATCTGACGGCCTCTTCTCACAAAACCCACTACGCCCGGAATTTTTTTAAGGGTAGTGGTATGAATATTTTTAACATCGAAGTAAATAAAGAGATAACCCGGAAAAAGTGGTGTTTGTTTTTTTCGCCAGGTCAAATTTTTCTTATCGGTCCGATGAATAAATCGGGTATAAAAAGGGGTGTAATAATCTACGTTACAATCGGCAAGTTGCTGAAAGATAATCGCATACTGACGATCATGATGTTGCAGAAGATACCATTGGATCATGGGATACATCCTTTCAGACAAATGCAGTAGCGGGGAATGATCCCCAATAAACTGATTAACAATCTTTAGTGAAATTTCTGACAGCCACCTCCACCTAGGGGAAGGTGCTTTTGCTTAATACAGGCTGCAAGAAGCCCTGCGAAATCGCATAGTTAAAAAACCAATGATTTTAATAAAACTGAAGTCAGATACCTGGTAAGGAAATTACCGCTTTATGAGGTATCGAGTAAAAATCATCACTCTCTATTTTCTGTGATACCGATTGCAGATATAGATGAAAATTTTCGTAAGTGATCTTCCAGTCTCAACTCAGATTCACATTTTTTGCTTCTTTTTGACTGTTTGGCACTTCTTGTTAGCAGCTGGTTTGCCGTAGCGTCGATATTACATGTTACTGTCGTCCCATTATTTTTTGAATCATCATTAGATTCCAATTTAATTTATCCTCAATTGAAGTCAGGTTACATACGACGTCTGTATTATCCTTTTGTGCTGTTCAGCGACACTCTGCAAGAACAGCGATGTATAATGTATTTTAATGAAAATAATAAACCACGGTAGGTGCCTTTAAGGCACCTACCGTGGTTTATTTAAGTTAATGAGGCTCTGATCCGTTTAGCTGTCTACATTTCTGACAACCCTGTAGCGCAAAAAGCGTAAGACGAACATGAAAAATAGTGAGCAAACCATGGAGCGAATAAGGTTCAAATTTGTTTTTTGCCTCAGCCAGTGTCTGTTTTACTGTTTTGTATGATACTGAACGCAACGCTGATATTTCTATTTGCGACACGCCCAGAGAGAAAAGCATTGCAGTTTCAAACTGAATAAGGGTTAATTCAGGAAAGACTTCCCGTAGTTCAGGAAATTGGGTAGGATCGAACGCAGTCATATAGACCTCCAAGAAGGTTTGTGTGATTAGCTGCATGTGGGAGTTAGGCGCTCCCACATGCAGCGCTAAAATTATTTTTTCTTTACATGAACCAAATGGTTTTCATCTATCAAACATTCCCAACCAGTAGCACTGTTCAGCTCTATAAGAGCTTTTTTAAGTTTTTGCTTAAATGTTTTAACAACGACCACATCACTACCACATAAATCCATTAATTTTTCTACTTTATATTCAAAAGGATTTTTATGGGTGCTGTAAAAACCATGTAGCCATTTAGCCAATGACTTATTCTTAAGGAGTAGGCGTTGCTCAAGTATTAAACCAGTCCAGAATTGTGTTTGAAAAAACGGAAGAAGTTTTTGATTTAAAACCAAACTATTTTTTCCTGTTTTTTCATCCCTGTACCAATGTTGCAATAACTGGCCCGTATAAAAACAGTGACCATCACCGATTTCAACTACTGCTCCCATTAAACGACGAAAGCAGCTATATAGCCAATCGCGATCTGTTTTTCCATTATTTCTACCTATCCCTAAAAGAAAAGCCTTAGAAGAAAAAAATATTTCCTCTCCAAGTCGGAATCCTTGATTCAAGCGAAAACACTCCGCCCACACATCCAAATCAGATTGATCAAGCTGTTTTCCTGTATATCTCAAGCTAATACCATTAATAGTGGTTTTAAGAACGTTGTCTTCGTGCTTCCGTCTACCCCTCCCTACAACACCGAATAAAGCCCCTCGTAAAACAGCATTGGGAACCGCCCTAACCTTATCGGAACAGGAAGGAAGGAGGTAAGATACAATCATTTTATTTTCTATAATTTTTTTTTTATCTATTTTTTCTTTCGCTATAGATGCCTCAATGAATGCTTTGTGAGCTTCAAAAAGGCTTAAGCCTTCCGCTTGTTTTACTTCAAGGCTTTCCAGTCCAGGATTCATTAAATCTTGAATATTTTTGAGCATCACTCGTTTCTCTCATTAAAAAATTTAATGGGCTTTTTCAAATAAATTTTAGAAAAGATAGAATCGAAATAAATAGGGAGTAGATTAAATGGAACAGGGCATTGGTAAAACACACGCAATGAGTTAAGATCGATCTTAGCCATATCAGCCTCTTACATAGGTTGTAGTGGTTAGCGGGTGGAGAAAGCTTACGACCTTTTTCTACCTGCGATAGAATTTCATTCTATCGAATAAAATTCACCCTATGCAATATAGCACCTCCCATCTAAAAAACAATACCATTTTTTTCAATCCTTACAACATTGCTAATACACAAAATTGCGGATACCAATAGGCGGCAACAAGCTACATGAACCTTGCCAAACCTAATCAAAGTTATTGTAATCAAAATTTAAGATACAAGGGGGATAGCGGATACCAATAGGGGGATAGCGGATACCAATAGGGGGGATAGCGGATACCAATAGGGGGATAGCGGATACCAATAGGGGGGATAGCGGATACCAATAGGGGGATAGCGGATACCAATAGGGGGGATAGCGGATACCAATAGGGGGGATAGCGGATACCAATAGGGGGATAGCGGATACCAACTTACTATAAAATATCGAATTAAAATATTGATTTTTAATCAAAAAATATGACGTTGTAATTACCTCTAATCTTTTATAATCAAAAGAAAATAATCTTTTTTAATCCGCGCGCGCGAAAAATTTTTTAGTGAATATTTTTCACTCTAAATAACCTGTTAGCTGCAAAGACAAACCCAGTGCTTACCTTTAATCAAAGAGTGGCCGAGTTCCTTTTCAACATCAGATGCTATTCCGCTTCCTCGAACCGCCTTCGCTACGCGAAAACGGTTCTTGCGGCGAGCGTTGCGGATCTCACAAACCCGTTTTTATTAAAATTTTTTTGAAATCAGAGAAAATTTCGTTAAAAAACCGGCTAGACAGGAATAAAAAACAGACTATTCTACATATCAAAAGTCATCAATAATTTGTGATTCATATCACACTTCACATCGTTAACCCGTCACCACAGCCTTACTCACCGCGTTTGAAATCCCACCAACCTGTCAGGGCAGGTCCTAACGACAAAAGCTTGCATTCAACTCCGCGTACTTATTGACTTAGTTAGTTACCACATCAGTTAACTGCACTTTTGGTAGAAATAGACAATTTATATAACTCTAACTGAGTTGTATTTTTTCTCAAAAAATATTTTCTCTTTTAAAG
This sequence comes from Candidatus Fukatsuia symbiotica, assembly GCF_003122425.1. Taxonomy (GTDB): domain Bacteria; phylum Pseudomonadota; class Gammaproteobacteria; order Enterobacterales; family Enterobacteriaceae; genus Fukatsuia; species Fukatsuia symbiotica. The sequence continues at coordinate 4,183 of NZ_CP021662.1, forward strand.
TTCTCTATATGAGAATTTTATTAACTCAATAAAGGTTTGTATTATGCCTGTTTAGAGGTAATATGGACATGGAGTCTCATTTTGAGATGTATTTATATCATTCAGAGGATTAATTTATGATCAAAATTGCTTGTGATGATGGTTCTACTAACGTCAAGTTAGCTTGGTATGAAGCAGGGAACCTTAAAACCCATTTGTCTGGAAACAGCTTTCGGGAAGGTTGGAAAACTGATGTTTTTGGTTCACAAAAAGTATTCAACTATATCGTTGACGGTAAAAAATACACTCATGACATAGGCAGTACTGCTGCTGTCTCAACCACACACGTTAACTACCAATACAGCACTATTGATCTATTGGCAATTCACCACGCTTTACTCACATCAGGAATTTCCCCACAAGAAATCGTCTTGACGGTGACGCTTCCCGTGACAGAATTTTTTAGTGAAGATAATCAACCTAATATGGTTAATATCGACACAAAGAAAAAAAATGTGTTGAGAGATATCACCTTAAATAAAGGGGAAACTTTCTTTATAAAAGAAATTAGTGTGATGCCTGAATCTTTACCGGCAGCTTTAGCCTCAGTGGTGGCGGATGAAGTGAGTCCATTAGAACGCAGCTTAATTGTTGATCTCGGTGGAACCACTCTAGATTGTGGTTTGGTGCAAGGCGCTTTTGATAGTGTTTCCTCTATCAAAGGAAATTCAGAAATTGGAACGTCGAGGATCACAAAAGCAGTCATGAGTGCGCTCATCACAGCATCAACCCCCACGAGTTATTATGTCGCTGATGAAATAATTAAAAATCATACTGACGAAGACTATCTGAGACGTTTAGTAAATGATATTGATCAAATAGATGCGATAAAAAATGTCATTAAAGTTGAGTCCTCTTCGCTGGCTGATAGTGTTAAAAATGAGATATCTACCTTCTCCTCGATGAATAGAATTTATCTGACAGGAGGCGGAGCAGAAATTATTTATCCCTACATAAAACAGTATTTTCCAAACCATAAAGTCAATAAAGTTTCTGATCCTCAGTTTGCGTTAGCTAAAGCCATAGCAAAAGCATGAACATAAGGTGTTTTATATGGATAACAAAAGAAAAAAAATAACAGTTTACCTACACCCTGACATGTACCCACAAGATAAATTAACTGAATCATTTATTGAAAATATTCCTTCTCAAATGAAAGGTAATTTTTATAGACAATCCATCATTTGTGGTGCGGTTCTATCGACAATCGATCCAAGAATAATTAACCTACTTAGTGATTTTTTTAGTCAAAAAGTGAGTATAGAAAGTGTCATGAAAATCATAGAAGAGGTGACAGGGTATCAATCAACATCGATCGATATGGAACGTTTAGAAAAAATCATTTCAGAGAAAAATTATCCCATTTCTGAATCTACGATTTCTATCGATCATCAGAAAGAATCTGCATTACAAAATTTAAGAAAATTGAAACTTTGAGGCTATATATCTTCACTACGGATATGAAGTTTTTTCTATCATTTATTTGATCTATTGTGCACAGCGTAATCATTCTTTCAGAGAAAGAATGATTTAACAGTAAAAAATAATTATGTGACATGATGTTTACATTTCTTCTCAGCGGTATGACATTTTTTTGCTAAATTTTTGGCGTAAATAATTTCTTTAATTGGCTTCAATCCTATCTTTATTCCTACACTATCAAGGACGGATTTAATATCCGCGGCTTCGTAACCTTTATCGGAAGCGAGCTTAACAAGCTGGGCTTTCAGTTCTTTAAGCATTTCATCGCCGGTCATCCTTTGCTTCTTCAAATCTGGCAATTCCTCTAGCCTTCTCTTCGCACTGTCTAGTTGCTCTAGGGTGTAATATTTTTTTAAAGCCATCGCCACTCTTTCCCTTCAATGTCTGACCTATCATGCGCTGAGTATACGGCATGCCATAATAAAAATGCAAAAATAATACACTTACCTCTCTGGCGTAATGACTTTAAAAAATAACTCAGGCATAATCGCGATAAAAAGAATTAAAATAAGGATAGGATATGTTTTGTTGAACCGCCTGCGCGCAGGCGGCCCAACAACCGTTCCCTACGGTCACTAACAACCTGGTCAGGGCTACGCCCCGACACCCCTATTTTAAGGTCATTGATACAGTGAGATAACACCGAATGAGCAGAAGTGAAAAACGCCAGCGAACCGAAGTCCTGCTCGGCATTCGCTGTTACCCTGAAGAGAAAAAGCAGATACAAGAAAAGGCGGAAGTGGCGGGTCTTAGTGTCGGTGAATTCCTTCGTCGTTGTGCACTCAGTCGACGCATAATCCCCAGAACCGATGTCAAATTAATCGTTGAACTTTCCAAGCTTGGAGGATTGCAAAAGCATCTTTTCAACGAAGGAAAAGGGGTTCACAGTCAAGCGTATTCAGAGATACTGGTGGCTTTAAAAAAGGCTATTTTGAAAATCGATATGGAGGTTTAACGAATGATTGTGGCGATTCAGGCGAAGCGGCGTGATAGACAATCCAGTTTTGTTCAGCTGGTTTCCTACTTGTCATTACGTGATGAAAAAAAGCCTGCTGATGCGCTAAAACAAGATACCCTTTCTTCGAAAAAATCTCGCTCTAAAGCTGCGCTATTTAACCGTCTTATTGATTATGTTGACCGTCACTCTTCACCTAGCTCTCAGCAGATTATTGCCACTTTACCGGATGGCAGTCAGCGGATAAAATGCGATAATGTGGTGTGCCAAACCAATGCGTTTAGTCTGGAAACCGCCGCGGCAGAAATGAACGCGGTGGCGGCCAATAATCGCCGTTGTCTCGATGCGGTTTACCATTTTATTTTATCCTGGCCCGAAGGAGAACAGCCTGAAGAGGGGCACATTTTTGACAGTGCAAGCTACTGTTTAGCGCAGATGGGCATGGCCGACCACCAGTATGTTTTTGCGCTCCACCGTGATACGGATAATCTTCACTGTCATGTTGCCGTTAACCGCATTCACCCTGTTTCTTTTCGCGCTGCTAACCTCTATAACGATGTGAAAATATTACATAAGGCCTGTCGAACGCTGGAGTTAAAATACGACTGGAAACCTGATAAAGGGTGCTGGCTCCGAGATGAAAATAACCACATTATTCGCGCTCAACCTGAGTATAAATCTGCGCCGCGTGCGGCCACGCAATTGGAATATTATGAGGATAAAGAAAGTTTTCATTCCTACGTGGTTCGTACGTGTCGCGCTGATATTAAGCAGATTTTAACGGGGAATATGCAAGCGTGGGAAGCGGTGCATGCTATTTTTTTGCGGGCTAATGTGGAGTTAAAAATGAAAGGCGCCGGGCTGGCTATTTATAACAAAAATTCGCCCGATAAGGTTCCATTAAAAGCTAGCCGATTACATCCATTGTTAACACTTGCAAAACTGGAGCCTCGCATTGGTCCGTTTGAAACGGCACCAAAAATTGTCGAATTCAAGAATGAAAATGGCGATGTTACCTTGACAAACTATGCAGTTGATTCCGCGTATAATCCCAAACTTCATCTCCGTGATCGTGATGCGAGAATGGTACGCCGGTTAGCCAGAGCAGAGGCACGAGAAGACCTCAAAGCGCGTTATCAAACCTACAAAAAGGAATGGAAACGTCCCACCGTTGATACTAAAAATCAGTTCAAAACATTGGCTGCGGAATTTCGTGTACGCAAAGCCCATGTGCGTGTCGCCATGCCTGATCCGTTGATGCGTAAACTGACCTATCATATCCTCGCCTTTGAACGTGAAAAAGCGATGGCCGCGTTGCGTTTGCAATTAAAAGAAGAACGCACGGTATTGAAAAATTCACCTGAAAATCGTCGTGCCAGCTATCGGATGTGGGTCGAACATCAGGCGCTGAAGAGTGACAAAGCCGCCATCAGCCAATTACGTCGCTGGGCTTACAAAGTGAAACGAGATGACCGCACAGCCCTGCTCACTGACAATGTTATTCAGTGTGCTGTTGCTGATGATATTCCGCCGTTTAGGATTGAGGGATTTGATACAAAAATTAACAGGGATGGGGCTATTTTATATCAGAAAGAGGGGATCACACAGATTGTTGACCGAGGGGAGCAGATTGGGGTGGCGAGGCCGTTTGATGATCGTGGGGTGAATATGATCACGGCGCTGAGTTTAGCAGAAGATAAAAGCGGAGAAACACTGGCCTTTACCGGCCCGCCTGACTATGTGAATCAGGCTTGTGCCGCGGTTCCACATTTCAACGCCATGGGTGATAAACCTTTGTCGCTGACTGAACTCCATCAGCAGCAGTTAGCCGGTTACTTCCCTGCCAGGAAGGTTAAAGAAGAGGTCGAGGTCGCCAAACCACGGCCACAGCCCACCTGGCGTCCGCGCTAGCGATTGCTGTTAATGACAATGCAACGTGATACCGCCTCTCAAGTTGATAATATCAGAAGGCTGATGTCTTTCTCTGATTCTGTTATTGAAGAGGAGGTGGTAACCCTCATTGCCACTTACAGTGTGCAACGGGCTGGCATGATGGGTTATTATCGCACATTCAGCCAAATGGCGTGACGACATTTCAGGTCCACTTGAATCTCAGGGTATCGAGCTGGGCTTTCAGTTGATAAAAGATATCAATGCTAGGCTGTGTCCCTTAAGGTTGGTAGCAAAGAGATTTTTCGCGAATTCTTTGCACAAAAAAAATAACAAGATGCACAATTCTTGGCTGATTTTAAGCAAAAGCATACCATTTTATCTTACTCATTAACGTTAAAACGGGTTTAAGGACAGAGCCTAAACTAACACCAAAATATCTAAAATTCAGGAGATAAAAATGATTAAGTACCTACATACAATGGTTAGAGTATCTAACCTGGATGAGTCACTTGATTTTTATTGCAATAAACTGGGATTGGTCGAAGTAAAACGAACGGAACACGAGCAAGGTCGATTTACTTTGATATTTTTAGCCGCTCCTGGTGATCTAAATAAAATTGAAATATCACATGGGCCCATGCTGGAATTGACTTACAATTGGGACACCCAAACCTACCTTGAAGGGCGTTATTTCGGTCACCTGGCTTATTGCGTGGATAATATTTACGAAACCTGCCAGCGTTTAAAGGATACCGGGGTTGTTATTAATAGACCCCCTCGGGATGGGTATATGGCATTTATCCGATCACCCGACAATATTTCCATTGAATTTTTACAAAAAGGTGAGAGATTACCAAAACAAGAGCCATGGGCGTCCGCGCCAAATATTGGGCATTGGTAATTCATTAAAACCCAGTGGATAATATCTTTTTCCATTATCATAACAGAAAGAAGTAGCATGCTCAGTCCACTCTTCGGTTCCAACCTTAGTCGTATTTTACCTCTACCAGACGCCAATGAAACACAATCTTTTTCGGCTCAGTTCAGTAGGGTTATGAACATCGTTAGTCAGCTAAAATGGAATATAGCAGCTCCAGCAAAGAACTTTACTTTAGGAAGTTTATTTCGAAGTTATTTATTGCCTGTGTTTTTTCTTGCAGGATGTGCTGTCAAAATGACAGGTAATGAACGTTTAATCTCAGATTGTAGCGGTGCGAATTGTGGATCAAAAGGAAGTCAATATAAAGGGTCAGGTTTAGGCATATGGACTTACGAAAATAAAGGAAAGGCACCAAAAGCGTTAAAAGTATCCCTATCGGGATTAGAGCACAATCAGGTTACTTTAATGTTTAGTAATCTGAGTGAATACCCACAACCTATGCCAAAAGGATTAGTGAATAGGGGAGGGAATAAAAATCCTGTTTTTCCACATTACCAACCTAATATGCTCGATCCCATCCCTACCGATGTTACAGATCAAAGACACGGGCCGGTTGAACGAAAAACATGGAAAGTGCCGCAAATGGGTAAAAATAACCAAGCCGATAAACCGATAGATTTCCCATCAACCCTGCGTGGTGAGACAACAATAGGGCAATTTACTTATAAGCTTTGGGTCGCCGATCAGGAATGGACGAGTCATGCACAGAAAACGATACCTTATCTGACTGCCATGTTATTTGGCACTCCCGAATATCCGAGCATGCTTAAACAATATCTTGACGATTTTGCGGTTCAACCCTGGGGAAATTATCCAAACACACCAGACAATAATCTGTTGATTGCGCCTGATTTACGTACTATTAATATGGTCATAGCCCCCAATGGAGGTGGCGCTGTACAATTTTTCGATTCTGAACAGATGATTAAATCCCCGACCAGTAATCAAGCCTTGGTCGTTTTTGCGGGCAGTGATCTGTTTAGCTGTAAGGGGATTCCTGAAGGGTTGTGTTTGGATGCAGAAAATCGCGATCTTGCTTTTGCACTGACCAATAATTTACTGCACGAATTAACCCACTTAATTCATTATTATCACCGTGCGGTAATGCTTGGTGTCAAACAACGATTTGAGCCGTGGCTTGAAGAAGCGGTGGCGGCTTCCCACGGTTATGTTGTCGCCCTATCACGTTTTCCTCACACCGCGGCGTACAACAAAGAGTTTACCTCCTGGTTTAGCGGTAATTATGTCTGTCCACTAAATTCAACTGATGGTAGACCGGGGACAGACATACAAGATAAAAAATGCAGTCAAAATTATTATAAAAGTACCCAGGCTTTTCTCGTTTTTCTTGTACAACAATATGGAACCGGTTTTTATCGTGAGCTACTGAAAGCGAATGGAATTGGCATTGATGTATTGGATGAAGCCATCCGTAGTAGTGGTGGGGTGGGTTTCAACGAGGCTTTTCGGCGTTGGGGTAGTACGTTAGCGCTTCCTGATGCTAAACACCTCCCTGCGGGTTATGATTATAAAAGTATCAAAGTGGGTGATTATTTTCTACCGACAGTAAACCTAAATGATTTTTCGCCATTCCGTCAGCTTTTACCCACTTTGCCCGAGAAAATCGAACCTTATAGTCATCTTCCGTTGGTTGATCATGATCAATCAGGGCATTATTTACGAGAAATTGAAATACCCTCTGGGGTTGCATTGACGGTTTATATCAATTAAGTTTTATTAAAAATCACCCAGCAGTGGGTTGGCGCTCACAACCACTGCATCATCATGGTAAAAGCTGCTCCGGCGTGCGCTTACCATGAATCTAGGGTTTCTGGGAATGAGCCCGGAGCTACGCCCATGCGTGGCCGCTTTCACTCGCTTTTTTATGCTTGACCATTTTTACTAAACGCCAGACGGTATCAAATATTAAGATATCTGACACCAGCCTAAAACAGCCCGAAAATAAGTTTCAAAAATCGAATTTCGTACATTATGATACCATGCGGTATCATAAACGATAAGTGAGACTAAAATGGCGTTACTGGGCTATGCACGGGTATCAACCAGCCATCAAAAATTGACGCATCAGATTGTGGAGCTGAAAAGTGCCGGTGTGCGTGAGGATCGAATTTTTACCGACATGATGTCGGGCGCAACGGACGAGAGGGAAGGATTGCAGCGTCTGCTGGGACGTGCTGAAAAAGATGACATCATTATCTGCACGAAGATGGACCGTCTCGGGCGTAATACTGCTGATATGATCCATATTGTTGACGCCTGCTACAAAAAGGGGATTGCTATCCGCTTTCTGGAAAATGGCCTCAGTACAGAAGGTACGATGGGGAAAATGGTGATCCAGATCCTGGCTGCGGTTGCTGAAGCGGAGCGTGAACGCATCCTGGAACGGACGAATGACGGCAGAATAGCCGCGCTTGCAGCGGGCGTAAAGTTCGGAAGAAAAATCCATCCCCGTACACCAGCTGCTCTAACCTTGATTTTGCAGGGTGAAACGGTGAACAGTGTGACAGATAAAACAGGGATCTCACGAGCAACATACTTTCGGTTGAAGAGAAAAATAAAAAACGATGCTAAAAATTAACCACTTTCTCTTCACAATTCAATATGATATATCGTGAAGGTGGGACTTTTGGAGGAAATGAGCGCGGAACCCCTGCCATTAGAAGATTACCCTTTCTATACCCGTGATCAATGAAGATGCTTGATTTTGAAGTCGATAAGGATCATGCTCATAGCCATGAAAATAGAGCTGACTGCTGACCAGAAAATTACCCTCGAAGCCCAACATCGTCAAAGCCATGACCGCCGTGTCTGTGACAGGATCCGGTGTGTTTTGTTGTCCGCAGACGGCTGGACTCCCCCTATGATTGCTCACTCACAGCTCATTAATGAAACCACGGTGCGGCGCCACCTTACAGACTATCATAAACTCAACAAGCTCAAGCCTGAAAATGGCGGCTCCGATGGCTATCTCAATGCGGAACAGACCACGTCGCTGGTTGAACATCTCACCCAGCCGCTCTACCACCACAATCACCAAATTGTGGCCTATATCGCTGGACGCTGGAACATCACCTTTACCGTATCAGGTCTGTATAAAGGGTTGAAGCAGCATGGCTTTAGCTATAAAAAGCCGAAAGGTGTTCCGCATAAATTTGCCGTTGAGAAACAGCAGCAATTTATAAAGACCTACAGCGAATTGAAAGACGCCGCGGGTAATGACCCCATACTGTTTATTGATGCCGTTCATCCGACACAAACCACCAAAATAAGCTACGGCTGGATACGAAAAGGCCAGGATAAAACGATAGAGACCACCGGGAGCAGAACGCGGTTGAATATCATGGGAGCCTTGAACATCCAGAATGTGGCTAACCCCATAATCCGTGATGATGAGACGATTAACAGCGAAAATGTGGTTCACTTCCTGTCTGCCATTCGCGCGCATTATCCCATCACGACAACGGCACATGTGATCCTCGAGGGTGCAGGCTATCACCGTTCACAGCTTGTGCAAGACGCCGCGCTTACGTTGAATATCCAGCTTCATTACCTTCCGCCGTATAGCCCGAATCTAAACCCGATAGAGCGATTGTGGAAGGTGATGAATGAGCAAACACGAAACAATAGATATTACCCATCTAAACAGAGTTTTAAGAACGATATCTTAAACTTCTTTGAAGTGAAGCTACCACAAATGGTAAGTTCTCTGGTATCTCGCTTAAACGATAATTTCCAGGCGCTAAATCCTGCATCTTGATTTCACTTGGGTATATACATCAGTTTGAAGGCGATAATGCTTTTGAGGGTGATCATTTTCGTTAGTTTGGTTGCCGTATTTAAACGACATTGTTCAACACAACATCCTGATTTCAGTGTTTTGAAGAACTCTTCTATCTTCCATCTCAGTCTATACCAATTCACTTTCTCTTCTGCTTCAAAGGCGTCAGTGGCCGTCAAATTGGTCAATAATACCCATTCGACAGGCGCTACTCCTTCTGGAGGAGGCTGTTCTTTAACACTGATGGCAGATACGTGAACCTTTTCATGGATATGCCGTGAAGCGTCTTTATTGGTGGCCCATAAACTAGATTATTTCTAATGGGGAGCCAGCCTGAAATGGAGCGAATATCCACATAAGCCGTTCTTGCTACCCTTTGCTGATTTTTGGGCAGGGTGAGTGCTATGGTTTTTAAAATCGGCGTCTTTGACAAGGCGGTTTGCACCGTTGTTTTTTTCCCCTTTTCATCGATAAATTTTCTGTCTTTCCGGTTGCGGATAATAAAAAATGTTTTTAGTGAGCTTGCAACCCGAAAAAGTTCGAAAATATCCGCTTCTCTGTCTCCCAGCGTGATTAAGCAGGTATCTTTGGGTATCAGCGCCGCTGTCTCGTAGAGGGTCTCTATCCACTTAATACTTTCTTTCTCTTTCATTGTCGATTGATAAAGCCGCCGCTGTTTTTCCTGAGGGGTTTCCTCTCGGGAAACACGTGACCAGCATTTAAGCGAGGATAACCCAAGCGGCAAGCCCTCCTGAGTTACCATCAAACTTGCATGAAGCATCAACCCCATTTTATGTTTGTGATAGGCTTTAGATATACTTCCCAACCCCTCTGTCTTTTTATGTGAGTCAAAGTTCAACTCTGATGTGTCCTGAAGAGAAAAAACCAGTGAATGCCCCTCCAGACGTTTTTGTGTTTGCACACAATGTGTACGGAATAGCGCGCTCTCGCTCACTCTCTCATTGCTAAAAAATCGATAAGCTCCTTTGGCCTGTGACCAGGAGCCATGACAGCTTGGGTAAATTGAACCTGACGCTTTTGATGATAATAAGCCCGCTGTTTCAAAAAAACGCTCTTTAAGGCGTTTATCTCCGAAATCAATTTGATGAAATTCTTCACGGATCCACTCATTCCCATTACCCGTTACTGTTTTCATGTGCCTGTTTCCTGATTTAACTATTGACTCTACCAATAATCCAATTTCACCTGAATCATTTTTCATTCAACGTTGTGGGTAAAAGTGAGACCTCAATCCCATTGAACACAAGTGGGCCAAGCAAAAAGCAAGAGAAGAGACATCCATTGTGACATCGATACCTTATTTTCAGAACATATGATGTGATTGTTGTTAGGGCGCTCAGCTATAATGATTTCCGGCAGTGGTGTTCGCTCGGTTTGGTTGCGCCCTTATATCTTGATTATTAACTTTCAAAGGTTGATGATCCCCAACTGATCATTGGGATGTCACCGGAGAGTTTGTTTGCGCCCTTAGGCTTAAAGCTTGTGCAGTCAGATAAAACCCCGGTGACATATTTATCGTCGCCTGTAAGACCGAACGGTATCTTGTGCTAAGAGCACGTATTTATAAGGAAGGTCGGGGCGATCATTTAATTATCTGTTTTTCATGGGAGAATCAGCCATGGACAAGACCTCAGTGGGTATTGATGTTGCCAAATTAAAATTCGATGTTGCAGTGTGGGTAGAGAGAAAAAAGTATAAAACAAAAGCATTCCCGAATACCCCCTCTGGATTTAGCCAACTACTGAAATGGCTTATCCCTTACGGGGATTGTCATATTTGTCTCGAAGCCACAGGGAGTTACAGTGTTCCACTGGCTATGTTCTTAGTTGATAATGGCATTGACGTCAGCCTAGAAAACCCATCACGTATTCATGCCTTTGGTGAGAGTGAACTGAGTCGGAACAAGACGGATCAGGGGGATGCAAAAATGATAGTGCGCTACTGCGCACTGCATACACCTGTCCTCTGGACTCCTCCTCCCTTGAGCGAACGTCAATTAACCGCGCTAGTACGCCATCTAAAGAGTTTAGAGGAAATGAGGCAAATGCAAGAAAATCGGCAATCAGTGGCTGACGATGTCGTTCAATCCTCACTGCTTGAAATCATTTCTGCACTTAAACAACAAATCCAGGCCACCAAAGAAAAAATAAAAAACCATATCGATAACGATCCTGACTTAAAGAAAAATAAAGCGTTGCTGGAGAGTATTCCTGGTATCGGTGAAATACTAAGTGCCAGTTTGCTGGCGTATGTGGGTAATGTGTCAAAATTCACTAACAGTAAGGCAGTGGTGGCCTATGCCGGGCTTAACCCAAAACTTTGTGAATCAGGTTTATTTAAAGGACGGAGCCGCCTATCAAAACGGGGTCATACCGAGCTCAGGAAAGCGTTGTATATGCCCGCTCTGGCTGCCCTTTCTTGTAATCCGATAGTGAAAGCACAGTGGCAACGACTCGTATCACGCCATAAAGGGGGTAAAATGGGCGTCTGTGCAGCAATGCGCAAATTACTCCAACTGGCGTATGGTGTGCTGAAATCAGGCATCCCATTCGATACAAAAATAGCACTTGCATCATGATGGGCAAGACGGTATCTGACCTGGAAAATATCAAGAAACGCCTTTCTGCCTTGGAAGCCAAAGTAGCGCAGGAGGGGTACTTACTGACGGAAGCCCAACTGCAAGCATTAGAAAAAGTGCAGGATAAACGAGAAGCTCATGGACAAATTGAAACGCAACATCCGGGCTATCTCGGCTCTCAGGATACTTACTACGTGGGGCACATTAAAGGTGTGGGTAAAATGTATCAGCAGAGCTTTGTTGATACCTATTCCAGAGTCGCTTTTGCCAAGGTCTATACAGAAAAAAATGCCTTGGTTGCCGCAGATATGTTAAACGATCAGGTGCTGCCATTATATGATGAGCAAGCGGTTCCCTTATTGCGTATCCTGACCGACAGAGGGTCAGAATACTCGGGGAAAAAGGAAACCCATGCGTATCAGCTTTACCTGGAGCTAGAAGATATCGAGCATACGCGGACCAAGGCATACAGCCCGCAGACTAATGGTATCTGTGAGCGGTTTCATAAGACGATGAAAAATGAAGGCTATGACGTGATGTTTCGGCGTAAAATTTATTCATCATTGGAAGACATTCAGCAAGACATCGATAAATGGCTCGCATTCTAGGGCTCCGTTTGGGCAACGGAAAATATTGTACGTTAAGACTATATTTTTACCTTTTTCATGCAGTGGTAATATGAGAATCCTAGTTAATCATCAGGATAAGGTAATGAGAGCCAGCATTCGGGAAAAGATAGTGAAAGTATGCGAAGCCAAGATTGCAGCTAAAGGGGATAATGTTGGCGTGTCATTTTATGCTTTTTTTGCCAACAAAAATGATGATCCGGAATTACTCATGGAAGTAGCCCATTGGTGGATCATGGAGATGAAACTAGATCACTTTGAAAAAGCCAGAAAAATCATATCTCTTGTATGACTTAATCAACTTCTGATTTATTCTGCCGGTATAGTGCCTGGATGCGACAAACCTGGGAAGCACTGTAGCCTGTAGCTTCTGTCGTTTCACGGATGCTCAATTTTTTTACCTGCCGGTAGTACATTACTTTCTGATGTCGTTCGCCGTCAGCTTGCTTGCCCCGATATTTACCCAGTGTATGTGCCCGCTCAATTCCTTGCTTCTGACGCTGCCGACGGCTCAGCCAGTCCTTGTGTGACATCGCAGCCATCAGGTCGATCAACATATTATTGATGGCGGTAATAACAGCACGGGTGATGGGGTCGTTCTGCGAGGATTCCTTATCTGATAGCGCATGCCATGAGGTGGGAACATCCAGGCTGACAATCCGCAACTCGTGCTGCTCAATCTGTTTTTTCAGTGTCATCCAGTCGCTGTTGCTCAGGCGAGTCAGACGGTCTATCTGCTCGACCAGTAAAATATCATTGTGGTGACTGTCCATCAGTAATCGTCCCAGCTCCGGCCTGTCGAGTTTTGTACCGCTGACGTTCTCCCGATAGTAGCTGGCGATTTTATGACCCCGCTCCTGAACGAACTGCTCCAGCATCTCTTTTGCCCGATCGGCATACTGCTCTTCCGTCGATGCTCTCAAATAAGCTCTGATGAACATTTTTTCACCGCATTATCGCATTTAGGTTATTGCACTTATTCTATCGCATAGAGGTTATTTCATTAAGTGTGTGACGTCACGTTTTGGTTATGGTGTCAGGGTGTACCCTTATGCGATAAACATTTACATGAAAATAACCGCGCTAAAATAATTTATAAAGGAAACGCTATGCCAAGGAGACAAATTCTTTCGCAGGCCGAAAGAGAATCATTACTGGCGTTGCCTGAAGATGAGTTAACACTGAACCGAATGGCTTATTTCAGCGAACAGGATTTAGCGCTTGTTAATGCACACCGAAAACCTGCCAGTCAATTTGGCTTCGCCGTCCTTCTTTGTTATCTGAAGAATATCGGATTTATTCCGGACAAAAAATCGTCACCATCCGCAGCGCTGTTGAAAATAATCACCTCCCGCCTCAAACTTTCAGCAGAATTCTGGCAGGAATATATTTCAGGTCGCGCCACCACCCGGCGTGAACACCTGAGTGAAATTTATCGTTATCTGAAACTGACCGCCTTTAATGGCCAGATCCAGAAAGAATGCATTCAGCACCTGCTTCCTCAGGCAACCATGACGGATCGGGGCATACTCCTTGCTGAAGCGCTGTTGAGACATTTGCATCAGCGGCGAATTATTGTTCCTGGCATTGATGTTGTGGAACGCACCTGTGCAGAAGCGATGACGCTGGGTGATAAAGCCGTTTATACCACGCTGAATGCGCAGCTTACCCCACAGCAAAAATCAGCACTTGATACGCTACTGGTTACCACCGAAAAACAAATTTCCCGTCTGACATGGTTGCTGCAGCCTCCGGGGAAAATCAACGGTAAGAATGTGCTGCAACATATAGATCGCCTTAACGCCATTGACGCTCTGGCGCTACCGGATGGCGTTGAGAGGAATGTTCACCAGAACCGGCTGCTGAAACTGGCACGGGAAGGGCGCAAAATGAGCAGCCGCGATTTAGCTGATTTTTCCTCATTACGTCGATATGCGACGATGGTTTGTGTGCTGACGGAGGCCAAAGCAACAATCATTGATGAAATTATAGAACTGCATGAACGTATTCTGGGCAGTATGTTCAGTCGAGCAAAACGGCAACAGGCCGAACGCCTTCAGAAAACTGGGAAACTGATACAGCAGAAATTACGCCAGTATGTTTCTGTCGGTCAGGCTATTCTGGATGCACGTGACGCAGGCGAAGATCCTCTGTCTGCAATTGAACATGTATTATCGTGGGAGGATTTTGCCGCCAGCCTGGAGGAGACCAGGCTCCTTGCCCGGAAAGATAATTTCGAACCACTTCATCTCATTACCGAAAAATTCAGTACGTTGCGCAAATATTCTCCCCGGTTGTTATCCGCCCTGCAACTGAGAGCCACTGCGGCAGCCTTACCACTCAGTGATGCCCTCGATACTATTCGTGAAATGTATCGAAAGCAGCTACGGAAGGTTCCCCCATCAGCGCCACTAGATTTTATCCCTGAGAGCTGGAAAAAGATGGTGATCACCCCCACTGGTATTGACCGCCAATATTACGAAATCTGTGCGATGAATGAACTCAAAGGGGCTTTACGGGCTGGTGATATCTGGGTCAGAGGCTCCCGTCGTTACAAAAACTTTGATGATTATCTTATTCCGACTCACGATTTTGAAAAGTTATTAAATCATAACCCGTTAAGCATACCTTTTGAAACAGACTGTGGGGCTTATCTCAAGTCCAGGATGCTGCTGCTGGCATCTTGCTTAGAGGAGGTTAACGCTATGGCTGTTACGGGCGATCTGCCTGATGTTGAGATCTCTGATAAAGGCGTAAAGATTACGCCGCTGGATAACTGTGTTCCCGCAACAATATCACCGCTTGCCGATCTGATTTACAGCATGTTACCGCATCCAAAAATTACAGAAATACTGGATGAAGTTGAGCGATGGACAGCTTTCACGCGCCATTTTACGCATCTGAAGAACCCTCTTACCCACCCGGAAGATAATCGCCTTCTTCTCACCACAATCCTGGCGGACGGCATTAATCTGGGACTCACAAAAATGGCCGAATCCTGCCCGGGGACCACACGTTCTTCGCTTGAAAATATGCAGGCATGGTATATCCGCGATGAAACCTATTCTGCTGCGCTGGCCGAACTGGTTAATGCCCAGAAAGCACGTCCACTTGCGGCATTATGGGGGGATGGCTCAACCTCATCTTCTGACGGCCAGAATTTTCGGGTAGGCAGTCATGGCCGCTACGCGGGACAGGTCAACCTGAAGTACGGCCAGGAGCCAGGCGTACAGTTTTATACACATATTTCTGACCAGTACAGCCCGTTTTACACCAAAGTGATCAGCCGCGTGCGTGACTCCACCCACGTACTTGATGGCCTGCTCTATCACGAAAGTGATCTCGAAATTACTGAGCATTACACTGACACGGCGGGTTTCACGGAGCATGTTTTCGCACTGATGCATCTGCTGGGGTTCGCTTTTGCGCCAAGGATCCGGGATCTTCATGACAAGCGACTGTTCATTCAGGGAAAGGCGGAAAAATACCCTGCGCTACAATCAATCATTTCCACAACATCACTGAACATTAAAGAGATAAAAACTCACTGGCACGAGATACTGAGGCTGGCCACCTCAATAAAACAGGGAACGGTCACCGCTTCGTTAATGTTGAAAAAACTGGCCAGTTATCCTAAGCAGAATGGGCTTGCCAAAGCTTTGAGGGAAATTGGGCGCATTGAGCGGACACTGTTTATGCTGGACTGGTTCCGCGATCCTGCATTGCGCCGCAGGGTTCAGTCCGGACTGAACAAGGGAGAAGCCAGGAATGCGCTTGCCAGAGCAGTCTTCATGCATCGTCTTGGCGAAATAAGGGATCGTGGTCTGGAAAACCAGAGTTACCGCGCCAGCGGACTGACGTTGATTACGGCCGCGATCACGTTGTGGAATACGGTATATATAGAAAATGCCATTAATCTGCTGAAACGAAAAGGTGTTTAGCTCAACGAGCAATTGCTGGCACACCTGTCACCGCTGGGCTGGGAGCATATTAATCTGACGGGAGACTATACTGGCGAAACAATAAAAAGCTGGCAGCAGGCAAGTATCGACCTCTGCGGCCAGTTGATGTCAGTCAGTACAAAAAATCATCTTAACGTACAATATTTTCCGTTTCCCAAACGGAGCCCTCCAGGGCTTGATGGCATTCGATTCCCAATATTCGAAAAATTTTTTAATCTCCTTTAAGCTCATCGAATATAAAAAACCGGTATCTATGTTAGCCACTTCACCATCAGATATCTTCGAAAGCGTCTTGATGAGTAACGGGGCGGGGACAGTTAATTTTTTGAACCAATTAAGATTATTCATTGCATAGCGAATGAACCTTTCATCGCCTAATTTTGAGAAAAATAAGGCGATATCTTTCGTGTTGGTTACTTGCAAGTATTGCGGATCAAGCTCACTTAGCCATATTGCATCTTGCTCTTTAGCGCGTGCAATGCCATCGATTAGCTGCGCGTAAGCAACCTGCCCCGCATATCCTACCAGATCTTCAATTTTTGGCGGGCTTAATTCACCGTCTATTTCCTGCCAAAAAAGATCACCGATTCTCAGGAGTCTATTCCCTTCTACTGCAATAGGTGTCCAGTTTAGCCAGCTGATCTGTGATGGTAAAAGAGAAAGTTGTCTAGCAATTTCAACTTGTAACCAGGTTTTATCTTGTCGTAACCGATATTTATCTGGGCTATCAACGGACTCTTCTATCAAAGAGTAAACGTTTATAGGTTTATAGCTCGATTTTAAACCTGCCAGTATGTCGTTTATCTGCCCCCATTCCGTTGCATCGCCTATGACACTACGAAGGTTATTCCAATGGTCGGTCGCCAGCTTATCAGTGATATTAAAGGGCGTGAGAGCCTGCTGCAGTGCATTTTGACAAGCCTGGATATCTGCTCCGTTAGTAAAAAAATTTGCATAAGATTTATCCTCAATAGAGGCAATACCCAGTATTTTACTAAAATGATTCCAGTACTCATTAAAGACATGTATTTCATAAAATGGATTGATAAAATGGCGACTGGTAGATTCCGTTATCACTGCATGGGCGATAGTGTTTTTATATGCCGAGAAATTATCCGATAATTCACCTGAGGAGCCAGTTAAACTGAGTTTAGTTCCTATGATGTGGCTATGTACACCAGAGCCACACATCATAATTTTTCTTGCTAGTTCCCGAATTTCATCCAATTTTGTTACAGTGGGAATAGATCCTTCTTCCTGAAGAGATTGAGCAATTTCTTCTATAGGTCTTTTTGCTTGATATAGGTGATGAAGCCGATCGAAATTTTTTACATCAAACAGAGCCATTTTAAATTGCATAAACATATTTTCTACCGTACTTTTTTTTCTTAGAGATTCTGGCAGGTCGGTTGTAATTTCGTCTTGCCCAAGATTTGGAGCATGTTGGTTATAAAAATCAATGATGCTCTGAATAGATTGTTCATACTCTTGTTTAAATTTAAGATAATTGACTGAACGTTTAAAGTGAGGTATCGCAGCTTTTGTTTTCCCTGTGTAATAGACAGGAGAATGAGCATCGGAAAAAGCCATCTCTGGTTGCGTCATTTCTGCAGTTTGTTGAATCGGCATAATCACTTCCTTGGATTATTTTAAATAGGGGTCGTGGTGAGGTTTCTTGCCAAATGTCGACACGGTGTAACCCCCCACTTTGCTGGCCAAAGCGATGAGTTCCAACTCCTGTCGCTGGCAATCTTGATCACGGGTCGACTGGTCCGGACAACATAATAATCAACCGGCATGACTCCCGCTGCCGGCGGGGCACGAATACTCAGCGAAGCGATACTATCTGGCCCGATGTCATTACCGATACCGAGCAGCATACCCGCCTGTCGCTTAATTCTTTGGCGTAATACATCGGCAAGAAGCGCACCGGGATCGTGCCACAGATTAATTTCATAATCAGGGTTGTAATAAACCCAGGCTTTCATGTAAGCAATTTGCTTAACACCCATGTTGCCGATCCAGATAAAATGAATTTTTTTCTCTACCGGTGTTAACAAGATCATTTTTCTTTCTAATACCGCCTGTAAAATAGTTTTAATTTTTAGCCTAAGTTGTACGTTAATTAGTTTGTATTCTTTTTTTAACCGCTGTTCCAGCCCGGTTTGTAAACGCGCTAACAAACAAAGCTCTTGATAGCCCGCCGGGATGGCCAATGCCTGGTATTCATTGATGATAAAACGGATCCGATCAGGAAAAACCAGCTTGCTATTGCGTATTTCATTGATTAGTTGTTTTTTTTCCATGATGAGATGCTCCATTAATTAAATAATCATCGTGGCTGAGGGGAATGTGGTTAGGGGCTTGTTGGTTATTGGGGTAAGTGTGATGACCGCTATTATTAAGCTTTAGCGTTGTTAGGCTTATCGAACGATGATAATTGACGAGTAACGTGTAGTATCATTATTTTTCAAGTGTTGCTAAATAACGATCTTGAATTTCGGCGAGCCGACGAGCAGTCGTTGTTTTTGCCAATAATTTGTTTTGTAGCTCTAACAAAGACGCATTCAGTATATTCAGTTCTGTCATCTGATCCTGATGATTAGCCTGCCACTTTGTTTTCATTTTTTTCAGCAAGGTTTCTCCCTGATGACCGTCTAAGACGTAAAGTGGTAATAGATCTTCCGTGAGTTGTATCGGTTGTTGATAACCTGCTTCCTGCAAAATTTTATTGCTTAAATAAACCGATATCCCTCGACCAATTTTTTCTATCTGTAAATGATCACTCGGAAACTTTGTGTCTTTTAAGCATAAGGAAACCAGCGCACTAATGACTTGTCTTTCTAAGCTCAGCGGTTGAATACCGGTTGAGCTTAAATAAGCAAAGGCTTGATGATGACGCAGGGTAATACTATGTTCATCCTGATTAATAAGAATACATTGAGCATTATCAACCAGATAATTTTCAGTATATTTTTTATCCAGAATGAATGTCCATTTAATTTCTTGCAACGATTTCGCTAATTCTGTTTTAGCGAACAATAGTATTTTTCGAAATGTCTTTCTGTAATAATAACAATTCTCCACGATATTTTTAAGCCTGATCTTTAAACTTGGCGGATGACGCAATAAATATTGACTTGTGATGCGGCCTAACCTGGACCAGGACGTATTTTTTATTTCTGAAATATTACTGTTAAAAACAGAATGAAAATAAGTTCCTATCCGTGATAGTAAGGGATCATTCATCTCATTGAAATGTTTTTTATATTTAATCGCATCAAAAACGGTACGATGCCGGTTTAATTCATAACCGAGTATCACCGTGTGAGCGGTAGGCTCTACCCTTGAGTTATCCACGCTGGCATCCAGTGTTAAATCCAGTTCCAAATCTTCTGTTATGATTTTTTTAATCACCAGATTCATCATATCAGAAGAAGACGCTAAAGGTTCAGGAGGGATCGACTTACGTGGCGATAGCTGTGTCACATCAATCGTCGTAGAAGAATTAGAGCTGGCTGAAAGATAATTGCTGGATATTAACGATCGCGGCTGATCGTTTTCTTCCGTGGGGGTTGATAAAGCGGCATCATCCATCCCCTCGGTGCTCAATATATCATCGACCACGTCAGGATCCGTCGGTAAAAACGTATCGTTAAGCGAGACTTCATAGCTTAACCGCCCAGGTGAAACCTCACCTGCTTCAAACAAAATACGCTCGGTAAAATAGACGATAGGGCCACGATTAAAAACACTCGCCAAACCCGGCATCGGATCTTCCAAATCTGATAGCACATGGAGCATTTCATGCAGATAAATACGGGCAGCAGAAAATTCCGCGGAAGTGCCCAATAGATTAACGTACTGGGGCATCAGTGGCAGGGTACTAGCACTGGGAAATTTTATCTGACCTTTATGAACGTTGAATTGCGGTGACAGCGTTGAGGTAATTTTTATTTGAAATGTCTTGTTCAGAAAATCAACCGCATAATTAAATAATCGTCTAAAAGTAGGGCTGCGACTATACATGGTATGGTAGATCTGGATAAGAATGGAGGGGGATTGGCCCCTTTCCAGGGCCAACTCGAATCTGGCGTGAAACAGGTTATCAAAATGAGGAAATCGCCGGGTATTTTTAGCTTTCGATAAAAAACGCGATACCGTATTCACGGTCACACTATCACCTAAATGCCAGAACCAGGCGTTTAAATAAGCAGAGGTGGCTTTACGTTGGTAATGCCCACCACCTTTTAAACTCAGTTTGCTGTAATATTTTCCACCCGCTTCCCGGGTGATCCTATTAGCATAATTTGGTTTTTCTGTCTGCCAGTCCACTTCATAAAAAAAGCCACCCTTGCTATTTTTAATCGGCATTACTCTGTCTTGATTGATGACATAGACAAGAGAGTAGTCTTTCCATTTGATGCCCTGTGCACCTTGGCGTACGTGCAACGCCTGTTCCTGAAAGGACAGCGGGATCCTGGCACGAGGTAACGCGAGATCATAGGGATCAGGCTTGATGGTGATAGCCTCAATATTGTCGGTCCAATGGGTAATGGGTAAATCCGTGACCTGTGAAGTTGCTCGGCTTACGGTGCTGATCACTTTTTTGTCATTCTCCATTAGGCTATGGAAGTTTACCTCAGTTTCACTGATGCCATTTTTTAATCCGTTATACAGCAGGCTTGCGCCATCAAAACCGAGTGCCAGGGTGCCGATAAGCGTTTGCAGCCAGTCGTGATGGCGGATCCCCTGCTCTATATTGTAAGCGGCACCGACAACCGGGATAAGATTAATCAGTTCTTCAAATACGTCACCAACAGTAAATTGTGTTATCGGATCAAGCTGTAAACGACATTGATCTTGCCTGCATGTGGTGAGCAGATGGTCGATTTCCTGCTGAATGCCATCAGTGTTAAGGCTCTGCTTGCACATGATCAAATTATCTTTGGCTTTCGCTCTGAACCAGGGATTGTTAGGCAATTGTGCGATAAAATGTTGCCACTTTGCCGATAATTCTGCCGGAGCATTAACCGACCTGGCAGGTAGCCTGATATCCCTGTTCAGCAAATCATAGCCACGTTGCGCCCGATGCCAAAATTCCTGGAAATAATCCCCCGTCATGACCGCGGGGCTAGGCAGTGTAATCAGATGGGATTGCAGAATGATATATTCATGTATTTGCTGCATCTCTTCCTGGTTTAGATCATAGTTGCTTAGAATTTCACCGGTTGCCTGGCGTAAATCAAAATGCGGGGGCTCGCCGAATACCGCCAATAAGCGCTCATGTGCGTCTTGCAGTAATGTGGCTGTTTTTTGTGGCGCAGCATCTTGCTTAAAATCAATACGGCACGATTGCGCCAAATGTAGTGAAAAAAGTAAAAAAGGGTGCAAGGGGTAATGTTTATGCTGATTCCAGTGTTGAATCAACGCCTTAAATTCTTTCAAAAGCGCCTGATCACTCTGCCAATGATCAATTACTGGCTGATTGTGGTGCTGATTAATGCGTATTACGCTTGAAGCCAGCGAATGCTGTACTGTTCCAATCACATACTGTTTGCTCTCCTCGATGGCTAACAATTTTTTTTCCAAAATCCGGGTCTGTTCTGTGTCTGTTAGAAAAAAGAAAACGGAGAGCTTTTTTAATTCATTAGCGAGATCGGAAAAAGTTTTTCCCAATGCATATTTAAACGCAAAACCATCAAAAGCGATAACGGGTGTGTTGTCTGTTTCATCAATAGCATTTGTATTAATAAAAAGTTGATCCAATATTTTTTTCTCTCCTTCTTCTTTTTCTACTACAGCGATAAATGCATGACGCAGTGCAGGCAGATCCATGTTAAACAGTGAATTTTCCGCTTGACTTAAGCTATAAAGCAAGACAGCCTGATCGACAATAGCCTGATATTTTTTGTCATATTCCGCTAATATATCGGATAAGGCGTAATGGGGATCATAATAATCAATCACTCCTAACAATGCTTCAGTCGTCGTTAGGGGTTTATTTTTAATTTTATTCCAGTTTATCCATTGAGATAATGTTTGCATCAGTGAATAAAGTTGTGCCCGATCCAATGTTGCCGCTGGCCAGTTAATCATCCTTGTATTAACACCCTGCACTATATGGTTATCAAAAGAAGCTAATGCGGTAATAAATGGCATGCCAGGAATATCATATAAGGCACTGCTGAGCTGTAGGGCATATTCAATATAATGTAAAATAGAGGGGCTGATATTATGCCAATTATTTTCTATCTCTTCCGCAGACCAGGAGAGCGTCTGCAATAAAAGTTTAATTTCAGTCTGACTGCTATTATTTTTATACGCTAAATAGATAATGTATTTTACTTTGTTCGCAAGTGGTAAGCTTTGCCATATTTGTTCATTTGTTTGTTTCGCCGCCAGTATATTAATGGCAAGGGGACTGCTTTGATTAAATTGATTGATTAATACTTCGCTAAAATAGTCTGGACGCACTGTATCGGTTGATGCCAAAGCACCGGGAACGGTGATTTTTTGATTCATTTTATCTATCCTTGAAAAAATATTAATGCGTGATGCCTTAACATCCATTTTGATGTCGGTTTGACAAGAGAAGGCTGGTTTTATCTGTGAGAAACGGAGGGTGGTTATAAAAAAATAAAGATCATGAGGATTAATGAGAGGCTAAAGCCATCAGCACTGAGTTAAAAAACGAACAAGCATAAAATACCCAGCGTCTATGTAAAGTACGCTGATTTTATGCAAAATGCAAAAATTAACTATCGCGTGGTTCCGGAACACCAGATAGCAGACAAATAGCTACCAGCTGGTGTGAATGATTAAACATTTTTTAAATCATATTGATTCTTTCTTCTCCCCGGATTTTTGGGTTTGAATGGCCTGTTTTTGTTGGTGTAGTATTAGCGCCCCGAAATAAAATAGTTTTACCTTCAATATTTAATGGTTTAGTGATTGGGATAACTAAAAATTAACAAGAATATAAAAAATACCATTAATCAAAAAGAGATAGGCAGGTTCAGTTAGCAGTGCCGCAGCGATCACTAATCCGTTAGCCATAGCAATACGAGAAACCCTATTGTCTTAAGACATCATATTGAAAAACCCGGCCGCACAAATTCTGTTAACGTATCCAGATTATGCGACCGAACCAGAGTCACATTACGCAACAGGCGAATAGCTGCCTGGATTATTGCTGTATGACAGCAATGACGGCACTATTTTTTCTACGGCGATCCTTCTGTTGTCAATGTAATATAAGACGGATTGGCAGGGGCGGTATCACTCCCAATAATAGGAGAGCATAAAAAAGTGTGGAGCAATCATCCAAATCATTCTCAATTGACGATAAAATCATTGACACTATTTTAATGTATCTCAAGATACTCTTGATTACCCCAAACACAGTTTCATGGTGAGCTAAGAGAACGGGTATTCGGTTCTGAAAATCGATGGGCATATCGGAGAAAAGAACGATGAAAGCACTGGATTAGCTGCATAGGGTTGCCCCACACTTTTTTATGCTCTCTCATCTTTGTGCAAACCATTGCTGGCATTGGCTTAAAGACAAATTCGACCGCCTTAAAAAAAACCCGTAACCAGTTGTATGTCATCGGGACATAATACATCTATTCATATGGAGTCAGCTATATGCAATCAGTAAAAGTAGATATCACATCTATACAACAACTCGATTTAGCCCCTCTAACAAAAAATCAAAAATCCCTGATATGCATGGTCATTATAGGAAATATTCTCGAATTCTTTGACTTGTTTTTGGTCGGTTTTGTCATTACCCTGCTGATGCAAGACCAACAGTGGTCATTGAACGCAATACAGTCTGGCTTTATCCTTGCGGGAGCGGGACTCGGCACAGTCATCGGCGCAATTGCTTGGGGTTGGTTCGCTGACAAATATGGCCGAAAAAAGTCATTTATCTCATGTATTTTGATGCTTGTTATATTTACTGGACTGTCTGCCCTAACGCCTGAAAATAGCTGGGTTTTTTTGTCGATCATGCGCATTTGCGTTGGCATAGCGGTTGGCGGGATTAATGTTACTTCTGTGCCTTATGTTCAAGAATTTGTACCGTCCAAAAAGCGAGGTCTATTTGCTGGTCTTACTTCAGCGTTCATACCATTGGGGCTATTTCTTGGATCCCTCACAACGCTTTATCTAGCTGAACCGCTTGGCTGGCGAGGCCTTTTGATAATTGGCTGTATTCCAATTGTCTTGCTGGCATGGACAAAATTTATCCCAGAATCACCACGATATTTAGTATCAAAAGGACGCTTTCAGAATGCTCGCGAAGCCTATGCCTGGGCGATGAATATTCCGGTAACTAAAGTAGGGGATTTACCTGAATATGTATCCGCTCCCAAACCGTCTTATCTAAAGATTATCAAGGACTATCCAAAACAACTGACTATTGTTGCTATTGGTTCATTTTGTTTTATCTTCGGAAGTTTCGTTATTCAGTCATGGGGACAGGTATTACTAAATAAATCCTTCCACTTTAGTATTCATATGGTTGCTAATTTATTCATGATACTTTCCTTAGGAGACTTAGTCGGTCGATTACTGTCGGCATGGGTCTCCGATTATCTTGGGAGACGTTGGACACTCTTTGTCTGCGGTTTGATTGGTGCTCTAGGATGCACGATTGCAGCGCTCTCTATACAGATCACTACAATCATGCATTTTTTCAGTCTGAATATTACCTCTTCGGGCTGGATTTTCTTTGTTGGAATCTTTATAGCTATGATGTTTGGCGATGGTGCATTTAGTATTATCAATGTATTTGGTGGAGAAATGTTCCCTAATCATATACGCTCAACCTGTCTTGGGCTGGGCTATGGAGTAGGTGCCACCGCTAAAATTATTGGCCCGATTTTTTTAGGTGCTATCATCGGTAGCGAAAAGTTGTCTGAAGATGTAGTGTTAGTCCCCTTCCTGATATTCGCGTTTATTTTTTTTATCGGTTCTATAGTTTATTTATTTGCTCAAGAAACTCGTAATATCCAGCTTGAGGATATATGAAATTTCAGATAACGACACTAATTTTGGAGCGCGTATTCAATAGTAACGGTGTCAACGCTACTGTAGAGTCCGGTTTTCGCTAATCTGAGAGCCTGTACAAGATTCTGTGGTGTGACACGATGCTGTTCCTGTGATTATTTCAGCCAATCAGTAACGAGGCGAAGAAACCTACTGTCTCACCGGTAGTTCCCTACCCGACTATGCATTATACCCAAGTGAAATCAAGATGCAGGATTTAGCGCCTGGAAATTATCGTTTAAGCGAGATACCAGAGAACTTGCCATTTGTGGTAGCTTCACTTCAAAGAAGTTTAAGATATCGTTCTTAAAACTCTGTTTAGATGGGTAATATCTATTGTTTCGTGTTTGCTCATTCATCACCTTCCACAATCGCTCTATCGGGTTTAGATTCGGGCTATACGGCGGAAGGTAATGAAGCTGGATATTCAACGTAAGCGCGGCGTCTTGCACAAGCTGTGAACGGTGATAGCCTGCACCCTCGAGGATCACATGTGCCGTTGTCGTGATGGGATAATGCGCGCGAATGGCAGACAGGAAGTGAACCACATTTTCGCTGTTAATCGTCTCATCATCACGGATTATGGGGTTAGCCACATTCTGGATGTTCAAGGCTCCCATGATATTCAACCGCGTTCTGCTCCCGGTGGTCTCTATCGTTTTATCCTGGCCTTTTCGTATCCAGCCGTAGCTTATTTTGGCGGCTTGTGTCGGATGAACGGCATCAATAAACAGTATGGGGTCATTACCCGCGGCGTCTTTCAATTCGCTGTAGGTCTTTATAAATTGCGGCTGTTTCTCAACGGCAAATTTATGCGGAACACCTTTCGGCTTTTTATAGCTAAAGCCATGCTGCTTCAACCCTTTATACAGACCTGATACGGTAAAGGTGATGTTCCAGCGTCCAGCGATATACGCCACAATTTGGTGATTGTGGTGGTAGAGCTGCTGGGTGAGATGTTCAACCAGCGACGTGGTCTGTTCCGCATTGAGATAGCCATCGGAGCCGCCATTTTCAGGCTTGAGCTTGTTGAGTTTATGATAGTCTGTAAGGTGGCGCCGCACCGTGGTTTCATTAATGAGCTGTGAGTGAGCAATCATAGGGGGAGTCCAGCCGTCTGCGGACAACAAAACACACCGGATCCTGTCACAGACACGGCGGTCATGGCTTTGACGATGTTGGGCTTCGAGGGTAATTTTCTGGTCAGCAGTCAGCTCTATTTTCATGGCTATGAGCATGATCCTTATCGACTTCAAAATCAAGCATCTTCATTGATCACGGGTATATATCAGTGAACTTACATCGGATGTGAGCAAGACAGCTGAACCCTTCTTTGTACTCCACGGTTTTCATGTGGTAGAGCGAGGGCTTCCTATCCGTCGTGGCGTATGGCATAGGCGGTATAAATTGATTTAAAATAAAGGGTCAGAAAACAAGGTATCGATATCACATTGTCGCTTTCTGCGAAGGGCTTTAGCTTGAGCCCATTTGTGCTCAATGGGGTTCATATCAGGAGAATAAGTGGGAAGATATTCCAGAATAAAGCCAGCTTTCTGTCTAGCAGACTGGATGTCTTGGCGTTTATGGAAACTCACATTATCCATCACAAGGACCGCGCCTGGAGGGGATTTTGGCAGTAAATCTTGGGTGACCCAGGCATAAAAAATATCGCTGTTGATATGGCAGTCGAAGGTACAAACCGTGGTTAATGTTCCGTTAAGCTGGGCACCAATGACATGAGTACGGGCTTTGACATGCCAATCGTGCTGGCCGTAACAGCGCTTACCTTTCACTCAATAACCATAAAGACGCGGCATATCATGGGCAAAACCGCTTTCATCCACGTAAATTATCGGGGTATCACAGGTTTCATAGGCCTGTATCTTAGTCTGAAAATCTTTTCGCGCTTGGACGTCGATTTTGGGATGATAAAATGTTTTTTTATAGCTAAACCCAGCGCGTTTTAACGCATCGCAGATCCCTCAAGCACTGCCCTCATACGCTGAGCTCGTTCGTATTGAGACGCGTCAGGATAGGTTTCCACATCAAGGAGCAACGCGGCACGGTTTATTTTGGTCGCCGGTTTATTACGCGTCAGGAAAGGGTCGATACGTTTAGCCCAGCGCATTAGACTCGCTATCCCCACACAAAAACGTGTCGCCGTTTCGGCATAAGTGAGCTTTTCTTGCTTTTTAATAGCCAAGACATGTTGGCGGAATTTTAATGGATAAGTCATCTCTAAAGGGGTCGTGTGGAGGAACCCCAAAAGTGTTCGTTCTGAGTTAACACTATGAATTAACTATTTTTTAATAACGAAAATTTATCTCAATGCCATTTACATGATGATTTTTCTTTACCTTACCAAGGCCTACTAGAGAGAATGCTCAACGTGTAACAACCCGCTCTGTTTTTTCACCAATAACAACCCCTCTGGATCGTAAGTACAAATACAACGTCGTTTTTGAAATGGCTAATTGTTCAGCAATTTTTTTAACTGGGATAGTCCCATTTTTATAAAGTGCTTCAGCGATAGCCGCTTTTTCTATTGCCGTTGGGTTCATTCCTTTAGGGCGCCCCCCTTTCGCCCACGCGCGCGTGCTGACTTTAATCCCGCCTGCGTACGCTCTCTGATAAGTTCACGTTCAAATTCAGCCAATGAGGCAAAAATACCAAAAATCAATCGACCCTGCGCGGTGGTGGTATCAATCGGATCATTTAAGCTGATTAAGCCCACTTTTTTTTCGAGAAGCTGGGTAGTAAGATGAATCAGGTGTGCCAAATTTCTGCCTAAGCGATCCAACTTCCATACAACCAAGGTGTCTTCTTCTCTTAAATTTCTCATGATTTCATCAAGAACAGGTCTTGCTGTTTTTGCACCACTTGCTATTTCTTCAACTATTTGCGTGCAACCCGCCTGTTTCATTAGACCTCTTCGGAAACTATAGCAGGCGCCATGTAACGTGATCACTTTTGTTAATAAATATTAATTAATATCAATATGTTATTTCTAATTTTCATAATCAACTGATACGGCGCCTGCTATAGCATTCATGTAGGAATGTTGGTAAAAATCTCCTGAACAAGGAGCCCCCATGAAATATGAACAAATAAAGGTATTGGAAGAGGAAAAATTTCGGCGCTTAACCGGAGTTAAACGCAGTACATTTGAAAAGATGATAAAGATATTGAATGAAGCAGATAAATGTAAGCAAGGGAAAGGAGGTCGGAAACCCAAGCTGGGTTTAGAAGATCGCTTATTAATGGCCCTTGAGTATCTACGGGAATATCGCACTTATTTTCATGTTAGCCGAAGCGATGGGGTGAGTGAGAGCACCTGCTATGAAACGATTAAATGGATAGAAAATACGCTAATAAAGCATCCTGATTTTGCACTCCCTGGACGCAAAGCTTTATTAAAAAGTGATAGGGAGTATGAGCTCGTTCTTATTGATGCCACAGAAACGCCGATTGAACGTCCCCAAAAAAACAAAAGCAGTTTTACTCAGGAAAAAAGAAACGACCCACCTTAAAAACCCAAGTGATCGTCGATAAAAAAAGCAAAGCAGTCATCTGTACAAGCTTTACTCATGGGAGGCGTCATGATTTTAGGTTGTTCAAAGAGTCTGGCGTGCGAATACATCCTGAAATCAAAACAGTGACAGATACAGGTTACCAAGGGCTTGGCAAGATCCATTCAAACTCGGCGTTGCCTAAGAAAAAGACAAAGAAAAATCCCTTAACAAAAGAAGATAAACGCAACAATCGTGAGTTATCAAGCCAGCGTGTATTAAACGAAAATGTCATTGGTATGATTAAACGATTTAAAATCGTATCAGATCGTTATCGAAACAGGCGAAAACGTTTTGGATTACGATTTAATCTGATTGCAGCAATTTATAACATGGAAATTAGATAAATCAGAGTTTCCGAAGAGGTCTATTTTAAAGTACAGATGAGCGCGATCGCTTCACGTTTTTCCGACGAAGGCTTTACCAGCTATTACCAGGCACTGACACAATCCAATGTGTTGGCGGCGGTGCGCGATAAAAAGATGAACCTGGCGGTGATGGTAGCGCCTGGCGTGGTTCGACAAAAAGGCCCGTTATCCAACGGAGTGTATGCCTGGGAAATCCAGTATCCGGTCACGCTGAAACTGGCCGGCCAGACCACATCCCTGCCCGAGCAACGCTTTATCTTTTCTTTGTTTATTCAGCGTGCAGACGTTAGAGATAAACTTAACGGATTGGAAGTCACCCAATTAGTGACCTTTGATGCAAAATAAGACAGTGTTACTGAACAGCGGGGAATTTTTCCATTTTGAGGGGCTGGTTTTCTGTATTTTTATCGTTTGTAAACTTCGCGGCGGTTGCCAATACGCACAACCAGAATGATCAATTCGCGATCTTGAATATCGGCGATGATGCGATAGTCACCCACACGGTATTTCCAAAATACACCTAATTTAATGCCCTTTAAGGCGTCGCCGACGTCTCGTGGATTTTCTAACTTGGCAATACGATCATGTAAAAATCGTAAAATACGTTTAGCGATTTGTTTATCTAAATCGCCCAAATTTTTCCGAGCCAGTGTAGACAGCTCAACTTTCCAAGTCATATTGTTTCATCACTTCTTCCAGAGACACAGGGACACTACGGCCAGCGCGCACTTCTTCAAGTTCATGCTCAGCAAGGTAAATGTCTTCCAAATCATCGAGGTGCTCTAGGATGGCTTCACGCGCATAAAAAGTTTTGCTACGCCCCGTCACATCGGCCAATTTTTTCAACCGGTTTTCAATTTCTTGAGGGAGTCTGATGGCAAGCATGACGATCTCCAAAAAATAAATGATATACAAATATATCATGACATATTACCTCAATCAACAAACAGTAACCCGCTTGCGGGTTAACCTTGGATAATGACGATGAAAACCCCTCTCTTTTTCTACTGCTATTGGTTAGCCTGACAGGGCACGCCATGGCAGCTGAAAGTAACAATCATTGGCAGTCGGCTACGTCTGCATCGACTGCCAGTCTGCCGCCCGTACCGCCAAAAGATC
This sequence comes from Candidatus Fukatsuia symbiotica, assembly GCF_003122425.1. Taxonomy (GTDB): domain Bacteria; phylum Pseudomonadota; class Gammaproteobacteria; order Enterobacterales; family Enterobacteriaceae; genus Fukatsuia; species Fukatsuia symbiotica. Next base: position 34,591 of record NZ_CP021662.1, read on the forward strand.
AAGAGCCGTTGGCGACGTTGCACCTGCCGTCAGCAGCACTCAGCTATGCACAGGAACAGGCCACACCCTTATCTGGTGCAGAAATCGAGAATTGAGCCGTGCAGCGGATGCCGCCAGTCGCGGGCGGGCTTATCAGCCACGGGTAACCCTGCCGCGCATCAGCACATTGACGGTCAATTTATCGCCCGGGGCCAGTGTACCCATTTTGCGTACAGCCGCCGATCAGACCAGCAGCGTCACCTTTGCTGACAGTACCGGCGCGCCCTGGAAACTGGGTGCCCCGCCGTTCAATTCCAACAATAAAGGCTTTCAGGTGAGCTACATCCCCGGCAGCGCCATGATGGCGGTTCAGGCCTTGCGCCGTTATGACACCGGCAATGTGACCGTTTACCTGGAAGGCCTGGCAGTGCCGGTGGTGGTCAACTTAACCAGCGGCGAGCCTGACAACTCATCCTCCACCCAAATCATGGACAGCCGATTAGATTTGCGACTTCCCCAGCGCGGGCCTGACGCGAAACCGATGGCACAACCGGAAAGCAAAATTGTCCTGTACAACACTGTATTGCAAGCGTTTTTGGATGGGATGCCTCCCCTGGAGGCTAAACGGTTACGTACCAACGGTAACCTGGCATCGACGACAGTCTGGCAACTTGGCGATGAGCTGTATATTCGCTCGCGCAGCGAGATACGAGATGAGTTTGAGCAAACCCTATCTTCCCTCGACGGCACTCACCTGTGGAAATTGCCGCTAACACCCTATGTCAATTTTTCCGTGATGGGCCGTACCGAGCCGTTGACCATCCATCTGGAGTAACCCATGCCTATTGAAAAAGAGTTGGCGCTGGATACCAGCAAGTCATTGATACTGATAGTGATTGGTGTCGTTGTTTTAGGGTTTGCGATTTACCTGGGCTACAGCTTGTACAACAAACCCGCTGAGGCACAATCCAACTACGCGATCGACAGTGTGGCGGCCAATGTCGGCCGTCACACCACAGAGAGTGCTCAATATCGTGAACTACTGGAAAAATATAACGCCACCGAGGCCGCTAAAGCTCGAGAGGAAGGGCAAAGTTTTGTCGCCCGTATCCGCGAAGGCGCTATCGACCCCGGTGAGAAAAAACAGCCGGGTCGGCCACCCGATAAGCTAAACACAGTGCCACCTGAGACCAGTGGTGAACGTTCAGTGGCCGCCGATAATTCAGGGTTAAGTGAGAATCGCAGGAAAGCGATTGATAGTTTGCTCCAGGATTTAAATGGGCAGTGGCAACCGGTGCCGTTTCAATTGGCATCACGAATCGAGGGAGGAGAAGGGAATAAAGGGGACACCTTTACCGCCTGGACAGCCAGTTTAGCGCCAAAATATAAGGATACGCCGCATTTTGCTGGCAGGGAAATCGCGGATACAGAAATCGTGGCACCTTACACCCGCGTGCCGGGTGTCATTGAAACCGCCGTTGATTCTGATAACCCTGATTCACAGGTTTTAGCGGCTATCCCCAGCGGTCGTTATGCCGGCGCGCAATTGCATGCCCGTCGTGTTCAGCTGGCCGGTGACGGTGTCACTATCCACTTTGAGCGCATGAATTGGCGGGGACAAACTTATACCGTCGATGCTTACGCGCTCAGTGATGAAACCCTGCAATCCTCTGTGGCAAGTGACGTCAATCATCGTTATTTTTCGCGCATTATCTTGCCGGCCATCGCCATGGGTCTCGGGCGCACTGGGCAATTGTTTGAGCAGTCTAGTACGCAAAATATGATCACCCCGCAAGGTAGTGTGATCCAGACCCGCCCGGCTATCCCGAGCGGTAGCGCTATCGCAGGGACTGTTGTCGGTGGGATCGGCAATCAGGCAGGGCAGGTGATGACCAGCGATGCGGCACGATTACCCATCAAACAGGCCACGATTAACCGTGGGCAAATTATCGCCATTCAATTTATTGGCGGCGTGTATGAAGCAAATAACGTGCGTCGGCAAACTGAGTCGGGTAGCCAGCAGCAACCCTCGACAGGAAGGGCACCATGAAACGTGAAAAAACGGACCTGTTTAATTTCGATACAGTGGACACCAATGATAACGAGGGATCCAATAGAATCAGCGAGCCTGAGATCCTTATGGAGACAGTGTCCCAACCCAAACGCTGGTTTGGCCTAGGATTACGCGACCTATTGATACTGGCGGTCTGTGTCATCCTGGGTGTGGCTTACCTCTTTTGGCCCAATACACAGGTCCAGCAAAGCTCTGCCCGATTTGCCCCCTCTGAACCCAAGGCATGGAACTCAGCTTACCAAAAAACGGAGCCTGGAGTATCCACTATGCCGTTAGTGGTCGATCCCAATACACTTTCCGTTGCAGCGGAAGCCTTGACCACCTTTAAAAAAGAGATAGCGACGATTTTGGAAGCGCGCCGTAGTTTCGCTGAGGAAAATCGTGAGGCTATCGGGGCGTTATCAGAGCGCCTGGAGTTGGCTAATCAACAGGTCAAGCAGCTGGAACGGCAATTGAGTGACATGGCTATCCGCCTGGAAAGCGTACGCACTCAACCCGCAGCCTCAAAACAAAGGGTCTCTACGCCAGTGAAAAAAAGAACCCAAAATCCACAACGGGCCAGTACCGATGGCTATCAGATCAACACCCTGTGGCAAGGCATGGCGTGGGTATCGTATAAGGGCAGCATTCATGCCGTCCGTGAGGGTGATACGCTGGGCAAGCTGAAAATAAAACATATTGACGTTTCAAAGCGGAAAATTGAAACCTCTGCCGGCATCATCCGTTGAAGGAAGTAAAATGAATACTGACCTGATCCAGATGCTGGTTAACTTTTCCCGCAATATTACCCAGTCCGGCATCAATTTGGTGATGACGCTGGCTGTAGTGATGGGGATCGTCAGCGCCATTGTTTATCTACTGCGCTTTGCGCGCCCCAAAAGCCATCGGGGGCCGGCTCAGAGTCGAGCCTCGGTAAAATGCTGCTGTTTCTGATGCTGTGTGGCGGGTTGATTGCGTTAAAGCAAATGATGAATGCCTCTGCCCATCAGCTAGGCTTCGGCGATGTGACCTTTGATGCCATTGCTTATGTTTCATCGACCAAATACGGCCCGGCTGCCGAGGCCATTAATGCGGTACTCACTTTGCTGCGTTTGCTGGGAGTCATTTTTTTCTACCAGGGCATGAGGCGCATGAAACGCTCTCTGGTTGACGGCCATACTGGCCTGACGGCCGGCGAAGATGTTTCCAACGGCGTAATTAAACTGCTGATTGGCCCGCTACTGATCTGCAACCCCTACTTTTTAACTGCATTGCAAAACACCTTTAACATCGTTTGGTGATCAAGCATTACTTGACGTGTTAATGCCAACTATTTCAATAAATGACTATCCCTAATCAGGAGATTTTATGCGCACCTTTAATCACCCAGTACTGTTTGTCTGCACCCATCTTTCTCTGGCGGCTGAGCGCCTTAGCCAAAAAATGGCGCAGGGGATAATCGCGCTGATTGGCCTGTGTACCGCCCAAATGGCCTCTGCTGATGAGGATATTGCTGGCATGGTAAATAGCATCACCAGTGGCATTACTAGCGTCAAACCGGGGCTGCTGTTGGCGGCACAAGTGGCGGGCATAGGTTGCGTGATTGCCGGTATTTTCTTGTGGCTACGCAAGAAAAACGATCCGCATGTTAAAGGCTCGCACATCGCCATCTTTATCGGTATTGGCTGCATTCTAATTGCATTGGATCAGTTCATCAGTCGTGGTCAAAAGCAGGCAGGTTTCCGGCCAGTCAGTGTGGGCTGATTATTGTGACATTGTCACTGATGGCGATGAATTTTCTGGAGATCAACCATGCTTGTTTTTTCCTTACTTCGAGAGACATGGGGTCAGGCGCCACAAAAAAGTATTTCTGTCTCGTTGAGCCGCCAGGCGCATACAAATAGCCAGCAACAGTGCGAATTTTGTGGTTACACCTCAAAAAATAACCGCCTGCATTTTGTTGATCACAATCCGCTCAACCACCGCAGTGACAACCTCACTGTGGTCGATCCCTTATGTGAAGCATGGCAAAACTTGAGAGCACTGAATGCTGACGATGGATTTGTGGTGTATCTGCCGGAAATAAGACCTGAAGATGTTGACCATCTGCAGCGTACTGCTATTTTGGCACTGCAATCAGCCGATCCCATTTATCGGGATGCCGCCAAAACAGTGATTAACTGGCTGGCGGCGCATAAAAAAGAGGTAGAAGCATTTTGGGGCACGGCGCATCCCGGTGAATTTGCCGAAGCATTGATGCAAGCAGGTGGCGAACAACGTACTGAATTACAGAATCGCTGGCGTCATTTGGCATTGATACTCAATCCCCAAAAATTTACTGGTAAGGACATTTTTGCCGATGACGGACCGGAATTGGATACCGCTAAGTGAGCGGCTTTGTATCAGGACTATTCAAGCACTAATCGATTTTAGTGTTATTGATCACCCAATCCTCAACACGTAAGCCAGGTACACGCTCGAATTCACGTAAATTGTTTGTCACCAGTATTAATCCTTGTGAGCGAGCATGGCCCGCGATCATTTGATCGTAGGGACCAATCGGGGTGCCATTGTTAGCCAGTTCAGCCCTAAGCTGACCACTATCGGCAGCCGCTTTCTGCGTGTAATTGAGTACTTCAAGGCGCGCGACGAATCCTTCAATAACCCGTAAATTTTTCTCGGCAGAATGCGATTTTTCAGCACCATAAATTAGCTCCATTAACGTCACTGTGCTGATACAGAGTTGGCCGTGATGGCGATCGAATGTGGCCCGTACTTCCTGTGGCTTATTCTTGATAGTAAAGATGCAAATATTGGTATCGAGCATATATTTCAGCATCAAAATGTTTCTCGTTCTTGATCTCTGGGTTGCTCACGATTCACCATAAAGTCAGCAGATACACTTTCCCCATCAAACCAGCTATCCCAGGACTCTCCTGCCGGTGTGATGATACGGGTACGGCCTATAGCCACAATGTCAACCCGTTTGACGTCTTCTGGTAGCGCTACTGCTTTAGGTAGGCGAACAGCCTGGCTGCGATTGCTTTTAAATATTGAGGTTTGTTCCATATTCTCCTCCGTCATTTGGATATGCACAGTGTATATCCAAGTCTGACACTTAATTTGTATATGTCAATGGGATATACCCTGGTGACATAAAAATCATATTCCATATCCCACACGATGAAGGATTTTTATGATTGAAAAAACGCTCACCGCGATTGAGTCAGCGATAGCGGCGGTTTCGCGCTACACACTGGGAAAAGATTTCACTACCTACTGCGATCTACGTACCGTTATTGGCTTAACCGAAGAAGATAAAATGCTTCGCCCCGCCTTGCAGGCGCCTTACATTTTTGTCACTCATACCGGCGATTACGCCAGTGTATTTGAAATCCAGGGCGCATTTTGCGAGTTTGATGAGCAGGCCGCCTTGAGTGAGGCCGAGAAAAAAGAAGACGCCTACTCTTTTCATTATTACATTGCACGCTTGCATACCGCGCTGGCTAGTGAATTTAAAGCCTTGGGCCACAAGCTCAGTTTTGTCTTTGAACGTGATCCGGATAAAGCGCGGGAAGAATTAACTCGGCTAATGTCCCCGCAATCCCGTGCCACTCGTCGTATTGGGATTGATTTGGATGACATTCTGCAGGAAAAAATCGATAAATTAGTCCCTTTTGTCGCGCGGGAACGGGCTTTTATGGTGGTTTATACTGGGCGGATTGCTCTGCCTGCCTCAGAGCTAAAAGAAGAACAACAGCGCCTAAACCAACAGCTGGAAGGTGCCCCCGTTGCCTGTTTCTGCCAGGATCCAGAACATTATCGCCTAGAGGGCTTGAAGATCCGCCATGATGCGCTAGTGAGCAAGATAGAACAGGATTTTTCCACCGACGGTCAGGGTGTATTACTGCGCCTGATGGATGCGCATGAAGTGGGATTCAGTATTCAGGAAGAAATTGATCGCACTGGCACCGCCCGCAATTGGCAACCCCTGTTGCCAGGGGACCCAATTTTTCCTCACGGGATGCCGAAAGGCGAAGATCACAGCGGACTATTGCCCCCTCACCTGAATTATCAGCTGTTCTCGCAAGAAGCCAATACCTACGGTAATCTGGTCGAACTGGATGGCCTCTGGCACAGCAGTCTGGCGTTGACACTGGGGCCACAAAAGCCGGAGACCTTCACTCAACTGTTTAACAAGGTCAATCGCAAAGTGCCCTTTCGAATTCGTTTTGATCTGATGCCCGGTGGGCACGATATTTTGGGTAAAAAACGCACCGCACTGGATTTTCTCGCGGTGATCCCCTCACTGCGCCCGGTGTATGCTGCCGTCAATTGGCTGGCTAACAACAATGATAGTGATCCCACCTGTGTGATGACCATTACGGCCAGTACCTGGGCGGATAATCCACAGGGCGTGAAACGCAATATCACGATGTTACAGAAAGCCTTCCCATCCTGTGGAGTCTGCGAGATCACCCGCACGTTTGGCGATCCGCTGCGCGCCTGGACTGCTACGATTTTAGCCGCTGCGACTAACGGTGGCGTTAATCTGTTATTTCCCCCTTGTCCGCAGCCCTGGCAATGTTGCCACTGAGTCGGCCCGCGACGCCCTGGCCGGATGAAGCGAGTGTGGTGTTTCAAACCGTCGATGGCAAACCCTTTCCGGTGCGTTTGGGCAGTTCGCTACAGGAAAAATTCACCGAAATTATCACTGGTGAACCCGGGTCAGGCAAATCGGTATTACTGAATGTGCTTAACGAAGTGGTGATCAGCAACGGTCAAACTCAGTTACCTTTTTTGAGCGTCATCGACAAGGGCTACAGCGCACAGGGATTGATACGCCTGCTCCGCGATGCGCTGCCGCCTGCGCGCCGTAATGAAGTGGTCGGCATGGTGCTACAAAACGACGCACAACATTGCCGCAATCCGTTTGATATTCAGCTGGGAGCGCGTTATCCGCTGATGCCAGAGCGGACTTGGCTGCTCAATCTCTGCTACGCCCTATGTACCGATCCCACTACCGGCCATCCCCCCAATGCCAAAGACACCCGGCAAATTCTGGGCAGAGTGATCGATGAAGCTTATCGTAATAATGCAGAAAAAAGCCCGATCCGCTACGCCCCCACACTGGTGCCAGCGGTGGATAAGGCGCTATTCAACACCGGTTTGCGTGATCAATATACCGACAGTGAATGGGAGGAATTTGCCTGGTATGAAGTGCGCGATATGCTGTTTGACAAAGATTGTATTAGGGAGGCCACCCTGGCGCAATACCAGGCGGTCCCTGAGCTGACCGACTTGCAGGGTTGGCTAAACCATGAGGATGTGCGCCATGCCTTCGGCAACATCAATCGGGATGGATCACAGGAATTATTACTGGGCACTATTTCACGCTGCCTCACGCAAGCCAGCACCGAATACCGCATGTTGGCAGGCCGTACCCAGTTCGCCCTCGATGCTAATACCCGCGTTATTGCCATCGATTTGAATAATGTGATAGGTGATGATTCTGATGAGGGGCAGTTACGTACTGGCATACTGTATCTGTTTGCCGGGCAAGTGGCCGGCGGGGATTACAGCTTGCCGCAGTACCGCGAGGAACTGCTGGCTAAAATTGATCCCCGCTATGAAACGTTTCATCGGGCGCGCCTGGAACAACTCGATCAGGAGCTGAAAACCAAGGTCTACGATGAGCTGCATAATGCCCGCAAAGTCCGTTTTATTTTTAGCGCGCTGGAAACCCAAGATCGGGAACAACGCAAATTTGCTATTCGTACCGTGCTTTCTTCACAGTATTTGAGTGATTTTCCGCCTGATTTGCTGAAATCAGCCAACTCGCTGTACCTGATGCGGGTTCGGCCAGAAGACGCAAAAATATTAACTGAGCATTTCCAGGTGCCCCCAACCACTGTCCGGCGTTTTATGACCCTCAGCAAAGGGGCCTGCTCCGATGGCAGCGGCACCTGCTTTTTGGCGGTATTTCGCACTAAAGTGGGGCGCATCGCACAAATCCTCAAAAATACGGTGGGCCCACGTGAACTCTGGGCGCTCAATTCCACCCCCAAAGACAGTGCATTGCGTAACCTGTTATATGAGCAACTCGACGGCCACACCGCCCGCGATATTTTGGCGGAAAATTTCCCCACCGGCAGTGCGGAAAAAATCATCGAACTGCGGCAAAAGCAGGCAGGGGAACAGGATCACAGCAACATTACCCGCCGGCTGGCGGAGGAGTTAATTGCCCGTCGCGGGACACATTTGTGAGAGAACCCAATGAAAAAAACACTGATAGTGAGCGTGCTGATAATCGCGGTCAACGCCATCGCCATGCCGGTGGAAGTCACCCAAAGCCTGCCGGTAACCAGCCAGGTTGTCCCAGCGCTCACGGCGATTAATGCCACTTTGGCACAAATCGCCGCTACCGAATTTCAAATCGGTAGTGCTATTAATCAAAATAGCGACAAACTGGCAGCGATGCTGGAAGAAACAGCCAAAACTCAGCGCGATTATGACACCTTTGCCCGCAAGACCGAGCGACTGGAAACCGCACGGCGCAGTTATACGGTACCCGATAGCCTTTGCAGCGAATCAACATCTGGCATGGTTGCGCAAGTGGCCGCTAGCTCTACAGCAATGCAAAGCCGCTTGGTGGGTGGCAGCGGGATCGCCAATAAAAATATTCAGACTGCGATCACGACCTCGGCAGAGCCTTTGGATCAGGAACAATTTCGTGCCGCCGCTATCCATGCTGATTACTGCAGTGCAGCGGAGCACGCCGTTTACGGTGGCACACCACTGTGCCCAAAAATAGCGGATCTGCCCGGTGGAGATAACGAATTGCGATCGGTGCTCTCGGGGGCCGGTAAATCCGGGAACCCCCCGGTACTGACCTTCACTCAAGCGCAGACCGATGCCGCGATGATGTACCTGAAAAACACCACTCAGCGCTCAGCCGGGGATCAACTTAAAAAAGGGGAGGCAAAAACCGCCACCGGCCAGCAATATGCAGGCCTTCTCAATCAGCACCAGGCCATTCAATCTGCTGCGGCCCATCCGCAACTGGCGATGATTGCCGCCAGTCAGGCCAGTCCGCAAACGACCGCAGTGTTAAAAGAAGCCCTCCAAACACCGTCAGCGGCGGCGTATTTTGCGCAACATGCCTCACCCGAGGCAAAACGTACCGCCGCGCTGTCAGAACGTGAACTGGAATTTTTTGAAGTCGGCCGCCGTTATGCCAATACCGACTACCTCACTGATTTGCAGGCAATGGAAGGCGATAATCTACTGCGCGAAGCGATACGCATCCAAAATCTACAAAACTGGCTGCTATTTGGCATCAAACAACAGCTCCAAGAAAGCAATATCATCAACGGTCAGCAACTGGGCCTCAGTGCTGACCAGGAATTCAGACCGCTGTTACAGCAAAAACGACAACAAATCAGCGCAGGAGTCAGCCGCAATGGATAAAGCTCAACCCGTGATACCCGCCAGCAGGTCAACACGCTGGCTAAAAGGCAGCTACTATTTCTTTAATATTTTGCTTCCCCTCTCGGAAACGCGCCGCATCGCGGCGGTATCCGCCCGCCCCTGGCGTACCCTGCTGAACCGGATACAGGGCTTGTGTCCAAAAAAATCGGCAGCAAAATCAGTGACAACGTCACTTGATTGGACGCAGGCCGTTAGAGCCAGTGGTCAAACGCCGGATCAACTGAATAAATACTATTTGGCGTCAAAAAAACGATGGGGGTTTGTTTTGTTTATTCCGATCCTTTTGATCGGTATTCTGATGGCGATGCTGTTATTGAATGCTGCCACCCTGCCCCTGATAGTGTGGATAAAGGCCAGTTTGCTTTCATTGACTTTATTGTCCGTCTCGGCTTGGGGATTTACCCGCGCTTTACTCTGCGAATACCGCCGCTGGCAGGTGCGTGAACGACGGGTATCCCCTCTCGAGCGGGGAGAATTTGGTTACTTTTTGGCGGAAACTGCCTGGATTAAAAAAACGCTGAAAAGCCTTTAGAGAAAGGGTTGGGTGCTCAAGAGTCGTATGTCTTTCACCGAAAAGGCGGGGGGTGAACCCCGCCCTGCGGTTAGCTCTTAAGTTCGTAGTTCAGGAACACCGCTACCTCCGTGTTACCTTGTTTGATACGTAACTCACACAGTGAATCACGTATCAGCAAGGTGAAAAGTAAAATTGTGATACAAATCACAATTTTACTGGACAACGCGAATTTTCGCGGCATTCTGACCTCCGATTGCATTTCTGCAGTTAAGAGGCTATCCTTACGTTGATTGGACATATTGATGGCCTCGGGTTAATTGAAAAATAACTCGGGGCTTTCGTCTTTCTGCCTATCACGACTGCTCAAGACAGAAAGCCTCAAGCACCCAACACCATCTTAGCAGAATTCCTTTTCAGCACCACATCCTCTCTTGTTACTAATGCTATCAGCCTGCCTGATAACCTCTGCTATTGCGTGGAAAATAGACATGAAAAATTTACTGCGGTTACTCGGTGTCCTGGCACTGATGCTTTATTCTGTGCACCTGCTCGCCGATGACATGAATTTTACCACCCTCTCCGGCGCAGCAAAACGCAGCGGCGATTTATCCCGCCAGATGCTGGTGATGATTTTTGGCGACATCGTGAATAATCCATTGCATCCCACTAACACCAGCATGATTGGCCAACTGTTTTTTTTCTTCAATAGCATTATCGCCGCTGTGGCTATGTTCTGGTTTGTGGCCGTCACTCTACGCCAACTGGTGCGTGCCGGTCATCAGGGCCAGGTGTTTAGCGGTGGTAGAGGCGCGCTCTATCCGTTAACCACACTGCTCGGTTTTTTAAGCCTGGTGCCAACCGCTTCCGGCTGGTCAATATCACAACTAATTGTGCTCTGGGCTGCTTCCATCATGGGTGTCGGTTCGGCCAATTTACTCACTGATAGAGCAGCAACCATGCTGCAAAGCGGCCAATCGTTGGTGATGCAGCCGATTGCTCCGCAAACATTGAGTGCTTCGCGCGCCATATTTGAAATGAACTTATGCATGTACGGCATTAATGACGAACTTCACACCATGTACAATGAAAGCGGGGCAGCTGCCGGCACGCCCTATATGAGCATTAAAACCTTTCCAGAAGGATTTATGATTAGCAATGGCAGCACGCAATGTGGGTCGGCGCGCCTGCCAGTTAGCCGAAAAAATAGCAGCTGGCAACCGATTTTTAACGTACCGGTCAATACAGGGCCTTTAATCATTGCTCAAAGTAACGCGTTAGACCACATGCAAAATCAACTCTCGCAGGCCGCTCTCAACTTTGCACGGCAATACCGGCAAAAAAGGCAAACCGGCACCGGCCAAATTGATGATGTAGAAAGTCAAATCCAGCAAGCAGCCCGTGAGTATGAGGACAGCATCAGCCAGGCGGTACGTGCCATGGATAAAGGAACTCAGTTGCAGGATCTGGTTGCTTCCCAGCTCAGACAATATGGCTGGCTAGCACTGGGCAGCTGGTATCAAACCTTCGCCACTGCCAACAACAAAACCAACGCGGTGGTCAATATGCGCCCTACCGTCACTGGTATGTCAAGGTTAGGTGAATTAGGCGTCGGGTCTTACAACGAGCAATTTACGGTTGCCTACCGAGCACAACTACAGAACAGTACCTATGCCGCCCCATTGGGAACACAAACCAGCAAAGACAATCAGCAGACAAGCGATGTCATAGATGCATCGTCCGTATTGGTTGGCATAACAAGTTCTTGGGGACAAATTATAACTAACTCTATAGTGAATTTAAATTTCAATTCAACAAATGACTCAAACGATCAAGTCAATCCACTATTAAAAATGAAAGCCATTGGTGATTACACTTTAGGAGGAGCCACATCAATATTTAGTGCTTATACCGGTGCCAAAGTGCTAACCGCCTGGGGAAAAGGCAATTTGGCGGGTAATGTCATTAATACCATTACCGGAGCTGGTGAGGTGGCTGGTAGTTTGCTGGAAGCAATCGGTCCTGTAATCTATTTTGTAGTGTTTGTACTACTGAGCATCGGATTTAGTTTGTCAGTCTATTTGCCTTTTATTCCCTTTATCTATTGGATAAGCGCCGCCACCAACTGGATTGTAGGTGTGCTGATTGGAGCTACTGCCGGCTCTTTATGGGCAGCGACACACCTTGGCGGTGAAGAGGATAAAGGCAGCCGCTCGGCTTATGGCTATGTCTTCCTAATTGATGTGATGTTGCGCCCAATGTTGATGGTATTTGGCTTTCTCTTTGCCAGTCTGGTGGTGGTAGCGGTAGGTACACTGCTTAATACGTTGTTTGCTTCAGCGCTCGCCAATGTACAGGCTGACTCCATCACGGGCTTGGTCAGTATTGTGGGTGTCTTAATGATTTATGCGCGTATTTGCACTACCTTGGTCTCCAGTGCTTTTAGCTTGCAAGTGAGCATGCCAGATTATGTGATCTCCTGGTTAGGTGGTCGTGAAGGCGCCAGCATGCTGGGAGGCATGAACGAATCCATTAAGGGTATGTTTGCTAATTTTGGCAGCGGCGCAAAAACAGTGCCGACAGCAAAAAGAATTGTGGCTCCACCAGGCACGGATAACCACAGCGACGGTATAAAATAAACCAACAAAAATAAATTATTTTTATATTAATATCAGTCAGTTAATGCTATAATTTAGTATGAAAGCTAGGAGATGAACCATGCGAAATAAGAAAACTATTGGCGGGGCTCTGATACATCTTACTTTGTTTTTTTATGTGTGGGCAGGCATTCCAATGTTGCTATTCTATGGTGTTGGATTCATGCTAGTTACCAACGATTACAGATATTTTTCTGTTAAAAACGAATCTATAATTCTTTCTCAGCTTTGTTGGGCCGCCCTTCTCATTCCGCTACTGTGGTGTATCATCCGTTACATTAACAAACGTCGCCGAATCGCAAAAATACTTGCAACCATTAAAAGCGACGAAAGTTATGACCCCACCCCCGATAATGAAATACGCGAAATGCATTCCAGTGCTTATTTTGGCATTGATACCAAACGTGGCACCATGCTCTATATCCGTTTATTCAATAAAAAAGAAATTGATATTTTTGGATTCAATATTAATAATTGGCGTCATTGTGAATTAACCGGCACCAATAAATTAAGATTCTATATTAATTCTACCGAAGTCCCCTTTATTGATATTCAGCACCGACGTGCCTGGTTGTTGTACGAAAAAATCTGCGTGATGAAAAATCAACAATACGATTATCCCTATAACTTCCCCGGTTACGTGAAACACAATACTGAACGGTTATCTGAGAGAATGGGATTTAAAATGTTGCCATGCTGATTTTTTCTGGCGTGATGTTGCTGCTTCAGTCTTTAAATCCAGCTTCTTTCTGATGACGAAAAGCTAGCACGTATACCGAATCGGTTTCTGCCTCAAAACGATAGAGCGCCACATAGCCAGATTTGCCAAAAGGGATCATCAATTCTCGCAACGTGGGTTGGTCATCAAGCGGTCGACCCATTTCGGGTTCCTTCTCCAGCAGTACAAATTGCTTTTCGATAGATTGACCGGCTCTTATTGAAGCCAGTGGATTTTTTTCTGCCAAAAAATGCCGACAACGCTCTAAACCTTGGGCTGCTCCTTCGGTGATAATTATTTTTATTTGTGGCACGGGGGTATCTCTGTTTCTTTATCGGTACCCCAGGTCTGCAACCAGCCACGCACTTCATCACCACTAAGATGCCGCCCTGTTTTCTGATAAATCGCCCAGGATCCCAGCGCTTCTTGCTTGAAATTTTCACGTTTTTCCTCGCGATCAACATAATCACGTATCGCTTCACGCATGATCCAATGCGCCGAACGGCGTTGCCTCTCGGCAAGGTGATGAATGCGAGTTTTCAAATGGTCATCAAGTTTGATCGAGGTCGCCATATTTTGTTCCTTATTATTACTAGGTAGTACCTATCAATACTTTATCACAATTCACATTACCATGGAGGTTTAACGTGGAAAAGCGGCGCATTGGCACACCTGAAAATGACGGCTTTCTTTTGTTAAGTGCATTTATTGGCGTGGCCGTTATTGTCTGGTTTTTTTTGGCAGAACTCATTTACTGGAGTTGTCTGCTACTGTATCACCTCTGGCGATTATGTGATCTTCCCCGCATTCATGCCTTTGTAGCACAACGTATGAACCTGCTAGCTGCGACTGCTAACAGCGCCGATAACGTGACCTTGATGCAATGGCTGAGCGTGATGAACCAGACCGCGGGCATTTTGCTACTATTTTTACTACCTCTGGTCATCATGGGGGTATATGCCACTTTCACTCATCCCGCGAATAAGACCCGACGAAAAATCAATATCCACACCCTGCCAAAAATCATGGCAAGGTTCTCACCCAGCATCATTCCAGCACTCTGTTACGGCGATCACCGCACGCAATTGTTAAATGTTAACCCGCCAGAGCACCGCAGTGCCAGCGACCCGGGTGAATTTGCCCAGCAGCACCAACTGGTGGTTAACCGACATCTTGATCATGAGAAAGCGACCGCCGTTTTTACTCACCAGCTGGGCCGTAAGATAACCCAATTGGAAGATCTGAATGCCTATGAGCGCGCCTTGTTTGCCGTCTTTGGGCTGCAATTTTTTCTCAATGACCGTAAAACGGCCGAAACGCTGCTCGATACCTTAAATCGTTCTTGCCTGATCAAAAGCCGCCGTGAAAAGGGAAACATCGGCTATCCGGTATGGTCAGCAGCCCACAATGCCTTCAAAAAAGTTGCTGCCCATCCCGCCGCGAGAAATTGGATCAAACAGCACCGCTATGCGCGTACTGCCATTTCAGCGCTGCATGCTGATGACCTGCACTTACCCACCGCCCGCTTGCGCTGGCTGAAAGGCCTCGATCGCGCTTTATGGTATGCCCTGTGCTCCTCCGATCGCCCAAAACCCTTTGTCGAAGGGGCGGGCATCGTCACCCAAGCGCAGTGGGAACGGGAAGCCGCTCAACATCACGTGACCTTACCCGCGCCTATCGTCCTCTATGCCGTGGAAGGCCTGGAGCAAGATTTAATAAGCATGGGTATTGTTATCGATGATCGTGCGCCAAAAACCGATTGCAACGGCGATGAAGAAGAAGATCTCCCTGTACCAAGGGACCATCCTCCACCAAAAGTTGAGGCTATGCCAGATAGGGTACCCAGATCGCAAAAAGTAACAGAAACAGAAGAAACCTTACCCGCCGCCTCTTTTTCATGTAAACAGCCAAAAAATACCTTCTGACAAACATAAGGATTGCTATGCTCCCGAAAACATTTTTCACCCACATCATAGGCTCCATCCTGACGACCCGCATCGATCATGCTGACAACGGATCGGTGCTTTTTACCTTGGATATGAGCCAGGAAACCCATTTTTTTATGCAGGACAATCACCTGATCATCCGCCAAAACAACCTGCAAGACATTGTTATTCTAGATGAGCGTATCTCGCCTGCTGATGCCCGACATCTGCTCAATACACTGACGGATGCCTTAATTAAACACCAGAAAATAAAATTGCTGCGGCGGCGCATAGTTTGGAGCCTTATTTTTATCGCCATAATTATTGCAGTTTGCGGCCAACGACTCTTACCCACGACACCCCCGATACAGACCTCACTATTGCAACCATCCGATCAGCAACCGGCACCCTGGCCGCTTACCCCATCGGTGACGGAAACCGTTCAGCTCCCCACCCTCGAACCCTACCGCGAGCCGGCACTGACGATTCAACCACCATCCCCAGCATGGGCCACCTTAGCCAATAATTTACGCGATGCGGCAGGACGGAAACTATTCACCGTTCCCTTGACCACCGACCATTCACGCACATTGTATGTATTCTCCGATCCCCTCTGCCCACATTGCCGGGACATCGAACCCACCTTGGCGGCCATAGGCAAAAATTATAATGTTGAGATTTTTCCGGTGACATTGGTTGGCAAACAACAGACCGCCACTCAGGTGATACCCGTGCTCTGTGCCCTACCAGAAAATCGGCTGGCATTGTGGAAGGCGTTATTTAATGACAGCCCCCACGCTCAGGAGCCTTCTTGTGATATCGGCGAAAAAGCCTTAGCCGTTAACGACAAAGCCTTTGCTGCGTACGGCTTCCCCGGAACCCCTCAGCTAATTGCTGATGATGGTCGTCCCGTGCCATTCAGTGCACTGGAAAACGATGAAAAATTAGCTGCATTTATGAATGCCAACCCAGAGAAATAAAAATGGATAAACGACACGCTTCGATTGATCCGCGGCGGGTGAATCGCCCTCTGTTTAACACCAGTCTTGCCGACACCTTACTTTCTCCCACAGGCGTACAACTGATGCTGTTAATGGCCCTGGTGGCCGGGTGCCTCTGGCCGGTAACCTTGCTGCTTGGGCTGCCAGCATCGGTGATCGTGCTGATTATTTTCAGCGATCGGCCGTTTCGCATGCCATTGCGCCTACCCACTGACGTCGGGGGACCCGATCTGACCACTGAGCGAGAGGGGTTTAACGCACGCTCAGGGCTGGGAGGTTTATTTCGGTTTGTGACCCGTACCCGCCATTACCAGCAGGCCGGTGGCATACTTTGCCTCGGCTATGCGCGTGGAAAATCGTTGGCGCGGGAACTGTGGCTGAATCTCGATGATGCATTGCGCCATATACAACTGATGGCGACTACCGGTGGCGGGAAAACTGAGGCCATTTTATCTGTTTATCTTAATTCACTCTGCTGGGGTCGCGGTATGTGCCTCTCTGATGGTAAAGCCGAGAACAACCTAGCCTTCGCGGTCTGGTCACTGGCACGCCGGTTCGGGCGAGAAGATGATGTCTATGTTCTGAATTTTTTAACCGGCGGCAAAAGTAAATTTGCCCGCCTGGTCAGTGGCGATAAATCACGCCCACAGTCCAACTCCATTAACCTGTTTGCCAACGCCTCCGAAACCTTCATCATCCAGTTAATGGACTCTCTCTTGCCCACGGCAAGCGGCAATGAAAACGGCTGGCAAGATAAAGCCAGAGCCATGATCAGCGCCTTGATCTACGCGCTGTGCTACAAACGGGAAAAAGACGGATTACTGTTATCGCAGAGCGTCATTCAGCATTATTTGCCGCTGCGCAAAATAGTGGAACTCTATCAAGAGGCCAGAAAAAATAACTGGCATGCCGCAGGCTATCAACCGCTGGAAAATTACTTAAATACCCTGGCAGGCTTCGATATGACACTGATCGATCGACCGTCTGAATGGTCGCAAAGCGTCTTCGATCAGCATGGTTTTCTTATCCAGCAATTCACCCGCATGCTCACGCTGTTTAATGACATTTACGGCCATGTGTTCCCTCAGGGCACAGGTGACATTGATTTGCGCGATGTGCTGCATAACGATCGCATTCTTGTCGTCCTTATTCCTGCCCTGGAGCTATCCCATAGCGAAGCCGCCACCCTCGGTAAACTCTATATCTCTGGGCTGCGCATGACCATCAGTCAGGATTTGGGTGATAATTTTGAAGGAAAACGCGAAGACGTGCTGATCGCGAAAAAATTTGCACGGAAATTTCCTTACCCCATCATCTTTGACGAACTGGGTGCCTATTTTGCTCCTGGCATCGACAAACTGGCAGCACAGATGCGCTCGTTGCAATACATGTTAATGATTGCAGCCCAGGATGTGCAATCCATGCTGGCAAAATCGATGCGCGAATTTTTTACTGTCAGCGCCAACCAGAGAACCAAATGGTTTATGGCATTAGAAGATACGATGGAAACCTTCAATATCATTCGGTCTGCGGCCGGTAAAGGCTACTACTCTGAGCTGGCCTCCGTCGAGCGCAAAGGCGGTATCGTCGGCGATCAATACGAGGACGCGGATACCCGCCACATCCGTGAACGCGATAACATCGAGCTGAGTGAGCTAAAAGCGCTCAACAGTGGTGAAGGGATGATCGTTTTTCAAGATGCCGTAGTACGCAGTTCAGCGATTTTCATTCCCGACGATGAAAAACTGTCTACTAAACTGCCGATGCGCATTAACCGTTTTATCGAGCTAAAACGGCCCACGTTTAGTGCGCTATGTGAAATAGTGCCTGCACTGGCACGAAAGCGCCCTGTTTCTCAAGCGAATATTGAAGGTATTTTGCGTCAACTCCAGCACGCGCCGGAGAAAATGGCCCGCATGGAAGACAAAACCTTAATGAAGGTAGCTACCGTCGCTCTCGATCTTGATAACCGTGATGACGCCTCTTACTCGCCAGCGGAACGAGGCATATTACTGTTTGAAGCCGCACGGCATTCCTTAACAAGAACAGAGGGCCAATACCGAAGCCAGCAGGAACCCAAAGACATTAGTATCAGCCGCAAGGAACTAGAGACTAACCATGAAAATCCGTAAATCCGGCACCATCCTTATCGCCACCCTGCTCATTACGATGCAATCAGTACCGCCAGCCGCCGCTGTCACTGCCCACAATGAGCAGGTTACCGTCGGCTTCTCTCCTTCTGGCACGGCTCTGGCTAACATCCTCAACGTGATCAACAGCGCTAAAAGTCAGATTTATGTAGTGGCCTATTCATTCACCAGCAAAGAGATAGCCACAGCCTTACTAACAGCCAAAAAAAGGGGAGTGAACGTTCAAGTCGTTGTGGATAAAAAAGCGAACAGCGAGAAATATACCGCCGTGACCTTTCTCGCCAATCAGGGTGTCGCCGTCAGACTAAACGATAAATACACCATCATACACAATAAATTCATCGTTATTGACGGCAAAACGCTACAAACGGGATCATTTAATTATTCGTCCAGCGCGAATAAACGTAATGCCGAAAACGTGGTGGTGCTATGGAATGCACCGACTATAGCCGCGATGTATCAACAGGAATTTCTCCGCCTTTGGAATGAGGTAGACACGCTATCACCCACCTATTAACTTGACACTGACAATAGCACGAACAAAATACTTTGGTACTGTTAGGGTCATTTTCCTGAACCAATTTGATTTAAGTGATTATTTTTACTTAAACAGTACCATATACCGCTAGTTCGTTAAAAGCATACCTAAAACAAACCATACTATGGTTACCATATCCGATTAAAAAGCAGGCGATTTGTTTTTAATATGCGGAAAACCCCAATTTCTGCCTTGTTAAATTATATAATATTTTGTATAATTTAACTATGAAGCTGATAATCAAACCCATTAAATTTCGTGGCAACTCGCTTGATGAATTACGAACCTTCCCGGATGCAGCGCGAAGAGAAGCCGGATATCAGTTAGACCAAGTTCAACATGGCCGTAATCCCGACGACTGGAAGCCAATAAAAAGCATTGGTACAGGGGTCTGTGAGATACGAGTTCGTGACACCGCCGGTGCTTTTAGAATTATATACATAGCAAAGCTGAAAAATACTGTTTATGTGCTGCATTGCTTCCAAAAGAAGACGCAGAAAACTAGCCCACAAGCTATCTCTTTAGCGACACAGCGATTAAAGGATCTGTTAAAGGAGCAACCCCAATGACACAATGTTTTGAAAGCGTATGGGATGCGATAGAAGACACTCCCGCGCAAGCAGAAAATATGAAAGTACGTGCAGCTTTAATGAATGCGCTGAAAGAACGTATAAAAACAAAAGGATTGAAGCAGACCGAAGCGGCCAAAATGCTTGGTGTAACTCAGCCTAGAATTTCTGATTTAATAAAAGGAAAAATAGACCTCTTCAGCATTGATACGCTGATCACGATGTTGGTAGCATCAGGTATGCATATTGAAAATATCGAAGTGACTACAGAAGTAGCTTAGCCAACAGGAACACAACGATGGCTAAGAGAGCGCTGAGGAAGTAATAGTCTCGCCATATCGGTACATCTCGCCATAATTAGGGATTATCATCCGGTTATTGCTAATGTAGGTATACATTTCATCCAGATGAGTTAACAGCTTCTTACGGTTAAAATAGTTGAGCTCATTATCATCGCAAAGCAGGGTGCATTCTTCCAGGTGTTCCAGTGCGTTTTCAACATTCCCATGCCAGAGATACCACTTAGTGCTCTCAAGTGTATCTGAAAGATACGGTGCCAATAGCCGGATCACTTTTCTCTACCCCTTTTGCATATTGATTAAGTACCGTCAGCCGCATTGTGATGTGAAACCAATCGAGTACATGACGAGACTCAGGGTAAAAACTGAACTGCAGTTCCCTGAGGTTGTCTGCCCCATCGGATAAAAAAGTAATTTGCTGATTCGCATGCATTCCCTGAGAAGTCAGCTGTGCCATCAGTTTTTTCCTCGGATGCTCATCGATTTTTTGAACAAACCCAAAACGTTTAGCCGGGACTTCATCGGAGTATGATTTTCCGACAATGACTTCAAAATGGTTCTTTTTATCATTTCTGTTGCGAACATAGCCCCGTCAATACCCACAACCATGGGTTTACCTGGTTTGGGGAGCGCTGCCCAGGTTGAAGTGGCGGTACAAATTGTTGAACGTTGGATAATGGCCAAACTGAGGCGAGAGACGTTCTACAGCTTGCAGGCGTTAAATCAGCGGATACAACGGCTCCTGATAGAACTTAATAGTAAGCCGATGAAAAAGCGTCCCGGCAGCCGCTTAAGCCAGTTTCAACAACTGGATAAACCGGCGTTAAAACCCTTGCCACGCTTACCCTATCGCTACACCCAGGTGACACAAGTCCGTGTCCAGATGGACTACCACGTTGAAGTGGGTAAGCATTATTACTCCGTTCCGTATACGTTACTGAAACAAAAATTGGAAGCGCATGTCAGTGGAGAGCTGGTCACCTTGTTTCATCACGGTGAGCCGGTGGCGGCACATCCGCACTCGCACGAAGCAGGCGGCCACTCCACGCTAGAAAATCATCGGCCTGAAGCGCATAAACAGCAGGGCCGATGGACGGCGTCACAATTGGAAGACTGGGCACGTTCTCTTGGCCCTGAAACCCACCGGCTGGTCAGCCAGCTGTTACAAATCAAATCGCACCCAGAGCAAGTCTATCGTGTCTGCTTGGGGTTACGTCATCTGAGCAAAAAATATTCTCCCCAGCGCCTCAATGCGGCCTGCGGCAGAGCCGTTGCCATGGGGATTTATCGACTAACAGGCTTGCGTTCAATATTAGAAAAAGGTCTGGATAGTCAGCCTCTTCCTTCGCCTCAACCTGACTTATTAGCGCAACTCGAGCATCAGAATATTCGCGGCAACCGTTATTATCATTAAGGGGAACACTGTTATGCAAACCGTGCAACAACAGCTTGCTGGGCTCAAACTCACTGGCGTGCAAGCAGGTTTAACCCTGCAACAGCAACAACCGGTTCATTATCAAGAGCTGAGCTTCGAGGAGCGTTTAAGCCTGTTACTTGACCAGGAAATTAGCCTGCGCAATCAGCGTAAAATCGAACGCTTAACCTGCCAGGCCCGATTCCGGTTAAAGGCAGAGCTAGCCAATATAGACTACTCAGCCTCACGCCAACTCGATAAAGCGATTATCCGCTCACTGACACAAGGGGGATGGTTGAAACTGCATCAAAATATACTGATTACCGGCGCCACCGGAGGCGGAAAGACCTGGCTAGCCTGTGCGTTAGGCCACCATTATTGCCAGCAAGGGATGAGCGTCTTTTACTTCAGGCTCAAGCAACTGTTAGCTCAAATGTACCTGGCACAAGCCGACGGCAGTTATCGAAAATTGCTTGATAAATTAGCTAATTGTCATCTTCTGCTACTCGATGATTGGGGATTAGAGCCACTTAACACTCAGCAGAGGGGGATTTATTGGAGCTCATCGATGCCAGATATGATCGCAATTCCACACTCATCACCAGCCAACTGCCTGTAGACAATTGGTATCAGATGATCGGCGCATCTACTCATGCTGATGCCATCTTAGACCGATTGCTGCACCGCGCTATCAAAATAGAATTAAAAGGTGAATCAATGAGAAAATCGATGAATAAATTGACGCAAGGAGATCACTCAGGCTAACTTATATTTGGTTCTACAGAGAAGCTGAATAAGTGATCTCCTTCATGTTATTGAGTGATCTTCTTGATGATAATATGCATCCAATAGGTGGAGAAAGCGGGCACGAGTTGTCGGTACAGATTGGGTAGCCGGACGGTGGGCGATAAACGTAAGCCGGGCTTGGGGCGAGAACAGGATGTTTTTCGACGAACAGGGCGACTGGTTCGGATTCAGGGATCAGAAACCCGACCCTCAAAATTACCTTCATCATATTTTACTAAACTAAAATATAGTAAGATTTTACCTTTTTTAGTTTTTACTTTTAGCAGGTACTACTATGGACGATATTGTGCTTCCCAAAATGCTAACTCAATCATTTGATTTATTTATTGAACCTATTTTTGTGGTCAGCAAAGATTCCCGTATTCTTCATGCAAATCTCCCGTCAGCAAAGCTCTGTGGTTTCAGAACAAACGATGGCCTAAAAGAAAAATATTATGAAGAAGTGAAATCAGTACTTTTTGAAGATGAAAGCGTAATACAAGGGCTCCGTTTGGGAAACGGAAAATATTGTACGTTAAGATGATTTTTTGTACTGACTGACATCAACTGGCCGCAGAGGTCGATACTTGCCTGCTGCCAGCTTTTTATTGTTTCGCCAGTATAGTCTCCCGTCAGATTAATATGCTCCCAGCCCAGCGGTGACAGGTGTGCCAGCAATTGCTCGTTGAGCTAAACACCTTTTCGTTTCAGCAGATTAATGGCATTTTCTATATATACCGTATTCCACAACGTGATCGCGGCCGTAATCAACGTCAGTCCGCTGGCGCGGTAACTCTGGTTTTCCAGACCACGATCCCTTATTTCGCCAAGACGATGCATGAAGACTGCTCTGGCAAGCGCATTCCTGGCTTCTCCCTTGTTCAGTCCGGACTGAACCCTGCGGCGCAATGCAGGATCGCGGAACCAGTCCAGCATAAACAGTGTCCGCTCAATGCGCCCAATTTCCCTCAAAGCTTTGGCAAGCCCATTCTGCTTAGGATAACTGGCCAGTTTTTTCAACATTAACGAAGCGGTGACCGTTCCCTGTTTTATTGAGGTGGCCAGCCTCAGTATCTCGTGCCAGTGAGTTTTTATCTCTTTAATGTTCAGTGATGTTGTGGAAATGATTGATTGTAGCGCAGGGTATTTTTCCGCCTTTCCCTGAATGAACAGTCGCTTGTCATGAAGATCCCGGATCCTTGGCGCAAAAGCGAACCCCAGCAGATGCATCAGTGCGAAAACATGCTCCGTGAAACCCGCCGTGTCAGTGTAATGCTCAGTAATTTCGAGATCACTTTCGTGATAGAGCAGGCCATCAAGTACGTGGGTGGAGTCACGCACGCGGCTGATCACTTTGGTGTAAAACGGGCTGTACTGGTCAGAAATATGTGTATAAAACTGTACGCCTGGCTCCTGGCCGTACTTCAGGTTGACCTGTCCCGCGTAGCGGCCATGACTGCCTACCCGAAAATTCTGGCCGTCAGAAGATGAGGTTGAGCCATCCCCCCATAATGCCGCAAGTGGACGTGCTTTCTGGGCATTAACCAGTTCGGCCAGCGCAGCAGAATAGGTTTCATCGCGGATATACCATGCCTGCATATTTTCAAGCGAAGAACGTGTGGTCCCCGGGCAGGATTCGGCCATTTTTGTGAGTCCCAGATTAATGCCGTCCGCCAGGATTGTGGTGAGAAGAAGGCGATTATCTTCCGGGTGGGTAAGAGGGTTCTTCAGATGCGTAAAATGGCGCGTGAAAGCTGTCCATCGCTCAACTTCATCCAGTATTTCTGTAATTTTTGGATGCGGTAACATGCTGTAAATCAGATCGGCAAGCGGTGATATTGTTGCGGGAACACAGTTATCCAGCGGCGTAATCTTTACGCCTTTATCAGAGATCTCAACATCAGGCAGATCGCCCGTAACAGCCATAGCGTTAACCTCCTCTAAGCAAGATGCCAGCAGCAGCATCCTGGACTTGAGATAAGCCCCACAGTCTGTTTCAAAAGGTATGCTTAACGGGTTATGATTTAATAACTTTTCAAAATCGTGAGTCGGAATAAGATAATCATCAAAGTTTTTGTAACGACGGGAGCCTCTGACCCAGATATCACCAGCCCGTAAAGCCCCTTTGAGTTCATTCATCGCACAGATTTCGTAATATTGGCGGTCAATACCAGTGGGGGTGATCACCATCTTTTTCCAGCTCTCAGGGATAAAATCTAGTGGCGCTGATGGGGGAACCTTCCGTAGCTGCTTTCGATACATTTCACGAATAGTATCGAGGGCATCACTGAGTGGTAAGGCTGCCGCAGTGGCTCTCAGTTGCAGGGCGGATAACAACCGGGGAGAATATTTGCGCAACGTACTGAATTTTTCGGTAATGAGATGAAGTGGTTCGAAATTATCTTTCCGGGCAAGGAGCCTGGTCTCCTCCAGGCTGGCGGCAAAATCCTCCCACGATAATACATGTTCAATTGCAGACAGAGGATCTTCGCCTGCGTCACGTGCATCCAGAATAGCCTGACCGACAGAAACATACTGGCGTAATTTCTGCTGTATCAGTTTCCCAGTTTTCTGAAGGCGTTCGGCCTGTTGCCGTTTTGCTCGACTGAACATACTGCCCAGAATACGTTCATGCAGTTCTATAATTTCATCAATGATTGTTGCTTTGGCCTCCGTCAGCACACAAACCATCGTCGCATATCGACGTAATGAGGAAAAATCAGCTAAATCGCGGCTGCTCATTTTGCGCCCTTCCCGTGCCAGTTTCAGCAGCCGGTTCTGGTGAACATTCCTCTCAACGCCATCCGGTAGCGCCAGAGCGTCAATGGCGTTAAGGCGATCTATATGTTGCAGCACATTCTTACCGTTGATTTTCCCCGGAGGCTGCAGCAACCATGTCAGACGGGAAATTTGTTTTTCGGTGGTAACCAGTAGCGTATCAAGTGCTGATTTTTGCTGTGGGGTAAGCTGCGCATTCAGCGTGGTATAAACGGCTTTATCACCCAGCGTCATCGCTTCTGCACAGGTGCGTTCCACAACATCAATGCCAGGAACAATAATTCGCCGCTGATGCAAATGTCTCAACAGCGCTTCAGCAAGGAGTATGCCCCGATCCGTCATGGTTGCCTGAGGAAGCAGGTGCTGAATGCATTCTTTCTGGATCTGGCCATTAAAGGCGGTCAGTTTCAGATAACGATAAATTTCACTCAGGTGTTCACGCCGGGTGGTGGCGCGACCTGAAATATATTCCTGCCAGAATTCTGCTGAAAGTTTGAGGCGGGAGGTGATTATTTTCAACAGCGCTGCGGATGGTGACGATTTTTTGTCCGGAATAAATCCGATATTCTTCAGATAACAAAGAAGGACGGCGAAGCCAAATTGACTGGCAGGTTTTCGGTGTGCATTAACAAGCGCTAAATCCTGTTCGCTGAAATAAGCCATTCGGTTCAGTGTTAACTCATCTTCAGGCAACGCCAGTAATGATTCTCTTTCGGCCTGCGAAAGAATTTGTCTCCTTGGCATAGCGTTTCCTTTATAAATTATTTTAGCGCGGTTATTTTCATGTAAATGTTTATCGCATAAGGGTACACCCTGACACCATAACCAAAACGTGACGTCACACACTTAATGAAATAACCTCTATGCGATAGAATAAGTGCAATAACCTAAATGCGATAATGCGGTGAAAAAATGTTCATCAGAGCTTATTTGAGAGCATCGACGGAAGAGCAGTATGCCGATCGGGCAAAAGAGATGCTGGAGCAGTTCGTTCAGGAGCGGGGTCATAAAATCGCCAGCTACTATCGGGAGAACGTCAGCGGTACAAAACTCGACAGGCCGGAGCTGGGACGATTACTGATGGACAGTCACCACAATGATATTTTACTGGTCGAGCAGATAGACCGTCTGACTCGCCTGAGCAACAGCGACTGGATGACACTGAAAAAACAGATTGAGCAGCACGAGTTGCGGATTGTCAGCCTGGATGTTCCCACCTCATGGCATGCGCTATCAGATAAGGAATCCTCGCAGAACGACCCCATCACCCGTGCTGTTATTACCGCCATCAATAATATGTTGATCGACCTGATGGCTGCGATGTCACACAAGGACTGGCTGAGCCGTCGGCAGCGTCAGAAGCAAGGAATTGAGCGGGCACATACACTGGGTAAATATCGGGGCAAGCAAGCTGACGGCGAACGACATCAGAAAGTAATGTACTACCGGCAGGTAAAAAAATTGAGCATCCGTGAAACGACAGAAGCTACAGGCTACAGTGCTTCCCAGGTTTGTCGCATCCAGGCACTATACCGGCAGAATAAATCAGAAGTTGATTAAGTCATACAAGAGATATGATTTTTCTGGCTTTTTCAAAGTGATCTAGTTTCATCTCCATGATCCACCAATGGGCTACTTCCATGAGTAATTCCGGATCATCATTTTTGTTGGCAAAAAAAGCATAAAATGACACGCCAACATTATCCCCTTTAGCTGCAATCTTGGCTTCGCATACTTTCACTATCTTTTCCCGAATGCTGGCTCTCATTACCTTATCCTGATGATTAACTAGGATTCTCATATTACCACTGCATGAAAAAGGTAAAAATATAGTCTTAACGTACAATATTTTCCGTTGCCCAAACGGAGCCCTAGAATGCGAGCCATTTATCGATGTCTTGCTGAATGTCTTCCAATGATGAATAAATTTTACGCCGAAACATCACGTCATAGCCTTCATTTTTCATCGTCTTATGAAACCGCTCACAGATACCATTAGTCTGCGGGCTGTATGCCTTGGTCCGCGTATGCTCGATATCTTCTAGCTCCAGGTAAAGCTGATACGCATGGGTTTCCTTTTTCCCCGAGTATTCTGACCCTCTGTCGGTCAGGATACGCAATAAGGGAACCGCTTGCTCATCATATAATGGCAGCACCTGATCGTTTAACATATCTGCGGCAACCAAGGCATTTTTTTCTGTATAGACCTTGGCAAAAGCGACTCTGGAATAGGTATCAACAAAGCTCTGCTGATACATTTTACCCACACCTTTAATGTGCCCCACGTAGTAAGTATCCTGAGAGCCGAGATAGCCCGGATGTTGCGTTTCAATTTGTCCATGAGCTTCTCGTTTATCCTGCACTTTTTCTAATGCTTGCAGTTGGGCTTCCGTCAGTAAGTACCCCTCCTGCGCTACTTTGGCTTCCAAGGCAGAAAGGCGTTTCTTGATATTTTCCAGGTCAGATACCGTCTTGCCCATCATGATGCAAGTGCTATTTTTGTATCGAATGGGATGCCTGATTTCAGCACACCATACGCCAGTTGGAGTAATTTGCGCATTGCTGCACAGACGCCCATTTTACCCCCTTTATGGCGTGATACGAGTCGTTGCCACTGTGCTTTCACTATCGGATTACAAGAAAGGGCAGCCAGAGCGGGCATATACAACGCTTTCCTGAGCTCGGTATGACCCCGTTTTGATAGGCGGCTCCGTCCTTTAAATAAACCTGATTCACAAAGTTTTGGGTTAAGCCCGGCATAGGCCACCACTGCCTTACTGTTAGTGAATTTTGACACATTACCCACATACGCCAGCAAACTGGCACTTAGTATTTCACCGATACCAGGAATACTCTCCAGCAACGCTTTATTTTTCTTTAAGTCAGGATCGTTATCGATATGGTTTTTTATTTTTTCTTTGGTGGCCTGGATTTGTTGTTTAAGTGCAGAAATGATTTCAAGCAGTGAGGATTGAACGACATCGTCAGCCACTGATTGCCGATTTTCTTGCATTTGCCTCATTTCCTCTAAACTCTTTAGATGGCGTACTAGCGCGGTTAATTGACGTTCGCTCAAGGGAGGAGGAGTCCAGAGGACAGGTGTATGCAGTGCGCAGTAGCGCACTATCATTTTTGCATCCCCCTGATCCGTCTTGTTCCGACTCAGTTCACTCTCACCAAAGGCATGAATACGTGATGGGTTTTCTAGGCTGACGTCAATGCCATTATCAACTAAGAACATAGCCAGTGGAACACTGTAACTCCCTGTGGCTTCGAGACAAATATGACAATCCCCGTAAGGGATAAGCCATTTCAGTAGTTGGCTAAATCCAGAGGGGGTATTCGGGAATGCTTTTGTTTTATACTTTTTTCTCTCTACCCACACTGCAACATCGAATTTTAATTTGGCAACATCAATACCCACTGAGGTCTTGTCCATGGCTGATTCTCCCATGAAAAACAGATAATTAAATGATCGCCCCGACCTTCCTTATAAATACGTGCTCTTAGCACAAGATACCGTTCGGTCTTACAGGCGACGATAAATATGTCACCGGGGTTTTATCTGACTGCACAAGCTTTAAGCCTAAGGGCGCAAACAAACTCTCCGGTGACATCCCAATGATCAGTTGGGGATCATCAACCTTTGAAAGTTAATAATCAAGATATAAGGGCGCAACCAAACCGAGCGAACACCACTGCCGGAAATCATTATAGCTGAGCGCCCTAACAACAATCACATCATATGTTCTGAAAATAAGGTATCGATGTCACAATGGATGTCTCTTCTCTTGCTTTTTGCTTGGCCCACTTGTGTTCAATGGGATTGAGGTCTCACTTTTACCCACAACGTTGAATGAAAAATGATTCAGGTGAAATTGGATTATTGGTAGAGTCAATAGTTAAATCAGGAAACAGGCACATGAAAACAGTAACGGGTAATGGGAATGAGTGGATCCGTGAAGAATTTCATCAAATTGATTTCGGAGATAAACGCCTTAAAGAGCGTTTTTTTGAAACAGCGGGCTTATTATCATCAAAAGCGTCAGGTTCAATTTACCCAAGCTGTCATGGCTCCTGGTCACAGGCCAAAGGAGCTTATCGATTTTTTAGCAATGAGAGAGTGAGCGAGAGCGCGCTATTCCGTACACATTGTGTGCAAACACAAAAACGTCTGGAGGGGCATTCACTGGTTTTTTCTCTTCAGGACACATCAGAGTTGAACTTTGACTCACATAAAAAGACAGAGGGGTTGGGAAGTATATCTAAAGCCTATCACAAACATAAAATGGGGTTGATGCTTCATGCAAGTTTGATGGTAACTCAGGAGGGCTTGCCGCTTGGGTTATCCTCGCTTAAATGCTGGTCACGTGTTTCCCGAGAGGAAACCCCTCAGGAAAAACAGCGGCGGCTTTATCAATCGACAATGAAAGAGAAAGAAAGTATTAAGTGGATAGAGACCCTCTACGAGACAGCGGCGCTGATACCCAAAGATACCTGCTTAATCACGCTGGGAGACAGAGAAGCGGATATTTTCGAACTTTTTCGGGTTGCAAGCTCACTAAAAACATTTTTTATTATCCGCAACCGGAAAGACAGAAAATTTATCGATGAAAAGGGGAAAAAAACAACGGTGCAAACCGCCTTGTCAAAGACGCCGATTTTAAAAACCATAGCACTCACCCTGCCCAAAAATCAGCAAAGGGTAGCAAGAACGGCTTATGTGGATATTCGCTCCATTTCAGGCTGGCTCCCCATTAGAAATAATCTAGTTTATGGGCCACCAATAAAGACGCTTCACGGCATATCCATGAAAAGGTTCACGTATCTGCCATCAGTGTTAAAGAACAGCCTCCTCCAGAAGGAGTAGCGCCTGTCGAATGGGTATTATTGACCAATTTGACGGCCACTGACGCCTTTGAAGCAGAAGAGAAAGTGAATTGGTATAGACTGAGATGGAAGATAGAAGAGTTCTTCAAAACACTGAAATCAGGATGTTGTGTTGAACAATGTCGTTTAAATACGGCAACCAAACTAACGAAAATGATCACCCTCAAAAGCATTATCGCCTTCAAACTGATGTATATACCCAAGTGAAATCAAGATGCAGGATTTAGCGCCTGGAAATTATCGTTTAAGCGAGATACCAGAGAACTTACCATTTGTGGTAGCTTCACTTCAAAGAAGTTTAAGATATCGTTCTTAAAACTCTGTTTAGATGGGTAATATCTATTGTTTCGTGTTTGCTCATTCATCACCTTCCACAATCGCTCTATCGGGTTTAGATTCGGGCTATACGGCGGAAGGTAATGAAGCTGGATATTCAACGTAAGCGCGGCGTCTTGCACAAGCTGTGAACGGTGATAGCCTGCACCCTCGAGGATCACATGTGCCGTTGTCGTGATGGGATAATGCGCGCGAATGGCAGACAGGAAGTGAACCACATTTTCGCTGTTAATCGTCTCATCATCACGGATTATGGGGTTAGCCACATTCTGGATGTTCAAGGCTCCCATGATATTCAACCGCGTTCTGCTCCCGGTGGTCTCTATCGTTTTATCCTGGCCTTTTCGTATCCAGCCGTAGCTTATTTTGGTGGTTTGTGTCGGATGAACGGCATCAATAAACAGTATGGGGTCATTACCCGCGGCGTCTTTCAATTCGCTGTAGGTCTTTATAAATTGCTGCTGTTTCTCAACGGCAAATTTATGCGGAACACCTTTCGGCTTTTTATAGCTAAAGCCATGCTGCTTCAACCCTTTATACAGACCTGATACGGTAAAGGTGATGTTCCAGCGTCCAGCGATATAGGCCACAATTTGGTGATTGTGGTGGTAGAGCGGCTGGGTGAGATGTTCAACCAGCGACGTGGTCTGTTCCGCATTGAGATAGCCATCGGAGCCGCCATTTTCAGGCTTGAGCTTGTTGAGTTTATGATAGTCTGTAAGGTGGCGCCGCACCGTGGTTTCATTAATGAGCTGTGAGTGAGCAATCATAGGGGGAGTCCAGCCGTCTGCGGACAACAAAACACACCGGATCCTGTCACAGACACGGCGGTCATGGCTTTGACGATGTTGGGCTTCGAGGGTAATTTTCTGGTCAGCAGTCAGCTCTATTTTCATGGCTATGAGCATGATCCTTATCGACTTCAAAATCAAGCATCTTCATTGATCACGGGTATAGATCTTTAATCCCCCAAGGATCTCTACTACGCTCGCACATTAATATAAGTTGTTGAGAGATATCAGCAGGAAGATGCTTGAAACCACCCACGTTATTTTTTTGATCAGATTTAATCATTTTAACACCCCACACCTAAAATATTAAAAGTAGATTAATATAATTATAATATATTAAACTCTCTTTTTATTATGACGCGTACTTTGTACTAATCTGACCGTCAACAGATAAACAACACTGGCGACAAACAATGAATTTAACGATGGAATGCCCCACTCAATGGTGAAACCAATAAAACCACCCAAGACCCAGGAAATCATGGCAGGCCACCCTATCAATGGCGTAGATCCCTCATCGGGTAAAATCTGCTTGGTTCTTGTGGTATCCAGTAATTGCCGATTAGTTCGTAATATGTAGTAATCTACCAACATAACACCCGCGATAGGAGGAAAAACAACACCGAGCAAAATAAGAAAATCCGTGAATTTGTCTAAAATTCCGATTATCGACAGTACCGTACCTATTATGCCAGCGGCTAATGTGAACCCAATGTAACTCCATTTTTTTCCTGTCATGCCTTCCATCACATTGGTTAAGGCTAGCGACACGGAGTACAGATTGACATCATTAATTTTAACCGCGGAGAGAATGACAGAGAGCAATCCAATCCATCCCGCAGTTTTCGTCATAATACTGACGACATCATCCGTATCCAATGCATGTGCAATCAATATGGCGATACCATTGACAATAAATTCACCAATAACGATAGAAGTCGTTACCATCCAAAATACATGTCGGCCATTTTGGCAATAGCGGCTGATATCTGGCGTAATGAGTGTACTGACGATCACGCCCCCTGCTACAGCTGTTGCCCCCGCCCCGAGCGTCATTGGTACACCGGTAGGAATAGAGGTAACAAGATCAGCGACATTGTGCCCTTGCAGTAAAATCACCATTATCCAGCCAATCACTAAAAAAAAGAGAGGAACGGCCAATTTTGCTGTCCAGCCTAAGGCACGAAATCCGAATATTACCAATACGGTCAGTGAGATCCCAGAGATCGCAGATGCCCAACCAAAACCAAGTCGTCCATCCGATGCGTAATTCAAGCCTTTTGCTAAAATCGAGTTCTGCACGCCAAACCAACATAATGTACTGATAGCAATCGCGAGTCCGATCAACACAGAACCAAAACGACCAAAGCCGCACCAACGCGCTAACAGGCTGGTTGATAATCCTTCTCTGGCACCAGCAATGCCCAATCCAAGGCCAACGAATTCCACAATCAAACTACCAAAAAAGGTGGCTAACATGGCTTGAGAAAAAGTCATCGAATGCCCTAATGTTGCTCCCAACATGAATTGTGCTAACGCAGTGGTCACGCCAATACGAATTAAGGTAACAGTCAAGAGACTGGAGCGGGCTGTAAGTGGCACACGGCTAAAAGCATAATCATTACCAATAACACTATTATTTATCATTTTTTATCTTCTTTAAATATATTAAATGCCGTAAATTAATTTATAGGTAAATCACAATTAAATAATGCTATTGCATGTAATCAATAAATTTGCTGCCAGGCTTGAAAAATCGTGGCGGAATATATCTATCAAAACCTTTCGTCTGACAGTAATCTATCAATTGACGCAAAAAACTAACGCCAATTTTTCGATAAATATTTCCTAATCTTTTCTCTATCGTTCTGTCAAGCAGATCCAGTTCTTTAGCTATTTCCTTAGCACTCATGCGATGTATGGCTAGAAATACTACTTCAAGCTCATCTTTAGTAAACAAATCTTCTGGCG